>NZ_MSCC01000001.1:0-122925 GCF_002954455.1 Photobacterium aquimaris
CAGGTTTTTTTCGTTTGTATAAAAGTAACTTACTCAGGTTAATCTCTTGAATACATTTTAGTGATGCGCAAAGTTGATTCATTACAATAATTTTATGTAAGACAGACTTTATCTGCAATGCCGTTATAATTAGAAGAAATAGCCTTTTCGTAACCAACTCTAAACTTGTTTAATTGGGTTAAGTTTAGAGGAATATGATACTTATAATATTACTTTTTAATAATACTATAAGTGTATCAGTCTGTATCATCAATCACGACCATAGTATGGGGGATTTTAGAGTAAGGTGGTGTGTGATTATTTATTTACTCAAGGCAGTCTATTAACGTCTCACAAATTCCTTTTGTTAGCTTTAATATTAACCTGTAGTGACTGTAAATTGTTGGGATAATATTTCGAGCAAGTAGGCTTGGAATTCTGAATTATTTTTATATTCGATTAATGATGCAATTTCTTGTCCTATTGGTGATAGACGGTAATAAGTCAGTGATGTGTTTTTATTATGGCAATTTAAGCTGTAATGCGTATTTTGTAGATGTAAGTGAAACTGCATGGTGTGATCAATCGTACTTGATTCAAACTCTGTTTTTAGTATAAGTCCTAAGTCCATTAAAATAATAATACTGGAATAGGGAAGGTTGTATCGATCGTATACTATTGGATAATGTTTTATTTTTTTTCCGAGTTGAATAAATCTTGACGGTATTTTAATGCTGGTAATGATTACTTTATTATTTTTTTTACCGAGTTGGCAACATACACTGATAACGCGTTGAAATAAAAGTGTTTCTTTTTGAGTCATTGTTATTAAAACAGTCAAAGTATTTAAAGATGTGGAACCGGGTAGTATAAGTTCTTTTTTGAGAATTCTAGCCCATAAAATTTGCATTGATGGACTATATACTTGCTTTGCCATCTTAATAAAACGTACTAACCAATCCTGATCGGGGTCAGTTGTCGCTTCGTTTTTACATTCATCGTAAGTTAATTTAAATATCTTTTCTATATTCTGTTGTTCACGTTGGTATTGTAATTGTTGACTATGAAGATACCGCTCAGCAGGTGATAAGTTGTTGTGGTTTGAGTTAATTAAGTAATCATAACCAAAGTATTGCGCTAGAGAGTGAGCCCTACTTTTACTGTTCGTTAATGGGCGTTTTTCTAACGTGTTTTTTAGCGTTTGTTGGGTTGATGTCATTGTGAAATGTCTATTTACAATAAGGCCACTATTAATAGCGGCCACAAATGATATTTCTTAAATAGTAAAACAGAGATCAGATGTTTTTTTTCACTAATGCAATGACTTGCTGTAGTTGTTGTTGATTAAGTGCCCCTTCATGAATAAATAAGATCTTAGCATTTTTATCAAGGACGATTATTGCAGAACTTTCTTTTTTCAAGTCCCAACTTTTTTGTACGTTACCATTACTATCAAGTACAATCGATGACCAAGGATATTGCTTTTTACTTTCTTCTGCTGCACTTTTTACAAAGCTACTTGTTCCCCAAATAGCATCATCTTGGTTGATGATCGTTGTTGTTTGATATTTTTGCTGTGGGAATTTTGCGGTACTAATCGCATTTACTAATTTAGCATTGATTTCCTTTGCTGATGCTCTTCCTGCTATGGCCATTATGATATGTGTTTTTCCTACTAGCTTGGCACTACTCCAAGGTTGATAGGTAATACTATTATTGTTCAGTATAAGTTCACCTTTATTCGTTACTGTAACCGCGGGTAGTGTTGTCTTCATTTTAAGATTATTGGCGTGAACTAATGTTGGGATAATAGCAATAAATGCTATTACTAATAATTTCTTATACATAATCATCCTTTTATTCATGACATTATTAGTTATTTGGGGGCATTTTACATAATGATAACTGTAATAAGTGAGTATTAATAATTGTTGCTGAGTTTATTTGGCTGATTGTTTGCATATTTTCGTTGTTAATAGAAATAAATACGTTGTATTGATGATTGTGTGAGGATATATGTTGAGAATTTTTCAAGTTTATCGTCCTGTACAAGTAGCAAAATATGTTAAAAACTTCTTTAAAGGGCGACTTTTTATCATAGGCATTGGTGGGTTTGAGTTTGAATATGGACGTCTAGTACCACCAAAGTCTACTGACATTAAGTTATTGAATGTCTTATCAGAAGTGAATAAAGAAATTCAAATACTGTCTACGACAATACCTTAAAAAGTTAAATTAGGCATGATATTCAATAAAGATAGTCATGAGTACGAAATCAGTAAATTTTAGAATACTAACAAGAACACTCTTTTCATTTTGCGACGCTTGTTGATAATATTTGATGCGTTATTAGTTCTTTTTATGTCAAAAATGTGCAGAACTGTTCTAGAGTTATTTGGTTGCTAAGTAATTATTTGGGGTTATTGCCTTAAAAGTTGCTTGTCTCTCTAAATATTTAATGTGACTAATTGAATTTGTTGTTAATGATAGATATTTGAATTGAGTAGTTTATTATCAATAATATTGATAACTATTGTTGGTATAGGTGTACAGTTTTTACCAAAATAGATCGTGTGAATTAATCTAATTTTCTCAAGAAGCATAATCCGAATGAATAAAGTTTATCAGTGGCTGGGTATTGCATCTTTTGCCTTAGTATTATCAAGTCCGACAATGGCGGCATCTCTTAAAGTTAAGGGATTAAAAAGCAGCCTTGAAGATAATGTTGATGCGTATCTATCTGCGATTTCTCCAAGTGATTACAGTGATACGTTACGTTTTCAAGAGCAAGTAAAAACTGAAATAGGTCAGGCTTTACAGGCCCTTGGCTATTATCAGCCGACATATGATTATCATGTAAAGGGTAGTGGTAAAAAAATAGCAATTACCGTGACGGTTGATGCTGGCCAGCGCACGCACATTAGCCAAAGTAATATTGTTATTACAGGTGATGCAAAAGATGATCCTGCTTTTATCTCGTTATTAAAAAATAGCGGTTTAGGTACAGGAAAAGCGCTTAATCAAG
Organism: Photobacterium aquimaris; assembly: GCF_002954455.1. Taxonomy (GTDB): domain Bacteria; phylum Pseudomonadota; class Gammaproteobacteria; order Enterobacterales; family Vibrionaceae; genus Photobacterium; species Photobacterium aquimaris. The sequence goes on from NZ_MSCC01000001.1 coordinate 3,005, forward strand.
GTAAATATGAAACGTTTAAGTCTTCATTACAAAGTTTAGCGGTACGTCGTGGATACTTTGATGCAGAGCTAAAGAAGAGCGAGTTAGGTGTTATTCCTAGTCGTAATGAAGCGATCATCACGATCGATTTTGATTCTGGACGTCGTTATACTTTTGGTGAGACACATTTTACTGGCAGCCAAATCAAGGATGAACGTCTGCGTTCGATGATCCCTTATACCGAAAATGAACCTTATTTAGCGTCTAAATTAGGTTTGTATAATGAGCGTTTATCTAATATTGGTTGGTTCTCTTCTATTTATGTTGGTGGTGATGTCGCTAAACGTAAGGATGATAAAATTCCTATTGAAGTTGCCCTAACGCCCCAAGTTAAAAATCAAATTGAAACAGGTATTGGTTTTTCAACTGATACTGGCCCACGTTTGAAGTTTAACTGGAAAAAACCATGGATCACCAGTAATGGTCACAGCTTTTACCTCAAATCAGAGATATCGAAAGAACAGCCTAAAGTTGAAGCTGTTTATCGAATCCCATTAGATGATGTACTTAATAACTATTACCAAATTGTCGGTGGTATTCGTTACGTTGATAGTCACGATACTATCAGTACTCAATTGGGCTTAGGTGTCGAACGTCACTGGAAGTTGGCGTCAAATTGGGATCGTACGGTATCGTTACATTGGTTGAATGAAAAATACAAGCAAGGTGGCGATGAAAAAGGTACCTTCAATGTATTTTTACCAGGGTTATCTTATAGCAAAAGTGAATTCTCTGGAGGGGTTTTCCCATCTTCTGGTAGTAAATACAATTTCTCAGTTGAATTTGCGAATAAAGCATTAGGTTCAGATACTGACTTTGTCCGTTTACAGGCAAAATCAGCTTGGATTCGAAGTTTGGGTGAAAATCAACGTGGTATCTTCCGTGTGGCCGGTGGTGCTGTATTAGCTGATAGCATTCGAGATATTCCGCCATCGTTACGTTACTTTATTGGTGGTGATAATAGTATTCGTGGTTATGGCTATGAGTCTATTTCTCCGCGTAATGATCTTGGTCGAATGATCGGTGGCCAATATATGGCGACGACAAGTATAGAGTACCAATACCGTTTGTATGGTAATTGGTGGGGTGCATTATTTTATGACTATGGTTCGACCTGGAATAACAATAAACCAGATTGGATGCGAGGTACGGGCTTTGGTGTGCGCTGGGCATCTCCAGTTGGTCCTGTACGTATTGACTTTGCTTGGGGACTTGATAAACCCGACAAGGACAAATTTCAACTTCACTTTAGTTTAGGGCCTGAATTATGATCTGGGTGAAGCGTATTGCTTTGGCTATTTTAGCCCTGTTATTATTTTTAGTTATTGCTGTTGCTGTTATTTTATACACTCCTGCGGGATTAAAAGTTGCTAGTTGGGGGGCGCAAAAAGCCTTACCTGCGTTATCAATTGGTACCACAAAAGGATCACTATTAAGTGGTTTTCAAGTTGATGACGTGCGTTATCAAGATAGCAATATGAATTTAGCGGTTAAACAATTACATTTAACATTGGATGAGCGTTGCTTATTAACACCTGAAATTTGTATTTCAGATTTAGGTGTAAAGGGCGTTAAGTTCTCGATGCCTAAATTACCGCCAGCAACTGAGCCTGAGCAACCGTCTGAACCGGTAACAGAAATCAGTCTTCCAGTGCCAATCAAAATTGATAAAGTTACTTTAGATAATATTGATCTTGATATTCTAGCTAATAAAGTTAGCTGGCAACATTTTGCTACTGCTGCAACCGTGGTTGGTAGTCATGTCACGTTAAAACCAACTGATTGGCAGAATATTAAGTTAGCACTTGCTCCGGCTGAAAAGTCTGATAAAGCAAAAGCTAAGCCAGCAGCAAAGGTCAAAGCTAAGTCTGACACTACAGCGATTACATTGCCTGATGTTGTATTACCAATGTCGTTTGATATTGAACGTTTTACGATTAAAAACTTTGAGTTGGCAGGTAAGACCCCACAAAAAATATCATTACTTGAGCTGATAGCATCAGGGAAAGGCAGTGAAATTAATGTTGAAAAGTTACAGGTTAATGCGCCACAGGCTGATTTAAATGCCAAGGCACAAGTGACATTAGCTGGCGATTATCCATTAACATTAAATGCGAATGCTAAGATCGCAATGCAGCCAGTTAATGGACATCAGTTAACGTTAAAAGCCAGTGGTTCATTACAAAAGTTACTTGTTGATGCTCAGCTAAAAGGTAAGTTGGATGCGGTTATTAAAGGTCAGTTATCGCCACTTAAAGCCGATTTCCCCTTTGATGTCGCAGTGTCGAGTAAACACTTGCAGTGGCCAATTGATAAGTCAGCAGAATTTACGGTTGATAATACAATAATTGATGCTAAAGGTAGCTTGAAGGGCTTTACGTTTAAGGCTAAAAGTAGCATTGATGGCACTCCAATGCCTGCAGTTAAATTAGCGTTAAATGGTAAAGGTGACTTAAATAAGGTTGATCTTTCTTCTTTGAAGGTTAATACCTTAGGTGGTGTGATTACCGGTAATGCACAAGCAGATTGGAAGAAATTAGTCACTTGGAATGGACAACTCGCCTTTGCAAATATTCAACCGGGCTTACAGTGGCCAGCCGCTAAAGGTAACGTCAGTGGTAAATTAGTAACCTCTGGTGGGTTAACTAAGCAAGGCGGTTGGTTTGTTAAACTGCCACAGTTAGACATTGATGGCACTATTATGAAGCAGGCATTAACGCTTGTGGGTAAGTTAGATGCCTCTGATGTTAATGGTAAAGGTGATTTACTGCGAGTAAACACACCTGGATTGACATTAAAGCATGGTCCTAATGGGATGGTGGTCAAAGGTCAATTAGATAAAGCTTGGAACATGATAGCTAAGATTGACGCGCCGAATTTATCTAAATCATTAAAAGGGTTACATGGTGCGATTAATGGTGATGTTAAGTTGTCTGGCAGTATGGCAGCCCCTGATATTAAGCTTGATTTACAAGGTAATGATTTAGGTTGGCAGCAATTAGCACAGTTAGCATCATTTAACCTTAAAGGTAATGTAATTCCTTTACCCGATATGAAAGCGGATATCAGTCTAACGGCAGCAAAAGGTAAATATGGTACAACAACATTAGATGATCTTAAGGTGCTATTTAAAGGCACAGAGCAAAAACATAGTTTGAGTGTTAATGCTAAAGGTGATCCTGTTGGTACTAATTTATTGATTGATGGTAGTTTTAATAAGAAAACAGGTTGGAAAGGTACGCTAGCCAAAGGTGATATTAGTACACCTGTTGGTGATTGGGTACTGAACCATACGACGCCGATTCGTTATGATCTTAAAACGGCGATGGCAACCGTGGGTGCTCATTGTTGGCAACAAGGACAAGCAGCCATTTGTTTAACCCAAGATCTTACTGCTGGTGCTGCAGGACAAGCGAAGTTAGCGGTACGTAAGTTTAACTTTGATCTGTTAAAACCGTTCTTACCACCAGAGTTAAAGGTTAATGGTGAGTTAGGAGCAAATGTTGATGCCAAATGGTCACCTAAAGCAGCGCCATATCTAAAGGCGAATATTATTATGCCTGCCGGTGGAATGAGCCAGCAAGTAAGTAGTGACGAGCAACCATTAGTATTAGGGTGGAATAAAGTAACCGTCAATGCTGAGATGCAAGATAATACTTTAAATACTAATTGGTTAGTTGCTATTAAGAATAATGGTGATTTAAGTGGTCAGGCAAAGATCACTAACCTTCAAGGTGATAAACAGATCAATGCTAATGTTAAACTTGATCGTTTTACCTTAGGTTTCCTTGAGCCTATGATTAAAGATTATCATAAGTTTGGTGGTCAAGTTGATACTAATTTGACAGTGACAGGGCCTATTTTACATCCTAAAGTTAATGGCTTATTACAAGTGACTAAGCTTGAAGCTACAGGACGTAAAGTACCGTTAGATGTTAAAAATGCAGATATCAAATTAGCATTTAATGGCTATAACGCTAACTTGATCGGTAATATTTATACACCAGATGGTCAATTATTACTGCGTGGTAGTGGTGATTGGCAGGATATGGCTGCTTGGAAAACGAAGCTTAATATCAATGGTAAAGAGTTGAAAGTAAGTATGCCGCCAATGGTAGCATTAAAGGTTTCTCCTGATTTAACCATTGAGGCTACGCCAACGTCAGCAGAGATCACCGGTAAAATTGGAATTCCGTGGGGAAGAATTACGGTTAATCAATTACCTAAATCAGCGGTAAAAGTATCGAAAGATCAAGTGATCTTAAAAGATAACTTACAACCAGTGATAGAAAAGTCGACGGTTCCATTTGATATCAAAACCAATATATTTGTTCATATTGGTGATGACGTTAAATTGGCTGCGTTTGGCTTAAAAGCAGGCTTGTTAGGTGATCTTAATATTCGCCAAGCAGGTAAAGGGCCGATGATTTATGGTGAAGTAAATATCGCTAAAGGATCGTATTACCGCGCGTTAGGACAAGAATTGTTGATCCGTAAAGGACAAATACTCTTTAATGGTCCAGCAGAGCAACCTTATCTCTCTATTGAAGCGATTCGAGATCCTAATAACATCGAAGATGATGTTATTGCAGGGGTACGTGTTACAGGCCCTGCTGATAAACCAGAAGTGAATATTTTCTCGGATCCTGCAATGCCACAGCAAAATGCATTGTCATATATTTTAACGGGTAGGAATCTTGATGCTGAGAGTTCTGGTGATAGCAGTAGTGCAATGACAACCGCTTTAATAGGCATGGGTTTAGCACAAAGTGGTCAACTTGTTGGTGATGTTGGTGAAGCTGTTGGTGTTAAAGATCTAAGCTTATCAACCTCAGGTGCTGGTGATGATTCACAAGTGACTATCAGTGGCTATATTGCTCCAGGGTTACAAGTGAAATATGGCGTAGGTATTTTTAACCAAGTTGATGAATTTACGTTACGGTATAAATTAATGCGCAATTTGTATGTTGAAGCAGTTTCTGGTCTTGATCAGGCTGTTGACTTACTTTACCAATTTGAATTTAATTAATCACAAGATTGATATTTGACTTCTAACAATAGCAAGCCCGATTAGTAATAATCGGGCTTTTTTTATTACTTTATAGGGTCGGTAGCGGCTGTGCTGATTTAAGTTTTTTATAGTTAAGACCATTGTAGATTGCGGTGTAGCCAAGTTTTTCTAGTGCTGTTGCGGCTATTTCTGCGCGTCGGCCTGATTTACAGTACAGTAATATAGGCTGAGCTTTATCAGGATAATGCGTCACTATAGTCGCAATCTGTTGATAAGGTATATTGATGGCTGAATCTAAATGTCCATCATTAAATTCAGCCGCTGTTCTAACATCAATAATGACATTGGGCTGTTGTTGCTGTAATTGCCAAAACTGTTGTACAGAAACATTTTTGGCATAGCTGGTTGAAGTCATTACTGACAAGCTTAATGTGGCAATGAATAGCCCATATTTGAGTACTGGTTTCATTACGTCTCCTTGCTACTTTTGGGCGCGGTTAAATGAAGATATGATCTCTTCTTTGGCGGCTTCAACTCCCTGCCAACCATCGATTTTTACCCATTTATTGGCTTCTAGCTCTTTATAGTGCTGGAAGAAATGCACAATTTGAGCTTTTAATAGTGCCGGAAGATCTTCAATATCATTAATATGATTATATTCACTGCTGAGTTTTGAATGGGGAACCGCAATAATTTTAGCATCTTCACCTGATTCATCTGTCATTTTTAGCACGCCTATAGGACGACAACGAATCACTGAGCCGGCCAGTAGAGGGTACGGAGTTGGCACTAATACATCAACTGGATCGCCATCAAGTGATAGCGTGTGATTGATATAACCATAATTACATGGATAGAACATCGGTGTAGAGGTGAAACGGTCAACAAAAATCGCGCCACTGGCTTTATCTACTTCGTACTTAATTGGATCTGCGTTAGCTGGAATTTCAATAATAACGTTAATATCGTTGGGAATATCCTGACCAGCAGTCACTTTGTTTAAGCTCATGACAGACTCCTTTGTGTTAATAAAATGTTGCACACATTGAGGTTATCATGATTAGGGCGAAAAACAACCGTCGAAACCTAAGGCCTTTTTGACGGTATTTAAAAGCAATAAAGCGAGGATTAATCATTATTCAAGGTGGTACCACCTTGAATAGTTATTGCTATTGGTCATCTATTTCGTGCAGAAAAGCCTCTACCTTATTGACCATATTGGTTGACCCAACAAAGAAAGGTACACGTTGATGTAACTCGGTTGGTATAAGATCTAAAATACGCTGGTGTCCATCTGTTGCTCGTCCACCGGCTTGCTCAATTAACAGTGCCATTGGATTACACTCATACAGAAGACGTAATTTCCCATTGGGGTAACTGGCAGTACTAGGATAAAGGTAAATACCACCTTTTAATAAGTTTCTATGAAAATCAGCCACTAAAGAACCAATGTAACGCGATGTATAAGGGCGGTTATCTTGTGGTACACACTCTTGGCAATACTTGATGTATTTTTTCACCCCTAATGGGAAACGAATATAATTGCCTTCGTTGATCGAGTAAATATTGCCATCAATAGGGATTTGCATATTCTCATGCGAGAGGCAGAATACACCGAGAGAAGGATCATAAGTGAAGCCATGAACACCATTACCAGTGGTATAAACCAACATGGTTGATGAGCCATAAATAATATAACCAGCAGCGACTTGGCGATGACCAGGTTGAAGGAAGTCAGCATCTATGGCTGGTGAGCCAACGGGTGATATACGGCGATAGATAGAGAAAATGGTACCAACAGATACATTGACATCAATGTTTGATGAGCCATCAAGTGGATCCATTAACACCACATATTTAGCATCCCGGTTTAATTGACGGTTAAAACTGACTGCTTGATCTTCTTCTTCACTGGCTATGCCACAGACTTGATCGCGTGCTTCTAATGCTGCTTTGAATTTATCATTAGCATAAAGGTCAAGTTTTTGTTGTTCTTCACCTTGCACATTTTCGGTGCCTACAGTCCCTGTTATATCAACGAGTCCGGCTTTATTGATTTCGCGGTTTACGATTTTAGCCGCTAGTTTAATTGAGCCTAATAGCGATGATAGTTCGCCACTGGCGTGAGGAAAATCATTCTGCTTCTCGACAATAAATTCACCAAGCGTTCTAATATCGGTCATAAACAATCCTTGCATTATGTTGTCATAAGGGGGAGAGAGATTCAGTTGTATATTGGTTGGATCTCAACGCATAATGAGATTCAATTTCTCATAGTATTTTTCGTTATATAAAGAATTGTATATAAAGATCTTTTTTATGGTAACGAAGTAACGTCAAAGCGTGACATTAATAAAATTTAACGATGGAGAGAGCAATATATGCATATTCATATTTTAGGTATTTGTGGAACATTTATGGGGGGCGCTGCCACATTAGCGACTCAACTTGGGCATAAAGTTACCGGCTCTGATGCAAATGTTTACCCACCTATGAGTACTATGCTTGAATCTCAAGGTATTGAAATAATTCAAGGATATGATCCTGAGCAATTAAAGCCAGCCCCTGATTTAGTGGTGATCGGCAATGCTATGAGTCGTGGCAATCCATGTGTTGAATATGTGTTGAACAATAATTTACGTTACACCTCTGGCCCACAATGGTTACAGGATTATTTGTTGCATGATCGTTGGGTGATGGCGGTTGCTGGTACGCATGGTAAGACAACTACAGCAAGTATGTTGGCATGGATCCTTGATGATTGTGGTTATCAACCAGGCTTTTTAGTTGGTGGCGTACTTGGAAACTTTGGCGTGTCAGCGCGTCTTGGCGAAAGTATGTTTTTTGTGGTTGAAGCCGATGAATACGATAGTGCTTTTTTTGATAAGCGTTCGAAGTTTGTACATTACCATCCACGGACTTTGATCATGAATAATTTAGAATTCGATCATGCTGATATTTTTGACGATCTAAAAGCGATTCAACGCCAATTTCATCATTTAGTACGTACGGTTCCTGGAAATGGACGCATTTTAGCGCCACAAGGGGTTAAAAATATTGATGAAACATTAGCTATGGGCTGCTGGAGTGAGCTGGAATATATTGGCAATGATGGTCATTGGCGTGCTGATAAAAAACGTGAAGATGGTAGCGTGTTTGATGTTTATCTTGATGATCTTTTAGTAGGAACTGTGGATTGGGCATTAGTGGGCGATCATAATGTTAATAATGCACTTATGGCAATTGCGGCAGCTCGCCATGTCGGAGTAACGGCGAATTTGGCTTGTGAATCATTAGCCAAATTTATCAATACCAAGCGTCGATTAGAGTATAAAGGTCAGGTTAACGGGGTCACGGTATACGATGATTTTGCTCACCATCCAACAGCTATTGAGCTGACTTTAGGTGGACTGAGAGCGAAATTAAATCAATCACGTATTCTTGCGGTGCTTGAACCACGATCTAACACCATGAAGTTAGGGGTTCATAAACATGATTTAGCCCCTGCATTACATGCTGCTGATGAAGTATTTTTATTTCAACCTGATAATATTCCATGGTCAGTGCAAGAGATTGCCAATCAATGCCCTCAACCTGCTTTCTGTAGTGATGATATCGATACGCTGGTGGCTAAGATTGTTGAATCAGCTCAAAGTGGTGATACGATTTTAGTGATGAGCAATGGCGGTTTTAGCGGTATTCACGGTAAGTTATTAGCGGCATTAACTGCAAAATAAAAGTGAGAGAGAATGAAACCGAAACAGATAACATTAGCATGGACGGGGGCGTCTGGTGCACCTTATGGTTTACGGTTGCTCGAATGTTTATTAGCAGCTGATTATCAGGTTTATCTGTTGATATCATCTGCGGCACGGGTGGTACTCGCGACAGAGCATGGACTTAAATTATCAGCAGCGCCAGCAACAGCACAACAACAATTAGTTGAGTATTTACAGTGCCCAACTGAAAAATTAGTGGTGTGTGGTAAAGAGGAATGGTTCTCGCCTGTAGCGTCTGGTTCGGCAGCACCTGAGCAAATGGTGATCTGTCCATGTTCAGCATCGACCTTGGCTTCTGTTGCTTATGGCATGTCTAATAACTTACTTGAGCGAGCTGCGGATGTGGTGATAAAAGAACGTGGTCAGTTACTATTGGTGATCAGAGAAACACCATTTTCAAGTATCCATTTAGAGAACATGCTTAAGTTATCGCAATTGGGTGTAACGATTATGCCTGCTGCCCCAGGGTTTTATCATCAACCACAAACAATTGATGATTTAGTTGATTTTATGGTGGCAAGAATATTGGATCATCTCAAAATAGAGCAAGGGTTAGTGCCTCGCTGGGGTTATGAGCAATCTGAAAAATAATAGATAACATTAGTGTCGCTTATCATCACGAGACACTATGAACGAAGGGTCTATATTTCTTGAGCATGTACATTGATGCGGTATGAAATTAGATAGACCCTAATTATCGATTAGTGGCTGTAATCAAACAGTCCACATACTGACGTATAAAGCTCATTAGTAGTGATGTTATTGGTTGGGGTAATAAAAATCGTATCATCACCGGCCACAACACCTAAGATCCCTTCTGGTCGACCTAAAGAATCTAATAAACGTGCAATCACTTGTGCCGCACCAGGGCCTGTATGGATCACAACTAATGCACTGTTAAAACCAACTTCCATCACTAGCTCTTTTAGAGGGCTAGTGATTGTTGGAACACCAAGTTCAATCGGTAAACAATACACCATTTCCATCTTGGCATTACGAGTACGTACAGCCCCAAATTTGGTGAGCATACGAGAGACTTTTGATTGATTAATATTATCAAAACCCTGTGCTTTCAACGCATCAACAATCTCACCTTGAGAACTGAATTTTTCTTCTTTTAAAATTAATTTAAACGCTTTAACGAGACGTTCTTGTTTGTCTGAATTTCGCATAAGTAAATATTATCTACAGGGACGAGGTAAACCATTTTTGCATAACCTGTGACTCACTGGCAAACAAAGTGAATCAAAATAAATATGTGAAGCTGCATTTTTGTTATATATAAAAAAATTTATTGTGGCTCTTGTCATTGTTTTATCAAAACTAATTAATCGGACTATGATAAATAACAGCCATTATTAAATATTTATTTTATTTGTCTGATAAAAGCGTTTGAGTGCATTTTTATGGGATTCTGCGTTACTTCGCAAAGCGAGTGGGTGAGGATTGTATTTTTTTTATGCTTAATATAACGTCCATAGATTGTTATTCAGTTACTACTATTATTAGCTGAATTAGATTGTACCCACTTCAAAAATATACTTCTATCGTAAAGGAGAACGAACATGAAAGTTGCTGTAATTGGTGCGGCTGGTGGTATTGGTCAAGCATTAGCATTGCTATTGAAAAACCGTTTACCTGCAGGCTCAGATCTTGCTCTATATGATATTGCTCCTGTAACACCTGGTGTTGCGGCAGATTTAAGTCATATTCCAACCCCAGTAGCAATTAAAGGATATTGTGGGGACGATCCAACGCCAGCACTAGAAGGTGCTGATGTTGTGCTTATTTCTGCAGGTGTAGCACGTAAACCGGGTATGGATCGTGCAGATTTATTCAATGTTAATGCAGGTATTGTGAAGTCATTAGCAGAAAAAATCGCCGTTGTATGTCCAACAGCATGTGTTGGTATTATTACTAACCCAGTCAATACCACGGTTGCAATTGCAGCTGATGTGTTGAAAAAAGCGGGTGTTTACGATAAGCGTAAGTTGTTTGGTATTACCACGCTTGATGTTATCCGTTCAGAAACTTTTGTCGCTGAACTAAAAGGTGTTTCACCGTGTGATATTCGAGTGCCGGTTATTGGCGGCCATTCAGGCGTGACTATTTTACCATTGCTATCACAAGTTGAAGGTGTGAGCTTTACTGACGATGAAGTGAAAGCATTAACGCCTCGTATTCAGAATGCAGGTACTGAAGTTGTGGAAGCAAAAGCTGGTGGCGGCTCTGCAACGCTCTCTATGGGTCAAGCGGCATGTCGCTTTGGTTTAGCGATGGTACGTGCGCTACAAGGTGAGCAGGATGTTGTTGAATGTGCATATGTTGAAGGGGATGGTAAACATGCTCGTTTATTCGCTCAACCAGTATTACTGGGTAAAGAAGGGATTGAGGAAGTGATGGATTACGGTCATTTAAGTGCATTTGAGCAAGATGCATTAGAAAGTATGCTAGATACATTGCGTGGCGATATTACTCTTGGTGAAGAGTTCGCTGCAAAATAAGCCAAGATAATTAACAATATAAGAAATAACTGCCCCTCAATAGTTAGATAATCAATTATGGAGGGGCTTTTTGTCTTTGCGAAATATTAATAATAACGATCGCAATCGTTATGAAGCTGAGGTTGATCGATAAGATCTGATACATTAATCGACTGTAGTTGATGATCGTGGTGGTGCTCAACGATCACTGATTGATGTTGATGATCAATGCCGATCACTTTTCCAACGCCATGATAAGATTCGACCCACATTCCAGTCGTTAGATGTTTGATATCCATACTCACCTTCTTAGCCTATAAAGCATAATACTTACTGAGTAGTTACAGTATAGATCATCATGGATCGTAGCATAACAACGATAAAATATCGGTTACTAGAAAGAAAAAAACCTGCCACCAAAGACAGGTTTTTCATCGCAAAGGGAGCGTTATTTTTTACGTTGTACAGCCATGTGCGCTAATGTAATTAAAGCTTGTTTGTAGTCTGAATCAGCAATTGGTGCAAGAGCTGCTATGGCTTTCTGCGCTTCTTGCTCGGCACGTTGCTGGGTGTATTCTAATGAACCATGCTGGCGCATACACGCCAAAATAGCATCAAGTTTATCCATACCATTAGCATGCATAATTGCGTCACGTATCATTGCCGCTTGCGCTTGATCGCCATGGTGCATTGCATGCAGTAACGGTAACGTTGGTTTACCTTCAGCAAGATCATCGCCGACGTTCTTGCCCATTTCTTTGCCATCGGCAACGTAGTCAAGCACATCATCGATAAGCTGGAAGGCGGTACCTAAATAACGGCCATATTCTTGAAGTGCGACTTCAATATTAGTCGGTGCTTCGGCAATAATTGCTGCTACTTGGGTTGAAGCTTCAAATAAACGTGCTGTTTTTGAGTAGATAACTTGCATGTAGCTATCTTCAGTAGTGTCAGGATCATTACAGTTCATTAACTGCAACACCTCACCTTCAGCGATTACGTTAGTGGCTTCACTCATGATGTCGAGGATCTTTAAAGATCGTAGGCTGGTCATCATTTGAAATGAGCGCGTGTAAATATAATCACCCACTAACACACTCGCGGCGTTACCAAACGCAGCATTTGCCGTTTCTTTGCCACGGCGCATATCTGATTCATCAACAACATCGTCATGGAGCAATGTTGCGGTATGAATAAATTCAACAAAAGCAGCTGCTGTGGTGTGTTTATCACCCTCATAGTCAAGTGCACGTGCTGTTAATACTGCCAGCATAGGGCGAATACGTTTGCCGCCACTGTTTACAATGTAGAATCCGAGTTGATTGATGAGGGCAACATCTGAGTTAAGTTGCGCCTGTATCTTCGCGTCGACTTCCGCCATATCGTTGGCGGTGAGCGCTTGGATAGCTTTAAAATCCATTATACGTCCAGCAAGATTGTTAGCCGCGTAGGGCGGAAAATTTTTCGAATTGATACTGGAATCTTACACTAAAATAACCATATCGTCATAACCTCAAATACAGCTATTTCAAACAGTTTTTGGATTGGGTAGCTTTTCACCAATTTTCTTTCGAGAATGGCTTGCCACAAAGTCTCTTTTCGCGTAACATTCGCGCCCTATTGATGACAAGATTAAGCGCATACCCATTGCCCATTTTAGACGTGGCAAATGGCCTATGCGGAGAAGCGGAGTAAGACATGTACGCTGTTTTCCAAAGTGGTGGTAAACAACACCGTGTAAGCGAAGGCCAAACCTTACGCTTAGAAAAATTAGACGCTGAAACTGGCGCTAACGTTGAATTTGACTCAGTTCTTTTAGTAGCTAATGGCGAAGAAGTAACTGTAGGCGCACCGTTCGTAGCTGGCGGTAAAGTAACAGCTGAAGTTGTTACTCACGGTCGTGGCGATAAGATTAAAATCGTTAAGTTCCGTCGTCGTAAGCACTCTCGTAAGCAAATGGGCCACCGTCAGTGGTTCACTGAAGTCAAAATTACTGGCATCAGCGCTTAATAACAGGAGAATTTAAAGATGGCACATAAAAAAGCTGGCGGTTCTACTAATAACGGCCGTGATTCAGAAAGCAAACGCCTAGGTGTTAAGCGTTTCGGTGGCGAGTCTGTATTAGCAGGTAACATCATCGTTCGTCAACGTGGTACTAAGTTCCACGCTGGCACAAACGTTGGCCTAGGTAAAGACCACACTCTATTCGCTCTATCTGATGGTAAAGTGAAGTTTGAAGTTAAAGGTCCTAAAAACCGTAAATTCGTATCTATCGACGCTGAATAATTTTCAGAATCGACACGAATATTAAAGCCCTGCCTTTTTGGCGGGGCTTTTTATATCTGGAGGGTTTATGATTAACCGCGGCCCGATGATTGGTTTCTTTCTTGCGATGACAACTGCCGTTTTTTGGGGGGCATTGCCAATTGCAATGAAACAAGCTGTAGAAGTGATGGATCCTTTTACGATTGTTTGGTATCGCTTTATAACTGCGGCGTTGGGTTTAGGCCTGTTTTTAGCGTGGCGAAAGCAACTACCAACAATATCAAATCTTGGGCGAATGAGCTGGGTGGTGCTAGCCATCGCCAGCGTTGGCCTTGCGGGTAACTTTGTGCTGTATAACAGTTCATTGAAATACCTGAACCCTCCTGTGGTACAAGTTATTATCCAATTAGCGCCGGTGATGCTATTAGTGTCGAGCGCATGGATATTTAAAGAAAAATTAGGTCGGCATCAAATTATTGGTGTAATTGCTTTAATTAGTGGTTTGATCTTATTCTTTAATGAACGGCTGATTGAGTTGTTTACCAGTTTTTCTGGCTATACTCTTGGTGTTAGTCTTGCTGTTGCCGCTGCGTTAGTGTGGGTCGTTTATGGCTTAGCGCAGAAATGGTTATTAAGACAGTTTTCATCAGCACAAATATTACTGATGATTTATATCATCTGTGCTGTAATACTGACCCCAATGGCACAACCACAACAAATTTTAACAATGGATAACCGCCAATTAGGGATGCTGTTATTCTGTTGTGTTAATACGCTTGTTGGCTATGGTGCATTTGCAGAAGCAATGGCCCGTTGGCAAGCATCACAAGTGAGTGCAGTGATCACACTGACTCCCTTGTTTACGATATTATTTGTCGATCTTGCGAGTTTGGCTTGGCCACAATATGTTGCGACAGTCTCTTTGAATATATGGGGCTATCTCGGTGCTATGGTTGTGGTAAGTGGCGCTGTTTGCTGTGCTATAGGCCATAAGTTTATTCGCCAAAGCAAATAGTCAAGGTCCATAACAATAATTACTACGCGATGATCTGTGCTAAATGCCGTTATCGCTGTACGTTAAACGCCACAGTGCGGAGAAAAAAATGAAGTTTATAGATGAAGCGGTTATTCGCGCCGATGCCGGTGATGGCGGTAACGGTGTAGTAAGTTTTCGTACTGAAAAGTACATTCCTCGTGGCGGCCCTGATGGCGGTGACGGTGGTGACGGCGGTGATGTTTACCTGTTCGCTGATGAAAACTTTAATACGCTAATTGATTACCGTTTTGAGCGTTTCCATGCTGCTGAGCGTGGTGAAAATGGTCGCGGTGGTAACTGTACGGGTAAACGCGGTGCGGATAAAGTATTAACCGTACCAGTTGGTACACGTGCCATTGATGAAGATACTGGTGAGGTGATTGCCGATCTTACTGAACATGGTATGAAAGTGATGGTTGCTAAGGGTGGTTTCCACGGCTTAGGTAACACCCGCTTCAAATCATCTGTAAACCGTGCACCTCGTCAAAAGAGTATGGGTAGTAAAGGTGAAATTCGTCATTTACGTCTTGAACTTCTACTTTTAGCTGATGTGGGCATGCTTGGTTTACCTAATGCGGGTAAATCCACCTTCATTCGCGCTGTATCGTCTGCTAAGCCGAAAGTAGCTGATTACCCGTTCACAACCCTAGTTCCAAGCTTGGGCGTCGTACGTGTCGATGCAGAGCGCAGTTTTGTGGTTGCTGATATTCCAGGTCTTATTGAAGGTGCTGCTGACGGTGCTGGCTTGGGTATTCGTTTCTTGAAGCATCTTGAGCGTTGTCGTGTGTTATTGCACATGGTTGACCTACTACCTGCAGATGGTTCTGATCCAGTAGAGAATGCCTTTACTATTATCAACGAGCTTGAGCAATACAGTGATAAGTTAGGTAATAAGCCACGCTGGATCGTGTTTAACAAAGCAGATCTTCTTGACGAAGAACAAGCACAAGAAAAGATCACCGAAGTGCTTGAAGCATTAGCATGGGAAGGTAAGCATTACAGTATTTCAGCGTTAAATCGCATTGGTACTAAAGAGCTGACTTATGATCTGATGGCTGCTATCGACGCCTTGCCACGTGTTAAGTACGAAGTTGAAGAACAGAAAGAAGATAAAGTCGACTTTAAGTGGGATGATTACCACGCTGAACAAATTAAGAAAGTTCAGGATGAAGACGGCGATGATGATGATTGGGATGACTGGAATGAAGATGATTACGATGTTGAGATCATCTATAAGCCATAAGTTCTGATCGTGCTTTATGCGAATAAGCCATACCGTTAAGGTGTGGCTTTTTTTGTGCTTAATCAACGTATACGGTTGTAGGTTAGGTATGCTAGTTGTTACAAAATGTGTTTTATAATGGATTATAAATGGATATCGACATGGAGAGAGTACTGCAGCCATTAACCGAATCTCAACAACGGCAATTGACTCGATTAGCCATTGAAGCAGGTCAACGGTTATTACAACATGGTGCCGAAAGCTCGGTCATTATGGATGTGACGCGTCGACTGGGATTGGCATTGGGAGTTGAACATGTTGAAGTATCATTATCAGTCAGTTCAATGGTGATCAGTACCCGTCATTTAGGCTCCTGTATTACCACCACTCGCCGCTGCCAAGATAGCGGTATTAATATGCAAATAGTGACAGATATTCAACGTATTTGTATTCTTGTTGAGCGCGGGTTATTAGACTGTCGCGATGTCCAATCACGGTTACAAAACCTTAAAACAGAGCGTTATAATCGCTGGTTAGTGGTGCTGATGATTGGCTTATCATGTGCGGCATTTAGTCGTTTAGCCGGCGGTGATTGGCCGGTATTTATGCTGACGTTTTGTGCATCATCAGTGGGGATGTATGTCCGCCAACAAATTGCCAGTTATCACTTTAATCCGCCGCCGTAACTGCTTTTGTAACCACCTTAATATCAGGCCTTGGTGAAGTGTATAATATTGGCGAGCAACCCTTTTTAGCCATGGCTTCATCGGTATTGATGTTAGTGCCTGGCTTTCCATTAATTAATGCCGTCGCTGATATGGTAAAAGGCTTTCCCTGTATGGGTTTAGCGCGCTGGACGATGGCGAGTTTACTCACGTTATCAACCTGCATGGGGATTGTAGCAGCGATGAATGTGCTTGATGTGTGGGGGTGGTTACTATGACGTTAATAGTGGCGTTACTCAATGATATGCTTTTGGCAATGATCCCCGCATTAGGGTTTGCGCTGGTGTTTAATGTGCCTCAAAAAGCATTGAAATATTGTGCTATTGGTGGCGCAATTGGCCATGGAACACGGTTCTTATTAATGTATTGGGGACTGTCAATTGAATGGTCAACTTTTGTTGCAGCGACCTTAGTCGGTATGATCGGTGTCCATTGGTCGCACCGCTTTTTAGCCCACCCTAAAGTGTTTACTGTTGCTGCATTGATTCCAATGGTACCGGGAGTATTTGCTTTTAAAGCCATGATTGCTATCGTTGAAATTAATCACCGTGGCTTCTCACTGGCTTTATGGGGATTGATGATTGATAACGTGTTAAAAGCGATGTTTATCGTTGCAGCATTAGCAATTGGATTAGCCATGCCTGGGTTACTATTTTATCGTCGTCGGCCTGTGGTATAACTACAGCAGAATTATAATGCGCGCACTGATAGTGTGAATGGAGATACAATAATGAAGATCAGTATGATCGCAGCAATGGCTCATGATCGGATCATTGGTAAAGATAATAGTATGCCGTGGCATTTGCCCGCAGATTTTGCATGGTTTAAACGTTGTACTATGAGTAAACCGATTGTGATGGGACGTAAAACCTTTGAATCGATTGGGCGACCATTACCAGGGCGATTGAATATTGTCATTAGCCGTAATCCTGACTTTGTAGCCGAAGGGATCACTGTTGTTAACGATATTGCTGCAGCTAAATTAGCCGCTGGTGATGCGCCAGAACTGATGATCATTGGTGGTGGTAGCATTTATCAAGTTTGTCTGCCGATTGCTGATAGTTTGTATTTAACCTTCATTGATGCGGATCTTGACGGCGATACTCAGTTTCCTAACTGGGGAAATGATTGGCAAGTGGTGACCAAAGAGCACCATGATAGTGATGATAACAATGCCTATGCGATGGAGTTTGTGATCTTAGCGCGATCGTAGCAAATAACCACAATATCGATGATCACCAATGCCGACAATCATTGTCGGCATTGTTATATGTCATGATCAGGCGTAGAGCGGGCATTCAGTGACAAATCGTTGTCCATCTTCCCAGCGCAGCATGGTTAAGCTATTGCCCCAGACACAGCCAGTATCTAAGCCAATACAATGCTGATCTTGATGACCCATTAGTGCAGCCCAATGACCAAAGATAATGGTTTTTTCTATAGGTTGAACACGTTGAACATCAAACCATGGGATCAGATCACCAACTGTGGGATCATTTGGCTGTACTTTGCAGTGCATATCTAATCGCCCCAGAGGATCGCAAAAGCGCATTCGTGTAAAACTGTTGATCGTAAACCGTAGTCGTTCCAATCGTGACAGATCCTGTTGCCACCAATCAGGGCCATCACCATACATGTTTTTTAATAACCATAAATAGTCATCAGACTGTAGCAATTGTTCGACTTCACGAGCGTGGTAACGGGCTTGTTCAAGTGACCATTGCGGCGTAATACCTGCATGAACCATTACCAATGGATAATCTGGGTGTTCAGCTAATAGAGGCTGGTGGCGTAACCAATCAAGTAATTCTTTGCTGTCTTCTGCGGTGAAAATTTGATGGATATTATCGCTTTTTTTCGCGCGCGCTAGTTGGTGAGATACCGCTAATAAATGCAGATCATGATTGCCTAAAATGACCGTCGCATGATCGCCTAATGCTTTTACAAAACGTAATGTTTCTAAAGATTCAGGTCCGCGTGCAACCAGATCGCCTGCAAGCCATAAATGATCATGGTGAGGATCGAAATTTGCTTGGGCTAATAGTTTTTTTAAGTCGGGTAAACAGCCTTGAATATCACCGACAAGATAAGTCGCCATGGTGCTCCCATTAACAATGCGTTAATTAACATGAAATTAATCGCATTAGGTTAATGAAGAATGTTCGGCATTGCTAGTCGAAATGGTGCGACTTCAACCTTAAAACGATTACCTACCTCATCTTCCATGGTGTATTGACCTTGCATCACACCAACAGGAGTTTCGATGATAGTACCACTGGTATAAGTGAATTCATCAGTGGCGTTAATATGAGGTTGTTGTCCGACAACGCCTTCACCTTCGATAACCAATTTTTTACCATTAGCATCAGTGATTAACCAATAGCGTGTTAGAAGGTGAGCGCTGCCGCGACCTAAATTTTTAATGGTGATGGTATAAGAAAATACGTAACGTTGCTGATCGGGTTGTGACTGTTCTGCAAGATAATGACTAACAACATGGCATTTGATAGTTGGAGGAGATGAGATACTCATAGGCAATATCCTTTGCTGATGATTTACTCTCATTTTAGTATTGCTGGCTAATAAATAAAGAAAACCCTGTATAACACGTGACATGTTACACAGGGTTATTGTGTTATGGGCGCTGTTGTTAATGCGCGCTAACGTTATTGCTCTTCTTTTTGGAAATTAGCGTCAAGCCAATTAGCCATAGCAACAAATTGTTCTACGGTAATGTTTTCTGGGCGGTGGCCTGGGTTAATACCAAGTGCTTCCAGTTGTTCTGGTGTGAACAAGCCTTTGTAACAGTTACGGATCGTTTTACGACGCTGGTTGAAGCCTTCACGACACACACGATCTAGCCATTTAAGGTTAGTACATGGGAATGGTAATACTTCATACGGCGTTAAACGTACAACCGCTGAATCTACTTTTGGTGCTGGTACGAAAGATTCTGGCGGCACTTCCAATACTGGCATTACTTTACAGTAGTACTGCGCCATAACTGTTAAACGGCCGTAAGCTTTACTACCAGGGCCCGCTGCAAGACGATTAACCACCTCTTTTTGAAGCATAAAGTGCATATCTAGTACGTCTTTATGGAACTCAAAAATGTGGAACATTAGCGGGGTTGAGATGTTGTAAGGCAAGTTACCGAAAATACGTAACTTATTATTTTCTTTAATAAGTTGCGTAAAGTCGAAGCGCATTGCATCGCCTTCATGGATGGTTAGTTTTGACGCTAGATCGGGGTGATTACGTAAACGCTCCGCCAAATCTCGGTCAAGTTCGATAACAGTAAATTTATCAACTAACTTACCAACATACTCTGTGATAGCACCAAGGCCGGGGCCAATTTCTACCAAGTTTTGGCCTGGTAGAGGGTTAATCGCTGATACGATACCATCAATAATATATGGGTCTTTTAAAAAGTTTTGGCCAAAGCGCTTACGCGCACGGTGACCTAAATGGACTTGATCGCTGCTCATGCTTGTTTTTCTACCAATTCGAGGGCGTGGGATAGCGCTGTCCGAAGGCTACCTATATCTGCTTGCCCAGTACCTGCGAGTTCCAGTGCGGTACCATGATCTACTGAAGTTCTGATAAAGGGCAGTCCCAACGTAATGTTGACTGATTTACCGAAGCCTTTATATTTCAGCACCGGTAACCCTTGATCGTGATACATGGCTAATACCGTATCGGCATCAGCTAAATATTTTTCTTGAAAGATAGTATCTGCTGGAAATGGTCCAAGCAAATTTATGCCTTCTTGCTGACGCAGTTGTTCTAATGTTGGAATGATAGTATCAATTTCTTCCATTCCCATACAGCCGTCTTCTCCGGCATGAGGATTGAGCCCGCAAACATAAATTTTCGGCGACGCAATACCAAATTTAGTCACTAAGTCAGCATGCAAGATACGAATAACTTGCTTAAGTCGTTGTTCAGTAATAGCTTTAGAAACACTGCTTATCGGAATATGGGTTGTTACTAATGCAACCCGTAACCCTGTTGTTGCCAGCATCATCACAACTTGTGCTGTCTCTGATTGCTGAGCAAAAAACTCAGTGTGACCACTAAAAGAAACACCAGCGCGGTTAATGACCCCTTTGTGGACGGGGCCAGTAACAACCGCGGCGAACTCACCGCTCATACAACCAGAAGCGGCACGTTCTAATGTTGCTAATACATAGAGCCCATTTTGTTCGTCAAGTTGTCCACTGACAACCTCAGTGGCACTGTCTATTTGAGCTACTGTCATTGTTCCCGCTTGATGTGGCATCGCGGGTAACTCAGATTGATAGGGCAAAATAGTAAGCGGTAAACCTAATTGAGCCGCACGTTCTACCATAACCTGCGCATCAGCACAAATCACAAGTTGGTGCGGCCAATGTTGCTGACACAAGGCAATGACTAAATCTGGGCCTATTCCTGCCGGTTCACCAGGGGTGATCGCAATCCGTTGTGGGTTAGCCATACGCTTGTTATTAGCCATTATTTACCTTATTCATTTGTTCGATGTAGGCACCAGCACGTAGTTCTTGTAACCACGTTTGTGCTTCTTCATTGAACTTACGATTAAATAAAATTTGTGCCGCGCGATTCTTTAATGCAGCTTCAGTACGATCGACATTACGACGACCTTCTACTTCTACAATATGCCAGCCAAACTGAGATTTAAACGGTTGGCTAATTTGATCTACTGGCAATGTTTCCACTTCTTTTGCAAAAGCAGGGGCATACATTGAAGGAAGTTGCCAACCTAGTTGACCACCATTGGTAGCAGAACCTGGATCTTCACTGTATTGTTTTGCCGCTGCGGCAAAGCTTTCTTTACCACTAATGATTTTCTGGCGAATTTGTTGTAATTCTTTTTTCGCTGCGGCGTCACTTAAAATAATGGAGGTTTTAATTAAAATATGACGTGCTTTTACTTCAACCGCAGATACTGTCGGCATGCCTTTAACGTCATTGATTTTTAAAATATGGTAACCAACGCCGCTACGGAAAGGACCAATGATACTGTCTTTGCTGCTGGTTTTAATTTGGTCAGCAAAAATTGTTGGCATTTCATCTTTACTCATCCAGCCCCACTCACCACCTTTAAGGGCTTTAGGGCCTTTTGAGTAGCGGTAAGCCAATTCAGCGAAGTTAGCGCCTTGTTTTAGCTCGCCATAAATCTTGTTAGCTTCTTGCTTAGCTTTTTCGCGGGTTGCTTTATCGGCATCATCATCAACAGCGATTTGAATTTGGCTGATGTTGTATTGCACGTTTTGCTGAGTTTGCTTCGCAAGCTGTGCCGCTAAACTATCGACTTCTTGTGGCAAAATATTGACCCGCTTACGGACAATAATAGTACGCGCTTCAGAGGCTAACATATCGTTACGTAATTGCTCACGGAACATCGAGAAGCTAATTCCAGCATTAGCTAACTGTTGGCGTAACTGGGCAACAGTGACATTACGTTGTTTAGCGACATCAGCAATAGCTTGATCAAGTTGGCTGTCATCAATACGTAAACCCAGCTGTTTTGCTTGCTGGATTTGTAGCGTTTCCATGATCAATTTATCCATCACTTGCTGGCGTAGGATATTGTTTGGAGGCAATTGTTGACCTTCCGCTGCAGCATTAAGATGGACGGTTTTTAGCATAGCATTAACGTCACTTTGCAAAATGACACCATCGTTAACTGTGGTAACAATTTGATTTAATTCTTGCGGTTGAGGAGCTGCCATAGCAGTTGCTGTCATCCCCATTAGCATTACGCTTATCGCCGAATACTTCCACTTTTTCATTTATAGTCCGTCATGTTGAGTGGCGATATGTATTATCGCCACGATCATTAATTTTTAAGTGTAAATGGGTCAGCATAGCCTAAGATATTGCCGCCATCATCAGAAGCTTGACCTAATGGTCGTGCACCTTGTAGCCCTAGCAGACTAAATGAGAAACTGACATTGCTATCATATTCAGTAAAGTCTTGACTTAATGGATCTTTTGCGTAGCGATTATAGCTTAGACCAATCATCCAACATGCTGAGCGGTAAACTAGGCCTACACGACTCTCTAGCATTTTATTGACATTCATGTCTTGGAAATAATCTGCAGTAATATCAATATTATCGTTAATAGGGAAACCCGTCGATAGACCTAATTGTGAGATACCATCTCGTTTACCATTAGTATTAGGGATCACTGGATTTGGATTAGCAACGTATTGATTTAGATAATTACTGGATACGTAACGGTAACTTGGTTGAATGAAAACACGTCCATTACGGTATTCAACCGCGGTACTGCCTTGCTGGACTTCATTTTCACTTGAGTCATATTGCATTGAACTCTTGAAGAATAAATTATCATCAAGGTTAAATTCGGTTTCTAATGCAGTTGCAGAATAGCTTTTTGCTTCACTGCCATCAGCGACCGGTTTATCAATATAGAATATTTGACCCAATGAAAGGGTAAAACGTTCCTTAAAATTAGCATCATAATAACGTGTTGTGGCGCCGACCGTAAATTGGTTGGCAGGTGCAATGTAATCTTGGCCACTGTAGGTACGGTCGCTAAACAAACCATAATAGTCTTGTTGTAGACGGGTTGAATCGTAACCACCACCATTATAATTAACAGGGTTATAAATCCCTGATTGATCAACATTTTTAACGTATAAATATTGTAGTTGTGGCTCTAAACTTTGAGTGTAATGTTCACCCATTATTGAGGTGTCACGCTCAAAATATAAGCTACTGTTAACTCTAAATTCAGGCACAGTACGATCAACTGTTTTATCGAGGGTGCTTAAATTAGGGTTGTACTTAGCATCAAATTGTTGATTGTAATGAGCGTAATTTAATTTGGCTTGGGTGGTAACCGACCACCATGGTGTCGCATAAGGCAAGGTTAATGTTGGATCAAAGGTAACCCGATCTGCTGTTGGTTTAGCGCGATCATCGGTATCAAATTTACTGATACTCATCGGCAGCGTAAAATCTAAACCGTATGGAAGATCAGATTTATAGTACGTACTTGATAGTTGAGGCATTAAACGGTATTGAGTGCCTTCGCCACTTTCTGTCAGTGGTTGAAAGTCACGTACCATTAAGCTGGTGTCCCAATTAGCATTACGGTATGCCAATGATGCCGTTTGCAGCAGGTTATTATCTTCACGTTGACCAATAATTGAGTCGACGTCATCAAAATACTTAGGATCACTGACCTTGCTGTAATCAATATTTAGCAACCAGTTTTTATTGATAATCCCGCTGTGTGTCCACTGAATACCCCAACGCTTATCGTAATCTTGGTGTTTTTTATCGTGCCCTAAATATTCGCCGATCATTTTGCCTTGACCCAAATCGGTCAAATAACGGAACTCGGAGGTTAATTGCAACCCACGGTGGTTCATGTATTTAGGTGTAAAAGTTAGATCGTAATTAGGAGCGATATTCCAATAAAAGGGTGTTTCAAGCTCCATGCCGTTCTTGGAGCCGTAGGTAATCGATGGATAAAGGAAACCGGTCAGGCGTTGATCTGTTACAGGTACGCGTAACCACGGTAGATAAAAAATGGGAAAATCGAGTACTTCAAAACGGGCATTATATAAATCTGCAAATGGTGACTCCCCCTCTCGTTCTAGACTACCAGCAGCAAAACGCCAGCTCTTATCGCGACTAGGACAGGTGGTGTAAGTACCATCTTTCATTTCATAAAATTGAGTACCGTCAACATTGCGACGTTCAATTAACTTGGCATCACCACGACCGGCCTGACAGGTCATTTGGTAGACTGCGTCATCCATTTGAGCATCTTTAGTATCAAGATCGCTAGTAAGGCGCTTGGCATCAATATCCATGCCACCATCTTGATAGAAAACATTACCGTTAGCGGTCACAATATTGTCTGGTTGTTGTAAGGTTGCTTTATCGGCAACAATTGTACGAGTACCTTGCTTGACGACCACATCACCAGAATAAACGGCAGTTTTATTTTGCTGTGCTTCTACTCGGTTAGCACTGATATGGATCGGTTCGTTGTTGGTATCTTGTTGGCGATCTTTTTCTGGAATACAGACGCCACGTACCATCGCAAGAGGATCTTTGTTACCATGAGACGCATCATTAGCGGGATCTGCAATAGTAGGTTGGTTGTGACTATCACCACTTGTAGGAGTGATGTCGGCAGCCATTGCTGGGCCATAAAGGGCTAAGCTAATCATTGTGGCTAGTAAACTGTGAGAGGTAAGTGACATCTAATTCAACATTCCTGTATCAATTTGGTGCAAGGCGAATTGTTGCGCTTTTTACAAGCATTCCCGACAAATGACAGCTATCATAATGCAAATTTAACGCGACGGCATCTTTTCAGCGCATGCTGTTGGGTAAACAGTGAAAAAATTAACGAATTACCAGAGAGTATAGAATGCAGAGAACAGGTATATGGGGAAAAATTATTGGCGCGTTGCTAGGACTCTCTATTGGTAAGCTACCTGGATTGTTGATCGGGCTATTTATTGGTCATCAATTTGATAAAGCTTATGCGCGCCAAATGAATGGTGGATTTGGTGGATTTGGTGGTAAAAATGCCACCAATGCTGAGCGCCAAGCAGAGTTTTTTAATGCCTGTTTTGCCACCATGGGGCACATGGCAAAAGCCAAAGGCCGTGTGACTGAAAACGAAATTCGAGTGGCGAGTACGATTATGGATCGTATGGGGCTGCAAGGTGAGTCTCGTCGCCAAGCACAAAATGCGTTTCGTGAAGGCAAAGAAGATAACTTTCCATTAGAAGAAACTCTTAATCGTGTCCGTAGCCGTGCTGGGCGGGCTGATCTGCTACAGTTTTTCTTAGAGCTGCAGATTCAAGCGGCATTTGCTGACGGCCAATTACACCCGAAAGAGCGTGAGTTGCTGCATGTGATTGCGCGTTTCCTGGGTTTCTCAGAAGCACAACTCGAGCAACGTTTGCAAATGCAAGAAGCCGCATTCCGTTTTCAGCAGGGGGGCTTTCATCAGCAGTATCATCAACAAGGTGGTAGTTTTCAAGCACCGCCTACACGCGATCAGTTAGCGGATGCATTTAAAGTGTTGGGTGTGAATGATGATGCCTCAGCACAAGAAGTTAAACGTGCCTACCGTAAACAAATGAATGAACACCATCCTGATAAGTTGGCCGCAAAAGGCTTACCACCAGAAATGATGGAAATCGCTAAGCAAAAAACGCAAGAGTTACAAGCTGCTTATGATTTGATCCGTAAAGAAAAGGGTTTTAAATAGTCCGTTAATAGTAATGATGGTTGAATCGTCATATAAAAAAGCGAGCGTAAATGCTCGCTTTTTTTGTAGCTAAAAATCGAGATTAAAGCTGATTTTTATCGGTGCCTAAATGGAAGCTATTAATATTATCAATCAATTGATTTACTAATGTTTGAATTGCAGAGTCGGAACCCCATGCCACATGTGGGGTTAAAATTAAATTTGGTAAATGACTATGGGCAATTAAAGGATTCGATGTTGGTGCTGGTTCTTGAGTAAAGACATCAATTCCTGCGCCTGCAATTTGTTTTGTTAGTAATGCGTCAATTAACTCGACTTCATTTATCAAGCCCCCACGACCAGTGTTGATAATAATCGCATTTGATTTCATCAGAGCGAATTGCGGTTCAGCAATCATATTTGTGGTTGCAGGAGTGAGTGGACAATGAAGACTAATGATGTCGGCTTCACGCAACACTTGCTCAAAAGGGTGGTAACCATCTCGGCACTGGCTTGCTCCAGCATGCTCGGCAAATAAAACCTCCATGCCAATTGCGCGTGCCAGTGTCGCAACAGCTTGACCTAAACTGCCATTACCAAAAATACCTAAGGTTGAGCCAGCAACATCAGTAATGGAATGAGTGAAAAAACAAAATTGTTGCTGGCGTTGCCATTCACCGTTAGCGATGTCTTGTTGATAACCTGCCAAGTTGCGTTTAAGGGCAAAAATTATCGCAATAACATGCTCTGGTACTGAGCGGGTGGCATAACCTTGAATATTAGCCACTTTAATATTGTGGCTACGACAGTAATTGAGATCAACATTGTTGGTGCCCGTCGCGGCAATAGCAATGAATTTAAGTTGGGGTAATTGTGTCAGCACTTGGCTATCAAGGACCACTTTATTAGTGATCGCTATAGTTGCATTTTTAAGTCGTTCAATGACTTGTGCGGGCTTTGTGGTCTCGTATTGATGCCATTGATGACAAAAGCTAGGACGAGGAAGGCTGATGTGCGCCGGAATGGTTCCATGATCAAGAAAAACGATGGTTTCCATGGGTAACCTCAATAAACAATGAATGCAGGCTTTACGCTAGCATTCATTATTCAAGATGCCTACCGCTTATGGGTAAATTGTTTGAGTTGGTGCTTGTGGGTAAAACTCACACGGTGCAAAAAGATGCATTGGTTCATCGCTACCAGGGTGGGTAAAAGTAAGCTCTGCTGCGTGCAATAACAGTCGTGGTGACGCTGCAATTGCTTCTTCATTGGCATAGAACTTATCACCTAAAATAGGGTGTCCTAGTGCTTGCATATGTACTCGTAACTGGTGTGAGCGACCTGTGATCGGTAACAATCGAACTAAGGTGCTGTTTTCGTCGCGACTTAATACTTCATAATGCGTCACTGACGGTTTGCCATCATCAAAACATACTTTTTGACGTGGGCGGTTGGGCCAATCACAAATCAGTGGCAAATCGACTGTACCACTATCATGTTCAAGATGTCCCCATACGCGGGCGTAATAGACCTTTTGGGTTTCACGTTCACGAAATTGCGCTTTGAAATGGCGTTCAGCTGCTTTATTGAGTGCTAATACAATTAAACCTGATGTACCCATGTCTAGCCGATGCACAATTTGTGATTGTGGATACAGAGCTAATACGCGCGCAAATACACTGTCATGATGCTCAGGTTGACGACCTGGATTTGATAACAGACCTGCAGGTTTGTTGACGGCAATAATATCATTATCAACAAAAAGGGTATCCAACCAAGGATCGGTCGGTGGATTGTAGTTCAACACAGGCAATGGTTTCATGGTGCGCTCATTGGTGAGAGTGAAAAAATTGGTCAGCATACTAATATGAATGCCTTTCAATTGGTATGTATATAGCATCGTAGCTATAAAAAAACCGCCGATAGCATGCAGTAAACATATCATCGGCGGCTAAATTTTTAGAGCGGTAACATCAATAATTAGTTGTGGCTTACAACAATCAGACGTAATGAATCGAGTTGAATCTGAGCTTTAGCAATGTAGTCTGTTAAATCTAAAATTTGAGATTCAATTAACTCTAACTCGTCATCACGAATGTTAGGGTTGACTGCTTTTAGTGCAAGTAAACGTTGATGCTCAGCACGTAATGTCGCTTCCATCTCGGCTTGTGCTTGGCTGCGTACAGAGACTAACTCTTTGTCAATTTCACGTTCAGCATGAGCAATAAGAGTATGGATATCTTTTTGTACTGAGTTAGCCAACTTGCTGCCTAAATGACGATTAATCGGGCTTAACTGGCGGTTAAAGCTTTCAAACTCAACATTTGCAGACAGGTTGTTACCTTTACTATCAAGCAGAATACGAATCGGTGTTTTTGGTAAGAAACGACCAATGCCTGATTGTTTTGGTGCTTGGGCATCAACCACATAAATCAGTTCTAATAACAAAGTACCGACTGGCAGTGCTTTATTTTTTAGCAATGAAACAGCTGTTGTGCCAACGCCTTCACTTAATAGTAATTCGATACCACCTTGAATCATTGGGTGTTCCCAACTGATAAAGTGCAGATCTTCGCGTGATAACGCGGTGTTACGATCAAAGGTGATCGTGCAGCCGTCATACGGTAAACCTGGGTAGCTCGCGACCATCATGTGTTCTGACGGTGTGACAACAATGGCGTTTTCACCTTTATCGTCTTGGTTAAGGCCGATAGTGTCAAATAAGCCCAGCGCGAAAGAAACTAAGTTGGTATCGCCGTCTTTGCTACTGATTTGCTCAACTAATTGTTGTGCTGCTTCACCACCATTAGAGTGAATTTCAAGAAGGCGATCGCGACCTTGCTCTAATTTCGCTTTAAGTTGGTTATGTAGCGCTGCACTTTGAGTGATCACCGCTTCCAATGCATCATTGTCTTGCTTATCGCTGGCAAGTAGCGTGATTAAGTCCTCACATACCGCTTCATAAACCGGACGGCCTGTTGGGCAGGTTTCTTCAAAGGCGTTTAAACCCTCATTAAACCAGCGTGCCAGTAATGCTTGTGAAGTACCTTCAAGGTGCGGCACATGAATTTCAATTTCACGTTGCTGACCAATACGATCTAAACGACCAATACGCTGCTCTAGTAAGTCTGGGTTACTTGGTAAATCAAACATCACCAGTTGATTAGCAAATTGGAAGTTACGTCCCTCAGAGCCAATTTCTGAACAGATTAATACCTGAGCGCCACTTTCTTCTTGCGCAAAATAAGCTGCTGCTTTGTCACGCTCAATGATCGACATTCCTTCATGGAACACAGTCGCACGAATACCTTCACGTTCACGCAATGCTTGTTCTAACGTTAATGCCGTTTGCGCACGAGAACAGATCACCAATACTTTCTCATTACGATTGGCTTTTAGCATATCTAACAGCCAGTTAATGCGAGGATCAAAGTTCCACCATGTGGCTGATTCCCCTTCAAACTCTTGATAAATATCTTCAGGGTAAAGCAGTTTAATCGCTTTTTCGTTAATGCTTAATTTACCAGACATCATGGCTGCAACACGCATGGCGGTGCTGTATTGGTTTGGCATTGGCAATGGGTACATATTAAGGTGACGCTTAGGGAAACCTTTGATTGCAGAGCGAGTATTACGGAACAATACGCGACCTGTGCCGTGGCGATCCATTAGATTACGGATCAACTCATGACGTGCTTCAAGTGCCTCGGCGTCATCTGCCGTGGGGGCATTTTCAATCGCAGTGATCATCGGCTCAACATCCTGGCCGGCAAGCAAGTCGACTAAGGTTTGCTTAGCATTGCTATCGAGTTTTTCACCTGCCAGTAATTGAGATACGGCTTCTGCAACAGGTTCATACAGGCGCTCTTCTTCAACAAACGTTTCATAATCATAAAAACGGTCAGGATCTAATAAGCGTAGGCGAGCAAAGTGGCTTTCACGGCCTAATTGTTCAGGCGTCGCTGTTAGCAATAATACCCCTGGAGTTTTTTCTGCAATCGCTTCAACTACTTGATATTGACGACTTGGACGCTCTTCGCTCCATTCTAGGTGATGGGCTTCATCGACAATCAATAAATCCCAATCGGCATCAAGGGCTTGTTCAAAGCGACGACGACTTTTGCGCAGAAAATCAAGTGAACATAATACAAACTGTGCGGTATCAAAAGGGTTAGCTGCATCAGCTAATGATTCAACACAACGCTCTTCATCAAAAATAGAAAAATGCAGATTAAAGCGGCGCATCATTTCTACTAACCATTGGTGCTGCAGGGTTTCTGGTACCAAAATTAGAATACGTTCAGCACGACCAGACAGCACTTGCTGGTGGATAATCATGCCCGCTTCAATGGTTTTACCTAAACCTACTTCATCAGCCAGCAATACACGTGGTGCGTAACGGCGACCGACTTCATGAGCGATATAAAGCTGGTGTGGAATTAAACCTGCACGCATGCCACACAGACCACGTAATGGGCTTTTTAACTGCTCATATTGATTTTTTAGCGCACGGTAACGTAGTGCAAAACGATCCATGCGATCGATTTGACCAGCAAAAAGCTTATCTTGTGGTTTATTGAATCGAATTTGATGGCTTAAAAAGATCTCTCGTAACGCCACATCACTTTCTTGAGTGTCGGTACGGGTACCGATATAAGTGATAATTCCTTTATCTTCTTCGATCGTAGTTACTTTTAACGACCAGCCTTCATGGCTTTCAATCACATCGCCAACATTAAACATTACACGGGTAACGGGTGCATCATGGCGAGCGTATAAACGGTTTTCATCTGATGCTGGAAACATCAAGCTAACAGTGCGTGGCTCAATAGCAACGACTGTGCCCAAACCTAAATCACTTTCTGTATCACTGATCCAACGTTGACCCAAAGCAAATGGCATAGTGCTAGAAACCTTCTAATTATTTGATATAAAGGAAAATGTTATAATTCGCGTTGTCTGTTTATCGTCTATAATAAAACTAAATGCATAGATGGATAATACGCCACACGCATAACTCAAAAATGGGGGGAGTTATGTTACTGCATGATGTGATTAAGGTCACGGTGAAAGTGTCTAAAAGAGGCGTGAGTCTCATTGTCATTTTGGTTTCATTTATTTCGGTCTTAATAGTTATTGCGTCACTATTTAACTAAATCACTGATTTTGACGTAAGCTAAAAGAGGACAGTAAGTTACTTGCTATCTACCCTATCAAGGAGGTGCTTATGGACAACGCTGAACGGAAACTGTTTGTATTAGATACAAATATTCTGCTTCATGAACCTCACGCTATCTTCTCTTTCCAAGAGCACGACGTGGTGATCCCCATGACGGTATTGGAAGAATTAGATCGTATCAAAGACAGTAAACGTGATGTTTCTCGTGATGCAAGGGTAGCTATTCGTGCCCTTGAAAATATTTTTCATGATGCAACTCCGGAGCAAATTGCAGCGGGTATTACCTTTAACGATAAAATTGCTCACAATGGCACTATCGCTATTTTTGCTGACTATGAAGTTAAGCAAACGGTACATGCATTTAGCGATAAAGCCGGCGATAATCGTATTCTTAATAGCGTGCTTTTTTTACAACAAAAACATGCTCCAAGAAGCGTAGTCTTAGTCACTAAAGATATCAATATGCGCCTACGAGCAAAAGGCGCTGGGGTGTTGAATGTCGATGACTATCGCTCTGATCAGTTGATAGATGATGTGGCTTTACTCAGTAAGGGATTTCATCGCTATAGTGGTGATTTTTGGAGTAATGTTGCGGAATGTCATTCTGAAAATCGAGGTAGTTCAACCTTACATACCCTGCCAAAAACGTTATTTGAAAGCCCTTATGTGAATCAATATTTACTGGATGATAGTCAAGAATTTGCCGCGCGTATAAAAACGATTGAAGGTGAAGAGGTCACCATTAAAGATATTAGTTATGAGCGTTTAATGCACCGTCAGGCATGGGGAGTGCATCCTAAAAATATTTATCAGGGAATGGCGTTGGATGCGATGCTCGATCCTAACATTGATTTGGTGATCTTAACTGGCCCAGCAGGGTGTGGTAAAACCATTTTAGCCATGGCAGCGGCACTGGAACAAGTGATAGAAAAAGGCATGTATGACAAAATTATTGTCACTCGAAATACTCCTGAAATTGCTGAATCTATCGGTTTTTTACCGGGGACCGAAGAAGAGAAAATGCTGCCGTGGTTAGCTGCCGTTACTGATACCATGGAAGCGCTACATAAACATGATGTCTGTACTGATGGATCAATGAAATACATTTTTGATAAAGCCAATATTCAATTTAAATCGATAAACTTTATGCGTGGGCGTTCCATTCAAAATGCGTTTGTGTTGCTTGATGAGTGCCAGAATTTAACCGCCTCCCAAATTAAAACCATTATTACCCGTTGTGGTGAAGGCACTAAGTTGGTGTGCTCGGGTAATTTGGCGCAAATTGATTCTAATTATTTATCACCTGTGACATCAGGCTTAACCTATATTGTTGAACGGTTTAAACACTTTGATGGTAGCGCCAATATTTACCTTAATGGTGTGGTACGAAGTCGTTTAGCCGAGTTTGCAGAAGAAAACCTTTAAGATAACCATTATGTTATTGATTAGCCAGATAAAATAAAGCGGGCTCAACGCATTGATGTGTTGAGCCCGCAGCCATTTATCACATTTATTTAATCAGTAGTTAATCCAAGGTAATGGCGTAAATCTAGTTGCTGAGGGTGATTAAGCAGGGCGTTGGTGTCCCCCTGAGCTTTAATTGCACCGTTATCAACAAAGATACACTTATTGGCTATTTTGTTGGCATCCTCAGGGCTATGAGTGATCATTAACACGGTAATCGCTTGCTGTTGCGCTAATTGTTGTACTAATTTGAGCATGTCGTTACGCAGGGCAGGATCAAGTGCCGAGAAAGGTTCATCAAGCAGTAATAATGGCCGTTGACGAATAAGACAACGTGCCAGTGCGACCCGTTGTCGTTGCCCTCCGGACAGGTTTTCGGGTAAACGGGTTAAATAGGATTCTAGCCCGACTTTGGCTGCGGCATCGTGTACTTGCTGTTGCTGCTGAAGAGTAAGTTTCAGACGCGGATCCACCCCGAGCGCAATATTTTCATAGACGCTAAGGTGAGGAAATAAATTGTGCTCTTGAAACAACATTGATAATGGTCGCAGAGCGGGATCTAAATCAATAATTGACTGCTGGTGGATACGAATATCACCACTATTTGGCTGCAGGAAACCAGCAATAAGCGCCAATAGCGTGCTTTTCCCTGCACCACTTGGCCCAATAAGCGCAGCAATATCCCCTTGCTGAAGGTTAAAGTTAAAGCTTAACGTCATTGGCTGTTCATGTTGGCGTTGCGGCTGATAAGTGTAACTGAGTTGGTTGACATTAAGCATGGTGTTTACCTTTAGTACGCCGAGGTTGAACGCAGTATTCAATCGCGCTAAATAAGCCCAAACTGAGCAGTAATAGTAATAATGCCGCCACCGCAGCACCATCCATTCGGTAACTACCCATTAATTGAAATAAATACAATGGTAGAGTTTGGAAATCTTGACTGCCAAATAAAGCGATCGCACCCAGATCGCCTAATGACAGCACTAAACTTATAGCCAGTGATTGTGCGATTGGTTTACGTAAGGCTCGCCATTCTACTAATCGTAACCGCGACCAGCCGCTCATATTTAAACTTCGACATAACGTGTTGTATTGCTGGGCAATGTGTAACATCGGTTGGCTAAGCGTTTTGATCACATAAGGCAACGCCATTAACGCATTAACCCCAACCACGACCCAAAAAGCGGCGCCATAAGCATCGGTATATTGGCGTAATAGCAAGAAGATACCTGTGCTTAATACTAACCCTGGAGTGACTAATATAATGGTACCGATCATCTCGATACTATCGGCATTCAAACGTTGTTTATTTAAACGTAATTGGCGGCTGGTTAATAAGATCATCACTCCAAATACAAAGGCTAACCCACATGCTATTACCGCTATTTGCAGTGAATTAGCCACCGCATGCCATAATGCTGGTTGTTGTAATAGCTGCGGCAGTTGGCGATTAAGTCCTGCAACAAATACAGCAATAATCGGTGGGATCACCAGTAAGATCGCAGCGATGATCCAACTCCAATCCCAGCATTTTGCGCGCCAGTTATCTTGATAGTTGACCACATTGTTACCAACAGAAGCGCTAAAAGTCGCTAGTGGTTTCGCAAAGCGGTGACTAAGTAGTACTAATCCACCACAAAGTAGCATTTGCCACAGTGCTAAAATAGCCCCTGTTGCAAGATCAAAGTCGTAGCGAATAGCTTGATAAATCGCCAGTTCAATAGTGGTTGATTTCGGGCCGCCACCGAGCGACATGATCACTGCAAAACTGGTAAAACACAGCATAAAAATAAGCCCAGCAACATGAGGTAATTGTTGGCGTAACCGCGGCCAAGCAACTAACTTAAATTTATGCCAGCCTCGAATACCTAAATGGGCCGCCAATTGATGTTGTTCATGAGGGATTGATTCTAGACTTTGAAGTAAAAACCGCACTGCTAACGGCAAATTAAGAAACACATGCGCCAGTAAAATGCCGCTTAAACCATAAATGTTTAGCCGTGGTAATCCCAGCAGGCTTAATCCATGACTAATAATGCCACTTTTGCCGTAGATAGCTAATAGACCAAACACCGCTACTAACACTGGCATCACTAATGTCATCGCAAACAAACGTAATAGCAGTTGTTTACCAATAAAGTGCCGTCGTGATAGCGCGTAAGCTATTGCAATTGCAGGTACGATACTGAGTAGCGTCGACAGTAAAGCTTGGTAAAAACTAAATCGAGTCACATGGCGTAGATAAGGATCGTGCCATAAGCTACTTAGTTGCCATTGCCCGGCATGGAGTATAAGGCTGGTGATCGCAGCGATCACTAACAATAGAATAAGCCCAGCACTGAATAGTCCGGGCAATAGTTGAGTTACAGGTTTATTCACAGCGGTATGCCATTATTGGGTCAGCGCTTGCTGCCACTCTCGAATCCATGCTTTACGATTTTTAGCCACTTCATCGGCGCTAAATTCTAATGCTTTATCAGGAATGGTTAATTGCTTAAAAGCGGTTGGCAGTGGCTGTTTGGTAACTGGATACATCCAGTTGTGAGTCGCGATTTGAGATTGAAAAGCGTCACTAACAATAAACTGCATAAATTGATCGGCAAGTTTAGGATGAGGACTATTTTTCATTTTAGCTGCCACTTCCACTTGCATGTAATGACCTTCTTTGAAATTAGCTGCTTTATACTGGTTTTTGTGCTCTTCGATGATGTGATAGGCCGGTGAAGTGGTATATGACAAGACCATATCGGCTTCACCATCAAGGAACATGCTGTAAGCTTCTGACCAGCCTTTAGTGACCGTCACCGTATGTTTGGCGAGCTGTTGCCATGCGGCGGCGGCTTTATCACCATATACCGATTTCATCCATAGCATCAGCCCTTGTCCAGGAGTTGAAGTTCGAGGATCTTGGTAGATGACACTGATATTTTGATCGTTGACTAGTGCTTTTAAACTGGTTGGTGGATGGGGTAATTTAGTGCTGTCATAAACAAATGCAAAATAGCCGTAATCATAGGGAATAAAGGTATCGTCATGCCAGCCTTTAGGTAAGGTTAATTTACTTAGATCAACATGTTGTTTTGCTAGTAGTCCCGTTTGTTTGGCTTCAGTCATCAGGTTGTTATCAAGCCCCAATAGAATATCTGCTTGGCTACGGCTGCCTTCTAAACGGACTCGATTAAGAATCGAGACACCATCTTCTAAAGAGACAAAGTTAACTTTGCAACCATTGCATTGGGCTTCAAAGGCTTTTTTGATAATCGGCCCTGGACCCCACTCGGATGAAAACGAGCTGTAGGTATAAACATTAAGGGTTTTATCGGCCGCCAAGACGTTATTTGACAATAACGCTATCGATATTAACGGTAAAAGTGTGTAACTGATTTTCACTATGCGCTCCTGATGTCAGTATCCTGCGAACAAAATAAAAAGAGAGAGCGGCACAGGGTTGAGAGGATAAATATCAGCTGTAACAGCAGATGGGCAATGGTAGATACCAGTGCGTTTCTCAATTCCTACGCCAGCATTACCTGGTTCAGGTTCAATGGGTTCTGCTATATCAATCAAGATAATAACAACAATCTCAGCCTAGTGGCTCCCCAATGAGAACACGAGTATTGTACCTGTAATGGCAGTTAAGTTATAGCTTCTGATTTAACAACCAGTTGTAATCATATTTGAGGTTATTAGTATTGATTTTATTATCGGTGCGGTAATGATTTATATGCTGTAATAACGCTTGTTGGTTACCAAAATCACGACTATACCAGTCATAAATAGACGATAGAGTTGTTTGTTTTAAGCTGATTTTTACCCCTTTATCGCTATTGATAAAACGACTGGCCGCAGCATTAAGTTGGCTATTTAGTTGCTGACTGTCAAACACTTGCGGCAGTAAATCGGGGCAGCCTAAACTGGCACAATTAACCGCATAATGGATACGAGGATCATGCCAAATAGGGCGTAATATTCGATGCTCAATATCGTTAAGGCTAAGGAATTTATTATTAATAGTTACAATGACTTGATCCCACGGTCCAAAATTGAAAAAGCCTCCCAGTTTAGTGATTGAAGTCAGAGGGTAATTATCAATGATCAATTGTACAGTTAGGGCATTATACAGATTAACCCAGTAAGCAAATTGTACGTTGCGATTATATTGGCGCGGATCAAGTTTTGCTAAGTGATTAATATAATTCTGTAATAGTTGTTTATCGGCAGGGGTAACTGCATCATAACGAAACAGTGTTTGTTGAGGTTGTACGACTAAATATTTATCCAATAGCTGTTGCCATTGGTGATGATCAATTTGACGTTGATCTGTGGCAAGTTGATCTTGCCAGTAAGGTAATAGATCGGCCTTTGGTGCTGCGAAAAGATTCACTGACCATAACATCAATAACAAGCTCAAGAGTACGCGCATAAATAGTCCATTTGATAAAAGAAGATTACAATTAAGACCGTCATAAAATGGTATTTATTACACTGTCCAGTATGACATGCTAAACAAACGCCTGCTTATGAGCAGGCGTTTTTATTAGCCGAGCTAACTACGCAAGATAAGAGGGAATATTGGCTTCGTAATCAGCAATTTTTGCTTGGTATTGTAGGGTTAAGCCAATGTTATCAAGCCCGTTTAATAGGCAGTGACGGCGAAATTCATCAATTTCAAAGGAGTATTGAAGGCCATTAGCACTGACAGTCATGGCTTCAAGATCAACCGTGATCGTTGCGCCAACGGTTGTTTCAACAAATTTAAATAATTGATCAATTTGTTGATCTGTCAGGCGAACAGGAATCATTTGGTTATTGATTGAATTACCATAAAAAATATCGGCAAAGCTAGGTGCAATCATGACTTGAATGCCGTAATCAGCTAATGCCCATGGTGCATGTTCGCGCGACGATCCACAGCCAAAGTTTTCACGCGCCAGTAAAATGGTAGCGCCTTGGTAGCGCGGAGCGTTCATTATAAAATCAGGATTAGGCTGTTTGCCTGCATCATCTAAAAAGCGCCAATCATGAAATAAATGCTGCCCAAAACCTGTGCGCGTCACTTTTTGTAAAAACTGCTTTGGAATAATGGCATCGGTATCAATATTGGCAGTATTTAATGGCACCACCAATCCGGTATGTTGAGTAAAACCTGTCATGTTCAAATCCTTTTGTTACGCAGATACGGGATCAAGTTGGCGAATATCAATAAAGCGACCAGCACACGCTGCCGCTGCCGCCATCGCGGGGCTAACTAAATGGGTGCGACCATCACGACCTTGACGACCTTCAAAGTTACGGTTACTAGTAGAAGCGCAGCGTTCACCAGGGCCTAAGCGATCGTTATTCATAGCTAAACACATAGAACACCCAGGTAGTCGCCATTCAAAACCAGCATCAATGAAGATTTTATCTAACCCTTCTTGCTCTGCTTGTGCTTTAACTTGTTCTGAGCCTGGAACGACTAAAGCTTGGACGTTAGCTGCCACTTTTCGACCTTTGGCAATCGCTGCGGCTGCGCGCATATCTTCGATACGTGAGTTAGTGCACGAACCGATAAACACTTTATCAACCGCGTAATCAGACAGTGATTTTTGCGCTTCTAATCCCATGTAGGCTAATGCTTTTTTAGCTGAGGTTTGTTCTACTGGATCAGTAAAACTTTCAGGTGTTGGAATCGGTTCATCTACTGCAATCACTTGGCCTGGATTGGTACCCCATGTGACTTGCGGCTTTATCTCTTTAGCATCAAGCGTTACAACGGCATCAAACTCGGCATCAGGATCGGATTTTAATGATGTCCAGTATGCTACAGCGGCATCAAAGTCAGCGTCTTTCGGTGCAAATTCACGATCTTTAATATAATCAAAGGTGGTTTGATCTGGTGCAATTAAGCCAGCTTTTGCACCGAGTTCAATGGCCATGTTACACACTGTCATACGACCTTCCATACTAAGGTCGGTGATAGCTTCACCACAGAACTCAACCACATAACCGGTTCCGCCTGCAGCAGTGGTTTTGCCTATAATTGCCAGTACGATATCTTTCGCGGTAATGCCTTGTGCCACTTTGCCGTTAACTTCAATCTTCATGGTTTTAGCACGAGATTGTTTTAGAGTTTGAGTAGCTAATACGTGTTCTACTTCCGAGGTGCCAATACCGAAAGCTAAGGCACCAAAGGCTCCATGGGTGGCGGTATGTGAGTCGCCACAAACAATGGTCATACCGGGTAAGGTAATACCAAGTTCAGGCCCCATTACATGGACAATACCCTGATATTTATGGTTTAAGTCATATAATGTAACTCCAAAATCAGCACAGTTCTTGGCAAGTGTTTCCATTTGTATTCGTGCCATTTCACCTGATGCGTTGATGTCTTTGGTTTGAGTTGAAACATTATGATCCATAGTGGCAAAGGTTTTAGATACTTGGCGAACACGACGACCTTTTTCGCGCAAACCATCAAATGCTTGGGGTGAAGTAACTTCATGCACTAAATGGCGATCAATGTACAAAATTGGGTTTTCACCTGCTGCTGCAACAACGACATGCGCATCATAAACTTTTTGATATAGTGTTTTAGCAGTCGTTGACGATGTGTTATTCGACATAATGATGCTCCTTATGCTTGCAGAATATAGGCTGCTATTTTGTCACCCATTTCGATGGTGGTTAGGGCGGTACTAGTGCCAGCTAAGTCTGCTGTCAGCTCTCCCGCTTCTAGTGCTTGAGCAACCGCTCTTTCTATGGCGCGTGCTGCCTCTTCTTCACCAAGGCTATAACGTAGCATTAAGGCTGCTGATAGAATCTGTGCAATCGGATTGGCAATATTTTTACCTGCAATATCAGGTGCTGAGCCGCCAGCAGGTTCATACATACCAAATTTTTGTTGATTTAAACTTGCAGATGGCAACATGCCCATTGAGCCGGTGATCATGGCGCATTCGTCAGAAATAATATCGCCAAAAATATTTGAACATAGCATCACATCAAACTGCGAGGGATCTTTGATTAGCTGCATAGTAGCGTTATCAATGTACATGTGAGTTAAACTGACATCGGGATAATCAACCGCCACTTCTTCAACTACTTGACGCCATAAAATTGAGCTTTGTAGAACGTTAGCTTTATCAATTGAGCATACTTTTTTACGACGTAATCGTGCCGATTCAAAT
Source organism: Photobacterium aquimaris (assembly GCF_002954455.1). Lineage (GTDB taxonomy): Bacteria > Pseudomonadota > Gammaproteobacteria > Enterobacterales > Vibrionaceae > Photobacterium > Photobacterium aquimaris. The sequence continues at coordinate 42,629 of NZ_MSCC01000001.1, forward strand.
GCAATTTTTGCAATCCGCTCAATTTCATAACGATGATAAATTTCAGTATCAAATGCTTTTTCTTGCGCGCCTTCACCTTCACGGCCTTTGGGTTGGCCAAAATAAATGCCGCCAGTGAGTTCGCGTACTACTGCAATATCAAAACCACGCTCAGAAATATCAGCACGCAGTGGTGAGAAGCGTTCTAAACCGCGGTGAATTTGTGCCGGACGAAGATTACAAAATAATTGAAAGTGCTTGCGCAACGGTAATAGAGCGCCACGTTCAGGTTGATCGTTAGGGGCTAGATGTTCCCATTTAGGGCCACCGACAGAGCCAAATAACACCGCATCTGCTGCTTCACAGCCCTTTAGGGTAATTAACGGTAGTGGACAACCATGATTATCAATCGCAATACCGCCAACATCAAACTGGTGACAATGAAGTGTAATATCGAATTTTTGTTGTACCGCAGCTAATACTTTATGTGCTTGCTGCATGACTTCTGGGCCAATACCGTCACCGGGTAGTACTGCTATATTATATGAACCTGCCATGGTAGATGCTCTCCGTAATGTACCAAAAATAAAATTGAATTCTTTAATCAGTTATTGGCTATTTTGTTGTTTGATGGTTGCGATTTGATCTGCGCGATGAATACTATTGATAACATGGATCAGAGCCTGACCTGATGCCTCAACAATATCGGTGGCTAAACCGGTACCGTGATATTTGCGACCTTTATAATTAGCAATGATATCTGCTTGGCCTAAGCCATCTTCACCTTCGCCTTTGGCGGTAAGATCAAATTTATCTAATACGATTTCATAACCGGTTAGACGATAGATACATTGATAAAGTGCATCGACCGGCCCGTTGCCCACAGCGGCTTCACACTTTTCTTCGCTGCCACATTGAAGCTTAATACTGGTGGTGGCCATCACGCTGCCCGATTGAACGCTTAAATAGTTTATTTTAAAAAAGTCATCTTCATCGCGCAGGTTAGCAAAATGCATTAATGCTTCTAGATCGTAATCAAATACTTGGCCTTTACGATCAGCGAGCTTTAAGAAGTCAGCGTAAAGTTTATCTAGATCATAGTCGTGTTCGGTGTAGCCTAATGTATCCATATGACTTTTAACGGCGGCTCGGCCAGAGCGACTAGTCAGGTTTAATGCCTGATTTTTAAGGCCGATAGAGGTTGGGGTCATGATCTCGTAGGTGTTTTTATTTTTCAGCATTCCATCTTGGTGGATTCCTGATGAGTGACTAAAGGCATTGCCGCCAACAATGGCTTTATTCGCTTGAATTGGCATATTGCATAGCTGACTGACCATTTTGCTGGTGCGATGAATTTCGTCATGTTTGATATTGGTATGGACGCCCAAAAGCGATTGGCGAGTTTTAATGATCATTGCGATTTCTTCGAGAGCGCAGTTACCAGCACGTTCACCCAGACCATTTATGGTGCCTTCTACTTGACGAGCTCCGGCTTGAATTGCTGCCATTGAGTTAGCCACTGACATGCCAAGATCATCATGGCAGTGAACAGAGATGACGGCTTTATCGATATTAGGCACTCGATCAAACAGTTGGCTAATAATGCCACCAAATTCACTTGGCAGAGTATAACCAACAGTATCTGGAATATTAATGGTATTAGCACCTGCATCAATAGCGGCTTCCACCATGCGACATAGGTTATCAATCGGTGTTCGTCCTGCATCCTCACAGGAGAATTCGACATCATCAGTATATTTACGCGCCCGTTTTACAGCAGCAACACCCATCTCAATCACATCATCATAGCTACGACGTAGCTTATCTTGTACATGAACAGTTGAGGTTGAAATAAAGGTATGAATGCGAAATGCTTCGGCAACTTTTAATGATTCAGCTGCAACATCAATATCTTTTGCAACGGCACGAGAAAGGGCACAGATACGACTATGTTTAATGTGCTTAGCTATAGTCTGTACTGATTCAAAATCACCGGGAGATGAGATCGGAAAGCCGGCTTCGATGACATCGACACCTAAACGTTCAAGTGCATAGGCTATTTGTAATTTTTCTTTAACGGTTAAACTGGCTGATAATGCTTGCTCGCCATCACGCAACGTTGTATCAAAAATAATGACCTGATCTTTCATAGTGACATCCTTTTAAATATAAGCCGATATAAGGCTGAGTTCCGCATTCACTTGCGCTGGTCAAAATATGAAAAAACCCGCGCTTGTTTGCGCGGGTTTTGAAATCTTTGGTGGTGTTTCCCACTCGATAGCAACCCGCGTGATTATGTCACGATAAGGAGGAGTGCTAAGAGAATAGAGAAACGTGTTTTCATTTTATTAAAGACTTCAGTTAATTTGGTTAACAAATGAATATCAAATAGATAGGCTATAGGTCAACCAAAAGTTGTTTTTTTTTGTACTTTACATGTGGGATTTTGCGATTAAAAGCGAGAAAAATGGTGTTAAATTAGTTTAAAAGTAAGCACCTACCAACTATGATAATAGAAGTTAACCGTTCATATTAATAAGAATATCAATTATATATTTTGTCAATAATATAATAATTAGTAATTGCTACTAATCATTATATTTATATATTGGTGATTATTAACTTTAAATATATACAAAAATTAAATATATAATAAGTCTATAGTATTTTTGTTGTGAATTTTAAATTGAAAATAAATGATTATTCTTGAAATAAAAACGCTATTTTATCTTATTTTATTAACGATCTTTTTATTTATATTAAATTTAAAATTCTTAATTTTAATTGCAAATTATTGATATGTTTGTATTTATTTTTCTGAATTATAATTAAATAAGTGTCTGTTCATATTATCTTATTTTCTATTATTAGTTTCATCAATCTATATGGTTGATACTTAGCGCATCCCAACAAGGGCATTCAAAGCAGACACTGTAGATAATTAAAATAACGTCTAAGTGAGTATGGCATTGCGATGCACTAATAATAATTAAATTATAGAGGTATACCATGAGCCGAACGACTACTTCAGTTTCTGCCGTTGATAATTACAGCATGGAATCAACATTACGCAGTGTTGATCTTAATTTATTGACAGTTTTTGATGCTGTTATGCAGGAACAAAATATTACTCGTGCCGCGCAAAATTTAGGTATGTCGCAACCGGCAGTAAGTAATGCAGTTGCACGTTTAAAAGTGATGTTTAATGATGAATTATTTATTCGTCATGGTCGCGGTATTCAACCAACGCAACGCGCTAAACAATTGTTTGGTCCATTACGTCAGGCGCTACAGTTAGTAAAAAATGAATTACCATGTTCTATCTTTACACCATTAACATCAAACCGCACTTTTAAACTTGCCATTTGTAGTCCTTCCGATATGCGTTTTGCGCCAACAGTATTATCGACGATGCGCGAGCAAGCACCAAATATTCAGCTCCAACTAGAAGCTGAATTAGATGCAGAATTACCACAAAAAATGCGTTATCAAGAAGTGGATTTTGTAATTGATTACGCACGTTTTGACGACGATGGTTTTTGTAGCACCGAGCTATTTTGCGATGAGTTAGTAGCAATTGTCGCTAATAATCACCCACGTATTGGCGACAGTATTTCTGCTGATGAGTTTAATACTGAAATGCATGCAGTTCTAAAATCAGTATCAGATGTCAAAATGTTCGCTGATGATATTTATAACCACAGCGCAGTAAATTGTCAGGATGCATACCAAGGCGCAAGCCTAAACGACATTATGTTTGTCGTTAGTCAATCTGAGTTGATTGCTGTTGCTCCACGCTGGTTAGCTGAAGCGTCTGCTGACAACTTACAACTTAAGGTACTACCGTTACCATTTGCTAACGCTAAGATCACAGGCTATCTAAGCTGGCATGAATCTACACAGAAAGATAAAGGTAATATCTGGATGCGTGATCAACTAATGGCTATCTGTGGTGATCTGACCAGCTAATAATTGATATAGCGCTACTATAAAGCCAGCTTAAATGCTGGCTTTTTTATTGGTTGAATAAAATCATATGAGCTAACGTAACGGTATTTTGATTGGCATGACTTAAAGCTGATATTTCTACGCTAATTATTTATTACGATTTTTGGTTATGAGGCCATGTTATTTATAGATTCTTACACTTTTACTGTTTAGTTAAAAAGTTATTGAAGACAATAAGTAAGCAGGTATAGAGTGATAAGGATCATTACAAACTATAATTTAATATGCATTATAGTTGGCTTTTTAAAGACTGAATTGTAGACTGCACCTCTCAAAATAAGCTTACAAGTGTAAGCTAAAAAAATAGAGTACTTATGGCACAACATGATTTCCATATTGTTCACCGTATTCGTCAGCAAATTGCGCGCTTAGGCGACAGTCCTGCTTTACGTCATCAAGTTAATGGTGAGTGGCAAGATATTAGCTGGAATAATTTTGGTGAAAAAATTCAACAATTAGCATTAGCATTGTTAAATCAAGGGCTAGCAGTACAAGATAAAGTGGGTATCTTTGCTAATAATATGCCTCGTTGGACTGTTGCTGATTTTGCCTCACTGTATAACCGTTGTGTTACGGTTCCTATTTATCCAACCAATACAGCTCAACAAACGGCTTATATTCTGCAAGATTCGAATGTTAAAGTACTGTTTGTTGGCGAGCAAGCACAGTTAAATACTGCTATTGCGATTGCTGAACAATGTCCAAATTTAGAACGCATTGTCGCACTAACCGATGATGTTGAATTACCTCAGCATCCTTTAGTTTGTCATTATGCTGATTTTTTAAAGACCGCAAGTGCAGAGCATCAGCCTGAGCTGGATATGCGTCTTGATAATTTAGTCATGGATGATTTATTAACCCTGATTTATACCTCCGGTACTACCGGTACGCCAAAAGGGGTGATGTTAGATTACGCCAACGTTGCCTCACAAATTATTGCGCATGATGAGCGTTTAGCACTTGATGAAGGCGGTACTTCATTGTGCTTTTTGCCGTTATCGCATGTGTTTGAACGTGCTTGGACATTCTATGTATTACACCGTGGTGTGATTAACTGCTACCTTTCTGATACCAATAAGCTTAAAGAAGCATTGGTGAATGTTAAGCCTAACTATATGTCTGCTGTGCCACGGGTATACGAGAAAATATATTCTGGCGTTCATGAAAAAGTGTCACGAGCACCGTTTCAACGTAAGGTTATTTTTACTTGGGCTGTGAATATGGGAGCAAGAATGTCACTTGCTCGCCAGCAAGGTCGTGAACCATCTTGGTTATTAAAAAAGAGTTATAACCTTGCCGATAAAATGGTGCTATCTAAACTGCGCGCGGTACTGGGTGGTAACATCAAGTGTATGCCATGTGGTGGTGCTAAGTTAGATGCTGGCATCGGCCGTTTTTTCCATGCAATAGGCATTAACGTAAAGTTAGGCTATGGCATGACAGAAACCACTGCGACGGTGTCTTGTTGGGATGATCGCTGTTATAACCCTGATTCAATTGGTATGCCAATGCCAGGTGCTGAAGTAAAAATTGGTAAAGATAATGAAATTTTAGTACGTGGTCCGATGGTGATGCGTGGCTATTACAATATGCCAGAAGAGACAGCGAACAACTTTACTGATGATGGATTTCTTAAAACGGGTGATGCGGGTTATATCGATGAGCAAGGTAACTTGTTTATTACCGATCGTATCAAAGAGTTAATGAAAACATCGGGCGGTAAGTATATTGCACCACAAGTGATTGAAGGTGCGATTGGTAAAGATCATTTAATTGAACAGATTGCCGTTATTGCCGATACTCGTAAGTTTGTATCTGCATTAATTGTACCGTGCTTTGAAACCCTAGAGGAGCATGCGCGTGAACTTAACATTAAATATCAAGACCGAATGGAGTTGGTTAAACATAGCCAAATTGTTGAGTTAATTGAAAAACGCGTTATTGAACTTCAAAAAGATTTAGCCCGTTTTGAGCAAGTGAAAAAATTCACCTTACTACCAAAATCGTTTTCGATGGATAAAGGTGAACTGACACCCACTCAAAAATTACGTCGTAAAGTGATTCAAGATCGTTACCATAAAGAGATTGAACATATGTACGAAGAAAGCCACAAAAAAGCTCAACAAAAAGACGACTAAGTTGTTTTTTGCTTATATTTAAGAAAGAAGCCTATTTGGCTTCTTTTTTATGGCTGTTATATAGTGATAACCTCTAATTTATTAGTTGGTAATAGTCGTTACTATCAGCTTATTAGTTAATTTTTATATAACGCATTGGTAATTACACTCTCGGCAGATAAAAACCGTAAATTCCTATTTTGATCTAGCAATGAATGCTGCAAAAGCGTTAAGGTTGTTGCAGTTGTTCGCATCTGTTATTGCAAATGTGATAAACATAGCATGCTTAGTCATGTCTTTTATTAGGCTAAAAATAAGCCCTAACTATGTTTCATCGATCTGGAGACAAAATATGGAAATGTTGTCTGGCGCAGATATGATCGTTCGATCAATGATCGATCAAGGCGTTAAGCATATCTTCGGCTATCCCGGAGGTTCGGTTCTTGATATTTATGACGCACTGCATGAAAAAAGTGATATTGAACATGTGCTAGTACGTCATGAACAAGCTGCAGTACATATGGCTGATGGCTATGCACGAGCCACAGGTGATGTTGGGGTCGTGCTTGTTACTTCAGGCCCTGGTGCAACTAATGCGATTACGGGTATTGCAACGGCGTATATGGACTCAATTCCATTAGTGGTATTGTCTGGCCAAGTAATGAGTAATCTTATTGGTAATGATGCTTTTCAAGAGTGTGATATGGTTGGTATCTCACGACCTGTGGTTAAGCACAGCTTTCTAGTAACAAAACCTGAAGATATTCCTACTATTATCAAAAAAGCTTTCTATATCGCTGCGAGTGGCCGTCCAGGCCCTGTTGTGGTCGATATTCCTAAAGATATGCTCAATCCGGCACAAACCTATCCGTATCAATATCCTCAATCGATTGCATTACGTTCATATAATCCGACCACACAAGGCCACAAAGGTCAGATTAAACGTGGTGTAAAAGCCTTATTAGCTGCCAAACAACCCGTACTCTATGTCGGTGGTGGTGCAATTATGTCAAGTTGCAGTGAGCAACTAATGGCTTTAGCTGAAAACTTAAATATTCCGGTTGTTAATACCCTCATGGGACTTGGCGCCTTTCCAGGTACACATCAGAAATGTTTAGGCATGCTCGGTATGCATGGCACCTATGAAGCGAATATGGCAATGCATAACGCAGATTTAATTTTTGGTATTGGGGTTAGATTTGATGATCGAACTACCAATAATCTTGAGAAATACTGCCCAAATGCCACTATTATGCATATCGATATTGATCCATCATCGATATCAAAAACAGTCGCGGTTGATATTCCGATTGTTGGTTCGGCTGAGACTGTGCTTACCAGTATGCTTAAGCTAATTAGTGAACAAGATAGCGCTGAGCATCAACAATTATTACAACCATGGTGGCAACAAATTGCAACGTGGCGTCAGCGTCAGTGTTTACGGTATGACACCACGAGTGAGCGTATTAAGCCGCAACAGGTGATTGAATCTTTGTACCGTCTTACTGGTGGCGATGCCTATGTCACCTCTGATGTTGGTCAGCATCAAATGTTTGCTGCTTTGTATTATCCGTTTGATAAGCCTCGGCGTTGGATTAACTCCGGTGGACTTGGCACTATGGGCTTTGGTTTACCTGCTGCGATGGGAGTGAAGTTTGCACTGCCTGATGCTGAAGTCGTGTGTGTAACGGGGGATGGCAGTATTCAAATGAATATTCAAGAGCTTTCAACCGCATTGCAATACGATATACCAGTGAAAATTATCAACCTCAATAACCGTTTTCTTGGCATGGTAAAGCAATGGCAAGATATGATTTATCAAGGTCGCCATTCTCAATCGTATATGGACTCTGTACCTGACTTTGCCGCTATTTCAGAAGCCTATGGTCATGTTGGCGTAAGGATATCTGATCCCAAATTACTAGATCAGCAATTAGAGCAAGCATTAGCCTTAAAAGATAAGTTGGTATTTATTGATATTAGTGTTGATGAAACTGAGCACGTATATCCAATGCTTATTCGTGGTGGTGCAATGAGTGACATGTGGTTAAGTAAGACGGAGCGAACTTAATGCGTAGAATTATTTCGGTATTACTTGAAAACCAGCCCGGTGCGCTTTCTCGAGTAGTGGGGTTGTTTTCTCAGCGTGGTTATAACATTGAGTCATTAACCGTTGCACCCACTGATGATGCGACATTATCACGGTTAAATATAACCACTCATGTTAAAGATGAAGCGGCCTACGAACAAATAGAGAAACAACTGCATAAGTTAATTGATATTTTAAAGGTCAGTAATATCACTGAATCGGATCATATTGAACGAGAATTAATGTTGGTCAAAGTCAAAGCCAGTGGTTTTGCACGTGCAGAAGTAAAACGCACAGCTGATATATTTCGTGGTTTAATTGTTGATGTGACCAGTCAGATTTATACCATCCAAGTGACGGGGACCAGCGAAAAACTCGATGCTTTTTTAGCAGCAGTTAGTGAGGCTACTGACATTATTGAAGTTGCGCGTAGTGGGGTTGTTGGCCTTGCTCGTGGTGAGCGGGCGCTAAAAATATAGTTGCAACTGTATAAAAGAAAACCCATGGTATCAATGTGTCATGGGTTTTTTATTTAATTATTAGCGTAAAACTAGAGATAAGGACTAACAGAGCTAACAGCATTTTTAGAGTGGTTATTTAGAATCGTTTGGGCAAGCTCAATATCACGATCTAATACCGCTTTCATTAATGCTTCATGTTCACCATCATCATTGTAACGGCTATCACTATCGCGTAATTTGCTTAGCCAAATATGGCGATAACGTTTAATTTGTTCGTAGATATCAACATAAAGATCAAGTAACACTGGTGAGTTACTGCCGGATAAAATAGCAATATGAAAATCGCCATGGCGTTGTTCCCACTCAGAAAGATCAGCGTCATCAGAGGTTGGGTTAAGGCGGCTTAACTTATGGTAACTAGTAAGGATGTTGAGTTCCCAAGCTTCATCACCTTGTACAATCGCTTTTCTTAACAGTTCATGCGAGATTAATTGATGAGCATTGAAAAGATCAGTCAATTCCTCTACCGATACAGGTGCTACCCAGCAGCCTTTTTGCGGCGCAAACTTGACGTATTTTTTCCACGATAATTGGACAAGAGCTTCACGAATAGGTGAAGCGCCGACTTGGTAATGTTCTTTTAAATCGGCAACAACAAGTTTTTGTCCTGGGGTCAATTTGCCAAGCAAAATATCTTGCCGTATGACCTCCATGATTTTATTTGTTTGCGTAGGACTGGACACAGTTTCCCTCTTTGTTGTTATTGTTATTCGACACAATACACACATAACATTGTCAATGTTATGTGTGCTAGTACCTATTGATAAGAAGTATAACTGGCTTTGTTTATTGCTTAAACATTAAAGAGAGGGATAAACAATGATTAGAATGGATTGATACCAAGAATGTAACAAATGTGAGCTATATATTTATAAAATGATATATCGGTAAGGGTTGGTTTTTAATTACTTTATAAATTAAGAGAGGAGGAGGCAATATTGAAAGCTAATAAGATTAAAAACAGCGTAATTTTTATAAATAAAAAGGGAGCTTAAAGCTCCCTTTTTTATAGCTGTTTACGAACGATTATAGTACGTGAACAGACGCAGTATTAGTTGTACCTGAAGCAACAAGTGCGCCAGAAACCATTACTACGATATCGCCTTTAGCACCTAGACCAGTTTCAAGAGCTAACTCTTTACCGCGTAGGTAGAATGCATCAGTGTTTTCAATTGCATCAACAACAACAGGTGTAACACCTTTAGAAAGACATAGCTGTGCTGCTGTCTTAGTATTTGTTGTTACAGCAAGGATACGTGCTGTTGGGAAGTATTTACGGATTGAACGAGCAGATTTACCTGCTTCAGTTGCAACTATGATCAGTGGAGCACCTAGCTTCTCAGCTGTATCAACTGCACCTTTACATACCGCTTCAGTGATACGTAGACGTGGGCTATCTAGACGTGAACCTAGCTCAGCTTTAAGTACTTTGTCTGTACGTGCACAGATTTGCGCCATGATAGTTACAGCTTCAATTGGGTATTTACCCTTAGCGGACTCACCAGAAAGCATTACTGCATCAGTACCATCCATGATTGCGTTAGCAACATCACCCGCTTCTGCGCGTGTTGGACGTGGGTTCTTGATCATTGAATCAAGCATTTGAGTTGCAGTGATAACAACTTTACGAGCGCGGTTACACTTCTCGATCATCATCTTTTGAGCAAAGATAACTTCTTCAACTGGAATCTCAACACCAAGGTCACCACGAGCAACCATGATACCGTCAGATGCTTCAAGAATAGCGTCAAAGTTATCAACACCTTCTTGGTTTTCGATCTTAGAGATGATTTGAATGTTAGCGCCGCCGTTTGCTTCTAGTAGCGCACGGATTTCTAATACGTCTTCAGCCTTACGGATGAAAGATGCAGCAACGAAATCAACACCTTGCTCACAACCAAACTTAAGGTCAGCTTTATCTTTTTCAGCAAGTGCTGGAAGTTTTACTGAAACGCCAGGAAGGTTAACACCTTTGTTTTCACCTAGGTCACCGCTGTTAAGTACTTTACACTTAACTTCAGTTTCTGTTGTTTCCAACACTTCCATTTCAATTAGACCGTCGTCTACAAGGATAATGTTGCCTTTTACTAGGTCTTTAGCAAAACCAGGGTAAGTCACAGCCACACGGTCTTGGTTACCGATTACAGATGTATCTGTTGTGAAAGTGAAATCTTGACCAGCTACTAGAGTGAAGTCATTACCACCTTCTAGCTTGATAGTACGAATTTCAGGACCTTTAGTATCTAGCAAAATTGCTAGTTCTTTGCCTGTATTAGCCATAACTTCACGTACGTTAGTGATACGCTGACCGTGCTCTTCAAAGTCACCGTGTGAGAAGTTAAGACGCATTACGTTCATACCAGCGTTAGCTAGTTTAGTAAGCATTTCTACAGATTCAGTTTTCGGTCCAATCGTACATACGATCTTGGTCTTTTTCATTGAGGATACTCTCCGGACGAACTTGCTACCCAAGGGAAAATTAACATTAACCATTATCAAATAATCAACTTATTGTGTTATCTGATAGTGAATAATGAATAAATAAAAAACTCTTTAAATATTACTTTAAAAAAGCGTTAAAGCGCTTTTGTAAAGTTCATATACATGCTGACAAACAACATTAAATACGCCGTTATTACGATTAAACGAGTAGATAAATGCCTATGAAACATTGATTATAGCTTCAATATTCAAGCGCAGGATTATAGCAGATATTCCACCATTTAGCACCCTGAGATATAGCAGTTCATTGTCGATATTACGTGTGACATAAAAATGATAATTATGTGGAAAAATAAAAACAAAGTTTTGCTATTTATCAAGTGTCGGTGTGTTAATGATATTTTTTGTGCTGGCTCGACAGTAAAATATGTCCTATTGATTATTTTATTGTCATTAAAAACCAAAAAAGGCTGAAGTAAAATACTTCAGCCTTTTTGAATTTTGGTGGCCCCTCCCAGACTTGAACTGGGGACCAAGCGATTATGAGTCGCCTGCTCTAACCACTGAGCTAAGGGGCCATATGCGGCAAATTATAGGGGATGGCGAAACGCTTGTCTAGCGATTAACGCTAAAAAATTGTTTGCTTTTTCGACAGTTAGAAAAACAGAGTTGGTATCTCAAACTTTTAATATTGTTATTGCATATAATAAAAAGCGAGCTAAAGGCTCGCTTTTTTATAACATTACCGTATGTACTTATTCGTCAAGGAAACTACGAAGTACATCAGAACGGCTAGGGTGACGTAATTTACGTAACGCTTTCGCTTCGATCTGACGGATACGCTCACGAGTAACATCAAACTGCTTACCCACTTCTTCTAGCGTATGGTCGGTATTCATATCGATACCAAAACGCATACGAAGTACTTTAGCTTCACGTGGCGTTAGACCAGCTAGTACATCGTTAGTTGCAGCGCGCAAGTTTGTTGCTGTTGCTGCATCCATAGGCAGTTGAAGTGTTGTATCTTCAATGAAATCACCTAGGTGCGAATCTTCATCATCACCGATAGGGGTTTCCATTGAGATTGGCTCTTTAGCAATCTTCAATACCTTGCGGATTTTGTCTTCCGGCATTTGCATACGTTCAGCCAATTCTTCAGGTAATGGTTCACGACCCATCTCTTGAAGCATCTGACGTGAGATACGATTCAATTTGTTGATGGTTTCAATCATGTGTACTGGAATACGAATCGTACGTGCTTGGTCAGCGATTGAACGTGTAATTGCCTGACGGATCCACCATGTTGCGTAAGTTGAGAATTTGTAACCACGACGGTATTCAAATTTATCAACCGCTTTCATTAGACCGATATTACCTTCTTGGATAAGATCTAAGAATTGTAGACCACGGTTGGTGTACTTTTTGGCAATAGAGATAACAAGACGCAAGTTTGCTTCAACCATCTCTTTTTTCGCACGGCGTGCTTTCGCTTCACCGATTGACATTCGACGGCTAATGTCTTTGATTCGCTCAATAGATAAGCCTGTTTCTTGCTCAAGTATGCGCAGCTTTAACGTTGAACGGCGAAGATCTTCTTCATAGTTCTTTAGGCGTTCAGCGTAGGGCTTACCTGAGTTAAGTGCGGTGTCAATCCAATCACTATTTGATTCATTACCGGCGAATAAACTAATGAAAGTTTTCTTTGGCATTTTGCTGTTATCAACACACATACGCATGATAAGACGCTCGTTAGTGCGTACTTTATCCATAGAATCACGTAGTGAGCTAACTAGACGGTCAAATTGCTTTGGAATCAGACGGAACTGCTTGAAGATTTCTGATAACTCTTCAACGGCAACTTCAGTAGTAGCGTGTTGACGACCATGTTCACTAATAGCGAATGCCATTTTTTCATAGGACTGACGTAGTTCTAAGAACTTTTCACGTGCTAGTTCTGGGTCAATGCTGCCGTCGTCTTCTTCTTCGTCCGTCTCATCATCATCGTCATCATCGTCTTCAAGATCTTTATCTTCATCTTCAAGATCAGTTTCGCTTAGCTCTGAACCAATGTGCGTTGCTGTTGGTGCTGCGGTCGCTTCTTCGTTGGGATCAACAAAGCCTGAAATGATATCAGTTAGACGAAGTTCATCAGCTTCAACTTTGTCAAACTGCTCAAGTAAGTGAGCGATTGCTGAAGGGTATTCAGCAACAGAGCATTGAACTTGGTTAATACCATCTTCAATACGTTTTGCGATATCAATTTCGCCTTCGCGAGTAAGTAGTTCAACTGTTCCCATTTCACGCATGTACATACGTACAGGGTCAGTTGTGCGACCGATCTCGCTTTCTACGCTTGATAATGCTTGCGCCGCTGCTTCAATGGCGTCTTCGTCGGCATTATCTTCAGTCATCATGAGTTCATCGGCATCAGGGGCAGTTTCAACTACCTTAATGCCCATGTCATTAATCATTTGAATAATGTCTTCAACCTGATCAGAATCAACGATATCTTCTGGTAGGTGGTCATTTACTTCGGCGTAGGTCAGATAGCCTTGTTCCTTGCCTTTAGCAACAAGTAACTTTAGCTGTGACTGCGGATTTTGCTCCATAGACGGTATCCAACTTCGGGTCTGAGTGATAATTTAGTATGCAGAGTTGCAAACCAGTCATTATAACAAATTTCTTAATTGTTGACTACTTATTAGACAGGGCGATTCAGCGTTAATAGCTGTAATTCCTGCTTTTCTTCGACTGATAAGCCGACAGTTCTTGATTTAGTCTGCAACTGTTCAATTTGTTGATTAACACATTGGATAATTATTTTATCCATTGCGTCTAAAAATACATCGAGGCTATTGTCTTCATCATTTGATAACGGCAACTCCCACGCGGCAAGCCGAGCCATCATGGCTTCATTCTTGGTGCCACGCCAATATTCTAAAAGCTGTCCTGTGGTAATATTGGGGTTGTTTCGGCATTTATCAACTATCGATAGCAATAAATTTAAGCCAGCAAGCTCAATACCAGTAAATGCATCCATATCAAATTCAAGTTGTTGCACAAAGTGTGGATGCTGAATCAGCAAGGCAATAACTTCTCGCATAGGGGTGCGTTTAATTTGTACTTGGCCTACAGGCCTTGTGACTTGACCATGTTTTGAGAGTAATTGTTGTAATTGGGCCTCATCGGGTAAACCGAGCTTTTTTCCCAGTAACTCACGTAAGTATAGTCGTAGCGTACCACCTGGTACTTTATCAATTAAAGGAACCGCTAAGGTGGTTAACTTGGCTTTTCCTTCACGACAGCTGGTGTCAATTTGAACCATTAGGCTGTTAAATAAAAAGTCAGATAGCGTTGTCGCAGTATCAATGCGTTGTTCAAACTGGATTTTCCCTTCAGCACGAATACACGAATCTGGATCTTCGCCATCGGGTAAAAACATAAATTTTAACTGGCGACCATCGGTGAGGAAGGGCAATGCTTGTTCCATTGCACGCCATGCAGCTTCGCGCCCAGCACGGTCACCATCATAACAACACACAACGGTACTAGTTTGACGGAATAGACTTTGAATATGATCACCCGTGGTGGCAGTTCCTAGGGATGCGACAGCGTAATCGACACCAAATTGGGCCAAAGCCACCACATCCATATAACCTTCTACCACCATGATTTTTTCAGGCTCACGATGGGTTTGTAATACTTCATATAAACCGTAAAGCTCACGGCCTTTATGAAAAATATCTGTTTCCGGTGAGTTAAGGTATTTCGGTGTACCTTCACCCAATACTCGACCACCAAAACCAATCACACGTCCACGGCGATCATGTATCGGAAACATCACTCTGCCACGAAAGCGATCATAACGACGACCTTGGTCGTTTTCGATCAGCATTCCAGTGCTTACAAGTGCTTTTTGCGATTCATTATCACGCCCAAAGCGGGTACGAACCATGTCCCATTGATCAGGAATAAAGCCGATATTAAATTTCTTTACAACATCGCCAGATAAGCCTCGACCTTTAAGATAATCAATGGCAATTTGTGCTTCTGGTGCACGTAATTGTGATTGATAAAACTGTGAAACTTGGCTCATCAACTCATAGTAATTACGTTTATCAGCAGCTTTAGAACCACGTGGCGCAGTGCCGTCATTTTCTCGTGGAACTTCCAACCCTAACTGAGAAGCAAGCTCTTCAATGGCATCAACAAACTCTAACCGATCATACTCCATTACGAAGTCAAGTACATTACCGTGAACACCACACCCAAAACAATGATAGAACTGTTTTTCTTGGCTTACCGAAAAAGATGGTGTTTTTTCATTATGAAATGGACAACAGGCGCCAAAGTTCTTACCTTGTTTTTTGAGTTTTACACGCGCGTCAATGACATCGACAATATCATGTCGAGAGATTAAATCATCGATAAATGAACGCGGTATTTTTCCTGCCATAACAAAGTAAACAACCTAGAGTAAGTCAATAAAGAGTGTAACGGTAGCCCGTTAAAGTGGGATTGTCAGATACAAACAAGCCGCGCATTCCAAAAGAATAGCACGGCTTGTTGCAGAATAAGAGGAGTGATTAACCTAGCTTGATTTTCACCAGCTTGCTAACAATCCCCATATCGGCACGACCCTGAATTTGCGGTTTCAGTACGCCCATGACCTTACCCATGTCTTGCATGCTAGCAGCACCCGTTGCAGCAATAGCTTCATCCATCAAAGCAGAGATTTCATCTTCACTTAATGGTTGAGGCATAAATTCTGCAAGAACATTGATTTCAGCATGTTCAACATCAGCAAGATCTTGACGGCCTGCAGCTTCATATTGAGCTACAGAGTCACGACGTTGTTTCACCATTTTGGTCAACACTACTAACACGTCGTCATCGGAAAGAGTGATCTTTTCGTCAACTTCGCGTTGTTTAATTGCAGCAAGCACCAAACGGATGGCACCAAGACGAGGTTTATCCTTCGCCTTCATCGCCGCTATTTGTTCGCTTTTTAGGCGTTCAATAAGAGTCATTACGCGATCCTTCTGTTTATAATCTAACGATTAGTACAGACGAACGCGACGCGCGTTTTCGCGAGCCAATTTCTTCAGGTGACGCTTAACTGCCGCTGCTTTAGCACGCTTACGTACAGTTGTTGGCTTTTCGAAGTGCTCACGACGACGAACTTCAGAAAGGATACCTGCTTTTTCGCAAGAGCGCTTGAAACGACGTAGTGCTACGTCAAACGGTTCGTTTTCACGTACTTTGATTACTGGCATGTAATACTCACCTCAGAGTGATTCGGTTTAATACTGACGTCAAAGTGTCAGTCGATTAAAATGGTGCGAAATTCTAATCTGATTTGGGGGTATTTGTAAAGCATTCTGCGCCTATGAACTGGTTAATTTGTGTTAACAGCGGTAACATGGCACTCAATTCCCCCCTTACAAACCTACATGAATTATCGGTTGTTATTGAAACTATACTGATTTTTCATATTGGGTCACCGAATAGTATAGAGGCTGTTATGCGTATATTGGGCATTGAGACCTCCTGTGATGAAACAGGTATCGCAATTTTTGATGATGAAAAAGGCTTATTGGCACATGAACTTTACAGTCAAGTAAAGTTACATGCTGATTATGGCGGTGTGGTGCCAGAGTTAGCATCACGTGATCATGTTAAAAAAACCATTCCATTGATTACGGCGACACTTGCAGCTGCCGGCTTAACCCCAGACGATCTTGATGGTGTTGCTTACACGGCAGGTCCTGGTCTGGTTGGTGCACTATTGGTTGGTGCGACCATTGGTCGTAGTCTTGCATACGCATGGGATTTACCGGCTGTGGCAGTCCACCACATGGAGGGTCACTTATTGGCTCCAATGTTGGAAGATAACGCCCCTGAGTTTCCATTTGTGGCGCTACTTGTTTCTGGTGGACACACCATGATGGTGGATGTTCGTGGTATTGGTGATTATCAGATCCTTGGTGAATCTGTTGATGATGCAGCAGGTGAAGCGTTTGATAAGACAGCTAAGATGATGGGTTTAGACTATCCAGGAGGCCCGTTATTGTCCAAAATGGCTGAACAAGGTACTCCGGGGAGATTTAAGTTCCCACGTCCAATGACGGACCGTCCAGGGCTTGATTTTAGTTTTTCAGGTTTAAAAACCTTTGCGGCGAATACAATTCGTGGCAATGATGATGATCCACAAACGCGTGCAGATATTGCTTACGCATTCCAAGATGCAGTGGTGGATACATTAGCGATTAAATGTAAGCGCGCATTGAAGCAAACAGGCTATAAGCGCTTGGTGATTGCCGGTGGCGTAAGTGCCAATAAATCGTTACGTCAGCAACTTGAAACCTTGATGAAAGGCATGCGTGGCGAAGTGTTTTATCCACGTACTGAGTTTTGTACCGATAATGGCGCGATGATTGCTTATGCAGGTATGCAGCGTTTGAAAAATAATGAATTAATGGATCTTGGGGTTAAGGTTTATCCGCGTTGGCCCATTGATCAGTTGAAACCTATCTCATAATAGCAATTATATGTCGGGTTAAATAAAAAGCGAGAGTGAATACTCTCGCTTTTTTTATGCATTTTTATTGCTTTTCGTTACTTTTTCGGGCAAATTTCTGCCATATCTTGGTTTCGTCGCCATCAAGTAAACGCCGAATATTGTCTTGGTGTCGAAAGATAATTAAGCACGATAGCATTGCTACTGGCATGGTGTATTCAGGTTTAACCATCCATGTCATCAGTGGCGCGGCTAAGGCGGTGATCAGCGATGCTAGTGATGAGTAACCTGTGAGTGTTAACGCTAATACCCAGATAGTTATTAAACTGCCGCTAAGATCCCAGCCGATAGGTGCAAGGGCTCCAAGTGCTGTTGCAACGCCTTTACCACCTTGAAAATGAAAGAAAATTGGATAGATATGACCTAGGCAAGCAGCAATACCAATAATGCCGAGTAGAAAAGGGTTTAAGCCAAAAAAGTAGCTTAACCATACTGGAATCATGCCTTTAAGAATATCAGCAACAAGAACTAACGTTGCTGCAACTTTTCCACCAAGGCGAAGGACATTGGTTGCTCCTGGGTTATGTGAGCCATGAGTTCGAGGATCAGGGAAGTGGTACAGTTTTGAAATTAACACTGCACTGGAAATTGATCCTAATAAATAGGCAGCAATGATCATCAGTAACGCTAATGGTGTCATGCAATATCCTGATTCTGTAAACGTTAAATTGTGCTAGGTGCAGACGTTAAATGTTAGTTAGATCTTATATTTATCAATATTGGTGCTGATAAATATCAGGGTGTTTATGGCTGTGATATAGTCGCTGTTATGGTCAATATTAACTGTATTGTTGACCTGTTAGTATTTATTAAAAGCTAACAATATTGCCTGATAATACGCGTTTTTGTATGTATTAGGTATCCGACCTCTAACAAAATTAGCGATTAAATATGGACACGGTATTTATAGAACAACTTGAAGTTATCGCCACTATTGGAGTGTATGACTGGGAACAACAAATTAAGCAAAAATTGGTGCTGGATTTGGAGATGGCTCACGATAATCGTCCGGCAGCAGTCAATGACGACGTCAATTTAGCCTTAGATTATTCAACAGTAAGTTCTGCTGTGACTGAGTATATCACTCAGGGACGTTTCTTATTGGTAGAGCGAGTTGCTGAAGATATTGCTAATTTAATTATGACTCAGTTTGCAGTGGCTTGGATTAAAGTGAGAGTGACTAAACCTGGTGCTATTGCTAATGCGCGTGGGGTTGGAGTTCAAATTGAGCGGGGTATGAAGTAGTGATCACCGCTTATATCAGCATTGGTAGCAATGTTGAGCGTGAACATTATTTACCTGCTGGAGTTGCTGCTGTTGCGAAATTGGCAACGGCATGGCGAATGTCACGTGTTTTTGAAGCAGAACCTGTGGGTTTTGAGGGTGATAATTTTTTTAATAGTGTCATTGAAATAAAAACATCATTGTCACTGGTTACTCTGCAGCAGTCACTCAAAGAGATTGAACGTCAGCTTGGGCGACCAGATAACGCAGCAAAAAATCAAAGTCGTACTATCGATCTTGATATTTTACTTTATGGTGATGTGATCAATGAAGCGTCACCGACGTTACCGCGTTCTGATCTGTATAAATTTGCATTTGTACTATGGCCAATGAGTGAGCTGTGCCCTGAGTTAGTTATTCCAGGGCAACAACAAACAATTGCACAATTATGGCAACAATTTTCACCTCAACAGTCATTATGGCCTGTTGAATAATACTGAGTAAATGATTACTTGCCTAAGATGTTAAAATATCAATTAAGGATAATGAATGAGTCACTTTGAAGCGATAATGCTTGCCCTGCTACAGGGATTAACAGAGTTTTTACCTGTATCAAGTTCAGCCCACCTGATTCTACCGTCAGAAATACTGGGGTGGCCAGATCAGGGACTTGCATTTGATGTTGCGGTTCACGTAGGTACGTTATTAGCGGTAATGATTTATTTCCGTAAAGAAGTCGTTACATTACTGGGCGCGTGGCTAGCTTCAATTTTTAAACGTCAGCATAATGCTGAATCAAAATTGGCATGGATGATTGTTATTGCAACGATTCCAGCCTGTGTATTTGGTTTGTTGATGAAAGATTTCATTGAAATGTATTTACGTTCAGCATGGGTAATTGCTTGTACGACAATCATTTTTGGCTTGCTGTTATGGTGGGTAGATAAACATGCCAAGCAAACAGATAATGAATATCAAACCACATGGAAAAGTGCGGTATTGATTGGTTTGGCGCAAGCTGCAGCCATTATTCCTGGTACATCGCGCTCAGGTGCGACCATGACCGCTGCATTGTACTTAGGCTTCACTCGTGAAGCGGCAGCACGATTTTCATTCTTGATGTCGATTCCAATTATTCTGCTTGCTGGTGGTTATCTAGGTCTTAAATTAGTAACAGGTACCGAGCCGATTGATATCAGTAACCTTAGTATTGGCATCGCGGTATCATTTATCAGTGCGTATGCTTGTATTCATGTGTTCTTAAAGCTTGTAACCCGTTTAGGAATGACACCGTTTGTTATTTACCGCTTAATTTTAGGTGTGGGTTTATTCCTGTTCCTATTGGCCAAGTAATAACCAACTTGTGTTTTATAAAAAGCCGACATTATGTCGGCTTTTTTGTGGCTTAAGCAGAGGTTCGATGTTGTTTCAAATAGTCATCAACGGCTGCAATGCGTGATTGGGCTAATTGATGCTTAATATCAGCCCCAGTAAACCCCGCTGCAATGATCGGTTTGACGGAGACCGCTTGAGCAATATCAAACACCGCAATAAGAATGTCTGCTTGTGGGTAGAGCGTATCTTCTAGACCTTGACGGCCTCGAGCATCAGCTCGGCAACAGGTAGCTAGTTGTGCAATACGTTCTGGTTTTCGCCAGCCATCTATCTGATCAAAAATAGTGATAAAAGTGTTGGCTCGCATTTCTTGTGCATGATGTATTTTGGTGTGTTGTGCGCATACAAGTAGTGCCAGATCTCGGTATTCATTGGGTACTTTTATACGTTGGCAAAGCTTTTTAATCGGTTTAATGCCATCACGACAATGGGTTTTATGATGAGGTAAGTCATCTTTAGGTGATAATGCTTTTCCAAGATCGTGTACTTGGGCTGCGAAACGAATGGTGGTGCTGTCACTCAATAGCGCCGCTTGTTTAGCAACCAGCAATGTATGGATGCCACAATCAATTTCTGGATGCCATTTAGGCGGCTGTGGTACGCCAAATAAAGCATCGATTTCAGGCATGATCACCGCTAATGCACCACATTGGCGTAATACGGTTAAAAAGATGTGTGGATCATCACTTGAGAGTGACTTTTGCCATTCTTTCCATACTCGCTCAGGTGTTAGGTTTGCCAACTCACCACTGATGACGATTTCTTGCATTAATGCCATGGTTTCTGCAGCAATAGTAAAGCCAAGGTGAGCAAAACGTGCTGCAAAGCGGGCTACGCGTAACACCCGTAATGGATCTTCACTAAATGCCGGTGAGACATGGCGTAAGATCTTGTGCTCTAAATCATGCTTACCATGGTAAGGATCAACCAGTTGCCCATGTTGATCTTGAGCTATGGCATTGATGGTTAAATCACGTCGTAATAGATCTTGTTCAAGGGTAACATCGGCAGCAGCATAGCAAGTAAAGCCAGTATAACCATGACCTGATTTTCGTTCAGTACGTGCGAGGGCATATTCTTGCTTGGTTTGAGGGTGGAGAAATACTGGAAAGTCAGTGCCGATTTGTTCATAACCTAAATCAAGCATGGCAGTAGGGGTTGTACCAACAACGACCCAGTCTTGATCTGTTATGGGTAAACCCAATAAGGTGTCGCGCACAGCACCACCGACAAGATAAGTTTGCAATGAAGACTCCTTAATACCACGCAGAGGTTAATAGTTGTAGATCACAATAAAAATCATCATTATCACATCATGACAATGTTAATCGGTATTATTTTGTTAACCAAGATACACTGATTTATTTAGCATCATGATAGCAAAGATTGATCCGTAATGAGAGTGGGTCGCTATTATGCAGCCGATATGACTGCTGATGTTGTTAGCGTAGTTATTAATAGTGCTGACAATGTATTCATAAATAACGTAAGTATCAGAGTATATATATGTACCAAGATTTTTTTGGCATAACTGAAGCCCCGTTTTCAATTGTGCCAAGTGCCCGTTTTCTCTATCTCAGTGAGCGTCATCGAGAGGCCCTGACCCATATGTTATCTGGGCTCACTGATGGTGGTGGCTTTGGGCTATTAACCGGTGAAGTTGGTACCGGAAAAACTACTGTATTGCGGGCTATGATTTCGCGATTACCTCAACAAGCACAAGTGGCTGTTATTTTAAATCCAGCGCTGTCATCGCATGATTTGTTAGCGACTATTTGTGATGAATTAGGTTTAAATTATGGTGACGATGCGAGTTTTAAGAAGCTAACTGATGTTATTTATCAGCATCTTATTGCTAATCATGCGGCAGGTAAGCAAACACTATTGTTAGTCGATGAAGCGCAGCATTTAATGCCGGATGTGTTAGAGCAACTACGTTTATTGACCAATTTAGAAACTGATAGCCGCAAGTTATTAAAAGTGGTTTTAATTGGCCAACCAGAATTACAGCAATTATTACAGCAAGAGCGTTTACGCCAATTAGCCCAACGTATTACGTCTCGCTATCACTTATTACCATTGACTGAAACGGAAGTCAGTGAGTATATCCATTACCGCCTAAGTGCAGTTGATTGTCTCTATCCTGTGTTTGATGCCAATGTGATTAGCTATATTGCTAAGCAAACGCAAGGTGTACCAAGGTTAATCAACTTGGTATGTGATAAATCAATGCAGCTTGCGTGTCAGAGCGGTGTACATAGCGTTACTAAAGCGATGGCGACTCAGGCTTGTGAAGATATTTTTAGTTGGCAAGTACCGTCAATAGCCACAGCGAAAACGACGTCAGCATGGCTACCTTGGACTGTTGCTGCGACATTATGTGGCGTTATGGTTGCGGCAGTATGGTATTACTGGCCTCAACATAATTTAGTGCCAGAGCCCAGCGTCGCCACCACAGTTACGCCAGTTTCTACTTTAGCAACCACGCCGGCATCGGTTGCAATGCCTGCCACTGTAAGTGCGGAATCACGTTTAATTGCAATGATTAAAGACAGCCGTCAGCAACGTAATGCGATGCAGAGTTTGTATCAGTTATGGGGTTTTGATACCGCGTTAAATCAAGCAACATGTGCAACCAGCTCTCGTATCGCATTAACGTGTTTTTCTGGTACTACAACTTTAGCGCGGTTAGGCTTGATTAATCGGCCGGTGATCGTGACCTTAAAAGATGGGCAGCAACAGCCATTTTATACGGTGGTATATGCCATTACTCACGAGCGGATTGAATTACTATTGGATCATCAACGTATTGCAGTGACACCAGCGTGGTTTGAAGCACGCTGGAGTGGCCAATTTAGTTTGCTATGGCGACCACCGCTAGGAGATAAAACCACGATCCGTTTTGGTCAGAGCGGTCCACGAGTAGCATGGTTAAACCAGCAGCTGAATAGTTTCTTAGGTGAAAGCGGGCCTAAAGTGAGTTATTTTGATCAAACCGTATTAGATAAATTACGTCGTTTTCAGCGCGCACAAGATATTGCCGCTGATGGTATTGCTGGGCCAGTGACGCTGATGATCCTTGATTCTGCCCTTAATCTTCCAGGTCCTACGTTACAACCGGAGCAAGCATAATGTCTCAGTTATTAACGGCATTAAAGCAATCTGATACCAATAATAGTCAGCAATCAAATAGCAAAAACAATGATGCTGAGACTATGAAAATCGTGCACCCAATGCGAGCAGTGAAAGCCCAACAGTCGCGTTCTAAATGGATAGTACCAATCTTGATTGCATTATTGCCCGCAGCGTCAATTGTGGCTTATAAGCTGTATCAACAATCTTCAGTCACGACCTTGGTTGCGTTAAATACTCAGCCAGTGGTAGTAGATAAAACGCCATCAGCGTCGACTAATACAGTATTACAGCCACCACAAAAACCACAAACCGCACCGACGACATCAGCGGGTGATGTGATTTTTATGCCGTACCCAGAGATGGTTACCGAGCCTTTACCTATCAATGATAGCCTGTATTCGGCTGCACCAGCTTATGTATCGCATACTGATGCTAACCCGTCGTTACATGATAGCGACAGCCAATACGGCGACCTAGGTCCAACTTATGATGATGTCGTCACTAAACCAGTTAAACGCGCTGTTAAAGCATTACCAGCGTCGCATGACCCTTATAAGCTTGATAATCTCGATTTATCTGATTTATCCCCAGATTTAGCAGCCAAGCTTAAATCAGCGATAGTGGCTACCGATGGTGAAGACTACCAAGATAGTGATGTTGATCGGAGTACAGCTGAACGCAATGCTACCGAAGAGAAGGCGGCATCAGTAACGTCAGCTGTTGCCGCCAACAACCAAGTAATGCCAATTGGATTGTTACCCGCAGCAGTACAACGGCAGTTACCTAAAATGAATTTTAATCAGCATATTTATTCTTCTACTCCTGCTAAACGATGGGTAAAAGTCAATGGCCATGAACGTCATCAAGGTGACATGGTTGCAAAAGGGGTTAAGTTAGTAAAAATTGAATCAAGGGATGTGATTTTGGCATTTGATGGTTACCAATTTAGCATGCCAGCGTTATCTGAATGGTAAGAATGGTAATGGATTAATACCATCACAAAAGGCAGCTAATGATTAGCTGCCTTTTTTATACAATGATTGATAACAGCACTGGAGTATCAATATCGAGGATTATGCCCAACCATTGGTGCGTTTACGACGACGTGGTGTGATATGCGGTAATATCAATCCTAATAATAATCCAGCTCCAGCAACGACACCACCATAAGTAAACCATTTCATTAACAGATCATCTTTTTGAGTGTCAATTTGTGCGCGCAGCGTGCGAACTTCATCTTGAGCGGTGGTGAGCTCATTTTGTAGTTGGTGATTACGGGTTTCAAATTGGCTAATTTGGTTGGTACGCTGAACTAAAGTTTTATTGAGTTCGCTATTTTGGGCGTTATTGCTAGTAAGTGCTTCAGCTAGCTGCGCTTTTATTGTTGCGAGTTCAGTTTCTAAAGCGGGTAAACGTTCTTTAAGCGCTACATCAGTAGAAATAAACTTAGATTCAACCCAACCGCTACGACCACGATCATCAGTAATGCGACTGTAGTTTTTATTGGTTTCAAGCACTGTTACGGGAGAGCCTGCGTTAACACTACCGACAATACGGTATTGGCTACCAGGACCTTTTAATAGGTAAGTAAATAAATTATCAGAAATATACTGAGCTTGTTCAGCATTAGCGATCGGGCTAATCAGCGTAAAACAGAACAAAAAAAACTTATGAGGTGCTTCACTATTGAATCCTTGATGAACCTGAAATAGTTAGAGTTCGAGGATAGTAAGAGCTTTATAGGAAGGGGGCAAGAAAAGAGAGAGGGGGAGACCTCTCTCTTTGAACTCTGCCACTATTTAACTAAATAATGCTTGCATAATGTAGAAGAAAATGACAGCAAGCAATGCACCTGCTGGTAAAGTCACAATCCATGATGCAACGATGTTGCGAACAACACCAAGGTTAAGAGCAGCAATACCGCGAGCGAAACCTACACCCAATACCGCACCAACAAGTGTTTGTGTAGTTGAGATAGGTAAACCTGTGCCTGATGCTAGTACAACAGTCGATGCTGTTGCTAACTGAGCAGCAAAACCACGGCTCGGTGTTAACTCTGTGATGCCTGTACCTACGGTAGCCATTACTTTATGACCAAGAGTAGCTAGACCGATGACGATACCAACACCACCTAATGGAAGGATCCACCATGCGATTTGGCTTTGCGCTGCAATTTGGCCAGAGCTTTCAATGGTTGAAACAACCGCTGATAGTGGACCAATCGCATTTGCTACGTCGTTTGAACCATGGGCAAATGCCATCGCACACGCTGTAACAACCATCAATACGCTAAATACACTTTCTACTCCGGCATAACCATTGCTATCAACAAGATCATCATCAGCATATTTACGCTGAATGTAGAAGTAACCTACAACCATGATAATCAAAGAGACACCAATAGATACGATCCAAGCTTCACCGGTAGATAAATGCAAACCAATGTGTTTCAGGCCTTTCTTAATTGTTACCAATGCAATGACCATCGCTGTGATAAACATGTAGACAGGAACGAAACGTTTTGCATTTTTCATTGGGTTATCAGTATCAAAGATTAATCTTTGAGCACTGATGAAAATCAGATACGCAAATATACCAGCAATAAGCGGTGTAATTAACCAGCTACCCACAATGCCTTGAATTGAATGCCAATCCACTGCATTGGTGCCAACTGACACACAGGCAAAACCGATGATAGCACCGATAATAGAGTGTGTAGTTGAAACGGGCCAGCCCATAAAAGAAGCGACAAGTAGCCATGTACCAGCAGCAAGTAGCGCTGACATCATGCCAAAAACGAGAGTTTCAGGGTGGCTTGCATATAGAGAAGTTTCGATAACACCCTGTCGGATAGTATCGGTAACTTCACCACCTGCAAGATAAGCACCTGCGAATTCAAAAATCATCGCAATGATGATTGCTTGTTTTACTGTAAGTGCTTTTGAACCAACTGAAGTACCCATGGCATTAGCAACATCATTTGCACCAATACCAATCGCCATCAAAAGACCAAAAAAAGCTGCCACTCCGATTAATAGAGTGCCGTAGTTAGCCAGGATTTCCATTGTAAAACCTTGTTTTGTTTAATTCTCGTTATTAAGAACGCGAAAGCATAATTTCTAAACGTGAGCCGACACGCTGTGCTTGATCAGCAATTGCGCCTACCCACTCGAGAATTTTGTACAGGAACATGACATCCACCGGGCTGTGTTGGTCTTCGATGGACATTAATTGTTGACGTAAGACAACCTGCATAGCATCGGTATCATCTTCGATAACATCTAGCTGATTAATCATTTCAGCAACAAGTGTCACTTCTCTGCCTTTGAAACCAGTTTCGAGCAATTCATCCAGTTCATTGATTACACGGCGAGCTTGATCAGCTGCGTCTAAACAACGTTGAATGTACGCTACAAAGTCTGGGTACATGATAGCAGGAACTTGTAGCTTACGTCCTAAGACTCGACCAGCGATATCTTTGGAGAGGTTAGCGAGTTTGTCCTGCTGGGTTAACAGTCCTAACATATCAGTACGATCTACTGGCATGAAAAGACCACGAGGAAGCTTCAGACGGATCTCACGCTTAAGCACATCCGCATCTTTTTCAAGTTGCGAGATTTGTTCGCGTAAAATAGCCGCCTTTTCCCAGTCTCCAGCATTACATGCCTCAAAGAACGGGATAAGCAGGTCACAACATTCAGTTACGCGAATAACATGACGTTGTAATGGTTTGATTGGGGATTTTGCAAAGAGCCCCATAATTGTATTTACTGGCATAGCCGATCAACCTAAAGAGCGCCCGAATAAGGCTAAATCTTGAGCGATGGTCATTGAATCGCGCATGTTAACGTATTAAAGAGTATAGTGGAACCAGTTTTGATCAAGGTTTTATTGATATTTCTCACTTGCCCTTCGGTGAAGAAGCAAATATCCTTGGTTTGCCACCGTTTATAGGTATAACTATGGAAACCGAGATAGAACTGAAGTTTTTTGTCTTACCAGAATTTTCGACCCAGCTGTTGGATAAAATTTCCGCAGCTAAAATTCTGCAACAGAGCCATCGTGAGTTAGGTAATGTTTACTTTGACACTCCCGACCAATTATTGCGCCAATATGATATTGGTTTGCGCATTCGTCGTTTTGATGATGTGTTTGTTCAAACATTGAAAACGGCAGGTCGAGTTGTGGCTGGATTACATCAACGTCCAGAATACAATGTTGAAGTAAACAGCACTGAACCAAGTTTAGCACTCCACCCAATGGATGCTTGGCCCCATGGTTTTGATGTTGCTGTAGTACAACAAAACATTAAGCCATTATTTAGTACCGATTTTACTCGTCAGCAATGGTTGGTTGCTATGGCTGATGGTAGTCAAATTGAATTAGCCTTTGATCATGGTGAAGTGAGTGTTGATGATAAGCGCGCACCTATTTGTGAAGTTGAATTAGAGCTTAAATCGGGTCAAACAGATGCATTATTTACGTTAGCACGAGAATTATGTGCTGATGGTGGAATGCGGCTAGGTAATCTTAGTAAGGCTGCTCGTGGCTACCGACTTGCTGCTGGTTATCAAGGTGATCCTATTAAGCCATTAGTCTTTGTTGAGACAACGCCGCAAGATTCCGTTGAAGACACATTTATTCATATCCTTGAGCATGCACTTGAACATTGGCTATATCATGAACAAATTTATGTGGAACGCCAAGATCCACAGGCATTAGTTCAAATTTCACAAGCATTAAGTTTATTACGACAAACTTTTGCCACTTTTGGCGGCATTATTCCTCGTCGTGCTAGTGCCTTGTTACGCCAAGAACTGCAATGGCTAGAAGGTGAACTTGATTGGTTAGAAGAAGCCAATAGTATTCAAGAGCTAGTTGATGATAAAGCCTATGTACTACGTAAACTAAATGTACGTAAAGAGCTGCAACAACAATTAGAGCTTCGCTACGTTCAATTGCCTGATAGCGAAATGATGATCCAGTTGATGCGTTCAGCGCGCTATTGTGGTTTATTACTTGATTTAAGTCGTTGGATTTTAAGTCGAGGTTGGCAACCTTTTCTTGATGACAAATCCCGCACTAAATTAGCAGCGCCTGTAAAAGCATTTGCGGATAATATGCTAACCCGCTCATGGTCTGAGTTACTTGATGTTTTTCCTGCAGAGCGTCAACTGAGTCGTATTGATTACCTTGATCAAAAACCACGTTTAGTGCGTAATTTGATGAGTGGTATTGCTTTTGCGGGGTTGTATGATGAAGAACGTCGAGCCTCTTTTAGAATGCCATGGTTAGACTTATTACAAGGCTTAGAAGATTTACGCGAGTTAGAGCCAATTCGACAGTTATTGCCGTTATTTGAAGGTGATGATTTAGCCCAAGTTGAAAAATGGCTACAACGCCAAGAAGAATCACTGCTGCATGCAATGAGTCAGACCCGTCAGATCAGCATTGAGTTAACGCCGTATTGGCCATAACGTAATCTCGATAATCCAGTCTCTTATAATAATAACGCCTCGCTTAATGCGGGGCGTTGTTGTTTCTAGCGTTACAATAATTTCATCATAACAACAACCATATGTGGTGCAGATCATGTTTTGATAGCTCGATTGTGCTCAGTGTTAAATATTTACTCGTTGATGTCGATAAGGTATTTAGACCATCATGATCTGGTGATGATATTACTGGCTTGCAAATAACACTATCACTATCAGCGTGAGGGGTTTAAACGTTTGCAATAGGGAGATAACAAATGGCAACGCTAATGTTTAAACCATGGGAAAAATGGCTAACAAATCTTAAATTAACCTCCAAACTGATCATGTTAATGGTATTTAGTACATTACTGTTAATCGGCAAGCAATTGTGGGATGCCGAGTTATTTTATCAATCTGTTATCGTTAACCAACAAGCTAAAGTCCAGCAATTAGCGCAGTCTAATGCACAAACGTTAACGGCATTGATAGACAACCAGCCGCTAGATTCAACATCACTTGAGCAGCTTTTAACTGCTTCAGTGGCAAGTGAAAATCTGTATATTATTGATTATAAAAATAATAACCTTGATAAATCTAAATTAAGTCAGGAGGTTAATCTAAGTCAACCATTATCAAATGGTCAAACATTGATTAGCCTTCTTACCAGCCACTCTAGTCAGCAGGCCTTTTCGCTACCAGATAACCAAGGCTATGGTTATATTGTCAAATTAGCGAGTGTCAATTTAGCCGTGATCAGCTATCAATCAAACGCAGTAGCGTTACATTATTATCAACAATATCTTGTGCAAATTGTATGGCAAACGGGATTGATGATATTGATTTTTATTGTGGTTTTATTGCTAGCCTCACGTGTTATGTTACGTCAGATTGGTTGTTTAAAACAAAGTATTCAAGCATTAGCTCACAATGATTTATCACAATCGCTACAGATGGCGTGTCGAGATGAGTTTGGTGAACTAAGCCGTGAATTAGAGCAAACTCGTTGTCAGTTAACGACGGCATTTGTTGCTCAGCACCATGCTGCAACTTCGCTGTCACAAGCGGCAGAGATGATGTCGCTAACCATGGAGCAAACCAAAGAATCTGCGCAAGAAGAGTTTGCTGAAATTGATCAATTAGCATCTGCAATGGCAGAAATGACATCAACAGTACAAACGGTAGCAGGTCATGCTCGTGATGCATCTAATGCGACGCTTGATACTTCAGAGCAAGCGGCAACAGGGCAGCAATTTGTTGGTCGAACCATGGTAACCATTAATCAATTATCAAATGATATTACCCAATCGGCAGCGGCGGTAAATCAAGTTGAAACTCGCGTCGATAAAATAAGCTCTGTGATTGTGACCATTCAAAGTATTTCTGAACAAACTAATTTATTAGCACTTAATGCAGCTATTGAAGCGGCTCGAGCTGGAGATGCTGGGCGTGGATTTGCGGTTGTTGCTGATGAGGTGCGCAATTTAGCCCAACGAACCCAGACTGCAACCGTTGAAATTCAAGATATGATCGCCCAATTACAACAAAGTGCTCAGCAGGCAGTAGCTTTAATGGAGCGTAGTGTTGTTGAAGCTGCTGAAGGGGTCGAACTGGTTACCAATGCTGGTGGCGAGTTGAATAAAATCGTTGAGCAAATCCAACAAATTAACGATATGAATTTTCAGATTGCTGCGGCTGCAGAACAGCAAAGTACCGTCACTGATGAGATGAATATCAATTTAACTAATGTGAGAGAGCTCGCTAATGGCTCGGTGGGAGTGGTGACAGATCTTGCCTTTACCGCTGTTGATATGCATCAACAAGCTAATGATCTAAAAAATAAAATAGCTACTTTTAAGGTATAAATAACCCACGTTTAGTTCGCAACAATAAATTTATAGCGCCCGTCAGTTGATGGGCGTTTTTGTATGCTAAATTAGAACTCTTTATCGAGTTACTTGTTCAAGGACAGCACATGGCGATCGAAAAATCATATCCAACTATTCATCAGTGTAGCGATTTAGTCGCCGCAGCAGATTTAGCGTGGGAGAAACTCACTCAGCAACAGCCACAACAACTGGCGTTATGGCAAGATGAAGCCAAAAACGAGTTATACGCTATGTTGGGTTTGAGTGATTTTATTAGTGCTTCTTTACAACAAGATCCTCAATTACTTGAGTGGCTGCTTGAGCATTATCAGAGTTGTGAAGCGATTGATTACCGTGAGTTATTAGCCCTGCAACTTGCTCAAGTTACTGATGAAGCCAGTTTGATGCGTAGTTTACGGCATTTCAGACGCCGTTATATGACCTTGATTGCGTGGCAAGATTTTAGCCATCGAGTGGCTCTAGAACAGAGTTTAGCCAGCTTATCGTTATTGGCAGAAGCATTAATAATGGAAGCTTATCATTGGCTCTATCAGCAGTGTTGCACTGAGTGGGGGACGCCAGTTAATGATCAAGCTGAGCCCCAACCAATGTTAATTTTAGGTATGGGTAAATTAGGTGGTGGTGAGCTTAACTTCTCATCAGATATTGATCTTATTTTTACTTATCCAGAAAATGGTGAAACGGTAGGTGGTCGCCGTAGTCTGGCTAATGCCCAGTTTTTTACACGTCTAGGGCAGCGGTTGATCAAAGCGCTTGATCAAATCACTTATGATGGTTTTTGTTATCGAGTTGATATGCGCTTGCGTCCTTTTGGCGATAGCGGTCCATTAGTGATGAGCTATGCGGCATTAGAAGATTATTACCAAGAACAAGGCCGTGATTGGGAACGCTATGCGATGATCAAAGCACGGGTGATGGGCAAAGAAAGTTTTAGCCAATATCAAGGCTTGCGCCAAATGTTACGTCCATTTGTGTTTCGACGTTATATTGATTTTAGTGCTATTCAGTCGTTGCGGCGTATGAAAGCGATGATTGGCAGTGAAGTGCGCCGACGTGGGCTGACCAATAATATTAAATTGGGCGCTGGTGGTATTCGAGAAGTAGAATTTATTGCCCAGTCTTTCCAATTGATTCGAGGCGGGCGAGAGCCAAGTCTGCGTGGTCGAGGATTATTACCGACGTTAGCAGCAATTAAAGCCTTGGCGTTGTTACCTGATGCTGATGTTGACGCGTTAACCAGTGGCTATTGCCATTTACGGCGGTTAGAAAATCTACTACAAGCTATTGATGATAAGCAGACTCAAACGTTGCCAGATAAGCCGCTCGATCAAGCACGATTAGCATGTGCAATGGCACAACCTGATTGGGCGTCATTAATGGCCATCACAACGCAGCATATGACCGCTATTCACGCTATTTTTGACGATATTATTGGTCATGATGATCAAGATAGTCAGCAAGAAGTTGCGACCCAGTATCATGAAATGTGGGCAATGGTGACCAATGAAGATGTGTTATTAAGTATTTTGGCAGAAATTGAAGCCCCAGAACAACAGCAGCAAGCGCAAAATTTAGTGTCTTTTAAGCATGAGCTGTTTAAACGCACTTTAGGTCCCCGCGGGCGTGAAGCGTTAGCGACTTTAATGCCTGAAATTTTAGCGCAAGTAGTATTGCGTCAAGATGCAGTTCAGCTACTGCCGCGATTGACTAAATTGATTATTCGTATTGCTACTCGTACCACCTATCTGGAGTTATTAACTGAACATCCTGTCGCACTTAAGCAACTGATTCGGTTATGTGCCGCGAGCCCAATGGTGGCCGATCAATTAGCGTTATATCCATTATTATTAGATGAACTGCTGGATCCTCAGCACTTGTATCAACCGACAGAACTCACCAGTTATCAAGATGAATTACGTGAATATCTTGCTCGTATTCCTGAAGAGGATATGGAGCAACAGATGGAAGCTATTCGGCAGTTTAAACAGACTCAATTATTACGTATAGCAGCCGCTGATATTGCAGGTGTACTGCCGCTGATGAAAGTAAGTGATCACTTAACTTATCTTGCTGAAGCGATTATTGCAGCGGTTGTCAATCAGGCATGGCTACAAATAGCTGCTAAATACGGTGAGCCAAGTCATTTACTTGAGCGAGAAAGTAAAGGTTTCGCTGTGATTGGTTACGGCAAAGTAGGCGGTTGGGAATTGGGTTATGGCTCTGATCTTGATTTAGTGTTTGTCCATGATTGTCCTGATAATGTTTATACCATCGGTAATAAAGAAATCGATGGACGACAGTTTTATTTACGTTTAGCGCAGCGAATCATTCATCTGTTTTCAACCCGTACCGCATCTGGAGTCTTATATGATGTCGATATGCGATTACGGCCATCAGGTGCATCAGGATTGTTAGTCACAACAGTCAGTGCTTTTGGTGAATATCAACAACAGCAAGCATGGACGTGGGAACATCAAGCCTTAGTCCGTGCGCGAATGGTGTATGGAGATGCGCAGTTACAAGCGGCCTTTAGCGAGGTTCGCCAATACGTATTAACTGTTGAGCGAGATCAGGCGCAACTCGCACATGATGTCGTTACCATGCGCGATAAAATGCGTGCCCATTTAGGTAAGAAAAAAGTGGGGATGTTTGGACTAAAACAAGATCAAGGTGGAATTACGGATATTGAGTTTTTAGCGCAATATTTAGTGTTAGCTTATGCCCATCAGCAACCCGCTTTAACACGTTGGTCTGATAACATTCGAATCTTTGAATCACTGGCTGCTAACGGCATTATTGACAGCATTACAGCAGAACAATTACAACAAGCCTATTGTGATATGCGTAATGCTATTCATCGGTTGAGCTTATTGGGATTACCGGCTTATGTTGAACAACAGCAATTTGTTGATGAACGCCATACTGTGGCGCAAGTGTGGCAGCAATGGCTCGCGTCACATACGGTTTAGTGACTATCGTGATGCCTCTTGATTTTAGTTTATGTTAGTATTTAAAGGTTGCCATATTCTCGGAGAAAGAAATGAAACTGACGCTGCCTGATTACAACCACGCAGAGGTATTGATTGTTGGCGATGTAATGTTAGATCGCTACTGGACTGGACCGACTGAGCGAATTTCACCAGAAGCGCCAGTGCCTGTGGTTAAGGTTGATCAGATTGAAGAGCGCCCGGGCGGTGCTGCGAACGTAGCAATGAATATTGCAGCGTTAGGTGGCCATGCTAAATTGATCGGCTTAACTGGAGTCGATGAGTCAGCACGAGCGTTAACTGAAAAACTATCGTCACTGAATGTGAGTAGTGATTTTGTTGCACTGGCTGAGTACCCAACGATCACTAAACTACGGGTAATGAGCCGTGGTCAGCAGTTGATTCGATTAGATTTTGAAGAAGGCTTTCAAAATGTCGAGCCGGCATTAATACTTGAACGTATGCAGCCTGCGTTGGCTAATGCTAAAGCTGTGATCTTATCAGATTATGCCAAAGGTGCGTTGGAGCATGTACAGTCGATGATTCAATTGGCTCGTGCTGCTAACTTACCGGTTTTGATTGATCCTAAAGGCACTGATTTTGAACGTTATCGTGGTGCAACCTTGCTGACACCAAATTTATCTGAATTTAAAGCCGTTGTTGGTTGTGTAAACTCAGAACAAGAGTTGGTTGAAAAAGGCATGGCGCTTATTGAGCAATATGACTTTGATGCGTTGTTAGTGACGCGTTCCGAACATGGTATGACCCTGCTTGAAAAAGGCTGTGAACCGCTGCATATGCCAACGTTGGCGCAAGAAGTTTATGACGTAACGGGTGCTGGTGATACGGTTATTTCTGTATTGGCTGCATCATTATCAGCAGGTAAATCGTTGTCTGATTCTTGTAAGTTAGCGAATGCGGCAGCGGGCG
Organism: Photobacterium aquimaris; assembly: GCF_002954455.1. Lineage (GTDB taxonomy): Bacteria > Pseudomonadota > Gammaproteobacteria > Enterobacterales > Vibrionaceae > Photobacterium > Photobacterium aquimaris. The sequence goes on from NZ_MSCC01000001.1 coordinate 77,399, forward strand.
TAGTGGTGGCGAAACTTGGTACCTCAACGTTATCAACCATTGAGTTGACCGAAGCGATTCACGGTAGTCAGGATAGTGGCTTTGGAGTGATCTCTGAATCTATGCTGGTTGAGGCTGTAAAAGCCGCACGTGCACGAGGAGAAACTGTCGTTATGACCAATGGTTGTTTTGATATTCTTCATGCTGGGCATGTTGCTTATTTAACGCAAGCGGCGAAATTGGGTGATCGACTTATCGTTGCGGTTAACTCGGATGATTCAGTAAAAGGTTTAAAAGGCCCTGGTCGACCTGTTAATCCAGAAGATCGTCGTATGGCAGTCTTAGCAGGTTTAGGTGCTGTCGATTGGGTGGTTCCGTTTACCGAAGAAACACCGCAACGATTGATTAGCGAAGTATTACCGAGCATTTTGGTGAAAGGTGGTGATTACACCCCTGAACAAATTGCGGGTGGCAAAGAGGTAATTGCTGCGGGTGGTCAAGTGTTGGTGCTTAATTTTGAAGATGGGTGTTCAACTTCGAAAATTATTGAAGCTATTCGTGGTGGACGTGGTTAATCTCAGGATTAGTTGCAATAAAAAAGCGCCGAAAGGCGCTTTTTTTATATCGATATAATTTGACTTACTTAGTTTGAATTAAGCCAGCATTAATATCTAATAGATCTTGTTCACTTAGAGTACCGACAGCTTGTTTCAACTGTAGGCGCGCTAGAATATAGTCATAACGCGCATTAGCCAATTCGCTGTTAGCTGAATATAGGCTACGGGTTGAATCTAGGACGTCAACAATAGTACGGGTACCAACATCAAAACCAGCTTCGGTAGCTTCTAATGCAGATTTTGCTGAAACGACTGATTGCTTATAAGCATTAATCGAACCAATCGTGGCATTAATGTTGTTGTAGTAGTTACGTACATCTTTAACTACTGTGCGGTACTGAGCTTCTAGATCTTCACTTGCCGATACATATTTATATTGGGCTTGTTTTACTTGTGAAGACGTATTACCACCGCTGTAAACTGGTAAATTAAGTTTAATACCAGCAGTTAGATTACCTTGATCAGGTCTTGCTTGAGGGTTTGCGCTAGTATCATCATATTGATAGCCTGACTCAAACGATAGCGTTGGTAGATGACCTGAGTCTGCCAGTGAAATGTTATCACGCGCAATGTCTTGACCAATACGTGATGCTAATAAAGTTAGGTTTTCAGTTTCAGCATCTTTAACCAGGTTATCAGCTACTTGTTGTGGTTTACTTGCCGAGAAGCTGGCGGTATTTAACGGGTCGAGTGATGAATATGCATGACCTGTAATTTCACGTAATTCTTCATAGCTATTAGCAAGGGTGTTTTTCTTTACAATGATAGATGCAAGCACGGTATCGTATTGTGCTTGAGCATCGTATACATCAGTAATTGCTGATAGGCCAACTTGAAAGCGCTGTTTCATTTGCTCTAATTGGCGACCAACGGCTGCTTTTTCTGCTTCACCAAACTTTAAGTCATCTTTGGCTTTTAGCACATTAAAATACGCTGATGAAACACGTAGAATTAGACCTTGTTGCGCGACGGCATACGCAGCATCACTTTGACGAGCTTGTTTTTCTGAGATATCAAGACCAACCCAACTAGCACGGTTGTATAATGATTGGCTTAATGTCACGCCACCGCTAAACCCATTGTCTTTAGCTGCTTTTGAATCAAGGTAGTAAGTGTTATAGCCAGCAGAAAGATTAATTTGTGGCAAAAGGGTACTACGTGAAGAGTTGATTGCTTCAAAAGCTGCATCTTTATCAGCCGCGGCTTTTAGAAGTGTTGGATCATTTTGCTTGGCTTGCTGATAAATCTGAGCGAGATCGTCAGCCGATGCTGATTGACTGATAGAGCCAATTGCAAGGCTGATAATGATTGGAAGCAATTTTTTCATGGATGCCTTTCCTGGTCTTGCTGACAAAAAATGGGAATGAATATAGAGTACAAGCGCTATTTTACCTAAAGCAGGCTTGCTTGAAACTGATCATTACGTAGTTTTACTTAATGATTATATTTTAACATTCAACTATAAGCTCATTGTAATCGATTTAATAAACAGCGTGTCAAAAAGATACATGATATTTGATTGTTTAAACACGAAAAGTGGAATATTACACTGTTAGTATAAATTTAAAGATTATAACGTGATTTTAAGGCTATCTCGATTGAAATGGATTAATTTTTAAGAGCAATATTACGTTAAAAAGGAACTAGCATATGAAGAAAGCAGTAGTGTGTTCATCTTTAGAACCACAATTTAATCGTCAAGATATTGAAGTGTTATCAACTCAAACAGTGTATGACGGTTTTTTTAAAATGGTAAAATACCGTTTACGACATAAGCTTTTTGCGGGTGGTTGGAGTGGTGAGTTTGAACGTGAATTGTTTGAACGCGGTCATGCGGCAGCTGTGTTACCTTATGATTCAAAACGTGATCAAGTAGTATTAATTGAACAGTTTCGAGTTGGTGCAATGGCTGCGGATTGTCAGCCGTGGCAGTTAGAAATTATCGCCGGTATGCTCGATCATGATGATGAGTCACCTGAACAAGTGGTGCGTCGAGAGGCGACAGAAGAATCAGGGTTAGTATTAGGAAAAACCCAAAAGATATCTCGTTATTTATCCAGTTCTGGTGGTTGTTCTGAGGTGCTTGATATTTTTGTTAGTGAAGTTGATAGTCGTTTAGCGCAAGGAATCCATGGCGTTGCCAGTGAGTCTGAGGATATTCGTGTTCATGTTGTTTCACGAAATCAGGCTTACCAATGGCTAGAATCTGGTAAAATTGAAAATGCAGCCACAATCATCGCATTACAATGGTTGCAGTTACATTATCAATGTTTGCAACAGCCATAAAATAAATTATTGTATAATCTTAGGGGAATGATTTGAATAAAAGGTATACTGTTGATTTGACAAGCCTAATGCGCTTGTATGAAACTAATTATGCTAAACTCCTACCGTTATTGCCTCGCAGTGATGAGGTTGGAGATACGCAGGTATATCTAGTATGTGATGATGCATACCAGTTAACCATTATTGAATCAACCCGTTATACCACGGTGGTAACATTAGGTTTGGTTGATATAGATAAGGTCGTTGACTATTTAGCGCCATTATTAACGGTACGGTTATATCATGATGCTAAGGTTGCAGAAGTGTGTGCTGCACAGCAGATTTCACGTCTCAAGCCAATATATGATTATCCTAACTTGCGTATGCATCAAAAAAATGAGAAACATCAAGTCAACCTTTTCTTAGGTGACTGGTTGAAGCATTGTTTACGCCATGGGCTTAGTAAACAATCCGTTTGTTAATTGAACTTAATTGCTCAGAATAGACAAGGTTTTTGACGTTTTGCAAACCTATTCGCTGCCACAGAGTAACCCCGATAGTGTGGTTCTTTTGCAGATCACCGACACTCACTTGTTTGCCAATGGTTCCGGCTCTTTGCTTGGTGTGGCAACCAAAGATAGTTTTCATGCCGTGCTTAATGGGGTAGACACTGCTGCGCGTCATTTTGATGCTATTGTCGCTACCGGTGATATATCTCAAGATCATACCCCTTATTCTTATCAGCGTTTTGCTGATGGTATCTCACGCTGGTCACAACCGTGTTTTTGGTTACCTGGTAATCATGATTTTCAGCCAACCATGCAATCTATTTTACCGAGTGAGCAAATTAAGCCACACCAGCAGGTATTAGTAGGTGAACATTGGCAAATGATTTTACTGGACAGCCAAGTCCAAGGAGTACCACATGGTGAAGTCAGTGCTGCCCAGTTAGCACTATTAGAGACTGCTTTAGCAAGGTATCCTGATCGTTATGCATTAATTTTATTGCATCATCATCCGCTAGAAGCGGGGAGTGCGTGGTTAGATCAGCATCAACTTCATAATAATCATCAATTATGGAATGTGATCGATAAGTACCCACAAGTTAAAGCTGTGCTATGTGGTCATATTCATCAAAATCTAGATCGGATCTACCATGGTGTGCGTGTGCTGGCGACACCATCAACCTGTATTCAATTTATGCCTGATTCTGATGACTTTGCTTTAGATGATAATAATCCAGGTTGGCGTTATTTAGAACTTACCCATGATGGTCGAATTATAACCAGTGTGCATCGTGTTGATGGCGATCAATTTAAACCAAAACTTGATGCTGAAGGTTACTAATGCCACCGTTATTAATTTATTTACACGGTTTCAATAGTTCGCCATCATCACTGAAAGCGCAGCAAATGATGGCTTATTGTCGTGAACATCGACCTGATATCAAGCTTGTTGCTCCTCAATTACCGAGCTATCCAGCGCAAGCAAGCCAATATTTAGCCCAATTGGTTGAGCAATATAATGACCACTATACTATCGGTGTTGTTGGTAGCTCGTTAGGGGGGTATTTAAGCACCTGGCTCAGTGAACGTTATCAGTTACCAGCGGTATTGGTGAATCCTGCAGTTAAACCTTATCAATTACTTGCGAATTACTTGGGACCACAACAAAATCCGTACAGTGGTGAAAAGTATGTGTTGTCATCACAACACATTGATGAGTTAAAAGCCCTTGAAGTGATCAATATTAGTGCCCCTCAACAGTTATGGGTATTATTGCAACAAGGCGATGAGGTACTTGATTATCGTCAAGCAGCATTAAAATATGCACACTGTAGGCTAACAATTGAAGCTGATGGTGATCATAGTTTTTGCCAATTTGAACGTTTTCCCGCCACCATTCTTCAATTCTTAGGGTTATAACCGGACTTATCTGTTCATTGAGTAACGAGATAGGCTACCCTATAAATCAAGTTATATGTATTAGCATAAAACTGATACCCAGTTTATGTCCCTTTTTAGTAAGACTGAAAAGAGACCCGACTCACTGAATGTGAGTTTTCCGCTGACTCTCGCTTGACAACACCGCGAGGGTTACTGACTATTGTTTGCAAAATTTTCTCGTAAATTTCCGTGATATGACAGATCAAAGCTATAACGCCGGAGCCATTGAGGTTCTAAATGGCCTTGAGCCAGTACGCCGCCGTCCGGGTATGTATACCGATACGGTAAGACCTAACCACCTTGGTCAAGAAGTTATCGATAACAGTGTCGATGAAGCCTTGGCTGGACATGCTCGTAAAGTCGAAGTCATTCTTCATGCCGATCAATCATTAGAAGTGATTGATGATGGTCGTGGTATGCCTGTCGATATTCATCCAGAAGAAGGTGTTTCTGGGGTTGAGCTTATTCTATGTAAATTACATGCCGGAGGTAAATTCTCGGGTAAAAACTATCAATTTTCAGGTGGTTTACACGGGGTAGGTATTTCGGTTGTAAACGCCCTTTCTAATCGTGTTGAAGTCACGGTTAAACGTGATGGTCAAGTGTATCAAATTGCATTTGAAAATGGCGATAAAGTCTCTGAATTAGAAGTCATTGGTACTTGTGGTCGTCGTGCAAAAGGCACCAAAGTTCATTTTTGGCCGAACCCTAAATACTTTGATAGCGCTAAGTTTTCTGTTACACGCCTTAAAAGCAATTTAAAAGCCAAGGCCGTATTGTGCCCTGGTTTAGAAATTGTTTTTACTAATAAAATCAACGATGAAACAATACGTTGGTGCTATGAGGATGGTTTAAAAGATTATTTATCCGAAGGTGTTAAAGGTTATACATTATTGCCAGAAGAGCCATTTACAGGTGTCTTTAGTGGTGCAACTGAAGCCGCTGATTGGGCGTTGCTATGGTTGCCAGAAGGCGGTGAACTGATCACTGAAAGTTACGTTAACCTGATTCCTACCGCCCAAGGTGGTACTCACGTTAATGGTTTACGCCAAGGTTTACTTGATGCGATGCGTGAGTTCTGTGAATTCCGCAATTTATTACCACGAGGCGTAAAACTAACGGCTGATGATATTTGGGATCGCTGTGCTTACGTGTTATCGGTAAAAATGCAGGATCCACAATTTGCCGGTCAAACTAAAGAGCGTTTATCGTCACGTCAATGTGCGGCATTTGTTGCTGGCGTAGTCAAAGATGCCTTTAGCTTATGGCTTAATGAGCGTCCACAACTGGCTGAGTTATTGGCCGAAGTTTGTATTGCTAATGCCCATCGTCGTATGCGCGCTAGTAAGAAAGTTGTGCGCAAGAAAATAGCGTCAGGGCCTGCTTTGCCGGGCAAATTAGCTGATTGTTCACAACAAGACTTAAATCGCACTGAATTGTTTTTAGTCGAAGGTGACTCGGCGGGTGGTTCTGCTAAACAAGCCCGTGATCGTATGTTCCAAGCTATCATGCCGTTACGAGGTAAGATATTAAATACTTGGGAGGTTTCCTCTGACCAAGTGTTGGCATCAGAAGAAGTTCATAATATTTCCATTGCATTGGGTATTGATCCTGACAGTGGTGATTTAAGCGGTCTTCGTTACGGTAAAATCTGTGTTCTTGCCGATGCGGACTCCGATGGTTTGCACATTGCGACCTTATTGTGTGCCTTATTTATGAAGCACTTTGAAGCCTTAGTGCGTGCAGGGCATGTGTTCATTGCAATGCCGCCACTTTACCGTATCGATTTAGGTAAAGAGGTATTTTATGCGCTGGATGAAGCGGAAAAAAATGCCATACTTGAACGTCTAAGTGGTAAACGAGGCAGGGTTAACGTGCAGCGCTTTAAAGGTCTGGGTGAAATGAACCCATTGCAATTGCGTGAAACTACGATGGATCCTAATACTCGTCGTTTGGTGCAACTTACTATTGATGATGATAGTGAAACCAATGAAATGATGGATATGCTGCTTGGTAAAAAACGCGCAGAAGATCGTCGTCATTGGCTGCAAAGTAAAGGCGATATGGCGGAAGTGTAATTTCCCTCCACGTATATTATTTTTAAATCGGCAAACATTATGTTTGCCGAATCGCATTATTTAAGACGGATTATCTCACGATGACTGATGTCTCTATGGATGGCGTTGAACAGCTTCCACTTAGAAAGTTTACTGAAGACGCTTATTTAAATTACTCCATGTATGTGATCATGGATCGTGCCTTGCCTTTTATTGGTGATGGCTTAAAACCAGTACAACGTCGTATTATTTATGCGATGTCTGAATTAGGTTTGAACGCGACGGCAAAATATAAAAAATCAGCACGTACAGTTGGTGACGTATTAGGTAAATTCCATCCACACGGTGACTCGGCGTGTTATGAAGCGATGGTGCTGATGGCACAACCTTTCTCCTACCGCTATCCATTAGTCGACGGTCAAGGTAACTGGGGTGCACCAGATGATCCGAAATCTTTTGCTGCAATGCGTTATACCGAATCACGTTTATCACGTTTTTCCGAAGTATTACTCTCAGAGATAAATCAAGGCACTGCCGATTGGGTACCAAACTTTGATGGTACTATGCTTGAGCCTAAAATGTTACCTGCACGCCTGCCGCATATTTTACTGAATGGTATTACAGGTATCGCGGTCGGTATGGCAACTGATATTCCACCGCATAATGTGCGTGAAGTCGCTAATGCTGCTGTGCACATGATCGAGAATCCAAGTGCCGATCTTGATCAATTGATGGAATTTGTTCAAGGTCCTGATTACCCTACCGAAGCTGAGATCATCACTTCAAAATCAGATTTAAAGAAGATGTATGCCACTGGCCGTGGTAGTGTAAAAATGCGCGCGATTTGGCATAAAGAGAATGGTGATATTGTTATTACCGCGCTGCCACATCAGACATCAGGAGCTAAACTATTGGAGCAAATTGCCGCGCAAATGCGCGCTAAAAAGCTACCAATGGTGGAAGACTTGCGTGATGAATCAGATCATGAAAATCCGACTCGAATTGTGATTGTGCCACGCACTAATCGTATTGATTGCGATCAGTTGATGAATCACTTGTTTGCCTCAACAGATTTAGAAAAAAGTTTTCGGGCTAACATTAACATGCTTGGGTTAGATGGTCGTCCACAAGTTAAAGGCTTGGTGACAATCATTAAAGAATGGCTTGAGTATCGTCGTAGTACGGTCCGTCGTCGTTTGCAATACCGTCTTGATAAAGTGATCGCTCGCTTACATATTTTAGAAGGTTTATTGGCAGCTTACCTTAATATTGATGAAGTGATTGAGATCATTCGTAGTGAAGATGATCCTAAAGCAGAGTTAATGTCACGTTTTGATTTAACCGTGACTCAAGCCGATGCGATTTTAGAAATAAAACTGCGTCAGTTAGCCAAGCTTGAAGAAATTAAGATCCGTGGTGAATTAGATGAATTAGCTAAAGAGCGCGATCAACTTGAAAAGCTGCTAGGTTCTGAGCGTCGTTTAAATACCTTGATTAAAAAAGAAATTATCGCAGATGCTGAAAAGTACGGCGATGATCGTCGTTCACCATTGGTTGAGCGAGCAGAAGCTAAAGCGATGACGGAACGTGACTTACTGCCAAGTGAAGCAATCACAGTGGTGCTGTCAGACAAAGGCTGGATTCGTCATGCTAAAGGGCACGAGGTTGATCCTGTGACGCTAAATTATAAGTCAGGTGATAATTATCTTGCTCATGCTCGCGGTAAGAGCAATCAACCAGCCATATTCTTAGGTTCTGATGGACGCAGCTATGCGCTTGAATCACATAGTTTGCCATCTGCACGTAGCCAGGGCGAACCTATTACTGGTCGTTTAAACTTAACGCCAGGCACGAATATGCGCCAAGTTATGATGGCTGAAGATGATCAGTTATGGCTTATGGCATCGGATGCAGGTTATGGCTTTATCTGTAAGAGCAGTGATATGGTATCTAAAAATAAGAGCGGTAAAGCCTTATTAACAGTACCTGAAAATGCATTGGTTTTACCGCCTCAACCGGTTGCTGATCTTAATAATGATCAAATTCTGGCGATCACCAATGAAGGTCGAATGTTGTTATTCCCGATTAAAGACTTACCGCAATTAGGTAAAGGAAAGGGCAATAAGATCATCAATATTCCATCAGTACGCTCGAAAGCTCGCGAAGAATTCTTATCTTATTTGGTCGTTCTAACTGCAGATAGCCATGTTACCTTGTATGCAGGTAAGCGTAAGTTAAGCTTAAAACCAACGGATCTAGAGAACTTCCGAGGTGAGCGAGGCCGCCGAGGATCGATGTTACCACGTGGATTACAGCGTGTGACTGAGATTGATATCGACTCACCACAAACACTCAGTGATGAGCAAGTTATCGAGAATTAATACTCGTTATATAGACAACAGAACCCTCATTTATTGGGGGTTTTTAATGATTTATTTGCGTAAGTTGTGGTGCTGTTGGTTAAGGTATTAACCCACATAAGAGGTGTAATTTTCCTTGCTGTGGGTATACTAGCGCACACTTGTTCGCTGAGGAATGTTTGAATGATTTATATTTTACGCCTGATTGCGATCGCAATTTTTGCCATCGTAACCTTTGTCTTTGGCTGTGGTTATTGTTTATTAAGTCCACGTAATCCTAAACATGTTTATACTTTTGGACGTCTGTTTAGCAAGATGTCACGTGTACTAGGGATTAAACTTGAAATTCGCTACGCTGATGGTGCTGAGCAAGTAGGCTCTGCAGTTTATATTGCTAACCATCAAAATACTTATGATTTATTTACTGTTTCTGGTGCAATTATGCAACGTACCGTGACTGTTGGTAAAAAAAGTTTAGTCTGGATCCCATTGTTTGGGCAGCTATACTGGATCACAGGTAATATTCTTATTGATCGTGCTAATCGCAGTAAAGCGGTAGGCACTATTGGTCAAGTAGTTGAAAAAATCAAAAAAAATAAAGTGTCTGTATGGATGTTTCCTGAAGGTACTCGCTCACGAGGCCGTGGTTTATTACCGTTTAAAACTGGTGCATTTCATGCTGCAATTGGCGCCCAAGTACCGATTGTACCTATTGTATGTAGTTCAACCGATAAAGTAAGACTTAACCGTTGGAATAACGGTGTGGTGATTGTTGAGCTAATGAAGCCGATTAGCACCGTGGGTTTAGAAAAAGAAGATGTGCGTAAATTATTAACCCAAAGCCGAAATATAATGGCCGCTAAATTAGAAGAACTAGATCAAGAGGTTGCGGAGCGCAATAAGCATTAATTTTGGCTATTTAATGCTTAGTAAATATAATTAAAACAGATAGTATAAGTGTTATTAACAAGGACATGTTTTATGAACATGTCCTTGTTTTGTTTTATTGTTAGTAAATAACGATAAACAGTATTTAGTGATAGAAATAGAAGATAATCATGACTGAAGAATATGTAGTGTTAGTAGATAAGCAAGGCCATGAACTTGGCTTACAAGAAAAAATGCAAGCTCACCGTGATGGTGCACTGCATTTGGCCTTTTCTGTATTGCTTTACCGTGATACGGCTTCTGGACGTGAATATTTATTACACCAACGCGCATTAGAGAAATACCATAGTGGTGGGTTGTGGACCAATACTTGTTGTTCTCATCCTCGTCAGGGGGAAACGATGAATCAAGCTGGTGTACGTCGCTTACAAGAAGAAATGGGCATTACTTTAACAACTAGCTTAACGGATATCGGTGATTTTTGTTATTTCGCTAATTTAGATCATCAATTGATCGAACATGAATTGGATCATGTGCTTATTGCTAATGGTGAAGGGGTGGTGTTTACACCTAATCCAGCTGAAGTGATGGCATATCGTTGGTGGTCGATGGCTGAATTAGAATTGCAATTGCAACAGGCACCACAGTTGTTTACAGCATGGTTTGCACAAGTATTAGATCTTGCTGAGCAAACATATCGTTAGTTGTCGTAGCAAACAGCGATCACTGATTTCAGTCTCGTGATCGCTATTTCAGCATTATTTACGTACTGCAATCGCTTCAATTTCAATTTTCACATCTTTAGGTAGACGCGCAACTTCAACACAAGAACGAGCTGGGTAAGGCGCATTATGTTCATCAAAGAACGCACCATATACTTCATTAACCGCACCAAAATCATTCAGATCTTTAACAAATACCGTCATCTTAACGATATCAGCAACAGCTAAGCCTGATGCTTCTACAACTGCTTTAACGTTATCTAATGATTGACGTGTTTGAGCTACAATATCTTCTGCAACTTCACCTGTTAGTGGGTTTACTGGAATCTGACCAGATGTCATTACCATGCTACCAAGATCAACACCTTGTACATAAGGACCGATCGCTGCAGGTGCTTGCTCTGTATGAAGAATCTTTGTCATAAGTTATCCTATTTATGATCATTAAAAGGCGTAATAATTACCTTTAACCATGGATTGATATGGGGGCAATAAACCTATATTCAACTAATAATGATCGATTGCAGAGGCTTAGATCCATGCTTGGGCACTCCTTGGCAATGTATGGATCAATAATGCATTGGACAATACAGATTATTGGTGTCGTTATTGTGAGGCTGTATTTTGTACTATTGATGCGTGCGGTTGCATACTAATGGTGGCAATTATAATGTAGCGGAGATATGACCATTATCACCAAATAACAAAGGTTATAGGTAATTATTGTAGTGAATGATAGTAATGTAATGCTAGTTTGCGTTATAGATTACTTTTTACTAAAAAATACCCAGTAATAATGACGTGTTTGAGTTAGTTGTCATCACTAATTACTGGGTAAGTTATAGTCTGTTTTAGCTATTAGATTCAGTCACGATTTGGCGTGAGAATACTTTTTCGCAGTACTTACACTTTAATTGAATATCTGCTTTTTTAGTCAATACCTTAAAGCCACTATTAACCGGTTCACCATGTGAAATACAGTTGCTATTTGGGCATTTAAAAATGGTGCTGATAAATTCAGGTAGTGATAAGTTAAGTTTCTTTACCACAGCATAATTTTCAATTTGATTGACAGTGGCCTTTGGCGCGTAAAGCGCTAATTGGTTGGCCTGATCTTCGCTAACAAACACATTTTCAATCTTGATCAGATCTTTAGCACCTAATGCTGATGACGGTAAATTAAGACCAATAGTCACGCGTTCGTTAGTGCCGTCAATATTAAATAATTTCAGGATTTTAATGCCAACATTTGCAGGAATATGATCGATAACGGTGCCGTTTTTAATTGCTTCAACTTTGAGTTGGGTCTCTTTAACCATGATCGTCATTCCTCTTATAGGGTTTCATTAAGTACAAGTGCAAGTAACGCTTGACGTGCATAGATGCCATTTTCAGCTTGTTGGAAGAAATAAGCATGCTTAGTCTTATCAACATCAACCGTAATTTCATCAACCCGTGGTAGCGGATGTAATACCTTTAAATTGTCACGGGCGTTGTCTAGCATGCTCGCTGTAAGGATATAAGCTGCTTTCATGTGTACATATTCAGACTCATCAAAACGCTCTTTTTGTACACGAGTCATGTAAAGAATATCGAGCTCAGGGATTACATCTTCCATGTTGCTGTGTAAGCTATAGCTAATTCCAGCATCATCTAATTCTTCGCAAATATAATCAGGCATTGCCAATACTTCTGGTGCGATGAAGAAGAATTTAACATCATTAAACTTTGACAGTGCTTGAGTGAGTGAATGCACTGTACGGCCATATTTTAAATCACCGACAAAGGCAATATTAATTCCATCTAATCGACCTTGAGTTTCATAGATAGTAAACAGATCCAATAATGTTTGGGTTGGATGTTGATTGGCGCCATCACCACCATTGATAACCGGGACACCATTAGAAAATTCAGAGGCTAACCGAGCAGCACCTTCTTGTGGATGACGCATAACAAATGCATCAACATAAGAGGTAATCACCTGTACCGAATCCGATAATGTCTCGCCTTTATTAGCAAGCGAAGTGTTTCCTGGAGAGTCAAATCCGACCACAGTACCGCCTAGGCGTTGGATAGCCGTTTCAAAAGAAAGACGGGTACGGGTTGAAGGTTCAAAGAAGCAACTGGCAATGACTTTATTTTGCAGTAAGGTTGGGTTTGGCTCCGCTTTTAGTCTTGCAGCAGTATCAACAATAAGCTCTAGTTCAGCACGATTAAGCTCGGGGATGGAAATAATATGCTTTTTAAACAGCGAATTAGCCATGGCTTCTTTCCCTATGATGGTGTGATTAAATTGAATTTTTGGTGTTGCTAAATTTTAGGCAAAAAAAGCCCCCTACTTAAAGGAGGCTTTTTTGAAAAATAGTAAAAATAAAATAACCAACCATCATCAAAGGATGATTAAAGCAGCTTAATTTTGCGGTGATGGCAGGTTTCATTTTTTATCTCTTGCTGGGCAAATTGCAAGGATTATACCGTCTATTTCTTATGGCGCAAGCGTTTGCGTTAACTATTCAATGGATGGATTTTTATGCAATTATAGAGTTGGTATTGTAACGTTTATTTCTGTTTATATGCTTGAAATTAAAAGTTTTTTGTTTGGTGTTAAAAAACATGGTTGAAACAATATGCAACAGCCGCTCAAGTGAGCGGCAGTAGAATTATAGCGATAGCATTTAAGCTTGAGTGTTTAGTTGCCGAGTGTCGCTACCATTACCGCTTTAATGGTATGCATACGGTTTTCAGCCTCATCAAATACAATTGAATGTGATGATTCAATTACTTCATCAGTCACTTCAACCCCTTTTGATAATACTGGATACGCTTGAGCTAATTCTTTACCAACAACGGTATCTTCACCATGAAAAGCGGGTAAACAGTGCATAAATTTCACATGTGGATTCCCTGTCGCTTTTAACATTGCCATGTTGACTTGATATGGAAGCATTAAATTAATTCGCTCTGCCCATGCTTCTTTAGCTTCGCCCATTGATACCCATACATCAGTGTAAAGGAAGTCACAGCCCTGAACGCCTTCTTGCACATCTTCTGTCATGGTGATTTTAGCGCCAGTTTCAGCTGCAATTTCACGGCATTGAGCAACAAGTTCAGCATCAGGCCAAAATGTTTTTGGTGCCACTAGACGAATATCCATCCCCATTTTCGCAGCACCAACCATCAATGAGTTACCCATGTTATTGCGTGCATCGCCAAGGTAAGCAAATGACATTTGGTGCAATGCTTTGCCACGGCCGTGTTCTTGCATAGTTAGAAAGTCAGCTAGAATCTGCGTAGGGTGGAACTCATCGGTTAAACCATTCCATACTGGCACACCAGCGTAGGCACCAAGCTCTTCAACGATGGCCTGTCCAAAGCCACGATACTCAATACCATCGTACATTCGACCTAAAACGCGAGCGGTGTCTTTCATTGATTCTTTATGGCCAATCTGAGAGCCAGAAGGGCCTAAATAAGAAACTTGAGCACCTTGGTCAAAAGCAGCGACTTCAAATGCGCATCGAGTACGGGTTGAGGTTTTTTCAAAGATCAACGCAATGTTTTTACCTTTAAGGCGTGGTTGTTCATAACCATTGTATTTTGCTTTTTTTAATTCAGCCGAAAGCTCAAGTAAATGTTGAATCTCACGAGGAGTGAAATCAAGTAATTTTAGGAAGTTACGATTACGAAGATTAAAAGCCATGATGTATCCCTCTTAAGGTTCAGTATCTCTTCGACTGAATCTTGATGTTATGGTGGAGTTACTCGATAATGATCAATGTTGATGATATGTGTATCTTATTTTTCGTTATTTGTGAATGGTTATTCTGCTTGTCTACAATAATATTTACCCCAATCAAGATAAACCGCGTCGGCATTTGTCAAGATAATCAGTGCATCAGCATTTAATTGCTTGGCGAGATAAGTGGCTGACATGTCTTTATCAATCACAGCTTCAACACCAACCAATTTGTTGTTTTCACGTTTAACCAGAATGCCATCACCACTAGTACAAATTACTAAATGGTTTCTTTTGATTAGGGTTTCGAGCGCATCACATTCAACAATGCCAATCGGTTGTGGGCTTGGCACCACGCGACGGAAATATTGGCCAGCAAAGGTTGGATGCCAGCGGTAAATAGCGCGCAAATGGTTGGTTTCACGCTGACGTACTTCTTTAGCCATCGGGTTAATAGACACACCGCCATAAACCCAACATGAGGTATCACGAGTAAAAAGATTATTTAAAGCACGCTCTGGACGATGAATGAGTACGCGGCGTAGTTGACCTATTTCAGAACCCACATAAAAGTTACTCATGAGAGTATCTCTATATATGCATTCCAATGAGTATTTAGTGGTTTAACCTTAATTGATTAATGGTTGCTTAAGATCAATTTAGGTCTGGTATACACGTAACATATGGTAATTGAGTGCAAACCATGCGATATTTGCCAGCAAATTTATTCCATAGGTGGAGTGATACCATGTCTTACGCAGAATTGATTGCAGAGCAAAAAGAAGAAACGCGCGAAATTATTGCCGCATTACTTGAAGATGGCAGTGAGCCAGAGGCGCTTTACACTATTGAGCACCATTTCTCTGCAGACACCTTTGAAGAGCTAGAAGCGGCTGCCGTTGAAGCATTTAAACTTGGTTTTAATGTTTTAGAAGCAGAAGAGCTTGAGCTTGATCCTGAAGATGGCGGCGGCAAAGTTGTATGTTTTGATGCCGTAATGGAATCAGCTCTAAACGCAGAATTAATTGATGAGCAAGCTGAAAAGCTAATTAAACTGGCTGAAAAGCACAACATCGATTATGACGGTTGGGGTACTTACTTCGAATCTGACGAAGATGATGAAGAAGAGAATGAAGACGAAGAATAAATCGTCATAATATCACTCTGTTCTTAAAAGCCGGCATTTTGCTGGCTTTTTCTACTTTTTGGCTTTGATATCAATAACATGATAGAAATTTACTTGTGATCACTGTCTGTAATCACAACGCGTGTAAATCTTTCCAATTATCCTCATACATTTAAATCATACTGAATAATTCAGTATTGGAGTGATTGATGACAATCTCACTTAATGGCCAGTGGTTGCTTGCGTGTGTTCAACGTTCAGCAATTCAAGACCTTCATATTAATTTGCCGGGTGATGTTCACTCTGCATTATATGCAGCTGGAGAGATCCCTGATCCTTATTGGGCAACCAATGAAAAAACAGTTCAGTGGGTTGGTGAGTGCGACTGGATTGTCAGCCGCCACTTTGAATTAACAGCCGAGCAGTTAACCTGCAATGCCATGGATTTGGTATTGGAACAGCTGGATACGGTTGCTGAAATTCGTATTAATGGCCACACTGTTGCCGATTTTAATAATATGTTCATGCGTCATAAAGTGGATGTATTAAGTTGTCTGCAAGTTGGAGCCAACCGAATTGAAATTGTATTGCATCGTGCTGATTTAGCTGCGAAAAATTGTGCTGATAAATTACCATTCCCGTTGCCTTGGGCTGAAGGTAATAACCAAATTCCATTTATGAATACGCTGCGTAAACCGCAATTTCATAGTGGTTGGGATTGGAGTATTTGTTTGTCAGTATTGGGGGTTTATGGCGATATTGTGCTGCAGCCGATTGAGCATGTTCGTATTAGCCATTTAGCCACCAAACAGAAATGGCATCAGCAAGGGTGTGAATTAGCGGTTACATTACATTATGAGGTTGTGTCTGAAAAAGGACTTGCTAATGCTGCAGTAACTTTTGATGGTCAGACATTCCACCTTACGCTTGATCGCGAATCAACCAAAGCCAGTGTTATTTTCCGTATTGATAACCCTCGTCAGTGGTGGCCAGCGGGATACGGCAAACAGCAATTATATAAGTTAGCCCTAGAAGCTGATGGAGTTGCCATCACCAAGCAAATTGGCCTGCGTAAATTAGAACTTGTCACTGAAGATGATGAGTATGGTCAAAGCATGGTGGTGATGGTCAATGATGTGCCCATTTCAGCTCGTGGTGCGAATTGGATTCCACTTGATGCCATGCCTGCGCGTATGACAGAGCAGCGTTATCGTAGTTTACTTACCGATGCTACTGCCGCCAATATGAACATGTTACGTGTATGGGGCGGTGGTATGTATGAAAAAGATATCTTTTATAACCTGTGTGATGAATTAGGGTTACTTGTTTGGCAAGATCTGATGTTTGCCAATGCATTGTATCCATCAACGCCAGATTTTATTGCTGAAGTTGAGCAAGAAGTTGAGTTTCAAGTTCGGCGTTTAAAAGATCACCCAAGCTTAGTTTTATGGTGTGGTGATAATGAAGTGTTAGGTGCAATAAACCGTGATCCTGAATCGCGTCAGCACCGCGAAAAACATCTGATTAATTATGATCGTTTAAACCGAACTTTAGCTGAAGTGGTTGAGCGTGAAGATCCCTCTCGACGTTTTTGGGCGAGCTCACCGTGTAATGGCGAGTTGGATATTATCGACACTTGGCATCATGATCCGCAACGGGGCGATATGCATTGTTGGGATGTGTGGGACAGTGGCAAAGAATTTGATGCTTACTTGCAGGTGACGCCACGTTTTTGTTCTGAATTTGGTTTTCAATCTTGGCCATCATTGCCAACGGTTAAAAGTTATTTGCCTGAACAAGATTGGAATATTAGCTCACCAAGTTTTGAAAGCCACCAAAAAAGCAATAATGGTAATTCGATCATTACTGAGATGTTTACCCGTTATTTCCGTTTTCCAAATGGGTTTGTCAATATGTTGTATTTATCGCAAGTGCAACAAGCATTAGCGGTCAAAACAGCCGCTGAATATTGGCGTACACAAAAACCGATTAATCGTGGCATGCTATTTTGGCAATTAAATGATTGTTGGCCTGTGAGCTCGTGGTCATCATTAGAGTACAGCGGTCGTTGGAAGCAATTGCATTACCATGCTCGACGCTTTTTCGCCCCACAAATGGCGACGTTTACCCGTGATCAACAAGGGCTGAAGCTACATTTAGTCAATGATGGCCGTAAAAATACCGAGCTAAAAGGCGAAGTGGTGTGGCAAAGTTGGGAAGGGGAAATCCTTTATCGTGAACCGATTACTCAATATTTAGCAACTGACTCAACCAAAGTGGTATGGGAGTGGCTCAATGAAGATTTAGACGGTCATGAACAAGATGGCTTTTTCCATGTCCATTTGCATAGTGGTCAACAATTGATTGAAAACACCTGGTTGCCAGCGCGTCCTAAGTACTGTGAGCTAGCGTGCCCTGATTTACGCTTTGAAGTTGCTGAGCACAATAATGAGATCGTGGTGATGCTAAGTAGCAGTAAACCCGCCTTTTTTGTGCATTTGGAATTTGAAGGTGAAGGGCGATTTGAAGATTCAAGTTTTACGTTAGTACCTGAGCACCAACGCCAAATTAAATACATTGGTTCTGCGAGCTATGATGAAGTGGTGCAAGGTTTGCGAGTCTATCACTTAAAGCAAAGTTACTAATTTATTGGATTATTTAAACTTAAAAACCGATGTATTTTACGTCGGTTTTTTTGTCTTAAATTCGTCTATTGTATTTATGTTTGATCGTTAATGTTTACAACTAAGATGATCAAACCAAGTCGAATCTTTAGTTGGAGTCGTGTGTCGTTGCCATATTCTTTCATGAAAATAATAAGCTAGAGTATTAATTGCAGGTTCAATCATTGCCATGATGCTACCAATAACGATATCGCCAGTCAGTAAATATACGACCCCAAAAGCGACACTAAAATGTAATACAGCAAAACTGATAGTCTTGTAATGTGGGGCACTAAAGCGTGATGATGTCAGTGTTGGGCGCTGCCATGTTTGTTCATGAAAATAAAAAGCCACGGTATTGACCATAGGTTCAATCATTGCAATTAAACTACCAATGAGAATATCACCAGTGAGAATATAAGCGATGCTAAAAGCGACCGTAAAATGAATAACAGCAAAGCTAATGGTTTTTTTCACGTTAATACCCTCTAGGTTAACTTAGTCAAATGCGAATGATTAGCATTAACAATAGCGGGTTATTTATATTTCAGCAATGATTAATTACGGTAGAGGGTTTTTTAGTAATACTTGATTTTTAATTATAAAAAACCGACGTCGAAACGTCGGTTTTTATTGTTAGATCGTAGTTAATACTTATAGCGCAGCAATCGTTGCTTTCTGCTCTGTCAGTTTAACCAATGTCTCTTCATAACCAGCTAGCTTTTCACGCTCTTTAGTGATCACGATTTCAGGTGCTTTAGCAACGAAACCTTCGTTACTTAGCTTGCCAGAAGTGCGTTTGATTTCGCCTTCCATTTTCGCGATTTCTTTGTCTAAACGTGCCAGTTCAGCATCTTTATCGATCAAACCCGCCATTGGGATCATCAATTCAGATTTACCCACAAGTGCTGTTGCACAAGCAGGTGTTGCTTCACCGTCAGCCAATACTTTCACTTCTTCTAGTTTTGCTAGAGATTTCAGTACTGTCAGGTTTGCTTCAACGCGTGCAGTATCAGCAGCATCAGCGACTTTTAGCATGACTGATAATGGCTTGCTTGGTGCGATATCGTATTCTGCACGTAGGTTACGAATACTAGTGATAAACGCTTTAACAAACTCAATGTCAGTGATCGCTGCTTGATCAAATTGCGCTTCATCAAACTGAGGCAATGCCTGAGTCATGATGGTTTCACCTTCAACACCGTCAACTAGCGGCTTAACGCTCTGCCAGATTGATTCAGTAATGTAAGGTAATACAGGGTGCGCAAGACGTAATGTCTTTTCTAATACTGTAATTAATGTATGACGTGTTGCACGTTGTTGTGCTTCAGTGCCTTTCCATAGAACAGGTTTAGTTAGCTCTAGGTACCAGTCACAGAATTGGTTCCAGATGAACTCATAAAGTACACCCGCAGCCATATCTAGACGGAAGTTATCGATGTGGGCATTGAATTCTTTTGCCGCTAGTTGGAATTGTGATTCAATCCACTTATCAGCCAGTGAGTATTCAAGCTCGCTACCTGCTGCAAAACCACAATCTTGATCTTCTGTGTTCATCAGTACGTAACGGCTTGCGTTCCATAGCTTGTTACAGAAGTTACGGTAACCTTCAAGACGCTTCATGTCCCAGTTGATGTCACGGCCAGTAGAGGCCATAGCAGCAAGAGTGAAACGTAGCGCATCGGTACCGTAAGGTTCAATACCGTTCTCAAATGTCTTACGGGTCGCTTTTTCAATCTTAGCTGCAAGTTGTGGTTGCATCATGTTGCCACAACGCTTCTCAACTAGAGACTCAAGATCAATGCCGTCGATCATGTCGATAGGGTCGATTACGTTACCCTTAGACTTAGACATTTTATCGCCGTTTTCGTCACGGATAAGACCGGTTACGTAAACAGTTTTAAACGGTACTTGTGCTTTGCCGTCTTCATCTTTACAGAAGTGCATGGTCATCATGATCATACGCGCAACCCAGAAGAAGATGATATCAAAACCGGTTACCAACACATCAGATGGGTGGAAGGTTTGAAGATCAGCGGTGTTTTCTGGCCAGCCTTGCGTACCAAATGTCCATAGTGCTGAAGAGAACCATGTATCAAGTACGTCGTTGTCTTGGTTTAGAACTACAACAGGTGCTAGGTTATGCTTTTCGCGTACTTCTGCTTCGTTACGGCCAACGTAAACATTACCATCGTTGTCGTACCAAGCTGGAATACGGTGACCCCACCAAAGTTGACGTGAAATACACCAGTCTTGAATATCACGCATCCAAGCGAAGTACATGTTTTCGTATTGCTTAGGAACGAACTGAATATCGCCGTTCTCAACCGCTTCAACAGCAGGTTTTGCTAACGGCGCTGCACGAACGTACCATTGGTCAGTTAGCATTGGTTCAATAACCACGCCACCACGATCACCATAAGGAATGGTTAGATCATGATCTTTAATTTCTTCTAGTAAGCCTAGCTCGTCAAATTCAGCAACGATAGCTTTACGGGCTGCAAAACGCTCCATACCTTGGTATTTCGCTGGTAGCTCGGTGCTGTATGCTTCACTTGGTTCGCCATTGGTAGTGAATACTTCTGCAGCATCACGAATATCAGCATTGAAGGTTAGGATGTTGATCATCGGTAGGCTATGACGCTTACCTACTTCGTAGTCATTGAAATCGTGAGCAGGAGTGATTTTCACACAACCCGTACCTTTATCCATGTCTGCGTGCTCATCACCTACGATAGGAATGCGACGGCCAACGATAGGTAGAATGATTTCTTTACCGATCAGATCTTTGTAACGTGGATCTTCAGGGTTAACAGCAACACCAGTATCACCCAGCATTGTTTCTGGACGCGTTGTTGCTACCACAATGTAGTCTTTACCATCGGCTGTTTGTACGCCATCAGCAAGAGGGTAACGGAAGTGCCACATGTGGCCTTTTTTATCTTTGTTTTCAACTTCTAGATCTGAGATTGCTGTGTGTAGCTTAGGATCCCAGTTAACTAGACGCTTACCGCGGTAAAGAAGATCTTCTTGGTATAGACGAACGAAAACTTCTTGAACGGCATTGGATAGACCGTCATCCATCGTGAAGCGCTCACGATCCCAGTCTACTGATGCGCCAAGACGACGAAGCTGTTTGGTGATCGTGCCACCAGATTCGTTTTTCCATTCCCAGATCTTATCGATGAAAGCATCACGACCGTAGTCATGTTTAGTTTTGCCTTCTTCAGCAGCGATCTTACGCTCCACAACCATTTGGGTAGCAATACCTGCGTGGTCAGTACCAACCTGCCATAGGGTGTTTTTACCTTTCATACGCTCACAACGAATCAAGGTATCCATAATGGTATCTTGGAACGCGTGGCCCATGTGTAGGCTACCTGTGACGTTTGGTGGCGGGATCATAATGCTGTAAGCATCTTTAGATGTATCACCATGAGGCTTAAAGTAGCCAGCCTCTTCCCAGCGCTGATATAGCGCTTGTTCAATTGATTGTGGGTTGTATGTCTTTTCCATAGCGCTCTTAGAAGGATTCTATGTGGAATTAAGGCGTCTCAGTAACAGCATTGGCAGTCGTAATTTGAATGCCAGCAAGGCGATAGGCCTTGTAACGTTCACGCGCCTGCTGTTTGAGCGTTTCATCGCAAGGGACAAAGTCTACCACTTGTGCAAAGCTAACCGCAAAATTTGCGACAATTTCGGCTAAATTAATTAATACTGCGCGGTGTCCGCTATAGCGTAAACCGGGCCAACCAATTTCAACCGGCGATCCGCCTCTTGGTCCTTCACCAATTAAATTGTGTGGGACAAAGCTGTCAGGATCTTGTTGCCATAGATATTCATCTATTTGTTCTGCTTGTTGTTTGTTTGCTGCAAGTAAATAAACCCGTAATCCTTGACGGTAACTCATGGCTGCGCAACGACAAGCAAAATGCCACTGAAAATCGCTATCAGCACCATCTTGATTATCATCTAATATATAAAACGTAGCATGAGTCATAAATTAATGTCCTAAAAGAAAAGGGCCAAAGGCCCTTTTCTGAGTGTCTTATTCGACAATCTCTTGGCCTGCTCGATTGAGAAGGAATTGGACCAGCAATGGCACTGGACGTCCAGTTGACCCTTTCGCTGCACCACCTTTCCAAGCAGTACCAGCAATATCTAGGTGAGCCCAATTATACTTCTTAGTAAAGCGTGATAAGAAGCAAGCTGCAGTGATCGTACCTGCCCCCGGTGTACCTAGGTTAGCCATATCTGCAAATGGACTTGCAATTTGCTCTTGGTACTCATCACTCATCGGTAAACGCCAAGCGCGATCGCCCGATTGCTCTGATGCATTAATTAACTCATGTGCTAATGGATTATGGTTACCCATTAAACCACTAATATGATGACCAAGTGCCACCACACATGCACCTGTTAATGTAGCAATATCAACCACACACTCAGGGTCAAAACGCTCAACGTAAGTTAATGCATCACATAACACTAAACGGCCTTCAGCATCAGTATTTAACACTTCAACTGTTTGACCTGACATGGTCGTTAAAATATCACCTGGACGGTAAGCACCGCCACCTGGCATATTTTCACAACCCGCTAAAATACCCACGACATTGATCGGTAGGTTTAATTTAGCCAGTGCCTTCATGGTACCAAACACGGAAGCTGCACCACACATGTCGTACTTCATTTCGTCCATTTGCGCACCAGGCTTGATAGAAATACCGCCTGAGTCAAATGTTAAGCCTTTACCGACCAATACAATTGGTTTGGTATCTGGATCTGGGTGACCTTTATATTCAATCACCGACATCATGGCTTCATTTTTAGAACCTTGGCCAACAGCAAGGTATGAGGTCATACCTAAGGTTGCCATTTCTTGTTCACCAATGATTTTAGTACTTACCGTTTCAAAGTCATCGGCTAAACGACGTGCTTGTGAGGCTAAATAAGCAGGGTTTGCCACGTTAGGTGGCATATTACCAAGGTCTTTACTGGCTTTAACGCCAGAAGAAATAGCAAGACCATGAGCAATAGCGCGTTCGCCTAAAGACAGCTCGCGACGTGTTGGTACATTAAAAACTAATTTGCGTAGTGGACGGCGCGTCTCTGGCTTGTTACTTTTAAATTGGTTAAAAGTGTAAAGGCTATCTTTGGTGGTTTCTACTGCTTGACGTACTTTCCAGTAGGTATCACGACCTTTAACGTGCAGTTCAGTAAGGAAACATACTGCTTCCATTGAACCGGTTTCATTAAGAGTGCTAATGGTTTTTTTGATGATTTGCTTATACTGGCGTTCATCAAGCTCACGCTCTTTACCACAACCAACAAGTAGTACACGTTCTGACAATACGTTTGGAACATGATGTAATAGCAACATCTGTCCTGGTTTTCCTTCAAGATCACCACGACGTAGTAATGAGCTAATATAGCCATCACTTATTTTGTCTAACTGTTCCGCGATTGGAGAGAGGCGACGTGGCTCAAATACGCCCACGACAATACACGCACTGCGCTGTTTTTCGGGGCTACCGCTTTTGACACTGAACTCCATGCGTACTCCTAACATCCTATAAAGACAATTAACGCTAAATGTTAGATAATACCACACTTGCTTGCTCTGCCGAGATTTCGGTATAGGCTTAAAGCGCGGACTTACATTCAGCCGAAAGATAAAAAAATAACTAATTTAACCAAAAACTATAGTGATTCCATCAAAAAAACAAGTTTTCTATGGGAATATAACGCGTGATTATTGTTAGGTATTTGACGAGAGAGACAGTAAAAAGCCAATTAGCAGTCCTTTTTGTGCTTTTTCTTGTTTTTATTAGCCAAAAATTCATTCGCATTTTAGCACAAGCGACGGATGGTTCGATCCCGAGTGATCTCATTGTGACTTTAATGGGACTCTCTATTCCAGCAATGGCGTTGCTGATGTTACCACTGAGTTTATATATTGGTATTTTGCTTACATTTGGCCGCTTGTATGCTGAAAGTGAAATTACGGTAATGAGCGCTACCGGCATGGGGAATAAATTTCTTATTCGTGCCGCCTTAGCGTTAGCCTTGATTACCGGCTCGATCGCAACTGCCAATTCATTGTGGGTTGCGCCGTGGGCGCAATATAAAATTGAACAAATTACTGAACAAGCTAAAGCCGATCCGGGTTTAAATATGCTGGTTAAAGGGACGTTTCAGATGACACCCAACGGTTCTGGTGTGGTGTTCGTTAATGATATTACCGATAAAGGGTCTAAGCTGCACAATGTCTTTGTTGCCCAATTAAGAGCACAAGATACGTTGCAACCGAGTGTTATGGTGGCAAAGCGTGGTTTTGTGACGGAGCAACCCGATGGTCGTCAAATGTTGGATTTACAGCAAGGCACCCGTTATGAAGGTGTACCGACGCAGCTTAATTATGGCATCACTCACTTTGATGACTATCAAGCGTTAATTGGTCAGCGTAAAGTGAAGCAAGGCGACCGAGACTGGGAAGCAAAAACCACTGCGGAATTATTAAAAGACCCAAGTAAAGCGGCGATGGCAGAGCTTCAATGGCGATTATCGTTAATTCTATGTATTCCGTTATTAGTGATGATTGTGGTGCCGTTATCTGCGGTTAATCCACGTCAAGGACGGTTTGCAAAATTAGCGCCTGCAGTATTGATTTACTTAGCTTATTTCCTAGCAATATCATCAGCAAAATCTGCGATTGAAGATGGTTTTATTCCGGGGTGGGTAGGAATGTGGCCGATTAATATCGGTGCGTTATTGATCGCCATTGGTTTAAATTGCTGGGATAGTTTACCGGTTCGACGCCTCAAAGATAAATTACGGAGACGCGGTTAATGTTTAAAATTCTCGACTGGTATATTGGCCGAACTATTATCGCGACATCGGCATTAACCTTATCAACGTTAGTAGGTTTATCTGCCATCATTAAATATGTTGAGCAGTTACGTAAAGTGGGTCAAGGCAGTTATGACTTACTGAAAGCATTGTATTTTGTGTTGTTGTCGATGCCACAAGATATAGTGACATTCTTTCCGATGGCAGTATTACTCGGTGCATTAATTGGTTTAGGGATGTTAGCATCAAGCTCTGAGCTGGTGGTAATGCAAGCGGCTGGCTTTTCGAAGCTAGATATTGGTTTATCAACCTTAAAAACCGCGGTGCCATTAATGATCATTGTGACCTTATTAGGCCAATGGGGTGCACCACAAGCACAAAAAGCCGCGCGTGAACTGCGAGCATTATGGATCAGTGGTGGCAGTATGCTATCGGTTCAAAGTGGTGTGTGGGCTAAAGATGATAATGACTTTATTTATCTCGGCCGTGTGCATGATAAAAATCAAATTGATGTGGTTAATATTTGGCAATTTAATAACCAAGATAAACTGCTTGATGTGTTATCAGCCAAGACAGCCAGTTATGACGCTCAAAAGGGCTGGACGATGCATAATGTTACTGTGACTGATATGACTAATAAGGCACAGATCAGCAACACTCATTATGAGACTAAAAAATGGCAAACCACGTTAACGCCCGATAAATTAGCGGTAGTAACAGTGAAACCTGAAGAGTTATCGTTATCTGGGTTATATGACTATGTCGGTTATTTAAAGGAATCTAAGCAAGATGCTATGCGTTATGAATTGGCATTTTGGCGTAAAGCATTACAACCAGTTTCCATCGCGGTAATGATGCTATTGGCATTATCATTTGTGTTTGGCCCATTGCGCTCTGTGACCATGGGAGCGCGAGTATTATCTGGGGTGATTTTTGGTTTTGCTTTCTATATTTCAAATGAAGTCTTTGGACCGATGAGTTTGGTGTATAACTTACCACCGTTTATCGGCGCACTTGCGCCAAGTCTGGCGTTTTTAGCGATAACTATCTACTTACTCAGACGTAAGTTATAGCGATAAAAAGGGAGCCTTATGGCTCCTTTTTTATTGGCTGTTGTCTTAAATGATAACGTCTTATTTAACGTTATCTGTCACGATCATTTCACATTCAGCCATAATATCTTGCATTGAGCGACGCTGACTATTAAATGCCAGTAAGTTACCTAAACCAAAAGCAGAGGTAGCAATACGAATCAATGCTTGAGTGATTTTAATGTGTGAACCATCTTGGTTTTGAAGCTTAAGCTTCCATGCCCGCATGCCTAATGTTTGCCCTGCTTGAGTCCAGAAATAGCTATAAAAGCCAATAATAATCATAGCAAGGTATGCACTATATAACATGCTCGCAGTGGGGGCTGACATTAAATAGTCACTGGCATCTTGGTAATTACCTAACGTAAGAACACCAATATGAAGGAGTGCGGCCACTATCGCCATAGCCAGCGCACCTGCAACCATTAAAATAGCCACGATGATCAACATATCGTAGAACCAAGCACCTAAACGACGAAATAAGCTTGGGTATTGGTGTGAAGGAGCAATATGCTTTGGCTTGATTTTCTTCATGATGGTTCCAGTATCAATGATGGATGAATAAATCCTTATGAACGGCAGTGTAGCAGTAAACGAAATACGAATGAACGCACTAAATTGCTACAAAATATATTTATTATCGCATTAGATATGGTTTGATTAGCATCAATACCTTTTAGATGGGTTAAAAAACCAACAGCAGAGTGTTTATATTACAAATATGCTATATTATTGCTTGCGCATCAACACGATATACGTATAATAGCCACCATAAGCCCGAGTGGTGAAATTGGTATACACGACGGATTCAAAATCCGTTTCCTTCGGGAGTGACGGTTCAAGTCCGTCCTCGGGCACCAAATTTCAGAAGAAAGCCTCAATCGCAAGATTGGGGCTTTTTTTGTGCCTTATTGTCATTCTAAATTTCTTAAGTTCGCTTTTCACCTTGTCATCAATCAAAGGAAAGCGGGTTTAAGTCCCTCTTGATATTATTTGTTCCTAATTCATTGCGTACTATCTTCAACGTCTGGTTCATATCTTGTCTTTAACGGGAGATTGTTTGCTAACACCGAATTCATTGGTTTTGTACCAAATATCCTCCACAGGGATGTTTAAATATTTTGGGGCTAGAAATGCGATGGATTGTGGGTGTTTTTTGTACAAGTTGACATCTTGTATTTAAAAGAAAATTATTAAGAGGTGATACGTCCGCTTTATGATAATCACCTTTAGTTACTGATCTACTTTATTAAATTGCTTAATTGCTTAATTGCTTAATTGCTTAATTGCTTAATTGCTTAATTGCTTAATGGTGATTTATTGTTTTATTTTATTGTTCAGTGTGTTTGATTTCGTATAAAATCGCGATCAATTATTTGTGGAGTGCATATGAAATTCAGAACAGATATAAACGGCTTGAGGGCAATCGCTATCATGGCCGTTGTTTTTTTCCATTTTAACTCGTCATGGATTCCTGGTGGTTTCGCTGGGGTGGATGTTTTCTTTGTGATTTCTGGTTTCTTAATGACTGGACTCATATTTCGTGGGCTAGAGAACAACAACTTTTCTATTATTAATTTCTATGTTGCTCGTGCCAATCGTATCATTCCTGCATTATCTGTTGTCTGTTTGGCTTTATTGGTATTTGGTTGGTTTTATCTTAATTTACTAGATTACCTAGCATTGAGTAAGCATGTTGCTAGTAGTATGGGATTCGTGTCCAATATCATTTACTGGCAAGAATCTGGTTATTTTGATGTTGCATCACATAGTAAGTGGCTACTTCATACATGGTCGTTGTCTGTAGAGTGGCAGTTCTACATGATTTACCCTGTGGTATTAGTGCTACTAAAGAAGTGTATGTCACTAACGAACATTAAGCGTTTGCTTGTTGTTGGTACGATGATTGGCTTTGTATTTAGTGTTTATGCGACATATCGTTGGCCTAATCCTGCATATTTCTTATTGCCTACTCGCGCATGGGAAATGATGATGGGTGGTCTTGCATTCCTTTACCCATTACAGAACCTTAAAGAGACAAGTAAAAAGTACCTTGAATGGGTTGGTATTGCGTTAATTTTAGCTTCGTATGCATTTATTTCTAAAGATAACCTGTGGCCTGGATACTTAGCCTTAATTCCTGTGCTTGGTGCTTATTTAGTTATTCTTGCTAACCGTAGTGGTAGCGTGATTACTGATAACGTAGTAATGCAAAAAGTAGGTTCATGGTCTTACTCTATCTACCTATGGCATTGGCCTGTTGTTGTATTTGGTTATTACTTTGAAATGCAGCATTGGGAATGGATTGGTATTCCTGTATCCGTTGTATTAGGTTTCTGTAGCTACAAGTTTGTTGAAAGTATTAAGTTCCCTGCGTTATCGAGTATTTCATTTAAGTCAATAGTTACGTTTAAACCGTTGTGGATGGTGGTAAGTATTGGTTTAATTAGTAGTATTTTATTTTTTAATATTACAAACAGGATGAAAGCTATACCTAATATTAATAAATATAATATGGCAACTAAGACGGAAGGGTATTGTTTTGGTTCACCAGGCTCAGGGTTGTCATCTGCTGACTACCTAACGTGCCAAATAGGTAAAAAATCCAATGATCCTAAAGTATTATTATTTGGTGATTCATTTGCAGGGGA
This sequence comes from Photobacterium aquimaris, assembly GCF_002954455.1. Taxonomy (GTDB): domain Bacteria; phylum Pseudomonadota; class Gammaproteobacteria; order Enterobacterales; family Vibrionaceae; genus Photobacterium; species Photobacterium aquimaris. The sequence continues at coordinate 106,352 of NZ_MSCC01000001.1, forward strand.
GTATGAACCAACTTTATCCGTATTAGGGAAAAAGAATAATATTAGTATATTATCCATAACGACAAATTCTTGTTTTCCTTCTTTTACAAAAAATTTCCATTTTCCTAAAAGTCATGTCGGATATAGTCAGTGTATGATGAATAGGAAATTTGTAGAAAATAATTATAAAAAGTTTAAGTTGATCTTTATTTCTGGTCGTTGGGATGAATTTTTTAAAGATGGATATGATTATTCAAATGATACAATAAAAATGATCAATAAAATCACAAGAGATGGTGTTAAGGTTGTTTATTTACCTAACCCTACAATTTACAAAAAAAATATTAGAAATGATTACATTTCATCAGTTATTAAAGGCGATTCTCTTACAGAAGATGTTATTAATAAAGAAAACGACATTGTTGATAATAATTATGTAAATAAAATAGAGAAAAAGTTACGATTACTGTCCAAAACTAATAATAACTTTATATATATATCAAAGTCAGAATTATATAAACATGATTTTTTTATTCGGGATGGTAAATTGATACCTTATAGTGCTGATGGTGGGCACATATCAATCTTAGGTGCTGAAGAATTAGCTAGTGAAATTATTAATGAAAAATCAAAAAGTAAAATCACAAACTTGCTAGAACAAACATCAAGGGGGAAAGTATAACTGCACTGAGTTAGTCATTATGTGATTTTCTGGCTGCAAGAGTGGCTGAGAATTATTACTGGCTGACATGGTTGATGTTGTGATTATGAGTGCCTATTACCAGTAAGGTATACACGTTTTTCGAGCGCAGCGTTAAGGGATTCAAAATCCGTTTCCTTCGGGAGTGACGGTTCAAGTCCGTCCTCGGGCACCAAATTTCAGAGAAAAGCCTCAATCGCAAGATTGGGGCTTTTTTTGTGCCTCATTGTCATTCTAAATTTCTTAAGTTCGCTTTTCGCCTTGTCATCAATCAAAGGAAAGCGGGTTTAAGTCCCCCTTAAAAAAGCCCCAACAAAATGTTGAGGCTCAGATCTTATTTTGTTGTTATTAAAATACTGAATAAGGGACGATTACTTGCAGACGAACATCTGTTTCATCTCTACCTACGGTGGCTGATTTAATTTCGTCACGGGTTAACCACGTGCTATGTAACTGCACCACACTGCCTTTTAAAGTGCCTTGTTGAAGGGTATAGCCAACAGTCCCATTTACTGCTGCTTCACTGCTGTAGCCGACTTTATTGCTGTTCATTCCTGAGCCGTAACCTACACCCATATAGTAGTTCCAGCCATTACCGGCATTAAAAGACAATCGGTTATACATTGATACTTCACCAGATTGGTTCCAATCAGATAACGCATCCCAAAATTGTGACCAATTACCGTTATTCATGGCGTAGGTATAAATAGTACGTGGCACAATTTCAGTATCATTATTGCTGTTGGCATAACGTAGTTGAGATAACCAACCCCATTGACCATGATTGATATGTAACGATAGCCCAGTCATATAACCTAAACCGTTATATTTAACCTTGTCGTTAACGCCATAAAAATCAGCCGCGAGTTGAGTATTAGGGTTTAGTTGATAACGGGTATAGAGCTTATAAGAGGTTGGATTAACGCTACGAGTGGTGTCGCTATAACGGACATCCATTGCTTGACCAATACCGAGATTATAAGAAAAATCTCCCACAGTATTTTCATAACCTAATGAATGTAAATAATTCCACTGTGTATTTGCCCAACCAACATAATCATTTTCACTTAATAACCATGGTGCAGTGTATTTATCTGCCCAGAAGTAGGTTAATTTACCGCTACCAATATGCGCATTAAGTTCTAAACCACGGTAACTACCGGGTACAAATGACGATACATTACCAACCGTACCATTACCTATGGATTGAATTAAACCGACTTTACCGCTAAAGAGATCGTGGTATTTAAATTTAATCGCGGCCGTATAAAATTTGAAATGAGGACCATTACCAGCGCCCCAATCTTGGTTATGTGAAAATGAAATCTCATTAGATAAATACTGGCCATTATTATTTTGAATACTGTTGTTATAGATATCTCCAGCTAAATAACCAGCAACATCGACCCCAATAAAATTGTTATAGTAACCAGAATTTAAATCGACAATGGCATTGTAGGCGGAATAATTGAGCCTACCATAAGAGTCAAAACCAGCATTATCATTTCGAGAGCGTATACGAGTATCACTGATAAATTTAGTCGTGAGTGATGAGCCGTTAATAAAGCCATTAGCGGTTGTTGTTTGTGCCATCGCTAATGGGGATAACGTTAGTGCGCTAATGATTGCTAGAGTGAGTAATGATTTTTGGGGCTGCAAGCAATTGTTCATGTGATTTCTCATTATTATTTTTATTGTTGAATCGTCACCCATTAATGGATGGTATTTATATTAGCGCTAATAATGGAAGCAGCTGAAAATGAAAGCTATATTGAAGAGCGGAATTTTATGTTGTTGTTTTCTAAGTTGAATGTGGTCGCTATTGTGTCATCCGTTTATTGATACCACTTGCGTTTAAGCTTGCGATTATTAGAAGTTACAGAATTATAGAAACAATAGTGCAAGGTTTAGTTTTACCTTGTTGTTTTTTAGGTGAAATTTCTTATTTTTTGTCGCGGGGGTTAGTACCGCGGTGTTATACCTAATATGCTGGTTTAGAAATAACCATCCATCAATACTTGTTAAATATTTTTAGCTAGCGATAATGCGATATTATAAGCGGGTATATTTCCAGTTACGGACAAATGTAGGTGTAATGAAGATTCCTCCACGGTTACAACCTTTGGTTGAAGATGGTCTTATTGATGATGTTTTATCTCAACTGATGAGCGGTAAAGAAGCCTCTGTGTATGTTGTTCGCAGTGGTGGCAAAATTTGTTGCGCCAAGGTCTATAAAGAAATTGACCAGCGTAGTTTTAAAAAAGCAGTGACCTACCGTGAAGGGCGTAAGGTACGTAATAGTCGTCGTGCACGTGCCATGGAAAAAGGCTCTAAATTTGGCCGTGATGAACAAGAAAAAGTATGGCAACAAGCAGAAGTTGATGCGTTATCATTATTGCTCAAAGCGAATGTGCGTGCCCCGATTCCTTATGGTTGTTTTGATGGGGTCTTATTGATGGAGTTAATTACAGATGCCGACGGTGCTGTTGCTCCACGTTTAAATGATATCACGCTAACCAAAGAACAAGCCTTACGCGATCATGGGTTAATGATCACCTATATCAAGCGTATGTTATGCATTGGTCTCATTCATGGTGATTTATCAGAATTTAATGTGCTGGTGGATGGTCAAGGTCCAGTGATTATTGATTTACCCCAAGCGGTAGATGCTTCTGCAAATAATAACGCTAAATGGATGTTTGAGCGTGATGTAAATAACATGGCTAATTATTATGGTCGTTATGCGCCACAAGTACTTGAAACCCAATATGGCAAAGAAATGTGGGCATTATTTCAAGCTGGTACGTTAACCCCTGAGACTGAATTAACCGGAGTATATATTGAAACCGAGGTTGATGCTGATATAGATGGTTTAATGGCAGAAATTAATGCTGTTATGGCTGAGGCTGAATTACGTCGAGCACGTTTCATGGATGAAATGCATGAACAAGAAAGTGAGTAATCGCTTTCGTTTTTAGCATTATATAGAAAGGGTAAAGATAAAAGCCTCAATATAGTTGAGGCTTTTTTGTAACTGTTATTTGGCAAATGGATAGTGGGCAATAACGGCTTTAGCCTGGCCATTACTATTAACCGCAGCAATGCCTATTCCCAATGCATTAAACTTCATCGGCTGAAATTTTTGGCCATAATTGGTCATAAACTGGGTTAGTTTTTGAGGATCAGATTGCGCTAATAAGGTGATATGGGGTTCAAAATTAGTAAAGACATTAGGACTACCATAGCGTTGGAATGCAGCAAGTTTTTCAGGGTAGTGACTTACCCAAGTGGGCGCTTTTTGATCCATGCTACGTAGTGGAGAGACAGTAATGGCTGCGGTATCTGCTAAGCGTTGCAGCTCACGGGTATTACTTATTTCAAGCATCAACCAGTCTCCTTTGGTGCGCTCAATATGTTCAAGTGTTAATGGAAATTGAACATATTGGCTTGCTAGTTGTTGGGCTTGTTGCTTAAGTAACTTGAGATTTGAGGTCGAATATTGTGATAAATAAAGCGTGATATGAGGTAAATAACCTTGACTGTAAAGAGAAGATAATTGTTGTTGTTTAAGTTGGTTGCTAATGGTTGATACTGTTTTATCAACATTGTGGCTTGGGATTAAAAACAGGTTATAACTGGTTGTTGAGGAGGGGGAAGGGGTTGCTAGTGCGACTTGACTGATACTGATCAAAGCCAGTGTTAACATGCATTTTTTAAGCATTTTGGAATTTCTAAAAAAGTAATCGATAAGATATTGTATTCTTTTTTGGTATATTGTTTTGTGGTGGCGCTAACAACATTCACCTCTAAATAACGTTGATTGAAGATTGTTTAAGTGATTTTATCAATGTGATGGTGAATATTTTTTCATGGTTGGCTTTGTCTTGTTTTGCAGGCAATAACGCCTTATTTCATTAATGATGGATATTTTCAACGTAAACACTAATCAAGACCCTTAGTCACTATTAGGTTGCACTGAATACAGTATTGCTGTGGTATCTATCAAACACTATATCCCTACTTTATATAGTGATTTGTTGTGGTTTCCATAACAATAGCTTTAAAGGCAGCATTAGTAATGACTTTAGTTGGTAAGGTAATAAAAACTAATGTAATTGTCATACAAAAAGCAATTATTATGATATATGAGCATATCCAACATGCATTTAATGCACTTAATTAATAGTATTTTTACTTTTAGACTTTGAGTTACTGTTGATTAACTCAAAAGCATAATAATGAATAGATCAGAACTCTTTACCCCAATGAAAATTGGTAGCGTAACTATTAAAAACCGAATTGTAATGGAACCAATGGGTCTAATGGGACTTGCTGGCCGTGAAGGCGAATTTAATCAACGCGCTGCTGATTATTTTGTTGAAAGAGCGAAGGGCGGTGTTGGTCTGATTATTACGGGTTTTACTAAGGTAGAAAATGAAATTGAGCGCATGAAAATGCCGACATTTACCTGTGTAACTCATAATCCCACTGCTTTTGAAAATTCATGTTATGAAATGATTGAGCGCGTGCATTCTTATGGCGCAAAAATCTTCTTACAAGTGTCTGCGGGCCTTGGTCGTGTAGCAAAACCGACACTGCTTGAAACTCAGCCAGTCGCACCAACAGAAGTACCTAACTATTGGCAACCTGATGTGATGTGTCGTGCCTTAACCACAGAAGAAGTGGAACGCATTATTTCTCGTTTTGAGGAAGCGGCAGCGATTGCTAAAAAAGTCGGTTTTGATGGTATTGAACTGCACGCAGTGCACGAAGGTTATTTAGCCGATCAATTTACCATGTCAGTGTTTAACAAAGATCGTAGCGACCGTTTTAACGGTGATCTTGAACAACGCGCGACTTTCCCAATTGAAATTCTTAAAGCGATTCGTCGTGGTGCGGGCGAAAACTACCCAGTAACCGTACGTTACAGTATTCGTTCATTTATTAAAGAATTGGGTAAAGGCGGTATTAATATCGCAGCTAAAGAATCTGGACGTGATACTGAAGAAGGACTTGAGTTAGCTAAGATCCTTGAAAAAGCGGGTTATGATGGCTTTAATGCCGATACTGGCTCTTATGATGCATGGTACTGGGCGCACCCACCGCTATACGCGAAAGATGGCCTATATCTACCATTTGTTAAACAACTTAAAGATGTTGTTAATGTGCCTATCATTATGGGCGGTAAGATGGGTGATCCTCAACTTGCTCAAGACTCGATTAAAAATGGTTCAATTGACTTTGTTGGTTTAGCGCGTCCGTTATTGACAGATCCTGAGTGGCCAAATAAGGTCATGAAAAATCGTGAAGAGCAAATTCGTCCATGTATCGGTTGTCACGATGGCTGTTTACAACGTATTTTCAATCATAAGCCAATTTCATGTTCAGTGAACCCTGCTTGTGGTCGTGAAAAGATCTATAACATTGAAAAAGCATTAGAACCTAAGCGTGTAATTGTTATCGGTGGTGGTATTGCGGGTCTTGAAAGTGCTCGAGTAGCAAAACTTGCTGGTCATGAAGTGAAGCTATTTGAAAAATCAGATCAAATTGGTGGTCATATTTATGAAGCTGCTGCACCTGATTTCAAAAAAGCGGATGAGAAATTGCTTGATTGGTATCGTGTTGAGCTAGAGCGCCTTGCTGTACCAATGTATTTAAATACTGCTATTGATAAAGACTCAAAAGAGTTAGATGACGCGCAAGCAGTGATTATTGCAACAGGTTCAGTGCCAGTACGTTTACGTAATATTGAAGGTATTGATGAACCACAGATTTGCAGCGCCGATGATATTTTATTAGCTAAAAAGCCAGTTGGCGATGACGTGGTTATTATTGGTGGCGGTTTAGTTGGTTGTGAAGTTGCACTATGGCTTAAGAATCAAGGTAAGCAAGTAACAGTGGTTGAGTATCTGTCTAAAGTGATGGATGGTGGTGCTGATACTAACTGGGCTAACAAATCAATGCTGCTTGATTTGATGGAAGAAGCGCAAGTTAACATTATGACCAGCAGTAAGTTTGTTGGTTATAAGAATGGCCATGCGTACATCGAAACAGCGAATGGCATTGAGCAGATTGTAGCTGATAACGTTTGTATTGCTGTGGGTTACTCAAGCGTTAACGATCTTCATGACGAGATTTTAAGTCGTGGTAAAGATACTTACCTCATTGGTGATGCACGTAAAGTGTCTAATATTATGAATGCGGTTTGGGATGCTTACGAAGTCGCACGTAATATTTAATTAGCGCCAATAAACTAAATAGTAAGGCACACTCATTTGAGTGTGCCTTTTTTTGATCTGTTGTTAGTGAAGATGGAGTCGAGGTTTGAGATTTAAGGTTCGAGGGACTCGCTCGATACATCCTGACAATTTGAGGCGGGAGCAGATGAATATGATGCTTATTATTTTGAAAATATCGCTCCTCAATAATGAGCAGAGCCACACGCCGCCATATAAATCATAGATGTAGGATATTGGGCTATAAATACGACCATTTAGCTTGAGACATGTTTTGATTAGACTTTAATTTTCCATGTTGATTAAACAATGCAACTTGAAAAACGTTTTTAGCTAGATTAATGCAAATAGTGCTAGGCATTATTAATGGTATGGGCTTCTTTTTGGTTGACGCTATAACTGTAGCTGACAATGTCAGTAAGGTGGGGAGTCCATACCATTGAGGAGGAGTTGTTATACAGAATTATTTACAGGGTCTAAAAAAGGCATGCTATTACTAGCATGCCCTAATATTACTTATGTCGATCGTATTAATTACTGCTTGATCACTTTCACTTTGTAAACACCATCAACGTTGTAAACACCGTGAATGTCAGTTTCAAAGCCAGGGAAGTGATTACCAATTTCGCATAGCATTTCAAGGAAATCTAATACAGGGCGAGATTGCTCAGTCACCATTTCACCAGGAAGCACAACAGGCACACCTGGAGGATAAGGAAGGATCATATTGGCACTGATTTCATTCACCATTTCTGATAATGGAATCTCACGAACCTCACCACGTAGCTCTTGTTGCCATGCATCATGTGGTGTCATCTTCATTTCTGGTAACACATCAAATGCTTTGTACATAAGCTCAGGTAATTGGTATTTCACGGTTAAATCGTGAATACCTTGTGCAAGATCTTGTACACGCATATTAGCGTAGAATTGAGGATCTTCTTGGTATAGTGCTGGTAAGAATGACTTGATAGTCATGTTACGATCATAGCCACGTTTGAACTCAGTTAATGCACGTAATAGCTGCATTGCTTTTGGTTTATCAATACCAATTGAGAACAAGAATAATAGGCTGTATGGACCTGTTTTTTCAACTACGATACCATGTTGGTCAAGGAACTTAGCTACGATAGATGCTGGAATACCTGTTGCAGATAGTTCGCCTTCTTCGTTCATTCCTGGAGTAAGTAGGGTGATCTTAATTGGATCAAGGAACATATGATCTTCATCGATATTCTTGAAACCATGCCATTTATCATTAGGGTTTAGGTTCCAACATTCCGTTGTTTCAATGTTCTCTGGCTGCCAAACATCAAAGAACCAACCGTCACATTCAGAACGTAGTTTTTTGATCTCTTTACGGAAACGAATCGCGCGGTCGATTGAATCTTGAATTAAACGACGACCAGCATTGCCATGCATCATAGCTGCAGAAATTTCAGCAGACGCCACAATACCGTATTGTGGTGATGTTGACGTGTGCATCATGAATGCTTCGTTAAAAGACTCTTCTTCAAGCTCACCTTTAACATGAATCATTGAAGCTTGTGAGAATGCAGCCAGTAATTTATGGGTTGATTGAGTTTCATAGAACACTTTACCTGGCATGGCTTCACCACTCATACCACATTTACCTTCGTAAATAGGGTTAAAGTTAGTGTAAGGCACCCAAGCACTATCAAAGTGAATAAACTTAGTATCCAGTGACTCTTTAATAAATTGGGTATTGTAGAACAAACCATCGTAAGTTGAGTTAGTTACTACTGCATAACCTGGTTTAGTTGCACCTGGAGTATTTGCTACTTTTTCTGCAATTACTTCACGGCTAAATTCACTCTTAGGAATACCACCTAAAATACCGTAAGCGTTACGTGTCGGACGGAAATAAATAGGCACAACATCGGTCATCATCATCATGTGAGTTAATGATTTATGACAGTTACGGTCAACCAATACTGTGCTGCCAGCAGGGGCTGAGAACATACCAACAATTTTGTTCGCAGTTGAAGTACCGTTAGTCACAATATAAGAACGATCAGCGTTAAATGTACGCGCAATGTATTCTTCGGCTTCTTTGTGAGGACCTGAGTGATCCAACAATGAGCCAAGTTCAGGCATTGAAATTGAAATATCTGCTTTAAAGGTATTTGCACCGTAGAAATCGTAGAAAATGCTACCTACAGGGCTTTTGTTAAATGCAGTACCTGACATGTGACCCGGTGTACAGAACGTATATTTAGCTTCATCAACGTAGTTAAATAATGCTTTGGTTAGCGGTGGTAAAATACTGTCTTTGTAATCTTCAGTTGCTTGCTCAATTTTATGCGCAATATCAGAAGCACTACCAAGGCAATATTCAAAGAAGTAAATATTTAAACGAAGATCAGCTAAATTAATATCTAAAGTAGAATGTTCATTAGCAAATGCATATAACGGTAGTTTCTCGTTAATTTGGTTAATTTGCTGGCATAAGTCTAATGAGTAAGTATCCCAGTCAAAAATCACACCACTAATACGTGGGTTCATTTCAAGTAGCTTCATTAAATCTTTTTCATCAACGGGATACACAACTTTGTAGCCACGTGTTGCTAATGCTTGTTCTAATTCTTGAACTGGGTATTTTTTGAAAAATACGCCTAAGTTATTTAAGATTGCTATAGTATTCATTATTGAATATCTCCAGGGTGAACAAAGGCGCACCACTCCAATTTGGGAGGTGTAACGTGCGCCTTGATAATATTATTAGGGAGTAAACTTAGTGAGATTGAACCACTTTATTCGCTTGTTCTTGTTGTTCTAGTTGTAAGTGTTGACGGAAGCCAAGCTTACGAGCGTAGAACATGAAGATAGCTAGCGAAACAACGAAAGTTGCGGCTAATGCTGATGGATCTGCACCGATAAGTGCGATGAAACAGAAGATACATGCAACACCTGCAAACAACATCACAAATACATTGCGAGTTGTCATACCTTCGTAACGAATTAAGTTAACAGCTGAGTAGAAGTAAGGCAGCATAGTTAATAGCACTGCGTCAGATGTTAGGATGTCAAATAAGTTTGAAGCATGGCTATTACTAGAACTAAAGATAGTGATTGCAATCATCAGAATAGTCATCATTACAGATGCTAAAACTAAACCTTTTTTTGCCACGCCATTTTTATCAGTTTCACCAAAAACAGCAGGGAAGTTGCCATCATTAGCTGCACGTTTGCCTGCCTCACCCACTAACATCATCCAAGAACCTAGAGATGTAAAGCACGCTAAAGCGGTAAATGCTGCAACAAATGGAGCTGTCCAAGCACCAAAGATAGCGGTTGTTGCAAGTGCAAATGGTGCACCAGAAGCTGCTACTTCAGAAGCTGGGAACATACCAGCAATAACTTGAGTTGATAGAATATAAATAACACCAGCAATAACGGTTCCAAGTAACGTAGCTAATGGCACTGTTTTCTTGGGATTTTTAACCATACCAGATGATACTGCTGCTGATTCAACACCAACAAATGACCAAAGGGTGATTAGAACCGCGCTAACAATAGCGTGTGAATTTGAGCTATGTGATGTATTCCAGTTTTGCATGTAAGTTGTTGCATCAAAATGCCCCCAACCAACAACTGCAGTACCAACGATAGGAACAAGAATAAGTACTAAGCCTAATGTACATAGACGACTTACCCATGAACCACCCAATAAGTTAATAATGGTGAAAATCCAAACTGAGGCAATAGTTGCGATTGCCGCTGGAATAGTGTTGTTCAAAATTGGGAAGAACACAGAAAGGTACGATACCCCAGTGATAGCGATAGCAAGGTTACCAATCCAGTTAGCATGGTAATAAAGCACACCGGTTTGGAAACCAAAAGCAGGCGAAACTTCACCAGCATAGGCAATAGGACCGCCCTCTTGAGGATTATTCGTTGCTAAACGAGCGTAAACAAAGGCCAAAGACAATGCGCCAACTAAACAAATAATCCAGCTATAAATAGATATTGAACCCACTTTTGCCAATGTCGATGGCAAGAGTGCGATACCACTACCCATCATATTACCGGCTACCACACCGGTACAGGCGATTAAGCCTATCTTTTTTGATGTATCGGACGACATGTAACGATCTCCAAATAATACAATTATATTTAAAATTTTTAAGCATGTTTAACGTCAGTAATAAGAAGGCTTTTGCTTTCACATAATCAATGACGAGTAATTTCGATTTAATCTACAGCAGATAGAAAAGTTAATTAAATAACTTTCTACTCAACGATATTTAAATAATAAAGTTGTTTTTTTTTAATTTTATTTATTTTCAACCCCTTTTAAATCAATATGTTGCGTTATTTGTGAAAAAATAAATTATTTATAAGTAAAATAATGACCATTTGATAATCGTTATAGAGTTGGGGGTATTAATTTAAGCTGTCACGGTGCTATTATTGTTGTAAACGTTAAATCAGCGTAGCCATTAGCGATGATCACAAAAGACAGGTCTATGCATTGAGACCTACTTCTAAAAAGGTAAATTAGTAGTCGCTGAGAAATGAAATAGCGTTGTTTAATGGTAAATATTTAGATGCTGTAAATTTAGTGCGGAGGTGTGACTTCAGCAGTATTTATTTCTGATATGAAAACGAGTTTTTGACAGAGTTGAAGTGTCTCTTGAGAAGGCGATAAATACAAGGCCATACTATAATACTCGTTGGCTTGCTGTTTTCTATGCGTAAGTTCACTGAGCTTACCTAATAAAATGTAGCGTAACGCTGTATTTTGCTGAGACTGTAATGCTGCTAATGATAAATAATGTTCAGCAGCGGTTAAATTACCTTGGTAAAGATCATTTAGGGCTAAAGCATCATATATTTCACTTGAGACAAGTTGTTTGTTCTGTGTAACGCTTTTGATTAATACTTTTCCATAGTTCATCAATGTTGGCATTGATGTTACTTTATTGTTTACGGTAAGTATAATTGCATAAGCAAGGTATCGTTGTGCTAATAAATAACTATTTTCTGGCGATAACTTAATAAGTTTACTGATTTGTTTAATATAATTAATGTTCGTTTGACCATCATTATTTATGACACTAGGCAATTCAATATAGCCATACAAAATAGTAGAGTTGGTGAGAGTAATATGATTCTGAGTTTGTTGATGATTGTAATTTAATGATTGTATAAGTTTATTGATAAAACTATCTATAATTATGTATGAGTTCTTACTATCAAGGTGAAGATTTTGTTGTAACATAACTATTTTTGATATGTTGTTAAATAGTTCGATGTGTAATTGGTGTTGCTGATTGACATAGAGTGACAGTGTTTTACCTGCATTAGGTTGCTGGCTGAAACTACTGATATAATTTGTAGATTTAAATAAGGCATTTTTGATTATCTTCGCGATCGAATGTAACTGATTTGTCGATGACTGCTGTGCCAATTCAATATTTATTAAGCGTGGATTCAATATTGTCGTAGGTGGTGTAATTTTTTCGTTGCTCCAACTGATAAAAACAAGTGTAATTAATAACATAGTTAGGATACAAATATCGAAAAACCAGTGGTTCCATTTAACATTATTTGAACTTGTCGTTGATGGTGCTTCTTTTGAGGTTTTGTTAAAAGCACGTGTCATTGGTCCTGCAGGGAAAAATGCATGGGATGAGCTATCATTAGTGTGCTCATGTGAAGAGTGAAACTCCTCCAACTTAAAGCCTGTATTTGGATCGACATATATTTGTTGTACGTCGATATCAAGTTTATAACCTCGCTTTGGAATTGTAATAATCCAATGATCTTCATCCATCTTTTTGAGTGTTTTACGGAGCTCAAAGATAGACTGCGTGACAACTTGTTCACTAACAACGGCACCGTCCCAAACATTTTCAATTAATTCATCGCGTGTAAAAACAATGCCTTGATGCTTGGCTAAAAAGGCTAATAGCTTGGTAATCCTCGGTTCTATAATATAATTTTGTCCTGATTTATATAAACAATTTTCTGTTGTAATTAATAACCAGTTATTTATTTTATAATTTACCCAGGCCATTTGGTTTTTATTCTATTGTTAAAAAATATAATGATATTATTTTCTATACTATTTGCTTTTATATATAGATGGAATTTTTTATTTAAATGGTAACTGTAATTTCATATTTCATTTTTAAATCTAAGAAATAAATAAATTATGTATTTCTAATGTTTTGTGACGAATGTCACGTTTTTTATTTTGTGGTTATTTATTTTAAAGTAAGTCTAATTTCGGGTTATAAATATAGTTTTTTTAAATAAATATTCTAACCCTTCTTGTTTTAATAAAAAGATTTATGGATAAGGAAATATTATGTTAGAAAATGAAATTGATGAAAATAGGCTGATTGCTGAACGTCGAGCAAAACTTGATTATATAAGAAAAGACTGTAAAGCAAATGGTCACCCAAATACTTTTCGTCGATTGAAATTAGCAAATGAATTAATAACTGAATTTAAAAATAAATCTAAAGACGATTTGATTAATACCGCTTATATAACCGCTGTCGCTGGTCGTATTATGGCAAAGCGTGGACCATTTTTGGTATTACAAGATGTTTCTGGGCGTATCCAAGTTTATGCCGATAAACAGGTTCAGGCAGAGTTAAAGCAAAAATATCATGGTTTAGATATTGGCGATATTATTGGTGTAAAAGGTCAGTTACATCGTTCTGATCGTGGCGAGCTTTATGTCACCATGGATAGTTATGAGTTACAAACCAAAGCGTTACGCCCTTTACCTGAAAAATACCATGGTTTAACCGATCAAGAACAACGTTACCGCCAGCGTTATGTAGATTTGATCATTAATGAAGAATCACGAAATACCATGATCATGCGATCTAAAGTGGTGGCAGCGATTCGTCAATTCATGATTAAACAACAATTTATGGAAGTTGAAACACCAATGATGCACCCAATTGCTGGCGGTGCTTCAGCGCGACCTTTTGTGACTCATCATAATGCGTTAGATATTGATATGTATCTTCGTATTGCACCTGAGCTGTACTTGAAGCGTCTTGTGGTTGGTGGCTTTGAGCGGGTGTTTGAAATTAACCGCAATTTCCGTAATGAAGGTCTATCACCTCGTCATAATCCAGAATTTACCATGATGGAATTTTACATGGCATATTCTGATTACAATGATCTGATTGATTTTACAGAAAGTTTATTAAGTACCATTGCAAAAGATCTTTGTGGCAATACAGCATTACCTTATGGCGAGCATGTTATTGAGTTTAATGGACCTTATACTCGTATGACGATGCTAGCTGCAATTCAACACTACACTCAAGATAACCCACGCATTCAAGCGCTAACTTATGATGATGTTAAAAATCGTGAGTTGATGGCAAATATTGCACGAGAAGTTGGTCTAACGGTTGAACCATTTTGGACTTGTGGTCAGTTGTTAGAAGAGATTTTTGGTGAGACTGCTGAGCCTAAATTAATTCAACCAACATTTATTACTGGTTACCCTGCTGATATCTCGCCATTAGCGCGTCGTAGTAACGAAGATGCTTTCTTAACTGATAGGTTTGAGTTTTTTGTTGGTGGTCGTGAAGTCGCGAATGGTTTCTCTGAACTGAATGATGCTCAAGATCAAGATGCGCGTTTTAAAGCACAGATGGATGCGAAAGATGCTGGTGATGATGAGGCGATGCAATATGATGAAGATTATATTCGTGCGCTAGAATTTGGTTTACCACCAACAGCAGGTGAAGGGATTGGTATTGACCGCTTAGTGATGCTGTTTACGAATGCACATACTATTCGTGATGTGATTTTATTCCCATCAATGCGTCCGAATAATAATTAATAATAACTACTGTAGTGACAGCTGACTCGCTGCTTTTATTCAAGTATAAAAAAAGCCTCAATAGATTGAGGCTTTTTATTTGCATAATGTTAGTTAGTGACCACTATGACCATGAATGCGATGTTTAGTAACAAATCCCACCAATACACACATTACAAATACAACTGCATATAAACCATTGGCTGTAACTAATGCTGCGTGTGCACCGTAGTTTTTAACAATTGGACTTGTTACTACGAAAGTTAACATAGTACCGATTGTGCCGCATAACAGAATAAAGTTAACCAATTTTGGTGATGATACTTTGGTCTGTTGTGAGCCTAAGGTAATGATCGTGGTGTAAATCGCACTACTAATAAAGCCAAGTGCTGAAATAATATAGATAAGGTTATGAGGATCAGTATCTTTATTAAATAGATACATCAGCACAGTTGCTAATCCAGATAAAACAACTACAAAATAGTGCAGGTCGAATTTTTTAAGTAGAACACTGAAAATCCACATACCAATCATATAAGCACCCCAGAAGTAACTTACTAATTGGCCTGCATCGCTGATTGATAGACCTAGCTTTTGAGTTGCGTATTCAGGAATCCAAGAAATAAAGCCTAACTGACCGAGGATGTAACATAAAGCAGCAATAGCTAGAAATAGAACACCTAATCCCCATTTTTCTTTTGGTTCATTAGCGGTCTCTTCTTGAGGCGCATCTTTGCCTAATACTGGGAATGTAGAGATTAATGCTAATACGAAAATAGCAAAATAGATAACACCGATTGCGGCATATACCCAGTACCATTGCATGTGGTGTGCTAGTACTGCAGCAGAAATCACAGGGAAAATCATACCCGCCATACTGAAAAATGAATCAGTAAATAGCAGGCGAGAACCTCGTTCTTTACCATCATAAATGTGGGTAATTAAGTAAGTACCAATTGACATGGTAATACCACTAACGACACCAAGAACAAACATGCAAGCAGAGAAGATAGCAAGATTATGACCGAAAATGAGGCCAAGAATTGCTAATAGCATGAGAATGAAACCAAAAATGAGTTGGCGCTTAAGCGGTACAATCTCCATCAACCAAACATTAAGGAAGATTGAAATTAAAATACCCGTATTAAGAAACGTAAAAGTGTTACTCATGCTAGATATTGGCAAATCAAAATATTTGGCAATATCTCCCATAACGATACCGGTGACGATAATCAGAGATCCAGTTAGGGCATAAGATAAGAAACTTATCCACGTCAGAAGGATGCGATTCTGGTTTGTCATAGCAAATCCTGTATAGCTTTCGATTATAATTAAAGAGGCAGAATAAGATGCCAATTAATGAAAGGGCTGAATCCTAACATAAGGACTAGCTTTGTTTGTGACGTACTTCACCATTATATGACACGGAGGGATTTATCATACCAATAAGATATAAATAATAGGAATTTATAAGTTGGTTTTATTCTACTGGTTGTTTTTATTGTTTTTGTTTTGTGTGAATTTAAGTTTTTTTAACAATGTATGTTGTTATTTATATATTATTACTGTCGTTTAGTCGTATTTGTATGCTTTTGCTTCATAAAATTGTCTTAGTTTAATTACGGCTATAAAAGAGAGACGATATAG
The DNA here is from genome assembly GCF_002954455.1 of Photobacterium aquimaris. Taxonomy (GTDB): domain Bacteria; phylum Pseudomonadota; class Gammaproteobacteria; order Enterobacterales; family Vibrionaceae; genus Photobacterium; species Photobacterium aquimaris. The sequence goes on from NZ_MSCC01000001.1 coordinate 122,736, forward strand.
AATGATGTATAGAACATGAAAAACAGTAGTGAGCGATTATTTTTGAAGCGTATTTTGGGAATTTGATCGTAGTGTATACTAATGCGCATTTTTTTGATAAATTTGAAAATTAACACTTGCCAATGTGATCTAAGTCCCTATAATGCGACCTCACTGATACGGACAACGGCGCAAGCGGTTACCGAAATCA
>NZ_MSCC01000001.1:122950-284496 GCF_002954455.1 Photobacterium aquimaris
TTGCTAAGTTTCAAATTGCTTAAATGCTGAATAGACACTGCGGAGTGGTAGTTCAGTTGGTTAGAATACCGGCCTGTCACGCCGGGGGTCGCGGGTTCGAGTCCCGTCCACTCCGCCATTATTGAAGAAACCTGAATCGAAAGATTCAGGTTTTTTTTCATCTGTAGAAAACTACTTTAATTCCTCATAGAGACCGGTGTGGAAAATTTCACGTTGTTGTTGGTCACTAATATCACGACGATGGGCGCGGTAGCGGGAAACAGCATAAGTAATAATGACAGAGAACAAGGTGTAAGCGATAAGAAATGTAAGTGGTGAATGAATAATATCGGCTGCAAATACCCAAATTACACCAATAACAGTGATCGCGAGTTTAACTAATACTGCTGTAACTAAAAAACTCATCGCATATTGTGGTCGTAGGATAGCTTGATAGGCGATTAGGTAGCCACAGCTAACAGCGACAATCGCTAAGCTAAAACCGACTGAGAATGAATGAAAATGTTCGCTAAACAATACCGTGAGCGCGATCATAGTGATAGCAATGATGGCCTTTTTCATAACAACCCCTTATTACATGACGTAGAAAGTTTTGTTCAACGGAATAAGCATGGACCTAAAGCGAGCAATTGTATGTGAAGTCATACGTTTTTTAGTAGTTTGAAAGCGAAAAAACACAGTTTGTGAGCAAGATTGGGTTATTATTAATTATGTTAATAGCAATTAAATAATAAAGAAAAGGGTAGTCAATCGACTACCCAGTGGCAAAGATCAAAGTAATTGATCTGCACAATGTAACAGCTATAGGGCGTGTTACTAGGACTTAGCAATGAAAATATCTAACTGTTTATACGGCAAGAAATTGTTTAAATTGTAGTAAAACGGCTTCAGCTTGGGTTTGATCTTCCATTTCTACAAACAAACGTAGTAATGGTTCTGTACCTGAGAAACGTGCAATCGCCCAGCCACCATTTGTAAAGTAAACTTTCGCACCATCGGCATAGCTGACTTTTTCGATTTCGTAATCAAATGCAGGTAATGATTTTTCAATATAAATTTTATTATAAAGACGATCACGCTCAGCAGCTTTAAAGGTGCAATCGCCTTCTGCTGTATAGGCATAGCCAAAGCGAGTATAAATTTCATCTAATAATTCAGATAATTTTTTACCCGTTGAACTGATCATTTCAACTAATAAACTTGATGCGAAAATTCCATCTTTACCCTTAATATGGCCACGAATAGTCAGGCCACCTGAGCTTTCACCACCCAGTAATGAGTCATCGGCTTCCATTTGTGAGCTGATATGCTTAAAACCAACCGGTACTTCAAATGATTTTTCACCATAGGCTGCTGCGACTTTATCAAGTAAATGGGTTGTGGCTATATTACGCACAACAGAGCCTTTCCAGCCTTTGTATTCTAATAGGTAGTAATACAGTAGTAGTAACACTTCATTAGGATGAATGAAGTTACCTTTTTCATCAATAATACCTAAACGGTCAGCATCGCCATCGGTACCAATACCAATGTCATAGCCTTCTTGAGCGACTAAATGTTTAAGACGATAAAGAGTTGCAGCACTTGGTGATGGCATTAAGCCGCCAAAACCTGGGTTTTCACCATCGTTGATAACATCAACATCACAACGACCGGTGATCAACACCGTTTGTAATGCATTTTTAGCAACGCCGAACATTGGGTCGATAAGTACTCGTAGGTTAGCTTGTTTGATCGCTTCTAAATCAAGTAAATCAATCACAGAATCAACAAATTCGTTCATTGGATTGATGATTTCAATTAATTTATCGCGTTGTGCTTGCTCAAAATCAACCAGTTTAATATCAGCATCCGTCAGTACTGCAATTTGTTGTTCAATCTTTTGCGTAATGATCTCATCAGCATCACGACCGCCTTCGATGAACACTTTAATACCGTTGTAATCTGCTGGGTTATGCGATGCAGTAATACATGCTGAGTAAATTGCACCAGTTTGTTTAGCTTTAAACATCACGATCGGTGTTGGTACAAAGCGATTGATAAAACTACATTTGATATTATTTCCTGCTAATACTTCAGCAAACCAAGTTGCAGCTTTATCTGATAAAAAGCGACGGTCATAACCGATGATGAATCCTTTATCAGTTACTGACTCCGTGATCATGATGTTAGCAATTGCTTGTGCAACTAAACGTACATTCGCTTGGGTAAACTCTTCACCAATAAAGGCACGCCAACCACCGGTTCCAAATTGAATCATGGAGGAACTCCTATTTCTCTCGCAAAATAAAATGGGGAGTAAAGCTACTCCCCTAAAAGTGATTAGCCCATTACAACTGTAACGGTATTCACAGAACCTTCAGCTTGAGGTGCAATTGCACCATCAACAGGTAGACCATTAAGGGTAATAGACTTAATGCCTTTGCTAACATGATTTGGATTGGTTACGTTAATATTGTACGTCGCACCACGCCATTCACGCGTTACTTCAAATCCAGGCCATTCAGTTGGAATACATGGATTAATAGTTAGGCCATCAAAACCTGTCTGAACTCCAAGAATAAAGTTAGTGACAGCAAAGTAAGCCCAACCAGAAGTACCTGTTAACCATGGGTGGTTAGCACGACCATGATCTTGGTGATCGCGGCCCATGATAAATTGCACGTAAGAATAAGGTTCAGCCATACGTGTTTCAATCATGTCGTTTTGGTTGTATGGGTTCAGTGCATCATAGAATTTCATTGCACGGTCGCCACGACCTAGTTTCGCTTCAGCTACCCATGCCCATGGGTTTGGATGCGAGAAGATCGCGCCATTTTCTTTCACGCCTTGATATACACGAGTTACGAAACCAATGTCATCGTTAGGGGTGGAGAACGATGGTGCATTAAGATGTAAACCATAGTCTGAGTAAAGATTTTCATCTACAGCATCCATCGCTTGCTCACCACGATCTTGTGATGCCATGCCAGACAGAACAGCAAGGGTGTTTGACTCTAGGTGAATACGGCCTTCTGTTTGCTGTGCTGTACCAATCTTGTCGCCATTTTTGGTCAAACCACGAATGTACCAGCCGCCTTCATCATCCCATAAATGGGTTTCACATGCTTCACGTACATTGGCTGCCATTTCTGTGTATTTTTCAACATCTGCTGTTTTACCTTGGTATTTAGCGAGTTGAATAAATTCTTGTAGTGCCCAGAAGTGAAGGAACGATACCATTGCTGATTCACCGCCACCTAAGTTTAGGCAGTCATTCCAATCGGCACGTAGACCTTTACAGATACCGGTTTGGCCTACATATTCGGCAGAGAAATCAAGCGCAGCCTTCATGTGATCATAAACAGTTGCATCACCGCCGTCAGCGTATGGGATCACTTCGTTGAGGAAGCTTTCTTCGCCAGTTTCTGTAACGTACTTACAGATAGTAGGGACTAACCATAGATGGTCATCTGAACAAGTATCATCAATGCCGTGGATCTTATCAGCATCACTTGGTGTTGGTACTACTGTTGGTGATTTTGATGGCTCAACATCAGCCATGTCAGGATCGAACCAATCAGGATCAAACAGGTGTAAACCATAACCCGCTTTCACTTGGCCACGAAGTAAATCAACTAAACGCTTACGTGTCATCGTTGGGTTAGAGTGTGGCACAGAGATGGCGTCTTGTGCGGTATCACGGTAACCAAGACCAGTACGGCCACCGACTTCGATAAATGAAGCAAAGCGTGACCATACAACACAAGTTTCTGCTTGGTATAGTGTCCAAGCGTTGATCATGGTATCAAGGCCTTCATTTGGCGATGTTACTTTAAACTTGTTGCAGCGGCTTTCCCAGTGATGCTTAATTTCAGCAAATGCAGCATCAACCACAGCATTGTCTTGGTACTTTTGACGTAGACGTTGGCCTTCGTTTTTACCAATACCTAGAATGTAGTTAAAGCGAATTTCTTCACCTGGTTGAAGCGTAAATTGCTTGTGTAGTGAACCACAATGGTTGTAACAAGTTTGCACATGGTTAGAACAACGACCTTTCTCAACTGCAATTGGATTAGACTCATCACGGTATGCACCGATGAAAGTATCACGTTGACCATCATAGCTATCAGGTGCAAAGCTTGATGCTAGGTAGTAGTAACCTTCTTTCTCTTTGGTGTTGTAATACAAGTCGTATTCAATCACGCCATCTTCATAAGATGTACCTGCAGAGTAAAGACTCATCTGATGGTTTTGGTTATCAGATTGAATGTGGCTAAATGAGAATTCAACAAATGAGAACGCACTAATAGTTCGTACTTCATCTGTGGTGTTTTTCAGAACTACATCCCAAATTTCAGCATCTTCACCAATCGGTACGAATAATGTTTTCTGTGCTGAAATACCATTGTATTCACAAGCAAATTTTGAGTATGACAGGCCATGACGAACTTCATACTTTGCTTCATCAAGACTTTTAGCTACTGGTTGCCATGAGATTGACCAGTAATCACCTGTCGCATCATCGCGTAGGTAAACATAATGCCCTGGACGATCAAATGTCGCATTGGGACGGAATTTCGTAACGCGATTGTATTCTGGTGACTTATAGAAAGAGTAACCACCGGCATTTTGTGAAATCACTGTACAGAACTTTTCAGTACCAAGGTAGTTGGTCCATGGTGCAGGGACATCAGGTCGAGTGATAACATACTCTTTATTGCCGTTGTCAAAATAACCGTATTTCATTATTTCTAATCCTTAAAATATTTACTGTTCTGTGTACGTGGTTATTCACAGTGGCGGTAATTAATGCCCGCCTTATCTAGATAGTTAAGTTGACCTTTTAAGCGTGCTTTAAAGTCATCCCAGTTACGATGTTGTGGTTTACTCCAGCAGATCTCCGATACCGCCAGTAAGCGCGGATAAATCATATATTCAAATCGGCTTTGGTTATTAATTAATTCTGACCAAAGTGCAGTTTGAATGCCTAAAATGTGCTGCCGCGCAGAATTTCGCTCTGACAGAGTGCTAAGTGGATGATAATTGTAAACATTATCCAGTGTTAATTTACCTGCCCAGTCGACGCCAGCTTCATCAGCTGAGTAACCTTGAGCCAAATCGAGATAGGTGGCTTGTGCGGGTTGCATTACCACATCAAAGCCATTTTTTACGCATTCAAGGCCAGCTTCTTCATTGGTCCATGAATAAATTACGGTGTTTTTACTGACTTTATTACCATGGGTTGCTTCTTCCCAGCCCATCATACGTTTGCCTTGGGCTTGTAATACTTGTTCGGCAAAGCGCAATAGATGGCCTTGTAACTCCATCGGGTCGCGGTAGTTGTTATCAGCCATTAATTGTTGGCACGCAGCACTGTCGGTCCATACGCCTTTAGGCACTTCATCGGCACCAATATGTACAAAAGGTGCAGGGAATAGCTCACACACTTCTTCAAGTACGGTTTGAATAAAGGTGTAAGTTCCCGCTAATGCTGGCGATAAAATATTGTCAGGGTAGTTCTGAATACTGCGATATACCGAATGATCGGTTGGATCTTGTAACAATTCTGGGAGCGACAAAATTGCCGCACGACAATGACCCGGAATATCAATTTCAGGAATGATACTAATGCCGCGATCGCTGGCATAAGCAATCACATCACGAATTTCTTGTTTGGTATAAAAACCGCCATAACGTTGATCAATATGACTAAATTGTGGCGCAATAATTTCATTTGGGCCGCGCCATGCACCAATCTCGGTTAATTGAGGGTAGGCATCAATTTCAATTCGCCAGCCTTCATCGTCGGTTAGGTGCCAATGGAATGTATTAAATTTATAGCGCGCTAACTGATCCAGAAGATGCTTAATACGATCTACGGGATGAAAGTGACGCCCGCAGTCAAGCATCATGCCACGGTAGCTATAATGAGGTTGATCGTTAATTTCTACCATTGGTAAGCAGTAAGCTGCATCGACAACATGGCTTGGACGCGTAGGCAGCAATTGCAATAAAGTTGATGTTGCATGGACAAAGCCGGTGGCTGAACTGGCATGGATCCAAATATTGTCAGTTTCGATCAGTAATTGGTAGCCATGCTCAATAATGTCATTATTAACGTGATAATGGATATTGCCCTGAGGGCTAATTGGCATTGCTTCGTTAAAATGCTTTTTATATTCAGCGCTTAACCAGTTTATCGCCCCTTGCGCTAAGATTGGTGGAGTTTCAAGAGCGGTAAATTGGTTAAAAACAAACTCACCTTGAAGTCGAGTTAAGTGATTGGGTTGTGGAATTAGCGCAATATCACAACCAATACTTGGTAATGGTGTACAGTAACGCTCGATCGAATCTTGATCTAAATTGATGGTGGTAGTGTGTACTTTTAGCGGTTGGATAAGATCACTATCGTTATCCAACGTAATAAATGCTTCATTGATGCCATCATCATGTAAATTGAATGGCATCGTCTTCATGGTGAATTCAGTATAAAAGTGTCCATTAGCCATTAATGGTGGTAATTGAGATAATTGGCTGTAGCTGCCAATTTGGCTAATCGTACCCACGGATACTGAAGTTGGATCAATGCAGCGGCTTATAAAGAAATACAGCGACCATCCATGCAACGCTTGGTCAGTTAAGTTATGTAAACTTAACGCATAGCGGCAATGGCTTTCAGCTTTCTCTATTACTGTAAAATCAAGACGATAAGTCATTTTTACTTCCTTAACGTACAAATAAGTTGTGATTGCCGCGCGCCATAGCAATAGCGCCGTCCATTGCATCACCTTGCGGCGTTGCTAGTCGTTGCTGCATTGGTGGAGTTAGCCATGTTTGAATGCGTTCACCAATACCGCCCATTAAGCAAATACGGCTTGCGCCACGCACAATTAACGCTTGCATCCACATTTCAATATCTGCAGCCGTTTGTTGTAACAATGATACTGCGAGTGAATCGTTTTGGGCAGCAAAGCTAAAGATTGCCGGAGAGAATTGACCATAATCGCAAGGACGTGCCGTTTTTGACCAACTAACAATCGCATCAATATCATGCTCAAAATGACTTAATACATGCTGGGCTAACTCAGTTGTTGGCACGATGCCATCAACACTGAGTAAGACTTGTTGGATCAGGCGCAGTCCCATAATGGCGCCGCTGCCTTGATCTGAGATCGGAAACTCACGTCCACCGACCACATGCTGCTTACCGTCTTGCAATAAAATGCCGCAAGATCCAGTGCCTGCAATGAGGATCGCGCCATCTTGCCCCCCCCAAGCACCTAAACAAGCGCCATATGCATCAGTATTTAGCGTAATGGCACCGTATGGGTGAGGTTGTTGCATGAATGCATACCACGCTTGTTGCTGCTCTGCTCCTGCCAGTGCTAATCCGATCGCCATCTTAGGGTAATTAGCTGGTGTTAATTGTGCTTGTTGAGTAGCAAGGGCAATGGCTTGTTGAATTGATGCCATCGCAATTTCACCACCGAGTAGAATATTAGCGCTACCAGTTTTCGCTTCACCGATTACGTTACCTGCGATATCACAGATCCGGGCGCGACACGAGGTGCCGCCACCATCTACGCCCACAAGGTAAGAAAATGGAAAATCAGCCATGGTGACGCTCCTTAAATTGCAAGGTTGTGGCTAATAAATACCAACCGCCATGAGGGATCCATTGCTCGCCCCAACGCCAGTTTTGTAGCATGTCATCTTTTTGCCCTACAGGGTTAAAGGCAATGTCTTGTTCATTTTCAAAACCTGAAGTGATGCCATTACAAACGCCACCTTTCGCATTGCTAAAACCAAGCTCAGGAAGGTAATCAGGGTTATTGTGGCCATGGCCGTCTAACATGCACATGTCAAAAGGATTTAGGCCTAAAATCCAATTCATAAGTTGTTGACCATATTGCATTAATTGTTGCTTTAATGCGTCATCAGTGAGGTGGGCTTGTGCCATAAATGCCATGCTCGCAAGGGAAGCTATACGGGCATTTTCACCTTGCCACCAATAACCAGATTCATTGTTATGGGCAACAAAGAAAGCGGTTTTTTTATCACCATCAACGGCTTTAGTGTACTGACGTGGATAGCCAAACGGGTTATTAACTTCAGCTGTTAACGTCAATTCAAAATTAAGGGCATTTACCAGTACTGGGTGTAATTGTTGCTGGTGTTTGGTTTCAGGTTCGGCAGCTAAATACTGCATCAGTGCAATCGCAGGTAAGCCTGCTTCTGCTGCATGGTAATAAGGACGACTGCCATCCGTGGTTGCTGACCAGTAATGGTTAACGTTTTCATCTGACATTTGACGTTGACTTAGGCGTTGGGCCCAATCACGCATTTCAGTTAAATAACGCTGTTGATGGGTGGCGCGATAAAGCTCTACCGCAGCTAATAAGGCGCAGTATTCATCAATAATATTTTCAGCATTATCGTTAAGATAATTGATATTGTGTTGTTTTAAATGCCAATAGCCACGCTCTGCGGCATGCAAATAGTGCTCGCTTTGGTAGGCGTCACAATGAGGAATACGTGAGCAAGAAGGTAAGGTTGTGATCCGTGCCGCTGCCGCGAGTGCTGCTATTGCGACGCCACCACCTTGACGGAAACCTGCTTGATAATCATCAGTTTTAATACCGTCTTGGGTAGCATAAGCACAGATATCACGTTGTGCTGGTGACTTGCTCCATTTATCAAACACGGTCATGAAAAAGAAGCCGTCATCACTTTGCATTCGTACTAAAAAATCGGCGCCAAATAACGCTTCTTCTAATAAACGTACACGCGTGAAATTAGCTACATCAGTTTGATCTTCTGCGATTTCATATGCTTTTAGCATGTTCCAAACAATCATCGGTGTTTGTTGAGGATTGAGGAAGTTAGCGTAAGAAAGGTGACTTAAATATTTACTGACATCACCTGATGCGTCATACCAACCGCCGTGAACATCAACGCTGATATCGCTGTTGAGTAATTGTGCTTGGCTATCAGCTTGATCGTAAATACCACTGCAACGTTGTGATTTGAAATAGTGCAAAACATCACTGAAAGTACGTTGCATTAGTATGCCTTCAGCAATACTGAAAACAGAAGATTCGATGTTGGCATAGCGAATACGGTATTCGCCGTTATTTTGGAAAGTCGAAAAATCTATCTTATAAATATTGCCCGTATGCCATTGTGCGGTGGTACCACACGCAACTAATGGCAGCTGCATAATAGTTTGGTTAGTTTGATTGCACACTAATTCGGCATGGCCTGACAGTGTTTGAGATGTTGTTTGTAATAAAGCCTGCTTTGTATTAAAGCGCTCATAACCAAGGTGATTAATTAACAGCTGCATAGGGCCTCCAATGTCGCTAATAAGTGATGGCTCCTTATGGGAACCACCACTGAATTGCTTGAGCGACAAATAACATGGAAATAAAAGTAAACGTGTTATTGATGCTAAATTTTTATAACGTTGGCTTTATTACTTAGTTTTCGTATAAGTAACAACGCACAAAGTGGTTGTCAGATAATTGAGTAACGGCTGGCAATTTTTCACGACATTTATCTGTTGCTTGCATACAACGACCAGCAAATGGACAGCCAAAACTTTCAGGCGTCCATAACGGAATTTCACCTTTATTACCTTTTAGTTTGGTATGGATCGATTTGCTTGGATCCGGTACCGCTGACACTAAGAGTTGGGTGTATGGGTGCTGCGGATTATGAATGATCTCTTCCGTATCGCCCCACTCAACCATATGGCCGACATACATAACCGCAAGATCTTCAGCAATATAACGAGCTGTTGCGATATCGTGAGTGATGTAAAGCAGCGCCATTTCACGCTCAAACTTCATCTCTTCCATTAAGTTAAGAACACCTGCACGAATCGATACATCAAGCATTGACGTTGGTTCATCTGCCAGTACCACTTCAGCGCCAACCGCAATGTTACGGGCTAAGTTGACACGCTGACGTTGGCCACCTGAAAGCTGGTGCGGGAATTTTGCCGCAGTGGCTTTGGGTGGAATCAAACCTACTTGCTCAAGTAGGCTGTAAACAGTCTCTTCAAGCTCTTTTTTATTACCAGATGATACTTTGTTGTGGATCAGTAATGGGCGCGCAATATGGTGAAAAATAGTATGAGTAGGGTTTAATGATCCAAACGGATCTTGCCATACCATTTGTACACCTTGACGGTATTTCATTACATCATCACGGCTGCTTATGGTTTGAATATCACGTCCGTAATATTCGATATGACCGCCACTTGGTGCGTACATTTTGGCAATCATTTTAGCGGTGGTTGATTTACCTGAGCCTGATTCGCCAACTACAGCTAAGCCGCGGCTTTTGTACATTTTGAAAGACACATCGTTAATCGCACGCATCTTTGATTTTTTAAGTGAGTTACTGTTTACCGAGAAATCTTTAATTAGATTTTTACCTTCGATAATCGGTGTTCCAACAGGCTTGCTCATAGTGTCTCCTAAATACTGCCTATAGAATGCGGTGTGTTGCTACTAGTTACCGGTATTGGTAAATAGGTGGCAGTTTGATAAACGTCCTGGTTCAATTTGGCTTAACTGAGTTGGAGTGCTAAAGCATGCTGGATGGGTTTTTCCACAGCGAGCTTGGAAGCGACAACCTTGTGGTATTTCAAGTAAGTTTAATGGGTTACCTGGAATACCGGTTAAGCGTGTTTTAGGGCCTGTCAGCGGTGGGAATGAACTTCCCAAACCTTCTGTATATGGGTGGTACGGTGTTTCAAGAATTTGCTTTGATGGTGCAACTTCAATTAGCTCACCTGAATACATGATGCCGATACGATCTGAGAACTCGACCATCAGTGATAAATCATGAGTGATAAATAAAATTGAGAAGCCAAATTCTTCTTTTAGTGCATAAATCTTTTGTAGGATTTCACGTTGAACCACTACATCAAGTGCTGTTGTTGGTTCATCCATGATGATCATCTTTGGATTTAGCGCTAACGCAATCGCGATAACTAAACGTTGACGCATACCACCAGAGAATTGGTGTGGGTAATCACGTAAACGGCTTGGGTGAATATCAACAATTTCCAATAAACCTTCAGCACGACGAATCGCTTGCTTACGGGTCATATTAGTGTGGCGCATGATCACATCACAAAATTGCTCTTCCATGGTTAACACCGGGTTCAAAGCGTTCATCGCACTTTGGAATACCATTGACATTTCACTCCAACGGAAAGCTGACATCGCCATATCCGTTTTCTTTAAAATGTCACCGTGACCATCAAAGAACACTTCACCACCGGTAATAAATGCAGGCGGCTTGTGCAGACGCATTAGTGAGAAAGCAACCGTTGATTTACCGCAACCGGATTCACCAGCTAGACCAAAAACTTCACCTTTACCAATGTCAAAGCTGACATTATTTACGGCACGGACATCGCCAGAATCAGTAATATAATCAACACATAAATTACGAATTGAGATTTGTGGATCAGTCATTATTTAGTCCCGCCTTCTAGTGCTGGTTGAGGCATCGCTTCAACCGGTTGTGCTTGTTTAGCGTTTTCTTTTGCAAGGTTTTTCCAACGACGCATGCCTTTATGAGAACGTAACTGCGGGTTAGCAATCTCATCAACAGCGAAGTTAAGCATAGCAAGGCCAATAGCGATAAATATCAATGCAAAACATGGAGCTAGTACTTCCCACCATGCGCCAATTAACATTGAAGATGAGGTTTGTACGTTGTAAAGCATCACACCCCAGCTAATGCCGTTTGGATCGCCTAGACCTAAGAAAGATAATGTCGCTTCAACGTTAATCGCATACATTACTGAACCAATGAAGCTCGCACCTACGATAGAGATAAGGTTAGGAAGAATCTCAACGAAAATGATACGAGGAGATGATTCACCTAATACTTCAGCCGCTTTTACAAACTCTTTTTCTCTAATTGATAATGTTTGTGCGCGTACTACACGTGCGCCCCATGCCCAGGAGGTAACCGCAATAACGATGGCTATTGTGAGAGGGCCTGCTTGACCTACAAAGGCTGCGATAACAAACAATATTGGGAGTTGTGGCATTACCAGCATGATGTTCATACATGCGGTGAGAATTTCATCGACTTTACCGCCGAAGTAACCCGCTGAGATACCAATGATGGTTGCTAAGAAACACACCAATAGACCAGCACCAAAACCAACCGCTAATGAAGTACGTGCGCCATAAACAAGTTGTGACCAGATATCACGTCCCATACGCGATGTACCTAAAACGTGATCAGCATCTTTTGACATTAATAACGTACGCTTGTTAGTCGCTAGGTTTTTCGCAATCCAACCATCGGGATTATCTTGTGCTGCTTTTACAACAAAAGCTGGATACTCATGTGGATTACCGGTTCTTTTATCCGGTGAGTATTGGGTAATTAATGGTGCAAACACTGCCGCCAGAATAAAGACAACAATAATGCTGAGACCAAACATTGCTTTAGGGTTGCTAGATAGCAATTTAAATAAGGCTTTCATAATTACTTGCCTCCTTTACGTAGACGAGGGTCTAGCGCAACGATTAGGATGTCGGCCATAAAGTTAAAGAACAACATAAACATAGTCATAATTAATAACTGACCTTGTAGTACTTGGTAATCACGCGCATGGATTGCGTTTAGCATTACCGTTCCCAGACCTGGGTAGTTGAAAATCATTTCGATAATAAGCTGACCACCGATAGCCATACCTAGCGCCATTGATAATGCAGTTACACTTGGTAGCATCGCATTACGTGCTGCATAGTTGAACACTACTCGGTTTTCACTTAGGCCTTTTCCTTTTGCCATGGTGATGTAGTCTTCATTTAGCAGGTTAATCATGTTGTTACGCATACCAATTAGAAAGCCGCCAATCTGAATAATAGTGGCACAGAAGAGAGGTAGGGCGGCGTGGTAAAGCACATCTTTATAGAATGCAAAGCTGCTCCAATCAGGGACAACACCTGCAGTGTAGGCATTACCTGTTGGGAACCACTTTAAACCGATAGCAAAGGTAAACATTACGAGCATCGCGATTACAACCGGTGGAACCGCTTGAATAACTAACATCCCTGGAGAGATGAAGGTATCGTAGCTACTGCCACGTTTCCATGCTGCGAAAATACCAAATACTGAACCGACACAGAATGAAAGAATTACAGCAGAACCAGCTAGGAATAGTGACCAGCCAATTGCGCCTGCTAATAAATCATTCACCGATAATGGGTAAAATTTAATTGAAGTACCGAGGTTCCACGTAAATACGTTAGCTAAATACGAAAAGTATTGCTCATAAAGTGGACCATCAACAAAGCCAAGTAGCTTTTTCATAGCTTCAATACGCTCAGGGGTTACCTGGGCAGTTGCGTTTGCGAACATCATGGTAACTGGGTCACCAGGCATTGCACGCGGAAGAATAAAGTTTAGCGTTGCCGCGAAAATTAGCGCGATAAAATAAAACGATAAACGACGTAAAAAGAATCCCATAACTCACACCTTACACATCCAGCTTGCCTTCCTGAGCTGAATTCAGGACGTAAAACCCCCTGACGCAAGCGTCATACCTTTGATTGCAAAAAGGATTAGAGGGAAGAGGCGGTGCACAAGGCGTGCACCGCAAATTTAAGCAGAAATTACGCTTTTGGTTTTAGATCCAGTACTTGAAGTAGACGCTCTTGAACGCCAGCCCATACCATTGGACGGCCTTTAGGGTTCTTCTCGTTCCACCAACCAGTGAAGCGACCTTCATTGTATTGGAAGTTGTTAGCACCAGAAATTACTGGAATTGTAATTTGGTTTTCAGCAATGATATTCTGAATGCTATGAGCAATCTTCATTTGCTCACCCTTATCAGCAGTCTTGTAGAAGCTGTCTAGCAACGCATCTAACTGTGCATTTTTGAAGTAATGCATAGCGAAACGTGGCATACCATCACCTTGCTGTAGACGTGAGTTGTACGCACTGTCCCAGTATAGGTGTGGATCTGCACCGTGGAAGTAGTTAGTAAACGCTACATCGTAAGTGCCTTCTAGCATTGCTTGGTTGTAAACAGCGAAATCAGGAGTACGTGCTTTCGCATTGATACCTGCTTCTTGAAGCTGCTCAACACCTAGCTGTACTGTGTTGTTGAAGTCAGTCCAACCGTTTGGAGATTGAACTTCAAGCTCGATCTTCTCACCTTTTGGAGATTCAACAAATCCGTCACCATCTAGGTCTTTAAAGCCAGCTTTAGCAAGAAGGTCTTTAGCACCTTTGATGTTGTAAGTGTTGTAAGGCTTGTATTTGTTATGAACTGCTTCGTCAGACCATGACTTGAAGCTATCACCTAGGCCTGATGCGTAATCGTTCGGAGTACCCGCACCGTAGAACGCGATGTCGATGATAGTTTGACGGTCAATTGCCATAGAGAATGCACGACGGAAGTCAACATTGTTGATTGCTTCGTTGTTACCCGCTTTTGGCGACTTATAGTTCAGCATGAATGCCATCGTACCAGCAGCAGGGTACCAGTATTTGTGATTAGGATTTGCTGCAGCATAAGTACTGTCGATGTCAGGAATGAACGATGACGTCCAATCTAACTCAGAGTTGATGATCTTAGTTAGTAGTTGGTCATTGTTAGCGATTTGAGGAACACGTAAACAATCAACTTCTAGGTTCGCGTTATCCCAGTAATTAGGGTTACGACATTGAACGTAAAGTTGAGGAGTAAATGTCTCGATCTCTGTAAATGGACCAGTACCTACTGGGTTTTCGTTAGTGAAGGTTGTTGGGTTCTTCACTTTGCTCCAAATGTGCTTAGGAATAACTGGCACTTTAGATATTTCAAACGGTACGTTTGAGTTAGCAGCTGTTAATGCAAAGATAACCTTGTTACCGTCTTGCTTAACTGATTTAACCCACTTGTTGATACCGATTTGGTCAAGTTCTGGCTTGTCTTTTACTAGCTCAAAAGAGTAAACAACATCAGCAGCTGTAAAAGGTTTACCGTCAGACCATTTCACGCCATCACGAATTTCAAACGTAACGTTCATTAGGTCGTCAGACATGTAGTAGTCTTTTGCCAAACGCATAACTGGCTCATTACCGTGCATTTGGTTAAAGATAACCAATGGCTCATAAACGAATTCAGTTGTAGTACGAAGGTTTGTTGCTAAAAACGGGTTAAAGTTACGTACCATTGTAGGGTAAAAATCGGGTACGATTGTTAGCTGGCTTTTTTCTGATGCTGTTGCAACGGGTGCTGTAAAAGCGGTTGCTGCAGCAACAACTGCAAGTGCTAACTTAGTTTTGTTAATATTGGCAAGCATAGCTGTTCCTTACTCTTAGCTCTGTTTCACTAATGGAAATAAAAATTGGCTCCGTCATTGGAGCGCCTCAAACCTACTTCATTGGAACTGAGTAACGCTGAACCGTTGAATGGCCTTGTAGGTTCTCAGTGGTTTCAATATTGGCTGGATTGGCTCAATCGTCAATGTGGTCGCCCGTTAAAAACGTCAAAATGATTAAGGCTGTCGTTAAAAACGTTAATTTCACTGTTTTACTTGATTGAGCATTCAGTAAATAGCGTGGTTAACGTCACAAACAGGTTGTGCTGTTACATTGGTTACGTTAGCGTGATTTTCTCTTTAGCTGTTGTTTAATAAGTGTTTATTTTGTGTTTTTTGCGTGTGTGATGTAACGCATGCGAATTTTTGTTGTTATTTTTATACGGAAAATTTACCGTGTCAGTTTGTTGTGATTCGGTTCTCATAAACTAAAAGAAATTATTTTGACACAGTTTAAACGCTATTTTTTGATAGATGTGGTTTAATTTTGACCATAATAATAGTGTGATCTTGATCAGCGATACGGATTTAAAGGTGATTATTTCGAGCATTAAAAAAGTGCTTGAGCGTGATTGTCGTGACGTATCAGCGAGTCGACGAGAGGCCATTATCGACTGCCATAGCTATTGATTAAATCGATGGTCATGGAGAATAAGATAACCACAGCCCATAAAAAAGGCCCTATAAGGACCTTTTTTGTATCACTATTTAATATGCCGAGTTAACCATGGCTAATAATGTGGTGTAATTTGTCACGCATCATCACCAGTTCTTGACGGGCTGTGTTTGATTCTGGACAGCGCTCCAACACATAATCAATGGTGTTTATGACTGTGCGCCAGCGCGGTGTTTTAGGCAACGTTTCAAGCTGAAGGTATTTATCTAATGTCCGTGTTTGAAGGGTGCTACGATCTAAATAAACGCGCCATAAACCACTTTCTTCAGCTAATTCAAACTTACTTTTATGAGATTCTGCTTCCCAAAAGAGCAGCGTTGCTTTCATTGAATCGACTAATAGCTGGCGAATTATTTCGGTTTTATTGTGTTCACCATCACCTAACTTATCGGCTAAGCGAGTAAACTCACCACCGAGTTCGCGTAACTGTTGAAGATTGTTTTTGTCACCATTAAAGGCAAATTCAGACAGTACATCAATCGCATTTTCAAGCAGATTAATACGATGATCAGCAGAGGGCCCTTGACTATCAAAGACAAACATTTGTTTGAGTCCAGATTCAACGGGTAAATTAATAACAGCGGTCATTAATTGTTGCTGCTGATCACCAATATAATAATTCAACTGGCCATTGAAGTGGTGGTTATCAGTGGCCGTAATCGGTAGTGGCGTTACCAGTATATCGTCAATGGTATAACGCTCAAGTAGCTCTGGTGCTCGTTTAAATAGTTTGCCAGCAGCACCGTTGGCATATCTAATTCGACCTTCATTTTGAACGCATATAATCGCTTCATTGGTTGAATCTAATAATCCAAGCAAGCGACTTTGAGTTTCAATCAAGCCCATTTCAACTTGTTCACGTCGATGGATTTCTTGCTCTAATTCGTGATTTTTCTGGCGTTCAATCTCTGTTTTACCAGCTTGAAGGTAAGCGCGAATACGAGCAATAAGTTCTTCTTTATTAAACGGTTTGGTTAAATAGTCATTGGCACCACACTCAAAGCCTTTTAAGCGATCTTGTACTTGTCCAAGCGCCGATAACATAATGATCGGCAAGGCTAATAGTGAGTAATCTTTGCGCAGTGTCGAACACACTTCATAACCACTCATTTCTGGCATCATAATATCAAGCAAAACCAGATCAGGTTGTTGTTCAGCAATCAAAGTCAGTGCTTGAGATCCGCTTTCTGCAGTTTGGACGCGATAACCAGCAAGGCGTAAGAAGTTAGTCAATATTTGGAGGTTGACCGGTTCGTCATCAACCACCAATAGCAGTTCACCGTCTGAATTTTCAGGTAAATCAGACGGATCATAATTGGCGGCATTTAATAAGGGCGCTTTAAAATGATTATTATTAGGGTTTGCCGCCATTGCTGCAATTTGATTGGCATTGGCTAAGTTAAGCGTGAAACTAAAGGTTGTTCCGACCATTGTTTGGCTACTGACATACAAACGCCCGCCCATTAACTCGATTAACTGGCGGCTAATAGAGAGTCCAAGCCCCGCTCCTTGACGATAATTCGCCGATCCGGTGTTAGCTTGAATTAACGGTTCAAAAATATGTTCCAGTTGTTCGCTTGGAATACCTTGTCCTGTATCAACCACTTGAATGCGTAATTGATGCTCCAATACTGTTGCCGATAAAATAATTTTACCTTCTGAGGTATATTTGATCGCATTGCCGACCAGATTATATAGCACCTGCTCTAGTCGTTGTTCATCGGCATCAACTAAAGGCAGATCCGCTGGAATTTGATTAATAATGCGTATTGGTTTATTGCCCAATAAATGGCTTGATAACTCTAGCACCAATCGAATCGCAACTGACATATCAACCGCTTGATGATTGATGTCTAGATCGCCATAACGCATTTTATGGTAATCAAGCAAATCATCGACCAAGGTTGTTAAGCGCTGACCACTGTTAATGATCATTTCTAACTGACGTCGTTGCGGCTCATGTAAGGCGCCATTAGCTCCTGCTAATAAAGATTCAGCAATACCAACCATACCATGCAGTGGCGTACGTAATTCATGTGATGTTGTGGCTAAAAACTCATCTTTCATCTTATCCGCGGTTTGAAGCTCATTATTTTGTTGACGAATAATAGTGAGATTATGCTCTAACTCTTTATTTTGTTGACGGATCAGACCGATTTTTTCACGAATAGAGCGCTGCATACGCGCAAAACTGATCGCTAAGCGTCCAATTTCATCTTGGCGTTCAGTGCCATCAATTTTTTGTTCTAAATCACCGCCCGATGCTTTTTCAGCCGCCCAAGTTAAGCGTAACAATGGTGCAGTGATGGAGTTGGACAGCCAATGTGAGGTAATGATCACCAAAATGATTGCGGTTACCATTGCTGCGACAAAGATTTTCTCAAGTTCAAAGATACGTGCAAAGGCTTCTTTTTCTGGCAATTCAACCACCAATGCCCAGTGATTACCGAGAATATTTAGCGGTGAAAAAGCACCTAATACAGGAATATTATCGTAGTTGATAAAACTACCAATACCAGATTGTCCTGCTAAGGCTTGATCAATACTTTGGCTTTGAAGTTGAGACGGTAATTTTGCATTAGACTCAAATCGAAGTTGGTGATCACTACCCACCAATAGCGTTTGAATATGCTTGGTATTATCTTGAATCAGCTCAGTGACTTTTTTATTACTTAGCTCCATAAACACATAGCTGTGAAGATAACCTTGCTGAATAATCGGAGCTGCAAACCAAGCAGTAGTATCGCTATTATGGCTATTGCTACTGAAGTCAGTAAACACTACCGGTACTTGTTCCGGGCTATGTTGTGTTTGTTCTGTTTTCGCTTTGATAGCTTTAAATGTTTGCTGTAATGCAAGGTTGGCGTTGTCTTTGGCTAATAAATTGATGCCAAAAAGCTGGTGGTTTTTTACTGAATAAACCACATCACCTGAAATATCGACCAACATAATATCTTTGAAATCAGATCGTTTAAGATATTCATTATAAACAGCGTTATAACGTTTAAACATTAACCGATAGCGTTCATGGCCAATATAACCACTGTCAGCTGTTTGATCGCTTTTAGTGGTTAAGGTTAAATTAAAATAATTAGCTCGACCTTGTGCATCGAGTTGGGAGTCAATATTGCCCAGTTGGTGGAATGCGCCTACTAAGCCATAAAAACGACCACCACTATTATTGGATAGTTCTGAGCGGGCAAAACTCTTAACTTCAGACTCTTTGGCGGCAAAGAAGCTTTGAAGTTGCTTTTGTTTATTGTCACGTAATGAAGCAAGATGATTAATGCTTTGTTCGGCTAAATCTTTAGTGTGTGAATTTAGAAAATAGAGTGCTGACAATATCAATGGGGTGATACTGAGAACTAAAAAAGCCAGCATGAGTGTGTGCTGAAGACGTTTGAAGCGTTGAGTATTCTGCATTCCGGTGCCTGAATAAAAGAGATGTATTTACGGTTTTAACGGCAATAAATGCCACGTTAAAATAACCATTAAGATTTTAACGATGGTCCTTTATCGTATTAACTTAATGTGATGGATTACAGCGTTTATACTATATTTTTATTATGAATCAAGTTACTAGAAATAGAATCGTGTCAAAAGGCACATAATTAACAAATTTAACGTCATCAAAAAGGGCAGTATTGACTGCCCTTTATAAAATTCAAATATTGCTTATAAGTTATTGTTTATTATTTTTTTGCGCTATAAACATTGAATTTGTTAGTGTGAGAACTAATGTCGCACTGGCCAAGACAGGCTTCAATTAAGGGTGGATATTGCAGAAAGCAGTTAGCTACAATTACTAATTCACCACCCTGATTTAAATAATTAGGCGCTTGATTAATAAACGTTTCAGTCGCGGTATAAAATGTTTTTAGACCAGCATGAAAAGGTGGGTTACTGATTAAATATTGGTAAGGACCATTAATGTTTTTATAGACGTCAGTAGCGATAAAGTTAGCTTTGAGCTGATTAACTTTAAAGGTTTCTTTGGCTGATTCAATCGCAAGTGCGCTGATATCACATACATCAAGTTCGATCTGTGGGTATTTGGCTTTCATTACCGCACCAATAACACCGGCACCACAACCAAAATCAAGTACGCGACCATTAAGTGGCGGTAAGTTATTTAGCAGTAGTTCTGAGCCTTTATCAAACTCACCATGGCTAAATACGCCGGGCAGTGAACGCACCGTAAGATTGACGCCTGCAATACTGATAGGGTAACTACGGAACCATTTATTGATATCAAATGCAGCAGCAGGTGTATCGCAACGTCCCCAGTAAAAACTACAACGACGGGCTGAGTCATATTTGGTTAATGGGCCGTATTGAGCAAACATTTTTTCCGCACTGCGAACACCACTGCGGTTTTCACCCACAATACAGACTTCGACGCCGGCGGCAAATTTGCTCAGTAGCATCGATAATAAATAGTCTGCTTCTGCTTTTGCTTTAGGCCAAAAAAGCAAAATCATATCAATATCTAATTCTGCATTAAGCTCAGCGCCAAAATGACAGTCAATTGCTTGATGGTGTTCAATATCACCGACGTAACCATAATTGGTGGTAAATACTGTTACCGATTGTGCTATTGGAAGTAATTCTGAGGCAAAAGTATCGTTTAGTTCACCAGCAATAAGGACTTTACGATTTTCAAAAAACGCAGATTGACGAGCAACCACTTGGCTCGCAGGGGAATAAGACATGTAACTGGCCTCAAAATAGATATCATGGTTCAGGAACGCGGATTGTTCCATAAATAGTGACAGATAGAAAGTCACTGGCTGTAGAACAGTAATAATCCTTATAGACCGTTATTATTATCGCTAATAATAACGGCATATTAGGCTGCGATTACTGAGGGTTAGTTATTATCTTGTTGTTCAAGGAAGGATTGGAATTCAACCTCATACATTTTAAATAAAACTAAAGTAACCCCAAAAATGATAGGGCCATAGATCATACCAATTAAGCCAAATAGTTGAATACCACCGATGATTGAAAAGAAGATCAACAGAGTGTTCATACTTGAACTGCCTTGCATCAGTAATGGGCGGACGATGTTATCGATAGAGCCGACAACAATCACCCCCCAACAAGCAAGGAACAGTGCCCATTGCCAATCACCAATTAGCAGTAAATACAGTGAGGCTGGTAGCCAAATTAAGGCGGTACCGACGACAGGAATTAATGAGGCAAAAGCCATCATTGAGCCCCAGAATAGACCTGGAAAACCACAGAGCCACATTGCAAATCCGCCAGCAACGCCTTGAGCGACGGCCGTTAAAAATGAACCAAGGACCGCTGACTTTGCGACTTGTTCTACTTCGTTCATTATTTCATCTTCTTGACTACGTGATAGTGGGATCACATGACGAATGGCCGAGATCATTTTATCGTTATCACGTAATAAGAAGAATAAGACAAATAGCATCATCATAAAATTAACTAGGATACTGGTTGCATCACCTAATATTTTAGCGCTGATATTGAATGCTTGAGAGCCTACTTGTGATGCTGTTGTTGCTATTTTTTGAATAATGACTTGTGGGTCAAAATCATGGAATGGTGAGTACTTATCAATAAATGCCAACGCCCTTTGAGCATCTGGATGGGCAAAGAGTGCTTTAGGACCGCCGCTGGTTAACCACTCATAACTTTCTTTAGATACCGTTGTACCTTGATGTACAATTGATGAAAACACCACTAAAAGAGGAATAACAATAATAACGGTCATAATCAGACATGACAGCATTGCAGCGGTATTTTCACGTGTTGGCATTTTAGCTAATAGTCGTTTATGCAATGGTGAAAATAACAGCGAAATGATAAATGCTAGTACAATCGGGCCAAGATAAGGTTCGATTAATTTATAACTGGCATAAGCTGCGACAATGAGTGCTGCAATCAGCATCCAGTGACGTGGTTCTACCTTAAAGGGTTTAGACACGGTATTTATCCTTTTAAAATCGACCGCTAACAGTCACTCTCACTTTGATTGATAAAGATTATCATTATAATCACCATAGTTGGTTTGATGATTATAGCCCTTATCGAGGAGATAACTTATGGGATGTTGTAATTGTGGTTGTGATGACAAAAAAAAACCTAAGCTGTCGTTAGTGCTAATTGTATTAGTACTGGTTGCTGGACTTGCGGTCTATTTTTGGCAGTAAACTTTCTCGATATAGAGTGCATTATTTATTGGTTCTATGATTAACCTAATAATAAATAGCTATCATAAAAAAGGCCACAATCAGTGACCTTTTTGCATCATAGCATTAATAAAATAATGTTTTTAACTACATTGTATTATTTATTCTAAATGGTGCTATTTCGCTTCAGCAGCAAGGGTTGCAAAGGCAAAATCAGCGGCTTCTAGAGTAGCGTTAATTTCTTTATCGTTATGTGCAAGTGAGGTAAAGCAAGCCTCATAAGCCGAAGGTGCAAGATAAACACCGTTATCTAACATTAAATTAAAGAAACGCTTGAAGCGCTCAACGTCACACTTGGTCACATCTTCATAGCAAGTCACACTATCTTGATCAATAAAGAAGAAGCCAAACATTGCGCCAACTTGGTTGACTGCTAATGGAATACCATGTTTTTCAGCTAATGCTTTAAAGCCATCAGCTAAACGCTTAGTGGTATTTGCGAGGCGTTTTTCATTACCGTCTTCAGTTAATACAGTTAAACAAGCATGTCCAGCTGCCATAGCGACAGGGTTACCTGATAGTGTACCTGCTTGATAAACCGGGCCTGTAGGCGCAACAAATTCCATTACATCACGACGACCACCAAAGGCACCAACAGGCATGCCACCACCAATAATTTTACCTAAGGTTGTGATGTCAGGTTTGATATTGTAATAACCTTGAGCGCCGCCTTGTGAAACACGGAAGCCTGTCATTACTTCATCTAGAATTAATAACGCACCAAATTCATCACAAATGTCACGTAAGCCTTCAAGGAAGCCCGGTACTGGTGGAATACAGTTCATGTTACCCGCAACTGGTTCAACGATAATACATGCGATTTGATCCGGTTGAGCCATGAATGCTTCGCGAACAGAATTCAAATCATTGTAGGTCGCAGTCAAAGTATGCTTGGCAAAATCAGCGGGAACACCTGGAGAGCTTGGCTGACCTAGTGTTAATGCACCAGAGCCCGCTTTTACTAATAGGCAATCAGCGTGGCCATGGTAACAACCTTCAAATTTAAGAATTTTGTCACGCCCAGTGAAACCACGTGCAAGACGAATAGCACTCATGGTTGCTTCAGTACCTGAGCTTACCATGCGTACCATTTCCATTGATGGTACTAGTGTTGATACTAATTCAGCCATGGTAATTTCCATCGCTGTTGGCGCACCAAAACTTAAACCTTGCTGGGCTGCGTCAATAACAGCATCACGAATAGCGGCATGATTATGTCCCAAAATCATTGGGCCCCATGAGCCGACGTAATCGATATAGGCATTGCCATCAGCATCAAAGATATAGGCACCATCGGCACGTTCAATAAATAATGGTGTATCACCAACGCCGGCAAAGGCACGAACGGGTGAATTGACACCACCTGGAATTTTTTGTTGTGCTTTAGCAAATAAATCAGCTGACTTGCTCGTTTTGCTCATATGACATCCTATAAAAAAGTAAGGCGTTGATCCAATCCACAGAATTCTCTGTCCTAATCAAGCATAGGCGAGAGAAGTGTGGGGAGTGAAATTGTCTTATTGTACCTAAAGTGACGCTGAAGAGAGAGTCATTTTACGGTTTAAAATGAAGCCGAATCTAAAGTGATATGATTACAATTTGCGGAACAAGTCACAGTTGCAAAGCTATTTTTCAACATTAGCAGTGTAAATCATAACCACATTGGATTAGGCTATAATACTCATCCATCCTTATCTTCTGCGCTGTAATGGCGTTATCTTTATATAATACGGCTCTCTAATGACTGAAAAATCGCGCGGTCTTCATATGCCTTTCCACCTTCAACCCAGTGGGTTAGTGAGGCGTTTTTTGACCCAAGATAAAACACCTGTTTCTGTTCTGTTTCTTTCTGCTCTCGTCGGTACTCTTGCCGGTTTGGTCGGTACGCTATTTGAAATTGGTGTGCGATGGGTTAGTGAGCAACGTACTGTTTGGCTACGAGATGAAATCACTAGCGTGCTGCCATTATGGTTAGCCGCCTTTCTTGTTAGTGGTATTTTAGCGTTTATTGGTTATTTTTTAGTGTGTCGCTTTGCCCCTGAGGCGGGGGGGTCTGGTATTCCTGAGATTGAAGGTGCGATGGATGAAATGCGCCCTGTTCGCTGGTGGCGGGTTATTCCGGTGAAATTCTTTGGTGGTTTAGGCGCGTTGGGCTCAGGCATGGTTTTAGGCCGTGAAGGTCCGACAGTACAGATGGGCGGTAATATTGGACGTATGATTTCCGATATTTTCCGTTTAAAAGATAAAGAAGGTCGCCATTCATTACTTGCGGCGGGTGCTGCTGGTGGTTTAGCTGCTGCATTTAATGCCCCTATGGCGGGTATTATGTTTGTTATCGAAGAGATGCGGCCGCAATTTCGTTACAGTTTAATTTCGGTTAAATGCGTCATGATTTCAGCAATGATGTCGACGATCGTATTTCGATTTATCTCGGGTCAAAGCGCGGTTATTACCATGCCGCAATATGATGCTCCGGCACTAACGTCGTTGTGGTTATTCTTGGTATTGGGATTACTATTTGGTGGTTTTGGGGTTGTTTTTAACCGTTTAATTATTTTCACCTTAGATTGGTTTGTTAACATTCACCATAATAATCGCACCCGTTATTTAATTACTGGTGGATTGTTGGGTGGCTGTTTTGGTCTATTATTACTTTATTTTCCAGAGCTGACTGGCGGTGGTGTATTTCTTATTCCACCTGCGACCAACGGTGATTACAGCTTAAATATGCTGTTGCTGTTGTTTTTTGCGCGGATTGTGACAACATTATTATGTTTTGGCTCGGGTGCTCCTGGTGGTATTTTTGCGCCAATGTTGGCATTAGGTACGCTATTTGGTACGTTTTTTGGCACCGTAGCACTTGAAATGTATCCTCATTTAGGGATTGCACCGGGCTTATTTGCTATTGCTGGTATGGGAGCATTATTTGCAGCTACCGTGCGTGCTCCTATTACTGGTATTTTATTAGTTATCGAGATGACCAATAACTACCACCTTATTTTGCCATTAGTAGTAACAACATTGGGTGCAACCATGATGGCTCAAATGCTTGGTGGTCAACCGATTTACTCGCAATTGCTTCACCGTACCATTAAAAAAGAAAAATTAGGCCACGATTCACCACATGATACGCCAGTTGAGACGGCTAATACTTGAACACAATAGTCAGGTATTAGATAATCAGCTTTAATTAATGGAAGTGTTTGAGAGGTTTTGTAAATGAGCGATGTTAATTTGCCGCTGACTTTTTCTGATGTGGCTGCGAATAAAGTAAAAACGCTTATCGCTGAAGAAGAGAACCCAGAATTAAAACTACGAGTATATATTACTGGTGGTGGTTGTAGTGGGTTTCAATATGGCTTTACCTTTGACGAGAAAGTCAATGACGGTGATATGACCATTGAAAATAGTGGTGTAACGTTAGTGGTTGATCCCATGAGTTTGCAGTATTTAATCGGCGGTGTTGTTGATTATACTGAAGGCTTAGAAGGCTCACGCTTCTTTGTTAATAACCCAAATGCAACAACAACTTGTGGTTGTGGAGCATCATTTAGCGTTTAACGCGATGATTTATCACTGCCATTAAAAAAGCCGTCAAATTGACGGCTTTTTTTGGTTGTCACATCAGGAAAAATTAGTGCTGAGGTAATAAAATCGCATTTTGAGCAAGCAAGGTACTGTAACTTGCTACTTGTCCAAGTTGTTGTTGCGCTTGGCGTTTAAATACTGTTTGCGCTGATCCTGATAACGAATGAGCTTGGGGTAAATTGACCGTGCGTGGGTTTTGATGTTTGCCATTAACTAAGAACTCATAATGTAAATGCGGACCCGTTACGCGGCCTGTACCACCGAGAGTACCGATGGTTTGTCCTTGCTTTACTCGTTGACCGTTTTTTACCATGCGTTTGGCCATATGAAGATATTTAGTTACATAGTTACTATTATGACGAATGAATACGTAGTTACCGTTAAATTTGTTATAACCCGACTGCATCACCACTCCATCACCTGCCGCCCAAATTGGGGTACCAACAGGAGCAACATAATCAGTACCACGGTGAGCTTTGACTTGTCTAGTCACTGGGTGCAGACGGCGCGGGTTAAAATTTGAACTCACATAGCGAAAGTTAATTGGTGATCGTAAAAATGCTTTACGCATCGCTTGGCCATCTTTGTCGTAATATTTGCCGTCTTGATGACGTATAGCTGTAAATGTTTGCCCCATATTAGTGAATGTCGCAGCCAGTATATGACCATGATCAATCGCTGCACCGTTGAGGTAATGTTGCTCAAACAGCACTTCAAATTTATCGCCAGCTCTAATATCAAGCGCAAAATCAATATCCCAGCCAAACAGTGCTGCTATTTCCATGATTTGATTAGCGGTTAAGCCTGCTTTATCGGCGGCATTCCAAAAACTAGAATCAATTGTTGCTTGAGCATAGTTGGTTTGGGTTTCGATCTGTTGCTTATCAATTGAGGCCGTAAAATCATTACCATCAGACGTGCGTTTTACCACTAAGGTTTCAATGTTGTTTAATGGTTGGTGTAATTCAATAAGCTTACCAGCATCATCAAAACCAAAATTGAGATTATCCCCTGGGCGTAACGAGGCTAGCTTTTTAGTATTATCACAGGTTGCAACAACTTGATGTAATAACACACTGTCTAAGCCGACATTATCAAATGCGACGGCTAAGCTTTCACCATTTTTGATAGTGTGAGTTTTCCATGCTAATGCTGAATAGGGTGCTGGCTTTGTTGCTACTGCTGCTATGGATGTTGAGGGTAAAACCAACGGATAATGTTGGCCTAATTGATATGTAGGCTCGATTGTTGTCGGTGGCTCTGCATAAATATCAGGTGCCATAATTAAGGCAATAATCGCACTAGCGATTACTCCGATCAGTGCTTTATTTATTCTTGGCATACGGGGTAAGGAGCTTCCATTCATAACAGTATTAAAAAAAAATAAATAATATTAAGTGTAACGGGTTTTAATATAAGCGGCTATTGAAGCCCAAAGATTCAAGATTGTTTTTTATAAATTTGTCGAAGCAAGCAAAAAAGCCATTTTTACAACAGAACTTATGTAATGTTATCGTCTTAAAATCACAATTCTTATCTACTGAGAGCCAGCTTTTTTTAATAAGTTCATTTTGGTAAGCTTAATTTTTATCTTTGATCGTTAGGGTCTCTGCTAAATTCAGTCTATCATCACAAATTAATGTTCATTTTTCTGACATAGACTGGCCATGGAATCGATTCAACATATTATTACTGAACTCACGCCATTGCTGCAGCAATATGGCTATTATATTTTAGCACTCGCAATTGCAGTTGAAGGCATGGGGATTCCCGCGCCAGGACAGTCATTATTAGTGGTTGCGAGCTTATTAGCAGCATCGGGTAAAATGTCATTACCAGCAGTGCTTATGGTCGGCTGGAGCGCAAGCTTTATTGGTAATAGCATTGGCTACTTTATTGGACGTCAATTTGGGCATGTGCTTACCCGTAAACAATGGATCAAACCTAAAACATTAACCAAGCTGCATGGCTTTATTGATCGTTATGGCATGTTAGGGTTGATCATTAGTCGTTTTGTTGAAGGGATTAAACAATTTATGTGTATTGGCTGTGGTATTGCCGCGATGCCAGCAAAATTGTTTTTTACTGGTAACTTTTTAGCGGTGACAGTATGGCTACTTGTTTTTGGTGTTGCTCCAGCTTATTTACGCGATGAAGTTGCGCCTATGCTAGCGTTTTACCATAAGTATCAGACGCAATGCTGGGTGGTGGTCGCGGTGATCGTTGTTGCAATTATATGGCTGGTTTACCGTCGTTTTCAGCGTAGTCGAGTGGTGATTGAAAAATAGCACTTGAATTGACTGTAATAAAAAACCGCCATGCTTGCACATGAAAGTGCTGCGATGGCGGTTTTTTATTATCAACTGGTTAGGCTATTGATTTAATTACGCAGTGCAAAAGTTGGTAGTGAAAGGTTCCAACGAATAGCGGCTAAACGAATCGATAAGGTGGTGATAATCCCCATAATGGCTGCCATTGAAGGTAATACACCGAGTGTTAAGCTTAGCGTATGGACAATACCACCAATAATACATGCTGTTGCATATACTTCGGTACGAAAGATCATCGGTACTTCGCGACCTAATACATCACGAATAACGCCGCCACCACAACCTGTAATCACGCCCATAATCACTGCGACTAATGGTGATGCACCATAACGTAATGATTTTTCGACCCCGATAGCAACGAACACGGCTAGTCCAATCGCATCAGCAACGGGCAGAAAATACCATGGCATTCGTCGTGGACGTTGAGTGGCAAGCATAGTGATAATACAGGTAATAAAAATCACCCATAAATAGTTAGTATCGTGAATCCAAAATACCGGTGTTGCCCCTAATGCCATATCTCGAATAGTACCACCACCAATGGCAGTCACACTTGCAAGTACGACGACGCCAAACGGATCCATACGTAACCGCCCAGCCATGAGCACACCCGATGCGGCAAAAATTGCGGTGCCAAACATATCGAGAAAATAAATGAGCATCTCTGTACCTACAAGAATAAATGAAGTTGAGTAAAGCGGCTGAGATTGTACGAATTAATTCGCAACGCACAACAGCAATTAAATGCTTTGTGAAGTTATTCACAGGGATTATAACAATAATGTGATTAGTGATCGTCTCGTACTTGATTGAGTAACGAGCAGACTTGTTTTATCGCCAGTAATGTTCGTGGTGTTGGTCGGCTTAACCAATTAGCGTTTAACTGATAAATATGATGTTGCTTAACTGCTGCTAATTGCTGTTGCCATGGTGCCCATAATTGCAGCGTCGTCTTTATTGGCTGTGGGCTAAATATTACTTGAGGTTGACCAACGATGACGTGTTCCTGATTAACCTGAGGGTAGGCGACACGACTATTAGTAAAAATGTTTTCTCCACCACAAAAATGAAATATTTGACTTGGCCAGCTACTATCGGCCACGGTCATTAAAGGTGTTGTACCTAATTGATAAAAATAACGCACTTTAGATTTATTGAGATTAGCGGTTTTTAGTTGCTGTAATTGTTGGTTAAATGCTGCCGCAGCTTGAAGTGCGACTTGTGGAGAATCTGCATATTGGCTTAATTGTTCTAATGTTTTAGGGATATCTGTCAATGTTTTTGGGTTTGAGTAAATGATCTTCATTCCCAATTGTTGTAAACGAGTAAGTTCACGACTGGAATTTCCACCTTGCCAAGCTAAAATCAAATCGGGTTTTAAGGTTAAGATCCGTTCCATCTTAAGGCCACGGTAATTGGCAACCCGTTCTAGTTCTTTTGCTGCTGGTGGGTAATCGCTATAGGCACTGGCCGCAATAAGTTTATTACCTAAACCTGCTGCATAAGCCATTTCGGTGGTATGGGGTGATAAACTGATAATACGTTGAGTTTGTTGCGCGAGAGTGGTGGCGGCACTTGAAAAACTGACACAGATCGCCAGCATTAATAAAACCAATAACCGCACTATAAAACTCCACAGAAAAAGTATAACAATAAGCTTTCAACGACAATCCATACATACAGGCGTTGCGTGATGAGATGTTGTATTTGCGCAATATGTAGCGCAGCAGGGGTGATACTTCCACCCAGACGTGGCCGTTGCATTTTTATATTGTTATAAATAGCAGGACCTCCCAGTGATAACGTCAGTTTGTGTCCTATGGCAACTAAAAGCCAACCAGGACCGGGTAAATGCCAATGTTCACCTTGCTGACGTAAGCCTTGTATTACAGCGCGGCTATTATGACCGACACTGATCAATAACGCCAATAGCCGTAATGGAACGATATCAATGATTGCTACAATGCGAATCGCAGGGTATCCAAACACGGCATATTGAGTTCGTGTTGGTGACCATGCGCGAGCAAGACTGATGGCTAATCGATATAAAATAGCCCCAATACCACCACCAATAGCATACCAAAATAACACCCCAACCACATGTCGACCGTAGCTTAAAATAATGGTTTCAGCGCCAGCTTTACCTAAACCAAGCAGTGAAAGTACAGCAGTATTACGATTAATATGGGGTGCGAGCAATTGGCGGCAGTGATCTTTATCGTGACGATTATAGGCATGATTAAATTGACGGCTAAGATCAGCGGTATGATGCCAATCAAGCGCAAGCCATAATAGTGTCAATTGAAAAAGGGTTGAATACCAAACTAATTGGTTGATGGCGACTAACAAGACTAAGGTAGTGACCCACATTAGTGCCCATGCTAAATAACCGGCTAAGAGTCGTTGTGAATAACGTTCATGAGGATGGTTGACGCGAGTGGCAATCAGTAATGCTAAGCGCTGCCAAATACGTAAAGGGTGGAGCTGGTGTGGAATCGGTAATAACCAATGTAATAATAATGCTCCCCACAAAGCTAGCAGGGAGCTATTGGTTGTCAATGAGGCGATAAATGCCGAAGTTGTCATCAGTAGTTATCATCTCATTGATATTATTAGTTTAACAATTCAACCATTTTAGCAACCATTACAGAAGAGCTTTGTGCTGCCAGTGGTAGGAACTCATCAAAGCTCATTGGTGATTCTTTATCGGCAACATCAGAAATTGCGCGCACAACCACAAATGGCACTTTAAATTGGTGACAAGCTTGAGCAATCGCCGCTGCTTCCATTTCAACTGCAACGACGGTTGGGAAATGAGTACGAATAAAGTTTTGTTTTTCTGCTGAACATACAAATGCATCGCCAGTACAAATTAAGCCACGTACCGCATGTGGTGGTTGCGGCAATGCCGCAAGTGCTTGCTCGGCAACAGACATTAATTTTTCATCAGAAAGGAATGCTGCTGGTTGCTGCGCCATTTGACCGATTTCGTAACCAAATGCCGTTACGTCAGCATCGTGGTAACGTACTTCGGTAGAAATAACCACATCACCAACATTTAAGCTTGATTCAAAACCGCCTGCAGAGCCGGTGTTAATCACTACATCTGGCTGAAAAGTTTCAAGTAAAACCGCAGTACCTACAGCTGCTGATACTTTACCAATACCTGATTGTAGTAAAGCAACGTCTGCGCCGTTTAGTTTACCTGTATAGATTGTACAACCTGCTTTGTTATGTGTTTCGCAGTCAGTCAGTTGATCTTTAAGGATGGCAACTTCTTGTTCCATCGCGCCAATAATGCCGATTTTCATGAATGGTATCTCTTGTTGATGAGGGCACGAATAGTGCTGATATGACCAAGATTGTAGCATGAGCGATAATCATTATTCCAAAACTCTCGTGTCAACGGCTTTAATCGTTGTAAATACACAGCAGATGCAAACTGCAACTGCTGTGTTGATTGTGATGGGTAATGACTAAAGTGTTTTATAGATCTAAATAATCAAGGATCCCATCAGCGGCTTTGCGGCCTTCATCAATGGCTGTAACGACGAGATCAGAGCCACGTACCGCGTCACCGCCAGCAAAGATTTTAGGGTTGGTGGTTTGAAACGCAAATTCAGTGTCTGTGGCTTTAATACGCCCCCATTGATCAAGTTCAACATCATAAGGTGCCAGCCAAGGCATTGCATGAGGCTGAAAACCAAACGCCATGATCACCGCATCTGCTGCGAGTCGATGTTCACTACCAGCAACAGGTTCTGGACGACGACGACCAGCAGCATCTGCAGCGCCTAATGCAGTCTTCACCACATCAACGCCAATCACATTACCGTTATCGTCAACGGCAATTGCTAATGGTTGTAGATTAAAAGCAAAGTTAACCCCTTCTTCACGGGCATTTTTTACTTCGCGTTTTGAACCCGGCATATTGGCTTCATCACGGCGGTAAGCACAAGTAACGGTTGTTGCCCCTTGACGAATTGAGGTACGGACACAGTCCATGGCGGTATCACCACCACCAAGCACAACCACATGCTTATTCTTCATATCGATAAACGGTTGTTGCTGCTCCAACTCCATCACTCGGTAAGTGTTAGAAATTAAAAATGGCAGTGCATCATACACACCTGTGGCATTTTCATTTTCCAGCCCTGCGCGCATGTTTTTGTAGGTACCGACCCCTAAGAAAACCGCATCATAATCAGCCAGTAGTGTTTCAATACTGATATCTTTACCTACTTCAGTATTGAGGTGGAATTCAACCCCCATTTCAGTAAAGACACGGCGGCGATTGACCATAATGTCTTTTTCTAATTTAAATGATGGAATACCAAATGTGAGTAGACCACCAATTTCAGGGTAGCGGTCAAACACCACCGGTTTTACGCCATTACGAACTAGAACATCAGCACAAGAAAGTCCAGCAGGGCCGGCGCCAATGATGGCGACTTTTTTATCCGTCAATTCGACATTGGACATGTCAGGCTTCCAGCCCATTTCAAATGCTTTATCAGTAATGTATTTTTCAACGTTACCAATAGTGACGGCACCAAAATCCTCATTAAGGGTACAAGCACCTTCACATAAACGATCTTGCGGACAGACACGACCACACACTTCTGGCAGGGTGTTGGTCTGGTGTGATAACTCGACCGCTTCAATAATACGACCTTCATTGGCAAGCTTTAGCCATTGTGGAATATAGTTATGTACTGGACATTTCCATTCACAATAAGGGTTACCACAATCGAGGCAACGATCAGCCTGTGCGCCTGCTTGTTGCTCGGTAAACGGCTCATAAATTTCGACAAACTCGATTTTACGAATTTGGATCGCTTTTTTAGGTGGGTCGATACGTTCGACATCAATAAATTGGTAAACATTCTGGCTCATTGGTTATCCCTTCCTTATTGTGCCTGAAGACGCAGTTCAGATTCTGAACGACTTTGATGACCTAGCAGAGTATTGATATCTGCTGATTTTGGTTTGGCAAGATAGAACTTTGGAATCCATTGTTCAAAGTGGGTCAGAATATCATTTGCATGTGCTGATGCTGTTTCTTGCCAGTGGCGGTCAATCAAACCACGTAAGTGTTCTTGGTGGATCTTTAATTTATCGAGAGAGATAGCTTCAATTAATTCTGGATTTACACGCCCAGCAAAATCACCATCTTCATCAAGAATATAAGCAAAACCACCCGTCATACCTGCACCGAAGTTAACCCCTGTTTTACCTAAAATAGCCACGATACCGCCAGTCATATACTCACAGGCGTTGTCGCCAGCACCTTCTACGACAGCAATTGTGCCTGAGTTACGTACTGCAAAACGCTCACCCGCTTTACCTGCAGCAAACAGTTTGCCGCCTGTCGCACCATACAAACAGGTGTTACCGATGATCGTTGCATCACTAGATTTAAATGCTGAACCTTGCGGTGGACGAATTGAAATAACACCGCCAGTCATGCCTTTACCGACATAGTCGTTAGCATCACCTGTGAGATTAAGGTTAAGTCCGCCAGCATTCCAAACCCCAAATGATTGTCCAGCAGTACCGATAAAGTGCAGCGTGATCGGTGCTGATGCCATGCCTTGGTTACCGTAACGGTTAGCTATTTCACCCGATAAACGGGCACCAATAGAACGGTCAGTATTGCAAATAGGGAAGTGATAATCACCACCACTGCGGTTTTCAATAGCACTTAACGTCTGCTCTAACAATTGTTGGCTTAATTGCGCGTCATCAAAGGGCGTGTTGGCTTCACTGCAATACAAGGTTTTACCTGCCAGCGGTGTTGGTGCCACCAGTAATGGGCTTAAATCTAACTTTGACTGTTTGGCGGTAAAGCCAGCAAGTTGTTGTAACAGATCTGTACGGCCAATTAAATCGGTTAACTGCTTAACCCCAAGTTGGGCTAATAATTGTCGTACTTCTTCACCGACACCAATAAAGTAGTTCATTACTTGTTCTGGTAATCCTTTAAAGAAATCACGACGCAGTTTTTCATCTTGAGTCGCAACACCAGTGGCACAGTTGTTGAGGTGACAAATACGCAGATACTTACACCCAAGGGCGACCATAGGTGCGGTACCAAAACCAAAGCTTTCGGCACCTAAAATGGTTGCCTTAACAACATCAAGTCCCGTTTTTAAGCCGCCATCAACTTGCAGACGGATCTTATGACGCAGACCATTGGTAACCAATGCTTGTTGAGTTTCGGCTAATCCTAGTTCCCACGGGCTACCTGCATATTTGACCGATGTCAGCGGGCTTGCACCAGTACCGCCGTCATAACCTGAAATGGTGATTAAATCGGCATAAGCTTTGGCAACACCGGTCGCGATAGTGCCGACCCCAGGTTCAGACACCAGTTTGACTGACACTAACGCTTTGGGATTGACTTGTTTGAGATCGAAGATCAGTTGCGCCAGATCTTCAATCGAATAAATATCGTGATGCGGTGGTGGTGAAATTAATGTCACCCCCGGTACTGCAAAGCGTAACTTGGCAATTTCAGTAGTGACTTTATGGCCTGGAAGCTGACCACCTTCACCGGGTTTTGCGCCTTGAGCGACTTTAATTTGGATTACATCGGCATTGACTAAGTAATGCGGCGTAACCCCAAAGCGGCCTGAAGCGACTTGCTTAATACGAGAATTACGCTCATTACCAAAACGGCGTGGATCTTCGCCACCTTCACCAGAGTTAGAGCAGCCGCCTAAACGGTTCATCGCAATCGCTAATGCTTCGTGGGCTTCTGGGCTAAGGGCACCAATTGACATTGCTGCTGAGTCAAAACGCTTATACAACTCAGTGGCCGCTTCAACTTTCTCAAGCGCAATGGGACTGTCGGTATGTGTTAAGGCTAATAAATCACGAATAGCCGCTACTGGGCGATGGTTCACTTGTTCTGCAAAGGCGAGATAATCTTGATAATCGCCAGATTTAACCGCTTTTTGTAACGTCGAAACTACATCGGGGTTATAAGCATGGAACTCACCGCCATGAACATATTTCAGTAAGCCACCGTGATCAATCGGTTTACGTTTTAGCCACGCCTTACGAGCCAGGTTATGTAAGTCTTGTTGAATGTCACTAAAGTCGGCGCCGGCAATGCGACTTGCGACACCTTTAAAGCACAATTCAATAATCTCATTACCCAAGCCAACCGCTTCAAATAACATTGAACAACGATAAGAAGAGATGGTTGAGATGCCCATTTTTGACATGATCTTAAATAGGCCTTTATCGATACCATTACGATAATTGGTCATTACGTCGCGGTATGACTTATCAATTACCTTAGTATCAATCATTTTTGCTAGTGATTCGTAAGCAAGGTAAGGGTAAACCGCGGTTGCACCAAAGCCAAATAACACTGCAAATTGATGTGGGTCGCGAGCTGTGGCTGTCTCTACCACAATATTGGTATCACAACGCAAATTGTTATCAACCAAGCGACGCTGTACTGCACCGACAGCCATTGCTGCTGGAATCGGTAACGTGTCTGGACGAATTGCGCGATCGGATAACACGATTAGTACCGCGCCTTGCTCAACTAGCTGTTGAGCTTTATCACACAGACTTACAATCGCTTGTTCAAGATCGGTATGTTGAGGATCAAAATTAATATCAAGCTGGTTGCTGGTGTAGTATTGCTGATCAAGATCGAGTAATTGTTTAAAGTCGGAATGGAGTAATACTGGCGACTTAAATGCCACTCTCTGAGCATGACTATCGGTTTCGCAGAACACATTAATTTCACGACCAATACAGCTGGCAAGTGACATTACATGCTTTTCACGTAAAGGATCGATAGGTGGATTGGTAACTTGCGCAAACATTTGTCGAAAGTAATCAGTGATTGGTCGCTGTTGTGATGACAATATTGCCATTGGCGCGTCATCACCCATAGAACCGGTAGCTTCTTGACCATTTTCACCCACCACTCGTAGCACTTGATCGAGCTCTTCGCGGCTGACGTTAAATTGTTTGTGATAGGTATTTAACTGATTATCATCCAAGCTACGTTGACCGATGTGGTCATCATCTAACTCTTCAAATGGGGTTAAGTGTTGAACATGGGTGTCCATCCATTGCTTATAGGGATGGCGGCTCATGAGCTCGTTATCGATATCTTGTGAGTGCCAGATTTTAGCAAATTTAGTATCAATAACTAACAGTTCACCAGGGCCAACCCGACCTTTTTCTGCTACTTCATCGGGAGTGTAATCCCAAATGCCGACTTCAGAGGCGATAGTGATCAGTTTATCTTTGGTGATCACATAACGTGCTGGGCGTAAGCCATTACGATCAAGGTTACATGCCGCATAGCGACCGTCTGACATCACAATGCCCGCCGGGCCATCCCAAGGCTCCATGTGCTTGGAGTTAAAATCATAGAAAGCCCGTAGTGCTGGATCCATATCGGGGTGATTTTGCCATGCAGGTGGCACTAACATGCGCATCGCGCGGAACAAATCCATGCCGCCAGCTAAAAATAGTTCCAGCATATTATCAAGGCTAGATGAATCAGAGCCAGTTTCATTAACAAATGGCGCGGCTGTTTTTAAATCTGGTAACAGTGGCGAGCTAAATTTATACGCTCGTGCTCGCGCCCATTGGCGGTTACCAGTAATAGTATTAATTTCACCATTGTGGGCTAAATAACGGAAAGGTTGTGCTAATGGCCACCGTGGCTGAGTGTTAGTTGAAAAACGTTGGTGAAATAAACAGATCGATGACTCTAAACGAATATCCCCTAAATCTTGATAAAATTTAGGCAGATCAGCGGGCATAAATAACCCTTTGTAGACCGTAACTTGAGTTGAAAGGCTACAAATATAGAAATCTTTATCAGCAGTAATACGTTTTTCAATGCGACGTCGAGCAATATAAAGTCGACGTTCAATATCACGTGGCTTCCAACCTGCGGGGGCATTAATAAATACTTGCTCAATGGTTGGCAGAGATTGTTGCGCGATAGGGCCAAGCACATTTGGATTAATTGGTACTTCACGCCAACCAGCAATCGACAAGGTTTCAGTGATTAACTCTTGATTGATAATTTCGCGAGCTTGTTGTGCGAGCACTGGATCTTGGCTCAGAAAGATCATGCCTACTGCAAATTCGCGTGATAAATTCCACTGTTTTTCTGCGGCGATAATACGATAAAAATTATCAGGTTTTTTGATTAATAAGCCACAACCATCGCCAGTTTTTCCATCGGCGGCGATACCTCCTCGGTGGGTCATGCGATCGAGGGCTGATATCGCGGTCCGAACAAGTTTATGGCTGGTTTCACCTTCAATGTGGGCGATAAGACCGAAACCACAGTTATCTTTTTCTAGTGATGGGTTATACAGTGACATTGCAATTCTCCGTTGCGCCTGCTTGTTACAAACAGTTTTACTGTAAAATGGTAATTAAGTGAGATCACACATTTTACTTCCTACGATATTTCAAACTAACGATAATTTACAAAAAGGTCAAATATTGCTAACAAATGATATTTATCACTGCTAAGTGAGTTTTATTAACTTTAACTGTCTGAAATAAAATTATATTCATTACTGTTGTAAGTTTTTCGTTGGTAAAATAAAGCCATAATGACTGGTTGTTAAGGTTAAAATAGCAGTAAATTTGGTTGTCAGTCGCGGTTAATGTGATAAAGCATGGCGGGGAAAAATCTTCTGCACTGTAAGCAATAAAAAAGCCAGCGTTGATAAGCTGGCTATTTATTTTAGTAGAATCTCGTAACAATAAAATTTACGAAAGCATCAGTGAATCCGCTTTTGCTTCGAGATTTGAGTTGCCCATCAGGTAACTATCAATGGCACGTGCTGATTCGCGACCTTCGTTAATACAGCGCACTACCAGTGATTGTCCTGTTCGCATATCGCCAGCGGCAAATACGCCTGCTTGGCTAGTGGCAAAATCGTCCGTGGCAACATTACCGCGCTCGTCGAGTTGAATATTCAATTGCGCTAACACACCCGTTGGTTCGGGGTGAAGAAAGCCCATCGCTAAAAATGCCATATCACAAGCGATCACTCGCTCAGTCCCTGCCACTTCTTCAAAGCTAGGTCTTTCACCAGGTTTGGCGTCTTGCCAAGCAATATCTGCAATCCGTAGCCCTTTGACATTGCCGTTACCATCATCAATAAACTCTTTGGTGAGAATATTCCAATAACGATCACAGCCTTCCTCATGCGAAGTCGATGTTTTCATGATCATTGGGTATGATGGCCATGGCTGATTAGCTGGGCGCTTTTCTGGCGGTAATGGCATGATCTCAACTTGGGTGATGCTTGCTGCACCATGACGGTTAGAGGTCCCAACACAGTCAGAACCAGTATCACCACCACCAATGACGACTACATGCTTATCTTGCGCATAAATTTCTGCGGTTTTGAGATCCATATCATTGGCACGACGGTTATTTTGCGCTAAAAACTCCATTGCAAAATGAACCCCATTAAGCTCGCGCCCCGGAATCGGTAAATTGCGCGGTACGGTCGAGCCACCGGTTAGCAAAATTACATCAAATTCTTGGCGTAATTGTTGAGCATTAATATCGACCCCGATATGGGCATTGACTTCAAATTTGACCCCAGCTTGCGCCATTAGATCGATTTTACGATCAATGATATCCATACCGAGCTTAAAGTCGGGAATACCAAATCGCAGTAAGCCACCGACTTTTTCATCGCGCTCAAACACTGTCACGCTATGACCGGCGCTGTTTAGCTGTTCAGCAGCAGATAAGCCAGCAGGTCCAGAACCAATAATGGCAATGGTTTTACCGGTTCGTGAACGAGGGATCTTCGGTTTGGCATAACCTTCACGATAAGCGGTTTCAACAATAGTTTTTTCAATATTACAGATAGTAATTGGATCTTGATTGATGCCAAGTACACAGCCACTTTCACAAGGGGCAGGACACACACGACCGGTAAATTCTGGAAAGTTATTGGTTGAACTTAAAATGTTCCACGCTTCTTCCCAGCTATCACGGTAAACCGCATCATTAAATTCAGGAATGATGTTACCGATTGGACAAGCGTTATGACAAAACGGTACACCACAATCCATACAACGTGATGATTGTTCTTGGATTTTTTCACCAAATTCCTCGTTAAGAACAAACTCTTTGTTATCCTGAATACGAACACTTGGATCTAACTTACTTGGCAGTTCGCGGCCAAATTCTAAAAATCCCGTAGGCTTACCCATTGATGGCCTCCAACGTTTCCTTGTTTTGAGCGGCAGCTTGACGCTGTTGTAATACGGCTTTGTAATCCCTTGGCATCACTTTTCTCATCTGACTGAGGTTAGACTCAAAGTTAGATAAGAACAGCTCTGCAACCGTACTACCCGTTAATTCAATATGTTTGGTTAACATATCAAGTAGCAGTGCTTTATCTTCAGTTTCGATAGGGTCGAGGTCGACTAATTCAGCATTGAGTTTGGTTTCAAAGTCACCAAATTGATCCCACACGTAGGCAACACCACCACTCATACCAGCTGCAAAGTTACGTCCAGTTTGACCGAGAATGATTGCGATACCGCCGGTCATGTATTCACAGCCATGATCGCCAACACCTTCGACAACCACTTTAGCACCAGAGTTACGGACACAGAAACGCTCACCAGCAAGGCCGCGAATATAAGACTCACCCGAGGTTGCACCATAGAAACACACATTACCAACCACAATATTATCTTCGGCAATAATGTCTGAGTGGCTATCAGGGTAAAGCACTAATGTTCCACCTGAAAGTCCTTTACCCCAGTAGTCATTAGCATCGCCTTCAACGGTAAATTGCACCCCTTTAGCTAAGAATGCGCCAAAGCTTTGACCTGCAGAGCCGTTAAACTTAACCGTCATTGGCAGTGGTAAGCCTTGATCTTTATACACTTTAGATATTTCATTGGATAACATGGTACCGACACTACGATCAGTGTTGATGATCGGTAGTTGTGCTGTAATTGCTTCACCTTTGGTGAGTGCTGGTTGCGCCAGTTGGATCAGGGTGCGATCAAGCACCTGCTCTAGACCGTGATCTTGCTGACGCTGGTTATAAATACCATCTTCAGCACGTGGCGGTTGAATGTGTAGTACCGGGCTAAGATCGAGATTTTTGTATTTCCAGTGACCGATATCATCACGTAGTTTTAGTTTCTGCGCTTGGCCAACCATTTCATCAATGGTACGGAAACCAAGCTCAGCCATCACTTCACGTAAACCTTGTGCCATGTATTGGAAGAAAGTTACTACGTCTTCTACGCGACCATCAAAACGCTCACGTAGAGTTTTGTTTTGAGTTGCGATACCAACAGGACAGGTATTTTTATGACACTTACGCATCATGATGCAGCCTTCAACAACCAATGCCGCGGTAGCGACACCCCATTCTTCTGCACCGAGTAAGGTTGCAATCGCAAGATCGCGTGGTGTTTTCATCTGGCCGTCAGACTGCACCACAATTCGGTTACGTAAACCATTT
This sequence comes from Photobacterium aquimaris, assembly GCF_002954455.1. Classification (GTDB taxonomy): domain Bacteria; phylum Pseudomonadota; class Gammaproteobacteria; order Enterobacterales; family Vibrionaceae; genus Photobacterium; species Photobacterium aquimaris. The sequence goes on from NZ_MSCC01000001.1 coordinate 163,610, forward strand.
TTTAGTAGCGTCTGGTGAGTTTCGGCTAAGCCAAGTTCCCATGGTAAACCAGTATGACGAATCGATGACATTGGTGATGCACCTGTACCGCCATCAAAGCCTGCAATTAGCACCACATCGGCTTTGGCTTTGGCAACACCTGAAGCAATGGTACCGACACCTGCTTCTGAAACGAGTTTGACGTTAACACGGCCAGCACGGTTAGCATTTTTTAAATCATAGATTAGCTGGGCTAAATCTTCGATGGAATAAATGTCGTGGTGAGGCGGCGGTGAAATTAAACCAACGCCAGGGGTTGAGTGACGGGTCGCACCGATCCAATCATCAACTTTATCACCGGGTAGCTGACCACCTTCACCGGGTTTTGCGCCTTGGGCCATTTTAATTTGCAGTTCAGCCGCATTGGTAAGGTAGTAAGAGGTAACCCCAAAACGACCAGATGCAACTTGTTTGATTGCCGAGCGTTCCCAATCACCGTTGTCTTTTTTATCAAAACGAATTGGATCTTCACCGCCTTCGCCGGAGTTAGATTTAGCGCCAATTCGGTTCATGGCAACCGCGAGGGTAGAGTGAGCTTCATAAGAAATCGAACCAAAGCTCATGGCTCCAGTTGCGAAACGTTTTAGAATATTTTCAATCGGCTCTACTTCATCAAGTGTAATTGCACCTGCTGGATTACTGACAAAATCTAATTGACTACGAAGCGTGGCGGCGTTGTCACCTTGATCATCAACCGCTTTAGCGTATTGCTTAAACTGCGCGTAATCTTTTTCACGGGTTGATTGTTGTAGTAATGAGATCGTTTCAGGGTTAAACAGGTGTTTTTCACCACGTTGTTTCCACTGATAAACCCCACCGACATCGAGGATTTGTACTGGAATTTCACGAGTAGGGTAACCGACACGGTGACGGACTAACACTTCTTGAGCAATATCATCGATAGTCAGACCTTGAATTCGAGTCACAGTACCTGTGAAGTATTTATCAACCACCGCTTTACTGATACCAAGTGCTTCAAAAATTTGCGCACCATGGTAAGACTGCAGTGTTGAAATACCCATCTTAGAGAATATTTTCAGCAGTCCACCGTTAACCCCTTTGCGGTAGTTATCAAATAAGGTATCAGTCGGTAGTTGTGGATCAAGCTTACGTTTATGTTGCAGATCAACCAGTGTTTCAGTGACCAAATAAGGGTTGATGGCGTTAGCACCATAACCGATAAGGGTAGCAAAGTGATGAGTTTCACGTGCGTCACCAGTTTCAACCACGATGTCACACTTGGCACGTAGACCTTTACGGATCAAATGGTGATGAACCGCGCCGACAGCAAGCATTGCAGGAATAGCTGCATGGTTAGAGTTAACCGCGCGATCAGTCAAAATAATGATCGAGTAGCCATCAATAACCGCATCTTCTGAATACTGACAAATACGTTTTAGCGCCCGATCAAGTTTGCCTTGTTCGCCACTGGCTCGAAACACAATATCCAATGTTTTTGATTGCAGATGTTCATTATCGATCGCGCGAATTTTTTCTAATTCAGCATTGGAAAGAACAGGTGATTCAAGCTCTACTTTATGACAGTGCTCTGGCGTTTCTGTGAGCAGGTTTTGATCTTTACCTAAGTAGGTATTAAGTGACATCACCATCCGTTCACGAATAGGATCGATTGGTGGATTGGTCACCTGCGCAAAAAGCTGCTTAAAGTAATTAGATAGATGCTGTGATTGGTGTGACAACACGGCTAATGGCCAATCGGCACCCATTGCACTTAGTGGTTCATAACCAGTATTGGCTAATGGCACAATAATATCGTTGACTTCTTCTGAGCTGACACCAAAGGCTTGTTGATGATGCAATAAACGTTCTGGCGTTGGCTGGTGGTACATGTTATCAGCGTCAGGCAGTGTTTTAAGCGTCAGTAGGTTGTCTTTGATCCATTGCTCATAAGGTTGTGAGGTCGCAATGCTATCTTTGACTTCTTCATCTGAAATAATACGCCCTTGCTCAAGGTCGGCGACAAAAATACGTCCCGGTTGCAAACGACCACGGAACTGAACATTTTCAGGTTCAATTTTTACCACCCCTGATTCTGATGCCATGATCAGAAAATCATCTTTAGTTACCGTATAGCGCGATGGGCGGAGACCATTACGGTCAAGGGTAGCACCGACTTGCACACCATCAGTAAAACAGACGGATGCTGGGCCATCCCACGGCTCCATAATATTGGCATGATATTGGTAGAAAGCACGACGCTTAGGATCCATGCTGGTATTTTCTTGCCATGCTTCAGGGATCAACATCATTAGTGCATGCGGTAAGCTACGTCCTGAAAGTACCAATAACTCTAGTGCCATATCAAAATTAGAAGAATCTGAACTGCCTTCCTGACAAATAGGCAGTAGCATATCGAGCTCTTGTTGGCTGAATAAATCAGATTCAAGAATAGCTTCGCGAGCTTTCATCCAATTAAGGTTGCCACGAACGGTATTAATTTCACCATTATGGGCGATATAACGGAAAGGTTGCGCTAAGCGCCAGCGTGGAAAGGTATTGGTCGAAAAACGTGAATGGACTAATGCTAACGCAGTTACCATTGCTGGGTTTTGTAAATCAAGAAAGTACTGTGGTACTTGCGCTGTGGTTAACTGACCTTTATAGACTAAGGTTTTATATGATAATGAGTTGATGTAGAAATCATCACCAATATTCGACACGCTTTCTAAACAAACGCGCACAGTATAATTACGTAATACATACAGTTTACGTTCTAATACAGCAGGATCTAAGTTGGCACCACCGGTAATGAAAACATGCTCAAACTGAGGTTCGGTGCTAAGAGGATCTTCGCCAATCATTGAATTATCAACGGGCAATACACGGTAGCCAATAACGTCTAGATCGAGGCGTTTAGCATTACGCTCGAGAATATCGCGACATTGTTGACGTTTGTGTTCATCTTTTGGAAATAATACTACTCCAACACCGTATTGGGTAAACGTAGGCAATTTAATGCCAAGTTTAACGGTTTCTTCTAATAAAAATTCGTGGGGTTTTTGCAGTAAAATACCGGCACCATCGCCACTGCTAGGATCACAGCCTTGACCACCTCGGTGCTCCATACGTGCCAGCATATCGAGAGCCTGAGTGACAATTTGGTGAGATTTACGGTTTTTAAGGTGGGCAACAAAGCCGATACCACAGGCATCGTGCTCTAATTCAGGCACATAAAGTCCCTGAGCATTAAGCTCTTGAGCTGTCATAGATACATCCTTCCAGTTACATCAAGCCATATTCCTAAGACTTGGTTATCCCTAATTTATTATCACTACCAATTAGCATTGAGATGGACTCCTGTCCTGCATCACTGATGGTGTGTTTATGATAATGACACCCGCCATTCACAAACTTAATTCTGTTGTATTACGATTAATAGTTACAAAACACATTATTAATGATGTAAAAGCCATAGAAATCACCGCAAAACAACGTAATTACAGGGCTTTTTTTGTTTATAAATTGCACACAAGTGTAACCATCCTACAATTTTGATACATTAATTACCAATAAAAATTAACAATTATGGTGCATAAATGAAGCATATTTAACGACTAAGATTACGGTTAATTATGGGTTTTTGTTTTAGCACAACCTTCATAATGATGATTAATGCTATGTTGCGGCTCCTTTGTCACATTGATCTGCGCTGACGTAGATTATTCATTGTTTTAAACGCTAGGTAATACCATGCAATTGCATCAACTCGTCAATACTTTTGGGCAAGATTTACAACACCGTTATGGTGAAAAAGTCCATAAACTTACCTTACACGGTGGCTTTAGTTGTCCCAATCGAGATGGCACTATTGGCCGTGGTGGCTGTACATTTTGTAATGTTGCTTCATTTGCTGACGAAAAGAATCAGTTCGTGCCGATTCAACAACAATTAGCTGCTCGTGCTGGAGAGGTGCATCGCGCTAAGCGTTATTTTGCCTACTTTCAGGCATATACTAGTACTTATGCTGAAGTTCAAACGCTAAAAAAAATGTACGAGCAAGCACTGACAACGGCTGATATTGTTGGTCTTTGTGTTGGTACTCGCCCTGATTGTGTACCAGATGCAGTATTAGATTTACTGGCTGGATATGTTGAGCAAGGCTATGAGATTTGGTTAGAATTAGGCTTACAAACGGCTAATGATAAAACCCTCAAGCGTATTAATCGTGGTCATGATTTTGCGTGTTATGCTGAGATTACCCAACGTGCTCGAGCATTAGGCATTAAGATTTGTACCCACTTAATAGTAGGACTGCCAGGCGATACTAAGGCTGATAATCTACAAACATTAAATAAAGTGGTCGCAGTCGGTGTTGATGGAATTAAATTGCATCCGTTGCATATTGTTGAAGGCAGCAAAATGGGACAGGCATTTAAAGCTGGAAGATTAGAGGCTATTAGTCTGGAAAATTATGCGGATATCGCTAGTGAAATGATTCAATTAACACCGCCTGAGGTAGTTTATCATCGCGTTGCTGCAAGTGCTCGCCGACCAACGTTATTGGCACCGATGTGGTGTGAAAATCGCTGGTTAGCGATGACTGAAATTGGACGAATTTTAGATAAACAAGGTGCGCAAGGCAGTGCCTTAGGTAATCCATTTATTTATCAATTACCGATATTAAATAGTCATGCTTAAATGAAGCCTACGTGAAGTAGGCTTTTTTGTGCGCCGCAATAAAACTTTACAGCTTTAGTTTAGGCACAAGCCGTGAGAGAGATTATGATAAGCAGTAGTGTTCGCCATAGTGGCGAGGTGGTTTTTTTATTGGTATTCATTGATGAAACAAGTCAAAATTTTAGCCCAGTTTTATGTCGATCTTTTAGTCAAATTAGGTATTTTTCGTTTTAGTTTATTATTAGCAGCTGCGTTAGTTGCGCTAGCTATGGTGGTACAGATTGGTGTCACCTTTTTGCTGCAAGGCAGTATGCGCGATGTTGAAATTATTCGCTCAGTAACCTTTGGTTTATTTATTACTCCTTGGGCAGTTTATTTTCTGTCGGTAGTCGTTGATCAATTAGAAGACTCGCGCCAACGCTTAGCTAAGTTAGTGACTAAATTAGAACAAATGCGCGCCCGCGACATGGAACTCAATCAACAGTTACAAGCCAATATTGCTCGCTTAAACTCTGAGATTGAAGAACGCGAAAAAGCGGAAGAAGCGCTTGAAGAAGCAATACAAGATTTAGAAAATGAAGTTTATCACCGTGAAAATGCGCAAGTTGCGGTTGCTGAAAAAAGTGCTTTATTGAAGTCGTTCTTAGATGCGTCGCCTGATTTAATTTATTATCGTAATGAAAAGAATCAATTTTCAGGCTGTAACCGCGCGATGGCAGAGTTGGTGGGTAAAAGTGAACAACAGTTGGTTGGACTAACACCATGGGATGTTTATCCTGCGGAAGTTGCTAAACGTATTATTCAAACTGACCAAGAATTATTTGATATTAATACTGCGATGACTGATGAGCAGTGGCTTGATTATCCCAATGGTAAAAAAGCATTATTTGAACTTCGTAAAGTGCCTCTTTATGACCGCAATGGCAAACGTTTAGGATTGATGGGCTTTGGGCGTGATATTACTGAGCGTAAAAAATATGAAGACGCGCTAGAAAAAGCCAGCAGTGATAAAACGGCATTTATTTCAACCATTAGTCATGAATTACGTACACCACTTAATGGTATTGTTGGCTTAAGCCGAATGCTATTAGAAACAGAACTGACTGATGAGCAGCGTGGTTATTTACGTACTGTCCATGTTAGTGCGATCACTTTAGGTAATATTTTCAACGATATTATTGATTTAGATAAATCAGATCGTCGTCGGTTAGAGCTATTGCCTCAGCCATTAGATTTCCATGAGTTTATTGAAGATATTGGCAATATTTCACAATTAATGGCTGAGCAAAAAGGGCTACGATTTGACCTGGAATATTTAACGGCATTACCAAAAAATATTGAGGTCGATAGTACTCGTCTACGCCAAGTGTTGTGGAATTTAATTGGTAACGCGACCAAGTTCACTAAGCAGGGTGGAGTGATATTATCGGTCAGTAGTGAAATTCATCAGCATGATGCTGAAATCATTTTTGAAGTCGAAGACAGCGGTATTGGTATTCCTAAGGCTGAAATTGAGAATATTTTTGCGATGTATTATCAGGTTCAACAAGGGGATGATAATTTACATGCAGTTGGTACTGGGATTGGTTTAGCTGTTTCACAACAATTAATTCAGCTGATGGGCGGTAATATCACGGTACATTCTGAAATAGGCATCGGCAGTACCTTTACTATTAAAATTCGCGTGCCCTTGGTTGATGCCGTTGTTGAAGAGCACATAGTTACTGAAGTGCGTCCTGAAATGACAGGACTTAGTATTTTCATGGTAGAAGATATTGAACTTAATATTGTTGTCGCGAAATCATTGCTTGAGCGATTAGGCCATGAAGTGACGGTGGCTATGCGTGGTGATGAGGCGCTAGCAATGTTTAGACCAGAAGATTACGATTTAGTGTTATTGGATATTCAATTGCCTGATATGACAGGATTTGATATTGCTCAACAACTACGTAAAAAATATCAAGATCTTCCTGCTTTAGTGGCATTAACTGCCAATCTGGTTAATGACAAAACAGAATACTTCGATAAAGGCATGGATGAAGTATTAAATAAACCATTGACGGTAAAAGCGATTACCAGTGTGATTGATAATTTGGTTTTAAGTTGCAGCCATGAGCTTGATGATGATGGTTTAATTGATAATGAAACCGATCAGGTTGATACCACCAGTGTTAGCATGATTGATACATTATTAGATTTGGAAATGCTAACCTCGTACGTTGAAATTGTTGGAACTGAACCTGTTTATACCAGTATTGAGATGTTTGAAAAAATGATGCCTGATTACCTTGCTATTTTAGATTCAAATATGACGGCTAAGGATCAAGATGGGATTAAGTTTGAAGCACATAAAATAAAAGGGGCAGCAGGCTCTATTGGCCTTAAACATATTCAGCAAGTCGCCCAAAAAGCACAATCACCAGAATTACCTGCGTGGTGGGAAAATATTAATGATTGGGTTGATGAAATTAAATACAGCTATCAAGATGATATTAACGTGCTAAAAACGTGGTTAAAGCAACAGTAATGAATAATAAAAAAGGCGACCTGATGGTCGCCTTTTATTTCACTGTTTGATTGGAGAAGAAATTATTCTTCGCCTAAATCACCACAAAAGCGGTAACCTTCACCATGGATAGTAGCGATGATTTCTGGTGTATCTGCAACTGATTCAAAGTGCTTACGAATGCGACGAATAGTTACATCTACAGTACGATCATGTGGTTTTAATTCACGGCCAGTCATTTTCTTTAGTAAATCAGCACGAGTTTGAATCTTACCTGGGTTCTCACAGAAGTGCAGTAATGCACGGAATTCAGAACGAGGTAATTTAAATTGCTCACCACTAGGGCTTACTAAAGAACGGCTATTGATTTCTAATGACCAATCATTGAACTCATAACGCTCAACCAGTTTTTTATCTTCAGTTGGAAGACCTTGGTTCATTGCACGAGTTAATAGATTACGTGCACGAATTGTTAATTCACGTGGGTTGAATGGTTTTGTGATGTAATCATCAGCACCAATCTCAAGACCTAAAATCTTATCAACTTCGTTATCACGACCGGTTAGGAACATTAATGCCATATCACCTTGTTCGCGAAGTTCACGTGCAAGTAGAAGGCCGTTCTTGCCAGGAAGATTGATATCCATGATAACAAGATGCACAGGGTTTTCAGAAAGCATTTGGTGCATTTCTGCGCCATCATTTGCTTCAAAAACAGTATAACCCTCTGCTTCAAAAATACTTTTTAGGGTGTTACGCGTTACGTGCTCGTCTTCTACAATCAGAATGTGAGGGGTTTGCATTTTGGCAGTACCTAATATCAGAAACTAAATCTGGTTAACCACAGAATAGTTAAATTCTATAAAAAAATTCACATATAGGACAAATGTTTTAAATAAACACTTTATTGTTACAACCTATGTGGTACACCATCCTTTCATTCAACAACGTAATGATGTTGAAATCCCCCATAAAACTTGGGGTGCTGGCTACAATCTCCCTGATAATGCGACAATTGTATTCACTTAACAGCTCGCTAACAATGTGGAGAGCTTAGTTGATGCCTATTAGTTGGATGTTTTTTGATTTATATCAAACAGTGAGAAGAACAGTTGTTATGTTTCTAAGTTTAGTTAACCTTTATATCAGAGTAGACAAAAAGTGTCGTGATAGTAATAAGAATATACAAAACTCGATACCTGCGGCTAATATTTAAGCTTAATGATAATAAAAAACACAACATATAGTTCATCTTTATCTAAATATTGTAACAGTATCAATTGAGGTTGGCACTGATTAAGGCAAATGGATTTTTATAAAAAAGAGCTAATAATCAATATTATTATTGTTGTTAAGAAATACGGTCAAATATGTCTGTTTTTTGATTTTTTTCGTGATAGAGGAAAAGCTAATGAAGGATTTATTACCTGATCTATGTGATTACTATCCACAAGATATTCGTTTTTTACCGCTAACCTTACTTGATTATGGTTGTCATACTCCATTTGGAGGGCGAATCGTTACACTTCGCTGTTTTGAAGATAATAGTTTGGTACGCGATATATTATCAACAGCAGGTGATGGTAGGGTTTTGTTTATTGATGGTCATGGTAGTTGTCGTCGCGCATTACTGGGTGATCAATTGGCATTATTAGCAGTAAAAAATAACTGGCAAGGTATTATTGTTAATGGTGCTATTCGCGATGTAGCAACGTTGGCACAATTACCTCTTGGGGTTAAAGCATTAGCTGCGTGTCCAATAAAAACCGATAAGCGTCAAATGGGTGAGATCAATGTAGTATTAAATATTGCTGAAACGCTAATTTATCCTAATGATTATCTTTATGCTGATTTGAATGGCGTTATCTTAGCGAGTGCGGCATTAGACTTGAATGTATTAAAAACTGAACCCTAATCCGAGTTCAATAATTTGCTCCAGTTCTGCATAGTCGACGGTTGCACGTACATTGACCTTTTGGGATACATCATATTGACTGCCGAATTCTAACCCTAATGTGGTTTTATTATTCATTGTTTCTGAGGTAATAGCACTGTTTATGCTGATGCGTGGTGAGACGGTATATTTAACCCCAGAGGTCAAGCCACTTGATGTTGGTCGATAATCGGTACTGGTTGTTAGGTGAGTGCTGACATAAAGTTGGGTATTGTCAGTGACAGAATAAGCATAACCACTGTCGATTTGCCAAACATCAAAACTTTGTTGCTGGCGTGATTGTGATGATAGAAACCACCCGGATGTTAATTTTTGACCGCCATTATAAGTTAGACTGGTCTTGATGGCGGTCGTTGCTTGTACCGTGGTAGAAAAAGCTAAAAAAGTAAGTAAGCCGATCATCCTTAAATAATATTTAGTCATACCTACTCCTTTTTAATAACGACGTTATTTTAAATAGTAGGTGATGCTGTACTAATAGAAAGTGTTATAAGTGATAAATATGAGCGATGATGCTTATTATGTGATGATTGATACAATTTAAGCGTAATATGATCAGCCATTGCAATAGCGATAAAATTATTCTTTAGCCATTGTTAGGTGTAATCGATGACTGTTTTGATAAGGGAAAACATCTGGGTATAACTCTTGTTTGATATTGGCTTGTAAATGCTGCCAATAACTTGCCTCAAAAAGGTCTTGATGTAATTCATTAAACAATGCTCTTACTTTGGGATTAATAAGTAAGAAAGTACGAAACTCTTCAGGAAATACATCATTGATGCCAACGCTATACCAAGGCTCTGCTGCCATTTCATCTTCAGGATAACGCGCTGCTGGAATGGTACGAAAATTCATTTCAGTCATATAAGTAATTTCATCATAATCATAAAAAACCACTCGTTTGTGACGTGTCACACCAAAGTTTTTAAATAGCATATCTCCTGGAAATATATTGGCGGCAGCTAACTGCTTAATAGCGTAACCATACTCATTGACTGCGTGACGTAAGTCAGTATCGTTAGCGGTTTCAATATAAATGTTAAATGGAATCATTCGTCGTTCCATATACAAATGTTCAATAATAACGTTATCGTCAGTGACCGTAACAATCGAAGGTGCAATTGTGAGTAGCTCATTAATTAACTCGTCACTAAATCGTTGCCGTGGAAAACTAAAATGACGGTATTCTTGCGTATCAGCCATTCTACCAACACGATCATGCTCTTTTACTAATTGATATTTTTGTTTTACCGCTTGATGACTAATGTCTTTTTGTGGCGCAAATTTATCTTTAATTATTTTAAAAACAAAATCATAGGATGGCAGGGTGAAAACTGACATCACCATACCTTTGATACCTGGAGCAATAATAAACTTATCGTTTGAGTGCTCTAAATGATCGAGAAATTGACGATAAAATTCAGTCTTACCGTGCTTTTGGCAACCAATAGCGGTGTAGAGTTCAGCTAAGTTTTTATTGGGTAATAGCTGGGCTAAAAAGCGCACTAAGGAAGCAGGAGCGGGGCTGTAAACCATGAAATATGAGCGAGCAAATCCAAAAATAACACTGACATCATTAACGTTACAAATACCCGCATCTAACACTAATAGCCCATCATGATTGAGTACAGGTAGTACTAAAGGAAATGATTCACCGTTTGAAAGTGTCAGTTTTCCAACCAAATAAGCCGCTTTATTTCGATAAAAAGGTTCACGAATTTGCTCTAAGGTGAGTTGTTGATCGAGTTTATTACTAAGCTCTGTTTGTAAGTGAGAAACCAACAATTGAATATCGCCTTTTTTATCACTCCAATCAAGTGTAAATGGTTGATCATCCAACATTCTTTCAAGCATCGCCGCAATAGTTGTTTGGACGCGATAGTGACGGGTTAAGGTACAGGGATAGGTAGGAATTCGGTGCTGTTGCGAGCTATGAACAAAGATATTATCACGGTTAATATTGCGATGTTTGAAAATACGGCAGTATACCGAGTTAAAAAAACTTTCTGCAATATCATAGCGTGGGTAGTCAACCAATAAATTTTGATAAGCATGTTTAACCGCAGTAAGGCAGATTTGATTGGCATATTGCCCGCCAAGCATGATCTGAATTTGGTTAGTAACTAATTCAACATGATGATCATAAAAACTTATTCGCTTTTTTAATGCTTGATGGACCTGTGCCCATTGTTGATGTTCAAACCGTTGTTGTGCTTCGGCTGTGACGTCAAGAAAGCGGCCAAACATTGCATCAGAGCCTTGTAAAATAGTATGTGCTATCAGTGACTCCATGGCTGCACTCATCGACGCGTCCTTAATAATGATAATTTTATCTTCTATTGTTTATTACTATGCAATGCTCGTTAACGGACTGCAAATATTATTGTTGTTTTTTTAAACGATTAATTCACTCTGTTACGCACAATTCAAAAGTAGCTATGGTGTGATAATTGTAAAAACTTTATTGACTCTATATTACGATTCATGTAATCGTAAGGTAACAGCGTGTGAAAGAGAAATTGCAACGATGGCAAATATATCCCGTATTACTATCATCACCATTATTATGACCATTACCATTAACGGTGTTGGTGCGGGCTGATATGCGCAAGAATTACAACAAGCCCGCAACTCATAAAAGAGCTGCGGGCTTTTTTTTCAATTTAAATTCATCAGTATTGAGTAATGCTTGTTTACAGCAAGTAGTTCAGGATAGTCACTCGGGAGTTAGGGAATGCGAGTATTTAAATTTGGCGGTTCGTCATTAGCAAATGCAGAACGGTTTTTAAGAGCGGCAGATATTATTGCCAGTAATGCCAAACAAGGTGAAGTTGCAGTGGTGTTATCGGCACCCGGTAAAATCACTAATAACTTAGTTGCGGTGATTGACAGTGCGGTAAAGACAGGAAGTGCGACGCAACAAATCACGACATTAGAAACAGTTTTTAATGATCTTTTTGATGGCCTTAAAGCTCTTGAACCTCATTTTGAACAACAACTATTAACCACCAAATTAGCTGCAACGATCAAGCAATTACAACAATATGTCCATGGCATTCAATTATTAGGATTATGTCCTGATAATGTTTACGCTAAGGTGATCAGTAAAGGTGAGCGGTTATCGATTTTGGCAATGAAGTCATTATTAGAAGCCAAAGGCCAACCAGCAAGTTTGATTGATCCGGTTCAGTATTTATATGCTGAAGGCGATTACCTTGAAGCACATGTTGATATTGAAATTTCAACTCAAAATTTCCGCAATAACCCTTTACCTGCTAACCATGTTTGTATTATGCCTGGCTTTACTGCTGGTAATCGTCAAGGCGAATTAGTCACATTAGGTCGTAATGGCTCAGATTATTCAGCTGCAGTATTAGCGGCTTGTTTACGGGCTGATTGTTGTGAAATCTGGACAGATGTTGATGGTGTTTATAGCTGTGATCCGCGTTTAGTTCCCGATGCGCGTTTATTGAAATCATTAAGCTATCAAGAAGCGATGGAATTGTCTTATTTTGGCGCATCAGTATTGCACCCCAAAACCATTGCTCCGATTGCTCAATTCCATATTCCTTGCTTAATCAAAAATAGCTTTAATCCGCAAGGTGCGGGCACTCTGATTGGCCAAGATACGGGTGAAGATCAGCTGGATATCAAAGGAATTACAACCTTAAAAGATTTAACCATGGTTAACGTTTCTGGTCCAGGAATGAAAGGCATGGTCGGTATGGCGGCACGCGTATTTGGTGCAATGTCTACCGCTGGAGTATCGGTAGTATTAATTACGCAATCATCTTCTGAATACAGCATTAGTTTCTGTATTGAAACCGCCGATAAGCTTGCAGCTAAGAAAGCATTAATTGCTAGTTTTGAACTGGAACTAAAAGAAGGTTTATTAGAGCCAGTAGAATTTAGTGATGATTTATCGATTGTAACTTTAGTCGGTGACGGTATGCGTACCTCACATGGCGTAGCATCGCGTTTCTTTACTGCGCTAGCTGAAGTTGATGTCAATATTGTGGCGATTGCTCAAGGCTCTTCTGAGCGTGCTATTTCAGCGGTTATTCCACAAAATAAAGTCTCAGAGGCGGTTAAAGCCTGTCATGAAAACTTATTTAATAGCCAGCATACACTGGATGTATTTGTGGTCGGTGTCGGTGGCGTTGGCGGTGAGCTAATTGATCAAATTCACCGTCAACAACCAAAACTGTCTCAAAAAGGGATAGTGATTCGCGTCTGTGGTATGGCGAACAGTAAAGGTTTATTGCTTGATAGTAATGGCTTTGTTCTTGATAGCTGGCGCGATCTGATGGGATCTGTAAGTGAGCCGTTACAGCTTCAGCGTATGGTTGAGTTAGTGCGAAATAACCATATCATTAATCCGGTTATTATTGATTGTACCTCTGATCAAACCATTGCAGAACAATATGCTGATTATTTAGCTGCGGGCTTCCATGTCATTACCCCAAATAAGAAAGCCAATACTGCTAGCATGGCGTACTACCAACAATTACGCCAAGCAGCGCGTGTTGGTCACCGTAAGTTTATGTATGACACTACCGTCGGTGCTGGTCTACCAGTTATTGAAAACCTGCAGAATTTACTTGCAGCCGGTGATGAATTAGTGCGGTTCTCAGGTATTTTATCAGGCTCTCTTTCTTATATTTTTGGTAAGTTAGATGAAGGTATGAGCTTTAGTGAGGCGACAACAGTTGCACGTAATAATGGCTTTACTGAACCTGATGCGCGTGATGATCTGTCTGGAATGGACGTTGCCCGTAAACTTCTGATCTTAGCCCGTGAAGCCGGATTAGAATTAGAACTTGAAGATGTGGTTGTAGAACAAGCGCTACCGCCTGGTTTTGATGCTTCTGGTTCGGTGGATGAATTTATGGCACGACTGCCACAAGCAGATGCTTATTTTGCTGAATTAGCGGCTGAAGCGGCTAAAGAAGATAAAGTCTTACGTTATGTTGGTGAAATTGATAACGGTAATTGCAATGTCAAAATTGTGGCGGTTAACCCTGATGATCCAATGTTTAAAATTAAAGATGGTGAAAATGCATTGGCTTTCTACAGCCGTTATTACCAGCCGCTTCCATTAGTGTTACGTGGTTATGGTGCAGGTACTGAAGTAACTGCTGCAGGTGTGTTTGCTGATCTGATGCGTACATTAGGCTGGAAGCGAGGTATCTAACATGAGTGTTGTTGTTTATGCTCCTGCCTCGATTGGTAATGTCAGTGTTGGCTTTGATGTTTTAGGCGCCGCAGTGTCTCCTATTGATGGTTCATTACTGGGCGATCGAGTTGAGGTTGCCGCTGGTAAGGCTGCATTTAGTTTGCAATGTGTTGGTGCTTTTGTTGATAAGTTACCCCAACAAGCTGAACAAAATATTGTTTATCGCTGTTGGCAGGTGTTTGCACGTGAGCTTGACCGTAAGGGGATCACTTTACTACCAGTTGCCATAACGCTAGAAAAAAACATGCCGATTGGCTCTGGTTTAGGTTCAAGTGCCTGTTCGATTGTGGCGGCGCTTGATGCTTTGAACCAATACCATCAACAGCCGTTAACCAGTAATGAATTATTGGCCTTAATGGGAGAGATGGAAGGTGAAGTGTCTGGTAGTGTTCATTACGATAATGTCGCCCCTTGTTTCTTAGGCGGGCTGCAATTTATGGTGCAAGAAATGGACATTATTAGCCAACCAGTACCTTGTTTTGATGATTGGTATTGGGTAATGGCTTATCCAGGCATTAAAGTGCCAACAGCAGAAGCGCGCGCGATTTTACCGGCGCAATATCGGCGTCAAGATGTGATTGCTCATGGACGTTATCTGGGAGGTTTTATTCATGCTTGCCATTCTCAGCAGCCATTACTTGCCGCAAAAATGATCCATGATGTTGTTGCTGAACCTTACCGTGAAAAGTTATTACCTAAATTTAATCAAGCGCGAAAATATGCCCTTGAAGCTGGGGCTATTGCGAGCGGTATTTCTGGTTCTGGACCGACGATGTTTAGCATCTGTACCAATCTTGAGGTTGCACAACGGTTAGCAAAGTGGCTAACCACTAATTATGTCCAAAATGATGAAGGTTTTGTTCATGTTTGTCAGCTTGATAAACAAGGCGCAAAAGTCACAGGGAGTGAGTTATAACCATGAAATTGTATAATCTAAAACAACATCAACAGCAGGTTTCATTTGGTCAGGCTGTACGTCAAGGACTAGGACGTAATCAAGGACTATTCTTTCCAGCAGAACTCCCTCAATTTAGCGATATTGATGCATTGTTAGAGATGGATTTTGTCACTCGTAGTAGCAAGATCCTTTCTGCTTTTATCGGTGATGAATTAAGTGAAGAAACCGTTAGTCAAATGGTTGATAGTGCTTTTCAATTCCCAGCACCTATCAATAAAGTAAAAGACGGTGTGTATGCGTTAGAGTTGTTTCATGGCCCTACATTGGCGTTTAAAGATTTTGGTGGCCGTTTTATGGCGCAATCACTAGCTGCAGTAACAGCAGATAGTGAAACTGATATCACGATTTTAACCGCCACCTCTGGTGATACAGGAGCTGCGGTTGCCCATGCTTTTTATGGTATGGATAATATCAAGGTCGTGATTTTATATCCTAAAGGTAAGATCAGTCCATTACAGGAAAAGATGTTCTGTACACTAGGTAATAACATTACCACGGTTGCGATTAATGGTACTTTTGATGACTGTCAGGCGTTAGTCAAGCAAGCATTTGATGATGCTAAATTACGTGAAGATATTGGCTTAAATTCAGCAAACTCAATTAATATTAGCCGCTTAATGGCGCAGATTTGTTACTACTTTGAAGCCGTTGCTCAACTACCTAAAGCGGAACGTGAACAATTAGTCATTTCAGTACCTAGTGGTAACTTTGGTAATTTAACCGCGGGTTTATTGGCTAAATCATTAGGTTTACCCGTAAAACGTTTTATTGCTGCAACCAATGTTAATGATACCGTTCCGCGTTATTTAAAAACCGGTGACTGGGCCCCTAAAGCGACCGTTGCCACGATTTCAAATGCAATGGATGTTAGTCAACCTAATAACTGGCCACGTATCGAAGAATTATGCCAGCTCAAAGGATGGGGATTAAACCAATTGGGCTATGGTGCGGTTGATGATCAGCAAACTGCGGTAACATTAAAGCAAATGTATGCTGATGGTTATTTGTGTGAGCCACATGGTGCGATTGCTTACAATGTACTTGAGCAACAATTAGCAGCGGATGAAACAGGCCTGTTCTTGTGTACAGCACATCCTGCGAAGTTTAAAGATGTGGTTGATGATATTTTAGCGACTGATATTGAGTTACCAGCGCCACTCGCAAAACATAATGCGATGCCGTTACTTTCATTAGAGGCTAATAATGATTTTACTGCGATTAAGGACATTTTATATTCGGTACAACCGACTAAATAAGGTCTGCTCGTAGCATGAATGACAAAAAGGAGCCATAAGGCTCCTTTTTTATTGCAGCATCTTGCTCTAATCAAGACACTTGCACTAAGGCCTAAATTATAGGCTGTTAGTGAAAGTACGAGCGATAACGTCTTGCTGCTGTTCTGTTGTTAGTGAGTTAAAGCGTACAGCATAACCTGATACACGAATCGTTAGCTGTGGGTATTTCTCTGGGTGTGCAGCAGCATCTACTAGTGTTTCACGCTTAAGAACGTTAACGTTCAAGTGTTGACCACCTTCGATTTTTGCTGGAGCTTCGATAGCTAGTTCACGGTACTCAATGTCACCAAGATCTGCTTGTGCGATAACTTGGTCAGCTTCGTAGTTGCCAGACGCACAAACACAACGCGCTTCGTTAGACTCGCTATCTAGGATCCAGATTGAGTTTAGTAGATCATCGTTTGCTGCTTTAGTAATTTGAATACCAGTAATCATAACTTTTCTCCAAGAAAATTGTTGTTAATTTATTCGTTTTTGTATTGAGCTACCTATTATATAACCCGTAATGCACTTTTGGGTATTGATGTAGATCAAGTTACTACAAAAAACCTTAAATATAATAAGGCTGTTTTATTGAGCTAGGTCAATCTAACTGCATTTTAGCTGGGAATCAACTAAAATTAGTAAATTTAAAAAATAATTTTAATGTTATTTTGTTGTAAAATAACAACATTTCATACCATCCCTATATACCATTGGTGAATGTGTTGTCATTTTATATGGGTTTTTATGTTAATTTTTTCGAGTGACATTAGCGTTATTAATATGTTGCTTGATGGTTATTTTTGAGGGTGATTATGAAATTAATTGGAGCACATGTGTCAGCGGCTGGTGGTGTGTTTAATGCCCCAGCTAACGCCAAGGCTATAAATGCAACGGCATTCGCATTGTTCACCAAGAACCAACGTCAATGGCAAGCAAAGCCATTAGATGCTGCTACCATCTCGGCATTTAAGGCCCGTTGTCTGCAACTTGGTTTTGATGCAAATGCTATTTTGCCGCATGACTCTTATTTAATTAATTTAGGTGCGCCAGAAACTGACAAGCTAGAAAAGTCACGGTTAGCATTTATTGATGAAATGCAGCGTTGTCAGCAATTAGGTTTACATTTATTGAACTTTCATCCAGGCAGTCATTTAAAGAAAATTTCTGAAACAGAATGTTTAAGATTAATTGCAGAATCAATTAATTTAGCCCATCAGCAAGTTGATGATGTGATAGCAGTGATCGAAAATACTGCCGGTCAAGGATCTAACTTAGGTTGGCGTTTTGAGCATTTAGCCGAAATTATTTCGCAAGTAGACGATAAATCACGTATCGGGGTGTGCATTGATACTTGTCATACCTTTGCTGCTGGTTATGATTTGCGAACAATGGAAGCGACACAAGCGACCTTTGCTGAATTTGATCAAGTGGTCGGTATGCAATATTTACGCGCGATGCACTTAAATGATTCCAAAGGTGAGTTAGGCAGTCGCTTAGATCGTCATCATAGTTTGGGTGAGGGCGCGATTGGATGGGACTGTTTTCGTTTCTTAATGCAAGACAGTCGATTTAATAATATGCCGCTAATATTAGAAACCATTAACCCTGATATCTGGCAGCATGAAATTGCGATGTTACGTAGTTTTGCAACAGAGGAATAATTAATGACAGCAAGTTGGCAAGCATTTATCAAGCAGCAGCAACAATTACCGTATTTTAAGGATATTGAGCAAGCAGTGACACTTGCTCGCGCTGAAGGTAAAACGGTTTTTCCTCCTCAGAAAGATATATTTAACGCGTTTACAACCACGCCACTAATGGCGACCAAAGTAGTGATTTTAGGTCAAGATCCTTATCATGGCCCAAATCAAGCTCATGGATTGAGTTTTTCGGTATTACCCGGTGTAAAAACACCGCCATCATTGGCTAATATGTATAAAGAATTGGCGACTGATATTGACGGATTTACTATTCCTGAACAGGGATATTTACAGTCATGGGCAGAGCAAGGGGTGTTATTACTTAATACCGTATTAACTGTCGAGCAAGGTAACGCCCATTCCCATGCTAAAATTGGTTGGGAAACATTTACTGATCGCGCTATTGAATATATTAATGATAATACTGAAGGGGTGATTTTTTTATTGTGGGGTGCCCATGCTCAGAAAAAAGGTAAAAAAATAGATTCCAACCGACATCATGTTCTGACCTCAGCCCATCCATCACCATTGTCTGCTTATCGTGGCTTTTTTGGTTGCAAGCACTTCTCTGCGACCAATACGTTATTAGTTACGATGAATAAAACGCCGATTGATTGGCAATTATAATCGTGCGGTAAATATTACTTACAAGAATAAAACGGCCAGCAATGAAGCTGGCCATTATGGTTGTTACTAAAAATCAAAATCATCACTATTGAAACTACCGCACATATCCATATCTTGTAGTTCTCGACGCAGTCTTTGACGATCTTTTAAGGCTTCAATTTCACGCCATTTTCTCTTCTCAGGTTTTGCGCGAGAGCGGCGTGAAACTGTATCCGTAGTCATCATATCGTCGAATGCAAAGCTATCCATAAAGCACCTATTCCTACTTTTCGCTTGATGTAAGCGATCAGATTACTTATTACCATAGAATGACTCACAATAAAATTGAACCGTTTCGCATTTGTTACTAAAAGATGAAATATTTATGTGCATAACGTCACGAATGGTGATTATTAGGTTAAATATTGGCCGGTTATAGTGTTAAATAATGATTTTATAGCTTTGGGGACGTTATGTTATCAGAGCTGCTTATAACATAAGATTTATCGATGATTTAAGGTCGGTAATCATTGCTTTTTTATTATTAGTGGATTAAGTAACACACTGTAAAAATAATGAGAATGATATTATTTTTATTTAATAAAGGTTTTATACTTTAATAGTAAAGTTATAGCTTAAATTAATTATAAATCATAACGAATATCTATAAGGTATTATTGTTGTGACCGTCAGGGTTCTTTTTCGCGACAGAAAGCAGCGTAAGTTAGGCTTTATACCATTCTTTATCGATCAGTGAAGGCATCAATTTGAACAGTCAAATTAACTTTATCAATGATTTATTGTGGGGCTCGATATTGATATATTTGCTAATTGGTATTGGCATTTATTTTACTTATCGACTTGATTTTATTCAATTTAGTCATTTTAAGCATATGTTTGCGGTAATGAAAAATAGCCGCAAATCGGATTCGGCGGGAATTTCTTCTTTTCAAGCTTTATGTACCAGTCTCGCTGCAAGAGTTGGCACTGGTAATATGGCTGGAGTAGCAGTAGCGTTAACACTGGGTGGCCCTGGAGCTATTTTTTGGATGTGGCTAATTGCTATGCTCGGCATGGCAACTGCTTTTGCGGAAAGCACATTAGCACAATTGTATAAAACTCGTGACGATGATGGCAATTATCGTGGCGGGCCTGCCTATTATATGGAACGTGGCTTGGGAATGCGCTGGATGGGAGTGATGTTTTCTATCTTTCTTATCATCGCTTTTGGGCTGGTTTTTAATGCGGTACAAGCTAATTCAATCACTCAGGCGACTGAAGTTGCCTTTGGGTGGCAGCCACAATATGTTGGTTTAGGGCTAGTTGTATTGACCGGAATGATTATTTTTGGTGGTATGCGAGCAATTGCACGAACTGCTGAGATTTTAGTGCCGACAATGGCGCTGTGTTATCTTGGTTTAGCATTATTTATTATGCTGACTAATATCGAGCAACTGCCACATATATTAATGCTTATTTTTCGTAGTGCATTTGGGCTTGAAGAAGCAGCCTCTGGCGCGTTGGGGTATACCATTGCTCAGGGTATGATTAATGGCTTAAAACGCGGTTTGTTTTCCAATGAAGCAGGTATGGGCTCAGCACCTAATGCCGCAGCATCTGCAACCCCTTACCCTCCTCATCCCGCTTCGCAAGGTTATGTGCAAATGCTGGGCGTGTTTATGGACACTATTGTTATTTGTTCTGCAACCGTGGCAATTATTTTAATGTCAGGTGAATATGAACCGTATAGTAGTATTACTGGCATTGCATTAACCCAACAAGCAGTTAGTTCACAAGTCGGTGATTGGGGCGGTATTTTTATTGCGATTGCGATTTTCTTTTTCTCATTTACCTCATTAATAGCCAATTATTCTTATGCCGAAACCAACCTGATTTTTTTAGAACGCAATCATAAAGTTGGGCTAAATGTTTTTCGAATGGTAGTGCTATGCATGGTGATGTTTGGTGCACTGGCTGATCTACCAACAGTGTGGGCGATGGCTGATATTTCAATGGGGATGATGGCAATGATTAACTTGGCTGCAATAGTATTGCTTTCAGGCACGGTGATTAAGTTAGCTCAAGATTACAATAAGCAATTATCACTTGGAAAAGTACCAACATTCAATCGCCAAGACTACCCAGAATTATTGGGTCAACTTGAAGATGGTGTCTGGGATCAATCTTGTTCGTCATCGAAGACAACAATACGCTAATTGTTGTTATACCTATTAATAAAATAGTAATAACCTTCATGGTTGATGATGGTTTTTTAAAGTGATGGTGGTAGTCTAGTTGCGTCAGACTTTAAAGGAAAAAGCCTTATGTTAATCGTGGTATCACCAGCAAAAACGTTAGATTATGAATCGCCATTGGCAACATCAACATTTACGTTACCAGAGCTTACGGATCATTCTGCTGAACTGATTGATGTCTGCCGTGAACTTACGCCAATGGATATTGCAAGCTTAATGAAGGTCAGTGATAAAATTGCTGGACTAAATGCAGCTCGTTTTGCTGAGTGGCAGCCTCAATTTACTCAAGACAATGCACGTCAGGCAATATTGGCTTTTAAAGGCGATGTTTATACCGGTCTTGCAGCTGAAACGATGACACAAGAGCAGTTTGCTTATGCTCAACAGCATTTACGCATGCTGTCTGGTTTATATGGTTTATTACGTCCATTAGATTTGATGCAACCTTATCGTCTTGAGATGGGGACCAAATTAACCAATCCTCGTGGAACTAATTTGTATCAGTTCTGGGGCGATATTATTACTGATAAATTGAATCAAGCATTAGCAGAACAAGGCGATGATATTCTGATCAATCTTGCATCTAATGAATATTTTAAAGCGGTGAAACCAAAGCAGTTGAATGCTCAATTAATCACACCAATTTTTAAAGATTGCAAGAATGGCACTTATAAAGTGATTAGTTTTTACGCTAAAAAAGCCCGTGGCATGATGGTGCGTTACATTATTGATAACCAAATCACCTCGATTGAAGCCTTAAAGAAATTTGATTGCGCAGGTTATTATTTCGTAGCAGCAGAATCAACGGCGAAAGAATTGGTGTTTAAGCGCGAACAGCAAAACTAACATTGCTATCGTTTGTTAAGATCAAAAAAAGGCCAACGTCTTAGCGTTGGCCTTATTATTTTATCTATGTTGTAAAAGAGAAATTACGACTTAGCTTGGCTTTTTTTAGCTGCTTGTTTGATTTTCTTTTTCGCTTTCGCTTCTTTTACTTTTTTATTTACTTTTTTCTTTTTCTTGGCTGTGCTTGGTTTTTTGGTCTGTGGACGCAAGCCATGAATAAAGCGTTCTTGAATTTCTTCTTTCATGTAGCGACTAATACGCTCGATCATACCTTGGTCATGTGCTTCAACTAAGGCGATGGCAGTACCTTTCTTACCAGCACGTGCAGTACGACCAATACGGTGTACATATACTTCAGCTGTACGTGGTAGATCAAAGTTAATCACATGGCTAACATCGGGTAAATCAATACCACGAGCAGCAACGTCTGTCGCAATTAATACGTTCACGACACCATCACGGAAACGGGTGATCATATTAGTACGCGCAGCTTGTGCCATTTCACCTTGAATCCAGTTACAAGGGATACCCATTGCGTCTAATTGACTGCGAAGGATAGCTAGACGCTCACGTGTTTTCACAAAGATGATGGTGCGTTCAGCTTGATCTTTAATGATGTTTTCTAATAGAGCGAGTTTGTGCTCCATATTGTCACAGCGCAGGTACATCTGGTGGATCTTCTTACGCTCACGGCGAGAAGGATCAGCATTGACTTCAAGTGGTTCATTCAGAATAGTTTCTGAGAACTCACGTACGCCTTTACCCTCTAAGGTTGCCGAGAATAATAAGCTCTGACGACGCCAGCGACATTCATGGTTGATGCGCTCAACAATTTTACCAAAGCCCATATCCAACATACGGTCAGCTTCATCAAGAATTAGACATTCAATTGCACGGCAATCAAATTTCTCTGACTCAATGTATTCCATTAAACGACCTGGTGTTGCCACAACGATATCTTGCGTTTTGCCTAGTAGCTCAGCGTGCTCATCGTAAGAGATACCACCAGTAATGGTAAATATTTTTAAGTTAGTGTATTTAGCCAGCGCACGCGCATGCTCAGTAACTTGAATCGCTAATTCACGAGTAGGGGTTAAGATCAGTACACGTGCAGGCCCCGGTTTTTTACGCGGGAAATCTTGCAAGTGCTGAATCATTGGCAGTAAAAACGCGGCTGTTTTTCCGGTCCCTGTTGGTGCAGAAGCCATGACATCTTTACCGTCAAGGGCATGAGGGATAGCCTGCGCTTGAACTACGGTTGGGCGGCTATAGCCGATCTCGTCAATCGCTCGTAATAGCT
The DNA here is from genome assembly GCF_002954455.1 of Photobacterium aquimaris. Lineage (GTDB taxonomy): Bacteria > Pseudomonadota > Gammaproteobacteria > Enterobacterales > Vibrionaceae > Photobacterium > Photobacterium aquimaris. Next base: position 186,931 of record NZ_MSCC01000001.1, read on the forward strand.
CGCTATCTAACTCTAATTCGGAAAAGTCTTTCACCAGTTATCTCTCCCAAGACAAATGCTAAATATGTTCTCGTCACTGTGCTTTTAAAGCGTAACCAGAACATGGGTATTTATATTAAGGGGCGGCATTATATCCACTCTTGGCGTAAGTAACACCGATTAAAACATAAAAACTTCAGTTAATGATCAATATTCACCATTATAGAATTAAGTTTTATGCTGTTAGCGATTACATTTTTAAGTAAAAATCTTTAGTAAGTGCAATAAAATCAGATGAATAGCTGTTTTCAGTATGAATGCAAAGCTGGTGTTGCTCAGTAATGGCACAATTTTTTGTTAATTCAATCAATGTGCGCATAAACGGTTTATGTGGTGTCGAACGAACATCACAACGGCGTTGGCAGTATAAACCGTATGCCGCAGCTTGAGTGAGCAGTTGCTGGCCTTCATAAGTCGGTAGAATAAGACTGGCACAGCCATCAGTGGTTAACAAATGACGAATAGTCGCCAATAACTGTTGGTGACTAAGAGTATCGGTATGGCGTGCAGTCGCGCGGTGTTGTTGTTGTGCCTGCTGACCAGTATTAAAATAAGGTGGATTACAAATAATACTATCAATCGATTCAGCTGCAATAGCTTGACACCAGTGAGTAATGTCACTGTCAATGCATTGTAAGCGAGACTGCCACGGTGATGCTGCAAAGTTAGCCGTTGCGGCGGTGACGGCTGCGGCATCTAATTCAATCGCAGTGATCATTGCTGTAGATGTACGCTGTGCAGCCATTAATGCTAATAAGCCACTACCGGTACCAATATCAACAATATGCCCTTGCTGCGGTAATCTTGCCCACGCGCCTAATAATACTCCATCGGTACTGATTGGCATGCCGCAACCGTGATCATTGATAGTAAATTGTTTAAAACTAAAGCTGCGACTCATGATGGATCCTTGGGTGACAGTATTACTGTTAGGGTTCATAAAGCATATAAAACGATGGTGATATAATCAAAAAATCACACTTGATAATAAACTGTTTATTTGTTGTTAATCAGTTGTTATATCTTTTTTGTAAGTATGGTATTTATGGTTTAAAATGGCTTTTTATTTTGTTTTTTGGTTTTAAATTGGTTGTTAGTTTCGGTTTATTCGCTGCTTAACTGGATTATATGGTGTTTTTATCTGGTCTATTGCTAAGGGTACTATTTTTAGTCATTATGCTACGAGGCACAATAATTATAGCGATATATATTAGGTGCTACTTATTATAAAAAATGCAGACACAATATAACCCATTAGCGAGTGGAAGGTGCAGTTTGAAAAAAACACTCAAAGTAACAGATATTATCGCGCTAGGCTTTATGACCTTTGCGTTCTTTTTAGGTGCGGGCAACATCATTTTTCCACCGTTAGCAGGACAGCTAGCTGGTGATAATATGTTACTTGCAATGTCAGGCTTTTTAGTTACTGCGGTTGGCTTACCTTTAATTGGTATTATCGCTGTCGCTATTGCAGGTGGTGGTTGGAGTGGGTTAACCCGTGATTTACCGTCAAAAGTAGCAACATTAATGGCGGTATTGATTTTTATCATTATTGGCCCTGCGTTCGCTGCACCTCGTACCGGTCTTGTTGCCTATGAAATGGCTGTTAAACCGTTTATTACTGATGCGAGTCAAACCAGCTTAACTATTTTTTCTATCCTTTTTTTTGCTGTAGCACTGTTTTTTGCTTGGTCTCGCGGTAAATTGATCGACATGATCGGTAAGTTTTTAACACCGGCTTTATTTGTAGTATTGACGATACTTGCGATTGCTGTGTTCATGAATCCACAAGGCAGTATTATTGCAGCGCAAGGTGAATATATCACTCAACCGTTTACCAAAGGTTTCCTTGAAGGCTACAACACCATGGATACTTTTGCGGCGCTGATGTTTGGTATGTTGATTGTTGATGTGATTCGAAGCAAAGGCATCACTGATGATAAGACTACCTGTACATATCTTATCTATGCGGGCTTAATTGCTGCAGCAGGTTTAGCGTTTGTGTATGTGTCATTGTTTTATCTTGGCGCGACCAGTGCGAGTATTGCGGCTGGTGTCGGTAATGGCGGTGCTATTTTAACGACTTATGTGATGGCGTTATTTGGCTCAACGGGACAAATTATTTTATCGAGCATTGTATTGCTAGCATGTTTAACTACCGCGATAGGCCTAATCAGTGCGTGTGCTGATTACTTTAGTACCCTAACACCACTATCTTATAAAAAGTGGGCAGTACTATTAGCTATCGTGTGTGCAATTGTGGCAAATGTTGGTTTAAATATGCTGATTTCATTGTCGATACCCGTATTATTTGCCTTGTACCCTGTCGCGATTGCTCTGGTAGCATTAACTTTAGTGCGTAAATGGTTACCAAATCCACGTTTAGCCTACCGTGTGGTTCTGTTAGTTTCTTTTATCTTTAGTATGATTGATGTGGCGAAGTACTTGCAGTTTGATGTATCAATGTTCAGTAGCTTACCACTATTTAATTACGGTATGGGCTGGGTATTACCAACCTTGATTGCACTGGTGATAACCCGCTTTGTCGGTGTTAAGACCAACAATAATCATAGCGATACTGTTGCTGTGTAATAACACTGTTATTGTTAAACAAAAAAGGGATGCCATATTATATTGGCGTCCCTTTTTTATATGGTATCGTTTATCGCCGTTAAGCTCTTATGGTAGTTGTGCGTATTCCAGCATAATCTGTTCGCACCATTGTTCAATGCGGGCATCACTTAATTCATATTGGCTATCTTCATCTAACGCTAAACCGACAAAAAATTGTTCATCTGCAGTTAACGCTTTTGATGCTTGAAATTGGTAGCTGTCATCATTGGGCCAATAACCGATAAATTGCACCCCAGTGGAGCAGAGTTGATCGTGCAACATGCCCATCGCATCTAAAAACCACTCGGTATAACCTTCCTGATCGCCAAGACCAAACAGTGCTACTGTTTTTTGTTGTAATTGTAAACTATCGAGTTGTTGCCACACTGCTTCCCAATCTTCTTGGATTTCACCAAAGTCCCAGGTTGAAATGCCTAAAATCAACATGTCATATTGGTTCATTTCTGCTACTGGCGTGTGCTTAATGTTATGTAATTCAATGAGTTCAGCCCCGAGGCAATCACGAATTTTTTCTGCTGCCATTTCGGTATAGCAGGTGGTTGAGCCATAAAACAAACCAATTTTCATGTCGTGTACCCTGTGTGCGTATTATTAGATTAAAGTGTACTCGTTATTGTTGTTTGAGCTCAAGACTCGGCTGGCATTGAAAGCGATAAGTTTAAGATTAATAAACAGAGAACGAGGTTACTTTTCAGAATAAATATCCTATCATGCGCTAATTACTGTGTTTTTATCCATGTATTTAAACCGTCTTATGACACAGCTTATGGCGAGGTAAAAATGGTAACCGACGATGTTATTATTGAACGCTTTCTCGATGCGATGTGGATGGAGCGAGGGTTATCTGAAAATACTCTTGCTTCTTATCGTAATGATTTAAAAAAATTACAGCAATGGATGCAACAGCAAAATATTGCGCTATCTCAGGCTTCGATTGATGATTTACAACGTTATCAATTATGGCTATTTGATCAAGATTATAAACAAACATCACGGGCACGAATGGTGTCCGCTATTCGACGTTTATTTCAATATTTGTACCGTGAAAAAGTGCGCGTAGATGATCCTAGTGCGATGCTTGTTACGCCTAAATTGCCACAACGGCTACCTAAAGATCTTACCGAAGCGCAAGTTGATGCCTTATTAGAAGCGCCTGATGTTAATGACCCGCTGCAATTGCGTGATAAGGCAATGTTGGAGTTATTGTATGCCACCGGGCTGCGTGTGACAGAGTTAGTAACTTTAACCATGGATAAAGTCAGCTTACGTCAAGGTGTTGTGAGGGTAACAGGTAAAGGTGATAAAGAACGTTTAGTGCCAATGGGTGAAAATGCCGTTGATTGGATTGAGCAGTTTATTGACAGTGGTCGGCCAGTATTATTAGGTGAAAAAAGTTCAGATGTGTTATTTCCTAGCCGACGAGCAAGGCAAATGACACGCCAAACATTTTGGCATCGAATTAAATATTATGCGGTGTTAGCTGGCATTGATGCCGATACTTTATCACCCCATGTAATGCGGCATGCATTTGCGACTCACTTGCTTAATTACGGCGCAGATTTGCGAGTGGTACAAATGTTGCTTGGTCATAGTGATCTATCAACCACTCAAATATATACCCATGTTGCGACGGAAAGATTGAAACAATTGCATCAAAGCCACCATCCTCGTGCATAATTATGAGATATTGTTAGATAAAACTAGCGATAATATTTGTATTTAGGGATACTTCATTTATGCTGCGGACATAAAAATAGTAGTGTAATTGAAACTATATAGTTGTGATCTCGGTCTGTAGTTATATCGAGATAGTCATCATTTTAAAAGGGAATAACAAGATGCATTTTATTCGTCGCACCGTGCTGGCTACGGCTGTTGCACTGACTGCTTTTTCTGCGGTTGCAAAACCTGATGTAGCAGCTATCACTAAGCAACTTTCAAATATTGGTTTAACGCCAAGCTCAATTACAGCCTCACCGATGGCGGGAGTTAATGAAGTTGTGACTGAACGTGGTGTTGTGTATGCCTCTGATGACGGACAATATTTCTTAGCGGGGCATTTATACCAAAATACTGGTGTTGAGCCGATTAATTTAACTGAGCAAAAAATGGCACAGTTAAATAAAGCTAAATTGGCGGGTATGGATAAAGACATGATTGTTTATCCTGCTAAAAATGAAAAATATGTGGTGACTGTGTTTACAGACACCAGCTGTGGTTATTGCCGTAAATTGCATAATGAAATGCAAGGTTATAACGATGCCGGTATTACAGTACGTTACCTTGCTTTCCCACGCGGTGGCGAGCGTTCAAGTAACTTCAGCCAAATGAGTGCGATTTGGGGCGCTAAAGATCGTGCTAAAGCGATGCATGACGCGAAAAATGGCACTTTTGATGAATCAAAGATCACGCCACGTCCTGATTTAGTGATGGAGCAATATCAATTAGGTGTTGCGATGGGGGTTAATGGAACGCCTGCAATCGTACTAGAAGATGGCACGATGATCCCTGGCTACCAACCGCCAGCAGCATTGCTACAGTTATTAGATAGCAAAGCAAAAGCTAACTAACTGATAACCCACTGCGCCATTGAATATAAAGCCTGATACTGATATCAGGCTTTTTTGTTGGTGGTGATTTGGTTAAGATGAAAAGATAATCATTCCCTTAAAGAAGCCGTTATTATGATAGAAATAAAGCGTCGTCCTGTTGCCGATCCTCAAGGCTTCTCTAGTGCAATCCCCGCTATTTTACAACGTATTTATGCCAGTCGTGGTATTAGCAATGACGCTGAGCTGGAACGCGGCGCTAAAGGGCTACTTAACTATAACCAACTTCACGGTATGAGCGATGCTGTTAAATTGTTAGTGACGGCATTGGCTAATAATACCCGTATTATTATTGTCGGTGATTTTGATGCCGATGGTGCCACTAGCTCAGCATTATCTGTTTTGGCTTTAAAAATGTTGGGCTGTCGTAATGTCGATTATTTAGTTCCGAATCGATTTGATGACGGTTATGGTTTAAGCCCTGATGTAGCGCAACAAGCGATTGAGCGTGGGGCTGAGTTGATCATGACGGTTGATAACGGTGTTTCTTCGATTAGCGGTGTTGCAGCAGCAAAAGCACAAGGGGTAAAAGTGCTGGTTACCGATCATCACTTGCCTGGTGATTGTTTACCTGAAGCTGACGCGATGGTGAACCCAAACCTTGGCCAATGTGGCTTTCCATCAAAAGCATTATGCGGCGTTGGGGTGGCGTTTTATTTAATGTTAGCGCTACGGGCTGAATTACGTAATAACGGCTGGTTTGAACAACAAGCGCTAGCCGTTCCTAATCTGGCTGAACTGCTTGATTTAGTCGCATTAGGCACCGTTGCTGATGTGGTGGCATTAGACGGTAATAACCGTATTTTAGTCCATCAAGGATTACAACGTATTCGTGCTGGTAAATGTCGCCCTGGTATTCAGGCGTTAATTGAAGTTGCCAACCGTGATCCAGCGCGGTTAGTGGCTAGCGATCTTGGGTTTGCATTAGGGCCACGTATTAATGCTGCTGGGCGCTTAGATGATATGTCATTTGGGGTTGAGTTATTATTGTGTGACAACATTCAAGCGGCGCGTCGCATGGCATCAGAACTTGATGCACTTAATCAAACCCGCAAAGAAATCGAACAAGGAATGAAAGAAGAAGGCCTAGCGATTTGTGAGAGGTTGCAGTTTAACCACCAGAATATGCCTTATGGATTAGTGCTGTTTCAACGTGATTGGCATCAAGGGGTGATTGGTATTTTAGCTTCGCGAATCAAAGATAAATACCATCGCCCAGTGATTGCATTTGCTGATGCAGGCAACGACGAAATCAAAGGTTCGTGTCGTTCTATTGTGGGATTGCATATGCGTGATGTATTGGATGTGGTTGATACTCAACATCCTGGAATGATTTTAAAGTTTGGTGGTCATGCAATGGCGGCAGGATTAACCATTCCGGAATCACAATTAGAGGCGTTTAGTGTTGCCTTTGATACCGCGGTACGACAAGTTCTTGATGAAGATGCACTCCAAGGTGTTTTGCTTAGTGATGGCGAATTACAATCTAATGAATTAACACTTGAGACCGCAGAAATTCTGCGTGCAGGTGGGCCGTGGGGGCAGCAATTTCCGGAGCCGACCTTTGACGGTACGTTTCGACTATTACATCAAAAGCTGGTGGCGGGTAAACATCTAAAAATGATGGTTGAGCCGTTAGCGGGTGGTAGCGTCATTGATGCAATTGCATTTAACGTCGATCTAAAGCGTTGGCCAGATGCTTCAGTGCAACAGATTGAGTTAGTGTATCGTCTAGATGTCAATGAGTTTCGCGGTAACCGTAGTGTACAATTGATGGTTGAACACTTGGCGGCGAAATAATACTAATTCGGTTATGAAGTGATTAATGGTGAGGATCTTGGTGTTTTCAGTCTAGATTGTCACCATATTTTGATTAATTTTCTGATAACCTTTCTCTCCCTCTGTATATTCTATCTACAATTCGATAGAATCTTGCGGTTATATCTATTTCGGTAATGAAGCGTGGCGATGTTCGAAATTAATCCTATTAAAAACCGACTTGAGGATGTGTCAGCACGTACTGATATCCTTAGGGGGTACCTTTGACTATGATGCTAAACAAGAGCGTCTAGAAGAGGTAAATGCAGAACTAGAGCAACCAGATGTATGGAATGAACCTGAACGCGCTCAAGCGTTAGGTAAAGAACGTGCAGCGTTGGAAGCGGTAGTTGAAACTATTGACCAATTAGACCAAGGCGTTGAAGACGTTGAGGGCTTACTTGAGTTAGCGGTTGAAGAAGACGATCAAGAAACCTTTGATGAGATTGAACCTGAGTTAGCTGAGCTTGAAGCTAAGTTAGCTAAGTTAGAATTTCGTCGTATGTTTGCTGGCGATCATGATAGTTCTGATTGCTATCTCGACCTTCAAGCAGGCTCTGGTGGTACTGAAGCACAAGATTGGACTTCAATGATGCTGCGCATGTACTTGCGTTGGGCAGATGCGAAAGGTTTTAAAACCGAAATCATTGAAATCTCTGATGGTGATGTTGCTGGTCTGAAATCTGTTACTGTTCGTATTAGCGGAGAGTATGCTTATGGTTGGTTACGTACTGAAACCGGTGTACACCGTTTAGTTCGTAAATCACCGTTTGACTCCGGCGGTCGTCGCCATACTTCGTTTGCTTCAGCATTTGTGTATCCAGAAATTGATGACAATATAGTTATTGATATCAACCCTTCTGATTTACGTATCGACGTATACCGCGCATCTGGTGCCGGTGGTCAGCACGTAAACACCACTGAATCGGCAGTACGTATTACGCACATGCCAACCAATATTGTGGTGCAGTGTCAGAACGATCGCTCTCAGCATAAGAATAAAGATCAAGCAATGAAGCAGTTAAAAGCAAAATTGTTTGAATATGAAATGCAAAAGCAAAATGCTGAAAAACAAGCCAGTGAAGATACTAAATCTGACATTGGTTGGGGTAGTCAAATCCGTTCTTATGTATTGGATGACTCCCGCATTAAAGATTTACGTACTGGGGTGGAAAACAGAAACACCCAAGCAGTACTGGACGGTGATTTAGACCGTTTTATTGAAGCAAGCTTGAAATCAGGTCTGTAACTGAATTTCAGTAAAATTTTAAGGGTTCCCCCATGACTGACCAAGTACAAGATGAGAATAAACTGATTGCAGAGCGTCGCGCGAAACTGGATATGATTCGCGAAAACTGCAAAGCAAATGGCCACCCAAACGATTTCCGTCGTGATAGCTTAGCGGCTGATCTACAAGCAAAATACGGTGAGATGACCAAGGAAGAGCTTGAACAAGCTGGTCATGTATTTGCAATCGCTGGTCGTGTTATGGCTAAGCGTGGTCCTTTCCTAGCTATTCAGGATGTGTCTGGCCGTATTCAGGCTTATGCATCTAAAGATGTTCAGAAAGAGCTAAAAGCGAAATATTCTGGTCTAGATATCGGTGACATCATCGGTGTTAAAGGGGTACTGCAAAAATCTGGTAAAGGTGATCTTTACGTTGAGATGGATAACTACGAGTTGCTAACTAAAGCACTACGTCCATTACCAGAAAAATTCCATGGTCTAACTGACCAAGAGATGCGTTACCGTCAGCGTTATGTTGATCTGATTGTGAATGATGATTCTCGTCGTGCATTTGTGATCCGTTCAAAAGTTGTTTCAGCTATTCGTAGCTTCATGGTAACTAAAGGTTTCATGGAAGTTGAAACACCAATGATGCACGTGATCCCTGGTGGTGCAACAGCACGTCCTTTTATCACGCACCATAACGCACTTGATATCGACATGTACCTACGTGTTGCACCTGAGCTTTACCTTAAGCGTCTAGTGGTTGGCGGTTTTGAGCGTGTATTTGAAATCAACCGTAACTTCCGTAACGAAGGTCTATCTCCTCGTCATAATCCAGAATTCACAATGATGGAATTCTACATGGCGTATGCAGATTACAATGATCTGATGGATATCACAGAAGAAATGCTAAGCAGCATCGCAATTGATGTATTAGGTTCTTCTAAAATGCCATACGGTGAGTTCGAAGTTGAATTCGCAGGTCCTTATACTCGCATGAGCATGTTGGATGCAATTAAGCAATACAACCCAGATCACGCAGAAATCCAAGCATTAACTTACGAAGGCGTTGCTGATCGTGAGCTAATGGTTAAGATCGCAAAATCTGTTCATGTTGACGTAGAAAGCTTCTGGACATGTGGTCAATTACTTGAAGAAATCTTTGGTGAAACAGCTGAGCCTCAACTAATGCAACCGACGTTTATTACTGAATACCCTGCTGATATTTCTCCACTTGCGCGTCGTAACGATGAAAACCCATTCATTACTGACCGTTTTGAATTCTTCATCGGTGGTCGTGAAGTAGCGAATGGTTTCTCTGAGCTTAACGATGCTCAAGATCAAGACCAACGCTTTAAAGCACAGGTTAACGCTAAAGATGCTGGTGATGATGAAGCAATGTACTACGACGCAGACTACATTACTGCGCTAGAGCATGGTTTACCACCAACAGCAGGCCAAGGTATTGGTATTGACCGTTTAGTGATGCTATTTACTAACACACATACTATTCGTGATGTTATTTTGTTCCCAGCAATGCGCCCACAAACAAATAACTAATTGAATTATTATAAAAAGCCATCGCTCAGTGCGGTGGCTTTTTTTTGGCTTTTTTTTGTTAAAAGGAGTCAATAAAGTGACAAATAGCAATTTGTGAGACCGCAATATAGCTAACATTATTATTTTATATAGGCTTAATCATATTATAGTAAACAAGTTGCATTTGTTCGTATATCATTAATAAAGTAGTAGTTAAGTCAAATATAAGATAATTGCTTTATTCAAGGAGGGATAAATGACAATTGGAATGGTAAAAAAAGCACAAACTGTGATTTCTAATACCTTGGTTGTTTTTGGTGGCAGTAATCAAAATTGGTTACTTGCAATGGAAGCCGCTGGTTGGTTATGTCACCGTTGTTATGATTTGCGTACCGCAGAAACATTATTGTTAGAGATTGGCCCCTGTATTGGTGTAGTTGATCTTAGCCATGATGATTTTAGTATTCATAGTTTTTCAGCAATGGTGAATCGTAATAAACAAGTGCGTTGGATTGCGATTGTGCGTGATGATCAATTGAACAATGAAGCTATCGGTCAATTTATCGTTAATTTTTGTCTTGATTATTTTTCTGTTCCTATTCCTCCAGAGCGGTTACAACAAACCATAGGTCACCAGATTGGTATGCTCAACCTGGAACGTCAAGTATGGCCACAATTAGGTAATTTTGGTCAACAAGGGCTGCAGGGCTCGACGGCGGTAATGAAAAAATTACGTGATCAAGTTAAGCGGATTGCATTAAGTGATGTACCTGTCGTTATTAGTGGTGAAATTGGTACTGGCAAAATATTAGTAGCAGACGCTATTTTTCAAGCTTCAGCGCGCGCCAAACAACAGGTAATACGAGTTAATTGTGAAACCATGACTGCAGATTGGCAGATTGAAACTGTCAGTGGTACTGAGTCGGTATTTGAAGCTGCAAATAATGGTGTACTGGTATTAGAAGAGTTTACCGCGTTAACCGATGCTTGCCAGCAGGCGTTATATCAAGTATTGGCTGAAGGGTATTACTACAATCAAGCGGGTGAGGCGACTACTGTTGATATTCGCGTTATTTCTATTACCAAGTATTCATTTGATTATTTAGTTACTTTAACGACATTACGACGTGAATTATATTTTCGCTTAAACGTCGTATCATTAACGGTGCCGACATTGCGTGAACGTGGCGATGATATTATTGTTTTAGCTGAATTTTTATTATTAAAATATGCACGTCAGTATAATAGTGTGGCTAAGTCTTTATCGGAACAAGCGCAAGCAATGCTATTGCAATATCCGTGGCCAGGTAATGTGCAAGAGCTTATTTGCCAAATTAAGCGTGCAGTATTACTCGCAGAAAATAAATGTATTGAAGCAGAACAATTAGATATACCGCGCTTAGTTGATGATAAATTAAGCTTGAAAAAAGTGCGCGAAGAATCTGAACGTAATGCATTATTAACCGTATTAGAAAATAATAAAGGTCAAATTTCTGCCGCAGCACGAGAGCTGGGGGTATCAAGAGCGACGATGTATCGATTATTAAACAAACATGAGCTTATTCCGCCACCGCGTTGTTTTCGTCAAGGCCATGCGTAAAGTTGGCTAAATAAAATGTCGTTGTAATAATTGTGCAGTAAATTGTTTTTTTAAATAAAAGCCACGGGGTAGGGTTTTAATTGGTTGGCCATTAGTACCATAGGCTTCGGTTAGTGCTTTACTGTTGGCAGCTTTTGGGCGTAATTGTAGAACTTCACCATGACGGGCAGTGATTGATTCTACTTGACCTAATACAATCAGATCCATCAACTCTTCCCAATCTTGCTGTAATTGTTGTTCTTCTTCTGCACTTGGGCTCCATAATAGTGCAGATCCAACATGACGATCTTCAAGTGGAATATCACGCTCTCCTTCAACGGGGACCCATAATACGCGTGCCAGTTTTTGCCTAATATGACTACTTTTCCACTGTAAACCTTGTACGCCAATTAATGGTGCAACACAGACAAAGGTAGTTTCTAATGGCTTACCTTGATAGCTGATTGGAATCGTTTTTAGTTCAATGCCAAGTTCAATAAAATCAGGTACAGGCTTGCTACCTGCAGTTGCTCCTAAATGCCATTCTAATAATTGCCCAACCCAGCCTTTATCACGCTTAAGGTTTGGCGGTGGAATTATTCCAGCCTGAGTCGCTAATTCACCCAGTGTCATGCCTGCCAATTGGTGGGCGCGATAAAGTAATTCGGCTTCTGTTTTTGGTTTGGGTTGCATCGAATGTTGGCTCATAAAATATTGTGATAGTACCAATAGTAAAGATGGTATTGGCTGATAATACTATCATATTAGTCGCAGTTTTAGCTGAAGATCTGCGATGATCGTTATGAGGAATAAGGGATTATTATTGATCATGTGAGTTGCAGAAATAGAATAATGACTGTTGATTGTCTGGTAATGAGTAACTTATGGCAGTTATTTAGCGCTAAGATCAAAATAAAAAGATATCCACAGCTTTTTTTTAAAAAATATTTTTTCAGGTTAACTGAGTGTTTATACAGTGTGGTGGTGGAATAATATTCGTTATGGTGCGATCTTGCTCACCACTAAAAGCCACCATTTGTGGATAACGCCATTGTTGGTTGATCTTTAACCGATCGTTTTTTGGCGATGTGAAAGTTAGCTTTATTTTTATTTATTATGAACTTAACTTGCACATATCTATTTGATTATCATTGTTAATTTTGATTTTAATTTGTTTTTTGTTGGGTGTAATAAAATTTTTTTCAATCACTTAAATATGCTTTTTTTAGGTTTCTGCACAAATCTATCCACAGAAAGAGTGAATAAATGTGGGGTATGTCTCACTTAGCTGTTGGTAAAGTGGTCATTATGCAAAGTTATCCCAAATATGGTTTAAATTGAGTAAAACTGATCGATATTAATGAATGTTTGTTTACCGATCCCGTCTACTATGAAAAAATCACTATTAATAGATATTTATACTTGAGGTCGTCCAGTGATTGATGGCGATGGATACCGCCCTAATGTAGGGATCGTTATCTGCAATGGCCATGGCCAGGTATTTTGGGCTCGACGATATGGACAACATTCTTGGCAGTTTCCGCAAGGTGGTATTGATGAAGGTGAAACCCCTGAACAGGCCATGTATCGTGAATTGTATGAAGAAGTAGGATTAACCAAAAAAGATGTCAGGATTATTGCGTCAAGCCGTCATTGGTTACGTTATAAATTACCTAAGCGTCTTGTGCGGTGGGATTCAAAACCTGTTTGTATCGGTCAAAAGCAAAAGTGGTTTTTGCTGAGTTTAGAATGCGATGAGTCCAAGGTTAATATGCAGCGTGGTGCTACACCAGAGTTTGATGGTTGGCGTTGGGTAAGTTATTGGTACCCAGTAAGACAAGTGGTGTCTTTTAAGCGTGATGTATACCGTCGTGCATTAAAAGAGTTTGCCGCTGTCGCAATGCCATTTAAAGAATGGAAAGAACGTAAATTTAAACGCACAAAGAGTAAGCGTAATTAGCAAATAGAGGTTATTGGCTCACAGGGAACAATTTAAAGGCCCACTATGCTGACACAGCTAAGAGATATTGTTGACAAGGTTGTTAGCGCTCACACATTGATTGATGCATTGGATCAATTAGTCTCAAACACGACGTTAGCAATGAAGACCGATTGTTGTTCGGTGTATATTGCCGATCATCAGCGTCAGGTTTATACCTTGATGGCAACGCAGGGGTTAAATAAATCTCGACGACGCATTAGTTTGCGCTTTGATCAAGGGCTAGTAGGGTTAGTGGGTCAACGAGCAGAGCCGTTAAATGTTGCAGATGCGCGTTTACATCCTCGTTTTAAACATGTATCAGGGATCGGAGAGGAATCTTTTCGATCCTTTTTTGGTACGCCAATTATACATCAGCGCCAAGTTCTTGGTGTTATCGTGGTTCAACAACGTCAGCAGCGTGAATTTAACGAAAGTGAAGAATCGTTTTTAGTCACACTTGCCGCTCAACTGGCGGGTATTTTAGCCCACGCGAAAGCACAAGGAATGTGGTTTGAGCAAGGTAATCGGCTTCATTTAACCGGTTCAGCGGCATCCAGTGGCGTTGCGGTGGCAAAAGCGTGGTGGGATGATACTCAGCCATTATTAGAGCATGTTGCGCCAGCGTCATGTTTAAATATCCATGCCGAACAAGATCGATTAACGATTGCGATTGATGCGGCAGCAAAAGAATTTCGCCGTTTACGGAAGCGGTTTGATAGCGATTTGCAAAAAGAAACCCTCGCTATTTTTGATCTCTTTAGTCACTTACTCAATGATCCATTGCTACGCCAAGATCTTAAAACTCGTATAGATGGTGGTGATCAAGCGGAATGGGCAGTGCGACAAGTGGTTGAAGCGTATTCTAACCGTTTTTCTAATATGAAAGATCAATACCTTAAAGAGCGAGCGCGTGATATTCGTGAATTAGGGCAGCGGTTATTGTATTTTTTATGTGATGACGAGCCTAATGAGCAGCAGTGGGATGAGCCGATTGTACTGCTGACGCGAGAATTAACAGCTGCAATGTTAGCAACAGTACCTGCGGGTAAACTAGCTGCTGTGGTTGCTCAAGACGGTGCCGCTAACTCACATGCGGCTATTTTATCTCGTGCACTAGGCATTCCTGCCATTATGGGGGTTGATTTTACGCCACATACTGTGCATAACAATGTGGTGGTGGTTGATGGTTATCGCGGTGATTTTTTAGTTAATCCAAATCGACATGTGCTGGCTGAATATCGACGCTTACTGCGTGAAGATGATGAACTTGAAAAAATCGTTGAAGGTGACCAACAACAACTGGCTGTGACCAAAGATCAGCAACGGATCATGGTCCACATTAATGCCGGCTTAAGTGCTGACTCACATCTTGCTATCAATAAAGGTATTGATGGCGTTGGACTTTACCGCACCGAAGTACCGTTTTTACTGCAACGTAGTTTCCCCTCTGAAGAAGAACAAATTAATCAATACCGAACTATTTTGCACACTTACCCGCATCAGCCTGTTGTGATGCGTACACTTGATATTGGCGGAGATAAACCGCTACCTTATCTACCAATTGAAGAAGATAACCCTTTTCTAGGCTGGCGTGGAATTCGATTTACGCTCGATCATCCTGAAATATTCATGATCCAAGTACGAGCCATGCTACGTGCTAGCATTGGTTTGAACAATATGGATATTTTACTGCCAATGATTTCAAGTATTAATGAACTTGATGACGCCAAGGCGATTATTGAACGGGCGTATGCGGATGTTGCTCAAACAGCATTAGCAGCAGGGCAACAACTGCATAAGCCACGAATAGGCATCATGATTGAAGTACCGTCAATGTTATATCAACTCCATGCGTTGGTTGGTCGAGTTGATTTTCTCTCTGTTGGTAGTAATGATTTAACCCAATATTTATTGGCGGTTGATCGTAATAATGCGCGAGTAGCGAGTGTTTATGATGCGCTGCATCCAGCTGTTTTACATGCGCTAAAGCATATCGTTGATAGTGCTGAAAAATATCAATTACCCGTGTGTGTTTGTGGTGAATTAGCTGGCGATCCTGTTGGTGCATTACTGCTGGTTGGCATGGGCTATCGCTCGTTGAGCATGAATGCCCGTAATGTTGCCAAAATTAAATATATTTTACGCCATATCAATAGTACCGATATGACTGCGTTGGCGACTCAGGCACTGCAGGTTGATATTGCTGATGATGTGCGCCAATTAACGACAGTATTTATTGAACAGCATCAGTTAGGTGGATTTATTCGAGCAGGTAATAAATAATGGCGACTTCTTCGGTTAAGGTTATGGGTAGTTATTATGCATGAAAGCGTAATATGGCTTTTCTCTATGTGCTTAATTTTAGGTGCAGTGGTAGGGTTATTAGCAGGATTATTGGGAATAGGTGGCGGTTTATTGGTGGTGCCTGCATTAGTATGGTTGTTGCCACAAGCTGGCATTGAACCTGCGATGTTAATGCACATTGCATTAGCGACATCGTTAGCCAGTATTGTAATGACTTCAATGGCTTCTGCGCGCAATCATTTTAGATTGGGAAATGTTGATTTCTCAGTGGTTAAAGTGCTTGCTCCGGGGATCATTATTGGCGGATTAGGCGGCAGCGTGGTGGCAGAATTGGTGCCTGCACAATATTTACCTAAAGTGTTTGCTGTGATTGTGCTGCTGCTTGCTTTGCAAATGCTGCTATCACTACGTGTCACTCATGCTCGACCATTACCAAGTGCACTGGCATCGGCTGCTGGTGGTTGTGTTATCGGCTTATTATCAAGTTTAGCCGGCATTGGTGGCGGCTCATTAACGGTGCCATATTTGAGCTATTTTGGGATTGAAATGCGCCGTGCTATTGGTTCGGCCTCATTAGTTGGTTTTCTTATTGCGGTCTCTGGCATGATTGGTTTTATTTTTGCTGGTGTTGGCAGTGCTGATTTACCGGCATATAGCCTTGGGTATGTCTATTTACCCGCTCTAATCGGTATTGCTGCAACGTCAATGATTACTACTCGTTATGGCGCTGCGCTTGTTACGCGATTGCCAACGGCAACCCTTAAAAAAATGTTTGCAGTACTGCTGCTTATTATCAGTATTAAAATGTTCATGAGTTGATATTGGCTAGCTTTAAGTTTGCTATCTTCTGATAGAATTAAAAGTAACGACTTTAGACGCCTAGCTTTTGCTGGGCGTCATTAATTTAACGGGTAGGACAATGAAACAGTACTTAGCGTTATGTCAGCGAATTGTTGATGATGGTGTATGGATTGAAAATGAGCGTACAGGGAAACGTTGTCTAACGGTGATCAATGCTGATTTAACCTATGATGTTGCTAATAATCAATTTCCATTGATCACTACTCGTAAAAGCTTTTGGAAAGCGGCAATTGCGGAGTTATTAGGTTATTTACGTGGCTATGATAATGCTGCCCAATTTCGTGCTATTGGTTGTAATACATGGAATGCTAATGCCAATGATAACCAAGCATGGCTAAATAATCCGTACCGTAAAGGTGAGGATGATATGGGACGCGTTTATGGTGTTCAAGGTCGTCGCTGGCAAAAGGCGGATGGTACGGTTATCGATCAATTAAAGAAGATTGTTGATGACTTAACCAAAGGGATTGATGATCGTGGCGAAATATTAACGTTTTATAACCCTGGTGAGTTTGATATGGGCTGTTTACGCCCATGCATGCACACCCATACTTTTTCATTATTGGGCGATACCTTGTATTTGACGAGTGCTCAGCGTTCTTGTGATGTCCCGTTAGGGCTTAACTTTAACCAAGTTCAAGTGTTTACGTTATTGGCGTTAATGGCGCAAATTACCGGCCATAAACCGGGTCAGGCTTATCATAAAATTATTAATGCCCATATTTATGAAGATCAATTACCACTAATGCGTGATGAGCAATTAACCCGTATTCCATTTGCATCGCCACAATTGATTATCAATCCTAAAATTACCTCACTAGAAGATTTAGAAACGTGGGTAACGTTGGATGATTTTGAGGTGGTGGGTTATCAACACCATGCGCCAATTCAATACCCATTCTCGGTATAGTGTTAGATTTAAAATAGTGTAGTTTAATTGACGTAATATGCATTCCATTAATTAGATACTTATTGGAATCGATATTAGTGTCAAATATTAGAATGACAAAAAGCCCCGCACAATTGCTTGTGCGGGGCTTTTTATTGAACAGTACTTTTATTTAACTTAGCGTAATGATTAAGCCGTAAACGCTAGGATTGAACCAGGGATAGCAATGAATACTAGGCCAAGGTAACCCGCAACAGCGGCTTTGTTCTTCGTTGCTAAGTCGCTGAGGTAGAAAGCACACTTAAGTGGAATTTCACGTAAGAACGGTACACCGAAAATTAATACTGTTGCTAGTACGTTAAAGCATAAGTGTACCAGTGCAATCTGTAGTGCAAATACTGCGTGCTCACCTGATACTGCTGTCGCTGCTAGTAGTGCAGTGATACAGGTACCGATGTTTGCGCCTAGAGTAAATGGGTACACTTCACGGACAGTTAATACACCAGTACCTACTAGCGGTACCATCAAACTTGTTGTTGTTGATGATGACTGTACCAGCACAGTTACCGCAGTGCCTGAAGCAATACCATGTAATGGACCACGACCGATTGCGCTCTTAAGAATATCACGAGCACGACCAACCATTAAACCTCGCATTAAGCGACCCATTAGCGTAATAGAAACGAAAATCAGTGCAATACCTAGAATGATTAGACCAAAACCACCGTTGTGACCAAATACTTCTAGTGGACCTTTTACTAAATCTACTGCTGGTTGAGTTAATGGCTTCATGAAATCCATGCCGTCCATGCTCATATCACCCGCTTTTAAGAACGGTGATACTAACCAACCTGATAACTTATCAAGAATACCAAACATCATTTCCAATGGAAGGAAAATGGCAACAGCTAATAAGTTAAAGAAATCATGTACAGTCGCACTTGCAAATGCGCGACGGAATTCTTCTTTACAACGTGCGTGACCTAAACTAACTAATGTATTGGTTAATGTGGTACCGATATTAGCACCCATAACCATTGGAATGGCGGTTTCGACCGGTAAACCACCTGCCACAAGACCAACGATAATAGAGGTTACAGTACTTGATGATTGAATAAGTGCAGTCGCAATTAGACCAATCATTAAGCCTGCAACTGGGTGAGAAGCAAATTCAAATAATGTTTTTGCTTGCTCGCCAACAGACCATTTAAAACCGCCGCTGACCATAGATACAGCAACGAGTAACAAATATAGCATGAACGCTAGGTTGGCCCAGCGGACCCAACGCATAGAGCTGAACTTAGATGCAGCAGTAGTGGCTTGGGTAGTCATAATCATTTCTCCATGACAGGAATATGTCGTTTAGGTGTCATTTTGTTGAAATCTGCGTGAATATTAGTTTGGTTATATTTCAGAAATATTACACTGAGTGTCATAAATGAATATTTGTTTGCGTTTTGTCAGCAAAGTGAGAGCGCAACCGATTAAATTGTACAATGTCAGGTTGCAATAATACTCTCTAGTAGATTGTTTCTAATTGTTTTTTAATGAAATGAATTATTAGATATAAAAATCGTGATGGAATCGTTATTTAAAGTAAATTTTTGCTATTGATTTTTTTTTCAGCATAAAGCTAATGAATCGTAGTTCGGTGACAGTGCGGATATAGTAGCTATATAACTACAACCTTTCGGTTTTACCGAGTATTTATATCTATACAAACGATTTCTCAGATTATGAGAATGACGTTTACACTAAATTTAATTGAGATGACCAAGTATTTAGCTAACCTTATAGTTAGAGCAGCTTGGATCGCGTGGACAATATAGTTAAAGGAGTGACGGTCGATGACCGATGCTATTCGTAAGTTTCTTAAATTAGAATCAGCTGGCGGTATTATTCTTATTATCGCAGCGTTAATTGCAATGGTTATTGCTAATTCGCCATTGGCATCAATATATACTGACACTTTGCATAGCTATATTGCAGGATTATCAGTAGCCCATTGGATCAATGACGGTTTAATGGCGATTTTCTTTTTCTTAATTGGATTAGAAGTTAAGCGTGAGCTGATTGAGGGTGCGCTTAATACGAAGGAAAAGGCAATCTTTCCGGCAATAGCCGCTGTAGGCGGTATGATTGCACCAGCGTTAATTTATACCGCATTTAACTACAGCGATCCGATGGCTGTGAAAGGTTGGGCCATTCCTGCAGCGACCGATATTGCATTTGCACTAGGTGTAATGGCATTGCTGGGTAACCGTGTACCGGTGAGTTTAAAAGTGTTCTTATTAGCGCTAGCTATTATTGATGACTTAGGGGTAATTGTTATTATCGCCCTATTCTATAGCAGTGATTTATCGACTATTGCGCTAGCGGTGGCATTTATTGCGACAGCGACGTTAGTCGTTATGAACTTAAAGAATATCACTAGTATTCCATTATACTTAATTGTTGGTGCTATTTTATGGTTCAGTGTGCTGCAATCTGGCGTTCATGCGACCTTGGCTGGTGTGGTATTAGGTTTTGCAGTGCCATTAGCAGGTAAAGATGGTCGCGCAGATACTCATTCACCACTTAAAAACATTGAACATGCATTACACCCGTATGTTGCTTTCTTAATCTTGCCATTATTTGCATTTGCAAACGCAGGTATATCACTTACCGGTGTATCACTGGCGAGTCTATCAGCAATGTTACCGATGGGGATTGCAGCCGGTTTGTTTATTGGTAAGCCAGTCGGCATATTTACTGCATGTTTTATTGCGGTTAAGACGGGTGTGGCAAAATTACCTGATGGGATTAACTTCAAGCATATTTTTGCAGTATCAATCCTGTGTGGTATCGGATTTACGATGTCGATTTTCATCTCATCATTGGCGTTTGTTGGTGCGGATGAGAGCTTTGCGACTTATTCACGACTTGGAATCCTATTAGGTTCTACTGTTGCAGCTGTTGTTGGTTACATAATGTTGAGTAAAACACTACCTAAATCAGAGGTGTAATATGAAAACGTTGCTAGTTGTTATTGCGTGTTTATTTTCATTACCCAGTGTGGCTGCGAATTATCAGCAGTGTACTAATGATGATCGTTCTGAGTTATGCCAAGCATACTTACAAGGGATCCATGATGCTAAAACGAGCGCAGTAAAAGCATCTACTGTACGTGAAAACTCGTTTCGTCAACGAGCGTTAGAGCAACGTGGTGGCGAACGAGTACGCAATTTAGAGCGACTGCAACGTTAATTGCGACTCAAATACGATCTTGGTTTGATTTTACTATAATTTATAGTGTCAAACATTGAACAGCCCAGTGGCACAGCGTAAGCTTTGCCGCTGGGTTTTTTTATTTAAAATAGCGGCAATGTCTCACTTAAATTATAACCATCTGTATTATTTTTGGATGGTCTGCAAACAAGGCTCAGTAACCAAAGCAGCTGATGCATTATTCCTAACACCACAAACGGTTACCGGTCAAATTCGTTCATTAGAAGAGCGTTTAAAAGGCAAGTTAACTAAGCGGGTTGGGCGTAATATTGAACCAACAGAGCTTGGCCAATTAGTGTTTAAATATGCCGATAAGATGTTTGATCTCAGTTATCAAATGCTTGATCGTATTAATTATACCCAGCGTGATAACCAATTGTTTGAAGTTGGTGTAGCTGATGCGTTGTCAAAACGATTAGTGAGCCAAGTGTTGCTTGAAGGTATACCGAACGATCAACGGATCCAATTAAGTTGTTTTGAATCTACCCATGAAATGTTGTTAGAGCAGTTATCACAACATAAATTAGACATGATTCTGTCAGATTGCCCAGTGAGTTCGACCCAAAACCCAGGTCTATACAGTAAAAAACTCGGGGAGTCGGCAATGAGTTTTTTTTGTACCGATGACTTATCTGATGCTGATTTTCCTGCTTGTATTGAAGATTATAAGTTATTAGTACCTAGTCGACGTTCAGCAATGGGACGAAAATTACATCAATGGTTTGATCAACAAGGGATCACGCCAAATATTTTGGGCGAGTTTGATGATGCAGCCTTAATGAAGGCATTTTCTTGTTACCATAAGTCGATGTTTATCGCGCCATCGATTTATGCTGATGAGTTGACTAGCAGTAGTCGAGTGCATGAAGTGAAGCGGGTGGTTGATATTTGCGATGAGTATTTTGTTATTTTTGCTGAACGAATGATAATGCATCCTGCAGTAAAACGTATTTGTGCGGCAGATTTTAGCAACTTATTTTAAATAACCATTATTAATTAACGCCTTACGAATATAAGGCGTTAATGATTATTGTTGTTAATGCTTGTCTATTGCTGCGGATTTGCCGCTAATGGATCTTTAGCGTCTTTTTCTTTTTCTTTTTCTTTTTCTTCTTTATCTTTGGCTGCAATTGAAATACCGGCAGTTAAATTATAACGCATTGCATCTTCAAACGACCAATCAACAATGGTGAGATCTTGACGTTTAACCAGCGTTGTAACGCCCGCTATTTGGTAACTTAGCGGAAACAGTACCGGAACCCAGTCACCTTCCGGTAATGCGTTTGTCAGCGGTTCTGGCGTGTCGTTAGCCATAATAAAGCCCACCACATAGGTATCATTGGCTTGATGGACTAACACGGTTTGCTGACTTTTATTTTTATTGTCGCTGCTCATTAATGAGGCAATATCATTAATGCTGCTATAAACCGTTTTAAAAAACGGGAATCGCATCAGTTGACGAATGATAAAATCATATAGCCATGCGATAGGGCTGACAGAAAAAAGTAGTCCGGCAACGAATAATAAGATTAGAATGAGTAAAAAACCAGCACCTTTAAAGAGTTCATTGATATGAACAAGGCCAAATAAAAAACTGCCTACTTCATCTAATGACTCAAAAAGTGACCAGAATAACCAAATACTTAATACTAGCGGCAGAACGTTGAACAAGCCGCGTAATAGCGTTTTTTTCATTTTATGCTCGAAGATGTGAAATAAATTCAACTATAAAGTTAGCAATGTTAACGATTGAAGTGCTAGTTTTATAGACGATGGCTAGTGAAGAGACATAAAAAACCGACCCTAAGGTCGGTTTTTTTAATCTAGACTCATTAATTAAAATTAAAGAGCTTTGATTTTCGCTGTTAGACGAGCTTTGTGACGTGCAGCTTTGTTCTTATGGATCAGGCCTTTAGTAGCCATGCGGTCCATAACAGGTTGCATTTCAGCGAAAGCTTGTGTTGCAGCTTCTTTATTACCAGCTTCAATAGCGATAATTACTTTCTTGAAGAAAGTGCGCATCATAGAACGACGGCTAGCGTTATGCTGACGACGTTTTTCTGAAGTTAGTGCACGTTTCTTAGCAGATTTGATATTTGCCAAGGGTGTAACTCCCAAATCTTGGTATGGTGACAATTTAAGGCCGAGGACTATGCCCTTAATCTTAATCATTGTCAAATGATTCGTGCAAATAACCGCCATACCAATCTAGTTGGCACTTGCGGATTAACACGGTTAATATGGCGGAAGATTTTACCAGTATTTCGAATCAGAAGTCACCTTTCTGAACATCTTTTATGAGGTTTTTTTGTGAGTAAGCGTCTTTTACGCTCTGGAATGATAGTTAGCGCCATGACTTTGGTGTCTCGCGTGCTCGGTTTAGTCCGAGATGTGGTCGTCGCTAACCTTATGGGAGCAGGGGCTGCGGCCGATGTTTTTTTCTTTGCCAACAAAATTCCCAATTTTTTACGTCGTCTTTTTGCGGAGGGGGCTTTTTCACAAGCCTTTGTACCCGTACTAACGGAATATCATGCCGCTGGTGACGTAGATAAAACGCGATTATTAATTGCTCGGGCTGCAGGTACCTTAGGCGGTATTGTTACTCTTGTGACTTTTTTGGGGGTATTGGGGTCGGGTGTTGTCACCGCCTTGTTTGGTTTTGGCTGGTTTTGGGATTGGATGCATAACATTTCGCCAGGCGCTGAAAAATTTGAATTAGCGAGTTTGTTACTAAAAATTACCTTTCCCTATTTGTGGTTTGTTACCTTCGTGGCGCTATCTGGCGCAATCTTAAACACCCTAGGGAAATTTGCGATTTCATCGTTTACGCCAGTATTTCTTAATATTGCGATTATTAGTTGTGCGATGTTTGTTGCCCCCCATCTGGCCAAACCTGAAATTGGTTTAGCGATCGGTGTTTTCATCGGTGGTTTAGTCCAATTTGGTTTTCAATTACCGTTTTTGTATCGTGAGGGTTATTTAGTTCGGCCACAATGGGGCTGGAATGACCCTGGCGTGACCAAAATACGTAAACTGATGCTTCCGGCTCTGTTTGGTGTCTCCGTTACTCAAATCAATCTATTGCTTGATACTTTGATTGCGAGTTTTCTGATGACGGGCTCAATCAGTTGGTTATATTATTCTGATCGCTTATTAGAATTTCCGTTAGGACTCTTTGGCATCGCGATCGCGACGGTAATTTTACCGGCGTTATCACGTAAGCATGTTGATAAATCCCCTGAACAGTTCTCTCATACCATGGATTGGGGGGTGCGAATGGTGTTGATCTTAGGCATTCCTGCAATGCTGGGTATGATCACCTTAGCTAAGCCGATGTTGATGGTAATGTTCATGCGCGGTGAGTTTAATCTGTATGACGTTAATCAAACGGCAATGTCGCTATGGGTGGTATCAGCGGGTTTACTTAATTACATGTTGATTAAAGTCTTTGCTCCGGGTTATTACGCTCGTCAAGATACCAAAACACCAGTAAAAATTGGTATTATAGCCATGGTGAGTAATATGGTATTTAACGGTATCTTTGCCCCATTCTATGGTTACGTTGGTTTATCGATTGCGAGTGTGTTATCGGCTTTACTTAATGCGGGGTTGCTATATCGCGGTTTACACAAGGGAAATATTTATCGCATCAGCCGTCAGACATTATTGTTTGTGCTGCGATTAGCGATTGCTGGTGTGGTGATGGTGACAGGATTACTCTGGTTTAGTCCAACCACAGAGCAATGGTTAGCTTTCCATTTACTAGAACGATTGATGTGGCTGTTTGGTTTGATCTTCGGCGGCAGTGGTCTTTATCTGCTATGTGCGATTATTTTAGGTGTTCGTCCGCGTCATCTGCGTGCAGAGAGCTGATTGAAATTGTTGAGTAGTATATAATTCACTAGTTTTACGCGGGAAAGCTTTTGTCAGTAGTAATGGTGATGGATGACTTTCCGCGGTTATTAAATTTTTGGCTGTTATTGGTCATCATATAAAACAAGTAACCTGATTGTAGGATGAACGAATAGCCTTATGAGTACTGACATAGTTACATCACCTATGGAATTAATTCGAGGTATACCCAATATTCAGCCATACCATCATGGTTGCGTGTTGACGATCGGTAATTTTGATGGCGTCCATCTTGGCCATCAAACCTTGCTTAAAAAGGTGGTTGCGAAAGCACATTCAATGGGACTTGCCGCAACGGTGATGACATTTGAACCACAACCACAAGAACTTTTTGCTGGTGATAAAGCGCCTGCAAGGTTAACTCGTTTTCGCGAGAAATATGTAGAATTGAAAAAAGTCGGTATTGATCGATTATTGTGTGTTAATTTTAATCATCATTTTGCTGCCATGACTGCTGAATATTTCGTCGAATGCTTGTTGGTAAAGCAATTGGGTGTTAAATTTCTGGTTATTGGTGATGACTTTCGTTTTGGTCAAGAGCGACGTGGTGATTTTGCGATGCTGGTGGCGGCTGGTAAGAAATACGGATTTGAAGTAATTAGTACTGCAAGTTTTTGTGTTTCAGAGCAGCGAGTAAGCAGTACTGCAATTCGTCATGCGTTAGCGAATAATGAATTAGAACAAGTAGAACAAATGCTTGGTCGACCATACAGTATTCGTGGTCGTGTCTCACACGGAAGAAAATTAGGCCGTACTATCGGCTTTCCAACAGCAAATATTCCACTAAAACGCCGTGTAGCACCTGTTGCAGGGGTTTACGCGGTTGAAGTGTTGGGTATTACTGCCGCACCTATTGCGGGTGTAGCTAATGTTGGCCACCGACCAACGGTACAAGGTGTACGACAACAACTGGAAGTTCACCTATTTGATTATCAAGCGGATCTTTACGGTCGCCAGCTTGAAGTCGTGTTGCGCCATAAATTGCGTGACGAACAAAAATTTGAATCATTCGATGCGCTGAAACTACAAATCGAACGAGATGCTCAAGCAGCACGGGTGTGGCTGTCTGAGCGTAATAATGTCCAATTTCGCCCAAGTAACGGAATCTAGAATCCATGAGTGACTATAAAGATACCCTGAACCTGCCTGAAACAGGGTTTCCGATGCGAGGCAACCTAGCTCAACGTGAGCCAGCAATGCTTAAGCGTTGGTATGATGAAGATCTTTACGGTGAAATTCGTAAAGCTAAGAAAGGTAAAAAATCTTTCGTATTACACGATGGCCCTCCTTACGCTAACGGTGATATTCACATCGGTCACGCGTTAAACAAGATTCTTAAAGATATTATTATTAAGTCAAAGACACTTTCTGGCTTTGATTCACCGTACATTCCTGGTTGGGATTGCCACGGTCTACCGATTGAATTAATGGTAGAAAAGAAATTTGGTAAGCCAGGTCAAAAATTAACGGCTGCTGAGTTCCGCGAAAAATGTCGTGCATATGCTGCTGGTCAAGTTGAAGGCCAAAAAGAAAGTTTCATGCGTCTAGGTGTACTAGGCCAGTGGGATAAGCCATACCGTACTATGGATTTTGGTACTGAAGCCAATATTATTCGTGCATTAGGCAAAATTGCAGATAAAGATCATTTACTGAAAGGTTTTAAGCCTGTTCACTGGTGTACTGATTGTGGTTCTGCTTTGGCTGAAGCTGAAGTTGAATACCAAGATAAAGTATCGCTATCTATCGATGTTAAATTTAAAGCGGTAGACGAAGCTGCAGTATTAGCGAAGTTTGGCTGTGTTGCTGACCAAGGCGAAGGCGATGTGTCGATTGTTATCTGGACAACCACACCGTGGACAATGCCAGCTAACCGTGCAGTTGCTGTAAGTGCAGATCTTGAATACGCATTAGTACAAACACCAGTAACTGACGCACACCCTCAACCACAACGTTTGATCGTAGCGGCTGAGCTTGTGAAAGAAGTGATGGGCCGTGTTGGCTTTGAAGAATCAGAAATTCTTGGTTTTTGTAAAGGTGATGCATTAGAGCTAATGCGCTTTAATCACCCATTCTACAGCTTTGATGTGCCAGTAGTGCTTGCTGATCACGTTACAACAGAATCAGGTACTGGTTGTGTACATACCGCACCTGGCCACGGTCAAGAAGACTTCGTGGTTGGTCAAAAGTACAACCTAGAAATTGCTAACCCTGTTGGCAGCAACGGCGTTTACTTACCTGATACAGAGATCTTTGCCGGTCAACACGTATTTAAAGCTAACGAAGTGGTTGTAGATGTATTACGTGAACACGGTTCACTGTTAAATTTCTCAAAAATCACTCACAGCTACCCACATTGCTGGCGCCATAAAACGCCAATTATTTTCCGTGCAACGCCACAGTGGTTTATCTCGATGGAGAAAGCTGGTCTGCGTGCAAAAGCATTAGGTGAAATCAAAAGCGTACAATGGATGCCTGAATGGGGCCAAAGCCGTATCGAAGGTATGGTTGAAGGACGTCCTGAGTGGTGTATCTCACGTCAACGTACTTGGGGTGTGCCAATTGCGCTGTTTATCCATAAAGAAACGCAAGAGCTTCACCCACAAACATCTGAGCTAATTGAAAAAGTAGCACAGCTTGTTGAGCAAAAGGGTATTCAAGCGTGGTGGGATCTAGAACTTACTGACGTAATGAGCGCAGAAGACGCCGCTAATTACGAGAAAGTACTAGATACATTAGACGTATGGTTTGACTCTGGTGTTACTCACTTCTCTGTGGTTGATAGTCGCCCTGAGTTCAACGGTCATTCAGCAGATCTTTACCTTGAAGGTTCAGATCAGCATCGTGGTTGGTTCCAGTCTTCATTGATTTCATCGGTAGCGATGAAAGACAAAGCTCCGTATAAGCAAGTGTTAACACACGGCTTCGTGGTTGACGGTCAAGGCCGTAAAATGTCGAAATCAGTAGGTAACGTTGTTGCACCTAAAGATGTGACTAACAAGCTTGGTGCAGATATTCTACGTCTATGGGTTGCATCAACCGATTACACTGGTGAAGTTGCAGTATCTGATGAGATCCTAAAGCGTTCAGCTGATGCGTACCGTCGTATTCGTAACACTGCACGTTTCTTCCTTGCAAACCTAAACGGCTTTAACCCAGAAACAGATTGTGTGCCAGTTGATGAAATGGTAGCACTTGATCGTTGGGCTGTGGGTCGTGCAATGGCTGCTCAAGAAGAGATCGTTAAAGCATACGAAGATTACAACCTACATACAGTAACTCAACGTTTAATGCAGTTCTGTTCTGTTGAAATGGGCTCTTTCTACTTAGATGTTATTAAAGACCGTCAGTACACAGCAAAACGTGGCAGTCATGCACAACGTAGCTGTCAAACAGCACTTTACTACATCGTTGAAGCGCTTGTTCGTTGGATGGCACCTATCATGTCATTCACTGCCGATGAAATCTGGAACGAAATGCCAGGTAAGCGTGATCAATTCGTGTTTACTGGTGAATGGTTCGATGGTTTATTTGGTCTAGCTGAAAACGAAGAACTAAATAACGAATTCTGGGCTGAAATTCAGCAAGTTCGTGGTGCAGTGAACAAGTTACTTGAAACAGCACGTAGCGAAAAAGTTATCGGCGGTTCACTACAAGCTGAAGTGACATTAACTGCAAATGCAGAGCTTGCAGCGAAACTGAATAAGCTAGAAGACGAATTACGTTTTGTATTGCTAACATCAAAAGCACAAGTTGTTGTTGCTGATAGCAAGCCTGAAGGCGCACAAGAAACAGATATCGAAGGATTATTTGTAACTGTGAATGCATCAGAAGCGGCAAAATGTGAGCGTTGTTGGCACCATGTTGCTGATGTTGGCACAATTGCAGGACACGAAGAAGTGTGTGGCCGTTGTGTAACTAACATCGATGGCGACGGCGAAGAGCGTAAATTTGCCTAATGACTAGTTCAACACCTCAGCAACCGCTAACGCTTAAACAATCGGGTATTCGTTGGTTATGGCTAGCGATTCTGGTATTTATTATCGACAATGGCTCTAAGCTATTGGTGATGGACACGATGGGCTATGGTTGGCCAAACCGGATTGAAATCACACCGTTTTTTAATTTACTGTATGTGCACAATACGGGTGCCGCATTTAGTTTTTTAAGTAGTGCGGGTGGTTGGCAGCGATGGTTATTTGCAGCGATTGCCTTTGGTGTTTGTGGCTTATTAGCTGTGTGGATGCGTCGTACACCTGCAACCAATAAAATGATCAACATTGCGTATGCGCTAATTATTGGTGGTGCATTCGGCAATTTATTTGATCGCTTATACCATGGTTTTGTGGTCGATTTTCTTGACTTTTACTACGGTAATTATCATTGGCCTGCATTTAACATTGCTGATTCAGCCATTTGTTTAGGGGCTGCATTATTGATTCTTGATGGTTTTCGAGCCGATAAAGTCGCTAAAGCACACTAAACATTGATCGGTTATTAAAATATAACGCTGCCTGTGATTACAGGTGGCGTTTTTTTTAATTATTAATTGGCGATGTCTATGTTTGACTTCGATAAGACTTAAATTTCAGTGGCAATAGTTATACTAGATGGCAAATGGTGTGATGAGGAGTATACCCAAATGGCAAAGGTAGGATTAGATTCAAAATTTGAGCAACGATCAGGCTTACGCTGGCTATGGGTCGCAATGATTGTGTTCATGGTTGATTACCTAAGTAAAATTATCATTATGGGTACTATGGCTGCCAATGGGGAGAAACCGATAGCCGTATTGCCATTTATGAATCTGTATTACGTCCATAATACTGGTGCTGCATTTAGTTTTTTAAGTACCGAAGGGGGTTGGCAACGGTGGCTATTTGGCTTCATTGCTGTGGTGGTATGTGGTTTTTTAAGTTATCAAATGCGCCAAGCTTCGATTACAAAAACGGCGCATAATATTGGTTGTGCATTGATTATTGGGGGCGCATTAGGCAATCTTTTCGATCGAGTACATTATGGTTTTGTAATTGATTTTTTAGATTTTTATTATAAGAATCACCACTTTGCTATTTTTAATATTGCTGATGTTGCCATTTGTTGCGGTGCAATATTGTATTTATTGAGCAGTATTAACTCGCCTCGATCTGTTCCAAAGTAGCGTCAGAGTTGTTGAAGTTGGTAAAACCTTAGTCAGCATGCGTTGATACCCGTGACACTTTGTTGTTAAATAGTCGTAACCAATAATAGGGGAAAATATATGTCGGTGATCAAGGATAACAGCGAAGTGCTAATGCATTTTGCGATTAAATTGGCTGATGGGTCTGTCGCTGAATCGACGTTTGCTAATGCTAAACCAGTGATATTTCGCATGGGTGATGGCAGTCTTACTGCTAACTTTGAAAAATGTCTATTAGGATTAACAGTAGGACAAAAGGCGACATTTGATTTAGCACCTGAAGATGCTTTTGGCCCTTCAAACCCGAATAATATTCATCATGTCGATCTGAGTAAGTTTAGTGCAAATACACCAGCTGAAGTTGGTCGTATTATTGCCTTCACAGGACCTGATGGGCATGATATTCCCGGTATAATTACTCAAGTAATGGGTGAGTCAGTGACCGTTGACTTTAATCACCCATTAGCAGGTAAGACAGTCACCTTTGAGGTTGAAGTTGTCTCCATTGAACGTTAAGAGCCATAATTGATGAAAATATTACTCGCAAATCCACGGGGTTTTTGTGCTGGTGTTGATCGTGCGATTAGCATTGTTGAGCGTGCACTAGAAATGTATCAGCCACCTATTTATGTGCGTCATGAAGTGGTACACAACCGCTTTGTTGTCGAAGGGCTTAAACAGCGTGGAGCTATTTTTGTTGAGGAATTAAGTGAAGTACCTGACGATAATATCGTTATTTTCTCTGCTCATGGGGTATCTCAAGCGGTTAGAAATGAAGCCAAAGCACGACAATTAACCGTGTTTGATGCTACTTGCCCATTGGTAACAAAAGTGCATATGGAAGTGGCTCGTGCTAGTCGTAAAGCAATGGAAGTGGTGTTGATTGGCCATGCGGGTCATCCGGAAGTCGAAGGCACCATGGGCCAATATGCCAACCAAGACGGTGGTATGTACTTGGTTGAGAAACCACAAGATGTCGATGCTTTAGTAGTAAAAGATCCATCAAATCTTCATTTTGTTAGTCAAACGACGTTATCTGTTGATGAAACGGCCGATGTCATTGATCGTCTGCGGCAGGTGTTTCCTGAGATTCAAGGACCACGTAAAGATGATATTTGTTATGCAACCCAAAATCGTCAAGATGCAGTACGTGAAATGGCTGCCACCGTTGATGTAATGATTGTGGTTGGCTCTAAAAATTCATCCAATTCAAATCGCTTACGTGAGCTAGCGGTAAAACTTGGCACGCCGGGTTATTTGACCGATAGTGCAGACGATATTGATCCACTATGGTTTGAAGATAAAACCTTAGTCGGTGTTACGGCTGGTGCATCAGCACCTGAAGAGCTAGTGAATCAAATTATTACGCGTATTAAGCAGCTGACTAATGCCACTAATGTTGAAGAATTATCCGGTCGTGAAGAAAATATGTTCTTTGAAGTACCGAAAGAGTTACAAGTAAAAAATATCTAAGCCAGTGTTTGTTTGTGATTGATGAGCCTCAGTGAAAACTGGGGCTTTTTTTATCATAGTCAACAGGCTACAGTGGAACGATATTATTATGAAATGAACAGTGTAGGAGACGCACGTTAATGGTCAGAATTGCAATAGCCGGCGCAGCCGGACGAATGGGACGTCAGTTAATTAAAGCCACTGCATTGTCAAATACAACGACACTAACGGTTGCTACTGAGCGTACAGGCTCGAGTTTAGTGGGTGCGGATGCTGGAGAGCTCGCAGGAATTGGTTTGGCGAGTGTTGTTATTATTGATGATCTTAGCCAAGCGATAGATGACTTTGATGTGTTAATTGATTTTACTGCACCTGTAGTCACACTGGCAAACCTTGAGTTATGCCAGCTGCATCATAAAAAAATAGTCATAGGTACTACTGGCTTTAGTGAACAACAGCGACAGCTCATTGATACTGCAGCAGAACAGATAGCCGTCGTTATGGCACCTAACTACAGTGTAGGTGTCAATCTGGTGTTTAAGTTATTAGAAAAAGCCGCCAAAGTGATGGGAGACTACTGTGATGTTGAAATTATCGAAGCTCATCATCGCCATAAAGTAGATGCACCATCGGGAACAGCAATAGGCATGGGTGAAGCGATTGCAGGTGCGATGGGTAATAAACTCAGTGATGTTGCTGTTTACGCGCGAGAAGGGATCACCGGCGAGCGTACGCGTGATGAGATCGGCTTTGCGACCATTCGAGCTGGAGATATTGTCGGAGAACATACAGCTATGTTTGCAGACATTGGTGAACGGGTTGAAATTACCCATAAAGCGACTGACAGAATGACATTTGCTAATGGCGCAGTGCGTGCAGCAGCATGGCTCAATAATAAGCCTTGTGGTTTTTATACCATGACAGATGTGTTGGATTTGGATCGACTATAGACTTAGTCACTATCCGCTTTAAAACCTGCCATTGTGCAGGTTTTTTTATAACTGAATGATCGTATGCGCCTTTTTTTATGCATATTTGTGGGTGTTTTGTGCATAGCATAAGCTGATTGTTTTGCTGTAACTCAAGCGTAGGGTAATGCTGGTTAAATTGTGTATTTTGGTGTTGTTTATGTCAATTTGGCTCTTTTTTTCTTTGCTTATGGTTGTTTCTGTGTGTAAAGTCCGATTATTTTATCGTTTGCGCGCTGTTTTAAATTTTGTTAATGGGGTTGTTACTTTGGCAATCGATTACATTTCAAGTTACGTTATTCAATAGTCCTAAAGATGTAATTAAAGTTGTTTTTTTCAGTGTTTGATGTAAAAAAGAGAGCTTAGTCGTGATTTTCCAAATTTAATTACAGTTAAATGTTGACAGTTTGCTAACTGATCCATAGAATTTGCGCAATTTGTCAAAAATCAGTAGTTAAAGGTTTTTGGCGTTAAATGGAATGGGTAGTTGAAAATTTATCTGTTTTAATTGCATTTTTATTTTTTGGAGGTTGTCTTGAGCAAATCTGCGCTGTTAGTCCTTGAAGATGGGACAGTGTTCCGCGGCGTGTCCATTGGGGCAGATGGTTCGGCTGTTGGTGAAGTTGTTTTTAATACCTCGATGACGGGGTACCAGGAAATTCTCACTGACCCCTCTTACTCGCAACAGATCGTTACTCTTACTTATCCTCATATTGGCAATACTGGTACCAATACCGAAGACGAAGAATCAACAGCAATTCATGCTCAAGGTTTGGTTATTCGTGATCTTCCTCTTATTGCTTCTAACTTCCGCTCTGAACAATCCCTTTCTGACTACCTTAAATCACAAAATATTGTTGGCATCGCAGATATTGATACGCGTAAGTTAACCCGTATTTTACGTGAGAAAGGTGCTCTAAATGGTTGTATTATTGCGGGTAATGACCTTGATGAGACTGCAGCATTGGCTCAAGCTAAAGCATTCCCTGGTCTTAAAGGTATGGACTTAGCAAAAGAAGTGACCACGGCTGAAACTTATAGCTGGAAGCAAGGTTCATGGACATTAACGGGCGGTTTACCTGCAGCAAAAGATGACAGCGAACTACCGTACCATGTTGTTGCCTACGACTTTGGTGCTAAGCGCAATATCCTACGTATGCTTGTTGATCGCGGTTGCCGTCTAACGGTAGTACCAGCGCAAACGTCAGCAGAAGAAGTATTAGCATTAAATCCAAATGGTGTTTTCTTATCGAATGGTCCTGGTGATCCAGCCCCATGTACTTATGCGATTGAAGCAACGAAAGTATTTTTAGATAAAGGGTTACCGATTTTTGGTATCTGTCTTGGTCACCAAATTCTGGCATTGGCTAGTGGTGCACAAACAGTGAAAATGAAATTTGGTCACCACGGTGCTAACCACCCAGTAAAAGATCTTGAGCGTGATGTGGTAATGATCACCAGCCAAAACCACGGTTTTGCTGCTGATGAAGCAACCTTACCTGATAATCTACGTGCAACTCATAAATCCCTGTTTGATGGCTCTTTACAAGGTATCCATCGTACCGACAAGCCAGCATTTAGTTTCCAAGGCCACCCAGAAGCGAGCCCTGGTCCACATGATGCAGCACCACTATTTGATCATTTCATCGAACTAATCAAGAAACACAGCGCCTAAACTGGGAGTAGTAAAAATGCCAAAACGTACTGACATTAAAAGTGTATTAATCTTAGGTGCTGGTCCGATTGTTATCGGTCAAGCGTGTGAATTCGACTACTCAGGTGCACAAGCATGTAAAGCGTTACGTGAAGAGGGTTACCGCGTTATTCTGGTTAACTCAAATCCAGCAACGATCATGACCGACCCTGATATGGCGGATGCAACGTACATTGAGCCTATTCACTGGGAAGTGGTACGCAAGATCATAGAAAAAGAACGTCCAGATGCAGTATTGCCAACGATGGGTGGCCAAACTGCACTTAACTGTGCGTTAGATCTTGAAAAGTATGGCGTATTAAAAGAATTTAATGTCGAAATGATTGGCGCTACAGCTGACGCAATTGATAAAGCTGAAAACCGTTCACGTTTCGATAAAGCAATGAAAGCGATTGGCCTTGAATGTCCACGCGCAGATACTGCAACCACCATGGAAGAAGCCTACAAAGTTCTCGATATGGTTGGCTTCCCTTGTATTATTCGCCCGTCGTTTACGATGGGTGGTACTGGTGGCGGTATTGCATACAACAAACAAGAATTTGAAGAAATCTGTTCGCGCGGTCTCGATTTATCACCAACCAGTGAGTTGTTGATTGATGAATCACTGATTGGCTGGAAAGAATACGAAATGGAAGTGGTGCGTGATAAAAACGACAACTGCATTATCGTATGTGCGATTGAAAACTTTGACCCAATGGGTATTCATACTGGTGACTCAATCACTGTTGCACCAGCACAAACACTAACGGATAAAGAATACCAGCTAATGCGTAATGCATCGCTAGCAGTATTACGTGAAATTGGTGTTGAAACAGGTGGTTCAAACGTTCAGTTTGGTATTAACCCTGAAGATGGCCGTATGGTTATCATCGAAATGAACCCACGTGTATCACGCTCATCAGCATTAGCATCTAAAGCAACGGGTTTCCCGATTGCTAAAATTGCTGCAAAACTGGCGATTGGTTTCACCCTTGATGAACTAATGAATGATATCACAGGTGGCGCAACACCAGCCTCGTTTGAACCAACGATTGACTATGTTGTAACTAAAATTCCTCGTTTTAACTTTGAAAAATTTGCGGGTGCTAACGATCGCCTAACGACGCAGATGAAATCTGTTGGTGAAGTAATGGCGATTGGCCGTAACCAACAAGAATCATTACATAAAGCTTTACGTGGTTTAGAAGTTGGCGCGAATGGTTTTGACGAGATGGTTGATCTTGATGAACCTGATGCAATGAGCAAAATTCGCTATGAACTAAAAGAAGCGGGTGCTGAGCGTATTTGGTACATCGGTGATGCATTCCGTGCGGGGATGTCAGTTGACGGTATCTTTAACCTTACCAACATTGACCGTTGGTTCTTGGTTCAAATCGAAGACATTATTAAAGACGAAGCACGCGTAAAAGCGGCAGGTTTTGCAGGTCTTAATGAACAATCACTACGTACATTAAAGCGTAAAGGTTTTGCTGATGCGCGCCTAGCTAAATTGCTTGGTGTCGCTGAAAGTGAAATTCGCAAGCTGCGTGACCAATTCAATATTCACCCAGTGTATAAGCGTGTTGATACTTGTGCAGCTGAGTTCTCATCAGATACTGCTTACATGTACTCATCTTATGATGATGAATGTGAAGCAAACCCAACCACTAAAGAAAAAATCATGATTCTTGGTGGTGGCCCTAACCGTATTGGTCAGGGAATTGAATTTGATTACTGTTGTGTACATGCATCACTAGCATTACGTGAAGACGGTTACGAAACCATTATGGTTAACTGTAACCCAGAAACAGTATCAACAGATTACGATACTTCTGACCGTTTGTACTTTGAACCAGTAACACTGGAAGATGTACTTGCGATTGCACGTGTTGAGAAACCAAAAGGTGTTATCGTTCAATACGGTGGCCAAACGCCACTTAAATTAGCACGTGCACTTGAAGCTGCTGGTGTGCCAATTATTGGTACGAGCCCAGATGCTATCGACCGTGCTGAAGACCGTGAGCGTTTCCAACAAGCAGTTGACCGTTTAGGTTTATTACAACCTGAAAACGCAACCGTGACCACGATGGAGCAGGCGATTGAGAAATCAAAAATCATCGGTTTCCCATTAGTGGTACGTCCATCGTATGTACTTGGTGGTCGTGCAATGGAAATTGTTTACGATGAGCAAGATTTACGTCGTTACTTTAATGAAGCAGTAAGTGTATCAAACGAATCACCAGTATTGTTAGACCGTTTCTTAGATGATGCGATTGAAGTCGATGTTGATGCGATTTGTGACGGCGAACAAGTGGTAATTGGCGGTATCATGGAGCATATCGAGCAAGCCGGTGTTCACTCTGGTGACTCAGCGTGTTCATTACCTGCTTATACGCTAAGCCAAGATATTCAAAATGTAATGCGTGAGCAAGTGAAGAACTTAGCATTTGAATTAGGTGTTCGAGGTTTAATGAATACTCAGTTCGCTGTTAAAGATAACCAAGTTTACTTAATTGAAGTTAACCCGCGTGCTGCACGTACGGTACCATTTGTTTCAAAAGCAACTGGCGCACCATTGGCTAAGATTGCTGCGCGTGTAATGGCGGGTCAATCACTTGAGTCGCAAGGTTTCACTAAAGAAATCATTCCACCGTATTACTCAGTAAAAGAAGTGGTACTGCCGTTTAATAAATTCCCAGGTGTTGATCCGCTGTTAGGCCCAGAAATGCGCTCAACAGGTGAGGTTATGGGTATCGGTAATACCTTTGCAGAAGCGTTTGCTAAAGCTGAGCTAGGCTGTGGTAAAGAGTATCCATCATCAGGTCGTGCATTACTTTCTGTACGTGAAGGTGATAAGAAGCGTGTGGTTGATTTGGCTTCTAAGTTGATTAAACTTGGTTACCAACTTGATGCAACTCATGGTACGGCGGTTATTCTTGGCGAAGCAGGTATTAACCCACGCTTGGTAAACAAGGTTCACGAAGGTCGTCCTCATATTCTTGACCGTATTAAGAATAATGAGTACACCTACATTGTGAATACTGCAGAGGGTCGTCAAGCGATTGAGGATTCTAAGGTACTACGTCGTAGTGCTTTAGCTGAAAAGGTCAATTACACTACCACCTTGAACGCTGGTTTTGCGACTTGTCTGGCACACACTGCAGATGACCGTAACACAGTAACATCGATTCAAGAACTGCATGGAATGATTAAGTAATCGTATTTCGATACATAATTAAATTAAAGCCGATCATGAAATGATCGGCTTTTTTATTTGATAGCATTATCGCTTGTTGTGTTTTAGAAAATACTAGATTTGGTTGCAGCAATGTACTAATAGCGTACAATGCAGTCGTCGCAGTAGGCGATATATTTTTGGAGATGTAAGTGAACGATACCGACCACCCCCCGAGTATGATGGTGGAAAATCAAGTCTAGCAACGGTATTTGTAACAGTTCCGTGCTGCCAGGCTCGGAATAATATGTCCTTCTTTTAGTGCGATAACTTATCCACGATATTTTCCTCGATTTTCCCGTTTATATTTCAATGCAATTTGACTATTGAATACCCTCAATACCAGTCTATTTATGGCTGTTATTAGCGGTAGGCCTAATGGTATGCCTGCTATAGTTGAGGGCCAAGTTTTAAATTGTGACGGTCGCTACTTATTACTCTTATTTGAGTATCAGTTAACCGGGAAACCTGTCATGACAGTAATGAATTTTGCAGCCTATGCCGCTGCTGCAACAACTACTAACTTAGATCAACGCGATGCTTTAGCTGTGCGCAATGCTTTTCTAAAATATGATTTAGATGAGCAAGCACAATTATTAGCAAAAATGGCCTTACCCGAAGCATTAGTCATGCTTCATGAATGCCCTTTACGCCATGTTCAATTATTACTTGATCGTCTTGATGAACGTAAAGAAGACGTTAAAGTGCGACAATTGGCTAATGGATTAGGGTTGATTTGTTCTGAAGTTGAACCTGTAGGGCATTATTTACAAAATAGTGTATTTAGTCACGTGCGTGAACGCATTGGTTGGATTGTTGGTTTAGCTTTAATGGGCATTATTTCAGGTTTAATTATCTCTCATTATGAAGACACATTAAGCCAATTAGTGTTACTTGCGATTTATATGCCTGTGATAGCTGCTGCTGGTGGTAATACAGGTTCGCAAGCAGCGACGCTTGTTGTACGTGCATTAGCGATGGAGGAAATACGATCTCGAGATTGGATGGCGGTCTTATGGAAAGAATTTCGTGTTTCATTAGTGATTGCGTTTGGACTAGCGGCTGTGATCGTTGGTCGAGTGGTATTCTTTAGTGGTCATGTGGTATCAACCAGTGCTGGGGGATTATTGCCATTAATTGCGCGCGCATTTAACCTAGATCCTGCAGTGCTTGTAAGCCCCGTATTAGCTTCAATGGTTGATATTACAGGGATGGTTATTTATTTTAACACCATTAATTGGATCCTTGGGTTAGGCCATTAATTATGATGGTTATGGCGTATTAGTTAACCGTTAATTATGGTAATTGTGATTAACTGTTTTAAAAAAGCCCTGTTTATTGATGAATGTTTTTAAGATTATCATCGATAAATAGGGCTTTTAGATGTTGCTAACGAATATTGTCAGTCAATCAGTAATTATTATATAGCGACGTATAATATTGCTTTTCAAACTGATTGATTGGCGGTAACGGACTCGCCTTTAATTCGGCATCTGTTGGGTAATAGTTAGTTACCAGCTGTACAAATAATAGTGGCTCACCAGATTTAGTTTTAATAATACCAGCAAGATTATAAGTGCCAAATAATGAGCCTGTTTTGGCAATAATATTATTTTTTAACGGCGCAGTTTGAACACTTTTACGGTATTGAAGAGTGCCACTTTTACCTGCAACGGGTAAATCGGTGATTAATCCTAGTTTCGGGTGCTGGTAAATGTAAGTAAGCACTTCCATTAAATCATGGGTGTTTAAGCGGTTATTACGCGAAAGGCCTGAACCATCAACCATAATAGTGTTAGATAAATCAATATTGGCTTTTTGTTTTAGGATCGCTTTAATAGCGGCGACACCATTGGCATAATTACCCGCTTGATTAAAGTATTTAGCGCCGATGGTTTTAGCAAGGTTATCGGCAAATAAATTATCAGAACGTTTAAGCATGATATACAGCAGTGTCGTTAATGGCGCAGACTGATGGGTTGCAATGATCTTACCGCTGATGGTGTCATTACGTAAAATTTTACCGTCTAAATTGATCCCTGCTTGTTTTAATTCACGCTTAATAATAGCTGTTGTATATAGCGTGGTATTTTGTACCGCAAATCGCAGCGCGAGTGGATCTTTTTTAGGTTGAATACAGCCTGTGATGTGGTAGTTATTATTATCATTGGCTTGCAGTGATAGCTCACAGTGGTGTTCTTTTTGCTGTGTTTTGGTGACCACAATTGCATCATTGGTAGCAGTAATTGGCTGGTGGCTAGGAATATGTAGCCGTGTTTTAGCACCAAAAGCCATGTTTGAATATAACGCCCCTTCAAAACAGTTATGCTCCAAAGTAATGCTACTTGATGGCGCACTGTAGCACTGAGTCAGCATATCCCACGGTGAGCCTACCGCATGTTCAAATCCGGTAAAGTGACCACCATTAAGATAAAGATTACCTTTAATTGTACTAACACCTTGTTGCTTGAGTTGGCGTAACAAGTTGGCAATATCACTGCTTTTTAGGGTTGGATCACCATTAAAATTTAAAATAACATTATTGCCTTGAGTCTCAAGGTTAGTACTAAAACGGAAATCATTACCTAAATATAATTTAGCCGCAAGTGCGGTTAATAACTTTTGAGTACTAGCTGGTGCTTGGAGATGGCTGGCTTGGTGTTGGTAAATGATTTTGTTGGTTGCAGGGTTAACAACCAGTAGTGAGGCATCACTACCTGTCGGTAATTGCTTGAGGGCTTGCTGAGGCGCAAACGCTGCAAGTGATGGCATGCTTGTTAGCAGCAAGGCAGAACAAATAAGTCTTTTAAGCATCTTTAGGAATATTGGCATAAATAAAATGAATCATAATCATAGCTTTTTTAACACTGTTAGTAAAAAAAGCCGTTTGATATCGTTATCACCAATAATGTGTTAGCTAAGATAGCAAAAAGCGCCGACCGAGGCCGACGCTTTGTAGTACGCTTTTAATCGTTTGGATTAGAAGTCGTAACGTGCACCAAGAACAA
The DNA here is from genome assembly GCF_002954455.1 of Photobacterium aquimaris. Taxonomy (GTDB): domain Bacteria; phylum Pseudomonadota; class Gammaproteobacteria; order Enterobacterales; family Vibrionaceae; genus Photobacterium; species Photobacterium aquimaris. The sequence goes on from NZ_MSCC01000001.1 coordinate 227,125, forward strand.
CTTGGTCAGATGCTGCAACTTTACCTACTTTGTTCTTATCAAGCATGTTGAATGTGTAAGAAGCGTAAGTACGGAAGTTGCTGTTGAAGTAGTAAGTACCGTCAACAGATAGTTGGTTTGCTAACTCATCGTAAGCACCGCTAGTGTTACGCTCGTCTTTCATGAAGCCGTAAGTAGTAGTAAATACGGCTTTACCCATAGTGTAAGCGGCTGCGAATTCGTAACCTTGAGAATCTGTTACGTCGCCATTCACTAGGTTAGTTGCATCACGGTGACCGTACTTGTATAGACCACCGAAGTATAGATCGCCCATAGTGTAAGATGCTACAGCAAATGTTTGCTTAGATGTTTGGTTTACTGGGTTGTTGATTGCAGTTTGATCTTTCTGCTGCGCGTAACCAGCACCAAGAGCAAGGCCTGTATCTGCTACATTGTATTTAACCGCAGTTGAGAAACCATTCTGGTTTGTTTTCTGACCAGTTTTTTCGTTGTAAGCCGCGCCATCAAATACGTAGTTCGCTTTGAAAGTTAGGTTATTAAATGTACCTGAGTAAGCTAGGTTATTTGTAGTACGGTCAGATACAGCTAGCTTAGAACCACCAACAACAGAACCTGCGTATGCCATGATATCAGTGAAATCAGTGATCATACCTAGAGAGCCGTCAGCCTTACCGTAAACGATTTGGCCGTACTTATCGCTGTTTACACCCGCATAGATGTAACGGTTTTCATCGTTAGCGTTATCAGCTTTGAATTCACGCTCAAAGTAACCAATACCTTGTACGCCGTCAGCGATTTGTGTTTTAGCATCAATGTTTACACGTACACGTGAAATGTCAGTTACATCGTTGCTTGTGTGTTGCTTTAGAACGTCAGTAACTTGGTCGTTTGTTGCGTTCTCAGAAGAAAGTGCGCGAGCTTCTACACGGCCGCCGATAGCTAGGCTAGAAGTGTCATCTGAGTAAACTGTTGCTGCTGATGCTGCGCCAGAGAAAGTCGCTGCTGCTACTGCTAGAGCAATTAGGTTCTTGTTCATTACCGAATCCTTTATATGATTTTTTTATAGGTTGCATTTTGATGCCAAATGCTATGGCGTTCTTTTTACTTGTGTCATTGGTAATATGTTAGTAAAAAAAACTGAAAAATAGTTTAAATAAGTGGTTTTTAGTTTTTATGGTACTTATCGTGTTTTTTATCAGTGTGTTAGCTAAATAAGTAAAAGTTCTAATTATTTTTTGAATTTTAGTTCTATTTAGAAAATATTGTTTTTTTTATATTTAAAAAGGACATTTTTATTTGTAAGAGTGTGATTTAGCGCGCTTTTTGATATGGCTTAGATTGTAACGTTTTTTATGTTGTTAGCGCCAATATCACAATAGTAAGTGCTGACATTAAAGCGTGTTTGATCTTTGGTGGCTATTAATCGCGACACGGATGTTTTTAGGACTGCGGTGAAATAAAAGAATTAGCATAAAAATGACAGTTAAATACGGATTATCATTTATCAATGATGATCTCTGAGTCATCTTTGTTTAAAATAAACCAAATCATTTTTTATTCTGTCGGGCTAGCCATGGGCTAGACTGGCGCTATTTACCTGAAATTGGCGAGCGCTATCAGGTTACAGAGGCTATTTATTTATGGAAAAAGTACCAATGACTGTTCGCGGCGAACAAAAGCTGCTCAAGGAACTTGAGGTATTATTAAAGCGTCGTCCGCTTATTTCTCAAGCGATTGCTGAAGCACGTGAACTTGGTGACTTAAAAGAAAATGCTGAGTACCACGCTGCACGTGAAGAGCAGGGTATTTGTGAAGCACAAATTCGTGATATTGAATATAAATTATCAGTTGCCCAAGTTATTGATGTAACAACATTAGCAAACACAGGTAAAGTTATTTTTGGTACCACTATTAAACTGTTAGATTTAGATAGTGATAAAGAAATGAATTATTGCATCGTCGGTGATGACGAAGCAGATATTAAGCAAAATTTAATTTCAGTTAACTCACCGATTGCACGTGGTTTAATTGGTAAGCTAGTTGGTGACGAAGTTCAAATTACAACACCTGGCGGCTTAAAAGAATTTGAAATCATGGATGTACAATACATTTAATATTTAATTGCTGTTTGTTGTTCGTAAAAATTTAGACTATGTTTGACAAATAAGCGTTAACTTATTAATTACGGTAAGGTTTGTCGTTAACAAAATATGTTTATTGCTAACGACGAATATAAAAAAGGCCGCTAGGCGGCCTTTTTTATTTACGAGGAAGTTCGATTTTACGATCTTCTGTTTGACGGTAAAGCACTAATGTTTTACCAATCACCTGTACTTTTTCAGCTTTAGTTTCGCGAATAATAGCGTCGACGATTAATAATTTAGTTTCACGATCTTCAGAAGCCACTTTTACTTTAATAAGCTCATGGTGGTTTAGGGCTAAATCGATTTCGGCTAATACTGCTTCAGTTAGGCCGTTGGCACCCATAAGAACAACAGGTTTTAGGTTGTGAGCAAGGCCTTTTAAGAACTGCTTTTGTTTTGTGCTTAGATTCATGATGACTCTATTTTTTTAGTTACAAGGGTTGAAAACGCGACATTCTACCGCCATCTAGTCTAGAAGACTAATTTGTTTAATAGATGACAGTCGGAAAATTTACAGTGATTATGTTGCACTGCACATTTTTAGGGCGCAATCTAATGAATTAGGTGCGATAAAGTCTTTAGCCGACGTATACTTACTAAGTATGGCAACTCATTAGGTTTAGCATGAGTAGAAAAAAACAATCCGCTAGCTCAGGCCGGTGGTTAAAAGAACATTTTGACGATAAATATGTACAAGAAGCACAAAAACGGGGCTACCGTTCACGGGCTTTCTTTAAAATTGAAGAAATTCAAAATAAAGATAAATTATTAAAACCGGGCATGACAGTGGTTGACCTTGGTGCTGCACCAGGTGGTTGGTCACAGTACGCGGCAGAAATTGTAGGTGATGAAGGACAGGTCATCGCTTGTGATATTTTGCCAATGGATTCACTGCCGGGGGTTAGTTTCCTCCAAGGTGATTTCCGTGAAGAAGCAGTATTAGAGGCTTTATTAACACGCATTCAACCAGATATGGTTGATGTGGTAATGTCTGATATGGCTCCTAATATGAGTGGTAACCTTGCATCCGACCAACCTCGAGCTATGTATCTTGTTGAGCTTGCATTAGATATGTGTCGACAAGTGCTTGCACCGAATGGCAGTTTTGCGGTAAAAGTTTTCCAAGGTGAAGGCTTTGACCAATATTTAGCTGATATTCGTAGCATGTTTAAAGTGGTCAAAATTCGTAAACCTGATTCCTCGCGAGATCGTTCGCGTGAAGTCTATATTGTGGCTACAGGTTACAAACTGTAGTAATCTACATTCATCTTTTAGTTATCGCGAGGTTAACACCTTGAGTGACATGGCAAAAAACTTGATTTTATGGCTGGTCATTGCTGTTGTTCTTATGTCTGTATTCCAGAGTTTTGGAACCAATAGTAATAGTACCAAAGGCCAAGTCGATTATACGACATTTGTCCGTCAAATCGGTCAGGATCAGATAAAGGAAGTACGATTCAATGATCGTCAAATCACTGTAACCAAACGTGATAATGCGAGCTATGTAACATACTTACCTGTCGCAAATGATCCAAAACTGTTAGACGATCTTATTAACGCAAACGTAGCAGTTGCGGGTACACCACCAGAAGAACCAAGCCTTTTAGCTTCAATCTTCATCTCGTGGTTCCCTATGCTATTGCTTATTGGTGTTTGGATTTTCTTTATGCGTCAGATGCAGGGCGGTGGTGGCAAAGGTGCCATGTCGTTCGGCAAATCTAAAGCACGCATGATGGGTGAAGACCAAATCAAAACAACCTTTGCTGATGTAGCTGGTTGTGACGAAGCTAAAGAAGACGTTAAAGAACTGGTTGATTACTTACGTGATCCAAGCCGTTTCCAAAAACTAGGCGGTAAAATCCCAACAGGTGTGTTGATGGTTGGTCCTCCTGGTACTGGTAAAACATTACTAGCAAAAGCTATTGCTGGTGAAGCGAAAGTACCGTTCTTTACTATCTCTGGTTCTGACTTTGTTGAAATGTTTGTCGGTGTGGGTGCATCCCGTGTCCGTGACATGTTTGAACAAGCGAAGAAAGCAGCGCCTTGTATTATCTTTATCGATGAAATCGATGCAGTAGGTCGTCAACGTGGTGCTGGTGTTGGTGGTGGTCACGATGAGCGTGAGCAAACACTGAACCAGATGCTGGTTGAAATGGATGGTTTTGAGGGTAATGAAGGTATTATCGTTATTGCCGCAACCAACCGTCCTGATGTTCTGGATCCTGCATTACTTCGTCCTGGTCGTTTTGACCGCCAAGTTGTAGTTGGTCTTCCGGATGTACGTGGTCGTGAACAGATTCTTAAAGTTCATATGCGTAAAGTGCCGCTAGACGGTGATGTTAATCCATCATTGATTGCTCGTGGTACACCAGGTTTCTCTGGTGCTGATCTTGCAAACCTTGTTAACGAAGCTGCATTATTCGCCGCTCGTGGTGAGAAACGCACTGTTTCAATGGTTGAATTTGAACTAGCAAAAGACAAAATCATGATGGGCGCTGAGCGTAAATCAATGGTGATGTCTGAAGATCAGAAAGCATCAACTGCATACCACGAAGCAGGTCACGCAATTATTGGTCGTTTAGTACCGGATCACGATCCAGTGTACAAAGTATCAATTATTCCACGTGGTCGTGCATTAGGTGTGACAATGTACTTACCAGAGCAAGATCGTGTAAGTCATTCTCGTGAATTCTTAGAATCAATGATTTCAAGTCTTTACGGTGGTCGTTTGGCTGAAGAGCTTATCTATGGTCGTGAGAAAGTATCTACTGGTGCTTCAAACGATATCGAACGCGCAACTGATATTGCACGTAAGATGGTGACGCAGTGGGGCTTCTCTGACAAGTTAGGGCCGTTACTATATGCAGAAGACGAAGGTGAAGTATTCCTTGGTCGTTCAGTAACACAAAGTAAGCATATGTCTGATGACACTGCGAAGCTGATTGATACTGAAGTTCGTATTCTGATTGACCGTAATTACCAGCGCGCACGTCAAATTTTGGTTGATAATATGGATATCATGCATGCAATGAAAGATGCATTGATGAAGTATGAAACCATTGATGCGGGTCAGATTGATGACCTAATGGAACGTAAGGCTGTGATTCGCGCACCAAAAGGTTGGGCTGATGACGGTGATACAATCCATAATGCACCTGAAACAGAGCTAGCACCTGATGAGCCTGTAGGCGATGGTATCGATGCATTATCTGAAAAAGATGATACAGATACTAAACCACAAGCCTAATTGCTAAGTGAATAGAAAACCCTGACTTAGGTCGGGGTTTTTTTTATGGAAATTTCCGGAGTCATAACATGATGTTAATCAGTAAAACTAAGACGCTTGATCTGACAACACCTCAAGTGATGGGGATTGTTAATATAACCCCCGATTCATTTTCTGATGGCGGTAAATATAATCAATTAGATAGTGCGCTCCATCATGTCAAATCTATGGTTGAAGCAGGTACAGCTATCATTGATATAGGTGGTGAGTCGACGCGTCCAGGTGCTGCCGATGTAAGTATTGAACAAGAACTTGCACGTGTTATTCCGGTAATAGAAGCGATTAGACAACGATTTGATTGTTGGATTTCAATTGATACCAGTAAAGCGCAGGTAATGACTGAGGCGGTAAATGCAGGGGCTGATTTAATTAATGATGTACGTGCATTACAAGAACCAGGAGCAATAGTTGCTGCGGCCAAAGCAAATGTTCCTATATGCTTGATGCATATGCAAGGTCAACCGCGTACAATGCAAGCTGATCCTAATTATGTTGACTTGATCACAGATGTAAATCATTTTTTTCACCAGCGTATTCAAGCTTGTGAGAAACAAGGCATTAGCCGCCAACAACTGGTATTAGATCCCGGCTTTGGTTTTGGTAAAACAATGGCACATAATTATCAATTATTAGCTCAATTTGAACAATTTCATCAGTTTGGTTTACCGTTATTAGCGGGAATGTCACGCAAATCAATGGTTTCGAAATTATTAGATAAACCAGCCGTTGATTGCTTAGCCGGTAGTTTAGCTTGTGCAACTGTGGCTGCAATGAAAGGCGCACAAATAATTCGAGTTCATGACGTACAAGAGACAATTGATGTTATGAAAGTCTGTAATATAGTGATGAATTATTCCAAATAATGCAGATATAACCTTATTTCAGTGAATGATTGTAATGAAAAGCACAACGCTAATTACAATCAATATACTTATAAAAAAGAAAGCTAGGAGTGTAAAATGGCTGAACGTAAGTTCTTTGGTACTGATGGTATTCGTGGTTTTGTTGGTGAAGGTCCAATTACACCTGATTTTGTAATGAAACTGGGTTGGGCTGCAGGACGTGTATTATCACAAACAGGTACTAAAAAAGTATTAATAGGTAAAGATACTCGCATTTCAGGTTACATGCTTGAGTCTGCTTTAGAAGCAGGTCTTGCCGCTGCTGGTCTAAAAGCGGCTTTTACTGGTCCAATGCCAACCCCTGCTGTTGCCTATTTAACTCGTACATTTCGTGCTGAAGCGGGTATTGTAATTTCTGCATCGCACAATCCTTACCATGATAACGGCATCAAATTCTTTTCGGCTCAAGGTACTAAATTACCGGATGAAGTTGAATTAGCCATTGAAGCTGAAATGGAAAAACCATTAACGTGTGTTGAATCAGCACTATTGGGTAAAGCATACCGTATTGATGATGCTGCTGGACGTTACATTGAATTTTGTAAAGGTACATTCCCTAATCATCTAAGCCTTGAAGGTTTTAAGATTGTCGTCGATTGTGCGCATGGTGCTACGTACCATATTGCTCCTAAAGTTTTCGCTGAATTAGGTGCTGAAATTATTACTATTGGTTGCGAACCAAACGGTATCAATATTAATGATAAAGTAGGTGCTACAGATGTTGCCGCATTACAAGCTAAAGTATTAGCTGAAAAAGCTGACTTTGGTATTGCCCTTGATGGCGATGGTGACCGTATTATCATGGTGGATGAGCTTGGTAATAAAATTGATGGTGACCAGATTGCTTACATCATTGCACGTGATGCATTACGTTGTGGCGAACTGAAAGGCGGTGTCGTTGGTACGCTAATGACCAATATGGGCATGGAAGTTGCACTTAGAAATCTAGGCATTCCTTTTGTACGTGCAAAAGTGGGTGACCGTTATGTAATGGAAGAACTACTAAAGCATAATTGGTTAATTGGTGCTGAAAATTCAGGTCATGTAATTTTACTTGATAAAGTAACGACAGGTGACGGTATTGTTGCTGGTTTACAAGTTATGGCTTCTATCGTAGCAAGTAAAATGAGCCTGAAAGAGCTAAGTGATGGCATGATAATGTTCCCGCAGGTTTTGGAAAATGTTCGCTTTAAGGGTGACAACGATCCTCTACAATCAGCAGCTGTTATTGCAGCTACTCAAGCGGTTGAACAAAAATTAGGTGATAATGGTCGCGTATTGTTACGTAAATCAGGCACTGAGCCATTAATCCGTGTTATGGTTGAAGGCCAAAATGCAGCTGATGTTAAGCAATATGCATTAGATATTGCAAAAGCAGTAAAAGAAAACTGCTAATGTAATGGTTATTGATAACTGTTTAATTTTTTAAACATTATTCAATAAAGGAGGAGGCTGGCTAATACAAATATGGTCAGCCTTTTTATTTCGATGACTTTGTTTTTGGCTAAATGTTGTGCAAGTGGTTCGGAATATTCACTTTTTTAGTAAATATTACTTGTCACTGTTACAGGGTTTCGCTAGTATTCATTCGCTCTCTAGATAAGAGGAATGCGCTGGCACTGCTAAAGCAAAGCCGGTATAGCAATTTAACCATAGGTGGAACCCATGTACGAAATTCTACTTGTGATTTATCTTGTCGCTGCGCTTGGTGTAATTGGCCTAGTAATGGTTCAGCAAGGTAAAGGCGCAGATATGGGAGCTTCATTCGGGGCTGGTGCTTCAGGAACTTTGTTCGGCTCTAGCGGCTCAGGAAATTTTCTAACTCGAATGACAACACTTTGTGCACTAATTTTCTTTGTGATCAGTCTTGTTCTTGGCAACATCAGTACCAAGCAAGCAACAGAGACAAGTGGTTGGGATAACCTTTCGGCTCCTGCTACAACACAAACTGTTGAAACACCAAAGACTGTAACTACAGATAAAGTTGTTACAGCTGAAAAAACAACTGAGAACACTGCTGAAACAACACCAGCAACAAGTGAGAAATCTCAGTAAGTAAATATTTAGCCGAGATGGTGAAATTGGTAGACACGCTAGCATGAGGTGCTAGTGCCGTAAGGTGTAGGGGTTCAAGTCCCCTTCTCGGCACCATTATACTGGTTACTTGTAATAGTAACATCTGAACGGTATACTCAGTTCAGAATCGGACGCGGGGTGGAGCAGCTTGGTAGCTCGTCGGGCTCATAACCCGAAGGTCGTTGGTTCAAATCCGGCCCCCGCAACCACTTTCCTGAAAATAGACTATTCTTACTTTTGAATGTTTGTTTTCTTACTAAGACACTTGCTTGCATGGTTTTAGTAATCAGGGTCCAGTAATAAAAACCCCGTATTCGGGGTTTTTTATTATCTGAAACATGACCATTCAGGTATTTACTGGGCTTTATGCCCTTTTTTTGTTTCCGGGGGGTTGTCTTGACAGCTTTAGAGACACAATTAACCGACTTACTTGAGCCTTCAGTTCAAGCTATTGGCTTTGAACTTGTTGGTTTAGAGTTCATCCGTGCTGGTGAGCACTCCACACTTCGCGTGTTTATTGACCATGAAAATGGTATAAATGTAGACGGTTGTGCAGAGGTTAGCCGCCAGATTAGTGCAGTAATGGATGTTGAAGATCCAATTACTGTTGCTTACCACCTAGAAGTGTCTTCCCCTGGATTGGAAAGACCACTCTTCAAAGCAGCACATTACCAACAATTTATTGGTCATGAAGTTAGCTTAGTATTAAAAATGGCGATGGGTAACCGTCGTAAGTGGAAAGGTGACATTGTCGCTGTTGAAGGCGAACTGATCACACTTAACGTAGATGGCAATGACGAGTCCTTTGCACTTAGCAATATCTCCAAGGCCAACCTAGTTCCAAAATTCTAACCGCTAAATTGGGGCATTAGAAATGAACAAAGAAATCTTGGCTGTCGTAGAAGCGGTATCCAACGAAAAAGCTGTTCCTCGCGAGCGTATCTTTGAAGCGCTTGAGATTGCATTAGCGACAGCAACTAAAAAGAAACACGAAGCTGAAATCGAAGTTCGTGTTGTTATCGATCGTAAAACTGGTGAATTTGAAACTTTCCGTCGTTGGAAAGCAGTAGAAGAGGTGACTCAACCTACACTTGAAATTACCTTAGAAGCGGCACAATTTGAAGATCCAACAATTGCTCTTGGCGATTATGTTGAAGATGATATTCAATCTGTAACGTTCGACCGTATTACTACGCAAACAGCAAAGCAAGTTATCGTACAAAAAGTACGTGAAGCTGAGCGTGAGCAAATCGTGGCACAATTTATTGACAACGAAGGTGAGCTAATTACTGGTATTGTTAAGAAAGTAAATCGTGACGCAGTAATTATTGATTTAGGCAGCAACGCAGAAGCGGTTATCCAGCGTGATGATCAACTTCCTCGTGAAAACTTCCGTCCAGGCGACCGTGTTCGTGGTCTACTTTACAAAGTTGCCCCTGAAGCTCGTGGTTTCCAGTTATTCATGACGCGCTCTAAGCCTGAAATGTTATCTGAGCTATTCCGCATTGAAGTGCCTGAAATGGGCGAAGAACTGATTGAGCTAATGGGTGCAGCACGTGATGCTGGTTCTCGTGCAAAAATTGCAGTAAAAACTAACGATAAGCGTATTGATCCTGTTGGTGCGTGTGTTGGTATGCGTGGCGCACGTGTTCAAGCTGTTTCTAGTGAGCTTGGCGGCGAGCGTATTGATATCGTATTGTGGGATGAGAATGCTGCACAATACGTGATCAATGCAATGGCACCTGCGGAAGTTGATTCAATTATTGTTGATGAAGACAACCACACTATGGATATCGCTGTACAGAAAGATAATCTGGCACAAGCGATCGGTCGTAACGGTCAAAACGTACGTCTAGCATCACAGCTTACTGGCTGGGAACTAAACGTAATGACAGTTGAAGATCTACAGAAAAAACACCAAGCAGAAGCACAAGCATCAATTGAAGTGTTTACTAAGCACCTTGATATTGATGAAGACTTTGCCACTGTATTGGTAGAAGAAGGCTTTACTACACTAGAAGAAATTGCTTACGTTCCATTAAGTGAATTAATGGATATTGATGGTCTTGATGAAGAGACTATTGAGCAACTACGTAGCCGTGCAAAAGCTGCATTGACTACGTTAGCGCTTGCTAAAGAAGAATCGCTTGATGGTGTAGAACCAGCTGAAGATTTATTAAGTCTGGAAGGTCTTGAGCGCGAATTAGCGTTTAAGTTTGCAGCAAAAGGTATTTGTACGCTTGAAGATCTTGCTGATCAAGGAACTGATGACTTGACCGACATTGAAGGCGTGGACGAAGCAAAAGCGGGTGAGCTAATTATGGCTGCGCGTAATATTTGCTGGTTCAGCGACGAAGCGTAATAAAAAATAAAGCAAGGGAGGAGCATTATGTCAGAGGTTACCGTTAAAACATTGGCGGAAGAAATTGGTACGCCGATTGACCGTTTACTTCAACAGTTTTCAGATGCTGGGATAGCTAAGAATGTTGATGCAAATGTAAGCCAAACCGAAAAACAGGCGTTACTTAACCATCTCCAAAAGGAGCATGGTAGTGACGGCAATACTGACGGCGCTCCGACTCGTCTGACTCTGCAGCGTAAGACACGAAGTACACTAAGTGTGTCTGGCAGTGGTGGCAAGAGCAAAAATGTTCAAGTAGAAGTGCGCAAAAAGCGCACCTACGTGAAACGTTCAGCACTAGAGGATGAACAACGTGCAGCAGAAGAAGCTGTTAAGCGCGAAGCGGAAGCAAAAGCGCAACGTGAAGCTGACATGATTGCCAAACAAGCCGCAGAAGAAGCAGCAAAACGTAGCGCAGAGGAAGCTGCACTACGTAAAGCTGAAGAGCAGCGTAAAGCAGAAGAAACTGCTAAGCGTGAAGCAGAACAGAAACTAAAGCGTGCCGCTGAGGATAAAGCGAATCGTACCGAACAGGATAAGCGCAAAGCTGACGAAAAAGCTAAGCGCACCGTCGCTGACAAACAGGCTAAGTTAGATGCTGAAGTACTACAGCGTCGTCTGGAAGAGGAAGCCAAGCGAAAAGCCGAAGAAGAAAGTCAGCGTCAGCTAGAAGAGGCTCGCAAAATGGCAGAACAGAACGAGAAAAACGGGGTAAAACCTGAGCAAGCAGTAAGTATGGAAAAATCTGATTACCATACAACGACATCTACTTATGCTCGTGCTGCAGAAGATGAACAAGACCGCAAAGAAGAAACTTCTCGCCGTCGTAAAAAGAAAAAGCCAGCGGCTAAGCAAGACGAACGTGGTGGCCGTGGCGGTCGTAACCAACGTGGTCGCGGTAAGCCACAAATGAACAAACCAGCTTCAATGCAACATGGCTTCGATAAGACAGCACTAGTTGCTAAGCAAGATGTTGTTATCGGTGAAACGATTACAGTTGCTGAGCTAGCGAACAAAATGTCTGTTAAAGGCGTTGAAGTTATCAAGGTAATGATGAAGATGGGCGCTATGGCGACTATCAACCAAGTTATCGACCAAGAAACAGCAACATTAGTTGCTGAAGAAATGGGTCACAAAGTTATTCTACGTAAAGAAAACGAGCTTGAAGAAGCGGTGCTTTCTGATCGTAACGCAGCTGATCTATTGAAAGTTTCTCGTGCACCAGTTGTTACTATCATGGGCCACGTTGACCATGGTAAGACATCAACACTTGACTACATTCGTAAAGCACACGTTGCTTCTGGCGAAGCAGGTGGTATTACACAGCACATTGGTGCTTACCACGTTGAAACTGAAAACGGTATGATCACGTTCCTTGATACTCCAGGACACGCAGCGTTTACAGCTATGCGTGCTCGTGGTGCTCAAGCGACAGATATCGTTGTACTTGTTGTGGCTGCAGACGATGGCGTAATGCCACAAACAATCGAAGCGATTCAGCACGCAAAAGCGGCTGGTGTACCTTTGATCGTTGCGGTAAACAAGATCGATAAAGAAGATGCAAACCCAGATAACGTGAAGAACGAGTTAGCTCAATACGACGTTATGCCTGAAGAGTGGGGCGGTGAGAACATGTTTGTTCACATCTCTGCGAAACAAGGTACTAACATCGATGGTCTACTAGAAGCAATTCTTCTTCAGTCAGAAATTCTTGAGCTAACAGCAGTTGAAGAAGGCATGGCATCAGGTGTTGTTATTGAATCTCGTCTTGATAAAGGCCGTGGTCCAGTTGCAACAGTACTTGTTCAAGAAGGTACATTGCGTAAAGGCGATATCGTTCTTTGTGGTCTAATGCATGGTCGTATTCGTGCAATGCGCAACGAACAAGGTCAAGAAATCGAATCAGCAGGTCCATCGATTCCTGTGGAGATCCTTGGTCTTTCTGGTGTGCCATCATCAGGTGATGAAGCGACTGTAGTACGTGATGAGCGTAAAGCACGTGAAGTTGCACTTTACCGTCAAGGTAAATTCCGTGATGTTAAACTAGCACGTCAACAAAAAGCTAAACTAGAAAACATGTTTGCTAACATGGAAGCTGGTGAAGTTGCTGAACTAAACGTTGTGCTTAAAGCAGACGTTCAAGGTTCTGTTGAAGCAATCGCTGACTCACTACGTAAGCTTTCAACTGATGAAGTTAAAGTGAACATCGTAGGTTCAGGTGTTGGTGCAATCACTGAAACTGATGCAGTACTTGCAGCAGCTTCTAACGCAATCGTACTTGGTTTCAACGTTCGTGCTGATGCGTCTGCGCGTCAAACAATCGAAAATGAAAACCTAGACCTACGTTACTACTCAATCATCTACCAACTAATCGACGAAGTTAAAGCGGCGATGGGCGGTATGTTGGCTCCTGAGTTCAAGCAAGAGATCATTGGTCTTGCTGAAGTACGTGACGTATTTAAGTCACCTAAGATTGGCGCAATCGCTGGTTGTATGGTAACTGAAGGTACTATTAAGCGTAACAACCCTATTCGTGTTCTACGTGAAAACGTAGTTATCTACGAAGGTGAGCTTGAGTCACTACGTCGCTTTAAAGATGACGTTGCTGAAGTTAAGAACGGTTACGAGTGTGGTATCGGCGTTAAGAACTACAACGACGTTCGCGTTGGCGACCAGATCGAAGTATTCGAAATTATTGAAATCCAACGTACACTTGACTAATAATCAGTGTAGATAGTTGTTTTTCAACATGATAATGATAATGGGGAGCTTCGGCTCCCCATTCTTTCAAGAGCATTATTCTTAGAGAGAGCAAGACAATGGCAAAAGAATTTAGCCGTACCCAACGTGTAGCACAACAGCTACAAAAAGAATTAGCAGTGATTTTACAGCGTGAAATCAAAGATCCAGCGATCGCAATGACAACAATCTCAAGTGTTGATGTATCGCGTGATATGAACTACGCCAAAATCTATGTAACTTTCTTTCCGATTGGTGAGCAAACTGCCGAAGGCAGCTTGGCAGCACTACGTGAAATGGCACCTTACATTCGTTCACTACTAGGTAAAGAAATTCGCCTACGTGTAACACCTGAGCTTAACTTCATTTTTGATCAATCGTTAACTGAAGGTATGCGTATTTCTAACCTAGTATCAAAAGCGGTACGTGACGATGAAGATCGTCGTGGTGATGAAGACGAAGTAGAAAAAGGCGAGGAGTAAGCATGGCACGTCGTCGTAAAGGTCGTCCAATTAACGGTGTGATCTTGGTTGATAAACCAACCGGCATTAGTTCTAACGATACCCTGCAAAAAGTGAAACGTATCTTTTTTGCACAAAAAGCGGGCCATACTGGTGCGCTTGATCCTTTAGCGACGGGCATGTTACCGCTTTGTTTTGGTGAAGCGACCAAATTTTCACAATTTTTATTAGATTCTGATAAGCGTTATCGTGTGATTGCCAAATTAGGCGAACGTACCGATACCTCTGATTCTGATGGTGAAGTGGTTGAGACCCGTGAGGTTAATGTTGATCGCGATCAGCTTGAAGCATGCATCGACCGTTTTCGTGGCACGACTGATCAAATTCCATCAATGTACTCAGCATTAAAATATCAAGGCCGTAAATTGTATGAATACGCACGTGAAGGGATCTCAATCCCTCGTGAGTCGCGTAAGATTACTGTGTATTCGGTTGAGCTATTGCGATTTGATAACAATGAAGTTGAAATGGAACTTCATGTATCAAAAGGTACGTATATTCGTACTATCGTTGATGACTTGGGGGAAATGCTAGGTTGTGGTGCTCATGTTATTATGTTGCGTCGTACTGGTGTTTCTAACTTCCCGTATGAGCGCATGGTATCCATTGAGCAGTTACAAGCGATGCTCGATGATGCTAAAGCTAATGATGTTGAGCCAGGTACAGTATTAGATGCGTTATTATTACCAACTGATACTGCAGTACAAGATTTACCAGCAGTGAATATCACCGCAGAAGCTGCGGTTCATGTTCTACACGGTAATCCTGTCGTTGCCGAGGTTGTTCCAGCTGAAGGCACATTAGTGCGTATTACGGTTGGGAATACTGCTGAATTTATTGGCGTTGGTACCATTGATGCAAAAGGCATGTTGGCACCAAAGCGAGTAATGGCAAATGAACAACAGTAATAATGACTCCAGTAAATCACAAGTAATAGTCAATCATTAATCAGCTTGATTAGGGTAAATAAGTTGCTTGAGATTAAAAATAACGCTGGTTAATTATTCGCTTGTAGTTCGTAGCGCTGATCAGTATAATCCGCGGCTTGGGTGTCGGCTGAATCAGAGATTGGCGGCACAAATTAAAACATCTTGTATTAGGAATGAGTTATGTCTCTGAATGCAGAAACTAAAGCAGCAATCGTTGCAGATTACGCACAATGTGAAAATGATACTGGTTCTCCTGAAGTTCAGGTTGCACTTTTAACAGCGCAAATCAACCACCTTCAAGGTCACTTTGCTAACCACAAGCACGACCACCACAGCCGTCGCGGTCTACTACGTATGGTTTCTCGTCGTCGTAAGCTTCTAGATTACCTTAAGGGTAAAAACCTAGATCGTTACCAAGACTTGATCAAGCGTCTAGGCCTACGTCGCTAAGATTGCTTTAAGAAAGGAGCCCTAGGCTCCTTTCTTTTTATCTGCTCTTTTTATTACTGATACCGCTATTATTGATTCGCCTTCCTGTCATCTTTTCTAATTTCGTCTACTATCTGTACCGGAGTTAAGCTCAAGTTTGTTGTATGAATGCTTACGCAGAGATATGATAGGTGGTGAGTAAATAACTGCACATTTCCACTATTTTTATGGCTTTGCGAGTCGTTTTCGTCGACCTTCAGGTCGCGGCTAATAAAAGTTTTCGTCATATGAGAACTTTGATTAGTCGCGATACGTGAAATCATAATAAAGTGGACATCAATTACATGACGCTTATGTTTGTGTTGGTTATAATTGACCTGCAAATAGAAAGCGGAATATATTTAAGGAAATTCACGTGAATCCTATCGTAAAGACTTTCCAGTACGGTAACCACACGGTTACTCTTGAGACTGGTGTTATAGCACGTCAAGCGACTGCTGCAGTAATGGTTAGCATGGACGACACATCAGTGTTCGTTTCTGTTGTTGGTAAGAAAACAGCAGTAGAAGGTCAAGACTTCTTCCCACTAACAGTGAACTACCAAGAGCGTACTTACGCTGCAGGTAAAATCCCTGGTGGTTTCTTCAAGCGTGAAGGCCGTCCTTCTGAAGGCGAAACACTGACTGCACGTCTAATCGACCGTCCAATCCGTCCGTTATTCCCAGATGATTTCAAAAACGAAGTACAAGTTATTGCAACAGTGGTTTCTGTAAACCCTGCTGTTAACCCTGATATGGTTACAATGATTGGTACTTCTGCAGCACTTGCTATTTCTGGTATTCCATTTAATGGTCCTATCGGTGCGGCACGTGTAGGTTACATTAACGATCAATTCGTTCTTAACCCAAGCAATGAAGAGCTAGAAACAAGCCGTCTAGATCTTGTTGTTGCTGGTACTAAAGATGCAGTATTGATGGTTGAGTCAGAAGCTGACCGTCTATCTGAAGAGCAAATGCTACAAGCTGTTGTATTTGGTCACGACCAACAACAAGTTGTTATCAATGCAATCAATGAGTTTGCAGCTGAAGTTGCGACTCCTGCTTGGGATTGGACTGCACCTGCAGAGAACACAGCACTTAAAGCTAAGATCGCAGAACTTGCAGAAGCTAAGCTTGTTGAAGCTTACCAAATCACAGAGAAAATGGCGCGTTACGACCGTATTCATGAGATTGCAGCTGAAGTAAATGACGCGATTGTTGCTGAAGATGCTGATGCAAATGCGAAAGAAATCCACACTATCTTCCACGATTTAGAGAAGACAGTTGTACGTGGCCGTATCATTGCTGGTCACCCACGTATCGATGGTCGTGAAAAAGACATGGTTCGTGCGCTAGACGTACGTACTGGTGTACTTCCACGTACTCACGGTTCTTCACTATTTACACGTGGTGAGACTCAAGCACTTGTTACTGCAACATTGGGTACACAACGTGATGCTCAAATCATTGATAGCATCATGGGTGAGAAGAAAGATCACTTCCTTCTTCACTACAACTTCCCTCCATACTGTGTAGGTGAAACTGGTTTCGTTGGTTCACCTAAGCGTCGTGAAATTGGTCACGGTAAGTTGGCGAAGCGTGGTATTCAAGCGGTAATGCCATCTGTTGACGAATTCCCATACACAGTACGCGTAGTATCAGAAATCACCGAATCTAACGGTTCATCTTCAATGGCTTCTGTATGTGGTACGTCGCTAGCACTTATGGATGCTGGTGTGCCAATTAAAGCGTCTGTTGCGGGTATCGCAATGGGTCTTGTTAAAGAAGGCAATGATTTCGTTGTTCTTTCTGACATCCTTGGTGACGAAGATCACCTAGGTGACATGGACTTTAAAGTAGCGGGTACTGACGACGGTATCACAGCACTTCAGATGGATATCAAGATTGAAGGTATCACTAAAGAGATCATGGAAATTGCACTTAACCAAGCTAAAGGCGCGCGTAAGCACATCCTTAGCGTAATGGATAATGCAATTAACTCTCCTCGTGAAGAGATCTCTCAGTTTGCTCCTCGCATTCACATGATGAAGATCAACCCAGAGAAGATCAAAGATGTTATCGGTAAAGGTGGTGCAGTTATCCGTGCACTAACTGAAGAAACTGGTACTACAATCGAGATCGAAGACGATGGTACAGTGAAGATCGCTGCGACTGAAGGTACTGCTGCACAAGAAGCAATCCGTCGCATCGAAGAAATCACTGCAGACGTTGAAGTTGGCCGTGTTTACACTGGTAAAGTAATGCGTATCGTTGACTTCGGTGCGTTTGTATCAGTTATCGGTGCAAAAGAAGGTCTAGTTCACATTTCTCAAATCTCACAAGATCGTGTAGAGAAAGTGTCTGATTACCTACAAATGGGTCAAGAAGTTCAAGTTAAAGTACTTGAAATCGACCGTCAAGGCCGTATTCGTCTAAGCATGAAAGAAGCAGTAGAAGCGCCAGCCGCAGCTCCTGCACAAGACGAGCAGCCACAAGGCTAAGCGTTTTGCTAATATCATGATATAAAGGGGCTAATAGCCCCTTTTTTTGATCTAAATATTATCATAGACGCTGGATCGTCATTGATGTCACAGGGAGAACTGAGTTGATAATACGCCATCTTCAATATGTTGTAATTGCATCTGCATTAATGCTAAGCGGATGTTCGGTAATGCCTACAACATGGAGCCATCCGCCAATGGCGATCCCTTATCAACCTAGTTTGCCGCAGCAGATTCAGTTGGCACGGATTGAGCAAATATTACAGCAGCCTAATATTCCTCAAACAACATTAGCAACCATTTATTATGATCGTGGTTTATTGCATGACAGTTTAGGTCTACGCGATTTAGCGCGGTTAGATTTTAATAAGTCGTTAAAGTTAAACCCAAATCAACCGGACTTATTTAATGTTGCCGGGGTGATATTTACTCAAATGGGGATGTTTGATTCAGCTTATGAGTCATTTGATTCAACGCTGGATTTAGCCCCAGATCATCCTTATGCACATCGTAATCGCGGTATCGCATTGTATTACGGTGAGCGTTATGAGCTCGCTAACGATGATTTATTACCTCATTATCAGCAAGATATTGA
Organism: Photobacterium aquimaris; assembly: GCF_002954455.1. Lineage (GTDB taxonomy): Bacteria > Pseudomonadota > Gammaproteobacteria > Enterobacterales > Vibrionaceae > Photobacterium > Photobacterium aquimaris. The sequence continues at coordinate 245,686 of NZ_MSCC01000001.1, forward strand.
TGATCCTTACCGTGTTATCTGGCTGTATATCAATGATTTAAAATTGGTGCCTCAGCAAGCACAGACATTGCTTCAACAGCGTTATGCCGCGAGTGATAAAAAAGATTGGGGCTGGCAGATTGTGCGGATGTACCTTGGTGAGGTCAGTGAAGAGCAGTTTTTAACAGATATTGCAGAGCAGAGTAAAGATAACGAGCAATTAGCGCTGCGATTGACAGAAGGGTATTTTTATCTAGCGCAACGTTACCAACAGCAGCAAGATTATCCAACTGCGATCATGCTTTATAAATTGGCATTATCAGGCAATGTGTATGAATTTATTGAACATCGACTATCGTTACTTGAACTAAATCGTATTTTTACCGCAGAGCAAAATGCAACGGCTGTAGAGACGGCCTCTCCAACGGCATAGCGCTGATGATTTTCTATAAAAATAGCCGCTTATCATAGCGGCTATTTTTTTATTCTAAACGAACCTCGAACCTCGAACCTCGAACCTCGAACCTTAGCGAATATCTAATCCTGCTAGATTATGCCAGTAACCATTGCATTGATGACCATCAGCAAGTGAGTGATGAATATCACCTTGTTCATTGGCTCGGAAATCATCAATCAGTGTCAGGGTATCAAGTCCCATTGGGCTTAATCGCACTACATCGACCATATCTTTCATGCCTTTCAAATCGTTAATCAGGTTATAACAGTAACCGGATTGGGTTTGAATGCCATTAAGGGTGAAGACTTTTTGATCTTCTTGGCTGTTAACTGTGATCCCTTGCGGATACTTAATACAACAAGTTTCGCAATCATCTTTAGCTTTATTTTCAGCCCTAGCAGTAAAGCAGCGCGCAGAGTAAGCTAATGGAAGGTAGCCATAACTGAACACTTCGGTTTCAAATTGTTGACGTATTCCAAGTGCTTCGCATTCGATTAGTGTGTTACGTAACCAATCACGAGACAGTTCAACTGGCATACACCAACGGGTCATGCCTTGTTTAGCAAACAATTTCAACGTCTGTGCGTTATAGCAGTTTACCGCTGGCCCTACTACAAATGGCACTTTGCTTTGTGAGGCAAGTTGAATCGCAGATACATCGTTAGCTTCAACAATAAAGTCGCCATTATCGATATATTTTTTCATGATGTTGACTTCGCTAGGTGCTTCTAGCAACGCCATGGTTGACAGCACTACCTGCTTACCATTTGCAGCGAGCTCTTTGGCGATATCAATCCATTGGGCTGGTTTTAATGCTCGACGTTTAGAACACACCGTTTCCCCTAAATAAATCACATCAACATTGCTGTGCTTGGCTTGTTGATAAAATGTTTCAACATCATGCTGAGGCCAAAAGTAAAGCAATGGTCCAAGTGAATATTTCATTAATGATCCTTTATTGCCATTTACGGTGGTATGCACCTAACGTTGTTTGTTTACCTTCAGACAAATTACCTAGGCATGCATTCCACGCAGGATTAACACTGTAGCCTTCAGGATTTGCTAAATAGTGGTCAATCGCAGCGCGCCAAGTGCGAGTCACTTGTTCTACATACGCTGGGCTACGTTGACGGCCTTCAATCTTAACCGAAGCAATATTGGCTTTAAAAAGCTCAGGTAGAATCTCTAATGTATTAAGACTGGTAGGCTCTTCTAGTGCATGGAAGCGCTTGTTATTACCATCGATATTAATATCAAATCGACCCTTACATAAGGTTGGATAACCCGCATTTTCACCCGCAGCATAGCGATCAATTAGCACTTCATTTAAGCGTGATTCTAGCCCTTGTGGTGTTTCTTGCCAGCGAACATATTTAGCCGGTGAACAAGCACCAACAGTATTGGGTGATTCACCTGTCATGTAAGAAGATAAATAACAGCGACCTTCAGACATAATGCACAAGCTACCAAAAGCAAAAACTTCTAATTGCATATCGGTATTACGTGCTAACTGCTTTACTTGGTGTATAGACAGTACGCGCGGTAATACTACTCGCTTGATATTGAAGTTTTGTTGATAAAATTCAATCGCAGCAATGTTGGTTGCTGATGCTTGTACCGAAAGATGCAATTCTAAATCGGGGTAGGTGGTAGCGGCATATTCAAGTACACCGATATCAGCCACAATCAGCGCATCCACGCCCATTGCTGCAGCATTATCAACTGCTTTAGTCCAACGACTAAAACCATCTGGATGGGCAAAAGTGTTTAAAGCAACATGCAATTTACGATCATGATCTTTTACATACTGCACTGCTTTTTCAAGTTTGCGATCAGTAAAGTTTAAACCCGCAAAGTGGCGAGCGTTAGTATCGTCTTTAAAGCCGATATAAACTGCATCTGCACCATTATCAATAGCCGTTTTTAATGCTGGTAAATTGCCAGCTGGGCAAAGAAGCTCCATGTTATTTTATTATCCAATCTTTGCATAAAAGCGATGTTATTATAGTAAAAGTGTTTATTGTCGTAGATCTTGATGCTAGGCAGGTTTTGTTGATATTAAACAATAAAATTGTTACTAAATGATCGTGTTTTTAGACTGATATCAACCAGTCAGATAAATTTTTTCCTTTAATAACAACTCTTCAAGTTCTTGTTTAGGCATTGGACGATGAAAATGAAACCCTTGAATATAGTCACAATTAAGGTTTGATAGTAGTGTCGCTTGTTGGCGAGTCTCAATCCCTTCAGCAACTACACTCATGTTAAGTGATTTGCCTAAATTGATAATATTTTCAATCAGGGTAATTTGTTTGGGAATGGTATCAATGTCTTTAATAAACGCCCGATCAATTTTAAGTTCATCAAGGGGAAAGCGGGCTAAATAAGACAATGAAGAATAACCGGTGCCAAAGTCATCAATTGATAGTGCAAATCCTTGTTTTTTAATTGCATTTAGCATTTGAATAGTATGCTCTCCGTCACTCATGACCGTACTTTCAGTTAGCTCAAAGGTAAAGTCAGCCGCATTAATGCCTGTGAGTTGACGCAGTTGATCGACAAAGCTGATTAACTTAGGATTTTCAAATTGTTGGGATGATAAGTTAATCGCGACACGGCCTTTTAAAAGCTGTTGTTTTTTCCATTGGTTAACGGTAGTAAAGACTTCTCGCATCACCACTCGACCTAATTGTTCGATAAGACCTGAACGCTCAGCAACGGGAATAAACTGCGCTGGACTGATGTAACCTTCAACAGGGTGCTTCCAACGAACTAATGCTTCAGCGCCATCAATTTCAAAGTTTTTAGCATTAACCTTAGGTTGATACCACACTTCGAGGCCGTTATTTTGTAGCGCTTTTTGAAGTTCGATTTCAAGCCATAAACGCATGCGAGCTTCTTTACTCATGGCGTCGCTGAACACCACCAATCGATTTCGACCACGGTTTTTGGCTTCATACATCGCAGTATCAGCATTTTGCAACATCATTCGAGCATCATGACCATTACCTGGAGACTTAACCATGCCAATAGAGCAGGCAAGGTGTTTACTAAAATAGCGTAAATCAAAAGGTTGGTTAACTAAGGCAATGATTTTCTCTGCAATCACTTCACCGCTATTTTCATGTTCGGGATAAGCAACCAGTACCGCAAATTCATCACCACTTAAGTGACCAATTAACGCATTTTTAGGTAATAGCTGTTGCAAACGTTGAGCAATTTCTTGCAACACTTTATCGCCAATATGGTGTCCTAATGAATCATTGATATTTTTGAAGTTATCAATGTCTATATACAGCATAAACAGTGGTGTATTGGCTTTCATTAACAGATCTAATTGGCGACTAAAACCATAGCGGTTATAAAGCCCTGTTAATGGATCAAGCTGCATTAGTTGCTCTATTTTATGCTGCTGGTCATCGCTGCGAGTGGCGGCGATGAGTTTTATTAATAGCGCAGCTTCACCCATTATAGTTATGGGAGTCGTGGTTAATAGTAGTGGTGAATTATTCTCACCATGTGCGGCATAATAATGTTGATTATCGCTATGGGTGATATTCTCCAGTTGTGTACTGTGACAAGGCTGCTTCTTATTATTAAGCAAGACATTACTCAGCGCTTGTCCCAATAGCGCATTTTTTGACGTTATTCCTAATAATTCAATGGCTCGCTGGTTAGCATTCATGATGATATTTTTTTCAACCACACAGATGCCATCTGTCATTAAGTTTTGTAGTTGATTGAGTTGGTGTTCCGACTCTTGTAAGGAATTAATCAGAATATGCCGTTCTGAAGTATCAACCGAATGTAAAATAATGTGGCTGATATTACCGTCATTATTAGTTAATGGTGCCAGACTGATATGCAAACTGGTGTGCTGAGAGGTGTCGTTAATTATAATTTCAGCCTCAATCACCTCACCTTTAAAAGCACGGTCATAATAGGGTTTTAAGCATTGGTAATAATAACTGCCTAGAGTGTCGATATCGTTACTACCGAGCAGTTCATGTTGCGGTTTACCACTGATATCACAGTAACGCTCATTAACATGACAATAGTTGTGCCGGTCATCAAGAATAGCAAATAGGAAAGGACTATTATTTGTTAGTAATGGAAACCAATAGTCAAGTTGCTCTAGGTGCATGAATGTCTGATCCTTGACGCTATATTGAGATATTAATGATAAGGTGAAGTCTTCCATCAGCAGTGTAAATGTTAGTTAGCGTAAATATAATGTTTATTAACAAAATAATGCTTAGTTTTAGCGATGCAGTTGATTTTTTTTGACTCAAGGCATAAAACAAATGGTCAAGATTGCCATACAATTCATTTTTAGCGTTCGATTTTAAACAGGAATACACATAGTGATTGCTCAACTTAGAAAAAAATTGGTTCAACATGGCCCTGCATTATTACGCGTCCCTGTAAAACTGACCCCGTTCGCTATTCAAAAGAAAATGATGCTAGATGGCTTAGCAATGGTTTTTAAAGAAGCATTAGAAGACGGTGATTTTGAGTTCCTTGAAGATCGCTGGTTAAAAGTGGAAGTACGTGATTTAGAATTACAGTGGTTTATTAGCTATCAAGACGAGAAATTAGTCGTTGCTGAGCAATGTGAGCATCATGATGTGAGCTTTAGTGGTGAGTGTAATGATTTAGTATTAATTGCAGCACGTAAAGAAGATCCTGATACACTGTTCTTTCAACGTCGTCTGCGTATTGAAGGTGATACCGAACTCGGATTAGAAGTAAAGAATTTGATGGACAGTATCGATCTTGATTCTTTGCCTGCTCCAGTGAAATTTGTGTTACAGCAATCAGCTGATTTTATTCATCAGGGAATGCAGGCTAACGTGACTGACAACGAGGTAGTACATGCTCATTAGATCTGAAGCTCCTGCTGATATTTTATTGATAGATAGATTATTAAAAACTGTTTTTGAGACTGATGCTGAAGCTAATTTAGTGATGCGTCTGCGTGAAAATGGTTGTCGCACGTTATCATTAGTCGCTTGTACTGATGACGGTGAAGTGATTGGCCATGCTTTTTTTAGTCCGGTTACAGTGGCTGGACAAGAAACTAATTGGCAAGGTCTTGCGCCACTAGCGGTACGTGAAGATCATCGTCATCAAGGGGTTGGTCTAGCATTATTAGCAGAAGCACAAGCGACGTTAGCTGATTTTGATTATCCTGCGGTAGTGGTATTAGGCGATCCTAATTATTATCACCGTGCAGGTTATCAAGCAGCATTACAATATGACTTAACATGTTGTTGGCCAGCAACAGAAGAGGTTTTTATGGTGTTAGAAATTGCACCAGGTAGCATACAACAACATCAAGGTTTGGTTGAATATTGTGAAGAGTTTAATGCTCTAGCGTAATAAAAATCGACTCATAACGATTAAAAAAGCTGCAATCAGAGATGAACCTCAGATTGCAGCTTTTTGGTTTCTATTCATAAGTTATTAATAATTAAGTGTAATTGTTTTAATATTGGGAAGTAAGAACTCTTTATTTGTCATTTGGGTTCATATTTAGTGGTGGTATTTTATTGCTAATAAATAACTCTAAGGAATAGCAGCAATGATCCCACGTAGTATTACCTCACCTAAAAAATTTATTATTGGTCAAAACCTGTTACCACAGTTAGATGGATTTATTAAAGATTTTGGTAATAATGCCTTATTGATTTGCGATGAATTTATTCTTAATAAAGTAAAAACAGAGGCTTTACCGGTACTACAACAAGCGGGTATTACTGCTCATGCAGAACAATTTCAATATGAATGTACTGATACTGAAATTGGTCGTATCCATGAGATAGTTAAACGCCTTGGTGCTAATGTTGTTGTGGGTATCGGTGGTGGTAAAACTATGGATGTTGCCAAAGCAGTGGCGCATTTTGCTCACATTCCGGTAATTATTTTTCCAACGATTGCTTCTACAGATGCACCTTGTACAGCGTTATCAGTAGTATACAAAGATGATGGCGAGTTTGACCGTTACTTATTCCTACCGCAAAACCCAGATGCTGTTATTGCCGATACTGGGATTATTGCCGCTGCGCCAACTAAATTCTTTGCTGCGGGAATTGGTGATGCACTAGCTACTTTCTTTGAAGCGCGTGCATGTTGTTATGCTGATGGTTTAAACCTTGTTCAAAAACGGGTATCACGTACCGGTCTTGGTATGGCATTAATGTGCTATGAATTGATTGTTGAAAACGTAGAAATGGCAATGGATGCAGCACGTCGTCATGTGGTTACTCCAGCATTAGAAGAAATGGTCGAAGCAACGATTTACCTTAGTGGTATCGGTGCTGAGTCAGGTGGTTTAGCGGCAGCACACGCAGTGAGTAATGGTATGTCTTCACTTCCACAATTACACCATATTCAACATGGTGAGAAAGTGGCGTTTGGTTTGCTCACTCAATTAGTGTTAGAAAAAGCCGATGCTGAAGAAATTGAAAACGTTATTTACGTGATGAAAACAGCGGGCTTACCATTAACGTTAGCTGATTTCGGTATTGAAGAAATGGTGGAATCTGAATGGCGTCAAGTAGCAGAGATTGCGTGTGCCGAAGGTGACACTATGTGTAATATGGCGGTTAAAGTAAATGCTGATCGCGTTTACCAAGCGATGGTTGCAGCCGATGCATTAGCACAACGTTATCATGACTAAGTTTTCAGTTTAATGACTGATGAGTAAATACAGTGCCGGCATCATGTCGGCATTGTTGTTTTTAAGCCATTAGGAACAGAAGATGATAGTTTATGAGTACAAAGCAGTGCGGATTTGCTAGGATCAGTCTCCATTTATATTCCATAGCAGGTAGGATATGAAGCAACGCGATATTCAGGTGTTACAGGAAATGGGGATCACTTATTGGCAAGTGCGAAAGCCTGAGCTTTTTCCTAATCAAGTGCTGCCTGTGATCAATCTACCCGCTGAGTGTAAGCTGCTTTTTATTGCGGCAGAGGAATTGGATGAGCATGATGCTTGGTTATTTGGGCGAATTTTATCAAGTATGAAATTAACGTCACAGCAAGCATTATCCTTGCCGCTATCGGCACTTGATCAAATCGCAGAACACCATTTAACTTGGTGTTGGTTTGCGGGTTGCCAAGGGGCGCACCCTACGGGTTGTCAGGTACTGAATTCGGCCTCATTAAAACTTATGCATAATGATCCCTCGTCAAAGAAGGCATTATGGCAACAGATTTGTAGTTATGACGCATAAAATTATTCCATTAGAACCACATCATACTGATGATGTTTGGCGTATCGAACAAGCTGCTAACACCTTTCCGTGGGCAGAGTCAATGATCCGTAAAGAGCCTAACCGTATTGCTGCGAACTATGTCTTAGTAGTTGATGAGCAAGTAGTGGGTTATTGCTTTGGACAATTAGTTGCAGGAGAGGGCACGTTATTAAATATTGCCATTGATCCTGCTCAGCAACGTAAAGGCTACGGTAAATTATTACTCAATGGTTTTATTGATGCATTAGAAGCCAAGCAAGCGGAAGAGATTTGGTTAGAAGTACGTGAAAGTAATCTCGGTGCGTACAAGCTTTATGAAGCAACAGGGTTTAATGAAACCAATCGTCGAGTTGGTTATTACCCAGCTGTTGATGGCCGTGAAGATGCATTGATCATGGCTTATATGTTTATGCCTTTTAGCTGATTTAGCACAAAAGAGACCAATAAAAAGGCCGTATTCAGATGAATACGGCCTTTTTGGTATTAGTAACCTGTTAGGGGATTAGTGTTCGCGGGTCGCGCGGAAATCACCTTCAGGGAAACGCTCTTTGGCAAGGTTAAGATTAACCATGGTTGGCGCGATGTAAGATAAGTTATCACCGCCATCTAGTGCAAGATGAGATTGGTTCTTACGCTTGAATTCTTCAAGTTTCTTAACATCACTGCATTCAACCCAGCGCGCAGTAGCAACGTTAACGCCTTCATAAATCGCTTCAACGTTATATTCAGCTTTAAGACGGGCAACAACCACATCAAACTGAAGTACACCTACAGCACCCACGATCAGATCGTTGTTTTGTAGTGGACGGAATACTTGTACAGCACCTTCTTCTGAAAGTTGCACTAAGCCTTTTAGCAACTGCTTTTGCTTGAGTGGATCTTTTAGACGAATGCGACGGAATAATTCAGGCGCAAAGTTTGGAATACCGGCAAACTTAAGGTTCTCACCTTGAGTGAAGGTATCACCAATCTGAATGGTACCGTGGTTGTGTAAACCAATAATATCACCAGCATAAGCAACTTCTGCGCGTGAACGGTCACCCGCCATAAACGTTACCGCATCAGAAATACTAACGCTTTTGCCGGTACGAACATGGTTCATCTTCATACCTTGATTATAAGTACCAGACACAATACGCATAAATGCAATACGGTCACGGTGCTTAGGATCCATGTTAGCTTGGATCTTAAATACAAAGCCTGAGAATTTCTCTTCTGTAGCTTCAACTTCACGCGTATTTGCTTGGCGAGGTAATGGTGCTGGAGCCCACTCCGTTAAACCATCAAGCATATGGTCAACACCAAAGTTACCCAGTGCAGTACCAAAGAATACTGGTGTTAGTTCACCGGCTAAAAATAGCTCAAGATCAAACTCATTAGATGCGCCGATTACAAGCTCTAGCTCTTCACGTAAATTGGCTGCTAAATCGTTACCGATTGCAACATCAAGCTCTGGATTATCTAAGCCTTTAATGATGCGTTGCTCTTGAATAGTGTGGCCTTGACCTGTGCTATACAGAATCGTTTCATCACGGTGAATATGGTAAACACCTTTGAACTCTTTACCACAACCAATTGGCCATGAAATTGGAGCACATGCCATACCTAGTTCAACTTCAACTTCATCAAGCAGTTCCATTGGATCACGTGTTTCACGGTCCAATTTGTTCATGAAGGTAACGATAGGTGTGTCACGTAGACGAGTAACTTCCATTAGCTTACGGGTACGATCTTCGACACCTTTAGCGGCATCAATAACCATAAGACAAGAGTCAACAGCGGTTAGGGTACGGTAAGTATCTTCTGAGAAGTCTTCGTGTCCAGGAGTATCAAGCAAGTTAACTAAACAAGCATTGTAAGGAAACTGCATCACAGATGTAGTTACCGAGATACCACGTTCTTTTTCCATCTCCATCCAGTCAGATTTTGCATGCTGGTTAGAGCCACGACCTTTTACGGTACCCGCTTTTTGGATCGCGTTTCCGAACAACAATACTTTTTCAGTAATGGTGGTTTTACCCGCATCGGGGTGGGAGATAATAGCGAAAGTACGACGTTTCGATACTTCGCCTTGAAACAGTGTTTGCGACATTAGCATGTTCTTTTTGAATGGAGTGCGTTATTCGCTATTGTCGCTGATTTTACCTTTAGACTCAATCTAGCCACAGGAGAATTACTCACAAAGATAAAGAATGGCGTATTTGAGGTTGAATTTGAGTAATAATAGCCACAATACCTGCCTTGATAGAGATTCAAACTATGTCTGTAGTGAGCAATAATTCAGTAATCATTGACAGTCACTGCCATTTTGATTTTGCCCCTTTTGCTGAAAATCCAACTCAAGCGTGGACACAAGCGCAGCAAGCTGGCGTAAAAGCGATGGTAATTCCAACTGTCGGCAATAGCAATTGGGGTACAGTTGCGAGCTTATGTCAGCAATTTTCAGGTTTGTATTATGGCTTAGGTATCCATCCTTTTTTTAGTCATCAACACAGTATTGAGGTGATGACGGAATTAACCGCCGCACTTATTGATGCCAAAGATGACTATCGTTGTGTGGCCGTTGGTGAGTGTGGGTTAGATTTTGCAGTAGCAAACGTTAATCGTGACCAACAGCTTGAGTGGCTACAGGCACAACTTATATTGGCGAATCAATATCAATTACCGGTGATATTACATTGTCGTAAAGCGTTCCCTGAACTAATACAGTTATTGCGCCAGCAGTTACCAAAAGCGGGAGGTGTTTATCATGGTTTTAGTGGTAGTTACCAACAAGCGACTCAGCTAGTTGATCTCGGCATCAAAATCGGGGTAGGCGGCACAATTACTTATAGTCGAGCGCAGAAAACTCGCGCTACGATGACTAAGTTACCGTTATCTGCGCTGTTATTGGAAACTGATTCACCAGATATGCCCGTTGCGGGTTATCAAGGTCAACCGAATCGACCTGAGCGTTTAGTTGATATTGTGACCGTATTAGCTCAACTTCGAGGTGAGACTTATGCACATATAGCACAAGCAACAACCTTAACAACGGCTGAATTATTTCAAATCAAGCTGTGATTTTGCTGCCAAGACAAACGATTGCGCTAATCGTTTGCATATTGCTATGTTTGTTATGTGATACCGATCACAATAGCGAATTCTAATACATGAAGTTTCCTCATAAACTGTGATCTTGGCATTACATCATCATCAGCTCCATGAGTATAATGCGCCAACTCTTAAAGAGCCGAACTGTCAAGACGCCAAAACTTAACTATAGGATTCCATAAATCATGAGCCTGCTAATGAGCCTTGTTGGGATGGTGGTACTGCTACTAATTGCTGTACTACTTTCTGATAACCGTAAAGCGATCAATCTACGTACTGTTGGTGGCGCATTTGCTATCCAATTCCTGTTGGGTGCATTTGTACTTTATGTACCTGTAGGCCGTGATGTGCTGTACGGTATGTCACAAGCAGTTGCTAACGTTATTGCTTACGGTAATGACGGTATTAACTTCTTATTTGGCGGTCTGACTTCAAACAAGATGTTTGAGCTGTTCGGTGGTGGTGGTTTTGTTTTCGCCTTACGTGTTCTGCCAGTTATCGTGTTCTTCTCTGCTCTTATTAGCGTGCTTTACTACTTAGGTATTATGCAGGTTGTTATCAATATTCTTGGTGGCGGACTACGTAAAGTTCTGGGTACTTCACATGCAGAATCAATGTCTGCAACAGCAAATATCTTTGTTGGTCAAACAGAAGCACCATTAGTTATTCGCCCATTCGTACCTAAGATGACTCAGTCTGAGTTGTTTGCGGTAATGTGTGGTGGTTTGGCGTCTGTTGCTGGTGGTGTACTAGCAGGTTATGCACAAATGGGTGTACCACTAGAATACTTGATTGCTGCGTCATTCATGGCAGCACCTGGTGGTCTATTATTTGCAAAAATCATCAAGCCTGAAACTGAGCAGCCAATTGAGCAGCTAGGTGATAACGTTGATGAAGCTGAAGAAAAACCAGCAAATATTTTTGATGCGGCAGCTGCGGGTGCATCATCAGGTATGCAATTAGCACTAAACGTTGGCGCAATGCTACTTGCATTCATCGGTCTAATCGCATTAGTAAACGGCATGTTAGGTGGTATCGGCGGTTGGTTCGGTATGCCTCAGTTAACACTAGAATTAATTCTAGGTTACATCTTCTCACCACTAGCATTCTTAATCGGTGTGCCATGGGGCGAAGCACAACTTGCTGGCTCATTCATCGGTCAAAAGATTGTTGTTAACGAATTCGTTGCTTACCTAAACTTTGCCCCTTACCTGAAAGATGTGGCTGACGGCGGTATGTTAGTAGCAGAGACTGGTGCAGTAATGTCTGATAAGACTAAAGCTATCATCTCATTTGCATTGTGTGGCTTCGCTAACTTATCTTCAGTAGCTATTCTACTGGGTGGTATCGGTAGCCTTGCACCAACACGTCGTGCTGAAATCGCTCGCTTTGGTATGAAGGCAGTGGCAGCAGGTACGTTATCTAACCTTATGTCTGCAACGATTGCTGGTCTATTTATTGCTCTTGCAGCGTAATAATCTCAGCAACAACAAATAACACACTATTATTAGCGCCACCGCATTAGCGGTGGCGTTTTTTTTGTTATACGGTTAGGTATGGGTTAAACGTAATTAACCGAATTTAATGTAATAAAATCGATTGCGTTCGCCTTTCTAAATTTTCACTCTGTTATTATTCTCAAATAGAAACAGTACCACTATTATTGATAATAAATTATGGCTGTTATTTGCATCATTAATAATAAGTTATGCAATAAATGGCTTTTTTTATGATCAAGTTGCATGAGTTGCGATATCAGTTTTTATTTCAGTAAACATATTATCCACCACAGGAAACACGAGTTTAATGGTCGAGTCGTGGTTGAGTTGATATTATAAGTAGGTAAAACCTAAACAAGTTGATCAACGAAACTTTGTTTTAGGTCGCACGCGCGGTGCTAAGGATAGCAACCAGCATTATGTTAATTGATAACTGGGTCTTCAAGGAACAACGTCCGCTCATAGATGACAGCGATAATCAATGTCGTTGCATTGCAGTGAATTTGATGAGTTCACTGCTGAATTCATATCGAGTATTCAGATAGTATAATTAATGCTATCTCGATCAAACATTACGACTGGAGAGAGTCATGAGCGATTTAAAAGCTGCGGCATTACGTGCATTAAAATTAATGGATCTTACAACATTAAATGAAGACGACACTGATGAAAAAGTGATTGCACTGTGTAAGAACGCAAAAACAGTTGTTGGTAACACTGCCGCAGTATGTATCTACCCACGTTTTATTCCTGTTGCTAAAAAGCAGCTACGTGAACAAGGTACACCAGATGTACGTATTGCAACCGTGACTAACTTTCCACATGGTAATGACGACATTGATATCGCTGTTGCTGAAACGAAAGCAGCTGTAGCTTACGGTGCAGATGAAGTAGACGTAGTATTTCCATACCGCGCGTTAATGGCTGGTAATGCAGAAGTAGGCTTTGAGCTTGTTAAGCAATGTAAAGCAGCGTGTGGCGATAACGTACTTCTAAAAGTTATCATCGAAACAGGTGAACTAAAAACTGAAGCACTTATTAAGCAAGCGTCTGAAATCTGTATCAATGCAGGTGCTGATTTTATTAAAACATCAACAGGTAAAGTGCCTGTAAACGCAACACCTGAATATGCTGAAATCATGCTAAATGTGATTAAAGACATGGGCGTAGAAAAAACAGTTGGCTTTAAGCCTGCTGGTGGTGTGCGTACTGCTGAAGATGCACAACAATACCTAGCAATGGCTAACACTATTCTTGGTGATGAGTGGGCTGATAGCCGTCATTACCGTTTCGGTGCATCAAGCCTACTTGCTAACTTACTTCACTCGTTAGGTGAAGGCGAGCAAGCAGCACAAGGCGGCTACTAAGCGTCTTTGAATAAGGTGGCCTCATGCCACCTTATTATTTCTTAACACTAATTATTTTATATTAGTGACAATTATCTAGGTTATTTAACCGTATTTATCAATGATATTTAAATGTCAGTGACGGGTTTTTGCTGGCCAATTTTGGCGGCTTAATAGCGTAATTTGACCGCTAGATAATTAATTTTCCCCATTGAAATTTATATCAGTAAGAGGATCGTCATGTACTTACCTCAAGAAATTATTCGTAAAAAACGCGACAATATTGCTTTAACAGCAGATGAAATTAATTTTTTCATTCAAGGTGTAGCGAAGAACACTGTCTCTGAAGGTCAAATCGCAGCATTTGCAATGGCGGTTTATTTTAATGATATGACTATGGATGAGCGGGTCGCATTAACATGTGCAATGCGTGATTCTGGTATGGTGATTGATTGGGGCCATATGAACTTTGATGGTCCAATTGTTGATAAACACTCAACCGGTGGTGTGGGTGATGTGACCTCTTTAATGCTGGGCGCTATGGTAGCGGCATGTGGTGGCTATGTACCAATGATATCAGGTCGTGGTCTTGGTCATACTGGTGGTACGTTAGATAAGTTGGAATCGATTCCAGGTTATAACATTACGCCAAGCAATGAAGTGTTCGGTAAAGTAACCAAAGAAGCAGGCGTGGCAATTATCGGTCAAACGGGTGATTTAGCCCCTGCTGATAAACGTGTGTACGCAACCCGTGATGTAACTGCAACGGTTGATAATATTTCATTGATCACTGCGTCTATTTTGTCTAAGAAATTAGCGGCTGGTTTAGACTTCTTAGTGATGGATGTAAAAGTAGGTTCTGGCGCATTTATGCCAACTTACGCAGCATCAGAAGAGTTAGCAAAATCGATAGTTGCAGTTGCTAATGGTGCAGGTACATGTACATCAGCGTTATTAACTGACATGAACCAAGTATTAGCATCAACAGCGGGTAATGCGCTTGAAGTACGTGAAGCGGTACAGTTTTTAACCGGTGAATACCGTAATCCGCGTCTATATGAAGTAACGATGGCATTGTGTGCTGAAATGTTAGTTATCAGTAAACTTGCATCAGATTTACCGCAAGCACGTGCCAAACTTCAAGCAGTGTTAGATAATGGTCAAGCAGCAGAACGTTTTGGCAAAATGGTTGCAGGTCTTGGTGGTCCAACTGATTTTATCGATAATTATGATAACTATCTTGATAAGGCAGAGATTGTTAAACCTGTATTTGCTGAAACAACCGGCTTTGCAAGTGCAATGGATACGCGTGGTTTAGGTATGGCTGTTGTCGGCATGGGTGGTGGTCGTCGTGTTGCTAGCGATAGTATCGATTATGCAGTAGGTCTATCAAATATGATTCGTCTTGGTGATGAAGTATATGCTGATACACCATTAGCAATGGTACATGCGCGCACTGAAGCGCAATGGCAAGAAGCAGCGAAAGCAGTACGAGCTAACATTACCGTTGCAGATACAACGTCAGAAGCAACCCCTGAAGTATACCGTCGTATTGGCAAACAAGATGTATAACGGAGCAAAAATGAAACGTTCAATTATTTTAGTTTTAGATTCTTTTGGTATCGGCGCGACAGAAGATGCGGTTGATTTTGGTGATGTAGGCGCAAATACTCTTGGCCATATTGCGGCAGCATGTGCGCGTGGTGAAGCTGATAATGGTGATCGTAGCGGTGCTCTACATTTGCCGAACCTAACTAAATTAGGTTTAGCAAAAGCATGTGAAGAATCATGTGGTAGTTTTCCTGAAGGTATGGATAGTAACGTTGAAATCGTGGGTGCTTATGGCCACGCGAAAGAAATTTCATCAGGAAAAGATACCCCTTCTGGTCACTGGGAAATTGCAGGTGTACCAGTATTGTTTGATTGGGGTTACTTTAGCGATAAAACTAACAGTTTCCCTAAAGAACTAACAGATCGCATTCTTGCACGTGCAGGCTTAGACGGTTACTTAGGTAACTGCCATGCATCTGGTACTCAAGTACTGGATGATTTGGGTGAAGAGCACATGCAAACAGGTAAACCAATTTTCTATACATCTGCTGACTCTGTATTCCAAATTGCATGTCATGAAGAGACTTACGGTCTTGATAAGTTGATGGAACTTTGTCATATCGCTCGTGAAGAGCTAGAAGATTACAATATTGGTCGTGTTATTGCGCGTCCATTTACTGGCGCTGGTAAAGGTCAGTTTGAGCGTACGGGTAACCGTCGTGACTTGTCTCTTGAGCCACCTGCAGCAACTGTTCTGCAAAAGTTGGTTGAAGAAAAGCAAGGTGAAGTAATTTCTATCGGTAAGATTTCTGATATCTATGCGGGCTGCGGTATTTCTCGTAAAGTTAAAGCAACCGGTATTCCAGCATTGTTTGATGCAACGTTAGCACAAATTGACCAAGCGAGTGATAACAGTATCGTATTTACTAACTTCGTTGATTTTGACTCAGCATATGGTCACCGTCGTAATGTTGCAGGTTATGCCGCAGCGTTAGAATACTTTGATCGTCGCTTACCTGAAATCTTAGCCTTGCTAAAAGAAGATGATGTGCTAATTATTACTGCTGACCATGGTTGTGATCCAACATGGCCGGGTACAGATCATACTCGCGAGCATATTCCAGTGATTGTTACTGGACCAAAAGTAAAGGCGGGTTCATTAGGCCGTCGTGAAACATTTGCTGACATTGGCCAAAGCCTTGCTAAGCATTTTGGTACTTCAGATATGGCTTACGGTAAGTCGTTTCTATAAATACGAATAAACAGCTATTATTCTCATCACCAAGGCGAGGAATCATTGGATTAATCGCCTTGATTATTATAAAAATGTGCTTGTTTATATGATAGCGATTATTAGTTATTACTAAAGTGCGTTTTAAATCAAATGCTAGCATTTCTGATAACTGATTCAATTAACAAAAGGATATAACGATGGCTACTCCACATATTAATGCTGAAATGGGTGATTTTGCAGATGTCGTGCTGATGCCTGGTGATCCACTACGTGCTAAATTTATCGCAGAGACATTCCTAGAGAATGTTACTGAAGTATGTAACGTACGTAGCATGCTTGGTTTCACTGGTACTTACAAAGGTCGTAAGATCTCTGTTATGGGCCACGGTATGGGTATTCCTTCTTGTTCTATCTATGCGACAGAGTTAATTAAAGACTTTGGCGTGAAGAAAATTATCCGTGTTGGTAGTTGTGGTGCTGTACGTGATGACGTTAAATTACGTGATGTTGTTATCGGCATGGGTGCATCAACAGATTCTAAAGTAAACCGCATCCGTTTTGGTGGCCACGACTTCGCAGCAATTGCTGACTTTGGTATGGTACAAAATGCTGTAGATGCAGCAAAAGTAAAAGGTATTCCAGTTAAAGTAGGTAATATTTTCTCTGCTGATTTGTTCTACAACCCAGATTTTGATTTCTTCAAAACAATGGATAAGTACGGCATCGTTGGTGTTGAAATGGAAGCCGCTGGTATCTACGGCGTAGCAGCAGAATTTGGTGCTAAAGCACTGACTATCTGTACTGTTTCTGACCATATTCTACGTGGTGAAGCAACAACTTCTGAAGAGCGTCAATTAACGTTCAATGAGATGATTGAAATCGCATTAGAATCAGTATTGCTTGGTGATGCCGAGTAATAGTCGTTGAAATAAGGCCGTTTATAGGTTCTTATTTTAATGAGGAAAGTTAAATAAAAAAGCGGTAACAGTGCCAACTGTTGCCGCTTTTTTATGGTCACTAATTGTTGTTATTGGTGCTGATTACGCAGGAATGGAAAATGTCCTTGGTAATGCTGACGACTAAAGACCAACATCAATAATCCGCCTAGAATCAATGCCGCTATCATTAAGCCTCGAATAATAGCGGTCATGGTCGCCATTTGAGCGTAAGCATGAGTCAGTAATTTATCGTGTTCGAGCGTGATCCGCATAAAACCAATAATATGGCCATTGAGCAATACTGGCTCTGCAATTTGTTGGCGACCGATACTCGCCATTGCCAGTGGCGTCGACAGCCCTGTTAATTGTTCTAATGGCATTGCGGCTTTGGTTTTTGCTAATACCACTCCCTCAATATTGTAAATACTAGCATCCAATATTAATGGCTCAGTTGTTAAATTTTGAACTAATAATTGCAGTTGATCTTGGTCTTTATTTTCAATATCTAGCGCTGAATTTTGAGCTGCTTGGCGTACAATAATTTGTGATAAGGTTTGAGTTTGTTCACTTAACAATTGATAGTTTTGTTGGCTAAGTGAAGCACCGTATTGAAGAATGCCAATAAATGTTAATAGGCATATTAGCAATATAACGGCTTTATGCAGTCGCTGACGTTGCCACCGTTTGGTGTTCCATTGGATCATTGAGAGCTCTCGATTACTTCGATGACGGTTATTCTACACTAAAAAAATAATAGATGATTATTTCACCTATAGGTAATTGTTAAACTTTGTTAACAAATGGATGGTGGTAATGATTTGCAAAGAGAATTTCACGTAAGTAACTAATTTTATAGATATAAACATTTCTTTGTTATTAGTGATATAACTGTCATTTTACAATTTGACTTGCTCTTCATGAGTACAATCGTTAGGTTTATAGTAATCAAATTGTTAAGGATGACATAATGGACGTTGCGAACGTACTCAAAATCAACAAACACCCGACCTTGTTTAAACGCTTTCCCGAGATTTTATCTGTCACGAATACCAGTAAGCGCCAAGCGAATTGGTTAGTCTATGGTAAGCAAATTACCACTGATAATATTGAGGCGATTAATGATGTTGGTTTGAGTGCTATTGATATTGTCGCAGCTTGGAAAGTCGGCGCATATGATGCAATTTTAATTGCCAGTGAGCTAACGTTAGAGCAACAGCAAAAAGTGATAGAACAGCAATTAGACTTTGCTTATGTGAGTGATATTCCTGATTTATCAATGCCTGGGGTTGTGGTATTAGATATGGACTCAACCGCGATTGAGATTGAGTGTATTGATGAGATCGCGAAACTTGCAGGTGTTGGTGAAGATGTGGCGGCGGTTACAGAGCGGGCGATGTCTGGTGAATTAGACTTTGAGCAAAGTTTACGTCAGCGCGTAGCTACGTTAGCTGGCGCAGATGAAGCGATTTTAGCGCAAGTGCGAGAACAACTGCCGTTAATGGCAGAGCTGCCCCAATTAATTGCGACCTTGCATCATTATGGTTGGCAAGTAGCGATCGCTTCTGGCGGGTTTACTTATTTTTCCGATCATCTTCAGCAACAATTTAATTTGGTATCAGCAACTTCCAATACGCTTGAAATTATTGACGGCAAGTTAACCGGTAAGGTGATTGGCAAAGTGGTTGATGCCAAAGCCAAAGCAGAAATATTATTGGCATTAGCTGAAGAGTTTGATATTGAACCGCATAATACCGTTGCTGTGGGTGATGGTGCTAACGATTTGCTGATGATGGATGTTGCTGGGCTCGGTATCGCTTATCATGCTAAACCCCTAGTTGAACAACAGGCAAACGTCGCAATTCGTCATGCCGATTTAGGGGCGGTCATTTGTATCTTGTCGGCATCCCTCGCCGAACAACGGTTAGCTTGGTAGGTTTGATGCAGCATTCGCACCTTATAATCGGTGCGAATGGTTAATCACATTAATGAATTTCAAGCCGAATTAACACTTCATCAGTAATATCTAAAATTTCACCACAACCGATTAATGACGTGAACTCCATTTCTAATGCTCGCGCTCGATGTAATGTTAAGCGTGCTAATTTACTGAGTTTTTCACCAATTAAGATCGTAAGCGGATTCAGCACGGGTAATGCGGTGATCCGCAATGCGAATAACTCTCCATGTTGGCGAGCTTGTTCAATATATGCCCGTTGGCTAGCAACATCATCAAAATCTTGGCGGAGCTTAGTGTCAACTTTATGCACTTTATTGTCTTTCATCTCAACTGCTAAATATAACTCATGAATAACAGGAGGCGGTTGTTTGTCTCGCGGTCGCATTGGACCGGCGAGTAATTGTTTGACTCGTTGTTTGAAAATAATATCAAGATCACAGCGATCATTATCACTTAGCTGGTGGAGAATGTTTGCCAGTGGAGATAATGGAAAATTGGATCCAACCGCTTTTACCTTGATTTTATGGTCAATTTTTTCGGCGAAATAAGGCAAACAATGCAATCGAGTCAGCAACATTTGGTGCATCGCAAACAACATCGCCGCAGAAGGTTGCGGCTCTTTGCATACCGACAGCTTCTCTAGATTAGAAGTAATTAACGTTTGTAGAAATTGCCCGCCTAATAAGCCGTCTTCATTTTCAATGGTCGTTAACTGAATATTTTTTCCATTAGGGCTCGTGCGAATAACCTGATAAGGCATTCTCTTTAAAATACTATTTTTAGTGCTACGGGCTAAATCTGTAAACTCGATGATCACAGTGTCACCTTGCTTACAGCGCAGGGGGTGATCTAAATTAATATTCAGTCCACGACTGGAAAAATCGATTGAATGGCCGCTGATTATGCCATTATTTTGTTGAAGGGTAATGGTTGTTTGATATTGAAACCGAGATTCACTGCGCAGTGGTTTAGGATCAAAATGAATCGCTTCTGCTTGGCTAATCGGGTTACGATAGTGACGGAATTGATGTAATTCTTGAGCCATTAAGGTTGATGCTGCGCCACCAAGATAATCCGGTTGGACTTGCGAGTGAGTTAAATCTTGCAAGGTACCAATATGCGATAAATCCTGACAATATGGCATCATTTCGGGTGTCAGTTGGGCTAATGCTTGCTTATCGTTAGTGGTTAAAGGGTAGAGTGTTAATCGCATTACACGCCAACTTTTACGTTTTGCACCAACCTGCCAAAATAACAACCGTTGTTGGCGAGTCATTTCAGGCAATGCTGCGGAATAAAAATAACGCTGGCCTTGATGCTCATGAAAGAAGCTATAAATTAAGGTGCTGGTTTGTGAAACCTTACTTAGACCGAGGTTACTGATACGAGAGACTGATAGCAGATGATTAATAACCGGTTGGTTACGTTCATCATGCCAATATTGCCATTGGTGTTGATTATGATCGGTTAACAAGCTGTATTTAAGGCTAGTTTCGGCAAAAAATAATGGCATTGTTGTCGTATGTTTAAGGTAACAATGCTCAAACCCTTGGGTGCGCAATTGAATAATCTTATCGTCATGGTTATTACGACTGAACGATTGATGCTGATCATGCTTAATAATCGCCTGTAGTGCCGTATTTTCAGTTAATGCCAATAAGCGTAACCATTTAATGCTGTCGTTATCTTGAATATCATCAATACCTAAAATACGATAGTGGTGACTTTGGTTAAGACGCGCATCTTGGTATTGTTGTGCCAGTTGTGGAAACGAAGCAGTAATTGTTTGACCAAGTTGGTAATCAAACGCCGCAGGCACTTTACATTTTGCACCAGAAAGAGAAAGATCGACCGTTGTCGCCAGTACTTGTTGGCTATTAGTTAATGTTAATGCCATTGGGGTTGCGATACTGAGCCTCTTTTCTTCACGACTGAGGTAGTATCCAAATTGAATCAATTGAGCTTGAAATAAACTGTACTGAGTGTCTGCTGCTACAGCTTCTGTTGGTGGCTGTTTTTGCTGTTGGTGGATAATACGAAAATTGTTATGAGTGTTAATTAACTCTTCGTAAAGTCCATAGCAATACTGACCGCCAAACACACGACTGCGGCGATGATAAATATTGATAGCGACATCATCTAACCAATGGTCATACCCATTAAAAGTATACAGTCGACACTGACCTTTAACCCGCCCTCGAAGATCAATAATTTTATTGCAAGGGGCCATCAAGCGATTGATTTCCATTTTTATTTGTAGTCGTACCGGCCCCGTTTCGTGCTCAGTTAATAATTTGAATATGGGCTCAAAATCAAGCTGGTTATAGATTGGCAATAACTGTTCAATCAGGGCTTTATAATCGTCGAGATGCATGAGTAGGTCTATTAATGAGTGGCTAGATAGACTTATCGGTTACAACAACAAAAAGTTTAGTGTTAACTGACATGTATTTGTCGTTATTTGATAAATTCTTGACGCTAATCTGATTAGCAATTGTGAATAATGAGTGATGTAGGAACTAGAATGGCAAAAGCAGCAAAACGAGCGTATGTATGTAGCGACTGTGGTATGGACTTTGCGCGTTGGCAAGGCCAATGTTCTGGGTGTAAATCATGGAATACCATCACTGAATTTACGATTCCTAACACTAAAACTGGCAGTGTAACGTCTGCACGTTCAAGTTTGTCAGGCTATGCAGGTATTGCTGGTGGTGGCTCTAAAAAGCTGCACGAAGTTGAAGCTGTTGATGCTCAGAAAATGTTAACTGGTATTGGTGAACTTGATCGAGTGTTATGTGGAGGATTAACCACAGGCTCTGTGAACATTATTTCAGGTGATCCTGGTGCGGGTAAAACAACCTTGCTATCAGATCTAGTGGCGCGAATGTCTAAACTGATGCCATCACTGTACTGTACTGCGGAAGAATCACTATCACAGTTTAAAAACCGTGTTAATCGCTTAAAGTTAGACTGTAATGAAGATAATTTATATCTGATGGCTGAAACTAGTGTTGAAGCGATCATCGCTGAATTAGAGGCAAAA
Organism: Photobacterium aquimaris; assembly: GCF_002954455.1. GTDB lineage: Bacteria > Pseudomonadota > Gammaproteobacteria > Enterobacterales > Vibrionaceae > Photobacterium > Photobacterium aquimaris. Next base: position 268,045 of record NZ_MSCC01000001.1, read on the forward strand.
CAGATTAAATTTGCGGTTATTGACTCGATTCAGGCAGTATCAACAGAATTAGCCAATGGTAGTCCTGGTTCACCATCACAAGTAAAAACAGCAGCACAAGCGCTGACGCAATACTGTAAACAAAACAACGTTACTATGTTTTTGATTGCGCATGTGAATAAAAATAACGAAATTGCTGGGCCTCAAACACTGGTTCACATTGTTGATGCGTTACTGCATATCGACACCAATGATGGCCAAGTGCGTACCTTACGCGCCAATAAAAACCGCTTTGGTGACGTTGATACAGTGGGTATTTTTCGTATGACAGAGCGCGGTATGCTCAGTGTTGATAACCCAAGTGAAATATTCTTATCGGGTTCTACCACCGAATCATCAGGCTCTGCGATCACCTGTATTCGTAAAGGTAATCGAAATATTTTATTAGAAATTCAATGTCTAACCACAGAAACTGAAGGTGAGTTTCCACAGCGGGTCTGTGTTGGATTAAATATGAATAGAATTAAGATGTTAACCGGAATTCTACGTAAGCACGCCAAGACCAAAATCTTTCACGATACATTTTTTAATATTGTGGGTGGTTTAAAAATTGACGAATCAGAAACCTGTATTGATTTGGCATTAGTGGCAGCATTACTGAGTAGTTTAAATGAATTTGTGGTGCCACGCACAACGTGCATCATGGGTGAGTTAAGTCTTAATGGTGATGTGCGTCCGATTGATAGTGGCGTACCGCGAGTTAAAGAAGCGGCGCAACATGGATTCACTGAAATCTTTATTCCTTATCGTAATTATCATAAATCAATGGAAGGGCTTGGGGCTAAAATTGTCGCAGTGAAAACCATCCATGAACTGATTGAGCTCATTAACTAACACCAATGGTATAAGTGAGTTACGATTAGATTATGCAAGGCCAATCATCATCATATGATTGGCCTTTTTAATGGATGCTAAATAGATAGGGCTGTTATTAAAGATCGTCTTGGTTGTTTATAGGCTTGGTATAATTAACAGTAGTGATGCCGATATCGTGGTTTTCATCGCCGGTCAATTGTACCTGCATTGCAACCATGCCATTGATGGTGTCTAGCAACGATGTCCATTGAACATTCTTTTCTTGTTTAAACAGCTCATCAAAGTTTTCAATGTTCCATTTAACAAATGGCCGTGGATTAAGTGGTTTGCCTAAAAAGCGAATTTCATAATGTAAGTGAGGTCCGGTTGATAGTCCCGAATTACCCGTCCAACCAATAAGTTGGCCTTTTTTAACAAACTCACCTTGCTTAACTTTAAATTTACTCATGTGAGAGTAAGTCGAAATAAACCCCATCGTATGATTTAAGGTTAATTGATTACCATAACCATAATTACTGCTGCGAGCTCGCTCAATAACAGCATCTGCGGGGGCATAGATCGGAGTGCCAATTTTAGCTGCAAAATCAAGGCCATCATGGCGTTTTCGCTTTTTGGTGATCGGATGAACGCGGGTTCCAAAGCCAGATGTTAATTGAACATTTGGTGTCGGAGGGCCATTTGGTATCAGCTGAAGTAACGTTGCTCTGACTGCGGAGTTAATTGCAGCAGTATCAACCCGTTGAGCGATGGTTTGAGTTTCATCAACTGGCTCAATTCCCAGCACTGTTTCCATGTCATCAATACGCTGGTTCAGGGTAACTAATGATTTTTTCTTACTCGCTAATTCTTGGTTAAGATCATGATTCATTGCCGTTTCTTCAGATAGTGAAGCACTTAATGCTAATGCTTGGGCACTTAATTTTTGAGCTTTGATTTGAGAAATTTTAGCATTTTGATAAAGGTGAAACATTGAATAACTGCCATAGCTAAAAATACCACAGACCGTAATGATCATCGCGGCACGATAATAGCGTTGTAGCGGGTGTGGCGATTTATTGGTTAATGATGGCTCTGACGATGATGGTTCTATATGAGACATAATCTATAGCTATTATTAAGAAATAAGTGAAAGCTGACAGAGATTAAGACCGTTGAGAGTGGTCCGTATCGAATCAACTAGCGATAAGTAATAAGTCTTTCAGTCTAGGTTGTTGCTTTTATTATTGCTAGCCATGACGTCACATAAATGAGGAAATACAGTATGTTGTTCTGCTGTTATTTTTGAAACTATTTGATTTTAAAGTCGTTTTTTTTTCAGTAAAAAAGAGCTGTTTAAACAGCTCTTTTTTGATTACAGCGCAGTAGTATAATTATTTTGCAATACGTTTGTACTTAATGCGGTGTGGTTCAGCAGCATCTGAGCCCAATGTTTTCTTCAACCAATCAGTGTATTCAGTAAAGTTACCTTCAAAGAAGCTCACTTTACCTTCATCGCGATAGTCAAGAATATGAGTCGCAACACGGTCAAGGAACCAACGGTCATGCGAGATAACCATAGCGCAACCTGGGAACTCAAGTAGTGCTTCTTCCAACGCACGTAGTGTTTCTACGTCAAGGTCGTTGGTTGGTTCATCGAGTAGTAATACGTTACCGCCCGATTTTAGCAGTTTCGCTAAGTGAACACGGTTACGCTCACCACCTGACAAGTCGCCAATGCGTTTTTGATGATCACTGCCTTTAAAGTTAAAGCGTGATACATAGGCACGTGCTGGAATTTCAAAGTTGTTGATCTTAATAATATCAGCACCTTCAGAAATTTCTTGATAAACCGTGTTGTTGTCATTCATGCTATCGCGGAATTGATCCACCGAGGCTAACTTCACCGTTTCACCTAATTCAATTGAACCAGAATCCGGTTGCTCTTCACCACTTAGCATCTTAAACAGTGTTGACTTACCCGCACCGTTAGCACCGATAATACCGACGATTGCACCTTTTGGCATGCTGAATGATAAATCATCAATCAGTACGCGATCACCAAACGATTTAGTAAGGTTATTAACCTCAATAACTTTGTCGCCTAAACGCTCACCTGGTGGAATGAATAGCTCGTTGGTTTCATTACGTTTTTGGTGTTCGTTAGTGTTTAGCTCTTCAAAGCGCGCCATACGTGCTTTTGATTTCGCTTGACGGCCTTTAGGGTTTTGACGAACCCATTCAAGTTCTTTCTCGATGGTTTTTTGCAAAGCACGTTCTTGCGATGATTCTTGTTTTAGACGCGCATCTTTTTGCTCTAGCCATGAGGTGTAGTTACCTTGCCATGGAATACCTTCACCACGGTCAAGTTCTAAAATCCAGCCAGCGGCATTGTCTAAGAAGTAACGGTCGTGGGTAATCGCTACCACAGTACCGCTGTAATCAACTAAGAAGTGCTCAAGCCATGCTACCGACTCAGCATCTAAGTGGTTAGTTGGCTCATCAAGTAGCAGCATGTCTGGCTTATCAAGTAATAATCGACAAATAGCAACACGACGACGCTCACCACCCGATAGATTCTTGATAGGTGCATCCCAATCCGGTAGGCGTAGTGCATCGGCAGCACGCTCAAGTTGCATACCGAGGTTATGACCATCTTTGGTTTCAATCAGCGACTCTAAATCGCCTTGTTCTTTTGCCAAAGCGTCAAAATCAGCGTCAGGTTCAGCATAGGCTGCATAAACTTGATCAAGACGAATTAATGCCTCTTTAACATCAGACACTGATTCTTCAACAATTTCACGTACTGTTTTGCTTTCGTCTAGTACAGGTTCTTGGGGCAGGTAACCGATTTTTAATCCAGCTTGTGGACGAGCTTCACCTTCAATATCGGTATCAATGCCAGCCATAATACGCAGTAAAGTTGACTTACCTGAGCCATTAAGGCCTAAAACACCAATTTTTGCACCAGGAAAGAAACTTAATGAAATATCTTTTAAGATTTGACGCTTAGGTGGGACGATTTTGCCCACTCGCGACATGGTATAGACGTAATCAGCCATATCCGTGTGTGATCTCTACTCTAAAATGAAGCTTATATAGTACCTATAATCTTTAAAAGTTCACTCGAATTGTTGGTTATTCGTTGGCTCAGTAAAGTATTTTAGCGATAAAAGTGATTGTTTATTGTAATGCTTACCATCACAATCATACGTAATGGAAATTATATATTCGTTAAGGTATGTAACGACTTATATTGATACGATATTGCCTTTTTTTGCTATCATTGAGCAAGGCTTATCGATAAGTTTTGGCGTTTTTTATATGGAGTTAATCGTGGCACGTCTATTTAGTTATTCTCGAGTTTTTTCACTTGCTTTGTTGACCGTCGGATTAACCACTGCTGTGAGTGTTCAAGCGGCAACATTAGATCAGCAGCGTACATGGTATGAACAAGCGCAAAATGCGTTTTCAGCCAATGATATGGCATTATTTCATCAGCAAAAAACTAAGTTAGGAGGATATCCATTATACCCTTATTTAGAATATCGTGAATTTAACGCCCAGCTAGCGACTAAAAATGCTAGCCAAGTAAAGGTATTTATCAATAAGTATAAAATGCTACCTTTTAGCCAAACACTTAAAACACGTTATTTAAATCAGTTGGTTAAAACTGAACGTTGGCATGATTTTTTATCGATTCAACCAGCTGTACCAAGACAGATAGATCTACAGTGCGCTTTTTATTATGCAAAAGCCCAAACAGGTAAGGCGACATTAGCATGGCAGGGAGCTGAAAAATTATGGCAAACGGGAAGCTCGTTACCAGCCAGTTGTGATGCGTTATTAAATAGTTGGAGCGCCACAGGTAAACGCACCAATGCCATGGTGTTAGATCGAATGGTATTAGCCTATGCTAAAGGTAATAATAGTTTATTAAGCTACCTTGATAAGTTGTTAACCGGTGACGCTAAAGCAACTGGTGAAACCATATTAGCGCTATATAATCAGCCTCAAAAGGTGGGTGAATTTGCTAAGAAAAGTAAAGTAACACCTTTTAATCAGTTACTTACCAAGAATGCTTTTTTATTTCTAGCCCGTAAAGATACGCCACAAGCTGTGGCTGAATACGATCGAGTAATGCGCGGGCAACATTTTGATAAAGCGACCAAGCAAACACTGGCTGATGCGGTAGCCTCTCGATTAATGTCGACCAATGATACTGCGTTAGCCCAATGGCGTGACAGTAAATTAGCCCACAGCGATAACGCCACTCTTTTAGAGCGCCGTATACGTAATGCGATCCGTGAAGCTAATTGGAAACAAATTCAATTATGGATTAACCGCTTACCAAAAGAAGCACAACAGACGCCGCGTTGGACATTTTGGAAAGCGAAGTTATTAGCGCAAAATGGCAAGAAAAAACAAGCGGATAAAATTTATACTTCACTATTAGGCGAGCGAGATTTCTATAGTGCGGCTGCGGCAACGATATTACATAAGCCAATTATGTACCCGTTAACGAAAGCGCCAACGGCGACTGCTTTATTAACACCTTATAACAAGAGCCTAGCACGTGTTAAAGAGTTAATCGCACTTGATAAAGTGACTGCGGTTAATCGTGAGTGGGGGTATTTGCTCTCTAAAATTACCAACGTGCAAACTAAGCGCCAGTTAGCGGTATATGCTGAAAAGCATCAATGGCATTACTTGGCAGTGCAGGCGACTATTTCTGGTAAGTTATGGGATCATATGACCTTAAGATTTCCTTTAGCGCACAAATGGTTATTTGATTTCTTCAGTGAACAACGCAATATTCCAGCATCGACCATGATGGCATTAGCGCGTCAAGAAAGTGCGTTAAACATTCACGCGCGATCACATGTTGGCGCAAGTGGCTTAATGCAATTGATGCCAGCTACAGCTGCTGAAACGGCTAAAAAACTTGATTATAAATACCAAGGTAAACAAAGTTTATTTGATCCAAGTGTTAATATTCGTTTAGGCAGTGCTTATTTAAAGATGATGTTAGAGCGTAACGATGGTAATCGTATTTATGCTTTTGCATCTTATAATGCTGGGCCTGGTCGAGTTGCGCAGTGGAAAAAAATAACCGCAGGCAAATTAGATGTTTATTCATTCATTGAACAAATACCGTTTAATGAAACACGTGGTTATGTTCAAAATGTATTAATGTTTGATATTTACTACAATGAATTGATGGGACATAAAGGGATTTTATTTAGTCCTGAAGAATTAAATGCGCATTATTAATAGTATTAGGTGTTTTATTGACAATTGCTGCGGTTCAATCTATTTAATAAATTTATTGTAATTATAAAAATAAAACCGCTACTGTTGTGCAGAGAGATAACAGTAGCGGTTAGCTATACAGCAGCAAAAATATAGATAAAGTCCGATATGAAATAAATTATGAGTTTATTTTTTCTGTGAATATGTTGGGTAATCTAAAATCCAACGCTTACCAAATTTTTCATCCCACTCTTGAGGGAAAGGAGCAAAACCCGCCGCAGGGTACATAGTTAGCTCACTAAAAGTAATTTGATTATTATGGAAATATAAATCAACCCGCACCATGTCATAATGTTGACCAATGCGCTCTGCTATTTCGATCATTTTATCAATAAATTCAGGTTTTTCAGGCACAGGTACACGACGAGGGTAAACCACAGTGATGCCTAATTCGTTCCAATCACGGTCATAATGATTACGGAAGTGCTCTTCAAATCGACCTTGGTCTAATTGAATGAATTCTACTTTACCATCAATAACATGCAGTTTGTAATCATCAGGAGTTGTGCCATTGAAATCAAGAAACTCTTCGGCAAATACACGTGGTGGAATATTTTGGTATCCCCACTCACCAAGTGAACCTGATTGATCTTTTTTAAACCAACGCCCAGCAAACGCTTTCATCTCTTGCTTTGAAAAATGTTTACCGTTACGTACAAATTCAATCGTTTGACTAGTATGGTTAGCTTTTAATACGTAATCATTTGGCATTTTATTAAATGGGAACATATCAAAATCAGCGATATATTTGGCAACCCATAATGTTTTTGGAATGTACAATTCTGGCGCAATTGTTTTTATAAATTCTTTTGCTGCCAATTTATCAGCACCAATTGTTAAATACTCACTGCGATCATGAATCTTTTTTAATTGTATTTTTTCATTAAAGGTTTTTGGGTGTGAGTAATTAATGAATTTTTTATATTTACGGTAATATAAAAGCTGTAAGCGTAATTTTATTGGAAGTTTAGATACTATTCCTGAAAACAATCGATATTGTAAGCTTTCCATCTTAGGTTCTCTGCCTGTTATTTATTTGACAATCAAATTTAATAGATTTATTTATACTTTATATATCAACTGATCATCAGTATTATTCATGAATAGCTTAGTATAACTAAATTACAACTTTTGATCCTATTTGCTATGTTATCTCTATGTCATTTTTCAATTATAATATTGTATGTTTCTGGTAGTTAGTATACATTTTGTGTATTAACTGCTGTTTTTAAAGGTAATTGTTACAGTAATAATGTATATGTTTCGTTTGATTTTTTTTTTTAACATTAACGAAAAATTTCATAGATTAATCTATTTTTAGCAAATCGATATAATAACTACAAATAAAATCATGATCTATTTTGTTATATATTATGATTAACTATGTTTATTAAGAGTGATATGCATCGTTATTGTTATCAATCCAAGACGTTATCAATAAATATAAGCACTATTAGTATGAGTATTTATTTATAAGGTTATGAAATATAAAAATAACACTTGCTTGGTCAGATGTGGGAATCGCGGTACACTGCAACCCCGAGATAATACCTGATGGGATAAATAAAAATGGCTGTAGACTCACCGAAGTATACTGATTGGCAACAGGTTTTGGATTTGCTTCAGCAAGCATCTGCACAACAAAGAGATCAATTACTGTTTAAAGTATTATTAACTCATGATGAAAGAGAAGCTTTGATCGCTCGCGTGAATATTGTCCACGAGTTACTTAATGGCGAACGTAGTCAGCGTAAAATTAGTGAGTTACTTGGTGTGGGTGTTGCGACAATTACTCGAGGTTCAAATGAGCTAAAGCATCAAGATGATGACACCAAAGCATGGTTAGCTGATTTTCTGGCTAAAAATGGCTCATCCAGTTTGTAATATTTAGTCATTCAATCATTTTAGCCGTTTATGCACAGCGCTATTATAAATAAACGCTGTGTGATATTTAGTATAATTCCGGATTTAAAAAAGGAATCAATGCTAAGATTAACGCTTGTTGATAAACACTACTACGAGTTAATAAGTGTTGAGTTAGCATCGCAATCGCACCACCTTTTTGCTTAATATTCTGTTGAGCAAACATTTCATCCATCACATCTCCAAGCTCTATGCCTTGCGCTATTTTCGCTAACGCGAGTGGTGGTAATGGTAATGATGCTGAGCGAGCTGTCGATTTCTTGCCTTGATGTTCAATTACCATCCATGCAAAGGTAAAATTACAATCTAAGCCGGCTTCTAAACCAACGATGTAATCAGCACTTGGGTAACGTTCACGGCAATAAGCAACTCGATTATTCGCACCTAATAATGTTTCTTCGCTGGTTAAAGGTTGATCTCGAACGCCACTGACTGTACTCACTCCTGTGATCGTAAACTGTTGCTGAGGAAACGCATCCTTAAATGCATTACTGACAGCGGTAATTTTGGCTGGGTTAGCTGATGCGACAATAATGGTTGGCATAATTAACTATTCGTCAAAGTAAAATATGAATAAACAGTACGAAAGTAGCGTATTTAAGAACAAAATTACAGCAAATAAAAAAGCCCACCTAATTAAGATGAGCTTGTATTTATCCCTAGTTGAGCATTCCGTAGTGATTAACGGTCGTAAGCCCAGTCTGATTGAATAATATAACCGTGAATTTGGAACTCACCGTTATTAACAAATAAGTTAGGAAAATCTGGCTGTGAGGTCGAGAACACAACACCATCAGCAAGTTGGGTCATGTGGTAAAAATCAGGCTCACTACCACGAACAGAAGCAAATACTGGTTGCTTTGGACGATAAGCAGCTTCTTTAGTTGCTAACGCGTAGCTACCTACAGGTGCGCAATGGGCAATGTTTTCATTATCAATGAATAAGCCTAGACATGCATCACGTTCTAAGTGTTGTGGGATCGCACGTTTGCTGATTACTTCAACAGAGTCACCTAAATTATAAGCTGAAAAGTCTTTACGGTGAATAACCGGAATATAAGTGCAGGTCGCAGAACTATCATGTTGGGTGCTGATAGTCGTTGTTGCTTGTGTTCCAGTATCAATTTGACCAGTCAGAATATAGCCAATTGATGTATTTAGAGTTTCAGCAATTTTTTCTAGTTCGCGTACTTCAATACCGTACTTACCTGATAGTTTACGACTCATTGTACCTTGCTGAAGACTAAGTGCTTCACCAAGTTGTTTTTGACTAATGCCTTGAACTTTAGCCAAGCGCTTAATTCTTTCTAAATATTCCATGTAACTAGCTTCCTGCTTCAAATAGGGAGTGTGAATGAAAAATTCATTCTCAATAGTTATAAAACATATTACTTAAAAGTGTAGAAAAGGAATCAGAGTTACTTAAAAAGTGGGATTGATTTGGTTAAAGAAATATACCCCATAGGAAAGATGGGTAAAAAAGGGAACAAAATACGCGAAAAAAAATAAGTTTGAGGGCGGGAAACGTAATCATTAGACGTAAAAAAAAAGAGTATAGAAACGATAATTTTCGATAAAAAAAATAACTATATTTGTAACGTTATGATTTTTAATGCTTTAAAAGTAAACCTTGAAGTGTTAAATAAAATGTGTTTATTTGTTTTTTTATTTTTGTAAATTGTAATTTATTTTGTAAAATAGACTAACCTAGTGATACTTAGCTCAGTAATAAAATTAAATAGTTTTTATGGGTATTAATGTTGTTATTGATAAGATTGATGATAGCCATGATTTATTGATGCTGAATACAAGCCAGTATGTCTATTTGGTATGTTTTTTGTGGCCATGAATTTCGTGAAATTATGGCTACAGTGTTAAATAAAGCTTTTATTGACTAAATTGCTACTAAATCGAATGACAAGAAAAGTTTAGATATAAAAACCTAAGTATTAATAACTTAGGTTTTTATTTGGTAGGTTATTATTTAGCAGTTGGTGCAGGAGTACGAATTAAGTAATCAAAAGCACCTAAACTTGCTTTTGCACCTTCACCCATTGCAATAATAATTTGCTTATAAGGTACGGTAGTAACATCACCGGCAGCAAAAATACCGTTAACGTTAGTATTACCGTGAGCACCAATTTCAATTTCACCGCGTGGTGTTAATGCCACTGCTGATTCTTTTAGCCACTCAGTGTTTGGCACTAAACCGATTTGAACAAAAATACCTGCAAGTTCGATGTGTTTAATTTCATCTGTATTACGATCTTTGTAGCTAATACCTGTAACACGGGTGCCATCGCCAACCACTTCTGTGGTTTGTGCCATTTTAATAATGTCGATGTTAGGCATACTTTCTGCTTTATTAATCAACACTTGGTCGGCACGTAATGTGTCAGCAAACTCAAGTACAGTCACATGCTCAACAATACCAGCAAGGTCAATTGCCGCTTCAATACCTGAGTTACCACCACCGATAACCGCAGTACGTTTACCTTTAAATAACGGACCATCACAGTGTGGGCAGTAAGCAACACCTTTATTACGGTATTCTTGTTCACCTGGGACGTTCATTTCACGCCAGCGAGCACCAGTACTGATGATCACACTGCGAGATTTTAAAATTGCGCCACTTTCAAGATTGATATGGGCATAACCATCTTCAGTTTCAGTTGCTTCAACAATATTCTTAACACGTTGCTCACTCATGATATCAACGTTGTATTGTTTTACGTGCTCTTCAAGGCTTGCTGCTAAGCGAGGCCCCGTTGTTTCTTGAACAGAAATAAAGTTCTCGATAGACATGGTATCCATTACTTGACCGCCAAAACGCTCGGCAACAACACCAGTACGAATACCTTTACGTGCAGAGTAAATAGCCGCTGATGCGCCAGCTGGGCCACCACCAACCACTAATACGTCAAACGGGGCTTTATCATTAAGGCTTGCTGCTGCTTTTTTAGCTGCGCCAGTGTCTAACTTATTTAAAATTTCAGTTAGTGACATACGGCCTTGACCAAATACTTCACCGTTTACATAAACAGTAGGTACAGCCATGATATTGCGTTCTGTTACTTCCGCTTGGAAAGCCGCACCATCAATCATACTTGCTTTAATACGTGGGTTAATCGCTGCCATCATGTTGAACGCTTGCACAACATCAGGACAGTTTTGGCAAGATAGTGAAATGAAGGTTTCAACAACGATGTCTTGATCTAATGCTGCGATTTGATCGATAACCGCTTGTTCTAATTTCATTGGGTGACCACCGCTGTGCAGTAGCGCTAATACCAATGAAGTAAATTCGTGTCCCATTGGCAGACCTGCAAAGCTGATTGAGGTCTGTTTGGTTGGGTGAACCACTTGCATAACAGGTTTACGTGCGCTGGCATTATTATTCTCAATAACACTAACTTTATCGTTTAGTTCTGCAATTTCGTAAGCTAACTCATGCAGTTTTTGTGCAGTGTCACTATCATCTAAACTTAATACCAGTTGTACGTCAGTTTTTAAATTTTCTAAATACGCTTTTAGCTGCTGCTTGATGTTTTGTTCTAACATAATCTTGCCTTTTTAATTTGTTCATGGCCTAACAGCAGATAATCAATGTGGGTCTACTGTAATACGACATATTGCCTATATAAAAAGGCGTAAATATGTTTGAAGGTCTTTGAATGAATAAGGCACCAAACATGATGTTTATGTTTGATGCCTTATTACTTTTAAATAAATGAGTTACTTAAAAGCAGGATGAGTAGTATTTCAATTCGACGCTATGTCAAAAATAAACATTATCATCAAAGGTTAATAAGATTAGATCTTACCAACTAGGTCTAGAGAAGGAGTTAGTGTTGCTTCGCCTTCTTTCCATTTTGCAGGACAAACTTCACCAGGGTGTGCAGCAATATATTGTGCAGCTTTCACTTTACGCATTAGGTCTTCAGCTTCACGGCCGATGCCTTCTGCAGTGATTTCCATTGCTTGAATAACACCTTGTGGGTCGATTAGGAAAGTAGCGCGGTCTGCAAGACCTTGACCTTCACGCATAACGTTGAAGTTATTAGTAATGTTACCAGTTTGGTCACCTACCATGTAGTAGTTGATTTTGCCGATAGTGTCAGAGCTGTCGTGCCATGCTTTGTGAGTGAAGTGAGTATCAGTTGATACTGAGAATACTTCAACACCGCGAGATTGTAGCTCTGCGTAATGGTCAGCTAGGTCGCCAAGCTCAGTTGGACATACGAAAGTAAAGTCAGCTGGGTAGAAGAAGAATACTGCCCACTTACCTAGAACGTCTTTTTCAGTGATTTCTACGAAGTTGCCTTCTTTGTATGCTGTAGCACTAAATGGCTTGATTTCTGTGTTGATCATAATATGGAATCCTTTTGAATATAATTTTAATTTTTATGCTGTAGTGCAAATCAAATCTCTGAAGTCATTATCGTCAAAATGGGAATATTAAGGAAATCGTTACAGCTGATACATTCAATAGCCAAAACCTATTATTGTTGGGTTGGTATATTTTTGAGGTTTGTTTTTATTACGTAGAATGGAATGTGGGGAATAGGTAAGTAGTGATGCTGGAGAGTGAATTGCTATTAATTGAGTTTTGAACGTTTCAGCTTAATGAAAATGTCCTATTTTATTTGATAACAAAATAGGACATTTTTAACAGAGCTAATACGGCTATCATCAAGATAAACTTAAGAAATCATGATGAGTTGCTAGTTTTATTAGCAGGGCATTTTTTGATAAAAAGCTAAAATAATGGTGAGAATTAGCCATAACCACTAAATCAACCGATAAATTTGTCGCCAATCGTTCAATAGCCATACCGATAGGTCCATTAACAATATAGACATGATCTCTATTTAAGCTTGTGTCTGTAATTAAGGCCTTTATTTTCTTTTCTAACGCCTCTTTTTCGGTATTAACAATATCATTCCCAACAGTATTTCCTAAATATGCATCATCAGAAAAAAGCTGTTCATCAAGATTGGTGGCATAACCCACAAACAGTTCTGCATTAAGTTGATCAGCTAACGCAATCGCTTTGAGAAGATAGGGCTTTGAATCGATATCTAGCGCATACAATACTTTTTTATACATCTTTGCCTTCTTTAGGTTTATTAACCCATGCATATTCTAAACGAGAGACTAATGCATGGTACAACAGTGCAATTAGAACAATGATGCAGCTACCTGCAAAAATGGGATAAAACGCAAACAGAATGCTGGTATGGGCTCCTAACATGATCAATAACGGGTTGCCCCCTGCTGGTGGGTGGGTAACATTGAGAATGATCATTAGAAATATTCCAACACCAACCGCTAAGCCGAGAGACCAAAATGTGACAGGTAAAAAGTTGGCAAATATAATGCCAGTGATCGCTGTCGTTAGGTGACCGAATACGACGTTTTTAGGGTGGGCTAAAGGACTTTGCGGTAAACCAAAGACCAATACCATGGTGGCTCCAAAAGGTGCGACTAATAAATAGTCTCCTTTGGCTACACCATCGACAAAGGCAAGAATACCAATACACAATGCAGAACCAGCTGCGGCAACTAATGCAATCATCCAAAGTTTATGAGCTGGGTGGGTGATCTTATAATGGATCCCCTTTGGTATATCATCCATTCGTAATACTTACTTATTAGTTCAATTTATTAATATTATATGACAAGTATAATTAAATGAGAGGGGTATTAATGCTTTATTAGTATTATCTAAGAATGCGGTCATGATCCCTATTTTAATTTAGCCCGATATTATGTGTAACTATATTTCAGGCCAAAGCTGTAGATATAAAAAAACAGCTGATAAATCAGCGACCTTTTCGACAGATTAATTACCGATAGTCAGGATAATTACATCCGTGTTTTAAAAATATTTACGATTTCTTCTAAGCTCGCTTTGCGTGGGTTAGTTAAAGAACAGGCATCATTTAGGGCATTTTGTGCCATGAATGCTAACTTGTCTTCTGTTACACCCAAATCAGTTAAACGTTGCTTAGTGCCTACTTTTTCAGATAGTGCATCAATCGCTTCAAGGGCGGCATTTACTGCTTGCTCTTGCGTCATTGCGGCGGTGTCGATACCCATTGCTTTAGCAATATCCACAAAACGTTCTGGTACTTGTTTGGCGTTAAAGCGTGAAACTTCAGCCAATAGGATTGCGTTACATAGACCGTGTGACAGGTCGTAAACACCACCCAATTGGTGCGCCATTGAGTGAACGTAACCTAGAGAAGCATTAGAGAATGCCATCCCTGCTAAGTACTCACCGTACTGCATTGCATCACGTGCGGCTCGGTCTTGACCGTTATTCACTACTGCTTCTAAGTTGTTAACAATTAACTCAATCGCTTTGATTGCAGATGCATCAGTGATTGGCGTTGCTGCTGTTGAAACATACGCTTCAACTGCGTGAGTTAATGCGTCCATACCTGTTGTTGCCGTTAGGAACGTAGGCATTGCTACCATTAGTTCTGAATCGTTAACTGCAATAATCGGCGTGAAGTGCTTATCAACTACTGGGTATTTAGTTTCATCTTGTTGGTTAGTGATGATTGCAAATACAGTCATTTCTGATGCTGTACCCGCAGTTGTGTTCACGGTTACCAATGGAAGTTGTGGTTTCTTAGATAGATGCACACCTTTTGAGTAATCACGAATATGACCACCGTTAGCTGCCACCAATGCGATACCTTTAGCTGTATCGTGAGATGAACCACCACCAAATGAAATCACAAAATCTGCTTTGCTTTCAGCTAGTAGCGCTAGACCATCTTCAATGTTTTTCTCTGTTGGGTTTGGCTGCACACCATCGTAAATAACAAAATCTAAGTTATGTGCTTTTAGCTCATCTGTTAGCTTGCTAACCAGACCCACTTCAACCAATACACTATCAGTCACGATAAGTGCTTTTTTCAATTCTTTTGATGCAAGTTCAGCACCTAGAGATTGAATAGCGTTAGGACCCATTAAGGTTACAGGTGGCATGTAAAATACATTGCTCATAGTAAAGCTCCGATAATTATTTATTAATTTATAGTGACTTACCGCGTTAGCCATAAGTCTGAATTTGTTTGATTGCGCGTTTCAAAAACGAATAACGGCTGCTGTTATATCGAACTTAGTGGTTATTGTTTGTGTCGATGCAGCTATTCTACACCTCGTTATTTTGGTAACAATAGAGAGAAAAACAAAAACACTTTTAATTATAGGTAATAATTGTTTTTTAACTAAAGTAGGGGAAATCTAGTGCTCTATTATTATTTATCAGCCGCTGATAATAGTTTGTCATTAAAGCTCATGTGGCTGTTTTTGTTGGTTACCACAATCCCTGAATGTGATTTATCAGCTGTGCCGTTGACAGCGTAGTGGCTAGCAACAACTGCATTATTTGCTTGGTTATTGAAACTAACGTTACCTGTGAATGCGCCATCACGTGCTGATGCAGTGTAAGAAGTGGCGATAATAGCGGTAGCGATAATTGCTTTAATAACTGTTTTCATGAGTTGTATAACCTTATCTTTATCATTGTTTGTCAACACCGTCTGCGTTTCGATGGGGTTATATTAAAAATTACTGAAAACAAAACAATTTCGTTAAATTGCAAAAGATTATTACTAATTTGATTGTAATTGGAAAAAGGGGTTTTTAGGAATGAGGTTTTAGAAGCAGGTGCGAGAAAGAGCAGTTACATTAAATACAACTCTTAAGTTGTATGTGGTGGCTGGTACAACTTAAGAGTTGTTTGAGGTGAACCTAAAACCTCAAGAGGCAAATTGATAGATCCTCAAATTACCGAATTTATCATGTGATTAATTGCTATGTATGGCGGGCATATTTATGTGGTGATCGTTTTGATAATAGCGATTTAAAATCAGATGTTATCTCGATTCAGCAGCGCATTCGTGAATACCATTAAACGAAAGTCTCAATTTCAACTAAGGCATCATCAAGTACTCATTATTTGCAGTTATTACATTTTGTTGTTAGTGAAAGGGTTTATTTGAAAAAATACATGGCTGTCCAATGTTCTTTTCTAGGTTGGAAGTCAATGGAAGGCGCCTTAGCCAGCTTACATGGACGAGAAGTGTGATCTGTAGGATAGGTCTGTCACACCTCTAACTAGATTTGCGACAGAACCTTAAAATCAGATAACTTACATATTAATTAACGGTATTTATAATCACTCCATTTTGATGAAAATACCCACCGATTACCATTTGACCAATAGACTTCAGGTTGTTGAACACATTGATTATTATTGTTTACAAAACCAATCCCATAAAAACCTGAAGCATTAATTGTACATAATGCTTGCTCTGCTGTTGTTTTAACTTGTTCACCTTTCAATGTCGGTGTATACAAAGACAG
>NZ_MSCC01000001.1:286867-301370 GCF_002954455.1 Photobacterium aquimaris
TAATGAAAAAAAAATCACTAAAATGTAACAATGTGTTAACGGTTGTTTTTCGCCATCTTTTAATAACTACTATTTTTGACGCGGTATAACACCTTAATATCAAAAACAAATATAATTTATCTCTCTTTGATACGTAATTATACTGAATGGCATATAAGTATGCTGAATGACTATATAAATAGCCGCATTACGCTTATGGTATTTTTTAAATGCTTTATCCACCTTTAACGTAAATAAGCGAATAATCTTTATAAAACGCTCCACTTTCTTTACTCGCCCAATCAGCAATATCTTCTATTTCAGCTATTAATCTATAACTCATGCTTTAACACTCTCTATCCGCACGAGACGCTAGTGATGATTTAGCACCTTTATTTAATAACTTATTATTATCCATACCTGTATTACATATGGGTGAAGCAAAGGACAGCCTAACTTCGAGTTCCTGCTGCTTCAGAAGGGCGTGTCATGGTATGTAATTGCCATTCGATTAAGCAACGTGTGGTGCGTTTGATACTGGCGTTGGCAATCGCACTAATGAGTTCTGGTAATTCGTTTGGCTTGAGGGAAGCCATGTTTTCTTTCTTAGGCTTTTTGAATGCAGCTTTAATACCCGTTAGTGGGTTTGCCGCAACTAAGCCACAGTTGGTCGCAAAATCCATTATCTCATTTAAACGCTGTGCTAATCGCTTCACCGTTTCGAGACTACCTTTTGCTTCAATCGGTTTGAGTTGCTCAATGATCAAAGGCGCAGTGATGTCTTTTATTGGTGTATTTGATAGGTTGGGGAAAATGTGTAGCTCAAGTGAACGCCATATAT
Organism: Photobacterium aquimaris; assembly: GCF_002954455.1. Classification (GTDB taxonomy): domain Bacteria; phylum Pseudomonadota; class Gammaproteobacteria; order Enterobacterales; family Vibrionaceae; genus Photobacterium; species Photobacterium aquimaris. The sequence continues at coordinate 287,688 of NZ_MSCC01000001.1, forward strand.
CAACAGCATAGTCAGGCGTAATGTCACCTTGCTTAATTTCAAACCATTCTTTAGCGATATTAAGTAAAGTATGTTGATGAATGATTTTGTGTTCTTGCTGTTTTCGTTTCTTATCTTCTTGAGGGGCGATATCTTGGGCGAGGAGTTCACGCGCTTCTTGAGCTAGCTTACGGGCGAGAGCGAGTGAGAGATCGGGGTATTTACCTAGACTTAGGTTTGCCCGCTTTTTGCTATTGGGACGGTAGTAGTTCAACAGCCAATGTTTTGCACCATTTGGTTTGACTCGAAGCCTAAGACCTCCACCGTCAAATAGGTTGTATTCTTTGTCTGCTGCTTTTGCTGATTTGATTTCTTTATCGGTAAGCCGAGTAGTTACTTTTGCCATAATGGGTACACCAAATAAACATCGTTATCGCAGTGTACCCATTGGTGTACCTATAAATCAAAGATGCTACTGGACGTCTTAGAACCCTATAGATACAAGAAAGCCCACTAAAACAATGTCTTAGTGGGCTCTCTGGACACCCTAGGATGTCTTCGTATACGAATTTGGTGGAGCTGGCGGGATTTGAACCCGCGTCCAAAATCAGTCTAACAGATGGCGCTACATGCTTAGTCAATCTTTATTCTCGTATCGTCACTGCGAATTGACACGCTATGCTAATACATACCAGAATTCTATTTCGCGGTTCATCTCTCTAGTCAAAGAATCCCTCGCTATCTCGTTTGGGTTTGAACCCCTGTTATTCCCCGTCTTACAAGCGGAAGCTAGGGCAGGAGCGCTCTCAGCAGGGTATTAAGCTGCTAGTGCGTAGTTTTCGTCGTTTGCGACTATTTTTTTGCGGCTGTTTAACGAGGCAAACCGCACCTCGACATGCTCCACAAGCCTTCGTGATCCTGTCGAATCCTGAATCAGCCCCAGATGCAATCGATGTTAGCAGAATATTTAACTAGGTCAATAGCTATATTGTAATTCAACCATCAAGTGATTGATTACTATTCAAATGCTAACATCATGTTGCATAGGTGTCTTAACGGTTATTGCCTTTCATGATACGAGCTTTGTCGCGTTGCCAATCTTTAGCTTTGCTGTCTGCGCGTTTATCATGCAATTTCTTACCGCGTGCGGTACCGATCTTCACTTTTACAAATGATGTACTCCAGTACATCACTAAAGCGACGATAGTATCACCTTCGCGGTTAACCGAATCTTCTAGCTTTCTGAGTTCGCGACGGTTAAGCAATAGCTTACGTACACGGGTTGGATCAGCCACTACGTGAGTTGATGCCGCGTTCAGTGGCGCGATGGTTAAGCCTGAAATAAACGCTTCACCGTTACGTAAGAAAACATAACTTTCGGTCATGTTAACTTTACCTTCACGGATGGCTTTTACTTCCCAACCTTGTAATACCATACCTGCTTCGTATTCGTCGCCGATGGCAAATTCAAAACGAGCGCTTTTATTTTTTGCAATAGTATTGCTACTTTGCTTTGGTTTTTTAGCCATGTTGACCTCGTAGAGCATTGTTGCAGTCCCAGAACAAAATCTAATATCAGTGATTTTTCTGGTCGAATAAGCTATTGACGTTACCATAATACCGCTTGATGGTAACTGTTATTTTGGTCGATAGCCCAGTAATGGTATCATTGACTAAACGCAGCGAATAGATTTTATCTTCAGGGTGAGGATGTGTTCGATGAAGGAGAAGCTATGCCACAAATTAGTCGTTCGGCACTGGTGCCTTTTAGTGCACAACAAATGTTTAATTTGGTGAATGATGTTGAATCTTACCCAATGTTTTTACCCGGCTGTGCGGGCAGTAAAATCATTGAAAGTTCGACCAGCCATATGATGGCATCGGTAGATGTTGCTAAGGCTGGTATTCGTAAAACATTTGTTACGCATAATAAATTGGTCGATTTTAATCAAATTCAGATGCAGTTAGTGGACGGTCCTTTTCGAAAATTAGTCGGCGGATGGACATTTACTGAACTTGATGCGACAGCGTGTAAAATTGAATTAAACTTAGAATTTGAATTTACTAGCGGCTTAATTGATGTTGCCTTTGGTAAAATTTTTCGCGATCTGACCAGCAATATGGTGCAGGCGTTCACACAGCGAGCAAGAGAAGTATATGCATTCTGATCAGCCCTTAATTCACGTTGAGGTTGTTTACGCACTGCCTAATGTACAACGAGTGTTGAAATTAGCTGTTGTAGCGACAACACCTATTCAAGCGATTATAGAACAATCAGGGATACTAGCTATGTACCCTGAGATTGATTTAAAAACCAATAAAGTTGGTATTTATAGTCGAAATGTAAAACTCGATGCGACGGCGCGCGATGGTGATCGAATTGAGATTTATCGTCCGTTAATTGCAGATCCGCGTGAGATCCGCCGTAAGCGTGCAGAACAAGCCCAAAAAGACGCTGAAAAATAGCCGTGATTTTATCGCAGACAACAAAAAGCTCGCCATTAGCGAGCTTTTTTTATTGTTTGAAAACAAGCATTTTCTAACAAGTCAGATTAATTCATTGGATCCATAAAATTAGGACCTTGCTTGTAATCACCTTTCATACTCACAAGTTGTGCTTGTTTGTTGAAGGTTAAGAACAAGTTCTTTTGAATCGGTTTATCATGACCATTTTGTTCGTAGAAAATGTAGTTCCATGTGTCGGGGTAACTTGGGTCGACTAACATAGGCGTTCCCAGCACATATTGAACTTGTGTTTTCGTCATGCCAACACGCAGGGTATTAACACTTTTCTGTTCTACATAGTTGCCTTGGTCAATATCAATACGATAAACCAAACGTTCAGCGACCGAACAGCCGCTAAGTAAGCCCAACACTAAGGTTAGGGCTGCAATGTTTTTCCAACTCATAGCATCCTGGCTTTTTAGCTTTAACTGCTGCGATGATAAACAAGCTCTTGGCAGAAGTAAAAAGCGGTAAAAGAAAAAAAGTAATATATTTTGATATTTGACTATTACTACCAGCAATAGTTGCATCAATGTTTTAGTTTATTTCATATTCGTCCAAGATGCGAAATTAAATCAAGCCGCGACTAGCAGTTCTTTCGCATTTGCGAGAGTACGCTCTGTAATTTCACTGCCACCAAGTAGGCGTGCGAGCTCGGCAATACGATCGTCTGTGGTCAATGGACGCATTTGAGTTTCGGTTTGTCCATCAGTAGTTTTCTTAGCAACAAACATTTGTTGATGACCACAACCAGCAACTTGCGGTAAGTGAGTTACACACATTACTTGCGTTGATGCACCTAGTTTTCGTAGCATTTTGCCGACAATCGCAGCCGTTGGACCACTAATACCCACATCGACTTCATCGAAAATCAGGCTTGGGGTTTCAACTTTTTGCGCGGTGATCACTTGAATAGCTAATGAAATACGTGATAGTTCACCACCAGAAGCTACTTTACCTAATGGTTGTAAAGGCTGGCCTGGGTTAGTTGAAACCAAGAAATTAATGCTGTCATAACCTAATGGACTTAGCATGCGATCAGGATCGCTGGTCAGTGCGATTTCAAATTCACCATGCTCCATACTTAACATGTGCATGCTTTCAGTGATTTTTTGATCTAACTCTTTAGCGTAACGCTGACGACTTTTGCTGAGTTTTTCTGCAGCTTCAATACATTGCTGACGTAAACTTTCAACGTTAGCCGCCATGTCTTCTAAACGTTCATCGCTGCAATCAAGGTTATCAAGCTCTTTGAGTAAATCATGGTGCTTTTGATAAAGCTCTGCTGGCATCACATAGTGTTTACGTGCCATCGACATGATTTTAGCTAAACGCTCTTCAAGGTAAATTAACCGATGTGGATCCATATCAAGGTTATCAAGGTAGCTGCGTAATTCTTGGCTGGCCTCTTGAACTTGAATAATGGCTTCTTCTAACATCTGTGGAATAGCACTTAAATTGCTGTCATATTCGCCAAGATTATTGACTTGCTGACAAGCCATTTGTAATAGCTGGAGTGCGTTACCGTCGTCATTGTCATACAAAACAGACAATGCGGTTTGGCTTGAAATTGCCAGTTCACCTGAGTTTGATAGGCGTTTATGCTCTTCTTCAATTTCAGTGAATTCTTCTTCGCCGAGGGCTAATTCATCAAGCTCTTTAACTTGGTATTGGAGCAATTGTTTTTGAGCTTCGTTTTCATCACGGCTTTGGGTTAAGCGCTTGAGCTCGTTATGTGCTTGACGCCAGCGTTGGTAAGCGCTGCGAGTGCGATCGATCAGAAGGTGGTGGCCTGCGTATTGATCAAGCATGTGTTGTTGGTATTCAGGGCGCATTAGCTGCTGGTGTGCATGCTGACCATGAATATTAATTAACAGTTGGCCTAAAGCTTTTTGTTGTGATGCAGGAACAGGGCTGCCATTAATGAAGCCACGAGAGCGGCCTTCTTTAGTGATCACGCGGCGTAAGATACATTCTTCACCATCACTGAGTTCATTATCTTCGAGCCAACGTCGAGCTGCTTGGTTATTAGCCAATGAAAATGCGGCTGATATTTCAGCTTTATCTTCATTTGGTCGCACCATTGAGGCTTCAGCACGATCGCCTAAGCATAAACCTAATGCATCAATCGCAATAGATTTACCGGCACCGGTTTCACCTGTAATAGTGGTCATTCCCGGTTTTAGTTCAAATTGAAGAGTTTTGACAATAGCAAAGTTAGAGATCGTCATATGCGCGAGCATTGTGTTCACCTGTTTAAATCAACACCTGTTTTTTCATACAGTATATACTGTATCTATAACCAGTAAAGTACTGAGGCGATAATTATTCAGATAAAATGTGACCTAGGTTAACTTTTTGTATCGTTATAAAAAAACCAGCAGGTTTATGTGCTGGTTATTTTAGAATAAATATTGTGTTGCAGATTAAAATAACCGACTTGACCAGCCTAGTTTTCCACGTAGGACATTGTAGTAACTGTAATTCTTGGGGTGAATTAATTGTAATCGATCTTCACTTTGGTAAATGTGAATTTCATCGCCAGGACTAACAGGCAATGAGACTTGACCATCACAACTCACTTCTAGCGTACTGCCATTATTAGGTGAAACTAATAATTTAATGCAGCGATCACCGTCGACAACTAATGGTCGTGATGACAGGGTGTGAGGAAACATAGGCACTAAGGCAATAGCATTTAAACTGGTGGATAAAATAGGGCCGCCACCAGAAAGAGAATATGCTGTTGAGCCGGTTGGTGTGGCAATAATTAACCCATCAGAGCGTTGTGAGAACGCAAAACAGTCATCAATATAAACTTCAAACTCGATCATATGAGCAATTTTATCTGGGTGTAATACTGCTTCGTTTAAAGCTGCATTGCGACTTTTAATTTGTCCATGACGATGCACTTCAGCTTCTAATAAGAACCGATCTTCTTTGATAAATTCCCCTTTAAGCACCAAGGTTAATTGCTGTTCAAAATCGTCGGGGTCAAGATCGGTAAGAAAGCCAAGGTTGCCACGGTTAACACCAATAACGGAAATATCAAATCGAGATAATACGCGAGCAGCACCCAACATATTGCCATCACCGCCAACAACAATGGCGAGATCTGCTTTATCACCAATGGTGAGCAAATCACAAAAACAATCCTCAGGTACATCAATATCGTTCATTAACCGATGATCGACTAACACAGTATAACCTTGTGCAGTGAGCCACGCATAAAGACTAGTATGCGTTTGCAATGCTTCCGGATTTCGGGGTTTGCCTATTAACGCGATAGTGTTAAAAATACGCTTCATGTCCTTGTTCCGACAAATGATGGTGGGTCAGTATAGCCTTAGAAAAAACAACTTGTCGTGGTTTGTTGTCATTATTGGCTTGAATCATTGAACTTCATCCCCATAATATGCTCAAGACTATTTTAAAAGTAGCGCTTATCGAACAAGGCTACTGAGTGAATAAAACCCCTTTTATCTTGGCGGAGAACCAACGCATGACTAACAAAAACCACAATGTACAGGATGAGCAGCTAAACGATGCAGTTGAAGCTGTCGAAGTTGAAGCTGTCGAGGGTGAGTTTGTTGAATCTGAGCAAGAATTATATGTCGCTCGCATTGCAGAATTAGAAGCGGCGCTATTAGCAAAAGATGCAGAAGTAAATGAAGTAAAAGATGCTGCTCTACGTGCTCGTGCTGAAGGCGAAAACGTTCGTCGACGTTCTGAGCAAGAAATTGATAAAGCACGCAAATACGCATTAAATAAATTTGCTGAAGAATTATTGCCAGTTATTGATAACCTTGAGCGTGCTATTGAAATGGCCGACAAGAATAATGAAGCAACTAAAGCAATGATGGAAGGCGTTGAGTTAACACTGATGACGATGACATCAACAGTTGCTAAATTTGGTCTAAAAGTGATTGATCCACAAGGTGAAGCATTTAACCCTGAATATCATCAAGCAATGGCGATGCAAGAAAGTGCTGATTTTGCACCAAATACAGTAATGGCTGTAATGCAAAAAGGTTACGAGCTTAATGGCCGTGTGATCCGTCCTGCAATGGTTATGGTATCAAAAGCTGCTGCGGGTAATGTGAATACGCAAGCGTAATTTGCGATCAACAATTCAAGGTTTACTTGATAATGTCGCAAAATAAAGCCCACTTCGGTGGGTTTTTTTATTTTTTTGCATTTTTTTTGGGATCTCCCCTTGAAAAGCAATCTGGCGACCTTATCTAGTAGTCATAAGACATTAAATGTATTTGTCACGGGGTTATCCCGAACCGCTAACCCATATGATATTTGGGTGTAGTTAAGAACATATAACGAATTTCGGAGATTGTCTGATGGGTAAGATTATTGGTATTGACTTAGGTACAACTAACTCTTGTGTAGCTGTACTTGACGGCGATAAGCCACGTGTAATTGAGAACGCAGAAGGCGAGCGTACAACAGCATCAGTTGTTGCATACACGCAAGATGGCGAAACGTTAGTTGGTCAACCTGCAAAACGTCAGGCGGTAACAAACCCTGAAAACACATTATTCGCTATCAAGCGTCTAATCGGTCGTCGTTTTGAAGACGAAGAAGTTCAGCGTGATATCGAAATCATGCCTTACAAAATTGTTAAGGCTGACAACGGTGATGCATGGGTAGAAGCGAAAGGCCAAAAAATGGCTGCTCCTCAAGTATCTGCTGAAATCCTAAAGAAAATGAAGAAAACTGCAGAAGACTTCCTAGGCGAACCAGTAACTGGCGCAGTTATCACAGTACCTGCATACTTTAACGATGCACAGCGTCAAGCAACAAAAGATGCTGGCCGTATCGCAGGTCTAGATGTTAAACGTATCATCAACGAACCAACGGCAGCTGCTCTAGCTTACGGTCTAGACAAGCAAGGTGGCGATCGCACTATCGCTGTTTACGACCTTGGTGGTGGTACATTTGATATCTCAATCATCGAAATCGATGAAGTTGAAGGCGAGAAAACATTTGAAGTTCTAGCAACTAACGGTGATACACACCTAGGTGGTGAAGATTTTGATACGCGTCTAATCAACTACTTAGCAGACGAGTTCAAGAAAGAGCAAGGTATCGATCTTAAGAAAGATCCACTAGCTATGCAGCGTCTAAAAGAAGCGGCAGAAAAAGCGAAGATCGAACTATCTTCTGCACAGCAAACTGATGTTAACCTACCTTACATCACAGCTGACGCAACTGGTCCTAAGCACATGAACATCAAAGTGACTCGTGCGAAACTAGAATCTCTAGTTGAAGACCTAGTTCAACGTTCTCTTGAGCCACTAAAAGTAGCTCTTGCTGATGCTGGCCTATCTGTTAGCGACATCAACGACGTTATCCTAGTTGGTGGTCAAACACGTATGCCAATGGTTCAAGCTAAAGTAACTGAATTCTTTGGTAAAGAGCCACGTAAAGACGTTAACCCTGATGAAGCTGTTGCTGTAGGTGCTGCTGTTCAAGGTGGTGTACTTGCTGGTGATGTTAAAGACGTTCTACTTCTAGACGTTACTCCACTATCTCTTGGTATTGAAACCATGGGTGGCGTAATGACTAAGCTTATCGAGAAGAACACAACTATCCCAACAAAAGCGAACCAAGTGTTCTCTACTGCTGAAGATAACCAAAGCGCGGTAACTATCCACGTTATTCAAGGTGAGCGTAAGCAAGCAAGCTTCAACAAATCTCTAGGTCAATTCAACCTAGAAGGTATTCAAGCTGCACCACGTGGTATGCCTCAAATCGAAGTAACGTTTGACCTAGATGCCGATGGTATCCTAAACGTTTCTGCGAAAGACAAGACTACTGGTAAAGAGCAGAAGATCACTATTCAAGCGTCTGGTGGCCTAAGCGATGCTGACATCGAGAAGATGGTTCAAGAAGCTGAAGCTAACAAAGAAGCTGATAAGAAGTTTGAAGATCTAGTAACTGCTCGTAACCAAGCTGACCAACTTGTTCACGGTACTCGTAAGCAAATTGAAGAAGCTGGTGAAGCACTTCCTGCTGATGAGAAAGCAAAAATCGAAGCTGCTGTTGCTGAACTAGAAGAAGCACGCAAAGGCGAAGACAAAGAAGCAATCGACGCGAAAGTTCAAGCGGTTGTTGCAGCTTCTCAAAAGCTAATGGAAATCGCTCAACAGAAAGCACAAGCACAACAAGCTGACGGTGCTGGTGAGCAACAAGCTAAGCAAGACGACGATGTTGTTGATGCTGAGTTTGAAGAAGTTAAAGACAACAAATAAGAACGTTAGCTATTATTAGTTAACATCTTGTTTAAATTACGGGCGTTTGAGGTTACTCTAACGCCCGTAACTATATCTAGCTAGGTGACAATCAAGTTATGTCGAAACGTGATTTATACGAAGTGTTAAGTGTGGCTCGTGACGCAAGTGAGCGTGACATTAAAAAGGCTTATAAGCGCTTAGCAATGAAGTTCCACCCCGACCGTAACCAGGGTGATGCGGAATCTGCTGAGAAATTCAAAGAAGTGAAATACGCTTATGAAATTCTAACAGACGACCAAAAGCGCGCTGCTTACGATCAATACGGCCATGCAGCCTTTGAACAAGGTGGTATGGGCGGTGGCGGCGGCGGCTTTGGCGGCGGTGCAGACTTCAGTGACATCTTTGGTGATGTGTTTGGTGATATCTTTGGTGGTGGCGGTGGCCGTCGTCAACAACGCGCACAGCGCGGTTCAGATCTTCGCTACAACATGGAACTGACGTTGGAAGAAGCTGTTCGCGGTTGTTCGAAAGAAATCCGTGTACCAACATTAGTTGGTTGTGACAGCTGTGATGGTTCAGGCGCTAAAAAAGGTTCATCTGCAACCACATGTGGTACTTGTCACGGTGCTGGTCAAGTACAGATGCGTCAAGGCTTCTTTGCTGTTCAGCAGACTTGTCCACACTGTCATGGTCGTGGCCAAATCATCAAAGATCCATGTGATAAGTGTCATGGCGAAGGCCGTGTAGAAGAAACCAAAACGCTATCAGTTAAAATTCCTGCGGGTGTTGATACTGGCGACCGTATTCGCTTAAGTGGCGAAGGCGAAGCTGGAGAACAAGGCGCACCAGCGGGTGACTTGTACGTTCAAGTACATGTTAAAGAACACCACATTTTCCAGCGCGAAGGCAATAACCTACATTGTGAAGTACCAGTAAGTTTCACAATGGCAGCATTAGGCGGTGAGGTTGAAGTTCCTACCCTTGATGGCCGTGTTAGCCTGAAAGTACCATCTGAAATGCAAACGGGCCGTATGTTCCGTATGCGTGGTAAAGGTGTAGATTCTGTACGTGGTGGTTTACGCGGTGATCTTATCTGTAAGTTGGTGGTTGAAACGCCAGTACATTTAAGTAAGCGTCAAAAAGAATTACTGCAAGAATTAGAAGAAACGTTTGGTGGCAAAGATGCGAGTAAGCATAAGCCAAAATCTGAAGGTTTCTTTAACGGCGTAAAAAAGTTTTTCGACGACTTAACCCACTAATTCGTCGCAAACAAGAATAAATAAAACCGCTATTAGTGAATGCTAGTAGCGGTTTTTTTGTGCCAGAATATCCGTCATATCGAAAGAGAGGTACGAGCTATCCGTGATCTACTTATCACGTACTTGAGCATAAAATAACTCAGTGAAAATATTACCAACAACCTTCAGGTGAACCTTTACTGGTTTCATTAAGTTCTAAAATTGCGCACTCATCAGATGCTTGTACTGTTTTTGGGGTTGCTGTAATGGTGTATGTTGTGTCAGACGCGCTAATCTTATAGCTATAGCGCTCTTCATTTGCACAACTACCGCAAAGATCAGTTTTAATTTCAGAATTCGTATGACCATCAAAATCTAAATAATCTTTTCCGCCTGTGCGTTTATCTTCCATTGCTAGCTGGATCATTATCAGATCCCCCATCGCCTGAGTACGGTGACCCTTCAATATATGATCCTGATATGAAGGATAAGCAATCGCAGTTAATACCCCTATAATAGCCACCGCAATCAACATTTCGATCAGCGTCACGCCTTTTTGTTTAATCATCTTCCGTAATCTCTTAAATATTCGAGTTGACTCGATAACTGATTGATATCCTAACGGTGCTATTTTGCGGTGGTGATAAACTCTCGATCAAGTTGTTCTTAGGGATTGGAATGACGTTTATAGGGATTTGGGGAATGGCTCGCGAAATTATCACGCACTTTCATAACATACATCGCCATGGTGACAGCCAGCGTGGATTTACGCTGTTGGAATTAGTGTTTACGGTGGTGATCATGGGCATTCTTGTTGCTATGGCAGCCCCAAGTTTTAATGGCTTAATTGAATCTAATAAAGTTAAACGCTTGGCGACAGAAATCGAATGGTTATTGGTGCAAGCTAAATCAGAAGCGGTGATGCGTGGGGAAAAAGTATATGTTGAGAGCACTGCACCAACCAATCTACTGGCTCGTTCTTTAGCGCCATGGCGTATTAGTGCTGAATTAAATTCAGGAACCACTGTTTTCTCATCAATAGAATCGAGTTCGTTTTCTCGTGTAGTGTTCACCAATACTAGCAATCTTAATCGATTTTATTTTGATCCTATTTACGGCAGACCCAGTGCCAATGGTAGTTATAGCTATAGTCTTGGTGACTATAAATTAAAAACAACGGTTTATACCATTACAGGGCGTATTTATACTTGCTTAGAAGCCGACTCTGAAAAGTTGAGTACTTATGAAGAGTGCTAATCAAGGTTTTAGCTTAATTGAACTACTTATAGCCTCATCAGTAGGGCTCATTGCAATGGGTGTTGTCGGTTCAGTTTTTTTATCTGGTTATCAAGCAGCGAATAAGCGTTCATTAGAGTTGTTACTTGAGCAAGATGTTAATGATGCGTTTCGATTGATCAAAGAAGATGTACTGCGAGCAGGGTATGTATCAAGTGGTGCTTCAAGTTTGAAGCTATCAGGTGCGAGTAATGTCGTTTATGTAAATACTGATAATAACTGTTTGGCTTATGCCTATGACGCTCCTGATGGACGTCGATATAATGAAGTAATATATAACTCGAATAAATCTAAATTAGTTTATCGTTCATCTGATGTTGTAAAAACAATGGCTACTGCTTGTAATCCAACAGATGCTTATTCATTACTCTATGAAAAGCAGATTGTTGTAAATAAATTTGATATTAAAAATACACCAATAAGTTCAGCTAGTGCTACCAGTCAATTAATAAAAATAACGCTTGCTGCACATTTAAAAAATGATGATTCAGTAAGTACCGCAAAGTCGATTCAGATTAAAACAAGGAATTGGCAATAATGAATAAACACCAACAGTCAGGGATGACGACACTATTAATTACCAGCATGTTATTAATAGTAGCGCTGTTATTTTCATTAGCTTCATATAAGAATTTATTTTATCAGATTAAGCGTACCCAAAATGAAGTATTAGCCAGACAAGCACACTGGGCTGCTGAAGGTGGGTTGGAGTGTGGGTTTGCAGAGATAAGTAATAAATCTGATGTAAATACGAGTTTAGATAAATGTAAAACAGTGATTGACGGACTGCCATTAATATTAAGTATTGATACTAATGATGGTAAATCGTTGTTGACTTCAGAAACAAGTAATAAGTATAAGAAAATAGTAAAAACAATCGTTGCTGGTGGAACAAGGAGTAGCGGGGTAATTAAAAGTTCTGCAGATTTGTATTTTAATGGGGATTATAGATTTTTTCCTGATCCAGGCAAGGGGCTAGGTAGTAATCAGTGGGAGTGTGTTTTATTAAGATACCGTAACAATGTATTTATTCATGATGATGGCAATTTGAATACTGGTTTTGGTAGCAATGATTTAAGCTTTACATCACCGCCTTATTTAGACTTTTTTAAAGACAGTAATGATCATAAATGCTCTTCTAGTACAGATGCTAACTATCGAACACCATTAGCATCAAATTATCCATCAAAGTTTGAATCAGACATACAAAAAGAATCTATGATGGATCTATTTAAGGAAACTTTCGGTGTTGCTCGTGATGATTGGATGTCAGTCAGAAGTCGCCCTGAATTTGTGGAAGTTGATCCAACCGATGGTTGTGGAAAGAAAATAGCAGAAGTGGTTAAAGAAGATAAACGTCATGTATGGGTTAATGGTAGCTGTATTTTAGATCGTGTCGGACTTAATTTATTGCAAGACAAAGCCTCGAGCTTAAAAGGTTTATTTATACTTGTGCATAACGGTATCTTTTCTTTTAATGGCGCTGAAAAATTAAATGCATTGGTTTACCATTTTAATAATGATTATGACCCTGTTATTAACGGTGAAAATATCTGGAACTCTACCTTAGAAAAAGACAAAGTTTTAAAAGATGATATGTATCAGCCAACGGAAGGGGAATTAACTGTTGATGAAATAAAGAATAAAGTTGTTTTTTATATGTATGGTTCTTTTTTACCTTCTGGCGGGTTTATTTTAGATACACCTGAATATGTAAGTTATTTTAATGCGTCAGGTAATTTTGCTTTTGATGGTGAATTAATTACTGATTTATTGGCCCCATTTGGTAAACCTCGTTGGCAACAAGGATCTTGGCATGACTTCTAATCTTAAAAAAATAACAGGCTTTAGCCTTTTAGAAGTGGTGATTGCCCTTGGCGTGCTTTCTGTTGGCGTATTAGGCTTGGTTAAGATGCAGGCCTATATGGAAGTAAAAGCAGAAAACGCATTAAAGACTCTAGATGCACTTCATATAGCAGAAGCGCAGATGGAGTATTACCAAACTCGCGCCAGTCATGTTAGTGGGGCAACAGGGTTAATTTCTTTTGTAAGCATGGCTGAATCTACTTATTGTTTGCAATCGATGGTGAGCGGATCTGATTATACGCTTAGTTGTGATGCTAATACCTTATCGTTATCAGATGCACTGCGAACTATTAATGTTAGTGTCAGTTGGGCTGACCGCCGTGGTGTCTCGCAGGCAGTATCTCTCAAAACTGCAATTTCTAAATACAGTGAATTTGATTAAACAACGGCTATCATCGCTAAAAAGACACAAATTAAGCTAAATTAAATCGTTTTGAATAAATAATGTTCAAACAATTTTTTTTGTAAAAAAACTATTGTCAGCCAATAAAATCTCCCTATAATGCGACCTCACTGACACGGACAACGGCGCAAGCGGTTACCGAAAGTCA
>NZ_MSCC01000001.1:303030-303622 GCF_002954455.1 Photobacterium aquimaris
TTTCCTTTCCACGAAGGAAAGCTAGTTTGGTTTTACTTTTTAAAGTGAAAACAAATAGCAACTATCGTGGGCGATTAGCTCAGTTGGGAGAGCACCTCCCTTACAAGGAGGGGGTCACTGGTTCGAGCCCGGTATCGCCCACCACTTTCTCTTTTTAGAGAACTTCTCCTAAAGAAGTAAAACTTTAAGGGGCTATAGCTCAGCTGGGAGAGCGCTTCGCTGGCAGCGAAGAGGTCTGCGGTTCGATCCCGCATAGCTCCACCACTTTATAAATGCATTCGTAAGAGTGTGATTACAAAGTGGTTATCATTAGATAATTGCATGCTCTTTAACAATCTGGAAAGCTGACTAGTAAATTCAATCGAAAGATTGATTTTAAAAATGTTTTTGTTGCTTCTTGTAAAAGAAGAATAAAAACGAGTTCTCAAAACATACACATTCAAGTGTCTGTGTTTGCTTTCACTTTTTAAAGTGAAAACAAATAAATGAGTCCGGCGAAAAACCAATGTTTAATATTTTCTTGATCGGATTATTAAACACAAACCTTGGTTGTTTGACCAACTTACTCCACTTTTTAAGTGGAAACTAAGAG
>NZ_MSCC01000001.1:306573-385179 GCF_002954455.1 Photobacterium aquimaris
TAGGTTTTTTTCGTCGGTAGAAAATGGTAGTAATAGCGTAGGTTATTATCCGTCATCTCGGAAGAGAGGAACGAGCTATCCGTGATCTGCATATCACGTGTTTGAGCATTAAAGAAACCAATAAAAAGGCAGTTAAAATAATAACTCTGCAACGTGATGATAATCGATTCCCTATCTTGTTCGTAATCTCACGGTAGGAAATAGTAGCTGTGAAGTTGGCATAGTTAGTTTCGATTAGCAAGCTTAGCGGCCTGTCACGACTATTATTTGATGGAAAATGGACGTGCTGATGTTCGGTATGACGAGTCTCGTCCGCTCATATTTATTTAATAAACCTGAATCGAAAGATTAGCAACTAAGCAATAAATTAAAATGACAGTCTAAATAAAATAGCTTTTGGGTTTATATACTCCAAAAGCTGTACAAACTAAACATTGCTTTATTATCAATAAGATAAGTATTTCCTATGGTTGTGCCTATGATAACTTAAAAAGATGGTATGGTTTTTGGTGATTATTAATAAAAAAGCTGTACGTTATTTATTATTGTGGGTTTAGGAATAACCTCTCGGTTTTGATATCACAGTGTTAGAATAAGTTTTTGATCTAACAGCCGTATATAAAGGACAAGTGATGAGCAGTTTGAATAATGATAATAATCATGCTGAGAGTGATCAGTTAACTGAAATTGCTATTGCTTATTATCAAGAAGGCGCAACGCAGGAAGAAATATCACAACGGTTTGGAATGTCTCGTGCCAAGATTGGCCGTTTACTTCGTCGAGCACGGGATGAAGGGGTGGTTGAGATCACGGTTAAATATCACCCCGTATTTAGTGAAAAACTAGAACAGCAATTAATTGAACGCTTTAATCTGAAGCGGGCGTTGATTGCGTTAGATCAACCTGATGATGAATCTCAACGCCAACAAGTGGCGAGTCTTGTTTCAAGCTATCTTGCAACCACCTTATCTGATGATATGGTGGTTGCGGTTGGTCAAGGGCGTAATATAGCCTCAATTGCTAATCATGTTGGCGTAGTACCACAGCGTAACTGCCGTTTTGTATGCGGTATTGGTGGCACTCACCGTTCTGGTAATGCGATTAATGCCGATCATATTTGTCGCCAACTTGCCAAAAAATATGATGGTATTAGTGAAACACTTTATGCGCCAGCGTATGTTGATGACATCATTGTTAAAGAAGCATTCATGAAAAATGGTACTGTTAAAGAAACCTTAGATCGTGCCCGTCGTGCTGATGTGGCGTTAGTTGGCGTTGGCGATATGAATGAAAATAGTCACATGGTCAAATTAGGTTGGTTCACGCCTCAAGAAATTGTTGAAGCTAGAATTCGTAAAGGTGTTGTAGGTGATATTGCGGGCTATGATTTCTTTGATAGTCAGGGTAAGCAAGCAGATACCATGATGAGCGATCGTGTTATTGGTCTAACCATGAATGAACTGCGGCATATTCCTACCGTGGTGGTGACTGCGGCTGAAAACAGTAAAGCATTAGCCTTGTTAGGCGCACTACGATCTGGCGTGGTTGATGTATTAGCAACCAGTGTCAGTAATGCATTAACGATTTTAAATCTTGATCAACAGATGAAATAGGTGCTTATTTAGGCACTTGTTCTATAAAAGAAACCGCTATCTAGATCTTGATTAGATAGCGGTTGCAGAATATACCTTAAACAAATAAAATACAGCTTCAAAATAAAGGAAGAACGTCGTATCCGGTGATGCGTCCGGATTTCAAATCCGGGTAGGGCTGCCAGCAGTCCTGGGTAGGTTCGACTCCTATGTTCTTCCGCCACTTTGTTACTCTTTATCTTGTTCCTGCAATAAATCCTGATCTTTTAATTCGCGATAATTAAACTTACGTTTCGTAAAACCAATCTTGTCAAAATATTCTAATAATTGAATTGCAACTTTTCGCCCGAGCTGACTGATATTTCTAAATTCAGCGGTTTCTAATTTTTGATATTGGGCGGTATGTTGACGCACTTGTGTGGCCATTTTTACTAGATAATCATGGGTAACATAACGATCTTTAACAATAGCGGCAACGTAGCTTAATTGCGCCAGTTTATAGCTCAATTTGCGAATCTCGTTTTCATCCGCGCTAATTTCAGCGGCAAGATCACGTACCCACCAAGGCTGGGGCTCAGCAAGCATTACTTGTTCTATTTGCTGCCACCATTGTTGCTCGGTTTCTGTTAGCTGCAATTGGTGGGAGGCTAAATGTAGCCAACCACGAGTGTTGGCTAGCAACTGTTGATTGAGTAGTTGGTTGATAACTGCGTTAAAGATCGCGGCTGGTTGGTTAAGTGCCGCCATACGATATAGTCGCTCTTTGCCGACGCCAAGGTTATCTTGCGCTTGCTGATGATAGCATTCTAGCGTGGTGATAATCTGTTGCTGTAATGCCTGCTGATAGCTGTCATAGCACAGGTAGTCGCCATGTTGATTGATAGTTTCATTAGCGGCTAATAATTGGCTAATAACAGCAGCATTACACTGATGTTGTTCAATTAATTGTTGGCGTGATTGTGGTGCATGTTGCAGCTTAAATTCAATGATCTCATTGAGCGTATTGATATGAGCGCGTTGATGGAGGTACTCAAGGCGTTGTGGTTTGCGCTTGCCACGATTTGGCGGCAGTAGATCAATTACAATCGCGCTACCAAGATTGGTTTTCTGAGCCGGATCGCGGATTAATAAACGATCTTGTTCGGTTAAACACAATGGCGTATCAAGGCTGATTTCAGCCAGAGCGCTGTCAGTTGCGATTAATTGCTGATTTTCTAATAATGCAATACGACCAGTAGTATGGGTCGCTGCATGGAATATTTGAACATTTTGCCAGTGTTTAATCAGTTGATTAGCGGTTAATTTAACCGTGATCCGTTTGATTATAGTTGTTGGCGCGGTATGTAATAACCAATCCCCACGGTTTAAGCTCGCTTTATCAATATCACCGCTAATATTAAGCGCTACCCGTTGATTGGCTGTTGCACATTCAGCAGGTTTACCCTGTGCATGAATAGTTTTTACTCGCACAACCTGAGGCTGGCTATGGCCTTTTTTAAGATTGTTATGGCTTATTAAACATAAGCTATCACCAACATTGACCTGACCGTTGATAGCGGTTCCTGTTACCACTAAGCCAGAGCCTTTAACGTGAAAAGCGCGGTCGATTGCCAGTTTAAAATTAAGGCTATCATCGTGGTGTTGTTCACTATCAGCTAGCTCAATCAGGTGTTGTTTGAGCTCAACAATACCTTGATGAGTGATGGCTGAACAATGAAAAATAGTGGTTTGGGTAAAGCCATATTGAAGTAATAACAGGCTTATTTTAGCTTCAAGCTGCTGCTGTTGCTCAACGGTAGTGAGATCTGATTTAGTGATCACTACTGTTAGGCTATCCATGGCTAATAAGCGCAGAATCGTCAAATGTTCATGGCTTTGTGGCATCATGCCTTCATCGCCAGCCACAATCAGCATTGCATGATGGGCTGTGCCGACGCCTGCTAGCATATTGGAGAGAAATTTCTCATGCCCGGGAACATCAATAAAACCTAATGTCTGGTGCTGATTAGATGTTATTGATTGATAAGGCATAAACGCATAGCCTAAATCAATAGTGAGCCCACGTTGTTGCTCTTCTGGCAGTCGATCGGCATTGATCCCAGTCAGGGCGTGTAATAGTTTTGTTTTACCATGATCGACATGGCCAGCTGTAGCAATAATCATAGTGTTACTCTAAAGCGTTATTGAGCCAGAGGCAGTAAGAATGGGTTGAAACCGCTGCGATAAAATTCCATTTCCCCCAGTTTCTGATCTAGAACAATTGTTGCTAAATCATCAGCAATAGGATCTAACTGTGGATTCTTCTCTAGCACCAACATTTTTAAATAACTTTGGCAATGGCTGCAAGTTTCAGCACGAACGCTATCTTCTAGTGTTTCACTTTGAAGTTGAATATTTTCACCATCACCACACTGAGTACACTCAGCGCGCAGTCGATGCCATTGGGCTTCACATTGGCTGCAATGCAAGTAACGATGACCACTGCCTTGAATTAAACTTGCTGCAGGTGCTCCACCACAAAGAGGGCAATGTGATTGTTTAGCATTGGCTTCTGGTTGCCAGTCTAATTGGGTGTTAGCCACAATTAGGCTCATTAGTGTATTGATACAGCTCCAAAGAATAATCGCAATATCAGCAGGTACACGTTCAGCTTGGTTTTGTTGTAAAGCATGAAAATAATGCTGCAGTGTTTGCTGATCAATCTGGCTAATATTGTCGATAACTTTGACTATATCATCACTAACAACAGGGCGTAGTGCTGAGGTTAATTGGGTTAGCATTGGATCTAAAATAGCTTGCCAACTACTATCAATTTCAATCGGCCATGTTAATGTTTTAGCTTGTAACTGTTGCTGTACTGCGCCATTAAACGTATCAACTAAATGCAATTGTTGTTGGACGACCTGTCCTGCTAATAACAGGTAATCTGCCATAAAAGAGTCTTGTGCCAACTGACGTAACCGGGCAGCGCGGGCATGAAAAATGGTGGCAGGATCACCAATAATTAGCGGACGAAAGCCGTCACTTTTTTGTTTAATAATGGTGTCTTTATCTAAAATGTGAACGCTCATGTAGGTATCCAATTATAAGAATACCAACCTTAGTACGCCAAGGTTGGTATAGAAATAAAGAACCAATAAACAACAAGGATTATTGGTTCTTGAGCTGTGTTGTTAGTGTTGATCTTTGTTGCTAGATAGCGAACGGAACCAACGCGGGTGGTGTTTCTTAGCCCAAGCTGAAGAAACTTTACCTTCTAACATGCCGTCAATTGAGCCTTTTACCCAATATGCCATGTAGGCGTGGATAATTAAGCTTAAGGCAAAAACAAGCGCTGTGATTGAGTGCACAATCAATGCAATACGAACCACATCAATGCTGAAGTAGGCTGAAAAGTAAGCGCGCCATGCAATCAGGCCAGTTACTAGTAGTAATACGCCACAGGCAATAAACTGACGTAAGATCATTTTCTGACCTGCGTTGTATTGACCTGCTTCTGGTACGTTTTCTTCGTTCTCAGTTAAAACATCTTTAACTTTTAACATCCACTGGAGATCACCTTTTTCAAAGTGGTTATGGCTCCAGTAACGGATCACTAAGAAAAATAGCCCAACTGTCATCACGATCGCACCAAATGGATGCAAAATACGCGCAAGTTGTGGCGTGCCATAGACATAGCTAAGGAAGTGCAGTGGGGCAAACATAAAAGATAGACCAGACAATAACGTCCAGATACCTGTTAATGCTACTGTCCAATGCACCACACGATCTAAAGGTTTATGACGTAAAATCGTTTTGTTTAAACTCATTTCTCATCTCCTTCATCTTCAGCCACGCGACTACGACCAACCGTTACACGGTGGATAGCAGCCAGCGCTAAAGTACCCACTAAACCGGCAGCGGCGAGTGGCTTGAGATCATCTTTCCATAACTTCACAGTTTCGCTGATTTTAGGATCTTTAGGCAGATCGTAACGCTCAGGATCAGTAATATCGTGCAGTATGTAAATTACGTGTGTACCACCAACGCCTTGTGGGTTGTAGATCCCGGCTTTTTTATGACCTTTTGCTTGCAGTGCTGCAACACGTTGATTGGCATACTCAAGAATCTCTTCACGAGAACCAAAACGTAATGCGCCTGTTGGACAGGTTTTAGCACATGACGGCACTTGACCTGCCTGAAGGCGATCGAGACATAACGTACATTTGTAAACACGGTTATCAACTGGGTTCATACGCGGAATATCAAATGGACAGCCAGCGATACAGTAACCGCAACCCACACATTTTTCCGAGTTGAAATCGACAACACCATTTTCATATTGCACGATAGCATCAGGTTCTGGACACGCTTTTAAACAGCCAGGATCTGAACAGTGCATGCAGCTATGTTTGCTAAATAACCATTTGAATTTATTATCTTCTTCAATTTCTTTGAAGTGGATAGTGGTCCAAGTTTCAGCGGTCGTATTAGGCGGATTTTGGTAAGAACCTTCAAAGGTGCCTACTTTTCCGCGTAAGTTGTTCCACTCACTACACGCATCCATACAGCCTTTACAGCCAGTACAGCAGGTGACATCGATTAACTTTGTTACCTGAATTTGACGCTCACGCGCATCAGGAGATGGAGTAATCGACGATGTAGCAGAACTACGAATAATATTCTGTGATTCCATACCCATGGCTTACTTCACCTTCTCTACGTTAACCAAAAATGCCTTATATTCAGGCGTTTGTGAGTTAGCGTCACCGACACATGGCGATAACGTATTCGCAAGGTAACCTGGCTTAGTATCGCCTTCGTAGCCCCAGTGAATAGGAATACCAACAGTGTGAACAGCTTGACCGTTAACATGCAGTGGCGTAATACGCTTAGACACATAAGCTTTAGCTTCAATAGAGCCACGCTTAGAAGTTACACGCACCATGTCAGCATTGTTGATGCCACGCTCTTTCGCTAAACCTTCACCAATTTCTACAAATTGTTCAGGTTGTAATACCGCGTTGAAATGAGAGTGACTTGTCCATGTATGGAAGTGCTCTGTTAGACGGTAAGTGGTACCCACGAATGGGAAATTCTCTTTGGTGCCTAACTGCGCTGCATCATCTTTGAACAAACGTGCCGCTGGGTTGGAAACCACATTTTTATGTAATGGGTTAGTACCAATCGGTGTTTCAAATGGTTCGTAGTGCTCAGGGAACGGGCCCTCAGCCATTTTATCAAGTGCAAACAGACGACCTACGCCTTCAGGTTGCATGATAAATGGGCCAGCATTGCTTGATGGTGGCAATTTAGCGTTAAAGTCAGGTACATCAGGACCAATCCACTTGTTACCATTCCATTCAACCAGAGTACGTGTTTTATCCCATGGGCTACCGTCAGGATGTGTTGATGCACGGTTGTACAATACACGACGGTTTGCAGGCCAAGACCATGCCCAGTTAGGCGCAATACCTAAACCTGATGGATCGCTATTATCACGACGTGCAGTTTGGTTACCTGCTTCAGTCCAGCTACCGGTGTATAACCAACAAGCCGCATTAGTTGAACCATCAGCTTTTAGTTTGCTAAAGCTTGATAGCTGCTTACCGTTAGCATCTTTACCGTTAAGCTCTTGCGCTAATTCTTTAGTATTTGGCGCAGAAGGGATAGCGTAATTCCAGTCAAGAGACAGAATAGGATCTGGGTATGTACCACCATTTTTTTGGTACATATCGCGCATCTTCAAGAAGATACCGGCTAGAATCTCAGCGTCACCTTTGGCTTCTCCTGGCATATCAGCTGCTTTCCAGTGCCACTGTAACCAGCGCGCTGAACTTACAATGGTGCCATCTTCTTCAGCAAAACAGGCACAAGGTAAACGGAATACTTCAGTTTCAATGCTTGCTGTATCAACTTCATTGACGTTCGGTTTATTCTGCCAGAACGTAGAAGTCTCAGTTGCAAGTGGATCGACAACCACTAAGTATTTCAGTTTAGATAAAGCATCTAAGGTTTTTTGCTTGTTTGACATTGAAGCAACAGGGTTGAAACCTTGGCAAATGTAGCCATTCATTTCACCTTTGTTCATCATTTCAAACACGCGCAACATGTCGTAGCCTTGATCCCATTTGGGCATCATATCGTAACCAAAGTTATTCTCAGCCGTTGCATTTTTGCCGTAGAAAGACTTCAGTAATGACACGAAGAATGCTGGGTAATGCTGCCAGTAGTTGGTTTGATCCGCTTCAAGTGCCACTGGAGTGTGGTGCTTAAGGTGAGCGGCTAAATCAACATCTTTATCAGACGGCAGTTTTAAGTAACCCGGTAAACTTTGTGCTAGCAACCCAAGGTCAGTGATACCTTGAATGTTTGAGTGACCACGCAGAGCGTTAACACCGCCGCCAGCCATACCCATATTACCAAGTAGTAACTGGATCATTGCCATACAACGAATGTTTTCAGCGCCTTTAGAGTGCTGAGTCCAACCTGTTGCGTACAAAATAGTGGCAACACGGTTATTAGCAGCTGTGCTACCCAGTGCTTTACAGATGTGATCAAACATATCAACAGGCGTACCGGTGATATTTGATACAACGTCAGGTGTATAACGTGCAACGTGATCTTTAAGTAGGTTCCATACACAGCGAGGATGTTGCAGTGATTCATCCTTTAGGGCATAACCTTGATCATCAAGTTGGTAGAACCAAGAACTACGATCATACTTACGTTTCTCGGCGTCATAGCCAGAGAAAAGACCATCATGGAATGCGTAATCATCACGTACAATAAAGCTTGCGTTTGTGTATGCTTTAACATATTCGTGATTCACTTGACTGCTAGCGATTAGGTAACGAATAGCACCTAATAGGAAAGCAATATCAGCACCTGAACGGATCGGTGCATAGTGATCAGCAACAGCTGCTGTACGCGTGAAACGTGGATCAACCACAATGATTTCAGCGTTTCTAGTTTTTTGAGCTTCAATCGCCCAGCGGAAGCCTACAGGGTGTGCTTCTGCTGCGTTGCCGCCCATAACAAGGATCAAGTCGGCATTTTTAATGTCGACCCAGTTGTTGGTCATCGCGCCGCGGCCAAATGTTGGAGCAAGACTTGCTACCGTTGGGCCGTGTCAAATACGCGCTTGAGTGTCTACAGGAACCATACCCAAACCACGGGCAAATTTCTGAGTTAACCAACCATTTTCATTACTTTCTGCTGAGGCACAAAGCATACCTGTTGTTAGCCAGCGGTTAACTGTGGTGCCTTCATCATTGGTTTTTACTAAGTTAGCATCACGGTCTTGTTTCATTAGCTTAGCAATACGGCTAAATGCTTCGTCCCATGTTAGACGTTGCCATTTATCTGAGCCTGGAGCGCGGTATTCGGGGAATTTCAAACGTTGTTCGCTGTTAACAAAACCAGCTAGGCCCGCGCCTTTAGGACATAATGCACCACGGCTTACTGGATGATCGGGATCACCCTCAACGTGGAACACTTTTTGTTTAATATTACCGCCAGTAGCACCTGTGCTATACAGTAATGTGCCACAGCCAACTGAACAATAAGAACAGGTATTACGTGTTTCTTTTGCTGCGGTTAATTTGAAGTCACGAGCTTGCGCCCACGCTTTTTGCGGAATTGTGGCAAGGGAAGCAATAGTTGTTGTTGCTACAGCCCCTGCGCACAATTTAAATAATTGACGTCTACTTATATTCAATCTCAAAAGACCTTATTAGAAATAAAGAAGAGGGTAAATTCTTGCGGTTATTATATGGGTGAATATAACGTCGTCAAATTTTGCAATTAAGAGAGGGGGAATTAAAAATAGACTGATAAAATAACGTATATAAATGGCTGTTTAAATATTATTAATAAGTCATTAGCGTTAATGTTGGTTTAATAACAATTAAAAGCAATAATAAGATTCATTATCATTTTTTAATAAGAAATAGCTGTTTATTGTGATTACTGTTTTTTGTTATTTGTTCATGCCCTGTTTTTAATGGTAAATATATTTATACAATGTATTGCAGCCGTTTAAAATAATTAAATTAAAAATTTAAACCTTAAAAATAGTTAGTTTAGTGATTTTCATTGGATTAGGTATAAATCGAATAGTGTAAAGGTTATATATATATATTTGCTTTATATTCACTTTAATCAGTAACTTATATTTTGTTTTTGACGTTATTAAATAATGATATCAATGTTCATTGAAATGATGGTGATAATTTAATATTGATATTGAATGGTAAACTAGACATGCTGATCTATAAATTAATGTTGCTTACTGAAATCTAAAGTGCCATATTTGAAAAATACGGTGGTGATTTAATAACCGATGTTAAGCATGTTTATTTACCAATATCAGTATGTTTTATAAAATAAAACTAATGTTAAATTTATAAAGTAAAATTTAGCCATTAAATAAATAAACTAATAACTAAAAATGGGTATGTTTTTCTTTGCTTATTTTCCATTTTAAAAAACATAATCATGTGAAAAAATTAATGAATAATCTTTTAAGTGATAATTACAACAGGTAGTGATATTTTTAGTGGCTTAATTTTGCATCGTTAACCTGTTACGTTATTATTAATGCTACCAATGATAAAAAGGAAGAATAAAGTGTTAAGGAAGATAGCTACGGGCTTAATGCTTGTGTGCATAAGTCAAACAGCCATGGCGACACCGTGGGAGAAAGTGAAACAACCTAGCAGTGGCGATTCAAGCTCGATTGGCTCGTATGCTAATGGTTGTCTTGCTGGTGGTGAAAATTTACCGTTGCAAGGTGATGGTTATCAAGTGATACGTTCTGAACGTGGTCGTTATTTTGGTCATAGTGAAATGATTGTTTTTTTACAACAATTGATGAAGCAATCACAGCAACTAAAAATCGGTAATGTGCTGGTGGGTGATATTGCAATGCCTCGGGGGGGACGTTTCTCGTCAGGCCATGCGAGCCACCAAACAGGATTAGATGCAGATATTTGGTTACGTATCCCTGAAAAACCATTATCACAGCAAGCGTTAAAAACGGTGTCTGCGCTGCCAATGGTTGATGTGAAAAATTACCAGATCATTGAAAAGAACTGGAGCAGTAAGCAAGCACAATTAATTCAATTAGCTGCTAGTGATGATCGAGTTGCGCGAATTTTTGTTCATCCAGTGATCAAGCAACAGCTATGTAAAACCGAATGGAAACAGCGTGATTGGCTAAGTAAAGTGAGACCTTGGTTTGGTCATTATTACCATTTCCACGTTCGTTTACATTGCCCTGAGGGAAGTACTACTTGTGAGCCGCAAACACCACCGCCAGCAGGTGATGGTTGTGGTAAAGAGCTTGCTTCATGGTCGCCAACGTATAAAGCACCGGTAACCACTAAACCGATTACCAATGTAAAGCCGAAACCTAAACCGAAAAAAGTATTGCCGCCGATGTGTAATATCGTATTGAAAAGCTAATCTTTGCTAGGTGCTCGTGGTTGATAAATAAAACAAAAAAGCGCCGGCCAGTTAACTGAGCGGCGCTTTTTTTATACGGTTTATTATTGAATAACTAAGCTAGGCCTTGCAGAGTGACAAACTTTTCAAGCAGTTCATCATCTGATTCAACTCGCTCAGGATCAGTAATAATGCAATTGGTAATAGGACAAACTGACTGGCAGGTTGGCTTATCATAGTGCCCTTTACATTCTGTGCAGCGTTCAGGGTCGATTTCGTAAAATTCATCGCCCATGGTGATTGCCTCATTGGGGCATTCAGGATCACACATATCACAGTTAATGCATTTAGTTGTAATGAGCAGTGCCATAGTGCTTATTTACCATCTTTTTTAGGTGCGTGTGGGTTACGAGTGTCTTCACCGTTACTTAAATTACGCATTAATAGACCAAAATCGAGATCCATATCTGATGGCACAGGAATAAACACAAAGTGGCCATTACCTTTTGCATCATCAATCACTTCTGACTTACGGTTTTCCATGGTTTCAAGTTTGAAAATAACGTTACCTTTTGGCGTCATTACTTCAAGGCTATCGCCAACAACGAATTTATTTTTCACTTCAACTTCAGCAAGTTCGCCACGACGTACACCGGTGAACTCGCCGACAAATTGTTGGGTGTCAGAAATAGAGTAACCGTAATCATAATTCTGATAAGTATCATGGGTGTGGCGACGAAGGAAACCTTCAGTATAGCCACGGTGCGCTAGGCTTTCTAATGTGCCAAGTAGTGAATCATCAAATGGCTTGCCTGCAACTGCGTCATCAATCGCTTTACGGTAAACTTGCGCAGTACGTGCACAGTAGTAGAACGATTTAGTACGACCTTCAATTTTTAATGAATGCACACCCATTTTGGTTAGGCGCTCAACATGCTGTACCGCACGAAGATCTTTAGAGTTCATGATGTAAGTACCATGCTCATCTTCAAACGCCGCCATTTTTTCTTCTGGGCGGTGAGATTCACTCAGTAATACTACGTCATCAATTGGCTTACCAAGACCAAGTGTATTACTAGGACGCTCTTCAATCTCTTGAATTTGAATCGCATCTTGTGTTTCAACGATTTGACCAGCATCGTTTTCAACGGCTTTTTCTACTTTGTATTCCCAACGACATGAGTTCGTGCATGTACCTTGGTTTGGGTCGCGTTTGTTGATGTAGCCAGATAACAAACAACGGCCAGAATACGCCATACAAAGTGCGCCGTGAACAAAGATTTCTAGTTCAGTATCCGGGCAATGCTCACGAATTTCTTCGATCTCTTCTAGTGATAGTTCACGAGACAGAATCACACGCTCAACGCCTTGGCTAGCCCAGAATTTAACGGTTGCCCAGTTAACTGCGTTAGCTTGTACTGAAAGGTGAATTACTACTTCAGGAAATGCTTCACGAACCATCATGATCAAACCAGGATCTGACATGATAAGCGCATCAGGACCCATATCTACAATTGGCTTTAAATCACGAATAAAGGTTTTAAGCTTTGAGTTATGCGGTTGAATATTACAAACCACATACAGCTTTTTACCTTGTGCATGCGCTTCATCAATACCAATTTTCAGGTTATCGAGATTGAATTCATTGTTACGAACACGAAGGCTGTAACGAGGTTGGCCTGCGTAGACAGCATCTGCACCATAGGCAAAGGCATAACGCATGTTTTTAAGGCTACCGGCTGGAGATAGTAATTCTGGTTTAAACATTGTTCAGTTCTCTTAGATGTCTGATTCCAAATCAGCCTATAACACCTAGTGTTATAGGGAGGAGGCGAGATTCTACGTTTTTCATTCCCACATTACCAATTTTCTTAATCATTATCACGTATGAAAAATCAACACTATTGCAAATCAGGGTATATGTACAATTAGCGTAATTTAGTTAATTGAGATATAGATGTATTAAAATACATACTTATTATGCATTTAATACAGAGTTTATATTTTAGGGCACTATAAGTGTTTATAGGCACAATATTGTCGCTAGTGAGTGGTGGCATACATCAAGAAGGTAGTTATGATGGGTCATGATATTAGTGGGTTAGTTATCCACGTGTTTTCAACCTTTGGTAATATGATTTGGCAAATATTCTGGCCGTTGGCATTTGGTTTAATATTGTCTTCATGGATCCGCAATTTAATACCGGTTTCAAGTGTGGTTAAACACCTAGGTAAAACAACCCCTGTAAGCCTCGGTTTCACCACGTTTTTAGGGATGGTGTCGTCATCGTGTTCTTATGCTGCGGCGTCGTTATCTCATACTCTCTTAGTAAAAAAATCCACTGTTGCTAATGCAATGGCATTTTTAGTTTCAAGTACTAACTTGATTGTTGAAATGTTCATTGTCTTAGTTGCATTAATGGGCTGGACATTTTTATGGGGTGAAGTGATTGGTGGTTTGATTTTAATTGCCACGGTTGGATTTTTATTTAGTCGCTTTTTTCCACAAGATGTCGAACAAGAATTACGTCAGCACTTAGAAGATGCACAGCCACAAAAAGCCAGTTGTGGTATGGATATGTTTAAGATGAAGTCTGATGACAGTGATTGCGACATGGATATGGCAGCTAAACCTCAATCTGCCACTATGGAAAAAATCACAAAATCTGCGGGTTTCTTCCAGATGGATATTGCCATGATTGGTAAAGAGATCCTTATTGGGGTAGTGGTTTCTTCAATTCTTATTGCTTTGATGCCTCAAGACGGTTGGCGAGCATTGTTTATCAGTAATGATGCAGGCTTACCGGTATGGTTACACTCTTTCTTAGATGTGATCATTGGTATTTTTGTGGCGATGATTGCTTATGTATGTTCAGTCGGTAATCTGATTTTAGCCGCGGCATTATGGCATGGTGGGATTTCATTTGGTGGCGTGATTGGCTTTATTCTATCGGATGTTCTAACCATTCCGATGATCCGTGTTTATCAAAAATACTACGGTAAGCGTCCTGCTAAATGGATGGTTGGGTTGCTATTTGTAGCAATTTTATTTACTGGTTTATGTGTTGATGCGATATTCAATGGTTTTGGTTGGGTAACAAGCGATCAAACTGTACGTGCATTAAATCAATCAGGTTTTGGTTTTAATATGACCACAGTGATGAACTTGATCTTTATTCCTGCTTCTATTTGGTATTACTACCTTGGTAAAAAAGCCAATGCAGGTGTGGGGATGAGCATGTAGCATATAAAAAGAGCCGTAACGTTAATAACGCGACGGCTCTTTTTTGTTATCTAAGTGTAGGTTCGAGAAAAATTAGGATTAACCTTTATTTTCTAAGCCACCGATAACATCAAACAGGTTCGGTAAAAAGGCAGAGAACTCACCGCCCATTAACGATAGGTCAGCATCAATACGTTGAGCCATATCTTCACGATCAATATCTTCGTTTTGATCTTTAATTTCATCAGAGAATTTAAGACGCTTAACACTCAAGTCGTCTGCTAGAATGAAGTCGATACGATCTTGCCAATTAAGCGCTAGTTTAGTGACCACTTTATTGGCTTCAATGTGAGCTAAAATTTCATCACAGTTTAAATCTTGCTGTTTACAACGGATCACGCCACCGTCTTCTTCAACAGCTTTAAATTCAGCTTCTTCACCAATGGTAAAACCTTGTGGTGATTGATTGCTGCGTACCCATTCTGTCAGGGTTAATGCCAATGGCTTTTCAGATACCACAGGCACGACAGGTAGGCTACCAATAGATTTACGTAATAACGCTAAAACATCTTCGGCTTTTTTGTAGCTACCCGCATCAACCACAATGTAGCCTAATTTAGGCATAATTAACGCGTAAGTTTGGTGCTGACGACTAAATGCGCGAGGTAATAAATCCATCACGATTTCATCTTTTAGGGTGTCTTTCTCAGTCTTTTTCAGTTTACGACCAAGATCTTTTTCCTGCATTTCAACTTTGTTGTTCAATGATTCTTTGATCACTGACGCTGGCAGCATTTTTTCTTCTTTGCGCGCGCAAATCAAAATGTTGTCACCAGACACATGGGTAAACATATCGCCATGCTTACCCAGTGCGTGTGCCCAGCCAAATTTTTGAATGTCTTGGCTACCACACGGAGTAAAGCGGAATTCTTCCAGCTGTTTTTCTATTTGGTCTGCATTTAAGTCAATCTCACGCGTAAAACGGTAAGTCAGTATATTTTTAAACCACATCATGCTAGTCACGCTTCCTAGGGTAAACAGTTGGGGGAGTATCTTAACCTAACCATTGCAAATTACTAAGTGACGTTTGTGATTGAGGTTGCAGATAGCGTAATTACTATATATTTGGTTTAAAAATAGCTTTAAGACGCTTAGAGAGCATTAACCGAGAAACGGTAAACATGCCACTGATGGTTTTTTGGTGCAAACGGAAAATAGTATCGTAAACGCGACGAATCAGCAGTCCATGTAATATAAATTTGCTCTCCATTTTTGAACCAGGAGCAAAAGAGCCAACCGCAAAATAGTGCCCGACAGCGACCACCATCCCACCATCTTTAAAGATAAAATCAGTAAGAGGTTTACCTTGTAAAAAGCCACCAAGACTTTTAGCTAAATGTTCAGCTGCGCGATTAGCAGCCTGTGCTTTAGGGGGAACAAAACTACCATCGAGTTGTGGAATAGAGGCGCAATCACCAAGGGCAAAAATACAGTCATCAACGGTTGTGGTTAAATTCATATTAACTTCAATTTGATTGATACGGTTATAAGCTAAGCCGCCAATACCATTGAGCCAATCAGGCGCTTTAATACCAGCGGCCCAAAATTGTATATCGGCATCAAGAGTACGATCATCACTGGTGATCATGCCTTTATCGGTGACTTCGCTAATGCGTGTTTGAAGTAATACATTAATATTATTTTTCTCAAGCTGTTGCTGAACTTTACGCGACATTTTTTCAGGGCTATTGGGTAATACGCGATCAGCTGCTTCAATTAAATTAATTGTTAGCGGTGTACCATTATAACGTTGAAGTTTTCTACTGACCCGTTCAAGCTCTGCTGCCAGTTCAACTCCCGTAGCACCAGCTCCGACAATATTAACTGTGCGAGTATCGCCAGCGCGTAGGATGAAACTCATTCGATGCCATGCTTGGCGTGCTTGATTGGCCGAATCTAAAAAGATGCAATGGTCTTGAGCACCTGGAGTATTAAAGTCATTACTTACCGCGCCAATGGCGATAATTAAATAATCGTAATCTAGTTGATAGTTAACACCATCGGCAGCACCACAGACAGAAATGGTTTTATTGTCGCGGTTGATATCAGTCATAGACGCTTGGTAATGCTGGTATCCGTGTCGTGCACCGTGAGTGAAATAACACACAGTATCGAGATCACTATCAAAAGTGCCTGCTGCTATCTCATGTAAGCGCGGCTTCCAGAAGTGGTGAGTTTCTGGTTCAACTAAAATGATACTATCTTCTTTTTTTGTTGTTTTATTTAGTAATGTGGATAGTTCAATACCTGCAGCACCACCACCAACAATAACGATCCGTGACATATAAACACCTCAAGTTATTATGAGTCCGTTCATAATGAGTTAGTTATCACTATCGACATATCAACAAAAACAAAAGTTACATTTATATTGAATACATTTAAGAGAAAGACGAAATGATAAGTATTAAAATTACTATTTAGTCTAGATTGAATAGTTACATTATGGGATTTTTATTGGTGGCGATTACGTCTTTAAGGGGGAAGTTATTAATTTACAAGGATTGGCGGACACCAATCCCTGATATTAAAAAGATTATTCATACTTTGCAGAATAAGTTTCTTCATAAGTATGTGAGTAAAGCTCAAATAGGTTACCAAACGGGTCTTCTAAATAAACCATTTGTGAGGTGTTGTTTTCATCTTCAGGATGGTAACGCATGATATCCATACGAACTTTACCACCATATTGTTCAGTTCGAGCAATAACGCCATGAAAATCATCGGTCTGAAGACAGAAGTGGAAAATACCAATACGAGAGAAATCAACCTCATGACGCTGTTGACGGTTTTTCATTTCAAACAGTTCAAAACCGATACCATCTTGGGTTAATAAATGGGCAATATTGAAACCTTCAAAGCCTTCGCCAAAGACAGCAATACACATTCTACCAATTGCGGTTTCACGCTCTTCTGTCACTTTGGTATTACCCATAACTACATCAAGACCAAGCGCTTTGGTATAAAACTCAACCGCGGTATCCATATCGCCAACCATGATGCCTACGTGATTCATTTTCATAATTTACCTTCGATACTGATTAGTAAGTAGCTATGTTTCGTTGGAGTAATACTATGCGATATTTCAAATAACATAAAATTATCAATTTTTATTAAAATAATAACACTTCGTTATGGTGAGGGGAAGTTAGCCATCAAATATCTGTGTAGTTACTGGTTGACACGGTACAATCTGATGATTATTTCTGGCTTGGTAGTGTTATTCCTATTATGAAAATTATCCATACATCTGATTGGCATCTTGGTCATCAATTACATGGCTATAGTCGTGCAACTGAACATCAAGCATTTTTAGACTGGCTTGCTGAAACACTTGAGCAGCAACAAGCGGATGCCTTATTAGTGGCGGGTGATATTTTTGATACTGCCAATCCTGCTGCTAGTGCATGGGAAATGTTATATCGATTTTTAGCACGACTAGCCAAAACACTACCTAATCTTGATGTGGTAATGATCGGTGGTAACCACGATTCACCGAGCAAACTTGATGCGCCACAAGCGTTATTAAAAGCCTTTGATTTGCATTTAGTCGGTGGTATTCATCGTTTAGCCAATGGCGAGTTAGATTGCGATCGCATGTTAGTGCCATTAACTAATGCCGTTGGTGAACAAGCAGCATGGGTGTTGGCGGTGCCATTTTTACGTAGCGCTGATTTACGCACTGAAAACTTAGCTGAAACCGATGATCGACTGATTAAAGGGGTTGAAGTGTTATATGCCGAAATGACCGCTACAGCCCGTGAACGCAAACAGCCGCAGCAAGCGTTAATCGGTATGGGTCATGCGTATATGGCGTCTGGACAGATATCTGAAATGTCAGAACGACGAGTGCTTGGCGGTAATCAGCATGCGCTACCAGCGACTATTTTTGCCGATGATGTCAGCTATGTTGCCCTCGGCCATTTACACTTAGCTCAAAAAGTTGCCAAGCAAGAACATGTACGTTATTGCGGCTCACCAATTCCACTGTCAATGGCAGAGCGTAATTACAGTCATCAAATAGTGGTGGTTGAATTAGACGGCGCTGAAGTTACTAAGATTGAGCCGCTCACTATTCCACGTAGTGTTGATATGCTAAAAGTTCCCGCTAAAGCAGCCCTACTAGATGAAGTGTTAGTGGCACTTAAAGCTTTGCCTGATGATGAACTGCCGCGTGAGCAACAACCGTTTTTAGAAGTCCACGTCTTACTTGATAAACCACAAGCTTTGCTACGTGAAAAAGTGTTGCAAGCTTTAGAAGGTAAATCAGTACGATTAGCCAAAATTACTCCCCATTATAAGCATGATGAACAGCAACATAGCTTGCAGCATCAACGTTTATCTGAGGTGTTACCGCAACAAGTATTTTCCCTTAGTTGGGCTAAAAAATACGCCGGTGAGCCTGACGCTGAGATGAGTGCCGCCTTTGAAAGTTTATTAGCGCAAGTTGAAGAACAACAATAATAATAGGGAGTAATACCATGAGAATTCTTGCACTGCGCGGTGAAAATTTAGCCAGTTTACAAACCAAATTTGAGATTGATTTTGCTGGTGGCCGCTTAGCGGATGCGGGCTTATTTGCGATCACAGGTAAAACGGGTGCAGGTAAATCAACCTTACTCGATGCGATTTGTTTAGCGTTATATGATCGTATTCCACGGCTGCAATCAAATAAAAAAATGATGCCGAAATTGGACGCGATAGCGATGAGAACCGCATTAAAGCCAATGATGTTCGCAGTATTTTATCGCGCGGTAAAGCCGATGGTTTTGCCGAAGTAGATTTTATTGCTAATGATGGTTCGCAGTGGCGTAGCCATTGGCAAGTACGTCGTGCTCGTGGTCGTGCGGAAGGTAAAATGCAAGCGGCAGAGCAGTGGCTTGAAAACTTAGAAACAGGGCAGCGTTTTGCGGGTAAAAAACAAGAATTACAAGCTGAAATTGAACGCTTAATCGGGCTTAGTTTTGATCAGTTTCGACGTGCAGTGATGTTACCCCAAGGTGAGTTTGCCGCCTTTTTAAAAGCCGGTGCCGATGAGCGTGCGACCTTATTAGAGCGCATGACTGGCGGTGAGATCTACGGTCGATTATCGATTGCAGCCCATGAACGTGCCAAAGATGAAAAATTAAAACTGACTCAGTTACAAGCTAAGTTAGGTGACATTGCATTGTTAACCGATGAAGAGCAGCAATTGTTAACCAGCCAATTGGCGACGACACGTGAGCAAGTTAATCGCCAGCAACAACAGCTAGAGCAATTAAAGCACCATCAAGATGTGATCGTTAATGCTGCCAAACTTACTCAACGCAGTGCTGAAAGTGAGCTGCAGTTATCGCAAGCTAAGCAGGCGCAACAGTTGGCTGAGCCGCGTTATGTACAACTCAAAAAATATGAACAAGCATTGCCTGCTCGTGGTGATTTCACATTATTAGCACAAGCTAAACAGCAAGTAAGCAAATGGCAACAAACGCTGCAATCGACTACCACAGAGTTAACAGCTAAGCAGCACCAGCAACAGTTATTGCAAGATAATGTTCAGCAAAGCCAGCACCAATTGGCGCAAACACAACAGGCGTTAACCGAGCTTGAGCCAAAGCTAAAGCAAGCGGCAAGCATTGAACAACAACGCGCTGGTCTACAGCAGCAAAGTGTTGAGTTACAACAGCAATTAGCAGAGTTAAATAACCAGTTAACGGCGCAATGTCAGCAATTGGCGAGTCAGCAGCAACAGCAACAGCTCGCTCAATCTCAGTTGCAACAGCTAACGGGGACATTGTCGCAAACGCAAGCAGTAAAAGCCTTGGCTGAGCAGCAAAATGCGATCAAAGATAACCTTAACCAGTATCAACAAGCACAAAGCCAAATTGGGCAGTTGCAAACAGATATTAAGCAACGTCAAACAACATTAGCAACAATTACTCAGCAGCAGACTGAGCTTGATCAACAGCTATCAGCCTTGGATCAGCGCCAGCAGCAATTAACTCAGCAAGCTTCAGCTCACGATCTAGCAGCGTTAGAGCAGCTCCAAGATCAACAGCGCCAACACTATGGTGCTTATCAGCAATTAAGTGGCTTACTTAAAGAGAGTTTATTTGGGCTTGATAAATGGCATGGCGTGCTGCAACAGCGGGATAAATTTCAGCTGCAACTGCAAGGATTAGTCTCTCATATTGCTAGTTGTGATCAACGCTTAACGGCATTAATGCCCCAATTATTGCAATTGAATGCGCAGCATAAAGAAGTCGAATTACAGCTTAACCAAAGTCGCGCAGTGATGAATTTAACCGATTATCGTGAGCAGTTAATTGAAGGCGAATCGTGCCCATTATGTGGCTCTAAAGAGCATCCTTATCAGCAGCATAATCCGCAAGTTGAAACCATTATTAGTCAGCAGCAACAGCGACTACAACAATTAGCGCAACAGCTGCAAGATGCTCACGCCGAACAACGACAGTTAACCCAATCTGTTGCTCAAGATAAACAACGTAAAACTGAGCTTGAGCAAGATATTGCTGGTTTTAACAACAGCATTGAAACGTTAGTTAAGCAGCAGCAATGTCAGTGGACAGATTTAATGGCAGCCGATCTCAACGCCATTACCTTGGCAGAGATTGTGTTAGCGACTGACAGCGATGTCGCTCAGCTTGCGCATTATCAAGCGAGCTGGTCACAAGCGTTGGAGGATGCGGCAACCCAAATGCAACAGATTAAAGTGCAGGGTGAACAACGTAAATCTCTGATTGAAAATGTAAAGCAACAGCAGCAGCAGTTGCAGCAATTAATCCAGCAACAGACTGAACATAAAGATAAATATCATTTGTTAACCCAACAGCAAACGCAAGCGCAAGAGCAGCTTAATGCCTTTAGTGCGCAAGTTAGCAGTCTGCAAAATGTGGTTGACGAAAGACAACAGGCGTTGATGGCAATTTATGGTAATGACAGTTGGCTTACAGGGTTAGCACAGCAAGATAAAGCGGGCTTTATTGCCGATTTAGAACGACAAATTGAGCACTATCAAGCCAATGTTGAACAACAGCAACAGCTTGAGAAACAACTTATTGAGTTGGCTCCAGCATTAGCAACTTTGACCAATAGTGTTCAACATGGAGAGCAACAAGCCACTGAAATTGGAGCAAAAGTCACGCGTTTGGTTGAAGAACAACAAGCTTGTTGGCAACAACGAATTGCATTAATTGGTGAAGTGCCGTTAGCAACCATTGAGCGTAAAGCTAAAAATGATGTTGAAGTGCAGCAACAACAATACCAACAACGACAAACCCAATTAAACCAATTGGCTGAAATAATTGCCGCTGAACTCGCCAAACAGCATCATGCGACCCAGCAGCTAGCCGAATTTGAAACGGCACAACAACAGTTGCAACAATTGTGGCAAGCATGGTTAGAAAAACTGGCGTTAACCGATGCTGAATTAACTGCGTTGTTAAGTCATGATGAGACATGGTTACAACACCTGCGCAACGAGTTAAAACAACTAGAGCAAGCGGTGTCTCAAGGTGAAACCATTGTTAAAGAGCGCCAACAAGCCCAAGCTGATTTTGAGCCAACCGTTGAATTAGCTCAGCAGTGGTTTAGTGACCATGAGATGAGCGATGACGTTGTAATGCAACAGCAAATGTTGACGCAATGGCAGGCTGAAAAAGTACAATTAGATGATCAGGTATTCCAATTACGCCAACGTTTAGAGCAAGGCGAGCAAGCACAGCAACAAGCAGGCGATCTTCGTAGTGCCTTAGCCGCTCAACAAACTCAAACTGAGTTGTGGTTGCAAATGAATGAGTTAATTGGCTCAGCTACAGGTAATAAATTTAGAACCTTGGCCCAGGGCTTAACTCTGCAACAATTAGTGCTCGCTGCCAACGAACACCTGCAAGACTTAGCGCCACGTTATGCGTTGCAGCCAGTACCGGGAAGTCCATTAGCTTTGCAAGTTATCGACCATGATATGGGTGATGAAGTGCGCAGTGTTGAATCACTCTCCGGTGGTGAAAGTTTCTTGGTGTCGTTGTCATTAGCACTAGCATTAGCTTCGCTGGCGGCAGATACTCGCCAATTAGGATCGCTGTTTATTGATGAAGGGTTTGGTACCCTCGATCCTGAAAGTTTAGAAATGGCATTAGCTTGTTTAGATGCGCTGCAAGCAGATGGACGCCAGATTGGTGTGATCTCGCATGTAGGCACATTAGTCGAGCGGATTGGAGTGCAAGTTGCGGTGGAAGCTATGGGGGGCGGTCGTAGTCAAATTGTCATTAAAGGGTAATAAGATTTACAGTAAGTGTTTGGTTATTTTTGTTGTAATATCAAATAATAAGATTAATTTTTGCTGTTGTTATTGATTCTATTAAAACCAGCTTTCTCTGCAAAAGTCACAAAAGTGTCATAATTTACACACATAATAACGCATGTCAGAGAAAGCAACCGACTAGGTATATTTGATTATGGTAAGACGGATTCTTGTAGTAGAGGACGAAGCACCGATTCGTGAAATGCTGTGTTTTGTACTAGAGCAAAATGGATATCAGGCGATTGAAGCTGAAGATTACGATAGCGCATTAGAAAAAATGAGCGAACCGTATCCGGAGTTGATTTTAATGGATTGGATGTTACCTGGTGGTTCAGGTATTAATTTAATCAAACATTTAAAGCGTGATGAGTTGACCCGCCAAATTCCAGTGGTGATGTTAACTGCCCGTGGCGAAGAAGAAGATAAAGTACGTGGGTTAGAAGTGGGCGCGGATGATTACATCACAAAACCATTTTCACCTAAAGAGCTTATGGCACGTTTAAAAGCCGTGATGCGCCGTGCTTCGCCAACCGCTTTAGATGATGTAATTGACGTTCAAGGTTTGAAATTAGACCCTGTTTCACACCGCGTAACCTCAGCCGATGAGCCACTCGATATGGGGCCGACTGAGTTTAAGATGCTGCACTTTTTTATGACTCACCAAGAGCGTGTTTATAGTCGTGAACAATTGCTCAACAATGTGTGGGGCACCAATGTCTATGTTGAAGATCGTACCGTTGATGTTCATATTCGTCGCTTGCGTAAAGCGCTTGAAAATGACGGCCACGATAAGATGATTCAAACGGTGCGCGGGGCGGGATACCGTTTCTCCACTCGAATGTAAGCATCAGTTTTTGCACGCCTTAGCAGTAGCAAACTATTAACCTTCATTGTTATCGTGAGACTACGATAACAATGAAGGTTGTGTCGGTTTTATCGAATAGAAAAATAGCATAACGGAACCACACTACTCCTCCGTTACTGCTAGGAGTAACACATGGTGGAAAGGTTGACATGGAAACGGCTGGTTGGGGAGCTGATATTATTTTATCTGCCTTGGCTCGTGCTTGGGGTTATTTTTGGCTATCTACCGTGGTTTTTATTAATTGCCACTTGGATTCAACTCGGCTGGCATTTTCATAATCAACTTAAGATGTCGAATTGGTTATGGAAAGATCGCAGCTTAACCCCACCTTCAGGTTCTGGTAGTTGGGAGCCGCTGTTTAATGGTATCTACCGTTTACAACAACGTAATCGTCGCCGCCGTAAAGAATTAACTACCTTGATTCGCCGTTTCCGTAATGGTGCTGAATCGCTGCCCGATGCGGTGGTGGTGTTTCGCAGTGAAGGTAACATTGTTTGGTGTAATAAATTAGCCCAGCAATTATTAGGTTTACGTTGGCCTGATGATAGCGGTCAACCGATCAGTAATTTATTACGTAGCCCTGATTTTGTACGCTATCTTTCTCGTCAAACATTTGATACTCCATTAGAAATCACCTCGCCGATGAATTATGACCGTACTTTAGAGCTGCGGATCATGCGTTACACCGAGGGTGAATATCTGATGGCTGTACGTGATGTATCGCAGTTAAAACAATTGGAAGGCATGCGACGTAACTTTTTTGCCAATGTATCGCATGAATTACGCACACCAATGACAGTGTTACAAGGCTATCTTGAAATGGCACAAGATCCTGAAATGCTAATGGGGCCGATGTGGGATCGTGCTCATGGTGTGATGACCGAGCAATTGGCGCGCATGAATGCATTGGT
Organism: Photobacterium aquimaris; assembly: GCF_002954455.1. Classification (GTDB taxonomy): domain Bacteria; phylum Pseudomonadota; class Gammaproteobacteria; order Enterobacterales; family Vibrionaceae; genus Photobacterium; species Photobacterium aquimaris. The sequence continues at coordinate 330,953 of NZ_MSCC01000001.1, forward strand.
TGAGCAATTACTGACATTATCTAAAATTGAAGCAGCACCAACGATTGAACTAGAAGAAATTGTTGATGTGCCTGCAATGCTCGATATTTTAGAAAAAGAAGCGATTTCCCTTAGTGGTAATAAAAATCAGTCGATTACGTTTGATGTTGATAACAGCTTAAAAGTATTGGGTGATGATGATCAACTCCGTAGTGCGATTTCAAACTTGGTTTATAACGCGGTTAAACATACACCTAATGATGCTGCAATCCATGTACGTTGGTATCGCTCATCAATGGGGCCAAGATTAGAAGTCACTGACAGTGGTGAAGGTATTGCTGCGCAACATATTCATCGCTTAACTGAACGTTTTTATCGAGTTGATAAAGCTCGCTCGCGTGAAACTGGTGGTAGTGGGTTAGGGCTAGCGATTGTTAAACATGCGCTTAGTCACCATGATTCACACTTAGAAATTGATAGTGAACTCGATAAAGGCAGCACCTTCTCATTCACATTACCAAGTCGGTTAGTCGCTGATAGCGCGCTGCTTGATACCGTGGTTCATAATGAGTAATCACTTGGGTAAGGATACCTTATGTTAATGTCAGCGCTAACCAAAACCATCACTAGTGCGATCACTGGCGTGTGGTTATTGGGTCTATTTGCCGCTGAATCTGCTGCTGCGGCAACCAATACCGCTGCCGCGATCGCAGTAGATACCCAGCTCCAGCCGTATCATAAAGTCAGTGGTATTTCGGGCAATTTATCGTCAGTCGGCTCAGATACCTTAGCCAACTTAATGACTTATTGGACCGAGGCATTTAAACGCCAATACCCGAACGTTAATATTCAAATTCAAACCTCAGGCTCATCAACCGCCCCGACTGCGCTGGTGGAAGCAACGGCACAATTAGGGCCGATGAGTCGTCAAATGAAAACCAAAGAAATTGAAGCGTTTGAAAAAGAATACGGTTATAAACCGACCGCAATTAAAGTCGCGGTGGATGCATTAGCGGTGTTTGTTCATGAAGATAATCCGCTTAAAGGAATTAATTTCGAGCAGCTAGATGCAATATATTCACGCACTCTACGCTGTGGCGCTTTAGTGCCGATCACTCGGTGGGGGCAATTAGGTTTACCAAATAGTTGGCAGCAGCGTGACATTCAATTATTTGGTCGTAATTCAGTCTCAGGCACTTATGGAGACTTTAAAAAGCGCGCTTTATGCCGTGGTGATTTTCGAAATAACGTTAATGAACAACCGGGTTCAGCCTCAGTGGTACAGTCTGTTTCAACCTCATTAAATGCAATTGGCTATTCTGGGATTGGCTATAAAACCACAGGTATTCGTGCTATTCCCGTTGCCCGTGAAGGCTCTGATTATGTTGACGCGACAGTTGAGAACTCGATCAATGGCAACTACCCATTATCACGTTATTTGTATTTGTATATTAACAAACACCCCAACAAAGCTTTAGCACCGATGGAGCAAGAGTTTCTGCGTTTTATTCTATCGAGTAATGGGCAAAATATTGTGCAAAAAGACGGTTATATTCCATTACCGGTCGCGATCGTCAAAGAAAACATGGTCAAGTTGGGGCTGAAAGATTGAGGTGGGTGTTAAGGTTACAGAAGTAGCCTTAACATAATGCATCTATCCCGCACTACCTGATCGCTGTTCATCTTAAATTTGGGTTATAAGGCTCGTTTTAAGATGTTTAAACCGTCAATAACAGCCAAAATACAGCATGGCGATGTTGTTAACGATGTTATTAAATTCAAAAATAGAGCCGTCACACAGATATCATTTAAAAGCCCGCAAAAGTTGCTGTTTAGCTATCACAATCCTGTTTTAATTTATCGCCACTCACTCCCCAATCGTCAATTTCCAGCCAGCCTTATGCCAATACTGCTGCTCGATGGCTAGATCGGCGGCAAGGAGAGTATTGGTTGCTAACCAGTTAGCCGGAAACACTAACTGCCAGTGTTCATTATTGACGCTGACACTAATGGCTGGTTGAGGAGCAGTACTGCGTTGGCCATTTAACGTCACTGCTAATCGTAATGCGCGAATTAGAGGATAGACTTGCTTACGTTTATAAATCGTTAAGGGGGGCATTTCATCTAGCTTTAAGCGCTTGCGTTGAAAACGGGCTAAGGTTGCTAGCAGTGTTTGTTGATCAACACTGAACCCTGGCATAGCGCTATAACGCAATATATAGGCTGAGTGACGATGAAAACCAGGGTAACTGATGCTGAGCCCGACCTCATGCAATAATGCTCCCCACGCCAATAGTGTGGTTAAGTTTGAGTCTTTATCTGTTGCTGGCTGTGGCAGTTGTACATACAGTGCTAAGGCGGTGTTTTTTACCCGTTGGGCTTGGAGCATATCGATATTATATTGCTGCGCCATGGTTGTGGCTGTTTGGCTGCGAATATCACAATGGCGAAAACGTTGTTCCATGTCATACAGTAATCCCTCCCGTAAGGCCGCATTGGAAAAATGGATGGCGGTAATATCAAGCGCCGAAAAAATCGCACTGACAATCGCAACCCCAGCGGCAAAAACGGGCTGGCGCTCTGGGGTTAATCCGGCTAACACTAACTGCTGTTGATGTTTATAGCTGATTATCGTGGTGATTAATTGTTGTAATCGTGGTTGCGTGATCACACCATCGTGATGACCTTGAGCAATGAATACGGCGCGAATGGCTTTAATGGTGCCTGATGTGCCTAATACTTTTTGCCAGCCCAGCTGTTTATATTGATTAGCAATGGTTTCAAGCTTTTGGCGCGCGGCTAATTGTGCTGCGGCAAAATTAGCATGATTGAGTTTACCATCACTGAAAAAGGTTTGATGGTAGCTCACACAGCCAATGTGTTTGCTGGCAATAATATCGGTTTCAAACCCTGAGCCAATCACTAACTCGGTGCTACCGCCACCGATATCAATAACCAGTCTTTTGCCTTGTTCGGGCTCAGTATGTGCTATGCCTAAATAAATTAACCGCGCTTCTTCTGTTCCGGCAATGATTTCAATTGGGTAGGGAATAATAGCCTTGGCACGACCAATAAAAATATCGGCATTGCGCGCTTGACGAAGGGTATAAGTCGCGGCAATACGAACATTTTCAGGGGCAAAACCATGCAGCCGTTCAGCGAACATGGCTAAACAGGCTAAACCACGTTCAATCGCAGCTTGGCTAAGGTTGTGTTGGCTATCAAGCCCTGATGCTAGCTGTAGCCGTTGTTTATAGCGCCCTATAATTTGCAGTCGCTGACCAATAACCCGCGCAATTACTAAATGAAAACTGTTAGAGCCAAGATCAAGCGCTGCAATGTGCCGTGGTGGTGGCTCATTGAAAGCTTGAGTGGGGTGATTATCATTTAGCATGGTGTTGATGCTCCTTATGCGCGAGCCGTTGCGATTGTGCTTCTACATGAGTTAAATAGTGATATATGGCGGTTTGAGAGCGGATCTTAGGTCGTTTACCGCGGCTGACATAACGGTTACTTAGCGCTGGGTCTATTACTCGTGCTTGCACGTTATCGGCTAACTGGAGTTTGGTGATAGCGATAATACGTTGTTTAAGCGACGGCGATAAAATAGGGCAACCGACTTCAATACGGCGATCAATATTACGCTGCATCCAATCAGCTGAGGAAATAAATACTTTAGGGCTGCCATTGTTGGTAAAAATATATACCCGCGAATGCTCAAGAAAGCGATCAACAATACTAATGATAGTAATGTTCTCACTGCGATGCGGAACACCAGCAATTAGGCTGCACATGCCGCGAATGATCAATTGGATTTTAACCCCATGCTGACTGGCTTGATAAAGTTTATCGATTAAGCCGTTATCAATTAAGTTATTGAGCTTGAGCGTAATGCCAGCCGAACGCTGGTGTTGAGCATGGTATATCTCAGAGTCAATCAGGGCATATAAACGCGCGCGCGCATTGATTGGCGATACGATTAAGTGGTTGAAACTGACTTTAGCCTTTGGATTTGCAAGGTAATCAAATAATTGTCGCACTTCTTGGGTTATGGCACGTTGACACGTAAACAATGAAAAATCAGTATAGATGCGCGCGGTTTGTTCGTTAAAGTTACCAGTACCAATATGGGCATAGTCGACCAGTTGTTGCTGTTCTTGGCGAGTAATCAAACATAATTTGGAATGAATTTTCACTTCAGCGACACCAAATAACACCGTGATCCCAGCAGCGGTTAACTGCTGCGCCCAATCAATATTTGCCTGTTCATCAAACCGCGCCTGTAACTCGACTACCACCGTGACTTGCTTACCATTATTGGCTGCCATTATTAGGCTATCAATTATTCGTGATTGTTTCGCGAGCCGATAAATATTGATGCTAATGTGGCGCACTGCTGGATCGCGTGCCGCTTGATGGACAAAATCTAGCATATGCTCAAAGCTGTGATAGGGGTAATACAATAAAATATCTTGGGCAGTTATAGCGGTAAACACATTACTTGCCTGATTAAAGGCAGCACTGTTAATGGTCGGTAAAGGCGCATAATGAAGGTATTTATTGCCAATAGCAGGAAACGCGCTTAAATCATCAAGGTGTTGGCAATGCTCGCTCGCGATCAGCGTATCGAAATCAGACAGTCTGAGCTTATCAGTTAATAATTGCAGCAGTGGCGCTGGCATGGTGTGTTGATACACTAACCGCAATGGCTTGGCCGTTAACCGTTGCTGTAAGTGGTGTGATAATTGGTGTAATACATCATGGTTGTTGGGTTTGAGCTCATAATCGGCATCGCGCGTGATTTTGATGCTATACACGCTCAGTTGCTCATAAGTGGTTTGAGCATCAGTAACAGTATCAATAACGTCATCAATATAGGCGCGAATAATATTCTCAACCAACATCAGTGAATATTGATGATTAGTTGATGGCAGCTGTAGCCACCGCGGTAAGGTGTTAGTGGGAATTTCAACCAGCGTATAATCAATGCTTGTGGCACGAGTGATCATAACGACTAAGTAAGAACAATGATGATGTAAGCGCTTAATTAAGTCGACAGTGTCGGTTAATGGAATGAGCGTCAGCTGCGGCAAAATTGAGTGATGAAAATAGTGTTGTAGCCACTGCTGTTGCTCACAAGCTAGTGGTTGAAGATCATTAATCAGATAAATATGTCGTTGCGCCATCTCATTTAGCAGGGCGTTATAAATAGCATCAAAGTGTTGTTGGGCTTGTAAGCTTTGGTGTTGAATGCGATCTAATAATTGTTGCGCTGGTTGATGGTCGCCGTTGTGGTGTAATAGTTGCCGCTTAATTTTCGCGACCCGTACTTTGTAGAACTCATCAATATTATTGGCATAGATACCAATAAAACGTACGCGCTCAAGCAGCGGCACTGATTTGTCTGCTGCTTGTTGTAATACTCGTTGATTAAATGAAAGCCAGCTGAGTTCTTTATCAAGATAACGGTGGTTGCTAGTCATTTGATGTCAATATCCCTATTACTTCACAGCCATCAACACGGAATATTGAAATAAATGGCATGGTAAAGCATGATGATTCGCGTTACATTGCCTTAGTGTATGCCATCTGATTGATTTAGCTAAGCGTTTCAATATCTATAGTTAAATCATCTGCTAACTGTTCCAGTTGTTGCTGAATCATATCTGTATTTATTTCTGGTGGTGTGTGCAATTGAAATTCAGCCACAAAAATCGGATAGCCCCAATTAGGTGCGCTGCGAGTATCAGTTTTTAGTTTGGCAATATTGACCCCAAGCTGGGTTAAATGCTGAGTGACTTCTTTCACGATACCACGGCGATCATTACCGGTCACCGTCAGTTGCTGAGCAATATAAGGCACAGCTGTTTGAGTATGATCGTCGACGATATGAATGTGTAGATCTTCAATTGCGGTTAAGGCTTGGCGCAGTGTAATTACGTATTGTGCTGCTACCTCTATTTGTATTATGCCAGCAAACTGACCACCGAGTTGACTCAGTGAACTGCTGACCCAATTAGCATGATTAAGATAGACGGTGTCAGATAACTGTTCTACAAGCCCAGGTTTATCTTTACCGATGATAGTTACAATCAGTTGTTTCATCACATCAATCCTTGTCGTTATAACACTATGATGGCACGCAAATAAAATGGTTGTTTTTTAATCATGGCTGCAAAATGTGATTTAGCCAACTCAAATAATGACCACAGTTATCGTTGTCATAAATCTGTCATAAAATAGCAATACACTTTTAAGCGTATAAATAGGTTAGAGGTCATAATGGCAAACGCCAGCACATTATTAAGCAAAGAGAATCGCTTTCGTCGCGCTAAAGATAAATTAGCTCGTCTGGGGGTAACAGCTGGTGGCATTTTTGTATTGATCACGTTAATGCTGATTTTCTTTTATTTGCTGTATGTGATTGTGCCTATTTTTTCTTCTGTTTCTGTAACGCCACAACAACAGTTCTCATTACCTACTCCCCATAACACCGCGTTATTAGGGGTCGATGACAGTAATACTATTGCTTACCGATTTAGTGATGATGGTAAGGTAACTTTCGTTAATTTACCGACTCAATCTCACTCCGCGGAAGTGGTTAAGCAGCAGACTATTATGGCTAACCCAAGTGCTTATGCCGTGAGTTTGCCCCGTGATGGTATGGTTGCTTATGGCTCTTCAGAAGGCAAAGTCGTGGTGGTTAAAGCTGACTTTGCGCTTACCTTTACTGCGACACATAAACAGTTACAACCTAAAATTGAATTTCCTTTTGGTAACGTCCCATTAACTGTCACACCTACTCATGAAGCGATTACTCAATTAGCGATTTCTGGTCGCGATGATCGTACTGTTATCGTGGCTAAAACCGCCAATAATCAGCTTTATGGTTTGAGCTTAGTATTACCTGAAAATGTCGTTCAACGCGCGCAAGGCTGGCAACAACATCAGTTTAAGATTAATAATGCGCCAGCCAAAATAGATGATTTGCAATTAACCCCTGACGGCAAAACACTGTATGTTTTGAGTGGCTCAAATTTATATTTATATAAACTGACGGCTGAAACGGCTTTCTTACGTAAAATTGAAAATGTCGCCACCGGCAACAGTAAGCCGCTAGCGATTACGTTATTATCTGGTGCGAATTCGTTATTAATTACCAACTCTAATAATACTATTTCACAGTGGTTTGAAGTAGTTAAACAAGGGCAACGGCAATTGATTAAAGTGAGAACATTTCATTTTTCTGCTAGCCCGTTAGTTAAAATCGTGCCGGAATATTATCGTAAGGGTTTTTTCGCGATTCAAAAAGATGGCACAACGTCGGCGTATTACACTGCTGAGCGCAAGGTGATCTATAAAGAAAAAGTCTTTACTAAGGTACCGACTGACATCGCTATTTCACCTAAGGCTAACTTGTTGGTGACGTTAAATGATGACCGCTGGCAGAGCTACCAAGTTAAAAATGCCCATCCTGATATTGGGCTATCATCCTTGCTACAAAAAGTGTGGTATGAAGGCTATGCCGAGCCTGATTATGTATGGCAATCAACCTCTGCCAGTGATGAATTTGAACCTAAATTAAGTTTGGTTCCGATTGTGTTTGGTACTTTAAAAGCTGCCCTTTATTCGATGTTTTTTGCGATTCCATTAGCCCTTGCTGGTGCAATTTATACCGCTTATTTTATGTCAAATAAGGTTAGGAAAGTGATTAAACCAACGGTAGAACTCATGGAAGCTCTGCCAACGGTTATTTTAGGTTTTCTTGCTGGTGTATGGCTTGCGCCGATAGTTGAACAATATCTCGCAGGGATTGCGCTTGGAATGTTTTTTTTACCGCTCAGTATTCTTGTAGTCGGCTGGAGTTGGTCTATGCTGCCCGGGCAGTGGCGGTCACGGATCCCAAATGGCTTTCATATTGCGTTACTGATTCCGGTGATTGTTGCTGTCACTTATGGCTGCTTTGGTTTAAGTCCGTGGCTTGAGATTCAGTTTTTTAATGGTGATTTGCAAGGGTATCTCAATAATCACCTTGGGATTGGTTATGATCAACGTAATGCGCTGATTGTCGGCATAGCGATGGGGTTTGCCGTTATTCCGACTATTTTTACCATTGCTGAAGATGCTATTTTCTCGGTGCCAGTACACTTAACTAAAGGCTCATTAGCGTTAGGTGCAACTCAATGGCAAACCCTAACTAAGGTGGTGCTATTGACCGCTAGCCCTGGCATATTTTCAGCCATTATGATGGGCTTAGGACGGGCAGTGGGTGAGACCATGATCGTGTTAATGGCAACCGGTAATACGCCGGTGATGGATTGGAACTTGCTAGAAGGGTTACGTACCTTAGCAGCAACCATCGCGATTGAAATGCCTGAATCAGAAGTGGGAAGCTCACATTATCGCGTGCTGTTCTTAGCAGCATTTGTGCTGTTTGTGTTTACCTTTGTATTTAATACGATTGCTGAAGTCGTTCGCCAACGATTACGCGAAAAATACAGTTCGTTATAATAAGTGATACAGCAATGATTAAATGGTTTAAATCCGGTTCGCCATGGATTTGGTTAACAGCAGGTGCGGTTAGTTTAAGTTTAGTAGCGGTGCTTGGTTTGTTATTATTGATAGGTTACAAAGGCTTAAGTTATTTTTGGCCTGCACCTGTGTATCAGTTTGATGTCAACCTTAATGGTAAGCATCAAGTGGTGATCGGTGAGCTTTATCAGCGAACTATGGTGCCAGTCGATCAACTCGCTGATGCAGGAGTCGATGTCAGCCAGTTTACTCAAGATAGCGTGCCGCGTTATTTGATTAAAACAGGCAATCGTGGTCAGGGCGCATTAGATTTCTTAACCGTATTAAGCACTCAAATTGTTGATCAAAAAATTGCCAATAATATTGCCGTGGTCGATCGCGAAAGTAATGGTAAGTTTTATGGTTATCCGCTGCATGTGATTGAAGCGGGTGAGCCGCAGTCGTTATCACAGTTGCCAAATGCGTTAGCACACGCCGATAAAGTACGCTCTGAATTACGTTCATTGCAAAGTAACGAGATTGCCAATATTAACTGGCATTTAGAACGCTTAAGAATTGAAAAACGCCGCCTAGAATTAAGTGGCAAGCTCACCACTGCAGATGGCTTACGTATTGATCGTGAGCAAGCCAATTACAATACGATTTATAAGAATATTGAGAATCGGTTATTTGCGCTGCAACGGCAACTCGATAACGATGCCCTAGTATTACGCGATCAAAATGGCACCGATGTGACTATTCCAATGATGCAAGTGTTGGATATGTGGCGGCCTAATAATTTATCGTGGTTTGAAAAAGTGCAGCACTGGGGTCATCAGGTTTATAAGTTTTTAACCGATGCACCACGTGAAGCCAATACCGAAGGTGGCGTGTTTCCTGCCATTTTTGGTACGGTATTTATGGTGTTATTAATGAGCGTGATGGTGACGCCATTAGGGGTGCTGGCTGCGGTTTATTTACATGAGTATGCGAGCAATAATCGGTTAACTAAATTGATCCGTATAGCGGTGATTAACCTCGCCGGTGTGCCATCGATAGTGTATGGCGTGTTTGGATTAGGTTTCTTTGTGTATATGGTGGGTGGCACCATTGACGATGTGTTTTTCTCAGCTCAATTGCCAACTCCTACGTTTGGTACGCCAGGCATTTTATGGTCAGCATTAACGCTCGCGATTATGACCTTACCAGTGGTGATTGTGTCAACCGAAGAAGGCTTAGCGCGGATTCCAAGTTCAGTCCGTAATGGTTCATTAGCACTTGGCGCAACCCAAGCTGAAACCTTATGGCGGATTGTATTACCGATGGCAAGCCCTGCAATCATGACTGGACTTATTTTAGCGGTGGCGCGTGCGGCAGGTGAAGTTGCGCCATTGATGCTGGTGGGTGTGGTTAAAATGGCGCCAACATTACCGCTTGATATGCATTTTCCTTATGTTCATTTGGATAGAAAATTCATGCACTTAGGCTACCATGTCTATGATGTTGCATTTCAAAGCCCAAATGTTGAAGCGGCGCGGCCATTAGTGTACGCCACCTCATTTTTATTGGTGACGGTTATTATCAGTTTAAACTTGACCGCTATTGCTATTCGAAATCATCTACGAGAAAAATTTCGCGCCTTAGAGCAGTAACGGTGAGTATTTATAACACGAGATTTAACTATGTATAACGATCATTCTCTCTTTACCGATACGTCGCCATCAGGGCTCTTTGCGCCGTTGGATTTGTCGTTATTGCCTGATGAAAAAACAGCACTATCGATTGAAGGCTTAAACCTGCATTATGGTCAGACTCAAGCCCTGTTTGATATTAATATGCGGATAGCAAAAGGACAGGTGACTGCCTTTATTGGCCCTTCTGGCTGTGGTAAGTCGACCTTGTTAAGTTGCATTAACCGTATGAATGACCTAATTGATGGCTGCCATATTGACGGTAAAGTCATGCTTCATGGTCAGAATGTGTATGATAAAAATGTTGATGTTGCAGCGCTGCGGCGTCAAATTGGAATGGTATTTCAACGTCCTAATCCGTTCCCTAAATCGATTTATGAAAATGTGGTTTATGGATTGCGCTTACAAGGGGTTAGCGATCGACGCGTGCTTGATGATGCGGTGGAAAATTCACTGCGTTCAGCAGCATTATGGGATGAGGTTAAAGGACGTTTGCATGAAAATGCATTTGGTCTTTCTGGTGGTCAGCAACAACGATTAGTGATCGCGCGTGCGATTGCGATTGAACCTGAAATTCTGTTATTAGATGAACCTACATCTGCATTGGATCCAATTTCAACCTTAACCATTGAAGAATTGATTAATGATCTTAAGGCTAAATATACTGTTATTATCGTGACGCATAACATGCAACAAGCGGCGCGAGTTTCAGATCAAACTGCTTTTATGCATATGGGGGAACTAGTGGAATATACCAGTACCAATGATATATTTACGACTCCCAAAGAAAAACGCACTGAAGATTATATTACTGGGCGTTATGGTTAAGGAACGACACAATGTTAAATACAATTAGCCTTGGCCGTCATATTTCTGGTCAGTTTAACCATGAATTAGAAAGTATTCGTACCCATGTATTAGCCATGGGGGGCTTGGTTGAGCAACAGTTAGCCGATAGTTTAAAAGCGCTGCATAAACAAAATGAAGAACTAGCCAAACGCGTGATTAGAGACGATCATAAAGTTAATGCAATGGAAGTTGCGATTGATGAAGCGTGTACTCGTATTATTGCTAAGCGCCAACCAACGGCCAGTGATTTACGGTTGGTGATTGCAATCATTAAAACTATTACTGATTTAGAGCGGATTGGTGATGTTGCCGAAAGTATTGCTAAAGTGGCATCTGAGAATTTCACCAATAAGCAATATAACTTATTAGTGTCATTGGAATCGTTAGGTCAACATGCAGTGCGAATGCTGCATGAAACGCTTGATGCTTTTGCACGGATGGATGTTAAAGCTGCGATTGAAGTCTATCAAGAAGATGACCGTATTGATCGTGAATATGAAGCGATCATACGCCAATTAATGACCTATATGATGGAAGAGCCTAATTCTATTCCTAATGTGATGAAGGTGATGTGGGCTGCACGTTCAATTGAGCGAGTCGGCGATCGTTGTCAAAATATCTGCGAATATATTATCTATTTTGTGCAAGGCAAAGATATTCGCCACACTAATCCAGAAGACATTAAAAACATGTTGTAGCACTACGAAAGTAAAGCCGTCGTGGTGAATAGTAAACGGGACGTGATGAGCTATTACGTCCCGATTTAATGATAACTAATGAGTGTTATCACAATTTAAGTTGAGCAACCACCGCGGCAATATTTTCTACGCCTGTGATCGGAATTTCAAAATCATCAATATCAGTACTGCCCATATGTGCTTGTTTTGCAACAGTGATCATCTGGCTTGGACGGGTGGTTTTACCCGAAAGATGAACCTCATTAATTCCTGTACGAGCAATAATTTCACGTACATTATGACTATTAACCCCAGCACCAGCCATAATCTTTAACCGTTCACCGCAATATTGATGCATGCGGTTAATCATACTAATACCGTCATAGGCATTGGCTTGTAAACCCGAAGTGAGAATTCGTTCACAACCCGCTGCCATAATGGTATCAAGTGCCGCCATTGGCTCAACACATTGATCAATCGCGCGGTGAAAAGTAACCCCCATTTCTTGAGCTTGTTTAACAAGACTGCTTAAAATGTCGCTATCAACCAAGCTCTGTGGTGTTAATACGCCAACTACAACCCCTTGCAGTCGAGCCTGCTTAGCCGCATAAATATCTGCGAGCATGATTTCAACATCTTCATTACTAAATAGAAAGTCACCTTGGCGAGGGCGAATCATTGCATAAACGGGAACTGTGGCATATTTAGCTGCTGCCTGCATAAACCCAGCGCTAGGTGTGAGTCCACCAAGTGCTAACGAGGAGCACAGTTCAATTCGAGTTGCTCCACCTTGCTTGGCATAATGGAGTGATTCAAGATTATCGATACAAACTTCAAGTTGAATAGTCATTGATAATTAACGATATTGTAAAAGAGGAGTTTCAGTGTAGAAGATAATTGTAGTCGGGGCGAACAGCGGTGATGAATAATGTGCGGTAGGTTGAAAACGAAACGATCGAGTAAAAAACAGATAAAAAAAGGGCTCGGTATATTCCGAGCCTCATTCTATTTTTATTTGAGCTGACTTTGGCTCTATGTAGCACTAATGCAATTTATAACACCGTGAGCATGGTGTTACAGGTAATTATTTCTTACCTAGGTCTGCAGTGTGCTCAGATAGGTAGTCTGCTACACCTTTTGGTGATGCATCCATACCTGCTTTACCTTCTTCCCACTGTGCAGGACATACTTCGCCGTGCTTCTGGTGGAAGTTCAATGCATCAACCATACGTAGCATTTCATCGATGTTACGACCTAGTGGTAGATCGTTAATTACTTGGTGACGAACTAAGCCATCTTCATCGATAAGGAAAGAACCACGGAAAGCAACACCCGCTTCTGGATGCTCAACATCGTAAGCTTTGCAGATTTCGTGCTTAATATCAGCAACTAGTGGGTATTTAACTTGACCGATACCGCCGTCTTCAACAGCAGTGTTACGCCATGCGTTGTGCGAGAACTGTGAATCAATTGAAACACCAATCACTTCAACACCTTTCGCTTGGAAATCTTCAAAACGCTTATCAAAAGCAATTAGCTCTGATGGGCATACGAAAGTGAAGTCTAGTGGGTAGAAGAAAACAACAGCTTTCTTACCTTTAGTAAATTCTGCAAAGTTGAATGAATCAACAATTTCGCCGTTACCTAAAACAGCTGCAGCAGTAAAATCTGGTGCTTGACGACCTACTAGTACCATTTTGGTGCTCCTTAAATATTCGGGTATTGTCAACCTTTTAGGGATGACGCCATACTTGGACAAGACAAACTATAGCTAAACTGTTAAATTGAAAAAAGCAGAATAAATAGATTGAAGTAATCGAAAAATACGATGAATAAATTCCCATCACTTAAACAACTCCATTATTTAGTTACTCTATCGGAAACCCATCATTTTGGCGAGGCAGCTAAACGGTGTTTTGTGAGCCAGTCGACATTAAGTTCTGGTATTCAGAATCTTGAGGAGTTACTTGATTGTCACTTAGTAGAACGTGACACTAAAGCGAAAACCTTAGTCTTTACTTCTATGGGTGAACAAGTTGTCGATAGGGCACGTGAGCTATTAGCGTGTAGTCGTGATTTAGTCGAGCTTTCTCGTTGCAGTGGTGATGTCATGGAAGGCCCATTACGGGTAGGTTGTATTCCAACTATCGCCCCTTTTTTATTGTGCGGCTTAGTGCAGCAAGTCAATATTTTATACCCCAAGCTGAATTTACTCTTGCGTGAAGATACGACCGTTAATTTATTAGAAGCACTTCAGCATGGTGAAATGGACGTGCTAATTTTAGCGCTACCGGTTGATATTCATGGCATGTCGAGCAAGGTCGTTGGCCGTGATGGATTTAAAATGGTGATAAGTAAAAACCAAGTAGCTTCAGTAACCATACCATTACATTATGCTGATTTACCCGATAAATCGGTTTTCTTATTAGAGAAAGAACATTGTCTAACAGAGCATGCAGTTTCTGCGTGTGAATTAACCTCAAAAGAAAAAATAAATCCTTTTACGGCAACCAGTTTGCATACTTTAGTGCAAATGGTTGCCAATGGCTTGGGAACGACATTCATTCCTGAAATGGCAATTAAACACGGCATTTTAGAAAATCAAAATTTAGTGGTTATTGAGCCGCCAGGTCAGGATGCATACCGTGAAATTGGTTTAGTGTGGCGACCAACATCAAGCCGTACTGTTGTATTTGAAAAGTTGGGTGAGATTGTTAAAGGCTTACTGTAAGGCGGTTTAATTGCGAGTGGTATGATAAAAGCCTGAACGAATCATAATAATGACAAGGGCGGTTATTATGATTATTTGGGCTTTTTTGTAGGCATTATATTGGCAATGGTTATTGTTGGTGGTTTTCAGAGCAATAAACTGTTTTTTTAACAATGAGTAAAAGATTCTATTATCGAGTGTTTTATCTATAACGTGCTGTTTTGTTGAATAAATTTGTTTCATCTTGCAAACTAATTCTTTTTCCTCTTCCAAACATTTGGTGCAACCTGTTTCATTTTGTTATTTTTTAATAATTAATTATGTTTTTTATCATGCATTTATATATTTTTTGAATATCACTTCCTGTTTTAAACGCGATTTTTAATAAATATTATTATCGTTGTTTATGTAATTAAATTACGTAACCACATACAAAAAACCATTATTTGAATATAAATTTAAATTCCGAGTAAATAGCTAAGATTTTTGTGAATTTAGTATTTTACACATTCCTATTTTATTTTTAACTAATTGATATTTAGTCTTTTTATGTTTTGTGGTGGGTTTTTAAATGCGGTTATTTATTTGCATTCCTACTACTGTTACGGCAACGTAAATATATGCTTTAATTTGTTTAACAGGGAGTCATTGCTTTTATTATTGATAAAAGTGGTGATTAAGTTACATGCTGGAGGCGCATATGATAGAAACAGCCATTCAAGCAAATGATCATACTCAGTTATTACTGCAGCAACCTCTAACAGAGCAGCAACAACAGATTATCACCGCCGATGCGTTAGCGTTTATTGAGCGGTTAGTTGAACGCTTCGCTGATCGAGTACCGTTATTGTTAGAGGCGCGTGAACAACAGCAATTAGCGATTGATCGCGGCCAACTACCTGATTTTTTATCAGACACTCGTGCTATCAGAGAGGCTGAGTGGAAAATACAAAATATTCCTCACGATTTACAAGATCGCCGCGTAGAGATTACTGGTCCAGTCGATCGTAAAATGGTGATAAATGCCTTAAATGCTAACGTAAAAGTATTTATGGCTGACTTTGAAGACTCCTTTTCACCATCGTGGAATGCCATTATTGATGGCCACCAAAATTTGCGTGATGCGGTCAATGGCACCATTAGCTATACCCATCCTCAAACCGGTAAACATTATCAGCTTGATGATGATCCAGCGGTATTGATTTGCCGTGTTCGTGGTCTGCATTTAGTTGAAAAAAATATTCTTTGGAATGGGCTGCCGATTCCTGGCGCACTAGTTGATTTCGCGTTGTATTTTTATCTCAATCATCAAGCACTTTTAGCCAAAGGCAGTGGTCCTTATTTTTATTTACCAAAGCTACAGGCATATCGAGAGGCTGCTTGGTGGAGCGATGTCTTTAGTTTTACCGAAGATGAATTTGGATTAACCCGTGGCACTATCAAGGCTACGGTATTAATTGAAACCTTACCGGCTGCGTTTGAGATGGATGAAATACTATTTAACCTCAAAGAACATATCGTGGGATTAAACTGCGGTCGTTGGGATTATATTTTCAGTTATATAAAAACCTTACGTAATTTCCCTGAGCGTATTTTGCCTGATCGCCAAGTGGTAACCATGGAGAAACCTTTTCTAAATGCTTATTCACGGTTACTTGTTCGTACTTGTCATCGCCGTGGTGCATTAGCAATGGGAGGCATGGCTGCTTTTATTCCAGCTAAAGACCCTCAGCAACAAGCATGGGTATTAAATAAGATTCAAACGGATAAAGCCCTTGAAGCCAATAATGGCCACGATGGTACTTGGGTCGCGCATCCGGGGTTAGCTGATACCGCCCGCGCAATTTTTGATGATGTACTTGATCAACGCATTAACCAATTGAATGTGAGTCGTGAACAAGATGCGCCTATTACTGCGGCAGAATTATTAGCTCCTTGTGATGGTGAGCGTACAGAAGCTGGAATGCGGCACAATATTCGCGTGGCTGTACAATACATTGAAGCATGGATCTCGGGTAATGGTTGTGTGCCTATTTATGGCTTAATGGAGGATGCTGCCACCGCGGAAATAGCACGTGCGTCAATTTGGCAGTGGATAAAACACGGTAAAACGCTATCCAATGGTCAAGTGGTGACTAAGGCATTATTTACACAAATGTTAACTGAAGAAATGCAAGTATTGCAGCAAGAGTTAGGCCAAGAACGAATTGAGAATGGTCGTTTTGAAGAGGCGACGTATTTGATGTCGCACTTAGCGACCAGTGATGAGTTAGATAACTTCTTAACCTTAAAAGGTTATGACTATTTAGTGTAATAACGGATTACCACCATATTGACTAGAGGGATATTATTATGACATTAACTCGCCAACAACAAATTGCAGCCCTAGAACAAGATTGGGCTGAAAATCCACGCTGGAAACACGTGAAACGTACTTATACTGCTGAAGAGGTTGTTAATCTTCGTGGTTCATTTATTCCTGAAAATACTATCGCTCAACGAGGCGCTGATAAATTATGGGAATTGGTCAATGGTAGTGCGAAAAAAGGCTATGTGAACTGTTTAGGTGCTCTAACTGGGGGACAAGCTGTCCAACAAGCTAAAGCAGGTATTGAAGCTATTTATTTATCAGGCTGGCAAGTTGCTGCTGATAATAATACCGCTTCTGCCATGTACCCTGATCAGTCGTTATATCCAGTTGACTCAGTGCCAGCGGTGGTGAAGCGTATCAATAACTCTTTCCGTCGAGCTGATCAGATTCAATGGTCAAATGGTGGTTCACCAGCAGACGGTGTCGATTATTTCTTACCGATTGTTGCTGATGCTGAGGCCGGATTTGGTGGCGTACTCAATGCTTATGAATTGATGCGTAATATGATTGAAGCAGGTGCGGCTGGAGTGCACTTTGAAGATCAATTAGCGTCAGTGAAAAAATGTGGTCATATGGGCGGCAAGGTATTAGTGCCGACTCAAGAAGCGGTACAAAAATTAGTTGCCGCACGTTTAGCGGCGGATGTTGCTGGCACCACAACCTTAGTGATTGCACGTACCGATGCTAATGCGGCTGATTTGCTAACATCAGATTGCGACCCATATGATAAAGACTTTATTATCGGCGATCGCTCTGCCGAAGGTTTTTATCGTGTTCGTGCTGGTATTGATCAAGCCATTGCACGTGGTTTAGCTTATGCACCATATGCCGATTTAATTTGGTGTGAAACGGCAAAACCCTGTTTAGAAGAAGCACGTAAATTTGCTGAAGCGATTCATGAGCAATACCCGGATCAGTTATTAGCGTATAACTGTTCACCATCGTTTAACTGGGAAAAGAATTTAGACGCTGAAACCATCGCTAAATTCCAACAAGAATTAGCCGACATGGGTTATAAATACCAGTTTATTACGCTGGCGGGTATTCATAATATGTGGTTTAACATGTTTGAGTTAGCACATGCTTATGCGCAAGGCGAAGGTATGCGTCATTATGTTGAAAAAGTACAGCGTCCTGAGTTTGAAGCTGCAAATAAAGGCTATACCTTTGTTGCTCATCAACAGGAAGTGGGAACGGGCTATTTTGATACCATGACCAATACTATTCAAGGCGGTAACTCGTCAGTAACAGCGCTGACAGGGTCAACCGAAGAAGAACAGTTTAAGTAATCGTTGATAAATGATTTATTTATCGAGGGGAGCATAATGCTCCCTTTTTGATCGTGCTTATCAGTCACGTTCGATGTCGATATCACCAATATCATTCAGATCATCAAGGCGATCTAGTTCTTGCTCTAGCGGATCTACTTCATCTTGCATTTCAAGTAATGTCACGGCGATGGCAACAAAATCACTGTTGGTGATAATGCCGACCAGTTGCTGATTATCAACCACAGGTAAACAACCAATCTGATGTTTTTGCATATACAGTGCCGCTTCTTTAAGGCCAGCATGGCTATCCACACTAAAAACATCACGATTCATGCAATGTTCCAGTAATACGTCTAGCGGTGAGTTGCTATGGTTGGCAATCACGGATTTTAAATTAGAATCTTGAGCGGCAAGCACATCGCGTTGAGAAATTAATCCTAAGAGATGATGATTATGATCGGTGATCGGTATATGGCGAATAGATAGGGTTTGCATCATCTCTTTAGCATCAAGTAGAGAATCATTGCGAGATAATGTATGTGGTTTGGGGGTCATCATATCGGCAACAGTAAACATAGAAACCTCCTGTTTTTATACGATTGCTAATTGTCTTTTCCTGATTTGAATGTAGCGAATTATTGGTGGCTATCCCATGATCATGGTCATAAATTTTAAATGTCACCAATGATTAACTGTTAGCGATTATGTGTAAATCAAGACAGCGGCGATTATTCGGCATCGGTTTTATTATCGAAAATACGCTTTAATTGTCTCGGGGTTTCGCATCTTTGGTGGAGTTAAGTATAATGCCTGCCTGCTGTTATTGAAGGCGTATTACGATGCAAGTTTCTGATTTTGATTTTGAGTTACCAGACGAGCTGATTGCTCGCTACCCACAACCTGAGCGTACTGCGAGTCGTTTGCTACATATGACGGGCAATAGCGGTGAATTAGCACATAAAGGTTTTAAAGATGTGTTAGACCTCGTTGAGGCTGGGGATTTATTAGTTTTTAATAATACCCGTGTTATTCCTGCGCGTATGTATGGTCATAAAGCGTCTGGTGGTAAAATTGAAGTGTTAGTTGAGCGCATGTTAGATGATAAATCTATTTTGGCTCACGTACGCGCATCTAAACCACCAAAGCCTGGTAATGAATTATTATTAGGTGAGCATGGTGAGTTTTCTGCCGAAATGGTTGCCCGCCACGATACACTGTTTGAAATTCGTTTTAACAGTGATAAAACGGTGCTAGAAATTTTAGATCAGGTAGGGCATATGCCTTTACCGCCTTATATTGATCGCCCCGACGAAGATGCCGATAAAGAGCGTTACCAAACGGTATATAACGCTAAACCTGGTGCAGTCGCTGCACCAACGGCGGGTTTGCATTTTGACGATAAACTGATGGCTGATTTAAAAGCCAAAGGGGTTAATTTTGCTTTTGTAACTCTCCATGTTGGCGCAGGTACTTTTCAACCGGTACGTGTTGATGACATTAATGATCATCACATGCACTCTGAATATGTTGAAGTACCACCAGAAGTGGTGACTGCGGTTAATCAAACTCGTGCTAATGGTGGTCGTATTATTGCTGTGGGTACCACGTCAGTACGTTCATTAGAAAGTGCGGCGCAAGATGCGGTTAAAAATGGCACTGAACTAAAACCATTTTTTGGTGATACTGAAATCTTTATTTACCCAGGTTACCAATTCCAGTTAGTGGATGTATTAATCACTAACTTCCACTTACCAGAGTCAACCTTAATTATGTTGGTAAGTGCATTTGCTGGTTATGAGCATACGATGAATGCTTATCATCAAGCGGTTGCTAATCAATATCGTTTCTTTAGTTACGGCGATTCGATGTTTATTACCCGTAAAAATATGTGATATTGATTACGTTAACACTTATTAAAAATTAAGTATTTAGGCTGCTTTTTGTTACAATTGCAGCCTTTGTTGCCTCTGCTACATGAGATAAATTTATTTCTGTAGAATTTACAACATAATAAATGCTTTTTGCTGCGGCTGAACGTTACTATCATTGCTAGTAATTTGAGGTTGTCAGTAGCAATGGTCGTTATACGGCCATTATTTTTGTGGCTGATCAGGCAATCGCCTGTGGGGCTTAATCCTGTAATGGGAACCTGTCAGATTGTTTCTCTGGCTTTTGGAGGTCTTGTGAAATTTGAATTAGATAAAACTCAAGGTCGCGCACGTCGCGGTCGTTTGCAGTTTGAACGTGGAACAGTAGAAACACCAGCATTTATGCCTGTAGGTACTTACGGTACTGTAAAAGGCATGACACCTGAAGAAGTGGAAGATACTGGTGCTCAAATCATTCTAGGTAATACGTTCCATTTATGGTTACGTCCTGGACAAGAAGTGATGAAGATGCATGGCGACTTGCATGATTTTATGCAATGGAAAGGCCCAATCTTAACCGATTCAGGCGGCTTCCAAGTATTTAGCCTTGGTGCACTACGCAAAATCACTGAAGAAGGTGTTCATTTCCGTAACCCTGTTAACGGTGACAAGATTTTCATGGACGCTGAAAAGTCGATGGAAATTCAAAAAGACCTTGGTTCAGATATCGTAATGATCTTTGACGAATGTACGCCATACCCAGCGACTCACGATGAAGCTAAAAAGTCGATGGAGATGTCTCTTCGTTGGGCTCAACGTAGCCGTAATCACTTTGATAAGCTTGAAAATCCAAATGCACTATTTGGTATTGTTCAAGGTGGTGTGTACGAAGATCTACGTGATGTGTCAGTTGCAGGTCTAACGAAGATTGGCTTTGATGGTTATGCTGTTGGTGGTTTGGCGGTTGGTGAGCCAAAAGAAGACATGCACCGTATTCTTGAGCACACATGTCCACAACTACCAGAAGACAAGCCTCGTTACCTAATGGGTGTAGGTAAGCCTGAAGACCTAGTTGAAGGTGTACGTCGCGGTATCGACATGTTTGACTGTGTAATGCCGACGCGAAATGCGCGAAATGCACACTTGTTTGTGACTGGCGGTGTGATCAAGATCCGTAATGCGAAACATAAAACAGATACAACACCACTAGATCCTGATTGTGACTGTTACACTTGTCGTCATTATTCAAAAGCGTATTTATATCACCTAGATAAATGTAATGAGATTCTAGGTGCTCGCTTAAATACTATTCACAACTTACGTTACTACCAACGTTTAATGGCAAGTATTCGTAAGTCGATTGAAGAAGATCGTTTCGATGCATTT
This sequence comes from Photobacterium aquimaris, assembly GCF_002954455.1. Taxonomy (GTDB): domain Bacteria; phylum Pseudomonadota; class Gammaproteobacteria; order Enterobacterales; family Vibrionaceae; genus Photobacterium; species Photobacterium aquimaris. Next base: position 352,266 of record NZ_MSCC01000001.1, read on the forward strand.
GTAGAAGAATTCTACGCGCGTCGTGACCGTGAAGTTCCACCATTACAAATTGTATAAATCATAATAAATCGAGGACGTTATAAATGAGCTTTTTTATCTCTCAAGCACATGCAGCAACTGAAGGCGCTGCTCAAGGTGGTTCACCGTACCAGTTATTCATTATGCTGGGTCTGTTTGCTGTTATCTTTTACTTCATGATTTACCGTCCACAAGCTAAGCGTGTTAAAGAACACAAGACGCTAATGAGCTCTATGAGTAAAGGCGATGAAGTAATGACTAACGGTGGTCTTTTAGGCCGCATTACTAAGTCATCATCTGAAAGTGATTACATCGTTCTTGCGCTAAACGACAATACTGAAGTAACTATCAAAAAAGACTTCATTACTGCAGTTTTGCCAAAAGGCACAATGAAGTCTCTATAAGACGCTAAAAAACATTCGCTTTGAAGGATCATAGCAGTGCTTAACCGATACCCTCTGTGGAAGAACTTATTAGTGTTGTTCGCACTAATTATAGGTTTGCTTTATGCACTTCCCAACGTATACGGTGAAGATCCAGCGATTCAAGTAACTGGGGCGCGTGGCGCCTCAGTTACTATGAGCGCTTTGGATACTGTCACCGAAGATTTAAAAAAGAACAATATCCCTTATAAGTCAGTTGTTTTTGAAAAAGGCTCAATACTGGTCCGCTTCAACGATACTGATACTCAAATCAGCGCTCGCGATATTCTAAATAGTGAATTAGGTGACAACTATATTGTTGCACTCAATCTCGCACCTTCAACACCGTCTTGGCTAGAAGCAATTGGTGCTACACCAATGAAGCTTGGTCTTGATTTGCGTGGTGGTGTTCATTTCCTTATGGAAGTGGATATGGATGCGGCGATGGAAAAACTATTAGGCCAGCAAGAAGAAACCTTCAGAGCTGAACTACGCCAACAGAAAATTCGCTATCGTGCCATCGATAAAACCAAACAAACGGTCTCTGTACGTTTACGTGATGCTGCTCAATTAGAGCAAGCAAAAGCGGTATTAGAGCCACTTCATCCTGATATGGTATTTACTGAAACTGATACCAAAGGACGTTTTGTTTTAACAGCTGGTTTTTCTGAAGCGCGTCTTCAAGAAATTCGCAATTATGCTGTTGAGCAAAACATTACTATTTTACGTAACCGTGTTAATGAATTAGGTGTTGCCGAACCATTGGTACAACGTCAGGGCGCTAACCGGATTGTGGTTGAGCTACCTGGTGTTCAAGATACTGCGCGCGCGAAAGAAATTTTAGGTGCAACCGCTACGCTTGAGTTCCGTGAAGTTGATAGTAATGCTGATCTTGGTGCAGCCGCAGCAGGACGAGTACCTGCGGGCAGTGAAGTGAAGATGACCCGTGATGGTCGTCCAGCAGTATTGAAAAAACGCGTTATTCTAGCGGGTTCTCATATTACAGATGCAACCTCAAGTGCAGATGAATATGGTCGTCCACAGGTGAATATTTCGCTAGATACTGAAGGCGGCAGCAAAATGACGGCGTTTTCACGTAATAATGTCGGCAAATTAATGGCGACAGTATTTACTGAGTACAAAGACAGCGGTAATCGTACACCTGAAGGTAAAGTGATACTTGAAAAGCACGAAGAAGTGATCAACCAAGCGACCATTCAAACGGCACTTGGACGTAACTTCCGCATTACAGGTATTGATTCTCAACCAGAAGCACATAACCTTGCACTATTGTTACGTGCTGGTGCTTTGATTGCGCCTATTTCGATCGTTGAAGAACGTACAATTGGCCCATCTATGGGTCAACAAAATATCGATATGGGTATTCAGGCGTGTATCTGGGGGATGGTTGCAGTAATGCTATTTACCTTATTGTACTACCGTGGTTTTGGTTTAATTGCCAACTGTGCATTGATGATGAATCTGGTATTGATTATTGGTGTGATGTCGATGATTCCTGGTGCAACCATGACCTTGCCAGGTATTGCCGGTATTGTATTAACCGTCGGTATGGCCGTTGATGCGAACGTGCTTATCTTTGAACGTATTCGTGAAGAATTACGTGAAGGTCGAAGCCCTCAGCAAGCGATCCAACAAGGTTATGCCAATGCGTTTAGTACCATTGCCGATGCCAATATCACCACCTTAATGACAGCAATTATTTTGTTTGCTGTCGGTACAGGTGCAATTAAAGGTTTTGCAGTGACATTATCGATCGGTATTTTAACCTCGATGTTTACCGCAATTGTCGGTACTCGTGCTGTGGTTAACTTAATCTATGGCGGTAAACGCATAGATAAGTTGTCAATCTAGGAGGACGCATAAATGAAACAGTTATTAAATAGCGATAAAGTTATCGATTTTATGCGTTGGTCAAAATTAGCGTTTATTTTCTCGCTAATGATGATTGCAGCTTCTATTACAACAATATCAACCAAAGGCTTGAATTGGGGCTTAGACTTTACTGGCGGTACGCTGATTGAAGTGAGCTTTAAAGAGCCGGCCGATTTACCGTTAATTCGAGAGTCATTGGCAAAATCAGGCTTTGGCGATGCTATCGTGCAGAACTTTGGTACTGCGCGTGATGTGATGGTGCGGTTGCAACCTCGTGATGGAATTAAAGGCGAAATTCTGGGTAACCAGATCATTGATGCCCTAAAAACTGGTACAGGTCAGCAAGTTGAAATGCGTCGAATAGAATTTGTCGGCCCTAATGTGGGTGATGAATTAGCCGAAGCGGGTGGCTTGGCGATTCTTATCGCTTTACTGTGTATTTTGCTTTATGTATCAGTGCGTTTTGAATGGCGTTTAGCCGCAGGTGCGGTGTTGTCATTGGCACACGATATTATCATTACCGTTGGTATTTTTTCGATTCTACAAATTGAAGTTGATTTAACGATTGTGGCGGCATTGCTAACGGTAGTGGGTTATTCACTTAACGATACTATCGTGGTGTTTGACCGTATTCGAGAAAACTTCCGTAAGATGCGCAAACAAACCGCTAAAGAAATTATGAACAGCTCTCTTTCTCAAACATTGAGCCGAACATTAATTACTTCCAGCACCACCTTGTTTGTTGTTATTGCACTGTTCTTAAAAGGCGGTGCAATGATTCAAGGGTTTGCATTAGCACTATTGATTGGTATTACCGTCGGTACTTACTCTTCAATCTATGTGGCATCAGCGTTAGCGCTTAAATTGGGTATCACCCGTGAGCACTTAATGCCGACACCATTAGATAAAGAAGGTGAAGAAATTGATGTGATGCCATAGCCGTAAGTAGCTTTTACTATCGGTAAAGTCATCATTAATTATACGGAGTCTTCGGACTCCGTTTTTTATAGGCAACAAAAAACGCCCTGCTGTTAACCAGCAGGGCGTTTTATTAGCGGGTTGTAATCAATGATTACTTAGCCAGAGCGTCGCTACCGAATTCACGGATTTTAGCAAGCATTGGCTTAACTACACGTGCGTTACCAGCAACAATGTTACCAGTCGTTAGGTAGTTAGTGTTACCCGTAAAGTCAGCACAGATAGCACCAGCTTCACGCGCGATTAATTCACCAGCAGCAAGTTCCCAAGGCTTTTGGCCTAACTTGAATACACCGTCAACACGGCCAGCAGCTAGGTAACAAAGATCCAATGCAGTACAACCTGATTGACGCATGTCATCACATTCTACAAATAAAGCATTTTGGATTTTTAGGTAGCTTTCAGCGTGTTGTTTAGCAGCAAAAGGAAGACCTGTTGCTAACACAGTACCTGTTAGATCACGTGGCTGAGATGCACGTAGACGTAGGCTATTAAGTTGTGCGCCTGCACCACGAGTAGCCGTGAATAGTTCGTTACGAGCTGGGTCGTAAACTGCAGCAACTTCTGTACGACCACGCATGCGTAGTGCGATAGAAACTGCATAGTGAGGATAACCGCGAACGAAGTTCTTGGTGCCATCCACTGGGTCAATAATCCACTGACACTCTTTGTCACGTCCTTCTTTCGTACCAGACTCAGCTGCAATGATGCAGTGATCAGGGTAAGATTTTAGGATTGTCTCGATGATGATAGCTTCTGCTTCATGATCGATATTGGTAACAACATCATTACCTTTATTAGCAACCTCAATAGATTGAGGTTTTTCTAGAGATTTAATGACATGGTCACCAGCCTTTCGCACAGCGCGAATGGCAATATTAAGCATCGGATGCATAGGATTTTCCCAACGGATGTTAAAGAACTAAAAAGCGGCGGCGAGTATAACAGAGCTATAAAAAAAAGGAAGTGGTTATTTTTTCGACGTTAGCGAGTGCTGAAAAAATGAATAATGACGGTATTTTATTTATTGATGACAGTAATAACTAATAACAACCATCAAATAGACATGTTTTCTTCATTTTTGTTATGGCTGTGCTACTATCTCTGAGCGTTAAATTAGACTGGAATATAGCGACATCATGTTAGATAAAATTCGCGTTGTCCTCATTGGCACGTCACATCCTGGAAATATCGGTTCTGCAGCTCGCGCAATGAAAGTAATGGGGTTAACCAACCTTGTTCTTGTTGATCCCGCCTGTGAAATTGACAGTCATACAATTGCTTTAGCAGCCGGTGCCGCCGATGTGGTTAAGAACGCTAAAATTGTAAAAACATTAGATGAAGCCGTTGCGGATTGCGGATTAGTTGTTGGCTCAAGTGCACGTTCTCGCACCTTAGAGTGGCCACAATTAGATCCTCGTGAAAATGGCATTAAAGTTATTACAGAGTCTGAACAGCACCCAGTAGCCATATTATTTGGCCGTGAGCGTACTGGCCTGACTAATGAAGAATTACAAAAATGTCATTGCCATGTTTATATTCCAGCTAACCCTGAATATAGTTCATTGAACCTTGCGATGGCAGTTCAAACGGTAACCTACGAAGTTCGTATGGCATACCTTGATGCGACTAAGCATCAATCTACAGCGGTTGTTGATGAATACCCACGTGCTGATGAACTTGAACGGTTTTATCAGCATCTTGAAAAAGTGACCAGCCAAACGCGATTTATTAATAAAAATCACCCTGGCATGGTAATGGTAAAATTACGCCGTATGTTTACCCGCGCTCGCCCTGAGCAGCAGGAACTAAATATTTTACGCGGCATTCTGTCGTCAGTAGAAAAGACGATTGAAACCTTAGAGAAGAACAATAAATAACTGCTTTCGCAAGCCAGCGAAAGACCTACTGTTTTAGTGGGTTAAATACTTGACCAAATTGGTCGGGTATGAGAGACTGCCTCTATAAATTCAAGTAGGTAGCCATGTTATGAAGTTGACTTCAAAAGGAAGATACGCAGTGACGGCAATGTTAGATGTAGCATTGCATTCACATAATGGACCAGTACCGTTGGCTGATATTTCAGAACGTCAAGGGATCTCGTTGTCCTACCTAGAGCAACTCTTTTCGCGTCTTCGTAAAGCGGGCTTAGTAACAAGTGTTCGCGGTCCAGGTGGTGGTTATCGCCTCGGTGAAGATGCCGCCAATATTGCTGTTGGTATGGTTATCGCAGCAGTAGATGAATCAGTTGATGCCACTAAGTGTCAAGGTAAAGGTGGTTGCCAAGGTGGTGTTCGTTGTTTAACTCATACCTTATGGCATGATCTCAGTGATCGCATCAGCGGATTTTTAAATAACATCACTCTTGGTGAGCTGATGAAGGATAATGATGTACAAACAATTGCTGATCGTCAGGATGTAATCCTACAAGGTAATAATAAAACATCATTTGCAAATAAAAAATCACACGACAGCGCCCCTATCGGTGTCGATGTCCGCTCCTAGAGACCAGACGTTCGTGTTTTCGGAGAAGAAAATGAAACTGCCAATATATTTTGATTACTCTGCAACTTGCCCTGTTGATCCACGTGTTGCTGATAAAATGGTTCAGTGTTTAACAATGGATGGTACGTTTGGTAATCCTGCGTCACGTTCACACCGTTATGGCTGGCAAGCGGAAGAAGCGGTTGATACTGCTCGCGAGTATATTGCTGAGCTAATCAACGCCGATCCCCGTGAAATTGTGTTTACATCAGGTGCTACAGAATCTGATAACCTTGCAATTAAAGGTGCTGCCCACTTTTACAATAAGAAAGGTAAGCACGTTATTACATGTAAAACTGAGCACAAAGCGGTTCTTGACCCATGTCGTCAATTAGAGCGTGAAGGTTATGAGGTAACTTACCTTGAGCCTGAATCAAATGGTCTTATTGATTTGGCTAAACTACGCGACGCAATGCGTGAAGATACTGTGCTGGTTTCTATTATGCATGTGAACAACGAAATTGGTGTTGTTCAAGATATCGCTGCCATTGGTGAAATTTGTCGTGAAAACAAGACAATTTTCCATGTTGATGCTGCACAATCTGCAGGTAAGCTGCCGATTGATGTTCAAACAATGAAAGTGGACTTAATCTCATTTTCTGCGCACAAGATTTACGGTCCTAAAGGCATTGGTGCATTATATGTACGTCGTAAGCCTCGTATTCGTCTTGAAGCGCAAATGCACGGCGGCGGTCATGAACGTGGCTTCCGTTCTGGTACTCTACCGACACACCAAATTGTTGGTATGGGCGAAGCATTCCGTATTGCTAAGCTAGAAATGGCACAAGATTACCAACACGCTGTTGATATGCGTGAGCGTTTGCTAAAAGGCCTTGAAGGTATCGAAGAGATGTCTATCAATGGTGATATTGAGCACCGTATTCCCAACAACCTAAACATCAGTTTTGCGTTTGTTGAAGGTGAGTCATTATTAATGGCATTGAAAGATCTTGCAGTATCATCGGGCTCTGCATGTACATCTGCGAGCTTAGAGCCTTCTTATGTACTACGTGCATTAGGCCTAAATGATGAACTAGCACATAGTTCAATCCGTTTCTCTTTTGGTCGTTTCACAACGGCTGAAGAAATTGATTACGCTGTAGTTCAAATTAAACAAGCAGTCGACAAGCTACGTGCAATGTCACCTCTTTGGGATATGTTCAAAGACGGCATTGATTTAGATACGGTTGAGTGGGCACACCACTAATCTGCGGTTAGACATTATTCGAGGGAATTTATCATGGCATATAGTGAAAAAGTCATCGATCATTATGAAAATCCGCGTAACGTGGGTTCATTTGACAACGACGATAAAAACATTGGTAGCGGTATGGTGGGTGCACCAGCCTGTGGCGATGTAATGAAACTTCAGATCAAAGTGACTGAAGAAGGCATCATTGAAGATGCAAAGTTTAAAACTTACGGTTGTGGTTCTGCTATCGCATCAAGTTCACTGATCACCGAGTGGGTGAAAGGTAAAACATTAGACGAAGCGGCATCAATTAAGAACTCTGCAATTGCAGAAGAGCTTGAGTTACCGCCAGTTAAGGTTCACTGTTCAATTCTTGCAGAAGATGCAATTAAAGCAGCAGTTAGCGATTATAAGAAGAAACACGAACAAAAATAATTCTGAGGTTTGAAGTATGGCCATTACTATCACTGAAGCGGCTGCAAGTCGCGTATCGAGTTTTTTAGCTAACCGTGGCAAAGGCATCGGTTTGCGCCTCGGAGTTCGCACTTCAGGATGTTCGGGTATGGCGTATATCCTTGAGTTCGTTGATAACCTTGACGAAGGGGATCAGGTCTTTGAAGAGCAAGGCGTAAAAATTATCGTTGATGCTAAAAGCATGGTTTACTTAGATGGTACCGAGCTTGATTTCGCCAAAGAGGGCCTTAATGAAGGCTTTAAATTTAATAACCCTAACGTGTCTAGCGAATGTGGTTGTGGTGAAAGCTTCAACGTATAATTGCGCATAGTGTTTTATTAAACCTGGCTGCTGGTCGCCATTATGGCGAGTGAGTTGTCAGGTTTATTTTTTATATATGGTTGCGATTATGAATCATTTCGAATTATTTGGATTGCCGTTTCAATTTGATGTTGATGGCGGTTTATTGGCAACACAATTCCGTGAGTTACAACGTCGATTCCATCCAGATAACTTTGCTACAGCATCTGAACGTGATCGATTATTGTCGGTACAAAAAGCGGCTCAGATTAACGATGCTTTTCAAACGTTAAAGAACCCTGTTTCTCGTGCGGAATATATGCTTGCTGAACGTGATGAAGATATTCGTGGTGAGCAAAAGACACTGCAAGATATGGATTTCTTGATGCAGCAAATGGAGCTGCGGGAAGCATTAGAGGCGATTTCTGAGCGTGCTGATCCTGAATCTGCATTAGTAGATTTTGAACAACAAGCTGCAATTATGTATCAACAACAGCTACATAAGCTGGCACAATTGCTTAATCAAGAAAATTGGTTTGAAGCTGCAGATGCAGTACGTAAGTTAAAGTTTATTGTTAAGTTGCGTGATGAAGTCGAACGTCTTGAAGAATCATTATTTGACTAATCAGCAACTTGCGTTATTTAGACAGGAATGATAATGGCATTTTTACAGATTTCTGAACCCGGTCAAAGTGCAGCACCGCATCAACAAAAATTAGCGGTAGGTATTGATTTAGGGACGACAAACTCATTAGTGGCAACTGTCCGTAGTGGCGTTGCAGAAACATTAAAAGATGCTGAAGGACGTTCAATTTTACCCTCAGTAGTTCACTATACTGACAAACATGTGTTAACGGGAGATGCTGCGCGTGCGTATGCGCAACGTGATCCTGTCAATACTATTTTATCGGTAAAACGTCTTATGGGACGCTCATTGGTTGATATTGAGCAACGTTATCCGCAATTACCTTATCAATTTACCGCATCAGAAAATGGCTTACCGCAGTTAGTGACTCGCCAAGGTGCGATGAATCCGGTGCAAATCTCTGCTGAAATTTTAAAATCATTAAGTCAGCGTGCAGTAGAAAGCTTAGGCGGCGATCTTGAAGGTGTTGTGATCACCGTGCCGGCTTATTTTGATGATGCTCAGCGAGCGGGTACAAAAGATGCGGCTAAGTTAGCCAATTTAAATGTTTTGCGCTTACTTAATGAACCAACGGCAGCAGCCATTGCTTATGGTCTTGATTCTGGTCAAGAAGGTGTAATTGCTGTTTATGATCTTGGTGGTGGTACGTTTGATATTTCGATTCTACGTCTGTCTAAAGGTGTGTTTGAAGTATTAGCGACCGGTGGTGATTCTGCATTAGGTGGTGATGATCTTGATCAGCTAATTGCTGATTGGATATTAACTCAAGCTCAGTTAACGGAAGTATTAACCCCGCAACAACGTCGTGAATTACACGATGCTGCTCAACAAGCTAAAGTGGCTTTGAGTAACGCTGATAGCGTTGCCATCAATGTACTAGGTTGGCAGGGAGACATCACTCGTGAGCAATTTAATACACTAGTAACCCCATTAATTAAAAAAACCCTATTTGCATGTCGTCGTGCACTTAAAGATGCTGATATCACTATTGATGACGTGATTGAAACCGTGATGGTCGGCGGTTCAACCCGCGTACCATTAGTGCGTGAATTAGTGGGTACTTTCTTTGGTAAAACGCCATTAACCTCGATTGACCCTGATCAGGTGGTTGCGATTGGTGCAGCTATTCAAGCTGATATTCTGGTGGGTAATAAACCCGACTCAGAGATGTTGCTACTTGATGTGATCCCATTGTCATTAGGCATTGAAACCATGGGCGGAATGATTGAGAAAATTATTCCACGTAACACTACGTTACCAGTGGCGCGCGCTCAAGAATTCACCACCTTTAAAGATGGCCAAACAGCGATGTCGGTTCACATTGTTCAAGGTGAGCGTGAAATGGTGAATGATTGCCGTTCATTAGCTCGATTTACCTTGCGGGGTATTCCCCCAATGGCGGCAGGTGCTGCTCATATTCGTGTCACTTATCAAGTGGATGCGGATGGTTTGTTGTCGGTAACAGCAATGGAAAAAAGTAGCGGTGTGCAATCATCAATTCAAGTGAAGCCATCGTATGGTCTTTCTGATGATGAGATTGCAACCATGCTCCGCGATTCAATGACATTTGCTCAAGATGATAAAGATGCGCGTGCGTTAGCGGAACAACAGGTTGAAGCTGATCGTGTACTTGAGGGCTTAATCGCTGCATTGGCTACAGATGGTGAAACCTTATTAAGTGTTCAAGAGCGCGATGAGTTAGAAACTGTAATGATGGAACTGGTTCAATTACGTCAGAGTGGAGATACTCGTGCAATTGAAGCAGGAATTAAGAAAACTGATAAGGCCAGCCAAGAATTTGCGTCACGCCGAATGGATCAATCTATTCGTCAAGCGTTAGCTGGTCAGTCTATTGATGAGGTTTAAGCATGCCTAAGATTATAATTTTACCTAATGAAGAACATTGCCCTGAAGGCGCAATTTTAGACGCACAATCTGGCGAAACAATCCTAGATGTTGCATTGCGCAATGGTATTGAAATTGAGCATGCGTGTGAAAAATCTTGTGCGTGTACAACGTGTCATGTTGTCGTTCGTGAAGGGTTTGACTCTCTAAATGAGAGCGATGAACTTGAAGATGATATGCTCGATAAAGCATGGGGACTGGAGCCTGAATCTCGCTTAAGCTGCCAAGCATGTGTAGCAGATGAAGATTTAGTGGTTGATATTCCACGTTATACGGTCAATCTTGCTTCCGAAGCACATTAATCGAAACAGCTAAATAGGTCGCCATTGTGGTGACCTATTTTTTTAGCTATTGATTAGGGTCATTTATTCAAGTGATAGTTAAGTTTATTTGTTATTTTTATTAAAAAAATGAGGATTTATTATGAGCTTACAATGGATTGATTCGCGTGATATCGCCATTGAGTTGATTGAACTTCACCCTGATGTTGATCCAACCCAAGTTCGCTTTACTGATCTTCGCGAGTGGATTATTGCATTGGATGAATTTGATGATGATATTGATCACTGCAATGAAAAGATTTTAGAAGCCGTACAGATGTGTTGGATTGACGAGCAATAATCACTATACCGAAAAATCCTGTTTTATTGTTGCCTCTCAAGGTTGATAAGCATAGTCTTATTAGAGAAAAAATAGAATAACAATAACGCAGTGATCAGCTTTGTTTCATTGCTTTGGCTGTGTGATATTTATCAAGGAGCGTATCAATGTCTACCATAATGTCTGTGGGTCTTTCTCATCAAGCTGCAGGTTCACAGTGGGGAACCAATGCATTAATTAGTTTTGGTGCTGAAGGCTGTGTGATTCATGTCACGACCAATGATCTTTTTGGCGATATTCAACGTGCTGGTCGTCGGTTGGACGCGCAAGGCATTAAAGCCGTTAATTTAACCGGCATGGCATGGGGCTTAGATGCAATTTGGGCGTTCTTACAAGGCTACCGTAATCCTAAAGCAAACAATACTGTGCAGTGGTCGGCCTTACCGGCGCTTGATGAAGCGGAATTGCAAGCACGGATCAAAACCATTAATTGGGTGTGCGATATTATTAACCAACCCGCAGATGTAGTTGCGCCTTCACAATTGGCTGCTCGTGCTGGTGAGTTCATTAAATCATTAGCTCCTGAACATGTTACCTATAAAATCGTTAAAGGTAATGATTTATTAGATGAAGGTTGGAATGGTATTCATGCCGTTGGTCGTGGTTCTGATCACCGCCCGGCGATGCTACGTTTAGATTACAACCCAACCGGTGATGCGAATGCGCCAGTCTTCGCTTGTGTTGTTGGTAAAGGTATTACCTTTGATTCCGGTGGTTATAGCATTAAGCCTTCTACGGGTATGACAGCAATGAAAGCGGATATGGGCGGTGCAGCTTTAGCGACGGGAGGATTAGCGTTAGCGATGGCGCGTGGGCTTAATAAGCGAATTAAACTGATTCTATGTTGTGCTGAGAATATGATTTCAGGCCGTGCATTAAAACTTGGCGATATCATTAAGTATAAAAACGGAAAAACAGTTGAAGTACTTAATACCGATGCTGAAGGTCGATTAGTGTTAGCTGATGGTTTAATGTACGCTAATAGCCAAAATCCTGAGTTGATCATTGATTGTGCGACGTTAACCGGCTCAGCAAAAATGGCATTGGGCAATGACTACCATGCATTATTGAGTTTTGATCAAGACTTATCGCGCCAAGCATTAGCGGCAGCAGCACAAGAAGGTGAAGGCATGTGGCCACTACCATTGGCTGAAATTCATCGTAATATGTTGCCATCAAATTTTGCGGATTTAGCGAATATTTCAAGCGGTGACTTTATGCCAGGAGCAAGTACAGCAGCGGCATTCTTATCTTATTTTGTTGAAAATTATCAACAAGGTTGGATGCACATTGATGCCAGCGGTACTTTCCGTAAGAGTGCTAATGACCAATGGGCAGCAGGCGCAACCGGAATGGGTGTAAAAACACTAGCACGTATTTTAGCGCAATAATTTTCTGCCAACAAAAAGCCTTCTTAAACCGTTTAAGAGGGCTTTTTTATATTTAAATTACGCCAAATGAAAAATATAGACTATAAATAAAACAATAGGTTATCAATAATGTTGACAGTGAATTTATCAAAAGAGCCCGCACGCGCCCCTTGGGGTATTAATGCCTTAATCAGTTACCAAACTGACAGTGTTACTGTGCATTATGGTGATACATTTAGTTTGCGTCGTATTCAGCAAGCAGGACGTCAAATTCAGACTCAATCTATCACTGCTGTGAGTTTAAAAGGTGATAGTTGGAATTATGAACGTCAATGGGCATTTTATTGCGGTTTTGCAGCGACTATGGATAACGTCACGATCCAGTGGGCATCGATTGATGAAGATGAACTTGAACTGTTAAATGCGCGTCGACATAGCCATGACTGGGCGCGAACCTTGATTAATACTGGTCCTGATAGCATTTATCCACAAAAATTAGCCCAAGCTGCGGTGCAGTTTTTATCTGATATTGGTGGCGATGATATCAGTGCACAGATGATTGTGGGTGATGAGTTACTCGCTGACGGTTGGATTGGTATTCATAGTGTCGGTCGCGGAAGTCAACATCCACCGGTATTGCTAGAACTTGACTATAACCCTACTGGTAATCCAGATGCACCGATTAACGCTTGTTTGGTGGGTAAGGGGATCACCTTTGATTCAGGTGGTTATAGCTTAAAGCCAAGTGCTGGCATGGTCAGTATGAAATGTGACATGGGGGGCGCAGCAACAGTTACTGCTGCATTAGGGTATGCTATTGCACAAGGTTTAGCTCAACGGGTCAAACTTATTCTTTGTTGTGCTGAAAATATGGTGTCAGGCGATGCTTATAAACTGGGCGATGTGTTAACGTATAACAATGGAGTATCTGTTGAAATAGTAAATACTGATGCTGAAGGACGATTAGTATTAGCCGATGGCTTATTGCTTGCTTCTGCAACCAAAGCTCCATTAATTATTGATGCAGCAACGTTAACAGGCGCAGCCATGATGGCGGTTGGTAGTGACTACAATGCGATTTTTGGTTTTGATAAACCATTGTTAGCTCGTGCTCAACAGTTATCAGAATTAGTCAATGAACCTGCGTGGCCATTACCACTTGAAAAGTGGCATCAAGATTACTGTCCGTCTGCATTTGCAGATACCGCCAATAGTCGCGTTCAAAAAGGTGGTGGCATGGGTGGGGCTTCAAATGCGGCAGGATTTTTATCGCGCTTTGTTGATACCGATAATTGTGGTTGGATTCATTTCGACCTAGCAGCGTGTTATCGTGACAGCGCGGATCCACGTTGGGCAGTCGGTGCAACGGGCTTAGGTATTGCTAATATTGCAGGATTACTGTTGTAAAGTAATGAACCACTATCAGTGGATACTAACTAAATGGACAGCAACTAGACTCAAAAGGAAACTATAATAATGACAATAGAAAAAACTTTTTCAATCGTAAAACCGGATGCTGTTAAACGAAATTTAATTGGCGCTATTTATCAACGTTTTGAAAATGCAGGTTTGAAAATTGTAGCGGCAAAAATGTTACAGCTAACAAAAGTGCAAGCTCAAGGCTTTTATGCTGAACATGAAGGTAAGCCTTTTTTTGATGAATTAGTTGATTTCATGACATCAGGTCCGGTGATGGTGCAAGTGCTTGAAGGCGAAGATGCCATCGTTCGTTATCGAGAGCTAATGGGGAAAACCAATCCTCAAGAAGCAGCATGCGGGACTATTCGTGCCGATTTTGCTATTAGCTTACGTTATAATTCGGTCCATGGCTCAGATAGCCCAGTATCGGCTGAACGTGAGATTGGCTACTTTTTTGCTGCTGATGAATTATGTCCTCGCAGTTAATGATTGCGTTGTGATTAAAAAACAAGCAAAACCAAATACTAAAGGGAGGCTCAGGCTTCCCTTTGTTATTTTATGCGCCAAGATTGTTATAACCGCTAAAATAACCATATAGTGAACAGGTGGAAACCCGCGCCTAAAGGCTGTACAATTTCGCGCCTTAAACCCTGATAGCTATGATGAGACTGCCAATTGCAGATCTCCGAGTTATAAAGGCGCAGCAATAGTCATTTTTAGTGAGGCACCAACCGATGACAACTGTCAAAATTAATCTGCTGGATTTCGATCGCAAAGGTCTGCGTAAATACTTTGCCGAAGAGCTAAATGAAAAGCCATTCCGAGCAGATCAGATAATGAAATGGATCTATCATTTCGGTTGTGATGACTTTGAGCAAATGAACAATATTAATAAAAAGTTGCGCGAAAAATTACAGCGTGTGGCTGAAATCCGTGCGCCAGAAGTCTCTAATGCGCAATACTCAAGTGACGGCACTATTAAATGGGCTATGCGTGTTGGTGATCAAGACGTAGAAACCGTTTATATTCCTGATGAAGATCGTGCGACGTTATGCGTGTCTTCTCAAGTTGGTTGTGCGTTAGAGTGTAAGTTCTGTTCAACAGGCCAACAAGGCTTTAACCGTAATCTACGTGTATCTGAAATTATTGGTCAGGTATGGCGTGCATCAAAAGAGATTGGCCTACAAAAAGAAACTGGCCGTCGTCCTATTACCAATATCGTAATGATGGGTATGGGTGAGCCATTACTGAACATGAAAAACTTAATTCCAGCATTAGAAATTATGCTTGATGATTTAGGTTTTGGGTTATCTAAGCGTCGCGTTACCGTATCAACCTCTGGTGTGGTTTCTGGCCTAGAACAAATGATTGGTACTATTGATGTTGCATTGGCTATTTCATTACATGCGCCAACCGATGAATTACGTTCTCAAATTATGCCCATTAACGATCGTTGGGATATTGAAACGTTTCTTGATGCTGTGCGTCGTTACGTTAACTCAACCAATGCTAACCGTGGTCGTGTAACGATTGAATACGTGCTACTTGATCATGTCAATGATGATATGGAGCATGCACGTCAGTTAGGCCGTCTACTAAAAGACACGCCAGCGAAGATTAACTTGATTCCATTTAATCCATATCCGGGATCTCCGTATAAAAAACCTAGTAATTCACGTATAGATCGCTTTATGAAAACTCTAATGGAGTATGATTACACAGTTACTGTACGTAAAACGCGTGGTGATGATATTGATGCAGCGTGTGGCCAGTTAGTGGGTGATGTTATTGACCGAACTAAACGCACTCAAGCTAAATTATCAGTGGGTGAACCGATTGCAGTGAAAACCCTTTAAATTAGATTGGCGATTATAATCACTTCGCGGTTTAACATGGATGTTAAGGTGAGTAAAAATGATACGATGGATAAATTATCCATTATTTTCTTGTTTACTGTTGGCCGGTTGTGCCACTGTGACAGTAGAAAATAGCGCTGAACAATTCAATGCCATTGATGCTGCTGAAGCACGAATGACATTGGGGTTAAGTTATTTAAAAGTAGGTCAATGGCAACGTGCCCGTGAAAATCTGGAGCAAGCATTAGAGTATGCACCAGATTATTATCGAGTCCAAAATGCCATGGCCTATTATTATCAAAAGGTAGGTGAAAACGCCGCTGCTGAAGAAATGTATAAAAAGGCCTTAAAGGAC
Source organism: Photobacterium aquimaris (assembly GCF_002954455.1). Taxonomy (GTDB): domain Bacteria; phylum Pseudomonadota; class Gammaproteobacteria; order Enterobacterales; family Vibrionaceae; genus Photobacterium; species Photobacterium aquimaris. The sequence goes on from NZ_MSCC01000001.1 coordinate 368,278, forward strand.
TCACCCAAAAATGGTGACGTACTTAATAATTACGGGGTATTTTTATGTAGCGAAGGGCGTTATGACGAAGCCATCAGTGCTTTTGTTAAAGCTATCGATCAACCTTACTATTACCTTATTTCGGCAAGTTATGAAAATGCAGGTTTATGTAGTAATAAACAAGGCAATGACTTACAAGCGATAGATTATTTTGAAAAAGCACTTTCTCATGATCCATATCGTCCGAAATCAATGTTACAACTGGCACGACTAGAATTAGACGCTAATAATTATAAAGACGCTCGTGTGCTGTTGTTTAAATTTAATAAGCGATATGGGTATACAGCAAATAGCTTGCTGTTACTTATTCAGTTAGAAAACCAAACTGGACGGTTAACTTTGGTCACTAAATACGCTAACTTATTAAAAGAACAATTCCCTGATTCTCAGCAATATCAGAATTATCTAGCCAATGAATACTGAACATAACGATTCACCTCAACCAAACAATGTTGCACGACCGGGCGATATGCTTCGTCAGGCGCGAGAACAATTAGGTTACTCGCAAATAGATATCGCTAACAGATTACGGCTACGATTATCTGTTATCAATGATATTGAAAGTAACTGCTTTGATAGTGAAAAGATATCGACATTTACTCGAGGGTATGTGAGATCGTATGCAAAGTATGTTGGTTTAGATGATGTTGCAGTGGTCGGTTTACTTGACGATTATGGTCACTCGAAACCTAAAGCACAAGAAATGCAAAGTTTCTCACGTCGCACTAACCATGAAGCGCATGATAGCCGTATAATGGGGTTAACATGGATTTTAGCGGTGATTTTTGTCGGTGTGACAGCGGTATGGTGGTGGCAAAATAGCCATTTAGATCGCGATCTTACACCTGCGGTTGATGTTGCTAATGTTGAAGCGCCAGCGCCAGCGGATAATACATCAGCTGTGGTTGAACCATCTGCAACAACGGTAACTACTGAGACGACTAGCACCGATGCAGCGGCGACAGATATTACGCCAACGGATGTGACTGCTTCAAATATTACGCCTGCTGCAATCACCACTGATACAGTGCAGACACCAGTCGTAGCAGCAGATACAGCAACGGTAATAAAACAGGTGGCTGCAGTTACGGCAGACACTTCAACGACAGCAGCAGTAACACCTGTTGCAACAACAGAGGTTGAAGCAACACCTGCATTACAGCTTACGTTTGCTGCCGATTGTTGGATTGATATTCGTGATGCAAATGGTAAACGTCTTGAAAGTGGCATTAAGACTGCGGGTCAAACACTTACTCTTGATGGCAAGGCGCCGTTTCGAGTGCGACTTGGTGCGCCGAGTGCCGTTAAAATAGAAATTAAAGGGCAACCTTTCGATCTTAGTCGTTATCCGGCGGGTCGACCTGTAACGTTAACGTTGCCGTAGTAATAGAGAATAATAAACATGCATAACGAATCACCCATTATACGTCGCCAATCAAGCCGAATTTATGTCGGTAATGTGCCTATTGGCGATGGCGCTCCGATTGCTGTGCAGTCGATGACCAATACCCGTACCACAGATGTTGAGGCTACGGTTGCTCAAATTCGAGCGCTGGAAAAAGTAGGTGCCGATATCGTTCGTGTTTCTGTACCGACGATGGATGCAGCTGAAGCGTTTAAGTTGATCAAGCAACAAGTGAATGTTCCTTTAGTTGCTGATATTCATTTTGATTATCGTATTGCATTGAAAGTGGCTGAATACGGCGTTGATTGTTTGCGTATTAACCCTGGTAATATTGGTCGTGAAGATCGTATTCGCTCAGTGGTTGAATGTGCGCGTGATAATAATATTCCAATTCGAATTGGCGTCAATGGCGGCTCGTTAGAAAAAGAAATTCAACAAAAATACGGTGAACCAACGCCGGCTGCGTTAGTTGAATCAGCGATGCGCCATGTAGAGATTTTAGATCGCCTTAACTTTGATCAATTCAAAGTTAGTGTTAAAGCTTCTGATGTGTTTCTTGCGGTTGAATCTTACCGATTACTAGCCAAGCAAATTATCCAGCCATTGCATTTAGGTATTACAGAAGCTGGTGGTGCGCGTGCTGGTTCTGTGAAATCAGCGGTAGGCCTAGGGATGCTATTAGCTGAAGGTATTGGTGATACTTTACGTATTTCATTAGCGGCAGATCCGGTTGAAGAGATCAAAGTTGGATTCGATATTTTAAAATCGCTGCGTATTCGCTCGCGTGGAATTAACTTTATTGCTTGTCCAACTTGTTCACGCCAAGAGTTTGATGTTATCGCAACGGTTAATGAATTAGAGCAACGCTTAGAAGATATCGTGATTCCAATGGATGTTTCTATTATTGGTTGTGTGGTTAATGGCCCTGGTGAAGCAGAAGCTTCGCATTTAGGTATTGCTGGCGGTAATCGTAAAAGTGCCTTCTATGAAGACGGTATTCGTCAAAAAGAACGCTTTGATAACGAGAATGTGATTGATCAACTTGAGGCTAAAATCCGCGCAAAAGCCTCAATGTTAGACCTAAACAATCGTATAGATATTACGCAATAGCATAAAATAGTAAAAACCATGCTGTTATTGTGGCAGCATGGTTCACTATTTCTGCAATAAATTATATATTCGATTTAAATCCCCATCGAAAAATGAGAATAATCGTGGCGAAACAAATTCAAGCAATTCGAGGCATGAACGATTGCCTACCAACACAAACTCCACTTTGGCAAAAAGTCGAAGGTACAGTTAAACAAGTGATCAGTGCATATGGTTACAATGAAATCCGTATGCCAATTGTTGAGTCGACACATTTGTTTAAACGTGCAATCGGTGAAGTTACAGATGTTGTTGAAAAAGAAATGTACACCTTTGATGATCGTAATGGCGATAGTCTGACATTACGTCCAGAAGGTACAGCAAGCTGTGTGCGTGCTGGTATCGAAAATGGTTTACTTTACAATCAAGAACAACGTTTATGGTACATGGGTCCAATGTTCCGTCATGAGCGCCCACAAAAAGGTCGCTACCGTCAATTCCATCAAGTTGGTGTCGAAGTATTTGGTATTGATGGCCCGGATGTTGATGCCGAATTGATCATGATGACCGCCCGTTTATGGCGTGAACTTGGTATTAATGACCATGTTCGTCTAGAGTTAAACTCTATTGGTTCACTGCAGGCACGTGCAGAGTACCGCACTGCATTAATTGCGTTCCTTGAACAGCATATGGATGTATTAGATGAAGACGCTAAGCGTCGTATGTACACTAATCCACTACGTGTACTTGATACTAAAAACCCAGCGATTCAAGAAATCCTTGTTGATGCGCCAATGCTTTCAGCGTACCTCGATCCAGAATCACAGCAACATTTTACTGGATTATGTGAACTATTAGACGCTGCTGGTATCAAATACCAAGTAAATGAGCGCCTTGTACGTGGTTTAGATTATTATAACCGTACTGTATTTGAGTGGATCACTGATAGTTTAGGTGCGCAAGGTACAGTATGTGGCGGTGGTCGTTACGACGGTCTAGTTGAACAACTAGGCGGTAAAGCAACCTCATCAGTAGGTTTTGCGATGGGCCTTGAGCGCTTGGTTTTACTGATGGAAGCACTAGAGCAAGACGATGTACGTCGCTCTGTTGATGTATATGTGGTAACTGCCGGCGAAGGTACATTAACTGCTGGTATGCTGCTTGCAGAAAAATTACGTAATCAGTTACCACAGTTACGCATTATGTCTAACTTTGGTGGCGGTAATTTTAAAAAGCAATTTAAACGTGCTGATAACGTAGGTGCAGCCATTGCCCTTGTTCTTGGTGAAAATGAAATTGCACAAAACACGGTTGTGGTTAAAGATCTCCATGGCGGTGAACAAACAATCATGGCACAGGACGAGGTTGCCGCTAAATTGGCAGCGTTGATTTAAGAGAGGACAGGAAGTGAACGAGTACGCCACAGAAGAACAACAGGTTGAAGCGATAAAATCGTGGTGGCAAGATAACGGCAAAGCCGTTGTTCTAGGCGCCGTGATTGGTTTAGGCGGTCTATTAGGCTGGCGTTACTACCAGTCTGAAGTCCATGCTGCGAAGCATTTAGCATCAGATTCCTATACTCAAGTAGTTACGGCTCTCGACAATAATAGTAAAACTGCTGTCACTGAAGCGCAAACGTTCATTGAAGCTAACAAAGACAGCCAATACGCTGTTCTTGCAGCATTACAATTAGCGAAAGTTCAAGTTGAGAATAACGATCTTGACGGTGCAATTACTCAACTTAATTGGGTGATTAATAACACTAAAGATAACGCTATCTTACCGTTAGCCGTAACGCGTCTAGCACGTATTTACGCCCAACAACAAAAATTTGATCTAGCTTTAACTGAACTTAAAAAAGTAACGATTCCAAGCTGGAATGAAAATATTGCTGAATTACGTGGCGATATTTTGCTTCAAAAAGGCGATATTCCAGCTGCTCGTGAAGCATATATAGAAGCTCAGCAAGATGGTTCATCACCAGCATTGCAAATGAAGCTTAATGACTTAGCTCAATAAGGCGGACATGATGCATAAGGTGTTAAAACGAGCTTTAGCCGTAGCAGTTGCTGTGAGCGTACTATCGGGGTGTGCCAGTGAAGTGGATTCTATTCATATGGCACCATTGCCAAAAGTAGATAATACTTTTACACCAAAAACCGATTGGAGCCATAGTGTCGGTGATGGCGTTTCTGGCTACTATTCAAAACTGACTCCTGTTGTTGGTCAGAATAAAGTCTTTGTTGCAGATCGTAATGGTTTGGTTGAGGCTTTGAATCCTAGTAACGGTAAAGTGTTATGGAAAAACGACTTAGAAAAAGATACTCCAGTTAAAATTTCTGGTGGCTTAGTATTAGCTGACGGAAAAATTTTCATGGGCACCGAAAATGCAGATGTTATCGCATTAGATGCCGAAACTGGTAAAGAAGTTTGGCGCGCTAAAGTGGCTGGTGAAGTGCTATCAAAGCCATTAGTTGACAGTGGTATTGTGGTTGTTCATACCAGTAGTGGTGTGTTACAAGCACTGAATGCTGATACTGGTAAAAACAAATGGCAAATCAGCAATGAGATTCCAACCTTAACCTTGCGTGGTACTAGCTCACCGGTTGCTATTGCTGGTGGTGTTTTTTGGGGCCTATCAAATGGGCGCTTAGAAGGCGCTATTTTAAATAATGGTCAAGTGTTATGGCAGCAAACAATCTCAACACCTAAAGGATCAACTGAAATTGATCGTTTGGTGGATGTGGATGCTGCACCAGTGATTGCTGGCGATCGTTTATACGCGATTGGCTATAATGGCTCATTAGTATCGATTGATCTTCGTAGTGGTCAAATTGCGTGGAAACGTAATTATTCATCAGCAACAAATTTTGTGGTTGATGGTAATGAATTGTTCCTTGTAACCTCGAAAGATCATATTGTCGCAGTTGATGCCCGTAGTGGTACTGAGCTATGGCAAAACAAAGAGCTTCAATATCGCCAACTGAGTGCGCCAGCTGTGATTGATGGCTACTTAGTGACAGGTGATGCGGAAGGATACCTGCATTGGTTAGATACTCAATCAGGTGAATTTGTTTCACAAGAATCGATTGATGGTAGCGGAATTGCGGTACCGCCAGTTGCGCTTGACAACAATGGTTTCATTGTTGTTACTCGTGATGGCGAAATCAACAAAATGCAAATATCGAAATAAGTCGGTATACTGTCGCTAGATTAATTTGTCGGCTCCAGCTGTCTTATGCAGTTGGAGCCGTTGTTGTTATATCCGTTGTGTATATTATTGTCGGATGAAGATAAGTAAATATGCTTATTTGAGGCAAGAATGAACGGTAAAATGTCAATTAAGACTATGAAAAGTAAGAGGTAATTATGATTCCTGTTGTTGCCCTTGTCGGGCGCCCAAACGTGGGTAAATCGACGTTGTTCAATCGTCTTACTCGCACGAGGGATGCACTAGTTGCAGACTTTCCTGGTTTAACTAGGGATCGTAAATACGGTAGAGCTGAGTTAGAAGAGCACGAATTTATTGTTATTGATACCGGCGGTATTGATGGCACAGAGGAAGGTGTTGAAACTAAAATGGCTGAACAGTCATTAGCGGCAATCGAAGAAGCAGACGTGGTACTGTTCTTGGTTGATGGTCGTGCAGGATTAACATCGGCTGATGAAGCAATTGCAAAGCACCTACGTAGCCGTGAAAAGCCAACATTTTTAGTGGTTAACAAGGTTGATGGTATTGATCCTGATACTGCGTGTGCTGAGTTTTGGCGTTTAGGTGTTGATGCGATGTTCCAAATTGCAGCAACCCAAAACCGTGGCGTTACAGCACTAATGGAACGTGCATTAGCACCATTCTCTGATAAATTAAATGCAGAGTTAGCAGCTGAAAATGACGAAGACGGTGAATTTACTCTTGAAGATTTAACCTCAGTTGCAGACATCGAGAAAGCAAACCTTTCTGAAGAAGATGCTGAAGCTGCGTATAAACGTCTACAAGAACAACCAATTAAGATGGCTATCATTGGCCGTCCTAATGTGGGTAAATCAACCCTAACTAACCGTATTCTTGGTGAAGAACGTGTTGTTGTTTACGATATGCCGGGAACAACACGTGACTCTATTTACATTCCAATGGAACGTGATGGTCAAGAATACGTATTGATTGATACTGCAGGTGTTCGTCGTCGTAAGAATATGAGCATGGCAGTTGAGAAGTTTTCTGTTATTCAAACATTGAAAGCTATCGAAGATGCTAACGTTGTATTGTTAGTTATCGATGCGCGTGAAAATATTTCAGATCAAGATCTAAGCCTACTTGGTTTTGTTCTTAACTCTGGTCGCTCATTAGTGATTGCAATTAATAAGTGGGATGGCTTAGATAACGACGTTAAAGATCGCGTTAAATCTGAACTTGATCGTCGTCTTGGTTTTGTTGACTTTGCCCGTATTCACTTTATTTCTGCATTGCACGGTACAGGTGTTGGTCACTTATATGAATCAGTTATTGAAGCGTATAAGTCAGCAACTAAGCGTATTAGCACATCATTGCTAACTCGTATTATGCAAATGGCACAAGATGATCACCAGCCACCAATGATTCGTGGCCGTCGTGTGAAACTTAAGTATGCCCATGCGGGTGGTTATAACCCACCGATTATTGTGATTCACGGTAACCAAGTTAATGACCTTCCGGGTTCTTACAAGCGTTACCTGATGAACTACTACCGTAAGTCATTAGAAATGATGGGTACACCTATTCGAATTCAATTCCAGAATAGTGAGAACCCATTTGAAACAACTAAGCAGAAGTTGACGGTTTCTCAAGAGCGTCAACGCAAGCGTCTAACTAGCGCTTTACATGATCGTAGAAAGTAATTTTTGACGACTGTGTGTTGTTTTTAGATGTGAAAGCCCAACCATAGTGTTGGGCTTTTTTATAAGGAAAATATCATGTCTGCTATTACAGCAACGATGGCGATGCCAACCTTGATTACACCAACCAAAGTCGTTTTCACCCAAAATCAATGGCAAATAGATACCACGGTTATTTGTGCAGAGGCTAATAAAAACGGTACTACATGGGTGGTAACGGCACAGACTCCGTTTCATCCTGTAAGCCATATTTGGCCAGATCATCCGGCTGATCGTGGTCAATTATGCTATCAAGACCAGTGTTATAATGTTGTTGATTGTGTCGTTGGCGCTATCGAAATCGCGACTCAGCAATTGTATATTGCCAGCGATATTCCCGTTAAGCGTGACACCGAAGGCTGGGTATTTGTGGTGGTTCATTCTATAGATGCTGCGATCGTGATTGCAGCAGCTGAAACTGTCACATTAACGGTTGATAAGGCCTATCAACAAGCATTAAGTCGTGGTCACAGCGGTGGTCATTTATCATCACTGGCATTAAATAAAGTGTTGCACCATGATTTTTGGCGTAAAGATCCTAGCCGCCGTGATGAATTAGGTTTTTACGATTTTCACAGTTATGCGCAAGAGAAAAGTATTGTCAGTGAAAATTGCAGTACCGATTATTACCGTTTAGGTAAGACCTTGCGTAAACGAGGTTTAAACAGCGCTGAGATGGTGGCTAATTTAGCCCAAATAACTTTAGATATTAATCAGCAACTTGCACAATGGATCCAATTAGCAACGCCAATAGTGATGCGACGTGAAGGAGAAACATTAACTGACTCACGTTATTGGCAGTGTGATTTAGGCGATGAAGGTATTATTGAAATTCCTTGCGGCGGTACTCATGCAACGTCACTGGCTGAATATCAATCTTTAGCGGTTAAATTTGAGGTTATCTCTGATCAAGAGATCGTGATGATCACTACTGCAATACCTCTTTAAAACGTGCTAACTAGGGTATTTAAAATCGTCTTCGGGCGATTTTTTTTAATTAAACGCTGCTCTATAGTAATAAATGTCTAATTTTGGTGATCTTTTATCTTGTTTTCCATTATTTTTTATTTTATTAAATGTTGTTTGATTTGGTTTAAATACGAAAGTGTTAATACTTTATGCTGTTTAAAATCCATATGCAGAATATGTAACTTATGCTTTCGGGATGTGTATTGATAAATATTCTTTTACTAGCTGATCGCTGATCGTGGTTAATAAACACGATGATCACCCATAAGGGTAATGATCATCACTGGGATCATAGTGACTGAATTAATGTTGATTACATGCAGTAGGGAATAGTGAAGATCTATCGTGTTAAATATTTATTGGATGGTTTTAATTTTAGTAGCATCTCAGCGAATAATTTTGCATGCTAGAGCAAATTCATTAAGGAGTTATATAGAGTGAGTGAAAATATTTGTCCGCAATGTGAGAGTGAATTGAGTTGGAAGGATCAGGGGTATTTCTGCGACTATTGCCAACAAAAAGTAACAAAAACAGCGTTTTGTCCTGACTGCTCAGAGCAATTAGAGAAGTTACAAGCGTGTGGTTCTGCAAGCTATTTCTGTAATCATTGCAATGAATTAAAATCAAAATCACGCGTTAAAAGTGTATTTAATGTTGTTGCAGATTAGCGTTATAGCGAAGAAGATGTATGCCGCAATAATGTTCACTATTGCGGCTATAAAACAAGCGGTTATGAAGGGTTAACAGTGGTATAAATCTTACCGTCAGTTACGGTTGTGATCAGTTGATCTCCGGCTTTAACTTGATCGCAATGGCGAATAACATTGCCTTTATCATCTCGAGTAATCGAATAACCACGGCTAAGCGTTGCCAGTGGACTTACCGTATCGAGTTTCTCGGCAGCTAATGCTAATTTATGGTTAGCATTAAGTAGCTTACGATCCATAGCATCAAATAATCTGCGTGTCGTGCTCGCCAGTGTGGCTTTATCATGCTGTAAACGTTGTTGTGGCGAATAAAGTGACAGCTTATAGGTATTTTGAGTAATACGTTGTTGCTGTATTTGAATCTTTTTCAGCATAATCTGCTGTAGTCTACGACTGATATCATCTAAATGCTGTTGTTGTTGATTTAAGCGTAATTGTGGATGTTGACGCTCTAAGCGATGACTTAAATGGCTAATAGACTGGTTTTGCTTGGATAAATAGCGCTGCACAGCATGTTGTAATTGCCTTTTTTTGTGGGCTACTTTTTCTGTTTGTGCTGAATTATCGCGGCTGATTAACTCTGCAGCGGCTGATGGTGTTGGTGCTCGCATATCAGCGACAAAATCGGCGATAGTGACATCGACTTCATGACCGACAGCACTGACGATAGGGATCTGACTCGCTGCAATAGTACGAGCAACGATCTCTTCGTTAAATGCCCATAAATCTTCCAATGAGCCACCGCCTCGACCAACAATTAATACATCACATTCTTGTCTTGCATTAGCGCGTCCAATCGCTTGAGCTATCGATATTGCTGCGCCATCACCTTGAACCATTGTTGGATAGATAATTACCGCTAAGCTTGGATCACGACGCTTTAATACTTGTAAAATATCGTGCAGTGCCGCACCTGTTTTAGAGGTAATAATACCGACACGTTGTGGTTGTGGTGGTAATGGTTTTTTTAATGACTGAGCAAATAAACCTTCTGCAGCAAGGGTCATTTTTAGTTGTTCAAATTGTTGTTGTAAACGGCCATCACCCTCTGGTTGCATGCTTTCAATAATCAGTTGATAGTCGCCACGAGGTTCATAAATAGATAACCGTGCTTTGACTAATACTTGATTACCATTGCTCGGTTTAAAAGTGACATGGCGATTGTTGCCTTTGAACATCGCGCATTTTACTTGAGCGCGAGCATCTTTGAGGGTGAAATACCAGTGACCAGAAACTGGCATCGAGAAATTTGATAATTCACCGACAAGCCAAACAATTCCCATTTCATTTTCAAGGATCAGACGAACTTGGGCATTGAGACTGGAAACGGTGTAGATGCGATCGTTAGATTGGCTTTGAGAAGCGAATAGAGTCACGAAGTGAGGTACCTGCTAGCGAATGAGTGGCGGCAGGCGGTCAGAAAACTATCAAATAGAACGAAAAACGCCTAGGCAGATCAATGGACAGATCTTGGCCGTATTTCGTCGACCGCATCACCGGATAGTTAACCGAAATATACTACTCAGCAAATGTTTTTTGTCAATAAAAAAATAAAAAATAAATATAGCCAAACGATTGCTTCATACGTATAATCCGTTCGCAATATTTTAATCTTCTTTGTAAACCTTTAAATTGGTGTGAGATATTGCATGTTACGAATTAAAAAAGAAGCGTTGACGTTTGATGATGTATTACTAGTTCCTGCTCATTCTACAGTCCTACCTAACACTGCCGATCTGCGCACCCGTCTCACGAAAGAGATTGCTCTTAACATTCCTATGCTATCAGCATCTATGGACACCGTGACTGAAGGTCGCTTAGCTATTGCACTGGCTCAAGAGGGCGGCATTGGCTTTATCCACAAAAACATGTCTATCGAACAACAAGCGGCTGAAGTTCGCATGGTTAAAAAGTTCGAAGCTGGCGTTGTTGCAGAACCTGTTACTGTTAAGCCAAATAACACCATTGCAGATGTTAAGCGTTTAACATTAGAAAATGGTTTTGCAGGTTACCCTGTGGTTACTGATAACAATGAATTAGTTGGTATTATTACTGGCCGTGATGTTCGTTTTGTTACCGACCTTTCAATTAAAGTTGAAGAAGTGATGACGTCTAAAGACAAACTTGCTTCTGCTAAAGAAGGTGCATCTCGCGAAGAAGTTGAAGCTATCATGCAACAGCACCGCGTTGAAAAAGTACTACTTGTTGATGATAACTTCCGTCTAAAAGGAATGATCACCGCCAAAGACTTCCAAAAAGCAGAACGTAAACCAAATGCATGTAAAGATGCGCGCGGTAGTTTACGTGTTGGTGCTGCTGTTGGCGCTGGTGCGGGTAACGAAGAACGTGTTGCTGCATTAGTTGAAGCGGGCGTTGATGTATTACTTATTGATTCATCTCATGGCCACTCAGAAGGTGTTTTACAACGTATTCGTGAAACTCGTGCTGCTTTCCCTAATCTACCAATTGTTGGCGGTAACGTTGCAACGGCTGAAGGTGCTCGTGCACTGATTGAAGCGGGTGTAAGTGCCGTGAAAGTGGGTATTGGCCCGGGTTCAATTTGTACTACTCGTATCGTAACAGGTGTGGGTGTTCCACAAATTACTGCGATTTCAGAAGCGGCATCTGTTGCTGATCAATACGGTATTCCAGTTATTGCTGATGGCGGTATTCGTTACTCTGGTGATTTATGTAAAGCAATCGCTGCTGGTGCATCATGTGTAATGGTTGGCTCAATGTTCGCAGGTACTGAAGAAGCACCGGGTGAAGTTGAACTATACCAAGGCCGTTCATATAAATCATACCGTGGTATGGGTTCATTAGGCGCAATGTCAAAAGGTTCTTCTGACCGTTACTTCCAATCAGATAACGCGGCAGACAAGTTAGTTCCTGAAGGTATTGAAGGCCGTGTGGCATACAAAGGCTTGATGAAAGAAATCGTGCATCAGCAAATGGGTGGTTTACGCTCAAGCATGGGTCTAACTGGCTCTGCAACGATTGAAGATTTACGCACTAAAGCTGAATTTGTACGTATTTCAGGTGCAGGCATGAAAGAATCACATGTTCATGATGTGACGATTACAAAAGAAGCACCTAACTACCGCATGGGTTAATTGTTAGGCAGTCGGTAGTCTTTTGACGAAAACGATTGCCTAAGTGAAGAAGTTAGATAAAATCGGGGCTAGATATAGCCCCCAATACATTCAATTTTTGAGATAGCTCTATAATGACCACTACCACAAATATTCATGACCAACGTATTCTTATTTTGGATTTTGGTTCGCAATACACTCAGCTAATTGCTCGTCGTATCCGTGAAATCGGCGTTTACTGTGAGCTTTGGAGCTGGGACGTTGATGAAGCTGATATCCGTGATTTCAATCCAAACGGTATTATTCTTTCTGGTGGTCCTGAAAGTGTTACTGAAGCGGGTTCTCCTCGCGCACCACAGTATGTATTTGATGCGGGTGTTCCGGTATTTGGTGTGTGTTACGGCATGCAGACCATGGCAGAACAACTGGGTGGTAAAGTAGCAGGTTCTGATGAGCGTGAGTTTGGTTATGCGCAAGTTAAAATTGTTGAGCAGACTGCTTTCTTAAAAGATATTCAAGACGCTGTTGCTGCAGATGGCACACCACTGCTTGATGTGTGGATGAGCCACGGTGACAAAGTTGTCGAAATTCCAGCAGATTTTGTCAAGATTGCTGAAACAGATACCTGTCCATTTGCTGCTATGGCAAATGAAAACAAGCGTTTCTATGGCGTGCAATTCCACCCAGAAGTTACGCATACTCGCCAAGGTATGAAGTTAATTGAAAACTTTGTAATGAATGTGTGTGGCTGTGAAAAGCTATGGACATCAGCCAATATTATTGAAGATGCGATTGAACGTATCAAAGAACAAGTGGGTGACGATGAAGTTATCCTTGGTCTTTCTGGTGGCGTTGATTCATCTGTGGTTGCAATGCTTATTCACCGCGCGATTGGCGATAAGCTAACGTGCGTATTTGTTGATAACGGTTTGCTTCGTCTTAACGAAGGTCAACAAGTAATGGACATGTTTGGTGATAAATTTGGCCTAAATATTGTTCACGTTAAAGCAGAAGATCGTTTCTTAACGGCATTGGCTGGTGTTGATGAGCCAGAAGCAAAACGTAAGATCATCGGTCACGTATTTGTTGATATCTTTGATGAAGAATCAAAGAAACTTAAAAATGCTAAGTGGTTAGCACAAGGTACAATCTATCCTGATGTTATCGAATCTGCGGCATCTAAGACAGGTAAAGCACATGTGATTAAATCACACCATAACGTTGGCGGCTTGCCAGATGATATGGAAATGGGCTTGGTTGAACCATTACGTGAATTATTTAAAGATGAAGTACGTAAGATCGGTCTAGAGCTTGGCTTACCTTATAACATGCTATACCGCCACCCATTCCCAGGGCCAGGTCTAGGTGTACGTGTATTAGGTGAAGTAAAGAAAGAATACTGTGATTTACTACGTCGCGCCGATGCTATCTTCATTGAAGAATTACATAACGCCGATCTTTATAATAAAGTATCACAAGCATTTACTGTGTTCTTACCTGTGCGCTCTGTTGGCGTGATGGGCGATGGTCGTAAATACGATTGGGTTGTATCGCTACGTGCGGTTGAAACTATCGACTTTATGACCGCACATTGGGCACACTTGCCGTACGATTTCTTAGGTAAAGTATCTAATCGTATTATCAATGAAGTAAACGGTATTTCACGCGTTGTTTACGATATTTCAGGCAAACCGCCAGCAACGATTGAGTGGGAATAATCACTGCTTTACTCGCAATAATTGACTAATAAAAAGCACCTACGGGTGCTTTTTTTATGGCTGCAATTTAGCGTTAATTGGGTTTGATCACTCTGGTTGTTAATGAGTTGTTTTTTTTATGTGTGTTGTAAGTTTCGTATTAACGATTGGTTACAATATGTTGTGGTAGGTAAGTGTTATAAGTAGGTCTATAACACTGTTTGTTGTGGTAATTTCATTACAATCGTTCAGCGAATATTCAGACTTTATTTGAGCGAAAAAAAAATGAGATCGACTACATATAAGTAGATCCGCACTGCAAACATAACCACATAAGGACATGGAATTACCATGAACGAAAAAACACTTAAGCAAGCACCACCTCCTTCGACGAGTGCGATGGACAAGTTTTTAAATGGTATTGAGCGTGCAGGTAATAAAATTCCTGATCCTGCTTTACTGTTCTTTTGGGGTTTAGTAACCGTTTGGGTTTTGTCTGCGGTGCTATCACAGTTTAATTTTGGCCTTGTACACCCAGTGACGAAAGATGTTGTGCAAGTAAACAACTTGCTAACGGGTGATGCAATGGCAAGCTTTTTGGCTAACATGGTGAAGAATTTCACTGGTTTTGCGCCATTAGGTATTGTATTAGTTGCAATGTTAGGTGTTGGTGTTGCTGAAGCGTCAGGCTTTATTAATACTGGCCTTAAGAAAATGCTAAATGTTACACCAGCTAAACTGCTGACACCGATGCTAATTTTAGTGGCGATTGTTTCGCATACAGCAGCGGATGCAGGTTATGTATTGGTTATTCCACTAGGTGGTATCATCTTCCACGCGGCTGGTCGTCACCCGCTTGCAGGTATTGCTGCTGCGTTTGCAGGTGTTTCTGGTGGTTTCTCTGCGAACTTTATTCCTTCTGGTATCGACCCATTATTGGCGGGCTTCACCCAAGAAGCAGCTCGCATCATGGATCCAAGTTACATTGTTAACCCGTTAGCAAACCTAATGTTCACTGGTTTATCATCATTTGTTATTGTTGGTATTGGCTGGTACATCACAGATAAAGTGATTGAGCCACGTTTACAAAAAACCGCAATTGATGCTGATGCTGAAGAAGCACCTGATATGGGTTCTTTTACAGCACTAGAAAGTAAAGCGTTCTCATATGCTGGTTGGACAATGCTAGCAGGTATTGCATTGCTTGTTGCGGCAGTATGGCCTGAAACATCACCATTACGTTCACCAACAGGTGAAGTCGCTGCCTTTAATGCACCTGTAATGCAATCTATCGTACCGTTAATTTTTATCCTGTTTGTTATTCCAGGTATTATCTACGGCAAAGTGGCAGGCACGTTTAAGCAAAGCGCTGATATTATTAAAGCAATGTCGACCACAATGGCGGGTATGGCTGGCTTTATGGTAATGGTGTTCTTTATTGCACAATTCTTGGTTGCATTTACACAGTCAAACTTAGGTACACTATTAGCACTTTCTGGCGCACAGTTACTGCAAGAAATGAACTTACCTGGCCAAGTAACGATTGTTGGTATGATTTTACTCACTGCAAGCGTTAACTTATTAGTCGGTTCAGCGTCTGCTAAATGGGCATTGATTGGTCCTATCATGGTACCAATGCTGATGGCTGTGGGTATTTCTCCTGAATTAACTCAAGCGGCTTACCGTGTTGGTGACTCAGTATCTAACATTATTTCGCCAATGATGGTGTTCTTCCCATTAGTGGTAGTTTACATGCAGCGTTACGTGAAGAGCTCTGGTATTGGTACATTAGCATCAATGATGATGCCGTACTCAATTGCAATGCTTGTGGGTTGGACTATCTTCCTACTAGCGTACTGGACTCTTGGTATTCCACTAGGTGTTCAAGCGCCTTACACTTACAGCATGTAATTAATAGACTGTAATAACGGTAATTAGCTTTAATACAGAGTTATCGTTAAACAAATAAAAGCCTCGAGCAGTATCACTGTTCGAGGCTTTTTTGTATTCCATTAAACCCTGTCTGCAAAGAGGAGCTTAATAAAATTTAGTCATTATTTATTGAAGTTCTCAACGTGAAAACGAAGATGATCGTCAATAAATGATGCCATAAAGTAGTAGCTGTGGTCATAACCATCTTGCATACGAATTTCTATTGGGTAGTTATTCGCTTTAGCCGCTTCAGCTAGGGTTTCTGTACGAAGTTGACCATCGTTGTAGAAATTATCGTGCGTACCTTGATCAACTAACATTGGCATTTTGATAGTTGCTTTACGCATTAATTCACTTGAATCGTATTGCTTCCAATTTTGTGTATTAGTACCTAAGTAACCAGTAAACGCTTTTTGGCCCCAAGCACAATTCATTGGATTAGTAATCGGACTAAATGCAGATGCTGAGCTGTAGCGCTCAGGGTTACGCATTGCGATCATTAATGCGCCATGTCCACCCATAGAGTGACCACTGATTGCACGTTGCTCAGTTACAGGGAAGTGAGCTTCAATCAATGCTGGTAATTCATTAACAATGTAATCATACATGTGGTAGTGACGGTTATACGGCGCTTCTGTTGCATTAACATAGAAACCAGCACCAAGACCAAAGTCATAAGCACCTTGTGGGTCGTCAGCAACACCTTCGCCACGAGGGCTGGTGTCAGGGGCAACAATAGCAACACCTAATTCGGCAGCCATACGCTGTGCACCTGCTTTTTGCATAAAGTTTTCATCAGTACACGTTAGTCCTGATAACCAGTAAATAACCGGTACTTTTTTACCTGCCGCACATTGTGGCGGTAAGTAAATAGCAAAACGCATATCACAATTTAAGACTTCTGAGCGGTGAGTATATTGCTTATGCCAGCCGCCAGCACTTTTATTACAGCTAATATTTTCTAAAGGCATTGGATTTGGTCTCTTGTTAAATTTACGCAGAGTGTTGATGCTCTGCGCATTTTTTATAGCATTATTATAGAAAGCTTATGGATAAAAAGC
>NZ_MSCC01000001.1:385204-948797 GCF_002954455.1 Photobacterium aquimaris
ACCGATGATTGCAGCAAGACCGATACCGCCTAGACCAAAGACAGCGATAGTATTGCCTTCTTCAACTTTAGCTGTGTTAAGTACCGCACCCATACCTGTAGTTACACCACAACCTAGTAGACAAACTTCTTCAAGTGGCGCTTCTTTGCTGATTTTTGCTAAAGAAATTTCTGGAAGTACAGTGTACTCAGAGAAAGTAGAACAACCCATGTAATGGAAGATTGGCTGACCGTCTTTGTAGAAACGGGTTGTGCCGTCTGGCATTAGGCCTTTACCTTGAGTTTCACGTACTGCCTGACAAAGGTTAGTTTTGCCAGATAGGCAGTATTTACATTTGCCACACTCTGCTGTGTAAAGTGGGATAACGTGGTCGCCAACTTCAACACTTGTTACGCCTTCACCAACCATTTCAACAATACCGCCACCTTCGTGACCAAGGATTGCTGGGAAGATACCTTCTGGATCGTCGCCTGATAATGTGAATGCATCTGTGTGACATACGCCAGTTGCAACGATGCGAACTAATACTTCGCCAGCACGTGGTAGCATTACATCAATTTCTTCAACAGAAAGAGGTTGTTTTGGACCCCATGCGATAGCAGCTTTTGATTTGATAAATTTGTCAGTCATAATCTTTACTCTAATTATATTTATCTCTACTTCATCAAAAGTAGATGAGAATTGGGTTGAAAGGGAAAAGATATTATTTTCTTGCCCCGTTTCGATGGTTGCTATTGTATTTGTTTCTCGAATAATGATAATTACCTAAAAGTGCAAATTACTTTTACATGTATGTAATAATAAATGGTGTAAGCGCCATTTTGGCGTTCGATCACGTTATCAATAGGTGTTTAGAATGTTTCTATGGGAAGGGGTAACAGAGTTTGTTGCCGTAGCAGAAACGGAAAGTTTTACTGCTGCATCAAAACGACTCGGTATTTCTACTGCACAAGTTAGTCGTCAAGTTAGTGCGTTAGAGAATCGACTCAATACTAAATTATTTTACCGTACTACCCGTAAGGTCTCATTAACAGAAGAAGGCAATGTTTATTATCAACATTGTCGTCAAGTGTTAGATGGCCTAGAAGATGCGGAACGAGCGATCAGTAATTTACGTGGTAAGCCACAAGGGTTGATTAAATTAACTGCGCCAGTAACGTACGGTGAAAAGTATATTATGCCGTTAGTTAATGATTTTATGTTGCAGTATCCTGAAGTGGAAGTTGCGATTGATATGACTAACCGTCAAGTTGATTTGGTGGAAGGTAGTTTCGATCTCGCGATTCGTTTAGGACGCTTAACCAGTTCATCAATGATGGCTAAGCGTTTAACTAGCCGTACAATGTATGTTTGTGCATCGCCTGCCTACTTACAAAAGTTTGGTATTCCACACTCATTATCTGAACTGCGTCAACATAATTGCTTGATTGGTAACTATGACCATTGGCGTTTTCAGGAATCAGGTAAAGAGAAAAGTATTCGTGTTAGC
Organism: Photobacterium aquimaris; assembly: GCF_002954455.1. Classification (GTDB taxonomy): domain Bacteria; phylum Pseudomonadota; class Gammaproteobacteria; order Enterobacterales; family Vibrionaceae; genus Photobacterium; species Photobacterium aquimaris. The sequence continues at coordinate 386,694 of NZ_MSCC01000001.1, forward strand.
GGTACCCTTAACTGTAATAGCGGTTATGGTTTACGGGATGCAGTGATTAAAGGTATCGGTTTGGCGCAGTTACCTGACTATTATATTGATAAAGATTTAGAATCGGGTGCTATCGTGCCTATTTTGACTAATTACCAAGAACCTGATGAAGGTATTTGGGCGATTTATCCACATAATCGTCATTTATCACCTAAAGTGAGAATGCTGGTGGATTATCTTGCTGAGCAATTACCGCATATTTGTCATTATGATTTGTAAGTATTTAACTGATGCCAAATAAAAACCAAGAAACGTTATCTTCAGCGCCTGCTGATGCTGTATTTATGCGTCGTGCAATGGAATTGGCGGCGCAAGCAGAAGCTGAAGGTGAGGTACCTGTTGGAGCGGTAGTGGTTCATAATGGTGTGATTGTTGGTGAAGGTTGGAATCGCTCAATTGGTCATCATGATGCTACAGCACATGCTGAAATGATGGCGTTACGCCAAGCCGGACAAGCACTTCAAAACTATCGCCTTATTGATACTACTTTATATGTGACGTTAGAACCGTGCCCAATGTGTGCTGGGGCGATAGTACATAGCCGAGTCGGTAAAGTGGTATTTGGTGCTCACGATGCAAAAACAGGCGCAGCAGGCAGTACCATGAACTTGCTAAGTTATGAAGGGGTTAATCATCATGTTCTGTTTGAAGGTGATGTCCTTGCAAGTGAGTGTCGTGCTCAGCTACAAGCCTTTTTTAAGCGTCGTCGAGCAGAGAAAAAAGCCGCTAAGCTTGCAGCAAAACAATCATCAAATGATGTTTGAGATTGAGTTAGACTAAAGAAAATCGGCTCGGTAGTTATTTTCAAACATTTAAATAATACCGAGCTTGTTATATTAGAGGGTTGGACTACTGTGCTCTGTGGTGGCTGTCAGAATACAACTGCGTTGACGCCACAGAATTTTTTTACGCACATTACTGCTTAGGCGTTTACGGCGCGTCGCCGCTGAAGTGATGCGTTTGGCGATATGTTGAGTTTTTGATTTTAATTTGGTTAATTTCATGGATCCATCCATAGAGTTGATATCACGGTGTAACAACCAGTTTGCGAATAAACCTCGCAGTCACCGTTAGCAATGTCATTATTTAATGCTGTTAATTTCATTATGCATAACATTGCATTTATTGGTAGCAATCTTTAGCTGTTAATGATCAAAGGTTGATCAAACTCCCATTGCGTAAAAAATCAGACGATTACTCTAAATAGTGGCCATGCCATAGGTGGGTTCCTATGGCTATTTTATGGCTGGTGATTACCGTTATAATTATGGCGTTACCTGTAGCGATGACGTTGATGGTGACGCTGTCGGTGCCAATAGTGTTGGTGGCGTATTGATGGTTTGTAGACCATCAATAATTTTTAGATGCTCATTTTCATACTTACCGCTGTGAGCGCGCTCATAGCCAATAATACTTTGATAATAACGCCGAATACCTTCGACGTAATTTAACGCTTCATCACCTCTCGCGTAGCCATAGCGTGATTGAGTGTAATATTTACGTTGTCCTAATAATGGTAGTCGTTGTTTAACATCGGCCCAAGTATTGGGATTGTCCCCCTGTGACTTAGTCAGCCGACGTGCATCCATTAAGTGACCAAAGCCGACATTATAAGAGGCGAGTGCAAACCACACTTTTTCATGTTCTTCAATACTATCAGGCACACGTGCAATCATCTTACGCAGGTATTCACTGCCACCACGAATGCTTTGTTCTGGATCTAAACGATTGGTGACACCCACAGATTCTGCTGTTGGCAGGGTTAACATCATCATGCCTCGAACGCCGGTTGGTGATACTGCTTGCGGATTCCAATGTGATTCTTGGTAAGATAGTGCCGCTAATAAACGCCAATCAAAGCCATTAGCATATTGTTTAAATAACGCCTCCCATTGCGGCAGTGTGTTGTTCAATGCACGTAAAAACGCACGGGTATCAACATAATCAAATTGGTCGATATGGCCAAAATATTTCTCTTCCAATTGTGCCATGGTGCCGTTTTGTTTCAATTGCCCAAAAAACTCAATGATAAGCGCATATAAACTATCGTTGCTGCTTTGCTTAACAAACCAACTTACAGGCTCATCTTGAGTTAATTCAAGTGCTACAGCGATATCTGGATGGATACGTTGTAATAGTGCCACATCAACAGAATCAGCCACGGTATAATCGAGATCACCGTTGGCGACTTTAATTAATAGATCGTTAATGTCTGATTCTGGCATTGATTTCCATTGCAGTGTTGGGTGAGTTTTACGAATCAGCTCTAGTTTTTGTTCATGGCTTGATCCACTGACAACGGCTAAACGACCATTATTTTTTGCCAGCTCAGTGAGATCTCTAGGGCGACGTTGGCCTTTTTTATACACCACAATTTGGCTAGCGTAGTAATAAGCTGGCGCTGGATGAAAACCTTGCAAGCGATCTGGTGTTACTGCAAGTCCAGCAGCAATAATATCAATATCGCCACGCTCTAAGGCTGGAAATAATTCTGATAAAGTAAACATGGCGGTGATTTCAAGTTTAACCCCCAGCTTTTTAGCAAAATTTTGTGCGAGTTCATAATCCAACCCAGTTGGACCTTCGGCACCAATATAGTAGGACAGTTGGTTATTTAACGTTCCCACCCGTAATACGCCACTTTTGCGGATTTTTTCAAGACTAGTGGTTTTGTTTTCTTGCCACTGGCAGCCGTTAGTTAGCAATATTAATAATAAAATGCTCATCATACGACGTAGTAGAGTGAAGAATTGAATATTTATCAACTAAGCTGACCTACAGTAAAAATTAACGGCTATTTATATCAAACCCTTTTAATTGCGCAAAGTTGAACTGTTAAGTTGATGATCATAATTTAGATATTGGAATAGTTAAGCGGACATTACACTATTTTATGGTTAAAAAATGACCCAAAAAAAACAGAAATAGAGATTTTTTTGATATTTTTAGAAAGATTGAAAAAAAAACACGCAAACGGTTGCGTCAAGTGTTACGTCACAAAAAAAATTCCCTTATACTAGGCACTCATTAACCGCTGCGTAATAGTGAAGCAGGACACAATGATGTATTAGGTGTTATTGAAATAAGTTTCTAGATGATGAAATTTACCTCAATACCACTTTTTTTAACCTGCTAATCGAGAGACCTTTGCACATGGAAATTTTGCGTGGTTCACCCGCTTTGTCTGAGTTTCGCGTTAATAAGTTACTTGAGCGTTGTCATGAGTTAGATCTGCCAATTACCAGTATTTATGCTGAGTTTGCACATTTTGCTGATGTAGCGACAATGTTAACAGCTGATGAACAAGCTAAACTAACAAGTCTACTCACATACGGCCCAACGATTGCAGAGCACGAACCTAAAGGTTTATTGCTACTTGTTACTCCTCGTCCTGGCACCATTTCTCCTTGGTCTTCAAAATCGACTGATATTGCTCGTAATTGTGGTTTAACCACCATTAAACGCCTTGAGCGTGGCACTGCTTATTATGTTGAATCATCATCGCCATTAACAGCACCACAATTGAGTGAGTTAAAAGCATTACTTCATGACCGCATGATTGAAGTGGTGGTAGATAATGTTGAGGCAGCAGCAGCGTTATTTATTCAAGCTCAACCAGCGGCAGTTAAAAGTGTTGATATTTTAACTGGCGGACGCCAAGCATTAGAGCAAGCGAACCTCAGTTTAGGTCTTGCTTTAGCGGAAGATGAAATTGATTACTTGGTTGAAAATTTTACTAAGCTCGGTCGTAACCCTAACGACATTGAATTAATGATGTTTGCTCAAGCGAACTCGGAGCATTGTCGCCACAAGATTTTTAATGCTGATTGGACTATCGATGGTGTCGATCAGCCAAAATCATTATTTAAAATGATTAAAAATACCTATGAGCATAACCATGAGCATGTGTTGTCGGCTTACAAAGACAATGCTGCGGTAATGGAAGGCTCTCATGTGGGGCGTTTCTTCCCAGATCCACAATCTCGTCAATACACTTATCATCAAGAAGATAATCATATTTTGATGAAAGTGGAAACCCATAACCACCCAACAGCAATTTCACCGTGGCCGGGCGCAGCGACAGGATCTGGTGGTGAGATTCGTGATGAAGGCGCAACCGGTATTGGCGGCAAACCTAAAGCCGGTTTAGTTGGCTTTACGGTATCTAACTTACGCGTTCCTGGTTTTGAACAGCCGTGGGAAACCGATTTTGGTAAGCCAGATCGTATTGTTACCGCGTTAGATATTATGCTTGATGGCCCATTAGGTGGCGCCGCATTTAATAATGAATTTGGCCGTCCTAACCTATTAGGTTATTTCCGTACTTACGAAGAAAAAGTCACTTCTCACGCTGGTGAAGAAATCCGTGGTTATCATAAGCCAATCATGATTGCTGGTGGTATGGGTAATATTCGTGCCGATCATGTCCAGAAGAAAGAGATCCCTGTTGGTGCTAAGTTAATTGTACTTGGTGGTCCGGCAATGAACATCGGTCTCGGTGGCGGTGCTGCATCATCAATGGCATCTGGTCAATCAGCAGAAGATTTAGATTTCGCTTCAGTACAGCGTGAAAACCCAGAAATGGAACGTCGTTGTCAGGAAGTGATTGATGGTTGTTGGCAGATGGGCGATGACAACCCGATTGCCTTTATTCACGATGTAGGCGCGGGTGGTATTTCGAATGCCTTACCTGAGTTAGTTAATGATGGTGAGCGTGGCGGTAAATTCCAGTTACGTGATGTGCCAAATGATGAACCAGGTATGAGTCCGCTTGAGATTTGGTGTAATGAATCACAAGAGCGTTATGTTCTCGCTATTGCTCCTGAAAACATGGCAACATTTGATGCGATTTGTCAGCGTGAACGAGCCCCTTACGCGGTAGTTGGTGAAGCAACCGCTGAGCGTCATTTAACCCTTGAAGATAGTCATTTCGATAACACCCCGATTGATATGCCAATGGATATTCTATTGGGTAAAGCGCCGAAAATGCACCGTGAGGCACAAACATTAACAGTGGTTGGGCAACCGCTTGATCGTAGCGACATTACTATTGAAGCCGCCACGCAACGTGTTTTACGTCTGCCAGCAGTCGCTGAAAAGACTTTTTTAATCACCATTGGTGATCGTAGTGTGACCGGACTGGTTGCGCGTGATCAAATGGTGGGTCCTTGGCAGGTACCTGTAGCTAACTGTGCGGTAACAGCTGCGAGTTATGATAGTTACCACGGCGAAGCAATGTCGATGGGTGAGCGTACGCCTGTTGCACTGCTTAACTTTGGCGCTTCTGCGCGTTTAGCGGTTGGTGAAGCGATCACCAATATTGCAGGTACTGATATCGGCGATATGAAGCGGATTAATTTATCGGCTAACTGGATGTCACCAGCAGGTCATCCTGGCGAAGATGCCGGTCTATATGAAGCAGTAAAAGCCATTGGTGAAGAGTTATGTCCTGCATTAGGATTAACTATCCCTGTGGGTAAAGACTCAATGTCGATGAAGACTAAGTGGCAACAGAATGGTGAAGAAAAACAAGTAACGTCACCATTGTCATTAGTGATCACCGCTTTTGGTCGTGTTGAAGATGTCCGTAAAACTGTGACACCGCAATTACGTACCGATAAAGGCGAATCTAGCTTAATCTTGGTCGATCTTGGTTGCGGTCAAAACCGTTTGGGTGCGACTGCATTAGCACAAGTTTATAAGCAATTAGGTGATAAAGCCGCTGATGTTGATAGCCCTGAGTTATTAAAAGGCTTCTTCTATGCAATGCAAACCTTAGTACGTGATGAGAAGCTATTAGCTTATCATGATCGTGGTGATGGTGGTTTGTATGTCACTTTAACTGAGATGGCTTTTGCAGGTCACACTGGTATTGAAGTTGATATTAATACTACCGCAACCGATGGATGTGATGACGCATTAGCAGCACTGTTTAGTGAAGAACTGGGTGCTGTGATTCAGGTGCGCAGTGACGATGTTGACGTTGTTCAATCTGTACTGGCTGCAAATGGTTTAGCAGCATGCAGTCACATCATTGGTACAGTGATTGAAGAAGATATTGTACGTATTTGGAATGGCAATGATTTAGTGCTTGAACAAAACCGCACTGAATTACGTGCAATCTGGGCTGAAACCACTTATCAAATGCAAGCTATGCGTGATAATCCAGCCGGAGCATTACAAGAATTTGAAGCTAAGAAAGATACCCAAGATCCAGGCTTACATACCAAGTTAACATTTGATATTGATGATGATGTTGCAGCACCATTTATTGCACCAGCGATTAATTTTGGTGCCAAACCGCAAATGGCAATTTTACGTGAGCAAGGTGTTAACTCTCACGTTGAAATGGCGGCTGCGTTTGACCGTGCTGGCTTTGAAGCTAAAGATGTTCATATGAGTGATATTCTTAGCGGTAAGATACAACTTGATGGCTTTAATGGCTTAGTTGCTTGTGGTGGCTTCTCTTATGGTGATGTATTAGGTGCGGGTGAAGGCTGGGCAAAATCAGTATTATTTAACAATATTGCCCGTGACCAATTTGCTGCATTCTTTACTCGCCCAGATACGTTGGCGTTAGGTGTATGTAATGGTTGTCAGATGATGTCTAACCTACATGAGCTGATTCCAGGTGCTGATTTATGGCCGCGTTTTGTGCGTAACGAATCAGAGCGTTTTGAAGCGCGCTTTAGTTTGGTTGAAGTACAAAAGAGTGACTCATTGTTCTTTAATGAAATGGCAGGCTCACGGATGCCAATTGCGGTTTCACATGGCGAAGGTCGAGTTGAAGTACGTAATGCTGAGCATTTGACAGCGATTGAGCAGTCAGGAACGATTGCGCTACGTTACCTTGATAACTATGGCAATATCACTCAAAACTACCCAGCTAACCCTAATGGTTCGCCAAACGGTATTACTGGATTAACCACTCAAGATGGCCGTGTCACCATTATGATGCCGCACCCAGAGCGAGTATTCCGTACTGTCGCTAATTCTTGGCACCCAGATGATTGGAGCGAAAATAGCCCTTGGATGCGTATGTTCCGTAACGCACGGGTTAATCTCGGTTAAAAATCATTTAGTTAACATAAAAAGCTGCCAATTTTGGCGGCTTTTTTTATAGTGTCATCACGGTAATTATAAAATAAATATGAAGTTGACATTGATCACATTAACCTTGAAAAAACATTGGGATAATTAATAGAACTAATAAGTAAAAATGACCACGGTGTCGTTACAAGGATGAAACAATAATGGGATTGGATATTCCCAGCAATTACCGCCTCATTGGTGCGACGAAGTTACTCGCCGTATTAGTGGTGATCGGTCTGATTCAACATATTGAGACGTTGGTGAATGCGTTAAGGTACGATTTATTTGGCATGGTGCCTGTGATTGTTACTTTATTCGTTTTAACCTCTGGCGTGGTTGCTTGTGTTGGCTTATTTAGAGGTGAAAAGTGGGGGTTTATACCTCTTTATTTCTATATTCCAGCAGCGACATTATTTCTTCAATTTAGCCTAATTCCTTTCATTCCTAGTTTTTTTCCTGCTAAATATCATGATATTGCTATTATGATAATCAATGGCTTGGTATTACTGTATTCCGTGTTGCTGCTTTTGCGGCGCATGGAGACTAATTACATTCAAGAATATTAAATGTGATTAAATTACTGCATTAAATCTGTGATAATAACCTTAATTTAATCAAGTCGGTGATTGGTATTACGATCCCGAACTTCTGCTCAGCAAAGGATGATGACAATGAAAAAAATTGAAGCCATTATTAAGCCGTTTAAACTTGATGATGTTCGTGAAGCGTTAGCTGAAGTGGGTATCACGGGTATGACAGTGTCAGAAGTCAAAGGATTTGGTCGTCAAAAAGGCCATACAGAGCTTTATCGTGGTGCTGAATACATGGTTGATTTTTTACCTAAAGTGAAAATCGAAATTGTAGTCACTGATGACGTTGCCGAGCAATGCATTGAAACCATTGTTGAGACTGCACAAACGGGTAAGATTGGCGATGGTAAAATCTTTATGTTTGATATTGAGCGTGTGGTACGTATTCGTACTGGCGAAGAAGATGAAGATGCAATTTAAACGATGATGGTGGCTTATAACCAACATTGAATCAGGGGCTGCGATGACGCAGCCTCTTTTTTTAAATTATTTTTTAGGTTGAATCGTCGCGCTATAGCGCTCAGGTTTGTAATTAATTGCCAATACCATATTGATCATAATCACACCTACAATCGACAGTATTAATAACTTCGGACTGATAAACAGACAAGAGGTAATTAAAATCATGCTATCAATCACGAGTTGAATTTTGCCAGCAGAAATTCCAAATTTATGCTGTAAAAACAGCACCAGAACATTGAAGCCACCAAGGCTAGTACGATGCCGAAAAAGGATCAACATACCGACTCCCAGTAATAAGCCGCCAAATACTGCGGCAAAAACAGGGTTAAGTACCTCAATGGTGATAAAGTGCGGTAAAGCATTAACCATAACGGAAACTAAGCCACCACAAAAAATACTGCTAAGTGCAAACCGTTTACCTAGTTGAAACCACGCCATTAAATAAAATGGGCAATTGAGAATAAAATACAAGCCCCCTAATGAAATCGGTACAAAGTGACTGACTAACAAAGCTAACCCCGCAGTTCCGCCTGTTAATAAATGGCTTTGTTGCAGTAAAAAAAGCCCCACTGCGGCAAATAATGTTCCGGTAAAAATAGCAATAACGTTTTCATAGCTTGGGTGTTTATTTATGTGCACATTATCCTCCTTGTTGTGAGTGACTATGGTAAAAGGATTAAAGTGCAAGCAATAGTCTCGGTGTTAAATTAGTGGTTATCATGCGTATTAAATTATTTACGTTGATGTAAACAGATTGGAGTGATGAGTTGCTACGGCAAAAATAACAGCGATGTAAAAAATGGCATTTAAATTTAAGCTAAACAATTTATATACTCAATAAAACAGCATTTAGGACTTTCTGATTTAGATCAATTTATGTAAGATAGTCAGCAGATAAAAAGTAAAACGAAAACGTTTGCGTCCACGTGACGTCTAGGTTTGTGGTTTTTCGTTTTTTACTTAAAATAGGATAAAACTTAGCTGAGTCAGGAGATACAGATGTTAAAGCGCGATATGAACATTGCTGATTATGATGCGGAACTATTTGCAGCTATTCAGGAAGAAACAGCCCGTCAGGAAGAACACATCGAGTTGATTGCTTCTGAAAACTACACTAGTCCGCGTGTAATGGAAGCACAAGGTTCTCAGCTGACAAATAAATATGCTGAAGGTTACCCTGGTAAGCGTTACTACGGTGGTTGTGAGTTTGTTGATAAAGCTGAACAACTTGCTATTGATCGTGCTTGTCAGTTATTTGGTGCCGAGTACGCAAACGTTCAGCCGCACTCAGGCTCTCAAGCAAATAATGCAGTTTACATGGCGTTATTGAATGCTGGCGATACAGTATTAGGCATGAGCTTGGCACATGGTGGTCACTTAACTCACGGCTCACCAGTAAACTTCTCTGGCAAGTTATACAACATCATTCCTTACGGTATTGATGAAAGTGGTCAAATTGATTACCAAGAAATGGAAGCATTGGCGTTAGAGCATAAACCAAAAATGATTATTGGTGGTTTCTCTGCGTATTCTCAAGTTGTTGACTGGGCAAAAATGCGTGAAATAGCTGATAAAGTAGGCGCATATTTATTCGTTGATATGGCTCACGTAGCAGGTTTGATTGCCGCTGGTGTTTATCCAAACCCAGTACCTCATGCGCATGTAGTTACTACCACTACCCATAAAACATTGGCTGGCCCTCGTGGTGGTTTGATTCTATCAAATGAAGGTGAAGATCTTTATAAAAAGCTGAACTCTGCAGTATTCCCTGGTGGTCAAGGTGGTCCATTAATGCATGTTATCGCAGCGAAAGCGGTAGCATTTAAAGAAGCCATGGAGCCTGAGTTTAAAGTTTACCAAGCGAATGTGGTTGTAAACGCTAAAGCTATGGTTGAAGAGTTTATCAAGCGTGGTTATAAGATCGTTTCTGGTAGCACTGAAAACCACTTATTCCTAGTCGACTTAATCGATAAAGGTATTACTGGTAAAGAAGCGGATGCAGCACTGGGTGCAGCGAATATTACCGTTAATAAAAACAGTGTCCCGAATGATCCACGTAGCCCGTTTGTAACCTCTGGTATTCGTGTTGGTACACCGTCTATTACTCGCCGTGGTTTTAATGCCGATGATGCACGTCAATTAGCTGGTTGGATGTGTGATGTATTGGATAACGTTAATGATATTGCTGTGATTGAAGCGACCAAAGTGAAAGTGCTTGAAATTTGTAAGCGTCTTCCTGTCTACGCATAATTAAGTAGATAATAACGTAATTTAAGCGCTGTTATGGCACTTGTAGATGAGGCTTGCCTATTTCTAGGTAAGCCTTTTTTTATTTTTTGAATAAAACAAATCGCCCATTATTAATGATAATTGTTACTTTTAAGCCGATTTATTAGAAAAATGGGGGTGATAGTCTTATTAAAGTGCTGAAATGGGTTACACTGAGTCGATTGAATGTAGGAGGCTAAATGCATTGTCCTTTTTGCGGTGCAAATGACACCAAAGTAATCGATTCTCGATTGGTTGCCGATGGGCACCAAGTACGCCGACGCCGTCAATGTTTAGCGTGTAATGAGCGTTATACTACGTTTGAAACGGCAGAGCTTGTGATGCCTCGCGTAGTGAAAACTAATGGCAACCGTGATCCGTTTAATGAAGAAAAATTACGCGGTGGTATTCAGCGAGCATTAGAGAAACGTCCCGTGAGTACTGATGATATTGAACGGGCAATTAATAGTATTAAATCTTGTCTTCGAGCGACAGGTGAGCGTGAAGTACCTTCGGAGATGATTGGTAATTTAGTGATGGAAGCTTTAAAAGAATTGGATAAGGTTGCTTATATCCGTTTTGCTTCTGTTTATCGCAGTTTTGAAGATATTCGTGAATTTGGTGAAGAAATTGCCAAATTGGAACGTTAACACTCAACATCGTTAAGACTAACAATAATGACACACACTGATCAACAAATGATGTCGCGAGCAATAACGCTTGCTAAGCTTGGCCGTTATACCACTGCTCCGAACCCCAATGTTGGGTGCGTGATAGTAAATGGCAACGACATTGTTGGTGAGGGATATCATTATCAGGCTGGGCAACCTCATGCTGAAGTGCTTGCATTGCGTCAAGCACAGCAGCGCGCACAAGGCGCAACGGTATATGTAACGTTAGAGCCATGCTCCCATTATGGACGAACCTCTGCTTGTGCTGAAGTGTTAATTAATGCCAAGGTTGCACGAGTTGTTTGCGCGATGGTCGATCCTAATCCCGCGTTTTCAGGGCGTGGTATTGCGATGCTGCAAGCGGCTGGTATCGATGTTGATATTGGTGTACTCGCTGTAGAAGCTCAAGCACTGAATCCTGGCTTTATTAAACAAATGACGCAGCAAATGCCATATGTTGAATTAAAGCTCGCCGCGAGTTTAGACGGCCGTACAGCATTAGCAAATGGTGTCAGCAAGTGGATCACCGGTCCTAAAGCTCGCGCTGACGTGCAGCATTTTCGTGCGCAGGCTAGCGCGATTTTATCAACTAGCGCCACCGTAATAGCCGATGATCCATCGCTCAATGTACGTTGGAGTGAATTAGAACAATCGGTTCAACACGCTTATCCTCAATCGGCTTTACGCCAACCCATACGGGTTATTATTGATAGCCAGAATCGACTCACACCTGATTATCAACTTTTCCACCTGCCTGGTGAGACCATCTTAGCGCGCACTCATATCGGCACTGAAGTATGGCCTGATTCTGTCCAGCAATGGCAACTTCCTACTCAAACCAATAGTCATCAGCTTGATTTAGTGGCATTAATGTCGCGCTTGGCGCAATATGGCATTAATCATATTTGGGTCGAAGCTGGTGCGCGTTTAGCTGGCGCATTATTGCAACAGCAGTTAGTGGATAGTTTGATTTTATATCAAGCCCCTAAATTAATGGGTAGCGACAGTCGTGGTTTAATTGATATTAGCGGGCTGACAACGATGGCACAAACGCCGTTGTTAACCATTACTGATGTTTGTATGATTGATTGTGACATTCGTATAATGGCAACCGTACAAAATAATAAATAAAATAGTGTAATTAAGGGCTGATCATGTTCACTGGAATTATAGAAGCTGTCGGTAAAATATCTGCACTAACACCTAAAGGTGCTGATGTTGCTGTTACCGTTGATTCAGGAACGTTAGATTTAACTGATGTTAAGTTAGGCGATAGTATTGCTACTAATGGCGTATGCCTTACCGTGGTTAAATTAACCGGTAAAGGTTATGTAGCAGATCTTTCGTTAGAAACACTTAACCGCACCGCATTTGCGAATTACAAAGCCGGACAAGTGGTTAATTTAGAAAAAGCCATGTTAGCGACCACCCGCTTTGGTGGTCATATGGTGTCTGGTCACGTTGATGCTGTGGCTGAAGTGATTGAGCGCCAGCATGTCGGTCGTGCGATTGAGTTTTGGATCAAAGTGCCGCCACAGCTTGCAAAATATATTTCAGAGAAAGGCTCGGTGGCGGTTGATGGTATCAGCTTGACGGTTAATGCTGTGCGTGGTGATGAATTTAAATTAACTATCGTGCCACATACTGCTGCTGAAACCACTATGGCTGATTTTAGTGTTGGCCGCAAAATTAACCTTGAGGTTGATGTTATCGCGCGTTACCTTGAAAGATTAATGCTTGGCGATAAAGCTGCAGAAAAACAACCTCAAGTGACAATGGATTTATTGGCGAGAACAGGGTTTCTCGGTTAAGCATTGCTTTATGGTTAATAAAGCAACATAAGAATAAGGGTAGTATTATGGCTTTAAGTAGTGCAAAAGAAATCATTGATGATATTCGCCAAGGTAAAATGGTTATTTTGATGGATGATGAAGATCGCGAAAATGAAGGCGATCTGATCATAGCATCAGAAAAAATCACCCCAGAGGCGATTAACTTTATGGCCATGTATGGTCGTGGTTTAATTTGCTTAACCCTAAGCAAGGCACGTTGTCAGAAATTGGGCCTACCATTAATGGTTCAAGATAATACTGAACAATTTGGCACGCCGTTTACTATTTCTATTGAAGCCGCGACCGGTGTAACTACTGGTATTTCAGCTGCAGATCGTTCTCGTACCGTACAGGCTGCGGTTGCGGCTGATGCGACGTCTGCTGATATTGTAATGCCAGGCCATATCTTTCCATTGATGGCACAGGAAGGTGGCGTACTTACTCGCGCAGGTCATACTGAAGCTGGTTGTGATATCGCCCGTTTAGCTGGTCTTGAACCATCAAGTGTGATTGTTGAGATTCTTAACGAAGATGGCACCATGGCTCGCCGTCCTCAATTAGAGATTTTTGCCGAAAAGCATGGCTTAAAGCTGGGTACTATTGCTGATCTTATTGAGTACCGTAATCACCATGAAACCACCATTGAGCGTGTCGGTGAGTGTAAACTTAATACTGAATTTGGTGAGTTTGATATGATCACCTACCGCGATAAAATTGATGATCAAATTCATTACGCGCTATGTAAAGGTGATATTGAAGCTGATGCATCTACATTGGTACGAGTGCATTTACAAGATACCTTTAAAGATATTTTACAATCAGGTGCAACTCAGTGGACATTGCCTGCGGCGATGCAACGTATCAGCGCTGAAAATGGGGTGCTGGTGGTACTGAGCAAGCAAGAGTCAACTGACAGTATTATTAATAAAGTTAAAAATATTGCGGCTGAAAATGAAGGTCGTCCACAAGTAAAGGTGAGTCCATATAACCCATCACGTCAAGTGGGGGTCGGTTCTCAAATCTTATCAGATCTTGGTATTGGTAAGATGCGCCTATTATCATCAAGCACGCAACGCTACCATTCACTGTCAGGGTTTGGTCTTGAAGTGGTTGAATATATTTGCGAATAACAAACGATTGATGATGTGCTTATTGGTCGGTTCATCAACGAATAAGCAATAAATAGTAACAAATCCTCTGAAACCGACGGATGTGGATAGCAGACATATCGTAAAGTGTGTTAGACTCCCGCGGTTTCTCAAACCGGAAAGACATAGTCACAGGAAGGCCCATGAAGGTAATTGAAGGCGCCATCGCGGCACCAAACGCAAAAATTGCTATCGTAATTGCACGCTTTAATAGCTTTATTAACGAAAGTTTACTTTCAGGTGCATTAGATGCGCTGAAACGTCAAGGTCAGGTTAGTGAAGATAATATCACTGTTGTTCGTTGCCCTGGTGCTTATGAACTACCGCTTGTTGCCCAGCAAGTTGCGAAGAGTGATCGCTATGATGCTATCGTAGCGTTAGGCTCAGTTATTCGTGGTGGTACACCTCATTTTGACTATGTTGCTGGTGAGTGTAACAAAGGTCTAGCACAAGTTGCACTAGAGTATAATACTCCAGTTGCTTTTGGTGTGTTGACTGTTGATTCTATAGAACAAGCCATTGAGCGTGCCGGTACCAAGGCTGGTAATAAAGGGGCAGAGGCTGCACTAAGCGCGCTCGAAATGGTAAATGTCCTGTCCCAAATCGAATCCTAATGGGGGTTACTGTGAAACCAGCCGCGCGTCGTAATGCACGTCAATTTGCTGTACAAGCTGTTTACTCTTGGCAACTTACTAAAAGTAATGTTGCTGATATTGAGCAATATTTCCTTTCAGGCGATAAGTTTGAAGAAGAAGAACATCAAACTGATGCGCCTGCATGTAAAGCGCCAGACACTGATGTTGCTTATTTCCGTGATTTATTTGCGGGTGTTGTATTAAGCCATCAAGAACTTGATAGCAAAATGCGCCCATACTTGTCTCGTCCACTTCAGGATCTAGACCAGATGGAACTTGCACTACTTCGTCTTGCAATGTACGAAATGGTTAAGCGTGAAGACGTACCATTTAAAGTTGTGATCAACGAAGCAATCGAATTAGCGAAACTCTTCGGTGCCGAAGATAGCCACAAATTCGTCAATGGTGTGTTAGATAAAGCTGCACCATCTCTACGTAGAAAAGATAAGTAATTTTTATTGCGTTGAGTACGATGAAAGAAGTCAGCTTATTAGCTGGCTTTTTTTTATTGAGGAAAAAGAGAACTATGGCAAAAAATGAATTTGATATCATTAATCATTATTTCGCCCAGCAGCAATTGCAACGTGATGATGTTGCTTTAGCGATTGGTGATGATTGTGCGCTTGTGAATGTACCTGCGGATTTCTCTGTCGCAGTGAGTACCGATTCATTGGTTGCTGGTACCCACTTTTTAGTTGACGCTGATCCTGCATCGGTTGCTTATAAAGCACTGGCTTCTAATTTAAGTGATTTAGCCGCAATGGGAGCAACCCCTGCATGGGTGTCATTGGCGTTAACATTACCCACTATTGATGAAGCGTGGTTAGCCCCTTTCTGCCATAGTTTTTTTGAACTTGCTAATCAATATAATATTCAATTAATTGGTGGCGACACTACCAAGGGTCCATTGAGTATTACTTTGACTGTGCAAGGCTTGGTGCCACGAGGCCAAGCTTTAACCCGCAGTGGCGCACAGGTTGGGGATGATGTCTATGTCACCGGAGATCTTGGTGATAGTGCTGCTGGGTTAGCATTGATATTACAGCATCAACATTGTGATCAACATTTAGCTGCAACATTGATTGAACGGCATTTTAAAGCGTCACCTCGAGTCAGGGTCGGCGAGGCTTTACGTGGTATAGCTTCGGCAGCTTTAGATATTTCTGATGGTGTTGTGGCTGATGTAAAACATATTGCTGCGCGATCAAACGTCGCTATTGAAATTGAGGTTGAGCAATTACCGTTATCTGCTGAATTATTAGCATTTTGTGATGGTGAACGCCAACAAGCACAACAGCTGGCATTATCCAGTGGTGAAGAATATGAACTATGTTTTACCGCTTCAGCAGCCAATCGAGATGCATTAAAAGCCGCTTTAGCGCATACTAATGCTAAATATACTTGTATTGGTAAAGTAAAGGCGGGGAGTGGCCTGTCATTATTACAGTCTGGTAAACCACTGACGTGGCAATTGTTTGGTTGGGATCATTTTATTGTTAAAGATAACTAAGGTATTCGCGTGAGCACAAATCCAAAAGATTTATTAAAAATGAACAATCCTTGGCACTTATTAGCCACAGGTTTTGGCAGTGGTTTAGCTAAATATATTCCTGGTACTATGGGAACACTGGCTGCAATTCCTTTATACCTTATCCTTGCTCAATTACCTTTTGGTTGGTATTTAGTGGCAGTATTGGTTGCTGCTATTATCGGGATCCGTATTTGTCATATAACCTCAACTGATATGAAAGTGCATGATCACGGTAGTATTGTGTGGGATGAGTTTGTCGGTTTCTGGATCACTATGGCGGTTGCGCCAACGGTATCGTGGCAATGGATCTTAGCTGGTTTTATTTTATTCCGCTTTTTTGACATGTTAAAACCTTGGCCAATTAGTTGGTTGGATAAACATGTTGAAGGTGGTTTTGGTATCATGATTGATGATGTGCTCGCTGGATTTATGGCAATGATATCATTATGGTTCGTTGGCTATTGGTTAGGTTTTTAACTCCTAAGCATGGTTAGCTGCCAATAAAAAAGCCATGAATAGTAACTCTATTCATGGCTTTTTTGGGATCTTTTATTAATGACAATAACAGCTATTTAGCAAGATATTCCACAATTTGTTTTTCAATACCAGGGCCATCAATTTCTAACATATGATGAAGTTCTGCTTGAGTACCTTGCTCAATGAAACGATCAGGTAGACCAATCGTTAACATTGGTTTAATGCATTTTTGTTGCATTAGGAACTCAATCACACCACTACCGGCTCCGCCAGCAATAGTATTTTCTTCAACGGTGACTAGCACATCATGATTAGCGGCTAATTCAAGAATTAACGCCTCATCAAGTGGCTTAACGAATCGCATGTCAGCAACGGTAGCATTTAAATTTTCAGCGGCATCTAAGCTATAACCTAGCATGGCACCAAAGTTTAAAATCGCTACTTTTTCACCTTGGCGACGGACAATGCCCTTACCAATTTCAAGTGCTGTCATGGTGGTTTCAACCTCAGTACCAAGACCACAACCACGAGGATAACGTACTGCTGTAGGACCTTGATGCTGATGACCGGTATAGAGCATTTGGCGACATTCGTTTTCGTCACTTGGTGCCATGATCACCATATTAGGAATACAGCGCATAAAGCTAATATCAAATGCACCTTGGTGAGTCTGACCATCAGCACCGACCAAACCGGCGCGATCAATGGCAAACATTACAGGTAAATTCATAATGGCAACATCATGGATTAACTGATCATAGCCACGTTGTAAAAAGGTCGAGTAAATCGCCACAATAGGGTGATAACCACCAATAGCCATACCACTTGCTAAAGTAACAGCATGCTGCTCAGCTATTGCTACATCAAAATATTGGTCAGGGTATTCTTTTGAAAAGCGTACCATGCCTGAGCCTTCACGCATCGCTGGTGTGATAGCCATTAGTTTGTCATCAACGGCAGCCATGTCACATAGCCAATCACCAAAGATTTTAGAAAACGTCGGGCTGGTATTGTTAGCTTTAGGCAGTGGTTTTTCACTTAGATCAAATTTAGGTACCGCATGGTAATTAATTGGATCAGCTTCGGCCGGCGCATAGCCTTTGCCTTTTTTGGTCATGATATGTAGAAATTGCGGCCCTTTAAGTTGACGAATATTCTTAAGTGTTTTGACTAACTCATCAATATCATGGCCATCAATAGGGCCGATATAATTAAAACCAAGCTCTTCAAACATAGTGCTTGGAACAACCATACCTTTAATGTGTTCTTCTGCACGTTTAACGATTTCTTTAATCGGCGGCGCATTAGACAGGACTTTTTTTCCACCTTCACGAATTGATGCGTAAAAGTTACCTGCTAGTAGATGGGCTAAGTGATTACTTAAGCCACCGACATTTTCAGAAATTGACATCTCGTTGTCATTAAGGATGACTAACATATCACTGTGTATATCACCGGCATGGTTCATGGCTTCAAATGCCATACCTGCGGTAATTGCACCATCGCCAATAACGCTGACAACTTTACGACCTAACGCTTCTTTTTCAGCAGCAATCGCCATGCCCAAACCGGCACTGATTGAGGTCGATGAATGACCTACTGATAGTACATCGTACTCACTTTCGCCACGCCAAGGAAAAGGATGTAACCCATCTTTTTGGCGAATGGTTGACATTCGATCACGACGACCCGTTAAAATTTTATGTGGATACGCCTGATGGCCAACATCCCAGATCACATGATCAAACGGGGTATTATAGACATAGTGAAGCGCAACGGTCAGTTCGACTGTACCGAGTCCTGAGGCAAAATGGCCGCTGGTTTGGCTTACCGTCTTGAGTAAATAAGTACGTAACTCATCACAGACTTGAGGCAGACTTTCAGCGGGCAATAATCGTAATTCATCTGGCGTATTTGCTAATGCGAGATGCGGGTATTTTGATATATCCAAAGTCATAACTGTTCGGCGCTTTTACTGATTTTAGTTATTGCGCTCGATAACATATCGGGCAAAAACTTCCAATTGATAGGTATTGTAAGGTATTGCTGCTAACGCTTGTAGTGCCTCTTGATAAAGTTGCTGCGCTTTTTGTTGTGCGCCTTCTAGTCCAAGTAGTGCTGGGTAGGTACTTTTATCAAGCTCAATATCAGAGCCTTGAGGTTTGCCTAACGTTTCAGTGTCGCTGATTACATCTAAAATGTCATCTTGAACTTGAAATGCAAGGCCTATAGCGTCGGCATACTTATCTAGCTGAGGCAGAACTTGACGTCCTTTATCGCCAGCAGCTAGTGCACCTAGGCGAACGGCACAACGGATCAATGCGCCTGTTTTGTGTTTATGTATTAATTCTAGTTGTTCAAGTCCAACATGTTGACCTTCAGCTTCTAAGTCAAGTGCTTGTCCAAGACACATACCTGCAGCACCAGAAGCTTGTGCTAACTCGGTGACCATGGCGATACGTTGTTGATGACCTTCTGGACTTAATCGGCCTTGGGCAATAATTTCAAAGGCTAAGGTTTGCAGAGCATCGCCGGCTAAAATAGCCATCGCTTCATCAAATGCAATATGGCAAGTCGGTTGACCACGGCGCAATGCATCATCATCCATTGCTGGTAAATCATCATGAATTAATGAATACGCATGAATACATTCAACTGCTGCCGCAGCTGTATCGAGATCATCAAAATCAACCCCAAGCATTTCGCCTGTCACGTAGGTCAGATAAGGACGTGCGCGCTTTCCGCCCAGCAGAGTACCATGCTTCATTGCTTTTAGCAGGGGTTGGTCTGAAAAAGGTTGTTTTGTTAACCAATCTATTAGACATTGGTTATTGCGCTGTTGCAGCGTTTTCAGTGTCTGCGGTAGCGATGCACTATTCGTCATGATTTGGCTCAAAGTCTGTTAGTGGTGCATTATCATCAGCACGTAATAAAATCTCTACTCGTTGTTCTGCTTGGGTTAACTTTAACTGACTGTTGCGAGCTAATGAAATACCACGCTCAAACTTCTTCAGCGCATCTTCTAATGGAATATCACCCGATTCTAGTTCATTGACAATGGCATCTAGCTCATCAAGTGCGGCTTCGAATGCCATATTTTCTGGTTTTTTTGCTGCCATATCATTTTCACTCTTATCTAAGTGCAAGAAAAATAACGTAGTGATTATCTAAGGTCAAATTATGTCACAGTAACCTGTGCCACAGACAGTAGTTTTCATCGTTGAAAGTAATAAATATCACTTAAAAGTGGTAATAAAACCCTCAATGAAACCGAATAATGGTCGATAAAGAGTTAGCTTGCAGTAGATAGCACTATTGTTTTTATCCTATAGCTCGCAATGTTTATTTTATAAGGCGGTATGGTACTGCTGTTTGATGAACTCTCAATATTATCCTTATAAATTCTTGTTATATGTTAATTGGCTGTCAGATCGTTAAGGTAATAATTAATAATGACAGTGAAGGAGATTCTGCGTGGATTTGGCAACACTTATTGGATTATTAGGTGCATTCGCTTTTATTTTGATGGCAATGTTAGTTGGCGGTGATTTGGTGATGTTTGCCGATACCTCTTCAGTATTTATCGTTATTGGCGGCAGTTTATTTGTGGTACTGATGAAATACAATATCAGTCAGTTTTTGGGTGCTGCAAAAGTTGCGGCAAAAGCGTTTATCTTTAAAACCGATAAACCAGATGACCTTATTGCTCAGATTGTCACGATGGCGGATTCTGCCCGTAAAGGGGGATTTTTAGCCTTAGAAGAAATGGAAGTAGAGAATCCATTTTTACGTAAAGGTATTGATTTGTTGGTTGATGGCCATGATGCCGATACGGTACGAATGATATTACGTAAAGATATTGCATTAACCAATGAACGCCATGAGCAAGGCGCCAGCATTTTTTCATCGCTTGGTGATGTTGCGCCGGCGATGGGAATGATCGGTACTCTTATAGGCTTAGTGGCGATGCTGTCAAATATGAACGATCCTAAATCGATAGGGCCAGCAATGGCAGTAGCATTGTTAACAACGTTATATGGTTCGATTTTGGCAAATATGGTGGCGTTACCGATTGCTGATAAATTGATGTTACGTAAAAACGAAGAGCGTTTGAACCGATTACTGATTCTTGATGGTGTATTAGCGATTCAAGAAGGACAAAATCCACGCGTGATTGATAGTTATTTAAAGAACTATCTGCATGAGAAAAAACGTCGATTGAATTTTGATGAATAAGAGCTAAGCATGGATTCTTTACCTCAGCCACACAAAAAAGGCTCTCCACCATGGATGGCAACATTTGCCGATCTGGCGACACTATTAATGTGTTTTTTTGTATTGTTGTTATCTTTTTCTGAAATGGATGTGCTGAAATTCAAACAAATTGCAGGATCGATGAAATATGCATTTGGGGTTCAAAATGTATTGGATGTTAACGATATACCCAAAGGTACCAGTGTTATTGCGCAAGAATTTCGTCCAGGCCGTCCAGAGCCAACGCCAATTGAAGTGATCATGCAGCAAACAATTGATATGACGAAACGTTCATTAGATTTTCATGATGGGGTTGCCGAGCGTGAAGGCGGTTCACGTCAAGATAGCGTGGTATTAGATGGTGGTATAAATGACAATACAGTAACCAAACAAGCCCAGCAACAGTCCCAAGCTCAACAACAAGCAGCACAAGCATTAACCCAAGCCTTAGCGCGAGAAATCACTGATAACATGGTCGAAGTTGAATCATTTGGTCAACAACTAGTGATTCGCATTAAAGAAAAAGGTGCTTTCCCTGAAGGTTCGGCTTTTTTACAACCAAAATTTATCCCTCTTATTCAACAAGTCACTGAACTGGTAAAAGATGTTCCTGGCATTATTCGTATTAGTGGTCACACTGATAATCAAGCGTTAGATTCTGAACTCTATCGTTCTAATTGGGATATATCATCTCAACGTGCGGTCTCTGTTGCTCAAGCAATGGAGCAAGTAAAAGGTTTTGATCGTAAGCGGATGCGAGTGGTTGGCATGGCTGATACTGCACCGATTGCCGATAATAAAACGGCAACAGGACGGAGTCGTAATCGACGGGTTGAAATTTCAATTGTTCAAGGTAAGCCCCATTATTCTGAAGAAATTAGCAGCGATGAACAATAATCTTTAAATATTTAATGGCTATATTTGCTGGTTACAAAGATTGTGACTAAGGTAAACCAATATAAATGCCAATAATAATCGTGTGACTCTATAAGATAAGTGATGCTGTTAGCATATCCTTGTTTCAGTGACAGACACCTTGCTGTATAATTCGCGCCTTTAATTCCGTTTGGTACTTTATTCTGTTTGGTACTTTAGACCCAGTGAAGCGAAGTGTGTTATGAAATTTATAGTTAAACCACATCCAGAGATTTTTGTTAAAAGTGATTCAGTACGTAAGCGTTTTATCAAAATTCTTGAATCTAACCTGCGCATTATTTTAAAGCGTCAGTCTGAGTCTGTTAGTGTTTACAATCGCCGCTTCTCGTTAGAAGTGAACGAACCTGATGAAACTAAACGTGACATGGTGCTTGCTGCTTTAACGCAAACACCTGGTATTCACCACACACTTGAAGTTCAGCAGACGGAATTTACCGATCTTCATAATATCTTTGAGCAAACTCTTGCACTTGTGGGTGAGAGTCTTGAAGGTAAGACATTCTGTGTACGCGCTAAACGTGTCGGCCAACATGACTTTACTTCGATTGAAGCTGAACGTTATGTCGGCGGTGGTCTTAATCAAGCGATTGAATCTGCAAAAGTAAGACTTAAAAAGCCTGATATTACGGTTAATATCGAGATTGAGCATAATTTGCTTAACCAAGTATTATTCCGCCATAAAGGCTTAGGTGGCTTCCCTCTAGGTACACAAGAAGACGTATTAAGCCTTATTTCAGGTGGCTTTGACTCAGGCGTTTCAAGCTATCTACATATTAAACGCGGCAGTAAAGTGCATTACTGTTTCTTTAATCTTGGTGGTCCTGTCCATGAGATCGGTGTTAAGCAAGTTGCTCACTTCTTATGGCAAAAATACGGTTCATCTGCCAAAGTTAAATTTATCGCGGTTGATTTTGATCCTGTTGTGGGTGAGATCTTAGAAAAAGTTGACGATGGCCAAATGGGTGTGATCCTAAAACGTATGTTTATGCGTGCTGCGGGTCGTATTGCTGATAAATTTGGTATTCAAGCATTAGTGACAGGTGAAGCGTTAGGCCAAGTTTCTAGCCAAACACTGACTAACCTGCGAATGATTGATAACGTGACTGATTCGTTAATTCTTCGTCCGCTAATTAACTGGGATAAAGAAGACATTATCGATTTATCTCGTCAGATTGGTACTGAAGATTTTGCGGCGACAATGCCTGAATTCTGTGGTGTGATCTCAAAGAGCCCGACCGTTAAAGCGGTAAAATCAAAGCTTGAGATTGAAGAATCAAAGTTTGATTTTACTATTCTGGATCGCGTTATAGACGAGGCACGAGTGATGGATATTCGTGAAATCGAAAAGCAGAGCCAAGAACAAGCCCCTGAAGTTGAACTTGTTGAGCAAATCTCAACGGATGCTATTGTGCTTGATATTCGTAGCCCAGATGAAGAAGATGAAAATCCACTTGAGTTAGATGGTGTAGAAGTGAAGCATATTCCATTCTATAAGCTAGCAACTCAATTTGGCGACTTACCAAAAGAAAAGACTTACTTACTTTACTGTGCACACGGTGTAATGAGTCGTTTACAAGCCTTATACTTGAAAGAGAATGGCTTTGACAACGTGAAAGTCTATCGCCCACGCTAATTTAAGCGTACGAGTAACTTGATTGTTTAGATTAAGTTATTCGCTGAGCTAAAAAAGCCCTCATATGATTGTGATCATTGGGGGCTTTTTTATGTCGGTTTTATGTTAAAGCTGAGGTTAACGCTCAGGCATGATGTCGTAATGCATGTTTGGCCATACCACCATTGATTCAGCAATTGCCGCTGTGGTGGCTTTGTTAGTTAGTTGGGTAACAAGATCTAATGCAAACTCTTGAGCTGTACCTGGACCTTGGCTGGTCAATAATCGAGCATGTTTATCATATACCACTCGTTTAGGACGTAATTGCGCTGCTGCAATTTGGTGATGAAAAGCCGGGTGACAGGTCATCAACGCTTTAGTAAACATATCATTAGCAGCAAAGATTATCGCAGGGGTGGCACAAATAGCAGCAATTAGCTTACCGTCATAATGGTGTTGTTTAACAAATTCGACTACTAATGGACTATCTCGAAAATGCTCGGCACCCGCAACGCCACCGGGTAATACCACCGCATCAAATTGATCATCAGCAATAGCAATTAATGCTGTATCTGCCACCAGTTTAATGCCACGCGAGCCATCAACAATTAATGCACCATCTTCAGCTGCGCTGGCAACAATAACGTCAAATTGAGCCCGTTTTAAAATAGCGATAGTGTTGATCGCTTCCATCTCTTCAGTGCCGGGAGCAATACAAACGACAATACGAGGGCATAATTCATTCATGGTCTTGTGACTCCATGTGTTTAATCGCCTGCCACAATTGTTTATTGACTGGAGTGTCAATGTGGTGGCGCTGAGCTTGTTGGACTAAATAACCGTTAATATAATCGATTTCTGTTGAGCGATGATGGAAAATATCACGATTCATTGAGGAATAATTAGCAGATGTTGCAGCAATAACGCTATCGACTTGGTGACGTAATTGTTGTGACGTCGTATTAACACCTTCAGCTGTCATAACTTGTGCGATTTCTGTACAAATAGCGTCAAGTTGGGCTTGATAACAGTTTTGGCCTAAGTCGCCGTTAGGGCATTGGTTAACCGCTGTTAATGGGTTGATGGCACAATTAATAGCCAGCTTCTGCCACAGTGGTTGATAGATATTAGTATGCCATTGGCTAGGGAATAATGCGCTGTTAAACATCTCTGCAACATGGGTTTGAGATTGGGCTTGCTGATTAATTGCACCCAGCCATGTTTGTCCTAAACCTGTATGGTGAATTGTTGTCGGGGTAGGTTTGAAAGCTGCTTGAGAGGTGGTGGCATAGATAATTGGATTATGGGGTAATAGCTGTTGAACATGTTGCTGACTACCAATGCCATTATGCATAATAATCACTACACAATCAGTATTTAAATAAGGTAAAAGAGGCGTCAGGGCGGCAGTAACTTGAAATGCTTTTACGGTAACGATAACCATTTTACTGGCAGCGAGAGCATGTGGATCATTGCAACTAAAACTATAGTCAGTAGTGATTGTTGGTGAGTTTAATTCACTAAAATGCACCATTATTTCAGGGGCTGAATCTCTGGTCCACAATTGCACATTATGCTGTTGTTGGGTTAATTTTACCGCCCATAATGTGCCAATAGCACCTGCACCTACCAAAGTTATGTTCACAGTTGAATCCGTTATTAGCCTAATTTATGACATCATAACATTGTGGCTAATCGCGACGATCAAAAAAGGCGCTATCAGCGCCTTTTTTATGGTGTTATAGCGTCAGCTTAGAACTTGTAAGATAGGCTGAAGTATTGTGAAACACCTGTTGATTTAAGACCAGCAGAGTCTTTAATGCCGTATACATTGTAGTAAGCTTTTAGGCCGTAACCAACCGCATAGCGATCTGTATGCCATACAAGGCCGTTGTACATTACACCACCGTTGCTTGCTGATGCGTATTCTTTTTTCATACCAAATTGGTAATCAAGGTAACCTTGGTAAGAGATGAAAGTGCCGTTTTCAAAAGTATAAACAGGTTTGAACCAGTTAGTTGATACTTGGTAACCGTTCCAATCTTTTTTGTTCATGTCATACAATGAGTAAACATTGAAGCCCATTTTACCTAACCATGGCATTTCAATGTCAGAACCTAGACCAACGAAGTAGTTATTAACACCGCCGTTATTACCACCATAGTTAAATAGTGTTGCAATATACAATTCTTTTACAGGACCGAAAGATAAATCTTTACCAGTTAATGCATCAAGTGAAATACGTGGTGCAAATTTCATGAACATTTTATCTGGTGAGGATGCTTTATCGCTGCTATCTGAATTTGTTAGGTTAAATACATCAACATAACCATAAAGGTCAAAAATTCCAGAGCGACCGCCAAATTCCAT
Organism: Photobacterium aquimaris; assembly: GCF_002954455.1. Classification (GTDB taxonomy): domain Bacteria; phylum Pseudomonadota; class Gammaproteobacteria; order Enterobacterales; family Vibrionaceae; genus Photobacterium; species Photobacterium aquimaris. The sequence continues at coordinate 412,611 of NZ_MSCC01000001.1, forward strand.
TTCTAAGTAGTCGTGACCTGAATGTGCATCTGCAGGACGAGGTAATTCTTTTAGCGCGTACATTAAGTTGAATTGCATCCACTTAAAATCATTTTTATGGATGTTGTCAGAGTAATCTGCCGCATTAGCTAACGAAGGTAGTGCTGTTGCTGCTAAAACGCTTAATGCTACTAGTGATTTGCGCATCTTGATATCTCGCTCATGTTGATCTAGATGGTGGGATTTTGGCCGCCCCGTTTTGTTGGCGCTGATTCTAGTGTTTTATTTCACGTTTGGGAATGTAACGATTTCGCAATCCTTTGCTATTTGTGATCGCGATCCAATTCAATCGATTACAGCGAGTGGTAAGTGTGATGTTGATCCATTAATGAATCACTAATCTGAACTTTATATTGGTTGAATAGACTAAGGCTGTCGCAATGTTGGACGGTTTTTTAGACAGGAGTGAAAAGGAAGTTAGTGCTTAAATGACTAACTTCCTCAGTGGTATTTCTTATAAAAAATAGTTAAGGCTGGTGAGTGGGGGTAGCCACAATATTAAGTGCAGAGTTATTTGCTAATAGACGAATTAATATCAGTACCGGAATACCCATTAATGCGGTGGTGAAGAAAAACACATTATAGCCAAAGTGATCAATATAGACTCCAGAAAACCCGGCAATGAATTTAGGGAATAGCACCATTATCGAGCTAAAGAGTGCGTATTGGGTGGCAGAGAAAGCAACATTGGTTAAGCTTGACATAAAAGTAATAAATGCCGCTGTCGCAATGCCTGCGCCAAGGTTATCTGCTGATATAACCACGGTTAGCATTTCGATATTATTACCGACATAGCTAAATACGATAAACAGTAAATTGGTAATCGCTGATAATATCGCGCCGAGTGCTAATATTTTAAGGGTGCCAAATTTACTGACTAGAATACCGCCCAGACCCGCGCCTGCAATGGTCATTATGACCCCGAAAATTTTTGAAACGGAAGCAACTTCATTTTTAGTGAAGCCCATATCGACGTAAAACACATTGGCCATCACGCCCATAACAATATCGGAAATACGGTAACAGCTGATCAACAGTAATATAAGCAGTGCATTTTTACCGTAGCGTTGAAAGAAATCTCGAAACGGCATAATAACAGCAGTGTAAAACCATGCGCTTAAATTAGCATAATGTTTGTTATAGCCTTTTCCGATAAGTTGCTGTTTATATTCTTTTTCTATGGTGTTTATAGCGCTATTATCAATGGTGGGTTCTTTGACAATAAGTGTTGTCACTACACCAATGAGCATCATTGCAGCCATAATGAAGTAGGCACTTTTCCAGCCACTAGGATCATAACCGGTGTCTGAGCCAAACCATGCCGCAAAGGCTAATGCGCCAGCGCCCGCCATGATCATCGCTAATCGATAACCCGCTAAGTAAGTTGCCGATAATGCCGCTTGCATTCTTTCTGTTGCCAATTCAATACGAAAAGCATCAATAACGATATCTTGAGTTGCAGAGGCAAAAGCAACCATGATGGCGAAAATTGCAAACTTGAACAAATCAGTTTGCGGGTTACTTAATGCCATACCACATAATGATAAAATAATCACAATTTGTGAAAATAGCATCCAGCCACGGCGACGACCAAATAAACGTGAAAAAATCGGTAATGGAAACCGATCAACCAGAGGTGACCACGCCCATTTAAAACCATACGCTAAGGCAACCCAGCTAAAAAAGCCAATACTGGTTTTACTGACATCAGCCTCACGTAGCCAAAATGATAAGGTACCAAACACTAATAAGATCGGTAATCCGGATGAAAACCCAAGTGCTAACATGATCAAGGCTTTTGGATTGGCGTAAACGCGCCAGCCTTGTGGATTTTGTTGAGGTGCCGCTGTATCCATATCTTCCTCTGAAAACCAACTAGCAATACCTATCGCTAGCGTGCTGAATATTTGAGATTTTTTACTATAAAATTCAAGCTTAGCAGCTCTAAATATGGGCTGCTATCAAAAACAATAATATCCATACCGACTGATGGTTATCAGACAAATATTTTACTATTTAATTCTGTTTTATCGCAGATTTAGATAAATAAATAACATTAGGGGCGACTTATCGCTGCTACGTTAGGGGATGGGCCTATATTGAGTAAATAACAACTGAGGGTGACGACTTTGTGCAGAATAAAGCGATCGCCAAGTAACTGGTAATCACTAATACCACTCACTGTTTGCACTAAAGACCAATAACTGGCTTCATAATTATTGGCTGGTAGTAGGTTGTCGTGAGGGAGTAGCCACCATTGTGCGAGTTGATGATTAACTAAGTTTTGTAGTTGGGCGTAGGTAATATCACCATGGCTGGCTGCAATGGCTTTGAGTGCCAAAACGGGCGCATTATCGACAACAAATTGTTGTAAATATTGTTCTTGTTCTGATATTGCTGGACGATTATAAGCAAGTGTTAACATAGACGTCACCTGTACCGTGAGTGATTACGTACAGGTGACGTAACCACATTATTTAATGACTTTCATCGCTTCAATAATAATTGGTTGCTGTGGAATATCACTCATACCTGTGCGGGGATCTTTGGTTGTTGGTATGGTCGCCATTTTTTGTACCACAGGGAAGCCTTTTATTACCTTACCAAATACAGCATAGCCTGTTCGGTTACCTTGAGTATTTAAGAAATCATTATTTGCGAGGTTGATATAGAACTGACGAGTGGCTGAATTTGGGTTTTGAGTACGTGCCATTGCAATAGTTGCAATATTATTTGGCAAGCCGTTATCCGCTTCGTTTTTAATCGGCGGATAGCTTGGACGCTGTTTTAATGCTTGATCAAAGCCACCACCTTGCGCCATAAAACCAGGAATAACACGATGGAAAATAGTGCCTACATAACTACCGTCATCAACGTAGCGTAAAAAGTTTTTGGTAGTGATCGGGGCTTTGGCTTCATTCAATTCAATCGTAAAGGGACCTAAATTGGTGGTAACCAGTACTTTGGTGGCGGCGCTAACGGGCAATGCAACCAGTAAGCAAAGTGCTAATAAAAAACGTGACATTATACATTCTCCATAAGGTATTTATTTAATTCGTTGTCATGGGCAATTTCATTAAGTATTGAATCCATGAGCTTATTCATGCTGGTAGCAATATCACTATCAGACGCTTTTAATGCATCTTCACGGCTAGATCGGCCTGCGTAACGTTTGATAAACTGGCCGTCAGGGGTATTAATCGTGAGCTGTAATTGTAATTCACTATGCATATTGTATTTCACCAACCCTTGTTTAACGGTAACTAAGGCTTTTTCAACGGTAATTTCTATGGTTGATGTTGCGCTGTTAGTAATATTAAACCCTTGCCCTGTGAGTTGTTGTGCTAGGACTTGGCGTAGTGTTGTTGAAACCGGTTGTTGTGGTTGAATAATTTGTACATTTTCAGTACCGCTATCAATCGCTGCAATGTAACTATTTGGTGCTTTATCTGCACTGCTAAGGTTGAGCGCTTTATGGTTTGCCCACGGTTGTGCGGTAAATACGGCCGTTGGCGTTAATGCCAATGGTGGTGGTGGGGGAGAAGCGGCACAAGCGGTTAGTATTAATGTTGATGCTAGAATAACGCATTTCTTAATCATAAAGCATTCCCTTTGCTTATCTGTGAGTATTAGTAATTATTGCCGCTTAAATATCTATTTTAACGACAATAATGATGGGGTTATTTTGTTGCTCTTAGCACAACAAATTTATCGTTATTACCAATAGTATCGACTTTAGTAAAAATACGGTTTAACTTTTCATGATATTTTAGTTGGCGGTTACCAATAATGATTAATTCACCATTTTGGCGTAAAACCCGCTGTGCATCACAAAACATTTGCCAAGCAATATGGTCAGTAATAGTATTATTTTGATGGAACGGTGGATTACACAATACTAAATCGGCACTTTGATTCGTAAAATTATCTAAGCAGTTAGCCACCATCACGTCAAATTTATCAATGTTGTTAAGGTTTATTTGTGCGTTCTCTCGACAAGATGCTGCCGCCATAAAACTTTCATCGACACAAGTAACATTCGCTTGTGGGTTTAAACGTGCAGCTTTAATGCCAATGACACCATTACCACAGCCTAGATCGATAATGTCTTGATATTGAGGCTTTGATGGAATGAAATCTAATAAAAAGCGGCCACCAATATCTAAACTATCACTTGAGAATACATTAGCGTAATTAGTAATAGTTAAATCATGTTCAGGCACTGTCCACGTTGTTGGTTGTGGCATCGGTGCTGCTAATGATTTATCAACGGTAGTAAAAATTAACCGTGCTTTTTTAACAGCTAGTGAGGTTTTGGTCTCACCTAAGTGTTTTTCAAAGAGTTTTAACGTCGAAGAGTGAATGTCTTTTACTTTACCTGCACTAATGACCACGCAATCGGCTGGCAATAGATGACATAATTGCTGGAGTTGCCAACTGAGTAAGCGATTATTTTTAGGTTGCTTAATTAATACTAATTGCGGGTTAGTCGGTAAATCAGCAAGGCAATCAATAATAGTGATTGCCGGTAAATTATTATCATTGAGGTTATTGATAATCGCTTGTTGAGTGATGAATGAGTCAGTGACTGTTGTGACTTGCCCTTGTTCTGCAAACCAACAACTTAAAGCACCAAAATTATCATTAAGGATCAATATTGGGCGTTGAGGCTCAAGCGCCATTGAATGACAATGGTTGATCAAATATTCATCTGCGGCATCCCATGCTTGCAGGGTTTCATTTTTACGTACAGGAAAACGGGTTAGCGTTAAAGTACGTTGGTGCAAGGTTAGCTCTGGTTTCATTAATAATAACTTTCAAGTATGTTGGCGAAAATAAGAAAGCATTTTCGCAGAACAGTGAAACGCTTGAAAGGAAATCTATCAAGTTAACGCCATAATAATGACTCATTGGTGGTGTTAATAGTAAAAATCGCTTTTTTAGCAGAGGATATTATGATTCAACCCCAAATTGAAGCCAAGTTGGTCGATACTTTTGCTCCTGTGTATCTTAAGGTAATCAATGAAAGTTACATGCACAATGTACCTCCCGGTTCTGAAAGCCACTTCAAAGTTGTTATTGTCAGTGCGCAATTTGAAGGGCAACGACTTATTACTCGACACCGTGCTGTAAATCAGTGTTTAGCCGACGAGTTGGCAAATCATATTCATGCACTTGCAATTCATACTTATACCGAATCAGAGTGGCAGCAACAGGTGAATGCGCCAGCATCGCCACAATGCCATGGTGGCTCAACACTCGATAAGTGATAAGCGTAGTTATTTGACAAAAGCCGTTAACAAAACGGCTTTTTTTATGCCATTTTGAAAGGGTTACAATGCTAGCTGTGACTGATTAGGTGTATGAATATAATGTTAATAACATAATCTAAATAATACCGACTTTCTTATGGTTGATAATAAGTTTGTCATTATGTTGAAAACATGTGCTGATGAGTGGTGTTTTTTACGGCATTGTTAATGAAATGATTGTTTTTTAAAATTCATATTTATGTAAAAATATTCTGTAAATGTGCAGTTGATCATATTTCTCAGTTAATAAATCTATTGCGTCTTGTTTGTTGCTTGGTTTTCACTCGGAATCGCGTGGATTACCATAGAAAAAACGAGTTAATTAGTGGTAGAATCGCGGGCTGAAAAATTACTTGCTCATTGATGTTTGTAGCGAGATAGTTAACTGGATGTTGCGATACAGAGTCGTTTAGTGATTGTTGTCACTGCCTGTTCATCGATATCAGGCCAAGGAACGTAGTGTCTTAATTACGCAATATGAAAATTCTTTTTTCCCTTTAATGTAGTGCAAGTGCGTATGATTACAATAAAAAAGGGTTTGGATATCCCCATCTCAGGGACTCCAGCCCAGGCGATACACGATGGCAATGCCATTTCTAAAGTCGCCTTGCTTGGCGAAGAATATGTTGGTATGCGTCCTACAATGCATACTCGCGTAGGGGATGTAGTGAAAAAAGGTCAGGTTCTTTTTGAAGATAAAAAGAATCCGGGTGTTAAATTCACTGCTCCAGCTAGCGGCAAGGTAGTTGAAGTTAACCGTGGTGCTAAACGCATTCTACAATCAGTGGTTATTGATGTAGAAGGTAATGAGCAGATCACGTTTAACAAATATGAATCAACGCAATTAGCACAATTAGATCGTGCGGTTGTGGTTGATCAATTAGTTGAATCAGGTATGTGGACAGCGCTTCGTACGCGCCCGTTTAGCAAAGTACCTGCTGTTGGCTCAGAATCGAAAGCGATTTTTGTTACTGCGATGGATACTAATCCGCTAGCAGCTAACCCAGAAATTATCATCAATGAGCAAAGTGATGCATTCATTGCTGGTCTAACTGTGCTTTCTCGTTTGACTAGTGGCAAAGTTTACGTGTGTAAATCAGGTGCAAGCCTGCCTCGTTCTGCGCAAGCAAATGTTGAAGAGCACGTATTTAACGGTCCACACCCAGCAGGTTTAGCCGGTACACATATTCATATGTTGTTCGGTGCTGATGCCAACAATATTGCATGGAATATCAATTACCAAGACGTGATTGCGTTTGGTCAGTTATTCCTTACTGGTGAAATTTTCACTGATCGTGTGGTTGCGCTTGCTGGTCCTGTTGTGACTAACCCACGTTTAGTACGTACACAAATTGGTGCATCTATTACTGATCTAACCGATTCAGAAATGATGCCAGGCCAAATTCGTGTGCTATCAGGTTCAGTGCTTAATGGTGTGAAAGCGGAAGGTGTCCATGGATACCTTGGTCGTTACCACTTACAAGTTTCTGCACTACGTGAAGGCTATGAAAAAGAATTCTTAGGTTGGATTGCTCCTGGTAAGAATAAGTTTTCTGTTACTCGCGCATTTATGAGCCAGTTCTTCCCTGGTCAGTTGTTCAATATGACAACAACGACTAACGGTAGTGAGCGTGCAATGGTACCAATCGGTAATTACGAAAAAGTAATGCCGCTTGATATTGAGCCAACATTATTACTGCGTGATTTATGCGCTGGTGATATTGACAGTGCACAACAGTTGGGCTTACTAGAATTAGATGAAGAAGATCTAGCTTTATGTACGTTCGTGTGTCCTGGTAAATATGAGTTTGGTCCAATGCTTCGTGAGTGTTTGGACAAAATTGAGAAGGAAGGGTAATTCATGGGTTTCAAGAATTTCCTCGAAGATATCGAGCACCACTTTGAACCAGGTGGTAAGCATGAGCGTTGGTTTGCGTTATATGAAGCGTTTGCCACTCTTATGTATACGCCAGGCCAAGTGACGCGTTCATCTGCGCACGTGCGTGACAGTATCGATCTAAAACGTATCATGATCATGGTATGGTTTGCGGTTTTCCCAGCAATGTTCTGGGGTATGTACAACGTGGGTGATCAAGCGATTGCTGGTCTTAACCACTTATACACTGCAGACAAACTAACAGCAGTGATTGCTGCTGACTGGCATTACTGGTTTACCCAAATGCTTGGCGGTACGCTATCGGCGTCTGCTGGTTGGGGTAGCAAGATGCTCCTAGGTGCAACATATTTCCTTCCAATCTACGCAGTAGTATTTGCGGTAGGTGGTTTCTGGGAAGTGTTGTTCTGTATGGTGCGTAAGCACGAAGTTAACGAAGGTTTCTTCGTAACCTCAATCTTATTTGCTTTGATCGTTCCGCCAACACTACCACTTTGGCAAGCAGCTTTAGGTATTACCTTTGGTGTTGTTGTCGCAAAAGAAATTTTTGGTGGTACCGGTCGTAACTTCCTTAACCCAGCACTTGCTGGTCGTGCTTTCCTATTCTTCGCATACCCAGGTCAGATTTCTGGCGACCTAGTATGGAATGCGGCGGATGGTTTCTCTGGTGCGACACCACTAAGTCAGTGGTCTCAAGGTGGTCAAGCAGACGTAGTTAACACTATTACTGGTCAATCAATCACTTGGATGGACGCTTTCGTTGGTCATCTTCCAGGTTCAATTGGTGAAGTATCAACACTAGCTATCCTTATTGGTGGCGCATTTATTGTTATTATGGGCATTGCTTCATGGCGTATTATCGCTGGTACAATGATCGGTATGATCGTTGCTGCAACCCTGTTTAACATTATTGGTTCAGATACGAACCCAATGTTCAACATGCCTTGGCAGTGGCACCTAGTTCTTGGTGGCTTCGCGTTTGGTATGATGTTTATGGCGACAGACCCAGTATCAGCTGCGTTCACCAATAAAGCAAAATGGTGGTATGGCGCATTGATCGGTGCAATGGCTGTAATGGTACGTGTAGTTAACCCTGCATATCCAGAAGGTATGATGCTAGCGATTCTATTTGCTAACCTATTTGCACCTCTATTTGACAACCTAGTTGTTCAAGGCAACATCAAACGGAGACTGGCTCGTCATGGCAAGTAATAAGGATAGCTTCTCAAGAACGCTGATTTTTGTAGTGGTATTGAGTCTTGTATGTTCAATTATCGTATCTACAGCAGCCGTTGTTCTACGTCCTAAGCAACAAGAAAATGCGGTACTAGACGTACAACGCAATATTCTTGCTGTTGCAGGTCTGCTAAATAAAGACACTAACATCAAGCAAACGTACAACCAGTTTATCGAGCCTAAGCTTGTAAATATTAAAACTGGTAACTACGTTGCTGAAGTTGATGGTGAAAATGCAGATAAATACAATCAACGTGCTGCTGCGAAAAATCCAGCCGAATCTATTGCGCTTCCAGCCAATGAAGATTTCGCGAAGATTATTCGTCGTGCAAACGTCGCGACTGTATATCTTGTAAAAGATGCTGCTGGTAAGTTAACTAAAGTTATTTTACCTATTCACGGTAACGGTTTATGGTCAATGATGTATGCATTCGTTGCGGTTGCAACCGATGGTAATACTATTGATGGCATCACTTACTACGATCAGGCGGAAACTCCTGGACTAGGTGGTGAAGTTGAAAACCCAACATGGCGTGAGCAGTTTGTTGGTAAGAAGTTGTACGATATGAACTTCAAACCTGCAATTAAAATCCTTAAAGGTGGTGCACCTGTAGGTACTGATCACCAAGTTGATGGTCTTTCTGGTGCAACGCTAACAAGTAACGGCGTACAGCATACCTTCGATTTCTGGTTCGGTGCACAGGGCTTTGGTCCTTACCTTGCTAAGTTACGTGCAGGAGATCTGAATAATGGCTGATACTAAAGAAATGAAAAAGATCCTATTTGGACCTTTTATCAGCAATAACCCAATTGCATTACAAATTCTTGGTGTTTGTTCAGCGTTAGCGGTAACTACTAAGTTAGAAACTGCGTTTGTAATGACAATTGCAGTAACATTGGTAACTGCATTTTCGAACTTCTTCGTATCATTAGTTCGTAATCAAATTCCAAACAGCGTGCGTATTATTGCGCAAATGGCGATTATCGCATCATTGGTAATTGTGGTTGACGAAGTATTACGTGCATACCTTTACGATGTATCAAAGCAACTGTCTGTATTCGTTGGTTTGATCATTACTAACTGTATCGTAATGGGTCGTGCGGAAGCATATGCAATGAAATCAGCACCAGTACCAGCATTTATTGATGGTATCGGTAACGGTTTAGGTTACGGTTTTGTACTTATTACTGTGGCTTTCTTCCGTGAGCTTTTAGGCTCAGGTAAGTTATTTGGTATGCAGGTATTGCCACTGGCTTCTGATGGCGGTTGGTATCACCCGAACGGTCTAATGCTGTTGGCTCCTTCTGCGTTCTTCCTAATTGGTTTCATGATCTGGATTATTCGTACTTTACGTCCAGAACAAGTAGAAGCGAAGGAGTAAGAGGAATATGGAACATTATATTAGCCTATTGATTCGCTCGATCTTTATCGAGAACATGGCATTATCTTTCTTCTTGGGTATGTGTACTTTCTTAGCTGTGTCTAAGAAAGTTAAGACCTCTTTTGGTCTAGGTGTTGCGGTAATCGTAGTACTGACACTATCTGTACCGTTAAACAATCTTGTGTACAACTATGTACTTAAAGATGGTGCAATTTTCCCAGGTGTTGACCTTAGCTTCTTGAACTTTATTACGTTCATTGGTGTGATCGCAGCATTGGTTCAGATCCTTGAAATGGTTCTTGATCGCTTCTTCCCGCCACTATACAACGCGCTAGGTATTTTCTTACCGTTGATCACAGTTAACTGTGCAATCTTCGGTGGTGTATCTTTCATGGTGCAGCGTGATTACAACTTCACAGAATCAATCGTCTATGGCTTCGGCTCTGGTGTTGGTTGGATGTTGGCAATTGTTGCGCTTGCGGGTATCCGTGAGAAGATGAAATACTCAGATGTACCTGCGGGTCTTCGTGGTTTAGGTATTACCTTTATCACTGTTGGTCTTATGGCGTTAGGCTTTATGTCTTTCTCTGGCGTACAGCTGTAATCAGGATAAGGAAGGAATAGTCAATGGATATTATTCTTGGCGTAGGCATGTTTACCTTGATTATCCTGGCTCTAGTTTTAGTGATTTTATTCGCTAAATCTAAGCTAGTACCATCAGGTGACATTACTATCTCAGTAAACGGCGATCCAGAAAAAGCGATCACTACAGGTGCGGGCGGTAAACTACTGAATGCACTTTCTGCTAACGGTATTTTCGTATCATCAGCATGTGGTGGCGGTGGCTCTTGTGGTCAGTGTCGTGTAAAAGTTAAATCTGGCGGTGGTGATATTCTACCAACAGAACTTGATCACATTTCTAAAGGTGAAGCACGTGAAGGCGAACGTCTAGCGTGTCAGGTTAACGTTAAATCTGACATGGGCATCGAGCTTCCTGAAGAAATTTTTGGTGTGAAGAAGTGGGAATGTTCTGTTATTTCTAACGATAACAAAGCAACCTTTATCAAAGAGCTTAAGCTTCAAATTCCTGATGGCGAAACAGTACCTTTCCGTGCTGGTGGTTACATTCAGATTGAAGCACCTGCTCACCACATCAAATACTCAGACTTTGATGTACCAGAAGAGTACCGTGGCGACTGGGATAAGTTTAACTTGTTCCGCTACGAGTCTAAGGTTGATGAAGATATCATTCGTGCTTACTCAATGGCTAACTACCCAGAAGAGTTCGGTATTATTATGCTAAACGTGCGTATTGCTACGCCGCCGCCTAATAATCCAGACGTTGCTCCTGGTCAAATGTCATCATTCATCTGGTCACTTAAAGAAGGTGACAAGTGTACTATTTCTGGTCCTTTCGGTGAGTTCTTCGCGAAAGATACTGAAAATGAAATGGTATTCGTTGGTGGTGGTGCAGGTATGGCGCCAATGCGTTCACATATCTTTGACCAACTTAAGCGTCTACACTCTAAGCGTAAGATGTCTTACTGGTACGGTGCACGTTCTAAGCGTGAAATGTTCTATGAAGAAGATTTCGATACCTTAGCTGCTGAAAACCCTAACTTCGTGTGGCATTGTGCATTGTCTGATCCACAGCCTGAAGATAACTGGGATGGCTACACTGGCTTTATTCACAATGTTCTTTATGAAAACTACTTACGTGATCATGAAGCACCAGAAGATTGTGAGTACTACATGTGTGGTCCACCAATGATGAACGCAGCTGTTATCAGCATGCTAAAAGATCTTGGTGTTGAAGATGAAAACATCCTATTGGATGATTTCGGTGGCTAATCGTTAGCCCTTCACCTTGCAAGAAGGCTGGCCTTTAAGGCCAGCCTTTTTCATTATTAATGCATAGTAATGTTATTTTTATTGTGGTTATTGTCGGTTAGTAATGACTAACTATCGTCACTAGAGTAAAAATCACCTTTATTTCATTGGAGTAGTTGAATGAAAATGTTCCTTATTCGGGCTGTGTTTGTCTTCACAGCACTATTGTCAGTTAGCGGGTGTAGTGATCAGCGCCAGCAAATCACCATTAATGGCTCGACAATGGGAACCTATTATTCAATTAAAATAATTAACCAACAAGGTTTGCCGCCAGCAAAAGAGATTCAACAAGAAATTGATCGACGCTTAGAGTTAGTCAACGATCAAATGTCGACTTACCGTCCACAATCTGAATTGAGTTTATTTAACAAAGCACCGGCGAATAAACCGTTTCCTGTATCAGCAGCAACCGCTAAAGTGATCGCTGAAGCCCTACGCATATCTAAAGTCAGCAATGGCGCTTATGATGTAACCGTTGGCCCTGTGGTTAATTTGTGGAGCTTTGGCCCTGAAGCACGCCCAGAATCGATTCCAACCGATAAAGATATTAAAAAGCGGTTGTCAGAAGTGGGTTATCAACATTTACAAGTGTTAGCGGGCAATAAGCTGGTTAAAGATGAAGCTAAACTGTATGTTGATTTATCTTCTATCGCAAAAGGCTATGGGGTCGATGTGGTTGCTGATTATCTAAAAGACGATCTGCATGTCAAAAACTTTATGGTCGATGTTGGTGGTGAATTACGCCTACAAGGCAAAAATAAAGCCAATGTGTTATGGCGCATTGCGGTTGAAAAACCGGTTGAAAACGAACGGGCAGTGCAAGAAATTCTGCAAGCGGGTAATATGGCGATAGCAACATCGGGTGATTATCGTAATTACTTTGATGATAATGGGGTTCGTTACTCGCATCTGATTAATCCTAAAACTGGCCGTCCAATTGATAATCATGTGGTGTCAGTAACGGTTATTGCACCGTCATGCATGACAGCGGATGCTTACGCGACGACATTCTCTGTCATGGGAGAGGATGAATCAATTGCATTAGCAAACCAACAAAATATTCCTGTAATGTTGATTGTAAAAACCAAAGATGGCTTTGTTGAATACAAATCAAATACCTTTGAGCAATACGTAGATAAAAAATAATAGAGGCATCTATGGCAACTTATTTAGTAACATTTGCTGTTTTTCTACTGGTTATTATCGCAATGGCCGTAGGATATATTTTTCAACGTAAATCAGTAAGCGGTAGTTGTGGTGGCCTAGATGGGATTGGGATAGCCAAAGAATGTGATTGCCCTGAACCTTGTGACGCGCGTAAAAAGCGTGAAGCGCGCGCAGCACGCCAAGCTGAATGGAAAAAGAATCAGATTATCTAATCAACTTTAACATTTAAGTAAGTAACTACTCACATTGAAGCCTAAGTATGACAGAAGCACTGTTGTACTTGGGTTTTTTTATGGGTGTTATTTTAGTTAAGATCAAGACTACGAGGATTTGAGCAGATATACCTTAAAATATACCATTAATGATGACTATTAAGGAAAATAGATTATTGCGATATTTACTGCTATTAAGTAAATTGGCGTATAATGGCTGTATATAAAAACAGTTATTTATTGTGTTCACTGATGAGTACTTGCTGTGATTAATCCATTGCCAAGCCAACGTAAGATAATTCATGTCGATATGGATTGCTTTTACGCTGCTGTTGAAATGCGTGATAACCCTGCTTTACGTGATGTTCCGATAGCTATCGGTGGCCGTTCAGAACAACGTGGGGTAGTGAGTACCTGTAATTATTTAGCCCGTAAATATGGTATTCATTCAGCGATGCCGACAGCACAAGCAATGAAATTATGTCCACATTTAACCTTAGTGCGTGGTCGCATGGAGGTTTATCGTCAAGTGTCACACCAAATACGAGCTATTTTTGCGCGTTATACTGATAAAATAGAGCCATTGTCATTGGATGAAGCGTATTTAGATGTCAGTGATTGTGAGATGTTACATGGTTCTGCAACCCTAATTGCATTAGATATTCGTAAAGCGATTGAGAATGAACTTAATCTTACCGCTTCAGCAGGAATTGCGCCGATAAAGTTTATTGCAAAAGTGGCGTCAGATCTCAATAAGCCTAATGGTCAATATGTGGTAACGCCTGAACAAGTCGATGATTTTGTAGCGGATTTGAAACTTGAAAAAATCCCTGGTGTAGGAAAAGTCACCATTCAAAAATTGCATCAGCTAGGTTTGTATGTTGGCCGAGATGTCCAAAATTATGAACAACAACAGTTATTACAACAGTTTGGTAAGTTTGGTCAATCATTGTGGCTGCGTGCTCATGGTATTGATGAGCGTGAAGTGATTGTTGAACGACAGCGTAAGTCTGTTGGGGTTGAGCGAACGTTCCATAAAAATATCGCGAGTTATGATCAATGCTGGCAGGTGATTGAGCACTTACATTCAGAATTAGAGCAGCGGTTACATAAGGTGCGACCACAATTAAATATCGCTAAGCAAGGGATCAAACTGAAATTTGCGGATTTTCAGCAAACAACCGTTGAACACAGTTGCCCTAAACTGGATAAACAGCAATTTATGCCATTATTAACGGAAGCACTTACTCGTCAACAAGGGCGAGAAATTCGTTTAATTGGATTAAGTGTTGGTTTAGAACAAGGATTAAAGGCGCAGCAGTTATCGTTTGGTTTTTGATTGTAAGAAAGATTGAATAATAAAAAACGGACCCAAGGTCCGTTTTTTAATGGGTTATCACTTTAACTCTGTGAGTTATTTTTTAACGGGAATATTTTTTAGAACTGCTAACATTTGATCCCAGAACATTTGTACCGTATCAATTTTCACTTTCTCATCAGGTGAGTGTGGGAACTTGATTGTTGGACCAAATGATAACATGTCCATTTCTGGGTAAGGTTCTTTAAATAGACCACACTCAAGACCCGCATGGATCACCATGATATTAGGTTTATTGCCGTACATTTGTTGGTAGGTATCACGGAAAACTTGCATGATTTCTGAATCAGCATCAGGTTTCCAACCAGGATATGCGCCAGCGACTTCACACTTAGCACCAGCAAGCGCTGCTAGTGATTGCAACATGCCTTCAACGTAGCTACGGCCTGAGTCGATCAATGAACGAATAAGGCATAGGATAGTAACTTTGTCTGCTTCTGTAGTGATCACGCCCATGTTTAATGAGGTTTCAACCACACCTTCAATATCATCGCTCATGCGAATAACACCGTTCGGACAAACGTTTAAAATATTCATTAAACGAGTTTGATCAGCAGTAACGATGACATCAGCAGGAGTGGTACATGCTTCAGTAAAGAAGGTTAGATCCGTTTCAACATGACCCAATTCTGCTTTAGCAATTTGAAGGTATTCAGCAAATAAAGTATTTAGTTTGTCGACATTTGCTGTTGGTAATGTTGCAATAACTGTCGCTTCACGAGGTAAGGCATTACGTAGGCTACCACCAGTGAAGTTATTGATACGTAGACCAAGCTCATCAGCATGGTCAACAAAGAAACGTGCCATTAATTTATTAGCATTACCACGGCCGGTATGAATATCACAGCCAGAGTGACCGCCTTTTAGGCCTTTAACAACCAGTTTAATCGCTTGATGATCTGTAGGAATTGCTTCGCGTTGAATATCAACGGTTAATGCAGCGTCAACACCGCCAGCACAACCCATGTAAACTTCACCTTCTTGCTCTGAATCGGTATTCAAAAGAATATCGCCTTCAAGCCAACCGGCTTCTAAGCCAAAAGCACCTGTCATGCCAGCTTCTTCATCAATCGTCAGTAATACTTCTAACGGGCCATGTTCGATGTCTTTAGCTGCTAAAATTGCTAGACATGTTGCCATGCCCATACCGTTATCAGCACCTAATGTTGTACCTGTTGCAGTTACCCATTCGCCATCGATGAAAGGTATGATTGGATCTTGAGTAAAGTCGTGCACTGTATCTTCATTTTTTTGCGGCACCATATCAATGTGCGCTTGAAGTACAACCCCTTTACGGTTTTCCATGCCAGCTGTTGCTGGTTTTTTGATAATCACGTTACCGGTATTATCACGACGAACATCAAGTCCTTCAGCTTGTGCGAAAGAGACAATGTACTGTGCCAATTGTTCTTCATATTTAGATGGATGAGGAATTGAACAAATCTTATCAAAGAAATGCCAAACAGCTTTTGGTGATAGTTGAGTAATTTCAGACACGGTAGCCTTCCTTTTATATATGAGACTGGGCTAGTGCCATTTTGTAGGGTTTTAGCCGTAAAATGACAAAATTAGGGAGCGAGTATTTTTATCGCTTTGGTTTTAGCATATCACTCTGTGTTTAGGGGAGATAGGGCAAATAATAAAATCTTATACCACCGATTTCTGCAGTTATAGTGTCAATGATGACGTGTTGAGCAACCATAACCATAGTTATGTATTTAATGTGATCAAATGTAGCAAAAAACAGCCAGCGGGATAAATGTTGCAGTATAAGCAAATAATAATGTAATAAAATTACACAAAATCCATTACTCAAGCATATTTTTCAAAAAGTGTGAGCTGGTTAAAATAAATATTGTAAGTTTATTTCTTTTTGGTTATAGTTTAGTCAGGCCACAATGACAGGCATAATAATTAACACGACATGTTCAGGATGAACCCGAGATATCGCCTCCAAGGAACCGAGAATAAGTGGGCCATGACGGCAACCCGCCAGCAATTATGTGTTGGTGTACTTATGATTAAGGTGATTTAAATGAAAATTTTTTCTTCGATGACACATTTTTGGAATAACCGTTCGGTATATACCAGTAATTTCCATTACCCAACGCCGTACCGTTATTAATAAGTTTTAATTGTTTGGTTGTTATTCAACGAGACAAAATGCAATTTTGTTCACACCCCCTTAAATTAAGAATTTCTTGATAACGCTATAGCGTTATTTATAACATTCTGCCGCCACTTCATTTTGAAGTGGCGTTTTTTTATCTGCTTTTCCCTTATTGCCGTTATTAGGTTTTATTATCGGTCTTTATTAACCCTTATTGGATTGGTTAATAAAGTAGATGATTAAAAAACAACCACTGCAAATTATTGTTTAATTATATGAAATTTAAGGTATTAGTGTCACCTTTGACGCTAGTATAAATCACCTTAGTTATTGTTTTGCGCTTTTCAACGATAAAATCTGGAAATTGCGTGATCG
Organism: Photobacterium aquimaris; assembly: GCF_002954455.1. Lineage (GTDB taxonomy): Bacteria > Pseudomonadota > Gammaproteobacteria > Enterobacterales > Vibrionaceae > Photobacterium > Photobacterium aquimaris. Next base: position 429,606 of record NZ_MSCC01000001.1, read on the forward strand.
CATGATTATAATCAGCGCCGAAATGGATTGCGCAAACGTTTTCTATTTCTTAACGTGTTTGTTAGTTTATTGCCTATCTCTAAGGAATCGAGAAGCATGCTAGAAAAGTTATTTAAACTCAAAGAACATGGCACAACAGTGCGCACTGAAATTATGGCCGGTGTGACTACTTTCCTAACAATGGCTTATATTATTTTTGTAAACCCCACTATGTTAGCCAGTACAGGAATGGATCAAGGCTCAGTGTTTGTTGCTACTTGTTTAGCGGCAATGATTGGCTGCTTTGTAATGGGTTTTTATGCTAATTATCCGGTAGCACAAGCGCCAGGCATGGGACTTAATGCCTTTTTTACTTATACCGTTGTTTTAGGTATGGGTCATACGTGGCAGGTCGCGTTAGCTGCTGTATTCTTATCTGGTTTATGTTTTATCGCGCTGAGTGTTATGCGGGTGCGTGAATGGATTATTAACTCAATTCCTCATTCATTACGTATCGGCATTTCGGCTGGTATTGGTTTGTTTTTAGCTTTTATTGCGTTGCAAACATCTGGCATTGTGGTGGCAAGTCCAGCAACATTAGTCAAAGCCGGTGATTTAACCAGTTTTCCAGCAATAATGGCAGGACTTGGCTTTGTGTTAACGATTGGCTTAGTTCAACGTGGCTTTAAAGCAGCAGTATTGATCGCAATTTTAATTGTTACCGCAATCAGTATTATTGTTGGTGAGGTTGATTACAACGGCATTATGTCCGTGCCACCAAGTATTGCGCCTACTTTTATGCAACTTGATTTTTCTGGTGCAATGGAAGTTGGTTTAATTTCAATTGTATTTGCATTTTTGTTTGTCGATTTATTTGATACTGCGGGAACATTAGTTGGGGTAGCGACCAAAGCTAACCTAATTGGTGAAGATGGTAAATTACCGCGTTTAAACCGCGCATTATTAGCCGACAGTACTGCAACTTCTGTTGGTGCATTATTGGGTACCTCAAATACCACATCTTTTGTTGAGAGTGTGTCGGGTGTCGCAGTTGGTGGCCGTACAGGCCTAACAGCCGTTACGGTTGGCATGTTATTCTTACTCGCGTTATTTTTTGCACCATTAGCTGGCATGGTTCCAGTATATGCTACTGCTGGTGCATTATTTTATGTAGCTATTTTGATGATGTCAGGTTTGGTATCTATTGATTGGCGAGACCTAACAGAAGCCGCGCCTGTAGTGGTTGTGTGTTTACTGATGCCGTTAACCTACTCAATTGCAGAAGGTATTGGTCTTGGTTTCATTACGTTTGCGGTAGTTAAAGCATTAAGTGGCAAGGGACGTGAAGTAAATATCAGTGTTTGGGTTATTTCTACGTTATTCCTTGCGAAGATTATTTTCTTATAAGTGTAATGTTATTTACGCTTACATAAATTTATGCGGTTTTCGAATCGCTGTTTCAGAGGTTGTTTTACTATGAGTAATAAATTCGTCATCACTTGGGATAACATGCAAATGTACACACGCCAGCTAGCAGAGAAGTTGCTACCGGCTGAACAGTGGACAGGTATCATTGCTGTTAGCCGTGGCGGTTTAGTGCCAGCGGCTATTTTGGCGCGTGAATTAGGCATTCGTCATATTGATACCGTATGTATTGCTAGCTATGATCATGATCATCAGCGTGATATGAATGTAATCAAGCAAGCTGATGGTGATGGTGAAGGTTTTATCGTTGTAGATGATTTAGTTGACACTGGTGGTACTGCGGAAAAAATTCGTGAACTGTACCCACGTGCTAAATTTGTAACGGTATGTGCAAAACCTGCTGGTCAACATTTAGTTGATGATTTTGTGGTTAACATTCCTCAAGATACATGGATTGAACAACCTTGGGATATGGCGGTTACTTACGTTGATCCGATTGCTAAAAAATAAATCTGTTAGTTAAAACTGATTCAGCAAGACAATGATAGTGTGTTGATGACCAGCTTTGAAAGCTAAGTTTTATTAAAGACGCCACATTGTTGGCGTCTTTTTTTATCGATTTTAGTTATTGAGAGTGGTTTAGGTATATTATCTAAGCCTATTAAAATACGTGATATACGTTGGAGGATGCCGTGTCTGAACAACCATCAAAACAAAATCTATCAGAGAAGCTATTTGCACCCCGCCAAACTAGCAAAGAAACCTCAAATATTGTAAAAATTGCACATGTTCATAGTGGTAATGTTAACAATGTGCTTGATGGTGAAAGTCAGCTTGGTTGGTATCGTGTTTTACGGCGTCCACAATGGATATGGCAAGGTGTTGATCCTATTGAGCAAGAAGCTGTTTTAGCAAGGATTGCAGCCTCAGATGCTCCCCGTACAACGGCACATTTATTAGATACTGTTATAGGTTATCGTTCGGGTAACTGGACTTATGAATGGTCACAATTAGCATCAAACTATCAGCAATTAGCTCGTGCAGCTGCTAATAATGGTGATAAGTTAGCGGCATCTGAATTATTGTTTAAAGCCAGTACTCATTACAGTATTGCGGCATATCCTTATATAAAAGGTGATCAGTTGGCTGATCAGGCCGAATTACAAGCCAACCAAAGTTACCGTGAGGCGATTGATCTACGTCCACATGACATGCGTAAGATTGATGTTAAATATGAAAATAAAACCTTTGAGGCATTTATTCATCTACCACGTACCGATAAATTATTACCTACAGTAATTGTTAGTGGCGGCTTAGCAACATTACAAAGTGATCTGTGGCGGTTATATAAAGATTACTTAGGCCCTGCTGGGTATGCAATGGTGACCTTAGATATGCCATCAGTTGGTCACAGTGATCGTTGGAACTTAACCGAAGATACCAGCCGCTTACACCAAGCATTATTGCAACAAATTCGAGATGTGCCGTGGGTTGATAACCGCAACGTTGCGATGGTGGGGTTACGCATGGGAGGCAATGCAGCGATTCGGCTTGGCTTTATGGAGCCAACACGGTTAAAAACCTGTGTCAGTATTGGTGGTGCGATCAATAGTTTTCTTACTCAACCTAAACTGTTAGATCAAATGCCACGTATGTATTTAGATGTTCTTGCCTCTCGAATGGGTAAAAATGGCCAAGCAGAAGCGAGTATTAAATCGCATTTACCTGCATGGTCATTAAAAAACCAAGGTATTTTAGGTCGCCGTCGTGTTGATATTCCTATGCTTGGTATTGGTCTTAAAAACGACCCTATTTGTCCTGAAATGGATAATCAGCTGATTGCTTTATCAAGTTATGGCGGTAAGACGATGACGTTACCTGAAAAGCCGATTTATGACGGCTATCACCGTGTAATGACAGAAGTGGTTAAATGGCTTGATGATAAAATGCAGTAATTATTGTACTGATAAAAAGCCTTAAATATTAGCGGAATTGCACTACAGTGTGATTCCGTTTTTTTATAACTAAAATATATTGTCATGATATTGTTGGCAAAATTAGTAACCATAGTTTGTTATTTTGTTAAAATTTACCCATACTATAAGAAAATACTATTATGATAAGCGAATTTTTACGTTGGTACAGATAATAACAGGACAGTAAGTCTTACTTGTGTATCAAATACCGCTGACTATGGATGGATAATACAATGACAACAGCAACAATCTTTCCACCACATGGACGTTTAATCTCTAAATTGACCGCAATTGGTCCTTATCTTCGTGAAAAAAAATCACAACCGCAACGATTCTTTTTTGACTGTTTAGCTAGCTGTGTTAATGCAGAAAAAGATCCTGAGCAACGTGAATTTTGGGGGTGGTGGCTGGTGATGACTGCGACAGATACCGGCTACGAATATGAGTATGATTTTGGTCGCTATAACGCTGCAGGTGAGTGGGTGAATGGTAGATTACCAGCGAAGCATCATGATGCTGTATTTAAAACATTGATTGATTTTTACCCCAAATTAACACAATTTATTGTTGATGAATGCGAATTAACCCTCGTTCCAGCAGCAACATTAACCCAAACTTCATTAGCTGAATTATCTGATAAATAACGTCAATATTAGCTAAAAGTTAGGCTATCACCACTGGCGACATTAAATTATTATTTTATGAAATTATCATAAATATGCATTTATTTTGTTGCCATGTGGTGTCATCACTCTTATTTATAGCCATTAATGTTCAAACAAGGTGCTAAAGCCCGTTAATATTGATTTTGTCATTGTTTTTTTCTTGTGCTTTTCGATAGGTATTGATACAACAAAGAACATTTATTATTTCAATCTATTGTTTGATCTCATGGCTGATTCAAAAAAATCTAATGCTCAAAAGCAAGACGTTGCTGCTGTTGCCGCAACCCATACTATCGTCGTCAAACTAGGTACTAGTGTACTCACAGGTGGTACATTAAAACTCGATCGTGCCCATATGGTTGAGTTAGTGCGTCAATGCGCTATGTTACGTAGTCAAGGCCATAAAATTATCATTGTTACTTCTGGCGCTATTGCTGCTGGTCGTGAGCATTTAGGTTACCCCGAACTACCCAAAACCATGGCAAGTAAGCAACTGCTTGCGGCTGTTGGCCAAGGACGCTTAATTCAAGAGTGGGAAACCTTGTTTGGTATCTATGGGATCAACATTGGTCAAATGTTATTAACCCGTGCAGATTTAAACGATCGCGAACGTTATTTAAATGCGCGCGATATGTTAGTGGCGCTATTAGATAACGGTATTGTACCCGTTGTAAACGAGAACGATGCTGTTGCTACCACTGAAATTAAAGTCGGCGATAACGATAATCTCTCTGCATTAGTGGGTATTTTGGGAGGGGCTGATAAGTTACTACTCATGACCGATCAGGCGGGATTATTTACTGCAGATCCGCGTAGTAATCCAAATGCTGAGCTGATTCACGAAGTCGCGACTATTGATGATAAATTACGTAAATTAGCCGGTGGTACTGTTGGTGGTTTAGGTACAGGTGGTATGGCAACTAAATTACAAGCTGCAGAAGTCGCTTGTCGTGCCGGTATTGAAGTGATCATTGCTGCTGGACGCCGAGTTGACGTGATTGTTGATCTTGCAGCCGGCAAAGCTGTCGGTACACGTTTTCTACCATTAAAATCACCACTTGAAGGTCGTAAACAATGGATCCTTGCCGGGCCTCCGCCTGCTGGGGATATTGTGATTGATGATGGTGCTGTGACAGCGGTACAACAAAAAGGTAGTAGCTTACTTGCGAAAGGTATAACGCAGGTAAAAGGATCGTTTGAACGTGGTGAAGTCGTTCGAATTTTTGATAGTAATAATGTCTTACTTGCACGTGGTATTAGCCGCTATTCAAGTGATGATATGACTAAAATCGCCGGTAAGCACAGTCATGATATTCATCATGTTTTAGGCTACGAATATGGCCATGCTGCAATCCATCGTGATGATATGGTAGTTATTTAATCACAGTGTTCAGTCACATCGATAGCTGATTAATTTAATGTATTTGAATTTAAGTAAGGAATTATCGTGAATCTTGGAAAAATGGGACAAGCAGCACAACTGGCTGCGTTTGAATTAGCCACTACTGCTACAGCTGTAAAAAACACGGCATTGGCGATTATTGCTGATGAGTTAGAAGCTAATCAAGTAGCTATTCTTGCGGCTAACAAACAAGATATTGATGCCGCTATTGCAAGTGGTATGTCAGAAGCATTGGTTGATCGTTTATTACTTAATGAAGCACGCATTAGTGCCATTGCTAGTGATGTGCGCAACGTGATTAACTTAAATGATCCTGTTGGTGCTGAACTTGATAGCCGAGTGCTTGATAACGGCATGCGCCTAAGCCGTCGCCGTGTGCCATTAGGTGTTGTGGGTGTGATTTATGAGGCTCGTCCTAATGTAACCATTGATATTGCAGCGTTATGCCTTAAAACGGGTAATGCGAGCATTTTGCGTGGTGGTCGTGAGACATTCCATTCAAATATGGCGTTAGTGAAAGTAATTCAATCTGCATTAGCTAAAGTGGGTTTACCGGCAGCATCTGTACAATATATTGAACAGCCAGATCGTGAATATGTATCACAGCTGCTAAAACTTGATCAATATGTTGATATGATCATTCCACGTGGCGGTGCTGGTTTACATCAAATGTGTAAAGAAAATAGCACTATTCCAGTGATCATTGGTGGTTTTGGTATTAGCCATATGTATGTTGATGACAGTGCTGATTTATCTCGATCATTAGATGTGGTTGAAAATGCTAAAGTGCAACGTCCTTCTGCATGTAATTCATTAGATACGTTATTAGTGAATGAGAAAATATCAGCAGCCTTCTTATCGCGTTTAGTTGAGCGTATGAATAAAGCAAAAGTAACGTTAGTTGCTGATGAGGCTGCGTATAGCTTATTGGAAGGTAAAGCAAGTTTCTTACGAAAAGCTGAAGCAGGTGATTTTGATACCGAATGGCTAAGTTATACCTTAGGTGTAAAAGTCGTTGCTGATGTTGATGAAGCTATTTTTCATATGCGTAAACATAATGCTAGTCACTCAGATTCGATCTTAACTAATAACCTTCAAGCTGCTGAGCGATTTGTTAATGCAGCAGGATCTGCTGCGGTATACGTTAATGCCTCAACCCGTTTTACTGATGGCGCACAATTTGGCTTAGGTGCTGAAGTTGCTGTATCAACTCAGAAACTGCACGCTCGAGGCCCAATGGGGTTAGAAGAGCTAACCAGTTACAAGTGGGTAGGTGTTGCAGATTACCTAAGTCGTTCTTAATTAAACGTATTGTAATGCAAATTCAAAGATAATATCCATCAAAAAAGCTGCCACTAAAATGGCAGCTTTTTTACGAATATAACTTAGCGTTTCAGTACTTAGATCGCTTGTTTTAATTTTGCGAGTCCATAAGCGGCAATTGTTACACTATCTTTTAATTTACCGTTGATAATCATTGCTTCAAACTCTGCAATGGTAAAAGATTGGCTAATTAAATCTTCTTCTTCAATATCTCGTAACTGTTGTGGTGCGGAATGTAATTGTGTCGCTAAGTAGATATGACAAGTCTGATTCAAAAAACCATAAGCAATAAATTGGCTACCTAAGTAGGTCATTTTATCAGCCAATAAACCAGTTTCTTCTTGTAATTCGCCTTTGGCAAGATCAAGGTGATCTGCGTTAGGATTAGCTTCCCAAGCACCTTGTGGAATCTCCCAACAGCGTTGCTTAATGCTATAGCGAAACTGTTGTACTAAATGAATACAACCATTATCAATCGCCAAAATTGCCGCACAATCAGGTTTTTCGACCACGCCATAAATGCCTTTGGCACCACTTTGACGCTGGATTTTATCTTCTCGTACTGTCATCCATTTATTTTGATAAACAATACGGCTATCTAATGTTTTTATATCAGTCATTTTTATCCTGCGGATGGTTGCTGGTGTTAGAGTGATGAGTATTTGTCGTGGGTGATGACTGAGGATCATCGAGTGATGTTGATGGTGGTTGTCTGTTTTTAAGTCCTGTTCGCATATAAGCGGTGTACTTTAAAGCGGCAATATTACTAGCAATCACTGCAATAATAATCATACAGATAATCCAAGGATTAAAAAACCATTCCATATTCACCTCACACGATAATCTCGATTCAATCTATCAAGTACCATTAATAAATAATGATCACTGAATAAATAGCATAGCAATAATAGCTATTGGCTGCGATGAGTTCATCATAACAGCAATGCATAATTAGCTATCAAATATCGCATGATTAGCTGTTCAGTCATCAAGCCTGAACAGCGTTTATGATTGATAAATGGGGCGGTGATTATAAAATTTTATGCAGGATCTGTTGATACATATCGGTTAATTTTTCAAGATCGGCGACTTTCACACATTCATTAACTTTGTGAATGGTGGCATTGACCGGCCCAAGCTCAACAACTTGTGCACCAGTACGGGCAATAAATCGACCATCAGATGTACCACCTGTCGTGAGCAGTTGCGGCGGAGTGTGATTGATCTCTGTAATAGCGGCGACTACCGCATCAACTAATGTTCCACTATCGGTTAAGAATGGATGACCACTGAGAGTCCATTTTAAATCATACTCTAGTTCATGAGCATCCAATATTGCGTGCACACGACGTTTAATATCGGCATCTGTTAATTCTGTACTGAAGCGGAAATTAAATTGGACCTCAAATTGACCAGGAATAACATTTGATGCGCCAGTTCCTGCAGCAATATTGGGAATTTGAAAGCTTGTTGGTGGAAAGAAGTCATTGCCATTATCCCAATGGGTGGCTGTGAGTTCGGTTAAAGCGGGCAGTGCTTGATGGATCGGATTATTGGCTAAATGTGGGTAGGCAACATGGCCTTGAATGCCCTTAACAATCAGATCGCCAGTGATTGAGCCGCGACGGCCATTTTTAACAATATCACCGATAGTATCGGTGCTTGATGGCTCACCGACAATGCACATATCTATTTTTTCATTACGTGCTTCTAAGGTGTCAATGACTCGCGTGGTACCATTAATGAAAGGTCCTTCTTCATCAGAGGTGATGAGCAGTGCAATTGAGCCATTATGATGAGGGTTCTGAGCAATAAAGCGTTCAATAGCCACCACCATACATGCCAGTGAACCTTTCATATCAGCGGCACCACGTCCATGTAAGTAGCCATCAACAATGGTCGGTTCAAAAGGCGGAGTATGCCATTGATCTGCAGGTCCTGAAGGAACGACATCAGTATGGCCTGCAAACACAAATAGCGGTGCTTGGTTACCACGACGAGCCCATAGATTAGTGGTATCTTCAAATACCATTGTTTCAATTGTAAATCCTAGCGTTTGTAGACGTTCGATCATTAACGCTTGGCAACCCGCATCTTCAGGAGTGACTGAAGGGCGGCTTATAAGATCTTTTGCAAGTGCAATAACGGGACTGTCAGACATCCTTGTATCCTTGTTATTTAGTAAGAAAAATAGCCTGATATTGATCAGGTTTAAAGCCTAAGTAGTAATGGTTATTATGTTGTAATAATGGTCGCTTAATCATTGCAGGTTGCTCTAGCATTAATTGCAATGCGGTTTCACGGTTGAGGCTCGTTTTTTGTTCAGCCGTTAATTGGCGGAAAGTAGTACCACGTTTATTGACCATCGCTTCCCAGCCTAACGCTACTTCAAAGGTTTCTAGCAATGTAAGATCGATACCATCGACACGGTAGTCATGAAATTTATAATCAATATTCTCGGTTGCGAGCCAGTGTTTCATTTTTTTTATGGTGTCGCAGTTTTTTATACCGTAAGCAATTGTACTCATATTTAGCTGACTTTTTATAATAAATTAATTATCTTTTATAGCGAGATTACAAGGTGATCGCAACTGTTACACTTTGCTGGTGACGATTTTGCATTACTGTTTATGACGATAGTTTTCATAAAAATGAGATCAAACTCGCTTTTATTATGATAGATAGCTATTAAACCACTGACCTCGTTGATCAAACGCAACATCCTCATTTGAGAACGGGCAATAATAGACACAGTATATTATGGAGGCCCCAATGGAACTGAATCCAGTTTTTGCCCGCAGACTTTATTTGGCATTACTTGTTGAACACACCGAGCGCCCTAATGTTCCTCGTTTAATTGAGCAAACAGGCTGGCCACGACGGACGATTCAAGATGTATTAAAAGCCCTACCAGGCTTAGGTATTGAATTGACTTTTATTCAAGATGGGCGCCGTCATAATGATGGCTATTATAAATTAAGTGACTGGGGACCGTTTGATTTGCAATGGGTTGAGTCGCGAGAGCAGGATTTAATGGCATCTTTAGCGGTGTAATTCACCATCATCGTGTCAGAATTATCAACCGCAGGTGTTTATTCACGCTGCGGTTTTTTATGGCATGTTGATTATCTAATCGTAATCTAATGCTAGTAACCTAATGTTTGTAAATACAGTACTGTTGCTGCTGTGCGTGATTTCACTTGCAACTTGCGCAATAAGCTTTTCATATGTACTTTGACTGTTGCTTCTGAAATAAACAACGACTCAGCAATCACTCGATTAGTATGACCTTTAGCAACCTCTTGTAATATTTGGTTTTCTCTGTCAGTTAGAGTTGAGAAAAGGGTATTATCAGTGTTGTTATTACTTAAAAAAGCAGTCACAACCTCACTGTATGCTTTACCACCGGTTAAGGCGGTTTTTAATAACCCAATCAGTTCATCAGGCTCGGTATCTTTGAGTAAATAACCATCAGCACCAGCAGCGATGAGTGTTTTTATATCAGCATGATTATCGGATACCGTTAGAATTACAATACAAGCATCAATACCTTCATTACGTAATGTAATTAGAGTATCTAAGCCTGACATGCCTTTCATATTGAGATCTAACAAAATCAGGTCAACGGGAATTTTATGGGCAAGCGCAATGGCTTCATTACCATTACTGGCTTCACCAATGACATCAAACTCATTTTCAAAACTGAGCAACTGCCCAATACCTCTGCGCATTAACGGATGATCATCGACGATCATAACTTTCCAAGCCGACATGTTTTTACCCTTCTGATAATGCAAATTGCAGTTTAATTTGGCTACCACTACCAATTTGTGAATGAACCGTTAATTTTCCTTTTAAGCATGAAGCCCGTTCTTGCATGATATTTAAGCCATAGTGATTGAGTTTTGATTGTGAAGGAGCAAACCCTATTCCATCATCGGTTATTTCAACGTTAATCATCTGTTGATGTTGATGACAACTAACACTGATATGACTTGCATTGGCGTGCTTGATCGCATTGAGTATTGCTTCGCGAATAATTTGCAATAAATGCACTTGATTATGAGCAATCAATGCCATTGACGGTAATTGGTTATCAACCCTAAATTGCGCAGATGTCTGTTGTTGTAATGGCGCTAATAATTGATTGAGCGCTTCATTAAAATTTGCTTCTTTAATCGTTAACCTAAATGTACTTAATAATTCCCGTAATTGGGTATAAGCACTAGATAGCTCTTCATCAATTGTTTGTACTGTTTGCCATTGAGTACTATTTGTTGTTGGAGTCTTCAACTGGCGCTTTAGTAGTGTTAATTGAATTTTTAAATATGATAATGATTGAGCAAGTGAATCATGCAATTCACGGGCAATAGTGGCACGCTCTTCCATTAATAGTAATTGTTCGGTTTGCTTTTGAGCGCGATTGTAATAAATCCCACGGCTTATAATATTGGCGATATTTTCAATCAAAGCAAGATCAGGACAAGGCAGCTGATATTGCCACCATAGTTGGCCCATGATTTCACCATCAATGAGTAATGATTGCTGATGCCAAGTTGTTGACAGGTGGTTGCCAACCGTAATTTCGGTGGTGGTGTTATTAGGTTCTACAATAATAAGTTTCGCTGCGGTTAAACCATCAATAGCAATTAATGTTTCGAGCATATGTTGAAAATGCTGGTGGGTGAGGCGGCTAACTGATAGCTGTTGTGAGCAGTTATATAACACCTGTAGTGACTCATTAGCATGGCGTAAACGGTGGGTTTTTTCATTAACGTTGTGCTCTAAATCCGCATAAAACTTATTTAGATCTGCTGCCATTTGAGTAAATGTTCGCGCCAGAATACCCAATTCATTATCACTATTATTATTGATTATTAATGAAAACTGATGCTGCTTTATTTTTTTACATCCTGCCATTAATTGATTGAGCGGCGTGACTATTTGGCGCTGAGTAAATTGAATCGTAAATAACACCACCATTAAGATAAGTAATAACCCCATCGCACTGATTAAAGCTAATAGGTGTAATTTATTTTCAGATGATTGTTGTAACTCAAATACAAATTGATTGATACGCTCAACAAAAGGAGCTACTTGAGTTAAATAGCCATTTTTATCCATTTGATCTAACTGTGAACGTACCGCTCTCCAACTGAGGAGTAATTCAGTGTAATGATCCTGTATTTTTTGCGGTACATACCAGTGGTGCAATGCTCGCATTGTTGGTGATGTTAACGACTGTTCAAACGCCACGGTATGAGTACTAAGCAATGGTGATTGGGTTTCGATATCTAACGCTAGCCGATAACTCTGCATTCTTAATGACCCTGCTGTATTAATGGCTGCGGCATCATTCAAGCTCGAAACTAACATGCACAAGGCTAAACTGATTGTGGTTGAGACTAAAAATAGAATGGCCACCATCGAACGGCCAATAGTAGTGATGACAGAATTTACTTTGTGTTGATGCATGGATGGTAGATGGCCTAGTTATATGAAGATTTATTAATAGGAAAACGTCGTTGCTCTAGATTGTTAGGGTGATATTAAGGCGTTTTATATTTTAGCTATCGGATTATGCGATAAATTTGTCAAATAGTAGTCATTTTGTTGGTTGTTTTATTGATCTAAAACAAAACATAAGGGTAATTACCTCCTAAGAGGTATGTTCGTGGTTATGACGATATTTAAAAATAACGTAAAAGAACATGAATAGAAAGTGAATGGTGCTGTGATTCACCTTTTACTGTTAACTATGGGGTGAAGGCTGTGATTAATCGTTCTCGTCGAAGTTTATTTACTCGCCAACAGTCACCTCAACTGCAACGTTTACCTTGGATAAAGGATGAAAATACCTTTACCGATCAGTGTCAGCGCTGTAATGCGTGTATTGATGGTTGTCAAACTAACATTATTGTTAAAGGTGACGGTGGGTTTCCGATTGTAGATTTTCACCACGGTGAAGGGGAATGCAGTTTTTGTTATCAATGTGCAACTGTATGCCCCGAACCGCTATTTGAATTACAACATCAATCACCATGGGCGCAGGTTGCGACAATTAATTCATCTTGCATGGCAGTTAATAATATTGAATGTCGTAGTTGCGGCGATCAATGTGAAATTCAAGCTATTCGCTTTGCTTTGCAAATAGGAAAGGTTGCACAACCGGTGATAAACAGCGCTGATTGTAGTGGCTGTGGTGGATGCATAAGTGGCTGTCCAGTGGCTGCGATAGAAATGATAACGCCTTAAAGTTTGAAATTATAGAGAGTAAACATGACATTACATGAAGTGCATACCTCAAGCCTTATCGTTCACGTTAAGCCACAATATTTGACAGCGATTAGCCAACAAATTTTAGCAATACCAAATACTGAAATTCCTGCGACAAGTGATGAAGGTAAAATTATCGTAGTACTTGAGACCGAGAATCAAGGCTATGTAACTGATGCAATTGATAAAATTAACAATTTAGACCATGTATTGATCACTTTTTTGGTCTATCACCACATTGAGCACTACGATTCACACGCTGAGGGTAAGCTATGAAAATGACAAGAAGAGCATTTGTGAAAGCAAATGCTGCAGCGTCTGCTGCTGCGGTGGCGGGTATTTCTTTACCAGCATCTGCAACGAATTTAATTGTGAGTTCTGATGAAACCAAAATTAAATGGGATAAAGCACCGTGTCGTTTTTGTGGCACTGGCTGTTCAGTTTTAGTTGGTACTAAAAACGGACGGGTGGTTGCAACTCAAGGCGATCCGCAAGCTCCGGTAAATAAAGGCCTCAACTGTATTAAAGGCTATTTTTTATCGAAAATAATGTATGGCAAAGATCGTTTACAAACGCCGTTATTACGGATGAAGAATGGTCAATACCATAAAGACGGTGAGTTTACATCTGTTTCATGGGATCAGGCTTTTGATGTCATGGCTGAGAAGTGGAAAGCGGCGCTGAAAAAACAAGGTCCATCTGGTGTGGGCATGTTTGGCTCGGGTCAATGGACAGTAATGGAAGGCTATGCTGCATCTAAGATGATGAAAGCGGGTTTTCGTTCTAATAATATCGATCCTAATGCACGCCATTGTATGGCCTCAGCGGTAGTCGGGTTTATTCGTACTTTTGGTATTGATGAACCGATGGGATGTTATGACGATCTTGAACATGCCGATGTGTTTGTGCTGTGGGGCTCAAACATGGCAGAAATGCATCCAGTATTATGGACGCGATTAACTGATCGCCGTTTGAGTCATCCTCACGTTAAAGTCAACGTACTATCGACTTATGAGCACCGTTCGTTTGAGCTAGCTGATAACGGTATGATTTTTCACCCTCAAACTGATTTAGCGATTGCTAACTATATTGCTAACTACATTATTGAAAATGATGCGGTTAATTGGGATTTTGTTAATAAGCATACCCATTTTAAACGTGCTCAAACCGATATTGGTTACGGCTTACGTGATGATAATCCATTACAAAAACAAGCCGCGAACCCTAACTCGGGTGAATTATTCCCAATGACGTTTGAAGAATATAAAGCGTCTGTGGCTGATTATACTCTTGAAAAAGCCTCCAAAATGTCAGGTGTTGAGCCTGAAAAGTTGGTGCAGTTAGCCAAATATTATGCCGATCCGAAGCTTAAGGTAATGTCATTGTGGACCATGGGTATGAACCAACATACGCGTGGCGTATGGATGCAAAGCTTGGTTTATAACCTACATTTATTAACCGGTAAAATATCGACACCAGGCAATAGTCCATTTTCATTAACAGGCCAGCCATCGGCATGTGGTACCGCGCGTGAAGTGGGCACCTTTGCTCACCGTTTACCAGCTGATTTATTGGTTGCTAATCCTAAACATCGCGCAATTGCTGAAAATATTTGGAAACTGCCTGAAGGTACTATTCCACCCAAACCGGGTTATCACGCGGTGCTGCAAGATCGAATGCTAAATGACGGTAAACTGAATGCTTACTGGGTGATGTGTAACAATAATATGCAAGCGGGTCCAAATATTAATGAGGAGCGTCTGCCAGGTTACCGTAATCCTGATAACTTCATTGTATGTTCAGACCCTTATCCAACTGTCACGGCGCAAGCATCTGATTTGATTCTACCTACCGCAATGTGGGTTGAAAAAGAAGGCGCTTATGGCAATGCTGAACGTCGTACTCAAGTTTGGTATCAACAAGTCAAAGCACCGGGTGAGGCTAAATCTGATTTATGGCAGATCATGGAGTTCTCCAAGCGGTTTAAGGTTGAAGAAATCTGGGATGAAGCCCTACTGAATAAGATGCCGCAATACCGTGGTAAAACCATGTATGACATTTTGTTCCGTAATGGCCAAGTTGATCAATATCCATTAACTGAAGCGCAACCGTTAAATGATGATGCGCAAGCTCAAGATTTTTATGTTCAAAAAGGCTTATTTGAAGAATACGCCACATTTGGACGTGGACATGGGCATGATCTTGCCCCTTATGAAACCTACCATAAAGTGCGTGGTTTACGTTGGCCGGTTGTTGATGGCAAAGAAACTCAATGGCGCTTTAAAGAGGGGTCAGATCCGTATGCTAAAAAAGGTTCTGGTTGGGATTTTTATGGCAAACCGGATGGTAAGGCACTTATTATTTCAGCGCCTTATGAAGCGCCGCCAGAAGTGCCAGATCAAGATTATGATATGTGGCTGTGTACTGGGCGCGTGTTAGAGCATTGGCATACTGGCACCATGACTCGCCGTGTACCTGAGTTATATAAAGCTGTGCCTGATGCATGGTGTTATATCAATCCTCAAGATGCTAAAGCTCGCAATCTTCGTCGTGGCGATGAAGTGTTACTTGCTTCTCGTCGTGGAGAAGTACGTTGTCGAGTGGAAACGCGTGGTCGAAATCGCCCTCCGGTTGGATTGGTTTTCGTGCCGTTTTTTGATGCAAATATTCTTGTCAATAAATTGATTTTGGATGCAACAGATCCATTGTCAAAACAGACAGATTTCAAAAAGTGCCCAATTAAGATCACCAAGATCTAATCAATTCAGCGAACGCAGACAGTCGTTCGCTGTAACTAGAATATGCCTAGTAACGGAGAGCAGCATGAAACAATTATTTTTTGCAGTATTAGTCGCAGGGCTGATGCTTACAGGTATCGCGCATAGTGATGATAGTGATTCGGCAACAGCAATCGCCGCAAATATTGCAACGGCAGCTAAACTAGATAACCCTGGTGGTATCGGCGGCGTTGAGTCGTTACGCGGCATGGTTGAGTTAGAGACAACACGTCCAGCGGATCCAATGAAACACTACCCTAAAGATCAAGGTCTTATTGATAGTGACTATGTTTATCAGCCACCATTGATCCCTCATAGTATTCGTCATTATGAAGTGTCGCTAAATGCCAATAAATGTTTAGCCTGTCATAGCTGGAAAAATGCTAAACAAATGGACGCTACTAAAATCAGTGTGACCCATTATGTATCACCTCAGCAAGGTCAAGTGCTGTCTGATGTCTCACCAAGTCGCTATTTTTGCTTGCAGTGTCATGTGCCTCAAGCGGATGCTAAACCATTGGTTGAAAATGATTTTAAACGCGTAAACGCATTACGTTAATCGTGACTGAATAGTAAAAGGGTTTATCTATGAAGTTGTTAAAAACATTTTGGTTACGACTAAAAACACCCAGCAAAGTTGCGGTTGGATTAGTGCTGTTTATGGGATTTATGGGCGGGTTATTATTCTGGGGCGGATTTAATACCGTGATGGAAAAGACCAACTCTGAAGAATTCTGTGCTGGGTGTCATGCGCCAATCGTTAAAGAGATTCAAGAAACCATTCACTTTTCAAACCGTTCGGGTGTGAGAGCGATTTGTTCAGATTGTCATGTGCCGCATAATTGGACTGATAAAATTGTGCGTAAGGTGCAGGCATCAAAAGAAATTGTTGCACATATGATGGGCACCATTGATACCCCTGAAAAATTCAATGCTCGTCGTGGTCATCTTGCCGAGCGTGAGTGGCAGCGAATGAAAAACAATGATTCTCAAGAGTGCCGTAATTGTCATCAGTTCAATTATATGGATTTTTCTGAGCAAGCTCCGCGTAGTGCAAAGCAGCACTCAACCGCATTAGCATCTGGTGATAAAACCTGTGTTGATTGCCATAAGGGGATTGCCCATAAGTTACCTGACATGAAAGATGTGGCAGGGTGGCAATAAACCAAAGGAGAAGTAATGAGTACGCTAGAATCCGTTATTTGGCATGTACTGGGTTATGCTGCGATGCCAATGATTATTTTGTCAGGCTTTATCGCGGTTGCTGCAGTGTGTGTGGGGTTATTATCATTAGGTAAAGATAAAACCCTTGATTAAATAGTTACAACGATATGAGCGTTAAGCCATGGCTGCCAGAGTGAATACTCGAGTAGTCATGGCTTTTTAGTTTGTTCATGGTACCAGCCAATCAGTTGCTGGTGGTTGTGTCGTGTATTAATTGTTGATCGATCAATAATGTTCTAAATTGCTGAGCACGTTTACGATTAACGCCAAAATCAGAATAACCACTGCGAGAAATTGATCTTACTTGTAGCTGCTGGGCCTGTCGTTTGACTTCAAAATCATCAATGAATCCAAACACAGCACTTCGAACTTCGATATGAAAATAATGATCGTCATGCTCAACAAGTTTTGCTCCTGGCAGGGTTTGTGCTAGCGCAATAATATCGGTCCAGCTTTTGATACCTTTTGGGGTCAACATAAAAGGGGCTAGCTGGTATTTTTCGCGTTGTTCAAGGGTTGATACACAATGGGGTTTATTATCGCAAGGCGTATCGATTTGACGCTGCCATGGTACTGATTGAGGATCAGCACAGCCACTGATTAAGCCACTTAATACACTGATAAAACCAACAATCTTCATATTCACTCTCATCATAGCGCACGGGTGTAAATTAAATAAATACCAAAGCCAATCCAAGACGTAATAGTGATTGCCCATGGTAGCCAATGTTGCTTGTAGATGATATTTGGATTTGCGATAGGTGTAATGGTTGTTGCTATTTGTGGTTGGTTATTTTTAGATTGAGCATTTTTCTTTTTTAATTTATCACGCTCTCTTGCTTTAGCTTTTTGTTGTTTTTTATATTGCTCAATGCCTTTTTGAATACCTTGTGCGATCAGTTTAGTTTGTTCTTTAGTTTGGCCTTCTTTTTGAGTTGCTTTTGCTACTCGTAATGCTTCTATTTGTGTTTCTGTAGAAGGTGCGGTGTTCTTTTTTATGGTCGCCATGCTTATTATTGACCTTACTTATAAATGATAAGGAACGATGATTATATCTGATTAGTTAATCTTAGCAGTAGTGTTGTCATATGTATGATTGTTGGCATATGTGTTGATATTTATATATTTAGGCTTTTTTGTATGAAAGTTCCAGTTTTAGATGAATATGGTGTTAATACTATATTCATATTGTAACTTTATGATTAGAAAGAATTTAGAGGCTGTTTTTTCAGCATTAAATGGTTAATAAACAACCATCAATTGTTGGTTTTAGATCAAAAAACGTGACTTGCTAGGCAATATAAATAAATGAAAAGTGCGGTGAACCACAAAAACAACCCTTAAATAGTACTTATTATAGGTGATCGATTAGAGTCAAAACTAAGCCGTAACGTGCTGATGTTATCGATATTGATGCGTATTGAGTTGAACAAGTGTGAGGAAAGTTGTTTGCTTTATCCTATCAATGCCTACGATGAACATGGGCAACTAAAATTAAATAAGATGTTATGGCTAGCGTTGATTTTTAATGCGAAAGCATTGGTAATTTTTGTGATGGCGGGAGTCAGTCGAACACAAGGTGGACAACTACTTGAATTGATTTATCCGCTACGCGACACATTGTATATCGGCATGGTGTTGGGAAGTCCTGCTTTACTATTAATGTGGTTATCTGGTCAGCGTAGTAGCGATAATAAAGTTATACATTATCTGTGGCAGCGTGGAAAAAAATTATTAATAGCTGCTTACAGTATCGATTTTGCTTTGCAAATATATCATCTCGTGTTGAGTCAGGGCGCATTTTCTTGGGTACGCGCATTAACCTTGTTACTGACTATTTGGCTTGGGTTATATCTAATTCGAAGCTCACGAGTAAAAGATGTATTTGCACATTAGCTTTTTAGAGGTAGTCGTAATGGAAAAGTTATCTATGGGTAAAGGACAATTATTTCTAAGCACATTATTAAGCCCACTAGCAATGGCTGATTGGCTACTTGATGTTAGTTTTGAAATGCACAGTGCTTGCTGTTTTCGCCAAATGGTAAATACCTCATTGTCATTATTACCAGGTGAAGAAACTATTTTCTTTGAAGGGTTGAGTCAAGATAACCATCACTCATACCGTGAAGTCGTGGGTAGTGCACAATTGTTAGATGTTTCAGCTGATAGCGTCAGTATTGCATTGCAAGTACAAGAGCGATTAGATGATGGTGGTTGGCGCACTATTTTAGCCCAAACATTATCAACAGGATTAAATATGCCAATGCTATTTGAATCAGGTGAGCCAAGTAGTGAACATGTCAAATTACAAGTTGAAGTGATGACCGCATAAACCCTGATGATTGATTATGCTTAAGAAGCGCGACTATTTTATGGTCGCGTTTTTTTTATAGCAATAAGGCTATCTGAATTGATGGTGAAGAGATTTTAATGGCTATTTAAACTATGAGTTTAACTGAAACAGTTAAAGCGTCTGCGCTGCTATGAGAGCGTTTTAAAAGCTAAATCTACATTCTGTCGCCATAAAAAAACGCAGCTATCAAGCTGCGTTTTTATTAAGATATCAACAATCTTATTTCTTGATGCGTAGTACTGGTGTTTCACCAACGTTTACAGCACCAGATAGCTTGATCAACTCTTTGATCTCATCCATGTTAGAGATAACAACTGGCGTCAATGTAGACTTAGCTTTCTCTTCTAGGATTGCAAGATCGAATTCGATGATAGTGTCGCCAACTTTAACAGTTTGGCCTTCTTCAGCGATGCGAGTAAAACCTTCGCCTTTAAGTTCAACAGTGTCGATACCGAAGTGAACAAAAAGCTCGATGCCATCGTCAGACTCAATAGAGAAAGCGTGGTTAGTTTCGAAAATCTTACCGATAGTACCGTTTACTGGTGCAACCATTTTGTTGCCAGTTGGTTTGATAGCAATACCATCACCAACGATTTTTTCAGCAAATACTACATCAGGCACATCTTCGATGTTAACGATTTCACCAGAAAGAGGTGCAATAATTTCAATTACACCAGCTTCGCTGCTGTCGTCAGAAACCATTTTCTTTAATTTGTCAAACAGACCCATATCGTTGCTCCTAAGCGTTGTTATTCTATCTGCTATATTATTAGCAGATGGTCTTTTCTGCGATGAATTTTTCTACGTGCTCTTCAATCTCAGCTGCAGTAGGAAGAGATAATGCATACTCTGCCATTGCTTTTACGTCAGCAAAGTTAGCGTTACGGATAACTTTCTTAACGCGAGGGATAGAAATCGCACTCATGCTGAACTCGTCAAGACCCATACCTAATAGCAGTAGGGTAGCACGTTCGTCGCCAGCAAGCTCGCCACACATACCTGTCCACTTACCTTCAGCGTGAGAAGCATCAATAACTTGCTTGATCACAGTAAGTACAGCTGGTGATAGCGGGTTGTAGAGATGAGAAATAAGCTCATTACCACGGTCAACTGCTAGAGTATACTGGGTTAAATCGTTGGTACCAATACTAAAGAAAGAAACTTCTTTCGCTAAATGGTGCGCAATCGCTGCAGCTGCTGGTGTTTCAACCATAACACCGATTTCGATGTTAGCGTCAAATGCCAAGCCTTCAGCTGTTAATTCAACCTTAAACTCTTCAATTGCTGCTTTTAATGTACGTACTTCTTCAACCGAAATAATCATCGGGAACATGATACGAACTTTACCATGAGCTGATGCACGCAAGATAGCACGGAATTGGTCACGAAGAATTTCACGACGATCTAGGCTAATACGAATTGCACGCCAACCCAAGAATGGGTTCATTTCCTTAGGAAGATCTAAGTAAGGTAGATCTTTATCACCACCGATATCCATAGTACGGATAATCACTGGCTCGCCATGCATAGCTTCAGCAACTTCTTTGTATGCTTGGTACTGTTCTTCTTCTGTTGGCAGAGAATCACGGTCCATAAACAAGAATTCAGTACGGTATAGACCAACGCCTTCACCGCCATTACGGTTAACGCCATTACAGTCTTTAACTGTACCGATGTTGCCGCATACTTCAACTTGCTTACCATCAAGTGTGATAGCAGGAAGATCTTTTAGCTTCGCTAATTCTTCTTGCTCTGCTTTATCAGCATCACGGATAGCTTTAAATTTGTTTAGTTCGTCTTCAGTTGGATTGATAACAATCTGGTTATTGATTGCATCAAGAACCAGCATATCGCCGTTCTTAACTTGAGACGTAATAGTATTTGTTCCCACAATAGCAGGAATCTCTAGCGAACGTGCCATGATAGAGGTGTGTGAAGTACGACCACCGATATCAGTAATAAAGCCAAGAACGAACTCTAGATTAATTTGTGCAGTCTCTGATGGTGTTAGGTCATTAGCGACCAAAATCACTTGCTCATCAATAGCACTTAAATTAATAACGTTAATACCTAATGCATTCTTAACAAAACGGCTACCGATATCACGGATATCACTTGCACGTTCTTTTAAGTATTCATCATCAAGAGATTCAAGGGTTTGAGCTTGTTCTTCAATGATTGAATAAATAGCATAATCAGCAGAATGCTTATCTTTAATAAGGGCTATAATTTCTTCTTCTAGCTCCTCATCTTCAAGCAACATGATGTGGCCTTCAAAGATGGCTTCTTTCTCTTCACCAAAGGTGACACGTGCTTTTTCTTTGATAACTTCTAGTTGCTCAGCAGATTTTTTTCGAGCGTCGAAGAAACGTTGAATTTCGTTATCGATCTGGTCTGCAGCGATTGGAGTTTTGTTTAGAACAATCTCTTCTTCTTGCAATAGCAATGCTTTACCGAAAGCAATACCAGGAGATGCCAGGATACCTGAAATCATAGCCTTACCTTTAATTAACTAAAAACTGGAACTCGTTTGTATACAAGCTTTGCTTAGATTTCGCGGAACATTGCGATATCAGCACCGTCATGTAGCTCTGTAAGAGTTACTAGCTTATCAACAGCTTCTTGAGCTTGTGCACCTTCAGCTGCGATAGTAATAACTGCACCTTTAACTAGGCCAAGCGTTTGAAGCTTAAATAGGCTCTTAGCACTTGCGCTTTTGCCATTTGAAGTTACTGTGATATCAGCATCAAATGATTTTGCGTCTTTAACGAATTGTGCTGCTGGACGAGTGTGTAGGCCGTTTGGTGCAGTGATTTCAACTTGCTTCTGATACATATTTCACCCCGATTTAGATATAGTCGTTATATTAATAGTTTGCTTTAATGAGCTATAATCTATGTGATTATAAATCTCAGCATATTGTTCAAGCAGTATAAACTACCTAATAATATGTTGTCTTAGCTTTAATCCATATCAAAGTTTTATGAGAAACTTTTTTTGAATTAATCAAAATTGACTAATAATTGTCCTTTTATTTTGATGCTAAAAATAAAGCGCATCAGCTTTATAGTAAAGCTGAGAATAAAATGCAACAAAAAAGCCCACAAAGGGCCTTTTTGAGTGTAGATATACCTATATAACATCACAAAATGTGATCACTGTTGGGTTTCTTTTTCTGTGAATATACCTGCAAAAAGTGCAGTTGAGAGGTAACGCTCACCAGAGCTGGGTAAAATAACAACAATATTTTTATTTGCAAATTCTGGTCGAGAAGCAATATTATTTGCAGCAACCACAGCGGCACCTGATGAAATACCCGCCAGAATACCTTCTTCATCCATTAAGCGACGTGCCATTTCAATCGCATCATCAGAACTGACTTGTTCAATTTCATCGATAAGCGCTAAATCAAGATTACCGGGAATAAATCCAGCGCCGATACCTTGAATTTTATGTGGTGCAGGTTGAACGGTATCGCCATTTACTGTTTGAGTGATCACTGGTGATTCTGTAGGCTCAACGGCAACAACAGTAATAGCTTTACCTTGTTGTTGTTTAATATAACGGCTAACACCAGTAATCGTACCACCTGTACCGACACCTGATACAAAAACGTCAATCTCGCCATCGGTGGCATCCCAGATTTCAGGGCCGGTTGTTTTTTCATGAATAGCAGGGTTCGCTGGATTATTAAATTGTTGTAGTAGAAGATATTTATTTGGATTTGAGTTGACGATCTCTTCTGCTTTATCAATTGCGCCTTTCATGCCTTTTGCAGCTTCTGTTAATACCAGATTAGCGCCAAGAGCTTTTAATAATTTACGACGTTCAAGGCTCATGCTTTCTGGCATCGTTAACGTTAATTTATAGCCACGAGCAGCAGCAACAAAAGCAAGTGCGACACCAGTATTACCACTGGTTGGCTCTACAAGTTCAATGCCTTCTTTTAGAAGACCATTCTTCTCTGCTTCCCATACCATATTGGCGCCGATACGGCATTTAACACTAAAGCTAGGGTTACGTGCTTCAATTTTTGCAATCACCTTGCCATTACTGACACGATTAAGACGTACCAGCGGTGTGTTACCAATAGTGAGAGAGTTATCTTCGTATATTTTGCTCATACTTCGTTCCTTCGTGACAAATTAGACTCAATGTTGAATAGATTAAGCATATACCTGTCTCAATATTTGCAAAGTAATTAATTGTTATATCTTATTGTTATTATGTGATAGTTGCTATCATTTTTGGGTGTTTGTTTGTATTTTGTTGCGTGTTGCTGCGGTTTAAATAGCACTTTTTTATGAGAACAAATATAAAAAAGGCCAGCAGTATAAAGACTATTGGCCTTAAATAATCGGCTACCTTAATGATCAGTAGCGCTTAAATTGGCTACGATAATGATCAACCCACATTGCCGTTGCGCCACAAACGGCAATTGGCATCACAAATAAATTAACAATCGGCACCATGGTTAATAGCATCACCACAGCACCAAAACTGAGTGCCTGACCTCGCTTTTGTTTTAGCGCGTCTCTCATTTCAGGAAAAGGTACTTTATGGTTATCAAATGGATAGTCAGCATATTGAATTGTCATCATCCAAGCATTGAATAAGAACCATAATATTGGAGCAACAGTTTGGCCAATGGCTGGAATCCACATTAAAATGAGTAATCCAATCGCTTTAGGTAGATAATACTTAAGCTTGGTCCATTCACGTCCCATGGTGCGAGGTAAATCGGTTATTAACGCTTTAAAACTATCATCAGGCGGGGCTTGTCCCGTGAGTTTAGCTTCAAGATATTCGGCTAATAGACCATTAAACGGGGCTGCAATCCAATTAGCAATTGTACTAAAGAAATAAGAAAACGAGACTAAAGCAGCAATCGCTAATAATGGCCATAAAATATAGGACAGCCATTCTAGCCAGCTAGGTAAATAGCTCAACCAATTGTCAATCCAGCCACTAAGGTGAGTTAATAATGTTGCAAAAGCGCTACCAAGTAACACAATATTTATCACCAGAGGGATAAGTACAAAGCGGCGCGTGCCCGGTTGGAAGGCAAGTTGTAGCCCTTGAAAAAAATAACCAGCACCACTGGTTGTAGAGTTTGTATTATGCTGTTGTGGCATTTCTTTCTCCTGAACAAGCATTTTCTAACGTTTTACTGTTCATCTGTTTAGATTTCTTTATAGATTTGAATTGTCGAGGTAGGATGGAATCAATTCGTAAAATTGTTGTCACTACGTTGACGATAAATAAAAATGATGAGTAACAATACAAAAATGATTTAAATTTGTACAAAAATTACTAAGCTTACACTATCTTGATGGAATCTCGATATTCATGTTCTCATTGTCAAGTGAGTTTTGGTACAGTAAGTCATTCGGTGAGAAATTCTAACTAGATACTAAGTTTCCTAGTAGATTTTTTTCTATTATTAACCCCGTAAAGGGATAACGAGTTAATTTAGAGTATTCATATGCAGGAATTGCGTCTGGTTCTTATTATTGTTGGTGCGTTAGCAATTGCAGCGCTTCTTTTTCATGGTCTATGGACAAGTAGAAAAGAAAAACCAGCTAAATTTGGTGAGAAGCCACTAAGTAAAATAGATGAAGCAAATCTTGAAAGTCAAGATGTTGCCCAAGAGAGTGTTAGTGACGTCCGTGTTGTGAATAATACACCGGAAGAGACACCAGCAAAATCAATTCAACCTGAGGTTATTGAAACTCAGCCAGCACCTAAGCGTAAAGAGCCTGGATTTAGTTTTGGCGAGCGTCCTCAGTACGATCCATTATTAGGTCAAACTGCGCCCCAACCAGTTAATACGCCCGCTAAAGTAGCTACACATGACCGTATTGAACCACAGATGAATATTGGTTCTACTGCTCAACCGACTGTTGCCGCTCAACCGACCGTTGCCGCTCAACCGACCGTTGCCGCTCAACCAAGCGTTGCGGCTCAACCAAGCGTTGCAGCTCAACCAAGTGTTGCAGCTCAACCAAGTGTTGCAGCTCAACCAAGTGTTGCAGCTCAACCAAGTGTTGCAGCTCAACCAAGTGTTGCAGCTCAACCAAGTGTTGCAGCTCAACCAACCGTTGCAGCTCAACCAACAGTGACAGCTGAAGCTATCACAACACCAACGCCTATTTTTACGCCTGTTGTTGAAGACGAGAATAAACAGCAAGATCGTGTTGTAGAGAGTGTTGAAAAAGAAACTGTTACAGAGATAAAGTCTGAGCCTGAACTTAAAGATATTATTGAGCCAGAGATATTACCTGAGCCCGAATCTTTGCCTCCAAGCTATTTATCTTTGTGTGTGCATGCTCGTAAAGGTAAGGTATTACGCGGTCCATCATTGTTTGCATGCTTAGAGCGTAATGGATTGATTTTTGGTGAAAACTCAGTATTTCATCGCCATGCAGACTTAGCGGGTACTGAACCTGTTATTTTCTCTGTAACCAATTTGCTTAATCCTGGTACGTTTCCTGAAACCAATTACCAGCATTTTGAAACGCCAGGTATTGGATTTTTCTTGATGTTGCCTTGTCATGGAAAAGCATCAAGTAACTTTAATATGATGCTTCAAACGGCACAGCAAATTGCAGATCAACTTAATGCGGATGTGATGGACCAAGATCGGGTTATGATCACCCCTAATCGTATTGCTGCATACCGAGAAAAATCAGTAAAATATAATCAATGCTAATCCAATAGATTATTATTATTGTTTTATAATTCAGGCTCCTTCGGGGGCCTGAATTTTATTGTATCTATAGTCATCGCTCTAATGATTTGAAGTCTTGTTATCAGAGTCATTAATCAACATTTTCTTCAGATAGGAATTGAAATGAACACCGACCTTCAGCAACAACTTGCCAGCTTAAAACAACAACTTGATTATCATGGCCATCGTTATTACGTTGAAGATAACCCTGAGATACCAGATGCTGAATATGATCGTCTAATGCAACAATTATTGGCGATTGAAGCAGAGCATCCTGAGTGGATCAGCAATGATTCTCCAAGCCAGCGTGTTGGCGGAGCTGCGCTTGAAGGGTTTACTCAAGTTACCCATGAGATTGCGATGCTGTCATTAGGAAATGCATTTAATGATGATGATTTACGTGATTTTCAAAAGCGACTTCAAGATCGATTGCGCGACAACAGCAGTATTAGCTATTGCTGTGAGCCTAAATTAGATGGTTTAGCTGTTAGTTTAATGTATGAAAATGGAGTGTTAGTTCAAGCTGCAACCCGTGGCGATGGTGCGACGGGAGAAAATATCACTCATAACGTGCGTACTATTGGTGCGATTCCATTGCGTTTACGCGGTGATGATTGGCCGCAGCGATTAGAGGTTCGCGGTGAAGTGTTCATGCCTAAAAAAGGCTTTGATGAACTCAATGCTAAGGCATTAAAAAAAGGCCTTAAAACCTTTGCTAACCCACGTAATGCTGCTGCTGGTAGTTTACGTCAACTGGATCCTAAAATTACCGCAACTCGTCCATTAAGCTTCTATGCCTATGCGGTTGGTGTGGTAGAAGGA
Source organism: Photobacterium aquimaris (assembly GCF_002954455.1). Lineage (GTDB taxonomy): Bacteria > Pseudomonadota > Gammaproteobacteria > Enterobacterales > Vibrionaceae > Photobacterium > Photobacterium aquimaris. Next base: position 456,558 of record NZ_MSCC01000001.1, read on the forward strand.
CAAGAATTAGCTGATACCCAATACCAACGTTTATGTCAGTTAAAGGCATGGGGACTGCCAATGTGCCCAGAGATCCGTTGTGTTGATAGTATTGAGTCGGTGATTGAGTATCATCAAATGATCGGTGAAAAACGCCAATCTTTAGGCTATGAAATTGATGGTGTGGTGATCAAGGTTGATCAACTGGATCTACAGTTACAGCTTGGTTTCGTTGCGCGTGCTCCTCGGTGGGCAATTGCTTATAAATTTCCCGCTCAAGAAGAAATGACCGTTTTAAACAATGTTGAATTTCAAGTTGGACGTACAGGCGCAATTACTCCAGTCGCTAAACTGGAGCCAGTATTTGTGGGTGGTGTAACAGTCAGCAATGCGACATTGCATAACGCTGATGAAGTGTCACGTTTAGGGGTTATGATTGGTGATACCGTCATCATTCGCCGTGCAGGTGATGTGGGTGTCACCTTAGTAAGCAATGTTTCAAATAGATAAGCTTTACTTCCTAAGTTGACCCATTCCTCGATATTAGTTCTAAGCTGAACAAAGAACCTATTGGTAATAAATAATGAAAGAATTTAAGTTTAACGATAATCAACTATCCATAATAAATGAACTGGAAGTTGATATTGATATAAACAAGTTAAACATTGCGTTTGGTAGTGAAAGTATCGATAACTTTGATAACGACGAACAGTTTTTAATATTGAAAGTAGCCAATGCTTGCTATCGCTCAGGGTTTCCGGTGGTCAAAGATTCTATTTACGATACCTTTATACAGATATTTACAACAAACAACCCAAATCATCCATTTATTACTTCGGTTGAATCTGAAGTGATAAATCTAGGTAAAACAGTCACTTTACCTCAGAAAATGTTATCTACAGATAAAGCATATTCAAAAAAAGAAATAAATAAATGGTTAGATAGAATTATTAAAGCTGCAAATGAATTGGATCTTGATTCGAAAGAAATAGAAATTAGAGTGACGCCTAAGTTAGACGGTTATGCTGCTTTTGATGATGGAGAAAAACTTTATACGAGAGGTGATGGCGTAAAAGGTCAGGATATATCAAGAGCCTTTGAACGTGGTCTAAAAGTGGCTGGGAATGGTCAGAGGGGGCTAGGTGCTGGTGAAATAGTTATCGATAAAGCTTATTTTGAAGAAAATCTGAGTCAGTATTTTGAAAACTCAAGAAATATACAAGCTGCTATTATTGCAGAGAAAAATGTAGATGAAAAAGTATTAGAGGCTATTAAGGATGGTGCTTGTGTTTTCTATCCCTTTAGCCAAATCATTAATTGGACGGGTAATTATCAAGATTTGATGGCGGATTTTGATAATAAAATTGATGAGGTATGGAATGCTGTTGGATATGATGTTGATGGTGTCGTCTTGGAGGCTACCGATTCTCGCATCAAGAATCACATGGGAGCAACACGGAAATTTCATCGTTGGCAAATAGCATTTAAGGTTAATGATGAATCTGCTGAAGTAGAAGTTATCAGTGTTACTCCACAAACGTCAAGGATGGGAAGAGTTACACCTGTAGCAGAACTTGTGCCAACACGAATAAGTGGTGCAACCATTAGTCGAGTGACAGTTCACCATTATAAGATGGTAAAAAACAATGGGGTAGGTCCTGGAGCTATACTTCAAATTGTTCGAAGTGGTTTGGTTATACCTAAAATAGAAAACGTGATTAAAGCTGTAGAACCCCAGATTCCAGAGTTGTGCCCTAGTTGTCATTCTCATCTTATATGGGAGTCTGATAATTTAGTTTGCCCTAATAAAAATGACTGCCCAGCACAAACAGAAAATACATTGGTGCATTTTTTTAAAACTCTGGGCAATAATGATGGTTTTGGTCCGAAAAATATTGAGAAATTATCAAATCTGGGAATTAAACATATTCACCAATTGTATGCGTTAAAAGCACATCAATTTATATCTTATGGCTTTGGTGATAAAACATCTAAAAATCTCTTTGATCAACTGCAAGTGAGTCAAGAAGTTGAAATTGAAGATTGGCGCTTCTTGTCTGCTTTTGGTGTTAGTCGTCTAGGTGGTGGTAATTGTGAAAAACTTCTTCAACATTACCCTTTAGTGGCGTTATTCGAACTCTCTGCCGAAGATATTGCAAAAATTGATGGTTTTGCTCAAATTAGTGCAGAAGCAATTGTTGAAGGATTAGCGAATATTAGAGAAGAATTTTTTAAAGTTTATGATCTTGGATTCAATTTAGGCATTACACCTAAACTGTCAGAGAAAGATGATTCCTCTTCACCAATTGCAGGTGCAACTGTTGTTTTTACCGGTACTATGCTTCAAGGAAAACGTGGAGATATGGAAAAACATGCTAAATCCTTGGGCGCCAAGGTGGCTAAATCAGTTACGGGTAAAACTACTTACCTTATCGCGGGTGAAAAAGTTGGTGAAACGAAGGTTAACAGTGCAAGAGATAAAGGTGTAACAGTCTTGTCTGAACAAGAGTACTTAAACTTAATTGACTGATTTTTATATATATCTTTAGCTTCGATGAAAGTAAGAATATTGATATCATCAAAGTGAGATACTGTAGTCGATCATGAAGCGATTCTGGTTGTTAAGATATGACAGAATCGCTTAGTGATGATGGATGCCCCACTTAATTTAAACATTTATAAAGATGTACAGTTTTAGTTGACTATTTCAGTAACTGATTGATTACCCAGTTAGGTATGATTACTGTCCTAATTGTGGAATAAGTTGGCCGTCAATAGTTTCAATTAGCACTGTGATGAGTATGTACGGATTCTCCGGGAACCTTGGAACCACGTTAACTACCTGCGGAGTTCCTGAAGATATATCGACTCCTTGAATCCTTAAGTAATCCTTCTCCAAAGATTTGTAGCCTTCTTCTAAAATTATTGGTATTTCCTGTTGGAACATATCTATAGATACGATTCCACTTATTGTGCTGTGTTCCGACATCATTTCAAATTGAGGTGGTATTTTGAAAACTTTCGATATCCGAAAGTCAGAGGAGGCGAGACCATTAAGTACTGCACTAATGATTTTATCTTCTGCATCAATAGCATATGCTCGAATGAAATATCGCTGTACAAATCCTGTTGTAATATCAACAACTGGCCATACGTTGGCTACTAACTCCATAGTATTCCTTTCTTCCTTTTGATGAACACTCACTTTTATGCTGCGAGATTAAATATTTAGGTCAGTATACTTAAGTTATGCATATAAAATAATGATAAGAGTAACACTTTGTTACTCTTAAATAGCTCTTTGAATAAAAGATCTATTAATTTATGCTTACTTGAATAATAAGGTTAGGGCCATGACAAAATCATGCTAGCCGGATATGAATGACTATTTGGTCTAATTAATAGTGGGTATAAAACAACCAAATGAAATCATTAACCATTTAATGATTAATCAAAGAATTTCATCTAATCAAGACATTAAAAAAGCCGAAATTACCCTCTGTTTAAAGGTACCAAGCCGAAGTTCATCAAATACTCCAAGTGAGCTATATGTCTTTTCAGTACTACTAGTTGTGCTATTCCATGCTAACTTACAATCTATTTCATCTTGATCTTCTAACAACTCATCTTTTTTAAGATGATTACGTAAAGTGTCTGATTCAATATCTATAAATTTATCCCATTTTGCATACATGCATGATTTGGGAATGTCGTATTCGATTTGTTCTGCATACTCAATTAAACTTTGTTCAGCGAAAGTGAACAGCCATGCCTGTTGTTCGGTAGTAGCATTAACTCGAAGAATTCGCCCAAGTACCTGTCTAAAATACAATTCTGTTTTGACTGAACTCATGTGACAACACACTTGAAGGCGCGGAATGTCAGTACCTTCACTAATCATTCCGACACTAACAATCCACTGAGTATTGCTTTGTCGGTAGCGTTCAATTTCTGTTAAAGGTTCTTCATGGCGATAGGTCACGATTGAGACAGATTGAGCGTATTTTTCGGAAAGTATCTTTTTAATTGTTTGCGCATGGTGAACAGAAGCCGCGACAACTAACCCTCCTGCATTAGGTGATTGAGAACGTATCTCTACGAGCTTTTGGCAACCTAATCCAAGCAAGTACTCCATTGCATCCTGATTATGAATAACGTTTTGATATGAGGTCTTAGTTTGATTAAGCATTTCCAGTATTGAGGAAAACGACTTTATCTTATCATCGTTAGTTACTGTTAGATGTTCATTATCAACCAAAACAATCTTTGGAATTCTGCAAACTTTATCATTGATTGCTTGCTTCAATGTGTATTGATAATCAACTAATAACTTGCCATCAGGATCACTATATTCACCCATTACTATCGGTAAAGAGTCAGAACGCCAAGGTGTTCCCGACATAGCGAGAGTGTACGTGGCTAGTCCTTGAATTTTAGTCAGAACTTGCTGTCCCCAAATATTGGCATTTTCAATATCAGAGCCAGAACAATGGTGTATCTCATCAAAAACTACAAAGACTCGGTGATTACGTAATGTTTGCCAAAATTCGTCGTTAAGAAATTGCATTGATTGATAGGTAAGAGATCGTCCAATAGAACCTAATCCCCCATTAAAGGTACAATTTAGAGCTTTTGAAAAGGTTCTTTTTATTCCGTCAGAGACAGTTAACGATGGAGAAAAACACAGTACAAGATCGACCATGTCATATTGCAATAATCTAGAAGCTATAGCTGCTGCCAGCACTGTTTTTCCTGCGCCAGGGGTTGCTTGGCAGAAGAAGTGCGCTTGCTTTGTTTTGTATTTATGTAATGCCTTTTCTGAGCATTTCACCTGCCATTGTCTTAGCACGATAGGTTATCCTCAGAGAGTGTGTTGAGAACATTTGTTAATACATTGACCCTCCCTAACAGTTGTGCCGAATGATCTCTTGCTCGTTCAAGATGTGGGGCTAACTTGGATTCTAACTCGGGAAAGCGACTACAAAGAGATTGATATTCATTAATTTCTCCAAAAACAATTTCTAGCTCACCTTTATATTGGTTGCGTTCATGCCTTAATACTGAGTAATCAGATATGGCAGAAATAGTAATATGAGTGTCATTTTGAACTAAATTGTTTCGAATACCGTTAAATAGGTCGGTTTGAAAATACCGTTTTTTCTGTCCAGTCCCTTCACTTCTAAGCCAATTATTCTTCACTAAACGTAATATTTGTCGGTAAACTTTACGACGAGCATCATCTAGATCAATGCACGAATTATTAATAGAAACAAATGCATCTCTTATCTCAATAACTGAAAATCCATCCATTTCTTTTTCAATCAATAGCTTGTGCATTTCATTACTGATTTTCATAGAGCGTTTCATGTACCACTTACACCACTTAAATACTAAGGATTGCTTAGTATACAGAAATCAGTAAAACTAAGAAAATCTTAGTTACCGTGAGAGTAAGAGATATGAAGCGTAAGTGTCATTCGATAACCCAATTCCAGTGCGACTCAAATACGCACGTAAAAAAGCGAAACTCTCTCAAAAAGCGTTGGGAGTGTGCATAGGTATGGATGAAAGTTCGGCTAGCCCCAGAATGAATCAGTATGAAAAGGGTAAACACACCCCAGACGTAAGAACTTTGAAGCTATTAGCTGATGAATTAGGCGTGCCTTTAAATTATTTTTTCTGTGAAGATGAAAGCTCAGCTGAGTTAGCATGCATTATTTCTCAAATGACAGACAGTGAAAGAAAAACACTCATAGCATCACTAAGTCAAAGTAAAGACTAAAGAAAAAGGGTATATTCAGACCTAAGTTCCAAATTTAATTTTCTGTGGGTTTGCAGGTAAATAAGCCGTTACCGTTCCCAACAGTACCTCCATGACAGGACATTCAACAGCATGTTTCAACAAGTATTTAAAAACGTCGACGACATCTTTCACAAAGATGCAGGTTGCTCTTCTGAGCTAGATTACACAGAACAATCCTCATGGATGCTATTTTTAAAGTACCTCGACGATCTTGAGTTCACTAAATCTCAAGAAGCGGAAATGATGATGGAAACTTACGAGTACATCATCGAAGAGCAATACCGTTGGAGCAACTGGGCGGCACCTAAAGATGCTGATGGCAAGTTTGATCACAACAACGCCTTAACGGGTGATGATTTAATGGATTTTGTTGATGGTCAATTGTTCCCTTACTTGAAAGGCTTTAAACAACGAGCTGATAACGCTAATACCATTGAATACAAAATTGGTGAAATTTTTAGTGAGATAAAAAATAAGATTCAGAGTGGTTATTCACTACGTGACGCATTGGAAAAGATTGATTCATTACGTTTCCGTTCACAGAAAGAAAAACACGAACTGAGCCACTTATACGAAGTTAAAATCAAGAACATGGGTAATGCTGGTCGAAATGGTGGCGAATATTATACGCCGCGCCCATTAATCCGAGCGATGATCGATGTAATACAGCCTAAAATCGGTGAAACCATTTACGATGGTGCGGCAGGATCTGCAGGCTTTTTATGTGAGGCTTATGATTATTTGCGTCAAGGTGGTCGCGAAAAAGTGAAGCTAAGCACCAGTGATTTACAAACACTTCAAAACGATACCTTTTATGCCAAAGAGAAAAAGTCTCTGGCGTATGTTATCGCTATCATGAACATGATTTTACACGGCATTGAAGCGCCTAACGTATTACACACCAATACACTATCTGAAAATCTGCAAGATATTCAGCCAAGCAGCCAACACAGCATCATCCTAGCTAACCCTCCATTTGGTGGAAAAGAACGTAAAGAGGTTCAAGAGAACTTCCCTATTCAAACGGGAGAAACTGCATTTTTGTTCTTGCAACACTTTATCAAAATGCTCAAACCCGGTGGCCGTGCAGCGGTTGTTATTAAAAATACCTTCCTAAGTAATACCGACAATGCAGCAATTGCACTGCGTAAAGAGTTACTTGAAAATTGTAACTTACACACCGTGCTTGATTGTCCAGGTGGTACGTTCTTAGGTGCGGGTGTAAAAACGGTGGTGCTCTTTTTTACCAAAGGCGAACCAACGCTTAATACATGGTTCTATGAGCTAAATGTCGGTCGTAACATGGGTAAAACGAATCCACTAAACGATAAAGATTTAGAAGACTTTGTTAAGCTGCAAAAAGCCGCTATGGGTGATTTGAAAAAAGGGGGTTCAGATAAATCATGGTCAGTTGCTATTCGTGATATTGATGAAAGCACTTATGATCTATCGGTTAAAAATCCGAATGTTGCAGAAGAAGCGCCACTGCGTGAACCTAAAGTGATTATTGGTGACATTATAAAGCTTGATAAAGAGTCTGAGGCGATTTTAGCTAAGATTCAGGAGTTATTGTAATGGAGTGGAAAACTAAAGGGCTTGATGAGGTCTTATTTATTCAAGAAGGACCTGGTATTCGAAAATACGAATACGAAGATGGTGGCTACCCAATGATCAATGTTCGTTGTGTCCAAGACGGATACGTTGATATGTCTAAATCTCGAAGTGCAAACTATGAGCTCGCAACTACGAAATGGAAGCATTTTCAAGTAGAAGAGAATGATATTTTATACACTATATCTGGGACTATAGGTCGTTCTGCAATAGTTAAAAAGAGTGATTTACCATTATTAATGAATACAAGTGTTGTACGTTTTCGCTCTTTAACCGAATTCCTTGATACAAAGTTTGTTTATTATGCTTTTAAAACAGAGACTTTTATTAAGGAGCTTCTTGGGTACTCAACAGGGACTGCCATAAAAAATGTAGGACCTTCTCACCTAAAGAAAATGGCAATATCGTATCCTCCAATCTCAGAACAAAAGCGCATTGTGGCTTTACTTGACACCATATTTGCCGATTTAGAACAAACCCGCGCTAAAACCGAACAAAACCTAAAAAATGCCCGCGAGTTATTTGATAGCTATCTGCAACAAGTGTTTAGCCAGAAAGGTGAAGGTTGGGTTGATGGAAAAATGACTGATATTTGTGAAATAAATACTAAGCTGATTGATCCGAAAGAAGACGAGTATTTAGAGCTATTACATATTGGTGCAGGTAATATAGTATCAAATACAGGGGAAATCATTAAGCTCCAAACAGCTAAAGAAGAAGGACTCATCTCAGGTAAGTTTGTTTTTGATAACTCAATGATACTTTACAGTAAAATCCGACCTTACTTGATGAAGGTGTGTAGACCTGAATTCACAGGGCTATGCAGTGCAGATATATATCCTTTGTCACCAATAAAGGAGGTGATGGATAAGGACTTTTTATTTTATTTATTATTGAGCAAAGACTTCACTGATTATGCTATATCTGGCTCTGGAAGAGCGGGTATGCCTAAAGTAAACCGAACTCATTTATTTAATTATTCAGTATCTATTCCTCCTATCGAAAAACAACGTGAATTTATTATTAAAATTAATCAAGTAGCGAGTCAATCACAAGATTTAGAAAGAATTTACAAATCAAAATTAGTAACGATAGACGAACTCAAAAAATCCATATTACAAAAAGCCTTTAGTGGTGAGTTAACCACATCGGCTAAGTAATCATTGATAATAAATTTAATAACACAGGTAAGTGTCATGGATAGAAACGAATCTGAAACCCGTGCTGAGTTAATCACGCCTAAATTAACGGTAGATGGTTGGGGTAAAACTGACCATAGCATTATTCGCCGTGAAGTGAGTATTACGGCTGGGCGTATTTTGGGGGGCGGTAAACGCGCCTCAAAACTCAGTGCTGATTACGTTTTAGAGTTTCAAGGCCGTAAACTCGCTGCCGTTGAAGCCAAACGTGAAAGGCTAAGTTATACCGAAGGTGTGCGCCAAGCGAAAGACTACGCTACACGCTTACAGTGCCGTTTCGCTTATGCCACTAACGGTCATGACATTTACCAAATAGATATGCTAAAGGGTGATGAAAAGTTAGTAGATAGCTATTTAAGCCCTGAAGATATGTGGGCGATTGCCTTTAATGGTGAGGATGGTAAAAGTGAACCCGAGTTCACTAGTACTTGGCGTGAAAACTTTGCAAAAATCCCCTTTGAATGTAAAGGCGATTGGCAACCTCGTTATTACCAAGAAAACGCTATTAACCAAGCGTTAGAGGCAATAGCAAAAGGCAAAGACCGTATACTACTTACCCTTGCAACAGGCACGGGTAAAACCTGTATTGCCTTTCAAATATCATGGAAGCTGTTTAACAGTCGTTGGAGTTTACAAGCAGCTAAGAACCCCAGTAATGCAAAAAAACGTCCTCGTATATTGTTCTTAGCCGACCGTAATGTATTAACCAAGCAAGCCTTTAACGACTTTGGTGCTTTTGGTGAAGATGCAGTAGTGCGCATTACTCCGGCTGAAATTAAAAAAAACAAAGGTGTACCGAAAAATGCCAGTATATTTATGGCCATTTTCCAAACGCTAATGACGGACTCTGGCGGTAATGAAGAGGCTGAGGAAGTAGAAAGTGAAGAGTTTGATTCTGAGCAAGTAAAAGATACTAGCAACTGCCGATTTAGAGAATATCCAAAAGACTTCTTCGACTTTATCATTATTGACGAATGTCACCGTGGTGGTGCCAATGATGAAAGTTCATGGCGCGATATTCTTGACTACTTTGCCCCTGCGGTACAACTTGGTTTAACTGCTACACCAAAACGTACAGAGAATGCTGACAGTTATAAATATTTTGGTGATCCCGTTTATAGCTATACCTTAAAACAGGGTATTAACGATGGTTTTTTAACGCCATTTAAGGTTTATCCGATAGTCGGCACTATGGATGAGTACGTGTATACCCCTGGTGATGCTGTTACGTTTAAAGGCGAACCAGAACCAGGCAGAGTATATAAAGAAGGTGACTTTAACCGCATCATTGTAATGCCGCAGCGTGAGCAAAAGCGTGTGCAGTATTGGATGGATCATATTAATCCACGTGATAAAACGATCGTGTTCTGTGCGACACAAGAGCATGCTGGAATGGTGCGTGACTTTATTAATCAATATGCAGTAAAAAAAGGGTGGACGACTAACCCTAGCTATTGTGTGCGTATTACTGCAAATGATGGTGCTGCGGGTGAAAATGACCTACGCACATTCTGTGACAATGAAAAAACGATTCCGACGATATTAACGACTTCGCGTAAGTTATCGACGGGTGTCGATGCTCGTAATGTACGTAATATCGTATTAATGCGTCCGTGTAATAATATGATTGAGTTCAAGCAGATCATTGGTCGTGGCACACGTATGTACGATGGCAAATCATTTTTTACTGTGTATGACTTTGTAAAAGCGCACCACAACTTCTCTGATCCTGAATGGGATGGTGAGCCATTACCACCAAAAGAAAAACCAGACGAAGAGCCTTGTGATATCTGTAATAACAAGCCCTGTAGCTGTTTATGTGAAACGTGTGGCTTTAATCCATGTAATTGCGAAAATGAAATCCCTCCAGAGCCTTGTAGCGATTGTCATCACTCTCCATGCCAATGTGTTACAGAACCTTGTAATAACTGCGGAGATACCCCTTGTAGTTGTAATACGGGCGATGGCGAAGAGGAGAACGGCAAACCAGAGAAGATATTTATTACTCTAACTGATGGTAAGGTGCGTCAAATACAGCATATGAAAAGCGTATTATTCATGGGGGCTGACGGCGCTATGCTCACCGCAAAACAATTTGTTGAACAACTGTTTGGTGATTTACCTAGATTTTTTGGTAATGAAGATGAGTTACGTGAGATATGGAGTAACCCAAGTACTCGCGAAAAGCTATTAGCTGATTTGCAAGAAGCTGGCTACGATGATGAAAAACTCGATAGTATGAAAGACATTATCGATGCCAAAGACAGTGATGTTTACGATTTATTGTCTTTTGTCGCTTACGCCAGAGAACCCCACACTCGTAAAGAGCGCGTTGCAACCGCGAGACCAAGTATATCGAGTGAGTTTACTGACAAACAAATTGAGTTTATCGAATTCGTTTTAGATAAATACATTGAAGATGGTTTTCAAGAATTAGCCGCTAAGAAAATGCGTAGTCTAGTTGAACTCAAATATGACACCATCAGTGACGCTGCTGTGGAGTTTGGATCTCCTGCGGTAATTAGAGATACGTTTATTGGTTTTCAGAAGTATTTGTATGTGTAGGGGGCTGAGTCTCATACTTATCAGATAAGAGTCTGTTGGGATGTATTGCGAAACTGTTTTTAATGTAGCAATATCGTCCCATAGGTTCATAGGGTGAAGTGGCAGTATGTAGTAGACTCGTTGAACGAGGAAATCGAATTAGAACTAAAAGAAATTGCTGACGATTGGATGGCATTATTCCACAATCCAGAACTAGAAAAAATGGTAAATGGTAGCCAGTATAATGACGAATGTAGTCTTTGTGGACTAGATAGCCATTTTTGCGCTTGCTACTAAGCTATTAAATTAAAAGCTCTGTTGCTAATTGTCTGTTCAATTAGAAAGTCTACGAAGTTCTGATAAGGTTGTTAATAAAGAATCTAATGCCTCTTTTTCTCCAATTTCATCAGACTTCAAAGAGTCTGCGATTTTTAGCATGTGTTTTACTCTAACCTTGATCTGGGTTGATATAGGGGCTCTCTCAACACTTTGATCTGAATCTGGCTCATTAATTTCATTAGCTATATGTATATATCTTGATAGTGTGTCATTAGATGCATGCATAGTAACTTTTCGACAGGCATTTGCTGCAACCGTTAATATGTTGTGAAAACTTCCAGATTCGGCTAATTTTTTTATAGATTTCGCAACTCTAAGTGTGATGAACCTGTGACGAAAAGAATGATTAGTCAGGTGTCTGAGATCTCGGCAATATTTACTACCGTTGATTACTTTCTTAGCATAGTTTTTTAAGTAAGTAGCTTTGAGAGCCTTTCCTGTTCTTAAATCAACAAAGATAGCATCATGCTTTATATCAGGAAACATATTCTCTACCATTTCGATGTGCCAAAGCAGAACTTGAATATCTTCCTTAGTGGTTTCAACTTCTCTTTTTTTACCTTTATATTTTCCTTTCATAATTGGAATCTGTCTAAGTATAGGCACTTTGGTGCTAAGTAGATTTTTTGCAGATTCTTTTATTATTGATCTGGTGATTTGGTGTACTTCGGTGATTCTAGAACCCGTAATATCAAGTAACGTAGTAAATGCTTGCCATCGACTAAGAAGGAAATCGTCAATGTTAGGGTGGTAGGTGGTGCAATTAATCGCATCAAGCCACATTTCTAACTGGTAGTCACGAATAAATTCAATATCAGAGCTTATATGAATTAAGCCTTTAAGACAGTGATGAGTTAAGTATGGTATTTCAATACCTCCTCTTGTTATCTTCTTATTCTGATAGTGAACCTTATAACCTCCTGTATCCTCTTTATAAGATGTAGCTAACATGACCTCAGGCTGTCGCCTAGATAAATAGACTATGTATTCAAGAGCTACTCTGATATGTTTTATTATGGTATCGTCGAATATTCCTCTATCTTTGAGATGTTCGATATACTCATATAGCGTACTATCGTTTACATCATAAACATTGATTTTCTCATTCTCTAGAAAAGAGCAGAATAAATTCAAGTTGTATGCCTTCTTAATAACAGTGGTTGCAAGAGGCTTTATGTTATATACGCTTGCTCCTCCTCCAATATGAGTAATGAATGCATTAGCATTCCAATCAAACATTCCTTCCTTAGTAATTATCATAGGAAGTTTACATTTTGACCTCTCAGCTATTCTACTACTAGTCAAGATGCTACCAAGATTGGGCTGGTTAGCAATAACGACTGTCGACATTACTTAACTTCCCCTACACGTTGCTTTCCAAGTATCTGTGCTTGCTCTCGGATCAAGTTTTTAATAGCATCATCTATCACCAAGTCTTCACGGTAGCTTTCGATAAGATGCATGTAAGCACGATATACTTCTGCCAAAGCTTTTTTAAGTTCTTCATTCTCCTTTTTAAGTATATTTGAAGCTTTATCATTTGATTTGTATATTGAGCTTTTGTTTCCATGACTTTCACTATCTGCAAGTTTTTTATTTGCATTTTTGATAGCCTTTTGAAGCATCTTGAGGGGGGGAGCATTATGTTCAGCGTGAGCTGTATTCCAAGAGTATGATATAATGCCCAAATCATCATCACTCCATTTGTGAACCGATGCTTCTGCGATGAAGTTTCCTTTAATATTCAGTGATGTGAATATATCCTCTACTGAATTAATGGAATTAATTAACTTAGCTTTCTTCTCTATTGAATTAGTGATCGCATTTTTTCTGTTTTTTACTGCTTCTGACGTTTCACCTAGTTTATATTTTGGCATTGTTAATTTCCTTTTTTGTCTATGAAATAAAAGAAAACGTTCTCTCCTTCAATTTTGCAAAAACGAACTTCCTGTTTGTTTTTTCTTTATGCTCAGAAATTAGCTTTTGTACCAAAGGTTCTATTACAGTAGATATATTTGATGTTTTTCTTGCTTTATTAACAATGGTGTGAATAGCATTATCTGCATTGATGTGTTTATTTAAAGAGGCTCCGATTTTAGCTATAGTTAATTCAGCTTCTTCAATCCATTCATCAGTTGGATCCACTTCAGCATAATGGAATGTCTGGTCTAGGTTAGCATGTCCCAGAAACCAAGAGAGTTCATCTAGTCCCTCTCCGTCAGTAAAATTGAAATATAAAACAGCAAAGAATCGTCTGAATTGGTGTGTTCTTGCATACCATCTTTTACCATTTTTCAGTGGAGACTCGATCCAGTCAAAAAATGTATCTAAGCAATCGTCCAAGGCGTCTCTGCCAAATGCTTTCTGGTGTTCATGCGTTTCTAGGCGATAGGTAGATGCGGTGCTTGAACGGGCATTGAGCATTCGAGTGAAAAGGTATGATTCTTTATCGTCATTAACCAAACCACGTCTTTCTTCAATTTCGCTTACAAATGCAGCGAATTCCAGCCCGTAATCATATATTATGTCTGGGATCGGTCTATGTACTTCTTCAAGTTCCCATCTTTCAGAACTTTTTGGTATCCGCAAAATTAGATCAAATAATCCATCTATTGGTGATTGCACGAAACAAGACCGTCTTAGTGTGATAAGTGATGTTGTTCTGGCACCAGAAAAACTAGCGATAAGTATCCAGATAGCGGCGATGTATAGCCTGACAACTATTCCTACGGATATGCCATCGCTAAAATCGTTCTTATAACGGTCAAGCTCATTCTCATAACGCCATGAAGTAATATTTAGATCGTACAGGGCGTCGGGTATTGGGGTGTTTTTAAAAGCCATATTCTGGTATTTTCGTAAATTATCAACCTGCTTTTTTGCACCGTTAGAATCGATTAAGGTTTTTTCTGCCTTATTTAACGAAGAAAGATATTTTCTTAACGATGGCCCATAAGCTCGAACAAAGTGAAGCGCTGAGGACAGTGTATAAAGAGAAATCTGAACGGGCATAAGAGGGGTTTTTTCAGGTTCAACTACTTCATTGAAAATGGTATAGCCACTTGAAAAAAGCTTCTGAACAGGATGTCTGAATTTGTACTTTTGGCAAGGTCGTGCTGTGAACAGGGCATGAAGTTTTGATATTTCATTTGATATGGTTTTGACTTTTGGTGCTAAATCATAATTTATGTCGAATTTAATAATGCAAGCATTGGGGTATTGTGCTGTATAGCCAATTTCACTTCTGAATCCTTCATGCTGGCTTTCTAAGTATTTTATTAGCTTGTCTTTTAAGCTTTTGAACTGCCTGCTTGTAAGTGTGATTGATTTTTTCAATGAGCCCCAATCGATCTCACTTTTTGAATTCCAACGCTTTAGAATAATGTCCAAGCACTTATCGAAATTATGCTTTTCTACATTAAACGACAATAAATAGTCCTTAACGTGTTCAAAGCTAATTTCCGATAAGCTCCTTATTGGCTTTTGGTTTTTTAGGCCTTGTAGTTCATTTGCGTGAACTATCAAGTGACACGTAGTTCTCAATATATCTGAGGCTCTTTCCGCTCTTGTTATTTTGCCTTTAGTATTTAAGTAGAGCAGACTGTTCCTTATATCCTCAAGTAAATATTGATTAATTTTATCTGTCAGTTTTTCATTGTGAGATACGTTCTTAGCAAAAGAAAGGCGTCGAGTAAGGTTCTGATTATCTTCTAATGCATACCCTGTTTTCCCTATAACCCAAGTAGTATCGAATACGCTTTCATTAAGCATCCAACTCGGTTTGGGATAGCAGTCCTCCTCGTTTATAATTGCTAATTTAGTCGGATCATTTAGTTCTTTATGGGGAGATAATCCAGTCTTTTCCATTTCAGCTATCCTCAATACTGTTAAGTTTTTTCTCTGCTTGTCTAAGAAGTAGCTTCAAGATAATGGGGCCTTCTGAAATTTTAGAAATAGCGGCTATACAATCATCTTTAAGATCTTGATCTTCACCGTTTTTGACGTATTTTAATGCTAGTATTATATTTTTAAGTGATATGCAAAAATACTTATTATTAGAGGTGTCATGTTCGGATCCTTGTGATTTAAGGCTCTCATAAAGAGTTCCTCCCATGTCAGGATTGTCGAAAGCTTTTATAACTTGGGTTCTAAAATCTGCAATAGTTAATTGAAGTGAATCTGCTGGCGATTCATCATGAGTGACGGCCATGAACAAGAGGACATGCTGAAAGGACCTGATTTTTACTCTATATACTAATTCAGTTAGGTAGTCTGGGATATATCTTGCAAGAGTCGTTTTTACGGTGTTACCAAAATAATTTGCAGCTTTTAGGGAGTCACCGTTGGAATCTAAATAAATCCAAACTCCTTTTGATGAGCGGACTTTTGTGAGCGTAGCATATTTTAATAGTTCGCTTTTTTTAGCAGCTTTTGCTCTGATTTTTTTGAATTGATTTTGAAAAGTTGAAGGTATCGGATTGCTAATGCCATATTTGGATGTGCATAACCAGAGTTCTTTTTGGTTTGTAAATTCTCTCGCTCGGTTGGTCATTTCAAGAGCCATTTTTAAGCAAGTAGCTGCATCAATATCCTGTTCCGAGATATCGATTGGATCGACAAAAGATCTAATAGTATTTCTTGTTTTAGTATGTCTCGCTCGGAGTTTTAAAGCACGAAGTTTTACTGAACCCTCATCTGTAACTTGAATAAATTCATGTCCGTGACCATCTGAATATACTTTCACGTTGTATAGTGAGTAAGGATTGATCCCTAACTCTTCAATAATTATTGTTTGCATCGCAGATGCTACCCGTGTTGTCAATCCAAGGTGTTGTTGAACTTCTTTAGAATAGGAAATGCCTTCAAGGTCATGTTTAGGCATACCATTTATGAAGCACTCATAAAAGTGATCGAAGTAAGCTACAAGGTTATTTTTTCTTAGTGTCTTTGAGGAACAGGCTGATGAAAATGGGTTGTACTTTTTTATAATTCGAAGATCGGGATGTTTAAGGAACTCTGTTTTTTGACTGTTCGAGATTATTTGGCTTTGTTCTTTAAACTTTTGGTAACCATCCAAAACTATTTTTCTTGCTTCTTCAAGTAAGAGATTTAAATTGTTAGCAAGCTCAGAGGTTAGTTCTTTTATGAAATCAGAGGTATTTCTAAAAAGGTCTTTTTCTCGTTCATCATAAATGTCAGTGGTACATAGAAGAGGGTTGTTTAATCTCACTTGCTGAGTTTTTACGCATCTTCTCAAATTGTCAGGAAAATCTGTTTCTTTAGATATAAGGTTATGATCACGTAAGACTGCGATGGCGTTTTTTACATTCTGAAATTTTCTATAAGCAGTGTTTCTAGAAACCTTTTTCAGCAGATTATTTCGAAATTTAAGTAGCGTACCTTCAATAACTTTTGGATGTTCGTACCATCTAGGATCTTCAGCAAATACAAAATTTAAATAATTATTTAGTGGTCCTCTATGTTGTTTAATTTGCTTAAAATTGTAGACATGCTCTCTTAATCTCTGACTTATCTCTAGAGAACAGGTTCTGGATAGTGTTTCGTAAAACTCTTCATCAGCGTTGATCTTTTTGGATTTTATTTTTACAAGATACTTATTAGGTATTATTTGAGCCTTGTAAGCTTTATGTGCTGAATCGGAGTAGGGTTTATCTGGGAAGATAAAATATTCTGTGAACACTCCTTTGTCGATTAGCCGTTTTGTTAGGCTATAAAGCAGGGTGAGTTTTTGGTGAGCTACTGATTTTGTGTGGATCTGGCACAGATGTGAGCGGATATGAACGAATGCTTTTGTTAATGCTGCGCTGTCATTGTTTTTTATAGGGGGGCCTAGTAACCCCTGATATGCATCTAGCAGATGTAATATTAGTAACCTTCTATTGTATTTTTGGCAGTTAACAAACTTTTCTACCACGGTGAAATAATCTGGTATTAGATAAGTTGACAACAACCTGAGTTTTTCTTCAGTCAACATACACTATACCTATTTGAAAGTTTCAATTAGGTAAAGTTTATGTTGAAAAATTAGAAATTGGCAAGGAACTTATGTGTTTATAAAATTATGAAATAGAACTCAAAAGTGACACTCCGATGTGATTCCACAAATTGCAGCAGTGGTTGAGTCTCGCCGTCCTGCTAATGCGACTACGATTGTATTTCCGACCGAGTGTCCGGTATGTCAATCAAAAGTTGAGCGAGTTGAAGGTGAAGCTGTTGCACGTTGTTCTGGCGGACTATTTTGCCAAGCACAACGTAAAGAGGCGCTTAAACATTTCGTATCACGTAAAGCGTTAGATGTTGACGGCTGTGGTGAAAAAGTCATTGAGCAATTAGTTGATCGTGAAATGGTAACAACACCCGCTGACTTATTTAAATTAACCGCAGGGGTTGTTACGGTACTAGAGCGTATGGGGCCTAAGTCGGCACAGAAGTTAATTGATGCGTTAACAGCGTCAAAACAAACCACGTTAGCACGATTTATCTACTCATTAGGCATTCGTGAAGTCGGTGAAGCGACAGCAGCCAATGTGGCCAATTATTTTGAAACCTTAGAGGCAATCAGTCAGGCATCTAAAGATCAATTAATTAAAGTGCCAGATGTTGGTGAGGTGGTTGCTGCACATTTGTTCAATTTCTTCCGGGAACCACATAATACTGCGGTTATTGATGATTTATTAGCGCAAGGTATTCATTGGCCTGCGATTGAGAAGCCTCAAGCTGGAGTTGAATTGCCGTTAGAAGGCAAAGTGGTGGTGCTTACGGGGTCGTTATCCCAATTGACTCGTGGTGACGCAAAAGCGGCATTACAAGCACTTGGTGCTAAAGTAACAGGTAGCGTATCAAAGAAAACCGATTTATTAGTTGCAGGTGAAGCCGCAGGTTCGAAGTTAACCAAAGCCCAAGAGCTGAATATTGAAATTTGGGATGAACAGCAGTTGGTTGATTTGATCAATAACAGCTAACAAATAATTCGATTTTAGATTGAAGCCTCACACAAGTGAGGCTTTTTTTGGTCGTTATTTAGCCAATGTTAGTGTGCTGTTAGTGATAATAAACTTAATTTTTAGTATTTATTTAATGGTGGTAATGAAAAATATTTGAGGTTGACATCCATAGTTTACTATTTATGAAACTGCTAATAGCGCTATATTAGAAATACGACACTGTTCACAATAATAGTTTTTAAATTGTCTATCTCTTTGTTTATTAGGGGTGTTTTTTTATTTTCGTGTTGGTTTAGAAAACATATGACATTGATCACGATAGTGCCAAAAGTTTGCACTCAATCATATTTTCACTATTAAAAAGTAAGTTCTTATTGATGTTTTGCGCTGCGAAAGTAGTCTTAATACCGAAGTTACTTAAAAGTTCAATTTAAAACGAAAAAATATGAATCGGTTGAAATGATTCGACTGACATATAGGAGATTTACTTGTCACCTTCGGCGGCCAACCTTTCAGGGGCAAGTAAACAGCTAATATCTTTTAGGAGTTATTCCATGGAAAACATGTTCAAACGTACGCTACTTGGCGCTGCAATCGCAACAGCAGCAATGGCTTCAACTGGTGCAAACGCTGCAATCGATCTACTAGACGGTAAAGTACAGATGTACGGACAGGCGGCTGGTTTTGTTCAATACGGTATGCCAAAAGCGGATAAATCAGAAGATACAGTACTTGCTGTTATTGAATCACGTATCGGTTTCCGTGGCGCAGTTGAGTTTGATAACTTTGCTCCAACACTATTATGGCAAATTGAAGGTGGTAATGCTGACAATGGCGGTTATAACCCTGAAGAAAGCTGGAAACATGTAAATAACGGTGCATTAGGTGCTCGTGATACTTTCCTTGGTTTCCAATTTGATGGCATTGGTTCTTTCAAATACGGTCGTCAGTTAGTTGCTGCATATAATTACGTTGACTGGCCACACTCAAACCCTGGTCTAGGTAACGTATTTGACTGGAACCAAGATATTGGCGCGTCATACGAAGATCGTACTAACAACAACCTTCGTTTTGATTCTGCAAACTTTGGTGGCTTTAACGTTCAAGCAACGCTAAGCAACATGGCAGGATCTACTGATAATGTTGCATACAGTATTGCAGCATCTTACTCTGCAGACATGTTCTCTGTACACGCTGGCTACTATGATAACTCAGCAAAAACGGATAATGATGATGCATTCCTTGCAAATACTGGTTCTCAATACTCAATCTTTGGTGGTTCGTTATTCCTAGGCGATATTACGTTAACTGCTGCAGGTAAGTACATGACAACTGATGTTGCTCTAGGTACTAACAGTCAGTGGGCATGGTCTACAACAGCTCAGTACGTTTACAACGGTCAGTGGGTATACAAAGTTGGTTACGCAGGTACTAACGAAGCTGATATCGCAGGTAAAGGTAAGCAAGCAGATACTGATGATACCGCAATTACAGCACGTCTAGGTTACTTACTACCAAGTGCATACCTATTTACAGATATTCGTCATTACAACATGAATGGCGGTACTGAAGGTGGTGATTCAACAAACCTACTTATGGGTGTTGAATACTACTTCTAATTTGATTTGAATTAGAAGAAAAAAATAAACGAGCATTGGTTATCAATGCTCGTTTATTAATTAGGAGAGTTATATGAAGTTAGGTAAAAAACTATTATTAGCAAGCGCGATGGTGATGGCGCATGGTGCACACGCAGCTGTTGATGTGTCTTTTGCTCCAGATGTTGAAACTGTGATTGTTAACGGTAATAAAACCCTTAATCTCCTAGAAAAAACAGAAGATTTAACGCTAAATAATGGTCTCAACCAAATTGTGGTTCGCGTCTCTAAATTAGTCGAAGGTCAAGGGCAATTAGAAAAATACCGTTCAGAGCCGATTGTCATTACATTAACAGCAAACGATAAACAATTTAAAGTTGTCCCTGGTGCGCGGGTTGTTAGTTCAATCGATGTACGTAATTTTGATGCGAATCCGACAGTGAAGCTTATTGCATCAAACGGTGATGTCATTGATGCAAAAATGGATGTACTTCCAAGAAATAACAGTGGTGATACAGCCACACTTTTCGGACGTGATTATTTAAAAGATTTGGCTTACTATAATCAGTCACAAGGTTATGCATTTGCAGGTGAAAAGCCACTTGTGGAGCCTAAGAAAAAACCTAAACAGTTGGTTAAAATTGAGTCTCCAGCGACAGCAGTTGAGCCCGTTGCTATTGTTCAACCAGCAAAAATAGTCGCAGCAGAGCAAGAACTTAAAAATATCTATTCACAATTAACGCCACAGCAGCGTAAAGCATTTTTAGGCTGGGCGGTAACACAATAATTTATTCTGCAGTCAATTATTGATAAATATGATTAGAAGCGTAGGAATAGAGTGATTCCTACGCTTTAATTTTATCTGTCATCATTTAATAATGATACTTACCTTTCTTTATCTCGCAAAACATAGCTGGCATAAATTCAATATTACCATTTTGTAGTTGGCACTCAACGAAAGGGCCTGTTGGTGAATTTTCCGCTTGCAGAGTAAATGGCATCATCAAAAGTGCTCCAGCGCAAAGTCCTAAAATCTTTTTCATCTTTAGTTCCTTTTTTTGTGAGGTTGATAGCAAATTTACACTCTCATTTTGGTTTAGCTATTGCATTTTCGCAAGTTAAACGATTTATTTTTCATTGTTAAAAAAGTGTAATGCCGCATTCGATTGTTGTTGTTTATTGGTGATCCAACCTCATGAATTAACTTTTACTACTCACATCTTTATTATTCATTAGTGCTAACGTAATAATTATATTGATATTGGCTTGTGAAACAGATCAAAGATTGTAGATCTTGGTTACAGTGCTAAAATACTCCACAATAGATTTAGCACAGTAGTTTTTACTGTGTCATCCATCATTCATAAGGTAATCTCAATGACGGTTAAAACTCGCTTTGCACCAAGCCCAACTGGCTTTTTGCACGTTGGTGGTGCGCGTACAGCATTGTATTCATGGCTATTTGCTAAGCATATGGGTGGCGAATTCGTATTACGTATCGAAGACACTGACATCGAACGCTCAACGCAAGAAGCGATTGATGCGATCATGGAAGGCATGGAATGGTTGGAGCTAAACTGGGATGAAGGTCCTTACTACCAGACTAAGCGTTTTGATCGTTACAATGAAGTGGTTGATCAATTACTAGCAGAAGATAAAGCTTACAAGTGTTACTGTCCAAAAGAGCTACTTGACGAAATCCGTGAACAGCAAATGGCTGACGGTGTTAAGCCGCGTTATGATGCTAACCATCCAAAAATTATTGCAGCTAATGCAGCAGCAACAGCTGATTCACCATTTTGTATTCGCTTCCGTAATCCAAAAGAAGGCATAGTGATCTTTGATGATAAGATCCGTGGTCATATTGAGATTGCTAACAGTGAGTTGGATGATTTAATCATTCGTCGTACTGATGGTAGCCCAACTTACAACTTCTGTGTTGTGATTGATGATTGGGATATGGGGATCACACAAGTTGTTCGTGGTGAAGATCATATCAACAATACTCCACGCCAAATCAACATTTATAAAGCATTAGGTGCACCAGTACCTGAGTTTGCTCACTGTGCAATGATCTTGGGTGATGATGGCGCTAAGCTTTCTAAGCGTCATGGTGCTGTGGGTGTTATGCAATACCGCGATGACGGTTTCTTACCGCATGCATTGCTTAACTATCTAGTACGTCTAGGTTGGTCTCATGGCGATCAAGAAATCTTCTCATTACAAGAAATGATTGATTGCTTTACACTTGAGTCGGTAAGCAAATCAGCATCAGCATTTAATACTGATAAGTTGTTATGGCTAAACAACCATTACATCAAAACTGCTGAACCTGAATATGTTGCTAAATACCTGCAATGGCATTTAGATCAAAAGCAGATTTCAATAGAAAATGGTCCGGCAATCACTGAAGTGATCACACTTGTTGGTGAGCGTTGTAATACGTTGATTGAATTAGCTGAGCAATCACGCTATTTCTACCAAGATTTCAGTGAGTTTGAAGCTGGCGCGGCTAAAAAGCACTTACGTCCAGTAGCTAAAGATGCATTAGCACTTGCACTTGCAAAAGTTGAAGCACTTGATGAGTGGACAACTGAAAACTTACATGCTGTAACGACCCAAGTTTGTGAAGAGCTTGAGTTAGGTATGGGTAAGGTTGGTATGCCATTACGTGTTGCTGTTACAGGTCAAGGCCAGTCACCATCAGTTGATGCAGTAATGCAATTGATCGGTAAAGAGCGTGTTGTTGCTCGTATTAAAATGGCATTAGACTATATTGCTGCGCGTGAAGCTAACGCGTAACTTTTAGTTGATTTCAAATAAACACCAAACGGAAATATCATTGATGTTTCCGTTTTTTTATAGCTAACGTAAACCGTATCACATTTTTAGCACTACAATAGTGACATTATCTTAATATATCAATATTATAGTTAAACATTTTGGGGCTATAGCTCAGCTGGGAGAGCGCTTCGCTGGCAGCGAAGAGGTCATCGGTTCGATCCCGTTTAGCTCCACCAAATTTTAAACCTCGTCGGTTAACACTGACGAGGTTTTTTTGCATTTATTAGTAATTAAAAACGCGCATTGATGATCGGAAATACTGGTAAATTTTTACTTACGAAAGTGCCTGATTTGTCATAGTTAATTAAGCCAATTTGCACCCCTTTATTGATATGATCGGTAGCATTGACTAAACCAAACTGAAGTCCATTTAAAGAGCCAGCATAGTTAAAGCTACCAAATTGGGCACCTGTGAAATTATTGCCGGTGTAGTTAACTAAACCAAAGTCTGTACCGATAGCATTACCTTCGTTCCAGTTAGCCAAACCAAACTCTAAGCCTTTCATGTTTGATGTGGTGTGGTTTACACCAAAAGCTAAACCAAGGTTAAGACCAGTAAAGTTATCAATAGTTGATAAGCCCAACAGTGAGAAGTTCACCCCTGTAACTTGGTTTGTTTGACCATAAAGTAGGTTTAAACGTGCGCCAGAAACATTGCCTGCAGGTAAATTAACGCTCGGTAATGAAAGTTGAACAGGGGTTGCTGCTACTGCCATTGGAGATAAAATTGCCGTTGTTAAGGCGAGAGTTGTTAGGATTAATTTCATATAATATTCCAAGGATCTTTGTTGTTAATATTTTAAAAAAGCTTATATCAAATATAAGAATATACATATAAAAATCATAATTAAATAAATGAAAATAAGCTTTTAAAATTGACAGAATAATTACAATCTAATTGTCGTTGAGTTATTTTATATTATTAATATAAGTAAAAGTATTATTAAGTATTAAATGTATATTAACAGCTATAAGCAATTCTTATCATTAATACATTCATTTCTTTTATGTTAAGTTTGAATAAATAGATTTTAAGCTCGCTAAGTATTCATGGGGTGAATGCAATATCGGTTATGCATATATTAATTGTTGATTGTTGTTTTTTTTAAGACTTAAATGGTTTTTTTTATTTTAATATTCTTTTTGATTTTAATTTATTGTTAGTGGTTGCTCGCTTATATCTTATTGTTTTTTATTGTTTTTATTTTTTTATGTTACCAGTATGGGTTAATTCAAAAGTTTTAAATGGTGTTGGTTTATTATTTTCTTTATTGTAGACATGTCTAAAAACAATTGTATGGATGGAAATTAATTAACCATTAAACATTTATTGGTTAATGAATTTTATTCTTTAATGTAATTGTAAATTAAGTGCCATATATGTATTCGTAATTTCGATGGTTTTTATATGGACGCAAATAGATTTAACGCGGAAAAAAAGATGAGAGTAAGATAAAGCAAATGAGGGGCTGTAACCTTAGGGCGGTAGCGTATTTAATCATTCGTATATATCTTATTTATTTGTCGATATGACAGCTCATTACTCAAGTAAGTATTACCCTAAGGTGCAGCTGACTGTCGCTATTATTTACTCAAAAATTTTTTAAATTTCCTTTTAGTTAACCATATCGGATTGAAACCATTCATGACTGCCATTAGCAATAAAAAAGTAAGACCCTCTTCGACAGCGAATGAAGAAATCGACTTAGGTAAAATTTTTGGTGTGTTGCGAGATAGTAAAAAATCTATTCTTGCTATTACATTTGTCTTTACTTTATTAGGTCTGATTTATTCTGTTTTTGCTGCTCCTATTTATAGATCTGATGTATTGATTCAAGTTGATTCTAAAGCCGATGGCTCTTCTACGTTTGGAGAGGCGATGGCAACAGAGTTCACTACTGAGTCATCAGCAGTTACTGAAATGGAGTTAATTAAATCTCGTCGAGTAATCGGTAAAGCTGTCGACAAGTTGAACTTGACTACATCTGTTGTACCGGATTACCTGCCTATTATTGGTAAAGGACTTGCACGTTTAACACATAGCGAAAGTAGTGCAACAGTTGCGCATTTTACTATGCCAGAAAATGCAGAACATAATACTTATAAGTTGAAAATTACTAATGTTGATACTGGCGAGTTTGTCGTTACTGATGAAGATAATAGTAAGATCAAGCTGAAGGGCTTTGTGGGACAACCGATTAAAGAGCAAGGCTACAGTTTATTAGTAACAGCATTAGTAGGTGTTAATAATGATACCTTTACTGTGAAAAAGCTGTCTCGTTTTGATGTTATTGCTTTCTACCAAAAATCGTTAACAGTGGCAGAAGAAGGTAAAGATACTGGTATCATTGAGGTGTCATTAAAAGGTCAGAATCGACTAAAGACCCAAGACATTCTAAATAGTATCAGTGAAAGTTACTACAAAATGAATGCTGATCGTGCAGCAGCAAGCGCAGATAAGAGCTTAGAGTTTTTAAATGCACGTCTGCCTAAAATCAAAGCAGAATTAACCTCTGCTGAAGATAGGCTCAATAAGTATCGTGAAGCTAATCAATCAGTTAATATGGAATTGCAAGCAAAGTCATCGCTTGATGAGTTAGTTGCTTTAAATGGTCAAATTAATCAATTAAGCTTCCAAGAGGCTGATATTTCACGTAGCTATACTAAAGAGAATCCACTTTACAAAACATTAATTGCAAAACGTAATGATTTACTGGCTCAAAAAACACGCTTAACGCACAAAATTGATCAAATGCCAGAAATGCAACGTGAAATTATTCGTTTAACGCGTCATGTCGATGTTAGCCAACAAACATACATGCAAATTCTGAACAAGATTCAAGAGCTTGATATTGTTAAGGCGAGCAGTTCTGCCAGCGTACAAATCATTGATACCGCTTCTAGCAGTGTTAAGCCTGTTGCACCTAACCGTATTATGTTGGTTATTGCTCCTGCAATTCTTGGTTTAATTTTAGGTGCATTAATCGCTTTATTCCGCGTTATTCTAAATAATACCGTTGTTGATCCGCAGCAGTTAAAAGCAATTGGTTTACCGGTGTTTACTTCAGTACCAAAAACACCAAAAGCAAAGAAAGTATCAAATGCTATTTTGGCTGAAATTGAACCAAATGATATTTCTGTTGAATCACTACGTACGTTGCGTAACCGTTTATTATTAGCGATGGATAACGCTAATAATAATACAGTGCTAATAACTAGTGCGACAGCAGTAACCAAATCAGGTAAAACCTTCGTTGTTACAAACGTTGCAGCATTGATGGCTGAAGCGGGTAAGCGAGTGCTAATTATTGATGCTGATATGCGTAAAGGTAAAATTGCATCTGTACTTAATGGTCAGCAAGTAAATGGTTTAGCTGAGTTATTGAGCGGTAAAAGTGATATTAAAACAGTTGTAAAAGCATCAAAGGTTACTAATTTAGATTATATTTCTGGTGGTGAGAATGCACATTCACCTGCTGAATTATTGATGCAAAATCAATTTAAGACATTGTTAGCTTGGGCTGCCGAACATTACGATGCTGTCATTGTCAATGCACCACCAGTACTTGCTGTTGTTGATGCTTCGATTGTGGGTGCAGCTGTTGGCACAACGGTTATGGTCGGTTGTTATGGTACTGATGCACTGAAAGATATCGAACAAGCAAAACAAAAGTTTGAAGATAATGGTGTTGAGGTTAATGGTTTTGTTTTGAACAAGATCATTAAGAAAACAAGCAACGAAGCAATCTTTAAGAAGTATTGATACGTTAGCTAAAAGAATAATTATGGCAAGCTAATTGCCATAATTATCATTCTCCTTTTATATGATGAAATAAGTAATGAGAAAAATAATTAATTTAATTTGCAGTAAAAGTAAATTGGCTCATGATTTAAGATTTAAATTTAGCTTTATACGCAAAACTGGATATATACCATCATTTAAAAACCCTAAAACGTTTAATGAAAAAATAAATTACCGTAAGAATAATCATAAGAATGAATTATTTAGCATATGTGCAGATAAGATCAAATCAAAAGAGTATGTAGCAGAAAAATTATCTGAAGATTATATTATTGAAAATTATTATGTTGGTGACAATGTAACAGTTGAAAAGATAAAAGAAATTTTAGCTGATAAAGGTGATTTATTACTAAAGGCGAATCATAATTCTGGGCCTGTATATCTTATTGATGTAAATGCAACAGATGATGAGATTAAACGTAAAGTAGATGATGTAAATAATCAGCTTAAAAAAGATTACGGAAAACAGTTAAATGAACCTTGGTATAGTGAAATAAAGCCAAGAGTTTTAGTTGAAAAAAGGTTATTACCTCAAGCGGGTGAGACTGATATTCGTGATTATAAATTCCATACTTTTAAGCAAAATGACGGTAGCTTCAAAGTTGTTTTACAGGTTGATTTTGAAAGAAATGATAACTATACACGTTCATTTTTTGATGAAGAGTTAAATTGGTTACCATTCCATTCTGATATAGCTGCTTGTATTAAAACATCAATCGAAAAGCCAAAAAATTATGATGAAATGCTCGCCGCTGCGAAAGTGCTTGCTGAACCGTTTAGTTATGCTCGTGTTGATTTTTATAATGTAGATGGCGCTATTTATTTCGGTGAATTAACGTTTGCACATGGTAGCGGTCGTGGCGCTTTCTGTCATAAAGTTTATGACTTATGGCTCGGACGTCTATGGCAAGGTGATCCATCATACTAAGGCTTATAGTTAATAAATATAAAGTTAAAATAACGAAGTTGTTTTTTGTTATATTTTTAATTGTAAATATAAATAATATATAGCTATGTTAAGTTATTAATATGGTTATATATTATGCCAGTTAACTTTATACTGTGATTAAATAAATATGATGACAAATACTAAAATAAGCCAAGTTGTGTTTTGGTTATCTGTCGCAATTGTTTCCATTGGTTTTATGGAAAATATTGATGCGCTAAGATATGACCTAATGGTTCCTTTATTAGGAATTGGGTGGGTGCTGCACTTTTTGGATACTAATAACAAAATTGATAGTCAAAGTACGAAGTCATTTATTTGGATATCATTACTGGTAGCACTTATTGCTTTACCTTCAGTTTTTAAAATATACCCACATATGCATAACTTAGTTAAATACACTTACTATAGTTTTGTTGTTGGTATGATGGTGAAGATATTTTCTGCTTACAGTACCTTCGTTTTTCTTAAAGGAGACATTAATAAATTAGAAAAAATGGTCAAATACGTAATCATTTTTAATTTATCAATGTTTTTTCTGCAATTTATCGTCGTCTTCCCTACAGGTTATTACATTGATCCATTGAGAGCTATAACAGGTGAACCATCACGTTATGGTGGTGGAATGGTTATTCCTGTTATTGGTCAAGTTTATCGTTGTACTGGTTTTTATGAAGAGCCATCAACTTACGCTGGATTTATTGTTGTTCTTTTAGCATCTAAACTCTATCTAAATCCAAAAGTTGATAAGTTAGTTATCATTGCTGCAATCTCAATCATTATGTCATTCTCGGTGGCTGCGATTGCTTATGGTCTTATCATTATTGGTTACTTCTTATTAAGAAGTAAGGGTAGTTATTTAAAGTATATTTTATTTTTATTATCGCCATTATTGGTTGCTGCCGTTATAGGGATTGCTTTTGAGCGTTTAACTTCTCAAGGCGGTAATGCTCAAGATATACGCGATAATTTAAATGCAATGGTTTTTGCTCAGCAGCTGCCTATTTTGATTTTTGGTAATGGTGCACTTGGTATTATGCCTGCTGCTGCTGGAGTTATGAATAGCACAGGCGCTATTTATCGATTAGGTATTGCGTCGCTTAATGATAATGGTATGTGGTTATTCTTTATCATTAAATTTGGTTATGTTGGACTTGCTATTATTGGGTCTTATTTGTTTATTAAAACCAAATCGACGCTAAATCGAATTATTTTATTTGTTATATTTTTAACTAAATTAAGTTTTCTATACTTTGGTTTTATATTTTATTTCTTCTTGGTATTCAACAACAAACCAGTATTGGAATCTGATATTGAAGATGACGATGACGATGACGATGATGACACTAACGATGAAGGAAGTCATAAAAATGTCGATTAAACAAAGGAATCTATTCTTGTGAATATTCGAGAGTTCAAAGCGTTCTTGTGGAGCTTTGTTGATGGTGTTGGCTCTCAAGGTAGTCAATTAATCATTACTATTCTGTTAGCACGGTTACTTACGCCAGCTGATTTTGGTGTTATTGGTTTAATTTCAGTAGTTGTTTATTTATCTAATGTAATTGGCAATGGTGGTTTAAATAGTAGTTTAATTCGTAAGGCTGAAGCAACTGCGGATGATTTCACATCAGTATTTGTATTTAATATTACGCTTGGTATTTTACTTTATGCGATTATCTTTTTCTCTTCTGGATTCTTAGCGCACTTTTTAAATTTACCACAAGCTGAAGTTTATCTAAAAGTATATGCATTAAGTATTGTATTTACAGCTTTTGAGCAAATTCAGCGAGTAACATTAACATTAGATCTTAACTTTAGAACGCAGGCTAAAATTACATTATTCTCTGTGATTTTTAGTGGTATTGTTGCGTTATTATTAGCTCATAATGGTTTTGGTGTTTGGGCGCTAATTATTCAAACGGTGGTTTTATCATCAGTAAGATGTGTTATCTTTTGGTGTGTAATTCGGTGGAGACCAACAGGGCATTTTAGAATGTCACTGTTGCTAGAGCATTTAAACTTTGGTTATAAATTGCTGCTTGGTAACATTGTTGATGTCGCATATCGTTATATGTTTAATTTAGGTATTGGTAAGTTTTATTCTGTTACTGATTTAGGTTTTTATAACCAAGCAACTAAATTGACAGAAGTACCATCAATGACAATAACATCGGTTGTACGTCGAGTTAACTATCCTATTATTAGTAAGTTAAGAAATAATGATAAATGTTATTTTGGTAATTTAATTAATATTGCATCTTATATTGTAAGTGTTTATTTGCCTGTATCATTATGGTTATCATTTAATTCACACGATATTATTTTGAAGTTACTTGGTGAGCGTTGGGTTGGTGCAAGTTTATTCTTATCAATATTATCTATCGCTTTTTTTGTTGTGCCATTATCTAATTTATTTGGAAATATATTATCAGTTGAAGGACGTAGTGACTTATATCTAAAAATAAGATTATCAGTTAAATTGATACTTGGTATTATCTTTGTTTTAATCCACTCTTATGGTATTCATGTGGTTTTATACTTCATGATTTTTGCAACTGTATTTGAATGGTTTGTTAACATCTTAATTTCGCATAAATACTTTAAATTTCCAGTTTTAAAATATTTTAAGCGATTAGTTTTAATTATGGTTCCAATCGTAATTTCAAGCTTGTTAGTTAATTATTATATTAATATCGATTCAATCATTGTCGATCTGGGTGTGAAGCTAATATTAAGTATGATAGTCCCTGCTGGTATATTGTTATTGTTATCAAAAGAAAAAGTGTAATACTGCGTTGTTAATTGTTTTTGTTATTTGATCTGGTTTTATTATGACACAAAAAAGTATAGATTTATTTATTGATGCAATAAGGAAAGGTGGTGCTGAACGTGTTTGCGTTAATTATGCAAATTATTTAGCTGACAATAATTATAAAGTACGTATTGTTCTTTTTAGAGAATATGAAGATTCTTATATTAACCTTTTAGATAATCGAATTGAATTGGTTTATTTGCATTGCCATAATGCATCTTCAATGCTTAAAAAAATAAAAGCAACAAATTTTAAGTTTGCTAGTACTGTAATTACATTTAATCATCAAATATCTATTGCATTATGGTTTTATCGTCGATTCATCGATAAAAGTAAATTTAAGTTAATTGCTCGTAATGTGAATTACCTTAGTCGAGATTTACATATCCGTAAAAATTCGATCAAGAAATTCGTTACAATCCTATTAACAAAATTAGTTTATAGAAATATCGATTATTATATTGCTCAATGTAATGATATGAAAGATGACATGGTAAGTTATCTTTCTATTCCAGAGAATAAGATAACGGTTATATATAACCCTGTATCGACAAGTATTTTTAAACAACCTGATGTTGAAAAAGATATTGATCTATTATTTGTCGGTCGTATAAAAAAGCAAAAAGGCCTTGATTACCTTGCGAATGTGATTGATCTTGTTTCTCAGCAGCGAAAAATTAACGTATCTATTATTGGTACAGGTGATCTTGAAACAGAGCTTCAGCATAATTTAGATGATATTAAACAACGTAATAATATCGAAGTTGAACGTATATTAGCAACTGATGATGTTAATAATTATTACAATCGCTCTCGTATTACGATTTTAACCTCTTTATATGAGGGATTCCCTAATGTTCTTGCTGAATCTTTAACTGCAGGTACGCCTGTGGTTTCTTTTGATTGCCCAAGTGGCCCTGCTGAAATCATTGAGAATGGCATTAATGGTTATTTAGTTCCGTGCTTTGATTGCAATGAATTTGCGCAAAAAGTTATCTCACTTCTAGATGATAATCAACTGTCTGATATTAGATACTTTAATAGTGATAAGAGCTTTAATTTGCTCGAACAAGTTATAAAAGACTAACTCCATATTCAAATTAAGACATTATATAAATATAATCTTAAACTAAATGAGAATAACATGAAGAAAGTTGTAATATTTGAGTTTTTTACAGGTAATATCGCAGGTGCACAAAAAGTAACATTAAATATCATTCCGATGTTAAAGAAGAAATATGATGTCGTCATCTTTCAACGTCTAAATAATACTTTGTACAGTGATACTGTAAAAGAATTTGGTGATACTAAAAAAATTCCATGTGAATCATTATTTACTAAAGTTTTTGGTACTGGTCGATTTGAGGGAACTAAAAAAACACTAATGGATAAACTTTATTTTATCCTTAATGTTTTATTCTTTAATGTGTTTTCTCTTTTTCATGTAATTAAAGAAAAACCTGATTACACATATACCTATGATCCTCGTGGTTTTGTATTATCTTGTTTGTTGCTTAAGTTGACTAAAACTAAAGTTATTTGGCATCTGCATAGTAAGTTAAGTTGTTCAGATAAAATATCTAAAATAATGATGTCTTTTGTTGATGAAATTATTGTCCCATCTCAAAATATTAAAGACTCGTTGCCTCAAGATGATAAGGTAAAAGTTATTTATAATGGTTTTGACCTTAAGCGTGAAATAGCGAAAAATCCAGTTGATGATGAATTGAATTTATCATTCGTTGGTAGCTTGGTTGCTCATAAAGGGCTTCATAATATATTACTGGCTTTAAAAGATATTAACCATTCAAATGTTAAACTTCATGTTTATGGTTCATATGCTCATTCTAATCCATTACTAAATTATGAAGACTATATAAGTAGTATTATTTCTGAAAATGCACTACAAGATAAAGTTATATTTCATGGTTGGTGTTCAAATGTTATACCTGAAATAATGAAGTCAGATTTGTTAATTTTCCCATCAGTGATAAATCAAACGTTATCATTTAAAGGGGAAACAATGAATGTTAATTCTAGTGAAGCATTACCAACTATTGTGATTGAAGCACTTAGTGTTGAAACTCCTGTTGTTGCGGTTAATACACCTGGAATTTCTGAAATTGTAGTTGAAAAATCAGACGGTATAATTATTGATGAATCAGAGCCAGTATTAATCGCTAACGCTGTTAATGAGATCATTTCTAATCAAGAATGTTATCATCCTGATAGCAAATTAATTATTAATAAATTTAGTTTAGAAGAAATGCAACAACATATATATAACACGTTTAAGTAATAGTACTTACCGCGCTAAATATAATATTGGCTAGCTATTGAATTAATTAAAATAATCACTGTGATTTAATATAAGCAGTAATAATTCAATAAGTTGTATAGATGTGTAATTTTAATTTATTGTATTTGATCGGTATTAAAGAGGGAGCTTCAATATCGATTATTTTTAATCATATATGACTTTATTATTTGCGATTTTTGTATTTAATAAAGAAAGGGTTTTTAATGAAAAATAGCTTTTTACGACGTCGCATTTTTGAACTTCGTGTAGGAGTACAAGATTTAATCTGGGGACTAAAAAACCCTGAATCTTTTAAGCGGAAAAATACGCTTAGTCCAATAATGGGTCGATTTTCATCTTATAAATTCGAGTTGCTTTCTGGTGTTAAATCGGATGACTATCTTTCTGATGCTTTTTATTTTAATAAAGTTGAAGCAAAAATAAACAACTTTGAATTGAGTGATTATTTCAATCATAAAGGTTACCTACCTTCTATTTTGCAATCAAATGCGATTCCATTATTGATTAATTATATCGCCGGTATTGTTTACGATGCTGATGATAACATTATTGATGCAAGCACTGTTGCTGAAAAATTACGTAATGATCCTGTTAATGACGAGTTTGTTATTAAGAGAAGCGTTGGTACTGGTGGTGGTGAAAGTGTTGAGGTTGGTAATGCGGAGAAAATTATTCCGTTCTTTAACCTCTATCGTAAAAAGAAATATGATTTTGTTATTCAGCCGTTGATTAAACAACACGATAAATTAGCTGAGTTTAATCCATCATCACTTAATACCGTGCGCATTATGACACTGGCTTATGACGGTGAAGTTCACCATGTTTCAAGTATGGTGAAAATGGGAAGTCCAGGAGGCAGAATCGATAACGTTAGTGCTGGTGGTTTATGTATTGGTATTAAGGATGATGGTTCATTAACAACATTTGGTTTTGACTGTTATTTGAATAAAACTACTCAGCACCCACAAACTCAGCTTGAGTTTCCTGGCAATTATGAAGTGCCTTACTTTAACGAAATGGTTGATGTTGTAAAAGAGAAGCATCAACTGTTCAAGAGTCATGGCATTATTTCATGGGACGTGAGTGTTGATAATTATGGTTACGTCACTATTGTTGAATGTAATACAGCATGGAGTGGTTTAGAGTCACATCAAGCATTTCATGGTCCAGTATTTAAACAACACATGCCATATATAAAGAATATTAATTTATAATATTAAATACAATTATTGAATAACCAATAAATTATGTTTTTTGATAAATATTTAGGCTTAATATTATTTATTTATCCTGAATTTGTTGGGTGGTTGAAATTATTAGTTAATTTATTGGAAACTAAATGCTTATAATGGTTAATACTTAATATCGAGTTGTTATTGTATTTATAGCTAATTAATGACATCAAATAATTAAATGTAAATTATGCTGATAGTTTTACTTCTTGTTATTTGTATTTTATATGTTTTGTTGGTGTCATTATTTTCATAGATTAATTCAATAGTGACTTTACGATATTATTTAAAAATGACCTGTGTATAATGCAAAGCTTTTCATTACACTAATAACATTCTTATATAAGGCTTACAAATGAAAAATAGCTTTGCTCGTCGTTTTGCTTATGAGATTTTGGCAAATGCTAGATATATTAAATATGGTATTAAAAATCCTAAATCTCTAAAATGTAAAAATATGCTAAGCCCAATGTTAGGGCGTTTTTGGAGTCACCGCTATCAAAGTGCTTGCGGTATTGAATCAGATCATTATTTATCTGAACCTTATTTTTACAATAATTTAGAAGCAAAAGTTAACGATTTTGGTCTGAATAAATTTTTTGATCATAAAGGTTATATTTCAAATATCCTTAATAGTAATACAGTGTTAACAATTGCAAATTGTATTGCTGGTACTATTTATGATAGTAACAATGACGTTATTGAGTTTAATGATTTAGTATCATATCTTGAACAATCACTACCTGGCACTGAGTTTGTTATCAAACGTAGTATTGGTACAGGTGGCGGTAATGGTGTTGAAATTGGTGTTGCAAATCATATAGTTCCATTTTTAACTACTTATTTTAATGCTAAATATGACTTTGTTATTCAACCTGTTATAACGCAGCATGATGATCTGGCTATCTTTAACCCATCATCAATTAATACTGTAAGAGTGATGAGTTTTGCTTACCAAGGCAATGTTTATCCTGTATCAACAGTATTAAGAATGGGTAATGGTGGCCGTATTG
This sequence comes from Photobacterium aquimaris, assembly GCF_002954455.1. Lineage (GTDB taxonomy): Bacteria > Pseudomonadota > Gammaproteobacteria > Enterobacterales > Vibrionaceae > Photobacterium > Photobacterium aquimaris. The sequence goes on from NZ_MSCC01000001.1 coordinate 491,565, forward strand.
ATAACTCTGCAGCTGGTGGTATATCTATTGGTGTTGATAGCTCTGGTAAATTACGAGATTTCGCAATTGATCATGATTTCAAAAAATATTATCAGCATCCAGGAACATCTATTAAATTTTCAGATGGTTATTTGATTCCTTATTATAATGAGTTATTGGAACTTGTTAAAGATAAGCACAAATGTTTAAAAAGCCACGGTATAGTTTCATGGGACTTAACAGTAGATAATGACGGCAATATGTCCATTATTGAATATAATGCAGGTTGGGGTGAAATTAATTTCCATCAAGCAAATAATGGTCCCATATTTAAAAATCATATTAAATATATAAAAAGTATTAATAAGTGAGGGTGTAAAGTGGAAAGTCTAGAATTTAGATTGTTCTCAAAGATCATCTCTAAAATACCAATTAAGACTCGATTGCAGATTTTGTTTTTCCGAAAATTTAAGCGATTTATCAATTTTGATAATCCTCGGACATATAATGAAAAAATTCAGTGTAAAAAGATAGCAGATCGCAATGAACTATTAACGATTGGTGCTGATAAAATAAAAGCGAAAGATTTCGTTAAAGATATTGTTCCTGAATTATATCTACCAAAAATGTTATGGGTAGGTGATTCGCCTGAGTCGCTTGATAAATTAGATTTAACAACGTTACCAAAAGATTACGTATATAAAGCAAACCATACGAGTCAGACGATCGAAATTATTCGTCATGGTAATCATCTTAGTAAAGATAAGATGAAATCGTTAGCAAAGGATTGGCTTAAAAAAGATCAATCTGGTGCGCTTGGCGAATGGGCATATGAAAATATTCCACCAAGAGTATTTATTGAAGAATATCTTGAATTTAATGGTCATGAACCTGATGACTATAAACTGTATGTATTTAATGGCAAAGTTGGCTTCATTCAGTTAGATTCTGGTCGTTTTACAAGTATGACCCGTAATCTATATGACGCTAATTGGGAAGAACTAGGGTTTGAGTATCATCATCCTCGTCGTCATCCTGCGCCACCTAAACCGGAATTTATAGATGAGATGATCTGTATTGCGGAAAAAATTGGTCAACATTACGATTTTGTTCGGGTCGATTTATATTTCTATGAAGGAAAGGTAACGTTCAGTGAGCTAACGATGTATTCAGCATCTGGATTTTTAACGATGCCTGATGATTGGGATGTAAAAATCGGCGATCTGTGGACACAAAATTATAAGGTGAAATAATGAAATATTTAGTGACTGGTGCTGCTGGTTTTATTGGCGCAAAAGTAAGTGAAGAATTATTGAAAAAAGGCCATGATGTTGTTGGTATTGATATCATCAATGATTATTATGACGTTGCGTTAAAAGAATCACGTCTAGCACCTCTGCTAAAAGACAGCAAATTCGTCTTCAAGAAAATTGATATTGCGCATTCTCAAGATGTACTAGATTTATTTGCCGCCGAAAAATTTGATCGTGTTGTTCACCTTGCAGCTCAAGCAGGTGTACGTTATTCGATTGAAAACCCAATGGCATATGCTGATAGTAACCTTGTGGGTCACCTTAATATTTTAGAAGGTTGTCGTCATAATAATGTTGCTCACCTTGTTTATGCGTCATCAAGCTCTGTATATGGCCTGAATGCAAAAACACCATTTTCAACCTCAGACACCGTTGATCACCCAGTATCACTTTACGCGGCAACTAAAAAATCTAATGAGTTAATGGCTCACTCATACTCACATTTGTACAATATGCCAACCACTGGATTACGTTTCTTTACCGTTTATGGTCCTTGTGGTCGTCCAGATATGGCACCTTTTATTTTCACTAAGAAAATTCTAGATGGCGAAACGATTGATATTAACAACAATGGCGATATGTGGCGTGATTTCACTTACATCGATGACATTGTTGAAGGTGTTATTCGTATTGCTGATGTGATCCCTGCGCGTAATGATGATTGGACTGTTGAAGAAGGTACACCAGCATCAAGTTCAGCACCATACAGTGTTTATAATATCGGTCACGGTAGCCCAATTAATTTGATGGACTTTATTAAAGCTATTGAAGCTGAATTAGGCATTGAAGCAACTAAGAACTTCCGTGGCATGCAACCTGGTGATGTTTACCAAACGTATGCAGATACGCAAGATTTATTCAAAGCTACCGGCTATACCCCTAAAGTCGGAGTGAAAGAAGGCGTTGCGAACCTCGTTCGTTGGTATAAAGAATTTTATAATAAGTGACCCCATGGCAAAGATAGCTATATCAGCCAATACAAGTTGGTATTTATATAACTTTAGAAAGAACACTATATTATCGTTAATTGAAGCTGGCCATGTAGTAACGGCGATTGCACCTCGAGATGATTATTCAACAAAACTTGAACAATTAGGGGCGCGATTTATTCACATTGATATTGATCAAGGTGGTACTAATCCGATTAATGATGCAAAAACTTTTTTTGCTTTTAATACTATTTTTAAAACCGAAAAGTTTGATGTTGTTTTGAACTTTACGCCTAAAAATAATATTTATGGCACAGTTGCAGCATCAAAAAATGGCACCAAAGTCATTAATAATATCGCTGGTTTAGGTATTATTTTCATTGATGAGAATATGACGGCCAAAATAGCACGCCGATTATATAAATTTAGTCAAAGTCGTGCTGATAAAATCTTCTTTCAGAACGAAGATGATCGCGGGTTATTTATCGATAATAAACTGGCGGATATTTCAAAGACGGATCGCTTACCAGGCTCTGGTGCTGATCTCTCGCGTTTTGCAATATCACCAGCCGCAGATGATGGTGTAGTGAGCTTTTTATTAGTAGCGCGTATGCTTTATGACAAAGGTATTGGTCATTATGTTGAAGCTGCTCGTGAATTGAAACAACGTTACGGTGACAAAGTACAATTTAATCTACTTGGCTTTCTAGATGTGAATAATCCTTCTGCTGTATCACGCGCAGAGATGCAAGTATGGGTTGATGAAGGTATTGTTAATTATCTCGGTTTTTCAGACACTGTTGAGGAAGAAATCGCTAAAGTTGATTGTATGGTATTGCCATCTTTCTATCGTGAAGGAGTCCCTAAATCATTACTTGAAGCCGGTGCAATGGGTAAACCAATAGTAACAACGGATAATGTCGGTTGTCGCGAAACGGTTGACCATGGTGTTAATGGCTATCTTTGCCAGACTCGATCAACTGCAAGCTTGGTAGAAATGCTTACTAAAATAATTGAGCATACTCATCAAGAACGTCTTGATATGGGGTTAGCAAGTCGCCAGAAAATCGAAAATGAATTCGATGAAAAAATCATAATTAATAAATATCTAACGGCTATTGAAAGCATTATCTAAGAGAGATTTTATGAAAATTACTATTGCAGGTACAGGCTACGTAGGTCTGTCAAATGCCATGCTATTGGCACAAAATAACGATGTTATTGCTGTCGACATTATCGAAGAAAAGGTAAACCTTCTTAATAATAAAAAATCACCGATTGTTGACCGTGAAATTGAATATTTCTTACAAAATAAAGATCTAAGTTTTGTTGCAACGCTTGATAAGCAAATGGCTTATCAAGATGCCGAATACGTTATCATCGCAACTCCAACTGATTATGATAGTGTTAATAACTACTTTAATACTTCTTCTGTAGAAGCAGTTATTCAAGATGTGTTAGCGATTAACCCTAATGCAGTAATGGTTATAAAATCAACTGTACCAGTAGGTTATACCAAAGAAGTTAAAGAAAAATTTGGCTGTGACAATATTATTTTCTCACCAGAATTCTTACGTGAAGGTCGTGCGTTATACGATAACCTTTATCCTTCACGTATTATCGTTGGTGAACAAAGTGAGCGCGCAACAGTTTTTGCTAGCCTATTACAGCAAGGCGCTATTAAAGAAGATATTGAAGTATTGTTCACTGACTCAACAGAAGCTGAAGCGGTTAAATTATTCTCAAATACATACTTAGCGATGCGTGTTGCTTACTTCAACGAGTTAGATACTTACGCTGAAACTAACAACTTGAATGCACGTCAAATTATTGAAGGTGTAGGTTTAGACCCACGTATTGGTAATCACTACAATAACCCATCATTTGGTTACGGTGGTTACTGCTTACCAAAAGATACTAAGCAATTACGTGCTAACTATAAAAATGTACCAAATAGCATTATTGGTGCGATTGTAGATGCTAACACAACACGTAAAGACTTTATTGCTGACTCTATTATTAGTCGCAATCCAAAGCGTGTAGGTATATACCGTCTTATTATGAAGTCTGGCTCAGATAATTTCCGTGCTTCTAGTATTCAAGGTATTATGAAACGCATTAAGGCTAAAGGTATTGAGGTTGTTATTTACGAACCAGTACTTGATGACGCTGAATTCTTCCGCTCTAAAGTGGTTAAAGATTTGAATCAATTTAAACAAGACTGTGATGTTATTGTTTCTAATCGTATGGCTGAAGAATTAAGCGATGTAGCTGATAAAGTTTATACTCGTGATATATTCCAAGCAGATTAATAATAAAGGTCAATGATTTTTATTATTAATTCATACGATTAATGAGCGCAAATAATGAAATAATAGAGGGTTATTGGTTCGCTAATATCCTCTATTGTTTCTTTTTATATGCAAATTTCTCCAATTTAAAAAGTGTTCGTTATGTTTACTGGATATTGTTTCGTCTTTATCTCATCATTAATATTTCTTTTTGTGATGAGAGTTGTAGCAAAAGTTGTTGGTTTAGTTGATAAACCAAATGCTCGAAAACACCATAAAGGAGCGATTCCTTTAGTGGGCGGTATTTCTATTTTTGCCGCTATTTCAGTTACTTTTTTGTCATTTCTTCCTCATACCAGTGATGTATATTTATATTTAGGCTGCGCTCTAGTATTGATTATTCTTGGTGCATTTGATGATCGTTTAGATATAAGTTTTAAAATACGTTTAATCGTTCAAGCTGCTATTTCTATCGCTATGATCGTTATTGGTGGTCATAGCCTACATAACCTTGGTTATTTAATGGGCAGTGATACTATTCAGCTGTCTGTATTTACAAGTTATATTATTACTGTTTTCGGTGTTATTGGTGCAATCAATGCATTTAACATGGTGGATGGTATTGATGGTTTATTAGGTGGATTAGCAGCAGTAACTATCGGTTCGATGGGCGTTGTATTCTACCTATCTGGAAATACTTATTTAGGTACTTTTTGTGGTTTGATTGTTACGGCAATTATTCCTTACATTATGCTTAACTTAGGTATTCCGTTTGGCTCTAAAGCAAAAGTCTTTATGGGTGATGCCGGTAGTATGTTTATCGGTTTTACTGTTGTATGGTTATTAATCAAAGCAACACAAGATCCTGCTTCGTATGCATTTAAACCAGTAACGGCATTATGGTTAATTGCGATTCCATTGATGGATATGGCGACTATTATGATTCGTCGTATTCGTAAGGGGCAATCACCATTTAAGCCAGACCGTGAGCATTTACACCATATATTCCAACGTCTTGGTTTATCATCTCGTCAGACATTACTGACTATTTGTTCGATGGCATTGAGTTGTTCTATTATTGGTCTGTGGAGTGATTATGTAGGTGTTGCAGAGTCAACCATGTTCGTTGCTTTCTTAGTGATGTTCGTCTGTTACTTTGCTGCGATTAGTCATATTTTCCGTATTGTTGCTTTTGTACGTAACATTCTCGGCCTAAAGACGCATAAATCGACATCTAAATAACAATATACTGTTGTAAATACAATAAAGGCCGAGTGATCATTGATTACTCGGCCTTTTTTTATGGCTCATAATATGTAGCTACTGCACTAGTAACTACATATGCTGTTTCTGATACAAAAACGCCTCAGCGAAATAAATCGCTAAGGCGTTGATAAATATGGCGCTCCCTGCTGGAGTCGAACCAGCGGCCTTCCCCTTAGGAGGGGGACGCTCTATCCATCTGAGCTAAGGAAGCATGTGCATAGTATACGCGAAAATGCACAGAGGTTAAGAAAATAGTATTATTGATTCAACTGCTTGGTCAGTAAATCACCAGGTTGAATGCTTGAAGCCAATTGCGGCTGGTTAACACGAAGTTCTGCTGATTTCTCATAGACACGATCGACAGTGAGTGTAATTGCCGTTTCAACCATTCGGTTGCGAGGAATTCCTTTCTGATCGATAAAACCAGCACTATGCCATAACTTAAGCTGATCACCATTACGTACACCGTGTACACGACCGACATTAATCTGTGCCATACCCTGATGAATATTAACGATTTCAGGTAAGCTTGCTCGGCACGACAGCGCACTTTCAATATCAAGCATCATATTTTGAGTAATACGTTGAATACTTTGTCCATAAGGTGAGACCCAAAAACGGGCAGTTTTAGTATCAACATGGCTAGTACGTGCAAACGGCCATAAGCCAATATCACGATAACTATTTTGATAAATCATCTCACCGGTTTTGCCATCCATAATATCTAAGTTGACTGCAAACTGACGATTGATTGTATCAGCTTGTAATAAGTGATCATCGACAGTCGCTGAAAGATCAGTGATCTCGCCACTGATCAAATATTGGGCGTCATTATCTTCCGCGAGCATCATCATCGCATCAGCATGATTGGCACTAAAAGGAACTTGTGTCATCCCCGTGACTAAAAAACTTTGCGAACGTTGCTGAATATTTTTTTTCAGCACTTTTGAGAAATCATCACCTAATTGATAAATACTGCCCATTGCCGCTTGTTGAGGCTCTGCCAGTGAAAATCTACCCAGTAATAATCCTTTCTTATATTGTACCTTGTGGCAACTTTTTGCCGATGGGTAAATATCTATTCTGGCAGTGACATACATTTTGCCGCCAGCCTGTTTTTGTTCCAGCACGCTAATATGCCGAATTTCATTGCCACTAAAGCGGTATTGTTGTCGATCTTCTTGCAAATAACTTTTGAGTAACGGCAAGCTGGCTATCTCACCACCAGTGAAGGTCATTGCTTGAAATACGGCGTTCTCTAAGGCATTAACACGTGCTGTCGCCTTACTTTCAAGGACCGTTGCTTCACCTGTTACTTGTACCCATTGCGCATGACTAGCGTTTGAGAACAGTAACCACAAGCCGCTCAAACAGATTGCTATTTTTTTATTCATAAAAGACCAGTTTAGGTATGTTTTTTGCTTTAATCGAGACATAGCTGCAAAGGAATGCAAAGAGTGTTCCTAATTGGTGTTTATCATTAAAGAAATTGTGTTTGTGAACGATATCTTCTTTATCACGCGTATCGAGAGTGGCAAAAAATGAACAATATTATATTGGTGATGTGCGCGCTGTTAGTTACAGCCTGTGCAGCACCGCAAGTTTATAACGGTAAACAACAATTCTCCTCAGCAGGATATTCATTAACAACAACGCCACGTCATACGGTTGATTATTTTGTTGAGGGTTTGACCAATCAGTTGATTGAATCCAACCAATATTTAACCGCAAGCACCCCTTTAGCAGTAACGTCATTTGTTGATCTGCAAGACATGGGGGCAACTAACTGGCTTGGTAATGTTGTCAGTGAAAACTTTATGTTTCAGATGCAGCAGCGGGGCTTTACGGTGGTTGATTACAAATCAACAGGAGTGATTAAGGTTACCCGTAATGGCGATTTTAGTATCAGCCGTAATTGGCAAGAATTATCAGGGCAACAACCGGTTGATTATGTACTTACCGGCACCATGTTACGTCAAAGTGGTGGTGTATTGGTTAATGCACGCATTATTGGCATGCGCTCACATGTCGTGATTGCGACTGCTCAAGGTTTTTTACCGGCAGATCGTATTGGGCGTGACTTAGATTTCATGAATAAGATTCAACTTCGTAACGGTGTGATTATGCGCACTGAACAACAACAAACCACGACTAATAATGTGGTATTACGACCTTAAGGATAAGCGCGATGATGAAATGGCTAGCAGTAATGTTATTGGTCGCAGTATCAGGATGTTCCACCTCAAATAATGGCCTTAATTCGAATTTAACCCACAGTAATGAGCTGGTATCTGCGGTTGGTTATGCATCTATCAGTGAACAAAATGGTCGTACTCAAGAAGAAAAAAGTTTACGCGCTATGCGAGCATCAAAACTCGATGCTTACCGTGAGTTGTCTGAACAAATATATGGTCTTCGAATCTCCGCTACAACGTCGCTATCTAATCAACAATTAGGTCCTGAAACCACTGATGGTGCGGTTGATGGCATTATTCGTGGTGCAAAAGTGATCCGCAGTTATCCGGTTGGCGATAGCTATGTGACTGAAATGGAGTTGAATTTAGGTTTAATGGAACGCATGAAGCAACATGGTGAAGTATTCCATGTTCCTAATAATCAGCAAGTGATGTTTTAATGATTAAGCTTTAAGGTTAGTGCCTAATGATCGAACATTTTGCGCCTTACCATCACAATTATAGGTCATTTGATGGCGGCCACGACTTTGTTGAAATAGGTTATTAAGCTTATGAAAACTTAATTGTGCCCGTTGTAAAACCTCGCCATTGATGTCGTTACGCTGTTTACATAGCGTAACCAATTGTTGAATGTGTTCAACCTGTTGGCGGAGTAAATCATCATCCTGCAATTGCTGGCGTTGAGGGTGGTTGGCAATCAGGTAATCGTGTTGTTGAACACTGTTAATGATCGCAAGTTTTTCTTTGGCAAATTGTTCTATTTCTAATGCGCGTCGATGCGCTATCGCTGTTTTCTCTTGGTTGAGTAATTCAGCAAGTGATACTAAAGCTGTTTGTTGTAGCTCAAGCAATTGCTCAATAGTATGTTTCATGACCAAGATCCTTACAGTGAATACGTAATAATATTAATTGTCTTAAAGACCATTAAGTTCATCTTCAAATTTAATCATATTATTAGCAAGTTTATCGGCATCAATAGTATAACTGCCATTAGCGATTGCTTGTTTGATTTGATCCACTTTTGCGGAATCAAAACTGGTTTCAGCGGCTAATTGTTGATGAATTTGACCGACGGCTTTGCCTTGAGAGCTTAATGAAACCGCATCGTGTTGTGGTTCAATAGCTGTTGGGGCGGTATTTTCTGTTGCCGTTTTAGGAGTGTTAACTGTACGGCTAGTGTTCAGTGGTTGTCCACCACGTAAATGATCAATGCTTGTCATAATATTGTACCTGTCGATGTCAATGGTTATAGTCTGTTATCGACGTATAAACCCTAAACTTTAGCTTTTTTTATGTGCTAACGCCAAAATATTATGTCGGTAGATGTTTAGATTCATGGCTGTATATTGAACGATGAATTAGTACTTTACTGATACTTCACCAACAGCAGTAACCACGCCATCAATAATACGTTTTGACTTATTGTTTTGGACTCGAATCTCATCACCTATCGCGCCATCAGATAATGCTTTTCCCGCAGTAACAATTGCTAACCCTGACTGACCTGCACGAATTAATACACTGTCATTACGGCATACAAGACAGATATCGTTGGCTTGAATGACATCACCCGCTTTTACCGTTCGTTTGACTTTAGAACCAATAAGTTGCTGTGGATCAGTAAAGCTAATGCCACGTTGAAAACGGCTCTCTACCATCGCAATTTTAAGGTTAGCAGCACTGAGTAGTGCGCCACGGCCTAAATGGGTAGTGGCAATCACTTGTGGCAAGGTTTGTTGAATACTAACGGGAACATATAATTGCCAATTTTCAGTTTCGCAGCGCACTAAAACGGTGACATTACCTGTTAATGTTTGCTTACCTGGCGTCGACGCTTGCAGTTGGCTACTACAAACTGGAAACCGTAATCGTGAATCGAGTTTTGCTGCGGTGATATTAATACTGCCAAACTCGGGCTGTATTAGGGTCTGTTTTATATGGCTGACAGCAGTTTTTTTAATAAGCTCTTGTTGAGAGAGTGGTGTCGCATGAATATTTCCACTAAAGCTCAGCAGTAAACTGCCGATAATCATGCAAACTAGATCTAAATATCGATGAGTGATCACGGTGTAATATTCTCTGTCGGTGTTAGAAAATCAGTAGTTAGACGGTATATCATAAGTAATTATTCATAAAATTGCTTGTATTGGTCAGATTAATATTCTTGAGCAGGGAGCTATTTCACATGTCAGGTCTTTTAGATTCCGTTAATCAACGTACCCAGTTGGTTGGCCAAAATAGATTAGAGTTACTTACGTTTCGGCTCAATCGACGTCAGCGTTATGGCATTAACGTCTTTAAAGTCAAAGAAGTTTTACAGTGCCCGAAATTAACCGCAATGCCTAATTTACATCCGTTTGTGAAAGGGGTGGCTTATATTCGAGGTCAAACCATTTCAGTGATCGATATTAGCCTCGCTATTGGCGATCGACCTGTCGAAGATATCAGTAACTGCTTTATTATTATTTCTGAGTTTAACCGTTCGGTGCAGGGATTTTTAGTCTCAGCAGTTGAGCGGATCGTTAATATCAACTGGGAAGCTATTTTACCGCCGCCACAAGGGGCTGGTCGAAGTAATTATCTTACAGCGGTCACTGAGATTGACAATGAGCTGGTAGAGATTCTCGATGTTGAAAAGATCCTCGATCAAATATCACCAGCAGATACGCGTTTATCAACTGAGTTACTCGATGAAATTAATCTGATTACTCCAGCAGTAAAAACCGTGTTAATTGCTGATGATTCAATGGTTGCACGTAAGCAAGTTCAGCGGGCAATTGAATCTATCGGCTGTGATTGTATTTGTGTTAAAGATGGCAAGGAAGCATTACAAACATTACAAGCTATGGCTGCTAAGGGTTGTATTTATCAACAATTGGCATTGGTTATTTCTGATATCGAAATGCCAGAAATGGATGGCTATACCTTAACGGCGGCTATTCGTGGCGATCAAGCACTAAAAGATTTACATATTATTTTGCATACCTCTCTGAGTGGCGTCTTTAATCAAGCGATGATTGAGCGGGTGGGAGCCAATGCTTTTATTCCTAAATTTAACCCTGATGAACTCGGACAAGCGGTCAAAAATGCCATGATACCTATTATCGATACACCAGCTTAACCATCAATAAAATTCGACGTGTAGTAATAATATAACAATAATAAAGAGTGATTAATGACAACATTAACGGTAAATGATCAATATTATTATGACTTTTGTCATTATCTTGAAGCGCAGTGTGGCATTGTTTTAGGGGACAATAAACAGTACTTAGTTCGTAGTCGTTTAAGCCCGTTAATTAAACGTTTTGGTATGCAGTCTTTATCTGAGCTGTTGCAACTCACACTAAGTGGGCGTAATCGTGAAGTGCGTGTTGCGGTAGTGGATGCAATGACAACCAATGAAACATTATGGTTTCGTGATGGTTATCCTTATACAGTGTTAGCTGATAAGGTGTTGCCAGAATTAGCAGCCAAGAGAAGATCGTTTAAAATATGGTCTGCAGCAAGTTCGTCAGGCCAAGAGCCATATTCAATTGCGATGACTATTTTAGAGCAACAACAAAAACGCCCAGGACTGTTACCAAATATTCAGATCACCGCGACAGATATTTCACAAACCATGCTCGATATGTGTCGTGAAGGGGTGTATGACCAACTAGCGTTAAGTCGAGGTTTATCTTCTGAGCGTAGAAAACTATTTTTTGAACCTCATGTCAGTGGCGGAATGATGGTCAATTCGCGAGTGAAGCAATTGGTTAGTTTTCGTTCGCAGAATTTAAAAGAAAGCTATGTGTTATTGGGTAAATTTGACGTGATATTTTGCCGAAATGTATTAATTTATTTTTCTGCGGAAACCAAAATCAAAGTACTCAATCAATTAGCTGCCAGTTTAAATCCTGGCGGTTATTTATTCTTAGGAGCATCAGAATCGTTAACCGGATTGTGTGATAAGTTTGAAATGGTACGCTGTAACCCGGGTATTATTTACAAATTAAAATAATAGTAAGAGCAGGGAGTTTAGGGGCGAGATTTCGAAATGTAAAACCGAACTGGAAAGATTGCTACTACATTGTTAGCTATTAAGCTCTTATTCTCGTACCTGCTCGTCACTCGTCCCTTCTCCTACTTTTTCCTATCCTCTTTTCCATCTTGGCATTGTCCTTGCTTTACTCTTGTTGTCATTGTGACTGTGAACAACACCGTAGAGGCAAAATATGTCGATTTCTTTTGATAAAGCATTAGGTATTCATCAACATACCGTTGGCGCTCGCGCTACTCGCGCCGAAACCTTGGCGAGTAACTTAGCCAATGTCAACACACCTGGCTTTAAAGCAAAAGATGTCGACTTTAGCCGCGTCTTGCAATCGGCAACCTCAGGGGCAAACGTTGGCCTTAATCTTACCAATGGGCGGCATATTACTGCCTCTGGTAGTGCTAGCGGTGAGCAGTTATATCGCGTACCTACCCAACCCGACAGCGGTGATGGTAATACAGTAGATGCGCAATTAGAACAAAACTTATTTATGCAAAATAGCATTGAATATCAAGCATCGTTAGACTTTTTAGGTTCTAAATTTAAGAACCTCACCAAGGCATTGAAAGGGGAATAATGGATGAGTTTATTTAATATTTTTAATGTTACAGGCTCTGCCATGAGTGCCGAGTCAGTACGACTCAATACCACCTCAAGTAACCTTGCCAATGCCAACAGTGTTAGTAGCTCTGCGCAAGAAACCTATAAAGCGCGCCATCCTATTTTTGCCGCAGCGCTTGATAATGCGTCTTATCAAGGCAGCGCCAGTGTGCCAGTACAACTGCAAGGTATCGTTGAAAGTAACGAGCCATTAAGTGCTGAATATAATCCAGAGCATCCATTGGCGAATAGTGCCGGTTATATTTATAAACCGAACGTTAATGTGATGGAAGAAATGGCCAATATGATCTCGGCATCACGCTCTTACCAAAATAACGTTCAAGTTGCAGATGCCAGTAAGCAAATGCTAATGAAAACATTGCAAATGGGCAAATAAGCAAAGGAGCGAGTGTTATGACAACCATTAATGGCGCAGGGCAATCCCTTTCTTATCTTGACCAATTAAAAGGCATGCAAGATAAAAAAATTGCTGAAGAGCAACCGACAACGGGCACTAATCAATTAAAACAAGATGATTTTTTATCGTTGTTAACCAAACAATTAGCGCAACAAGATCCGTTTAAGCCAGTAGGTAATGATCAGATGATTGCGCAGATGGCGTCTTTTGCTACTGTTGATGGCATCAATAAAATGAATGAGCAATTTGGCTCACTCAATAGTGCCATGACATCTAACCAAGCACTGCAAGCATCATCACTGGTAGGCCAAGATGTACTTATTCCAAGTGCGTCGGCGCTAAAAAGCCATGATGGTGAAATGGCGGGTATGGTTCGTATGCAACAAGGGGTCGATAACGCCATTCTGCGGGTTGAAAATGAGCAAGGCGTATTAGTAAAAACCGTTACGCTTGGCGCAAAATCAGCCGGAGAGCATCCGTTTGCATGGGATGGCAAAGACGATGCTGGCAATGTGATGCCGCAGGGTAAATATAATTTCTCAGTATCAGGTAATGTTGGTGGTGAAAGCCAACAATTTGAAGTGCTAACTCACGCTAATGTAAATAGCGTTTTACTGGGCAACAGCGACGGTAAAGTGATGTTAAACCTCGCCGGTGTCACTAAACCGGTCAATCTCGCTGAAGTCTTACAAATTGGTAAAAGCGCCCAATCTGCGGCACCACTTAGTACACAACAAGGATAACTGAACTCATGAGTATGAATATCGCATTAAGTGGCTTGGGTGCTGCGCAAAAGGATCTAAACACCACCAGTAATAACATTGCCAACGCAAATACCTTTGGCTTTAAAGAGTCGCGGGCAGAGTTTGGTGATGTGTATTCGAATTCTATTTTCTCAAATTCTAAAACCACCACGGGTGGCGGTGTTCAAACCTCAACGGTGGCACAACAGTTCCATGAAGGTTCAAGCATTTATACCAATAACCCGTTAGATTTACGGGTATCTGGTGCTGGTTTTTTTGCGGTGGCAGATAGCAAAAATGAAGTCGCCAACAGTAATCTAACCCGTAATGGCGCGTTTCAATTAAACAATGAAAATGAACTGGTTAACTCTGAAGGCAAGTTCTTATTGGGTTATCCGGTGAATCAAGATACCAATACGGTAGCTTCATATGAAGCTAAATCATTGAAAATTGATGATGTATTTGGACAGCCAACCGCCTCTAAAAATATCAAAGTTTCTCTTAATTTACCTAATAGTGAGACGACACCTAAAAGTCAGCCGTTTGATTTTAAGGATCCAGATTCATTTAGCCGTTCTACTTCATCAACAATCTATGATTCACTGGGTAAGCCATACAAAATGACCACTTATTATGTGGCAAAGTATGATCCTAATGCAGCGACTCCTGAGCTGCAGCAAGCCAATACATGGGAAGTTTATCAAACCGTGACCAATAACAATGGTGACGAAGTAGCGTTGGATGTACAACCAGGCTCATTACCTGCTGCTTATATGACGGATCCAAAAGTGAGTCCGCATATTGGCTACATCATGAAATTTGATGCTAATGGGCAACTGCAAGCGGGCTCTCCAAATGAGATTCCAATGGAAAGCTTTGCCGATGCCAAAATCGATGTTGGTGGTGCTGATATTAATCAGGCGTTAACCATGAAATATGATGAGCCAACTCAGTACGCTTCAGCATTTGAAGTACGTAAATTTGAAGATGTTGATGGTGCAACAACGGGCTATTTATCCAAAGTTGATATCGATCCTGATGGTAATATCATGGCGTCTTACTCAAATGGTAAAGATTTAGTGGTGGGGCGCGTAGCAATGGCACGTGTTGCCAATGAGCAAGGGCTGACGCAACTTGGCGGATCGCTATGGAATGCAACCCAAGAGTCAGGTGAAGTGGTGTGGGGTGATGCTTCTCAAGGTTCATTTGGTGCTATTAAAAGCGGTACTCTAGAGCAATCAAACATTGATATGACTCAAGAGCTGGTGGATTTGATCAGTGCCCAGCGCAACTTCCAAGCCAGTTCACGTGCCTTGGATGTTAATAACCAACTTCAGCAAAACATTCTTCAAATTCGTTAATTTCAAATGCGTTAATTATTATTAATTGCTCAACGCCACCGCTATCGGTGGCGTTTTTGTATGTTCATCTCTCAGTTTCTGACAGTTGCTATTCTTTATTCACATCTTGGCGTAATTTTTGCTTTAAATCCGCTATTGAACAGAGGAGTGTCAAAAAAATGGATCGGGCGCTGTTTCTCGCCATGAGCGGGGCAAAACAAGATATGCAAGGTATGCGAGTACATGCCAATAACCTTGCTAACGTCAGTACAACGGGCTTTCGAGCTGACTTACAACAAGCACGTAGTATGCAGGTGTTTGGTGAAGGCGTACCAAGCCGCGTGTTTACCATGGCTGAGCGTACTGGTAATGATTTTGCGCAAGGTTCAGTGATCAATACTGGACGCGATCTTGATGTTGCTATTCAAGGTGATGGCTGGTTAGCAGTCCAAGATGCCAATGGTCAAGAAGGCTATACCCGTGCAGGGCATTTGAAAGTTGATCAAATGGGCATGCTTCAAAACAGCAATGGCCAGTTGGTACTAGGACGTAACGACAGCCCTATTTTTATTCCTCTACCGATCAATAAAATTGAAATCAGTAAAGACGGCACAGTGGCGGTATTACCCAAAGGTGCGCCGCCAGATACCATGGTGACCGTTGATCGCATTAAACTTGTTAAACCTGATAATCGCAGTTTATTTAAAGATACTGATGGCTTATTTAAAGTGATTGGTAATCGTGATCCTTTAGATGCCGATGCCAGTGTTAACTTAGCCAAAGGTATGCTTGAAGGCAGTAATGTTAATGCCGTTGCTGAAATGACCAGCATGATTGATTTACAGCGTCACTTTGAAATGCAAGTGAAGTTAATGAAGTCAGCCGAAGAAATGGATAAGTCTTCTTCTTCACTGATGCGTATCAGCTAATTACTAAAGGACGAGCAGCATGCATCCAGCATTATGGGTCAGTAAAACGGGTTTAGATGCCCAGCAAACCAATATCTCAACTATTTCTAATAATTTAGCTAACGCCTCGACGATTGGTTTTAAGAAAAGTCGAGCGGTTTTTGAAGATTTATTCTACCAAAACATTAATCAGCCTGGCGGTAAATCAACCCAAGATACTACTCTGCCAAGCGGCTTAATGCTCGGTGCGGGTTCAAAAGTGGTTGCGACTCAAAAAGTGTTTACTCAAGGTAATACTCAAACCACCAATAATGCCATGGACATGATGATCGAAGGCGATGGTTTTTTCCAAGTATTACTGCCTGATGGCAATATTGGTTATACCCGTAATGGTCAATTTACCATTAATGATCAAGGCATTTTAGTGACTAGTGGTAGCGGTTATCCAGTGCAGCCTGAAATTGTGGTTCCTGATAATGCAGTAGGTATTACTGTCGGTACTGATGGTGAAGTCTCGGCACGTATTCGTGATCAACAAGAAAACGAAGTTCTGGGGCAAATAACCACCGCTGATTTTATCAATCCAGCAGGTATGGAGCCGATTGGACAGAACTTATTCTTACCGACAGGTGCAAGTGGCGATCCACAAGAAGGCACGCCGGGCTTAGAAGGTTTTGGTTCTATTCGCCAATCGATGCTTGAAACCTCCAATGTTAATGTGACCGAAGAGCTAGTGAACATGATTGAGGCACAACGGGTTTATGAAATGAACTCAAAAGTGATCTCAACCGTTGACCAAATGCTAAGTTACGTTAATCAGCAATTATAACTCGACTGATAAGGAACTTGCGGTGAAAACACACCAAAATCGTTATTGGCGTTGGAGTATTATTGCGCTGATTTGTGGGTTAAGTGGTTGTATGTCGACCCCTGATATGGTTGGCAGCGATATCGAAAAAGCCACCACCAATGTTGATGCTGTCGAAGGTAAGCAGCCGCAGTCAAAAAGCTTGATTGAGCGCTTGCGTGGCCGTGAAGATGCACAAATGAACGATCCGGCGTGGAACCCAGTACGACCACAACCTAAACCAGAACATTATGCCACTGCAACCGGATCGTTATTTAATCAGGCTCAGGCGCAAGATTTATATGATGATACTAAGCCGCGTGGGATTGGCGATATTGTGACAATTTTGCTGGAAGAGAAAACCGCGGCCAAGAAAAGCGCTAGTTCTGATCTCGACAAAAAAACCGATCTTAATATGAAGCCGATTGATCTTGGTGGTAAGCCTGTCACTTTACATGATTACACTTTGTCTTATGCGATGGCGAATAATAACTCTTTTGCAGGTTCTACTTCTGCCGATCAAAGTAACAGTATTAAAGGTTCGATCTCAGTTGAAGTGGTCGATGTGCTCAGTAATGGAAACTTGGTGATCCGTGGTGAAAAGTGGTTAATGCTCAATACTGGCGAAGAATATATTCGTGTTAGCGGCAATATTCGTCCCGATGATATAGATCAAGATAACACTATCGCCTCAACCCGCATTTCTAATGCACGGATTCAATATTCAGGCACTGGTGATAGACAAGACATTCAGCAGCAAAATTGGCTGTCACGTTTTTTTAATGTCGCTTTCTAAGCCTCACCTTAATTTGCAGCGGAGAATCGCTTGAAAATTTCGTCAATATGTATTCTAGCCTTGGCTTTATTTACCACCACAGTGCAAGCAGCACGGATCAAAGATGTCGCCGCCGTTGCAGGCGTGCGTAGTAACCAATTAGTCGGTTATGGATTAGTGGTCGGTTTACCCGGCACTGGTGAAACCACCCCGTTTACCGACCAAACTTTTAATGCGATGTTGCAAAACTTTGGTATTCAATTGCCTGTCGGCACTAAACCGAAAACCAAAAATGTCGCCGCCGTTGCGGTGAATGCGACTTTGCCTGCGTTTACTAAGCAAGGTCAAACGATTGATATTACCGTGTCTTCGATTGGCTCTGCCAAAAGTTTACGTGGTGGCACATTATTACAAACGTTTCTGAAAGGTCTTGACGGTAAAGTGTATGCGATTGCCCAAGGTAGTTTAGTGGTCGGAGGCTTTAGTGCTGAAGGTGCTGATGGCTCTAAAGTGGTTGGTAATACCCCAACAGTGGGGCGAATCACCAATGGTGCGATGGTTGAACAAGAAGTATCAAACCCGTTTGGGCGTGGCGATTATTTAACCTTTAACTTGTACGAATCTGATTTTACTACCGCGCAACGAATGTCTGATACGATTAATCAGTTTTTAGGTCCACAAATGGCATCAGCTGTGGATGCAACTTCGATTCGTGTTCGTGCGCCGCGTGATGTTAGTCAGCGAGTGGCTTTTTTATCAACGGTTGAAAATTTAGAGTTTGATCCCGCTGAAGGCTCGGCAAAAATCATTGTTAACTCACGCACCGGCACCATTGTTATCGGCCAGCATGTTAAGTTACGTCCAGCGGCAATTACTCATGGTGGCATGACAGTATCCATTAAAGAAAATGCGCAAGTGAGTCAGCCCAATGCCTTTGCTGGTGGTGAAACCGTGGTAGTGCCTAATTCACAAATAACTGTTAATGAATCCGATGCACGCATGTTCAAATTTGAGCCGGGAGTGACCTTGGATGAATTAGTACGAGCGGTCAATCAAGTCGGCGCTGCGCCATCAGATTTAATGGCGATTTTACAAGCGTTAAAGCAAGCTGGTGCGATTGAAGGCCAGTTAATTATTATCTAATCCGTTAGTGCGTTATTACTATAAAAGGGAGCCGCAATGAAGCAAATAGAGCCGGGTTTTATTCATGATTTAAGCAACCTTGATCGTCTACGAGCAGGGATCAGCGAGGATAAACAAGGCTCTTTGCGCGAAGCGGCAACCCAGTTTGAATCTATTTTTACGCAGATGTTATTTAAATCGATGCGTGAGGCTAATAGCGCCTTTGAATCAGATTTAATGAGTAGCAATAACGGTAAGTTTTACCAGCAAATGCACGATGAACAACTCTCTTCGCAGCTAAGTACTACTGGCAGTCTTGGGTTGGCGGATATGATTGTTAAACAGCTCGGTGGCGAGCAACAAGATTTGAGTCAACACCAGCCGACAACCGAACTTCGACCTCAGCAGCAACCGCAGCCATTTTCGATTCGGCCAATTAATGCCGATGCGACGGCTTTACCTTTAGCCACTGCGACAGCCAAAACATCACCGTTAGCAGCACCAGCACCATTTACACCCGCGCCCGTCTCTGCAAAATCAATCGCGACTAATGCGGTTGAAGCAGTGCCTGCTGCGGTCGCTAAACCGACAAGTTTTGCCTCGGCAGCTGAATTTGTTGATCACATGAAACCTTATGCGCAGCAAGCGGCACGTGCATTAGGCACCGATCCTGCGTTATTGATTGCTCAAGCAGCATTAGAAACTGGCTGGGGTAAAAAAGTGATCAATAATGCGCTTGGTTCAAGCAATAATTTATTTAATATTAAAGCAGATCCACGCTGGCAGGGGCAAAAGGTTGCCACTAAAACATTAGAATTTCATGATGGTATTGCCGTTCAAGAACAAGCAGCATTTCGTGCTTATGATTCTTATCAGCACAGTTTTGATGACTTTGTTAATTTCTTACAGCATAATCCGCGCTATTCAAAAGCACTAACGCACAGCACTCAGCCGCAACAATTTATTCGTGAAATTCATCAAGCAGGCTACGCCACTGATCCTAATTACAGCAACAAAGTGTTAGCGGTAATGAAAAAAGTGCAGAGCTTATTGTGATCAGGATGATCTGGGCGTTCAAAGAATAAAGTAACTAAAAAGCTGGCGTATCGAGGGAGTTGTGAATAAGTAAAGCAACAATAATCTTACACCACAATATCAATTAAACTTGAGACCATTTTAATCAGATCGTTACTCTCAAATAATGCCCCTTCTACTTCCTTATCAGACACTTGCTTTGATTGTTGCTGATCATCGTTACTGTCAGTAATCAGCGGCACAACCACCTCTTTTATCGCGTAACCAATTAATCCAGAAAGTAAAATATTCATTAGCGCGATCCTTTATTATGACGTTAGTTTTGTTAAGTGTTGATCTGTATCGGCAGCTTTGGCAAAAGTATAAGTAAATAAATGCTAATTAACAGTATTTATTTAAACATCGATGTCAGCGCGCTATTTATTTAAAAGTGGTTCAGTTCTTGCTTATTAGTTACAGCGTTATCGCAATACATTGACGGTAATGGTTTAATTTTCAGTGAGGGCAGTGGGCAATGGCGGTAGATTTGATGCAAATTGGGGTGAGTGGCTTACGCACATCTCAAAAACAATTGGATGTGGCAAGTCATAACATTACCAACGTCAACACGCCTGGATATAGCCGTCAAGTTGTCGAGCAAAAAGCAGATAATGCGCATTGGAATGGTAATAATTACTATGGTACTGGCGCTTATATTGATAACGTCAGTCGTGCTTATGACCAATTTGCAGCCCGCGAACTGACGCTATCTACCACTCAGCTTGAAGAAGCTAACGTTAAACAACAGCATTTAGCGATGTTAGATGACTTCACCTCTAAAAGCGCGGTTAATAGTGTTAATAGTATCAATGATTTTTATCACTCGGTGCGGTCATTAGCGGATAACCCAAGCGATCTAGGTAGCCGTCAAACGGTGCTAGAACATGCCAATCAAGCGGCGGTTAATCTTAATAATGCTCACGAAACCCTCACCAATATTCGTACTGATGTTAATCAGCAACTTGATGTTTCACTTGAACGCGTCAATGCGCTAGGGCAAGAACTTGCCGCCGTTAATACCAGCCTGCAACAACAATCAAATAGCGATGGCAGTAATGATCTGTTTGATCAACAACGAACGCTGATCAACGAATTAGCCAAATATACTCAAGTGACAGTGTTAGCTGATAAAGGCAGTTTAGCCAATACGGTTATTATTGGCAGCGGTGATACTTTAGTTTCAGGCGTGAGTGCATCGCAGTTGAAACTCGTCGATGGCGATCCTGATGTTGCCAATAAACAAATAGCGTTAATCAATGGAAATAATAGCAAACCGATTAAGAGCGATACTATTGGCGGCAGCTTAGGGGCGATGCTAACGGTACGTGATGATGTGATTGATAAAAGTTTGGATCAACTCGGACAAATGGCAATTGGCTTTGGATCCCAAATGAATGATTTGCAACAGCAGGGCGTTGATCTTAATGGTCAGCAAGGGCAAGCATTATTTAATGATATTAATAGTGCTAAGGCAATGTCACAACGGGCGCTTAAACCCTTTGGTAGCAGCAGTGATATAAGCGTTAAAATTGATGATATTAACCAGCTTAAATTAGGTGATTATCAATTAGTCAGTGATGCGAGCAGCCATACCTTGATTGATCAGCAAGGTAATAAAACTCAACTGGAAGCCGGTGCTGACGGCAAGTTTGTTGCTAAGGTTGATGGCCTAGAAATTATTATTAATCAACCGCCAACGTTAACGGCTGGCGAGACTGAAACCACCATTATTCAACCTTCACGTCGTGGTGCCGCGGATATTTCACTGGCAATGACCGATCCGCGCGGGCTTGCTGGTCACCGCCAGTTAACCGCGATTGCCGCAGAGTCAAACACTGGCTCGGCAAGCATCACTAAAGCAGAGAATGTGCCTGATGATGCAGCGGGGCGGTATCAGTTACAGTTAAATGCCGCGGGCGATCAAGTTACGGTTACTGATTTAAAAACTAATACCAATGTTGAGCTGGTTGATAATCGTTATTCTGCTGCTGATGGCGCTAACATTGCCTTTAAAACCAGCGCGACTACATCAATACCAGTAATGACAATATCAGCCAATGCTGCTGCCAATGATAGTTTTAAGATTGAACTTGGCGCGCAAAATGCCCAAGGCGGCAACGGTAACTTTTTAGCGATGCAGCAAGTTCAGCATCAAAAGACCATGGCTGATGGTAAATCCAGTGTGATTGATGTTTTTGAAGGCTTAGCGACAGATATTGGCATGCTTAAAAAAAATGCCGATAAATTAACCGAAGTGAATCAGCTTGATTTTGATTCAGCCTCAGAGCGAGTATCGAATTTATCAGGGGTTAACCTTGATGAAGAAGCCGCCAACTTAATGAAGTTTCAACAATCGTACATGGCGTCATCACGAATTATGTCGGTGGCAAAAGAAACCTTTGATACCTTAATGCGCGCAGTATAACCAGGAGTTGTCATGATCAATCGCGTCTCAACCGCCAGCCAATACCAAAACCTGACCTCCAACTTAATGCGTAAGCAAGGCGAGCTTAATCAAACTAACGGTCAACTATCTAGCGGCAAACGGGTCGAAACCGCAGGCGATGATCCGGTGTCATCAGTGACGATTCAAAACTACCGTCAACAGCTGACTCAAATCGATCAATATAATAGTGCCATCACCCTTGCAAATAATCGTCTGCAAACCATGGAAACCGCGATAGCTGGGGTTGAAGATAACCTTGGCGCAACCAAACAAAAAGTGCTGGGAATGATCAATGGTGCGATGGCAAGTAACGACCGTACCGCATTTAAAGATGAATTAATCAGCCTCCGTGATGGCTTGCTGGAATTAGCCAATAGTCGTGATGAAGCCGGTAACTATGTGTTTGCGGGTAATCAATCTGATACTAAACCGTTTATGGAAGCCATTGATGGCAGCATGAACTATCACGGTGATAACCAGTCGCGTTATGCGCAAATTGATAAATCGGTTAACGTAAAAACCAGCTTGCCTGGCGATCAGCTATTTACTGATGTCCCCAATAGTTACGGTGATTTTAGACCTGTATTTAGTGATAAAACTGCCACAGCTGATGGCTTAACCGATGGCTCTAAATTGCATTTACTTTCAGCGACTACCAGTGATTTTTCTACGGCTGAAACTATTGAAGTAAGTTTTAATGAAGTCGATGTGGTCGATAGTGACGGTAATACCACCAAAGAAATGCAATACAGCCTTAACATCGGCGGTAAAGAGGTTGTTACTGATGCGAGTTATGATCCTCAGCAGGGGATCAGTTATAAAGATCCTGCGGTTGCCGATAGTGCTACCCTTAATCTGCAATTTGATGGCATCAGCAGTGGCGATAGCATTACGCTAAAGCCTGCCCAAACCATCAATATTTTTGATTCGATTCAGAGTGCGATTGATAACGCAGAGCGTCCAACCTCATCGCCTGCGGCAGAAGCAAACTTACAGCGAGTGATTGATGATCTCGACAGTGGCTTTGTGCATATGAACCAACAACGTTCAGAAGTCGGCACTATCATGCAGCAGGTCGATCGCCAGTTAGAACAACATCTTGATTTTGAATTAACCCTAAATCAGGCGCAAAGTGGCTTAGAAGATCTTGATTACAGCAAAGCCATTATGGATATGAATCAACAAATGATGGCGTTGCAAGCCTCGCAGCAAGCGTTTGGGCAAACCAAGCAATTGTCATTGTTTAATTATATTTAAGGGGTTTAGGGGAGAGCAGGGACGAGGCTATCCGTGATCTACTCAACGCGTGCTTGAGCCTAACAGATGCCAGTGAATTTAATCAGTACAATCCCAATGACCCTACAACGCGTGGGGAGTAGATTCCCTATCTCGTTCGTAACCTCACTGTAGGGAATGACGGTGTGAGGGAGCACTCACGGTCGCAATAACGGGGCTTGGCACTCACGTAGCCGATTATGCGTCATCTCGGAAGTCGAGGGACGAGGTTATCCGTGATCTACTCAATGCGTGCTTGAGCATAACAGACGCCAGTGAATTCAATCAGTACAACCCCAATGACCCTACAACGCGTGGGGAGTAGATTCCCTATCTCGTTCGTAACCTCACTGTAGGGAATGACGGGGTGGGGTTTGGCACTTGCCACTCGGAAAATATTCCCCTTATTTATCAATTGTTAAATAAATATACAAAATACTAAAAATAATTCTAAAGCTTCTTAAAACGGTGCCGTTAACTTTAGCACAACAGATAAAACTGTCTTCGCCCGGGATTGCTGGGTATCAAATTAAGGAGCAACAACTATGGCTGTTACAGTTAATACTAACGTTTCTGCAATGACCGCCCAGCGTTACCTAAATGGTGCAAGCAATGGCGTCGCAAGCAGCATGGAAAAACTATCATCAGGTCTTCGCATTAACTCTGCAAAAGATGATGCTGCAGGTTTGCAAATCTCAAACCGTTTAACCAGCCAAACAAACGGCTTGAACGTAGCAATGCGTAATGCCAATGACGGTATCTCAATGGCGCAAACCGCTGAAGGCGCGATGTCAGAGTCAACAAATATTTTGCAACGTATGCGTGATCTATCATTACAAGCAGCTAACGGATCAAACTCTGGTGATGATCGTGCAGCTATGCAAAAAGAAGTGAGTGCACTGCAAGAAGAATTAACGCGTATCTCTGAGACAACGACGTTTGGTGGTCAAAACTTACTTGATGGCTCATTTGGTACAAAATCATTCCAAATTGGTTCTAACGCGAATGAGACTATTGATGTTTCTTTAATGGATATGAAGTCAACATCAATTGGTAATAATAAGATAGATTCCGCAGGTTCGGCTGGTGGTTTTGGTACACTAACAGCAACAGCAGATTTAGCTAAAACAACGACTGATGATATTACTGTTAATGGTAAAGCTGTGCCTGTAACTGTTGGTACTGGTGTTACTGGTGTTGCTGCTGCGATAAATAGTTCAGGTACAGGTGTAAAAGCTGAAGCTAAAGTGGATACGACAATTAGTAACCTTGATGCATCAGCTGATGGTACTCTTACGATTGGTAGCGATACCTTTGATTTAGCTACTTATAATGGTGATACAGAGAAGCTAGCTGAAGATATCAACAAAGCAGGTCATAAAGCTAATTTTGATTCAGGTAATAACTCAATAGCTCTATCTGCTAGTGATGTAGATGGCGTTCAAATTACGGGTAAAACGGCTGGTACTGTTAGTCTAGGAGGAACGGCTGTTACTGCTGATGCAACACTAAATTCTACATTAAAGTTAACATCTGGCGATGATATTACTCTTGCAGGAACAGATCGGGCATTGATGACAGGTTCAGCGACTTCAACATTAGCTTCTATTGCTGACGTTGACTTAACGTCTGGTGTTGATGGCAGTGGAGCACAAGATGCATTAGACGTTATCGATGCAGCAATCGCAGGTATCGACTCACAGCGAGCTGATTTAGGTGCGGTGCAAAACCGTTTTAACCATACATTGAGCAACCTTGCTAACATCAATGAAAACGTAACCGCATCAAACAGCCGTATTAAAGATGTCGATTTCGCATCAGAAACGACTAACATGACTAAGAATCAGATCCTGCAGCAGGCAAGTACATCTATTCTGGCACAAGCAAAACAAATTCCACAATCTGCGCTTAGCCTACTAGGTTAATTCGTAATCGTGCCCTGCTTGGTATATCAAGCAGGGCAGTATTGTATTTTAATCGCTAACAAATATGCTCAAGGAACTGGCTATGGCGATCAATCCTCTACCACCTTCATCATTATATAACTCTCATGATGTTCAAGCTGGCGTTGATGATACTCAACCGCCAAAAATTATTGGCAATAACGTGTCATTAAATCAAACCGTCAATAAAACCGAAGCCATTAAAAAAGATGACAATCCGCTTAATTCATTCAATCTTGATAATCAACAAGAGCAAGAACGAATTAAGCAGATTGAACAACTATTACAACAGGTTAATCGCAGTTTACAGTTTCATATTGATGATGAAACGGGTAAACAAATAGCGACCATTGTCGATAAAGAAAGCGGCGATATTATTCGTCAAGTTCCGGCACAAGAATTGCTAGAGTTAAACGAAAATTTAGCCAAGCATAGCTTGAGTTCTTTAAGCCGTACTGTGTAGTTAAAGAGGCAAATTATGGGATTAAGTGCAGGTGGTTTAGCGTCTGGGTTAGATGTTGCCGGAATGACGCAACAATTAGTTGCCGCTGAGCGTGCGCCAAAAGAACAGCGGATTAAAGAACAGCAGCAAAAGCTAGAAGTTCAATTGAGCGGCTATGGGCAAATTAAATCTGCGGTTTCTGGCTTAGAAGATATGGTCAAAAAGTTTGCCGAAGATAAAGTGTTTGCTGCTCAATCGGCAACCTCATCAGAAAGTGGTTTTGTTGGTGTTGAAGCCTCTGCTGATGCACAAAATGGTAGCTATAACATTGAAGTGCTTGCGTTAGCGAAATCTCATAAAGTGATGTCAAATAACTCGTTTGACTCTGATCCCAAAGCGGAACTTGGATCGGGCACCCTAGATATTACCATTGATGGCAAAACCTTATCATTGGATATTAATAAAGAAAAAAGTAGCCTTAAAGATATCGTTAACGCGATAAATAATGCTGAAGATAACCCTGGTGTTACCGCTACCGTTATCAATGATGATAATGGCGCTAAAATTGTTTTTTCAAGTTCTGAAACAGGCAAAGATCATCAGATATCGATCGATGCTTCGAAGATGAGTGGCGATCTTGCTAAGTTAAGCTTTGATCCTGCCAACCCAACTGCTAATACTGAAATGGTACAAATGCAGGCGGGTGAGGATGCTCAAATACGAATAGATAACCACACTGTTATTAGTAGCGGTAGTAATAAGATTGAGAATGCGATTGAAGGCGTAACACTTGATCTGAAAAAATTGACCGACACTGATGATGTTAAACACGTCACGATTGATATTACAGATAATACCAAAGATGCAAAGTCGTCACTTGAAGGATTTATCGAAGCCTATAACGGCTTGATTGATACAGCTAATAATCTAAGTAAATATGATGTAGAGAAGAAAACCAGTGGACCGTTAAACGGCGATAGCTTAACCCGCTCGATCAGTAGTCAAATGCGTAATTTGATGAATAAAACCATAGAGGTTGATGGTCAGAGTTATAACTTAAGTGATCTTGGAATTACCACCGATCGTTATGGCAAAGTTGAAATTGATGATGAAAAGTTTGATGAGGCATTAAAAGATAATTTTAAAGCTTTTAATGCATTTTTTCATACTGAAGATGATGGTTTTCTCGATCAAGCTGAAGATATTTTTAAATCTTTTACCAGCTCGACTGACGGTGTATTAACCAATAAAGAAAAAACCATTAAAGAGCAACAAACTCGACTTGAAGATGATATGACCTCACTTAATGAGCGTATGAAAGCCTATGAAGAGCGTACTTATCAGCAATTTACTGCGATGGATGCTGCAATAGGAAAAATGAATAATCAACTTAATACCATGATGAGCTTGATGGTTTTTTAAAATGGATAACCAATGCAACAAGTAATCACACTAGAGCCACTAACTCAGCTTGAACACCAAATCGAGCAGTTATTGTTGGCGGAAGAGTACCCTGATGATTTTCCGCAGCAATTAGAAAACTTAGTTGCGTTGCGCCATCAACAAGTGGAGTTAGTGCTTAAACAGCCAGATTTATCACGACCAGTATTTGATGATGTGGTAGCACGTACGCAAGCGATGAAAGGGTTATTACAACAGCATAAAGATCGTATTGGCGCGCAGTTAGTACGCTCGAAAAAAAGTCAAAAATCATTATCGCTCTACAGCAATATTCAACAACACGGACAATAACCATTAGCGTTAACGCTAGCAATAATGTTCCAGCTATTTAAAGGATAATAACATGCGTGGTTCTCTTCAGGCATATAAGCAAGTTTCAGTGAATGCACAACTCGCCAGCGCATCCCCACACCGTATCATTCAAATGTTATACGCTGGGGCAATCGAACGTCTTATTCAGGGCAAAGCCGCGATGGAACAGGGCAATATCGCGGTTAAATGTGAGCGGTTAGCTAAAGCATTAGATATTGTATTAAGTCTGCGTGATTGCTTATCAATGGAAGACGGCGGCGACATCGCGAAAAACCTTGATGCTCTTTATGATTTTATGGGCAGCGAAATTTCACGTGCCAATGCAGAAAACGTCACTCAGCCAATTGATGATGTCATCGGTATGTTACGTGAAATAAAATCAGCATGGGATCAAATTCCAATCCAATATCACTACCTTACTGAAACAAATTAACCGTTATTGATTGTCGGCAACCACAAATTTGGTTGCCGATAAGCAGTATTTTTATGGTTTTTAAGCTAAAAATGGAATAAAAGCGTCTCAATTGCATTGTAATTTGTATTGGTATCACAGCTTTTATACGTCAAATCTTGCCTTATGGTGCACATTAATTACAATGTAGCTACTATCTTCTTGATTGTTGTTCTCTTGGTTATATTGAATCTTCCGTCAAAGTGTCCTCATATAAAGGCAATATCCATTTTATGCTCGGTTTAGTAAATACGCTTGTTATTGATGACGATTCACAGCAACGTCATGATTTAGGTGTCATCCTTAATTTTATGGGTGAGCATCATAGTGCGCTATCATCACAAGATCTTACCGTGTCATTATGGGAGCAGTCATGGAGTGTTTGCTTATTAGGCACGATCACCAATGCTAAGCGCTTAAATAGTATTATCAATATGCTGAAAATGTACCCACAGATCCCTGTGGTTGCTTTAGCAAATCATCATCAAGCATTGGTTGAGTTACCTAATTATATTGGTGATCTAAAACTCCCGTTACATTACAACCAATTAGCTGATGCCTTTCGTCATTGCCAAGAATATTTAGGCAAACGTACTCATCAAGTGCCGTCTTTAGGGCGTAAGAACATGCTGTTTAGAAGCATGGTCGGTCGCAGTGAAGCCATCAGTGATATTCGTCGGTTGGTTGAACAAGTGGCAGCTTGTGATGCTAGTGTGTTGATTTTAGGTGAATCCGGTACTGGTAAAGAGGTGGTTGCGCGTAATGTGCACTATCACTCAGAGCGTGGCAAAGGCCCATTTGTGCCGGTTAACTGTGGTGCCATTCCTGCAGATTTACTTGAAAGTGAATTATTTGGTCATGAAAAAGGTGCCTTTACTGGCGCAATTTCAACCCGTAAAGGGCGATTTGAGTTGGCTGAAGGTGGCACTTTATTCTTAGACGAGATTGGTGATATGCCAATGTCGATGCAGGTTAAATTATTACGGGTGTTACAAGAGCGTAGTTTTGAACGTGTTGGTGGCAATCAAACCATTAAGGCTAATGTCCGTATTGTGGCAGCAACCCATCGTGATCTGGATAAAATGATCGCTGATAGAAGCTTCCGCGAAGATTTATACTACCGCTTAAATGTGTTCCCAATTGATATGCCAGCGCTGCGGGATCGAATTGAAGACATTCCGTTACTATTGCAAGAGCTACTAACGCGTATGGAAGCTGAAGGCGCAAAACGGATTCATTTTACCCCTCGCGCAATTGCATCATTAATGCTGCATGATTGGCCGGGAAATATTCGAGAACTTGCTAATCTCGTGGAACGATTAACGATTCTTTATCCTGGCGAAATGGTGGATGTTAACCATTTACCAGTGAAATACCGTTATGGTCATTTACCTGATTTTGTGCCTGAGTTAAATACTACCTCGATTGAAGAACAAGAACAGCAAGCATTAGCTGACATGTTTGCTTCAGAAGAGACTGATACCACATCTTTAGGTAATGACTTACCACCAGAAGGGCTAAACCTTAAAGAAATGCTGGCAGAGCTAGAGGTTGAAATGATCCGCCAAGCTTTGGATGCTCAGTCGAGTGTGGTAGCGCGCGCTGCGGATATGTTAGGGATGCGTCGTACTACGCTAGTTGAAAAAATGCGTAAATACGGATTGTCTAAAGACAGCTAATTCATACTAACAATTGTTGTAAAACAATTTGAAAAAAGCCACCGCCAGTAATTTGGCGGTGGCTTTTTTATGTATTCTATACATCGAGCGGTGTCAAAAATAGTTACAAAATATAGCTAGCAACGATATTTCACTAATAGAGGCGAGCATAAATTGAACACTATGGTTAAACAATATTAATCACAGCGATTAAATAGCGACGAGTGTCATAAAAGTGACACTGTTTTGAATGCGAGTTTTTTATTAAGTTACTGATACTTAATGGTTAATAATGGTATGTAACTTGCATTTAGTTGCTGGTGTGGTGTTTGTTTTAGGGTAATCATGAGTGACTCATCGGTAGCAGTATTGGCGTTGAACCAACAAGTTGAGCGTTATCAGCAAGTATTACAAGTGATGCCTGTTGCGGTGATTTTGTTGGATGAAAAAGGACTGATCACTGAAGCCAATCAAGAAGCATTGCGGTTGTTAGGTGAGCCGTTAATAGGCCAACGCTGGGGAGAAATTATTCAACGTAGTTTCGCACCTCAAGATGATGATGGTCATGAGGTTTCATTGCGCAGTGGGCGTAAAGTCAAGCTTGCTATTTCAGCGTCAGCGGCAGGGCAGCTTATCGTGATCACTGATCTAACCGAAACTCGGCAGTTACAGTCACGGTTAAGTGAAATGCAGCGCTTATCATCATTAGGGCGAATGGTGGCGTCATTGGCGCATCAAGTTCGAACGCCGCTTGCCAGCGCATTATTATATGCAGAAAATCTAGCGTCATCAGGGCTAACGGCAATCACCCGTAACCGTTTTCAAACGAAGTTGGTTGATCGCCTCTACGATCTTGAAAAACAAGTTAATGACATGCTGCTATTTGCTAAAGGTGGTGATAATAAAGTAGTGAGTGAGTTTAATGTCGAAAGTTTACTCAACCGTTTAGAAACCCTCATTGAAACTCAGTTAATGAGTGAGGATGTTGACTTTAGTATTGATTGTGACGATGAAACATTATTGCTGTTAGGTAATGAAAATGCGTTAGCCAGTGCGGTGGGAAATTTGATCACCAATGCGATTCAAATGTCAGGCAAAGGCTGCCGAGTTGCAGTGCGTTGCCAGCAACAAGGGCAAATGCTCTTGCTCAGTGTTAGCGATAATGGCCCAGGTATTGCGGTGGAAGATCATCAAAAAGTGTTAGAGCCTTTTTACACCACTCGTCAACAAGGTACTGGATTAGGTTTAGCTGTGGTGAAAATGGTAGTCGCTGCGCATAAAGGCAGTTTGGAATTACAGTCACAGCTTGGTCATGGGGCAACCTTTACTTTGCAGCTACCACTCGCTGTATCACTGCAAGCAGCATAACGATTCAAGTTTACTATGGAGAGTACAACATGACTCAAACACGAGTATTAATCGTCGAAGATGACACCGGTTTGCGTGAAGCGTTAGTCGATACTCTGGCATTAGCGGGTTATCAATGGCTAGAAGCGGAAAGCGCAGAGCAGGCATTAGTGCTACTGAAATCAGAGCCGATTGATATTGTGGTGTCTGATGTTCAAATGGCAGGAATGGACGGCTTAGCTTTACTGCGCAGCATCAAGCTGCAATGGCCGAAAATGCCAGTGCTATTGATGACAGCTTACGCCAATATTGAAGATGCGGTTGCTGCCATGAAAGAAGGTGCGATTGATTACATGTCGAAGCCGTTTGCACCGCAAGTACTGCTTAATATGGTTGGCCGCTATGCGCCGGTTAAACACCATTTGACCGATACCGTAGTGGCTGATCCTAAAAGTTTGCATTTATTGGCGATGGCAGAAAAAGTCGCTAAAACCGATGCCAGTGTGATGGTATTAGGTCCAAGTGGTTCAGGTAAAGAAGTGCTCTCGCGTTATATTCATCAGCATTCATTACGCAGTGATGGTCCTTTTGTGGCAATTAACTGTGCTGCCATTCCTGAGAATATGCTGGAAGCGATGTTGTTTGGCTATGAAAAAGGCGCGTTTACAGGCGCGGTGCAGGCGTGTTCAGGAAAATTTGAACAAGCGCAAAATGGCACTATTTTACTGGATGAAATCAGTGAAATGGACATTAACTTGCAGGCTAAATTATTGCGAGTATTACAAGAGCGTGAAGTTGAACGCTTAGGTGGTCGTAAAAGCATTAAATTAAATGTACGCATTATAGCGACCAGTAATCGGGATTTAAAAAGCCATGTTACCGCGGGCCATTTTCGTGAAGATTTATATTACCGCTTAAATGTTTTTCCAATCACTTGGCCAGCATTAGCTGAACGCAGCGGCGATATTTTGCCATTGGCGCAATTATTTCTTCAGCGTCATGCCAGCCAACAAGGGCTTGCCGTGCCAACGCTGAGCGACTGTGCGCAGCACAAATTATTACAATATTCATGGCCAGGAAATGTCCGTGAGCTTGATAACGTGATTCAACGCGCGTTAATCATTCACGATAACCTTATGATAAATGAACAACATATTCTAATAGAAGGACTTGATTGGTTACAGATGGCTGATTGTTCAACCGCGGCTAACACCGCTGCGGCAACTGCTATATCGCCAGCTACTGCGACCGAGAGTTTAGGTAATGAATTACGTGGCCAAGAGTTCAGCATTATTCTTGATACCTTAGTTGCCTGCCAAGGTAATCGTAAACATATGGCTGATAAATTAGGTATTAGCCCACGAACGTTACGCTATAAGTTAGCTAAAATGCGCGATGCAGGAATTCAGTTACCTGCGTAAACCGATTGATATTTTATCCGCTGCTTAGTGGTAGCAGTAAATAACCCAGTGAGACTATGCAATGAAAGTTAATGGATTAGCGACTGAAATGCAGACCATGCGTTTAGAAGCACAAAATACTATTCGTCCGCCAACAGGCCAGCAAGTAAGTGCTGATTTTGGCAATTTACTTAACGATGCCATTAAGTCAGTAAATACCCTACAAGGTCAATCAAGTGATTTAGCCACCCGTTTTGATCAAGGTGATCGAAGTGTGTCGTTATCGGATGTGATGATTGCACGTAATAAATCCAGTGTAGCGTTTGAAGCGACAGTGCAAGTGCGTAATAAAATGGTTCAAGCCTACAAAGAATTAATGAATATGCCGGTATAAATACCGTGGTTATTGTGGATGTGATAACGCATCATTTGATGATATGTGTGAGTAATAAATAGTGTCAGATCAAACTGTTAATCAACAAGTTGCGGTTGCAAATAATAATACCTCGCCGGTGTTACGTGATGCCTCTCAAGATCCGGATCTTGCCGAGAAAAAAGCATCACGTACCGACAGTATTTTAGGCAACCTTGATCTGTTACGGCAGGTAATTTTAGTGTTATCGGTTGCCATCTGTGTCGCGTTAATTGTGATGGTGGTGGTATGGATAAAAGAACCTGAAATGCGGCCTCTCGGTAGCTATGAAACCGAAGAATTAATTCCTATCTTAGATCACTTCGATCAAAAGAAAATTGATTACCAACTCGATGGCAACACTATTCGTGTTCCTGCCGATAAATACAGCAGCATAAAATTAGACTTAACCCGCAGTGGTTTAAACAGTCGCACTGCTGAAGGCGATGATATTTTATTGCAAGATATGGGATTTGGCGTATCACAACGGCTTGAAAATGAACGCTTAAAATTAAGCCGTGAACGCCAATTAGCACGTGCGATTGAACAAATTAGCCAAGTGCGTAAGGCACAAGTGTTATTAGCCATGCCCAAGCAAAGTGTGTTTGTGCGCCATAATCAAGACGCGACCGCGACAGTTTTTCTAACCTTAGCCTCAGGCAGTGCGTTGGGTCAGCAAGAAGTGGATTCAATTGTTGATATGGTTGCAACGGCAGTGCCGGGATTACGTCCGACACGGGTCACTGTGACCGATCAACATGGGCGCTTATTAAGTTCGGGTACCGAAGATCCTGGTTCAAGCGCGAAACGTAAAGAATATGAATTAGAACGTAAGCAAGAACAATCATTACGTGAAAAGATTGATGCGATTTTAATGCCGGTTTTAGGCTTAGGAAATTATACCTCGCAAGTTGATATTGCGATGGATTTCTCGGCCTTAGAAGAAACCCATAAACGTTATAACCCTGCTACAGCAGCAACACGAAGTGAGTTTACCCGTGAAGATAGCAATGGTGGTCAAGTGGTGGCGGGTATTCCAGGGGCATTAAGCAATCAGCCGCCTGTTAGTAGTTCTATTCCTGAAAATATCAAAGATATGCAGGCGGGAACGAGCAGCGGTAATGGCCGTATGCACCGTGAATCGACGCGTAATTATGAGTTAGATACCACCATTAGCCATAAGCGTGCGCAAACAGGAGTGATTGATCGCCAAACGGTTTCAGTGGCAATTGACTATAAAACCATTGTCGATCCTAAAACCGGTGACATTACGCGCGTGCCAGTCTCGGAAGCTGAAATTGTTAAAATTCGCCGCTTACTAATGGGAGGGATTGGTTTTTCAGCAGAACGTGGCGATTTATTAGAAGTATTATCAGTGCCATTTGCGTTACCAGAAGAGCAATTATTAGCTGAGGTGCCAATTTGGGAAAATCCTAACTTTAGCAGTTGGGTGCGATGGTTAGCGGCGGCATTAGTGATCGTTGTCATTGTGATAGTACTGGTGCGTCCGGCAATGAAGAAGCTGCTCTATCCAAATCAAACCGCAGACGGTACACCGTTAGATGAAAATGGTATGCCAATACTGACTCACAGTAGCAGCGATGGTACTGATTTGATTGGCGGTGATGTCGATGGTCATGAAAGTTTTGAATTAAGTAGCAGTAGTTTAGATCTACCTAATTTACATAAAGATGAAGATTTACTTAAAGCAGTGCGAGCATTGGTTGCCAATGAACCGGATCTTGCTGCCCAAGTAGTGAAAAGCTGGATGAATGAAGATGGCTAATGACGTAGCAACAGTTGACAATAAATTTGATATTAAAAGCCTTAATGGCGCTGAAAAAGCCGCGATTTTACTATTAAGTCTTAATGAACAAGATGCAGCCAGTATTATTCGTCATCTCGACCCAAAGCAAGTGCAGCGGGTCGGCGGCACTATGGCAAGCATGAAAAACTTAAATCAAGACAAAGTATCTAGTGTTCATCGATTATTTTTAGAAGAGATTCAAAAATACACCAGCATTGGTATGGGCAGTGAAGATTTTGTGCGTAATGCGTTAGTAGCAGCATTAGGCGAAGACAAAGCCAATAACTTAGTTGATCAAATTTTAATGGGCAGTGGCTCGCGTGGACTTGATTCTCTGAAATGGATGGATCCACGCCAAGTCGCCAGCATTATTCTTAATGAGCACCCACAAATTCAAACCATTGTTTTATCGTATTTAGAGCCGGAACAATCGGCTGAAATTTTATCGCAATTTCCTGAGCGAGTGCGGTTAGATTTGATGATGCGTATTGCTAACTTAGAAGAAGTACAGCCTGCGGCATTGCATGAATTAAACGATATCATGGAAAAACAATTTGCAGGTCAAGCTGGTGCGCAAGCGGCTAAGATTGGTGGTCTTAAAGCGGCGGCTGAGATCATGAACTACCTTGATAATAACGTTGAAGGGTTGTTGATGGATCAAATTCGCGAAAACGATGAAGAGACAGCTACTCAAATTCAAGATCTGATGTTTGTATTTGATAATTTGATTGAAGTTGATGATCGCGGTATTCAAATTTTGTTACGTGATGTACCACAAGATTTACTACAAAAAGCCCTTAAAGGTGCTGATGACATGTTGCGTGATAAGTTTTATAGCAATATGTCTAAGCGTGCCGGTGAAATGCTGCAAGAAGATTTAGAAGCGATGGGACCAATTCGAGTCGCGGATGTTGAAGCGGCGCAGAAAGAAATTTTATCTATCGCACGTCGATTATCTGATTTAGGCGAAATTGTATTAACAGGTAATGGCGGTACTGATGAGTTCTTATAAGAAGATGATTAACGCTGTGGTTGAGCATGGAGCGACTATTGAGCATGAGTAATGAACGTCGCCGCGGTTTTATGCGTGTACCTGAGCATCAAGCACAAGAGCTTGAACGTTGGTCTTATCCTGATTACAGCAATGATGGTGAGCATGAAGCTGAAAATGCGCTTAATTATGATCACCAATATCATCTTCAGCAGTTACAGCCAGAACCAGAACCAGAGCCCGCTCCCGCACCTTTAACGGCGGCAGAACTTGAAGCAATGCAGCAATCTGCTTATGACGAAGGTGTTGAGCAAGGGCGTCAAGCTGGGCATAGCGAAGGCTTCTCTCAAGGCCATGCTGAAGGTGTTAGCGCAGGCCATGCGGAAGGGCTAGCGCAAGGATTACAGCAAGGACTTGAACAAGCACAAGCTCAAATTGAACAGCAAGTGGCGTTATTGACTGCGGTGATGGATAAATTTTCTGATCCGATTGCGCAAGTCAATGCCGAGGTTGAGCAGCAGTTATTGTTATTGGTTAATGGCTTAACTAAGGCGTTGATTCGAGTTGAAGTAAAAACCAATCCACAAGTATTACTTAATACGCTACGTGAAGTGGTAGCAACCCTGCCGATTGCTGAACGGGCGATAAAAATGCATCTTCATCCAGAGGATGTGGCATTAATACATGCCCATTTTGATGAAGCTGATATTCAGCAACGTCAATGGACATTAATTGCCGAGCCAAGTTTACAACGCGGTGATTTGCAATTGGAATGTGGCAGTTCTAGCGTTGATTATTTAATCGATGATCGGATTTTGCATTCATTGACTGCCTTTAATGAACTCAACAGTAATTTGCAAGAGCCAACGCCATGACCCTCGCACAGCGCCTAAGTCGCTACCAAACTGCGAATACTGCCTGTAAACCTGTGGCTTCTGGGCGTTTAGATCGCGTAGTTGGCTTAACCCTTGAAGCCATTGGTTGTCGCGCCCCTGTTGGCAGTGTCTGTAAAGTTGAAACCGTCACCGGTGAATTAGAAGCAGAAGTTGTGGGTTTTGCTGGTGAAACCTTATTTTTAATGCCGAGCGAGCAGTTATCTGGCGTGATGCCTGGCGCTAAAGTAACCCCTATTTTGCATAACAGTGGTATTCCTGTTGGTCCTGAATTATTAGGGCGAGTGATTGATGGAATGGGGAATCCGTTAGATGGCTTAGGGCCTATTTTTACTGAACAGCGAGCAGCGTTTACTTCAGTACCGATTAATCCGTTATCACGTAAACCAATTAAAGAGCCGTTAGATGTTGGTATTAAAGCCATTAATGGTTTATTGACGGTCGGAAAAGGTCAGAGGATAGGCTTATTTGCAGGTTCTGGTGTTGGTAAATCAGTAACATTAGGCATGATGACTCGTGGTACCAGTGCCCAAATAGTGGTGGTGGGTTTAATTGGTGAACGTGGCCGAGAAGTAAAAGAATTTATTGATGAAATTTTAGGAAAAGAAGGTCGAGAACGGGCAGTGGTGATTGCTGCACCTGCCGATGCTTCGCCATTAATGCGCTTAAAAGGTTGTCAAACTTCACTGACAATCGCGGAGTATTTTCGTGATCAAGGTTTTGATGTATTACTGCTGATGGATTCATTGACTCGTTTTGCTCAGGCACAGCGTGAAATTGCGCTATCCGTAGGTGAGCCACCTGCGACCAAAGGTTACCCGCCATCGGTATTTGCTAAGCTACCTGCGCTGGTGGAACGTGCTGGTAATGGCAATGAAAACCAAGGTTCAATTACCGCTTTTTTTACGGTACTAAGTGAAGGTGATGATCTGCAAGATCCGATAGCTGATGCGTCACGGGCGATCCTTGATGGTCACATTGTATTATCGCGAGAAATGGCGGATGCCGGTCATTATCCGGCGATTGATGTTGAGCGCTCAGTGAGCCGGGTTATGCCAGCCATTGTTAGTGATGAGCATATGCTGATGTCAAAAGCGGTCCGCCAAATTTTATCTATTTGCCGTAAAAATCAAGATTTGGTTGCGATTGGTGCTTATAAGCCCGGCACCGATGCCACCATTGATCAGGCGTTTAATTTTAAACCCAAATTAGATGATTATTTACAACAAGAAATGAAACAAGCAGTGCCTTATGAAATGTGCGTCAATATGTTGCGCTCTACATTGGGAGGCTAATGGTATTTGCAAATAAGGTAATCAAAGACAAGGTCGTTAAAGTATGCCATTAAGAACATTTGAATTATTGATAGAACAAGCGCAACAACAAGAACATCAAGCCAGTTTAGCCCTTAACCAAGCCCAACTTGAACAACAAAATTATTTGCAGCAATTAGCCCAAATTGAGCAGTATCGTTTAGATTATTGTCGCCAGCTTTCTGAGCGTGGACAGCAAGGGCTGACAGCCAGTCAATATAGCCATTTACAAAAATTCCTAACTCAACTTGATACCACTCTTGAGAAACAAAAACAGGCGGGGGGCTACTTTGCTAATCAAATTGAGCAATGCCGTCAACATTGGCAAGCGATGCAACAAAAGAAACGCGGTATTGAATGGTTATTAGAGAAAAAGCAGCGTGAGCGGCGACTTTTTTTGGATAAACAAGAGCAAAAAATGATGGATGAATTTGTTACGTTACAGTTTGCTCGACGCCAACAACGCTAGAATTAAAAAACTGGTTTGCTTTTTGCATTAACATAGAACATCAGCTTGGAATCAAACGTTTTTTTGACGCTTTATTTCACACAGTTATTCATTTATCTGTCGTTTGTAGCGACACGTATTAAAAGAGTTGCTATGAATCTATTTAATGTGTCATCAACGCAAACGCCAAAATCAGTGGTTTCATCAGCTGCAACTGCTGAATCTGAAACTATCACACCAAGTGACAATGATTTTTCACAACAATATCAACAAGCACTTGATGAAAACCAACCATTATTAACGAGTAATAATAGTGAGTTAGTTTCAACAGATGATATCAGTATTGATTCTGAAGTCAGTGACACCGACGCTGTTACTGCTCAAGATCAAATTATTGTCACTCCAAATACCATTACTGTGAATAACGACACTAATGGCGACACAGTAACGATTAATGACAATGGTGAGACATTAACTGATGCTTCAATGACGAGCGTAGTTATTACTGGTAATGCTGCCACTGATGTTGTTATTGGTGATACTACAACCAATGTTGTTACTGGTGATGTAGCTGCAACTGATACTGTTGCAAAGGATACCAAGGCACTACCCGCCGCGAACGATATTAGTCAGTTAATGGCTGCTGGGAATGTGTTTTTACAACAGCTTTCCCAATCAAATCAGCAGCTTAATAATCCAATATCAGCAGAGGCGGGTATGGTTGATAGTAGCGGCAAAAGCTTGCCCCCTGCGGCTACAGCTTTACAAACATCAGTGGCAGCATCAACAGCTATTGATAGCCAAAAAGTTGACATCGGCATTGATGTTGATGTCAATAATCTGCCGTTGTCGATTTCGTCGACTCCAAACGTCACCACGGCAACCTCAGATATGCTTCAGAGCATGGTAAGTGTAGAAGCTACAGATCTATTCGCATCGAAGAGCTGTCCTTCTCCTCAAGCAATAACGATTAACCCTAATAGTGAGTCTTTAGCTCAACAACTTGCGGGATTAACAACACCTTCAGCGACAGCATTGAAACCAGAACTCACACAGCCAATGACACCTGCTCAATCACCATTATTACTCACGCGTGAACAGGCGGGTGAACAAGTGCATGAGCGGATTAATATAATGATGGCAAAAAACCTTAAACATGTTGATATTCGCTTAGATCCGCCAGAGCTCGGCAAAATTCAAATTAAATTGAATATCGCTCAAGATCAGGCCTCAGTGCAATTTACTGTCAATAATCCTCAAACCCGTGACATGGTTGAACAAGCGATGCCAAGGCTACGAGAAATGCTGCAACAGCAGGGATTACAATTAGCACAAAGCTCAGTTCAGCAAGAAACATCGCAGCAATTTTCAGGGCAGCAAAATAATCATGCTGCAAATTCACAATCAGGCCAGCAATCATCATCAATGGTCGCTGCGACTGAGGGTCAATTACAGCCTGAAGCTGAACAACCTCAACTCCATAGTCAACTATTGGTAACAGACAATAAAGATCACGTTGATTACTACGCGTAGTGTATTGATAACAAATATTTAATCGGTAATAAAATAGCAACAAGGATGAGTAATGTTTGGTGGGAAAAGAAAAAAATAACCATTATTAGTATAGTAAGCATAATGGTTGCAGCAATGATTGCGGGAGCGGTGTGGCTTTATTCTTCAGTTTCAATTGCGTCTCAAACG
Organism: Photobacterium aquimaris; assembly: GCF_002954455.1. GTDB lineage: Bacteria > Pseudomonadota > Gammaproteobacteria > Enterobacterales > Vibrionaceae > Photobacterium > Photobacterium aquimaris. The sequence continues at coordinate 531,701 of NZ_MSCC01000001.1, forward strand.
ACGGCTGAGCCATCAGTAGCATCAACGACTGCGCCACTAGAAATGTCCGCTTATTACATCGTATTACCTGAGCCATTTATTTTTAATGTTATGGGTAAAGAACACGATAGATTGGTACAGATAAAAGTTCAGTTGATGGTGCGTGGTGAAGCCAATGAAACCTTAGCCAATAAGCATATACCGCTGATCGAAAGTAGATTACTGCAAACTTTTGCCGCGACCACTGTTGAACAATTACGTCAACCGCAAGGGCGTGAGCAATTACGTCAACAAGCATTGACAGCAGTACAAGCAACAATGAACAAGATGACTGACATGCCTGTGATTGAACGGGTGTTATTTACCGGCTTTGTGATGCAATAGGTGCACTGTGAGTGATTTATTAACCCAAGATGAAATTGATGCACTATTACACGGGGTCGATGAGCCAGAAGAGACCAATGATAGTGAGCAAGGTTCAGGCATAACAACATTTGATTTTTCATCGCAAGATCGCATTGTTCGTGGACGGATGCCGACTCTTGAATTGATCAATGAACGTTTTGCACGTCATATGCGGATCAGCTTATTTAATATGCTGCGTAAAACCGCAGAAGTGTCGATCAATGGTGTTCAGATGATTAAGTTTGGTGAATACCAAAATACACTTTATGTGCCGACCAGTTTAAATATGGTGCGCTTTAGACCGTTAAAAGGTACGGCATTGATCACCATGGAAGCACGATTAGTATTTATTTTGGTTGAGAACTTTTTTGGTGGAGATGGTCGTTTTCACGCCAAGATTGAAGGACGTGAATTTACTCCGACCGAGCGCCGAATTGTACAAATGCTGCTTAAACTGGTGTTTGAAGATTACCGTGAAGCATGGTCGCCAGTAATGTCAGTTGAATTTGAATATATCGACTCCGAAGTTAACCCAACCATGGCCAATATTGTCAGTCCCACCGAAGTTATTGTAGTGAGCTCATTTCACATTGAAATTGATGGCGGCGGCGGTGATTTTCATGTGGTAATGCCTTATTCGATGGTTGAGCCAATTCGTGAATTACTCGATGCCGGTGTTCAAAGTGACAAGATGGACACTGATGTACGTTGGAGCCACGCATTACGTGACGAAATCATGGATGTGCCCGTCAATTTACGCGCAAAACTATTAGATATTGATATTTCATTACGCGATTTAATGGAGCTTCAAACGGGTGATGTTATTCCGATAACGATGCCAGAATCAGCAACGATTTTTGTTGAGGATTTGCCAACTTATCGCGCCAAAATGGGTCGCTGTGGTGATAATGTCGCCCTTAAAATTACCGATAAATTAAAACGTCCAGATATGGTGAAAACGGATTTGGCTTTCTTAGATCGTGAACTATTAAGCTCAACATTATTAGAGATGAATAGTGACGATGAAACGCATTGATAATAAATAAGCAGGAATAACAATGTCTCAAAATGATCAACAAATGGCAGATGACTGGGCAGCAGCATTAGCAGAGCAACAAGATACGGTTCAGACTGCACCGTTAGAAGAATTAACCGATGATACCGCCCCAATCTCTGATGATGAGCGCCGTAAGCTTGATACCATCATGGATATTCCGGTGACGATTTCAATGGAAGTTGGACGGACGCAAATCAGTATTCGTAACTTGCTGCAACTTAACCAAGGCTCAGTGGTTGAGCTTGATCGTATTGCTGGCGAGTCACTGGATGTGATGGTTAATGGTACCTTGATCGCTCACGGTGAAGTGGTGGTGGTGAATGATAAATTCGGTATTCGTTTAACTGATGTGATCAGTCAAACCGAACGCATTAAAAAGTTACGTTAAGAGTCAGTGATGGATCAATCAGCACCATTAGGGCAAGCGCCCGATTTGAATTTAGCCACCACGCTAGCGTCATTAGTGCTGGTGATTGTGATTATTCTATTTTTAGCGTGGCTGCTGAAAAAAATGCGTTTGGTTGGCGTGCACAGTAATGATCAACGTTTGACGATTGTGAAACAACTGACACTTGGTCAACGGGAACGGATTGCATTAATTCAAGTTGGTGACGAACAATTATTAGTTGGCATCACTCAGCATAATATTTCGTTACTTACCAAACTTGAACAGCCCTTAATCATGGAAGATGTGCCAGCGACAGATTTTGCTTCTCAGCTGAGCCGATTGATAACCACTAATGATAAAAAATAACTTTTTACCGAATTTAAACAGACTGTTGTTGATGGTGTTTATTGGTAGCTGGTTGATGGTTATGCCAGCGTCAGCAACCGAAAGCATGACTCAAGCAGCAATGGCAACAGAAAGCGCTGCAGGACATTTAACAGCGAGTAAGGGCAGTGGTGGTGGTATTCCTGCGTTATCAGTGACCATGAACCCTGATGGCAGCGAAGATTACTCAATCACGCTGCAAATATTAGCCCTGATGACTGCGCTGGGCTTTTTGCCTGCAGTGGTGATCCTAATGACATCGTTTACCCGCATAGTGGTGGTGATGTCGATTTTGCGCCAAGCAATGGGATTGCAACAAACGCCCTCTAATCAGGTGATTATTGGCATTGCAATGTTTTTAACTTTTTTGTGATGTCACCTGTTATCGATAAAATTAATACTGATGCGGTGCAGCCTTATATTAATGAACAAATCAGTGCGCAGCAGGCATTAGCCAAAGCAGAAGATCCGATGCGACAATTTATGTTGAAGCAAACGCGAGTCAAAGATCTTGAAACCTTTGTCAATATGTCGGGATCTAACGCCACTGACCCTCAAACCGTACCGTTAACGGTATTAGTGCCCGCGTTTATTACTTCAGAACTTAAAACTGCGTTTCAAATTGGCTTTATGTTGTTTTTACCGTTTCTAATTATCGACTTAGTGGTGGCTTCGGTATTAATGGCAATGGGTATGATGATGCTATCACCGATGATTGTATCGCTGCCGTTTAAGTTGATGTTGTTTGTATTGGTTGACGGTTGGAATTTAATTCTGTCGACGTTAGCGGCCAGTTTTGGCACCTTATAAAATAGCGAAAATGGCAAGGATAAATAACAAATGACTCCAGAAGCGTTTGTCGATATTTTTCAAGAAGCGTTATACATGGTGTTAATCATGGTGTGCGCGATCGTCATTCCGGGACTATTAATTGGTCTGGTGGTGGCAGTATTTCAAGCAGCAACGTCAATTAACGAACAAACGTTAAGTTTTTTACCGCGCTTAATCGTGACGCTATTAGCCTTGATGTTTTTTGGTCATATGATGACGCGAATGTTGATGGATTATTTTTTCCGTATTGTCGATCAAATACCGCAGTTGTTGTATTAGCACAATGACGACAATTGCTAATTCAGCGTCATTTGTGAGTTATGAGTAACCACAGTTTATGCACTATACCTCAAGCGTATTATTAGACTGGATTGCCAATTATTTTTGGCCGTTCACACGTATTTCTTCAATGATGATGGCGATGACTTTTTTTGGGGCTCGTTTTGTGTCGCCAAAGATTCGACTTTATCTCGCATTAACCATCACTTTTGCCGTGATGCCGATGTTGCCTAAAGTGCCGACGGATATTGAACTGCTTTCGTTAGCAGGATTTATCGTGACGACCCAACAAATTATTATTGGGGTCGCGATGGGATTAGTGACCCAGTTTATTACTCAAACCTTTGTATTGTTGGGGCAGATATTAGGTATGCAATCGAGCTTAGGTTTTGCTTCTATGGTCGATCCTGCCAATGGTCAAAATACGCCGGTGCTAGGGCAATTTTATATGTTTCTAGCAATACTGTTGTTTTTAGCCACTGATGGGCATTTAACCATGCTTAATGTGGTAGTGCTGAGTTTTACCACTTTGCCTGTGGGAAGTAGCATGTTGGTTGCCGCAGATTATTATCAATTAGCTGGTTGGTTTGGACATATCTTTAAAGCTGGGGTTGATATGGCATTAGCGGGAGTGATTGCATTATTAACTGTTAATCTGTCGTTTGGCGTTATGACGCGTGCCGCACCACAGTTAAATATTTTCTCATTAGGTTTTTCATTTGCACTGTTACTTGGCTTGGCTATCAGTTGGTTTATTGTGCTCGGGATCGTGCCGCAGTATGAGGCGATTTGGCAACTGGGTTTGGATCAGGTGTGTCGCTTAGCAAGGCTTGATTGTTAACTGTTGATTGTTATTTTATAGCGATGTATTTCGCGGATTATTCTTCTTCAAATTCACCATGGACGTGCCATTATGTCGGATGCTGACGGTCAAGAACGTACCGAAGACGCCACCGCGCGAAAACGCGAGCAGGCGCGAGAAAAAGGTCAAGTACCGCGCTCAAGAGAATTAGCCTCCGTGGCAGTATTGGTTTCCGGTGCTGTCGGTTTAATGTGGTTTGGTGAAGGGTTAAGCAGTGCTTTAGGTCGCATAATGACGCGCATGTTTACCCTTAGCCGTGAAGAAGTATTTGATGTGCATCTGTTATTAGCGGTGATTTCTAATGCGATATGGGAAGTATTTTTACCGTTAGTGATTATTTTGGTGTTTTTATTTACTGCAGCGTTAATCGGCGCGGCAGGGTTAGGTGGAGTACGCTTTTCTTCTGAAGCGGCGATGCCAAAATTGTCTAAAATGAACCCTCTAAGTGGCCTTAAACGGATGTTTGGTAGCCAAAGTTGGGTCGAACTTATTAAATCAATCCTTAAAGTTGGCTTAGTGGCAAGTGTGGCGGGGTATCTGATTTATTCAAGTTTGGATGATTTTTTTCAACTCAGTATTGAAACCTTTCCAGCTAATTACTTTCATGCTTTGGATATTTTGCTCAACTTTGTGCTATTGATCTGTTGTTCATTGCTGGTGGTAGTGGCGATTGATGTGCCTTATCAGATTTGGCATTTTAGTGATCAATTGAAAATGACCAAGCAAGAAATTAAAGATGAATATAAAGACTCAGAAGGTAAGCCTGAAGTAAAAGGTCGTATTCGTATGCTGCAACGTGAAATGGCACAACGACGAATGATGGCTGATGTACCACAAGCCGATGTAGTGATCACCAACCCTGAACACTATTCGGTGGCATTGCGTTATGATCCTAAACTGGACGCTGCGCCGATTGTGATTGCCAAAGGTGGCGATCACTTAGCACTTAAAATTCGTGAAATAGCCAATAAACACAATATTGATATTGTGCCGGCAGCACCATTAGCACGTGCGATTTATTACACTACTGAACTAGAGCAGCAAGTGCCTGATGGTTTATTTGTCGCGGTAGCGCAAGTATTAGCTTATGTTTTCCAATTAAAAGCCTATCGCCGTGGTAAAGGTCAAAAGCCGATATTATCCGCAGCAGCAACGGATATTCCTCAAGAATTACAACATTAATTATTTCATCATAACAACCTTAAAAGCGTAATTTTATCGTCAAAATAATGGCGGAATTATGCGGCATGATATTTGCTATAAACGATTGTATCTGTGAAGAATTGTGGCAAATTTTATAGTTTATAAAGCAGCCGTCTTCATACCAATAAATCGTGATTTGATGAAAATACAATGAAGCTTTCAATTCCTTTGGCTGCGCGTTTACCGTTAGCGCGTTTACAAAATATGCCTGCAATCGGTGCGCCGATAATGGTATTGGCAACCTTGGCGATGATCATTCTGCCAATACCGCCATTAATGTTGGACATGGTCTTTACCTTTAATATTGCGTTGGCATTAGTGGTGTTGTTAGTCACTGTTTACACTCGCCGCCCTCTCGATTTTGCTGCTTTTCCAACCGTATTGCTTATCGCGACCTTATTACGTCTAGCGCTTAACGTTGCTTCAACGCGAATTGTATTACTTCATGGTCATGAAGGACCAGAGGCTGCTGGTGAGGTTATTCATGCCTTTGGTGCGGTTGTTATTGGTGGTAATTATGCTGTTGGTTTAGTGGTGTTTATTATTCTGATGATTATTAACTTCATGGTAGTAACCAAAGGTGCAGGTCGTATCTCAGAAGTTAGTGCTCGCTTTACCCTTGATGCCTTACCTGGTAAGCAAATGGCGATTGATGCCGATTTAAATGCAGGTCTTATTGATCAAGAGCAAGCCCGTACTCGCCGTTTTGAAGTTACCAAAGAAGCTGATTTTTATGGTTCGATGGATGGTGCGTCTAAGTTTGTAAAAGGAGATGCGATTGCCGGTATTTTAATTTTATTTCTTAATATTATCGGTGGTTTAATCATTGGTATGACCCAAAATGGGTTAGCGTTTGTTGAAGCACTGGAAATATATAGCTTGCTTACCATTGGTGATGGACTGGTCGCACAGATACCGTCGTTATTATTGTCCATTGGTGCAGCAATGCTGGTAACTCGTCAAAATACTGACGAGGATATGGGCCAGCAAATGTACTTTCAAATGTTTAATAATCCGCAGGCGTTGATTATTACTGGTTCGATTTTATTTGTGATGGGTATTGTGCCGGGCATGCCCCATGTGCCGTTTTTATTTTTAGCTGCACTGATTGGTGGCGTTGCTTATTGGCGTTACAAAAAAGATCGAACCGCTGCATTAGTTGAAAAAGAACCTCTGTCTCATGATTTAGCCCCGATTCAACCTATGAAAGAGCTGTCATGGGATGATGTTCAGCCGGTTGATACCATTGGCTTAGAAGTCGGTTATCGGCTTATTTCTATGGTTGATAAAGATCAAGGCGGAGAGCTGTTAGAGCGTGTTAAAGGCGTGCGTAAAAAACTCTCCCAAGATTTTGGTTTCCTCGTACCTCCGGTCCATATTCGTGATAATTTAGAATTACCGCCAAATAGTTACCGTATCAGCCTAATGGGGGTTACCTGTGGTGAAGCTAATATTCATCCCAATATGGATTTAGCTATTAACCCAGGGCAAGTGTTTGGCAGCATTGATGGTGAACGTACCTTTGATCCTGCGTTTGGTTTAGAAGCGATATGGATTCAAGTTTCTCAACGTGAACACGCTCAAGCATTAGGCTATACCGTGGTAGATTCTGCCACTGTGTTAGCGACCCATTTAAGTCAACTATTGACCAACCACGCCGCACAATTATTAGGTCATGAAGAAGTTCAAAACTTACTTGAAATGTTAGGCCAATCGACACCTAAGTTGGTGGATGGTTTTGTACCTGATCAATTACCACTGGGTGTGGTAGTAAAAGTAATGCAGAACTTACTCAATGAAGCTATTCCATTACGGGATATTCGAACCATCGTTCAAACCTTGTCTGAGTACTCTAGCAAGAGTCAAGATCCTGACATTCTCACCGCGGCGGCACGTATTGGATTAAAACGATTAATTTGTCAGGAAATCAATGGAATAGAGTCTGAATTGCCGGTGATAACTTTGGTTCCTGAGTTGGAACAAATATTGCATCAGACCATGCAATCTGCCGGTGGGGAGTCTTCAGGTATTGAACCAGGACTCGCTGAGCGTTTGCAACGTTCGCTTACTGAAGCAACTCAACAACAAGAATTAAAAGGTGAGCCTGCAGTTTTACTTACATCCGGTGTTTTGCGTTCTACCTTGGCAAAATTTGTCAAAAATACTATTCCGACATTGAGAGTGTTGTCTTATCAAGAAGTACCTGATGAAAAGCAAATTCGCATTGTTAATGCGGTTGGCCATTAATAATGGTGAAACTCAATATTCATTTAAGCACGTGCTGATAGGGAATTAAGTTTGAAAATAAAACGATTTTTTGCCAAGGACATGAGAACAGCACTTAGCGAAGTCAAAGAAGAACTTGGCCCTGACGCAGTGATTATGTCAAATAAAAAAGTCTCTGGCGGCGTCGAAATTGTCGCTGCAGTTGATACTGATACTCAGCCAATGATGACGAAAACCACACATGATGTGCGTGATGAGTTAGCGCAAGGCTTAGGGCAAGCACGGCGCAAACTAGCTGATGATAAAGTCAATGTGACGCCATCAGCATCAAAGCCGTTTGCCAGTGTGCTCCAAAATTATGCCGCAGCGACAGAAACGCCAGACAATATGGCCTCTGTTGATTCATTAACGGCATTATTGCAGCGCCAATCAAAGCATCAAGATCAGCTACAAGCACAGTCTAATCATTCAAATGATGGCAGCCGAGAGCAGGCGCGTCAGCATTATTACCACAGTGATAGCCATGAGCAGCATCGGCAGCAGCATGGCGTTGATCGTCAACCTGCATCATTACGATCGCAACCTAAACGTCGTTATGATGAACAATCTTATGATCTCAATGTGGGGGATTATAACCGTCCAGCGTCGAAACAATTTGAACGTGAAGTGGCTATTGGTCGAAATGATTATGGTACGCCACCACGTAAGCCACGGTTAGATCCGAGTCGCTATGAAGTCAAAGGGACACGTAAAGACGATGACTTAGAGACGATGCGTGCTGAAATTATCTCAATTCGACGTTTATTAGAACATCAATTATCCGGGCTGATGTGGCAAGAAGTTGAACGCCAAGAGCCAATGCGAGCAATGATGATTAAGCGATTAGAAAAGATGGGTTTATCAGCCCAACTCGCAGATCAATTAGCTTGTTATATTCCTGAAGATTTACCGACTAATGAAGCATGGCCGGCACTACTTGATTTATTAGCAGATCAAATACTGACCACTGATGATTGTATTTTAGAAACTGGTGGTGTGGTGGCTTTACTTGGACCAACAGGGGTCGGTAAAACAACCACCGTTGCCAAATTGGCCGCACGGGCTGCAATGGAATTTGGCCCTAGTCAAATCGCATTAGTGACCACAGATAATTACCGTATTGGTGCTCATGAACAGCTTGCTACTTATGGCCGAATTATGGGGTGTCCTGTCAGAGTGGCTAAAGATGCGCAAGAACTGGCCGATATACTTCATCAGTTACGCCATCGACGATTAGTGTTGCTTGATACTGCTGGAATGGGGCAACGGGATATTCGTTTGACCGAACAGTTAGATACCATAATGCAAAATAGCGGCGCTAAGATTCGCAGTTATTTGGTGATGCCAGCAACATCACAACGACGGGTGCTTGAGGAGACGATTGAGCATTTTCGTCGTATTCCATTGTCAGGCTGTGTATTAACCAAGCTTGATGAATCATTAAGTTTAGGTGAAATAATCTGTGTTGCTATTCAAAATGCCTTACCAATTGCATATTTAGCAGATGGTCAACGGGTTCCTGAAGATTTGAAAGTAGCAACGGGAAATTACCTAGTTTCGCGTGCCAATGAGTTGTTAGAACGAGAGTTGTCACAGCAATCTCATGTATGGGCTAGTGATAGTTCAGATAACAAAACGGCCGATTTTTATGACTGAGAACATCATGTACGATCAAGCGAGTGGTTTACGTCGAATGACCCAATTAACGTCGACAAAAGTCATTACGGTTACTGGCGGTAAAGGTGGCGTAGGTAAAACCAATGTCACACTTAATATGGCAATTTCAATGGCGCGCCAAGGTAAACGTGTCATGGTGCTTGATGCTGATCTTGGGTTAGCTAATGTCGATGTGATGTTAGGGTTACGTGCTGGGCGAAATCTTTCACATGTGCTGGCTGGGTTGTGCGAACTTAAAGATATTATTATCGAAGGCCCTTATGGCGTGAAAATTATTCCATCGGCTTCGGGCACTCAGAATATGGCGGAATTAACCCCTGCGCAACATGCTGGCTTAATTCGCGCGTTTGGTAATTTACAAGACGAACTCGATTTTTTTATTGTCGACACTGCTGCTGGTATTTCTGACATGGTGCTCAGTTTTGCTCGTGCAGCTCAAGATATTGTTATTGTGGTGTGCGATGAACCGACGTCGATCACAGATGCGTACGCATTAATGAAAATTTTGAGTCGTGAGTATGATATTCAACGATTTAAGATTGTTGCCAACATGGTTCGTAGTTATCGTGAAGGGCGCGATTTATTCATTAAATTAACCCGAGTAACGGAACGTTTTCTGGATGCTAACCTTGAACTTGCCGCATGTATTCCTCTTGATGATAACGTTCGCCAAGCGGTTAAACGTCAAAAATTAGTGGTCGAGGCATTTCCGCATACACCTGCAGCGTTAGCACTGAACTCATTGGCATCAAAAGCAATGACATGGCCGATTCCGCATCATCCAGGTGGGCATTTGGAGTTTTTTGTTGAACGATTGTTAGTGCATAAACCGCGAGCCATGGAGGCCCAAATTTGTGAATAAAACCTTAACCTATAGCCGTTATCAACAAAGCCCACAGGCGTTTATTGAGCGCTATTCAACCTTGGTAAAGCGGATTGCACATCACTTAATGGCCCGCTTACCACCAAGTGTATTAGTCGAAGACTTAATTCAATCGGGCATGATCGGGTTGTTAGAAGCACAACAAAATTACGATCCTAGCAAAGGGGCGAGTTTTGAAACTTTTGCTGGTATTCGTATTCGTGGTGCGATGTTAGATGATATTCGCCGTGGTGATTGGGTACCGCGTTCGGTGTATAAAAATAATCGACTTATCAGTGATGCGATTTCACACCTTGAACATAGTCTTGGTCGCGATCCGACGGATAATGAAATATCGACGTATCTTGATATGCCATTAGAACAGTATCATCAAGCATTAAACGATGTAAATTGCGGGCGTATCGTTGGCATTGCTGATCTTGCTGGTGGTGAAGAAACAATGGTTAATGACGAAGATGTTAATCAAAATCTGCCATTCCAAGGCGTGGTTGATGATAGTTTTCGACATAGTTTAGCTGCGGCGATTAAGACCCTGCCAGAGCGAGAAGCATTAGTGCTGTCATTGTATTACGACGAAGAAATGAATTTAAAAGAAATAGGTGCCGTTATTGGTGTGAGTGAATCGCGTATTTGTCAGATTCATAGCCAAGCGATGCAGCGATTACGGGCTAAATTACATGCTTGGGCTGCGTGATTTCAATAATAGTGCTGTCATTATTTATAACTTACAACACAGTTTACTGTGGAGGCCATTTTGAATACAAATATGAAAATTCTTATTGTTGATGACTTTTCAACAATGCGTCGTATCGTTAAAAATTTACTGCGTGATTTAGGATTTAACAATACTGTTGAAGCCGATGATGGCGTAACAGCATTGCCGTTATTAAAACGTGGTGATTTTGATTTTGTGGTTACTGATTGGAATATGCCTGGAATGCAAGGCATTGATTTATTACGTCATATTCGTGCGGATGAGCAATTAAAACATTTACCCGTTTTGATGATCACTGCGGAAGCTAAGCGTGAACAAATCATTGAAGCCGCTCAAGCTGGTGTGAATGGTTATATTGTAAAACCATTTAATGCCGCAACATTGAAAGAAAAACTCGCGAAGATTTTTGAACGGTTACAGTAGTTATTGCGTTTTGGCATAGGGAAAGTTAACCATGATTTCATTAGAGCAAGCGCAGCAATTAGTGGTGTTGCTTGAACAAGGACAGCAACAACAAGCTAATACGTTAGTGCAAACTTTAGTTGAACATCAGCGTTCACCTATGTACGAGGAAGTGGGCAAAATGACGCGCCAGCTGCATGACTCCTTAGTCAGTTTTCGGCTTGATCCTCGTTGGAATGATTTGGCTAAAACCGACATTCCAGATGCGCGCGATAGTTTATCTTATGTAATAGATAAAACTGAAGCTGCCGCTAACCGTACAATGGATGCGGTTGAAATAACCTTACCGATTGCCGAACAATTACAGCAAACACTGCATCATCTTCAGCCGCAATGGCAGCAGTTAATGGCAGGTAAAATTGCGTTGGTTGATTTTAAACAACTTTGCCACGATATTAATCGATTATTAATTCAAGTTAATCAAGACAGCTCTCTTTTACGTGAACATTTAACTGATATTTTAATGGCTCAAGATTTTCAGGATCTGACCGGTCAAGTCATACGACGAGTGATCGCCTTAGTTCACGAAATTGAACAGCGAATGCTTGAAATTTTACAAGCGTTTGGTATCGAGCAAGCTGCACTGACTGAGGTAGAGATTAAGCCATCAACGGTGACCGCGGAAGGGCCAATTATTAATCCCCAGCAACGTAAAGATGCACTTTCATCACAGGATGATGTTGATGACTTACTTTCAAGTCTTGGATTTTAGAGGGAATTTATGAGTTTTGATTTAGATGAAGATATCCTACAAGACTTTTTAATTGAAGCTGGGGAAATTCTTGAATTATTGTCTGAGCAATTGGTTGAACTTGAGCGTCGTCCTGACGATAGTGAATTATTAAACGCTATCTTTCGTGGTTTTCATACCGTTAAAGGTGGTGCTGGTTTTTTATCTTTGGCTGAGCTAGTTGATGCCTGCCACGGTGCTGAAAACGTGTTTGATTTGCTACGCACGGGTAAGCGTAGTGTCACATCAGATCTCATGGATGTGATTTTGACGGCGTTAGATTGTATTAACGTTATGTTTTCACAGGTACAAGCGCACCAACCACTGACTAAAGCTGATCAAACATTATTGGATCAATTACATCATTACAGTTTACCGCCTACTGCTGTTGAAACCACAGAGGTTGAGCCTGAGGCTGTTATTGTGCCGTCATCAAATAATGTAATTAATGCTGATAGTATCGATGATATTACTCAAGATGAATTTGATCGTTTATTAGATGAGTTACACGGTGTTGGTAATTCTCCCTCTTCAGTAGCAGTATCACCTTCAGCGGTAGCAGTAACGGCAACGGATAATATTGCTAGTGGTATTGAAAGTAGCGATATTACCGATGATGAGTTTGAACGGCTATTAGATGAGTTACATGGCAGTGGTAACGCGCCTGGTAGTGAGGTTGTATCTGTTACTGCTGAATCTGTCATAACCAATGACAATCTTGCGGTTGTTAATGATAATTTGATGACAGATGATGAGTTTGAAAATTTATTAGATGAATTACATGGTGTGGGTCGTGGGCCTCAGGTTGATCCAATACCAGCAGTTATTGCGCCATTAGAGGCTGAGTCGGTTGCGGTTAACCCGCATTTAGCCACGAATAACAACGTGGTTGAACCTGTAAATCCACCAGTACTAGCAGTGACGAAAGATAAACCTAAGCCTCAAGCAGAAACTACAGTACGTGTTGATACTTCAACTCTTGATATCATCATGAACATGGTGGGTGAGTTAGTGTTAGTGCGCAATCGTTTGGTGAGTTTAGGGTTAAATACCACCGATGAAGAAATGTCTAAAGCGGTATCAACACTGGATGTTGTTACCGCTGATCTTCAAGGTGCGGTAATGAAAACTCGCATGCAGCCTATCAAAAAAGTTTTTGGTCGTTTTCCGCGAGTAGTACGTGATTTAGCCCGTAGTCTTAATAAAGAAATCGTGCTGGAAATGGTAGGGGAAGATACTGATCTTGATAAAAACTTAGTGGAAGCCTTAGCCGATCCTTTAGTGCACTTAGTACGTAACTCGGTTGATCATGGTATTGAAATGCCAGCAGTGCGCGAGCAAGCCGGTAAGTCGCCAACAGGTAAAGTGTTACTCTCCGCGTCACAAGAAGGGGATCATATTCGGTTAACCATTGAAGATGATGGTGGCGGTATGGATGCCAATAAATTACGTCAAATTGCAATTGATCGCGGCATGATGGATCACGATGCCGCTTCACGGTTAAGTGATAATGATGCTTATAATCTGATTTTTGCCCCTGGTTTTTCAACCAAAAAACAGATTTCAGATATTTCAGGGCGCGGTGTTGGTATGGATGTGGTTAAAACCAGCATCAACCAACTTAACGGTTCGATATCAATTAATTCGGTGTTAGGAAAAGGAACCCGAATTGATATTAAAGTGCCACTGACATTAGCGATTTTACCGACATTAATGGTTGGCGTGGCGCAGCAGCCATTCGCGTTACCTTTAGCGAGTGTGAATGAGATTTTCCATTTAGATTTAACCAAAACCCATACTGTTGATGGTCAATTAACGATTATTGTGCGTGAAAAAGCGATTCCGTTATTTTTTCTACAAGATTGGTTATCGAAAAAATCACCGAGCCGTAATCAACAACATAGTAATTATGGTCATGTGGTGATTGTCCAAACCGGTCACCAACGGGTCGGTTTTGTGGTTGATAGCCTAATCGGCCAAGAAGAAGTGGTGATTAAACCGCTAGATAAACTTCTAAAAGGCACACCGGGTATGGCTGGAGCAACCATTACCAGTGATGGCCATATAGCCCTTATCTTAGATGTACCGAACCTATTAAACCATTATGTAACACGTTAATTACTAACAATAATAACCGATTGACCGCCAGTGATTAGGCTGACGGTATTGTTTAGGTAAAGGAATAAAAACAAATGGCAATAAAGGTGTTAGTGGTTGATGATTCAAGCTTTTTTCGTCGCCGTGTGAGTGAGATTATTAATGCTGATCCTCGACTAACCGTTGTTGGTAATGCCGCTAATGGTAAAGAAGCATGTGAGCTGGTGAAAGTGTTACAGCCTGATGTTATTACCATGGATATTGAAATGCCGGTGATGGATGGTATTACTGCGGTACGTGAAATAATGAAAATAGCCCCGACGCCTATTTTGATGTTTTCTTCTTTAACTCAAGATGGTGCCAAGGCGACCTTAGATGCACTTGATGCGGGTGCCCTCGATTTTTTACCGAAAAAGTTTGAAGATATTGCCCGTAATCGTGATGAAGCGGTCGATCTATTACAAAAACGGGTCGCAGAATTAGCCGGAAAACGTTTTTATTTACGGCGTCATAATGTTTCATCGCCTGCGATAAAGACGTTATCTACGCCACCTGGGCGTAATATGTCAGCGATGACATCTAAAGTTCGCCCCGCTGCTATTTCGGCAATAAACACGGGACGCACTGGTAGCGAACCCGCGCTGACGGCCAAAATACCATTACGTTTTCGCGCCTCAGGCAAAAAGTATCAGTTAGTTGCAATTGGAACCTCAACCGGCGGGCCGGTCGCATTACAAAAAATTCTGACCCAATTACCAGCGAATTTTCCATATCCGATTATTTTAGTGCAACATATGCCTGCAACGTTTACGGCAGCGTTTGCGGCACGATTAAATAACCTCTGTAGTATTGAAGTAAAAGAAGCGCAAAATGGCGATATACTCCGCGCTGGCGTGGCGTATTTAGCTCCAGGTGGACAGCAGATGATGGTTGATGGACGGGCAGTTGGAGCTCGACTACGCATTATTGATGGTGGCGAGCGCATGAATTACAAGCCTTGTGTTGATGTCAGCTTTGGATCTGCGGCGAAAGTGTTTAATGATCGCGTATTATCGATAGTGCTAACAGGTATGGGGGCTGATGGTCGCGAAGGTGCACGGATGTTAAAAGCCAATGGCTCCACTGTTTGGGCACAAGATGAAGATAGCTGTGTGGTATATGGTATGCCACAAGCAGTTGCTAAAGCGGGTATTTCTAGTCATGATCTTCCCCTTGACCGCATTGCGGAATATATTTTAATTGAATTGGGTTTGTCGTGAGGAGTTAAAGGTGGTTGTTTGGAGTATTGCAAACCAAAAAGGTGGAGTAGGGAAAACGACCACTACCATAGCATTAGCAGGATTACTAAGTGAACAAAACCAGCGGGTATTAGTGGTTGATACCGATCCCCATGGATCATTAACAACCTATTTGAATTTTGATGCTGATTATGTGCCCGCCAGTTTATTTGATTTATTTCAATTACCACACATTGATTATGATGGTGTAAGAGAATTAATTTTAAGCACCACATTTAGCCATATTGATATTATTCCAGCCCATATGTCATTAGCGACTTTAGATCGCTCTATGGGTAACCGCAGTGGTATGGGATTAGTATTGAAAAAAGCATTAACCGCGGTTGCCGCAGACTATGACTATGTATTGATAGATTGCCCACCGATTCTTGGGGTGATGATGGTCAACGCTCTGGCAGCCAGTGATCGGATTTTGATTCCAGTACAAACTGAGTTTTTAGCCATGAAAGGCCTCGAGCGCATGTTGCGTACCTTGCAGATTATGCAGCGTTCTAAACCAGGTGGCTTTGATGTCACTATTGTGCCGACCATGTATGACAAGCGTACTCGAGCATCATTGCAAACTTTGCAAGATCTCAAAACCCGTTATCCTGATCAAGTGTGGGCATCAGCGATTCCGATTGATACTAAATTTCGAGATGCCAGTATTAAACATATGCCGCCATCATTGTATGCTCATAATTGTCGTGGAGTATTTGCTTACAAAACGTTACTTAGTCATTTAACAAGGCTTGCACACAATGAATAATAACCGTTTAACCAGTGAACAAGCATTGGATGATTATTTTGGTGATTTGTTATTAGATGCCGAACCCGAGTCGGCTCAGCCGCCAAGGTTTTGTGATCCGTCATCGTCACAACAATTACAACAGTTATTGGCTCAAGTACCACTAGAGGTTGCAACCGAGCCACAAGTGGTTGTTATTGATGCAGAACCAGAACCAGAACCAGAACCAGAACCAGAACCAGAACCAGAACCAGAACCGGAAGATGTTGCGTGGCAGCATCATGGTCAGCAGCAGCCGTTTCAAGCGTTGTTTTTTGAAGTCAATGGCATGATGTTTGCGGTGGCGTTAACAGAGTTAGGATCGATTCATCGACTTGGAGAATTAAACCAGATTGTTGGTCGCCCAAGTTGGTATTTAGGCTTAGCACCATTAGCCCAATATAATGTTGATGTTGTTGATACAGCATGCTGGGTGATGGCCGATAAATTAACTAATGATTGCTATCGTGCGAATTATCGTTACATGGTGATGTTAGGCAATAGTCAGTGGGGATTAGCGTGCGATATTTTGCATGGCACGCAAACATTATTGACGACAGATATTCGTTGGCGACAACAAGCAGGTAAGCGGCCGTGGTTAGCGGGAATGGTCAAACAAAAAATGTGTGCACTGATCCATGTTGATGCATTAGTTCAAATGTTGAATAAAGGCTTAGATGTTAATAGTGGCGCGAGTTGAGGCATTAAAGAGGAAATAATATGTCCCAAGTGAATATAACGGAAATTCAAAAAGATGGCGTTAATGATCAAGTACTGCAGTGGGTTACATTTCAATTAGAAAATGAAACCTATGGTATAAATGTCATGCAAGTGCGTGAAGTATTACGTTATTCAGATATTGCACCTGTACCGGGCGCGCCTGATTACGTGATTGGTATTATTAATTTACGTGGTAATGTTGTTACCGTTATTGATACTCGTGCCCGTTTTGGCTTACAACATGGTCAAATCTCAGACAGTACTCGTATTGTAATTATCGAAACTGAAACCCAAGTGATTGGTATTTTAGTCGATAGTGTTGCTGAAGTGGTGTATTTACGTAGCTCTGAAATTGACAGTACGCCTTGTGTTGGTACAGAAGAAAGCGCCAAGTTTATTCAAGGAGTAAGTAACCGTGATGGACAGCTATTAATTTTAGTCGATTTAAATAAACTGCTGTCTGAAGACGAGTGGGATGAGATGGCGTATTTGTAATGGATATCTTACTTCAACAATGGTTACCGGTGGTTATTTCTGCGCTGATTGCGCTAACTGCAGTAGTGCTAATTCGTCGTGAGCGCCAAGCAAGGTTGGCATTAGAAGTCAAATTCGCAGCCATTGAAACCGTATTAAAAAATGCGCGGTTGCAAAATGAAAGCTTAACCAAACAATTTCACGAATTACGTACTGGCAGTATCGGTATGAGTGATAAATTAGTTGATTTGATCGAGCAAATTGACCGGGTTGAAGTGCGTCAAAATGAAGTCGCGATGAATGATTCTGGTGGGCGCTTATACAGTCGTGCCAGTAAAATGGTTGAACTTGGCGCTGATGTTGACGAATTAATGAAAGAATGTGATTTACCTAAAGCTGAGGCTGAATTACTGTTGAGTTTACAAAGAAGTATGCCACAGCATTATCGACGTTGATGGTTGCGATCATTCATTAATACTATTATGCCGTGATATCGATATTTTCAAACCCTTCCCAGCCCGGAGGGGTTTTGCCGTTTAGGTACCATGAAAAAGCGATTAACTCGGCAATAATCTGATATAACTCTTCGGGAATATGATCGCCTAATTCAAAACTATTAAGGTACTGTGCCAGCACTGGATCTTGATGAATTAATCCACCTTGTTGTTTTACTTGTTCAATAATATGTTGTGCTAATTGATCATAACCTTTAGCGGCAATATAAGGGCTTTTATTACCATCATAACGCAGTGCAATCGCTTGATTCGTGTTTGGTTTAGCTGTCATATTTAACTTAATCCCTGTTATTAGACTTTGATTGATAGCCCTGATATTGCTGGTGGCGTGTGCAGTGGTTGCTCTGTAAGCCTTTTATATTGGGGCGGCGTGCTATTAATGCCTAATTGCTGCAGCCGTGAAATTAAATAGGGTGTTAGCCGTTCAATACGTAGTAATAATTGCTGATTTACGCACTCAAAGCGAGTGCTTAATTGTTGTTGGTGCCAACAAGCAATAACATTCACTGTGTCTATTGTACCAATAGGCAAGCTCAATTTGACCGTCCAACGGTTATTGTTATCCTTAGCAGTATTTCTTTTATTTTTTTGATGATTATTAATTTGTAGCTCAATGGTTTGACCATTGTCTTGCACCCATTGTAAGTGCAGTTGGTGACTATCAGGAGAACGCAGGTTTTCAGGGCCGCGTTGTTCACCAGCAAGGCGAAGTAAAGCGGTAAACTCTTGTTGTTGCTCAGGACTCAATTGGTTTAGCCACTGTTTGAGTGGACTTGACGGTTGCGATAATTGCAGTAATAAGCTTGCTAATGTTTGGTGACCGGTATTGTGTTGCAGCCAGTGGATTAATCCAGCTTGGTTATTGGGTAATAATAATTGGCTAAACAATTGTTGCAGTGATGATGGCATCGATTGTGACGATTTAGCTGTACCTAAGTTTAACGGAAACAATAAATTTGTAACTAATTGTTGCAAGCTATTCATAGATAATAATAATTGCGGCAGCTGAGAGATCAAATTTGATTGATTGTTAGCAGTGATTGTTGATGAGAGTAAATTGGAACTCGTCGGTATTGTAGTAATTCTTTCTATTTTCGAAAGTTTTTCTATAAAGGGCGATGAATTTGGCAATAGTTTAGTTTGCATTTATTTCACAATTACTTACGTTAGTTAACGACTAAGAAGCTGAGCAGTTTAGCCAATTTGTTAGCCATTGTGGTACTATGCGGCTATTTTGTGGCACCTAGGATATAGCATTTTATGTTGTCAGTAGCAAATTTGAGCTGTGTTCGTGATGAACGCGTCTTATTTGATGAGTTAAACTTCACTATTTCAAGCGGTGAATTAGTTCAAATTGAAGGGCCAAACGGCGCTGGTAAAACGACTTTATTAAGAATCATAGCGGGCTTAGGCCATTCAGATAGTGGTGAGGTGCAGTGGTGTAATGAAAATATTACGACTGCGCGTGAAGATTATCACCAATCACTGTTATTTTTAGGTCACCAAACAGGCGTAAAGCGCGAGCTTACGGCCTTTGAGAACTTGGCTTTTTTTCAGGCAATGCATACTTGTCAACAAGGCTCCGATCTCAAAGGAACACCTAAAGTCAGTGGTGATGATGCATTGTGGCAAGCATTAGCCCATGTTGGTTTAGCAGGACGTGAAGATATTAGTGCAGGGCAGTTATCAGCAGGTCAGCAACGTCGAGTTGCGTTAGCGCGCTTATGGTTAAGTAATCATAAACTGTGGGTGCTTGATGAACCGCTAACTGCGATTGATAAGCAAGGTGTCAAGGTACTTGAAGCATTGTTTTTATCCCATGCTGAGCGTGGAGGAATGGTGTTACTGACTACTCACCAAGATATGTTTGTTAATAGTGATCGGTTACGAAAAATTAAGTTAGGGCATACTAACCATGCTTAACACCCTTGTTCAAATTATTCGGCGTGAGTTATTGATAGCTTATCGTCGCCAGGCGGATATTTTTAATCCGTTATGGTTTTTTATTATTGTGATCACGCTGTTCCCATTAGGGATTGGTCCTGAGCCTAATTTATTAGCACGCATTGCTCCAGGTATCATTTGGGTTGCGGCGCTATTAGCAGCGTTGTTATCGATGGAGCGTTTGTTCCGTGATGATTACCTTGATGGTTCACTTGAGCAAATGTTACTGATGCCAGTACCGTTATCGGTGGCTGCATTTGCTAAAATGATCGCGCATTGGTTACTGACTGGATTGCCATTGATTTTAATTAGCCCATTACTGGCTATTTTACTGTCATTAAATTGGCATACGTGGATTGCAGTGTTATTAACTTTGCTGATTGGCACACCAACATTAAGTTTTTTAGGTGCAATTGGCATGGCATTAACGGTTGGATTACGAAAAGGTGGCGTTTTATTGAGCTTGCTCATATTGCCTTTGTATATTCCTGTGCTTATATTCGCGACCTCCGCCATTGAGGCGGCAAGTTTAGGCATGGCCTATGATGGTCAATTGGCCATTCTGGGAGCAATGTTAGTCGGGTCATTGACTCTGGCACCGTTTGCAGTGGCAGCATCACTAAGGATCAGTGTTAATTAGCCGATGAATTTTTCTTTAGCGCTGACGCCTAGCTTAAACGGTGAAGTGGTAAAGAAAGTGAGAGTAACAACTTTACTCTCAGTGACGTATTTACTATCTATTATAAGTTGAGAGCATTATGTGGAAGTGGTTACATCCCTACGCTAAAGCAGAAAACACCTACCGATTATGCGGTAAGTTGTTGCCTTGGTTTTCTATTATCGCATTGATTTCCATTTTAGTGGGATCTGTATGGGGACTCTTATTTGTTCCTGCTGATTACCAACAAGGCGATAGCTTTAGAATCATTTATATTCATGTACCATCAGCAATTTGGTCGATGAGTATCTATGTGACTATGGCTATTTCTTCTTTCATTGGCCTAGTGTGGCAGATTCGTATGTCAGATATGGCAGCGGCTGCGATGGCACCTATTGGCGCTGTATTTACCTTTATCGCCCTTATTACAGGGGCTATTTGGGGTAAACCAATGTGGGGCGCTTGGTGGGTTTGGGATGCTCGCTTAACCTCTGAATTGATTCTATTATTCTTATACCTTGGTGTGATTGCCTTGTATAACGCGTTTGATGATCACAAAACAGCGGCTAAAGCAGCTGGTATTTTGTCAATTGTTGGCGTGATTAATATTCCGATTATTCACTACTCAGTGGTATGGTGGAATACCCTTCACCAAGGCGCAACAATTTCTAAATTTGGTAAGCCATCGATGTCGAACGATATGCTATGGCCGTTGCTAGTGATGCTACTTGGTTTTGGTTGTTTCTTTGCTGCTGTCACTTTGGTGCGGTTACGTAATGAGATTCTATCACGTGAGAGCCACCGCCCTTGGGTACAGAAGTTGGTGAAGTGAGATGGTTATGTATTTTGATTCTATAAAAGATTTTTTTGCGATGGGTGGGTATGCAGGTTACGTTTGGAGTGCCTATGCAATTACTTTTCTATCGATATTGTGGATTTTATTTTCAAGCTTAACAACGAAACGCCGTTTGTTACGAGAAATTAAAAATAAAATGGCGCGTGAACAACGCATTAAAGAAGCAAAAACATTGGAGAACACGCTATGACCCCAAGACGTCAAAAACGTTTAGTAATAGTACTAGCGTTGGTGCTTGGACTCGGTGCAACGGTTGGTTTAATTCTGTATGCGTTAAACCAAAATATGAACCTTTTTTATACTCCTTCAGAGTTAATTAATGGTAAAGCCGATAGTGGTGCGAAACCTGAAGTAGGTCAAAGGTTGCGTATTGGTGGCATGGTGGTAAAGGGTTCGGTTAAGCGCGATCCTAAATCGTTACGAATCACCTTTAAAGTGGCAGATGTTGGCCCATCAGTTACCGTTATTTATGATGGTATTTTGCCGGATCTATTCCGTGAAGGACAAGGCATTGTGGCGCAGGGTGTATTAATTAACCCGACTACAGTTAAAGCCAGTGAAGTGCTTGCAAAGCATGATGAAAAATATATGCCGCCAGAAGTGGCAGATGCAATGAAGATAAACCATAAACGACTTCAGTACACTGAAGAACAACTACAAGGTAAGTGATCAATGATCCCTGAATTAGGCCAATTCGCACTTATAGCCGCGCTTGCGCTATCGGTGCTGGCCAGCATTTACCCATTGTATGGTGCCACTGTTGGCAACCAAGCAATGATGCGTATGGCACGTCCACTGTCTTACGGAATATTCGGCATGCTTGCATTGTCGTTTGGTATTTTGAGCTGGTCGTTCTATAGCAATGATTTTACGGTAGCGTATGTTGCCAGTAACTCAACCAGTTTACTGCCATGGTATTACCGTTTAACCGCAGTATGGGGCGGCCATGAAGGTTCATTAATGCTATGGGTGCTTATTCAAGCTGGTTGGGCTGCAGCTGTTGCTCGATTTAGCCGCGGTATGCCGATAGAAGCTGTGGCGCGTGTACTTTCCGTGATGGGCATGGTAGCAGTGGGTTTCTTACTGTTTATTATCATTACGTCGAATCCATTTTTACGCACATTGCCAGATTTTCCGGTACAAGGTCGTGATCTAAATCCGTTATTGCAAGATCCGGGTTTGATTGTCCACCCACCAATGTTGTACATGGGTTATGTAGGTTTCTCGGTTGCATTCTCATTTGCTATTGCATCATTAATGACAGGTCGTTTGGATACGGCTTGGGCTCGTTGGTCGCGTCCTTGGACAATTGCTGCATGGTCATTTCTAACCTTAGGTATCGCACTAGGCTCATGGTGGGCTTACTACGAACTTGGCTGGGGCGGCTGGTGGTTCTGGGATCCAGTTGAAAACGCATCACTAATGCCATGGCTTGCGGGTACGGCATTAATGCACTCACTGTCAGTAACTGAAAAACGCGGTACTTTTAAAGCGTGGACAGTATTACTGGCAATTTCTGCATTCTCATTAAGTTTATTAGGTACGTTCTTAGTACGTTCTGGCGTATTGGTTTCTGTGCACGCATTTGCATCAGATCCATCGCGCGGTATGTTTATTCTTGGCTTCTTAGTGGTGGTTATTGGTGGTTCATTACTACTTTATGCACTACGTGGTGGTCAAATTCGTTCTCGTGGTAACTACGCGCTGTTCTCGCGTGAGAACTTCTTGCTAGCAAACAACTTGTTATTAGTTGCTGCATTGTTGGTAGTACTGATTGGTACGCTATTACCGTTAGTTCATAAACAATTAGGTTTAGGCTCAGTATCGATTGGCGAACCGTTCTTTAATACGCTATTTACGTGGTTAATGGTGCCATTCTCATTCTTAATGGGTGTGGGACCACTGGTACGCTGGAAGCGTGATAATTTTGCTTCAATTGCAAAGCCAATGTTATGGAGTGCGCTATTTACGGTACCATTCTCATTCTTGGCAATTTACTTAACCGCAAGCGTTGTTGAGCCATTAGCCGTTGTTGGTGTCATGATGGCGGTGTGGATCATTGTTCTTCACCTTGTTGAAATCTACCGTCGTGCAACGCATCGTCATCCTTTCCTTGAAGGTTTAGGAAAGTTAGGACGAAGCCATTGGGCAATGATGCTAGGTCACCTTGGTTTAGCTGTAGCAATTATTGGTATGACATTAGTATCGAACTACGGTATTGAACGTGATTTACGTTTATCACCAGGGCAGTCAGTGAACGTTAAAGGTTATGATTTCCACTTTGCAGGTTTACGCGATGCAGATGGTCCTAACTATGATGGCTATGTGGCTGACTTTGAAATTAGTCGTCGTGGTATCGATATTACTACTCTGCATGCTGAAAAGCGTTTCTATACTGTTGCTGGTTCAATGATGACTGAAGCGGCAATTGATAGTGGCTTTACTCGTGACCTTTATGTTGCAATGGGTGAGCGTTTAGGTAATGACGGTGCATGGGCTGTGCGAATCTATTACAAGCCATTTGTTAACTGGATGTGGATGGGTGCGTTCTTAATGGCGCTTGGCGGTGCTTTTGCTATCAGTGATAAGCGTTATCGGTTCCGTAAGCCTGCTAATATTGCTGCGAATGACAAAAAATCAGAGGCGAAGCTAACTAATGAATAAGAAGCTATTATTTATTCCTTTAGTGTTGTTTTTAGGGTTAGTTGTGATGTTTATGGTCCAATTAACTCGTAACGCAGCGGGTGACGATCCGACAAAACTTGAATCAGTACTGGTAGGTAAACCTGTACCTGCATTTAAGTTAGAAGATTTGTTTGAGCCAGGTAAGGAATACCAGCAAACGATTTTTAAAGGTCAACCACTGTTGCTTAATGTATGGGCAACCTGGTGTCCAACCTGTCAAGCTGAACACCAATATCTTAATACGCTTGCTGATCAAGGGGTGAAGATCATTGGTCTAAATTATAAAGATCAGCGACCTAAAGCGATTCGATGGCTCAAAGAGCTGGGTAATCCTTATATGATCTCCTTGTTTGATGGCAATGGTATGTTAGGGATGGATCTTGGCGTTTATGGCGCACCTGAAACATTCTTAATTGACGCTAATGGCATTATTCGTTATCGCCATGTGGGTGATGTTAATCCAGAAAACTGGAACAAAACTCTCAAGCCTTTGTATGAAAAAATGCTAGCGGAAGCGAAAGCAAACAATACCAAAGCGGAGGTTAAAGCATAATGAAACGTTTTTTTGCTTTAATTTTTGCACTTGGACTGACGTTTTCGATGGTAGCACCTGCATTAGCTGCTATTGATGTGTACGATTTTAAAAATCCAGCACAAGAAAAACAGTTTCAAGAACTGACAGAGACTTTACGTTGTCCTAAATGTCAAAATAACAGCATCGCCGATTCTAATGCGACTTTAGCAGAAGATATGCGCATGAAAACTTACGAGCTGTTAAAAGAAGGCAAAACTAATCAACAAGTCATTGATTATATGATTGCACGTTACGGTAATTTCGTAACTTATGATCCAGCAGTGACAGCATCAACCATGATTTTATGGGCTGGCCCAATTGGGTTTATTGTGATTGGTTTTACTATCTTAGTTTATCGTTCACGCAAAAAAAGTGAGCTAACTAAAGATCAGCCTCTTGATGAAGTTGAATCGGAACGTTTACAGGGGTTGTTAGCTGAAATGGCGCAGCAAGATACTGAAACAACCAATAAGACGAAGGTAACTAAATGACCCTGTTTTGGATTTTAACCGCTGTTTTGGTTTTAATTTCTATCGCTATCTTTGTGATCCCGATGTATGTCGGTAAAGAATATGACGATGAAGCTAGCCGAGATGAGCTTAATAAAGCTTTCTTTAAAGATCGTATTCATGAGCTTGAAGAAGAATCGCAAGAAGGTTTAGTCGATAACCAACAAGAAATGGTGACAGACTTACAACAAACATTACTGGATGATTTGCCTGTTACTGAAAAGAAACAAGCGACTTATGTTAGCCCCGCGATGGTTGTACCTGGTCTGATTTTGATTGTTGGTATTTGTTACGGTGTTTATGGCGCAGTCGGTAGTAGTGCTAAAGTTGAAGCATGGCACCAAGCTATGAATCGCTTACCAGAGCTAACGCAACGTTTAATGGGCGATAATGCGTCTAATGAACCATTATCAGATCAAGACATGTCAGATCTTACTTTGGCATTAAGAACGAAATTGCACAAAGATGGTGATGATCCTATGGGATGGTTACTATTAGGTCGTATTGCTATTGCAAACCGCGATGGTGCAACGGCTGAAATGGCAATGAAACGTGCTTATGATCTTAACCCGGTTGATACTGACATTCGCTTAGGTTACGCACAAACATTAATGCTAAGTGGACAGCCTGGTCAAAGTGAACTTGCTCGCCAGCTTTTACGTCAAGTTATCAAAAGTGATCACACTAACGTTCAAGCTTTATCATTATTAGCATTTGATGCGTTTGAGCAGAAAAACTACCAGCAAGCAGTTGATTATTGGACAATGATGAAAATACTTATCGGTCCTAAAGATTCACGTACACCAATGCTTACTCGCAGTATCGAGCGTGCGAAATTGCGTATTGCAGATGGCGATGCTTCAAAGGTTGCACCCGATCCAACCGCAATCGATGAAACAACAACACAATCTGAAACGCAAAATGCCGATACAGCAAAGCAGGTTACTGCTACTATAGCGCTAGGTAAAAACGTGGTGTTGCCAAAGCAAGGTAATATTATAATTTCGGTGCATGATGCAGATGGTTCGCCAATGCCAATTGCAGCGGTAAAATTACCGTTGTCGACGAAGTTCCCATTAACGATTACGTTAACAGATAAAGACAGCATGATTCCACAGCGTCAGCTATCATCACTATCAGAGATGATCATTAAAGCGCGTGTGGATAGCGACGGTAACGTGATGACCAAACAAGGTGATTGGTACGGTCAAAGTAGCCAAACTCCTCTGGGTGGAGAAACAGCGTTTATCATTAATAAGCAATATTAACTAATTAATTGCTAAAATGAATAAAACAGGCTGAATATCAATGTTCAGCCTGTTTTTTATTAGGTGTATGTTTTGAAGAAAAATCTATTACTGATAATTTTTTTAAGCCTTGGCATTGTGGGGTGCGCACAGTCTCCCGATAAAGCCAGTGAGCAAACAGTTTCAGCCAATGTGACTGATCATATTGATGGTGATAACGCGGCCGCAACGGCAGTATATGATCCGTTTGAAAGCTTTAACCGAGCAATGTGGGATTTTAACTTTAATTATGTAGATCCGTATGTAGCACGTCCAGTGTCACTTGCTTATGTGAACTATACGCCTTCTTTTGCGCGTACAGGTATTACTAATTTTTTATCAAATCTTGATGAGCCTGCAGGGATGGTGAATAGCCTGCTAACACTGCATGGCAAAGATGCGCTAACCCATTTTAACCGCTTTTGGATTAATACTGTTTTTGGTTTAGCGGGTCTGATTGATATTGCATCAGCAGCCGATATTAATAAAGTTCAAGATCGTGATTTTGGTGATACGCTAGGTTATTACGGCGTGGGTAACGGGCCATATTTAATGTTGCCTGTTTATGGACCAATCACATTTAGAGGTTTTACAGATTCGGTTGATGATCTGTATTTCCCGTTGAATTTAATTAATTTCTGGGAAGGCTTAGGTAAGTGGATCTTTGAGGGTATGGAAGATCGTGCGGCTTTAGTGAACCAAGAATCAATGCTAAATAACTCACCTGATCCTTATCTGTTTACTCGCGATGCGTATATTCAGTATAAGAACTTCACCGCCAGTGACGGTAAAGTGAGTGAGCAAGCGACAGGTGATACATTTGATGATAGTTATTTAGATGAAATTGATAGCGATTAATTTTATTGATTAACTATGCTCTATAAAAAGACCGCCATAATAGGCGGTCTTTTTGTGTGTGGCTAATAGCGGATCAAATTAGAAACGGTAACTAGCTTGAACACCTGCTAACCAAATGTGGCCTGATGTTTGACCTTCAAACTTACCTAATATTGGCATGTCTTTTTCTTGCTCAAGCATGTGGGCTTTTTTAGCAAAAATATAAGTAAAACCAGCGTCTAAGGTTAGATTTTCAGACCATGCGTAGCCTGCACCAACACTTAACCAAGTACGATCAGTTTCAGGAATGGTTTGCGTACGATTAGCTTCATCAACCGCAGAGGTGTCATAGGCAATACCAGAACGTAAAACTAGCTTATTGGTCGCTTGGTAAGTGGTACCAATAGCAAAGCGGTAGTTATCCTTCCAATTTTCTGGTTTGATATCTACAGGGCCATTAAGATCTGGAATATTGGCTTCTAGTTTTTCAAATGCACTCCAATCGGTCCAGTTAACACTCGCATGCACTGCCCACTGATCATTTAATTGGTGGAAGCTAGCAATTTCAGCTGATGCTGGTAACTCAATCGGTAATGAGCCGGCATATTGTGTTTTAGGCAGTTTATGTTGAGCTAATGATTTTAAATCAAAACCAAGACCATTAGCGTGGCCTTCAAGGTTGAGTTTAACCGCCGACTGGTAACTAATACCGATACGGTTATTGGCATCTATTTGCCATACTGCACCTGCTTGCCAGCCCCATGCATTATCTTCACCTTCCATGTATTTAAGGTGCTGACCTTTATTGATCATATTCGGTATAGTAATTGGGCTTGCTGCACCAAAGTGACCTGTTGCCATTACATAACGTACACCAGCGCCAACGCTGAATTGATCGTTAATTTTGTAACCAAGGTTAGGGTTGATTTCAACTGTATGTACATCTGCTTGATTACCAAACATCGATGCTTTGAAATCAGTACCTAGATCGGTACGCATGCCAAAGTGAGTACCAACGGCTAAACCAATGGTGGCTTTATCGGTTAATGGACGAGAGAAATAAAAGTTAGGAATAACCGCACTGTTAGCAAAGTCAGCTGAATTGGTTTTACCCAGAGTTGAGTGTGAACCTGCAATATCAATATTAGGATCAACATAAATTGCACCAGCAGAAACTTGAATGCCTTTTAAATACGTTAGCATCGCAGGGTTACGGAATTGGGCGCTAGCATTATCAGCCATTGCAGCTTCACCCGCAAAAGCACGACCTAGACCTGTTGCTGAATATTCAGCTAACTGAAAACCTGCGGCAGAAGCTTGGCTGCTGATGCCGACAGTTGCGGTAATGGCTAAGGCTAGAGTGATTTTATTTTTATGCATGGTATAAAAAACTTATTGTTGATCGAAATAATAAGCTAAATGATACCCGCAGCAATAAAGTGCGTTAAAAATTATCTTATAAAAGCGAGTCATTAAGTGTTTTATACTTCAAATATTTAATATTGAAGTTTTTTATCGGGTGTTGTTTGTGCGATAAATGACAGGAGCTGAAATTTGAGCGTACACTTGTACGAAAAATAAAATAAATAAATTTGTTATAACTATGACTGATTGCTATTTATTATGCGATTTTTTAGGGCGTTAGTGAGTGGAAATGCATTGATTGATATTTTTTCGATATAAAAAAGAAGCCACCGCGGCTTCTTTTTTAGAAGAAGTAATCAGTGTACGCTCAAATTAGAATGAACGGCTGTACTGTAGACCATATAACCAAGCATTAGCACGAGTGGTTGCAGCAACTGATGTACTCACGCCAGGTAGTAATGGCTGAGTTTCATTTACCTTAACATCTTCACCGATTAAGTAGGTCAGACCGAAATCAATAGTTGATTTGCTGTCAAGGTGGTAGCTAAAGCCGCCTGATAACCAGTTACGATCAGAATCTGGTACTGAAATTGATGTTAACTTACCTTGAGCACTGGTGTCATGCATGTAACCCGCACGTAATGTCCAATCGTTGTTGAGGTAATAAGTACCACCAACAGAGTAGTGCCAGCTATCTTGCCATTGGTAAGGCTTAGTAAAAGAGTCACCCGTTGTGGCTAAATTATCAAACTCACTCCAACGGATCCATTGCACACTGTAATGCACTGCAAATTTATCGTTAAGCTTGTTAAAGCCAGAAAACTCAACCATATCAGGTAATGGCATGATGAGTTTTTCATTACTTAGGTTGTCGCCTTTATAATGAATATCGCCTTTTGCTTTTAGTGTTGGGCTATAACGGTAAGATAAACCAAAACGGTTATTTTGATTGTATTCATAAATAGCACCAAGGTTGTAACCTAATGCAATACCATCAGCATCGATATTCAGTGCTTGTGCATTACCACGTTGCAGTTTACCGCTACCATGAATAATGTCTAAACCACCACCCACGCTAAAGTGTTGGTTGATGCGGTAAGCAGCACTTAGTCCTAAGTTAACGCTTTTAACATCAGTTAAACCACCGAAAAGATCGGCTTTATAACCGTCTTTAAATTCAGTTTTAGTACCAAAGTTTGAATACAGCGAAGCACCTACAGAAAATTTATCGTTAATCGGTTGAATGTAGTAGATGTTTGGTGCGTAGCTAGTGCCACCAATAGATGCGTCAGCAATAGCAGTTGATGGCAATGTGTGGTTACCAATCGTCATTGCACTTTCAGTGTTTTTAACATGCACATCAGTATTGATAGCAATCACACCTAACGATAATGCAGGGGCATCAAACAGTGCCATTGATGCAGGGTTTTTAGCCATAGTTGATGCGTTATCTGCAATAACACCATCACCTGAGAATGCGCGACCAAGTCCGGTAGCTGATTGAGCATTCAGCTGAAAGCCGGCAGCCATTGTTTGTGACGATGCAACAGCGATAGCAACAGTAATTACTGAACGCGTGAATATCTGCTTCTTATTCATTTATGATTCCTGATCATGTATTTATATTTATTATTCCAGTCTATATATGACTGATTGGCGACGATTGTAGGGGGGGAAACGGTACTATCAAAGCTGACCAGTCATCTAGACAGTAAAAAATACGGTATAGCGAACATTTGAGTTCATTTGGTATCATTTTACGCTGATTTATTGCTGTTTTCGTTACAATTGGTACTATAAATCGCAGCTAAAAATCGATACTTAATTACCAATATCGAATTTTTAGCTGGATATCGAAGGGATTTATTGAGCTAGATTTGCCAATAGAGCTCAGATTTGAGTTTTTCGGCGATTGGCATCAGCTTTTCACCTTTGTCACCCACCACAATTAAGCTAGCATCTTGCAGAGGTAATAATAAACTTTGATTAGTACTGTCGCTATCTGTCGCCATTTGTGAACTTGTTTGCGGCACGATAAAGACCGTCATTTTTCCTTTATCTGTACCTACAACCATATGCAAAGCTCGGTTGCCATCAAAACCACAATAATTAAGATAATAAATATGGCCAGGTAGTTGATTCATACTGGTACCAAAAGGTTTCAATTTTGCATTAACTTGCTGCAAGGTTACCGCTTCATCGGTGTGGTTAACAAATTGCGCTTCAGCGTTTACGTGCTGTAAAGCGATACTAGACATTGATGCTGGAGTATAGACGTGTTGCGTAGGGGGCAAAGGAGAAAAATGATATTGTTGTCCTACGATTACCCCGATCATAAACATCACTGATGCTGCCAATCCGTATGAAATATAACGCTTATAATGAGATTGTTTTGGTGGTTGTGCCTGACTTGATTGATGAAATAGAATCCTATCAGCAAGGTTATTGGGTATCTCAACCTTCAAGGCTTGTTTTAATTGTTGATCTAACTGTTGCAATTCATTAGAGAAATGACGATTAGCGGTGGACTGATTTTTGGTTTTAATCAGTTCTGGATTATTATCATTAGGATCAGCCAGTAAGCGGCGACGAAATTCTAGATCATCCATTATGATTCCCCCGTTGAGTCGGTTTTTTTTCGAGTTGTTCTTTTAATTGATTACGAGCACGAAATAGCCGTGTCATTACCGTATTGCGATTAAGATTTAGAATCCCTGCGATTTCATCACCGTTAAACCCTGCCATCACTTGTAGAATCAGCGGTTCTCGATATTCAGGTGTTAGTTTCATGATTAATCGCTGTAATAAATATTGTTCGGTGTCCATTTCAACGCTGGGATTAGTGTCTGCAATATGATGATCATCAATATCCACTAAATCAAATTGTTTGCGTTCAAATCGACGTGCATTCTCACGCCGTAGAATAGTGATTAGCCATGCTTTGGCTGCGTTATCATCTTGTAAGTTATCAAGTGATTTCCAGGCGCGCAGACATGTTTCTTGCACTAAATCTTCGGCAATATGAGGGTCGTGGCATAGCCAATAAGCATAGCGATATAAATCTTGATGCCACGCTCTAACAAGTGCTTCATAACGTTTTTGTTTGTTCATATTTAAACAGACCGAGGCAGAAGACTTTTTGTTTCTAAAAATATTTTTTATCATTGATGTGCCTGTTTAGCGTTATTGCATCAATAAACGATGCCATCTGATAACTTTTAAGTAATGTCTGTGTTTTTTTGTGTTTTAGACTCTATAAACCGCACTAAAATTGATCTGGTTCAAATTCTGTTTTTAACGGTAGGTTATAGTTGTCGCGTCATCTGATGGTTGAAATTATTATTAGGTCTATGACTTAATAATAGTTAACACCATCTGTTGAGCAAGATGACAACTTCCTTTTGAAGGCTGACTTTACTTTCTCCTATCAGGTTTTTCCTGATTTGCAATTGGCTTTATGTTAATTGATTATTTTATTACGTTGATTGATTATTTTCGGCGTGAATTCTAACCATACCTACGGGTGTGGTTTTTTTTTGCCTAAATATTGAGTGGCGATTATTTTTATTATCAATCCTACATAGAAATAGCATTGGTTGTTTTTATATTACAACCGTTGTTAATGTCGATATTTTTTACTTAAAAAACCATTTAATAATCATATTTAAACAAAAGCTTTATTTTTATAACTTTATAGTTACAATTGTGTGGTCTGACCTTGATTTAAAGGTTAATTATAATTGTGACAAGGAGTTGCGATGTCGGGTCTTCAAAATATCACCACACGTAACGGTGAACGTATTGCTATTGTTAGTGGATTACGGACACCATTCGCACGTCAATCAACAGTCTTTGAGCGTTTATCTGCCCTTGATTTAGGCAAAATAGCCGTTAATGAAATGCTGCAAGTTGCTGATTTTGATCCGCAGTTAATTGAACAAGTTGTATTTGGTCAGGTCGTACAAACACCTGAAGTCCCGAATATTGCTCGTGAAATTGTACTGGGTACCGGTATGAACATTCATACCGATGCTTATAGTGTAACCCGTGCTTGCGCAACCAGTTTTCAGGCGGCAGTTAATGTCACTGAAAGTATTATGGCAGGGACGATTGATATTGGTATCGCAGGTGGTGCTGATTCAACCTCTTTGTTACCGATTGGCGTTAGTAAAAAAATGGCAGCGACATTACTTGCACTAAGTAAAGCCAAAACCATGCCTGCTCGATTGAAGTTAATCAGTGCATTAGGGGTGAAAGATTTAATGCCTGTTCCTCCTGCTGTTGCCGAATATTCGACCGGCCTAAGTATGGGTCAAACCGCAGAGCAAATGGCAAAAAGTCACGCCATTAGTCGCGAAGAGCAAGATGCCTTTGCCCACCGTTCACATATTTTAGCAGCGCAAGCATGGCGTGATGGTTTACTGACTAATGAAGTCATGACCGCATTTCCAGCCCCTTATCAACAATGGCTTGCTCAAGATAATAATATTCGTCAAGACTCCACATTGGCAGCATACGCCAAACTTAATCCGGCTTTTGATCATTTGTATGGCAGTGTTACTGCAGCAAACTCGACCCCATTAACCGATGGCGCTGCGGCGATATTGTTGATGCGTGAAGGGCGAGCTAAAGCATTAGGCTTAACTCCGCTCGGCTATATTCGTTCTTATGCTTTTGCTGCGATTGATGTTGTTGAAGATATGCTAATGGGGCCCGCTTATGCGAGCCCACTGGCACTTGAACGCGCAGGATTAAACTTAACTGATTTAACTCTGATTGATATGCATGAGGCTTTTGCTGCGCAAACTTTAGCCAACGTTAAAATGTTTGGCTCTAACCGCTTTGCCAAGCAAAAATTAGGTCGGGATCATGCCATTGGTGACATTGATATGGATAAATTTAATGTGCTTGGTGGTTCGATTGCTTATGGGCACCCATTTGCAGCCACTGGTGCAAGAATGATCACTCAAACGTTACATGAATTAAAACGGCGTGGTGGTGGTTTTGCATTAAATACCGCCTGTGCAGCAGGTGGTCTTGGCGCAGCAATGATTTTGGAGGCAGAATAATGACTCAATCAGCATTTAGTTTATCGTTTGGTGATAATGGCATTGGTTGGCTTAAAATTGATGTTGCCAATGAAAAAATGAATACACTGCAAGCCGCTTTTGCTGATCAAATCAGTGCAGTGTTAACACAATTAAGTACCCATACTGATCTTAAAGGGTTAGTGGTGTATTCCGGTAAAGCCGACAATTTTATTGCAGGTGCAGATATTAATATGTTGGCTAACTGCGAAACCGCCGCTGAAGCCGAAGCTTTAGCTATTAAGGGCCAACAGCTGTTTTCTGCATTAGAAGACTTACCAATTCACGTTGTGGCAGCTATTCACGGACCGTGTTTAGGCGGTGGGTTAGAGCTTGCTTTAGCGTGTCATAGCCGTATTTGTAGCGATGATCCAATAACCCGTCTTGGTTTGCCAGAAGTGCAATTAGGCTTATTACCGGGTTCTGGTGGTACTCAACGTTTACCGCGCCTGATTGGTGTCGCACATAGTTTAGAGTTGATCCTAACCGGTAAACAACTTCGCGCCAAACAAGCATTGAAAAAAGGGCTGGTTGATCAAATGGTTCCGCAAAGTATTTTATTATACGCCGCGGAGCAAGTTGCGTTAACGCCAAAACCGATACGTTCTCATTCATTTCAAGATTGGGCGATGGCGGGTAATGCTTTTGGCCGCAGTGTAGTGTTTGAGCAAGCCACTAAAAAAGCCCAACAAAAAGCGCGCGGTTGTTATCCTGCCATTGATGCGATTTTAGATACGGTAAAATACGGTTTAGAAAAAGGTATTGAGCAAGGGTTAGAGCAAGAAGCTAAGGTATTTGGTGAGTTAGTGATGACCGCTGAATCGCGTGCATTACGGAATATCTTCTTTGCGACTACTGCAATGAAAAAAGAACTGGGCGCAGCGGCTAAACCCAACCCAATTAATCGAGTCGCAATACTTGGTGGCGGTTTAATGGGTGGAGGTATTGCGCATGTATCGGCAATTAAAGCCGGCTATGCGGTGCGAATTAAAGATATTACTAATGATGGGATTCAACATGCATTAGCGTACAACTACGCTATTTTGAATAAGCAACGTCAGCGACGCATTATTAGTAAGCCCCAACTACAACAGCAAATGTTACGTATTAGTGGCAGCATAGATTATCGCGGCGTGAAGCATGTTGATGTGGTGATTGAAGCGGTATTTGAAGATGTTGAACTTAAACAAAAGATGGTTCAAGAAATCGAAGTCAATACTTCAGAAAAGACCATTTTTGCTACTAACACATCGTCGATCCCGATTCATAAAATTGCTGAAAAGGCACAACGTCCTGAAAATGTTATTGGTTTACATTATTTCAGTCCGGTTGAAAAAATGCCGTTAGTTGAAGTTATTCCCCATGCAACAACGTCAGATTCGACGATTGCAACCGTAGTAGCATTAGCCAAAAAGCAAGGTAAAACCCCAATTGTAGTCGCGGATAAAGCCGGTTTTTACGTTAACCGTATTCTTGCGCCTTATATGAATGAAGCCGCGCAGCTATTATTGGCTGGTGAGCCGATTGAACATATTGATAACGCGTTACTTAACTTTGGCTTTCCTGTCGGGCCAATTACCCTACTTGATGAAGTTGGGGTCGATATCGGTGCCAAAATTAGTCCAATTTTAGCCGCTGAGCTAGGCGAACGTTTTGCTACACCAGCCATGTTTGAATGGTTACAGCAAGATGGCCGTAAGGGGCGTAAAAGTGGTAAAGGCTTCTATTTGTATAACACCAAAAATAAAGAAGTTGACAAATCGGTATATACCTTATTAGGGGTTGAGCCGCAGCAACAATTAACCGAAGTTGATATTGCAGTTCGTTGTACTCTAATGATGTTGAACGAAGCTGCACGTTGTTTAAATGAAGGGGTGATAAAATCAGCGCGAGATGGTGATATTGGCGCGATATTTGGTATCGGTTTTCCACCATTCCTTGGTGGACCATTTAGTTATATGGATCATTTAGGCATCGATTTAGTAGTCGATATGATGCGTGAATACAGCGATCTTTATGGTGAGCGTTTTGTACCTTGTGATTATTTGCTTGAGATGGCACAAGCCCAGCAACGGTTTTATTAAGCTGTTATAATCAACACTCACAAAAAAAGCCTGCTTTAATGCAGGCTTTTTGTGAGTGTTGATTAGCTGTAATGGAGAATGTTAAAAGGTACAGCGAATTAAACGGAAGCGAGACTCAAATAGCTTACCACGACAGAAATGATAGCTCACCGCAGCGACGACTAGCGCAATAAAGGTGTTAACGTGGCCAATAGTGATCAGTAGCAATGAAACTAATGCAATAAAGCAAAAGGCATAAAAAAAGATATCAATTTGGTTATGAGATAACGTAGCGGCGCAATGGGGACAAACAAAGTTATCTTCGTATGTATTTAGCTTGGGTGCATCTATTTCAATTTGGCAGTGCGGACATCGTTGAGTCACGGCGATCCTCTTCTAATCAATTTAATGCTATTTGCAATTAATGCCGTATGTCTCTGCAATAATGGCAATATGTTTATAATGATTATTATGCTTATGAGGACTGTTATTTAGCTACTGAAATGTTATGAAAGTGTTTTTTATCATAATAAAACTACTTAAATGTTAGCTGTTAAAATAAAACCCCATTCATTCAATATAAATAGGGTTTTTTATTTAGTAAGCGTTTTTCTGGAAAATTTCTATAGATTCAATCGGTTGACCTATGGTTAACGGCTCTGCACCTTGATGTGTTTTACCGGTGTAATACATTACCAGCCGATTTGCCGTTCTAGGTTTAACAGTATCAACAATAAACTTAATCATATCGGCACGGCTTAATTGTTTTAGCTTCTCAATCACTAATTGACGCTGATTAAAGTGCTCATCTTTATTACCAATGCTGACCCAGAATCGTTGTGCTCGCGCTCGAAGGTTAGTATCTGGTTCTGATATTTGTGCAATTAATCCTGTTTTGCTTGCTTGCCATTGGGCTTCATTAAGCTCTAAAAGCACCAACGCAAAGGCATTAGTAAAGTCATCAATGGCATCTGACAAGTAACTTGGCTCAGCGACTGGCGACTGAATATATAAGATCAATCCAGGGTGACGATTTAACGGTAAATTGCCTGTACCCACCATATAACCGAGTTGTTGCTTCGTACGTAATTCATGGAAAAACGTGGTCGACATTAAATGGTTTGCGAGGGTATAAATCGCAATTTTTTTGGGTGTTGTTTGGCGTGACTGGTAATACATTAAGATAGCCGAGTCTTCATGATTACAATCTAATTCATAAGTTAATGTACCGCTATTTTCTATATGCACTAATGGGCGTTGTGACTCACCATATAATTGGTCGGTGACGCGAAACGCATCTTTGAGTGTTTCAGCCAGTGCCAATGCATCTTTTTTAATCCAGTTACCATACACAAACGTATCAATATGCAGTTCTGCAAACATCGCTTCAACAAATGGCGGCAGTTGATCGATAGTAATGGTTTCTAGCGCTTCAATTAGGTGCGGATAAGGCGGGTTATTTGGCTGTAATAAGCCCGTTAATTGATTAAACAATTGTGAAATTGGTTTATCTTCCGCCGCATTACGCCAATTACGTAGCATTTGTGCTTTGATATTATCAAATCGTTGTTGGGTAAAATTACGGTTTTTAAAATGCTCTAAAATCAGCTGCATTAACTGTGGTTGTTTTTCACTAAATCCTGAAAGTTGCAGCGTTACGCCGCCTTGATGGGCATAAAGATTGTAAGACATGCCTGCAATTTCAGCAGGGTAAGCCGATTCATTGATAGCTTCTAATAGTAGCTCGACACACAACCGTGTTTTGACAATATTGGTAGTAGAACTTACCGCATGTGGGCTATCAATCGCGACATAAACAATGCCTTTTGGCACACGAAAATCATGTTCTTGTTTATGCCATAATCTAAACCCTGGCAGATCTTGAATTAATTGTGGTGGTAATTCAGATCCTGCCTCAAGGGCTAATGGCTCAAATTTTTCGCATAAATAAATATTAGGCTCAGGCAATAATAGCTCTGTATCAAGGCTAATATTGGTCCACATTTCTACTTGCTGTGCTGTGAATGGCGTTACTGAGTAAGGGGTATCATACCAAGCGGCGACGCGGTCGTAATGACCACCTTGTGCCACTAATGTAAGGCGCATATTACTGACGCTAAAATAGGCTAATAATTGCTCAAGTAAATCTTGATCGTAGCCTTCCATCATATAGTCGCCATAGATAATATCTTCGGCGTTGTAATGCAGCAGGTTCATGACTAAATAACTGACGGTATCAAGTGGACGGCTTTTCTCTTGATAACGAAATGCCATCTCTAGCACCGATTTCTTTTCTTGATAACGCCAACTGTTTAACCCTTGTTGCTTTATTAACGCAATGAAAGCAAACACACATTGTACGATTTCATCGGTGTGTTGCTGGCCTTTAGGGGTTAAATTTAAGCCTATGGTAAATTCACGGAAATTATTACCACTCACGCCACCGCCAGCGGTTAGGGTATTGATCAAGCCGCGCTGTTTCAAAATCGCCATTAAACTGCCGCTACCTTCATTACCCAGTAAATGGGCAAGGTAAGATAACGGCTTGATTTGATAGTGCTCGTCAACCGAAGGCATTGCAAACGATAATGTTAACTTACGCAATTCTTTAATAGGTTCAATTTGAATGAACTTCTGACACTCGTTTTCAGTAACAAATGGCACGTCGATTGCTACTTTTTTAGTGGTAGC
The DNA here is from genome assembly GCF_002954455.1 of Photobacterium aquimaris. Lineage (GTDB taxonomy): Bacteria > Pseudomonadota > Gammaproteobacteria > Enterobacterales > Vibrionaceae > Photobacterium > Photobacterium aquimaris. Next base: position 570,246 of record NZ_MSCC01000001.1, read on the forward strand.
ATTAGGGATTTTACTAAAGAAATCTTGAGTGTAGTGCTCTAACTCATCCAGCGATTGTGGGCCTAATAGTACCAGTCCCATCACATCAGCAGAATAATGTTGATGATAGAAAGCCAATAAATCGTCACGCACTGATTGGCCATTACGGTCATCAAGGGTAGTCAGATCACCAACCGAGAACTTGGCAAAAGGGTGGGCTTGATTGATGGTTTCTTTTTGAACTTGATATAAACGACGTACATCGTCTTTTATTTTTAATTTGTATTCAGAATCAACAGCTTGACGTTCTTTATCAACCGCATCTTCATTAAATAATGGTGCGGTAAAAAATTGACCGAAACGATCTAAGCCCTCTTCAAAACCATGAGGACTGATTTCAAAGAAAAAGGTGGTGTTTTCAGTGCCAGTCCAAGCATTATTACTGCCGCCATTGCGGTTAATGAAAGTTTGGAATTCACCGATACGTGGGTATTTTTCAGTGCCAAGAAAGAGCATATGCTCAAGAAAATGCGCCATGCCTTGACGGTCGATGGGATCATCAAAGTGACCAATCTCGACTGACAATGCAGCAGCAGAGCGAGGCGCTTCAGCATCATGAACGAGCAGTACTCGAAGTTCGTTCGCTAAAGTAAGGTAGCGATACTGCTTATGATCGTTAGGGCTAGTATGCACAGGAAGAGCCTATTTTAGAGGGAATTAGAGTAAGTATGACGTTCAATATTAAGGCTGGCAAATTGAAGATGCGATTAGATGAAGTATAAGTCGCATTTTTGTTAACAAATTGATGAATTAGTCATTACTTAATCAATTAAGTCGTTAAATAGTAGGCTTAGCCACAGAATTAAAACTCTTTGGTTATACCAATAATCAAACCATGTAATAATGATCGACCCACTCCAACAAATAGCAGAGTGGCTATGGCGATTGTTTAACTGAGGTTATCGGAATATCTATGCAAATATATATTATGCGTCACGGCGAAGCCGAAAATTTTGCAGCCAGTGATGCTGAGCGCCCATTAACCGCGCGCGGTATTGCTCAATCACAGCAAATGGCGACATTACTCGCATCACATTTGAATGGCGAGTTGGATCATGTTTGGGTTAGTCCGTATTTACGTGCACAACAAACGTGGCAAGCAATGGCAAATACCTTACCGTCACCAATGCGAGTTGACAGTGTTGAGGATATTACGCCCTACGGTGATGCTGAAACAGTGGCTGAATATATTCAGGCCACCATTGAAACTGAGCAACCACAATCGTTATTATTTATTTCACATTTGCCAATAGTCGGCTATCTAACTGCAGAATTGGTCGCAGGTTTACAACCGCCAATGTTTTTAACTTCTGCGATTGCCGCGATTGACTATGATCCACAAACAGGAACCAGCACCTTGTTATGGCAACATCAACCTCATAAATAATGGATAATCACCATGACTAAATTAGGAATAGTAACCGCAATAAGCGTCTTGCTTGTGGCTGGCTGCAGTGTTGGTGAGCCAGTTCGAATTGCTGCTAACGGTATGGTGAAGTGGTCTGATGGACGTACCGAGGGGATGCATGTCTCACAAACGGGTAGTAGCTTAACTTTTGCTAACTATTCCAATGAGGTCGGTGCGCTGCGCTTGGTTATTTTTGCGCGAATTGATAGTGCCCGTAATGATAATTGTGAATATTTTTACGTTGAAACCGCGGTTAAAAAACGCCTAAAAATCTGTGAGACAGGAGAAGTGACGTTATTTAACCATGGTAAAGTAGTGAACGTGGGTCATATGGTAAAACCAAAATACTAGCGTTCAGGAATATCAATTAACACCAATAATGATCCTGCGCCACCAAATTCTAGTGGAGCTTGGTGAAATGCCATCACATCTGGATGCTGGGCTAACCACATTGGTGCTTTTTGTTTGAGTATATGTTTACCGATACCATGCATAACACAAGCACATGACACGTGTTCTTTGATACAAGCTGCAATCATTGCCGCTAACTCACGCTTTGCTTCCTGCTGCGTCATTCCATGCATATCTAAGTAAATATCAGGAACATATACTCCACGACGAAGCTTTTTCACTTCATATTTAGACACACCTGTACGCGCATATTGCGTAGGGCCGGTGTCACTAAGATGAGGCTCAAACTCATCCGAGAAATAAAACTCATGATTTTGGGTCTCTTTGCCCATCACTTTTGCTTTATCCGCTTTAGAGTTCTGTTGACGTGGCGTGATTATGGTATCATGCGTGAACTTTTTTACGCCTTTTACCTCTGCCTTGAAGAGATTGAAATCATCTTCAAGCTGTGAATCTTTGTTACTCATAATGAAATTCCAACAATTATATAGTGGTATTGTAGCGTTTATCGGAGGCTATTTTGGATAAGATTTTTGTCGACGAAGCTGTCAGCGAACTTCACACATTGCAGGACATGCTACGTTGGACGGTAAGCCGTTTTAATGCTGCTGGCCTATTTTACGGTCATGGTACAGACAATGCATGGGATGAAGCTGTGCAACTGGTACTACCGACAGTTTACTTACCGTTGGATGTTCCACCGGAAGTGCGTAATTCTCGTTTAACAAGCAGTGAGCGTCATCGCATTGTTGAACGTGTTATGCGTCGAATCAATGAACGTACACCTGTTTCATATTTAACGAATGTTGCCTACTTTTGCGGTATGGAGTTCTTCGTTGATGAGCGTGTACTTGTGCCACGTTCACCAATTGGCGAGCTCATTGAAAACCGTTTTGAACCCTTTTTACAACAAGAACCAACACGGATCATGGATCTGTGTACGGGAAGTGGTTGCATCGGTATAGCTTGTGCGCACATGTTCCCTGAAGCAGAAGTTGATATTGTTGATATTTCGACAGATGCATTGGCTGTTGCTGAACAGAATATAACGGATCATGGTCTTGAGCAGCAAGTGATTCCGCTTCGTTCTGATCTTTTACGAGATATACCAAAAGATAAATACGATCTTATTGTAACCAATCCGCCGTATGTTGACCAAGAAGATATGGACAGCCTACCAGAAGAGTTCCGTCATGAGCCAGAGCTAGGTTTAGCCGCGGGCAGTGATGGTCTAAAATTGGTTCGTCGTATTCTTGCTAATGCACCAGATTACCTGAAAGATAATGGTATTTTGATTTGTGAAGTTGGTAACTCAATGATCCACATGGAAGAGCAATACCCGCATATTCCATTCTTGTGGTTAGAGTTTGCTAATGGTGGTCACGGCGTGTTTATGTTAACCCGTGAACAGTTAGTTGATTGCGCAGAAGATTTTGCTCTTTACCGCGATTAATTAACACCAAGCATTAATCAATGCTAATACCAACAATAAAAAATCAGCCATAGATTATGGCTGATTTTTTTTATGTTTGTGAACTTAGAATTACTTAATTAATTCATCATCACTGGTGTCTTGTTCAAGCCATAAGGCATTAATTATCGCAAATGAACATGCGAGCAAAATACCTAAAAACCACGCTAAATACCACATTGTGTGTTTATTCCTTAGTACAGTGACGTCTTATTGTCTTCGATATATTTGGTATCAAGACGACCAAACATTTTGTAGTAACACCATGAGGTGTACGCCAAGATCACAGGTACCATTACAAACGCAACAATAGTCATGATATGTAATGTGTATTCTGATGAGGTTGCGTCCCAAAGAGTCAAACTAACATTTGGATCTAGGCTTGACGGCATAATGAATGGGAAGGTTGCAAACCCAAACGTTAACACTACGCCGACAGCCGTTAGACTTGAACATAAGAAAGCAAAGCCACCACGATCAGCACGTGAACATACTGCGGTTAATAATGGCATTACTACAGCAAGTATTGGCGCGATCCACAATATAGGATGGTTATGGTAATTAGAGAATAACCCACCTAGTTGACGAACAACTTCTTTGGTTAAAGGATCGGATGCGGCATTAGGTAATACTTGAGATGTGATTACATAACCATTAATACCTTGAGCAACAAAACCCGCAATAACAAATAATATTGCCATTAAGATCGCCGAAATAACGGCAATTTTACGTGCGCGGCTATGAATAGCTGCCGTGGTTTTCAATTGCAGGAATGTAGCACCTTGAGTGATGATCATCAGTAAACTAACACCACCGCATAATAACGCAAATGGGTTTAATAATTGATAAAACGACCCATGATAAGTCGAAATCATAAATTTATTAAGCTCAAATGGTACACCTTGCATTAGGTTACCAAACACGATACCAAAAACAATCGGTGGCACAATACTACCGACAAAGATCGCTTTATCCCACAGATTACGCCATTGGCTATTCGGTAGTTTAGAGCGGTAATCAAACCCTAATGGGCGTAACCACAATGATGCTAATGCCAAGATAAGCACCACATAAAAACCAGAGAATACTGTTGCGTAAACTAATGGCCATGCTGCAAATAAGCCACCACCGGCGGTGATAAGCCATACTTGGTTACCGTCCCAGTGTGGTGCAATGGCATTAATCATTACGCGGCGTTCGCTATCAGTCTTACCAATAAATGGCGACAACATACCAACACCCATATCAAAGCCATCAGTAATTGCAAAACCGATGCATAACACACCAATTAATACCCACCAGATAACTCGTAAGCTTTCATAATCAAACATTAATTTGTGTCTCCCTGCTTATGCTTCAACCTGATGTGTTAGCGCATCTTTGGCATTATTCGGTTGTTCAAAATGATAACGACCGGTCTTTAAACTGCTTGGACCTAAACGAGCGAATTTCGTCATTAGATAGGCCTCTGCAATAAAGAACAAAGAATAAAGCACAATAATTAATGACAGTGAGAACCATAGTTGTGATGGTACTAAGTGAGATGCCGCCATATTTACCGGTAGGATTTCACCAATAGCCCATGGTTGACGACCATATTCAGCCACAAACCAACCCGCTTCAATCGCAATCCACGGCAAAGGGATGCCATAAAGTGCTGCTTTAAGAATCCACTTATTGGAAGTAATCTTATGACGACACGATTGAAAAAATGCAGCGGCAACAATGGCAAACATTAAGAAGCCTGCCCCAACCATAATTCGGAAGCTAAAGAATAACGGCCATACACGCGGTATAGAGTCATTAGTCGCTTGTTGAATTTGCTCTGGTGTCGCATCAACAACGTTGTTAGTGTAAGGCTTCAATAACAGCCCATAACCTAAGTCACCTTTTACTTCATTAAAGGCGGCGATATCGGTTGGGTTTTTATCACCGGAACGTAATTTTTGCAGTAACCCATAGGCAACCATACCGTTACGAATACGTGCTTCATGTTGTTTTTTGAGATCACTAATACCCGTCACCTGAGTATCCAGTGAACGAGTTGCGATAATCCCCATTAAATATGGAATCTTAATCGCGTATTCAGTTTCCATCTTATCTTGGTTAGGGAAGCCAAAAGCAGTGAAAGCTGCGGGAGCGGGTTCGGTATGCCATTCAGCTTCAATCGCAGCTAGCTTGGTTTTTTGAACATCACCAAGCTCATAGCCAGACTCATCACCTAGTATCATTACCGCAATAATTGACATTAATCCAAAAGAGGCAGCAATGGTAAATGAGCGACGCGCAAAGCCAAGATCACGGCCTTTAAGCATGTAAAATGCACTAACACCAAGTACGAACATTGAGCCACAGACATAGCCTGATGCGACAGTGTGAACGAACTTAACTTGAGCCACAGGGTTAAAGATAACTTCTGAGAAGCTGATCATTTCCATTCGCATGGTTTGATAATCAAAATGTGCTCCAACCGGATTTTGCATCCAGCCATTGGCAACAAGGATCAATAATGCTGATAAGTTAGAACCTAAAGCAACTAGCCATGTCACTGTAAGGTGCTGGCGTTTTGAAAGTCGATCCCAACCAAAAAAGAACATACCGATCATGGTTGATTCTAAGAAGAACGCCATTAAAGCTTCAATCGCTAATGGCACTCCAAAAATATCACCTACATAATGAGAATAATAAGCCCAGTTAGTACCAAACTGAAATTCAAAGGTTAAACCTGTCGCCACACCAAGTGCAAAGTTAATAGCAAAAAGTTTACCCCAAAATTTAGTCATATCTTTGTAAACTTGTTTACCGGTTATGACATAAATTGACTCCATTATTGCTAATAAGAACGTCATCCCTAGCGTTAATGGTACGAATATAAAGTGGTACATTGCAGTGAATGCAAACTGAAATCGTGATAAATCAACGACATCGTGTAACATAATAATAAAGCCTTATTTATAATATTAATTTATAAAACTTTAAAAATTAATATTATATTTCGAGGTGTTAGATTTATTTCTAATCATTGTTTGTAAACAATAATGGTTATAAATATAACAGCCGTTATTAAATGGAAATATATTATAAACAACAATTTTTCACTATTTAATTTTATTAACTCGTGTATTTTGCAATCTAAAAATCGTGTTTTATAGGTTATGTAATGTGTTTTATTAATAGTGACTGGTTGTGTTATCAATTACAGCGACAAATGTAAATTAGCAACAATATATATTAAGGCAGGCGTTTTTTACTATTTGAATTTTATTTATTAGAGGTTAAGAAATACTGAAGTGTTATTAAATAAGTGGGGAGAGGTGTCATATTTAATACTCACCCCATACAACAAATATGGAGTGAGCTAATAATCAATTATATTTTATGCTTTATGCTGTGCTTGTTTTTCTTTTAACGCCGCCATCACAATTGGTTGATGCTGTAAGTAATCTTCTAAACCAGCACGACGTAAATCACATGATGGGCAATCACCACAACCATCACCCACGATACCATTATAACAAGTCAGTGTTTGATTACGAACATAGTCTAATTTGCCATATTGATCAGCCAGCGCCCATGTTTCAGCTTTATTCAGCCACATTAACGGCGTTGCAATAGTAAATGGACGATCCATACCCAGCACTAACGATTGATTAAGTGAACGCACAAATTCATCGCGGCAATCAGGGTAACCAGAAAAATCGGTTTCGCAGACACCGGTGATCACCGTTTCAGCCCCGATTTGATATGTATAAATACCGGCTAAGGTTAAAAATAAAATGTTACGTCCAGGTACAAAAGAGTTCGGTAAGCCATTTGCTTGTAATTCATGCGAAACAGCAATGCTATCACGGGTTAGTGAACTAATTGCAAGCTCGCCTAATAAACTCACATCCATGACTTTATGGGCTGCTACACCAAGATCTTTGGCGATATGCTCAGCAATTTCGATCTCTAATTTATGGCGCTGGCCGTAATCAAACGTAATACAGTGCACTTCATCGTAGTGGGCTAATGCTTGAATTAGGCAAGTGGTTGAGTCTTGGCCACCACTGAAAACAACAACGGCTTTTGTCATTATGGATATCCTTTATAAGTGATTACCGATAAACAGTCGGTACAACAGCATACTAATAATGGTGTTATTAGCATGAGGGGTATGCTAACCCAGCTGTTGACGATAGAAAAGTAGTGATCACAAATAGCGTAGATAAAAAAAAGCCGCACTCGAAAGTGCGGCATAAAAATAAACAAAATATGGTATCCGTGTACAGTTAAGCAACCGAAGTGCAGAGGGTGCTTAACGTGTACTCATATTTGTTTAAAGACACAAATACTAAATAGGGGAGCTGGCGCTGTAGTTAACCAGCTCAATCACTTTTATTGCCTTACTGAGCCAAGCATTTTGTTCTTGTACGGTATTTACTGTCATAGTCATACCTCTTTGCTTAATTCGAATCCATCGAGTGTTGACCTAATCAACTCCCTTGAAGCAACTGGGTATATAGTAAACATAAATACGGGGGAAAACTTTTCTTTGTCTGCTTTTTTCGAAGGTTAAAAAGAATTGGTTACTACCTTATTAGATTATAAATAGAACCACCTCCTATTTGTTATTAATTTTATGGGATATAAATATCATTGTTTCCGGTGTGTATGATTAAATGTTACCACTTTACAGCGCAAATCAAAGCTCGTTTACTGTTAATTCATACCTATAAACTGACACTGATCGTCATAATAGATGATTTTTTTTGCCTCTCTGCGTAATAAGAGGTATTTTTTAGTAAGTATTTACCCTTTTGTTGTAATTGGTGGAATGAATGGCAGTTTTAGATAGTGTTGATAGAACGTTATTACGTTTGTTACAAGATGATGCGACCATGCCATTGGCTGAACTTGCAGAAGCTGTGAATTTAACAACCACACCTTGTTGGAAGCGCCTAAAACGTCTTGAAGAAGATGGTATTTTGCGTCAACGGGTTGCTTTGCTTGATCCGGTCAAATTAGGTATCGCATTTACTGCTTTCGTACAAATAAAAACCAGCAATCACTCGAAAGATTGGTTTAATCATTTTGTATCGACTGTTACAGAGTTTCCTGAAGTGATGGAGTTTTATCGTATGGCGGGAGAGTATGACTATATGATGAAAGTACAAGTCGCTGATATGCAGGCTTTTGATAATTTATATAAAAAGTTAGTGGCTTCTATTTCTGACCTGACCAATGTGACTTCCACCTTTGCAATGGAACCGCTTAAATATACCACTGCCTTGCCTGTTTAAATGCGGTGTTTATAATGCAAATAATCCCGAGCCATTTATACAATGGCTCGGGATTATTGTTTGTGCGCAACTTAAATCAATTAGCGTTGACGAATTAATCCTTCCTGCACCGCTGTTGCGACTAATTGCCCTTGCTGGTTATAAATCTCACCACGAACAATACCGCGCGAACCACTGGCTGATGGACTATCAATTACATATAGCAACCATTCATCGACTTTAAATGGACGGTGGAACCACATTGAATGGTCAATGGTTGCAACCTGCATATGAGGGCTAAACAACGTTACGCCATGTGGGTGCAAAGAGGTGGTTAAAAATCCCCAATCAGAGGCATAAGCCAGCATATATTGGTGAATACTTAATTCATTTGGCATTTCGCCATTAGTTTTTATCCATAAATATTGCTTCGGATCTTCAATAGTCGGTTTTAATGGATTAACCACCGTCACTGGGCGTACTTCAATTGGGCGTTTGTGACCAAAGGTTTCAACAATCTTTGGCGGTAAATATTGGGCTACTGATTCAACCAATTCACTTTCAGAGGCTAAACCTTCAGGCCCTGCAACTGTAGGCATCACCGATTGGTGTTCAAATCCAGATTCATCAATTTGGTACGATGCGGTTAAGTAAAAGATAGGGCGACCATTTTGAATTGCTTTGACACGACGAGTACTAAAACTTCTGCCATCGCGTAGGGTTTCTACATCATAAATAATCGGTTTCTCGGGGTTGCCGGGTAACAGAAAGTAGCTATGAAAAGAGTGTAAGTGTCGCTCTGGATCTACCGTTTGCTGTGCTGCAGACAAAGACTGACCAATAACTTGACCGCCATAGACTTGTGGCAAACCTAAATTTTCACTTTGGCCTCGAAAGAGTTCCTGTTCAATTTGCTCTAATTGCAGCAGAGTGAGTAGTTCATCTAATTGTTTGCTCATGGTATATCCTGAAAAATAAAAACTAAAACAATGGTAAGCTTATTTAGCTCTAGTGCCAATATGCCTACGAGTGCCCTTGCCAACGATAATAGCGCAGTGATAGCCGTCCGTTATCTGATACTTCAATATCTTCTGTTCGTAATGCCGCGATTTGTCTTAATAGTGCATCACCTGTTAATGAAATTCTGCCTTGGCTGTTAATAACACGGTGCCAAGGGATTGTTGAACCTTCAGGCAAGGTTGCCATTAAGCGTCCTACATGGCGAGCGTAACCGGGATAACCGGCAAATTTTGCTATATCGCCATAGGTTGAAACTCGTCCAAATGGAATTTGATGGACTTGGCTATAGATTTGATTGGAAAAGTCGTCCATATTTATAAGTAGCCGTTAACAAATATGCTCGGTAAATAGTAAATAAGATGTTTGATATATAATAGCGGCTCTATCTTTTTAGACAACAGGATAACGCAAGGAGGTGTTGCCATGTTGTATGCTGCTTCATTGGTTACCGTTAGCTTAATTTTAACGGTGTTAGGTGTTAGTGCTCTTGGTCCAACGTCAGGAGAACTGCCTGTGTTAGCACTTGCTATCCCTGCTTTATGGTTATTACCGCAAAGTGGTGTCGCAGGATGGTTATTACTTTGTGGGCTCGGAGCGTATGGTGCAGTGCTGCCAGAGCAACCACTAGCATTGTCTATTAGCTTATTTATGATGTTACCGATTCTGATGATTTGTACATCGACTAAAGGCTGCTGGCAGCTTGGCGCTTTAATGGTGTCGATTGTGCTGTCTATGAATGTCGGTCTAATGGCATTACAAGGCGAAGGTAAGCTTGAAGGCAGTATTAGTGCTACCGTGATCCAAATTATCGCGATTGGTGTAATTTGGTATGCCGCCCGTTGTTGGCGTTCGATCACCGGTAATACGTGGTGGCCATTGTTTGCTGTATTTCCATTGTGGCTTGGCGGTATGGAAGCGGCAGCGTTAGTCGGATTATGTGTCACAGGCTTAATAGCCGCGCTACAAAGCCTAGTTAAAATGCATCATCAAGATTGGATTCCGCGTTTAGCTTGTGTGTTACCTGCAATAGGGTTTACAACCTTAGTGGTATTGCCACAGTTCAGTGTTGCCAATCCTATTTTAGTATCATGGTTGTTGGTGTTGGGCGGCGGCTTATTAGGGGAATCGTTACTGGATGAACCTGAAGAGGAAGATGAATAACACCATCGCTAACAGTGACCAATAGGCTGACTTTATTACAAATTTGTTTTATTTTGCATAAATAATCAGCAGTTAAACAAAAGCGTAAGATAACGGCTTGCATTGTGGGCGAGGTTAATAGATAATCCTTCCCGTTCTCGAAAGAGACAAAGAATCTATGGAGGCCCCCATTGGTCCTCCCGCAACACTAACCTGTGAACTCGGCCAGGCCCGGAAGGGAGCAACCGCAGCAGGCGTCGTGTGTGCCGGGATGTGGCTGGTGGGGGCTTCCACCCATCTAAAATTCATAAAATCCCCATTTTATCAAATAGTTAATTTAATTATAACTTTCTATAGTGTAGTTCAATATTAGCTTGTCGCTGTTGTTTGTTAATATTTCTTTGTTGTAATCTTCAAACTCTCAAACTCTCAAACTCTCAAACTCTCAAACTCTCAAACTCTCAAACTCTCAAACTCTCAAACTCTCAAACTCTCAAACTCTCAAACTCTCAAACTCTCAAACTCTCAGTGTTGTAGCGTGAAAACATGTAAGCTAAAAAAACCGACATGGTATTAGCATATCGGCTTTTTTATTTGAGCTTACTAGTTGGTGGTGCTAGTGAATGCGACCAATACGGTGGAAGCGAACCCCATCAGGTAACCAGTGTGGCCACATTGAATTTGGATTATGGTTGAACGTAAAGCTGATCCAAATAAAGGTCGCCTTGCCGACTAAGTTTTGTTCTGGCATAAAGCCCCAGTAACGGCTATCTAAACTATTATCTCGATTATCACCCATCGCAAAGTAATGGCCTTTTGGTACAACCCATTCGCCCATTGGTGAACCTGGCTGCTGGTAATAACGGTAAAGTTGTTCAGGCAATGCAGGATCACGCAAAATGTGATGATTAACTGTGCCTAGTTGCTCGTTGTATTCATCTAACCGTACTCCTTGCTCAGTAAAGTTAGTTAAGCCAACATATTGTTTAGGCACTTCTTGCGCGACAGGGCAGACTTTTTGACCATTACAAGCAGGTTTAATATACAGGGTTTTGTTTTGGTAAATAACGGTATCACCAGGTAAACCAACAATACGCTTGATTAAATCGATCTTTGGGTTAGATGGATCAATAAATACGGTAATGTCACCACGTTGCGGCTTGCCTGTGGGAATTAAGGTTTTGTGGAAAATAGGATCACGGAGTCCGTAAGCGAATTTTTCTACCCCAATAAAATCACCCGGCAGCAAGGTTGGTTGCATTGAGCCACTTGGAATTTGAAAAGGTTCGATAATAAAAGATCGAATAATCAAAATAGCAAACAACACCGGAAACAGTGAGCGTGCTTGATCAACCCAACCAGATCGACTCTGCTGCGTCTGATCTTTACGTTTTGGTTGCCAAACGAACTTATCTAACGCGAACACAATACCTGTTATTAAGGTCGCGAGAGTAAGAATGAGTGAGAACAATTCTGCGGCGTTGAATACTGAAAGCATGTGCAATCTCAAAAATGTGTAAATAGAATAATCTATAAATAATAGTACTGCTTATTGAACATGATTAAGCTGCTAAATAAAATGGTCAGATTTTGTAAACTATGATCTCACTAAACCCCCAAATCCGTCCGATAGTGTTATTTTTGGCTGTGAGGTTTGAGTGGGATAGGGGCTTGGCATGCACTCAGCCCATTATTCGTCATCTCGAAAGTTGAGGAACGAAGCTATCCGTGATCTATTCAAGGCGTGCTTGAGCCTTAAAGAAGCCAATGAATCTACAGCGCGCGAACAGTAGATTCCCTATCTCGTTCGTAACCTCACTACAGGGAATGACGGGGTTTGGTTGGTATTCACTGTTGGCTATAACGGGAGAATTGAATTTACTGACGGTAATGACGATAGTTACTTGAAAGGGATTGTTAATGCTGTTGAGTGATGGTATCAATACTCGATGTTAATTAAGGTGAGTGAAAAAGGCGATGGCGCAGGATACTGAGTTAATGCATAAAGTGAATACGGTGTTGTTATTGCATTCTGAATCTTTAACCCATTGGGAGCGTGATTATTTAAGTAATTTAAATCAAACTTTAATTCATCACGGTCAATTATCGGAAAAGCAATTAACGCTATTTAAGCAAATCGTAACACGCCGAAAAATAACTATTTAATTTAAAGCCTATTTGCAACTTCAATTAAATTACCATCAGGATCGCGAAAATAAAGCGAGATGATTTTTCCCGTTGCGCCAGTGCGTTCAACTGGGCCTTCGATAATAATGACATCTTGCGCTTGCAGATGTTGTTGAATCTCATCGAGAGTAGTGGTGGCGATAAAACATAAATCAGCACTACCAACTTGCACTGTGGCGGCTTTAGGCTCAAATTCTGCGCCATGCTGGTGGAGGTTGATCTTTTGATTACCAAACCGAAGTGCAAACCGATTATCGCCAAAGATGATTAATTCCATGCCAAGCACCCGTTGATAAAAGTTAGCACTCACATTTATATCAGCGACTGTTAATACTAAATGATCAAGATGACTAATCTTCATGGTGATACTCCGTAGATCTCTCCGCTATAGGCGATATTATATTAAACTTGAATATCGTGATAACCCAATTCAATCGTATTGATAAAATAGATTACTGAAAAAATTGTTGCAGCTTTGGTGATTAATATTATGGTTAATTAAATCTTTTTATAGGCTGCTTGTTATGAACACCACAATTAAAACAATACTCAATCATCGCTCGATCCGCAGTTTTACTGACGCTGCTATTTCTGATGAGCAATTAAATGCGATCATTGCAGCAGGTATTGCGGCTTCTAGCTCAAGTATGATCCAAGCTAGCTCTATTATTCGTATAACGGATCCAAATAAGCGAGCAGCATTGGCGCATCTTGCTGGTGATCAACCTTATGTTGCTCAAGCGGCCGAGTTTTTAGTGTTTTGTATTGATTATCAACGTCATTATTCAATTAGCACTGAGATCAAACCTGAATATACTGAGTTAGCCTTAATTGGCGCAATTGATAGCGGTATTATGGCGCAAAACTGTTTAGTCGCCGCTGAATCAATGGGTCTTGGTGGGGTGTATATTGGTGGGCTGCGTAATCATCCGCATGAAGTTGATGCACTGCTTAATTTACCGCCGTATTGTGCGGTTTTATTTGGTATGTGTTTAGGTGTACCAGCGCAAGATCCACAATTAAAACCGCGTTTACCAATGGATATGATTTTACATCAAAATGAGTATCAGCCATTAAATAAACCGCTATTAGCAAAATATGATCAACAAACGATGGCATATTACCAGCAGCGTTCAAGCCATAATAAACACCAAGATTGGTCTAACACTGTTACTAAAACGCTTTCAAAAGAGTCGCGTCCATTTATGGCGGAATATTTTCACAGCAAAGGGCTGATGGAAAAATAACTCTTGTTGAGCATCGATGAGGTTAGTAACTATCAATATCGGGTAGCGAATAGGTTATTATCGCTATCCGATATTGATGAAGATTACATATAAATAAACTGCCGATATAGTTTATCAAGCTCGGTTCTTATTGATTGTATTCGACCGCATTTTCAGGAAAGAAGCGTTTCATTTCGCTATAAAGCTGCGCGGCAAGGGTCTTGTTATGTGCCAAAATTAGTGTTGGATGTTGTAAGCGATGGATCATATTCGCCATAGTGAAGGTTTTGCCTGATCCTGTTACCCCTTTTAGAGTCTGGTGAGTAACGCCTTGTTCAACGCCATCAATCAGTTTAGCTAACGCTTGTGGTTGGTCGCCAGAAGGTGGGTATTTTGAATGTAGAATAAAAACATTATGCGGCATGGCGAGTCGCCTTTAGCTATTCATTATTAGTATATAACTTTCAACATGCGCTTATTCGAATCTCTAACTCAATAAGCGACCATGTTGATTAAATATACTAGGTGGGTTGATGTTAGCCCTCGTTAGTCGTAACTTTTTTTACTGAACGATAATTAGAGTAGGTAATTAACAAACCTGCGATCACAATAAATAGTCCGCCGCCAAGGGTGTTGTAGGTTGGTAGTTCATCAAACAACCAATAGCCAAAGATGCAAGAAAATACAATTTGAAAGTAAAAAAACGGTGCAACATGGGATGCTTCGGCAATGTTCATTGCTTTAATTAAACACAGCTGCGACACAATGGTGACGATAGGAATAGTGATAAAGTAGGGTAATGCTGCCAGGGTTGGAGTCTGCCACATCTGCGGTTGAATGATGAGCAGCAAGCTTGCAATTGTACCAAGAATAAAAAACGAATTAATCAGCACCGACAGCAGCGAGATCTTAGAATCAATGGTTTTAGTGATCAGGTTGTAACCAGAGTTTGTTACCGCAATTAGTAAAGGCAATAAATATACCCACTGTAAGCCTGTTATATTGGTTGGGTTAATCACCACCACCACGCCAACAAAGCCCAATAATGTTGCAATGATTTTTATTGGGGTCAGGGTTTCTTTAAAAAATAATGTACCACCGAGCATATAGGCGATACTGCCCATTTGAACAATGATGATATACATTTCAAGCGGTATATATTTTAACGCAATCACTGACGTCACCGCACACACTAAAAATAATACCGCCCGTAGGATTAATTTACCGTTAGTGGCAAAAATGGCAGTTTTAGTTTGCTTAGGCATAAAAATAGCCATGCATAAAAAAGGGATCGCAAACCTAAAAAATACCATTTGAATAGGATGGTATCCGTGTTGTATTAGGTATTTATCAGCGCTGTCTTTAAGCGTTAATGATAAGGTGGCGGCGATAATGAGCATCGCACCGAGCATATTATGGTTTTTAGTCTGCATGGTATTTTTATCGTTTGGTTAATTGGATGGCACTAAAGAATCGTTAATTCCTCATTAGAATAAAGTGTCTATTTCTGAGCTACCATGATTTTCAGCAAACTATTTTGGTAGCAATAAAATAATAGCCAACCGTTAACGGTTGGCTATTAGGATTAATAATGAGGGCTTAAAGCAGGTTAAATCTACTCGCTGAAATGGCAATTAAGCGACAACACTTTCCGCAGTTACATAAGGTAGATCAAGTGCTTGAGCTACATTTTCACAGGTGATGTGACCACGATAAACGTTTAATCCATTTAGCAAATGCGGGTTATTTTGCAACGCTTGTTTATAACCATTATTGGCTAGTTCAACAATGTAAGGCAGGGTGGCATTATTTAGAGCAACCGTAGAGGTTCGCGCAACGGTACCGGGCATATTTGCCACACAATAATGCACCACTTCATCAACAATATAAGTAGGATTATCATGAGTTGTTGGATGTGATGTCGCAACACAACCACCTTGGTCAATGGCAACATCAACGATAGCCGCACCAGGCTTCATTTTTTTGATCATCTCAGCGGTGACAAGTTTTGGCGCTGCAGCACCGACAACAAGCACCCCACCAATCACTAAATCGGCCTCTAAGACATGGCGCTCAATAGCATCATTGGTTGAGTAAACAGTTTTTAGTTTGCCATTAAATTGGACATCAAGCTGACGTAGCACATCAATATTGCGGTCTAAAATTACTACATCGGCTTGTAATCCCAGTGCCATTTGCGCAGCATTATTACCCACAACACCGCCACCAATGATAACGACTTTCGCAGGCTCGACTCCAGGAACGCCACCTAATAACATTCCGCGACCGCCGCGTGATTTTTCAAGAGCAAATGCTCCTGCTTGAATCGACATTCGTCCTGCAACTTCAGACATCGGTGCTAGTAAAGGTAAGCGTCCGTGTTTATCTGTTACTGTTTCGTAGGCAATACAAATTGCTTTGCTGCGAATAAGATCTTCTGTTTGAGCTGAATCGGGTGCAAGGTGGAGATAAGTAAATAGAATTTGGCCTTCACGTAGCATAGCGCGCTCAATCGCTTGCGGCTCTTTAACTTTTACTATCATTTCTGACTCGAAAAATACCTCGGCCGCTGTTGGTAAAATTTGTGCGCCTGCGTCGATATAATCTTGATCACTAAAACCGATTCCCGAGCCCGCTTGAGTTTCGATATATACGCTATGTCCATGAGAAACAACTTCTTTTACTGCTGCTGGAACTATACCAACACGGTATTCATGAGTTTTAATTTCTTTTGGTACACCTAGGATCATAATAATCAACCTTGAAATTTCGTTATTGGAATGTGGCGTTTGTTGTTGGTATGTTTATAGACTAGGTCAACTTTGTTGGAATGTGCAACTATTTTTGTAGTAAATAAAAGTTGCATCAACTGCCTTGGTGTTTGATGGTGGTTATTAAATCTAATATTGATCGGTGTTGCAGTCTAAATAGTTGTTTTTTGTTCGAGTTTTATGGGGGAACTTTTGAAAAAGTTGTAGAGTGAGGATGATTAGCATTGATAGCTGCTGCTATAGATACAAATTAAAACTATATTCCTAGTATTGTGGAATTAATGGTGACGACACTTAACCTTGATTGAAATAGCGTTATTGTTTGAAACCATAGATAACTTTCAGCTGTATTTAAGAGCGATTAAACTATGAATAGCAATAATAAAGCCGTGATTGCACAACAGACCATTGAAGATATTTGTGAGTGGGCAATTATGCATGGTGTCGCTTTTCGCCAAGCGGATAATAGCGCCAGGCATTGTCCCTTTAGTATTGCACCAATGACGATTGAGCGTGAGGTGTATCATCATTTATGCCGAGTCGTACCACTCTTGACGAAATTGATCAGTAATGTCTCTGAAGATCATGATTTTTTGCAGTCAGCATTGGGGGATATGGCGCAAGCGGATCCTTTCTTTGGCCGCTTAATGGCATTGCATCAACAAATTCATGGCAATGCTAGTCAGTGTATTGAACCTGCGCGTCAGCCGTTGTTACTGATGCGAACCGATTTTATGGATGATCGTCAATATGGTGCAAAAGTTATTGAATTTAATGGTATTGCTGCAGGTATGGCACCGTTTGGTCAACGTGTAACTGAACTACATCAATTTGTGCAACATCAATGGCCTGAAATTTATCAAGCATGGCTAGAAAACCGTTCTGCTACACCATTAGTAAACCAAGGATTGACTCAATTAGCGTTAGGAATTGAGACTGCCGCTCGCAGTATAAAAGCTGATTTTAATGAGCAAGATGCACCGGTGTTTTTGATGGTGGTGCAACCAAATGAAGATAATGTTTATGATCAACATCTTTTAGAGGCAGCGCTACAAAAACAAGGAATACGCACGGTAAGACGTACTTTTGAACAATTAAGTGCTCAGCTATCAACAGGATCTGGTCAACGGTTACTGCTTGAAGGTGTTGGTGCGATTGATGTGGTGTATTTACGTGCAGGTTATCAATATTCAGATTATTGTGCGCCAGCACTGCATGAGGCGGTTTGCTGTTATACCTTGAGCCAAATGCGAGTGTTTATCGAGCAACATCACGTCGCTTTAAATGCCACCGTAGGTCAACAACTTGCAACCAGTAAAACCATGCAAATGTTATTAACCATGATGCCAGCTCAACAGTATTTGCGTTGGGGGTTAACCGCTGCAGAAGCAGAGTTGGTAAAAAGTGTCTTAGCTGAAATGAAGCCAATTACAGCCACAACCATTGCTTGGTTTAATACGCAAGCAACCAAGGGTGAATGGGTACTAAAAAATCAGGGTGAAGGTGGCGGTCATTGTGTATTTGGAGACGATATTAGCGCAACGCTAGCAACATTAACCGCGGCAGAATATGACGCATGGGCATTGATGCAGCGTTTATATCCACACGAGCGTGAAGTGCCGACGGTGGCTATTCGTGATGCACAGGCAACAGTAGTGACGGACTTAGTCAGTGAAATCGGGCTATTTAGTGCTTATTTCAATGGTAAGCCTGTCACCGATTTTGATGGTTATGCTGGGTATTTAATTCGTAGTAAGCCAGCAACTGAAAATGAAGGTGGTATTCACAGTGGTAAAGGGATTTTGGATTCGTTAGTGTTGATAGGTTAATGGAATCGCTTTAAATATGTATAAATACGGTGGTTAACCATAAAATTGACGTAAAAACTATTGTGTTATTATCGCTAATGGGCATATTAGATGGCTGTTAGCGACATTTGCCATTGGAGTTTACTGCTGTGCTTAACCGAACCACCGTTATTTCTACATTATTGCTTTCTTTATCTTTCGTGGCGCCCGCTGCATTTGCTGGCACAACCCAGCATAATAGTTATCAAGTTCTTCCTGCTCAAAATGAAATTGTGACTAAAACTGATTTTGGTAATCAGACCTATATTTTCCATTTTACAGGCAATGGTCAGCGGTTATCACGTATTGATTTTCTTGATCATATGGAAACGCAAGCTACAGCATGCAAAAATTGGTTATATGTTCCAGCATTTAACAACCTTAATGTTGCTGACGAAGTCGTATTACGCGTAAGCACTAATTACAATCCAAGCACCCATAATTGCACTGCGCATGCTTATGCAGGTAATAATGGCGGTAATATGGATCGAGTATTGACCTTATTTCAAAAGAAAGAGTATGTCGATATTGCAGGGTTTAACTTATCCGCTCATGGCTTTACTTCTGCGGTTGAGGAATTGTAAACCATCATTGTTGTAATTAAATAAGCGCCAGCTTAATCCTAATAACGTAACGCTTATTCCCGTCACTAAATATGTACGAGTTAACTAATTAACGTTGGTGGTGTTGAGTAAGATGTCTATTTCAGTACAACAGCCACCACAGCCTGTTCCTGCGGTTGTTATACGACTTAGTGTCGATAAATCCTGTACTTTATTGCTGGCGATCGTATCAATAAGTTGTTGTTTGGTTATTTGTTTACACACACAAACAATGTCAGAGGAGGCCAGCTTATCTTCGCCATTAAGGAACTGATGAACGCCAATATCGTTAACTTCATTACCAATAATATTTGCCGATGTGGTGCTGTAATGGTGGCTATTATGGGGATGAATAACCACTGAAGCTAGGCAGCGATTATTGTTAAATACCACAGCACGACGGCAATTGTGAGTAATGGCTCGTAAGTCGTGTTGCGTCGAGTGCATGAAGTGGGCCATTAATCTTTTCTCTAAAGCACTTGAACTCAGATTTGAGCTGATAAAATATTGATAACCTGCTGCTACTTTTTTACATACCCAATAGAGTGCTGTTGATGCACTAAGCTCAGTCAATGCGATTGTGGTGGTGGTAGTTAAGATAGCATCGGTGGTATAGGTGAGTGGTGATAGTTGAACGGCGGCCGCTTTATATTGTGGCTGTCCTGAAATCGGATCGCGTTGTTCACCAATGAGCGCGCAAACACTGCCTGCAGATGAAGTCTGTTGAGTCCAATGAATGGCGATAAATACCTGCTGAGGTTTAACATCGGTGGTAATACGCACTCGAAAAATAGCTTCGCCGTAGTGGCTGGTTACCGTTACTAATTGATTATCTATAACTTGGTAGTGATTGGCATCTGTTGGGTGTATTGATATCAATGGTTGTTGAATATGATCAGCCAGCGAAGCCGCAAGTCCTGTGCGTGTCATGGTATGCCATTGATCTCGAATTCTGCCTGTATTTAGTAATAAGGGATAATCCGCTGAAGCTTGACTTATCACTGGGCGATAAGGGGTTGCAATAAAACACGCCCGCCCATCTTGAGTAGGAAAAATACCGTCACTAAATAATCGCTGGTGGCTAATACCATCGCTGTTAATTGGCCATTGCTGAGGCAATAAATGGTCATAATCGTTAGCAGTTAAATGACATAGTCCGCTAAGATTCAGTAAACGTGGACTTTGAGTTGGGTGATTATTGGTTGCTGTTAATGCAACATGTTCGGCAAAGATTTGAGCTTCATTGATGTAATTAAACTGGCGTTCAAATCCCATTCTTTGTGCGACTTGAGTGATTATCCACCAATCGGGTTTAGCTTCGCCTTGAGTTGGAACTAAACGTCGTTGACGGGAAATACAACGCTCAGAATTGGTGACAGTGCCTGATTTTTCACTCCAACCTTGAGCTGGGAGTTTAATGGTTGCATGGCGTAGTGTATCGTTATTATCGACACAATCAGACACGATCACACACGGACATTGAGCTAATGCCTGATTGATTTTATTGCTGTTAGGTAAACTTGCGGCGGGATTAGTAGCGATGATCCATACTGCTTTTATTGATCCATTAGCAATGGCATCAAACATATCAACCGCTTTAAGCCCCGGCTTAGTCACCAGTTTATCGGTTTGCCAAAAATCACTGAGTAATTGCCAATGATCGTGGTGTTCAAAACTTAGGTGCGCCGCTAAGGTGGTTGCTAAGCCACCGACTTCACGTCCTCCCATCGCATTAGGTTGACCCGTAATAGAAAAAGCGCTCGCGCCGACTTTGCCAATTCTTCCTGTCGCTAAATGGCAGTTGATGATCGCATTGACTTTATCTGTGCCTGATACCGATTGATTTACGCCTTGAGAATATAGTGTCACAGTGCGTGAATGAGTGGCAAATAGCTGATAGAAAGTATGCAGTTGCTGCTCATTGATGCCGGTTAATTGGCTTACTTGTTGCAGATCTAAAGCGGTTGCCGTCGTTAATGCGGCCGTAATATTGTTGGTATGGGCATCGATATAATGTTGATCAACATAGTCATTGGTATGTAAGTAACTGAGTAAACCATTAAATAGCGCAACATCACTGCCAGGGGTAATTGAAAGGTGTAAATCAGCAATTTCACAACTGGCGGTATGACGCGGATCAATTACCACAATTTTAGTATTATGCTGTTGCTGTGCTTGTTTAAGGCGTTGAAAAAGTACTGGATGACACCACGCAAGGTTTGATCCTGTTAAAATCACTACTTCAGCAGCTTCTAAATCAGCGTAACAGCCAGCAACACAATCTTCACCAAATGCCCGTTGATGACCCGCGACGGCTGATGACATGCACAACCGTGAATTGGTATCAATATTCGCTGTGCCAACAAAGCCTTTTGCTAGTTTATTAATTACATAATAATCTTCGGTGAGTAATTGTCCGGAAACATAAAACGCAACCGCATCAGGACCATAGTTATCAATAATATTCTGAAGCTGATTTGCTGTTTCATTTAAAGATTGATTCCAGCTAACAGGTTTATTTAATATTTGTGGCGTTAGCATACGATTATTTGTGGTGAGTGTTTCTGATAACGTTAATGCTTTTGCACACAGTTTACCTTTATTAGTAGGGTGTTGTTCGTCACCTTTTATTTCTAGTTGACCATCATTATTAAACCGTGACTTTATTCCACAACCAACACCACAATAAGCACAGGTTGATTTTTTCCATGAGCTTTTTTTATTCATTGATGACGATTCCTTTTATTAATACAGCCACAATAGATGGTCATTAATAAATACAGCAACATATGTACCAATAGTCATTAAATATTTTCTGTGTTTGTTTTTTATTTATTAAGTATTTGATTTTAATTGTTATTGTTTTTTTTTGTTAATTTTCTTTAGCGCTATTATGGTTGGTTAATATTTATCATTAATCATTTTGGTGCAACAGTAGATTAATTCTGCACCATAACGGTGTTTATTGTTTTTAATATATTTTAAATAAGTTTTTCTTTGTTGGTAATTAATTGATATTTACTTTTTTAATTCAGGTGCTTGATGGTTTTATTTGTTTTTTAAATACAGGCTGGCATTAACATTGCTGAATAAATAACAGTCTCAAATAACAACTTGAAATAAAAATAAAAGTAATGATGATTTTAAAATAAGAGGTGAACAATGAAACCATTGCAGCCGCAACAATATTCGTTAGTGACTAATGACGCTGAGATTCAATGGTGTCAGGTAATACAATCGACGAATATTCAATATCAACTAGGAAGAGTGACGTTAGTCGGTGCAGGGCCTGGTGATCCTGATTTATTAACTTTAAAAGCGCTAAAAACCCTCGAACAAGCGGATGTGGTGGTTTACGACCGTTTAGTCAGTGCAGCGATTATGGCGTTGATTCCGTCACGCTGCCAAACTCTTTGTGTTGGTAAAGCCAAAGGTCAACCAAGCATAACTCAAGCTGGAATTAATCAGTTATTAGTGCGGTTAGCCCAACAAGGAAAACACGTATGTCGCCTTAAAGGTGGTGATGCGTTTGTGTTTGGTCGCGGTGGTGAGGAAATACAATATTTACGTCAGCATAGTATCAAGGTTGATGTTGTACCGGGTATTACAGCTGCTAGTGGTTGTAGTGCCTATGCGGGAATTCCATTAACCCATCGTGGTGTGTCTCAAGGGTGCACGTTAGTCACGGTTCACGCCGAAAAAGATCTTGATATTCAATGGCAAGCATTAGCCAATCTCAACCATACCTTAGTGTTTTATATGGGATTATCCAAAGTTGATCTGATCTGTCAGCAATTAGTGTTGGCAGGATTAAAGGCGGCAACACCTGCTGCAATAATAGAAAAAGGCTGCACTGCTGAACAGCGACTCATTAGCGCCACATTAGCGACTCTAACCGAGCAAGTTAACCGTCATCAAGTTTGCTCTCCAGCATTAATTATTATTGGTGAGGTGGTGAGTTTAAGTGACAGCTTAGCGTGGTATCAACCTCAAATGCATGCGCTGATGTCAATGAATAAACATCACCAGTTGGCATAAAC
This sequence comes from Photobacterium aquimaris, assembly GCF_002954455.1. GTDB lineage: Bacteria > Pseudomonadota > Gammaproteobacteria > Enterobacterales > Vibrionaceae > Photobacterium > Photobacterium aquimaris. The sequence goes on from NZ_MSCC01000001.1 coordinate 593,669, forward strand.
ACAGGGAGAATAACATGAATAAAAAGCGAGTGGTTATTGTTGGTAATGGCATGGTTGGGCATCATTTTATTGAGCAGGTATTAGCCCTTGATAGTGCTAATGACATCAGGTTGGTGACTTTCTCTGAAGAAGATCGCTTAGCCTATGACCGAGTGCAACTGAGTCATTATTTCAGTGATAAAACGGCGGCAGATTTAGCCCTTGTCGATGAGGTTGATTATCAACAAGCAGGGGTTGGTTACCATATTAATCAACAAGTGACAGCAATTGAGCGAGAGCATAAATACATTGTTACCGCTCAGGGGAAAAAGATTGACTATGATCAGTTGATCTTGGCTACCGGATCATACCCCTTTGTGCCACCGATTACGGGTAATGATGGTGAACATTGTCATGTCTATCGCACCATTAATGATTTAAAGGCCATTGCGGCATCAGGTAAAAACAGTCGAGTTGGGGTGGTGATTGGTGGTGGTTTACTTGGATTAGAAGCGGCAAATGCACTGCAAAATATGGCATTGGAAACCCATGTGGTTGAGTTTGCGTCGCAGTTAATGGCGGTGCAGCTAGATGAAGGCGGCGGCGCGGTATTACGGCAAAAAATTGAAGCATTAGGCGTACATGTCCATACCAGTAAAGCAACCGAGAAAATCGCAACTGGCGATCATTGCCGCTATAAACTTATTTTTGCCGATGGTACTGAATTAGAAACAGATATGGTGGTTTTCTCAGCAGGTATTCGCCCGCAAGACACGCTAGCAAAACAAGCGGGGCTGACAGTGGGTGAGCGTGGTGGTGTTGTGATTAATGATCAATGCCAGACCAGTGATGCTGATATTTATGCCATTGGTGAGTGTGCGTTATGGAATAACCGTATTTTTGGGTTAGTGGCACCGGGCTATAAAATGGCACGGGTGGCAGCGTCGACGGTATGTGGTATTGAGGCGGCATTTACGGGTGCAGATATGAGCACCAAATTGAAATTATTAGGAGTTGATGTCGCCAGTATCGGCGACGTTCATCATGATGTTGATGCCGCTCAAGTGTTTACTTTATCTCATGATATTGAGCAGAGTTACCAACGGATCATTGTTTCCAAGCAAGGTGATAAATTACTTGGTGCAGTATTAGTTGGTAATGTTGAACAGTATTCGCAGTTATTACAATTAACACTCAATCAGCAGCCATTACCAACCCCACCGTCGTTATTATTAATGCCTGAGGCGTTAGCGGCGAGTTCTCAATTGACAGCGAGTGATGATCTCCTTGGTGATGAGGTGCAAGTATGCTCATGTTTTGATGTGACGAAAGGCCATATTCGTCAAGCTGTTGCTAATGGTTGTAGCGATATGGCTGAGCTTAAAACCATCACTAAGGCCAGTACAGGTTGCGGCGGTTGTGCCAGTTTTGCTAAACAAATTATGCAAACTGAATTAGCAGCGTTAGGCCACCAAGTTAATCACCATTTATGTGAGCATTTTAGCTATAGTCGCCAGCAGTTAGCCGACATTATTAGAGTTAAAAAAATTAAAACCTTTAGTGCTCTATTAACTGAATATGGATCAGGATTAGGCTGTGATATTTGTAAACCGACTATCAGTTCAATTTTAGCTTCATTTTGGAATGATTATATTTTGGAGCCACAACATGTTGGCCTGCAAGACACCAATGATATTTATCTTGGCAACATGCAAAAAGACGGTACTTATTCGGTTGTGCCTCGTATTCCTGCGGGTGAAATTACGCCTGAAAAATTAATTATATTAGGTCAAGTCGCACAGCAATTTAAACTTTATACCAAAATAACCGGTGGTCAACGAATTGATTTATTTGGCGCCCAGTTACATCAATTGCCTCAAATATGGCAGTTACTGGTGGATGCGGGTTTTGAAACTGGACACGCCTATGGTAAATCGGTACGAACCGTAAAATCATGTGTCGGATCAACATGGTGTCGTTATGGCATGGCAGATAGCATGGCATTCGCAATCGATCTTGAAAATCGTTACAAGGGGTTACGTTCACCGCATAAGCTTAAGTTTGCCGTTTCTGGCTGTACTCGTGAATGTGCAGAAGCGCAATCAAAAGATATTGGCGTGATTGCTACTGAAAATGGCTGGAATTTATATGTTGCGGGTAATGGCGGCATGCGTCCACGTCATGGGGATCTGTTTGCCTCAAACATTGATAGCGATACTTTGATTCGATATATCGACCGAATTTTGATGTTTTATATTCGTACTGCCGATAGGTTGCAACGTACCTCTGTCTGGTTAGAAAACCTTGATGGCGGCATTGATTATTTACGCCAAGTGGTGATTGATGATGCGTTAACGATTAATGCTGAACTGGAGCAAGAGATGGTAACCAGTTTGAGTAATTATCAATGTGAATGGAAAACCACCCTTGAGTCACCACAAGAACTGCGTCGGTTTCAACATTTCATTAATAGTCGTCAACCTGATTTGGGGTTGGCTTATCACACTGTTCGTCAGCAACGTACGCCAATGACATGGCCTAAAAGCGCGGATTCGATTGCAATTGTTAATATTACTGAATAAGGATAAATAATGATTAATCAATGGATTACTGTGTGTGGTGAAAATGATTTATTCCTTGATGCGGGAGTTTGTGCGTTGGTGAATGGTCATCAGATAGCGTTGTTTCTATGTGGTCATAATAATAGTCTCTATGCGATCAATAATTACGATCCCATCGGTAAAGCAAATGTGCTGTCACGGGGTATTGTTGGCTCATTAAACGGTACAGTAGTGGTGGCGTCACCATTATATAAACAGCATTTTTGTCTTGAAAGTGGTCAATGTGTCGAGCGAGCTGAAACCTTAGTACCAACATATCCTGTGCGCCGTTATAACGGTAATGTTCAGGTGCAATTGATCGTTTCTTTACTGGGTGAATAGGGAACAATAATGTCGAATTATCATAAGTTTAATTTGTTCTCTTTTCACGGCAAGATGAAAATACTTCATATAAGTTGGCTGGCTTTTTTTATCACATTTATGGTGTGGTTTAATTTCGCCCCCTTGTTGCAAGCCGTAAAAACCTCGTTAGGGTTAACCACGGAGCAGATAAAAACCTTATTAATATTAAATGTCGCATTAACTATTCCAGCGCGAGTCGTGGTTGGCATGCTTACCGATAGATATGGCCCACGGCTTGTGTATAGTTTGTTATTGATATTATGTGCAATTCCTTGTTTTGTATTTGCTTTTTCAACCACGTTTATGCAAGCCGCCATTGCCCGTTTTGCGCTCGGTTTTATAGGCGCAGGGTTTGTGATTGGGATTCGATTAGTGTCGGAGTGGTTTCCCCATCATGAATTAGGCACTGCGGAAGGTATTTATGGTGGCTGGGGCAATTTTGGCTCTGCTGCTGCGGCATTTACATTACCGACGTTAGCATTATGGTTCGGTGGTGATGATGGTTGGCGTTATGCGATGGCGATAACTGGCGGGTTAAGCGTTATTTTTGGGGTGATATTTTATTGGACGGTGACGGATACTCCCAAAGGTGCAACCTATTATAAATCCCATCATGTTGGTGCTATGGAAGTGACATCGCGTGGTGATTTATGGCTATTAACTATCATGAAAATACCCATGTATGCCGCAATGGGGTTATTGGTGTGGAAGCTGTCATCGCCAGCGATTGGTATGTTAAGTGCTGATATTAGCTATGGTATTTATATCGCCTTAGTTGGGGGGTATTTATTTGATATTAAACAACTGTGGCGAGCTAATCAGCAAATGTTAATCAAACCTGTGCCAGCCATCCACCGTTATTCTTTTCGGCAAGTTGCGGTGCTTAATGTGTTGTATTTTACTACCTTTGGTTCGGAGTTAGCGGTGGTATCGATGCTGCCATTATTTTTTGCTGATATCTTTACCTTAACCCCTGTGATGGCGGGTGTGGTTGCATCTTCCTATGCGTTTATGAATTTGGTCTCTCGCCCTGGTGGCGGCTGGTTGTCGGATAGATTTGGCCGTAAATCAACTTTACTGATTTTAACTGCAGGTTTGGCTATCGGATATTTGTTGATGGCCAATATTAACGCCAGTTGGCCATTATGGAGTGCGGTATTAGCAGCAATGATATGTTCGTTCTTTGTTCAGTCAGGAGAAGGGGCTGTGTTTGCTGTGGTGCCATTAATTAAACGCCGCATGACAGGTCAAATTGCAGGCATGACAGGGGCGTACGGTAATGTTGGTGCGGTGTGTTATCTGACTATTTTATCGGTGGTTGAATACAGTACTTTTTTTGTCATTATTGCATTAACCGCTATCTTAGGTTTTGTGGCGTTATTGGCGTTGCAAGAGCCATCAGGCACAATGGCCGAGATCAATGATGATGGTAGCGTGACCTTAATCGATGTCAGTTAGTGGCATAACCGAGTCATTCAATAAGGAATATCATGACGGTAACTAATCTGTCGGTAGGTTATGGTGGTTATTCTGATGCAGGAAAAAAGCAGCAAAATCAGGATGCCTTTGCGGTGTTATCACCCTTAAAAACGCTAGAGTTACAACATAAAGGGGTGGTGGCGTGTATTGCTGATGGTGTTAGTTGTAGTCATCGCAGTTATATCGCCAGCCAATTAAGTGTTGTTCATTTTATTGAAGATTATTTAGCGACCGCCACCACGTTATCGGTTAAGCAAGCTGCTTCTTCGGTATTAAACACGCTTAATTCATGGCTATTTGATGATGGCCAGCAAGCAGGGTTACCGCAAGATGCGGCTGTGAGCTCATTGTCAGTGGTGATCATTAAATCCAATACCGCACATATCTTTCATATTGGTGATTGCCGAGTGTATTTATGGCGTGATAACAATTGTTGTTGCTTAACTCAAGATCACCGTCGCAATCATCATGATGGTCAACATTATCTTACTCGTGCACTCGGAATGGAGTCGCACCTTCAAGTGGATTATCAAACCATTGCGTTAAATGTCGGTGATAAGCTCGTGATGACCACCGACGGTGTGCATGATGTCGATGATATTGAACAATCAATTGCAGCAACTATGTCTATTGAACCGTTGTTATCTGACTTACAACAGCAACAGTGTTTAGAGCAGCAAGCGCGTCAGTTAGTCACGAATGCCCAGCAACAAGGAGTACAAGATAATGCCAGTTGTGTGGTGCTAGAGATTGTAGCGCTGCCTTTGCCTGCTGCTGATGAAATTTTAGCGGCGTGTCGTTATAAAACTATTTCTGCCGCACTAAATGTTGGGCAACGAATCGATCAATTTGTTATTTGCCGTATTCTTGATGTGGGCTGTAGAAGCCATATTTACTTGGCCAAGTCGAATGATGATAACAATTATTATGTATTAAAAATGCCATCGCCCAATATGGTTGATGATGTCCAATACCTTGATTGTTTTGTGCGTGAAGGTTGGCTAGGACGACAATGTCAGTTTGATGGAATAATGCCAATATTTAATCATAATGCCCAATCAGCGTTTCTATATCATGTGTGTGAATTTCTTGAAGGTTCTACACTGCGTCAATGGATGATAGATAATCCCAATCCACCTTTGGCGACTGTGCGAGTGATTGTTACTGAAATTGTGGCAGTGGTACGAACTTTACAACGACAAGGTATTTATCATGCCGATATCAAACCTGAAAATATTATATTAGGTTCTGATTTAAGAGTGACTCTGATTGATTTTGGCAGTGCGTGGATCAATGGCTATCAAGAGCTAGACTTAGCACAGACTCACTATCATCCTCGAGGGGATTTAAATTATCTCGCTCCTGAGTGTCATGCTGGTGGTAAACCATCAATGTTGAGTGAGCAGTTTTCAGTTGCGGTTGTTATCTATGAAATGCTAACCGGATCATTACCTTATCCACGTTTAACACCTCATAGTAGCGTACCTGTTGCTATCAAGATGAACTATACCGCACTCAACCATTATCGTGCAGATTTACCGTTATGGTTAGATGTAAGTCTCAAGAAAAGTTGTCATCCGTATGCGCAATATCGTTATCAAGCGCTTTCTGAATTAATCATAGCATTAACCACTCCCGCACCATTACCCACAATGATGCAACAGCCATTAATTGAACGTAATCCATTGCTGTTATGGCAATCGATTAGTCTAATATTATTGGTAATTATCATGCTACAAATTTTTGGGGTAATATAATAAATGTAAAACAGCGTAAAGTTGAGTAATAGTCGTATATTCGAAAAAATAGCTTTGCTAGTATTGTATTCCCTATGGGTATATATGGTGCTGGTTGGTCCTAGCGCATGTTGTTTAATGTTCTAGGAAGTAGATCATGATAAAACGAACAGTCATTTCAATGGTGGTGGTTACCGCATTAGTATCTGTTATTGCAGGCTGTGATAGTGGTTCAAAGGTCGCTGCTCACAAAGCTACTGCAGCTGCTGTACAAGTTGAAACCCAAACCATTAACGCGCGAACATTGGTTCAGCAAGTAACAGGCTATGGCGTGATTAATAGCAATAACGTTGTGACTCTAAAAAGCCAGCAAACTAATACAATAACTGCAATTTTGTTCAGTGATGGTCAGACAGTAGTAAAAGGGCAGCAGTTAGTGCAGTTAGATCCCCGTGTTGCCACAGCAAAAGTGGCTCATGATCAAGCATTATTGACGGCAGCAAAATCTACCTGGCAGCGTCAAACGCAATTAAGTGCCAAAGGCGTTATTTCTCGTAGCAGTTATGATGACAGCGAAAGTAGTTATAAGCAGGCATTAGCCCAGTTAGCACAAGATAAAACCTTGTTAGCCGAACTGACCATCAAAGCGCCGTTTGATGGCGTGATCAGCCAAACCGATTTCCATGTTGGTGATGTGGTCACCGTCGGTAATAGTATCGCTACTTTGTATTCCCCTCACCAACTCACGGTAGAATATCAACTACCAGCACAACAACGCTTAGATTATAAATTAGGCCAGCAAGTATTAGTACAATCGGAATTAGATCCTGCTACTAAGATTATTGCTACGGTGGACTATATTGCACCTAATACGGTAACGGGGCTGGTGACATTAAAAGCACAGTTACCGTCTGACGCACCATTCACGCCGGGACAAAACATCAAAGTTGTTCAAAAAACCCAACTATTACCTCATCAAGTGACGATTCCAACATCAGCGTTAATGATTAATATTCAAGGCGCACAGGTATTTATCGTGGTGGATAATAAAGCGCGTTTATGTGATGTTAAAGTTGGTGAATATTATGATGGCTATGTACAAATAGTTTCTGGTTTAGCAGCAGGAGATCAACTGGTTGTTAATGGACAAAATTATTTACGTACCGATCAAAAGGTCGAAATTGTTGATCCTAAACCGTTTCAACTACACTCGCATTCACAACCGCACTCAAAAGAAGGTAAAGCATGAAATTAACTGAGCTTTGCCTTCGTCGCCCAGTGCTATGTACTGTGTTGTGGCTCATTCCAGTATTTATTGGGTTACTGTTTTTTCAAAAATTACCGTGGCGTTATACACCCAAAATTAGCCAATCTAAAATTCAAATCTCAGTCCATGATAGTGCGCTTGCTGCACAAAATATGATGACTGAAGTATTGATCCCAATTCAAAATGCCATTGCTGGTACGGAAGGGATCAGCCATTTATCCGCAACGGCGCGCCAAGGACAGGGCAATATTATCATTGACGTTGCTGCCAGCGTTGATGACAGTAAAATTGATACCTTGGTAAGTGAGATCCATAATGATATCGGTAATATAGAAAGCCAGTTACCGGATGATATTTCTCCACAGGTGTCTAAATCTGATGATCTGGGCATGCCTGCAATGCTGGTTAGCTTAACCCCCGGACCACATCAAGCAAAATATGAATTTCATCAATATGCTATGGATACACTGTTGCCGCAGTTAGAGCAGTTACCTGCAACGGGCTCGGTGAGTGTTGCGCCTAATTCTGACCAATCAGTATTGATTACTCTAAATCCAGATAAAGTGCAGCATTACGGGTTAACTTTAAATAATGTGATCAACAAAATCGCCGATGTTGACAGTATAACGGCGCTAAGTGGGCAAACATCAGGGTCTCAAAGTCAATATCAATTGGTATCTACTGGGGCTATATCCAACCTTAATGATATTAAAAATACTATTGTGGCGATGTATGGACAACAACCGATACGCTTATCCCAAGTTGCAACGGTAATAATTGGTACGCCAAGCAGCCAGTTAGTATTAAGGCCGATGGTGGATTTCTCCAAACAAAGTGCAATGCTATTTATACTTAATCCTCAGTATACTGCCACGTCTAATCCATTGGTATTGTCACAACAAGTGCATCAATTGTTGAAAGCAACGACTTTACCTAGTGGTATGAAAGCCGCAGTATTATTGGATAAATCGACCTTTATTATCACTTCGCTTAACGATGTTTATGTTGCGATTGGGTTTGCGGTATTGCTGGTGGCTGGAGTGATTTGGCTATTTTTAGGTAATTTACGCATCGCGCTGATTCCGATTGTGACCATTCCGGTGTGTTTATCGTGCTCGTTTATTATTCTTAAATTGGCCGGGTTTAGCATTAATTCGTTAACGTTATTAGCAATGTTGTTAGCTGTTGGGTTGGTGGTTGATGATGCGATTGTGGTAGTTGAGAACGTGCATCGTCAACTGAGGCATCACTCATCAGTGCGTAAAGCGACCGTGATTGCTTGTCGTCAAATTGGATTTGCGATTATTGCAACCACACTGACATTGGCTGCCGTGTATATTCCGGTAGGGTTAGTTGATGGTATTACTGGGCAGTTATTTCAACAATTTGCATTTACCTTAGCGGGTACGGTAGTTATCTCTGGTGTAGTGGCATTAACCTTATCACCTATGATGTGCAGTAAAATGATAAATCATCAACCGCCAGGTTGGTTTGAAGTGTGGATCAATCAGCAGTTAACTCGGCTGGCTGGTGCTTATCAACGGTTATTAACCGTGACCATTGATTATCGTAAAACAACGTTAGTGGTGATGGTGGTGATTTTAGCTAGTAGTTATTGGCCATTAATGCAAACCCCTTCAGAAATGTTACCGACGGAAGATTCTGGACAAATATTTTTATTTCAACCGTTAGTGGGTAGTAGTGATGACACTAGCGAACAAAAAATGATTGATAACATGAATTATCAGTTACATCAGATCCCTGATATTGCCCACGTGGCGATTTTTTCGAGTAGTGATTTTATTCGTGGTTTTGTGACTTTAAAACCTTGGGATCAGCGTAAGTTATCCGCGCTAAAAATCAGTGAAATGATCAGTGCCCGCTTAAAAATAGGCGGTAATATTGTTTTTACAGGTGTCATCCCCACGATTGAAACCGGCGGTGGTCGCCGTGGTAACAGTAATGGTATTGATATTAATGTCAGCAGTAATGTTAATGAGCAAACACTGGCACAAGAAATGAGTGAGGTCACGCATAAGATTCAGCAATCACCGTTGTTTGATCATGCAAGAAGCGCATTAAAGTTCGATCAGAATCAATTTACTATTACTATTAATCGTGTGCTGGCTTCGCAATACGGTGTCTCTCTGCATAATATTCAGCAAGTATTGAAATTAGCCATGAGTGGTAAATCATTCAGTAATGATATGAGCTACCAAGGGACTAATTATCCACTGCATTTACAATTGGATTCCGCTTATACCTTAACGCCTGATGCGCTAAAACAACTGATGATCAGTAATAATAAAGGTACATTAGTGCCATTATCTGAGCTTATTACGATTAAAAATCAACTTGGGCCACGCTCACTTGAACAATATGATCGTGCTACCTCAGCTTCATTATCAATTCGATTAGCGGATGGTGTCAGCATGGGGCAGGGGATTAAGGCTTTAAATCAATTATTACCCAAGGTGTTACCTGCTAATGCGCGTTATAACTATGTCGATAGTGCTAAACAATATTTAGATGCAAACCATCAAATGCTGTTGGTATTTGTGGCGGCATTGATATTTATTTATATGGTGTTAAGTGCGCAATTTGAGAGCATGGTTGATGCACTGGTGGTGATGCTGTCATTGCCGATCACGTTATCGGTCGCGTTGTGGGCATTATATAGCAGTGACTACAGTTTAAATGTCTATTCACAAATAGGGTTAGTCACTTTAATTGGTTTGATTTGTAAACACGGCATATTAATTACTGAATTTGCCAATGAATTACAGGCACAAGGATTTTCACCGCGAGAGGCTATTTTAGAAGCGACTAAAACCCGTTTAAGACCAATATTAATGACCTCATTGACGATGATTTTAGGGACATTACCGTTATTATGCGAAACTGGGCCTGGTGCTAATGCCATGGGATCGCTAGGGATCATTATTATTGCCGGAATGGCGTTAGGTATTGTTGATCCATTATTTGTAGTGCCGAGTGTGTATTTGATGGTGCAAAAGCTAAAACGAACCAAGACTTCAGTCACGGCCTCTAGTATCGATTAAAACAGAGTTGCCACTGCGGTTGATTATAGCCGCGGTTTAGTGTTGTTAGCTGTTATTAATGATAGATATCTTGATACTTTCATTGTAGCTAAAACCAACTAGACTTTAAGCATTGGTATGGTTGTTTAAAGTCGATGTATTGGTATTAACACGAGTTCGTGAAATCGAGTTCTGACAACTGATTAATTTGTATAACTGTTAGCTTGTTTGTGCTTCATCAGAAAATAAACTTTGAATTGAATCAAGGTTTTTACATTGTTAGACAAGCAGTTACCATTGGTTGGTTGCAAATCAACCAAACGGTGCTTTATTTTTGTTGGTGAAAACGGCAGAATGAGCATAGATTTGAGCTCTGTCGCCTATTTGAACTAATTTTTGATAAAAGATATAGCAGTTTATCGAGTAGGTGGTAAGGTCTCACCGCATTCCGAATTCTTAAAGTAAAAGGTTACAAATATGTCTGATGTACCAGAGTCTGTTGCAAACGTTGCCGCTGTCGCTCAGCCTGTTGCTGAATCTTCAGGTTCTATCTGGGGTTATGTTGCAGCAGGTAGTGTAGCGTTATTGGTGCTAGCGGGTATCTTCGCTTACCGTAAAATAAATCAACCAGCATTTGTTATTAATCAGGTTCGTAAGAAAAACCTTAAAGAAATGAAAAAGCAGGGTACTGAAAACTCTGAATTTATGGTTGATATGGATCGCTTACTTGATTCTATTTTGCGCTATACAACTGAAAATAAAAAGAAAGGCTCTGATGTAGTGACCTTGCTGAAGCCATTGAATGATAAAGAGCGTATCAAAACGCCACGTGATATGTATCAATCAATGATCTTCATTGCTAATGACATTAATGATGCAGCACTGGCTAAAGATTTGAAAAACAAATCAAAGCAAGTGAAATCAAGCTCAGCATTGATGGCTGGTCTATTAAAGCGCGCAGGCATTAACTAATTTATTTTTAAGAAATACCACTATTTTAAAGGGCTGATTAATTCAGCCTTTTTTTATGGCTATTTATTATAACTATGCCGATTGTGGTTGCAGTTTCTTTTCAAAATCACGACGCACAATATCTAATGCTAATAATACTGTATGCGGATCAATCGCGTTATCTTCTAATAGGCAAATAAGATCAACCGCTAGTTTAATTTCAGCGGGGGCATTCTCTAAAGGTGATGCAGGGGCGTTACTCATCAATCAATCTCTGGTTTAGTGTTATTTAAGTGTAGTGTGTTCAAACTATACCTTGGCGATTAGCCTTTTCTTTCACGGCGGTTAATTTCATCTTCAAGCTTGATTAATGCAGCTTGGCAACGATTGATCCGTCCTTCTAATGCTAGAACTTCTTTTTGTAATTGTTGTTGTTCAAATTGAGAACCGCAACGATTAACTAATGACTCTTTATCGCGAAGCATCGATTTTAAACGGCGCTCCCAATCACGATGCTGATTCAAATCTTGGTATATTTGATTGATTGAACGTTGCTTACGTATTGCCTGTTTAGGCTCATTTTTACGAATGTGTTGCGTGGCAAATTCACGTTGTACAGCATGGATTTGGGCAACTAACTTTTCACAGACATGTTGCGTTCGTTCTGGTAATAACTTTCCCGTTTGTTGTTCTTTTTGAAGTATTGCTAATTCTTGAGCAATTTCTGCTACACAAGGCGCAAGCAACTTACTGCGATAACGAAATAATTGTTGATCAAATAATGGACGCGATGCTTCACCACGAATACGATCTGTTTCTGCTGCTTGATGTTGTAATTGTTCAACCAGCGAGTGAAGTCGAGAAAGATCTATCATTACAATACCTATCAATAGCGAAGGTTAAAACCACGCCTGCCAAGCTAATTTAGCCGCAAGAATAAAGACCACGCTAATAAATACGGGACGAATAAATTTAGCACCAAAATGAATAGCTGAGTGTGCACCGAGGTAAGCACCAATCATTAAGCACAGCCCCATTGTTAAACCTAATGCGATATTAACATGGCCTAAAATAATAAAGGTCACCAATGAGGTTATGTTACTGGTGAAATTCATCGCTTTAGCAAGTCCGCAAGCTCGCAGCATATCTAAACGATATAATACTAAGCTCGATACTGTCCAAAATGCGCCTGTGCCTGGCCCCGCTATACCATCATAAAAGCCTAAGCTGGAACCTTGCAGCCATTGTTGATATTTAAACTTGCGAGTCACTGCTGGCAGTTGGGTTTGATCAGGATTAGGGTGCGGATGCCACAAACTATAAATTGCTACCGCAAAAATGATCAAAGGCAGGACTTTTTCTAACCAAGCACCACTAATCAGGCTAACGATGATAGTACCTGCAACGGCACCAATAAATGTTGCCGCAAAAGATGCCTGCCAAAATTTAGGGTTGAACAACTGCTTTTTATAATAAGTCCATGCAGCTGTTGATGACGCAAATGTTGCCGCCAATTTGTTAGTACCAAGCGCAATGTGAGGCGGTAACCCAAGAGAAAGCAGGGCGGGAACGGTTAGCATACCCCCACCGCCTGCCACTGCATCTATAAAACCTGCAGCTAATGCAACAATACCAAGAATCAATAGCATACTTGGTTCAATCATATCAATCATTTAAATGCTTTGTATCACGGTTAAGATGAATTAGTTGTACTCAATAACGCGTTTAAATGGAGGCAAAGAATCAAGTAATGCTTTTCCATAGCGACGATTGATAATACGACGATCTAAAATAACCACTCTACCAGAATCGAGTTCTTTTCGCAGCAATCGGCCTACGGATTGAATCAGTTTTTTACTGGCTTCTGGAACCGAAATTTGTAAGAAAGGATTACCTCCACGGCTTTCTATATATTCAGCGTGTGCTTCTTCGACAGGTGAGGTTGGCACCGCAAAAGGAATTTTGGTAATAATTAGGTTTTTTAATAAATCACCTGGTAAATCAAGGCCTTCAGAGAAGCTACCGGTGCCAAATAAAATGCTTGGCAGGCCATTTTTACAATTATCTTTATGTTTTTTTAGAGTTTCATTACGTGATTCTTCCCCTTGAACCAGCAATTGCCATTTGTTTTTCTTTGCCAGTGGACGCAGTGCATCGGCGACTTTGTTCATCTGCCAATAAGAGGAAAATAACACTAAGCTTGCGGTTTCACCTTCAAGGTATTCGGGTAATACATCGATCAATAAATCGGTAAATTGTTCTGCTTGAGGCTCAAGTTTTAATGCAGGAATCACTAAGCGAGCATTGTTTTGATAATCAAATGGTGACGCTAATGCTAGAAAACGTGTTCCTTCAGCTTCTGTATCTGATATACCTGCTTGACGACAGAAGAAACTAAATTGATTTAATGCACGCAATGTCGCCGAGACTAAAATCGCGCCAGCAGCCCGACTCCATAATAATTGATCAAGTCGATAACCGACTTCTAATGGTGATACTTCAATGATGTAGTCATTTTCACGATCTGGGCTTTTTTCTATCCAGCGCGCAAGTGGCGCACCTTTTTTATGGTTTGGCTGTGCCATTAATGACCAAACTTTTTCTAAATTTTCAAGACGTTGCAAATAAAAACCAATTTCAGTAAGTGCTTGCTCACCTAAACGCGGAATAATGATGTTTTCTTTGGTGCGTTCAGCGATAAGATCTTGAATTTTACCTAGTGACTGTAGCGCTTTTTTACTGGCTTTTTTACAGCCTTTGGCTTCCTCTTCAAGCCATTGAGGCAATTCGCCATGTTCAAAGCGGTAAACGCCATCTTTGTTAAATGTGCTGGCATCAATATTATTGGCAATTTGATTTAAGGTTGGTACTAAATGTTGAATGTTGTCTTGAATCGCGTTTTGAAAACGATTTGATTTTTGATAATCGGCTAATTCTGCAAATTTAGACACAATTTGATTAAGCTTTTCAAGCCAAGCGGCAGCGCCTTTTAAACTTGAAGCTGCAGATGAAAAGTCACGCGCAACTTGAGGTAAATGATGGGCTTCATCAATCACATAAATGGTTTGTTCTGGTTCTGGCAGAATGACACCACCACCTAATTCAATATCTGCCATTAGTAGTGCATGGTTAGCAACAATTACATCTGCTTTATCGAGATGTTCACGTGCTTTAGCAAATGGACAGCTACGGTGCTTGGGCATACCCGCATGACAACTGTGTTTATCAGCCATGATTTGTTGCCACACTTTATCTGGAATCGTGGTTGGCCAACTATCGCGATCACCATCCCATTTATTTTGTTCGGTGGCTTTGAGCATTCGCTTGAGTAAATCGAGATCAGATTTTTTTGGCTTTTCTTCCCACATACCCAATTGCAACTCTTTATCGGTTGAACAACTGGCTTCTAATTTATGGTTACAACAATAGCGTTGGCGGCCTTTAGCAAGAATAAAACTAAACTCGCGCGGAAAAATTTGATTAAACAGTGGTAAATCTTTGGTAATCAGCTGCTCTTGAAGTGCCACTGTTGCTGTCGATATCAATAATTTCTTATTGTTGAATAAAGCAAAAGGGATTCCACCAATTAAATAGGCCAGTGATTTACCGATACCTGTTCCTGCTTCAGCCACCAGAATACGATTTTTTTTGTGGTATTCACCCGCCAGTGTTTTGGCAATTTCTGCGACTAAATAGTTTTGTGCGCGGCGTGGAATAAAATTATCAAGTTGATGACCGAGGTTGGTGTAACACTGTTTAATGTCGTTTTTGATGGTGTTATGCAGCATGACTGAAACTTCATAAATATCGGGAAATACATTATAGCATGAAGCGCTAAATGTGAGCGGTAACAATATTTACGCTATTTATGTTTTAAAGTGAGGTGTTGCTCACGATTTTTTACTTTCGTTACATTGAGTTTGTATTTATTTCAACTATGCCAATTTAAAATCCATTACTTAGCTGTGTAAATGGTTTTTTATGCTGTTATTTTTGGTTTATCCAGTTTGTTAGTAATGTGATTAACAGTTATTTACAGCTATTAAATAATTGTTAATTGCATATTTTTACTTATTTTAGTGTGATTAATATCTAGTTGTTTTTATATAAGCTATTGTTTTTGTGATGTGTTTTATGTTTTTTTATGTTTAATTTAGATTATTTGACAAAAATATTGAACTTCTGTCAGGATGTGAGCCATAAATTACTTCCTTTGTGTTTTAGTGTTTTGTTTTCTAATCAATACACATGACAGAGGAATATAAGGACAGGGAGCCTCAGGATTGAGGTTTACAACAATAAGAAAGGCAGTGGACATATCATGAAAAAAACTCTATTAGCGCTAGCAGTTCTAACTGCAGCTGGTTCTGCAAATGCTGGCATCAACCTTTACGATGCAAATGGCGTTAAAGTTGATCTTTCTGGTGCAGTTGAAGTGCAGCTTTACGACAACTTTGAAAAGCACGGCGATTCAACTATCCGTCTAGATGATGGTGATCTAGCACTTAACGCAACAGTTGCTGTGTCTGAGAACCTAAATGTTGTTTCTGGTACTGCATTCAAATATGAAAGCCGTGATCTACAGAACTACGAGCTATGGGCTGGTTTCTCTGGTGACTTCGGTACACTAACTTTTGGTCGTCAACTTCTAGTTTCTGATGATTCAGGTATCGGTAAAGATTACGAGCTAGGTGCTGGTCAGATTGACTGGGTACAAACTGAAGGTGATCGTGTTGCTAAGTACGTTTACGATAACGGTACTTTCTACACTGCTGTTTCTCATGAAATGGATAATAACCACAGCACAACGATCACTGATGGTCGTGTTGGTTTCCGTACTGGCGGTCTAGACATTCGCGCATACGGTTATGACGGTAAGCGTATCGGCCTTAAAGGTTTAGTTGAAAATGGCGAGCTAGCTGACGGTACACCAATTATCATTCCTGGTAAAGCTGGTGAGAATGTTCGTGGTTACAACCTTGAAGCACAATATGCAATGGGTGCAATTAACCTAGCTGCATCTTTTGGCCAAGTTGAATACAAAGCAGCTGATACTAAGATCACTGATAAGAAAATTGATCTTTACGAAATCAATGGTTCATACAAAATCGACAACACAACTATGGCACTTGGCTATGTTCGTGGCGAAGATAAAGTTGCTCACGGTAACGTAATCAACAACGTATACGCAAACGTAACGCAACAGCTGCACAGCAATGTACGTGCATATGTTGAAGTTGGTTATGCTGACGATAAGAAAGATTCACTAGAAGATTTCGGTTACGTTGCTGGTCTAGAAGTTAAATTCTAATCAAGCGTTAACGTAATGATTGATGAAGCCGCCTTTATTGGCGGCTTTTTGCTAAGGTGATTTTTTTGGATGAATATTGCTATCACGCATTAGTTTAATAGCGCTAGTGATAGCAATAAGCAGCCGATAAGACAAAATATATTAAGGATTAATAATGAAAAACACATTGTGGCTATTAGTGGCATTGTTTTCAGCGACGACCCAAGCGGCAACGTTATCAGTAGCGGATAAAATTGAGTTATTAGCGGTTGATGGTAAAGAAGTTAAAGCGCAAGGTTGGAACGCCGTTGATAGTGTTGAATTATCACCAGGTAAACACCAAGTGGTAGTGCGTTTTGATGGTGAGGTTAAGCGCGGTTCAAAATCAACTATTTATACCACTCGTCCGTATTTATTTGAGATTGATTTAGGCCACAAAAATGCTGAAATCACTCTGCCACGTTTAACCACTGAATCACAAGCGAAAGCCTTTTTTGAACGGGGTGCAAAGTGGCAATTAGCGATTGAAGGTGGGGCACTACAACCTCTTGGCGGTGTTGAATTGCAAGGTGAAGGTTTCGCGGCTTACAGCGATATTGAAGCACTTGTTGCTGCTTATAATAGCGATAATGGCATTGTGATAGAAAAAGGTAACGCGGTAGATTTACAACAAGTTGCGGTTAATGTTGATAATAAAACGGGTAAGGTAGAAATTACTGGAGATGCATTAACGCAATTAAAAATGTGGTATACCAAAGCATCCAATAACGATAAAAAAGCCTTTAAAATCTGGATGGCGGAAAAAGATTTTAATTAATCAATCTAGTTAATTGCTTGTAGATTATTATTGTAGTTATTTTGTAATAAAAAAGTAAAAGGCAACCGAAGTTGCCTTTTGTTTATTTGCTGGCTAAATATAGCTTTTAGCGATAATTAATCATGATGATAACGGCTATGCTCTCGACAAGCTTTGCATCGAGGTTGAGCGGGATCTTGCTCAAGATCGCTATACTCAATTTCTTCTTCACAATCGGCACATAAGCCATACATGCCTAATTTAAATGAGCATACCGCGGCATCCACTTTTTCTAATCGTATCGCCATATCAAAAAGGTTCGGTATAAAAGACGATTTAGCCATTACGATTAGATCATTAAGATCAGTGTTATTATCTGCAATAGTACTATCATTTAAATGATTGATTAACATTTCATTTTTTAATTTTTCAGCTAAAGATAAATATTCGGTCTCTAGCGGATACTGAAAATTTTTATAATTCATATCGGTCATAGCCATAGTGGTGATATTCAATAATAAAGTCAGGGTAATAATGTAATTACTAATGCTTTGATTGAGTGTTGTTATACTGCGGCTAAATAAAAATCTAATGCAGTACCTCTAAGTGTTATTAGTCTAATCGAGATTCTGTATGCTGTTGTGATTTGAATCAATTCTTTAAACGAATTTAATAAATATTGGTTAATTTTTGCTGTGATATAGCCAACGTCAATGAATAATGATAAATGTTAACAATTAATGTTGATTGTTGTTACAAAGAGCGAGTTTCGCAATAGAAAAGGTATGTAAGTTGTTAAATTTGCGAATTGGGGTAGTAAACGCTTGAATAAAGACATTATGGTTCAGAGCCGAATGATACGTTATGTTTTAGTTGCCTTGGGTTGGCTTGCTGTCGCTTTGGGTGTATTAGGGATCTTCTTACCTTTATTGCCAACCACGCCTTTTTTATTATTGGCAAGTGCTTGCTTTATGCGAGGCTCACCGAAATTAAATCAGTGGTTATATCAACATCCTCAGCTTGGGCCTATTTTAGTTAATTGGCACCAACATGGCGCAGTAACATCTGTTGTAAAGCGACGTGGAAGGATAATGATAGTGCTCAGTTTTACCTTCTCAATAGTGATGGTGCCCTTGTGGTGGCATAAAGGCATGTTGTTGCTGGGAATGATGGTTTTATTATACTGTTTTAATCGATTACCAGTGGTTGAACTTCAAGCTGATGTTACGTCAGTTGCCGAAGCTGACGAAAACCCATAAAATGCGTACTTATCACATAAAAATACAGCTGTTGTGAACGGCTGTATTTTTATGCTTTCGTCTGCGATCTGCAGGCTTTAACTTGAGATTACTCTGTTTGCGGTAAGAGTAAGTACGGAAAGAATGATGAACCAAGAAACATTAGATCTAATTACTAACAGCATTAAATCAATTCAAGATTACCCTAAGCCTGGTATTCTTTTTCGTGATGTCACTAGCCTAATGGAAGTGCCTGAAGCATATCGTGCTACGATCGCTATTTTAGCTGAAAAATATCAAGATCAAGGTATCACTAAGATCATTGGTACAGAAGCGCGTGGTTTCTTGTTTGGTGCACCATTAGCATTAGCGTTAGGGGTTGCATTCGTACCTGTGCGTAAACCGGGTAAATTGCCACGTGAAGTGATTGCTGAGAGTTATGAACTTGAATACGGTAAAGATACCTTAGAAATTCATAAAGATGCGATTGTTGCTGGTGATAAAGTGTTGTTAGTTGATGATCTGCTGGCTACGGGTGGTACCATTGAAGCAACCACTAACTTAGTGCGTCGTTTAGGCGGTGATGTTGCTGATGCTGCATTTGTGATTAACCTACCTGATATTGGTGGTGAAGCACGTCTACAAGGCTTGGGACTGAACGTTTACTCTATTTGTGATTTCCCAGGACATTAAGATGTCTTTAACAACTATGGCTGATTATATTCTGTAATAAAGTGATAGTTGGTTAATCATTGGGCGCTAATTCTAGCGCCCTCTCGCTCACAAATGGGCACTATGCTAGCATTAATGTTGAATTTAATGTTTTACCTATCTCGTTACTATTTCGTTTATTTTCTTTGTTTTATAATGATTACTAGCAGTTGTTAGCATTATCGCTATGATGGCGAGAATAAAAGAAAGAGTGGCGAATTTCGTTGCACCAGATGCAGTCCAGATTGATTAAGGTTATTTATAAATGAGTTATCAGGTTCTGGCCCGAAAATGGCGTCCTTATCAGTTTGCAGATGTGGTTGGACAATCACATGTGTTAACAGCATTAGGGAATGCTTTAGAACAAAATCGGCTTCACCATGCTTATCTTTTTAGTGGTACTCGTGGCGTTGGTAAAACGACTATCGCACGTATTTTTGCTAAAGGACTAAATTGTGAGCAAGGCATTACATCGACACCTTGTGGTAAATGCACAACCTGTCGTGAAATCGATGAGGGGCGTTTTGTTGATCTGTTAGAAATTGATGCTGCATCACGCACTAAAGTTGAAGATACCCGTGAATTATTAGATAACGTGCAATATAAGCCTGCACGTGGGCGCTTTAAAGTTTATCTTATTGATGAAGTTCACATGCTCTCGCGTCACAGTTTTAATGCGTTATTAAAGACACTTGAAGAACCGCCTGAATATGTAAAATTTATTCTGGCAACCACCGATCCTCAAAAACTGCCGGTAACGATTTTATCTCGTTGTTTACAGTTTCATTTAAAGCATCTAGACCATCAACAAATTCACGCGCAATTAGAGAAAGTATTAACTGAAGAAAAAGTTGAATATGAAGCGCGTGCATTAGCATTATTAGCCCGTGCTGCTGAAGGCAGTATGCGTGATGCATTAAGTTTAACCGATCAAGCGATAGCATTAGGCAATGGCCATGTTAGCGCTGAAACGGTTGCGACTATGCTGGGTACGCTAGATACTGATCAAGCATTGTGTTTGTTAGAGGCTGTTGCTAGCGCTAATGCCAATACCGCGATGGCAAGTTTGCAGCAGCTTGCTGCTATTGGCATTGAATGGGACAGTTTATTACGTGAATTGTCAGCCCAATTACATCGAGTAGCAATGTTTCAAGCCTTGCCTGCAAGTCTTGACGAAAGCTTGCCCGATGCCGAGCGCGTGAATTTACTTAGCCAACTAATGACACCACAAGATGTACAATTGTGTTATCAGATTTGTTTGCAAGGGCGTCAAGATTTGTCGTTTGCACCAGATGGCCGTACTGGCTTAGAAATGGTGTTATTACGCATGCTTGCTTTCCGCCCAGTGAGCGGTGGTAGTATTACACCACAGCCGATTGTAGTGCCAAGCTCTCAACCGGCAGTGGTCAATGCTGCTGCAAGTGGTGTGTCGCGAGTGCAAGCATTAAAAGCACAAATGCAACCACCTGTAACCGATAATGTTGCGCCAACAGTGATGCCAACATCGCAGCCGCCGTTGTCAGCACCAATAGCACCGATGCAGCAACAACAGCCGCAGCAACAGCAACAGGTATCGGCAGCGCCAATGCAATCACAACCGCAACCTGCAGTAGCTCGACCATCGGCAGCATCAGGGCTATTAGCTGCCCGTAATCAGTTACGTAGCCAAACTAAACGTGGTCAAGATGATCAGTCGGCATCGGTATTGCCAAAAAAGGCCCTAACGGCGCCAGCTAAAAAAGTCGCAATCTCAGTGATGGATCGCATAGCCAATAAGCAAACGGCGATGCCATCATTGAATTCTCATGCGATGCCGGCGTCGACTGCTGCTAATGTGGCAGAACAAGATGAATATCGCTGGAAGCCAATGGCAAAAGCTGAGGCTGATACGGTAATTAAGCCTGAGTTAACGCCGCGAGTTTTAAAGCGCGCTTTAGAGCATGAAAAAACCCCTGAGATGGCGAAATTGCTTGTCAATGAAGCGGCAAATCAGGATAGTTGGTCACAGTTAGTTACTCAGCTTGATGTACCTAAATTAATTCAGCAATTAGCACTTAACTCTGCTTTTGAGCGTACAGATGATCATATTACCTTGTACTTGCGTTCAGCTCAGAAACATTTACAAGCAGAGCGAGCGACAGCGCAATTAAATAGTGCTTTAAATGATGTGTTACAAACATCTGTGCAATTATCAATTGTGTTGGGCGAACAAGGCCAAACACCATTGGAATTACGTGAACACTTGTACCAACAAAAATTGTTACAAGCACGAGAAAGTTTAGCGAACGATCCTAATGTGAATTTCATTTGTCAGCGTTTTGCTGCACAACTGGATGAAGAAAGTATTAGACCAGTTTAAAGATTTTTAACCAGACCAGATAGAGAGAGAAGAGTTATGTTTGGTAAAGGCGGTATGGGTAACATGATGAAGCAAGCGCAGCAAATGCAAGAGCGCATGCAAAAGATGCAAGAAGAAGTTGCAAACATGGAAGTGACTGGTGAATCTGGTGCGGGCCTTGTTAAAGTAACGATCACTGGTAGCCATAGCGTACGTCGTGTAGAAATTGACGAAAGCCTAATGGAAGACGACAAAGATATGCTTGAAGATTTGATTGCTGCGGCATTCAATGATGCAGCACGTCGTATCGAAGAAACACAAAAAGAGAAAATGGCAGGTGTTACCGGCGGTATGAACTTACCTGCTGGCTTTAAGCTGCCTTTCTAATCAATGCGAACCAGTCACTTACTGGAGCATTTGATGGAAGCCTTACGTTGTCTGCCTGGGGTCGGTCCTAAGTCGGCACAACGTATGGCTTTTAATTTGCTACAACGAAATCGTCAGGGCGGTTTACAGCTGGCTGATGCGCTAAATCAAGCCATGACTGAGATTGGTCATTGCCGTGATTGTCGTACGTTTACTGAAGATGATGTTTGCGCGATTTGTGACAATCCTCGTCGAAAAGAAAACGGCATTATTTGTGTGGTTGAAAGCCCTGCAGATATTGTAGCAGTCGAAGCAACGGGACAATTTTCAGGGCGTTACTTTGTATTAATGGGCCATTTATCACCACTTGATGGTATTGGACCTGCAGATATTGGCCTTGATACGCTAGAGTTTCGGTTGCAGAAAGAAGCAATTAGTGAATTGATCTTAGCCACCAACCCAACCGTTGAGGGTGAAGCAACAGCACATTATATTGCGGAACTTTGCCATGAATATGGCGTGCCAGCGAGTAGAATTGCTCATGGTGTCCCTGTTGGTGGTGAGCTAGAGTTAGTTGATGGCACCACGTTGTCGCATTCTCTTGCTGGACGACAGCGATTGTAACTATGGTTATTATTGCTAGAAAAAAACCGCGTTCTTTGGACGCGGTTTTTTATTGGCTGCTATTTAATAATGATGAATTTATTAAAACTTATTTGGTCGAGAATAATACTTTTGAGCCATGAGTGAGGCTGGTAAGCAGTAATGTATGCTCATTAATAACGTCAATACGACGGCTTTCTTGTGCATTCATTCTAAAGATATCCTTAATGATATTGAGTTGCTTACTATCAAAATCATGGTTTGAACCAGAAGTGATATCTTTAAATTCTAACGGTTCAGTCAGTAAATAGCCGCCACTGACATCCCAACGTCCTGATTCTGAAATATGAATCGTTAATGGTCGTGGCTCATCACTATGAAGCTCAAGTATGGTGATCCGTGAGTAGGTATGATTGGGTAAAAATACCATATTACTGCTTTGTTTTACCTTACGAAGCGCTTGTAGAGAATCTTGTGGTAATGATTCTATCTGACTAATGGTGGTACTTTGCCATTCTCGCGACATCAACAACTGCTGTTGTTTATAGTCTGTTGAAAAGTAGACCCATGAGCAAATCACCATCGAACTACTTAAAATCAGTAATGGCCAATATTGGCGTAATAAACGCGTTATTGGGTTGGAGGCGGTTAGCGACATAAGCTCGAATTATCCTTATCACTTGTGAGTAAACGCACTGTAACGTTTTCTGCTGGTACCTTACTGCTATGCAAGTAATTTAAATACAATTGGTTGTTTTGGCCACCTGTAACAATAATTTCAAATGGTTTTTGATTGGGATTTTTATGGTATTGCAGATAATTACTAACACAGGTTTTTATCATGCTATGCCATTGTTTTATATCTGGATTATTATTTGGGGTATAAAGCATTACCCCGTCAACATCAAATAAAGGAGTAAACGCTGCAGATTTGGGTGGCATACTGATGTTAACAAGAATCGGTAATATAAAAGCAATGATCAGCGCTAGCCAACCTTTCCAAGAAATCAAGGTTGCTTTGGTTGCTGTTTGCTCTTGGGCTTGTTGGTAATATTCAGATGTTGAAAAGTTACGGTATGCCTCTTTACGTGGTGAAGAGAGCACGGGCTCAAACTCTGGTGGCATCGAAATAACCGCAGGCTCATTGATATCAACTGTCGCGTCTAGTGGTGCTTTTTGACAGATGTAGTTTTCCACGCTGGCAATCATTTGATAGCCACGTTTAGGCACAGTTTTAACAAATTCTGGTGATTTAGTTGAGTCTTTTAAAGCCTTACGCAAGGTTGAAATTGCTTGCGTAAGGCTAGAATCATCGACTTCAAAACCTTGTTCACGCCATACATAATCATGAATTCGTTGGCGAGTAATAATTAGGCTAGGATCTTCAATGAGCAGACTTAACGCTCGACTTTCATTACTGCCAAGTCGAGTTAATTCATTATTATCACATTTATCTATTAAGCTGTTGTCATTAGGATCGAAAATAAAACGATTTCCAATCAAATACTTAGTTGCATTTGTTGTCATTGATTTAGCCTTGCCAAGGGTTTTATATGAACAATATTATTATATGTTTGCTCTGAATGTTGTCTGAATATAAAAATATATAACCACAACTCAAAAAATATAAAAATAAAAAACATGTTATTTTAGGTTGAAATCATACAGTTTGACCATATTTATCTTTATATACTACTCATAATTTTTTTTGGAGTCGAAATGAGCGAGCAAACAGTTGATAATAAAAAGGAAACACGTGGTTTCCAATCAGAAGTAAAACAACTACTGCATCTAATGATTCATTCACTTTACTCTAATAAAGAGATTTTTTTACGTGAATTGATTTCTAACGCATCGGATGCTGCAGATAAATTACGCTTTAAAGCATTATCAAAAACCGATTTATACGGCAATGATGCTGATTTATGTGTAAAGCTATCAATTAACAAGGAAGCGGGTACTTTAACCATTAGTGATAATGGTATTGGTATGACACGTGAACAAGCGATTGAGCATTTAGGCACTATTGCGAAATCAGGCACCAAAGAATTTTTTGCACAGTTAAATGAGAATGAAACCAAAGACTCGCAACTGATTGGTCAATTTGGTGTAGGCTTCTACTCAGCATTTATTGTTGCTGACAGTGTGACTGTGAATACACGTAGCGCAGATGTTGCTGCTGATGAAGGTGTGTGCTGGACCTCTGCAGGTGAAGGTGATTACAGCATTGAGACAATCACTAAAGCAACGCGTGGTACTGACATTATTTTGCACCTGCGTGCAGATGAGCAAGAATTCCTAGATGATTATCGCTTACGTGAGATTGTGGGTAAATATTCTGATCACATTGGTATTCCAGTTTTCATTCAAGCTGAAGAAAAAAATGAAGAAGGCGAGGTTACTGGTACTAAATGGGATCAAATTAACAAAGCGCAAGCATTATGGACTCGCAATAAATCTGATATTAGTGACGAAGAATATAAAGAATTTTATACTCACGTTGCCCATGATTACGCTGAACCACTAACATGGAGCCATAACCGTGTTGAAGGTAAGCAAGATTACACTAGCTTGTTATACATTCCATCAAAAGCACCGTGGGATTTAAATAATCGTGATGGTCAACATGGACTTAAATTGTATGTTCAGCGTGTATTCGTTATGGATGATGCGCAGCAGTTCATGCCAACTTACCTACGCTTTGTACGTGGTTTGATTGACTCAAATGATTTACCGCTAAACGTATCTCGTGAAATTCTACAAGATAACAAAATCACTCAAGCACTACGCAAAGCATGTACTAAACGTGTACTACAAATGCTTGAGCGCATGGCTAAAAATGAGCCAGAGCAATACCAGTCATTCTGGAAAGAGTTTGGTCAGGTATTAAAAGAAGGTCTAGCGGAAGACTTTAGTAACCGTGAAAAAATTGCGTCATTGCTACGTTTCTCATCAACAGAAAATGAGTCATTAGATCAAACGGTTTCTTTAGCTGACTATGTTAGCCGTATGCAAGAAGGCCAAGATAAGATCTATTACTTAACTGCAGATAACTTTAATGCAGCAAAACACAGCCCGCACCTAGAGCAATTCCGTGCTAAAGGCTTAGAAGTTATTTTGATGTACGATCGTATTGATGAATACCTAATGGGCCACTTACCTGAATTTGATGGTAAGAAGTTCCAAGCAATCACCAAAGCGGATCTTGATCTGTCTTCATTTGATAATGCAGAAGAAAAAGAAAAGCAAAAAGAAACTGAAAAAGAATTTACTTCAGTAACAGAGCGCACTAAAGCTTACCTTGGTGATCGCGTTAAAGAAGTACGTCCAACGTTTAAGTTGCATGATACGCCAGCAGTAATGGTGACAGACGAAAACGAAATGGGCACACAAATGGCGAAATTGCTTGCAGCTGCGGGCCACGAAGCGCCAGAAGTGCAGTACATCTTTGAGTTAAACCCAGAGCATAGCCTAGTGAAGCAAATGGCTGACGAAGCCGATGAAGAAATCTTTGGCCGTTGGGTTGAGTTACTATTTGGTGAAGCAATGCTTGCTGAACGCGGCACCATGGATGATCCTTCACAGTTCTTAGCGGCTGTAAACAAGTTGTTGGTTAAATAACCAATTAAACCATCAAAGTCACAGACTATTCTGATAAATCATTCAATCGCGGCTTGGTCATAGTGCCAAGCTTGCGACTGAGCGCTAATCAGTGTATTTTCAGTTTTTTGCAAATTTCCACTCTATTTTAAAGGGGAACACAATGCGCATTATCCTTCTGGGCGCTCCAGGTGCAGGTAAAGGTACTCAAGCTCAATTCATCATGGAAAAATTTGGTATTCCTCAAATTTCTACTGGTGACATGTTACGTGCTGCAATCAAAGCAGGCACTGAACTAGGTAAGCAAGCAAAATCAGTGATCGATGCAGGTCAACTTGTATCTGACGATATCATCCTTGGTCTTGTTAAAGAGCGTATCACTGCAGAAGATTGTGCAAAAGGTTTTCTACTTGACGGTTTCCCTCGCACAATTCCTCAAGCTGATGGCCTTAAAGAAAATGGCGTTGTTGTTGATTACGTTATTGAATTTGATGTTGCTGATGATGTGATTGTAGAGCGTATGGCGGGCCGTCGTGCTCACCTTGCTTCTGGTCGTACTTACCACGCTGTTTACAACCCACCAAAGGTTGAAGGTAAAGATGACGTAACAGGTGAAGATCTTGTTATTCGTGAAGATGACAAAGAAGAAACTGTTCGTGCACGTCTAAACGTATACCATACGCAAACTGCACCTCTTATCGAATACTACGGTAAAGAAGCTGCTGCTGGTAACACTAAGTACCTTAAGTTTGATGGTACTTTACCTGTTGCTGAAGTAAGTGCTCAGCTTGAGAAAGCATTAGCATAAATAGCTTTGCCAATTAGCTAATGACTCATCATAGCTAATAACGATATAAATAAACGGGCTTACCTATTGGTAATGCTCGTTTTTTTGGTTTTAATATTAGGACAATATCACGATCGTTGTTCAATTGAGTGATTTTGGTTACGAGATTGTATGATCACCTTGCTGAAGATAATATAATCTTCGGTCGCGAACGAATGATAAAAGGACATATACCGATGACAATAAATAATAACTATGGGGTATTGCTAGTAAATCTTGGAACACCTTCTGAGCCAACAACCGCGGGGGTAAAGCAGTTTCTGGGTGACTTTTTACATGATAAACGTGTGGTTGATATGACACGTTGGTTATGGTGTCCAATTTTACATGGTGTTATTTTACCGATTCGCTCGCCTAAGGTGGCTAAGTTATATCAATCCGTGTGGATGGAGGATGGCTCACCATTAATGGTTTATTCTCGTCGTCAGCAACAAACACTTCAACAAACACTTAATGTTCCCGTTGTATTAGGCATGACCTATGGTGAGCCGAGTATTCAATCAGGCTTACAACAATTGCAGCAACAAGGATGTAAGCGCATCGTTGTGTTACCGTTATACCCACAGTATTCAGCAACAACCACTGCAGCTGTTTTTGATCGTATCACGAAAGATTTAAAAAAGACTCCCGAGTTACCAGAATTGCGGTTTATTAATCATTATTATGATCACCCTGATTATATTGCTGCGTTAGCGCAGTCTGTTGACACGTTTTGGGCACAGAACGGCCAATCTGATTATCTACTTTGTTCTTATCATGGTATTCCGCAACGCTATGCTGATAATGGTGATCCGTACCCAGAGCACTGTCATCAAACAACAGTACTATTAGCTCAATCGCTTAATATGGCTCGTGAAAAAATGAGCATGAGTTATCAATCTATTTTTGGTCGTGAAGAATGGTTGAAACCTTATACTGAAGCCACCATCAAATCATTGGCAGAAAAAGGTATTAAGCGCTTAGATGTAATGTGCCCAGCGTTTTCGGTTGATTGCCTTGAAACACTGGAAGAGATTGCTGAGCAGTGTAAAGAGGTTTTTCTGGAAGCAGGTGGCAAAGAGTTTAATTTGATCCCATGCTTAAATGACAGCTCTGCACATATTTTAATGATGGAAAGTTTGATTAAGCAACATACACAAGGGTGGTAAATTTGAGCTCGTAATGACTGCTATACTTTTTACGATAACGTTTGCGTTGCTATTTTTGGTTGTTATTCGCAAAACCGATGATAGCTTTTGCTTTTATGTGTCAAATTCTGTGATAGAATTCGCAAAATTTACAACTTGATAGCCCATTGACATGAAATTTCCAGGACAACGAAAATCTAAGCATTATTTTCCCGTACATGCTCGCGATCCACTTTTAAGTCAAACTAAGGTAGAGAAGCGTTTAACACGTACTCATGTGGTGGGTATTGATCAGACATTGGTTGATATTGAAGCCTATGTGGATGACGAATTCCTGGAACGCTATGAGTTAAGTAAAGGTCATTCATTGGTGATTACCGATGAAAAAGCCGAAGCGCTTTATAATGAGCTAAAAGAAAACAATTTAGTGACGCATGAGTTTGCTGGCGGCACTATCGGTAACACGTTACATAACTACTCAGTATTAGCTGATGATAAATCGGTACTATTGGGTGTGATGAGTAAAGACATTGAAATTGGTAGTTATGCTTACCGTTATCTTTGTAATACCTCAAGCCGTATGGATATGAACTATCTTCAGCCTGTTAATGGTCCAATTGGCCGTTGTTTTGCGCTGATTTCTAAAGATGGTGAACGTACTTTCGCGATTAACGAAGGTAACATGAACCAACTTAAGCCTGAGAGTATTCCTGAGTGTGTGTTTGAAAATGCATCAGCTCTTGTTCTAACAGCATACCTTGTTCGTTGTAAGCCTGGCGATCCAATGCCAGCAGCAACAATGAAAGCAATTGAATTCGCTAAAAAATATGATGTGCCTGTAGTATTAACCCTCGGTACTAAATTCGTTATTCAAGACGATCCACAATGGTGGCGTGATTTCCTACGTGATCATGTGACTGTGGTTGCAATGAACGAAGACGAAGGTGAAGCGTTAACGGGTGAGTCTGATCCGTTAGTTGCAGCAGATAAAACTCTAGAATGGGTTGATCTTGTATTGTGTACCGCAGGTCCTGTCGGTTTGTACACCGCAGGTTACACTGAAGATAATGCTAAGCGTGAAACCAGCTTACCATTACTTCCTGGTGATATTGCTGAATTTAACCGTTATGAATTTAGCCGACCAATGCTAAAAGCTGCATGTGAGAATCCAATTAAGGCATATTCACACATTGCACCTTATATGGGCGGTCCTGAGCGCATTAAAAATACTAACGGAGCAGGTGATGGTGCACTTTCAGCATTACTGCATGATATGTCTGCTAACCGTTACCATAAAGAAAACGTGCCAAATTCAAGTAAGCACCAATATTCTTTCCTGACCTATTCATCATTCTCACAAGTTTGTTTATATTCAAATCGTGTAAGTTATGAAGTATTAGCCCAATATTCTCCTCGTCTTTCTCGCGGTCTACCTGAGCGTGAAGATAGCTTAGAAGAAGCTTACTGGGAGCGTTAATGGCATATTGTCATTAACAAAAAAAAACCGCCATCATTCGTGGCGGTTTTTTTATGACTGCAGTTTATCTATTTTGTATAAGCTTGGTTGTGAACCGCAGCAATTGCACGACCTGATGGGTCGGCTGCATTTTTAAAACTCTCATCCCACTCAATCGCTTTAGCACTAGAACATGCAATCGATGGTCCACCAGGAACACATTTTGCTGCACTTTCTAGTGGGAATAGCTCTTCAAAAATTTCACGGTAGACATAACCCTCTTTAGTTGTTGGAGTATTGTAAGGGAAACGGAATGCTGCGGTTGCTAACTGCTGATCGGTCACTTTTGCTGCAGCAACTTCTTTTAAACTATCGATCCAGCTATAGCCAACGCCATCTGAGAATTGTTCTTTTTGACGCCATGCAACCGCTTCTGGAAGGTAATGCTCAAAACACTCACGAACAATGTGTTTTTCCATTTTACCGTTGCCGCACATTTTATCTTCTGGATTAATGCGCATCGCGACATCTAAAAATTCTTTATCCAAGAACGGTACGCGTGCTTCAATACCCCATGCTGCCATCGATTTGTTAGCGCGAGCACAATCAAACATGTTAAGCGCTAATAGTTTACGTACTGTTTCTTCATGGAATTCTTTAGCGTTAGGTGCTTTGTGGAAGTATAAGTAACCGCCAAAGATTTCATCAGCACCTTCACCTGACAACACCATTTTAATTCCCATCGCGCGGATTTTACGCGACATTAAGTACATCGGTGTTGAAGCACGAATGGTGGTTACATCATAGGTTTCAATGTGGTAAATCACATCGCGAATAGCATCTAACCCTTCTTGGACGGTATAAGTTAATTCGTGGTGAACGGTGCCAATCGCATCTGCAACAATTTTAGCAGCCTTTAAATCAGGTGCATTTTCAAGACCAATCGCAAATGAGTGTAATGTTGGCCACCATGCTTGTGATTGCTCATCGTCTTCAATACGTTTCGCGGCAAACTTCTTGGTGATAGCAGAGATAACCGATGAATCAAGACCGCCTGAAAGTAATACCCCATAAGGTACATCGGTCATTAGTTGACGTTTAACGGCACTTTCAAGTGCTTCTGTTAATGCAACTTTGTCGGTTTTCGCTTGGCTAACAGCATCAAATTCCATCCAATCACGTTTGTAATAACGAACTGGCTCACCTTTTTTACTCCAAAGATAAGTACCTGGAGGAAATTCACTGATTGTTTTACATACAGGAACCAGTGCTTTCATTTCAGAAGCGACATAAAAGTTACCGTGCTCATCATAACCTTGATAAAGCGGAATGATACCAATGTGGTCGCGACCAATAAGGTAAGCGTCTTCTTGCTCATCATAAAGAATAAAACCAAAAATGCCGTTAAGGTAGTCGAGTAGCTCAGGTCCCTTTTCTTTGTAAAGCGCTAAAATAATTTCGCAATCAGATTCAGTTTGGAAAGGGTAGTCAGGTGCAAATTCAGCGCGTAGTTCCTTGTGATTATAAATCTCACCATTGACGGCTAATACATGACTTTTATCTGCGTTATATAGTGGTTGTTCACCACTATTAAGATCAACAATCGCTAAACGTTCATGGACTAAGATTGCGTTGTCTGAAGCATAGATGCCAGACCAATCTGGACCGCGATGACGCATTTTTTTTGATAATTCAAGCGCCGTTGCACGAAGTGCTGATGAGTCACTCTTAATGTCTAGAATACCGAATACTGAACACATAATAATACCGCTCCAAATGTTATCTTTTTAATTATCCATAATTAATGGAAATGTATCATGTAGCAGGGAAGTTATCATTATGATAATTGATGTTGCTGCCACTTCTATTTCGCTTCTGTTTGTTAAAATTACGTATTCACTAATCAATTGCAATCATTTATTTCAATTCAATTTAAATAAAGCCCGCATGGTGAATGTTATTCATTTAAATCGCTTTTAAATGAATAATATTTATTTTGTAACAGTTTTTTAATTAAAAATAAACAGTAGGAGCGCTACTGTTTATTTTTCACTGCGAAATATCTAACTTTTGAAGTGTAATTTAATCGGTTTTAATGGTGGCTATTTGAAGGTGTAAATGCTCACAGACATCACGTGCAAAACCGCTGCCTGCCTCGTTATAAATATTAAAGGCAGCATCAACACCTTGTTGATGTAATTGAGTTTCTTCATCGTCATATTTAGCTATAGCAGCTATTTTTCCATGAAAATGGCGGCTTTTTAGTTGCTCAAGGGCATAAATATTGGCAGTTCCATTGGGCATCGCTAATAGAATAAGCTCAATGTTATTATTATTAATCGTCCGTTCCCAAAAATCAGGATCGGTTGCATCGCCATGAATTACATTGCGTTGTTGTTTACAATGTAGTTCTACCGAATCTGTGCGGGTTTCAATGCCAAGTACTTGTTTGCCATAACGGCTTTCTAGTTCGTCATAGGCGCCTGAGCCAATGCGACCCATGCCTAAAATAACTATTTTGGCATGATTAAAATCAATTAGTTTATAATTGCTATTAAGCCGTTCAGGATCGAATTCTTTTAAGCGTTTAGCGGCTTCAGTATAGAGTTTATTACTCATACTATTCAGTGGTGCCGCTAATAAAAATGATAATGAGACCGCCATTGCCATCGCCACTAAAAAAGTGCCGGGTAATAAGCCCATTTTATAAGCAACGCCACCGACAATTAACCCAAACTCGCTGTAATTAAATAAGGTTAAGGTGGCTAGCATTGAGGTGCGAACCCGATAACGGCATAAGTGGAAAACCGCGTAATAAAGGATCCCTTTCAGTGGCAGTAATAGCATTAATACCAGTGCCATTAAAAAGCCATTAAGGGTTGGTGACTCAGCAAGGCCAATATTTAGAAAGAAACAGACTAATAATAACTCTTTGAAATTAAAAAGTGACTTAGCCATTTCAGAGGCTTTAGGGTGGCCAGCCATTAACATTCCTAATAGCAAAGCGCCTAAATCTGGTTTCATGCCGACTATTTCAAATAATCCAGCTCCTGCGACCAGCGCTAATATAACGCCATAAAGTACTAATATTTCACCGTGACCGGCCTTATCAAGAATTTTATATAATAATGGGCGTAATAAAGGCAGGGCAAACAAACCAAGAGCGGTGATATCTGGAATCTTTCCTGTTGATATCGTGAGAAAGAGCACCGCAAAAATATCTTGCATAACCAGAATACCTATCGCGACGGTGCCATATTTAGCATTTAATTCGCCTTTTTCTTGCAGTAATTTGATCGCAAATACAGTACTAGAAAATGATAGAGCAAAACCAATCAGTACCAGTTGATTGAATGCCATTTCGGCAAACATCGTTAAGCCTAATTGTTTAAGTATGACTAAAAATAATGTAAATAATGCAGTCGATAATAAATTGTGTAGGGTTGCGCCCCCCCATACTTCTTTATTGAGTAGCGTTTTTACATCAAGTTTTAAACCAATGGTGAACAATAATAACGTAACGCCAAGATCGGCTAACGTGGTTAGCGCTGGCGTTGAATGGAAGCCAAAACTATTTAACCCAAAGCCGGCAACTAAAAATCCAACCAGCGGCGGTAATTTACAACGGAGAGCGATGAAACCAGCCAGAAATGCCGCGCTAATATACAGTAACTCCATACCTTAAACTACATCCTTGCAAGATAGTGTATAAAAATAATACCGATGATAGCACAAAGGGGATTAATCGAATGTGATTAACCCCCTTTGAATGTGATGATTTTATTACCTAAATTAGGCTTAATTGATGATTAATCTTCCAGTAAACGTTGTAATAATACGCCGTTTAACATCGCGCGTTTGATCATTGAAAAAGCACCTATAGTTGGCTGATTAAATAACTCTGACGCGACAATCGGTAAATCTTGATTAAACGCTGCTAAAGATTGATTTTCAACACAACGCTGTATTGCCGGTAATACAATTGCTTGGGCTTGAGTAATATTACCCGCCAGAATGATTTTTTGAGGGTTGAATAAATTAATTGTCATCGCTAACGCTTTACCAAGGTGATGGCCGACGTTAAGTAGTGCTTGAATTGCAAGCTCATCCCCGTTATTAGCTGCATCACAAATGGCGAGCATTGTTAGTTCTTCAAGTGCTTGTAAGCTGCTTGGGTAATCTTGATCTAGCAATTGTTGTACATGTTTGATGACCGCAGGATCTGAGGCGACGGTTTCTAAACAACCAAAATTACCGCATTGACATTTATCACCTAGGGGATCTATTTGAATATGTCCAATTTCGCCAACATTACGGTTTTGGCCTAGAAATACTTGACCATTAACAATAATGCCAGCACCCGTACCATTATGCATACTGACTAAAATTGAATCTTTACAATCGCGGCTAGCACCAAAATAGTGTTCAGCTAATGCTAGGCCTCGAATGTCATTACCAACAAAAGTAATAATATCAAAGGTGTCTTGAATAATATGAGCTAGCTCAAAATCATGCACGTCAATATTGGGCATATAAGTGACGGTGCCATTTTCGGGGTTAACAAGCCCTGGAAGGATAATGCCAAATGCCACCAGTTCTTTCATTACATTCTGGTTATTATCAATAAATTCTTGAATATATTTGATAAGGCCTTCAGCTAATACATATTGATCTGAATATAAGAATGGGTAAGCCGCACCAGTAATATGTTTACCGCTGAGGTCATAAAGGGTTATTTCAATGTAATTTCGGCCAATGCGTACT
The DNA here is from genome assembly GCF_002954455.1 of Photobacterium aquimaris. Classification (GTDB taxonomy): domain Bacteria; phylum Pseudomonadota; class Gammaproteobacteria; order Enterobacterales; family Vibrionaceae; genus Photobacterium; species Photobacterium aquimaris. The sequence continues at coordinate 628,221 of NZ_MSCC01000001.1, forward strand.
GCGATAGAGTGAAAATCGACTGACTCTGTTGTCAGAGATATTGCCCTTCTTCCACCAGTAGAAGCTTGTTGCGCCACCTCTTTTATCAGGCCGCGCTCCAATAATTGGCGGGTAATTTTAGTGACGCTTGCAGGGGCTAGGTGGCTAATATCAGCAACCTGTATGCGAGAAATAGGGCCTTGCAAGTCGATGAGTCGGTATACAGCAGCACTATTTAGCTGCTTGACCAGATCAACGTTACCAATTTGTCCGCCTGTCATAGTTTAGTTCTGCTCGTATTTACCGTTAATAATTATCGCTTGATGATGATTTTTATGATTTTCACCATTATCTATCGTCTTTATCAAAGCGCGACTTAATATGTATCGTACGGCACTGTTTTTTATTAATTTTGATGATTACTCGTGCCGAATTTATGGGTGTACTGTGATTGTTGATACATCATCGTAATATACTTTCTTATAAATAAAAATAAAGTAATCGTTGTCAGTGCTTGCTTGGGCTGTGGCATTGGTCACGTAAAAAGACAGGAAGCTAGTTATGGGAAGTGGATGGGAGTGAATATCGCTAATTATCGAACCGTAGGCCATGACAGTATTGTCAATAGTGATAATTATGCTGTTTGTGATAGTAAACGCCATCAAGAAGACGGCGTTTGTTCATCTATGATGACGGCTAACATTTAATATTAATGCCGTTTACACAATGACCGTTGTCATTGTTTAGATGTGTGCAATGTTCTCTGCTTCTAACTCTTGGAAGTACTTAACTGTTTTCACTTTAAGTTCTTGAGTTGATGATTCATCACAGATGATCATTGATTTTGGATGAAGCTGAAGTGCAGAAACTGTCCATAGGTGGTTAACACAACCTTCAACAGCGGCTTGTAGCGCCTGTGCTTTGTTGTGACCAGTGATCAGAATCATTACTTCTTCAGAATCTAATAACGTACCAACACCAATTGTTAATGAGTACTTAGGTACTAGGTTGATGTCGCCGTCAAAGAAACGTGAATTTGCAATACGTGTTTCATGGGTTAGCGTCTTGATACGTGTACGAGAAGCTAATGATGATGCTGGTTCGTTGAATGCGATATGACCATCGTTACCCACACCGCCCATAAACAAGTTAATGCGGCCATAGGTTTTGATTTTATCTTCATAACGTTGACATTCTGCTTGGTGATCAGTTGTATTACCGTCAAGCAGGTTAATGTTTTCTTCTTGCATATCAACATGGTTGAAGAAGTTGTTATACATGAAGTTACGGTATGACTCTGGATGATCAGCTGCCATGCCAACATATTCATCCATGTTGAAAGTAACAACATGTTTGAAGCTTACTTCACCAGCTTGGTATAGCTCGATAAGACGCTTATAAGTTGCGAGAGGTGTACCACCAGTCGGTAGACCTAATACAAATGGACGTTCTGCTGTCGGTTGGAACTTATTGATGCGATCTGCAATGTAGCGAGCAGACCATAGACCAACATCTTGAGCGTTATTAAGCGGGATTAGTCTCACGTTGACACCTCTTTGAAGATAGTTAAAACAGGAAAAATCTGAGCGGCATAGCGCCTTTGTTTCGAATGATAAAATAAGTTTTATGATCGAGCTAGCAAAATCACTCAGTTCTAACCTCGGTCGGTGATTAAGATCACAAATGATGATGTTTTAATTTGCGGAGCGAAATAAAATTCATAAACTGCAAAGGACAAAAAGAGATGGCAAAAAAAAGCTATCACCATCGCATCTAAGAAAACCATAGGGGGAACTAAGGGTGAATATTCTTGGATATTTTCAAAAAGTAGGTAAAGCACTAATGGTGCCAGTTGCAGTACTTCCTGCAGCGGCGATTTTAATGGGTATCGGTTATTGGGTTGATCCGTCAGGTTGGGGTGCTAACTCTGCAATTGCAGCATTCTTAATTAAAGCGGGCTCTTCAATTATCGACAACATGTCAGTATTGTTTGCAATTGGTGTTGCATACGGCATGTCTAAAGATAAAGACGGTGCAGCTGCACTGGCAGGTTTTGTAGGTTACACCGTAGTAACTACATTGCTATCGCCAGCAACAGTAGCAATGATTCAAGGTATCGACGCAAGTGCTGTTCCAGCTGCTTTTGCGAAGATTAATAACCAGTTTGTTGGTATCTTGGTTGGTATCGTATCTGCTGAAATCTACAACCGCTTCTCAAATGTTGAATTGCATAAGACATTAGCATTCTTCAGTGGTAAGCGTTTGATTCCAATTCTAACCTCTGTTGCAGGTATTGTGATTGCGGCAGTATTACTGTTCGTATGGCCACTTGTTTACAACGGTCTAGTTAGCTTTGGTGAAAGCATTCAAGGTCTAGGCGCTGCAGGTGCTGGTATCTATGCATTCTTTAACCGTCTATTGATTCCTGTTGGTCTACACCACGCATTGAACTCAGTATTCTGGTTTGACGTTGCTGGTATTAACGACATCCCTAACTTCCTTAGCGGTCAAGGTGTTCCAGGCGTAACAGGTATGTACCAAGCTGGTTTCTACCCTGTAATGATGTTTGGTCTACCAGGTGCAGCGTTAGCGATGTATCACACAGCTAAGCTTAAGAATAAAGAGCGTACAGCGTCATTATTAATTGCTGCTGGTTTTGCATCATTCTTCACAGGTGTTACTGAGCCTTTAGAATTCGCATTCATGTTCCTAGCTCCGCCACTATATGTTATCCACGCAGCATTAGCAGGTATCTCAGTATACATTGCAGCTTCAATGCACTGGATGTCAGGCTTCGGCTTCTCTGCAGGTCTTGTTGACATGGTATTGTCTGCACGTAACCCACTAGCAGTGAACTGGTACATGCTGATTCTTCAAGGTATCGTATTCTTTGGTATCTACTACGGAATCTTCCGCTTTGCGATTGTTAAGTTCAATCTTAAAACGCCTGGCCGTGAAGACGACGAAGAAGATAACACATCATCAGCTAAAGGTTCTGCTGAAACTGGTGAACTAGCGAAGCAATACTTAAAAGCGCTAGGTGGTCACGGTAACCTAGAAAATATTGATGCTTGTATTACGCGTCTACGTCTTACTCTAAAAGACAGTAGTCTAGCGAATGAAAAGACATTAAAAGCGCTAGGTGCAATGGGTGTGGTTAAATTAGGTACAAATAACCTACAAGTTATCCTTGGCCCTCTAGCTGAAATTGTTGCTGGCGAAATGAAAAAAATCCCAGCATCAGAAGACCTATCAGCAGTAAAACTTCCATAATTATTTAAATTCTTAAGTAATTAAGCGACACACTCAATACCGCAACACTTTTAATTAGACCGGTCCTGATATTTTAGTTGTAAGATATCAAGACCGGCATTTTGAGTACCCAACTTTTGGGCTCTATATAGATTTTCCCTTCATTTAAAGGGATATCGGGAGAAAGGAATATTTCATGACTATTAAACTTACGGCGTTAGCATCTTTCATTGCACTAGCAGTAACTGGTTGTGCAACACAAGGAAATGATGATGAGAAGGTTGTTAAAAAATTAGCTAATAACCTTGATGTTACTTATGAAATTGTTACTCAGCACGGTGCAGAAGAAGGCCTACAGTGTAAGACGCTAGGCGCAGAGTGGGCATCTTGTGATCTAATTAATTTGACGCTGGAAAATAATGGTCCAGCAGTGACGGGTACTGACTGGAAAATTTACTTCAGCAGCATTCGTCAAATTCTAGAAGTACAAAACGACCAATTTAAAGTTACACACGTAACAGGTGACCTTCATACGTTAGAGCCAACTGAAAAGTTTGATGGTTTTGCAGAAGGTGAGAAGGTTGTTATTCCTTACATCGGTGAATACTGGACGCTATTTGAAAACGATTATATGCCACGTGCATATGTAACGTCTGGTGATGCTGCACCACAAACTATTAAGAGCACTGATTCAGTAAACCCTGCTGATTACCTAGTGCCACTTAAAGGTGACCAATTCAAGCGTGTTAAAGCCGATAATAACGTGCTTGCAACTGCAGAAACGCGTTTCGAAAAGAACAAAGATATTAATGTGTTAGCAACAGAAGAAGTGGCAGCAACGATTGTTCCTACGCCATTAAGCACTAAGCTAACAGGTAACACTGTTTCACTAGCAAACGGTATTAAAATCAGCAACTTTACGCTACCTGCTGATATGATGGCTGCAGTGAATGAGCGTCTTGATGTATTAGGTGTTAATACTAAAGGTCAATACCCAGTAAAAGTGAGCCTACTACCAGGTTCGTTTGCTAAAGATCAACAAATTGCTGGCGCTTATAAGTTAGATGTAACACCAGCAGGTGCAACGGTTATTGGTTTTGATGACCAAGGTGCATTCTATGGTATGCAGTCACTTATCTCGCTAATGAGCACTGGTGCTAAAAACAGCATTCCGACACTAGAAGTAACGGATGCGCCACGTTTTGATTACCGTGGTGTAATGGTTGATGTAGGTCGTAACTTCCACTCAAAAGAAGTTATTCTACGTACGCTAGATCAAATGGCAGCGTACAAGATGAACAAATTCCACTTCCACTTATCTGATGATGAAGGTTGGCGTGTAGAGATCCCAGGTTTACCAGAGCTAACAGATATTGGCGGCAAGCGTTGTCACGATCTATCTGAGACATCATGTCTACTACCACAACTAGGTTCTGGTCCAACATCTGATAACGATGGTTCTGGTTACTACAGCAAGCAAGATTACTTAGATATTCTTAAGTACGCTAAAGCACGTGGTATTGAAGTTATTCCTGAAATCGATATGCCAGCTCACGCACGTGCAGCAGTAGTAGCAATGGAAGCGCGTTACAAGCGTCTAGCTGCTGAAGGCAAAATGGATGAAGCGAATGAGTACCGTTTGATGGATCCACAAGATACATCAAACGTAACCACGGTACAGTTCTACGATAAGCGTAGCTTCATTAACCCATGTATGGATTCTTCTGCAAAGTTCGTTGATAAAGTTATCACTGAAATGCAAGCAATGCACAAAGAAGCGGGTATGCCGCTAAATACATGGCACTTCGGTGGTGATGAAGCGAAAAATATCAAGCTAAATGCTGGGTTCCAAGATATTAATGCTGCTGATCAAACTGCTTGGACAGGTTCTATTGACCAATCTAAGCAAGATAAGCCATACCAGAAATCACCAATGTGTCAGAAATTGATCGCAGAAGGTGTGGTTAGTGATTACGACCGTCTACCAAGCTACTTTGCAGAGCGTGTAAGTGAAGTGGTTAACGGTAAAGGTATTGAGAACTTCCAAGCATGGCAAGATGGCTTGAAGTACTCTAAAGATTCAACAGCGTTTAAAACTGATAATGTACGTGTAAACTTCTGGGACGTTCTATACTGGGGCGGCGGTGCATCTGCATACGAGTGGGCTGATAAAGGCTACGATGTAGTCGTTTCTAACCCTGATTATGTTTACATGGATATGCCATACGAAGTAGACCCATCAGAGCGTGGCTACTACTGGGCAACACGTGCAACAGATACCCGTAAGATGTTTGGTTTTGCACCAGAGAACTTACCGCAAAATGCTGAAACATCACTTGATCGTGATGGTAACGGTTTTGCAAGTAAAGGTACGGTGAAGTCAAAAGGTTTCCACGGTCTATCAGCTCAACTTTGGAGTGAGACTGTTGGTAATGACGAGCAGTACGAATACATGGTATTCCCACGTGTTCTAGCAGCAGCAGAGCGTGCATGGCATAAAGGTGAGTGGGAAAATGAATACCAAGTAGGTGTTGAATATTCTCAAGACTCTAAGCTAGTAAACAAAAAAGCACTTCATGATGAATGGCAGCGTTTTGCTAACGTATTAGGTCAACGTGAGCTAGCTAAATTAGATGCTGCTGGTATTCAGTACCGTGTACCAGTACCTGGTGCTAAGATTGAAAACGGTAAACTTGCGATGAACGTAAGCATGCCAGGTCTTACACTACAGTACTCTACAGATGCTGGTAAAACATGGAACACTTATGATGCAAAAGCACAACCAACAGTAACGGGTAAAGTTGAAATCCGTGCTGTAAGTGGTGACGGTAAGCGTTTCAGTCGTGTTACATCACTATAATCTAGTGACGATAGTATAAGACCAGATCGCTGTCTGATCTGGCTAATTGCCGACGATGGGATAACCATCGTCGGCTTTTTATTGCGCGTTATTTATGAAATCAACAACTATTGTCTATGATAACGGTGTTTTTGATTTTTTGCATAGCAGCATTAAGGTATAGTGTGCAGTCATAGTTCATATTGATGGACTGTACATAATTCTCAATCCTGTAAGTACACGAGGTGTAATAGATGAGTGAATCTGAAGCTCGTCCATCTAACTTTATTCGCCAAATTATTGATGCGGATTTAGCCAGTGGCAAACATACAAGCATACATACCCGATTCCCGCCAGAACCAAATGGTTATCTGCATATCGGCCATGCGAAATCTATTTGTTTGAACTTCGGTATTGCTCAGGACTATCAGGGTCAATGTAACTTACGTTTCGATGACACTAACCCTGAGAAAGAAGACATTGAATACGTTGAGTCGATTAAAAATGATGTTAACTGGTTAGGCTTTGAGTGGAGTGGTGAGATTTGTTACTCATCAAACTACTTTGATCAGCTTCACGGGTTTGCCATTGAATTAATTAATAAAGGCTTAGCGTATGTTGATGAGCTAAGTCCTGAGCAAATGCGCGAATACCGCGGTACGTTAACGCAAGCGGGTAAGCACAGCCCTTACCGTGATCGTAGCGTTGAAGAAAACTTAGCCTTATTTGAAAAAATGAAGAATGGCGAAGTTGAAGAAGGCAAGATGTGTCTACGTGCAAAAATCGACATGGCATCACCATTTATGGTTATGCGTGATCCGGTTATTTACCGCGTACGTTTTGCGACTCACCACCAAACTGGTGATAAGTGGTGCATTTACCCAATGTACGACTTTACGCATTGTATTTCTGATGCGTTAGAAGGTATTACGCATTCTATCTGTACGCTTGAGTTCATGGATAACCGTCGTCTATACGATTGGGTTCTTGAAAATATCACTATCGATTGCATTCCACACCAGTATGAGTTTAGTCGTCTAAACCTTGAATATACTGTGATGTCTAAGCGTAAACTAAACCAATTAGTGACTGATAAGTTAGTAAATGGTTGGGATGACCCACGTATGCCAACCATTTCTGGCTTACGTCGTCGTGGCTTTACACCTGGCTCTATGCGTGAATTCTGTAAGCGTATTGGTGTAACTAAGCAAGACAACACCATTGAAATTAGCTCACTAGAATCTTGTATTCGTGATGATCTAAACGAAAATGCACCACGTGCAATGGCAGTTTTAGATCCTGTTAAAGTTGTTATTGAAAACTTTGACAGTGAAACTGAAGTACTGACTGTCGCTAATCACCCGAACAAGCCAGAGATGGGTACGCGTGAAGTGCCATTTAGCCGTGAACTTTACATTGAACGTGAAGACTTCCGCGAAGAAGCGAACAAGAAGTACAAGCGTTTAGTATTAGGTAAAGAAGTACGTTTACGTGGTGCATACGTGATCCAAGCTGATCGTATTGAAAAAGATGCGGAAGGTAATATCACAACAATCTTCTGTTCTTACGATAAAGATACGCTAGGTAAAAACCCAGCAGATGGTCGTAAAGTAAAAGGTGTTATTCACTGGGTATCTGCACAAGCGGGTATTCCAGCAGAAATTCGTTTATACGATCGCCTATTTACTGTACCAAACCCTGGTGCTGCAGAAGATTTCGTATCAGTGATTAACCCTGAATCTCTAACGGTATTAAATGGTTTTGTTGAGCCGGCATTGGCAGCAGCAGAAGCAGAAAAAGCTTACCAGTTTGAGCGTATGGGTTACTTCTGTGCTGACAATAAAGATTCAACTGCAGACCACCTAGTGTTTAACCGCACAGTAGGCTTGCGTGATACTTGGGCAAAGATTGGTGACTAATTAGTTATTAATCTTTGTTAAAAAGCGCCTATTTCAGTGATGGAATAGGTGCTTTTTTTATGCAGCTTAGTTGTGATTTACTTTCCTGAAATGATGATTTTTTGGGTAATATCACCGGCTAAGTCATTATTAACAATATTAAAGTCGATCAATTTTTGTGATTGTTGAATTGCTTTAACGTCATAGTTAAATTGAGTGTAAGTATCGCCCCATTGGTAACGAATAAAGGTTTGACCTGATTGTAAATGAGTATTAACTGAGTATTCCGTTGCATAGCCAGCCATTTTGCCATTGATAGGGCGGTTGGGGGCATCATGGGGAATACGGAACATGGTCGAATCTAGTTTTAGAATACCGTTAATGACACTGGTTGGCTGTTGTAAGTGTTTTGAAAAATAAGTGGTGTGAATAAAGCGATCTTCAGGATTGGTATTACCACCAGTACCAAGGTTCGTTTGGCTCCATTGCTGAGCTTGTTCGCCCCAACCTCGCTGCGAACGTTTTACATTTGCAAGATGTTGATCATATCCTGGCTGGTTAGTCAGTACGGTATATTGCTTACCATGCCAAATTTGTGGTTTACCATCACGCCATTCAACAATGGCACTATCACCACTTGGATCTTGAAATGAGATATGCAGTGCAATACGTACTGGAATGCCATTGATTAACTCTTCAATTGGAGCACTATCTTTAATTGCTGTAACTAATTCATTGACGTTTTTATACTGTGACAGTAAATGGCGTAAGTAAGTTATTGCGCCTACTTTTTGTTGTGGATCGGCTATTCCTAAATCCATACCACCATCATAAAGTACGTTACCGCTTAAACCTTGTGAGTTTAGGCCGTCAAGCAGAATGCCGTAGGCGGTAATACCAGTAACAGCATACTTAGCATTAATATTGTTGAGTTTACTGAGGTGAGTAGAGTATTCACTGTTTTTAGGGTAGTTAACCAATGTTGGTTGGGTTGATTCCGACCAATCCATGGTACGGGCGACAAAGGTACCTTGATCTTGGGTTTGCCATAAAACACGGGTGCAAGCATTAGCAGCAGAAGAGATAGAGCCTAACGATAAGGCTGAAATTAAAGCGATAGTCAGTGAATGCGGTTTCATGATTAATTCTCAATATAATTAAATAATTGATATATATGTAATTAATCAGTGGTTGTCACGTGGTCAATTGTAACGTTATTTGAATGGTGAGCTGGGTCTCTATTTTTGCTTAATATAAAAAAACCAGTGATATTGCTCACTGGTTCTTAGCGTGAAAATAACTAATCATTGTTATTTTTCATCGTGCAACGTTTCATCGGCATTGCAGTCGCCATCTAAACAATGACCATAGAGGTATAAGCTATGGTTTGTTAGACGAACATTAAAGCGTGCCGCGATGTCTTTTTGGCGTTGCTCAATCATTTCGTCAGAAAATTCAATTACTTTTCCACAATCAAGACAAACGAGGTGATCATGATGATGTTGAGTGGCTAATTCAAATACTGATTTACCACCTTCAAAATGGTGACGCGTCACAATGCCTGCATCATCAAATTGGTTAAGGACACGGTAAACCGTCGCAAGGCCAATTTCTTCACCGATATCGATGAGTTTTTTATACAGGTCTTCAGCGCTGATATGTTGGCAATCAGGTTGTTGAAGCACTTCTAAAATCTTAAGACGAGGAAGTGTTACTTTAAGACCTGCTTGCTTGAGCGCGTGATTATTATCTGACATCCGATTTTCCTGTTGGCTACCTGCAAAATGTAGCAGTAGTCTTTCTCATTTAGATTCATTATAAGTGACGCAACAATAACAATAAACCTTAAAAGGTCAGTTATCTAGCAGAAGTGTCACTTTTCTTTAGTTTGCAATATTGTAAATATTATGTGATAAATTAACTCATCATACCAGCTTGTATGGAGTATTGCCTTGTTTGATTACTATAAGCCGAGTTTGGTTAAGCTAGCGTTAAACTTATGGCCTCCATTTTGGGGCGCTGGTATTAAAATATTGTTTATTAGTGATGATTTTCGTTATGTACGTTTACAATTAAAATTGCGCTGGTGGAATAAAAATGCCAATCGAACCCAGTATGGCGGCAGTATTTTTTCGTTAACCGATCCTGTTTATTCACTGATGTTGATGGGAATTTTGGGTAAACATTATTTCGTCTGGGATAAGCAAGCACATATCGATTTTATACGCCCTGGTGATGGGGATTTATTTGCTGAGTTTGTTATTTCACAATCTTGTATTACCGAGATTATTGCGGCAACAGCAGAAGGACGTAAATATTTACCAGAGTTTCGTGTCAGTGTGACCAAAGCAAATAATGAGGTTGTGGCGCAAGTTACACGAATATTATACGTTAGGAAAAAGCCGCAATACCGTTCACAAATGTGTGAACCATCTGCTGATATTGAAATGGAGTAGGCTGAGTAACGATTGTAAGGCAATAAAAAACGCGCTATCAAAGCGCGTTTTTATTGGTGTGTTGGAACGATGCTTAGTCAGCAAGTTCAGCAAGACACATTTCATCAAAGATTTGGTTAACCCATTGCTCAACACGAGCAGCTGTTAGCTCTGGCTGACGGTCTTCATCGATACATAAACCAACGAAGTTTGCATCATCAACTAATGCTTTTGATGCTTCAAACTCATAGCCAGCTGTTGAAAAATTACCAACAATTGTGCCGCCTTTGCCTTCAACGATGTCACGCACTGTACCCATCGCATCACAGAAGTACTCTGCATAATCTTCTTGGTCACCACAACCAAAAATAGCAACAAGCTTGGTTGAGAAATCAACTTGCTCAAGCTCAGGGAAGAAATCATCCCAATCGCACTGTGGTTCACCGTAGTACCAAGTAGGAATACCTAGTAGTATCAGATCAAAGTTGTCGATATCTTCTTTGCTGCTTTTTGCGATATCTTTTACTTCAACTAGTTTGCTACCTAGTTGCTTCTGAATCATTTTAGCGACAGCTTCAGTGTTACCTGTGTCGCTACCAAAGAAGAGTCCAACGCTCGCCATAGTAGATATTACCCATATTAAATTGTTAACTGCTGTTGGCAGTTTACAGAAATCAGTATAAATGACGCAATGATAATTAATGTTTGATGACGATTTGGTGTTTTTTCGCCCAAATATTATCACTGGTTATTGTTGCCCTTGACTAAGTAAGGCGTGATAGCATCTCATTAATAGCGTCAGCTTACTTATAGGCTGTTTAAATCGCATTACAGATCAGTGAAAGCTATCAAACTTAACGCACTATATCACAGTAGAGTACGGGATTTAATAATTACTCTTGTACTCTACTATAGTTAACGGCTGATTTTAATGAGCTGTTATTTGCGTTTATTGCTCTAAAAATTGACTAATAATTCGATTAACCGTGGTTGACTTCTCGGCATGAAGCCAATGGCCGCTATTAGCAACCACATGTGCTTTAGCGTGTGGAAATTGCGCCATAATCTCACTGCGGTATTGAGGCTCAATGTAATCAGACAATTGGCCTTTAATAAATAATGTTTTGCCGGTGAATGGTTGTGATGCTGGTTGCCAGCCCATAATGGTGGCGTAGTTGGCTATTAACCCCTCGACATTAAATCGCCATTGATAACCAGTGTCGGTTTTCGCTAATGATTTTAATAAAAACTGACGCACACCAGCATCATCAACATAACGTGCTAAATAGTCTTCAGCTTGTGAACGTTTAGTTATCGAGTGAAGATTGACTTCACGTAAACCATTAAAGACATTTTGATGGCGATGTTCCGTGTAAGTAACGGGGGCGATGTCAATAACAATAAGGTGGTTAATTCGTGTAGGCACTATTGATGCTAATGTCATTGCGACTTTTCCTCCCATTGAATGACCAATAACATCAAATTGATCAATGGCTAAATGATCGAGAGTCTCAATAATATCTTGTGCAAGATCAGCATAGCTAAATTGATCACTGTGAGGAGATAATCCATGGTTGCGAAGATCGACACTGATCACTTGGTAATAGTGTTTTAATTCTCGGGCTAAAAGACCAAGATTATCTGCGCTGCCAAACAGACCATGGATCAAAACGATCGTTTTACCCTTGCCTTCAGCACGAAAATGAAGATTCACTGGCTATTTTCTCTAGTTAGGTGTGGTATTTACCATAGAGTATAACCTCGGATCAGGCTATAATCGTACCCAGAATTTTAAACGGAATGATAATGAATAATACCATGAAGACTATTGAGGTAGACGAAGAGCTATATCGTTTTATTGCTAGCCAAACTCAACACATTGGTGAAAGCGCTTCTGATATTTTACGTCGCTTGCTTATGGTGCCAGAAGAACAATTGCAGCCAGAGGTTGCTGTTGTGATGCCTGTTCGTCCTAAAGGCATCGTTGTGAGTCGAGACGCTGGTAATGAACCAACCATGGATCGCGTTAAAGAAATGCGTACTGTGCTAATTTCTGATGAATTTGCAGCGCAAGAAAAAGCAATTGGCCGTTTTATGCTGATCTTATCTTCTCTTTATCGCATTGATGCTGACGGCTTTGCTGAAGCGGCAGCCATTAAAGGGCGTACACGCGTTTATTTTGCTCATGATGAAGAAACGTTGCTTGCAAGTGGTAAAACAACCAAGCCTAAATCAATCCCAACAACGCCATTTTGGGTAATCACTAATACTAATACTGACCGAAAGCGTCAAATGATTGACCAATTAATGACGAAGATGGGCTTCAGTTCTGATATTATTGATAAGGTTTGTGGTGAAATATAATCACTATTGAGTTTTTACAAGGATAAGACAATGGCAATCCATCCTCGTGCGGGTCAACGCGCTCAGCAAGAAGATATGCATAATATTCCAGCACTTGTTGCTAATTATTTTCTGATTGAGCCAAATATTACCGATCCGCTACAAAAAGTAGCATTTGGTACATCTGGACATCGCGGTACAGCAGACAAAGGTACCTTTAATCAGCACCACATTTGGGCTATTGCTCAAGCGATTGCTGAAGTTCGTCTAGCTAATGGTTTAACTGGCCCGCTATTTTTAGGTAAGGATACCCATGCTTTATCTGAACCAGCATTCACTTCAACATTAGAAGTGTTAGTGGCGAACAATGTTAAAGTCGTGGTTCAAGAAGGGTTAGGTTACACACCAACACCTGGCATTTCACATGCGATTCTTTGTCATAATAAAGCATATGCTGACAAAGCTGATGGTATTGTCATTACTCCATCGCATAATCCACCACAAGATGGCGGCATTAAATATAATCCAGTTCACGGTGGCCCAGCTGAAAGTGAATTAACCACTGCGATTGAACAACGTGCAAACGACATTATTGCTAACGGCATGGTTGACGTAAAGCGTGTTTCAATTACAGATGCTTTTGCGTCAGATCTTGTTGTAGAGCAAGATCTTGTTGCCCCCTATGTTGCTGACTTAGCTAATGTTATTGATATTGAAGCAATTCAAAAAGCAAACTTAAAGTTAGGTGTTGATCCTCTTGGTGGCTCAGGTATTGAGTACTGGCGTCAAATTGCACAGCACTACGCACTAGACTTAACTCTAGTTAATGAGTCTATCGATCCATCATTCCGTTTCATGTCATTAGATAAAGACGGTGTTGTGCGTATGGACTGTTCATCACCTTACGCGATGGCAGGTTTACTGGCTTATAAAGATAACTACGATCTTGCTTTTGGTAATGACCCTGATTATGACCGCCACGGTATTGTTACGCCGGCAGGTTTGATGAATCCAAACCATTATCTTGCAGTATGTATTGATTACTTATTCCGCCATCGTAGTGGCTGGAGTGATCAGGTTGCTGTTGGTAAAACATTGGTATCAAGTGCTATTATTGACCGTGTTGTGGCAGCATTAGGCCGTGAACTTGTTGAAGTGCCTGTTGGCTTTAAATGGTTTGTTGATGGCCTATACGATGGCAGTTTAGGTTTTGGCGGTGAAGAAAGCGCAGGTGCTTCTTTCTTACGTCAAGATGGCACGCCTTGGTCAACAGATAAAGATGGTATTCTTTTATGTTTATTAGCAGCAGAAATCACTGCGGTAACAGGTAAGAATCCACAACAATATTATGATGAGCTTGCTGCTAAATTTGGTAGTTCAGAATATGCGCGTCTACAAGCTGTTGCTAATAAAGAACAAAAAGCTGTATTGAGTAAGTTGTCACCTGAAATGGTTGCAGCAACAACACTTGCTGGTGAGCCTATTCTTGCTCGACTAACGCATGCGCCAGGTAATGGTGCAGCGATTGGTGGCTTGAAAGTAACCACTGAAAACGGTTGGTTTGCGGCACGTCCATCAGGTACTGAAGATATCTACAAAATTTATTGTGAAAGCTTTAAAGGTAAAGAGCATTTAGCCCTTATCGAGCAAGAAGCACAAGATATCGTTAGCAAAGTATTCAGTGATGCTGGTTTATAATTTAGCATTATAGCAATACCAAAGACGAAAAAACGCCCATAGTTCACTTGGTTATTAAAGTGAACTCGGGCGTTTTTTTATAGCTGACGATTATGCTGTGGCCAATGATTTGGCACAATAAACCATAATTTATTATTTGCGTCTACGGCTTGGGTGGGAACATCTATTGTTGTCACATTAAGCTGAGTGGTTAATTGAGAAAATAGCGGCGGTGCTATCCATTGGCGTTTTTTAAGTATTTTTAAATCTAATGCAGTTGCTTGTGAGCAATAGCACCAACGGCCTTTAAGGCTGGTCGGATTTATGGGCATATCTGAGCCTGAGTGTGAATCGGGCCAAGCCGTAAATAACCGCCCTTGCATAATTAATCGGCGTTGGGTTGGGTATGGATAATTGAGACTCTGAAAGGCAGGATGGTCGGTAAGTTGAAGCTGATGATCAACCATTCGATTCACTTTTTTATCTAAATTATCCTTAGCATTGGGGCCTGGCCATTGATGCTCAAAGCTGAGATAAAATTTAATCGCCACTTCCCAATGTTCGATTTCATCGCTGCAATGGTTATGCACTAAAAAATCAAGTGCACCGACAGTCTGCTGTGATTGTAATTGGATTTCTTCACCAATAAGACTGTAATCGGGGTGATGAATAATTAATTGTTGCCATAACCACTGATAATAAAAACCTAACCGAGTGTTACCGTGATAACTGACATCGGTTGGAATAACGGCTCGTTTGGCAAAATTCTGCAACCAGTGGTCACTGATACTATAATGACAGCTTGTAACAATATTGGGCATTATTAGTAGCGCATTAAAATCGGCATTGGTTTGATGATTAATACCATGTTTTTGTAACATATTGACACACCTCTCAAGGTAAACGTTTTCCTTGCTGTTTTTGACTAATGATTGACCTAATTTTTGTAGTATTCTTTCATTTATTGGATTAAAGTATCACTAGGTTTATCGGGTCAGGAGTTAGCAATGTACACGCAGTTTTCAGTGGCGAATATTATTTCTCGTCGTGTTTATACGGTTTTATTAGGATTAGTGTGTTTGCCGGTCCTGCTTTGTATGCCAGTGAATAAACGTACACGGTTAACCAGTTATATGTATCGTTGTTGGTCACAGACTAGCACTAAACCATTGTGGTTATCACGACTTGATTGTGGTACTCAGCGCCGTTAGTGGTTTGACTCAGTATGACAATATCTTGTTGAAAAAGCTGCCGATGGCGGCTTTTTTTGTATTCCATATCATGCATGAGTTAGCATTTGATTGGTTTTGTTGATTGAGATTGTCATTAAAGGCTGATATTTTTTGAATATATAGGGTGTTGTTGAATCAATAACATGACGTTATTTAAAAGGATGCACAATGAATAACCTGGCATTAGAAGCTTTGTTGAATGACTTTTTATCACCACAGCTGATTAAAGATTATTGTCCTAATGGATTACAAGTAGAGGGTAAGACTGAGATAACGAAGGTTATTACGGGTGTGACTGCTTGCCAAGCTCTGATTGATCGTGCTGTTGCTGAAGGTGCTGATGCAATTTTAGTTCACCATGGCTTTTTCTGGAAAGGTGAGCCTGCTGAAATTCGAGGTATGAAATATCGTCGCATTAAGGCGTTAATTGAAAATGGTATTAATCTCTATGCTTACCATTTGCCGCTAGATGTTCACTCACAGATAGGTAATAACGTTCAATTAGCGCAGCGTTTAGGTTTGAGTGTTATCGGTGGGTTAGAAGTTGGTAATCCGCGCTCAATTGCGATTTATGGTGATCTTGATACTCCATTAACAGGCGAAGAATTTGCAGCACGGATTGCAATGGCATTACAACGTGAACCATTACATATTGGCGATAATGCACCAGCGTTAATCAAAAAAGTGGGTTGGTGTACTGGTGGTGGTCAAGATTATATTGAACTTGCAGTACAGCAAGGCTGCGATGCATTTATTTCAGGTGAAGTATCAGAGCGTACAACCCATATTGCGCGTGAATTAGGTATTCATTATTTTGCAGCAGGGCATCATGCAACAGAGCGCTACGGTGTGAAAGCACTCGGTGAGTGGTTAGCGAAAGAACATGGTTTTGCGGTTGAATTTATAGATATTAATAATCCCGTATAACGAATGATTTTAACTTATTGATTGTATTAAAAAGGTTGAGATCTAGTCTCAACCTTTATATTTTTCGAACCTTCGAACCTTCGAACCTTCGAACCTTCGAACCTTCGAACCTTCGAACCTTCGAACCTTCGAACCTTCGAACCTCAGTTACTCACGTTCGTGAAGTGGCTTAAACTCACGTTGTGAATAACCGGTATACAGCTGACGTGGACGACCAATTCGGTTAGTTGGATCACTGTGCATTTCATTCCAATGCGCAATCCAGCCAATTACACGTGACATTGCAAAAATCACCGTAAACATTGATACCGGAATACCAATGGCTTTAAGAATAATACCTGAATAGAAATCAACATTTGGGTAAAGTTTCTTACTGACAAAGTATTCATCTGACAGCGCAATACGTTCAAGTTCCATAGCAACATCAAGCAATGGATCATCAATTTTAAGCTCTTCAAGCACTTCGTGGCATGCTTCACGCATAACAGTTGCACGTGGATCGTAGTTTTTATATACCCGATGACCAAAGCCCATTAGGCGGAATGGATCATCTTTATCTTTGGCTCGTTCAATAAACTCTGGAATATTTTCTACGCTACCAATTTCTTCAAGCATTTTGAGACAGGCTTCATTAGCACCACCGTGTGCAGGTCCCCAAAGTGAAGCAATACCAGCTGCAATACAAGCAAATGGGTTGGCGCCAGAAGAGCCCGCTAAACGCACCGTTGAGGTTGATGCATTCTGTTCATGATCAGCATGAAGAGTGAAAATTTTATCCATTGCACGTGATACGACCGGGCTAACTTCATATTCTTCACACGGTGTAGCAAACATCATATGCAAGAAATTCTCAGCATAATCAAGGTCATTTCGCGGATAAATAAATGGCTGGCCGGTGGTGTATTTATGACACATTGCTGCCAAGGTTGGCATTTTTGATAGTAGTCTAAAAGCCGTTATTTCACGGTGAAGATCATTATTAATATCTAATGAATCATGATAGAACGCTGATAATGCACCGACCACGCCACACATAATTGCCATAGGGTGAGCATCACGGCGAAAGCCATGGAAGAAACTGGCAATTTGCTCATGAACCATAGTATGACGGGTAACTGTGGTACGAAATTTTTCGTATTCAGCACGTGTTGGTACTTCACCATAAAGGAGAACGTAACAAACTTCTAAGTAATCAGCATTGTTGGCTAATTGATCGATAGGAAAACCACGATGTAACAGAATTCCTTTATCGCCATCAATATACGTGATTTGAGATTCACATGAGGCAGTTGCTAGAAAACCTGGATCAAATGTAAAAAAACCGTTTGCGCCTAGTTTTCGCACATCGATTACATCTTGGCCCTCTGAGCCCTCGATAATCGGCAGTTCGATAGGTGCTTTCCCTTCTATATGAAGAGTAGCTTTCTTATCTGCCATAACAATCTCCTTTGTTATTTGTATAATCCTGAATCCGAAGCGGATGTATATTTGTTGTACCGCTAGGTGAGCCAATTGTCAATTTTTGTGTTCACCAATGTGCGCTTGTTAATAACTTTTATATTTTTGTGTTGTTTTTGTGAGGTTTGCGTTTGTTATTATGTAAGTAAGTTTGTTTTTAAATGTTACGCTAGGTATAGTTGTATTGACATTTGGTTATTATATGGGTGACATGTTGTTAACAAGCTGCGAAGGAAATGCGGTTGAAAGACAAAGCGATTATATTGCTCAACACTTTGCTTTTAATTATAGCGTAGCATTTTTAAAACGGTTTATTGATGGCTCACTATAGAAATAATCAAAGAGTTTAATAAAAAATAAAATGCTTCTAATGAAGCTGAGTGAGCAAAATGTGAAAGTAAAGAAGCCTAGACCTGTCAACCTCGACCTACAAACAATACGCTTTCCTTTAACAGCGATAGCGTCAATCCTCCATCGAATCTCAGGCGTGATTACGTTCGTTTCTATTGCCATTTTATTGTGGCTATTGAACTTATCATTGTCTTCCCCCGACGGTTTCACTACCGCAGCTAGTATTACCAATAGTTGGTTGGTGAAATTTGTACTGTGGGGGATTCTAACCGCTCTGCTCTATCATATCGTTTTTGGGATTCGTCATTTATTGATGGATCTTGGCTATTTTGAAGAAATGGAAACGGGCCTTGCTAGTACCAAGGTAAGTTTTGTCATTGTGGCAATATTATCGGTATTTTCAGGAGTATTAGTATGGTAGCCAATGTTTCTTCTGTTGGACGTAATGGTGTACATGATTTTATTTTAATTCGTGCCACAGCCATTATTCTAACGTTGTACACCATTTATCTAGTGGGGTTCTTTTCTTTTGGCCCAGAAATAACCTTTGCATCGTGGCAAGATTTTTTTGGTCAACTAACGACCAAAGTTTTTACGCTACTAGCATTAGGATCGATTTTAATTCATGCGTGGATTGGCTTATGGCAAGTAATTACTGATTATATAAAACACGCCGCGTTAAGAGCGTGCATTCAGTTTGTTATTGTTGCGATTTTATTTATCTACCTATTTTCAGGTTTCTTGATTGTGTGGGGTGTGTAGTGAGCATTGCAGTTCGTGAATTTGATGCCGTAGTGATCGGTGCAGGTGGTGCAGGTATGCGCGCCGCATTACAAATTTCAGAGCAAGGTCTTAAATGTGCCTTGTTATCAAAAGTGTTCCCAACCCGTTCTCATACTGTATCTGCGCAGGGCGGTATTACTGTTGCGCTGGGTAATTCACACCCAGATAACTGGCAGTGGCATATGTATGACACCGTCAAAGGTTCTGATTATATTGGTGATCAGAATGCGATTGAGTACATGTGTGAAAATGGCCCCAAGTCTGTGATTGAACTTGAAAAAATGGGATTGCCTTTTTCTCGATTTGATGACGGTAGTATTTACCAACGTCCATTTGGTGGCCAGTCAAAAGAGTTTGGTGGTGAGCAAGCCGCGCGTACTGCAGCGGCAGCAGACCGAACCGGTCATGCACTATTACATACCCTTTATCAGCAGAATATTAAACATCAAACCACAATTTTTTCTGAGTGGTATGCACTTGATTTAGTCAAAAACCAAGACGGCGTTATTTTAGGTTGTACTGCTTTGTGCATGGAAACAGGTGAAGTGTGCTATTTCAAAGCTAAAGCCACTATTTTAGCAACGGGAGGTGCAGGGCGTATTTATGCATCAACGACTAATGCTCATATCAATACTGGCGATGGTGTCGGTATGGCACTGCGTGCCGGTGTGCCAATGCAAGATATGGAAATGTGGCAATTCCACCCTACAGGTATTGCGGGTGCTGGTGTATTAGTTACTGAAGGTTGTCGTGGTGAGGGCGGATATTTACTTAATAAAGATGGTGAGCGCTTTATGGAGCGTTATGCACCAAATGCTAAAGATTTAGCTGGTCGTGATGTGGTGGCGCGATCGATGATGGTTGAGATCCGTGAAGGACGCGGTTGTGATGGTCCATGGGGGCCACACTTGAAGTTAAAACTTGATCATTTAGGTAAAGACGTACTTGAATCGCGCCTACCGGGCATTTGTGAGCTTTCGCGCACGTTTGCTCATATCGATCCTGTTAAAGAGCCGATTCCGGTTATTCCTACGTGTCACTACATGATGGGGGGCGTACCGACTCAAGTGTCAGGCCAAGCATTAAAACAAAATGCAGCAGGCATAGATGAAGAAGTTCAAGGCCTATTTGCTTGCGGTGAAATCGCCTCGGTATCTGTACATGGTGCTAACCGCTTAGGAGGTAACTCGTTACTTGATTTAGTGGTTTTTGGTCGTGCAACAGGCTTACACCTTGGTGAAACCTTAGCTGCTCAAGCAGAAGCAATGCCAGCAACTGAAGCTGATATTGAAGCTTCTCTTGCGCGTCTTAATCGTTGGAATAACACTCAAGAAGGTGAAGACCCGGTTCAAATTCGTAAAGATCTGCAAGCCTGCATGCAAAATAACTTCTCGGTATTTAGAGAGGGGGAGGCAATGGCTGCTGGGCTAGAAGAGCTTAAAGCTATTCGTGAACGTTTACAGCATGCACGATTAGATGACACCTCAACAGAGTTTAATACTCAGCGAATTGAGTGTTTAGAATTAGATAACTTGATGGAAACGGCAATGGCAACGGCTATTGCTGCAAATTACCGTACAGAGAGCCGTGGCGCGCATGCTCGGTTTGATTTCCCTGAACGCGATGATGCGAATTGGTTATGTCATTCGATTTATAACCCTGAAACGGAAACGATGACAAAACGAGCTGTCAATATGACGCCGATTCATCGTGAAGCATTTCCGCCTAAAGCGCGTGTTTATTAACTAATGGGAGACAACAGCGATGAAACTGAATTTTTCAATTTACCGTTATAACCCAGATGTTGATGATGCTCCGCACATGAAAGGCTACCAACTTGATGTGCCAGATGGCTCAGATATGATGGTGTTAGATGCGTTAATTTTGCTTAAAGAACAAGATGCAAGTTTGTCTTTCCGTCGTTCTTGCCGTGAGGGTGTATGTGGATCTGATGGTATTAATATGAATGGTAAAAACGGCTTAGCATGTATTACGCCGTTATCTGCGTTAATGCATAGCGATACCATTGTGATCCGTCCATTGCCAGGGCTTCCGGTGATTCGTGATTTGATCATTGATATGGAGCAGTTTTATAGTAACTACGCTAAAGTAAAACCCTTTTTAATTGATGATGCGACGTTGCCGCCTGCAAGAGAGAATTTGCAAGCGCCAGAAGATCGCGCTCAGTTAGATGGGCTATACGAATGTATTATGTGTGCTTGTTGTTCAACAGCATGCCCATCATTTTGGTGGAACCCAGATAAATTTATTGGCCCTGCTGGCTTATTGGCGGCTTATCGATGGTTAATTGATAGCCGTGATACTGCAACCGATCAACGATTATCTGATCTTGATGATGCATTTAGTGTTTTTCGTTGCCATGGCATAATGAACTGTGTAAATGTCTGTCCTAAGGGATTAAATCCGACCAAAGCGATTGGACACATAAAATCGATGCTGCTTAAACGAGCAGTTTAAAAATATCGATATGTTAGTGAGTCGATGCAGTTTGCAGGCTCGCTAACGGGAATGCTCGGTATTAAACCGATGCCAATGGCGATAAATTAGTAGTTAAGGGAAAATAATGCAGAATAGCGTTATGAAGGCATGGCTTGAGTCTTCACATTTAGCTGGCGCCAACGCAACTTATATAGAAGATCTTTACGAGTTGTATCTTAGCGATCCAGAGTTAGTTGATACCCAATGGCGAGAGGTTTTTGTCGATTTACCGGTTGTTAATGACGTAGTTATTGAGCAACCTCATTCTCGTGTACGTGATTACTTTAGACGTTTAGCAAAAGAAACCAATTTTTTAAGTGCTGTTGTTAACGATCCTGATGTTGATGCAAAGCAGGTTAAAGTATTACAGCTGATTAATGCTTATCGTTTTCGTGGTCATCAAAATGCTAACCTTGATCCTTTAGGGTTATGGCAACGTGATCATGTTGCCGATCTCGATCCTGAATTTCACTCGCTAACCACCGATGATTTTAATGAAACATTTAATGTCGGTTCATTTGCGATTGGTCAAGAAACCATGAAACTCAGTGAAATATATGCAGCACTAAAAAAGACCTACTGTGGGTCAATTGGTGCTGAGTATATGCATATCACCGACACCGAAGAAAAACGTTGGATTCAGCAACGGCTTGAATCGGTCATGGGTACAGGTTCGTTTACTGCCGATGAACAATTGTGTTTTCTTGATGAATTAACCGCAGCAGAAGGTCTTGAACGTTATTTAGGCGCGAAATTCCCAGGTGCAAAACGCTTCTCATTAGAAGGTGGCGATGCCATGATTCCAATGATGAAAGAGTTAATTCGTCATGCAGGTTCACAAGGTGTACGTGAAGTCGTCGTTGGTATGGCTCACCGTGGCCGCCTAAATATGTTAGTGAACGTGTTAGGTAAAAAACCGCAAGATTTATTTGATGAGTTTGCAGGTAAACACGGTGAAAGTTGGGGTACGGGAGATGTGAAATATCACCAAGGTTTCTCTGCCGATTTTGCAACTCCTGGTGGTGATGTTCATTTAGCTTTAGCTTTTAACCCATCACACCTTGAAATTGTGAATCCGGTAGTGGTTGGCTCTGTACGTGCTCGTCAAGATCGTTTAGGTGATGATACTGGTGATAAAGTATTACCCATTACCATTCATGGTGATTCTGCAATAGCAGGCCAAGGCGTTGTTGCTGAAACCTTTAATATGTCGCAAGCCCGTGGTTATAGCGTTGGCGGTACCGTACGTATTGTTATCAATAACCAAGTTGGCTTCACTACTTCAAATCCTCAAGATACCCGCTCAACAGAATATTGTACCGATATCGCTAAAATGGTACAGGCCCCGATTTTCCACGTTAATGCTGATGATCCGCAAGCGGTAGCTTTTGTAACTCGACTTGCATTTGATTATCGTCATGAGTTTAAACGTGATGTGGTGATTGATTTAGTATGTTATCGCCGTCATGGGCACAACGAAGCTGATGAGCCTACAGCTACGCAACCATTGATGTATCAAAAAATTAAAAAGCACCCAACTCCACGTAAGTTATATGCTGATTATTTAACTGAAATCGGTGCATTTGGGTTAGATGTCGCAACCGGTTTGGTTAATGAATACCGTGATGCATTAGATCGTGGTGAGTGTGTAGTTAAAGAGTGGCGACCAATGAAACTGCACTCAGTTGATTGGGCACCATACTTAGGTCACGATTGGACTGTTGATTGGAAGAGTAAAGTTGACGAGCAGCGTCTACAAGAGTTAGGCATGCGTTTATGTCAGTATCCAACCAGTCATCAGTTGCAAAGCCGAGTTCAAAAAATCTATACCGATCGCTTAGCGATGATTGCTGGTGAAAAAGCCCTTGATTGGGGTATGGCTGAGAATTTAGCTTATGCAACATTGGTTGATGATGGTCATCGTATTCGTATTACAGGTCAAGATTCAGGTCGAGGAACATTTTTCCATCGCCATGCCGTGTTACATAACCAACAAGATGCCAGTACCTATATTCCGTTAACTCATATTCATAATGGTCAAGGGCCATTTGAAGTGATTGATTCGGTGTTATCTGAAGAAGCGGTATTAGCGTTTGAATATGGTTATGCAACCGCAGAGCCAAGTGGATTAACGATTTGGGAAGCGCAATTTGGTGATTTTGCCAATGGTGCGCAAGTGGTGGTCGACCAATTTATTAGTTCTGGTGAGCAAAAGTGGGGTCGTATGTGTGGTTTAACCATGTTATTGCCACACGGTTATGAAGGCCAAGGTCCAGAGCATTCATCTGCACGTCTTGAACGTTACTTACAATTATGTGCCGAACAAAATATGCAAGTGGTGGTGCCATCAACGCCAGCGCAAGTTTACCATATGATTCGTCGTCAAGTTGTACGCCCAATGCGTCGTCCATTAATTGTGATGTCGCCAAAGTCGTTATTACGTCATCCGCTATGTACATCGACATTGGATGAGCTTGCTAATGGCACTTTCTTGGCTGCAATTGGTGAGGTTGATGAACTGCCAGCACAGCAGGTGAAGCGGGTGGTGTTCTGCTCTGGTAAAGTGTACTACGACTTATTAGAACAACGCCGTAAAAATGAACAAACTGATGTCGCTATTGTGCGTATTGAGCAGTTATATCCATTTCCAAAAGAAGATGTTGAAGCTGCGATCGCTGATTATAGCCATGTTACTGATTTTGTATGGTGTCAAGAAGAGCCTCAAAATCAAGGTGCATGGTATTCTAGCCAGCATAACTTCTATTCTGCATTACCAGCAGGATCGCTTTTACGTTATGCAGGCCGACCAGCATCAGCATCACCAGCTGTAGGCTATATGTCTGTACATTTGAAACAACAAAAAGCGTTAGTTGAAGACGCATTAACTATTGAATCTCAAGACCATTCTAATAATTAGAACGAGAACAAAAGGACAATACCGATATGACAATCGAAATTCTGGTTCCAGATCTTCCGGAATCTGTTGCCGATGCAACTGTAGCCACATGGCATAAACAACCAGGCGATACTGTTTCTCGTGATGAGGTCTTGGTTGATATTGAAACGGATAAAGTTGTGCTTGAAGTACCGGCACCTGAAGATGGCGTCTTAGAAGCTATCTTTGAAATTGAAGGTACAACGGTATTAACCAAGCAATTGATTGGTAAAATCAAAGTTAATGCTGTTGCTGGTGAGCCAACCTCTGCGGTATTGACTGATGCTGAATCGTCACCCAACAAACGTAATACTGCTTCGTTAAATGAAGAAAATAGTGAAGCGTTAAGTCCAGCTGTTCGCCGTTTATTAAGTGAGCATGGCGTAGCCGCTGAGAAAGTGAAAGGTACAGGTGTTGGTGGTCGAATCACTCGTGAAGATGTTGATAGCTACTTGAAACAAGCGATTGAAGCGCCAGCTGTCACCAAGAGTGTTGATACTCAAATTGAGCCACCGTTAGCGCATCGCAGTGAAAAACGAGTACCGATGACACGCTTACGTAAACGTGTTGCTGAGCGTTTATTAGAAGCCAAAAATAGCACTGCGATGTTAACGACATTTAATGAAGTTAACATGAAACCAATCATGGATCTGCGTAAACAATATAAAGATGTGTTTGAGCAGCGCCATGGTATTCGTCTTGGCTTTATGTCTTTTTATGTTAAGGCCGTTGTTGAAGCATTGAAGCGTTATCCAGAAGTCAATGCGTCAATTGATGGTGATGATATTGTTTATCATAATTTTTTTGATATCAGTATTGCTGTCTCAACACCACGCGGTTTAGTTACCCCTGTGTTACGAGATTGTGATAAGTTAAGTTTGGCTGAAATTGAAAAGGGCATTCGTGACTTGGCAATTAAAGGCCGTGATGGCAAGTTAACTGTTGATGATCTTATTGGCGGTAACTTTACTATCACCAATGGTGGTGTGTTTGGGTCGTTAATGTCAACGCCGATTATTAACCCACCGCAAGCTGCAATTTTAGGTATGCATAAAATTCAAGACCGCCCAATGGCTGTTAATGGTCAAGTTGAAATTCTACCTATGATGTATCTGGCACTTTCTTATGATCATCGTTTAGTTGATGGTCGTGAGTCTGTTGGCTATTTAGTGACAATTAAAGAGTTACTTGAAGATCCAACACGTCTATTACTGGACGTATAAGTACCAAAAAGAGTTAGCCGTGTAAGTGCTCATTATTCGGTTAACTTTCTTCTCTGTAAAGGGAACAGTAAACATGGACAATGATGAAGAGATATCAAAGAATATCTCAAATGGATTTAACAAGTCCCAAAGGGATAAAAACGGATAGAACATTATGAATTTGCACGAGTATCAAGCAAAACAACTATTCGCTGAATACGGTTTACCTGTGCCTGAAGGCTATGCTTGTGATACCCCACAAGAAGCAGCAGCAGCAGCAGGTAAAATTGGCGGTGAAAAATGGGTTGTAAAATGTCAGGTTCATGCTGGTGGTCGAGGAAAGGCTGGCGGTGTTGAATTACATGACAATAAAGAAGGCATTAAACAATTTGCTCAACATTGGTTGGGTAAGAATTTAGTAACTTATCAGACGGATGCTACAGGTCAACCTGTGACTAAGGTATTGGTAGAAGCAGCTTCTAGTATTGCTAATGAATTATATCTTGGTGCAGTTGTGGATCGTAGTTCACAACGTATTGTTTTCATGGCATCGACTGAAGGTGGTGTGGAAATTGAAAAAGTTGCACAAGAGACGCCGCATCTTATTCATAAAGCGGCCATTGATCCTTTAGTTGGCCCGCAACCTTATCAAGGACGTGAATTAGCGTTTAAACTGGGTTTGCAAGGCGATCAAGTTAAGCAATTTACTAAAATATTCCTCGGGCTTGGCAATATGTTTGCTGAGTGTGATTTAGCGCTGCTTGAAGTTAACCCATTAATTATTACTCAAGAAGGCACGTTAGTATGTCTGGACGGTAAAATTAATATTGATGCAAATGCATTATATCGTCAGCCTAAATTACGCCAAATGCATGATCCATCTCAAGAAGATGAGCGTGAAGCTCATGCAGCACAATGGGAACTTAATTATGTTGCCCTTGACGGTAATATCGGTTGTATGGTCAATGGCGCTGGTTTGGCAATGGGTACTATGGATATTGTTAACCTTCATGGTGGACAGCCAGCAAACTTCCTTGATGTTGGTGGCGGTGCGACCAAAGAACGGGTGACAGAAGCCTTCAAAATTATTCTTTCAGATAGCAATGTTAAAGCAGTTTTAGTGAATATTTTTGGTGGTATTGTTCGCTGTGATCTTATCGCTGAAGGTATTATTGGTGCGATTGCTGAAGTGGGTGTAAAAGTGCCAGTAGTGGTGCGCCTTGAAGGTAATAATGCTGAAGTCGGAGCTGCAAAGCTGGCTGATAGTGGTCTCAATATTATTGCTGCAACTTCGCTAACTGAAGCCGCAGAGAAAGTCGTTGCTGCCGCGGAGGGTAAATAATGTCAGTACTTATTAATAAACAGACTAAAGTCATTTGCCAAGGTTTTACCGGTGGACAAGGTACATTTCATTCAGAGCAAGCGCTTGCTTATGGCACTCAATTAGTCGGTGGTGTTTCACCGGGTAAAGGTGGAACCTCTCATTTAGGTTTACCAGTATTTAATACCGTCCGTGATGCGGTCAAAGCAACGGGTGCTACTGCTACAGTCATTTATGTGCCTGCACCATTTTGTAAAGATGCGATTCTAGAAGCTATTGATGCTGGTATTGAGCTGATTGTAACGATTACTGAAGGCATACCAACTTTAGATATGTTGGATGTTAAAGTACGTTTAGATGCGGCTGGTGTACGAATGATAGGCCCTAACTGTCCTGGAATTATTACTCCTGATGAATGTAAAATTGGCATTATGCCAGGTCATATTCATAGAGCGGGTAAAGTAGGTATCGTTTCACGGTCAGGCACATTGACCTATGAAGCGGTAAAACAAACGACCGATGAAGGCTTTGGTCAATCAACTTGCGTGGGTATCGGTGGCGATCCAATTCCGGGGTCAAACTTCATTGATATTCTAGAAATGTTTGAAAAAGATCCAGCGACAGAAGCGATTGTAATGATTGGTGAAATCGGTGGTACCGCCGAAGAAGAAGCGGCTGCTTACATTAAAGATAATGTCACTAAGCCAGTTGTATCTTATATCGCAGGTGTGACAGCGCCTCCGGGTAAACGTATGGGTCATGCTGGTGCCATTATTTCTGGTGGTAAAGGTACTGCAGATGAAAAATTTGCAGCATTGGAAGCGGCTGGGGTTAAAACGGTGCAAAGCTTAGCCGATATTGGTAAAGCATTACGCGAAGTGACTAACTGGTAATTTAGATTTAACTATTGAAAATCAAAGCCCTGCAAATGCAGGGCTTTTTGTTAGTTGCTAATGCAGAAATTTAAACACCAATCTCACCGCCATCTTCACGACGAATAACCACGGTTGATGAGCGTGGGCGAACCTCTGTACCACTCGGTGTTGCTTCTGTCGCATCATCACTATAAGGCCAGTTATCTGGGTGTTGAATATTGATAAACAATGACTTGTAATCAGGACTAATCGTAAAACCTGTGACTTCACAGCCATTTGGACCAACAAAGAAGCGTTTTAATTCGGTTTGATTTGAACTAGAGATCACCACTTGTTTATCATCTTCATCTAGCAGTTGTGATGGTACAACTGCTAGCATTTGATCATTGGTGTATTGTTCAACTTCATCGGCACCATTATCGGTTTGAATCCACATAATTCCACGTGCATCAAAGGCTAAGCCGTCAGGGCTAGCAAATTGATTCAGGTCGGTTAAACCGGAACGGTTAGTTTTCTCATCACCATCACTTGGTGAGCCAAAAACAAAGATATCCCAGTTAAATTCTGTAGGACTTTCACCTTCATCCCAACGAATAATATGACCAAATTTATTATTCAGGCGAGGGTTAGCTGGGTTAGTGCTGTCTTTACGTTTGGTATTATTAGTCAGGGTGAGATAAACCGAGCCTGTAAATGGATCAACGGCGGACCATTCTGGGCGATCCATCGGCGTTGCTCCAACTAAGTCCGCCGCGCCAGCGGTATTAACGATGATTTCTGCTAATGAATTAAACTGTGAAGCAAGGGTATCGCCCGACATTGTTAGGCTATTAAGCGTTAATGGTAACCAAGTTCCGGTGCTATCTTCATTAAAGCGAGCAACATAAAGCGTACCGTCATCCATGTATTTATCACCAATATCTAAGCGATTTGATGGTGATGCATCGGCGGGATCCCATAGCGCGTTTGACTCAAATTTATATAAATACTCAAAACGCGAGTCATGACCAGAATAGAACACCACCGGTTTGCCTGCTTCGAGTTTGCCAAAGGTACAGCCTTCATGACGAAAACGCCCTAATGCAGTACGCTTTTTCGCTCGTGAATTTTTAGTATACGGATCAATTTCAACAATGTAGCCATGGCCATTAGCTTCATTGCGGTAATCATCAAGCGATGAATTGCCTGTCGGTGCCAGATTAAAACGTCCAAATTCATCCAAACGTTCGTCATCATGACCAGCTAACGTTTCCCATTTATAGCGGCCTTGCAGATATTTACCGACGCCTGAAACACCAATACGATCTTGCTCTTTAGTTCGCATTCCGGTGTTAGTAAAATAGCCCGGCCAGTTTTCTTCACAAGTAAGGTAAGTCCCCCAAGGCGTATAACCGTTACCACAGTTGTTAAGGGTACCGCGAGCCTGACTACCATCAGGTGAGAATCGGGTGGTAGTGAGTTCAGTATGAGCAACAGGGCCAGATAAATCCATTACTGTCGCACCTGTATAGCGACGGTTTAGTGGATCGTTGTCAATTAATTTCCAGTGGTTATTTTCAAGTTGAATCCGCACCACAGAAATACCATGAGCATTGATTTCTTTACGGATCTCATCAATATCTATACGTACATCTTTGGCTCTTTCAGCGTATTTGTCCCAGTTTGGGTGCAGTGCTTGCTGATCAATGTATTCATGATTGATACAAAGTAATCCATCAGTAGATTGTTGGTTCAAAGGAAAGAAATGCATGCCATCATGGTGCATACCTAGTGCATTTAATTGATCGCCACTGGTGTTTGTACCATCGTTTTTCCATGCATTGGCGCTAGCGTTCAATGGTGTTCCCCAAGGAACTAATACTTGTGCGGTATAACCGGAAGGAATAGAAACGGCGTCAGTTAATGAGCCTGAAATAGAATTAAAATTTAATACAGCTTGAGAACGATCTGCTACCTTTGCAGTTGTTTTTGTTGGACTGGATGAGTTACAACCAGCAACACCTAATGCACCAAGTGCAGTCATTGCCCCCATACTTAAGCCGCCTTTTAGGATGCTTCGACGTTGAAAATTTGCCTGTAGTACATCATCAAATGCTTTGTTATTGCTGGTATTGTAGCGGGTAGGGTCGAACGTTTCCTTACTCATAGCTTTACTTTCCTGTGTTCAGTCATTATTGATTTAATGTGTGAGCAGGAAAAGAGTAAAGACGGGTAGTGACAGAATTTGTCTATTATTATGACATTTATATTTAAATAATCTTGTCAGCTACCCATATCAGATTTTAATGATTAACGTGCCGTGCGTTTTAGCTGGCTAAGCATAAATAATGCTGCTGCTGATACGACTACAGAAGGGCCAGCTGGTGTGTCATAGTGCCATGACATCGCTAAGCCGAGCACCACTGAAATCGATCCAATAACAGAGGCAATAACGGCCATTGACTCTGGACTATTGGCAAATCGACGTGCGGTTGCTGCTGGAATAATTAACAATGACGTAATAATTAATGCGCCAACAAATTTCATCGCAACTGCAATCACCATACCGACCATCAGCATTAATAATAATCGCATTAAATCGACGTTTACGCCCTCGACTTGTGCCATTTCTTCACTGATTGTCATTGATAGCAGTGGGCGCCATAGATAAATAAGTAGCGCTAATACGATAGCGCCACCACCGTAAATCCACATTAAATCATTAGTGGTTACCGCCAGTAAGTCACCAAATAAATAAGACATTAAATCGATACGAACATGATCTAAAAAGCTGACTGCCACTAAACCAAGAGATAATGCGCTATGGGCTAAGATGCCAAGCAGAGTATCGGTCGCAACATAGCGTTGTTTTTGTAAGGTCACTAAAATAACCGCGAGCACTAAACAACAAATAACTAACGCTAAATTTAAATTAATATTAAATAAAAAGCCTAATGCAATCCCCAGTAATGACGCATGTGAAAGGGTATCACCAAAATAAGCCATTTTGCGCCATACCACAAAAGACCCTAAAGGGCCGGCTAATAGGGCGATCCCAATACCAGCAATTAACGCTGGAAGTAAAAACTCAATCATTATTTTTTATTATCCTGATGATTATTACAGCATGTTGATGGTGTTGTTGAATCATCATGTTGATGGTTGTGTTGATGTTGATATAACGCTAGTTGGTCACTGGCTTGACGGCCAAATAATGCAATATATTTAGGGTGATTAGTCACGCTAAATGGGCTACCAGAACAACAAATATGATGCTGTAAGCAGATCACTTTATCCGTTTTAGCCATCACAAGGTGAAGATCGTGCGAAACCATTAAAATGGTACAGTTAAGTAAGTCGCGTAATTGCTGAATTAGACGGTAAAGTTCTAATTGGCCTGTAACATCGACCCCCTGTACGGGTTCATCTAACACTAATAAATCTGGTTTTTGTAATAATGCACGCGCTAATAATACGCGTTGCATTTCACCACCAGATAATCGATGCATGTCGCTATCGATTAAGTGAGCACCATTTACCATTGTTAGTGCTTCACGTCGTTGTTCAACAGAATAGCGCCCCGCTAATCGCATAAATCGATCAACAGAAAGTGGTAAAGTATCATTGAGGTGTAGTTTTTGTGGTACATAACCAATGCGCATTCCCTTTAGACGCACAACGTTACCTAAGGTTGGTTTTTGCAAGCCTGTTATCACTTTTACAAGTGTTGATTTGCCAGCACCATTAGGACCAATAAGCGTTGTAATTTCACCTCGTTCTAATTTGAGCGCAATATTATCTAGAACGTTACGGCCAGAAAAGGCGACGGTTAATGATTGTAATTCTACTAATGTTGTCATAAAGCGTGCTTAAAATAAGAATTTGCATAATTGTGATGTTATATTATAACATCGCTAAGATAGTTGTGTTACTGTTAATACGCGCTGATTATAGCCAATTGAGAAAAATTTCTTTGCTGATAATCAATAATTTTTTACCGTTCACATTTTATGGGGAAATCATGCACCGTCTAACTTCTTTATGTTGCGCTACTGCTATTGTTGTTTCTAGTTCAGCGTTTGCTGATGATACTTTTAACGTGGTTACAACGGTTAAGCCACTGAATTTGATTGTTAGTGAATTAACTCAAGGCGCAGCAACCAGTGAGTTTGTTATTCCTGCAGGCTCATCCCCCCATGATTATGCCTTACGTCCTTCAGATGTGAAAAAATTAAAGCAGGCCGACTTGGTTGTGTGGATCGGTCCAGAGTTAGAATCCTTTTTAACGAAAACCATGGATTCAAAACCTGAAAATATTGCGCTCAGTAAACAGCAAGGAATTAATTTCCGTTATTATGCTGAAGATGAGTCACATGCTGAGCATGAGCATGAGCATGGCGATCATAGTGCGGCAGCTGAACATGAAGGTCACCATCACCACGAACATAATGGTATTGATCCTCATTTATGGTTGGGACCAGATCAAGCAATACAAGCAGCAAATGTCATAACTAAGGCATTGATCAAGTATGACCCGTTGCATAAAAACACATATACAGCTAATCTTTCTACATTCACTACAGATGTTCAACAAGCGGTTATTAAGCTTAATAAACAATTACAGCCTTTAAATAATAAAGGTTATTACGTTTTTCATGATGGCTATGGCTATTTTGAGCAACAATTTAAGCTTGATAATCTTGGTCATTTTACGGTTGAACCTGATCGTCGTCCAGGTGCAAAAACATTGTTATCTATTCGTCAGGCGTTAACGAATAATCAGGCACAATGTGTCTTTAGTGAGCCACAGTTTTCACCTGCTGTTGTGAAATCTGTGATTAAAGGAACGAATGTTAAAATAGGGACTCTTGACCCAATGGCAACTGATATCGTTGAGGGCAAGGGAGGGTATGTCCGTTTTCTTAATGAACTTGGACAACGATTTAGTAAGTGTCTTAATTAATCATGAAATATTATATCGCTGCGGTGGCATCATTGAAGATGTTACCGCTGCAACATAAAATAGCGTTATTCTCAACGACAGTTTTAATGGTGGCTGCTATTGCATGGCAGCCATCGAAACATACAATACATATCCCCTCATTTAAAAAACCTGCGCCAATTGCAGTGCCGGTTAATATTACTCCCTCAGAGGTTTCAGAACCTGATAGTGAACCAATGGGTGCGTCTTTAGATCAAAATGATCCTGAATTTCAAGCACCAAAGGATGAAATTGAGCGGCAATTAGTACAGGCCCATGCTGAAACTGAATCAAAACACCGCGTCGCATCAGGCGAAACCTTAGGGGTTATATTTTCTCAATATGGTTTACCAATCTCAGAGATGTACCGTTTAATTGATGCTAATAAATCAGTACAACAGTTGCGTGTTGGTCAAACATTAGAATGGGATGTTGATAGCGATGGTAAGTTGACATCACTGAGTATTATTCGTAGTAAAAAAGTAACTGACACTTATACGCTCGGTAAAAAAGGTTACAGCTATAAAGAAGTTGTACAGAAAGGCGTTATTAAGCCAGTTGTACTTACAGGGCAAGTATTCGGTAGTTTCTACAATTCAGCACGTGATGCAGGGTTAACACCAACACAAATAGGTAATGTGGTTAAAGCATTACAATGGAAGATGAACCTTGGCCGTGATGCTCAAAAAGGGGATTCATTCGGGGTGGTGTTAGATCGTGAATTTATTGATGGTAAAGCGGTTGGCAAAGGCAAAATGAATGCCTTTTATTATAAAAGCCAACGCCGTGGACATTCTATATTTATTGCTCGTGGTGCTGATGATCAATTTTATGATCAAGATGGACGCAGTTTAAATCGTGGTTTTAAACGCGTACCAACGCTTAAGTCATATCGAATTAGTTCGTCATTTAATCCTAATCGTTTGCATCCAATTACCAAACGTCGTTCGCCACATAATGGTACTGATTTTGCTGTGCCTGTTGGTACGACTATTTTGGCTGCTGGTGATGGTGTGGTGGTTAAATCACGTTACCATCCGTTAGCGGGTAATTATATTGTGATTAAACATGGACGCGAATACATGACGCGTTATTTGCATTTGAGCAAACGGCAAGTCAAAGTAGGCGATAAAGTCAAAATGGGGCAACGTATTGCAAAAAGTGGTAATACGGGACGTTCAACAGGCCCTCATTTACATTTTGAGCTAATAAAGAACGGGCGACCAGTTAATGCAATGAAAGTACCATTACCGCAAGCTGAACCGTTAAGAGGTAGCACTCGAACTCAGTTTATGCGTAATGTTAAAGCATATAAAAAACAATTAACCGCGCAGATGTCGAGTTAAAATAAACATAACTATTTGTTCTTAAAGCGTACCGAAAGGTACGCTTTTTTATGCGTGTAAAAAACAACGTAAAATGAGTAACAATGTAGATTTATTGGTTATTTGTATCGAAACCCTT
Organism: Photobacterium aquimaris; assembly: GCF_002954455.1. Taxonomy (GTDB): domain Bacteria; phylum Pseudomonadota; class Gammaproteobacteria; order Enterobacterales; family Vibrionaceae; genus Photobacterium; species Photobacterium aquimaris. The sequence goes on from NZ_MSCC01000001.1 coordinate 662,651, forward strand.
CATTCGATAAGTGAAAGATATTGTTTTAAATCAGTCATAGAATAATTGATTTAAGACAAGACTAATTTCGTATCAAAGTGTAAACTTCGCTACATCGTAATGAAAATAATTCTTATTAAGGTAGACGTTTAGTTATGAAACTGTCAGATATGTCGTGTGGTCACAGCGGTACAGTGATTAATATGTCTGCGTTGCCAGCTGTAACGCGAAAAAAATTAATGGTGATGGGTCTTTTACCACACACAGAAATTACTGTTGTCCGTTTAGCTCCTTTAGGTGATCCGCTTCAGGTTCGAGTTCGAGGTGTTGATATTGCACTTCGTAAAAAAATTGCTGAAGACATTGAAGTTGAGGTTTAGTAATGCAATATGACATCCTTACCGTGGGTAATCCAAATAGCGGTAAAACAACGTTATTTAATGGATTAACGGGAGCAAAACAGCAAGTAGGTAACTGGGCTGGGGTGACGGTTGAAAAGAAGACTGGTCATTATCAGCATAATGGCGATGATTTTTCTCTGACAGATCTGCCTGGTATTTATAACCTTGACAGTGCAAACGATGCTAACAGCCTTGATGAAGCTATCGCGTCACGCGCAATTTTAACAACACCTGCTGACGTTATTATCAACGTTGTTGATGCATCATCACTTGAACGCAGTTTATACATGACGTTACAACTGCGTGAATTAGGTCGACCGATGGTGGTTGTACTTAATAAGATGGATGTATTGAAACGTCAGCAACAAGTGTTAGATCTTAAAGCATTAGAAAAAGCTTTGGGTTGTCCTGTTGTTGCATTATCTGCCAATAATATGGAACGCATTGGCGAGTTTAAATCAAAGTTACATAAAATGCTGATTCAAGGCATGGTTGTTTCAGATTTTTCATTGGATTATGGTCATGATTTTGAAGCGGCTGTTGAACAGTTAAAGCCATTATTTATTCAAAATGAAAAGTTAAATGCGCGGGCACAATCAATTCGTGTTTTAGAAAATGACACCTTAGTGATTCACACGTTATCAGAAGAACATAAACAACAAGCGTGTGCTATTCGTAGCCAACTGATTGAATTAGTTGATGCTGATATTCAAGTGGCTGATGTGCGCTATACGTTTTTACATCAATTATGTCAGAAAGTACGTCGTCAGGAAGGCCGTTTAAGCCATAGTCTAACTGATAAGATTGACCGCGTATTATTACACCGTGCTATTGGTATCCCATTTTTCTTCTTAGTAATGTACGTAATGTTTATGTTTGCTATAAACATTGGTAGTGCATTTATCGACTTTTTTGATATTAGTTTCGGTGCAGTATTGGTTGATGGCGGTCATTATCTATTAGATAACCATTTACCGGTTTGGTTAGTGACAATTATTGCTAATGGTATTGGTGGTGGTATTCAAACCGTTGCGACCTTTATTCCTGTGATTGCCTGTTTATATCTGTTCCTTGCTGTGCTGGAAAGCTCTGGTTATATGGCACGTGCCGCTTTTGTACTTGATAAAGTGATGCAAAAAGTAGGTTTACCGGGTAAAGCATTTGTTCCACTGGTGCTTGGTTTTGGCTGTAATGTGCCCGCCATCATGGCAACACGTACGTTAGAACAAGAGCGTGAGCGTAAACTTGCAGCGGCAATGGCACCGTTTATGTCATGTGGTGCGCGTTTACCAGTGTATGCATTATTTGCAGCCGCTTTCTTTCCTGATAATGGTCAGAATGTTGTTTTCACTCTGTATATTTTAGGTATTGTTGCCGCAGTAATGACAGGCCTTATTCTGCGCAACACACTTTACCCTGGTACGAGTGATAGTTTTATCATGGAGATGCCAAATTATGAGTTACCAACAATACGTAACGTGGTCATTAAAACATGGCAGAAACTAAAGCGTTTTGTATTTGGTGCAGGTAAAACAATTGTGGTTGTAGTAACGATTTTAAGTTTCTTTAACTCTCTTGGTACTGATGGTTCATTCGGTAATGAAGACACGCCAAAATCTGTGTTATCACATGCAGCACAAGTAGTGACTCCTGTTCTAGAGCCGATTGGTGTTAAAGCTGATAATTGGCCTGCAACGGTGGGTATTATTACTGGTATCTTTGCTAAAGAAGCGGTAGTGGGAACATTAAACAGCCTTTATGCGCCTGCTATTGCTAGTAAAAGTGAAGAATATGATCTTGTTAGTAGTTTAAAAGAAGCTGTTGCCTCTATTGGCGATAATTTATCCGCGTTAAGCTTCAGTGATCCTTTGGGGATTGAAGTTGGCGATCTTGAAAATAAAACCGCGGTTGCGGAAGAGCAAGGTGTTGATCAATCTGTTTACGGTAATATTCAGTCACGCTTTGTGAGCGGTGCTGCAGCAATGTCGTACCTCATCTTCATTCTACTTTATACACCATGTGCGGCAGCAATGGGTGCATATGTACGTGAATTTGGTAAGAAATTTGCTGGCTTTATTGCCGGGTGGACAATGTTATTGGCATATACATTTGCATCATTGTTCTATCAGATTGCAGACTTTGCTTTGCATCCAGCCAGTAGTTCGTTCTGGATAGCATTCTTCATTGTGATTAATGTCGGCATATACTTGCTGATGAAACGCCAAGGTAAAAAGCAATCTCATTTAGAAGGATTATTGTTTGAATGATCTTACAACAATTAAAACAGTATATTGCAGATCATGGTCGAGTAAGTCGTAACCAGCTTGCTACCCATTTTGGTATGTCAGAAGATGGTGTCGATGCCATGCTTGCTGTGTGGGTCAAAAAAGGCGCTATTGGCAAAGAATTGGTTGGCTGTGATAGCACTCAATGTTGTCAAACCGCCAAAGATGTGTGGTATCGATGTTTAGCTGCAAATGAGTTATCTGTAACTGTTATGCGCTAATACAATGTGTTCTTAATAAGCAGCCTACGGGCTGCTTTTTTTATCTCTATTTTTATATCATCAATCAGCAGCGTAACTGTGACAGCTATGCTAATTTAACACTGTGATTAAGCGTTAATGATGCTAAAACCTGCGATATTACTCAGTTCTTGACGTAATTCTTCAGCAAGCGCTTGTTGTACCTCTTCACTACGTTGAATGCCTTGGGTATTACCCCAAATAGGTCCTGGCCATGCGATATCATTGCTAAAACGAGCGATATGATGAATATGAAGTTGAGGCACAAGATTACCAAGCGCACCAATATTAATTTTTTCAGCTTGATAGTCTTGCTCTAACAAAGCCGCCACTGCTGATGATTCACGCATAAGTTGTTGTTGATCTTGCTCTGATAAATGATGGATTTCACGTAGCGCATCATAACGAGGCACTAAGATAAGCCATGGACCAAGGGCTTCTTTTACCAGTAATACGCGTGATAAAGGTAAATCACCAAGTACCGTTGTATCTGCCATTAATCGAGGATGAAGAGTGAAACTCATGTAATTATTCCTTAACAGTACATTCTAGCTCACAAGCTTGAGCAATATTTATTATAGTAAGCTTAATTTGGCGCAATTGGTATTATCCTATAAAAACGTAGTTAAAGTGTATTAATGGGGGGCTTAAATGGTAACTGAGTATCAATTTATTCTTGATTACTGGTTTGGTGAGCTAAACGGCGAAGTAACCCGTGAAAATAAAAATGCACTATGGTTTTTAGGGGCTACTGAGGTTGATGTTGAAATCACCTCTACGTTTCAACCTTGGGTAAGTATGGCTGGCAATGGAGAACTTAATCATTGGAGTGATACTGCACAAGGACGTCTGGCATTAATTATTCTATTGGATCAATTTCCACGTAATATTTATCGCGGACTTAATGCTGCCTTTAGGTATGATTTATTAGCACTTGCTATTTGTAAGCGAGGTTTGGCTCTTAATCAAGATGCTGAACTTACAGCCATTGAACGGGTATTCTTTTATTTACCCTTAGAGCATTCTGAAGATTTAGAAGATCAAGAAGAAAGTGTGTTTCGATTTGATCTATTACGTAAAAATGTACAACTTGAGAATATTGCGGTGTTTGATAGTTTTTATGACTTTGCTAATAGCCATTTTGAAGTGATTAAAGAATTTGGGCGCTTTCCACATCGCAATGCAGTCAAAGGACGGTTATCGACCAAAAAAGAATTAACTTGGCTACATGATGGTGGTTTACGTTTCGGTCAATAATCAGTGATGTTAGTACCATTAAAAAAGCCTTCACGAATGAAGGCTTTTTATTATCCAGCTATCTATTATCATAAACAGCTATCACACTACATGCTAATTACATACGCTCTAGTGTTTCGATACCAAGTAGATCCAAGCCTTTCTTAATCGTGTTAGCAGTTAATAGTGCTAACTTCAAGCGGCTTTGCTTAACACCTTCTTCTGCATTAAGAATTGGACATGCTTCGTAGAAGCTAGAGAACAGACCTGCAAGTTCAAACAGGTAAGTACACATTAGGTGTGGTTGACCTTCACGCGCTACAGACTGAACAGCTTCTTCAAACTGAAGTAACTTAGACAATAGTGCTTGCTCTTTTTCGTCATTGATAACGATAGGGCATGTTAGATCTTTTAGTTCAACATTTGCGCGCTTGAAGATAGATGCTACACGAGTGTATGCATATTGCATGTACGGTGCAGTGTTACCTTCAAATGCAAGCATGTTGTCCCAATCGAAGATGTAGTCTGTAGTACGGTGCTTAGAAAGATCAGAGTACTTAACCGCAGCCATTGCAACTGTTGTCGCAATTTTTGCTTTTTCTTCGGCACTTAGCTCAGGGTTCTTTGCTTCGATTAGCTTGTTAGCACGTTCTTCTGCTTCATCAAGAAGATCAGCAAGACGTACAGTACCGCCAGCACGGGTCTTAAATGGACGACCATCTTTACCTAGCATCATACCAAATGCGTGGTGCTCTAGAGAAACTTCTTCAGGTACATAACCTGCTTTACGTACAATAGACCAAGCCATCATTAGGTGTTGGTGCTGACGTGAGTCAATGAAGTAAAGTACACGATCGGCATGAAGTTGCTCGTAACGGTATTTAGCACAAGCAATATCAGTGGTGGTGTATAGGTAGCCGCCATCACGTTTTTGGATGATAACACCCATTGGCTCGCCATCTTTATTCTTGTATTCGTCAAGGAAAACAACGGTTGCGCCATCACTCTCTACTGCTAGACCTTTTTGTTTTAGATCTGCAACAACAGGTGCAAGCATGTCGTTATACATTGACTCACCCATTACGTTATCATCTGTTAATGATACGCTTAGACGGTCGTAGTTGCGTTGGTTTTGCTTAAGTGTGATTGCAACAAGTTGACGCCATTTCTCTAGGCAGTACTCGTCACCACTTTGTAGACGAACAACGAAGTTACGTGCAGTTACACCAAACTCTTCATCTTCATCATAAAGCACTTTTGATTCACGGTAGAAGCCTTCAAGATCGCTGATGTTCATTGAAACATCGCTACCTTCTTTCTCTTTACGTTCCATGTTAGCGATAAGCATACCAAATTGGGTACCCCAGTCGCCAAGGTGGTTAGCACGAATAACATTGTGACCTAAAAATTCTAGGGTACGTACAACGGCATCACCAATGATTGTTGAACGTAAGTGACCAACGTGCATTTCTTTTGCAACGTTAGGTGCTGAATAGTCAACAACAATAGTTTGTGCTTCATCAGTATCAACAGCTAGACGATCGCTTGCTAGTGCTTCTTCACCGCGCGCTGCTAGCCATGCTTTATCAAGGAAGATATTGATAAAACCAGGACCTGCAATTTCAACTTTCTCAGCAATACCGTCTAGTTCTAAGCAGTCGATAACTTTTTGAGCGAATTCACGTGGATTCATGCCCAATTTTTTAGCAACACCCATAACACCGTTTGCTTGGTAATCACCAAATTGTGCTTTTGCTGACTGACGAACTGCTGCTGGACTACCGGCAGGTGCGCCTGCAGCTTCTAATGCTTGTGATACTTTATCATTAATAAGTGCTTGAATATTCACTCGCTGTTCCTTAATCGTTTGTAACGCCAATCATATATATGTGGCAAAAACGTCTGCGTATAGCAAAATATGCCGCCAAAAATACTCACGGAGCTAAAGTGTTTTTTGCTTAACTCAAAAGCGGCCAAAGCTACGTGAGTATTTTTTGATGGTAGTGTTAATTTTGTTTAAACACCAATATCTTGAATAGGCAGCGTGCGTTACCCTAATAATACCCACATAGTTAGGTACTTTGGCAACTGGAAAAAGAGATTGTAAGCAATTTTTTTAAAAGTTTTTCAAATAGACTAAAATAAAGCCAAAATTCAGCCCTGATAAGGGCTACCTCGTGGTAGTTTAACTATTGGTAATGCGAAAAGTCTGAGTAATTATGCGCTTGTTTGTTAAATGTTACGTGGTTGGAGAGACAAAATGCAAAGTTTGAAACAATTAGGCTTAGATCCTGAGCAAATGCTAGCTGATTTACCCTTGTTTATGAATCGCATTATTCAGTTAGCTAATGAGATCGGAATTTCGCTTTCAGAATACACAGCAGATCATATTGCATTAAGAGTTAATTCACGGGATATTGCTCTGGAGCTGCATCAGGCGTGGTTAGCTTATGGTACTGAATGGTCAAAGACGCTCATTAATGGGCGTCCGATTGTGGTTATTGGTTTTGATAAGCCGCTTCAAGTCGGAGATTGGACTATTGAGGCGTTAGAGTTACCTTATCCAAGTGATAAGGTCTATCCACAGCAGGGGTGGGAGCACGTTGAGTTTGTTATTCCAGGTAATGCAATGTCGATAGAACAATTACAACAGACTATCAATACCACTTTTCCAACATTAGATTGGCAGCAGTTAGCGAACAAAGGTATTAAGGTTAAAGCCAGTTCTCCAGCAGGAGAGCATGAACGCTTGCCAAATCCGACTTATGCTTTTAAAAAAGATAATATCTGCATTAAATTACATTCACACTCTTTAGCAGCAGTGATTGCGAGTGAGCAACAGTAACCTAGTCGGTTGCTGTCAATTAAACAAAAAATGCCACCGTTAAAGAAAGCAGTGGCATTTATTTCTGGATTGTTTATTTAAAGGATCACAGTTCGATTTCCGTGCACAAAGACGCGATCATCAACTACTAACCCCAATGCTTTGCTGAGTACTGATTTTTCAACATCACGCCCAGATTTTGCCATTTCTTCAGCACTAAACGTGTGATCAACTGGAATCACGTTCTGAGTAATGATAGGCCCTTCATCGAGATCATTAGTGACAAAGTGGGCGGTAGCACCAATAATTTTTACACCACGCTCAAAAGCTTGTTGATAAGGTTTAGCACCAATAAATGCAGGTAGAAAGCTATGATGGATATTAATTATTTTATGTGGGAATTGAGCAACAAAATTCGGCGTAAGAATCCGCATATATTTTGCAAGCACCACATAATTGGGTGAGTATTGTTGTATGGCTGCCAGTAATTGGGTTTCATGTTGCTCACGCGTGAGCCCTTCATGACATACATGATGAAATGGCACATTAAATTTTTCAGTTAAATCTTGTAGCTTATCGTAGTTACCGACCACTGCCGCAATCTCAATATCTAACGAACCATCAAAGGTTTTTACTAAAATATCCCCTAAGCAATGGGCTTCTTTGGTCACCATAATGACAATTTTCTTACGCTCAGAGCTAATTAAGCGACGTTTACTTCCTGCTGGTAAAGCACGATCAAGATCTGCTAATAAGGTCTCATCATTGAAATAGCCTTCAAGATCGGTACGCATAAAAAAGTGGTTCTTAGCGTTATCAACGTATTCTTTATTATTAATAATGTTGAGCTGATGTTTATGACAGATATTGGTAATTTTGGCGATAAGACCCATATTATCAGGGCATTCCGTTAATAGTGTTTTCTTTTCCATATGTGTTCCTGATGGCGGCAACGCAGTGCAGAGCCTAAAAATCATAATTTATCACTATTACGCTTATTCTATGTTGGGGTCAAATAGTTTATTGAATGTGCTGTTTCATTGGTGCGAAATAGCATTTTAGATAACTGGTCGCGAGCTAATAAAATAGGCATAATAGAGCCATTGATACTGTATAAATAACCAATAGTGCGAAGTGAATGATAGCTAAGTTTTTTGCCGCTGGTGGTGCGTTAGATAAGGCCATTCCCGGATTTCAAGCTCGACAATCTCAAATAGATATGGCTAAAGCAGTGGCTGATGCTATCAAGTTGCAATCACAATTAGTGGTTGAAGCCGGTACCGGCACAGGTAAAACATTTGCCTATCTGGTACCCGCATTAGTCAGCGGTAAGAAAACCATAATTAGTACTGGTTCAAAAAACCTCCAAGAGCAATTATTTCATCGTGATTTACCATTAATGGCGAGCGCATTGGGATTTACAGGGCGAGTGGCGTTATTAAAAGGACGTTCAAACTATTTATGTATTGATCGCCTTAGCCGTCAAATAACCGAAAGCCATGGCGATCATTCTGATCCCGTGATGCTAAGTTTATTAATTAAGACTCGACAGTGGTCATCAGCATCTAAAACCGGTGATCTTGGCGAATGTGAAGATATCGCCGAAGATAGCCCAGCGATCCCCATGATCACCTCAAGCAATGACAATTGTCTTGGCCGTGAATGCCCGTCTTTTGATGATTGTTTTGTCGTCAAGGCACGTCGTAAAGCGATGGAAGCGGATGTGGTAGTAGTTAACCACCATTTATTTCTGGCTGACTTAGCAATGAAAGACAATGGTTTTGGTGAATTGATTCCTGAAGCTGAGGTGTTTATTTTTGATGAAGCGCATCAAATGCCTGATATTGCTAGCCAATATTTTGGTCAAAACTTATCTAGTCGGCAATTAATAGAGCTGGCAAAAGACATCGAAATTGGTTATCGCACCGAAGCTAAAGACATGCGCCAATTGCAAAAAGCCGCAGCAAGGTTACAGCAAGCCGCGTTTGAGATGCGGATTATTTTAGGTGATCCTGGATTTCGTGGTAACTGGCGTGAAGCATCACAAACACCTGCGGTACAACGTGAATTAGTGCGCCTAAATGATGCGCTTGATTTAATTTATGATGTGCTGAAATTAGCCTTAGGACGTAGCCAGTTATTAGACGCAGCCTTTGAGCGCGCAACCTTGTTAAAGGCACGCTTAAAACGGGTGGTTGATACCAGTATTATTGGCTATTCATATTGGTATGAATGTACACCTCGCCAATTTAGTTTAAATATAACCCCGCTTTCAGTTGCTGATAAATTTAGTGAACGCATGGCAGAGCAAAAGGGAGCCTGGATTTTCACCTCGGCAACACTGGCTGTTGATGATGATTTTAGCCATTTTAGTCACCGTTTAGGGCTGCAACCAAAGCAGCAATTCTCGCTTGAAAGTCCATTTGATTACGCCACTCAAGCTTTATTGTGTGTGCCACGACATTTGCCTGAGCCAAATAGCTATGGCTTAGCTGATAAACTTGTTGAGATGCTAGCACCAATAATTGCAGCCAATGAAGGGCGATGTTTCTTCCTTTGTACTTCGCATCAGATGGTGCGCGATCTTGCTGAAGGTTTTCGATCTCGACTTGATCTGCCAGTATTAGCCCAAGGCGAAACCAGTAAACAAAAATTATTAGCTGAGTATCTTGAGCGTGGTAACGCATTATTAGTCGCAACAGGGGCTTTTTGGGAAGGCATTGATGTTAGAGGCCAAGCCCTTAGCTGTGTTATCATAGATAAATTACCGTTTACGGCGCCAGATGACCCATTATTAAAAGCACGAATTGAAGATTGTCGCTTGCGAGGAGGTGATCCTTTTGCGGAGGTACAAGTACCAGATGCAGTGATTACCTTAAAGCAAGGTGTGGGTCGATTGATTCGTGATACTAAAGATAAAGGGGTACTAGTGATTTGCGATAATCGTATAGTTACTCGTGCTTATGGCGCTGTATTTTTGAGAAGTTTACCGCCAATTCCGCGCACGCGTAGTGTTGCTGGGGTTAGCGAATTTTTGTCGAGCTTAACCGATACTCAAGTATCAATAAGTGACGATACCTAACATTCAGAGGCTTGAATGAGCACCAAAATTCTGGCAGTAGATACTGCAACTGAAAACTGTTCTGTCGCGCTGATGATCGGCGATGATGTTATTTCTCGTTGTGAATATGCACCTCGCGAACACACCACGAAAATTTTACCAATGATTGACGCTGTAATGGCTGAAGCTGGCGTTAAATTAAAGCAGCTTGATGCCCTTGCTTACGGACGTGGTCCTGGTAGTTTTACGGGGGTGCGCATTGGTATTGGTATTGCACAAGGTCTAGCCTTTGGTGCTAACTTACCAATGATTGGTGTTTCTACCTTAGCTGCGATGGCGCAAGGTTCATTCCGTTTACACCAAGCAGAGCATGTGTTGACGGCAATTGATGCGCGTATGGGTGAACTTTATTGGGGACAATACCAACGTAAAACCGACGGTGATTGGCTTTTGATTGGTAATGAGCAAGTAATTGCACCTGATGTGTTATTAGCAAATGTACAGGCTGATCCTAATTTATGGTTAACAGCTGGTACTGGATGGGAAGCTTACCCTGAATTACTAAGTCAACTTCCTTTAACTGCTCAAGTCGGCAAGGTGTTATATCCTGACTCACAAGATATGGTACATTTAGCTAAATACGCTTTTGCCCGTGGTGACATGGTTGCAGCAGAAGCTGCGAGTCCTGTTTACTTACGTGATACTGTGACTTGGAAAAAATTGCCAGGTCGTGAGTGATCTAACAATATAAGTTAATATAAAAGAGTGCCGCGTATATAGCGTCACTCTTTATATCTTTATTAGGTGTAATGGTGATGATGAGTTTGTCTTCAATAATGCCAATAGCAACATCTATCTCCTCACGTGTTACAGTTACCCCTTCAACTGCAATTGCTACTTCTGCTTATTCTCAAACGCCCACCGAAACGACACTATACAATCAAATATCACCAAGGTTATTATCAATGCCTACCGCTGTTATTCATTATGATGCTCCATCAGTGACGCATCAAGCGGCTATAAATTGCTATTTAGACGTTCTATATTACCAGCAACAACAAGCGCTCTCTGCGTAGTTTGGCGTTGATATTTTGGTATAAGATATCTCAATTGTGCTGTCGTAAAGATAGCTATCGTTAATGATGCTGAGCCAAGAAAGTATCAGTAGAGGGTATTTTTTGGTGAGTTATTAAACAAATATGTCGAGGTTTTAGATGTTTAGTAAGCTATTTCTTGGGGTGATATTAGTGTTTATGGTAGGCTGCGCGAGCTTACCTGCAACGTTAGTAACGAAATCGAAAGACCCAATTACAGATTTAAGCGTTATTCAACAGCACCCACAAGCGAGCCAAAATAAAGAGGTTCGATTAGGCGGGGTTATTGCTTCTATTCGTAATGAACAGCAGCAAACACGCATTGAAATGGTTGCTATGCCTTTAACAAGTGATGGTCGTCCAATATTGAATGCACAATCTAAAGGACGGTTTATTGCTTATATTAATGGTTTTTTAGAGCCGCTTGAATATGCCAAAGGACGTTTATTGACTGTGGTTGGAAAATTTAGCGGTGATGAGCAAGGGAAGATAGGTAAATACCCATATACTTTCCCTGTGGTACAAGTATTTGGTCAACAGTTGTGGCGCGTGCAACAACAGATACAGCTAGATGACCCATTTTGGACACGTCAGCCTTGTTATTCTTTTAATTGCGACCCGTGGGATAATGACTTAATGATGCCTAATTTTGGTATTAATGGTCGTATTGTTGAACGAGTAGTACTTTAATTATAATGAAAGAAATTACGCTGACTTTAGCTGAATATAATCTTGCTGGTTGTAGCAACATTGATATCAATACCACCATAGTGACGTCAAAACCGTTATTGGTGTTACTTCATGGGTGGCAAGATAATGCCGCGACTTTTGCATCTTTATGGCCGTTGTTAACACAACACTATAATGTGATTGCATTTGATTGGCCTGGACACGGTAAATCTGATCATAAAAGCAGCGATAACTATTATCACTTTGTTGATTATATTGATGATTTACACCAAGTCATTACACAGTTAAAGCATGAGAAAGTACATATTATTGGTCATTCGCTAGGGGCTATTGTTGCTGGTTGCTATGCGGCAGTATTTCCTGAATATGTTGATAAAATTGTATTAATTGAAGGGTTATCACCGATAACAGAAACCCCTGACTTGGTTGTTGAGCGATTACGTATTGGAATTGTTAGCCGTCAGCGTTACCGCCACCGGCAGCAGCGTTTAAAACAACGGTCAATGGCCTCTTTTACTGAAGCGCTACGCTTACGAGCGAGTGCAAACCAGTTACCACTATCCTTATTGGAAGCGGTGGTAAAAAGAGCAACTGTTGAGCGTGACGGGCGCTGGTATTGGCGTCATGATCCTAGTCTGCGTTGTGATTCACTGTATCGTATGGCACAACAACACGCGCAGGCGTTATTAAGCAGTATTAACGCACAGGTATTATCTATTATTGGTGATAGTGGCTATGCTTCTGTTTATAAAAGTGATGTTAGCGAGTGGGGTATACAAGATTTTACCCAAGTGATGGTGTCAGGGGGACATCATTGCCATTTACAAAGTTCAAGTGATGTTTATCGTCATATTCGAACATTTATCCCCACAGAATTCGATTAATAATGGTGTTTTTTTGTTGAGTATCAAAATTTGAAACCATGATGCAATGACTAAATACTAATTAAAAGTTAAATATGCTGTAATTGTAGAGTAAATATTTACATTGTTTATATCAATTGCAGTTTTGTTAGTTTATAAACGCACACCGCAGTCTAATTATAAGGAGAGTGCACGTGGATAAGGTTTGGCTTAGCCGCTATCCGGACGATGTACCGGCAGAAATTAACTCAGATGAATATTCATCTTTGGTCGACATGTTTGAACAATCTGTACGTAAATACGCAGATCAAACGGCTTTTATTAACATGGGACAGGTAATGACCTTCCGTAAGTTGGAAGAGCGTAGCCGTGCATTTGCTGCATATTTACAAAATGAGCTGAAACTTCAAAAAGGTGATCGTGTTGCTGTTATGATGCCAAACTTGCTGCAATATCCAATTGCATTGTTTGGTATTTTGCGTGCAGGTTGTGTGGTGGTCAATGTTAACCCACTTTATACGCCGCGAGAATTAGAGCATCAGCTTAATGATTCAGGCGCAAAAGCTATTGTTATCGTGTCTAATTTCGCTCATACATTAGAAGCGGTGGTTAAAAACACCTGTGTTAAGCATGTTATTTTAACCAGCCTTGGTGACCAATTATCACGTCCGAAGGGAACATTGGTTAACTTCGTGGTGAAATATATTAAAAAAATGGTGCCGTCATACCATTTGCCACATGCAACATCAATGCGTATCGCGTTGCGAAAAGGGCGTCGAATGCAATATGTTAAGCCATTTATTACTGGTGATGACATGGCATTTTTACAATATACCGGTGGTACTACAGGTGTTGCGAAAGGTGCGATTCTGACTCACCATAATATGGTGTCCAACGTGATGCAGGCGAAAGGTGCTTATGGGCCTGTATTAACGGAAGGACGCGAATTAATCGTAACCGCATTGCCGTTGTATCATGTGTTTGCACTAACTGTTAACTGTTTATTATTGTTGGAAATGGGTGGCCAAAACTTATTGATCACCAACCCTCGTGATATTCCAACCTTTATTAAAGAATTACAACGCTATCCGTTCTCGGCCATTACTGGTGTTAATACCTTATTTAATGCGTTAGTAAATCATCCAGACTTTGAGAGCTTAGATTTTAGTAAGCTTCACCTTTCTGTGGGTGGTGGCATGGCTGTACAACGTGCTGTTGCCGAAAAGTGGCAAAAAATCACAGGTAATTACTTACTTGAAGGTTACGGCTTAACTGAGTGTTCACCATTAGTTGCCGCTTACCCTTATAATTTGACTTACTATAATGGTTCTATTGGTTTACCTGTTCCATCAACCGAGGTACGTATGGTTGATGATGAAGGTAACGTGGTTGGTATTGACCAAATTGGTGAACTGCAAGTCCGTGGTCCTCAAGTAATGAAAGGCTATTGGCAGCATCCAGAAGCGACTAAAGAAGTGCTAACAGAAGATGGTTGGCTATCGACGGGTGATATCGTTAAATTTGATGACGAAGGCTTTTTGCATATCGTTGATCGTAAAAAAGATATGATTCTTGTGTCTGGATTTAACGTTTATCCGAATGAAATTGAAGATGTAGTAGCATTGCACGATAAAGTGCTAGAAGTTGCTGCGATTGGTCAAGCACATGAAGTGTCAGGTGAAGTGGTTAAACTTTGTGTGGTTAAACGTGACGATAGTTTAACTCGCGATGAATTAATCGCCCATTGTCGACAACACTTAACCGGTTATAAAATTCCTAAAATCGTTGAATTTATGGATGAATTACCTAAGACCAATGTGGGTAAAATTTTGCGTCGTGTGTTACGTGAACAATCAGATCAAAAAGCACAGCAATCTGAAAAATAATATCATTACTGACATTAACTGATGTTGTTTTGATAAAATAATCGCAATTGATTGTGCTAGCACGTATCTAATGCCGGCTTTCATGCCGGCATTGTTCTATAAAATATTTAATAGGCTCTCATACGGGGTCGTTCTGTCATCAAAAAGGTACATTGTGAATTTCGAGATTGTTACAACAACTGAGCAGCTTCGCCTACGGTGTGAGTCAGCGCGTCAGCATACAGCTGTTATGCTTGATACTGAATTTGTACGTACGCGAACGCTTTACCCTCGTTTAGGGCTGATCCAAATGTTTGATGGTGAACATCTGTCATTGGTTGATCCACTTGACGTTGAAGATATGACACCGTTATGGGATTTATTACGTGATCCAAGCGTGATTAAAGTATTGCATGCGTGCGGTGAAGATCTTGAAGTTTTTCAGCATCATGCTGGCTGTTTACCTGTTCCTATGCTTGATACTCAGATTATGGCTGCTTTTCTTGGGCATGGTATTTCAACAGGTTTTGGCGCGTTAGTGAAAGAATATGTTGGTGTCGAGCTTGATAAAGGTGAAGCGCGCACTAATTGGCTTGCTCGTCCGTTAACGGATAAACAACTAGATTATGCAGCAGCTGATGTACACTACCTCAAGCCGTTATATGAAACATTATTAGCGAAAGTAGAAGCGGCTGGTTACATGGAAGCGTTACAACAAGAATGTAATGCGATTATGTTGCGTAGAACCAAGACGCTTGATCCTAATAAAGCCTATCTTGATATCAAAAATGCATGGCAGCTAACACCTAAACAGTTAGCAATATTACAACAAGCAGCAGCTTGGCGAGTACGTGAAGCAAGAAAGCGCGATATCGCACTTAACTTTATTGTTAAAGAATTACATTTGTGGAAACTGGCACGTTTAGAAATTAAATCACGTTCAACACTTGAAAAAGAAGGCTTTGAGCCAATGGAAATTCAACGCCATGGCAACCGTTTATTAAAAATGGTACATGACAATGAGACTATTGATAGCACAGAGTACCCACCAAAAATTGAGCGTTTGGTTGATTTTGCTGGTTATAAGCAGATGGTAAAACGTTTAAAGGATGTCGTTAGTGATGTCGAGTTAGCAACCGGACTTGCACCTGAATTTTTAGCATCCAAAAAACAGATTCATCAGTTGTTATCATGGGCATGGAAACATCAGCGAGCTGATGAAAAGCGTCCAGAAATGCTTAAAAATTGGCGTCGACCTTTATTTGAAGTAAGCGTGCTTGCTATTCTTGACGAAAAATAAGCATGGCCGTTATATAGATAATAAAAATCCCCGCTAAGTATGACTTAGCGGGGATTTTTTACTTTTCTTCGTCAGGTAAAGTGACGTTAAGTTCTAGTACCGATAGCTCATCACCGTTATGGTCTAAGTTTACCGAAACATGTTCAGGGTTAATTTGAACATATTTACTAATAACCGCTAAAATATCGCGCTTTAGCTGTGGTAAGTAGGCTGGAGATGCTTGTCCTGCGCTACGTCTTTCAGCAACAATAATTTGTAACCGTTCTTTTGCTACATTTGCAGTTTTCGCTCTACGCGGGCGAAAAAACTCAAGCAGTGCCATAGTCAATTAGCCTCCAAATAGACGTTTTAGGAAGCCTTTCTTTTCTTCTTCTAAGAAGCGGAAAGGACGTTCTTCACCAAGTAGACGCGCAACAGTGTCTTCATAGGCTAGTCCTGCATCAGAACCTTTATCAAAGATAACAGGTTCACCTTTGTTAGAGGCATTCAGTACAGCTTGGCTTTCAGGAATAACACCAAGTAGTGGAATGTGAAGGATCTCTTCGACATCTTGTACACTTAGCATTTCACCTTGATTAACGCGAGTAGGGTTGTAACGTGTAAGTAAAAGGTGTTGTTTAACTGGCTCGCGACCTTTTTCTGCGCGGCGAGACTTTGAATCTAAAATGCCTAGAATACGGTCTGAGTCACGAACTGAAGAAACTTCAGGGTTCGTGGTTACAATCGCTTCATCTGCAAAATACAGCGCCATAAGAGCACCGGTTTCAATACCTGCTGGTGAGTCACAGATAATAAAATCAAAACCCATTTTCGCTAGTTCTTTAAATACTTTCTCGACACCATTGCGAGACAATGCATCTTTATCGCGAGTTTGGGATGCTGGAAGTACAAATAAATTATCAACGCGCTTATCTTTAATTAGCGCTTGACTTAGATTCGCTTCGCCATTAATAACATTAACAAAGTCATAAACGACACGGCGTTCACAACCCATAATGAGATCGAGGTTACGCAGGCCGATATCAAAATCGATGACTGCAGTTTTTTTACCGCTCAGTGCTAGGCCAGATGCAAGAGCAGCACTAGAGGTTGTTTTACCAACGCCGCCTTTACCTGAGGTAACAACGATAATTCGTGCCATTTACTCTATTCCTTCTTAAAACTTTTTATAAAGCGAGGTGTTCTATACTGAGATTATTGTCTTCAAGAGATATGACAACACCTTTGCCCCAAAACTCTTCCTGAATGTTATCACTCAGCCAGTAGTTTCCTGCAACAGAAATTAGTTCAGATTGTAAGTTTTGACAGAAAATTGTCGCACTTTGTTCACCGCTAGCACCCGCAATAGCGCGACCACGTAGCGTGCCATAAATATGGATACAACCATCAGAAAGAATTTCTGCACCTGCACTGACATTACTGAGAATAACGAGATCACGATTGCGAGCATAAATTTGTTGTCCGGAGCGAACCGGCGTACGAATAATTAATGTTGGCTCTTTATCTGTACTTACTGGGGCATCTAATGTTTCAGCTACACATTCAGATGACTCGTCTTTAACAGGTCTGGCTGCGTTCATAATAGCAAAACCCGCGTTTTTTGCTTGGGTTTGCTGGGTTTTATTTTTGCAGCCACCAATACCAACAGGAATCATTCCTGCATCAATAATACCCGCTTTAAGCTCTTCAAAGTTAATATCAGTATCAACTTGTGATATATCAATAACAACAGGCGCCGAAGCAAAAAAATTTGGTGCAAGTTCAACTTTATCTTTTAGCTGATTAGTTACTTTACTAATGTCATTATCAACTAAATGAAGTGCAGAGAGCGTGAACGAGCTCCCTTTTAGTTCAGCTATCTTGGTCATAGGTTTATTATGGCTAAGATTTTAAATTAACCATTTAGTTCATTATCACAAAGGTACTAGCATGGTATATTCACTCGCCGTTAGGGGCAAGCTATCCTTGCGTTGACGTTGGTTTTTCAGACAAACTTCTCACACTATTTACTTAAAACTGAGTCAATAGTGAATGATTGCTTGTAATCGTGCTCTCAAATGTATGGCACATAAATGAAATAGGCTAATTATATGTTGTGTTCAATCTACAAAAGTTTAAAAAAAGACAATACTTATTTGTACATTAATAAAAAAGATGATTTTGCAGATGTTCCTGCAGAATTAATGACTACATTTGGTAAGCCTCAATTTGTGATGGTGATCAAACTTGAGGGAAGAACATTAGCATTGGCTGATGTGGAAAAAGTAAAACACGCATTAGCGACTGTCGGTTTTTATTTACAAGTACCACCACCAGTGACTAATTTATTAGATCAATATAAGGCTGATAAAGCCGTTAAATAATATAATAAGGCTATTATGCATAAGCGCTTGATATCAATTTTTGTTGCTATAGGAATGGGACTGTCCTCTTCTGCATTTGCTTCTGAAGAAGGATTCGATGCCTACGTAGATAAATTAAAAGTAGAAGCGCGTGGGAATGGTATTTCAGAGCCGATAATTGATGCAGCATTTGCGGGCATTAAATATACCGCTCGTGCTGTGAAAGCAGATAATAATCAACCAGAGAAAAAACTGTCACTAGAGCAATATATTACTCGTGCAGTGCCTGACTGGAAAGTAAAACAGGCCAATCGTCTTTACCAGCAAAATAAAGCTGTACTTGAACGTATTGGTAAACAATATGGCGTGCAACCACGGTTCATTGTTGCTTTGTGGGGTATTGAAAGTAATTTTGGTAAAATTCAAGGTAATTACCATGTTGTCGAAGCATTAGCGACACTGGCTTATGATGGTCGTCGCGAAGCATTATTTCGTAAGCAAGTAATGGCAGCATTAGAAATATTACAAAATGGTAATATTGATATCGATGATATGAAAGGTTCTTGGGCTGGTGCAATGGGTCAGTGTCAGTTTATGCCGACGTCTTACCTTACTTACGCTGTTGATGGTAATGGTGATGGTAAAGCTGATATTTGGAACACCAAGGCCGATGTTTTTGCTTCTGCTGCTAATTACCTTAAGCTATCTGGTTGGAACAGTGAATATACTTGGGGACGTTCGGTTAAGTTATCTACGTCTTTAGCTGATAGCTATGAAGGTACTGAAACTGAAAAAGGTAAAACATTAGCACAATGGCAGCAATTAGGTGTGATGAGTAATAGTCATGGCGCATTACCTAAAGCTGATATTCAGGCGTGGCTAATTCAACCTGATGGTGGTGAAGGTAAATCATATTTAATATATGAAAACTATCGAACATTACTAAAATGGAATCGTTCACATTATTTTGCTTTAGCTGTAAGTGCATTAGCTGATCGTATTCAATAGAGTAATTATTATTAACTGTAATATAAAAATATAAATGGTAACTAAAAAGTCAGGCATAAATGTCTGACTTTTTTGGTTATATTAATGAACAATTAGAATATTGGTTTATTCTTATTGGGGATATTTCAAACCAAGATAGATGTCATATTGGTAATAGAAGAAATAAAAAAAGCCTAAATAAATTAGGCTTTTTTCTTTATTCTTTTATATTATATTTCAAACTCTTCAAGAGCTTGACCATCATCTAATGCTTTCTTTAGGGCGCTAGGTGTACGACCTTGGCCAGTCCATGTTTTTTCATCGCCATTTTCATCAATGAATTTATATTTAGCTGGACGGCTAGCACGTTTTGTTTTTGGTGCTTTAGCTAAGCTAGCGAGTAATTCTTCAGGATCAATACCATCAGCTAAAAGCATTTCACGATATTGAGCTAGTTTTTCATTACGCTCATTTTCTTTTGCTTGTTCTTCTGCTTCTGCTTCAGAACGTTCAGTCACAACTGTTGTTAGTTTATCTAACGCTTCTTCAAGTTGTTCTAGTGTATATTCACGAGAAAGTGCGCGTAAGCTTCGTAGATTTAAAAGCGCTTTCATGGCATCAGACATTTTATATTTCCTGTTATTTTTAATTAACTGTAAATAATAATAGCAGCGTTAAAACATTTTTTGCAATAGTAATACTTTTATACATTCTGTGTAAAACATTTTAATCATTTCTTTATTTAAAAAGCTTTTATATTCGTTATATGCCTATATTTATAAAATCTATCTTCGTTAATAGTATAAATACAAGCGAAATAGTTTTGGTTATTGTTACATCACTTTATATGATAAATGATAATTAACTTTAAAATGTTATGCTACTTCATTGTTATTGATTGGTTATAGTTATAAGTGGTCTATTTGTACGGGCTATTGTTAAATTTTCTAACTTGATGTGTTGCAAAATTACGCTATTTACGTAGAATGATTTATTCCTTAACAATAAGGGTAGAGGCGCATTGTTTATTAGTAATTAATACGAGGGTGATACCGATGACTATTAGTGAAAGGGAGTAATGCCGAAGTAAGAAACTATGATCAAATATTCTTACTGGGGTTGCATTGAATAAGTGTAACACTGCCATAGTAAATACATCACTATGGAGCGCTACTGTGGAGGCAGGGAAGACTAACCTTCTTTCCTTATACTCAAATTAATATGCCATACGGCCATATCAAGCAGTAGATCTTCTAACCAAAATTGGTTGTCGTAGAGATCATAACTTTGATAGATTATTCCCATTCTTTAACATCCATTATTCCGCCGTTAGTTGCACTTGGCTTGGCGATTTTAACCCGTAGAGTATTATTGTCTTTGGGTACCGGTGTGGTACTAGGGGCTCTATTTCTTAACGATTTTTCTTTCACAAATACAGGTGATTACCTTGCAATATCAGTAAAAGGGCTGTTCATTGCTGATGGTGGTATTAATACTTGGAATATGAGTATTGTACTATTTTTAATATTGTTAGGAATGACCACTGCATTATTAACCCTTTCTGGCGGTACGCGCGCTTTTGCAGAGTGGGCTCAAACTAAAATTAAAACTAAACGTGGAGCAAAATTATTGGCTGCCTTCTTAGGGGTATTCATTTTTGTTGACGATTACTTTAATAGTCTCGCAGTCGGCTCTATTGCTCGTCCTGTAACTGACCGTTTTCAGGTTTCACGTTCAAAATTAGCTTATATTCTTGATTCAACGGCTGCACCTATGTGTGTTCTAATGCCAGCATCGAGTTGGGGAGCATATATAATTACATTAATTGGCGGTATTTTAGTGACTCATGGTGTTACAGAATATACACCATTGAGTGCTTTTATGACCCTAGCTCCGATGAACTTTTATGCAATCTTCGCTTTAGCTATGGTATTTGTCGTGGCATGGTTCCAATGGGATATAGGACCGATGCGCAAGCATGAACTTGCTGCGAGCCGTGGTTGTGGTACTGATGACGGTGGAGATGTTGACGAGCAAGCTAAAGATTTAACTGAAGAGCTTGATATTAAAGAAAGTCAGCATGGGCGAGTCGGTGATTTAGTGTGGCCAATTATTATCCTTATTATTGCGACGTTCTTTTTTATGGTGTTTACCGGCTATCAGGTACTCGCAGCAGAAGGAAAGCCGTTTGCACTATTAGGGGCTTTTGAAAATACCAATGTTGGCGAGGCGCTGTGTTTAGGCGGTGCATTTGGCTTAGTTGCCGCTATTATTCCTGTCTTACGCCAACGTATTGCTTATTCTGATATTGGGCACACCTTATGGATTGGCGCTAAATCTATGTTTGGTGCGATTTTAATTCTCTTGTTTGCATGGAGCATTGGCAGTGTTATCGGCGATATGAAAACAGGTCAATATTTATCAACTCTTGTTCAAGGAAATATTAACCCTGCATTATTGCCAATGATCCTGTTTTTATTATCTGGCATTATGGCTTTTTCTACCGGAACTTCATGGGGCACCTTTGGTATTATGTTACCAATAGCAGGTGATCTTGCGGGCGCAACTGAAATTAGTTTAATGTTACCAATGCTTGCTAGTGTGCTTGCTGGTTCAGTATTTGGTGATCATTGTTCACCTATCTCTGATACAACTATTTTGTCATCGACAGGTGCACGCTGTCATCATATTGATCACGTTGCCACACAACTACCTTATGCGTTATCTGTGGCGGTTATTTCAGCGATTGGATTTTTAGTTTTAGGTATAACTGACTCATTAGCTCTGGCATTTTTAGCGGCGGCAACGGCCTTTACCTTAATGTGTTTTTTCTTAGCTTGGCTATCACGCCAACCTAAGAAAGCACTGATGTAGAATTTGGCGTCATTAAAATAATCCAATGGGTGTAAATTGAGCCAGTTGATGATCTCAACTGGCTTTTTTTATAACAACAATAGCAGTTGTTGATATAGGCACTTTTAATTGATGGTTATTTTATGTAGCATCGGCGCGATTTTTTAATGCAATCAATATTACTAGGAAAGCCTAATGGCCCAGATGTATTTCTATTACTCAGCAATGAATGCTGGGAAATCGACCACATTATTACAATCGTCATTTAACTACCGTGAACGAGGTATGACGCCCATTATTTTTACGGCCGCAATTGATGATCGTTTTGGTAAAGGTAAAGTTAGCTCTCGAATTGGTTTGCAGGAAGATGCAGAATTATTTAATTCAACAGATGATCTTTATCAGAAGCTAATTCAGATTTCAGCTGCAGGTAAAATTGATTGTGTATTAATTGATGAGAGTCAGTTTTTAACCAAAGAGCAAGTTTACCAATTAACTGAAGTAGTAGATAAATTAGATATTCCAGTTTTATGTTATGGCCTACGAACAGATTTTCTTGGTGAATTATTTGAAGGTAGTCGTTATTTATTATCATGGGCTGATAAATTAGTTGAACTCAAAACAATTTGTCATTGTGGTCGTAAAGCCAATATGGTTATTCGCCAAGATGCTGCGGGTAATGCGATTGCTGGTGGTAACCAAGTTGAAATTGGTGGAAATGATCTTTATGTGTCGGTATGCCGTGCTCATTATAAAGAAGCACTAGGGCTATAATACGCATTTATTTGAATAAAAAAGGAAGCTTAGCTTCCTTTTTTATTTGTGGTGACAATTAAAAGTAATAATTGGTAATGATTATCTTATATTTAGTTATCATTATTTTTGATGACGTTGTTTTAGTTTATTAATAACGTCTTCAAGGTCGAGATTCTGATCTTGTAATAATACTAATAAATGATAAATAAGATCTGCCGACTCACAGACTAATTCCGCTTTATCGCCCGACGTTGCCGCAAGCGCGACTTCAACCCCTTCTTCGCCCACTTTCTGCGATATACGCTTGGTGCCACGAGCATAGAGGCTGGCGGTGTAAGAGGTGTCGGGATCTGCACCTTTACGATTAGCCAAGATTTGCTCAAGTTGATGAAGGAACACCAAAGCAGGTTGTGCGTTAGTATCATCATAGCTATCAAAACAGCTGGTGGTATTTAAATGACAGGTTGGGCCAATAGGGTTAACTTGAATTAATAATGTATCTTGATCGCAATCAAGCTTAATACTTTTAAGTTGCAATACATTGCCAGATGTTTCACCTTTGGTCCATAAGCGGTTTTTAGTGCGAGACCAAAAAGTCACTTGCTTGGTGTCCAGAGTTTTAGCTAGCGCTTCATCATTCATATAGCCCAGCATTAATACTTGGCCGCTAGTGTTATCTTGAATAATGGCAGGGATCAGGCCGGCTACTTTTTCCCAATCAATTGTTGTTGTTAAACTCATAGTCGAATCTCCACCTGTTGTTGTTTAAGATATTGCTTTAACTCACCAATATTAATAATTTGTTTGTGAAATACTGATGCAGCAAGAGCACCGTCAGCATTTGCTTGTTGAAATGCATCTCGAAAATGGAACATTTCCCCCGCGCCACCAGAGGCAATTAAAGGCACTTTACAGACACTGCGTACCATGTTTAGTTGCTTTAAGTCGTAACCATTACGGACGCCATCTTGGTTCATCATGTTCAGTACGATTTCACCTGCACCACGACGTTGAACTTCTTGCACCCAATCACGTGTTTGCCATTGAGTGGCTTTGGTGCGACTTTCGTCACCAGTAAATTGGTACACCTGATATTGACCTGTTTCAGCGTCAAAATAGGAATCAATGCCGACTACAATACATTGCACACCGAACTTATCCGCCAGTGTGGTAATTAAGGTTGGATCAGCCAGCGCTGGTGAATTGATAGAAACTTTATCGGCTCCAAATTGAAGAATACGGCTCGCATCGGCAGCAGATTTAATACCACCAGCAACACAAAATGGAATATCAATCACTTCTGCAACGCGAGATACCCAGCTTTTATCAACCACGCGACCATCGCTTGATGCGGTAATATCATAGAAAACCAGTTCATCTGCGCCTTCTTCAGCGTAGCGTTTCGCGAGAGGGACAATATCGCCAATGATTTCATGGTTACGAAATTGAACCCCCTTAACCACTTGACCATCACGCACATCTAAACAAGGAATAATACGTTTAGCTAACATTGGCTCTCCTTAACTATTCCAGCAAGCAAATGCCTGCTCTGCGGTAAATTTACCGTCTAATAATGCGCGACCAACAATGACACCAGCAACGCCTGAACCTTTTAGTGCTGCAATATCTTCTAGTGAGCCAATGCCACCTGAAGATTGAAACTGTACTTGTGGGTATTGGCGACATAAATCGATATATAGTTCGACGTTAGAGCCTGCCAATGTGCCATCACGAGAAATATCAGTACACAGCACGTGTTTTAAGCCTACTTTTAAGAAATCCTCTAACAGTGCTTCAATGGTGACACCTGAATCTTCTTGCCAACCAGAAACCGCTACAATGCGGTTACCGTTATCATCAATATTGATATCGAGGGCTAATACAATGTGCTCAGCACCGTATTTTTCCATCCAGCCTTTTACCATCTCTGGTTGTTTAACCGCGGTAGAGCCAATCACTACTCGTTTAGCACCCGCGCTCAGTAGATCTGCAACGTCTTGTTCTGTGCGTACGCCACCACCAATCTGGACATTAGCTGGTGTGCTTTTTAGGAGTTTTTCAATGAGGAATAACTGACGCGCTTGGGTATCTTTAGCGCCTGTTAGATCGACCAAGTGCAGCCAATTAGCACCAGCTTGGTGGTAAAGATTAAATTGCGCTGCGGGATCGACTTTGTACTCTGTTACTTGACCATAGTCACCTTGAAACAGGCGAACAACTTGGCCTTCAATGAGATCTAATGCAGGAATGATCATAACAAGTCCTTTTGTTAGCGTTATAGTTCGAGGAAGTTTTGAATCAGCTTCGCGCCAGCTTTACTTGAACGTTCAGGGTGAAATTGTACCCCATAGTAATTGCCGCTTTGTACCGCAGCAGTAAAGCTTTGCCCATATTGCGCGGTGGCGATAGTTTTGCCACCTTGGTGCGCAGTATTATCAAAAACAGGCATGGCGTAACTATGAACGAAATAAAAATAGCTTCCCGCAGTAATATCTTTAAATAGCGGATGATTATCTTCCGGTGTGATGGTGTTCCAACCCATATGTGGCAGTGGTAAACCTTCTGCTTGGATTTTCTCAACCGATGCATCACACAAATCTAAACAAGGAATAATCTCATTGCCATTTTGACCGTGCTCTTGCGACTCTTTACCAAGCAGCTGCATACCTAAACAGATACCTAATAACGGTTTAGTCACTTGTTTTACTAAGCTGACTAAATCACGTTGTTGTAGGTTCTGCATCGCTTCACTGGCTGTGCCGACTCCTGGAAGAAACAGTTTATCGGCAGTAAGTACAACAGCTGGATCTTTGCTTACTTCGACTTGATAACCTAAGCGCTCAATAGCAAATCGAACCGATGACACATTGGCACAGCCGGTATCAATAATAACCACGCGTTGTTCAGTGTTTACCGTTGATGGTGCTGTCATTACAACACTCCTTTACTGCTTGGCAGCTCGTTACCTTCAACTTTGATTGCTTGGCGTAGCGTCCGTCCAAAGGCTTTAAATAAACTTTCAACAATGTGGTGGTCGTTATTGCCTGTTGATGAAAGGTGCAGGGTACACGCTAGGGTATCAGTTAATGAACGGAAGAAGTGCGGCACCATTTCTGTTGATAAATCGCCTACTTGATCACGACTAAATGTCGCATCAAATTTAAGGTAAGGACGACCAGAAAGATCTAATGCACACTGGGCTAGACACTCATCCATTGGCAGGCTGAAACCAAAGCGGCCAATACCACGTTTATCACCGAGTGCTTGACGTAATGCTTCACCCAAAGCTAGAGCGGCGTCTTCAACACTGTGGTGATCATCAATATGTAAATCACCATCGACGGTTAGCGTCATTTGAAAGCCACCGTGAGTCGCGATTTGATCAAGCATATGATCAAAGAAACCTAATCCAGTCGAGATAGTATTGCCACCAGTTTGATCGAGATTCACTTTGACGCGAATATCGGTTTCTTTGGTAGTACGGATCACTTCAGCGATCCGTGGTTGAGTGGTGAGATCGGTAACGATCTGTTGCCAGTTCATGGTTTGCGGGTGATATTGAATACCACGAATTGCCATATTTTCTGCTAGTTGAAGATCCGTTTGACGATCGCCGATCACTGCTGATGTTGCAAAATCCACTCGACCTTGCTGTAAATAGTCTTTAACTAGTCCTAGTTTTGGCTTACGGCAACTGCATTGCTGATGGTCAAAATGAGGGCAGATCAGAACATCACTAAAGTGAACCCCTTGTGAATCAAAGATGTCCATCATCATCGTATGAGGAGCATCAAAGTCAGCTTGAGGGTAGCTATTGGTACCTAAACCATCTTGGTTGGTTACCATCACTAGTTTGTAGCCGGCATTTTGCAGCGCCAACAGGGCAGGAATAACATTGGGTTCAAATTTAAGTTTATCTAACCGATCAACTTGAAAGTCGACAGGCGGCTCAACGATTAAGGTGCCATCACGATCGATAAATAGGATCTTCTCTTTGCTCATAATCAATGTCCTTATTAATTATTGTTGTAATTGGCTGCGAATAAAGGCGAGAGTTTTTTCACATTCGTCACGATTACCGACACTGATACGAATACAATTTTCAATTGGCGTGCGACGTAAAATAATGCCACTAGTCCATAGTGCATTGAATAGTTTATCGGCATCAGAAAATTTAACTAACAGGTAGTTACCATAGCCATCAAATACCGTTACCCCCGCTAACATGCTCAACCCCGCTTGCAGATAAGCACGGTTAGCACACAGATCTAATACTTGAAATTTAGTGCGCGCGCGACCAGCAGCAGATAACGCTTGTACTGCAATTTCAGTAACAGGAACCGGTACTGGATAAGGCGCAATCACTTTAAGTAGGATGTCGATAATATCGCTATTGGCTAACGTAAAACCGCAGCGTAGACCAGCCAGTGCAAATGCTTTGGATAGAGTTCGCAAAATAACCAGATGTGGGTAGGTCGCTAATAAATCTTTGACACTATCTTGCAGACTAAAATCAATATATGCCTCATCAATGACAACTAAGGCTTTATCTGTCGTCATCTCTAATAAGCTAATAATGTCTTTTCGAGCAAGTAAATTGCCTGTGGGATTATTAGGGCTACAAGCAAAAACAACTTTGACGTTATCAAGATTGGTTGCAATAGCATTAAGATCAAGTTGCCACTCTGGTGTTAGTGGTACCACTTTAGCCTTCACCCCATTAGTTTCCGCACTTATGGCATACATTCCATAAGTCGGTGGGCAATATAAAATGCTATCGCAGTTTGGCTCACAGAAGGCTTTAATAATAAGTTCAATGCCTTCATCTGCACCGCGAGAAGTTAATACTTGTTGTGGTTCAACCCCTGCGTAATCGGCATAAGCATTGATTAACTCTGGTGGTTGACACTCACTGTAACGATTAAGGCCTGCCAGATTAATATTGTATTCATTCACAAACGGTGATTCATTGGCATTGAGCCAAATATCACCATTGCCCCCTAAGCGACGCGCTGATTGGTAAGGGGTTAATTCACGCACGGTTTTACGGGCTAGTTGGGTAATAGTCATGATTAATTCTCTTGTTGTTGCGTTAGTTTATTAACCCGAATAGTGACAGCGTGTTTGTGGGCATCAAGCCCTTCAGCCTCTGCAATAGTGGTCACTGATTTTGCAATACCAAGTAAGCCATCAGCGGATAATTCTTGTACTGTCATTCGTTTACTAAAATCAGCTAAGCCGAGGCTTGAATAAGTACGGGTGTAACCATATGTCGGTAAAACATGGTTAGTGCCTGATGCATAGTCACCGACAGATTCCGGTGACCATTTGCCTAAGAAAATAGAACCCGCATTATCGAGTAATGATACTAACTCTCGCGGTTCACAGGTTTGGACAATTAAGTGTTCAGGGCCATATTGATTTGAAATCGCCACACATTGAGGCAAGGTTTCGGTGACAATTAATAAACTAGAAGCGAGTGCTTTTTTTGCAATATCAGCGCGTGGAAGTTGGGTTAACTGTTGTTCAATAGCGGCTGCAGTACGATCGGCAATCGCTTGACTTGGCGTAACCAAAATCACTTGTGAATCCGGTCCGTGCTCTGCTTGGCTTAATAAATCTGCAGCAATAAAATCGGGATCAGCCGTGTCATCGGCAATCACTAATACTTCAGATGGTCCTGCTGGCATATCAATTGCAGCACCTCTGAAATCATTACTTACTTGGCGTTTAGCCTCAGTAACAAATGCATTGCCAGGGCCAAAAATCTTATCAACACTGGTGATAGTTTCTGTACCATAAGCCATCGCAGCAATGGCTTGAGAACCACCGACATTGTAAATATTATTAATGCCACACAATTTGGCGACATATAAAATTTCATCGGCAATTGGTGGTGGTGAACATAAGGTAATCTGGCGACAACCCGCAATTTGTGCAGGTACGCCTAGCATGAGAACGGTAGAAGGTAATGGCGCACTACCACCTGGAATATATAACCCGACAGAGTTAATTGGGCGAGTGATTTGTTCACAGATGACACCAGCTTGAGTTTCAACACGTAATGTCGGTTGCTGTTGTGCAAGGTGAAAAGTGGTGATATTTCGATGTGCTTGTTCTAAAGCCGCTTTCATATCATCACTTAAGCGTGCGCAGGCAGCATCTACTTCAGTCGCTGAAACCGCTAGAGTTTCTGGGCGTTGACCATCAAATTTTTCAGTCAGCGTGAGCAGGGCATCATCACCTTGCTGGCGTACTTGCTCTATAACATCACTGACAATAGCGCTGATATTAGCACCATTAGTTACCGCAGGACGTGCAAGAAGTTGCTGTTGTTGGTCTTTAGTGAGGGATTGCCATACTACCGTTTTCATACCTTACTCCATCATTTTTTCAATTGGCAATACCAGAATAGAGCTGGCACCGAGTTCTTTTAGTTGTTCCATGGTTTCCCAAAATAGATTTTCAGAACTCACTAGGTGAATGGCTACTCGACTTTGATCGCCAGCCAGTGGTAATACTGTTGGATCTTCCGCGCCAGGTAATAAACGTTTAATTTGGTCAAGGCGGTCAGTGGGAGCGTGTAGCATGATGTATTTAGATTCTTTGGCTTGAATAACACCTTGCATACGGGTCAGAAGGCGTTCTATTAACGCTTGTTTGTCATCACTAATAGTTTCAGTTGACTGAATCAGTACTGCTTTAGAACGCAGAATAACTTCCGCTTCTTTGAGGCCATTGGCTTCTAGGGTCGCGCCGGTTGACACTAAATCACAAATCGCATCAGCAAGACCTGCACGAGGAGCAACTTCAACCGAGCCGTTAAGCATACAGGTAGTAAATTTAACCCCGATATCATCCATGTAACGCTTAACTAATTGCGGGTAAGTGGTGGCAATACGTTTACCATTTAGATCTTGAGGACCGCTGTAATCAGCGTCTTTATCAATTGCAATTGAGAGACGACAACCACCAAAATCAAGTCGACGCAGTTTGATATACTCACAGGCTTCGTTACGTGCGGCACGTTCAAGACCGACTTCTTCAAGTTCGTTTTCACCGATAACGCCTAAATCAACCACGCCATCCATGATCAGACCCGGAATATCATCATCGCGAACGAGTAACAGGTCAATTGGCATATTTTCAGCGTGAACTACAAGTCGTTCACCCATCATATTAAACTTAACTCCACAGCGTTTAAGTAAGTCTTGGCATTCTTTACTCAGACGGCCTTTTTTCTGAATCGCAATACGTAGTCGTTGGGTTTGCATGGTTATATTCCTTGTCTAAATTCATTCACATCATCAATCTTTCGAATTGAAAATTGGGCATTAAAAAACCCTCGAAAGAAACTTCTTCCGAGGGTCTGAATGAGATATTCCGTTATGACCACTGGAAGAAAAATGCGTCTTCCAGGGTGAGGCGTATCCTCCCGAAAGACTAGTCAGGATGATGATGGTGCTGAAATGTGACCATTTGGATACGCATAAATATTTACTCAATAAGGTTGAACGCTATTCGTTGTTGTTATTCACACTAACGAAGCTAATTGTTTTTTGCAACAATAAATTGAGTGAAAAGTTAAATTAAATGTTAATTTATTGTATTGATGCCTTTAAGGAATAAAAAAAGAGTGGTTATTTATTAAGGTCATGAAGTTTAATGGATTATTTGTTTTTGTTTTCGCAGGGTACATCTGTAGGTGTGACGATGTTTGTAACGTGTTTGGGTGGGGTTTATCAATGTGGCAACAATTGTGGAGTCAACAAATGGGGATTATCAAATCCCCATTGATTAATTATTTTGTGACATAAATTGATTTAGCCGCAGCATTTCTTATATTTTTTACCGCTACCACAAGGGCAAGGATCATTACGACCAACAGTTTTGTTACTGGTCACTGGCGCTGACGGTGCAGGTTGCTCACAAGGTGGTGGCTGTGGATACTCACCATCAATGTAAAACCAATAGCGTTGACCGTTAATGGATTCTTGTACGAAACGCGAGCGTTCTTGTAATATATATTCTTCGCCAGCTTCTTTATAACCCGCTTTAAATTCAACATAGCCTTGTCCATCAGCTGCTATTTCACTGTTGATCACTTCAAGGCCTAGCCATGTTAAGGCGATGGATTCTGCAATGGCTGCACGATGTTGCTCTGCGTCACAGCTAGCGTGATAAGTTTGTACCACAAAATCCACTAAGCCTAAGACATGGGCACTGTATCGAGCGCGCATCAGTTGTTCTGGATGGGTTGCTAATGCATGATTGGCATGAATAGGCTTACAGCACTCAGCAAGTAGTTTGTGGCTGCCACAAGGGCACTCATCGTGATGTTTTGGCATGTTTTTAGTCGATCTTAGTAAAGAAATTAGCCTTAGTTTACGTTTTCATCATCTTTATTGGCAATCAGTGTTTATATTTGGCGCAATATATTGATTGAGTGATTAAAAAAATGGAAACTAATAACACATAGGTACATAATATCCGCCACTGGAATAAAAGCAGTGACATGCACAATTGTGCCCCTTAAATAACCCTCTCGTATTTGTAGTAGTTATGTCGATATTTACCTTGATACAAGCGGGATTGCTTGTTGGTGGCGGTATTTTTAGTTTTATGCTGTTTATGGCATGGAAAAAAAATCGCAAGCAGGAAGCTGATACACGTATTATTCCTGTTGCTATTGTTGGTGGTTTTGCCCATTTTTGTGACACATTAGGGATTGGTAGTTTTGCTATCATGACGGCAGGCTACAAGCAGTTTAAGTTGATTGATGATCAGCAATTACCCGGTACTCTAAATTGTCAGTCAGTGATGCCAACGGTATTTCAGGCATTTATCTTTATGACGGCGGTATCGGTTGATTCGGTAACCTTATTAAGCCTTGTTATTGCGGCTTGTATTGGTGCCACGATCGGAGCACGGTTAGTCTCAAGTTGGGATCGACAGCATATTCGTATCGTAATGAGTGTTGCATTATTAATTGTGGCAGGATTGATGCTTGCAGGTCAGCTAAAGTTGTTTCCACTAGGTGGGAGTAGCTTGGGATTAAGTGGCTGGAAGTTAGTGATAGGTATTATCGGTAACTTTATTTTTGGCGCTTTAATGACGGTGGGTATTGGTTTATATGCGCCATGTATGGTGATGATTTACCTACTAGGTATGAATCCATTAGCTGCTTTTCCGGTAATGATGTGTTCATGTGCATTTTTAAGTTTCTTCTCGTCTGCGAGCTTTATTCGTCATAATCGTTTTAATAGCCGTGCAACAGTCACTGTTGCCTTGGTTGGGCCGATAATGGTGATAGTTGCTGCTTATTTGGTGAAATCGTTAGATATGCATGTACTTGCGTGGTTAGTGTGTGCAGTGGTTTTCTATACTTCTGTAACTATGTACCGTTCATGGGCTGCAGATAGAAAGACTATGCCAACTTCAGCGATGAAATTACAATAAGCGTAATATTTTGGCACTATTATTTATAAATAAAAAAGGTACGCATGTCGTACCTTTTGTGCTTTTTATCGCTAGGGATATGGATTATCAATCTGAGCTTGGTGTATTGAAATTGCGCGTTTCTAGTTGATAGCCATCAACGTTATATACTAGTACCGAGCCGTTATCATACCAATCGCCAAGCACTATCCGTTGAGCTGGAATGCCGTCAATCTCAAAATTATGAATCTTCGGCCTGTGAGTATGGCCATGAATCATTTGAGTGACATTAGCATCACGCATGATACGGATCACTTCTGTCTGAGTAACATCCATAATTGATTGGCTTTTAGTTTGATTATTTTTACCGCTATTTTGGCGGAATTTATCACCGACTTTAATACGGTACGATAACGGTAATCGAGCAAATAACCATTGAATAACTGGATTGTGGACTTTTTTACGGTAGCGTTGGTAGGCTTGATCTTCAATACACAGTGTATCACCGTGTAAAATCAATGTTGGTGTGCCATAGAGATCAACCACGGTATGTTCAGGTAATAATGTGATACCTGTTTCTCGGCTAAATCGCTTGCCAATTAAAAAGTCACGATTGCCATGGATAAAATAACAAGGTGTGCCAGCATCAGTTAACGTTTTGAAGGCTTGTTTGATTTGGCGTAAGAAAGGGGAGTCTTCATCATCGCCAATCCACATTTCAAATAAATCCCCTAAAACATACAAGGCATCAATATGGTGGGTTTCTTGTGCCATAAAGCGTAAGAAACAGGCGGTAATGTCGGGACGTTCAGCACTTAGGTGCAAATCTGCAATAAATAATGTGGTCATAAGTCACTAATAAAGGGCGATAATTAACCGCCCTTTGCGAAGTATTAGTCTTCGATTGTTACGTTTTCGATGATAACGTCTTCAACAGGCACATCTGAGTGGTAACCATTACGGCCTGTTTTTACTGCTTTGATCTTATTAACTACGTCCATGCCTTCAACAACAGCAGCGAATACACAGTAGCCCCAGCCACTCATGTTCTCGCCAGTGAAGTCTAGGAAGTTGTTATCTTTTACGTTAATGAAGAACTGTGAGCTAGCAGAATGCGGTGCGTTAGTACGCGCCATTGCTAATGTGCCTGTTTTGTTGCTTAGGCCATTGTTTGCTTCATTTTGAATAGTCGCGCGAGTTTCTTTCTCTTCCATACCAGGAAGCATGCCGCCGCCTTGAACCATGAAACCATCAATAACACGGTGGAAAATAGTACCGTTATAGAAACCGTCACGGCAGTACTGTAGGAAGTTAGCACAAGTAACAGGTGCTTTATCTTCGAAAAGGTTAATTTTGATATCACCAAAATTTGTGTGAAGGGTAATCATGATTTATTCCTTAAATGGAGTGTTTTCTCTAAGCGTGAATATTAACTTACCTTAGCCTTGTCAGACAAACATTACCCGCTTAATCTGCACTAATTGCTAAAATAGCATCCATCCTTGAATTTTCCTTGCGATCAAATGCTATAAAAGGTGTAATTACCGACAAATTCGAAATTAATGAGTAATGCTGAGACATGTTAAAGATCTATAATTCGCTCACACGACAAAAAGAAGTATTTACACCCATCCATCCTGGCAAAGTCGGTATGTACGTCTGTGGCGTTACGATCTATGATTTATGTCACATTGGACACGGTCGTACATTTGTCTCTTTTGATGTGGTGTCGCGTTATTTGCGTTACTCAGGTTACGATCTTACCTTCGTACGTAATATTACCGATATCGACGATAAAATCATTAAACGTGCAGCTCAAAATGGCGAAAGCTGTGAATCATTAACTGAGCGTTTAATTGGTGAAATGCACGCTGACTTTGATGCTTTAGGCATGAAACGTCCTGATGTTGAGCCTCGTGCGACACAGTTTATTGCAGAAATTATCGCACTTTGTGAACGTTTAATTGAGCGTGGTTTTGCGTATGTTGCTTCTAATGGCGATGTGATGTTTGAAGTGAGCAAGTATGACGATTATGGTCGTCTTTCTAAGCAAGATCTTGATCAACTACAAGCGGGTGCACGTGTTGATATCGACATGGCAAAACGCAGTCCACTTGATTTTGTGTTGTGGAAAATGTCTAAGCCTGGTGAGCCAACATGGGAATCACCGTGGGGCCCTGGTCGACCTGGTTGGCACATTGAATGTTCAGCGATGAACTCATCTATTCTTGGCGATCACTTTGATATTCATGGCGGTGGCTCTGATCTACAATTCCCTCACCATGAAAATGAAATTGCGCAATCATGCTGTGCTCACGATGGTCAATATGTGAATACATGGATGCACAGTGGCATGGTAATGGTTGATCGTGAGAAAATGTCGAAGTCATTAGGTAACTTCTTCACTATTCGTGATGTATTAAACCATTATGATCCTGAAACAGTACGTTATTTCTTAATGTCTGGTCATTACCGTAGCCAGTTAAACTACAGTGAAGATAATTTAAAACAAGCACGTTCTGCATTAGAGCGTCTATACACTTCACTACGTGGTTTGGATACCTCTGTTGAAGCGGCTGGTGGTGAAGAGTTTGTTGCTCGCTTTAAAGATGCAATGGATGACGATTTCAACACACCTGAAGCATATTCAGTATTGTTTGATATGGCGCGTGAAATTAACCGTCTGAAAACTGATGATGTTGCTGCAGCATCGACATTAGCTGCTCGTTTACGTGAACTTGCTGATATTCTTGGCTTATTATCACAAGATCCAGAGGCTTTCCTGCAAGGTGGCGCTGGTGAAGAAGATGATGTTGCTGAAATTGAAAGTTTGATCCAACAACGTTTAGATGCTCGTGCTGCTAGAGATTGGGCCGCTGCCGATGAAGCGCGTGATAAGTTGTTGGCGATGGGCATTATCTTAGAAGATGGTGCACAAGGTACAACTTGGCGTCGTAAATAATTTAGCTGATTGTTAAATAAAACCGAGGTTTATATGCCTCGGTTTTTTTATGTCTTTTGTTAGCGCTATAGCGTTTCAGGCAATTTTGTCCCGCACTTCTTACAGTATTCCGCATCCATTTCGTGTCCGCTAGTAGCACAATTAGGGCAGCGAATAAGTCCGCGATGGGTTTTTATTTCTTGGTTTAACTCAGCAGTAATAATACCTGTAGGCACTGCCAGTATTGAATAACCTAATAGCATTGTTAATGATGCGAGTGCTTTACCCATCACCGTATGAGGCACAATATCTCCATAACCGACAGTAGTAATTGTCACGATAGCCCAATAGATACTTTTAGGAATACTGGTAAAACCATTGCTTGGACCTTCAATAATGAACATTAAAGATCCAAACACTGTTACAAGAATTAATACCGAACTAAAAAAAACAAAAATTTTACGCTGAGCGTGACGAAGAGATCGCAATAAAATATTGGAATCTCGAAGGAATCTAGCTAGTTTTAGCACTCGGAAAATACGTAACACACGAATTAACCTAATGATTAATAAATAATTCGAACCTGGAATTAAAAATGCAATATAAGCAGGAAGAATCGCCATTAAATCAATAACACCATAAAAACTGCGCGCATATGCTAACGGACGTGGAGAGCAATATAAACGTACAATATATTCAATGGTAAACAGAATCGTAAATCCCCATTCAGCATTAACAAGTAAATGTGAATATTGTGATTCAATGCTGGCAACCGATGAGATAATTAAAATTATTTCAGAGCTTATAATGGCAATAATTAACGCAATATCAAACCATTGTCCGAAGCGAGTCGAGGTGCCGAAAATAATTTGATATAGACGTTGTCTGAAGGTTAGTTTTGTCATAATTCAAATAGTATTTATTAACAAGAAAAACGCAGCATCCTCTTTTGAAAGCTACGTTACGCCATTAACTGGCTGCGATAGTTTCAAGTATATCAAAACCCTGCATTGACTTATGTTTTTATTGAATATTAAAAAGCCCCAACAAAATGTTGAGGCTCAATGCTTATTGCAAAAT
Source organism: Photobacterium aquimaris (assembly GCF_002954455.1). Taxonomy (GTDB): domain Bacteria; phylum Pseudomonadota; class Gammaproteobacteria; order Enterobacterales; family Vibrionaceae; genus Photobacterium; species Photobacterium aquimaris. The sequence goes on from NZ_MSCC01000001.1 coordinate 698,885, forward strand.
AAACGACGCTATTAACTCAAACCGGGCAGCATTACTCGCAAACCATTAATGATAAATTCAATCCCAAGTGCTGCAAGTATCAAACCCATGATACGAGTAATCACGTTGATCCCTGTTTGACCTAAAAAGCGCACAATATAAGGTGCTGAACGGAATAATAACCAACAGCAAAAAGCAAATATGATAATAGTAATCGCAATTCCCATTGTAGAAGCTACGCCAGGGTAACGCGATCCATACACAATCGTAGAACTGATTGCACCGGGACCCGCCATTAATGGCATAGCTAAAGGAACAACTCCAACTTGCTCACGACTCACTGACTCTGACTTTTCTTCTTTATTTTGTTTAACTTCGCCAATTTTACCACTCATCATTGAAAATGCGATGCTAAGTAGTAGCAAACCGCCAGCAACACGGAATGAGTCAATTGAAATACTAAACAGATCCAGTAAATGTTGCCCAGCTATTAATGCAACAATCAAAATAATAACAACCGCAATATTAGTTGTTAGCGCGGTTTTATTACGCTCATCAGCATTCATTGAACCGGTTAAAGAAACGAAAACAGGCATGATACCGACCGGGTTTACCGTCGCAATAAGCCCAACGAAAAAATGCAAAAATATAGCTATATCAAAAGCCTGCATAAGATTACCTGTCAGTTAGCAAAATTTATGATGGTGTAGTAAAACGAAAAAAAAGCCATTTGACCCGTTATCGTGGTAATAAAAATCACACAGCATAAGGTGATTTTTCAATGGTAAGAGTGTATTACCAAATTCAATAAACGATACAAGACAGATGTGTATAAATATCGTTGTTACAAGATTTTAATCTAAGCGGGTTATTTCAGCTACCAATAAAAGCTGATTTTTGCTTATTAAGGAGTCGATAATTTTTATAGTGAATAGATTATGTAAAGTAAATTTTTGTGTATTACGCTTAGAGGGCAAATAACGTGCTAGGTAATATGCAACAAATATTAAGCGATTAGCATAATAAATCGTGATTTATGTCACAACTGGATGTGATAGGGGCTAGTAAATGTATTTTTATTACGTAATATTTCGTCTTGTGAAATAAATGGTTTTAGTACATATTAGATAAATCAACGATGAGATTCATAAAAACGCATGTAAAAGTATGAAAAACACACTGCTTTTGGCAAATTAGTGGTTTTAACAGCATTCTTAGGGTGTAGTGATCTAAATCAATTTCTTTTACTGTGTGAAAAATTATAATCAAATTTGAAAGCAATTTACTAAGTGTGTGTAGTGCAGTAAGTGTTAACGGTTTTTAACACTTAAATGTGAAAGGATTCCAGCATGTTCTTACTAAATAATTTTTAATCTTAAAGCTAGGAGTTTATGTATGCCTGTAACAAATATGGCTGAACTAGATGCAATGGTTGCACGTGTTAAAGCGGCTCAAAAAGAATTCGCTACTTTTTCTCAAGAGAAAGTAGATGCGATCTTCCGTGCAGCGTCTCTTGCTGCAAATAACGCACGTATTCCTCTAGCACAGCAAGCTGTTGCTGAATCTGGTATGGGTATTGTTGAAGATAAGGTTATCAAAAACCACTTCGCGTCAGAATTTATCTACAACAAATACAAAGATGAAAAAACTTGCGGTATCTTAGAAGAGAACGAAGAGTTCGGTACTATGACTATCGCAGAACCTGTAGGTATCATTTGTGGTATCGTTCCAACAACGAACCCAACATCTACAGCAATCTTTAAATCACTTATTTCTCTTAAAACACGTAACGCGATTATCTTCTCGCCACACCCACGTGCTAAAAATTCAACGAATGCAGCAGCTAAGCTTGTACTTGATGCAGCAGTTGCAGCGGGTGCTCCGAAAGATATTATTGGTTGGATCGACCAACCATCTGTTGAGCTTTCAAATGCACTAATGAAGCACGACGATATCAACCTTATCCTTGCAACTGGTGGTCCAGGCATGGTTAAAGCTGCTTACTCTTCAGGTAAGCCTGCTATCGGTGTTGGTGCGGGTAACGTACCTGTTGTTATCGATGAAACTGCAGACATTAAGCGTGCAGTAGCATCAGTACTTATGTCTAAGACATTTGATAACGGTGTTGTTTGTGCTTCTGAGCAAGCAGTTATCGTTATGGACGAAGTATATGACGAAGTGAAAGCACGTTTTGCTTCTCACAACGGTTATGTTCTTTCTAAAGATGAAGCGGATAAAGTTCGTAAAATCTTATTGATTAACGGCAACCTAAACGCAGATATCGTTGGTCAGCCAGCAACTAAAATTGCTGAAATGGCAGGCGTTAAAGTTCCTGCTAATACTAAGATTCTTATCGGTGAAGGTGAGCAAGTTTCTTACGACGACGAGTTCGCACACGAGAAACTATCTCCTACATTAGGTATGTTCCGCGCGTCTTCATTTGAAAATGCTGTAGACCAAGCGGTAACAATGGTTGAGATTGGCGGTATCGGTCATACATCTGGCCTATACACTAACCAAGATACTAACGCTGACCGTATTAAGTACTTCGGCGACAAGATGAAAACTGCACGTATTCTTGTAAACATCCCAACTACTCATGGTGGTATCGGTGACCTTTACAACTTTAACGTTGCACCTTCGCTAACTCTTGGTTGTGGTTCATGGGGTGGTAACTCTATCTCTGAGAACGTAGGTCCTAAGCACCTTATCAACAAGAAGACAGTAGCGAAGCGAGCTGAAAATATGTTGTGGCATAAACTACCTAAATCAATTTACTTCCGTCGTGGTAGCCTTCCAATCGCACTTAGCGACCTAGAAGGTAAGAAGCGTGCGTTCTTAGTAACAGACCGTTTCCTATTCAATAACGGTTACGCAGATGAAATCGTATCTTTGCTTAAAGCACAAGGTATCGAAGTTCAAACATTCTTTGATGTAGAAGCGGATCCAACACTGTCTGTTGTTGAGAAAGGCGCTGAAGCAATGAAGAGCTTCCAACCTGATGTGATTATTGCACTAGGTGGTGGTTCACCAATGGATGCTGCGAAGATCATGTGGGTTATGTACGAGCACCCAGAAACGCATTTCGAAGAACTAGCAATGCGCTTTATGGACATTCGTAAGCGTATCTACAAGTTCCCTAAAATGGGTAAGAAAGCTGAGCTAGTATGTATTACTACTACATCTGGTACAGGTTCTGAAGTAACACCATTTGCGGTTGTAACTGACGATAAAACTGGTGCTAAGTACCCGCTAGCGGATTACGAGTTAACGCCTCAAATGGCTATCGTTGATGCGAACCTAGTAATGAATATGCCTAAGTCGCTAACAGCGTTTGGTGGTTACGATGCAGTAACTCACGCACTAGAAGCTTATGTATCTGTTCTTGCTAATGAATACTCAGACGGTCAAGCACTTCAAGCACTAAGAATGCTAAAAGAGTACTTACCATCAAGCTACGCGAACGGTGCTAATGACCCAATCGCACGTGAGAAAGTACACAATGCGGCAACTATCGCGGGTATCGCGTTTGCTAACGCATTCCTAGGTGTTTGTCACTCAATGGCGCACAAGCTAGGTGCTGAGTTCCACGTACCGCACGGCCTTGCTAACGCATTGTTGATTTCTAACGTAGTTCGTTACAACGCAAATGATAACCCAACTAAGCAAACTGCATTTTCACAGTACGCAAGCCCACAAGCGCGTCGTCGTTATGCTGAAGTTGCTGACCACTTGGGTCTATCACACGCTGGTGACCGTACTGCACAGAAGATTGAGCGTCTACTAACTTGGTTAGATGAATTGAAAGTGAATCTTCAGATTCCAATGTCAATTCAAGAAGCGGGTGTTGCTGAAGCAGATTTCCTTGCAAAAGTTGATGAGTTAGCGGTAGAAGCGTTTGATGACCAGTGTACTGGTGCAAACCCTCGTTACCCTCTAATCTCTGAGCTAAAAGAAGTATTACTTGCTTCTTACTACGGTAAGCCTTTCATTGAAGGTGAAGCGTTTGAAGGCACAACAGTAATCAAGAAATCAGAGCCAGTACAAGTTGCTGTTAAAGGTAAAAAAGCAAAAGCTTAATATCTTTACTGATTAAAATATAAAAAAGCCTGTCTAGTAATAGACGGGCTTTTTGTTTGGCTGGATTTACCTGACTCGATAAGTGATTAAAATTAACCTCTTAACCTCTTAACCTCTTAACCTCTTAACCTCTTAACCTTGAAATCTAAAAAAGGCCGAGTTGTTATACTCAGCCTATTGATTACAGTTATTGTTTGAGGTTGCGAAATTAGACGCCAATTTCAGACTCTAGCATGCGGCCGTTAAAAGAATCGTTTCTGACTATATACTCAACGTTACGCGCTATTTCATCTTGCATTGGCACGTTAACAATAGTGTGCTGATCATGGTGTTTGTCTTGTAAATTAATTGGCACAATACCACCAACTCGAATATTAAAATCTGCCAGTTCAGTAGCCCAACTTTGCGTCAAGCCACTGACAACCGTTTTACTGGTGGTTGGTGTATGAGGATGATGGTTCTCATGGCTTAAGGCTAAATTAATAATCACACTTTTATGGGGTTGGTTTTGCATAAATTCAGCGGCAATCTTGCCAAAAATAAAAAAACTCGCTGCACTTTTTTGCATAATATCATTAAAGTCAGTAATGGAAGTTGGTGATAACAGTTGCGGTATTTCAGTCCCAGTCCAGGTGTTTAATAAAATATTTATTGCTCCAAAGCGTTCGCATACTTGTTGGAATAACTGCTGAATACTAGCTTCATCGTAGTATTGTATGTAAAACGCAGCTGCAGCATCATTAATCTTACAGCAGGATTCTAAGGTCTTTTGTAACTCCGGTTCATTACTATCGACCAAGGCTAATGTTGCGCCTAATGATGCGAAATGAAGGGCGACAGCTTTACCAATAGGATTACCAGCATCGGTAATAATAGCGACTGATTGTCCGATATGCATATATTCCTAGCCTTAATATTTTAATAGTCTTGTTTATGCCTTATTGGTATAGATGTTATTGTAGTTATCTCTAAGGCGGTTACTGACACCAATACTAGTCAATAAAGCTGCAAACTAATAATAATAAAGAAGAAATTATGAGCGAGGTCACGAACAAATTCTGATCTAATTCTACCTGCACAAAGATGATATTTTATCTTTGATCAACTGCAAATATTATTCTAAGCAGCCAAATTCATTTCACTTTTTCGTTTAGATTTAATTAATGCTAAATAAAGATCTTGTGGTGTCGCTTGCAGAGGCTTTGGCTCGATAGGGGGAAGTTTACGGCGCTCATGAATTGATAGATTATGAAATAAATCTTCAGGTAAACCTTTTGTTTTTTGTGGCGGGTAAGATAGAGCTGTTGGCTGTAATTGTTCAAGTAAACGAGTACTGGTTAAACTTGCTTGGTGAAATGCTTGTGCTTGTTCAGCAGCGCGTGAGTAGCATGATGGTGTTGATGTCAGTGGCTGTGAGGCTGGAATTTCAAAATAAGCCCGTAGCTGCTGTGATGATTGTGTTTCAACTGGCGTGGTATCAACAGGAATGTTCTCATGCAGATCAGTAGATAATAATGCCAGCATTAATGCAAAATCAGCTCGACGACCACCTTCAACCGCATGGTTGAGGTTAGTACCGAGTTGGATTTCATTAATAAGCTGTATATTATCAAGTGATTGAGTTTGCATGTAACGAATAACTATCTACATAAAATATGATACTTAAGTTATCGACAATAGTATGGATAACTTTAATGATTTATTTTAAATAATAAAAAGCCCTGAACATATCAGGGCTAATAAAATTATTGCGTTAAAACCAGATTAGAATTCAGGCTTAGCACCAAATTGATGCGCGCAATAGGCAACTCGTTCTTCAGGTGTTGGTGTATGTGCCGTCACACCCATTGCTTCAATATGACGTAAGCGAGGTAATAAACCAGTACCGTTAGCGATTTGAATTGCTAACCCTGGGCGAGCATTAAGCTCTAATACCATTGGGCCTTTGGTTTTATCTAACACCATATCGGTACCCATATATCCTAAACCTGTCATTTCCCATGCACTTGATGCGAGCACTAACAATTTATTCCATTCAGGAACTTTAAGTTCACTCAATAGACGGTCAGTATCAGGGTGGCGCTCAATCGGTTGGTTAAATTGTACCGCTCGAATTGCTTTTCCTGACGCAATGTCGATACCGACACCAACGGCACCTTGGTGTAAGTTTGCTTTACCATCAGAGGCTGATGTTGAACAGCGCATCATTGCCATAACAGGGTAGCCTTTAAATACGATCACACGTACATCGGGCACACCTTCATAACTAAAGCCATCAAACACATTATCAAATTGAATCAGGTTCTCGACCATCGCAACATCATTTTTCCCCCCAAGCGAGAACAATCCTGCTAGCGTATTGGTAATGTGGCGCTCAACATCTTGCTTATTAATCTCAGCGCCAGAGGGCTTAACGTAAACGCCGTCTTTGTGCTTCACAATAACCAAAATGCCTTTACCACCAGAGCCTTGAGCAGGTTTGATAACAAATCCTGGCCAGTCTTTAACCATATGATGAATATGCTTAACTGTTGCTTGGCTATCGATAACACCAATCAAATCAGGAACTGTCGCTCCCGCTTGTTGAGCAATTAACTTAGTTTTTAATTTGTCATCCACAAGAGGATAACGACTACGGTCATTGTAACGTCCAATATAGCTATGGTTACGTTTATTCATGCCCATGATGCCACGATCACGCAGTTTTTGTGGTGAAGTAAACTGTGAAAAAAATGACATAGGTTAGTCCTCAGCGAGTGGCTTAAAGCGACGTAACTCACTTAGACGATAACCAGTGTAGTTACCTAAGATTAAGATCGCTGCCAGAATAAGGAACTGCACACCAATAAAGTTAAACGTTAGATGACGAATAATAGGTGTTGTCATTGCAAGGTAAATTAATACTGAGGTTAACAGTGAACCACCACCTTGAATAAACACTTCTTTCGCGCCTTCTTCTTCCCATAAAATCGACATCCGCTCGATGGTCCATGACAAGATAATCATTGGGAAGAAGGTAATAGTTAGACCCTCAATCAGACCAATTTTAAATGCCACTACGGTGAATATCGAAATAATCAATATAACCGTTATTATGACCGCGGATATTCGTGCCACCAGAAGTAGGTTGAGTTTCGAGAGGTAACTTCGAATAATTAAACCTGTACCTACAATAAGTAAGAAGCCAACAATACCAGTCAGTAATTGTGTTTGTACAAAAGCAACCGCGATCAATACTGGCATGAAAGTACCAGAGGTTTTTAATCCAATGATCACACGTAAGAACACCACAATTAGTGCACCGATAGGAACCAGCATGATGGTTTTAAACATCGCCTGTTCTTCAAGCGGTAAGCTATGGATTGAGAAGTTCAGCAGATCTTCTGCTTTAATCTTTTCTTGGGTTGCACGTTGTGGCGTGATGTCTTGAGCAATAATCGAGAAACTGATGTTTGAGTTTCGACCACCTACTACATCAAGTAGCGCATTACCTTGCTGATTCCAAATCATCACATTTTCAGGTTTGCCTTGCTCGCCTGTAGTCAGGTTAAACAGTTGCCAGTTTTTTTGTTGCTTATCCCACACTTCAACCATTGGCGAAACACTTTGACGACGACGTCCATCTTCAAGTGTTAAGCCACTAACAATACGAGAATTGATGCCTTCAAGTGATAATAGGCTAGTAACTACATCAGCCGATGACATTGTATCAAGTAGCACCGCAGCATTTTGATTTTGCTTATCATGTAGCTCACGAATTAACTCGCGCGCTAATGTCACATCATCAGCAGATAAATTACGCGCTTGGGTTAATAATGCGGTTGCTGCTGTTTGTTGTGGATTACTTAAGCTAACTTCAGCAGGCTCACCTTTAGGTGGTACAGGTTTATATTTAGCATGATCATCAACCAGTAATTGGGTTTTGTAATACAACACTTGTTTACCAATTGCGGTTCGTGTTGCCCAATCGGCTTGACGACCATCTTTGGTATTGTGGATCACAACAGAGTAACCAGGGGGTGATGAAGTACTTTCATCGATAAGAGTAAAGCCTTGCTGTGTGCCTGGTGCTGACATTTTCACTTGAACAGGATCGCCAATAGCATCGAATTGTACTCGAGCTTCAACTTCCCATACTGCCCGTTCTTTACCGGGGGTCCATGGCACACCATAAACATCATGGCGGTACATGCTTAATCCTATACCTGAAATGATTAACAGCGATATAAGAATATAAAAGGGTATTCTAGACGTCATGACATCCTCATCATTTATTTGTTAACTTGGACTGGTTTGGGCTCAGTCTTTCCCTGAACAAATTGTTTACCTACATCAACTAGCGCAATATCTTTAAAGAATTCACGGCCAAGTAAAATAGGAAAATCCATTTTCGTTCTGTCTGCGAGAGTAAATTGTGCTTTTTCGTGTAGCTTACCTAAAGTGATCCAAGCTTCGATAACAGGTCGGCGAACGGCTTCTTCAGAGGTTGACTGACGAATACGTACCCAGCGGAAAATAGGTGCTTCAATGGTTTCTGGTTTTGCTTTGTTATTCGCTGCAATTTCTGCTGGTGTATCCTCGGCAGAATCATGACTTAAATTAAAACGAACCCATTCTTTACCGTCACGTTCAAACGTTTGTACATCGATTGCATTTAGCGATGATGTGGTCGCACCTGTATCTACACGTGCTTTAAAGTGGCTTTTAACTGAGTCTATCCATACCCATTCTTCTTGACCTAAAATAGCTTTACCATTCGCGGTTTTAGAGTCGGTGGCAGGTTGCTCCACAGGAACACGAACAATTTGTTTTTCAATAATGACTTTAGGCTGAGTTCGGCTCTTATGCTTAAGAAATTTTATATCTTTTGAGATAGATGCTAATTTTCTTTCAAGTTGGCCTATATATTGCTGTTGGTTTTCAACGTGTGTAGAAACATTATTGATTTTAGTATCAATATGCGTTTCAACATTATTGATTGCAGCTAAAGTTTGTTGGTGATTTTTCTCTAGCGTTGCATTTGAGGTGCATCCTGAAAGTATCGCTAGTGCAATTACTGATACGCTAAGACGAAGCATCATATCTCCTATGTGCGTCTGTTTTATATAATAACAACATTAGTTTACATCAAAAAAGGGATGCAAACAGCATCCCTTTTGTCAGTCGTTAGTCAGGATTCCGTCCAATAAGAATCGCACGTCGAGGAGCAGGATAACCTTCTATCGTTTTTGAGTTATCTTCCTGATTTAAGTATTCTGGAAGGGAATTATTTGTCATCCAGTTGGTTGTTCTTTGTTCATCTGTAGTAGTAATATTCTCATCAACAATACGTACATCAACAAAGCCACATTTTTCCATCCATACTTTTAAAGCCTTAGCAGATGGGAAAAAATACACATTATGCATTTGTGCATAACGGTGAGTCGGTACCAACACGGTATTCTCATCACCATCGATAACTAATGTCTCTAAAATTACCTCACCGCCAGCTCGTAATTGATTCTTTAATTGCAGAATATGATCTAATGGTGAACGGCGGTGATAAAGAACGCCCATACTGAATACAGTATCAAACGCTTTTAACTCAGGTAATTGCTCAATACCTAAAGGCAGTAAATATGCTCGCTCGTCTTGGCCCATTAAACGCTTAATGGCTTCAAACTGAATTAAGAATAGACTTGATGGATCAATACCGACAGTTAGCTTGGCACCTTCACCGAGCATACGCCACATATGGTAGCCATTGCCACAGCCAACATCTAATACGCTGCGGCCTTTTAATGGGGTAATGTGAGGTAATACACGATCCCATTTCCAATCAGAGCGCCACTCAGTATCGATATGAATATCGTGGATAGTGAAAGGGCCTTTACGCCATGGGTGCAATAAGCGTAATAGACTTTCTAAACGCTTTTTTTCACCATCGGCAATAGGAACTTGGTTATGTACACTGACTTCGTTTTTTAGATCAATAATATCGGGTTTATCGGTTGGAAACTTTTGTAGCGCACGTACCCAACGCGCCATGTCACCGTGTTCTTGTTGTTCCCAATCACTTAATTGTTTAGGTAGAGTATTTAACCATGGGCGCAACGTTTCATGTTGAGCGAGAAGTTGATAAAAAGCTGAAAAACTAAACATATTGGAACTGTAAACCTTATTTAATCGCAAACATTGAGCCAAAGTTGAAGCATTGGAACCACACTTCAGAGCTAGAGAAACCAATATCATTAAAACGTTGTTTATGAGTTTCAATGCTATCTGGGCGCATCACATTTTCAATTGCGCTGCGCTTTTGACTGATTTCTAATTCGCTATAGCCATTGGCTCGTTTAAAGTCGTGATGAAGATCGATCAGCAGTTCATTGGCTCGTTCATCATCAAAAATGTATTTTTCCGATAAGATCAAAATGCCACCAGGGCGTAGGCCTGCATAGATTTTCTCTAATAATGCGAGTCGATCATCGGGAGATAGAAATTGGAGAGTAAAGTTAAGCACGACAACAGAAGCGTCTTGAATATCAACATGACGAATATCGGCTTCAATTACTTGTACTGGCGTTTCAGAACGGTAAGCATTAACTAATAATCGACACCGTTCAACCATCGCCGCTGAATTATCAATGGCGATAATTTCACAGCCTTCCTGATCAATATGACGGCGCATTGATAACGTGGCAGCGCCCAGTGAACAGCCAAGATCGAACACTTTTGAATGCGGTTTGGCAAAACGTTCAGCGAGCATACCAATAGCAGAGATAATATTGCTATAACCCGGTACCGAGCGTTGAATCATATCGGGAAAAACTTCAGCCACACGTTCATCAAACGTAAAGTCGCCGAGCTTTGCAATTGGCGTAGCAAAAATATTGTCGTGGCTTGCCATTCTCACGAACCTCATCATATATAAAGAACAGGGATCCTACAGGGACTGTGATGGCGGTTTATGTTAAACAGCTGCCATCAGGTGATCCATCACCTTTGAAAGGTCGCGTATTGTAGAGAAAATAGCAGCATTTGTCTTTAATAATTGTAAATGGTGGTCTGAGTTTGGTCGTTGTTATAGTAGCGAGATCTGTTGATTTTGTTGTAAGTGTTGAGGCTGTGCTAAATCAACTAAGGGGATTGTCAGCGCAATTTGTTGCTGTAAACGCCGATATAAACGCATCGCCGATTCCGGCGCATAGTTGTTATCCGGCGAATGAACAAACAGATACGGTTGTTTGCCTTCAGCCAGCCATAAAGGAATACGCTGTAACCAGTTATTAAAGAAAGGATCATTATGGCTATCATTTGGATGGCCGATAAACCGAATCACAGGGTTATTGGCAGTTGCTATCGCATGCACGGGTAAGCGAGGCTTTTTGCGTTGAGCCTCAATAATTGCTGCAGTGGTAGCTTGGGCGGAGAAAAGCGGCCGACTATCCATAATAATTCGATTGCTGTTTTTTTCAATTAATAAGCGGTTAAGCGCTTGTTCGGCCGCGCCTTTGGTAAAAAAATCAGGATGACGAACTTCAACACCGGTGGTGAGGTGTGATGGGAATTTATTCAGAAATTGAGCTAATACTGGTAATGCATCAGGGCCAAATTGGGCAGGCAATTGAATTTTCCAGATCGCGGTTTTAGGTGCTAAAACGTGCATTGTATTGAGAAAATCAGCAACAGCTTGATCACAATGGCGGAGTTGTTGTTGATGCGTAATAGTTTGCGGCAGTTTAAAGGTAAATCGAAAATGGTCAGGGGTAGCATCATGCCATTTTTTAACCGTTGTCATATGAGGCGTGGCATAGAAGGTGGTATTACCTTCAACGGTAGTAAATATTTCGGCATAACGAGCTAGACGATCGCCACTTTTGCAGCCTTTACCGTATAAGCTTTGAATCCAATGATTATGTGACCATTGAGTTAACCCTAATCGCAATGGTAACGCATTGCAAGCCATAGCCTTTGTCATGAATACCCTCAATGGAGTTAAGATAAATACGGTTTAATTTTAAAGTATTCGTTCAAGAAAAGCTTAAATTACCGTCATTAGAAAAAGATCATTGAGGATTCCATTTTTGATTGGTGGTAGATCGTGCGAATAAACGTGCGGTTAACTTCGCAAACGGAGGCTGTTTGGGTATAATAGCTCGTTATTTTTGCCTCTTGGCCGGCTTGCTATCCAATTTTATGCGTAAATTAGACAGCAAGCGGTCGGGATTGAACCAGTTGTGCTTTGGTTAACAGTAAACTGTAACTTAAACACAAGCATGCTAAATATATAGATTGGGAATTTCTTATGCGCACCCATTATTGTGGACACCTAAATAAGTCCCTTGCAGGACAAACAGTAGATTTATGCGGTTGGGTTAACCGTCGCCGTGATTTGGGCGGTCTTATCTTTATTGATATGCGTGATCGCGAAGGTGTGGTTCAGGTTGTTATTGATCCTGATATGACAGAGATCTTCGGACTAGCTAACCAATTACGTAACGAGTTTTGTATTCGTCTAACGGGTGAAGTGCGTGAGCGTCCTGAAAGCCAATGCAATAAAGACATGGCAACAGGTGAAGTTGAAATTTATGCAACTGGCCTTGAAATTATCAACCGTTCAGAAGCGTTACCACTTGATTTCAACCAAAAGAACTCAGAAGAGCAACGCCTTAAATACCGTTATTTAGATCTTCGTCGTCCAGAAATGAGCGATCGCATCAAACTTCGTGCTAAAGCATCAAGCTTTGTACGTCGTTTCCTTGATGATAATGCATTCCTTGATATCGAAACACCAGTACTAACAAAAGCAACACCTGAAGGTGCACGTGACTACCTAGTACCAAGTCGTGTTCATAAAGGTAAATTCTACGCATTACCACAATCACCACAGCTATTTAAGCAGCTGTTAATGATGTCTGGTTTTGATCGTTACTACCAAATCGTTAAATGTTTCCGTGATGAAGATTTACGTGCTGACCGTCAGCCTGAATTTACTCAAATCGATATCGAAACATCTTTCATGTCAGCAGATCAAGTGCGTGCGACAACTGAAAAAATGATCACTGATATGTGGAAAGAGCTACTTAACGTAGATCTTGGCACATTCCCTGTAATGACATTTGAAGAAGCAGCACGTCGTTTCGGCTCTGATAAGCCTGATCTACGTAACCCACTAGAGTTAGTAGATGTTGCTGATATTCTTAAAGATGTTGAGTTCCAAGTATTCTCAGCACCAGCAAATGATCCTAAAGGTCGCGTCGCTGTTATTCGTGTACCTGGTGGTGCATCGCTAAGCCGTAAGCAACTTGATGAGTACACTAAGTTTGTCGGTATTTACGGTGCGAAAGGCTTAGCATGGATGAAGGTTAACGATCGCGCTGCAGGTATTGAGGGTGTTCAATCTCCAGTGGCTAAGTTCCTAAACGAAGAAGTGGTAGCTAATCTTCTTGAGCGTACTCAAGCAGAATCTGGCGATATCATTCTATTTGGTGCTGATAGTAAGCGTGTTGTTACAGAAGCAATGGGTGCACTTCGCCTGAAACTGGGTGAAGATCTAGAGCTAACCGATAAGGCAGCATGGAAACCACTTTGGGTTGTTGATTTCCCAATGTTTGAAGAAAATGAAGATGGTTCATTGTCTGCAATGCACCACCCATTTACTTCACCACTAAACCTAACTCCAGAAGAGCTAGCAGCTAACCCTGCAGCTGCGCTATCAAATGCGTACGATATGGTTATCAATGGTTATGAAGTGGGCGGTGGTTCTGTACGTATTCACAATTCAGCAATGCAATCAACAGTATTTGGTATTCTAGGTATCTCAACTGAAGAGCAACGTCTGAAGTTTGGTTTCTTACTTGATGCACTGCAGTTTGGTACACCACCACACGCAGGTCTTGCATTTGGTCTTGACCGTTTGGTAATGCTACTTTGTGGTACTGATAACATTCGTGATGTTATTGCGTTCCCTAAAACAACAGCAGCAGCATGTCTATTGACTGATGCGCCAAGCCTAGCAAACCCAGCATCACTAGAAGAGCTTTCTATTGCTGTAAATATTGCTAAGAAAAAAGAACAAGATCAACAGTAATCTTATGTTGTTAACTGCCATTTAGCCTAAACAGGCTAGATGGCAGCTTAGAATGAGCCAATCACCTAATACTGGGATTGGCTTTTTTTATAACTATTAGATTTAACACTGTTTTGGTAAAAGTCTTTTGTTCGCTTTCATGCTGTATTTAGTTTATGTTTTTTAGAGGATATTAATTAATCGTAGCAGGAGATACTCATGGCTGGTCACAGTAAGTTTGCCAATATTAAACACCGCAAGGCTGCTCAAGATGCCAAGCGAGGTAAAATTTTTACTAAGCTAATTCGTGAAATTACCGTTGCAGCAAAAGAAGGCGGTGCTGAACCCGAGAATAATCCACGTCTACGTGCTGCGATTGATAAAGCATTATCAAATAATATGACGCGCGATACCATTAACCGTGCAGCTAGTCGTGGTGCTGGTGGTGAAGGTGATGACGGCGTAGAAACTGTTATTTATGAAGGCTATGGCCCTGCTGGTACAGCGGTGATGGTTGAGTGTATGACAGATAACCGTAATCGTACCGTATCTGGTGTACGCCATGCCTTTTCAAAAGCGGGTGGTAATTTAGGGACTGATGGTAGTGTAAGTTACCTTTTTGAGAAGAAAGGGGTTATTTCATACGCGGCTGGGCTAGATGAAGATGCGGTAATGGAAGTGGCATTAGAAGCAGGTGCTGATGACATTGAAACTAATGATGATGGTTTGATTGATGTTTATACCACGCCTGCTGATTTTGGCGCTGTGAAAGATGCATTAGATAACGCTGGCTTTGCTGCTGAGAACGCAGAAGTCACATTAGTTCCGTCAACCAAAGCTGAATTGGACATAACAACAGCACCTAAACTGTTACGGTTAATTGATGCGTTAGAAGATCTGGATGATGTTCAAGAAGTTTATCATAATGGTGATATGTCAGATGAAGTTGCTGCAGCACTAGAGTAAGTGTTTGCTTCGGAATATAAATGTCAATTATTTTAGGTATTGACCCCGGTTCAAGGATCACGGGTTATGGGGTTATTCGTCAAGTCGGACGCAAACTTGAATATTTAGGTAGTGGGTGTATTCGTACATCATGTCCAGATATTCCCGGTCGATTAAAGCAGATTTATGCTGGGGTTTCTGAGGTTATTACTCAATTTCAACCTGATTGTTTTGCGATTGAGCAAGTGTTTATGGGCAAAAATGCCAGTTCAGCTATCAAGCTCGGTCAAGCACGTGGCAGTGCGATTGTTGCCGCAGTGAATGCCGATTTGCCTGTCAGTGAATATGCTGCGCGATTGATAAAGCAAGCTGTTGTGGGTAATGGTGGTGCTGATAAAGCCCAAGTGCAACATATGGTGTGCTCAGTACTTAAGCTCGAAGGAAAACCTCAAGCCGATGCTGCTGATGCATTAGCGATTGCTATTTGTCATGCTCATACACATAAAACGTTAATTGCGATGGCAGGTAAAGCCACCAGTGCTCGTCGCGGCCGTTATCGTTAATTGATTTGATTATCGTGGTTATAAAAAGCAGCAGTCGCTGCTTTTTTATCGACTTAATTTTATGACATCACAGATTGTGGGTTTTCTAAGTCAGGTTTAGTAAAGATCACACATAAAGGGCTGGATATTGATCCAGTAGTTTACTATTCTAGTGCCAGTTTACTTCCTATTATAGAGATGATGTTGTGATTGGTCGACTACGCGGAATTGTGATTGAAAAACAGCCACCAGAAGTACTACTTGAAGTGGGCGGCATTGGCTATGAAGTACAGATGCCAATGAGTTGTTTCTATGAGTTACCAGAGATTGGTCAAGAAGCGATTATTTTTACTCACTTTGTGGTGCGTGAAGATGCACAATTATTGTATGGGTTTAATAAAAAAAGTGAGCGTGAATTGTTCCGTGAAGTTATTAAAGCCAATGGTGTCGGACCTAAATTAGGATTAGCTATTTTATCGGCAATGACAGCAAGTCAATTTGTGCGCAGTGTCGAATTAGAAGATGTTACCACACTGGTTAAAATTCCAGGTGTGGGTAAAAAAACCGCTGAACGATTAGTGGTTGAGATGAAAGATCGTCTGAAGGGTTGGGGTGAAGGTGATTTATTTACCGCAGCACTCGATACCGCAGCGTCTAATGCTGAAATTCAACATCCAGCAGCGCAAGCCCGTGCTGAAGATGAAGCTGTTAGCGCGTTAGTGGCGTTAGGATATAAACCACAAATTGCAGCAAAAGTTGTAGCACAAGTCGCTCAACCAGACATGACTAGTGAAGCGATTATTCGTGATGCACTTCGTTCAATGGTGTAATTACACATTCTGTAATAGGTATTTATTATGATTGAAGCCGATAGACTGGTTTCCAGTAATTTCGAGACACCACGCGAAGATGATATTATTGATCGTGCTATTCGTCCGAAATTGCTCAATGATTATCAAGGTCAAGATCATGTTCGTGATCAAATGGAAATCTTTATTCAAGCGGCGAGACGTCGTAACGAAGCACTCGATCATCTGTTGATTTTTGGTCCTCCAGGTTTAGGTAAAACAACGCTTGCGAATATTGTCGCTAATGAAATGGGAGTGAGTATTCGTACCACTTCCGGGCCTGTACTTGAAAAAGCGGGTGATTTAGCTGCATTATTGACTAACCTTGAAGAGAACGATGTATTATTTATTGATGAAATACACCGTTTAAGCCCGCAAGTAGAAGAAATTCTTTATCCCGCAATGGAAGATTATCAATTAGATATCATGATTGGTGAAGGGCCTGCTGCACGCTCAATTAAAATTGATTTGCCCCCGTTTACTTTAATTGGCGCAACAACTCGTGCGGGATCGCTAACATCGCCATTGCGCGATCGTTTCGGTATCACACAACGTTTAGAGTATTACAAGGTCGACGATCTGAAAGATATTGTATCGCGCAGTGCTAGTTATCTTGGTTTATCACTTGAAGAGGGTGGTGCGATGGAAATGGCAATGCGTGCTCGTGGAACGCCACGTATTGCAAATCGATTATTGCGTCGAGTACGTGATTATGCAGAAGTAAAAAGTGATGGTCATATCTGTCCTGAGGTTGCCAGTAAAGCACTCGATATGCTTGACGTTGATAGTAGCGGTTTTGATTATATGGATCGTAAATTACTAATGGCTATTATTGATAAGTTTATGGGCGGGCCAGTTGGTTTAGATAATCTTGCTGCGGCAATTGGTGAAGAAAAAGACACCATAGAAGATGTGCTTGAACCTTATTTAATTCAGCAAGGTTTTTTACAACGAACGCCACGGGGACGAATTGCTACTCAGCGTGCTTATTTGCATTTTGGGCTCGATATACCCAATACAAAATAATGTTAAATAAAAAATAACCAGCAAAAACGAGATTATTATAATCTCGTTTTTTTATATCTCGATATTATTAAAACGGAATAACAAATATATTTATCAATAACAATGTTAATTAAAATAACAATTATTACCATTCCATAACACCTTAAAGTTTGAATAAATTTTAATAATTGCAGCAGTGTTATTTTGTCGGCAACGGATCGCGTTAGTGTTGTGAAGTTTGTGACTGATTATGGTGATAATTTGACCTTAAATTTGAATAATTTTCTACTATAAAATCATTCTTTAATTGAAACATAATCTAATGATTAAAATCTATTTAATACAAAATGATTAGCTATTTTATTTTTGATTAAAAAATCACAGTCAATAATGTCGCTTTATCGTAATGGTGTGTAATCAAATGTTTTTTTATTCTTTAAGGGTATTCTTGGTGTCAACATTAGAATAAATATAGGGATATGAGTCCTAATTAGCGATAAGGGTATGGGTTAACTAAATGTTGCATGATATTGTTTATTAAAGATTTTTTTGTGTTGTTCACGTGGTGGTAACATTGTTGGAATCGTGTGATTTATGATCAAATGAAAATAGATTGCGTGGTGATGTGTTAATTTATTAAGTGTAAATTTAAAAGATAATTAACATAAAATTGCATTGAACACTCTGAAACTTAGTGTTTATTGATGTAGATCAGGTTTGTCGCTTTAGCTGTCTTCATGCGGTATATTATTTGATAAATATCAAAGCAAAACTATTAATAAATACTTTGAAGATTATTGCTGATATCTGTAATATTAGAGTTGACTTTATTAGCTGTAGAATAACAGTAAAACAATATTTTTGGTACAAAACTGCAACAATAGAATGGACGCCATTATCATCATGATAAATGCGATCAGGAAGATCACCAATATTGCGGTTTGTTATCTACGATTGGCTAAACCCAATAATCGGTACACTGTGTAGTACTGCACCAGTCAGCCTGGTGAAAAAAGGAGTTATCAATGTTAACTGATGTCGTCGAACTATCGCGGTTACAGTTCGCTTTAACAGCTATGTATCACTTTTTGTTCGTTCCATTGACTCTAGGTATGGCTTTCTTATTAGCCATTATGGAGTCAGTTTATGTAATGACCGGCAAGCAAATCTACAAGGACATGACAAAGTTCTGGGGTAAGCTTTTCGCGATTAACTTTGCGTTAGGTGTTGCTACTGGCCTATCCATGGAATTCCAGTTTGGTACAAACTGGGCTTATTATTCTCACTACGTTGGTGATATCTTTGGTGCGCCGTTAGCAATCGAAGCACTGATGGCGTTTTTCCTCGAATCCACTTTAGTCGGTATGTTCTTTTTTGGTTGGGATCGTCTATCAAAGCGCCAACACCTTGTCGTGACATGGTTAGTAGCGTTAGGTTCTAACTTCTCAGCCTTATGGATTCTTATTGCTAATGGTTGGATGCAAAACCCTGTAGGGGCGGATTTCAACTTTGAAACCATGCGTATGGAAATGGTGAGCTTTGCAGACGTTGTATTTAACCCTGTTGCTCAGGTTAAATTCGTTCATACAGTTGCATCAGGTTATGTATGTGGTGCGATGTTTATCCTTGGTGTAAGTTCTTACTACTTACTAAAAGGACGTGATATTGCTTTCGCACGTCGTTCATTCGCTATTGCAGCAGCATTTGGTTTAGCATCAATTGTTTCAGTAATGATCCTAGGTGATGAATCTGGTTATGAATTAGGTGATGTTCAAAAGACCAAGTTAGCTGCGATTGAAGCTGAATGGCATACTGAACCTGCACCAGCAGCATTTACTGCATTTGGTTTCCCTAACCAAGAAACAATGGAAACAGATTACGCGATTAAGATTCCATATCTAATGGGTATTATTGCGACACGTTCACTTGATACTCAAGTAACGGGTATTCGTGATCTGAAGAAACAACATGAAGTGCGTATTCGTAACGGTATGGTTGCTTATGGATTACTTGAGAAACTGCGTGCAGGTGATAAGACACCAGCTAATATTGCCGCATTTGATGAAGTAAAAGGCGATTTAGGTTACGGGCTGTTATTGAAGCCTTACACTGATAAAGTTGTTGATGCGACACCAGAACAAATTCAACAAGCTGTTGATGACTCCATTCCTCGCGTATGGCCACTATTCTTTAGCTTCCGTATCATGGTTGGTGCTGGTTTCCTAATGTTTGCCATTATTGGTGCTGCATTTGTGCAATCTTGCCGTCATAAAATTACGGGTAATAAATGGATACTTAAAGCAGCACTGTATGGTATTCCATTACCTTGGATTGCAATTGAAGCTGGTTGGTTTGTGGCTGAGTACGGCCGTCAACCATGGGCTGTCGGTGAAATTCTACCCGTACATATGGCTGCCTCTAGCCTTGAACCATCACAATTATGGTTCTCGTTAGCTGCAATTATTGGACTTTACACGCTGTTTTTGATTGCCGAAGTGTACCTAATGCTTAAGTTTGCGCGTTTAGGTCCAAGTAGCTTAAAGACGGGTCGTTATCACTTTGAACAAAAAGATACGGCACAAGATGTGGTTTCACGTCAGGTTGAAGTGTAAGCAGGGAGAAACAGAATAATGTTTGATTATGAAAGCTTGCGAGTCATCTGGTGGGTGTTAATTGGTGTATTGTGCATCGGTTTTGCAATCACAGATGGTTTTGATATGGGCGTTGGTATGCTGTCACCAATCATTGGTAAGACAGATAACGAGCGTCGAGTAATGATTAACTCAATTGCACCGCACTGGGATGGTAACCAAGTTTGGTTGATCACCGCTGGTGGTGCATTATTTGCAGCATGGCCATTAGTTTACGCAACAGTATTCTCTGGTTTTTATGTAGCAATGATTATTACGTTAGCGTCACTATGGTTACGTCCATTAGGTTTCGATTACCGTTCTAAGTTAACGGATACAAAATGGCGTGATTTGTGGGATAAAGCGATCTTTGTTGGCAGCTTTATACCACCGGTAATTTTTGGTGTTGCTTTTGGTAACCTGATGCAAGGCGTACCATTTGAAGTAAATGAATTTATGATCACTAGCTACAAAGGTTCATTCTTTGGCTTGCTAAATCCGTTTGCTTTATTGTGTGGTGTTGTGAGTTTATTAATGATCATCACCCAAGGTGCAGCATTCTTACAATTGAAAACAACAGATGCGATTCATGCACGAGCGCGTAATGTTGCTGTTATTTCGTCATTATTAATGGCTGTCGTGTTTATTATTGCGGGTTTTGTTGCTCAAGGCATTAACGGCTATGTGATGACAACACCAGTATTAGCTAATGCGGCGTCAGATCCATTAACCAAAGAAGTTGTTCGTCAAGTAGGCGCGTTGTTTATTAACTATAACAACTACCCAGTATTGTGGATTGCACCAATTCTAGCTGTGGCAATGCCAATCCTGACAGCATTGTGTTCACGTGCTGATCGTGGTGGTTTCGCATTCTTGTTCTCAAGCTTAACAGTTGTTGGTGTCGTATTAACGTTTGGTTTTGCAACATTCCCATTCATTATGCCATCAAGCTTAGATCCAAATGTGAGTTTGACTCTTTGGGATTCAACGTCATCTGAATACACATTACACATTATGACTCTTGTTGCATTTGTAATGGTTCCGGTAATCTTGGCTTACACCGCATGGTGTTACTACAAAATGTTTGGTCGTCTTGATACGAAATATATCGAAGACAACAAAACATCACTGTACTAAGGAGTAGATGAACTATGTGGTATTTCGCTTGGATTCTAGGTGTTCTTCTGGCTTGTTCTTTCGGTATTGTCAATGCATTATGGCTTGAGACAACTGAAAATATGGATAAAGACAGTGAGTAATATAGATCGTGCGGTTAAGCTAATTCATGCACCATTGAGTGTTCTGCCGCTTAAATTATTAGCAATAGTAATGGCGTTGACTGTTACTGGGTTATTAATGTGGGAGCCTCGACAATTTGCTGAAGATATTGGTGGATTTAGTGCAGGATTAGCACCGTTGATGATTTGGGCAACCTGTAGCGCGATGGTGTTTGGTATGGGTTTTGTTCCACGTCGGTGGTATTTTCAGGTGTTCTTTACACCTTATATCGCACTGCCTGTATTATTATATATTCTTGGATTACGCTTTTTATAATAGCTAATCGATAGAATCTAAAAAGCCTGTTGCCGTAATGGAACAGGCTTTTTTTGTGCGTAAATTGTAACCAAATTTAACATGTCATTTTTTACGCATGATAACTGAACAGAATTGTGATTTGATTGTCAGAACCTACTGACAAATTTCATTTTTTTGTTAAATGCACTATCTAGCGTGTTTCACGATAACCATCATTCGGTGAGTTAGGGTATAGTAGTACACCAAACGCGATAATTGCCGCGGTGTAGGTATGACGGGTATGGGTATCCAATGAAAGAACAAGATATTTTTAAATGGCCAATTACCATTTATTATGAAGATACTGATGTCGGTGGAGTGGTATACCACGCTAATTACTTAAAGTTTTTTGAGCGAGCACGGACAGAATTACTGCGTTATATAGGCTTAAGTCAGCAACAATTATTTGCTGATAATATGAGTTTTGTTGTGCGTAGTATGAATATTGATTTTATCCGTGGTGCAAAGTTAGATGATCAGCTTGTTGTTAATACAACTATTCAAAATGTACGCCGCGCATCAATAGAATTTAATCAAGAACTCGTTAATGACGACAATGTGGTATTTTGCCGCGCGATTGTAAAAATTGCCTGTATTAATCCAACCATCATGAAACCAATAGCTTTACCTGTACAATTAAAGCCGGAGATATATTAAGTGAACTCAGAATTAACCATTTTAGACCTTTTTTTGCAAGCAAGTTTGTTGGTAAAACTGGTTATGCTTATTTTACTTGGAATGTCGATTGCTTCTTGGGCAATGATCATTAAACGCTCGCAAGTACTAAATAGTGCAGAACGTAATGCAACCCAATTTGAAGATCGGTTTTGGTCTGGTATTGATTTATCTCAGTTATACCAAGAAGTACAACAGCGTAAAGATGAATTGACTGGCTCTGAACGTATTTTTTACTCTGGCTTTAAAGAGTTTGCGCGTTTACATCATAGTAATGGTCGAGTACCAGAAGCGGTAATGGAAGGTACTGGGCGCGCAATGCGAGTTTCTTTATCAAAAGAAGTTGATGAACTAGAAACTAATTTACCATTCCTTGCTACTGTTGGTTCAATCAGTCCTTATATTGGTCTTTTTGGTACAGTATGGGGCATTATGACCGCATTTATTGCTCTAGGTGCAGTGAAACAAGCCACATTAGCGATGGTTGCTCCTGGTATTGCAGAAGCCTTGGTGGCAACGGCAATGGGTCTTTTTGCTGCGATCCCTGCGGTAATGTTTTATAACCGTCTTACAAATAAAGTGACTAAACTTGAACATACTTATGTAACGTTTATGGAAGAATTTTCAAGTATTTTACACCGTCAGGCATTTGCAGCGAATCAGGAGTAATAAGCAATGGCTTATCAACCGAAGAAACGCAAAATGACGGCTGAAATTAATGTCGTCCCTTACATTGACGTTATGCTGGTATTACTGATTATTTTTATGGTGACTGCTCCGTTTGTAAACCAAGGGGTAGATGTTGATTTGCCTAAAACTCAAACGGCTGAAACCGTCGCACAATTAAATAAAGATAGCGATACTCCACCAATCATTGTCGAAGTTGATAAAGATGGCAATTTAGGGGTGAGTATTGATAATGCTGACATGATACATGGGTTAAGCCTTGATGAGCTTATTGGTCGAGTCAAAGCTGAACTTGCGAGTGATCCAAAAACCTTGGTTATGGTTGGTGGAGATGGACGCACACCTTACGCGAATATTGTCGAAACCTTAGATGCACTGAGTCATGCTGGGGTGGGATCTGTTGGTTTGATGACAGATCCGCTAGATAAGCCCGGAAATTGAGGCATGAAGAAAAGTAATTATTCGAAGTCTGTCATTATATCGGTGTCGATTCACGCGTTATTTATTGGGTTGTTATTATGGGGTGCTGATTTTACCTTTGATCACAAACAATCGGTTGGAAATACCATTCAAGCAACGATGGTTGATCCCGCGATGTTAAATCAACAAGCTCAGCAAATTCGTCAGCAACGCCAAGCAGCTAAAGATGCTGAACAAGCACGTCAAGATCGCCTTGAACAACAAACTGCAGCGCTTGAAAAACAACGTAAAGCAGAAGCAGAGCGATTACGACAATTACAAGCTGATAAATTAAATGCTGAAAAAGCAGCCCGCGAAGCTGAAAAACAACGTCAATTGCAGCAACAACAAGCAGCAGAAGCTAAAGTAAAAGCAGAAGCTAAGGCTAAAGTACAAGCTCAGGCCAAAGCAGAAGCTCAGGCTAAAGCAGAAGCTAAGGCTAAAGTAGAAGCTCAGGCCAAAGCAGAAGCTCAGGCTAAAGTAGAAGCTCAGGCCAAAGCAGACGCTCAGGCCAAAGCAGAAGCTCAGGCCAAAGCAGAAGCTCAGGCCAAAGCAGACGCTAAGGCCAAAGCAGACGCTCAGGCCAAAGCAGACGCTAAGGCCAAAGCAGACGCTAAGGCCAAAGCAGACGCTAAGGCTAAAGCAGAAGCAAAGGCTAAAGCAGAAGCAAAGGCTAAAGCAGACGCAAAGGCTAAAGCAGACGCTCAGGCCAAAGCAGAAGCTAAGGCTAAAGCAGACGCTAAGGCCAAGGCAGAAGCTCAAGCCAAACAAGATGCAGCGCTAAATGATATGTTTTCGGGGTTAGAAGCTGAGAATGAACAACGCGGTGGCGCTAAAGGTAAACATATTGCTGATGAAGTTTCCCGTTATGGCACGATATACAAGCAAATGATTCAACAAAATTTATTAGTTGATCAAAGCTTTAAAGGACAAAAATGTCAGTTAACACTGCGTTTATCTGCTAATGGTCTAGTGTTGAATGTATCGCAACTAGCAGGAAATGACACGCTTTGCCGAGCAGCTAAATCAGCAGTGCTGCAAGTAAGTGAATTTCCGATGCCAGACAATCCTGATGTGGTTAAGCAATTACGGGTTATTAACTTAACAGTTAGTCCATAGATTGTTGGTTGAATGTGTAAAATACTGATTTAATTTTTTGCCGTAACAGTAGTTACGGCTTTCGTAACTATAAGGAGCGATTGATGAAACGTTGGATGATAGGTGTATTTTTTGCCTTACTAAGCGTTAGCCAATTTGCACATGCTGCACTTGATTTAGTCATCACTGATGGTGTTGACTCCGCCCGTCCTATAGGAATAGTGCCTTTTGAGTGGCAAGGTCAAAATAAATTACCTACCGATATTTCAGCGGTCATAGCTTCCGATTTACAACGTAGCGGTAAATTTAGTCCAATCGCAAATAATAAGTTACCACAACGCCCTTATAATGAGAGTCAAATTAATTATAGCGCGTGGACTAAATTAGGGGTTGATGCTGTTGTAACTGGTAGTATTACGCAAGATAAAGATGGCAATTATATTATTGATTATCAATTGGTTGACGTTGTTAAAGGTAAGTTGAATAGTGATTCGCAAGGTACTGCAAGTGATTACTTACTGTTAAATAATCGTGCTGTAGTCAAGCCAAATCGTATGCGTCAATACGCACATAGAATCTCTGATATGATTTATCAAAAATTAACTGGAGAGCGTGGCGCATTTTTAACCCGTATTGCTTATGTTGATGATAATCAAGGTTCTCAATTCCCATACCAGCTACGTGTTGCTGATTATGACGGTTATAATGAACGTGTTGTTTTAAAATCAAAGCAACCGCTAATGTCACCTGCTTGGTCTCCTGATGGCAGCAAGTTAGCTTATGTTAGTTTTGAAAATGGCAAGGCTGAAATTTTCATTCTGAACATATATAAAGGTACCCGTGAACTTGTAGCGAATTACCCTCGTCATAATGGTTCTCCGCAATTTTCACCGGATGGCACTAAGCTAGCGATGGTATTATCAAAAACAGGTAGTTTACAGATCTATATTAAAGATTTACGTACTAAAGAACTTCGTCAAGTGACCCATGGTCGTGCTAATAATACTGAAGAAGTTTGGACGCCTGATGGAAAATCAATGTATTTCACTTCAGATCGTGGTGGTCGTCCACAAATATACCATCTTGATTTAGCCACTGGCGATACGCAACGTGTAACATGGCAAGGTAGTCAAAATATGGGGGCTCAAATTACCCCAGATGGCCGTTTTTTAGTGATGGTCAATCGTTCAGATAGTGGCTATAACATCGCTAAACAAGATATAAAAAGCGGTGCGGTTCAGATTTTAACTAAAGCAAAATTGGCTGAATCACCAAGTATTGCTCCTAACGGTAGCATGATTATTTATAGTTCAGTACAAAAGAATGGCTATGAATTGTCTTTGGTATCTATTGATGGTCGATTCCAGGCCCGTTTACCGTCAACAAGTAAGCGTGTTCGTGCACCTGCTTGGGGTCCATTCCTATAATTGAATTATAGAACAATAACATACTCAAATAATGAGTATTACTGAATGATAAAGGATGAAAAATAGATGCAACTTAACCGAATTTTAAAAGGCTTAGCAATTGCGTTACCAATGATGACATTGGCTGCGTGTAGTTCAACAGATAGTACGGGTAGCTCGGCGGGATCTCAAAATCAAAATGGTGGTATTGGTGGCGCAGGCGCTGGTCAAACAACGATCTCTACACCTGTTGATCAAAGTGGTGCAATGACCGAGCAGCAACTGCATGAACAGCAAATGCAAAAGCTACGTCAACAACAACAAACAGTATTCTTTAAATTTGATAACTCTGAAATTCAACCTGAATATCAAAAAATGCTAGAAGCACATGCAGAATACTTACGTAACAATCCTAATGTTAAGGTTGTCGTTCAAGGCCATGCTGATGAGCGTGGTACGCCTGAATATAACATTGCCCTTGGTGAGCGTCGTGCAACTGCGGTATCTCAGTATTTACAAGCATTAGGTGTACCTGCTAACCAAATGTCTATCGTAAGTTACGGTGAAGAGAAACCACTTCTATTTGGACATACTGATGCGGACTACGCGAAAAATCGTCGCGCAGTGATTGTATACTAATTAAAATGTAGGTTGATAATTATGAACAGTAACAAAATAATGCGTCAATTTGCATTAGTGTTGCTGGTTGGTGCGGCGACCCAAGTGGTCGCCGCTCCTGCTTCAGCAGCTAATTTACAAACGTTAGAACGGATGCTTGAAGCACAAGGGCAAGCGCAATTGCAGGTTCAACGTCAATTAGATCAAATGTCGGCTGATCTTGATAATATTCGTGGCAAAGTAGAACGTAATAGCTACGATATTAAGCAAATGAAAGAACGTCAGCGTCAGTTATATAACGATGTGGATCAATTAAGCCGTCAGCCGGTAAAAGCCGCTCCTGCTGTGAAAGAAGTTACTAAAGCGCCAACAGAAGCATACTCTAAAAATATGAGTGAGAATGATGCTTATCAAAACGCGGTTAATTTGATTTTGAAAAAGAAAGATTATCAAGGAGCAACGAAAGCTTTCCAGTCTTTCTTAACCACTTATCCTAACTCGGTTTATAAACCTAATGCGAGCTATTGGTTAGGACAACTTCATTTTGCGCAAAATGATTTAGCACAAGCAGCACAGAATTTTGGTGTTGTTGCAAGCATTAAGGATTCAAGTAAGCGTGCTGATGCTTTATTAAAACTAGGTGTTATTGCTGAGCGTGGTAATGATACTGTTAAAGCAATGTCTTACTATGCTGAAGTTGTTAAAGATTATCCTAACTCAACCAGTGCCAAACAAGCGCAGTCTGCGTTAGCTAATCTATCGAAGCACTAAGGTTATTATTGCTTAAGAAAAAACCTGCGATTATGCAGGTTTTTTTATGTTATGTATTTTTGCATTGTTAATTGAATCTTATTGATTGACTCGACACATTTATTAATAATTAACCATTGTGTGTGTGAATTATTTTTTTGATATGATGCGTTTTTGTTAGTTAAGGTTGGTAATATTACAATTTTATTTAACCTTAATACTATGGATAGTTGGAGTTATTGTGCTTAATAAAAAAAAAATATTATGGTATTCGTTCATTTCTGTGTCGGGATGGTTATTTGCTACTTATTTAATGTTTATGCATTTGGATAGTGATCGCGATTTTATTAACGATAAAATCACAGTTAATGCTTACAATATTGTGTCTCAATCTCTACAAGATAAAAAATCCGATCAAGAAATTATCGAACAAATACAGTTTTGGTTTCAAAATGGTTGGACTGCTCAAACTGGATCTGTCACTACTATTTGTAATAATGATCGCAAAAAATTCAAACAAATATTATCAGACTCCGCAATAGTGACCATTTGTCGTTTGCATATATAGCAATGGGAATTATTAATATGAATAAATTAATGTCTGCATTATTGCTTTTATTAGCATTATCGGGCTGGATCACTAGTGCTATTTTTATCTATCAATCAAAAAACAATGATAATTATGTAGTTAAGATGCTTGGTGAGAATGCATTTAATATTATTGAACAATCATTAAGCAAGAGTCACTCTGAAGCTGAGGTTCTTACTCAAATTCAGCAATGGAAAAATGATGGTTGGACAGCACAAACGGGGTCTATTGCAACATTATGCCAATATGATAGACAACGATTTAAACAATGGGTAGCAGCTAAAAATTTAGAGCAAATATGTGAATAAATTCAGTAGGGTAGTAATATGAATATATTGATGTTTTTCTTAACTATTTTTTTTAGTGCTGTGAGTGTTGGTGCTTATATCTATCTATTAACGCTAATGTTAGAAAGAGAGCAAAAACTTCATTTTGATGAACAAACGAAAACTCTTTTTTGCGACGGTAAGAAGGTTATCTCAGTCCGTGATGGTAGTGGTAACTATCGATTCATAAAATACATATTCCAACACCCAGATAGAGCGATCTCAGTCACTGAGCTTGAGACGCACGTTTTTTTGGCCAAAGTATAAATATTGTTAAAGTATTGAGTAATACCCATTTACCTAAAGAGATTATTAATACTTTCTTTGCTGTTAATAAAGATAGTCTGATCTTTAAAAATAAAGCCTTTCTCAAATGAGAAAGGCTTTCGGCTTAAATTATTTACCGTAAAGACTAGTTTCGATGAAAGTTATAGACATCCATCAATGTCTCACCTCTTCTACAGGTAGTTAAATCGATGCTTTAAAAGCGATAAAGTATTATTTAATAAAAATAACCTTAAAACTGTGATTGGAATCAATAAAATTTTTTCTGAGATATTCTCAGAGAATTTATAAAATAAAAATCAAATAAATTCATTTTTATATAGACGGTAAGGGCATACGCTATATCTAGATGACATGTATTGTGATTTGTTAGTATTAGGTGCTGATTTGTTTGTTAAAGGTGAATTTTTGAAATTCATGGGTATAATAATGAAATATGTAAGGGATGCTGACGAGCAAATGAATAATGAATATTGCATTTGATCCATCGGAAATGATCTACCCATTTCCACCTAAACCTGCTGTCTTATCGGATAATGAAAAGCAAGTTTATATTAATCAAATTAAGCAATTGCTACAGGATAACAATGCTGTATTAATTGCTCACTATTACACTGATCCTGAAATTCAGGCTCTCGCGGAAGCGACTGGCGGATTTGTTGGTGATTCACTTGAAATGGCACGGTTTGGTAACCAACACTCAGCAACAACCTTAATTGTGTGTGGTGTACGCTTTATGGGTGAGTCAGCTAAAATATTAACACCTGAAAAAAAGGTGTTAATGCCAACATTAGAAGCAGAATGTTCACTTGATCTGGGGTGTCCAGAGGATGCATTTACGGCATTTTGTGATCAACATCCTGAGCATACCGTGGTTGTTTATGCTAATACCTCTGCCGCTGTAAAAGCGCGTGCAGATTGGGTGGTCACATCAAGTATTGCCCTAGAAATTATAGACCATCTTGATAGTGAAGGCTGCAAAATCATTTGGGGTCCAGATCGCCATCTTGGTAGCTATATTCAAAAACACACTGGCGCTGAGATGCTATTGTGGCAGGGTGAATGTATTGTGCATGATGAGTTTTCAGCACAAGCATTAAAACAAATGAAATATCTTCATCCAGACGCTGCTATTTTAGTCCACCCAGAATCACCTGCAAGTGTAGTTGCTTTGGCTGATGCTGTTGGTTCTACCAGTCAATTAATTAAAGCGGCAACGACGTTACCTCAACAAAAATTAATTGTGGCCACTGATAAAGGTATTTTCTTTAAAATGCAACAAATGGTGCCAGATAAAGAATTAATTGAGGCACCGACGGCAGGAGCAGGTGCGACTTGTCGTAGTTGTGCGCATTGCCCGTGGATGGCAATGAATGGTTTAAAAGCAATTTATACTGCTTTAGCTGAAGGTGGTGATCAGCATGAGATTTTTGTTGATGAAGCTGTGCGGGTGAAATCACTTATTCCACTAAATCGCATGTTGGATTTTGCTGCAGAATTACAATTAAAAGTTAAAGGTAATGCGTAAGTAACTCATCACTAACTAAAATAAAAGGCGAGACGATCTGATTCTTATTGTAGTAAACAGAATCGATTCGCCTTTTTATGTTTATTGCTGCTCAATAATTATTGAGCAGCAACGAGTTGTGCACCACGTTGAGTTAAGCCACATAGCATAACCGGAATTGCATTAAAGATTTCTTCAAACTGTGCCAAAGCATCAGCATTTTGTTCTTTAAGTGCTTCTAATGCTGTTTCAGGATCAAATAACAAGCTAAAAGAAAGTAATACTCCACCAAGTAGCGCATTATCTTCACTGTCTGGTGGCATAATTGTTTCCCAATCATCGCGTGCTAATTGCCAACCTTGAAGCATACCTTCGCAGAAGTTACTGGTAACCTCAGTAACAATTTGGCTATCGTCTAAAGCACACCCATCAGGCCATTGCCAAGTACTTTCAAATAAAGCAGCACGTGCTTCGTTCCAAATCTCGATGATTGCTTTCGCATAATTTTCTAAATCATCGTGGTTTTCAAAAGGAGATGATTCTTCACCACCCCACATAAATGCTAACCATTCAGTTGGATCAATAAGATGCGGTGCTGCAGCCATAGCAGTAACAAAGCCGCGAGTTTGTGATTCAGGTAGCAATTGATCTGCTAGTTGAGAGTTTTGCAAAATAGTACTTAGTTGTGAAGGCATAAAACAATCTCAGCGTAATTATGGTTAGGTGTTCAGATGCATTAACTATACATGCACTACTGAACTTTATACCACTATTGTAACAGTCTCTCGGTAACAACCTAGTCATAGGGCGATATATTTGCCATCTAGTGTCAAAAAAGATTAATAAAGTAGGGGTGTTAGGATTAAATTGTTTATTTTTGATTTTAATTAAAACATCCCTCTGCCACCATTAACATAATTCTGATGTAACTGATGACTTTAAGTACAAAAACACGTTCAAGAGGCGCACAATAATTCTACTTTATATTAAGGCTAAGCAATGTATAGCGAACAATTAATAATGTTATTAGCCGTATTTGAACGTGCAGTTCTGATGCTAATGACCTTATTTTTATTAACGCGTACTCAATTGTTTCAATCTATCGTTAAGAAAACTCACCGATGCCCCGCTGAAACTGCCATGATTTCAGCATTATTTTTGGTCCGTGGATTGGTCTTCCTGCAGATGTATCGGGTGCACATTTAAATCCAGCCGTCACTATTGCACTTGCTGTATTTCATAACTTTGAGCAAAAGAAAATTCTGCCATATATATTGGTACAGTTAGGTGGTGCTTTTTTTGCCGCGGCTGTTATTTACGGTAGCTTGCTAAATAATTATGAAATAACTCACCATATTATAAGAGGTAGTTTATCTGGGCTTGATACGGCATCTATTTTTTCAACTTATGCTCAACCATTATTATCAACCCAATGGGCATTTATTATTGAGTTGGTTATTACCGCGATATTAATGTTTTCTATTTTGGCAATAACAGATGAGAGGAGTAATGTCGCCACTGTTAATTGGGTCAGTTGTTGCGATTATAGGTGGTTCTGTAGGGCCATTAACGGGATTTGCAATGAATCCAGCGAGATATTTAGGACCTAAACTGTTTACATTCTTTGCAGATTGGGATTGAGTAACGTTTACTGGCGGTAGAAATATTCCTTATTTTCTTGTGCCGGTAGTTGCTTCTATCATTGGTGCGTTATGTGGAGCATGGCTGTATTTACGTACTGTAATATCTTATTTTTTTAGATATAAAGTCGATATAAAATTGATACTTTAGCTATTATGCATGCGTAGTAAGAATATATGTAACTAGATAATATTTAAAGCTATTTTAGTAAAAAGTGAAATGGTTAAAATAACTATTAATGTAAGAATTTGTAGGTAATAAATCTAAACTGAATTAAAAAATAGTGCCTTATTTTGCAAAAAAGCTGTTCTAATTCGCACATAAACTGCATGGTGTTAGTTAAATGGTTTTAAGTAACGTTTGCCATGTTATTGTTGGCTGATTTTGCTAGAGTAAGGATGATAAATGTCTGTTGTTAAGTTGCCATTTAAAGTGAGGAATGCTGCTGCAGATATATTTGCGATGGTGGTATTTAGCTTTATTACTGGAATGATGATTGAGGTTTTTATTTCAGGCATGTCTTTTGAGCAGTCATTAGCATCGCGTACATTATCTATTCCTATTAATATCGCAATCGCATGGCCTTATGGCGTGTTTCGCGATTATGTTATTGGCTGCGGTCACAAGTTATCTTCTACGCGATGGATGAAAGGATTGTCAGATATGGTGGCATACGTGGTGTTCCAGTCGCCGATTTATGCCTGCATTCTGTTTGCTGTTGGTGCCAATAAAGAACAAGTTATTGCAGCAGTAATGAGTAACATCTTAGTTTCAGGGGCGTTAGGTGTGGTTTATGGTCAGTTTCTTGAGTTATGCCGTAGAATGTTCCGTGTCACTGCTGCGGCTCAGCCAATCATTTAACCGTCATTAGCATATTTAGTGTAATGAAAAGCATCCGTTGGGTGCTTTTTTTGGGTTAAAAGACCAAAACCTATAAAATTGGTATAAGAACAGTGCAAATTGCATTATAAGTCAGCAAATAGAAAAAAGATGCATAAAAACCCTTGACCTAGATCTCATAAATCAATATATTACACGCCGTCGACAAGCAAAGCGTTGTTGGCAACAATGTGGTGAGGTGTCCGAGTGGCTGAAGGAGCACGCCTGGAAAGTGTGTATACGGCAACGTATCGAGGGTTCGAATCCCTCCCTCACCGCCATATCTCTTTTAAGAGATATAAAATTGGAGAGATGGCTGAGTGGTTGAAAGCACCGGTCTTGAAAACCGGCATACGTTTATAGCGTATCTAGGGTTCAAATCCCTATCTCTCCGCCACATTCAAAAAAGCCGCTAACGAAAGTTAGCGGCTTTTTTACATCTGAATAAACCCACCTCCGTCATTCCCTACAGTGAGGTTACGAACGAGATAGGGAATCTACTACCAGCGTGTTGTAGCATTACTGTTTACATTGGTGTTTTAATCGGTATCTTTAATGCTTAATGGCGTGGTGAATAGAACACCGATAGCTCATGCTTCGGTTTCGGAATGACGGACAATAACTCACTAGCTATAGCTCGATAAATTTTCTACCAAGATAGCAATTAACGCCATAACCGAATATCACTAACTGATTAGAGGCTAAATAAGCTAAAATGATAGTAATTATTTTAGTTTTGAGCCTGTATATTAATGACCACGACAACAACACCTGCCAACTTTGCTGAACTTGGCCTTATTTCACCTTTGTTAGCACGATTAACTGAGTTGGAATACCAACAACCAACGCCGATTCAAGCACAAGCTATCCCAAGTGTACTCGCTGGACGCGATCTGATTGCGGGCGCAAATACAGGTTCAGGTAAAACAGCAACATTTGCTTTACCGCTATTACAACAATTGCACCAAGCTAAAGCTAGCGAGACTAAAAACGCTAAGGGTAACTATGTGACTGGTCTTGTTTTAGTACCAACTCGTGAGTTAGCAAAGCAAGTTGCAGATAGCATTAAATCTTATGCGACCCATTTTAATGGTGCGATTAAAACCGTTGCCGTATTTGGTGGCGTTTCTGTTAATACTCAAATGTTGGCGCTACGTGGTGGTACTGATATTTTAGTGGCAACACCTGGCCGTTTATTGGATTTGATTTCAAGCAATGCGATTAAACTTGATCGGGTTAAAACTTTAGTACTTGATGAAGCAGATCGTATGTTAAGCCTTGGCTTTACTGAAGAATTGTCTGCGTTGTTAGCGTTATTACCTAATAACAAGCAAACATTACTGTTCTCAGCGACATTCCCTGAA
Source organism: Photobacterium aquimaris (assembly GCF_002954455.1). Taxonomy (GTDB): domain Bacteria; phylum Pseudomonadota; class Gammaproteobacteria; order Enterobacterales; family Vibrionaceae; genus Photobacterium; species Photobacterium aquimaris. Next base: position 732,821 of record NZ_MSCC01000001.1, read on the forward strand.
CAAGTTAAGATGTTAACTCAAGCATTACTTAACGATCCGGTTGAACTGCAATTACAAAGTGTTGATGCAAGCACACTCGTACAACGTGTTTTCAGTGTCAATAAAGGTGAGAAAACTGCAGTTTTAGCCCATTTGATTAAACAACATCAATGGCGTCAGGCGCTTATCTTTGTTAATGCAAAAAATAGTTGTGAGCACTTAGCAGATAAACTATCAAAGCGTGGCATTATTGCGGAAGTGTTCCACGGCGATCGTGGTCAAGGTGCGCGTACTCGAGTATTAGAAGCGTTTAAAGCTGGTGAGATTGATGTATTGATTGCAACAGATATTGCTGCGCGTGGTCTTGATATTGAAAAACTACCGGTAGTGATTAACTTTGATTTACCGCGTAGCCCAGCAGATTACATGCATCGTATCGGTCGCAGTGGTCGTGCGGGTGAGGTTGGTTTAGCGTTATCATTAATTGATTATGAAGATAGCCATCACTTTAAAGTTATTGAAAAGAAAAACAAAGTTCGTCTTGAGCGTGAACAAGTTGAAGGTTTTGAAGTTGATGAATCACAAGCTTTGTTAGCGGCAGCAAAGCCAATGGCAAAACCTGAAGGAACTGGTAAAAAGAAACGTAAAAATAAACCAGCACCTGCTGATGATTTTTGGTCATAAGATAGACCAGTTATACTGGTCACTTTTTTGAACAGTACATAAACTAAAAATCCCTCGTTAGCAATAGCGAGGGATTTTTTATGGTACTAATAATATTTCAGCGGCTCACTTAGTTAAGTCGTGCAGCCATTGCTTGTGATTTATCAGCTGTCATGACAAAGTGTAATGTTCCACCCGCTTTGATTTCATTGTGCTCAAAGCTATTAAAGACATTTAAAGGTTTACCGTTAATCAATACCGATTTCACATACTTATTATCACTGCTGTTATTTTCTGCTGTGATAGTGAAATTGCCTGTTGGTAGCTTGATTTTTACCTCATCAAAAATAGGACGACCAATAGTGTAGGTTGGATCTGTTGGTGTCACTTGGTAGAAACCCATTGCTGACATAATGTACCATGCTGACATTTGACCAACATCTTCATTACCGATGATGCCATCAGGGGTTGGCTTATAGAATTCTTTGTAAACCTTATCGAGGTACTCTTGGGTTTTCCATGGTTCATTAGTACGGTTATACAGATAAATCACGTGGTGTGATGGCTCGTTACCATGAATATATTGTCCAATAAAGCCTGTCATATCTTGATGGTTTTCGCCACCATTGGCATCAGCAGTAAATAAGTCATTGAGCTTAGTATTGAACCCTTCAGTACCACCCATCACTTCGGTTAGCTTGTCGAGATCTTGCATGAACGTCCATTGCCACTGCCATGCATTGCCTTCGGTATACCAATAAGCATCTGAGCTATATGGGTCAAAGGCATCAGAAGTAAATTCCTTCTCACAGCTATCAAGTTTCACTGGCACAAAGAAACCAGCTTCTTGATCCCAATGATTTAGTGACCAATAGGCGCGATCATTAAACTCATTATAAGCGGCCTCATCACCTGCCACTTTTGCCATTTGTGCAATGGTCCAATCATAGTATGAAAACTCTAGTGCGTAAGAAACAGAGTTCCAGTTAGGTAAACCAACGCACTGGTCGCGTTCGTAATAACTTAACTGACCAGCCATCACCGCTTGCAGTGTGTGATCTGGAATTTGAGGGAAATCATACGGGCGGTAATAAGCTGATTTCTTTGCCGCTTCTAAGGCATCTTGTGCATCAACATCTAATCCTTTAATTACGGCATCGCCAATAATAGCAGTAGCAGGGTAGCCAATCATGGTACCTGTTTCTTCACCATAGCCTTCCCATTTCGGCAGTAACCCAGTCTCTTGAGATTTACGGATTAAATCATTGGCTAAGTCAGTCGCATGTTGTGGGTTAGTGATGGTTAGCAGCGGGTGAACAGCGCGGAAAGTATCCCAAGTTGAATAAACCGAATAGTTTTTATAGCCATCTGCTTGGCGAACACCACCTAGCAAATCACGGTAACGGCCATCGACGTCTTGATATTCAACTGGCGCGATCATGGCGTGATACATCGCAGTGTAGAAGTTAGTTCTCTCTGCCTCAGAACCACCTTTTACTTCAATGCTAGCAAGTTCTTGCGCCCATGCAAGTTCAGCCTTGGCTTGAACATTCGCAAAATTGTAAGTTGGCGTTTCTGCTTCTAAGTTCTTTTGTGCGCCTTCCCAATCTACCGGTGATAGCGCCACTCGCATTTCAATTGGTTGATCGCCTTTGCCAAAATCAAGATAAGTGATTTGTTCTTTATTTGGACTATTGATTGAGCCATAAACTGCACCCATCTTCATTTCTATTGCTTCACCGCCATCACGCGCGATTAACGCATGGGCAATCGGTTGATTAAATTTCGCGTAGAAGAAAATATCTTGGCCTTGGAACCAACCCGTAGAAACACGGCGGCCACGAATGGTGTATTCATCGACTAATTCAACTCGGTTCTGCAGAGATTCACCATTGTTGGCGGTCAGTGTATGAGCAAGGTCGAGTTTGATTTTACGATCAGCCCCTTTCTCATAGGTATAACGATGGACGCCGACGCGGGTTGTGGTGGTTAATTCTGCTTTAATATTGCCATTGTTAAGTACTACAGAGTAGTAACCCGGTGTTGCAACTTCAGTTGCTTTATCAAAGGCATTATTTTCACTATTAGCGATATTTGAATATGGTAATACCAAAATATCGCCGAGATCAGTCGCGCCGGTACCTGATAGATGAGTATGGGAGAAACCATAAATGTTTAAATTTGTTGCTAATACATCGCCAGCTACATAGTCACTCGCATCCCAATAACCAGAGGCTGAATGCCATGGATTTTGACCTGCTTCAGAATCTGCATTGGTGCCTTTAAAGGTGTCTGGACTCAATTGCACCATACCACGAGGAATAACAGCTCCTGGGAATGTGTGTCCAGAGGCAGCAGTACCAATCATGGGGTCAATATATTTTAAAACACTCATATCAATAATAGGTGTTGTAGGTAAGGTGACTTCAGGTTGAGTTTGATTATTGTTATCGCTGTTACAACCGAATAAACCTAATGACAATACCAGTGAAATAGCAATTGGAGTCAATTTAAACATCATAGTGTTCCACCTAATAAATATAGAGCGCAGGAATATTCACATCGGCCAAGATGTGAATATTTCAAGTACCAAGAGTAATAATGCGCTGCGTTAGCCGCATAGTAGGGCGGAATAGCGGTTATCGTAAGATGATAAAGCGACCATTTACTGGACTTTTGTACCGATTAAATTGAAACGTGATACTGCTTCATGCTGTTTTTAGCACCAATTATGTTTCCTCAATGAATGTTATTGTTTCTTGATGGGCATAATGTATGTGTGTATTTTGCGATCTGCTTCATAGTATTGCAGATAAGTTACAGTGTTTTTTCAATATTTGTTTTAGATCAAATTGATCTTATAACCAAAGGCGTAAAAATACCTAATACGTATTTTTAGCTGAGTGTCATTACTTAAATTAGCTTTATAGAATAAGGCATATTTGATAATGAATATTTGAAAGATAAGGTAAGTTATTATGAGTAGTGCATTTTATATTCCAACCGTTAACTTTATGGGTGCAGGTTGTTTAACTGCTGCGGCTGATGCAATTAAAGCACATGGCTTTAAGAAAGCATTAATTGTTACTGATAAAGTATTAAACGAAATTGGTGTGGTGACACAAGTTGCAGTGTTATTAACTGAGCGTGACATTGATTCTGTTGTTTATGATGGTACTCAACCGAACCCTACTATTACTAACGTTGATCAAGGTCTAACATTACTCAAAGATAACGGCTGTGACTTTGTTATTTCATTGGGTGGCGGTTCTCCGCATGATTGCGCAAAAGGTATTGCTCTTTTGGCGGCTAACGGTGGTCAGATTGGTGATTATGAAGGTGTTGACCGTTCTGCAAAAGCGCAGTTACCTGTGGTTGCGATTAATACCACGGCGGGTACTGCATCTGAAATGACTCGCTTCTGTATTATTACTGATGAAACCCGTCATATTAAAATGGCGATTGTAGATAAGAACACTACGCCATTAATGTCAGTTAATGATCCTCAATTAATGTTAGCAAAACCGGCTTCATTAACTGCGGCAACGGGTATGGATGCGTTAACTCACGCAATTGAAGCTTATGTCTCAATTGCAGCAACGCCAATAACTGACGCTGTTGCAATTAAAGCGATTGAATTAATTGAAGCCAACCTACGCACAGCGGTTAAAGAAGGTCAAAATCTTCATGCTCGCGAGCAAATGGCTTATGCGCAATTTATGGCGGGTATGGCATTTAATAATGCTTCATTAGGTTATGTGCATGCAATGGCACACCAACTTGGTGGTTTTTATAATCTGCCTCATGGTGTGTGTAACGCAGTATTATTACCACATGTTCAACGTTATAACGCTCAAGTATGTCCTGAGCGTCTACGTGATGTAGCGGCGGCAATGGGGGTTAATGTTGATGCAATGACACCGCAACAAGGTGCTGCAGCAGCTATTGATGCAATCATGGCATTATCTAAAGATGTTGGTATTCCTGCTGGCTTAAAAGAGCTAAATGTAAAAGCTGAAGATATTGCGTTGTTAGCGGATAATGCTCTAAAAGATGCGTGTGGTTTCACTAACCCTAAACAAGCAACGCATGAAGAGATTTCACAAATCTTTATGGCTGCAATGTAATCGTTGATATTAACTAGATAATATTAGCTATATAAATCCATAAAAAACGCCTCATGATTGAGGCGTTTTTGTATTTATAGTAGTGGGCTAAACATATAGAAGAAGCGTTCGCCAAACTTATTACGAACAGAACGTTTTTCCCATTGTTCTTTATCTACAGGCTCGGAGTTAGCGATATAACTTTGCTGTAACTGACTTAGCTTATGAGTGAACTCTAGGTTATCGACTGCCATTGTGACTTCAAAATTAAGCCATAAGCTGCGCATATCAAGGTTAACAGTACCAATTAGACAGTGACTACCATCAATCACTACTGATTTAGTATGTAATAAGCCACCATGAAAACGATGAATATGAACCCCTGATTTTAGAAGATCACTAAAGAAAGAGCGACTGGCCCATTCAACCATGGTTGAATCGTTTTTATCGGGCAATACAATATGCACTTCAATATTACGTTCAGCAGCGCCTTTCATTGCATGTAATAAGTGTTCACTTGGTACAAAGTAAGGGGTAGTAATAACAATACTTTTCTTTGCTTGGTAAATACTTAATAGCAATACTTGATGAATAATATCATCGGGCATGCCTGGGCCTGATGGGATCACCTGTACGGTGTCATAGTGAGGTTCATCTTGTTGTGGCATTTTGCAAGCAGGTAAGGGCGGTAAAAAACGTTGTCCTGTTTCTACTTCCCAGTCCCATGCTTGAATACAATTTAGCACTGAAACTGTAGGCCCACTGATTCTAACCATGACATCGACCCATTGACCTACACCAGCATCTACCTTAAAGAAAGCAGGATCAACCAAGTTCATTGAACCTGTGTAAGCAATATTGTCATCAATAACCACTATTTTTCGGTGCTGACGTAAATCTAATCGACGTAAGAACATACGAAAAGGTGATACTGCGAGTGCCTCTACTAACTCAATACCCGCGCCGCGAATTAGCTTTGGCCAATGAGAACGGAAAAAGCGCATGCTGCCTGCAGAGTCAAGTAAAATACGAATTCTAATACCGCGCTTAGCCGCTTGAATCAGAGCGACGCCAACCTCGTCAGCTAGACCACCAGGATACCAAATATAGAATTCAAGGTGAATTGAGTGTTGAGCGTTATTAATATCAGCAATAAGAGATCGTAATATTTCATCAGTTGATGATTTTAACGATAGTTGATTACCGACTAATCCTGGTAAACCAAGACGATTTTCACACAGATCACTGATCGGTTTTGCAACATCGCTCATATTTTGAGGCTGGTGGCCGGGGCAATCAGTGAGACATTGAAACCAACTTGCAAACGGAAAAAACATCTCACGAGCACGTTCTGCGCGTTTTTTACCAAGATTAAGCTCGCCAAAGAGTAGGTAAGCAATAACGCCACCAAATGGGACGATATAGATAATCATCATCCATGCGAGAGAAACGCCCACAGCTCGACGTTTGAAAACCACCCGTACAGTGACAGCGGCAATTAATAGCCAATAGGCGAAAATGCCAATCCACGTTAAGATTTGGTAAAACTGTTCCATTGAATGACTTCATCAATATAAATACACTTTGTATGTATAGTGCATTGAAATTAAAAAAAACCTAATATTCACTGCCTTTTAATGCTTATGTTGAATAATCAAGGTTATTTTTGAGGGCTTGTTACCGTTTTTAGGGGTAACAACAACGTAATCATTGATCTTATAACAACAGTTTTAATGACAATAGTTCATTAATTGTTTTGATGATAATGAACAATATAATTCTCAAAGCTGTTTTTTTTTTAAGGGCTGGTTATACTCGCGCCATCTATGTACTGTAAAGGCGTTATTTTCAATTATGTTTGATCTTGTTTACCAGCATTCAGATTTTTTAGTGATTAATAAGCATCCCGGGATCAGCGTTCATAAAGATGATAATGAACAGCCTCTACTTGCTGCCGTTGCTGCACAAACAGGAGATGAAAAGCTTTATTTAATTCATCGACTTGACAAAATGACATCCGGATTATTATTACTTGGGCGCAATAAAACCGCCGCTGCTGCATTATGCGCTAATTTTGCAGAGCGTCGAGTTGAAAAATTCTATGTTGCTATTGGTACTAAAAAACCTAAGAAAAAACAAGGTGTCGTAATTGGTGATATGACCCGCTCGCGCCGCAGTAGTTGGAAATTAGAAACAACCAAACATAACCCAGCAATAACGCAATTTTTCTCAGCAGCTGCTGGAGAAGGTCGGCGGATCTTTTTGTGTAAGCCTTATACTGGTAAAACCCATCAAATTCGTGTTGCTTTACGCAGTGTTGGCTCTGGTATTACAGGTGATGATATTTATGGTAATGAAACTGCTGATCGTGGGTATTTACATGCCTATGGATTACGTTTTCCATACCAAGGTGAGTTACAACAATTTTTATGCCCACCAAGTGTCGGAACATTATGGTCAACGGCTGAAGCACAACAAGCCTTCATACAATGGCAACAACCGTGGTCTCAAGCATGGCCTGTTTTAGCCCATAAAAAATAACAGTATGGATTAAATATCTGCAGTTAAGGAGTAACTGCGGATATTATCAGCAACTGATAGCTAAGACAGTGGATGTGGATTTCTTTTTTATAGCGATAAATTATAATGCGCGCAGGGAATGTATTAGTTAGAGGTTTATTATGCGAAGTGCTCATTCACGTACGCTTAAAATGCGAGTTTCTCAGCAAAAACGTCAATCACAGCATCGTCGAAATCGTGCTCAACAACATCTATTATTACCAGAAACAACCCCTCGTCATTTTTCACCCTCATCTACGACATTGAACTTACATTCAACTTGCCTTATTGATTATTCGATTGAGTATGTACTCCGCGCTAAACACCATTAGTTAATGATTCTATTTTGGCTGTGGTTGGTATTCTGGAGCGCAACGTATAGAATAACCGCCTTAATTGACTACTTTGAATGATGTTATGGAAATTAGTGCTCTACCTACCTTAGAAGCCCATTTATTAACGGCTTTAACGACACCGCCAACAGAAGTCCGTCGTTTATTTCATGGCCGTGGTCGCTGCTGGCTTGGGCTTGAACAAATCACCGTTGATTGGTTGCAAGGGCAAGTGCTGGTTTCCTTATTTAAAGAACCTGATGCTGATTTTATGGCGGCATTAACCGATTTACTGGCAAGGTTAACCCAAACAGATGTCTGGCAAGCGAGTGGTGCCCAGTGTTTATTATTGCAACATCGTGATCGTCAAGGCTCACCGATGGATGTGGTATGGGGACAAAGCTCTGACTATCAAGATGTTATTGAAAGTGGCTTAACTTACAAACTTGATTTAGGCCGCAATCAAAATAACGGTTTATTTTTAGATATGCGTTATGGCCGTGATTGGGTACGTGAGCATGCGGCAGGTAAGCGAGTACTTAATCTGTTTGCTTATACCTGTGGTTTTTCTGTTGCTGCTATTGCAGGTGGTGCAGAATTTGTGGTTAACCTTGATATGGCAAAAGCGGCATTAAGCCGTGGTCGTGATAATCATCATCTCAATGACCATGATCTAAAGAAAGTGAGTTTTTTAGGTCATGAGCTCTTTAAGTCATGGGGTAAAGTGCGCAAGATGGGGCCTTATGATTTAATCATCATTGATCCGCCATCGTTTCAAAAGGGTAGTTTTGCGCTGACAAAAGATTATCAAAAGATTTTGCGCCGTTTACCTGAATTACTCACAGCTGAAGGGGTTGTATTGGCGTGTGTAAATGATCCTTCGCTAACCAGCCAATTTCTTATTGATGGTATGGCGAGTGAAGCTCCTGATATGGTATTTACCCAGCGATTAGATAACCCACCTGAATTTAATGAGATCGAACCAGAAGGCGGTCTGAAAGCGTTAGTATTTGAGCGCCGTAGCTAAGTTTTAGTGTTAAATATCAGCATTTAAAATTAGCGTAAAACATTCAATATTATCATCCCTTATCAATTTTATCGCTTCATGTGAGTAAACTGGATAAGGGATTTTTTTGTCTGAAATTTGTAGTAATCTTTTTATTATAATAGCTTATATGAACTTTATTATGGTGATGAGGTTGCGTTTTTATGGTCAGTGACAAATACTAAAATAAGTAGTTAACAATAAAACAAATTGATTAAGTTGTCAGTGCAAGGGCTGCACTCAATATAAATACATTAAGGATGTGTAGTTATGTTTAAATCGTTCTTTCTTGATCGACGCTGGTTTTTATGGTCGATTGTCGGTAGTGCCGTTATCTTATATGTCACTTGGTATAAAGTACAAATTGATGTAGAAGTGAATGAATGGTTTGGCAGCTTTTATGATTTAATTCAAAAGGCATTGGCTAAACCTAATGCAGTTACGTTTGATGAATTTCTTGCTGGCTGTATTGAGTTTTTCAATATTGTATCGGTGTATATCATCATTGCAGTTATTCTCGATTTCTTTGTTCGCCACTATGTTTTTCGCTGGCGTACCGCGATGAATAACTATTATATGAAGCATTGGGACAAAATTAGTCATATTGAAGGGGCATCACAACGAGTGCAAGAAGATACTATGCGTTTTGCGCGTATTGTTGAAAGCTTAGGTGTAAGTTTTATGCGCTCGTTAATGACCTTATTCGCCTTTTTACCTATTTTATGGGTATTAAGTGAAAATATAACGGAGTTGCCTTGGATTGGCGCAGTTGATCGATCTTTGGTGTATTTAGCAATTATTTCGGCGTTATTTGGCACGGTATTATTAGCTATTGTTGGTGTACGTTTACCTGGATTAGAATTTAAAAATCAAAAGGTTGAGGCCGCTTACCGAAAAGAGTTAGTTTTTGGTGAGGATAATTCACAACGTGCAGAGCCTGAAACCGTTAAAGAACTGTTTTTTAATGTTCGAAAAAACTACTTTAACTTATATCGTCATTACTTATACTTTGATATCGCAAAATGGTCGTATATTCAATATACCGTGATTGTGCCTTATATTGCGCTTGGCCCCGCGATTGTTTCTGGTGCATTAACACTGGGTGTTTTACAACAAATATTAAGAGCGTTTGGTAAAGTCGAAGAATCATTTCAATTTCTGGTACATTCATGGAGCACAATCGTAGAGCTAATGTCTATCTATAAAAGATTACGTGCCTTTGAAGTACAGATTAATGATGCGATCAATGTTGAAAGCGTACCAGCAGATTAATCTATGAAGAAAAGATAAAAAGCCCTAACCAAAATGTGTAATGCGATAAAGTTACGCCAGCGGTAGGGCTTTTTATATTGTAGCGTGTTAATTATTTCAGAGAATCACAATATTGTTCTGAAATAGATTGCGAAACTAGCTGACGACCACTGATATCACGAATAGTGATTAAATAATCCACACCATGTTTAAATAACGGTATTAACTCTGGATTTTGGCAGTAATTAGCACTGGCTGTTTTTATGGCTGTTGTTGGCGTTATACGGCCATTTCCACCATAAATAATATTGATTTTTACGGTATTCTTACTCGCGTAGGCTTGAGTAATTTGGTATGCATCAATTTTAGGGTAGGGCGCTTTACTATCAATAGCAGCAGCTCTTGATTGAGCGAGTGATTCAGCCACCATTTGCTGGTCATGTGAAGCACAGCCACCAAGGATAAACAAGCCGACTGCAGCAACGAGCCACTTTTTTGTGTTGGTTAGGTTCACTAGTTGATCCTGAATATATTTAAGGTAAGACTTTTTTAAACGGCTTAACGATCACATTAGCATACACCCCAGCATCAATATAAGGATCTGCATTGGCCCATTGTTGAGCTTGTTCTAATGAGTCAAACTTAGCAATGACAGTTGAGCCTGTAAAACCGGCATCACCCGGATTTTCATCATCAATAGCAGGCATTGGGCCAGCAACTAATAAACGCTCTTGTTGTTGAAGTTCTTTTAATCGTGCTAAATGTTGCTCACGTACACTCATACGACGTTCTAAGCTATTTTCAACATCTTGAGAAAAAATCACATACCACATAGTCGGCATTCCCTATTTTGTTATGGTTTACAGCACGAATAATATTTCGTACTGATTTAGCATATCACCATACTAACCAAATATTTATGGCTAACAAGTATTTATGATTATTAAATATGATAATTATTATTGGATTGAAATTTATAGCTATGTATGTGCAGTAGATTGCACTTTGGTGTATAACTGAAGTTATATTATGAATGTATAGTTAGGAGCTGAATGTGTAATGAAATGTTTTTAGCTAAATATTTAGAGTGCTGATTATTGCAATATAAATTTTGAATTAAGATCACGAAATTGAAGTTACCAATTTTTCTTTTTTTTTAAAGGAATAGCCATTAAGGGAATATCGCCACTATTTGCTATTCTAAATTGATTTTATATTAGTGGTTGACCATCTAAATAGCGATAGCGGTATGCCTATGTGGCAAAAGCAATAAATTATTTGTAGTTATTTAAAGAGTCAATTAAATCTACAATATATTCTATATTAGTCACATTTTTTTGTAACAAATATGATTTAAAGAACGTTAAAATATATTAGTAATATTGTCATTATCAAAATAATTTAACGTTAAAATTAAAATGAATAAAACATTATTAGCAACATTATTGGCTGCATCCTTTATCGTAACTGGCTGTAATGATAACCAAAATTCAATTCAACCACAGCCAGTTTCTGAAGTGAAATTTGCTCAATTTAACGCAGCACTTGCGGTAGATAATGACCCAAAAGAAACGTATCAACGTTGGGTTGAATACATGACTATTCCTGTAGCAAAACAAAATGAATTAATTACAGCGTGGAAAAATGATACAGCCAATGAAGCTGATCATTTACTGGCTGAGCGTATTATTCAGATTCGTAATATTGCTGCTATTATTCAAAAGAACCGACCTGATGTTTTATTGCTAAATGAATTTAATAATAACGGTACGGTTGATGATATACGTTCATTAAATGGTTTCCAGCAAAACTATTTAGCAGTCAGTCAGAGCTTAAATAGTGTTGATGGTGGTAATATGCAACAACCTATTGTCTATCCTTATGCAGAGAACTATGCAACGAATACTGGATTACCGACCGGATTAGATTTAGATAATAATGGTAAAATCGATGATGCTAATGATGCTCAAGGGTTTGGTTTCTATCATGGTCACTATGCATTTGCATTATTGTCTAAGTTTGAAATAGATACGGCTAATACACGTACGTTCCAGAAATTTAAGCGTAAAGATTTACCTAATGCCGTTAATCCAATTATTGAAATATGTGAAGATTCTAAAAAACCGATTCCTGAAGGAATGGTATGTGGTCAAGAATGGTTTAGTGATGATGAGTGGGAAGTATTACGATTGTCTTCAAAAAACCATGTTGATGCACCGATCATTATTCCAACTCCAAGTGGTAATAAAACCATTAACGTATTGTTAGCGCATCCAACACCTTCTGGTTTTGATACTGTTACCTACAACAATCGTTTTCGCAATAGTGATGAAAATGCATTTTGGAATTATTACATCAATGGTGAGTCGTCTTTATATGACGATAACGGTACTAAAGGTGGTTTTAATGGCGAACACTTTGTTGTGATGGGAGATTTGAATGCAGATAATGTAATTGGTACTCAAATCAATGCGCCATATAACGGTATCATTAAGTTACTTGCTAACGAAAAAGTTAATCAAGCCGTTGCTCAAGTGGGGCAACCATTTACACCACAAAGCAGTGGTGGTCTTGAATCTAAAAATCCAGCTAATGACTGGAACCCTGTTCATCCTAATCCAGAAATTCGTACTAGTGTGTTTGGTTCTCGTGCTGATTATGCGGTGCCGTCGGCAAGTTTGACTGTTTTGGATACAGGAGTTTACTGGCCAGCGATAGGTGAAGATGGACGATTATTATTTAACGACGATCGTATTGGTATAAATGGGGATAGTAAAGAAGTCTCTTCTGATCACCGTTTTGTATGGTCAACAGTGAGCGTTAAGTAATAAAAAAGCACCGAAAGGTGCTTTTTTTAGCACTTATTAAAAGCTATTGAGTCACTTCAATTTTACGTGGGCGACCTTCGCTATTGATCGCCACATAATTAAAGGTTGCTTCACAGACACGGTAACGTTCACCGATGCCATCAACAGCAACAGGTTTAACCCATACTTCTAAGCCGACACTCATTGATGTATTACCGATACGTTTACATTCACCATGGCAACAAACAACATCACCAACGCCAACAGGGGCTTTAAATTCTATTTTATCAACCGAAACAGTAACGACACGACCACGAGAGATCTCTTTGGCTAAAATCGCACCTGCAAGATCTAGCTGTGACATGATCCAACCACCAAAAATATCACCATTTGCATTGGTATCGGCAGGCATCGCTAATGTACGTAGTAGAAGCTGTCCACGAGGGATATTGTTTTCAGTAGTCATCAGGCTATACAACTTTATTTATCATCAGGGCTTTTCGGTAGGTGGCGATAAATATAGCCACCCGTGGCTAAGGTAAATAGTAACGTTAATGCAAGTAAACCAAATACCTTGAAATCCACCCAAATATCAAGCGGAAAATTGAATGCAATATAAATGTTTACAACCGCACAAACAACAAAAAACACTGTCCATGCAAGATTGATACGTAACCAAACGTTTTCTGGCAATGTCATTTCTTTGCCTAACATCGATTTAATTAATGGTTTACGCATAAATTGACTAACCAATAATGCCAGTGCAAATAAAGCATAGATAATGGTAACTTTCCATTTGATGAAATTCTCATCATGTAAAACAAGCGTTAGGCCACCAAAAATTGCCACCATAGCAAAAGTGATCAGTTGCATTTTCTCAAGTTTTTTATAGATAACCCATGACACAATGAGCTGAATGGCAGTGGCGATAATCAATGCGCCTGTTGCGACAAAAATACCATTGGTTTTAAATAATACGAAAAAAATCAGTAATGGAATAAACTCTATCAGTTGCTTCATTAGTGCCAACTCATTAAAAATAATTGATCAGAGTATACCTGTTCCTTACCTTAAATGAAAAAAGCTACTCAGTTGCCTAAGTAGCTATTGATTATGCTATAAAATCGTTAATTACAATTATGATTGAACTGCAATAGGTTGCTCTTGGTTGTCATAAATATTGTCAATGATAACGGCACATGCTGCATCACCTGTGATATTAAGTGCGGTTCGAATCATGTCAAAGATACGATCAAGGGCAAATAATAACGGTAAGCCCTCAATAGGAATACCTGCCGATAGCAGTACCGCAACCACTAAGAACGAGGGGCCAGGTACGCCAGCTTGACCAATTGCACCAATAGTTGATGTTACAATGATGGCGATATATGCACTCATTCCTAATTCAATATTGAAAATTTGAGCAAAGAAAATAGCAACGAGACCGTAGTAAATTGCATTACCACTCATATTGATAGTTGCGCCAAGAGGTAATACAAATGAAGCTGTTGAATTTTTAACACCCAACTCTTCTTCACAAGTTTCCATTGTGACTGGTAATGTTGCCATTGATGATGCTGTTGAGAGTGCGACAGCTTGTGGCTTTTTCATGGCGGATAAAAACTTACGTGGTGACGTTTTTGAAAACAGTTTGATCATGATTGGGTAACCAATAAAGCCATAGATCAAAATAGCAGCTACGTACACAACAAAGAGTTTAAGTACCACTGTTAGCGCACTGAAGCCAAAACTACCGATTGCATCAGCCATTAGGCCAAATACGCCGATAGGTGCAAACTTCATGACAACATTAATCATCCATACCATGGCATCGACAATTGCATTAATACCGTTAATTAATGGCTGACGACGTTCAACCTCTAGTTTAGAAAGTGCAATACCAAAAAATAGACAAAACACTAGAATTTGAAGAATGTTGGCTTCATTTAAGGAATGGAAAATATTAGTAGGGATCATGCCTAAAATAGTAGCCCAAAATGTTGGTAACGAACCTTGTTCAGCATAAGTATTGGCAAACATGCCGGCAACACCTGATAAATCAACGCCAATACCTGGTTGGAATATTATGCCCATCATCAGTGCTAATGTAACAGCAAGTGCTGATGTAATACCGAAAAAAGCTAAGGTTGTTATGCCAATTTTTCCTGCAGCATGGCTATTACCTAAGCTAGCCGCACCAGAAATAATAGCAACTGCCACCAATGGTATGACAAGCATTTTAATAAGATGAATAAATAAGCTACCAAGTGGTGCAAACATGACGGCATCATGACCCATAATAATGCCGACAATGGTACCTATGATCATAGCAATAACGACTTGAACGCCGATATTATTAAGCACTTTTTTATCTTTTAACACGATATATTCCCCTGTGATATCGAGATGATGTATTAGTAATGTTGTTGTTTTGTTTTATTTTGTTGTAAATGTTGCTGTTATTATTATTTTGTATGTTTGATGTGTTTTTTACACTGAAGAACATATGTTAGCAATATATAACTGCTTATTTTTTCATGTAGTTGTTGATTCGGTATAAAACGAATTGCATCGATATCTGGAGATGTATTGAGCGTATATTGTAATCAGTGGAGTGAGTTTGCGGATTTATAGAGGGTTAAGCGTGATGATAATTAACATCTATTGACAAAAGGTTATAGTTATGTTTGCTGTTGTTTATCAATTGTTATGTGTTGCTGGTATTAGGCTGCCATCAATATAATTATAGATAGCAGCATAATGATTAGCTGCGTGTTGCTGATTTCATATTAGTGATAAAGGTGGTTAATTTATTCAATGTTTCAGTATGGTCGCTGAGGTTGTGTTCAATAATTCTTACTACCGCAGAGCCAGAAATAGCACCTGCTGCTCCTGCCTTTATGGCAGCATTAACTTGTTCTGGCGTTGAAATACCAAAGCCAAGTAAGGCGGGTGGGGCATGGTGTGATTTTAGGCTGGCTAAAAGAGGTTCGATCGGCATTTCAGCTTTTGTTTCTGCGCCAGTTACGCCTGCTCGTGATAGCAGATAAGTATAGCCACCACCAAGTTCAGAGACCGTTTTTAATGTTTGTGGATCTGCATTAGGTGGCGCGATAAAAATAGGGTGAATAGCATGCGTTTCTGCCGCCATTCTAAACTCATGTGAAGCATTGACAGGTACATCAGCAATTAATACTGAATCGACGCCAGCTTCAGCACAGCGGCGATAAAAATTATCAATACCACAAGCGAATACCAAATTGGCGTACATTAATAATCCAATCGGTAGTTCAGGATATTTAACTCGAATGGCTGCTAACATTTCAAAACATATTGTTGGAGTGGTATCAGCAGCAAGAGCGCGAATGTTTGCCCCTTGAATTGTCGGGCCATCAGCGAGAGGATCAGAAAAAGGAATACCTAATTCTAATGCATCAGCACCTGCGGCAACGAGAGTATCAATAATATCCATTGAACGTTGTGGTGTTGGATCACCAAGAGTCACAAACGGTACAAAAGCCCCTTCATTGCGAGCGCTAAGTTGAGTAAATAAATTGTGATAGCGATCCATTATAAAACTCCTTTCGCCGTTAAAATGTCGTGAACTGTAAAGATATCTTTATCGCCTCGACCAGAAAGATTAACCACGAGTAGCTGTTCTTTTTGAGGATCATCGGCAATCAATTTTAATGCATAAGCCAGTGCGTGAGCTGATTCTAATGCTGGAATAATTCCTTCTTTACGAGCGAGTAATTGAAAAGCTTCTAATGCTTCATCGTCAGTTACTGCGCCATATTCAGCACGACCAATCGCATTTAAGTGTGCATGCTGTGGGCCAACTGAAGGGAAATCTAACCCTGCAGAAATAGAATATGATTCTTCCACTTGGCCATGCTCATCTTGCATTAACGGTGCTTTCATGCCAAAGAATATCCCTAACTTGCCATGTTTAAGCGGAGCGCCATGCATATCGGTATCTAACCCTTTACCTGCAGGCTCAACCCCAATTAAACGGACATTAGTTTCTTCGATAAAATCGGCAAACATGCCAATCGCATTTGAGCCTCCACCAACACAGGCAATTACAGCGTCAGGCAAGCGACCTTCTTTAGCGGTAATTTGGGTTTTGGTTTCTTCACCAATAATTTTTTGAAATTCACGTACAATGGTTGGAAATGGGTGGGGGCCAGCAGCAGTACCTAATAGGTAATGGGCTTTATCATAACTGGCAGACCAATCACGCATAGCTTCGTTACAAGCATCTTTTAAGGTCGACGATCCAGATGTAACAGGAATAACCGTGGCACCCATTAATTTCATTCTAAATACATTTGGGCTTTGACGCTCAATATCTTTCGCCCCCATATAAATACGGCATTTTAACCCAAGTAGCGCACAAGCTAATGCGGTTGCAACGCCATGTTGTCCGGCACCTGTTTCAGCAATAATTTCGGTTTTACCCATGCGCTGTGCCAGTAGTGCTTGGCCTAATACTTGGTTAGTTTTATGTGCGCCACCATGAAGTAAATCTTCACGTTTAAGGTATAACTTTGTGTTTGTGCCTTCGGTTAAATTTTGGCATAAGGTTAACGCGGTTGGTCGACCGGCATATTCTTTTAACAAGCTAATAAATTGCTGCTGAAAGTGTGGATCTTGTTGTGCATCAATAAAGGCATTTTCAAGTTGATCTAACGCAGGTACTAAAATTTGAGGGACATACTGACCACCAAACTCACCAAAGTAGGCATCCAATTTACTCATGATTATTTATCTTCCTTAATGTGTTTGATTGCCGTAAAGGCTGCTGCTAATTTATGCGGATCTTTTTTGCCTGGTTCGCTTTCAACGCCCGAGTTTATATCTAAGCCACTAAACCCTAATGAGGCTGCTTGACCGACATTTTCAGGTGTGAGGCCTCCTGCAAGTAAGCTGTTTTCTTTATCATCATCAGCAATCAATGACCAATCAAAACACACTCCAGTACCTCCACTTTGGCCTTTAACTTTACTATCAAAAAGGTGTTTATCTACAGGCCAGTGGCTAATATCGGGCACGCTATCGGTGATGGCATGTGCTTTCCATATTTGGCAATACTGAGGTAATTGTTGACGTAGCTGTTCAATGTATTGCAGTGATTCATTGCCGTGTAGTTGTACAGCTGCAAGTGCTAGCGTGGTTGCTGTAGCGATAACGTCATTTAATGGGTTATCTTGAAATACGCCAACAAAACTCAATGGCGCTGCAGCCATTACCGCTGCTGCTTGATCAAGGCTAATGTAACGAGGTGATGACGGTACAAAAATTAAACCACCATAGGTTGCCCCTTGTTGGTAGGCATGGTGAGCGTCTTCAGTTGATGTGAGACCACAGACTTTATGCGCGCCAAATAATACTTTGCGTACCGCTAAATCAAGGTTATCAGCTGCCATTAATGAGCTACCAATCAAAAAACCGTTGGCATAGGGTGATAATTCACGTACTTGCTGATGAGTGTAAATGCCAGACTCTGAAATGATAATAGTGTCTTTGGGTAAGTCGGGAGCAAGTTGTTTGGTGCGATTTAAATCAATGCTAAGGTCACGTAAATTGCGGTTATTAATTCCGACTACTTTTGCTTTGAGCTTAATTGCACGGGTGAGCTCCACTTGATTACTGACTTCGGTTAAAATACCTAATTGAAGTGACTCAGCAACGGCTGCAAGAGCTTGGTATTGCTCATCATCAAGTACTGATAACATCAGTAAAATCGCATCGGCTTGATAATGGCGTGCCAAATACACTTGGTAGCTATCAATTATAAAATCTTTACATAAAACAGGTTGTTTTACTTGGCTACGCACTTTGGGTAGAAATTCGACATTACCTTGGAAATATTTTTCATCAGTAAGTACCGAAATAGCGCTCGCATAGTGGTTATAGACTGTTGCAATATAATCTAAATCAAAGTCTTCTCTAATTAACCCTTTTGATGGCGAGGCCTTTTTACATTCAAGAATAAAAGCAGGGCGCGGAATACCACTATCTCTATTGGTTGCGAGTGCTTGATAAAAATCACGATCACTGAGCGTTAACTGATGACGAAAACTGGCCAGTGGTTGCGCTTCTTTACGCGCATCAACCCAGATCTTTTTGTCAGCAATAATTTTAGTAAGTACTGTTTCCATTATTAACCTCGTGCTGCCAGTTGTTCAACCAGTTGATAAGCTTTACCTGAACGCATTGCAGTAATTGCTTGTTGCGCATTGTGTTTAAGATCTTGTTGACCAAAAAGGCGCAATAACAGTGCGACATTGACTGCGATTGCTCCTTCTTGTGCTGGCGTACCATTACCGGTGAGGATATTTTTTATAATGGCTTGATTTTCTTGTGGGTCACCACCACGAATTGCTTCTAAAGGATAGCTATCAAGTCCAAAATCAGCCGGAGTAAGGGTATATTCGGTGATGACGCCATCGATGATTTCAGCAACATGAGTTTCACCATGAATGGCAACTTCATCAAGGCCACTACCATGTACAACGGCTGCGCGTTTTAAGCCCATTGTTGCTAAGGTTTCAGCGATAGGGCGGACTAATGCATTATCGTAGACACCCATTAATTCAATATTAGGTTTGGCTGGATTAATTAACGGCCCGAGAACATTGAAAATAGTGCGCGTTTTTAAGGTTTGTCGTACAGGCATAGCATGACGAACGCCACCGTGATATTCCGGTGCAAATAAGAAACATACACCGAGATCATCTAATGCTTGGCGCGCGGTTTGAGCGGACATAGCTAAGTTAATACCAAATTTGTCCAGTAAATCCGATGAGCCAGACTTACTTGAAACACCACGGTTACCATGTTTAGCCACTTTAACGCCACACGCTGCAGCGACAAATGCCGCAGTGGTTGAAATATTGATAGTGTTGGCACCGTCACCGCCTGTGCCAACAATATCAGCGAAATCATAGCTTGGGCGTGGGAAAGGGTTAGCATTCTCAACCAGTGCCTTGGCTGCTCCTGCAATTTCTGCGGGTGTCTCACCTTTTATTTTTAATGCTGTTAATAGTGCTGATAATACAATCGGCTCAACTTGACCATTAATGATGGCATCAAACAGAGTGTGGCTTTCCGCTTCGCTAAGAGGTTGCTGAGCATAAAGTTTGTCAGCAATATTAGAAATAATTGCGTTCATAATCATCTTCCTTAATGGTTATTTTGGCATTCGGTATGGTTCGCCATCACCCAATTCAGCGTGTGAGTGAGTAGCTCTGCACCTTGAGTGGTAAGAATGGACTCTGGGTGAAATTGAAAACCACAGACTTTATCGCGCTCATTGATAACCGCCATCACTAGACCATCAACGTCAGCAATAGTCGTCAGTTCTGCGGGCACCTCGGTGGCAACCAGTGAGTGATAACGGGCGACAGCTAATGGGCTTGCCAATGCACCAAAAACAGCATGGTGGTTATGGGTCATCATGGCAGCTTTACCATGAACAATATCGCCAGCGCCTGCAACTTTGCCACCATAGGCTTCAACAATGGCTTGATGGCCGAGGCAGATACCTAACATCGGGATCCTACCTTTGACCTGTTGAATAAGGGCAGGCATACAGCCTGCATCTGCTGGTGTGCCTGGGCCGGGTGACAACACTAACACCGGATTATCATGCTGAAATAATGCCTGCTCGATAGCTAATGCTGATAAATTATTGCGATAAACCGTTACTGGAAAGCCAAGGCTACGAAATTGATCAACAAGGTTATAAGTAAACGAGTCAAAGTTATCGAGTAGAACAATATGCGGATGATAGTGACGATTATTAATGGTCATAGTGTGCTCCTTAACCTTGATGAGTGCTATGAATAGCATTGATAACCGCTTGTGCTTTACTTCTGGTTTCGTCAGTTTCTGCTTGTGGTATTGAGTCATAAACCACGCCAGCGCCCGCTTGAACACTGGCAATGCCGTTTTCAACATAAGCAGAGCGAATCACAATACAGGTATCCATATCACCATGACCGGTAATGTAGCCAACCGCACCGCCATAACTACCGCGTCGACGCTGTTCAACATCACGAATAAGTTGCATCGCTCTGATTTTAGGTGCGCCAGTTAACGTTCCCATATTCATACATGCCTGATAAGCATGTAGCGCATCAAGATCTTCACGCAATTGACCGACAACGCGTGATACTAGATGCATCACATGACTATAGCGGTCAACATGTAATAAGTCGGCGACATGGCGACTGCCGGCTTGGCAAATACGGGCAATATCATTACGGGCTAAATCGACTAACATCATATGCTCGGCGTTTTCTTTGGTATCAGAGCGAAGTTCTAATTCAATTCGAGTATCGAGATCGAGGTTAATCGAGCCATCACTGTTTTTTCCACGTTGACGAGTACCAGCAATTGGATAAATTTCAACTTGATTAGACTCAGTACAATATTTCAACGCGCTCTCTGGTGATGCGCCAAATAAAGTAAAATCAGTATCATGCAGATAAAACATGTAAGGGCTTGGGTTGCCGATTTTTAATGCTTTATACGCGTTAAGTGGCGAAGGGCATGGCAGCGTAAACTGACGTGAAGGCACCACTTGAAATACATCGCCACGAATAACAAATTGTTTAAGTGCGGCCACGGTTTGATTAAAATCGTGATCACTAATACTCGTGTCAGGTTCACAGGCTGCGACATATTCTGGTGCTGGTAACGACAGTGGGCTTTGGCAACGGGTTTTTAGGGTTGCTAAACGTTGTTGAAGCGTATCGTGAATCTGGCGTGTTCCATGACCAAAGATGGTGGCTTGCAAATGGGCTTGCTGACGTTGGTGATCGATAATTAATAATGTTTCAGCAATATAAAACACATAATCAGGACAGTTGTTATCAGCCTCTACAGCCGCCAGAGGTTCAAATTCTGCGACTAAGTCATAGGCAAATAACCCACCAATAAATAACGCATCTCGAGGATGACTGTCGGTATCAAACGCGTGTTGAATTAGGCGTAATGCATCAAAAGACGATGTTTGGCGTAGACGGCTGTCTTCATCTAAAAGCTGATCATGGGTTGGAAATTGTAACTGTAAGCTATCTTTGCTGTAGCTGGCTTCAATGTCAGATTTTAGATGTGGTTGTAATGCCTCTAATAGCTGGCGACCATTGTCTGATTGCGGCTCTAAAATAACTTTTTTTCCTCGACAGATAATCCGTACTGCAGCATCAATCAGTAACAAGCTTTTTAAATCTTGTTTAGATTCAACTTCTGCAGATTCCAGCAATAGATGGCAAGGACTATCACCACATAGCGTGAAATAAACATCAGTTGGATCTGCAATATATGCTACATCGAGGTTCAATAATTCAATCTGATGTTGGGCTAATGTTGTCGCAATATAAGGATGCGATCTCGTTAAGTCAGTATTCACAGCGCTCTCCCTGCCGTTTGTACAAAATAGCAATCCTGCTTTCATTGTTCGATAGTGGCGTAAACTTCGTCTTTGAGCAAGGCTAGTTTTTTACTTTTAACGACAATTATTAACACTATATGTTTTTGCTGTTTTTTAAGTCAAGCTTATAATAATCAATATATTAGAAAGTCATTTCTGTTTTTATTATTACGATGAAAAATTCAAGGTGATAGCTAGCTAATATAAAATGATAAATTGTTACGGTATTTTACAGTTATAATACACAACTCAATCATCGACCTAGTATGAATAAAGTCGATTGTTGACGCTTAATTTGCTGTAACATAACGCTATCCAATTTGTCTGCTGCTATCGCCAAGGTTTATCGAGGTAGATAGCTGTGAATTGGTTTAAACTAGCTAAAGGCAATGGTTAATAAGATGAATAATCCTTGCTTAGTAATTACGTACTAGTAAACTAGTTCATGAAAATAAAGTCAAGAAGTAAAGTTATGTTGTTTGATTTACATTGTCATACTACAGCGTCAGACGGCCGCTTATCGCCGCAAGATCTTGTTCGACGCGCTGTTGAAATGCGGGTTGATGTGTTGGCAATTACTGATCACGATACCATTGATGGGTTAGCACAAGCGCATGCGGTTATCGAACAAGATCAATTACCGATTACATTAATTAACGGTATTGAGATATCAACGGTGTGGCAAAACTTTGATATTCATATCGTTGGGCTTAATATAGATCCCAGTCATCCTGAGTTAATTTCGTTTATTAGCGCCCAAGCAGCTCATCGGCTTGAACGTGCAAAAGAGATTGGCGCACGATTAGAAAAAATAAAATGCCAGGTGCTTTTGAAGGTGCAATGGCATTAGCAGGCGATGCTTCGATTACACGCGCGCACTTTGCACGTTGGTTAGTTGATCAAGGTTATGCCAAAACAATGCAAGCGGTGTTTAAGAAATTCTTAACCCGTGGTAATCCCGGTTATGTGCCACCAAGTTGGTGTTCGATTGCTGATGCTGTTGCTGTGATTCATGCTGCTGGTGGTCAAGCAGTTATTGCCCATCCCGGCCGTTATCAAATGACAGCGAAATGGATAAAGCGTTTAATTCAACACTTTATTGAAGCGGGAGGGGATGCCATAGAGGTTGCTCAACCACAACAAGCACCGCAAGAACGACGTACCTTTGGGGATTACGCCATTCAATATAATTTACTCGCTTCACAAGGGTCTGATTTTCATTATCCATCACCATGGACTGAACTTGGCCGTAATTTGTGGTTACCCAAAGATGTGTCACCGCTGTGGCAAGATTGGACGGTAGAGAAAAAGCGAGTAGAGGTAGAAATAACTGCTGAGTTATCTACCTCGAAGGAGGATAAATGAGTCAATTTTTTTATGTACACCCAGAAACACCTCAAGTGCGATTAATCAATCAAGCGGTTGAAATCATCAAAAATGGTGGCGTTGTTGTTTATCCAACAGATTCTGGTTATGCCTTAGGTTGCCAAATAGAAAACAAACAGGCACTAGAGCGTATATGTCAGATTCGCCGTTTAAATGATAAGCATAACTTTACTCTGTTATGTCGTGATTTATCAGAACTATCGCTGTATACCCGCGTTGATAATATTGCATTTCGATTATTAAGAAATAACACCCCTGGCGCATATACCTTTATTTTTAAAGGTACTAAAGAAGTGCCGCGTCGATTAATGAATGCAAAACGGAAAACAATCGGTATTCGTGTACCTGATAACAATATTGCATTGGCATTGTTAGAAGCATTAGGCGAACCCATGATGTCGACCAGTTTAATTTTACCGGGCAAAGACACCACAGAAGCAGATCCTGATGAAATTCGTGATCAATTAGAGCACGCTGTCGATCTGATTATGCATGGTGGATATCTTGGTGAACAACCAACAACCGTTATCGATTTTAGTAATGGAGAGATTGAAATTGTACGTGTTGGTGCTGGTGATATTACACCATTTGAATAAAATCGTTTAATTTATATCGTAATTACTTGGTTGCAAGAAGGCGGTTTATAAACGTATCACATTGTTTGTGATACGTTTTTTTATCGCTATTTTTATGGTAAATAAGCGATATATTTGCGATAATAATCGGCTACATATCTAGCATGATAAATTGTTCATTATCAGGTTAGAATCCAAATTATTGCTATTCGCATCAACTATCCATTATCACTTTTTTAGCGTGCAATTTGCCGTAAAAAGCTATGACTATATGGCCATTTTGATGAGAATTTCGACGCCTGTGAAGGCGACAAAGGTTTTTTATAATGAGTGAAAAATTACAAAAAGTGTTAGCGCGTGCTGGCCAAGGTTCACGCCGTGAAATCGAATTAATGATCCAAAACGGTCGTGTGAGCGTTGATGGTGTAGTTGCTAAACTTGGCGATCGTCTTGAAGATTTAAGTGTTAGCGTACGTATTGATGGCCATAACATTGCATTAATTTCGTCAGATGAAGAAATCTGTCGAATTTTGGCCTACAACAAGCCTGAAGGTGAATTATGTACTCGTCATGATCCAGAAGGCCGTCGTACTGTATTTGATCGTCTACCACGTCTTACAACAGGTCGTTGGGTTTCTGTTGGTCGTCTAGATGCTAACACATCGGGTTTATTACTTTTCACTACCGATGGTGAATTAGCTAACCGTTTAATGCACCCAAGCCGCACTGTTGAACGTGAATACATGGTACGTGTATTTGGTGAAGTTAACGAGCAAATGGTAAAGAATGTCGTTAAAGGCGTTGAGCTAGAAGACGGCATCGCACGTTTTGAAGATGTTGTTTATTCTGGCGGTGAAGGTATGAATCATACTTTCTACGTGG
Source organism: Photobacterium aquimaris (assembly GCF_002954455.1). Classification (GTDB taxonomy): domain Bacteria; phylum Pseudomonadota; class Gammaproteobacteria; order Enterobacterales; family Vibrionaceae; genus Photobacterium; species Photobacterium aquimaris. Next base: position 757,848 of record NZ_MSCC01000001.1, read on the forward strand.
TGATCACAGAAGGTCGTAACCGCGAGGTTCGTCGTTTATGGGATTCACAAGGTGTAACTGTAAGTCGTCTAAAACGTGTTCGTTACGGTGATGTTTACTTAACAAAAGATATGCCTCGTGGTGGTTGGAGCGAGCTTGAATTAAAAGAAGTAAACGAACTACGTGCAACAGTAGAATTGCCACCTGAAACTGAAACTGTATTAACGGTTGAAGGTCAGAAACGTAAAAAAGGTATTCGTCAGATTCGTCGTGCTGTTCGTCGTCACGAAGAGCGTGTTGAAACAACGGGTCCTAGCGGTCGTCGTGGTCGTAACAATGATCGTCGTGCACCATCAAGTTCAAGCCGTAATGCTGAGGCAGACGCTCAACAACAAGAGCAACGTGGTGGCCGTGGTCGTGCGAAACCTGCATCAACAGGTCGTGATAACGCGAAACCTCGTTCAGATCGCGCACAAGGTAAACCAGTACATATTGCTGGTAAGCCAAGAGATGATGCGAAGAAGCCTTATAACGCATCAGATAAACCACAAAGTGCATCTGGCAAGCGTAAGCCTTCGGGTAATGCGGCAAATCGTCGTAACCCGTTAGCGAATAAGCCAGCAAAGCCGCGTACACGTCAGTAATATATGACTAACCGTGTCATCGTATGATGAATACTAAAAAGCCGACAGTGATGTCGGCTTTTTTATCGCTGTTATTTATTATAGATTACAGCTCCAATGAATTATTCTTCTTCGCTACTGATGCCTGGTTTTCGTTGTGGTTGAGCATCAATACATTGCCCCGAAACATGACGACTTTCAGGCCCCATGAGGTACAAATACAGTGGCATAATATCAAGTGGTGTTTTAAGTAACCGTGCGTCTTCGGCAGGAAACGCTTGCGCGCGCATGCCTGTACGCGTACCACCTGGGTTAATGGCATTGACATTAACAGTCGTCTCGTTGAGCTCATCGGCTAATACTTGCATCATGCCTTCAGTGGCGAATTTAGAAATAGCATAGGTTCCCCAAAAAGCACGACCACTGTGACCAACCGTTGATGAGGTAAAGATGATACGACCATCTGGTGATTGCTTGATTAACGGCAAAATAGCTTGAGTTAACAATAGTTGCGCTTTTACGTTAACTTGCATTACATCATCAAAAACAGACTCTTCGATGTGATCAATAGGGCTTAATGCGCCTAACAGGCCAGCATTGTGTAATACACCGTCTAAGCGGCCAAATTGTTGCTTAATCGTATCTGCCATATCAAGATAATGCTGTTTGGTCGCGCCCATTAAATCTAACGGTATAATTGCTGGCTGGTTACCGCCATTGGTTTCTATTTCATCATAAACGGCTTCAAGTTTAGCGATAGTTCGACCTAATAAAATCACTGTGGCGCCATGAGCCGCATATTGAAGTGCTGCTTCTCGACCTATACCATCACCAGCACCTGTTACTAAGATCACTCGATCTTTTAAATTATTTGCAGCAATTTGATAATTCACCGTAGCTTCCTTTTAAATAATATCTTTTTGTTGTTATTTGACTGTTTTTTCGTCGAAGAACGCATCAAGTCTTGAGCTTGGCTGTAATATCGATTACTACTAAAACATATCAGAATTTATACTCTGAGAGAACGTACATTTATTTGAAAATCGTGACGGTGAGCTTGATTTATTTTCGTAATAAATTGAAGTCATAGCGACGATAGTAATAACATAGTTACAATAAGTTATGGCGCTTTTAGTTGCCAAATAGAGGGTTAAATATTGGAATTTTTGTTTGAGTATGGTTTGTTTTTCGCCAAAATTGCAACAGTCGTTATTGCGATTGTTGGCGTGTTGGTGTTGGCAAAAGCATTAAATGGTCGTCATGGTTCACAAAAAGGTGAACTTGAGGTGATTGATTTAACTGAGCAATATAAAGAGACCGTTGAGCAGTTAGAATCACATTTATTTGATAAAGCGTTACTAAAAGCACGTGATAAGGCAGATAAAAAATTAGATAAAGAACATGATAAAGCGCGTCAAAATGAAATAAAACAAGCTGTAAAAAATGGCAATTTAACCACAACGCGTGAGCCACGTTTATTTGTGATTGATTTTCATGGCAGTATTGATGCGCGTGAAGTGTCATCGTTACGCCAAGAGATTAGTGCTATCTTAGCCATTGCTATTGAAGGTGATGAAGTACTATTACGCTTAGAAACGGGCGGCGGTATGGTACATGCATACGGTTTAGCATCATCACAACTTGATCGCTTAAAAGCGGCGGGTATTACACTAACGATTGCGGTTGATAAAGTTGCAGCAAGTGGTGGTTATATGATGGCGTGTGTAGCTGATAAAATCGTCTCTGCTCCGTTTGCTATTGTGGGCTCAATTGGTGTGATTGCACAGTTACCAAATTTCAGTAAGGTATTGAAGAAAAACGATATTGAGTTTGAACAAATTACTGCAGGTGAGTTTAAACGTACCTTAACAATGTTTGGTGAAAACTCCGATAAAGCCCGTGAAAAATTCAAAGAAGAAATTGAAGAAACTCACGGCTTATTTAAACAATTTATTGCTGTTCATCGTCCAGAACTGGATCTTAATAGAGTAGCAACGGGTGAGCATTGGTTTGGTCAACAAGCACTTGAATTAGGCTTAGTGGATCAGATTAGCACCAGTGATGATTTGATCACTGAAGCGTGTAAGGCACGTGAAGTGCTGCAAGTTAAATATGTACGTCGCAAGAAGTTGATTGAAAAGTTATCAGGGGCATCAAGTGAAGCTGCTGATACATTACTCATGAAGTGGGTTGCACGTGGTCAGCGTCCTTTTATGTAACTATCGCTAATGGACTAAGAAAAAACCCGCAATCATTGCGGGTTTTTTTGATTTAAACCAGTAGTGTACTAAGGGTAAATTCTGGCGATAATTTATGAGCAAGGAATTTGAACATATTAAAGACAGCCGTTGTTTTAGCGGTTGGTAAGCCGTCTTCATCAAGGAAATATTCACCTTTAAAGATCAATACGCCGTCTTTTTCTGTTACAGATGTTGCGCGCATACCTTCAATATAATCTTTGTGATCTTGAATGATTTGGTTGGCGATCATTAATAGCTCATTGATCGAAATTTCAACTTTATTAGCCATGATTAATACTCATCAATAGTAAAATAATAACAGTCTAAGTAAGTTGGTGTCAGAAAACAAATAACAGGATTGTCAGTTGGTTAATATCTATTCAGATTCCAACATTAATTAGCATTAAAAAAAGTGATATTGTGATTAGATGCAAGAAAATTTACTAAAACGGATAAAATGCTTCTATATAGATGGTAATGATAACGTAGTTTTATGTTATTACAGTAGCGATAAACCATCAAAGTGATTGTCCTATAAGGTAAATTATGATTTTATCACCTTGATAATCAGTACGTTGTAAATGGATTAAATTAAGCTTAGAACATATTTACAAGTTAATAACAATTGCGGAAGCTGCAACCAAATAGACGAAATAAATTAAAAAGCAGTTGACCTTCTTGTTTTCTAGCCCAATATGTAAAGAGTATTTTACGTAAATGAAGTGCAATAATTAATTGCAAATATGTATCATTATCAAATTGGAACTCATCATATTAATTCACTGCTCTTAGATTTTTCGATTAGTGACTTAATGAGATTGGTCGAATGTTGTGGCGCTAATGATTAGCTAAGCAGTTATTTATATTTTTAGTATTAGCGAGCACGAGGACGTAATAGGGTCATTATGGGTAAATCTCTCGTTATCGTGGAGTCCCCAGCCAAGGCGAAAACAATCAATAAGTACTTGGGTAAGGATTTCATTGTAAAATCAAGCGTTGGTCACGTACGTGATTTGCCAACGGGCGCCCGCAGTGGCGGCAAAAAAGCGGCAGCAACATCGACTAAAGGGTTGAGTGTTGAAGAGAAAGCGGCGATTAAAAAGAAGAAAGATCGTAAAGCGTTAATCAGCAAGATGGGTGTTGATCCCTATGATGATTGGAATGCGCATTACGAAATACTTCCTGGCAAAGAAAAAGTCGTTAGTGAACTTCAAAAATTAGCAGAAGATGCTGACTTTGTTTACCTCGCAACGGATTTGGACCGCGAAGGAGAAGCCATTGCGTGGCACCTTCGTGAGATCATCGGCGGCGATGAATCACGCTACAAACGAGTTGTATTTAACGAAATCACCAAAAATGCTATTCAACAAGCATTTGAACAGCCTGGTGAATTGAATATTGATGGTGTGAATGCACAACAAGCACGTCGATTCCTCGATCGTGTTGTTGGCTTCATGGTATCGCCACTATTGTGGAAAAAAGTGGCACGCGGGCTATCTGCGGGTCGAGTCCAATCAGTAGCAGTAAAGCTGATTGTTGAGCGCGAGCATGAAATCAATGCGTTTGATCCTGAAGAATTTTGGGATATTCATGCGGACACACTAACGGTAGGCAAAAATGCACTACGGTTAATGGTCGCACAACAGGCGGGTAAATCATTCCGTCCTGAAAATAAAGTCGATACGATGGCAGCGCATGCGCTACTTGAAAAAGCAGCGTATGAAGTGATTGAGCGAGAAGATCGCCCAACCAGCAGTAAGCCATCTGCGCCTTATATCACCTCGACATTACAGCAAGCGGCAAGTACACGTCTAGGTTATGGTGTTAAACGCACCATGGGCCTTGCACAGCGCTTATATGAAGCCGGTTATATTACTTACATGCGTACTGACTCAACCAACCTTTCAAAAGAAGCGGTTGAAGCGGCACGTGAGCTGATTGGTAATGAGTATGGTAATGAGTATTTACCTGAAAATGCCAATGTGTATGGCAGTAAGAAAAATGCCCAAGAAGCGCACGAAGCGATTCGTCCTTCAAACGTAGAAGTAAAAGCTGAAAATTTAGAAGGCATGGATCAAGATGCGGTTAAGTTGTATGACTTAATTTGGCGTCAATTTGTGTCTTGTCAAATGATGCCAGCAAAATATGACTCAAGTACGATCAACGTTAAGGCAGGTGATTTCTTGCTGAAAGCGAAAGGCCGTACATTACGTTTTGCAGGTTGGACATTAGTACAGCGCCCATCAGGTAAAAATGAAGATACAACATTACCTGAAGTTAACGTAGGTGACGTACTGAAGTTAGAGCAGCTTGAGCCTAAACAACACTTTACTAAGCCGCCAGCACGCTTTACAGAAGCTGCATTGGTTAAAGAACTTGAAAAGCGTGGCATTGGTCGTCCATCAACGTATGCGTCGATTATTTCAACCATTCAAGATCGTGGTTATGTACGTGTTGATCAGCGTCGTTTTTATGCTGAAAAGATGGGTGAGATTGTTTCTGACCGTCTAGATAACAGTTTTCCTGACCTGATGGATTTTGATTTTACTGCCCGTATGGAAGGTAATCTTGATAAAATCGCTGAAGGTGAGAAAAACTGGAAGAAGGTACTGGATGAGTTCTTCTCTGATTTTACTGCTGAGCTTAAAAAAGCTGAGTTAGATGAATCAGAAGGCGGTATGCAACCTAACAATATCGTACTGACTGACATTCAATGTCCAACATGTTCTCGTCCGATGGGTATTCGTACCGCATCGACAGGCGTGTTCTTAGGCTGTTCAGGTTATGCCTTACCGCCAAAAGAGCGCTGTAAAACGACGATTAACTTAGGCAGTGAAGAAGGCATTGTTAATGTACTTGAGGAAGATGTTGAAACGGCAGCATTACGTGCCAAGAAACGTTGTCCTATTTGTAGTACAGCAATGGATGCTTACTTAATTGACCAAGATCGTAAACTGCATGTTTGTGGTAATAACCCAAGTTGTGATGGTTACATTGTCGAAAAAGGTGAGTTCAAGCTTAAAGGCTACGAAGGCCCACTGATTGAATGCGATAAGTGTGGTTCTGATATGGAACTCAAAAACGGTCGTTTTGGTAAGTACATGGGTTGTACTAACGAAGAGTGTAAGAACACTCGTAAGATCCTCAAGAATGGCGAAGTTGCGCCACCAAAAGAAGATCCAGTACATTTACCAGAAATTCCATGTACACAAGACACTAATGCGTACTTTGTATTACGTGATGGTGCTTCTGGCTTGTTCATGGCAGCGAGTACTTTCCCTAAGTCGCGTGAAACACGTGCGCCATTAGTGGAGGAGTTGGTTCGCTTTAAAGAACGTTTATCGCCTAAGTTCTTATATTTAACCGATGCGCCAGTTGCTGACCCTGATGGGTTACCAACAGTTATTCGTTTTTCTCGTAAAACCAAAGAGAATTACGTGCGCTCAGAAGTAGACGGAAAGCCAACAGGCTGGACTGGTCTATTTGTGGACGGCAAGTGGGAAATTACCGACAAGCGTAAGAAACCGAAAAAAGAAAAATCAACTGAAGAAGAGTAATAGCCTCTTTTGTTAGATTTAAAAAAACCGCCTAATTGGGCGGTTTTTTGTTTTTTAATCGCTGTTGTAGCGTGAGTTAATGTTTGGTTTAAGCACTACAAACAGCCATAACAGGAACTCCACTGTGGAAACGGAAAGTATCATCGGGCGCTAGAATTAACTCTGCTTCTTTCTCACCAATAATACGAATACGATCAGCAATATTTTTACCCGCAATCTTTTCTGCAAGTGTTAGATAGTCTTGATAATGACGCGCTTCTGAACGCAATAATGAAATATAGAATTTTCTTAGCTCTGGATCTAAATAAGGTGCAAGTTTAGCGAATCGTTCACAAGAACGTGCTTCAATATAGGCACCAACAATAAGCTTATCAATTAAGGTTGCAGGCTCATGGGTGCGAACCGCTTTCATTAAGCCTTTAGCATAACGTCCAGCATGAAGATTATGGTAAGCAATATCACGTTTATCCATGATCTCAAGTACCTGCTCAAAATGATGGAATTCTTCTTTAATTAACCGCACCATTTTATCTATTAGCTCTGATCCATGAGCAAAATCACTGCGTGGTGTTAATGGGGCCAGTAAACCATTTTTCTTACTGTGAAAATCAGTGGCTGAACGCTCATTTCCGCCGTAAACAAAATCTTCATAAGGTTTCGCCCATGCCATCAATGCTGCACCACTGGCTTTATCAACGGCGTATTTACGCACCATAAACATCGCAGTTTGGCTAGCCTTTAACTCGCAATTACAGTGATCGACTAATAATGCAGTGAGATTTTCTGGTTGACGGGCTTCTTCAATCCAGCCATCAGGGGTTTCACATTGAAGAAACTGATTAATCGGTTTAAGCAGCGTATTAATCATTTGCTGAGTATTATCCATAAGATGTTCTTTTTATTGTTATTGAAGGCATAAAAAAAGGTCGCAATTGCGACCTTTGTCGTTGGCTTATTTTAAGCCAAAGCGAATCAGATCACCATTTCCGCTTTGGTTGGAATAATACATCTAATTCATCGTTATCTTTATCAAGTAACTGTTGGCGTTCTTGTTCGCTACTTACGCTCATATTATTGTCGATCTCATTCAACATATATTGTAGTTTTTGCAGAGCTTTAGTGGCGTAGCTATCATTGCGCGATGATAAAACATCAATACCTTTTTTGAGCAGTTGCTTAGCGGTACCAAATTGGCGCTTTAAGCGTGCATCATTTGCACGTTTAACCACATTTTCAATATTGATGCGCAATTGCATATTATCGAGACGGGTATTTTCTTGCACATAAGCTTGGGTTGCGATACGGCCTTTACCATGCTCACCTTTTAAAACGCTTTTTAAGCGCTTAACTAATTGTAACATGCCAATCGCTTGTCGATCGGAGTTCGGCACTTGAAACTGCACCACATTAGTTTGATCAAAATGGGTTTCTAAATACGTTAATTGTTCGCTAACATGCTGAATACGTTGTTTTAATGTTCTATCTTTAGTATTTATTTCAGCAATGCTTTCTAGCGCATAAAGAATACGTTTATTAAGGCAGACTAATAATTCTTTACTGTAAGGTAAGTGACTGGCATTACTTATGAGCTCTTCAGTTGCATCAATGATAGCAACTTGTTTAGCCAGTTCTTGTTGTTTTGCACTTTCTAGTCGCTGGCGATATTGGATGATTACGCTGTAACCAATAATTAAAATGAGTAGAAGACTGATTAAACCAATAACAAGAGGGACACTCATAAAATTTTACTATCTTTTATGGTTAATATATAACTAAGGAAGATACACTATCTCGTTGTTTAGTGGTAGTTTGTTAGTAAAAAATGCTAACTTAATAACGTTGTAGAGAAAGATGTGGCTTTTTAGATCAAATGCTTTGTTTTTGTTCTGGTGTTACTTCAAGATGCAGAATTACAACACGAATGTGATGCTATTTTAAGAGAATTAAAAGCTAAGATAACAGCGTAGATTACAGACATTCTTATTTATTCCCTTTATTAGTTTCTATTTAATATGACTAAGTCTCTAATGCTAGTGCGTAATTAGTACATGCTCTTATACTTATACGGTGGTTGAATGGTATTTTTTATGACTAAAAGTAAATAAAAACTATGAAACGGGGCTAATTCAATATATAAAATATTTATTACATGGTTGCACGATCATGCTTTGACATAAAAATCAGTGGATGAGTTTATGGAACAGTGTGAAAGGTAACGGATTATTGATTGGGCGAGACCATGAAATTACAACAATTACGCTATATCGTTGAGGTCGTAAATCATAACCTTAATGTGTCATCAACGGCAGAGAGTTTGTATACCTCTCAACCTGGTATTAGTAAACAAGTGCGGTTATTGGAAGATGAACTCGGCATTCAAATTTTTGAACGTAGTGGTAAACATTTAACCAAAGTAACCTCTGCAGGTGAAGAGATAGTGCGTATCTCGCGAGATATTTTATCGCGCGTTGAGAGCATTAAAGCGGTTGCTGGTGAGCACACTCACCCTGAAATGGGAACGTTGAATATTGCGACGACCCATACACAAGTGCGTTATGCACTGCCGCAAGTTATTCAAGGTTTTACACATCGTTTTCCTAAAGTTTCACTGCACATGCATCAAGGAACGCCAGCGCAAATTGCAGATGCTGTCGGTAAAGGTAGTTCTGATTTTGCAATAGCAACTGAAGCATTACATCTATACCAAGATATGATTATGTTGCCTTGTTATTATTGGAATCGTTCCATTGTGGTACGCAAAGATCACCCGCTTGCGGCGAAAGAAATGATCACTATTCATGATTTAGCCGCATATTCATTAGTCACTTATGTGTTTGGTTTCACCGGACGTTCTGAGTTGGATAGTGCCTTTAATCGTTCAGGTTTAACGCCAAGGATTGTTTTTACTGCGACAGATGCTGATGTGATTAAAACTTACGTGCGTTTAGGAATTGGGGTTGGTGTTATTGCAAGTATGGCAATCGATACTGATGCTGATCATGATTTAGTCGCGATTGATGCAAGCCATATTTTCGCATCAAGTACGACAATGATAGGCTTTAAGAAAGGTACATTCTTACGCTCTTATATGTATGATTTTATGGAGCGTTTTGCACCGCATCTTACGCGTAATGTGGTTGACCAAGCGATTGGATTAAAAAATTCCGCAGAAATAAACGAGATGTTTGCCTCAATGGATTTACCGATTAGATAACCGCAAATATTATTGTAAACACAACATAAACCGCTAGTGATAGCGGTTTTTTTATTTGGTTAATGCCTCATACGTGAGCTTGGTATACACTAGCCTCCAATTTTTTGGTGAGTAAATGGTTGTTTATGTCTAACTACGTTGAGCTTTTTCATCGTCTTGATGCATTGTTGGTGAGCAATTGCCAATTTTGGCAGTTTATGCCTTTTGCTGAGCGTGGATTTGTTTGGCAGCAAAACCCACAATTTTGTCAATGGCTAATGAGTATTGATGACAGCCAATTACAATTATTAAGTCAGGATATTCATGCATTAACAACAGCATTACTGCCATGGATTAAAGATGCTGAACAGTTAACCCAAATTGCAGCTGAAGTATCACCGTTAGTGCGAACTGAGCGTTCGGTACCACAAGGTTTTGATAGTGGTATTCCGGGGCGAAAGTGGCAACAAATTACCGCTTTTAATGAAGTGTTACCGCGACTAGGTTTACCATGGCTAGAGTGGTGTGCTGGTAAAGGCTACCTTGGACGTGTGCTCGCTGCATCCCATCAGCAACCAGTTACGAGTCTTGAGTGGCAACAGCAATTATGTGTTGATGGTGAGCAAGCTGCAAAACAATTACAGTTAGACATTAATTTTGTTCATGCAGATGCGTTTAGTATTGAGAGTAATACCGCGATTGTTCAACAGCAACATGCAGTTGCCTTGCATGCTTGTGGAGATTTACATGTTTCATTATTGCAACGTGTAGCGGCTAAAAAAGGGGCCGCAGTGAGCATTTCACCTTGCTGTTACCATTTAATTCGGCAATCGCATTATCAACCTATGTCTACAGCAGCAAAAACAAGTGCATTAGTGTTATCGAAACATGATTTACGGCTGCCGTTACAAGAAACGGTTACGGCGGGTAATCGCGTAAGACAACTACGATTTGTGGAAGTGAGTTTTCGGTTAGGGTTTGATTTATTACAAAGAGAGCTCAACCAAACTGATACTTATCTAGCGGTGCCAAATGTACAAAAAGCCTTACTTACACAGGGTTTTGAAGCGTTTTGTCAGTGGGCTGCTGCAAAAAAAGGCCTTGATTTACCTTTAAATATTGATTTTGAGTATTGGCAGCGTCAAGGTGAACAGCGGTTTGCTATTACTGAAAGAATGGAGCTTGTTCGACAATTATTTCGTCGGCCATTGGAAATGTGGCTAGTACTTGATCGTGCATGTTTTCTGGAGGAGCAAGGTTATAACGTCGTGATCGGCTCTTTTTGTGATAAGCCAATCACTCCGCGTAATGTATTAATTCATGCGGAGCGTGGTGATTTGTAACTTAACCATGAACGATTCCCTATCACTAGGTGATAGGGAAAGTATTTAATGACTAATTTAAGCCAATATATTAATTAATTTAGGGTGAAAATATTTCTGCTCAAGTTCATCAACGGGCATGGGTTTACTAAAGAAATATCCCTGACAATAATCAAAACCACATTGGTTGATATAATCAAGTTGTGCACGTGTTTCAACGCCCTCAGCCACAATTTTTAAGTTCAATTTCTCGCAAATGGCTTTTGTCGCTTCAATAATAACTTTGCTGCTTGTATGTTCACCTTGCACAAAACTTTGATCAAGTTTAACCGTACTGATTGGTAGATCATGTAACTGTGATAGGGATGAATAGCCAGTACCAAAATCATCTAAATATAACTCAATTCCCATCGCTGCAAGCGCATCTAAACACGGTTTGGTTTCACAGTAATCTTGGAGCATGGCTGATTCTGTGATTTCTAATGCAAGTAATGATGGGTTTATATTATATTGAAAGATCATCTGCTCAATAGTTTGCGCTAAAGTCGGTTGCAATTGTGCGCGTGATAAATTGATACTGATAATAAAAGGCTGCTGATAATGCTGAGTCCAATAGGCTAATTGCTGGCAAGCGCTGTGTAAAATCCATAATCCTAGCGGCACAATTTGTCCCGTTTCTTCTGCTAATGGAATAAATTCAGCCGGTGAAACTTGACCTAATGATTCATCGTACCAACGGATCAGTGCTTCAAAACCTTTTAGTTGTTGTGTATTTAAGTCAATAATAGGTTGGTAATATAACTCAAAATCATTATTTTCAATTGCTTGAGATAAATGGTGACGCAGGGTCATTTTACGATATAACGCATCTGCCATTTCTTGTAAAAAAGGATAATAACAATTACGGCCTCGCTGTTTTGCGCGGTGCATTGCCATATCTGCTTGAGTGACGAGAGTATCAAAATTATTGGCGTCATCAGGATAGTTGGATGTACCTATACTACAGCTAATTGAAAGTTCACCAATATCTTTAATATGAAATGGTCGATTTAATGTTTCTATTATTTGATTAGCAAAATAAGCGAGAGTGGTATAATTACGCTTCTCGATTTGAATAATAAACTCATCACCACCAAAGCGTGCCACGAGTCCTCTGTCTTTGACAATATTTAACAGTCGTATTGCAACAGCACGCAGTAATTTATCTCCTGCGGCATGGCCATAAGAATCGTTAACAAGTTTAAACCCGTCAAGGTCAAGAAACAGTAGGCTATAGTGTGATAAGTGATGATGACTCGCTTTTAGTGCAGCAGATACACCGCGACGATTCATTAGTCCGGTTAGATAATCATGATCAGCATTGTATTTTTCTTGATTGAGCTTTTCTTTATCTTTAGTGACATTAACCAGTTGCAGTAATAACTGTGAATTATCGCTTAGCCATTTAGCTTCAATATCAAACCAATGATGACGTTGTCCCGTCCAACATAAGCGACTGCACTTGAAGTGATTATTTTTTTTTGCATCCTCGAGCCATTTTTTGGCAATGTCAGTATCGCCAATGAACTCCGAAAGGTCGCTTAATTTATTACTGAAGTGACTTGCAAAAGCATCGTTAGCGCTGATAAAACGACCAACATCATTAAAAAGAAGTGCTAAATTTGAACAGTCAGAAAACGCAAGATCACGGCGTAGCGATGATTCATCTGCAATCACCTCAACCAACATTGCGATACGGCCATCATCAAGCGGGATCCCTGAAAATAAACACAGCATGTTTTTAGTGATCTTTTTGGGATTGAAACGCCACCAAGTTTTAATGGTTTTGTTTGATTTAAAGGCATGTTGGTATTCTAATAGTGTTGCACCAGCTGCAGCTGACATATCTTGACCTAAATCACGTTCTAAGAGCTCATCAATCGATGCAGCTTCCCACAAAGGGAGTGATTTATCATTTGCCCATAGGATTTTTTTATTATCAACATCAAAGACCCAAATTGGATTTTGAAGATAATGTAGAGGTGAGAAAGGATCCATCTCCAACTTCTTTCTTTTTATTAAGGTGTTAATTTAAGTGAGGATAGCGGAAATAATACAGGTTAAACATACATTAATGATAACTAAGTGATATTAGTTCACGTTCTTACATTTAATTGACGGATATTTAACCGTGGTTGTGAATAAAAATGCGGCTATCTATAGCCGCATTTTTATATGACGATATTATTAAACCATTAACCGACAGCGGGTATTATTCCAATCATTTGTAATAACTGTGCAGCAATAATAATTATGCCGATAATAGTGACAATACCTAAAGCCAGCGAGCCGCCTTTTACTACATAAGCTGACTGATTCTTAACAGTCTTACGTTGTGCTCTAACCATCGCGACTGGTAAGAATATTGCTAAAATAACTAATGAAATAGCGGCATAACCGAGTGCCATAATAAACCCTTGTGGGTAAAACACAGCAAAAGCGAGCGGCGGTAAAAATGTAATTAAAGCCGTTTGTCCACGACCTGCTAGATGGTTACCACGATTAAGGGTATCAGCCAGAAAATCAAATAGTCCTAAGCTCACACCAAGGAATGAAGTCGCTAATGCAAGATCTGCAAAAATAGAGACCGACTGACCGACCATAGGATTATGCAGTAATTGACTTAAACTACCAATGAATGCGCCTAATGTCGTGTTAGCTATTAATTGTGGTTGTCCCATAATGCCTTGGCTAGCTAATTGCCATAAAATGTACACCATTAATGGTAATGCAGAACCAAAGATCATGATTTTTCTCAAGGCCTTAATATCAATTCCTATGTATCGAACAATGGAAGGAATACTGCCATGAAAACCAAATGATGTGAAAATTACTGGCAATGCAGACAGAATTAATCCTTTTTCGATCGGCATTTCAACCAAATGTTGTCCCTGAACATGTGGTAGTAATAATCCAAGCATAACCGCAAGCGCTACTACTTTTGCTGTGAAAAGAATACGATTAACCATATCAACACTGTGCGTGCCGATTGATACCACACTAGCTATAGCAACCGTAAAAATAACAGCCCCTATTTGAGGCGCAATTGTTGTTCCTGTCCAAGTGGAGATTTTTTCACTTAATTGGCTTCCACCGCCTGCAATGTAAGCAGCGCATAATGCGTAAAACAAGAAGAACATCGCTAATGTTGCGATAGTTTGACCCTTACGACCTAATAATTGATATGCCAAGGTGTTTAAAGTTGAAGAGGGATCCGCGTGTTGATGAACTTCCAGCATTAATAATGCGGTGTAGGTCATTAATGCCCAAATAGCGATCATGATGATTGTTGCAGTTGCAAAGCCTAATCCTGCTGATGCAAGAGGAAGGGCTAGCATACCTGCACCAATGGTGGTGCCTGCAATGATCAGCATACTGCCGAATGTTTTATTTAAAGACATGATTATGTCACTCCCTGAGGAAAAAAATGTACGTGGGAGGGGGTATAAATACACCTGTGGTCGCTCCCTATATATAAAAGCAGGCCACAGCGGCATAATCGAGATGAAGTGTTTTAAAATGTTTACACCTAGATTGAGCCACTGTGGCTATCGATAGGCAGTATTAGGATGAATATTTCGCACTTTAAATCTCTCTTGACTAGATAAAATAACAAATTAACAAGGTTTCAGCGTTGCTGTTAGCGGCTACATTAACCATAGAGCGTATAACTGTCAACTTATCTTTATTGTGTAAACTTTTACTTACAGGTTGTGGTTATTGAATGATAAATAATCGATAATAAAGTCAATGCATAATATTCTATCTATGATTTCAGGTTAGGCATAAACTGTATTTAATAATCAAGTTTTTATAGGGAATAACAACCATGCTTAATATAGTGATGATCAGTACTGGTGAAGAAGTACTGTATGGTGATATTGCAGATACAAATGCTGCATGGTTATCAGCATTGTTTTTCGAGCAAGGTTTTGCAATGACACGCCGAGTGACGGTGGGTGATGATTATGAAGCATTGGCGAAAGAAATTGAGATGTGTAGTTTAAGTGCTGATATTGTGATCGTAAATGGTGGTTTAGGACCAACATCGGACGATTTGACAGCTGCATCTGCAGCAATGGCAGCTAATGTTGGACTTGAACAGTCCGACGCTTGGGTTGCTGAAATGACAACGAAATATCAGCAACTCGGGCGAGTAATGCCTGATGCGAACCTTAAACAGGCAATGCTACCTGAAGGTGCTAAATTAATTGATAATCCTGTCGGTACAGCTTGCGGTTTTATGATGCAATTAAATCGAGCATGGCTGTTTTTTACACCAGGAGTACCAAGTGAGTTTAAGGTCATGGTAAAGGATCAGATATTACCGCGGCTACAGACTATGTTTAATGTGGTAGATAGCAAGGTTTGCCATCGTCTTTATACTTATGGATTGTCAGAGTCTAGCATCAGTGATCTTTTTCAAGTATTGATATTGCCAGATGGATATAGCTTGGGCTATCGCTCATCGTTGCCTTTTATTGAAATTAAGTTATTTGCTCCTCAAAATGGCATACAAGTAACTGCGCTGTTATCACAAATGACAGCGTTACTTGGAGACAATATCGTTGGTGAAGGGGGTCCGTTACTCGAGACGATTGCGAGTTTATTACCTCAACAGGCGTCGTTAGCATTATCAGAACAAAGTTCTGGTGGGTTTGCGATTAATTGGCTTCAAGATGTACCAGCATTGAGCACAAAACTTGCTGTTAGTGAGGTTATGGCCGATAACATAGATGATCATGCTGAAGCGGAAGAATTATCAACATTAATTGCATTACGCGCTCAACGATTACATTTACATGCGCCAGCAACTTATACCCTAACAACCGGGCCGTCATCCACTGACGGTAGCTTTATGCTGGGTCTTACAACGCCTGATGGTTGCTGGTGTCAGCAGTTGGTTTTTAAACGTCAATACAACAATTATAATCGACGTTGGATTATAGCAACGGTTATGTTTGATATGTTACGCCGCCATTTACAAGATAAAGAAGTCTTTGGTTGTTATGAATCATTAGATCGTATCGCAACTGAGACTCTATAATTAAAAACGTTTCCAGCCACAGTATCGATGGCTTTTTTTTGTTATTTTGAATGCTGTATTATTGCGGAAATAAATGATAGTATTCAATTAAATTGATAGCTAATCATTGCTAGTACGATTGAAAATGTGCTAATCCCAATGATGAGTTTCTCAGCAATAAATAACCAAATTTCTGCAAATAAGCATATGTAAATTTAAGGAAAAATAATGGCTTTTAAATTAAAAAAAGTAGTATTAGCGACATCAGTAATTTTATCGGCGCTAATGCTACAAGCTTGTAATGATAATGAAGCAACAGTAAAGGCACCTCAGCAACCAGCTGCAGTCGTTAAAGCAGAGCAAGTCAATATGAAACCATTAGAAATCAGTGTTATCTATTTAGATCGCCGTATGTTGCCACCTGGTGCGGTGCTGAATGTTGCGCTTGAAGATGTATCTCTTGCAGATGCACCCTCTGTCACATTGAGTACTGAATCAATGGATATTGCCGGTGCACCACCTTATCCTGTTACGTTAAATTATGACGCAAATAAAATAAAAGCAAATCACCGCTATAATGTGCGTGCAACAGTGAAGGTCGACAATAAATTAATTATGACTTCAACGGCAACAATGGATCCATTTTCCGTTGATGCAAAACAGCCATTAGAAGTTAAACTAGATCGCGTTGCACCAGCTCAAAACACAACACCGCAAGCGGATCAACCAACACTTGCAGGCCCACAATGGCAATTAGTGACATTATCTGGTCAAACTGTACAACCTGGTGCTGGTGGTAATAATGCTTTTATTCAGTTTGATACAACAACAAATACAGTGAGTGGTTTTTCTGGCTGTAATAATTTCCATGGTACATTAACCGCGAAAACGTCATCAACGTTGACAGTAGGGCAAGCGGCATCAACACGTAAAATGTGTATGGAAGGAATGGAATTAGAACAAGCATTCCTAGCTGCATTACCTGAATTTGCAAGTTATAGTATTAATAATGATATATTAAGTGTCAAAGATAATAATGCTAACACGATTGCGACGTTTAAAATAAAATAAATTTTCAATAACAAATAAGCACAAGCGTAATAAAGATTTTTCTTTTTTACGCTTTTTTGCTTATTAGTCTTTGAATGATAAATAAAAAAGTAGTGACATAGTTTATATATTTAAAATGCGCAAAAAAAAGTTTATTTTTTCCATATGTGAAATTAAACATTCAAATATATCATTAACAAATAAACCGACATTAAAATTTTAAATTATACTTGTTTCGATATACGACAGTGATAAATAATTTTATCGGAATATTATCGTTATTAAAATAATTAATAAGGTAGTTTATGTTATGAGTGGAAACAGTAACAAAATGGGACTAATGGGGTTAACGACCATAGTTACCGTTAATATGATGGGTTCAGGAATAATATTATTACCCTCCAGTTTAGCTGCAACAGGAGGAATAGCATTACTTGCATGGGGTGTTACCGCAATAGGTGCATTGGCTATCGCTTATGCATTTGCTAAATGTGGCATGTATTGTAGTGACGATGGTGGTATGTCCGCCTATGCTGAAAAAGCACATGGTAAATCCAGTTTTTTTATTGCCTCTTATACTTATTATGTGTGTCTTGTTATTAGTGCTGTAGCTATTTCTGTTTCATGTGTCGGTTATTTAGAATATTTTATTCCGTGGTTAAAAGAAACGCCAATTCATACCTTTGTTGGCGTTATTGCTATCCTAATTATTACTATGTTCGCCAACGTGAAAGGCGCCAAAATAACCGGACAAATATCCACAATTACTGTGTGGGGTATTATAATTCCAGTACTTGGATTATCGATTATTGGTTGGTTTTGGTTTGATTCGAAAATTTTTGAAGAAGCATGGAATCCCCATGATATATCAGTTGGCAGCGCAATTTATTCTGGAATGGCATTAACATTATGGGCATTTTTAGGCATTGAGTCGGCGGGTGCTAACTCAGGTACAGTTGAAAACCCTAAACGAAATGTTCCTTTAGCTTGTATGTTAGCCACTATCTTCTCTGCTGCAACGTATATTGCTTCCACTACAGTTATTCAAGGCATTATTCCGAACGATATTTTAGCAAAATCTGATTCGCCATTTGGGCTGGTGTTTGCACAAATGTTTAGCCCATTAGTAGGGGAAATTATTACTGCAATGGCGATTATGGCTTGTGTGGGGTCGCTACTTGGGTGGCAATTTACCAATGCTCAGGTATCAAAAGTTGCCGCTGATATGCGTTTATTTCCCAAAGTTTTTGGTGATGTAAATAAATATGATGCGCCATTTAAAGGCATGATGATCATGTTAGCTTTTGAATTACTACTTGCAGTAATGACTATTTCTCCAACGTTATTAAAACAATTTAATGTATTAGTAAACTTAGCTGTATTTATTAATATGGTGCCTTATGTATTAGCGTTAACTGCTCTCGGAATAATTATGAGACAAAGTAACGTTAGTAAGAAAGAATATAACAACGGTATATTTATTGGTTCAATTGCCGTGTTATATAGTATTTATGGTGCATATTCTACCGGTGAGGAAGCGGTATTTTATGGCGCTATTATTACATTGGTCGGTTATTTCTTCTATGGGTTTATTGCTAGCCGTGAAGCTATTAATAATAAAGTGTCATCGTGAGTTGTATCGTAATAAGCGAAATATTAATTATTAGTCTGATATTAAAGGATTGTATATGTTGAATTATGGTAAACATATGAGAGTATTAATTTTTGATAACTCTCAAGCTACGGGAGTAGTTGCAAATGCTATTGACCGATTAGTTGAGCAATTTGAAGATGAATCAATTATTGTCGTCAAAGCATCTACTTATGATGATTGCTACTCAATGCTCAATGTTAATATGGCGATTGACTGCTTTATGTTGACCTCCAGTATGACGGGTCAACAACAAGAAGAGAATGATATGTTCTTTTCTCTAATTGATAAATTGAATCAACGCCAACAAGGCGTGCCTGTTTTTTTACTCGCAGAACGTAAAAAATGACCCTAACCGTTGATCGTCAGTTAATGTCATTAGTGAGTGAGTTTGCATGGATTTTAGAAGATACCTCTGATTTTATGGCTGGTCGCGCAATTGCAGCGATGCAACGTTATCGAGATCAACTATTACCGCCACTTGCTAATGCAATGATGAAATATGATAGTGTGCATGAGTATTCATGGGCAGCGCCAGGACACCAAGGTGGAGTGGGCTTTCTAAAAACACCAGAAGGTCAACGCTTCTATAATTATTACGGTGAAGGACTCTTTCGCTCTGATATGGGGATTGAGCGTGGTTCTTTAGGTTCATTACTTGATCATACTGGCGCCTTTGGTGAAAGTGAAGATTATGCCGCGAAAGTGTTTGGTGCTGATAGATCCTATTCATTAGTAACCGGTACTTCAGGGGCTAATCGTACCATCATGCAAATTTGTATGAGAGAAAACAACCTCGCTATTTGTGACCGAAATTGTCATAAATCGATAGAGCAGGGATTAATGTTAACCGGGGCATTGCCTGTTTATATGGTTCCAACCCGTAATCGTTACGGTATTATCGGGCCGATTTATCCAGATCAAATGTCGCCAGAAGGGTTAAAAAAATCAGCAGAAAGTAGTGAACTAACAAAAGCTCAAGCGGGCGGGCAGGCAACTTATGCAGTGGTAACAAACTGTACTTATGATGGCTTATGTTATAACGCTAAACGTGCTCAAGAGATTTTAAGTGAAAGTAGCAATCGTATTCACTTTGATGAAGCTTGGTATGGCTATGCTCGTTTTAATCCTATTTATACTGATCACTTTGCAATGCGTGGTGAGCCACAAGATACTCCTGATGATGGGCCAACAGTATTTGCCACCCATTCAACCCATAAATTATTAAATGCACTTTCTCAAGCATCATGGATTCATGTCCGTAATGGTAAAGATCATATTAACTTTGAGCGCTTTAATCAGTCGTATATGATGCATGCAACTACCTCACCTTTATATGCAATCAGTGTATCAAATGATATTGCAGTGTCACAAATGGCGGGTAACCGTGGTGAGTCATTAACCAATGAAGTAATCAAAGAAGCGGTCGATTATCGTCAAGCGATGGGGCGCTTACACCGTGAGTTTGTTGCGGATGGTGATTGGTTCTTTAAACCATGGAATGCGGAGTCTATTGTTGATCCTGATACTGGGATTGAATATGCATTTGAAGATGCGCCTGCTGAGTTATTAGCGACTAATCAAGATTTTTGGGTCATGAAACCTGGTGATAAATGGCATGGTTTTGATGATATCCCTAAAGATTGGTGTATGCTCGATCCAATTAAGGTCAGTATTTTAGCGCCAGGTATGGGTGATAACGGTAAGTTACTTGATACTGGTGTCCCTGCTGCATTAGTGACTCAATATCTTACTCGTTTTGGTATTGTTCCAACCCGTACCACAGACTTCCAAGTGATGTTCTTATTCTCAATGGGAATAACCAAGGGTAAGTGGGCAACGTTAGTTAATACCTTGCTCAGTTTTAAAACCCATTATGATAATAATACCCCATTGAGGTCGGTTCTACCTGATTTAGCGGCAAGCCATCCTCATGTGTATGGTGATCTAGGTTTGAAAGACTTAGGTGATAAGATGTTTAGTTACCTGAAAACCCATACGCCATCTGAAATGTTAAATGCTGCTTATTCAACCCTACCAAAGGCTGACATTACTCCTCGTGCTGCATTTGAAGCTATTGTGGCTGATAATGTAGAGATGGTGCCATCGAATAAACTACAAGGCCGTATTGCAGCTAATGCTGTTATTCCTTACCCACCAGGTATTCCGATGCTGATGTCTGGTGAGAATTTTGGTGATGCAAATAGTCCTCAAATTGGGTATTTACATAGCTTAGAGGTTTGGGATAAAGAATTCCCTGGTTTTGAGCATGAAACGGAAGGTACTGAAGTTGAAGATGGTGTTTATCACGTGATGTGTGTGAAGTAGTTAGACCGCTAACAGACAAACATATTAGCTCTTTATTGTTGATCTTGATTGAAATAATCAGATAGCACTAAAGAGCTATTTTAGTTTTAGTAGCTTGGTGTTCAGTATTGAGTTGATAATCAAAATGAACTTTAATATTTTGTTGTGGAATAGAACAACAGCTTAATATTTCATTTGGTGCAATAAAAGCGAGTGCATCTTGTTGAGTAACTGATCCTGAGATAAGTTTACATCGACAAGCGCCACAGATGCCATTGCGACATTGATATTCTGGCTTAATGCCAGCTTTCTCTAGTTGGGTTAATAAAGGTTCATGGCGATTGCCATAAACCTTAATACCATTAACCGTAAAGGTTAGTTGACTCACAATTCAAAATCACCAAGATCATCAGCACTAATATCATTGTCGATTTGACCAACAAGGTATGAACTGATTTCAGCTTCTTGAGGAGCAACTTGAACATTATCTGATGATAACCATGAGTTGATCCATGGAATTGGGTTTTGATTTGCACCATCATAAGCAGGACGTAGGCCGACAGCAACCATGCGCAAGTTAGTAATATATTCAACATATTGGCATAATATTTCTTTGTTGAGACCAATCATTGAACCATCTTTAAATAGGTATTCTGCCCATTCTTTTTCTTGCTCAGCCGCCGCTTTAAAGATACTGAAACATTCTTCTTCACATTCTGCTGCAATAAGCGCCATTTGTGGATCATCATGGCCATTACGTAACAGATTCAACATATGTTGAGTTCCCGTTAAATGTAATGCTTCATCACGTGCAATTAGCTTGATAATTTTAGCATTGCCTTCCATTAGCTCACGCTCAGCAAAAGCAAACGAACAAGCAAAGCTAACATAGAAACGAATCGCTTCTAATGCATTGACTGACATTAGGCATAAGTACAGTTTCTTTTTGATGTCATGTAAATCAACAGTGAAAGCAATGCCATCAGCAGAGTGTTGTCCTTCACCATAACGATGATAGTCATTGGTTGCTGTGATTAAATCATCATAGTATTTAGAGATGTCACCTGCACGCTTAATGATGTGTTCATTACGGACAATATCATCGAAAATAAGTGATGGGTTATTAACGATATTACGAATAATGTGCGTATAAGAGCGTGAATGGATCGTTTCTGAAAACGACCATGTTTCAATCCATGTTTCTAATTCTGGTAGTGAAACGATAGGCAATAATGCTACGTTTGGACTACGGCCTTGAATTGAATCAAGTAAAGTTTGATATTTTAAATTACTGATAAAAATATGCTTTTCATGATCTGGCAAGTTATTGTAATCAATGCGATCACCAGAGACATCCACTTCTTCTGGACGCCAAAAAAAGCTTAATTGCTTTTCAATCAATTTTTCGAAAATTTCAAATTTTTGTTGGTCATAACGGGCAACATTGACTGATTGACCAAAAAACATTGGTTCTTTAAGTTGGTCGTTGCTAGTTTGACAAAAAGTACTATAGGCCATGATATCCTCAAATCACAAGGGAGCCATAAGACTCCCTTTTGAATGCTTAAATTTTACAACTCGTACAATCATCGCCACTCAGGTCGCTTTGGCTATCAGATGCGCCATCTCGAGTGTTATGGTAGTACAGTGTCTTAACACCTAACTTATAAGCATTAAGCAGATCTTTTAGTAACAGCTTCATTGGAACTCTGCCACCAACTTGCTTGCTCGGATCGTAGTTAGTATTTGCCGAGATAGCCTGATCAATAAATTTCTGCATAATGCCAACAAGTTGTAGGTAGCCATCGTTGCTGCCAATATTCCAAAGTAACTCGTAGTTGTCTTTGTATTTAGCAAACTCAGGAACAACTTGCTTGAGGATACCATCTTTTGATGCCTTAACGGAAACGTATCCACGTGGTGGCTCAATACCATTGGTCGCATTTGAGATTTGCGATGATGTTTCTGATGGCATCAATGCTGATAATGTTGAGTTACGTAGACCGTGTGTTTTAATTTCTTCGCGTAAGGTTTCCCAATCGTAATGCAATTCAGCACTGCAAATATTATCGATATCTTTTTTGTAAGTATCGATTGGTAAAATACCTTGAGCATAGGTTGTCTCGTTAAATAACGGACATGGGCCTTGTTCTTTTGCCAAATTAACTGATGCTTTCAATAAGTAGTATTGAATTGCTTCAAAAGCTTCGTGAGTAAGGTTATTTGCACTTCCATCAGAATAACGCACACCATGTTTAGCAAGGTAATAAGCAAAGTTGATAACACCAACACCTAATGTACGACGGTTCATGGTCGAACGACGTGCAGCAGGTAATGGGTAATCTTGGTAATCTAATAATGCATCAAGTGCACGCACTGTTAGCTCAGCAAGTTCTTCTAAATCATCTAACGTATCAATTGCACCTAAGTTAAATGCAGATAACGTACATAATGCTATTTCACCGTCTTCATCTTCAACATTTCGTAATGGCTTGGTTGGTAGCGCAATCTCAAGACATAAGTTTGATTGACGAATCGGTGCAACAGCCGGATCAAACGGACTGTGGGTATTACAGTGGTCAACGTTTTGAATGTAGATACGACCAGTAGAAGCTCGCTCTTGCATTAGCAATGAGAATAGTTCAATCGCTTTAATCGATTGTTTCTTAATGCTTTCATCTTGCTCATACAAGTTATATAGACGTTCAAATTCTACCTGATCGGCAAAAAATGCATCATATAACCCTGGAACATCAGATGGAGAGAACAATGAGATGTTCTGACCTTTGATTAAGCGGGTGTACATTAATTTGTTAATTTGTACACCGTAATCCATATGACGAACACGGTTTTCTTCTACACCACGGTTGTTTTTAAGCACCAGTAGTGACTCAACTTCGCGGTGCCAAATAGGGTAGAATAATGTTGCTGCGCCACCACGAACACCGCCTTGAGAACAACATTTAACCGCTGTTTGGAAGTATTTATAGAATGGAATACAACCAGTATGGAAAGCTTCACCACCACGAATTTCAGAACCTAATGCACGGATTCGACCAGCGTTGATACCAATACCTGCGCGTTGTGAAACATAACGTACAATTGAGCTTGCTGTTGCGTTGATTGAATCAAGGCTATCATCACATTCGATCAATACACATGAGCTGAATTGACGTGTAGGTGTACGTACTCCTGACATGATCGGCGTTGGTAGTGAAATTTTGAACGTCGAAGATGCATCATAAAAACGTTTGATGTAATCGAGACGTGTTTCTTTTGGGTATTTATTAAATAGTGCTGCAGCAATTAATAAGTAAAGAAATTGTGCGCTCTCAAAGATTTCACCTGATACACGGTTTTGAACAAGGTATTTACCTTCAAGTTGCTTAACCGCAGCATAAGAGAAATTCATGTCGCGCCAGTGATCGATAAAGGTATCCATCACTGCAAATTCTTCTTCAGTGTAATCGTCTAGTAAGTGGCTATCATACTTACCTTTAGCTACTAAATTTGTAACATGGCTAAATAGCGTAGGTGGCTCAAATTGACCATAGGCTTTTTTACGAAGATGGAAAATTGCCAATCGAGCTGCAAGATATTGGTAATCAGGCGTTTCTTCTGAAATAAGATCAGCTGCCGCTTTGATGATAGTTTCGTGAATATCATCAGTACGAATACCGTCATAAAACTGGATGTGTGACTTTAGTTCGACTTGAGAGACCGATACATTTTCTAGGCCTTCAGCAGCCCAATCTATAACACGGTGAATCTTGTCGAGATCGATAAGTTCTTTACGACCGTCGCGCTTAGTAACTGTTAGTTGTTGAGTCATTTTTTGTTATTTTCCCAGTTTTCCTTGCGGATGATATTTTTTTGCACTTTATCTATTAGATTAGCAAAGAATGTGATCTTTATTATAAATACTGTTATTTAGCTAAAACACTATATGTTGGGGTCTTTAGCGAAAGTGTTTACAAGATAGTGGTGAATGCGTGGTTTTGCAAGATGGTATTTTTTGACCAGCTGTGGATAACATGGGGATTTCAATAAAAAGTTAGTACCAACTCACTGATGTAGCGAATAGCATCAAATAGATAGTAAAAATCAATGCTTTTTGAGTTATTTTTTTAGATAAATAAAATTTATTTTTATTGCTTTTTTGTCGCGAATTTGAGCTAAGTAAATGGTGGTTTTTTAACTAAAGAAAGTGTTAATAGCCCTTGATCTTACTGGTTTTTTTTGATTTAAAAATGTGAAATAGATTTGAGTTTGTTAGCAGTATGTTGCTAAAGGAGATAAAGTCATCTCCTTCAATATTCGTTTTAGGTTGACTACAATGGTTTGATGGTATGAACGATATAATTCACATCAACGTTATTACCCAGACTATAGCTGTTGGTGAGCGGATTGTAGTGAAGTCCAATAATGTGACGATCTTGCAGTGGTGTGCGATCAATCATGGCAATTAATTCGGATGGACGAATGAATTTTTGATGGTCATGTGTTCCTTTGGGGACTAACTTCATGACATATTCAGCACCAACGATGGCAAATAAATACGATTTAATATTACGATTCAATGTTGAGAAGAATACATGGCCACCAGGTTTAACCATTTTGGCACATGAAGCAATCACCGATGCAGGATCTGGAACATGCTCTAGCATTTCCATACATGTTACAACATCGTAAGTTTCATGGTGATGTTCTGCATGTTCTTCCGCTGTTGATTGAACATAATCAAGTTTCGTACCGGTCTCTAAAGCATGTAGTTTTGCCACCATTAGCGGCTCTTTTCCCATATCAAGGCCTGTAACATGCGCTCCTTCAATTGCCATGCTTTCGGCTAAAATGCCACCACCACAACCAACATCAAGTACTTTTTTGCCAAATAAGCCATTAGCATTATCAATGATGTAATTTAAGCGTAACGGATTAATTTGATGAAGTGGTTTAAATTCGCCTTCTAGATCCCACCAGCGTGAGGCTATTTGTTCAAATTTTTCGATTTCTGCAAGGTCAACATTGCGTGATTTGGTCATGTTTGTGGGGCCATTTTCCTTAATTGATACTCACTATTATGCGAAATAAAGCGCTAGTTGCAAAGGATAACTGTCATAAATGCTGATTGAGAAGAGGATATTGATAATAACAAAATTATATGGTCGCCAAGTACAATTATGCTACTTGGCGAAATGAAGTATTACTCATTAAAACTATTTATTGTAGTTGGAATAAATTCTGGCGTGAACATACCACCAAACAAAGTGGTAATAGCAAGAATGAGCATTAAGATATATTTACCAATAATGATTGATAGACCAATCATGTTAATAGCTGCATCCATTACTTTGTCCTCAGTAAGTTTATGCATTAATAAGTCTGGAATGTTTAATTTAACGTAGAGGTTATTTTAAACATCAATGTATTCGCTATTGTGAAAATATATCCGTTACCGCAATAGCAAATAGTTTATATAGTGTGTTCAATTATGATGATTGATAAATGGTCAAATGTCGCTTTTTTGATTTTATTTTGTTAATTTTAAGCCATTTCACCTATAAAACTGTGTTACCTCTTATTTTTACAAATGGTTACACACTCTGTAGGTTAAAGAGAGTAGTTTAGGTGGTCAGTATAATGAACAATAAATAAACAGTGGAGTGCGGTTAATCCACAGATGTGACGATGTTTGTTTCTGTTTTCTTTAAATTCCGCTAAATTACTCATAACATAAGTCGTGAAAGGTGGTCTATTTAGGCTGAAATATGCTATATTATTGCACCTTGCACGTATAAAAATACGACAGAAATTACCTGAGGGATATTGGCTCCATGAGCGATCTTGCAAAAGAGATCACGCCCATAAATATTGAAGAGGAGCTGAAAAGCTCTTATCTCGACTATGCGATGTCAGTTATCGTTGGTCGTGCTCTTCCTGATGTGCGTGATGGCCTTAAGCCTGTGCACCGCCGCGTTTTATTCGCGATGAATGTGCTAGGCAATGACTGGAATAAAGCATATAAGAAATCTGCCCGTGTGGTAGGTGATGTTATCGGTAAGTATCACCCACACGGTGATAGTGCTGTATACGATACTATTGTTCGTATGGCGCAGCCGTTCTCACTTCGTTACATGCTCGTAGATGGTCAAGGTAACTTCGGTTCAATCGATGGCGACTCTGCCGCTGCGATGCGTTATACCGAAGTCCGTATGTCTAAAATTGCCCATGAATTATTGGCTGATTTAGACAAAGAAACGGTTGACTACGTTCCTAACTATGATGGAACTGAGCAAATACCAGCAGTTTTACCAACAAAGATCCCGAACCTATTGGTGAACGGTTCTTCTGGTATTGCGGTAGGTATGGCAACGAATATACCACCCCATAACCTTGGCGAAGTGATTAACGGCTGTTTAGCGTACATCAATGATGAGAGCATCACTATTGATCAGCTAATGGAATATATTCCAGGCCCAGACTTCCCAACAGCTGCAATGATCAATGGCCGTAAAGGTATCGTTGACGCTTATCATACTGGTCGCGGTAAAGTTTACATGCGTGCCAAAGCTGAAATCGAAACTGAAAAGAATGGTCGCGAAACCATTATTGTTCATGAGATTCCATACCAAGTTAACAAAGCACGCTTAATTGAAAAAATTGCCGAGCTTGTTAAAGATAAGAAAGTTGAAGGTATCAGTGCACTACGTGATGAGTCGGATAAAGACGGCATGCGTATTGTTATCGAATGTAAGCGTGATGCGGTTGGTGAAGTTGTTCTAAACAATCTTTATGCTCAAACTCAATTACAAACTACATTTGGTATCAACATGGTTGCGCTTGATAATGGCCAACCTAAGATCTTTAACCTAAAAGAAATGATTAAGTGCTTCGTTAATCACCGTCGTGAAGTGGTGACTCGTCGTACTATTTACGAATTGCGCAAAGCGCGTGATCGTGCTCATATTCTTGAAGGTCTTGCTCTTGCACTAGCAAATATCGATGAAATCATTGAATTAATTCGTCAAACAAATACACCAGCAGAAGCTAAAGCAGCTTTAGTTGCTCGTGGTTGGCAGTTAGGTAACGTTGCAGCAATGCTTGAGCGTGCCGGTACTGATGCTGCGCGTCCTGATTGGCTAGAAGAGCAGTTTGGTATCCGTGACAATCAATACTATTTAACTGAGCAACAAGCACAAGCTATTCTTGACTTGCGCTTACATAAGTTAACTGGTCTTGAGCACGGTAAAATTCTTGAAGAATATAAGCAACTTCTTGAAGAAATCGCTGAGCTAATGTTCATTCTATCAAGCTCTGAGCGTTTGATGGAAGTGATCCGTGAAGAATTAGAGCTAGTGAAAGAACAGTTCAACGATGAACGTCGTACTGAAATCACAGCAGCAAGTAATGATATCGATTTAGAAGATCTGATCACTAAAGAAGACGTTGTTGTTACGCTTTCTCACGAAGGTTATGTTAAGTACCAAGTTTTGAGCGACTACGAAGCACAACGTCGTGGCGGTAAAGGTAAAGCAGCAACGCGCATGAAGGAAGAAGACTTCATTGAACGTTTGTTGGTTGCTAATACCCATGACACGATTCTATGTTTCTCTAGCCGCGGTCGTATGTACTGGCTGAAGGTATACCAATTACCATTAGCAAGCCGTACTGCACGTGGTAAGCCAATTGTGAATATTCTACCGCTTGAAGAAAATGAGCGTATTACCGCTATTCTTCCTGTACGTGAATACACTGAAGATAAATTTGTCTTCATGGCAACAGCTGATGGTACTGTTAAGAAAACACCATTAACTGACTTCAGTCGTCCTCGTAGTGCCGGTATTATTGCGGTTAATCTACGTGAAGGCGATTCATTGATCGGTGTTGACGTAACTGACGGCGATTGCGATATCATGCTGTTCTCAGCATTTGGTAAAGTGGTTCGTTTCTACGAAAGCCCTGTGATTGATGCTGAAGGCAACGCGAAAGGCGGTGTTCGTGGCATGGGTCGTACAGCAGCTGGTGTTCGTGGTATCAAACTTGCTGAAGGCGATAAAGTTGTCTCGTTAATTGTTCCACACAATGAAGGCGATATTCTTACAGTAACTGAAAATGGTTACGGTAAGCGTACTGAGCTTGCAGAGTACCCGGCGAAAAGCCGTGCAACGCAAGGTGTGGTATCAATTAAAGTCTCTGAGCGTAATGGTAGCGTAGTTGGTGCTGTTCAAGCTGAAGACGGCGATGAGTTTATGATGATCACCAACGGTGGCACACTGGTTCGTACTCGTGTTGCTGAAGTTAGCCGTGTTGGTCGTAATACTCAAGGTGTGACGCTTATTCGTACTGCCGAAGACGAAAAAGTTGTTGGCCTACAACGTATTGATGAGCCTGCTGAAGTAGAATTAATTGAAGATGCAGAATTAGTTGATGGTGAAGCTGTTGCAAATACAGAACAATCAGCAACAGACGCAGAATCAGGTGATTCAACCGAGCAAGAATAAGCCTTATAGTGCTTTATTCTAAATAAAACGCAGCCATTAAGCTGCGTTTTTTTATATTAATATTTGTAAGCTAAGGAATCTTGAATTAAACCTTTAAAGTTGCACAATAAAGGTGTAAAAATAAATAAATGATCTCTATCACAATGTTGAGATTTATTGTTAATGTCTGTTTTGTAACGCTAAAAGCAGTATCACGCATGGTGTTATTAGCTTTATGAAGTAGTCACTTTTTATTTTGTAACTCGAGCAGGAGCAAGTATAACATTATGGATAAGGTTTATAATTTTTGTGCCGGACCGGCAATGATCCCCGCTGATGTGATGGCGCAAGCCCAGCAAGAATTTATCAATTGGCAGGGTTTAGGCACTTCCGTTATGGAAATAAGCCATCGTAGTAAAGAATTTCTTGCGGTTGCCGCTCAGTCAGAACAGGATTTACGTGATTTACTAAATATACCCGCTAATTACCATGTGCTGTTTTGTCATGGTGGTGCGCGAGGTCAGTTTGCTGCTGTTCCTCTCAATTTATTGGGCGATGCTGTAACTGCCGATTATATGGATGGTGGCTTTTGGGCACACAGTGCTATTGAAGAAGCATCGAAATATTGCCAACCAAACAGTGTTGATATTACGTACGTTAAAGACGGTAAAAAGGCTATTTTACCTGCCAGTGAGTGGACGCTTTCAGAAGATGCAGCCTTTGTGCACTTTTGTCCTAATGAAACCATTGATGGCATTGAAATCCGTGACTTACCTATTACAGATAAACCTATTGTCGCTGATATGTCTTCCACTATTTTATCACGTCAGATTGATGTGTCTAAATATGGTGTGATTTATGCGGGCGCTCAAAAAAATATCGGCCCAGCGGGATTAACGATTGTTATTGTGCGTGATGACTTATTAGGTAAAGCAAAATCAATAGTACCGAGTATTTTAGACTATACAGTTTTAGTTGATAAAGAGTCGATGTTTAATACTCCACCTACCTTTGCATGGTATTTAGCTGGTGAAGTGTTTAAATGGCTTAAAGGTGTTGGTGGTGTTGCTGCAATGGAGCAGCGTAATTTAGCAAAAGCAAAATTATTGTATGATTTTATCGATCATTCTGATTTCTATATTAATGACATCCATGCCGATAACCGCTCAGTGATGAATGTGCCATTCCAATTGAAAAATCCTGAACTTGATAATGCCTTTTTAGACCAAGCAGAAATGGCAGGGTTAAAAGCATTAAAAGGTCATCGTGTTGTAGGTGGTATGCGTGCCTCTATTTATAATGCGATGCCACTTGAAGGTGTACAAGCGTTAGTTGACTTTATGCTAATGTTTGAAAAAAATAACGCCTAATTACAAGAAAGGTTTTGATTATCATTAATAAAAACACACACTACTAGTGTGTGTTTTTTTATAAAAAGAAAGTCAATAATATCTAGTTACAATGTTTTTGATTGAGCATTACTATTTGCTATATATAATCTAGTATCTATCTCTCTTGTAATGTGGATGTATGCGTAAGTGCTCAGTATTAAAATCATACTATAACGAATATGTTCGTGATATTTCAGTGGTATTTTTATTATTACTGCCTCTCATTATTTGTAATGCAATTACGTTATTTGTTGGACATGCTTTTAATTGGATGATATTTACCGATTTAGCCAGTATATTCTTTTATTTATCTAATTTATTAATTGGTATTTACCCGATAGCTTTATGTTTGATTACTAGTTATTATATTGCGACAAAGCATGGCGTAAATGCAATGGTGGTTGTACCATATTCATTATTACTCTTCATTGCAGTATCAGTGCCTAATTTATTAGTCTCAGCACAGACTGGATTACCTAATAATCCGTTGATTGCATTACTGGCAGCGATGATTTCTGCAATTTGCTGTATTTCTTTTCGTCTTTTCCCATTAGACCCATCTCGAATTGACTTTGTAAGTACGCTTTATAAGCATGTATTACACTTTTTTTGTTTTCTTCTTTTAACTGTTTGTTTGGCAAAATTCACTACGATTATTATCGAATTAAGTAAAGAAGTTCGACATGATATATCCCTTAATCCATTGACATTTTATGGTGGTTTAGCCTATCAATTTTTTTTAGGGTTATTAGGGGCTATTGGTATAAATGGGCATAACTTTCTATTTAGAGCAAAACAGCAGTTATTTGAAAATACTCAGCAAAATATTGCAGATTGGCAAGCTGGAGACGCTGCTTTAAATATTCTTGGGCAGGGGTTTTATGATGCTTTTTTATCTATGGGTGGTTCAGGTAATACCATAAGCTTATTACTTTGCGTGTTATTCTTTTCAAAAGAAAGACGACATATTACATTAGCGTTATCGGCATTACCGTTAGTTATTTTTAATATAAATGAACTATTGCTATTTGGTTTACCTATTATTTTTAATCCTATATTAATTGTACCCTTTGTGGTGGTACCGTTAGTGAGTTTTGTGGTTGTGTATAGTGCAATGACGATTGGATTGGTAAATCCAGTGAGTACTATTGTTGATTGGATGACGCCGCCATTTATTAGTGGCTATATTGCTACCCAACATAGTTTTTCTGGTGTGGTATTACAGCTGGTGGTAGTTATTATTGGTATTGCTATTTATCGACCATTTTACCTTCATTTCGTCGGCCGAAGCGAAAGTAATAATATGGCAATAAGTCGACAACATGAACTAGGTCGTAGTACATTAAAATCATTTTTAGGTGATGTTACCCAAGCAATGAGTAGCTATGTAAGTAAGCATGATATTAGTCGTCGTGTAAGTCGAATGCTGAGTCACGGTGAATTTGTAATGTATTATCAACCACAAATTCATTTGAAGAATAAGCTTGGTTTATCTTTTGAATCACTGATACGTTATAAAGGTTCTGATGGAAAACTATTGCCGCCATTCTTCATTCAAGATTTTCAGCAATTAGGTGCGATGAAACAGCTTGATCAAATGGTAATTGATTTAGTGTTGGCTGATATGCAAAAAATGTTATTAACACCCAATTGTAACGTCGCTATTAATATCTCAACGGAAACCATTTCAGATAAAAATGTGGTTGCATATATTGTTGAACGTTTAAGCTTTTATAATATTTCACCATTACATTTAGAAATAGAGATCACAGAAGAAGCTATCATTGATAATGATAAACAAGTCTCTGAAAATATAGCGGTATTGCAAGCGTTAGGTATAACAATTGCTATTGATGATTTTGGTTCAGGCTATGCTTCTTTTCCTCATTTACTCAAGTTTAACTTTGATAAAGTTAAGTTAGATCGTTCATTATTATTTAATATTGACAATGAACGAGAGAAAAATTTATATCAATTATTAGCCAAAATTAGTGAAGTCACCGGCTGTGTCTTGGTTGCAGAAGGTGTTGAAACTCAAGCTGAAAAGCAATTTGTGCAACAGTGCGGTATTGATATCTGCCAAGGTTTTTATTTTGCTAAGCCGATGCCACTTAATGATGCGTTAATGTGGGCGAAAACAGTTGCAACTACGAAATATAGCGATGATATTTCTGTGTGATTTTTGAAATGTAATATTTCATTTGTTTAGTGTCGTTTTTACTTTATGGGGGGAAATAAAGAGTAGGATCACTAACACTCTTTCACGATATAAGAATGTTATGGATCCACTTATCTTTTTTGTTTGTTTATTGGTTTTTATTGGTGGATGTTTTATCCAAAGTACGCTTGGATTTGGTATGGGAGTCGTTGCCGGGCCATTTATTCTTTTGCTTGAGCCACGGTTAATGCCGAGTGCAATTGTTGTTATCGGTATGTTTATGTCTGCAATTGTGTGGTATCAGTATCGACATGCCTTATCGCTGCGTTTTTTAATTTTTGCTTTTCTAGGGCGATTACCGGGAACACTTATTGCTGCTTATGTTCTAATGGTGATCACCGCTGATCAATTAGAAATCATGCTGGGAGTTACAGTTTTAGCGGCTGTAATATTAAGTTTAGCAAAATTACGTCTAGCACCAACCTCAGTCAATTTATTTATTGGTGGTTTAATTTCAGGTGTAACTGGCACCGCGACCGGTATTGGCGGTCCACCCGTTGCTTTATTGATGCAGAATGAAGAGCCAGACACTATTCGAGCTAATTTAGCGGCTTTTTTCTGTTTAACCAATATTATTTCATTGATTGCGTTGCATTATTCTGGACGGTTTACGATGGCTGATTTTACCAGCATCGTTTGGCTATTACCTGCACCTATTATTGCGAGTATTATTGCGTATCGTGTTCGACATAAAATTAAAAAGCAGATGATGCAATATGGAGTATTAGTATTATGTTCTTTATCTGCGGTGGTTTCATTATCACAAGGTTTACATGTTTTTAGTTAGAACAATAACAGCTTATATTGATCACTAAGCTGTTATTGAACGTATAAAAATTAACGATCTTATTGTTGAGGGTAAATTAATTTATCGGTATCAAACCCTACTTGTTTAGCGAGGGTAAGATATTTATTAAGCACTTTTGGTGAGAGGGTTTTGTCGCGCGCTAAAACCCATAAATAGTCATAATTATAACTACTAACTAATGCTGCAGAATAATCCTTTTCAAGCGCAAAGATAATATAGCTGCCATAAAAGGGCCCAAAGAAGGACACTTTTAGATGGCCAATATTGGGCTGCCCGACAAATTTTGCTTTGCCCTGTGCTTGTTGCCATTGCTGGTCGGTAATATTAAAGCCACGATTAATTACTTTAATACTCTTGTCTGGATTTAAACTATAAGTGGCCGTTACCTGATCTAAACTGCGTTCAAAGCTGTGATCTAATCTTGCTATTTCATACCATTGGCCTAAATAGCGATTTACATCAAAATGTGTAATAGGTTCAACGTTATTAGGCTTACCGGTTGTGCAGCCAGATAGTAAACTCAAGCAACAAATACAATAAAACCATTTGATATAAGTAGGCATCCATTATTCCTTAACTTATGATTGTGGATGTGAAAAAGTAACCTCAGCGGTAAAAGTAACCTCATTATCACTAATAGTGAATGGCCATTGCATACGCTCACAAATACGTTGCACAATAACTAATCCACACCCATAACCTTGGTTA
Source organism: Photobacterium aquimaris (assembly GCF_002954455.1). Classification (GTDB taxonomy): domain Bacteria; phylum Pseudomonadota; class Gammaproteobacteria; order Enterobacterales; family Vibrionaceae; genus Photobacterium; species Photobacterium aquimaris. The sequence continues at coordinate 792,440 of NZ_MSCC01000001.1, forward strand.
TAAATCTCATTACCATCATGGCGATTGATGATCGTTAAGTGATTATGGGTCAATTTTATTTCTATATCTCCAATACTGTAGCTAAATGCATTTTTGATTAGATTGTTAATAATAATAGTAATAAAACTGAGTGGCGCATTAATTGTTGCGGCGTGATTAATTTCAAGATAGTAGCTTGCGTCTTGTTTAGCAAATAAAGGTTCCATAACCACTAATTGCTGATGAAGATGATCGGCTAGATTACATTGGCTAAAATGATGATTCTCAATCGATTCTTTACCTAATAATAGAAACGTTTCAGTTAAGATCCGCATATCATCACTGGCTTGCTGTAATCGATTAATGGCTTTTTTAGCTACATTTGGTTGGTTGGGGACTTTATTCAGTAAATCTGCTGAGCCTTGAATAATCATAATTGGTGTACGTAATTCGTGGGATGCAAAACGGCTAAATTCTTTTTCACGTTGAAAAAATCTAGCAATATTATTTTTACTATCAAGTAATGCTTGTTCGATTTCACGTGTTTCACTGTATTGTGTTTCAACCTCAAAAGAGGCTTGATCCGGTGGCATTTGTCGAATTTTCTGATCTATTTTCGCTAATGGTTGCGATAAAGAACGTACAAAATAAAAGCTGTATCCACCCATAATTAACGATAGTAATAACCCAAAAATAAACGTGAAATAATGGAGACTATCTTCATAATCATCAAGGTAATCATCAGCATCATCTTGATAGATGACATACATTAACCCTCTTCCTGATGGATGATCAAACACTAAAAAATGTTTATCCTCAGTGCCGCGAAGATGCTCAAAAAAACCGGGTTGATTATATTTTTTTAGCCAATTTGGTAATGATTTTTCACTCCAATAACTTTTAAACTCACTGTTATTAGGCAGGGGAGCGTTATCACCCATTTCTTTATAGTCGATAACATATTGGCTTGATTCTTTGTCTAACCAATGATGAAGGCTAATCACTTCTAATTGGTTTTCTGCGATATAAATAACAACCCAGAATAGAACAAACATGCCAAATGTCATTAATCCAAAGCTTAAACCGACTTTACGGTAAATACTGGGAAAATTATGCTGCTTTGATGCGGTAACCTTGTCCATGAATCGTCTCTAATCGTGAAGCGGCAAAATCTTTATCAATCGCATTTCGTAACCCATAGATATGGCTACGCAGGGCATCACTAGATGGGGACTCCTCGCCCCAAACCGCATCTATTACTTGCTGGCGACTAACAATGTTGGGGGCATGATGTAGTAATACTTTGAGTATTTTAAATTGAATACGACTTAACTTGATGATTTTCCCATCGCGACTGACTTCATCACTGCGGTTATTCATTATGATATCAGCAAATTTTAATAGGCCAATATCTTGTCTTGGGCCTCTATTCGCTAAAGCATATAAGCGTAAGCATAGCTCTTCCATTGCAAACGGTTTTAATAAGTAATCATCACCACCGGCTTTAAATGCAGCAACTTTATCTTCAAGAGTATCTTTAGCGGTTAAGAACAAAATTGGAGTACCACAATAAAGATCATTACGGATTTTTTGAACTGCAGCAATACCATCTATTTTAGGCATCATGATATCCATGATGATGACGTCATAATGGTTATTTTCAATAAAAGTGAGTGCTGCTTGGCCATGATAAGCACAATCAGCAGTTATACCTTCTAGCTCTAAGTAATCAGCAATCGTTTCAACAATCTGATGATTATCATCAACAATAAGAATTTTCATTTTTTCTATTTCGCTCTTCACGAATACTTCACGTTTGGGGCAGTAGTATACGCGCCAATAAAACAATATTCATAATTTGTGTATTAAAAAGGTTATATTCATGAAGAAAATCACATTAGCTACATTGATTGGTCTCGTTCTTACTGGTTGTGGCGGCGGAGGCGGTGATGATAGTACAGCACCTCAACCACCTGTTGAGACAAAGCCACAAGCTGTTCAAGGTACAATTAATGCCGTTAATGTTGGCGCTAATACGATAGAAGTTAATGGTCACAGTTATAACGTAGCGTCAGTAGCGTATGGTACAGATACCCAGTTTACAATTAATGATCTTCAACAAGACATGATGGTTGCTGTTTCTACTTCATCAAAAGCTGGTGCTTTAGTTCAATTAGAGCCAACGATGGTGGGTATGATTACCTCAATAAGTTCTGACCGTTTAACATTTGTAGTTAATGGCGCAACATTAACATTTAGCATTGACCAAAACATTGACGTTGGCGATTGGGTGATGGTGTCATCGCTACCACAAGCAACTGACGCTGGCCTTGGCTATAAAGTACTTTCAGTAGTGAAATTTGAGCATGAGGGTATTGTTGGTCAGTATGAAGTTGAAGGGCGCTTATCTGCACTAGATCCGAACGTTAAATCATTTGTATTAGGTGCTGCAACTAACGTTGATTATAGCGATGCCGTCATTGAAGATAATTCGAAATTGCAAAATGGTCAGTGGGTTGAAGTAAAAGGTCAAATGAGTGGTAACACCTTTAATGCCGCGGAAGTTGAAGTCGAAACCTATGATGATTTTGATAATGACAATGAAATTGAAGGTGTTGTAACCTGGGTTAGCCGTGATAAAAGTCAGTTTGAGTTAAATGCCCGTGGTCGATTTATGGTGACAGGAGTAACTCGCTTTGAAGATGGCACTAAAGCTAACTTAAATGTTGGAGTGAGGATTGAAGTTACAGCACTGAACGGCATCGCGCGCGAGATTGAATTTGAAAATGATTTCGATGGTGATTTTGGCGACTCTTGGCATGAATTTGAATACAAAGGTATTGCATCAAGCGTCGATAGTGAAGGTATGTTTACTATTGGTTTAAATCAACGAAAGATCTATATTGATGCTTACACTGAGTTTGATGATGGTTTAAATAAAGATAATATCGGTGGCTTCCGTGTTGAAGTTGAGGGTGTGATCATTAACGGTAAAAACGTCGCGCGTGAAATCGAGCGTGAAGACGATTAACTAAACCGTAATCATCGCTACAAAAGCGCCTATTATTGAGGCGCTTTTTGCATTTTAAGGGAGCGGTTTTATTTCTAGTGACTATTCATTAATACAAAATCGTTGTTCTAAATAACATTGAATCGATTGTTCACTAGCATCAAATTGTGGTGAAGGCACTTGAGTTGGATCAACCCATAACCAACCCTCGCATTTATCTGGCTCTTTTAGGGTTAACTCACCACTGAACTTGGTTGCCAGTAAAGCGACACTAATATAATGCTTACCGGATTCATGATAGGTAGCGAGATTATTGGTTACCGCGATCACTTGCGGTTCGTCAATAGTCAGCCCAGTTTCTTCCTCTACTTCACGAATAGCACATTGGCTAAATGTTTCACCTAATTCCATATGACCGCCAGGAATCGAGTAATACGGCGCATGACTATTTTTACGTTTGCCGATTAATATTTGTCCTTGCTGGTTAATTATAATAATTCCAATTCCAACCATCGGTGTTACGGCACTCATTCTCACTCCAATATTCACCGTTGTCATATTTCATTACTTTACCGCAATTACAGTGCTGATGGTGGAACAATATTAAACCTAGTTATCAAATACTAAAAAAAACTGCCGCTAGATAACTGCGACATTATTGGGTACTCTGCTAGATAAGAAAAATTAGGATTGGAAGAATAATCAATGGAAAGTTTAACCCTAGACCCGATTGCCAAAGTTAACGGTGAAGTGAACCTTCCGGGTTCTAAAAGTGTGTCAAATCGTGCTTTATTATTAGCTGCATTAGCAAAAGGAACGACACGCCTAACTAACTTATTAGATAGCGATGATATTCGCCATATGCTGAATGGATTAAAGCAACTTGGGGTTAATTATCGTTTATCAGCTGATAAAACAGAATGTGAAGTCGATGGTTTAGGTCAGGCCTTTAGCGCAATAAAGCCGCTTGAATTGTATTTAGGTAATGCGGGCACGGCAATGCGTCCGTTAGCCGCTGCGCTATGCTTAGGCTCTGGTGAATATATACTAACGGGTGAGCCACGCATGAAAGAGCGCCCAATCGGCCACCTTGTTGATGCGCTGCGTAGTGCTGGTGCAGAGATTACCTATCTTGAAAATGAAAATTACCCACCATTGAAAATTATTGGCACCGGTTTGCAAGGCGGTGAGGTTGAAATTGATGGTTCTATATCAAGTCAATTTTTAACCGCTTTCTTGATGGCTGCACCTTTAGCACAAGCTGATACTGTGATTAGCATAAAAGGTGATTTGGTATCAAAGCCTTATATTGATATTACTTTACATATTATGTCTCAGTTTGGTGTTGAAGTTGACAATCGTAATTATCAACAGTTCGTTGTTCGAGGTAATCAAACTTATATTTCTCCTGGTGACTTATTGGTTGAAGGCGATGCTTCTTCTGCGTCGTATTTCTTAGCTGCTGCTGCGATTAAAGGTGGTGCAGTGAAAGTCACCGGTATTGGTAAGAAGAGTATTCAAGGTGATATTCAATTTGCAGATGCGTTGGCAGCAATGGGGGCTGATATCGAGTGGGGTGATGATTATGTTATCGCACGTTGTGGTGAATTAACGGCTGTTGATATGGATTTTAATCACATTCCTGATGCTGCAATGACAATTGCAACGACGGCATTATTTGCCAAAGGTACCACGTCAATTCGCAATGTTTACAACTGGCGCGTAAAAGAAACTGATCGTTTAGCTGCTATGGCGACTGAATTACGTAAAGTTGGCGCAACAGTTGAAGAGGGGCGTGATTATATTACCATTACACCGCCAATAACATTGAACCATGCACAAATTGATACTTATGATGATCATCGTATGGCAATGTGCTTTTCGCTGGTGGCATTAAGCGATACTCCAGTGACGATTAATGATCCGAAGTGTACTTCAAAAACATTTCCTGATTATTTCACCAAGCTTCAGGGCTTAAGTGTCTAATTTTTATTGTTCGATTGTTGATATTTAAGTTTACAGTAGTACTTGCCTGATGTGATTGCATCAGGCTTTTTAATTGGTGTAAAAAGGTAATATAGAAAAGGTAATAACTATATAAATTTAAGATTTTTTTCCGTATAATGTGCCACCGTTTGATGGCTAACCTTAATTTGGGTTAAGTTGCTGCTATTACGGATACATATTCGGAGAAAACTTATGTCTACTCATGCTCCAGTCATTACTGTTGATGGGCCAAGTGGCGCCGGCAAAGGCACACTATGTATGCTATTGGCAGAAAAACTTGGCTGGAATCTGCTCGATTCTGGTGCGATTTACCGTGTTCTTGCACTTGCAGCACTTCATCATGGTGTAGATACTGAATCAGAAGATGCTTTAGTGCCACTGGCTGCACACCTTGATGTTCAGTTTGTTGCTGAAGGTGAGTTGGTTCGAGTTATTCTTGAAGGTGAAGATGTTTCAGATACGCTTCGCACCGAGAAAGTAGGCAATGCGGCTTCAAAAGTTGCTGCATTACCGCGAGTACGTGAAGCTTTACTTCGTCGACAGCGTGCATTTAGTGAGCAACCTGGCTTGGTTGCCGATGGCCGTGATATGGGTACGGTGGTATTCACATCAGCAGAAGTGAAAGTTTTCTTAGACGCCAGTGCTGAAGAACGTGCAACTCGTCGTATGAATCAGTTGCAAAAAAAGGGCTTAGATGTTAGCTTTAGCAGCCTTTTAAGTGAAATCCAGGAGCGAGACTACCGCGATCGCAATCGTGCAGTAGCGCCTTTACGTCCTGCAGATGACGCTTTAGTGCTTGATTCAACTGAGATGTCGATTGAAGAAGTACTAGAAAAAGTCTTGGCATATGTTGATGCTAAGCTAAAATAAAGAATCCATATTTAGCTGCGTAAGTGGCTAAATAACGTCGGTGTCATGGATGATAACTGACTTTATTATCAACCCCATGCGGTAGGATACCCATGGTTGTTTATCATATTGAAGATTAATTAAATGACTGAATCTTTTGCTCAACTCTTTGAAGAGTCGCTAAACCAAGTTGAAACTCGCCCAGGTGCAATCGTTAAAGGTACTGTAATCGCTATCGAAAACGGTTACGTACTAGTTGACGCTGGTCTAAAATCTGAGTCATCTATCCCTGCTGAAGAATTCAAGAACGCTGCTGGCGAACTAGAAATCGAAGTTGGCGCTCAGGTTGACGTTGCTCTTGACGCGATCGAAGATGGTTTTGGTGAAACTAAACTTTCTCGTGAGAAAGCTAAGCGTCACGAAGCTTGGATCCAGCTTGAAAAAGCTTATGAAGATGCTGAAACAGTTGTTGGTATCATCAACGGTAAAGTTAAGGGCGGCTTCACAGTTGAACTTAACGGCATCCGTGCGTTCCTACCAGGTTCACTAGTAGACGTACGTCCAGTTCGTGACACTGCTCACCTAGAAAACAAAGAACTTGAGTTCAAAGTAATCAAGCTTGACCAGAAGCGTAACAACGTTGTTGTTTCACGTCGCGCAGTTATCGAATCTGAGAACAGCGTAGAGCGTGATGAGCTACTTGCTTCTCTACAAGAAGGCATGGAAGTTAAAGGTATCGTTAAGAACCTTACTGACTACGGCGCATTCGTTGATCTTGGCGGTGTTGACGGTCTTCTACACATCACTGACATGGCTTGGAAGCGTGTTAAGCACCCTTCTGAAATCGTTAATGTTGGCGATGAAATCAACGTTAAAGTTCTTAAGTTCGACCGTGAGCGTACTCGCGTATCACTAGGTCTTAAGCAACTTGGCGAAGATCCATGGGTTGCAATCGCTAAGCGTTACCCAGAAAGCACTAAGCTTACTGGCCGCGTAACTAACCTAACTGACTACGGCTGCTTCGTTGAAATCGAAGAAGGCGTTGAAGGTCTAGTACACGTTTCTGAAATGGATTGGACTAACAAAAACATCCACCCATCTAAAGTTGTAAACGTGGGCGACGAAGTTGAAGTTATGGTTCTTGATATCGACGAAGAGCGTCGTCGTATCTCTCTAGGTCTTAAGCAGTGTAAAGCGAACCCATGGCAGTCATTTGCAGAAATGCAAGCTAAGGGCGACAAAGTAACTGGTAAGATCAAGTCAATCACTGATTTCGGTATCTTCATCGGTCTTGAAGGCGGCATCGACGGTCTAGTTCACCTATCTGACATTTCTTGGAATGTTTCTGGTGAAGACGCAGTTCGTGACTTCAAGAAAGGCGACGAAATTTCTGCAGTAGTTCTTGCAGTTGACGCAGAGCGTGAGCGTATCTCTCTAGGCGTTAAGCAAATCGAAGAAGACCCATTCAACAGCTTCGTAGCTGACACTAAGAAAGGTGCTCTAGTAACTGGTAAAGTTATTGCTGTTGACGCTAAAGGCGCAACTGTTGAGCTAGCTGAAGGTGTTGAAGGTTACCTACGCGCTTCTGAAGCATCTGTAGACCGTGTTGAAGACGCAACTCTAATTCTTTCTGTTGGCGACTCTATTGAATCTAAGTTCACTGGCGTTGACCGTAAGAACCGCGTAATCAACCTTTCTGTACGTGCTAAAGACGTTGCTGAAGAGCAAGAAGCAATGGCTACACTAAACAAAGCAGACGATGCTGCGTTTGGTAACGCTATGGCTGACGCTTTCAAAGCTGCTAAAGGCGAATAATTGAGCGTTGAGGGAAATCGCTTTAGCTTTTTCCCTCTAAACGGCTATACTATTGAGAAACTTACTAAAACGGAGTGTTTATGACAAAGTCTGAATTAATTGAAAGACTATGCAGTCAACAAACACATCTTTCTGCCAAACAGGTAGAAGATGCAATCAAGGATATTCTTGAACATATGGCGAACACACTTGCAGAAGGTGATCGCATTGAGATCCGTGGCTTTGGTAGCTTCTCTTTGCATTACCGTGCTCCTCGTGTTGGCCGTAATCCAAAGACAGGTGACAAAGTTGAGTTGGACGGCAAGTACGTTCCTCACTTCAAGCCAGGAAAAGAATTACGTGACCGTGTTAATGCATCAATAGCTGCTTAACCGCGAATAGAACAAAAAACGGCATACTCTCGGTATGCCGTTTTTTTATGTCTATAGATCATGGTTTGATCAGTAAAATTACTGCATAATCAGTAATTATAATTTAGGTTTAGTAAGAGGATTCATGATGAAGATTTTAGGAATTATTGTTCTAGTAGCTGCCTTTTTAATCACTCTGGCTCTTGGTGCTCAAAATCAAATAATGGTTAACTTTGATTATTTAATCGCTCAGGGTGAATTCCAACTTTCTACGCTATTAGGCACAGCATTTGGTGCTGGTTTTGTTATTGGCTGGATAATTTGTGGTACTTTATACCTTAAAGCTCGTTTTGCTAAAAATCGCTTAATGAAGAAAGTAACCAAGCAACAACAAGAACTTGATCAGCTTCGTGCTAAGCCTATTAAGGAATAAAAATTAATGCTTGAATTGTTGTTCCTACTTTTACCTATTGCTGCTGCTTATGGTTGGTATATGGGTAACAGGAGCGCAAGTAACCAAAAGCAAGAAAAGTCTGACCACTTATCTCGCCAATATGTAACAGGTCTTAATATGCTGTTATCAGATGAGTCTGATAAAGCAGTAGACCTGTTCATTGAGTTGCTTCAGGTTGACAGTGAAACTATTGATACTCATCTTGCTCTCGGTAATTTATTCCGCAGCAGAGGAGAGGTTGATCGCGCCATTCGTATTCACCAAAATTTGATAGCAAGACCTAACTTATCTATTGAACAACGCAATTTATCATTACAGCAATTAGCAAAAGATTATATGGCAGCCGGTTTTTTTGATCGTGCTGAGCGTATTTTTGAACAGTTGTTAGATGAGCCTGATTATCGAAAATCAGCATTGCAACAGTTATTAGCGATTTACCAACAAACACGTGAGTGGGAAAAAGCCATTGAAATGGCCACCCAATTGGTGAAATTAGGTAAAACAAAACTCAAGCATGATATTGCTCATTACTGGTGCGAACTCTCTATGCTGGAGTTGAGCGCACAAAATCAAGATAAAGCGATTCAGTTATTAAAAAAAGCGCTGTCAGTTGATAAGCATTGTGTTCGCGCTTCGATTGCGATGGCAAAAATTCAAGTTAAACAACAAGAATATAAACAAGCAGCTAAAATTTTAGAGCGGATCTCAGATCAAGATATTGAATTTGTTGGTGAGGCTTTGCCATTATTATTTGAATGCTATGACGCAATGAATAATCAAAATGCATGGCTAAAATTTTTGCAACACTGTGTTGACCACAAAGCAGGGGCAAGTGCTGAGTTAATGCTTGCTGATGAAATAGCTAAAAATGAAGGTGCAGTGACAGCGCAATCATTTATGACCCGCCAGCTGCAAAAGAACCCAACTATGAAAGGCTTTTATCAGTTGATGGAATATCATCTCGATGAAGCAGAAGAAGGCCGTGCTAAAGAAAGTTTAACCAGCTTACGTCATTTAGTGGGTGAACAACTTAAAGTAAAACCACGCTATCGTTGTCGTCAATGTGGTTTTGCTACACATGCTTTATATTGGCAGTGTCCATCGTGTAAGAGCTGGGGACAAATAAAACCGATTCGAGGACTTGATGGTGAATAAGTACCATCGAATATTTTTCTAAAACCAGTGCAGTAATGTACTGGTTTTTTTGTAGTTGTAGCTACCAAATTGAATCAATTAATGTAGAATCCTGCCGGCGGTTGGGATAACCGTACTGTAGATGTATTTAGACATAATAGGAGCCTCAATGCTAGACGCTAAAGTAACAGACCCTAAAGTAATCGTTGCCCTTGATTATGATAATCATAATGAGGCACTCGCTTTTGTCGATCGTATTGAGCCGGGAAGTTGCCGTTTAAAAGTCGGTAAAGAGATGTTCACTTTTTTTGGCCCAGATTTTGTACGTCAGTTGCATGATCGTGGTCATTCTGTATTTTTGGATTTAAAATTTCATGATATTCCTAACACGTGTTCAAAAGCGGTGAAAGCAGCTGCAGAGCTAGGTGTATGGATGGTAAATGTACATGCCAGTGGTGGTGAGCGTATGATGACTGCATCGCGTGAAATTTTAGAACCTTATGGTAAAGATCGTCCACTATTAATTGGTGTAACAGTATTAACCAGTATGGAAGCTAATGATTTAGCGGGTATTGGTATTTCATGCCAGCCTCAGCAACAAGTATTGAATTTAGCAACATTGACTAAAAATAGTGGCCTTGATGGTGTAGTGTGCTCAGCACAAGAAGCAAGTTTGTTAAAAGCACAGCTTGGACAACAATTTAAATTGGTAACACCTGGTATTCGCCCTGTCGGCAGTGCAGCGGGTGATCAGCGTCGTGTAATGACACCTGTAGAAGCGATGGCTGCGGGATCTGATTATTTAGTTATCGGTCGTCCAATTACTCAAGCAAGTGATCCTGCTGCAGTATTGGCGGCAATTAATAAAACACTGGCTTAATTTTTAACGATTAAGCAAACGATAACGCCAGCATTTTTACACTAATAAGTAATAATGCTGGCGTTTATTTTATTATTAATAGCTAATTTTCGGCGTGCTATTGAGTATTCGACCACTTTTTTCTCGTGTTGGTGAACTGAAGTGACTATCAAGCAGTTTTTGAGTTAATGAGTGCTTTGGATTTTCAAACACATTTGCCGTCCGTCCTTTTTCTACTACTTCACCGTCTTGCATCACCATTACTTTGTCACTGAAATGCTTTATTACTCCCATGTGTTGTGACACATAGATATAAGATAATCCCATTTCTTCTTGCAGCTCTAATAATAGGTTTATCATCTGAGAGCGCATCGACATATCAAGTCCGTTTAACGCTTCATCTGCAACGATAATACATGGCTGAAGAATCAGTGCTCGAGCTAAAGAGACACGTTGCTTTTGGCCTGTTGCCAGCATTTGTGGGTAAAAATAAGCATGTTCAGGTAATAAACCTACGCGTTTAAGTGTATCCATGATGCGTTTTTCGCGGGCTTGCGGCGTCATATTGGTGTTACGTTTTAACGGGCCTTCTAGAATACGACCAATTTGAATCCGTGGATTTAAAGCGGTATTTGGGTCTTGGAAAATCATTCGGATTAGTTTACAGCGCGTTTGATAATCATGGTGATGTAGTTGCTCACCATTGACTCGCACAATGCCTTCTGTCGGTGTGATCACGCCAGCTAACATTTTTGCTAAAGTTGATTTTCCAGAACCATTTTCGCCTAGAAGCGCAATTGTTTCACCGGCTTCAAGGTGAAAAGAGACGGGTTTTACTGCTTCAATCGTACGACGACGAAATAATCCTGAGCGATAATGATAATCTTTTTTTAGGTTTTCAACTTCAAGTAATGAACTCATTTGTTGTCATCCTTCATATTTAGCGGGAAATGACAGCTAAATTTATGATCTTTTATTTTTTGGCGCTGAGGTACTTCAACACATTTTCGTTGTGCGTAAGGACAACGTGGTCCTAAACGACAACCAATAGGTAAATGTTGCAGCGGTGGAATTGACCCCGGTAGTGTTTCTAGCTTACATTTATGACTGACATCCATCGAAAAATCAGGCATCGCACGCATTAATGCTGCCGTATAAGGGTGATGAGGTAGCTCAAGCAGTTGCTTTGAGGTGCCTGACTCTACCGATTGACCGCAATACATTACGGTGATCCTATCTGCCCATTGAGTCACGGTGTTTAAATCGTGGCTAACCAATAAGATAGTGGTGTTACCCAATTGGTTCATGCGACTGAGTAGTCGAAAAATCTGTGCCTGAGTAATAGGATCAAGATCATTGGTTGGTTCATCAGCAATCAATAATCGAGGGCGGTTAGCTATTGCCATCGCAATCATTACTTTTTGACACTCACCATCGGTTAATTCGTAAGGATAACTGCGCATGACGCGTTTATGCTCTTTAATGCCGACCTTATGGAGCAAGGCAATCGCCTGTTTTTGACGCCAATGAAAACGCTGCAAAATATGGCCATTAAATGATGATGATGGAATTGCTTCTTCTAATTGCTCACCAATGCGCTCAGAGGGATCAAGGCAGGTTGATGCCTCTTGGAAAATCATTGCTATTTCACGGCTAACAATTTTACGACGTTGACGTGGTGATAATGCTAATAAATCAACATCCCCTAAACGCATTCGGTCAGCGTTAACGCGCCAGTTATCTTTACACACGCCAGCAATAGCTTTAGCAACCAAACTCTTACCAGAGCCTGATTCACCCACTAGCCCTCGAATCTCACTTTCATTTATAGTGAGACTCATACGATCGACAGCTTTTACCATGCCCTGAGGGGTATCGATTTCAATAGTTAAATTACGTATATCAAGTAATGGCATGTTAATCAATTCCCGCATTAAGAGCTTGGCGCATACCATCACCAACAAGGTTGATAACTAACACACTAAACATAATCGCGAGCCCGGGCAAGGTGACTGTCCATGGCGCGAGATAAATAAGATCAATTGAATCACCGAGCATTGCCCCCCATTCTGGTAAGGGTGCTTGTGCGCCTAAACCCAGAAAACCGAGTGCTGCAATATCCATAATTGCCACAGAGATCACGCGCGTCATTTCAGTGGTAATTGTGGTTAGAATATTAGGCAATATCGAGTTATAGAGCAGATAAAAGTTATTAGCGCCATCAAGACGTGCTGCAATAATATAGTCTTTAGCGACTTCTTCATGAACAGCTGTGTATATAGCACGAATAAAACGTGGAATTAATGCCAGCCAAATAGCGAGTAAAATATGTGTTTCTCCTGGTCCCATATATGCAACAACAATTATTGCTAGTAGTAATGAGGGAATAGATAACACCGTGTCTAAAATATGGTTAAGGAAGCTCGATTTTAGGCCGCTACTCATGCCGGCCAAAATACCAATTAATAGTCCGATAGCACTTGATGCTAGGGCAACTAATAGAGCATAGCCAAAGGTTAACTGACTACCGATTAACAGTCGCGATAAAATATCACGGCCAAGATCGTCAGTGCCAAAAAAGAATGATACATGGCCAGAGTTATCCCATGATGGCGGCATGAGAAGTTCGCCAACTTGTTCAATCGCTGAATAAGGGGCTAACCAACGCGCATTTATAGCAATTAACAATAGTGCTAATAAGCTCCATAAACCAAACATGGCTAATGAATTTGCGCGGAAATTTTGCCATGACCGTTCCCATTGCGTCGGAATGGTGGCTTCTTGGTAAACGCTATTTGATGGCATACCATTCCTTCCTTACCAGTGGATTAACAATTGCACCAACAACATCAGACAAAATATTGGCTAATAAAATAAAGCCGCCGACAGTGATGACACCCGCTTGAATGGCGACATAGTTTTGAGCTGCAATTGCGTTGAGTAGCCAGCGACCAATACCCGGCCAGTTGAAAATAGATTCGGTCAACATGGCAAATGTCATCATTGCCGCAAACTGCATTCCAAGCTTAGGAATGATCGGTGGAATCGCATTTTTCATACCGTGACGGCGGACAATTTCAAAGGTTGAAAGGCCTTTTGTCTGTGCGACTTTAATATAGTTTTTGGTCATAACGTCAGCAATTGATGCTCGTGTTAAACGGATAACTTCAGTAGTAGGTGCCATCGCTAATACGATCGTCGGTAGCACAAGATGCTTAACTGCATCAAAGAAAGCTTCCATACGATAAGGCTTATCTGACAATAAAATATCAATCAGTGCAAAACCTGTAACGTGGTTAAATTGATACAATAAGCTATAGCGCCCAGAAACGGGTAGCCAACCTAAGTTAAGCGAAAATAATAAGATCAGTAACATTGCTAGCCAAAACAAAGGAATAGAGTAGCCAAGCAATGTAATCGAACTTATTGCCGTATCGATAGGATGTCCACGACGAACACCAGCAATCGTCCCTAAAGGAATACCAATCACTAAAGACAGAATAAAAGCGAAAAAGCACAGTTCCAATGTCGCTGGAAAAACTTTAAGTATTTCGGTACTCATCGGTATTCCGGTTGCACTAATACCTAAGTTTCCAGTGAGTAAGTTTTGGAGGTAAATAAGCCAACCTTGCCAAAAAGGTTCGTAAGCCCATTGTAATTGGGTATCAAGCCTTAAAATGCTAAAACTCACAATTGTTAGAATGAGCAGTGTAATAACAAACAAATTTAAGCGACGTATAGTGTAGATAAACATACTTTACTCAGTCCGATAGACACTAGAAAATGAACGCGAGCCAAAAGGGCTCATTTGTAGTCCACCGAGTGTTTTATTGTGTGCTTGAAAATATACACCATGAGCAAGAGGAATGATTGGCACCTGCTGATCAATAATATCTTGCGCATGTTGGTAGTAATTAACCCGTTGTTGGGTTTTATTGGTACGTAATGCCAGTTCAAGTAGATTATCAAATTGAACATCACACCAGTTAGCAACATTGAGCCCAGCATGTTTAGCATTACATGATAATAATGGTCGTAAGAAGTTATCAGGATCACCATTATCTGCAATCCAACCCGCTAACATCATGTCGTATTTATTCATGTTGTTTACCCCTAGGCGACCAATGTTATCTTGATGATAAATAACAACATTAACCCCTATTGCCTTGAGGTTGGCTTGAATCAGTTCGGCTGTTTTTTGAGGGCTAGGGTTATAAGGTCGGGATTCTAACGGTACCCACATGGTTAATACTTGATCGGGGTTATAACCTGCCTGCTTGAGTAATGCTTTGGCTTTTTTAGGATTATAATTGATGGCCTTACTGTCATTATTATAAGCCCATGATGTCGGTGGTAATAAGCTTTTAGCTTTAGTTGCCGTACCGTAATAAACTGAATTTAATAATGTATTTCTATTAATGGCGTAACTAATAGCTTGGCGTACTTTAAGATTATTTAAAGGCGCTAAGCTGGTATTTAACGCTAAAAAAGACACATTCATGCCACTTTGAGCCAATAATTCATAGTTATTATTGTCAGTGATAACAGGTAACTGACTCGCAACAGGCGAGGCTAACACATCACATTCAGCACTTAATAATTTGGTCAGATTGCCCATACCACGGGAAGAGATATCAAACACCACTTGTTCCATCGGCGCAGCACCTTGCCAATAGCCACGATGGTGTTTTAATCGAATTAGATCATTTGGAATAAACTGATCAACATAAAACGGTCCAGTCCCAATAGGGCGGCTATCTAATTGACCAATTTGACCTGATTTTAATAGTTGTTTGCCATATTCAGCTGAATATACCACTGCATAGCTGGTCGCTAAATTGGATAAGAAAGAGTTATCTGGGCGGCGTAAGCTAAATTGTACGGTATGTGGGTTCAGTGCTTTAATACTTTCGATATCATTGGCAAAGCCGAGGCTTTCAAACCACGGATAACGGCCACCTGAAATATGGTGAAAAGGATTATCAGGGTTAATGACGCGCTCAAAGCTAAACACAACATCATCAGCATTCATGGTGCGTGTTGGCGTAAACCATGCAGTTGTTTGAAACTTTATACCTTGACGTAGTGTGAAGGTATACACTAAGCCATCATCACTGACTGTCCAGCTTTTGGCGAGATCAGGTAACGGTTTATGGCTAACAGGATCGAGTAATAGCAGACGGTCAAAAATTTGTGCCGAAAGGGTTTCTGCTGTTAGTCCACCGTCTGTTAATTGGGGGTTAAGTGTTGTCGGTGTATCTTGGCCGCAATAGACAAAACCGCGACGTTGAGTCACAGAATCTTTTGCAGGTTGTTTACAACCACTGAGGGTTAATAAAACCAAACTAGCAATAAAAAGACGATAGTAAGCGCTCATATTTAATAGGCGTTATTTGAAATTAAGTTTTTAAATTTAACATTTTCCATCTCGCTCACCAAGTTATCCAGCCTGTTTTGAATTAAATTAGCCAAAAAGCATCAATTATGTTGATTTTTCGTCTTATTTTGGTCGATTAATCACCATTAATATTGATGTTATATTTACGTATTAAGCCCCTTAGTTGATGATAGCTAAGCTGTAATAATTCAGCCGTTTTAGTTTGGTTAAACTTTGCTAGTGTGAGCGCTTGTTCAATCCAAATGATTTCTTGTTGTTGCAGTTGCTGGCGTAGATCAATCGGAAATGTCAGTGTATTAGCCTCCTGATTTTGAGATGACTTAATCGGAGTAGATTGAGAGGGAAGCAGGGGAGGAACGTTATCCCATGAGGTCGTGAAGGGATCTATCACAATAGTATCAATAACCTCATCTTGTTGAGCATGACGAAAGACTGAGCGCTCAACCACATTCTTTAATTCACGAATATTACCAGGCCATGAGTACTTTAATAATTGTTGCTGAGCTTGGTAACTAAAACCGGCAAAGTAGCTGAAATTCATTTCACGGCACATGCGTACAGCGTAGTGTTCAGCCAGTGGCAAAATATCATCAATCCGTGCTCTTAATGGGGGCAAGTGGATCACTTCAAAGGCCAGTCGATCTAATAAGTCGGCTCTAAATTTTCCTTCAGCAGCCAGTTGCGGTAAATTTTGATTAGTGGCACAGATCAATCGTACATTGGCTTGGCAGCTTTTATTACCGCCTACACGTTCATATTCACCATATTCAATCACACGTAATAATTTTTCTTGAACCCCCATCGGTGCTGTTGCCAATTCATCTAAAAAGAGTGTGCCATTTTCAGCACGTTCAAAGCGTCCTTGATGGCGGCCTTTTGCGCCAGTAAATGCGCCAGCTTCATGACCAAACAGTTCAGAATCAATAACACCGTCAGCTAGTGCGGCACAATTTAAGCTGATGAGTGGTTGATCCCATCGTGCAGATAAATAATGAATGCGTTGTGCAATCAGTTCTTTACCTGTACCGCGTTCACCTAAAATAAGCACTGGACGATTAAGTGTGGCAAGTTGTGAGGCATGATCAAGCACAGCTAAAAAAGCATCTGACTCACCGATTAAATTTTCGGTCTTTTTCATTAGTAAATTCCACTAATTTTTGGTTATATTCACTATATCATTATTTTCTAATATCCAATGCTATTTATTTAGTTCATATAAAACAATTACTTAAAAGTTGGCACGCAAGTTGATATGTCTATAGAACAATGACACCTCACATGACAACATAACGTTAGTCTAATGATTAAACCGTTCACTGACATGATTCAAGACGGTTGACCAAGGAGCTTTATTATGGGTATTTTTTCTCGTTTTGCAGATATCGTAAATGCTAACGTCAATTCATTATTAGACAAGGCAGAAGATCCACAAAAACTGATCCGTCTGATTATTCAAGAAATGGAAGATACATTGGTTGAAGTGCGTACTTCATCGGCACGAGCACTCGCGGATAAAAAAGAATTACGTCGTCGCATTACTGCGATTGAAACTCAGTCTACAGATTGGCAACAAAAAGCCAGTTTAGCGATTCAAAAAGGCCGTGAAGATCTTGCACGTGCAGCATTGATTGAAAAACAAAAATTGGTTGATGTGGCGTTAACGTTAAATGAAGAATATAAATTAGTTGATGAAACGATTGAGAAACTATCGTTAGAAGTGGCTGAACTTGAGCGTAAATTGCAAGAAACACGTGCTCGTCAACAAGCATTAGTAACACGTCATAAGGCAGCAGGAACACGTCGCGATGTTCGTCGTCAACTTGATACCAGTAAAGTGGATGAAGCGATGTCGAAGTTTGAACAATATGAGCGCCGCATTGATGAAATGGAAGCTGAAGCGGATAGTTATAGTTTTGGTCGAGGAAAAAGCTTAGAGTCAGAGTTCGCAGATCTCCAAGCACAAGATGATATTGAAAAAGAGCTTGAGCGTTTAAAAGCAAACATGAACGATAAACAACAATAATCGTGGGATAATTGTCCTTTAAATTACATAAAAATAATAATAGTGCTATTACCCCTGCGTGAAAGGAGAACAACAAATGTCGATGGGTTTTATTAGTGTTCCATTAGTGGTGTTTATGGTTGTTGTCGCACCATTGTGGTTAATTCTTCATTACCGCAGTAAGCGTAAATCAGGTGAGGGATTGTCTGGTGAGGATCATAAAAAGTTAGAAACCTTAGTGGCACGCGCAGAGGTGATGCAAGAGCGGATTGTTACGCTGGAGCGAATTTTAGATGCTGAAGCGCCACAATGGAGACAGAAATAATGCGTAAAACATTATATCGCGATCCTAAAAACGGTAAGTTAGGTGGTGTTTGTGCAGGTTTAGCCGAATATTTTGGTGTTGAAATCTGGTTAATGCGCATTTTTGCAGTGACTGCTTTTTTATTAGGCGTCGGTTTTTTTGCTACAGTGGCTTATATTGCTGCTTGGCTAATTTTAGATAAAATGCCACCACAGCGAAAAGAGCAACAGCATCAGTACACTGAACATAATGTAAAGCAAAAACCATGGCAAACAGGACAATCAGCACAGCAGATTTTGGATAATGTTGAAACGGAACTTGCACGCAGTGAAGTCAAAATTCAAAAAATGGAAGCTTATGTGACCTCATCTGCCTTTAAAGTTGATCGTGAATTTAATAAACTTTAACGTACAAATCTACAGTGCTTGATGTTATTTATCTAGATAAAGTCTATAAATAATATCAATATGAAGCAGGTACTGATGTATTCAGGCCTGCTTTTTTATGGTTAGTTATAAGACCGTATAGATGAATAGGGAAGCGTAATGAATCGAATGAGTAATGAAGTGAATAAATGGGTTAACCGTAGCCTTGATCGCCACGTGCGTCTTGCGGTAACAGGTTTATCTCGCGCAGGAAAAACGGCCTTTATTACGTCACTGATCAATCAATTGTTACATGTAAGTACTAATCCTCGTTTACCAATGTTTTCAGCGGTACGGGAAGGGTATTTATTAGGCTCTAAAAGAGTACCTCAGCTGGATATGCATGTGCCTAAGTTTGGTTATGATGACGGCATGAATGCATTGTTATCATCGCCACCAACATGGCCTCAGCCAACCAGTGATGTTAGCCAAACTCGATTGGCGTTGCGCTTTAAGCCACAAAAAGGGCCTCTTAAATTATTTCAAGATACTGCTACTTTGTATCTCGATATTATTGATTACCCAGGTGAGTGGCTATTAGATTTGCCTTTGCTTGATCTTGATTTTATTAGCTGGTCAAAGCAACAAGCACAAGCATTAAAAGGTCAACGGTTAGCATTAGCACAATCATGGTTAGCTATGGGGGAGCAATTTGATCCTTTTGCTCCCGCTGATGAAACCTTGATTGAAGCGATTGCCGTCACTTTTACGGATTATTTACATCAATGTAAAGCTGAAGGTGGTTTACATTGGGTGCAACCAGGGCGATTTGTGTTGCCGGGAGAATTAGCGGGTGCACCAGTATTACAGTTTTTCCCGATGGTATGGACCAATAAATATACCGAGCAACAATTAGCCACAGCGACAGATGACAGTAACTTTGGCATGCTTAAACAACGCTATAAGTATTACCAGCAGCATGTTGTAAAGGCTTTTTATGATGATCACTTTTCTAAGTTTGATCGTCAAATTGTATTAGTCGATTGTTTGCAACCGTTAAATGCTGGTTATGAATCATTTAATGATATGCGCCAAGCGTTAGATCAATTGATGCAAAGTTTTAAATATGGTCGCAGTTCTATGTTACGGCGCCTATTTTCGCCACGCATTGATAAGGTGTTGTTTGCAGCAACAAAAGCTGACCATATTACGCCAGAACAACATTCAAACTTGGTGGGGTTATTACAACAACTAGTGAATGAAGCGTGGCAGACGGCATCGTTTGAAGGCATTGCTATGGATTGTGTCAGTTTGGCTTCTATTCAGGCGAGTGAGCCGGGGTTTGTCAGTCACCAAGGTCAACAGGTTCCAGCTTTACGCGGTACTGATATAGTGGGCAATGCGCAGACATTTTTTCCAGGAGAGGTACCTAAACGATTACCGAATCAAGACTTTTGGAATGAAAATGGATTTGATTTTATTAATTTACGGCCATTACCACAGCAAAGTGACGAGCCTTTACCGCATATTCGAATGGATAAAGCGTTGGAATATCTATTGGGAGATAAATTGCAATGACAGAACCATTAAAAGCAAAAATGGTGTTTGATGAAATAGATCAGCCATTAAGTCAGCAGCAGCCGGATCTGACTGCAAAAATGAATTTTGAACAGCAGAGTGCGTTTTTGCCTGACACTGTTGAAGTCGCAGAAGTTGAGACTGAGCAAGCGCTAGATCATATTTTAGCTGCTAAACCTAAACGTCGTTATCGTTGGTTTAAAGGGGGGTTAGTGGCAGGTGCCGCTATGGTTGGGTGGCAGACGGTTGATCATGTAACAACGGCTTATCAAACCGGTAATTGGTTATCATTAGGCTGGAGTGCGATTGTTGCCGGTATTGCGGTGGCAGGCATTGGTGCGCTTGGGCGTGAGTTGATTAATTTACGTCGCTTAAAACAGCGTCAAAATGAACGAGACCAAGCCCTGCAATTATTGGCCGCGGATGGGATTGGATCGGGTAAAGCATTTTGTGTGAAATTAGCAAAACTAAGCCAAATTCCAACTGATAATCATGGCTATGATCGCTGGTTACATGCTTTGGCTGCCACTCATAATGATCGAGAAGTATTAGCACTTTATGATCAAATGGTAGTGAGCCAACAAGATAAGTTAGCACGAAAGTTAGTTGCGAAATATTCTAGTGAAGCGGCATTAATGGTTGCTTTGAGTCCATTAGCTGTTGCTGACATGCTGCTGGTGGCGTGGCGTAATTTTCGTTTGATCGAGCAAATCTCTGTAGTGTATGGCATCGAGCTTAGTTATTGGTCGCGAATTAAATTAGTAAAATTAGTACTTGCTAATATGGCATTTGCTGGTGCGTCTGAAGTGGTTGCTGATTTAGGCATGGATATGCTTTCGATGGATCTTGCCGGAAGAATGTCGACCCGTGTGGCACAAGGTGTTGGCGTTGGGTTAATGACAGGACGCTTAGGCCTTAAAGCGATAAACCTTATGCGTCCACTGCCATGGATGGAAGGTGAACAGCCAAAATTAAGTGAAATTCGTCGTGATTTATTAAGTCAATTAGGCAATAAAAATAAAAGCTAATAGCAGCATAAATGCGACAAAAAAGAGAACTAACGTTCTCTTTTTTATTTAACAGCGTAATTTTTGTATTTAATCTGCGCAGATGCGATCTCGTGGCTTGACTCATTAAAGGGTTAGTCGCACACTGATATGACTGTCAGGAATAGTTGACAGTGTTTATTTATATATGGTTTTCGTTATGTGGATTGAGCCTCTCAAAAATAAAGCTTAACACTATGATTATTATTAGTATTAATAGATGTTGTTCGAATAGATATCTGTAATTAATCAAATGCACATAAGATGAATAACAAGAAGGTGTAAACAATGAGATTACAGGTCTTTTGCGAAGATAGAGTCGGGATGACCCGCGAATTATTAGATATTTTAACCAGCCAAGAGATTGATCTACGTGGTATTGAAATTGATCGAATTGGTATTATTTATTTAAATTGTCCTGAAGTAGAATTTGAACAGTTTAGCCAACTAATGTCACAAATCCGTCAGTTAGATGGCGTGACAGATGTGCGTAAAATTCAATTTATGCCCAGCGAGCGCGAGCATACTGAATTATCTGCGCTATTGCAGACCTTACCCGATCCTTTCTTTACCATTAATTTAAATGGCAAAGTTGATTTTGCTAACCAAGCAGCAGAGCAATTAATGGGTCATCGCAGTGAAGATTTATTCAGTGAAAATATTCAGACTTTGCTCGGATTTAATTTTAGCCGTTGGCTTGATAAAAATCAGGCTCAAAAACACAGTGAGATAGTGGTTATGGCTGGGCTAGATTATCAAATGGATATCATGCCGGTCTATGTTAGTGATGAAGCACCAGAGCCTGTACTTGCAAGTGCGCTAATTTTATTGAAATCACTGTCTGAGGCTAAAATGCCGATTGTTATGCGTACTATAAATGGTGATAGTGGCTTTGAACATTTGATTGGTCATTCATCACGATTTAAGCATTTATTAGCCCAAGCCAAGAAATTAGCGTTATTAGATGCACCGTTGCTTATACAAGGTGAAACGGGAACGGGTAAAGAAATGTTAGCGCGTGCTTGCCATCAGCGCTCGATACATCGAGATAAACCTTTTCTTGTGGTTAACTGTATTTCTATGCCAGATAATGCTGCAGAAACCGAGCTTTTTGGTTGTGTAGAGAGTGCCAATGAACCAGCTAAAAAAGGTATTTTTGAACAGGCAACTGGTGGTACAGTTTTTTTGTATGAAATTGGCGAA
The DNA here is from genome assembly GCF_002954455.1 of Photobacterium aquimaris. GTDB lineage: Bacteria > Pseudomonadota > Gammaproteobacteria > Enterobacterales > Vibrionaceae > Photobacterium > Photobacterium aquimaris. Next base: position 814,793 of record NZ_MSCC01000001.1, read on the forward strand.
ATGTCAAAACACTTACAAATTAAATTATTACGTTTTCTTCAGGACGGCACTTTCCGTCGTGTTGGTGAAGAAGCTGAAATAAAAGTCTCAGTACGTGTTATTTGTTCTACTCAGAAAAAATTACCAGAGTTGGTTGCTGAGGGCGAGTTTAGAGAAGATCTTTATTATCGACTCAATGTACTTGCGTTAGTTGTGCCGCCATTACGTGAACGTGCTGCTGATATTGTGCCATTAGCAGAGTTATTCTTGGCGCAATTTGCACAAGAATTGCATCAACCAAAACCAATGTTATCTGAAGAATTAGCTTTAGCGTTAAAGCAATATGCTTGGCCAGGAAATATTCGCCAATTACGCAATGTATTGTTTCGTGCGATGACGCAAGTTGAAGGTGCTGAAATGACATGTGCTGATGTGCAGTTACCTGAAAATGAGTCGAGTACTGTTATTAGTGAAGAGACATTAACAGGATCATTGGATGAGATTATGAAACGTTATGAGTCAGGCATATTATCTAATTTGTATCAGAGCTATCCATCAACGCGTAAATTGGCGAAACGATTAGGGGTTTCTCATACTGCGGTGGCAAATAAATTGCGCGAGTATGGCCTTAGTAAGCGAAATTAAGAGTTAAAAATAAAAGAGATAGTGATAAGTACTATCTCTTTGTTTTAATCATAAGCGATCAAGCTTATTGATGTGAATTAGATATTCTGGTGAGCTTCAAGCAAGATAGTATCACCAGACTCTAAAGCTAATAGTAATGCAACAATGTCTTCGCCATAGCGATAACCACATAATGAGTTATGACTATTCAAAACGCGATGACAAGGAATAATAATGGGAATAGGGTTAACATTCTTTGCCATCCCAATGGCTTGAGTGGCTTTAGTATTACCAATGTTTTCTGCTATTTGTTCATAAGTGACAGTTTCACCATAAGGAACATCGGCAATGGCATGCCAAATTTGCTGTTGAAAGATAGTGCCTTGGGGAGCGAGAGGAAAGGTAAACTTTTGCCGAGAGCCGGTGAGGTATTCTTTGAGTTGCTTAATGAAAGGGGCCATAAATTCTGGGTTATGTTGCCATATTTCATTCGGACTATAGCTGGGACTGGTAATAGATAACTGTCGCAGACCTTGATGATCGGCCAACAACATAATGTTTCCCAGTTCTGTTTCAATACAATCGTAATACATCAATAACTCACTAAAGGCGTAATAATTAATAACATTGACCGATAAATAGTAACAGACAACGGCATGCTAATATATCGAATACTGAATGTGGCTTGCTTTCATTATCATGTAAACTCACAAAATGTGCGTTATATCAATTAACATTGTCATGCTGAGGTAATATTTGTTTCATTCAATTATACATCGCTCATCAACTATTGTACTTGATGATATAAAAGTTCGCTTGATTGAAGCGCGAGATGCAGAACAAATTAGTGCATATTATCAGCGTAATCGTCATTTTCTAGCCCCTTGGGAGCCATTACGACATGAGGCTTTCTTTAGTTTAGTTGGGTGGCAACAACGACTGCAACAAATTGCGACGCTACATCGCCATGAAATGGCTTTCTATTTTGCTATAGAGCACCGCACAACTGGCGATATTATTGGAGTAATAAACTTTAGTAACTTAGTTAAGTCACCATTTTATGCCTGTCATGTTGGCTATTCTTTAGATCAAGAATATCAAGGACAAGCAGTGATGCGTCGTGCGTTAACGGCGGTATGTGAATGGATGTTTGTTGATAAACATTTTCACCGTATTATAGCGGCCTATATGCCTCATAATAATAAGAGTGGTCGTGTATTAACAGCTGTAGGGTTTGAGAAAGAAGGTTTGGCGAAAGACTATTTATTGATTAATGGTCAATGGCAAGATCACGTGTTAACGTCATTGATTAATCCCAACTGGTCATTACCAATAAGTTAAATAGATTTTTAGGTATAAAAAAGCTGAGAGTTAACTTTTGTTATATAAGCACTCTCAGCTGTTATGTTAGCTCACTCTTAGTACCATTATAATTTTCTAATCAACGGTTAAGATACGCATATTGTTGGTTGAGCCAATAGTATCCATTTTATCACCTTGAGTAATAATGGTGAGATCTCCAGTCTGTACATAACCTGCATCCTTTAGGACAGCAAGAGCATGTTTTGCAGCATCTAATCCCGCATCGCTATCACGGTCAAAAAACACCGGTGTGACACCACGGAATAAAGCTGCACGATTAAGCGTGGTTTTATTACGTGAAAGTGCAAAAATAGGCAAGCCTGATGAAATACGCGACATCAGACGAGGTGTACGGCCTGATTCTGTCATTACCACTATCGCTTTAACCCCGACCATATGGTTAGCAGCATACATGGTTGCCATGGCAATGGTTTCTTCAGGAGTTGAAAATTTACGATCTAAGCGATGGTTAGAGACATTGATACTTGGCTCTTTTTCCGCACCCCGACAAACACTGGCCATGATAGTAACGGTTTCAACGGGGAAATCACCAGCAGCGGTTTCAGCGGATAACATTACCGCATCAGTGCCATCTAAAACTGCATTAGCCACATCCATCACTTCAGCACGTGTTGGCATTGGGCTAGTGATCATTGATTCCATCATTTGAGTAGCAGTGATCACTGTTCGATCTAAGCTACGTGCGCGACGAATCAGTTTTTTCTGCACTCCAACTAATTCAGGATCACCAATTTCAACCCCTAGGTCACCACGAGCAACCATCACCACGTCGGAAGCAAGAATGATATCGTCCATGGCTTCCGTTGTTGCCACTGTTTCTGCGCGTTCTACTTTAGCGACTAATTTTGCAGTAAGTCCGGCTTCCATTGCCAGTCGACGTGCATAGTGCATGTCTTCACCATTGCGAGGAAAAGAGACGGCAAGATAATCAACTCCCATGGCAGCAGCAGTAATAATGTCAGCTTTATCTTTGTCGGTTAATGCGGCGGCGGATAGTCCTCCACCTTTTTTATTAATGCCTTTATTATTTGATAAAGGGCCAGCAACGGTAACAACGGTATGCACTTTGTTACCAGCGACTTCGGTCACTTGCAGTTGTACACGGCCATCATCAAGTAACAACACATCACCGTTAATAACATCATTAGGTAATTCTTTATAATCAAGTCCAACCGCATCTTGATGACCTTCACCTTTAGGTAAATCACTATCAAGAGTGAATTTATCACCAATGTTGAGTTGTATTTTACCGTCTTTGAAGGTAGATACGCGAATTTTAGGTCCTTGAAGGTCACCTAAAATAGCGACATGTTTACCTAAACGTGTCGCTATTTCGCGAACTTGTTGTGTTCTAATAATATGATCTTCAGCGCTACCATGTGAAAAATTCATGCGCACAACGTTAGCGCCAGCCGCAATTATTTTTTCTAGATTATTGTCGCGATCTGTTGCTGGGCCAAGGGTGGTAACAATTTTGGTACGTCTTAGTTGTTCAGACATTACTAGCTCCATAGAAAGGTCAGTAGGTTCATTAATCGATATCAATCAATACATAATATTTGATATTGGTTTAATAAAACCTCAGAGTGATGACTATTCAGTAAGTGTGATAAATAACAAAGAAGATAAATATGAGTACATCATTTGCTATGACAGCGAAGCCGGAACTTCGCTTAATGTCAGTCGTTATAAAGAATAACGTTCTTTAGAAAATCGTGAGTCTTTGAGTGAATCTTTTACGCGTTTTAAATTATCACGAAAACTGGATCCTCGGCGTAAGGTAAACCCTGTAGCCAATACATCAATCACGGTCATTTGTACGACACGGCTTGCCATTGGCATATAAATATCAGTGTCTTCGGGCACATCAAGACAAATTGACAACGAGCATTCTCGCTCTAGTGGTGAGTGTTTAGCGGTAATACCAATCACTGTCGCACCATTCTCTCGTGCCATTTGGGCAATCTCAACCAAACTTTTAGTGCGTCCTGTATGTGAAATGACGACAACAACATCGCCATCGGAACAATTGATCACACTCATACGTTGCATCACAATATCGTCAAAACAAACAATAGGGATATTAAAACGGAAGAATTTATTTTGTGCATCATGGGCAACAGATGCTGAAGCGCCTAGTCCAAAGAAAGAGATCTTTTTTGCTTGAGTAAGTAAATCAACGGCGCGGTTAATTTGCATCGGATCAAGGCTATTTTTAGCAACATCTAAGCAAGCCATGGTGGATTCAAATATTTTTGCTGTGTAAGCATCAGGGCCGTCATTTTCTTCAACGTTACGATTTACATAAGGGGTTCCATTAGCCAAACTTTGGGCTAAATGTAATTTAAAGTCAGGAAACCCTTTAGTATCAAGGCGACGACAAAAACGGTTAACGGTTGGCTCACTGACATCAGCCATTTTGGCTAATGTGGCGATACTTGAGTGAATCGCTGTTTGTGGTGAAGCAATAATAACTTCCGCAACTTTTCGTTCAGATTTACTGAAGTGTTCTAAGTTATTTTGTATTTTTTCTATGGTATTCATAGTATTTATGCACTTCGTTATTAAATTTCATTTGTAGCATTCTTGTCATCAAGTTGCCCATATATTGAAACTATACTACTTAACTCTTAACATAACCTAGTGATTGACGGTCTTTTTCAGGGCGTTTTTATTAGATTTTGATCGAGATCGACTTTTTATTTTCAGAATTGAAACTTATAAAACAAATATGTTGGAATTTATTATTCTATTTTTCTAACTATCAGTATTTATTCTAAAAATAAGGATTTATTTCGAACTGTAAAATAAATTGAGAGGGTTTAATTTTATAATGTAATGGGAAATTATAAATTTAATTAACGATGGGTAAATAAGGAGTATCAATGAAAGTAAGTATTTGTGGCTGCGGATGGCTCGGATTACCGTTAGCATTATCATTAAAATCTCAAGCGATTGAGGTTTGGGGGTCAAAAACAACGTTAGTGGGCGTTGAGTCATTAAAACCGCAGGGAATTAAAGGATGCTTATTAACATTGCCTATTAGTGGGGAAGTTAATGCCGCCATTAATCAATTTCTAGCAACGGATGTATTAATAATAGCAATTCCACCTGGGCGCAAGAATCTTAATCCACAAGCTCATATTGAAAATATCATGTCATTATCGATAGCAGCCCAGAGAGCGGGTTGTCAGCGAATTATTTTTATCAGTACGACTTCAGTGTACGACCCATTACAAGGCGAAGTTGTTGAAGTAACGCCAGTTAGACCAAATACCGCCTCAGGAATATTACATTATCAATTAGAACAACAGTTACGCCAACATTGGCAGCATAATTTAACTGTATTACGGCTAGCGGGTTTGTTTGGTCCATCGCGGCACCCAGTAAAATTTTTATCAGGACGTCAATTGAGTGCAGCTAAACAGCCGGTTAATCTGGTTCACTTAGATGATTGCATTCAAGTTATCTCGGCAATTATTCAGCAGACAGTGTCGATGCCAATCATGCACCTTGCTGCAAGCTCTCATCCTAGTCGTGAGCAATATTATACGGCAATGGCTCTGAAAGCTCAGTTACCACCACCTGATTTCAATCAAGATAATGATGGGGTGAATGGTAAAAAAATAAACTCAAATCAAACGCTTAGTTATCTTGGTATAACGATGAAATATGATGATTTATTACAAGGTATGCCAGAACTAGGGTAAGAAGAGTAAAAAAACAGGCAAAAAAAAGCGCTGCAATAAACATATCAGCGCAAATAAAAAATACAATAAGGAGTTAAAGCAGTAGTAGCAATTTAAATTACAGGTCTGTTTGACGGCCAGAAAAACAAAATACTTACCTATAATTTCAATTCTTATATATCAGACTGCCGATTAATAATAAAGTTCAGTTAAATCGAAAAAAAGAGATATTTATTTTTTAGGGATTTTAGGCAAAAAAATCCCGCTGAAAATAGTCAGCGGGAAGGAGATTATCCAAAAAAATACAATTAGGATTTAAAGCAGTAGTGAATTAAACATTTAATAAAAAGTGATTACCGTTGAGTAAAAAAAATTTTATCAAATTGAATACATAAGTAAGAGTTGTTATTGCGAAGAAAGTTCAAAAAAAAATGCGATTATTTGAAATTATTATCTTTATTGATTAATTACGTTGTAAATAAAGGAAACCCATCAACAAATGTTTGCTGATGGGCGGTGAAGTAAAAACTTCTAAAAAAAGCAGTGGTATATATATGACACGCATTTATATCATTGGTTCCATTTTATTATAGATATCGAATGAAATTACTCTTTATTGTTGATTTTAATTACTTTATTTTGATGCGATATTTTAAATGACAATTCGTGATGTAGCGCAATTGTTAATCCCGCTGTGGTTGTGTAATATTTAAACAAGCGTTTAAATTGGATGAATAATATGTCACAGCCAAAAACGACTAAACATCGCATACTGGATGCTGCTGAAGTGCTATTTGCTGAACGTGGTTTTAAAGAAACCTCTTTACGCGCCATTACTACAGCAGCTGATGCCAACCTTGCTTCTGTCAATTATCACTATGGAGATAAAAAAGGGCTTATTCGCGCGGTATTAGGGCGCTACCTTGATCAATTTATTCCAGCATTTAAACAAGAATTACTGTCACTACATCAGCGTGATGAATTTGATATGAATGATGTGTTTTTATGTACCAAGCAGCCATTACTGCGATTAAATAGTTTTAAAAATAATGGCACCACGATATTTATGTCACTAATTGGGCATGGTTATACGGATGTTCAAGGACATTTACGGTGGTTTATAACGACATATTATGATGATGTTATTCAATTATTTGTGACTGCCGTTCGGCGTGCGTACCCTTGTTTAGATCCTGAAACATTATTTTGGCGACTACATTTTACCCTTGGAGCATCGGTGTTTACGGTAGTTTCAAGTACAGCACTATTTGCCATTGCGGCTAATGACTTTTCTAGCCGAATTAAGACCGAAGATTTAATTAATCGTTTAGTCCCTTACCTTGCCGCGGGGGTTACCGCCCCAATAGCACTTAATAAGGAGATTCTGTAAACAACATTTCTAATTCATCACTGTTATTTATCATTGAATCACAAAAGGATATGCATTATGAGCTCGTTATCAAGCATGCGTAAACGTTATTTAAGTGATCCTGCTTTTAAACTGTTCAAGAAAGTACTGCCACCACTCTCAAACACAGAGAAACAAGCTATGGAAGCTGGCAGTGTATGGTGGGATGGCGAGTTATTTAGTGGTGAACCTCAGTGGCAAACGCTACTTAATTACCCCAAACCAATTCTGAGTGATGAAGAGCAACACTTTATTGATACAAAGCTACAAACATTACTATCAATGCTCAATGATTATCAAATCGTCCAACAACAAAAAGATTTACCCGCTGAAGTTTGGCAATACTTACGCCGTGAAAAGTTCTTTGCACTTATTATTGGTAAACAATATGGCGGGCTTGATTTTTCAGCACATGCTAATTCTACTATTGTGGCTCAAATAGCAACGCGAAGTTTAAGTGCAGCAGTATGTGTGATGGTTCCTAATTCGTTAGGGCCAGGAGAGTTACTGACCCATTATGGCACACAACAGCAAAAAGATTACTGGTTACCACGATTAGCAGATGGTGTTGATATTCCATGTTTTGCATTAACAGGGCCAAATGCAGGTTCAGATGCAGGCGCGATCCCAGATGAAGGTATTGTGTGTTATGGCGAACATGAAGGTCAGCAGGTGCTAGGGTTAAAGTTAACCTGGAATAAGCGTTATATTACGCTGGCTCCTGTAGCTACTGTGCTTGGGTTAGCGTTTAAAATGAAAGATCCACAGCGATTACTTGGCGATAAAATTGATCTTGGTATTACCTGCGCCTTGATTCCAACAAACCATGCTGGGGTTGAAATCGGTGAACGTCATGATCCATTAAATATGGCATTTATGAATGGGCCAACATGCGGGAATAATGTTTTTATTCCGTTAGATTGGATAATTGGTGGTCAGGATTATGCCGGTAAAGGCTGGCGAATGCTGGTGGAGTGGTATTCAGCTTGGACCTATGAATTATTTGGGTCATCATTATTTTGGTATTCCCGTTGCAATCACTGTTGAAGGTGCCAATATCCTGACCCGTAATTTAATGATTTTTGGTCAGGGTGCGACCCGCTGTCATCCTTATATACTGGATGAAATGGCCGCTGCTGCCAATCCTGATGAGCAGCAAGCAGCAAAAGATTTTGATGGATTATTAATAAAACATATTGGTTTTGCTGCCGGAAATATAACTAAATCATTGCTAAATGCCGTTAGTGGTAGCTATTTTAATCGTACCCCTGAAAACGCTGAAACCAGTTATTATTATCGTCATTTATCGCGAATGTCAAAAGCACTTGCTGTGTGTGCTGACGTATCAATGTTGAGTTTAGGTGGGGGGTTAAAACGTCGTGAATTGTTATCTGCACGCTTAGGTGATGTGCTAAGCCATTTATATTTAGCGTCAGCAGTATTAAAACGGTTTGAGGACGATGGCCGCCAACAGCAAGATTTACCCATGGTTCATTATTCATTACAGTATTGTTTGCACCAATGTGGTATTGCGTTTGAAGGCGTATTTAGTAATTTTCCACGCAGAGGTGTTGGCAGAACATTACGTTTACTCACTTTTCCTATTGGGATTCATTATTCAGCTCCAACCGATGATATAAGTATTAATATTGCAGCGTTACTGATGACTCCAAGTGTTCATAGAGACCGATTAACGCATTTGTGTTACGTCGGAACTAAAGATGATGATCCGGTTGCGATCATGGAACGTGCATTTATTGCTTTGGATGGGATCAAACCTTTAGAGCGCAAATTGATGCAAGCGACACGTAATGGTGAGATCCCACGCAAATCTTCATTGATTGAAAAATTGCAGTTAGCATTGGATGCGGGAGTGATCACAGAAGATGACCGCCAAAAGATAGAGAATGCAGAGAAGCTAAGACAAAAAGCGATTCAAGTTGATCATTTTTGTGCTGACCATTTTAAACAAGTAAGCTTGCAACCAGGGAAGGCAGCTTAGGGTTACTTAGCCAGTGAAATATAAACCTGGAATCTCCCGTGTGCCACGTAAATACGTGGCACTTTTTTTGACCAAAAATTGGTATAACACCTCCAACCACTGTGATTTTTGTTCATTTATGGCATAAATTTAATGCGTATCTGTCATTAACCTTTTATCCTATTCACAATTATGTAAGGGAAGTTGAAAATGATCATCAAACCTAAAACTCGTGGATTTATTTGTACAACAACGCACCCAGTTGGTTGTGAAGATAACGTAAAGCAGCAAATTGCTTACACCAAAGCACAAGGCCCAATTGCCAATGCACCAAAGCGTGTATTAGTGGTAGGTTCGTCTAGTGGTTACGGTCTGTCATCACGTATAGCAGCAGCATTCGGTGGCGGCGCAGCGACAATTGGTGTTTTCTTTGAAAAGCCAGGTACAGAGAAAAAGCCAGGTACTGCAGGTTGGTATAACTCAGCAGCATTTGACAAGTTTGCTAAAGCAGAAGGTCTTTACTCAAAAAGTCTAAATGGTGACGCTTTCTCTAACGAAGCAAAACAAAAAACAATTGATTTGATTAAGCAAGATCTTGGTCAGATTGATATGGTTATTTACTCATTGGCATCACCTGTACGTAAATTACCGCAGACTGGTGAAGTTGTTCGTTCATGCCTAAAACCAATGGGTGAAACGTACACAACAACGGCTGTGGATACTAATAAAAACGTACTGATCGAAACCAGTATTGAGCCTGCAACAGAACAAGAAGTTGCAGACACTGTTACCGTTATGGGTGGCGAAGACTGGGAGCTATGGATTAATGCATTAGCAGACGCTGGTGTCTTAGCTGACGGTTGTAAGACTGTAGCTTATAGCTATATTGGTACTGAATTAACATGGCCTATTTACTGGCATGGCGCATTAGGTCAAGCAAAAATGGACCTAGATCGTGCAGCGAAAGAATTAAACACTAAGTTAAGTGCGACAGGTGGTTCTGCTAATGTTGCAGTGCTAAAGAGTGTTGTGACACAAGCAAGCTCAGCTATTCCTGTGATGCCTTTGTATATTGCAATGGTGTTTAAGAAGATGCGTGAAGAAGGCGTACACGAAGGCTGCATGGAGCAGATTCTACGTATGTTTAGCCAACGTCTTTATAAAGAAGATGGCACAGCAGCTGAGGTTGACGCTGAAAACCGTTTACGTTTAGATGACTGGGAATTGCGCGAAGATATTCAACAGCATTGTCGTGACCTATGGTCAAAAGTAACCAATGACAACTTATATGATGTTGCTGATTACCAACAATACAAAGATGAGTTCTTAAAGCTATTTGGCTTTGGCATTGATGGTATTGACTACGATGCGGATGTAAATCCTGTTGTTGATTTTGATGTAGAAGATATCTAATCGTATTGAAAGATTAATATTTTACAAAACCGCCATCATGGCGGTTTTTTATACATCTAAAAAAGTAGCTAGCGATATACGCTGGATACTTTATTGTATTATCAAAGCTTAGCTCTTAGGCAGTTTAATAATAAACGCAGCACCTTCAAGTTCTGAATCTTTGACATTAATTTTGCCTTGATAGCTATCAATAATTTCATTACAAACAGATAAACCAATACCTTGACCTGGGTTGAGTTGATCTGCACGTACACCGCGTTGAAAAATAGCTTCACGTAACTCAGGTTTTACCCCTGGGCCGTCATCTTCAATCATAATGGTAAAATCGTCATTAGTTTCAATAACTGATAATTTCACTTGGCTAATACAAAAACGGAAACTGTTTTCAAGCATATTGCCAAACAATTCCATTAAGTCATCTTTATTGAGAGGTAATTTTAGGTCGTCATTAAAGTGATAATGTAATGTTGCGTGTTTATCAGCATAGATTTTACTTAGCATACGATCGAGACTAGTAATGATCGGTTTGAGCTCAACGTTGCTTTTTTGTAACCCTTGTTGGCCTACCATTGCCCGTTTTAATTGGTATTGTACCAAATCATCCATTTGACTAATTTGTTCCATAATACGTTGATTTAGCTCTCGACGATCTAAACTTGCATCATCAAGTAGGGCATTTGTTGCTGCTAAACGAGTCTTCAAGCTATGAGCAAGATCATCCATCGCATGGCGATAACGACCTTGTTGGTCATGACTAATACGGCTTAATCGGTTTACCGCCATGGTAACTTCTTGCAGTTCCATTGGATAATTATCATCCAGCTTTTCTCGTTTAGCTTCTGCCATTTGATCAAGTTGGAAGGCTAATTTTCGTAATGGCTGGAATCCCCAATGAAAAGCAGCAATAAGAAATGCCACGGCAATTAAAACAAACAACCCTAAGTAGAAAGCCGTACGTTTATGTAATTGAGCAAGAGAGTGTTCGTAATCATCGGCTGAACGTAGTACAACTAATTGATAGATAGTACCATTTTCTTTATTACGGCTGAGATTATAAGCAATATAGCCTTGATGATTTTTCATCGTAATAAGGGTTGGAGTTGATATGTTTTCTGGTAAATAACGGCAAACATTGCGTAATTTATCTGCTGATGCTTTATTTGAAACCCAGGTTGTTTTGTCACTTTGGTCACAAACGACTGCAATATAATCAGTGTCTGAGGGATCGAGAGAATCAATCCATTTGTCGACATCTTTAATTAATCCAGCCCGATTAAGTTGTGCGACGACCATCGGCATTTGTGCAACAAGTTCCGATGAATATGATGCCATATAACTTTGAGAATAAAGTTTATTAATGACCCCAGCAAGGGCTGATGTAACCAATGCAATAATTGCGACGGAAGTGATCAACACTCGTTGTCTTAATCGAGGTTGGAAAAATCGACTCATTGGGCATTGAGTTCAAAAATATACCCTTGACCACGAATGGTTGATATAGGATTATTTTGTCCATTTTTGGTGAATTTTTTACGTAAACGACTGATCATTACTTCAATCGTATTAGGATCGCCTTCTTGATCTTCATAAAGAACATCAAGTAAACGTTGCTTAGAGACAACTTGACGACTATGTCGCATTAAGTACTCTAATAAATCATATTCAAATGCAGTTAATTCTAATAATTCTTCGCAAATATAAACTTGCTTAGCTAATAAATCGACGCGAATATCACCCGCTGTCATTTCTGGCTTTACAAAACCTGCACTGCGACGAACAAGTGCACTTAAACGCGCCACCATTTCTTCTTTTTGAAATGGCTTTACTAAATAATCATCAGCACCGGCTTCAAGTCCTGTGACTTTATCTTGCCAATTTGAACGCGCAGTTAAGATCATTATAGGTAAACGTAGTCCCTTTTTACGCATGTCTTTAATTAAGCTGATGCCATCTCTATCAGGTAAACCGATATCGACAATAGCAATATCGTTAGGATAGTTTTGTGCAAAAAACAGTCCTTCTTCAGCAGTGTTGGCACATTGAACTTGATTTCCTAACTCGCTGAGTTGCGATTTAAGGTGATGGCTAAGAATGGCATCGTCTTCGACAATAAGAATACGCATAGATTGGGCACCAGAGATAACGGATGGTATTAATGAGCTATGGTAAGGTATCTAATAATAAAGCGCATTAGTTATTGTTACCATAGTCTCATGTCTGAATATGTAAACCAGCAGAAAATTGGGTGATAAAAATCAAATGAATATATTGCTAGTTACATTTTTACGCTAATAACCAGTGTAGAGTGTCAGACTGAATAGGGGCTGACTCATTAATAAATTAATGAGTTAACCCACTATAAAGATAGGATAAATATTATCTTGAATGGTGTTATTGGAAAATAAAGATCAAGGTACCAGCGATAGTTAGCAGCACGTTAGCAATCGCATACGTACCAGCATAACCCAGAGCAGGGATCGTACTACGCGCATGTTCATTGATCATATCCATTGCTGGAGCGCAAGTACGCGCACCAATGATAGCGCCAAATAATAATGCTCTATTCATTTTTAGCACATAAGCACCAAAAAGGTAGGCTAATACTACAGGAATAACACTGACCATTAAGCTGGTAACAAATACCGTTAGACCAATATGTGCAATAGAAGCAAACAGATTAGAACCTGCGCTTAAACCAATTCCGACCATGAATACCATCAGGCCTAAATCTTTAGCCATGTTGAGGGCACCTTGGGGAACATAACCAAAAGTAGGGTGGTTAGCACGCAAGAAACCAAGGGTAATACCTGCAATCAATAAGCCAGCTGCACTGCCTAAGCCAAATGCAATATGGCCAAACTTCATGGTGATTAAACCCATTAATAGGCCAATGATAAAGAAGCAACAGAACGCAAGTAAATCAGCTATTTGACTATGAATAGAGATAAAACCAATGCGTTCAGCGAGTCCTAACACACGACTTTTTTCACCACTGACTTGTAGAATATCACCTTTATTCAATAGAATATTATGATCCATTGGCATTTCAATTTGAGCACGTACAACACGGTTAAGGAAACAACCATACTCAGATAAATTTAATTCTGATAAACGCTTACCTGCAATACCGTCGTTTTTAACCACAATTTCTTCTTCTACAATGCGTAGATCGAGTAAATCACGATCAAAAACTTCTTTACCATTACGAAAGCTAGGATCAAGACGAGCGTGGCTATCTGGGTAGCCCACTAATGCTATCTCATCACCTTCTTGCAAAATGGCATCACCATCAGGGTTGGCTAAAATACCATTACGTCGTACACGCTCTATATAACAACCCGTTTGACGATAAATACCTAGCTCACGTAAGTTGCGTCCATCAATCCAATTAATCAATTCAGGACCTGCACGGTAAGCACGAATGATTGGCAAATATACTTTGCGTTGTGCGACTTCACCAATACCGCGTTCTCGTGCTATTTGCTGCGATGACTCAGCAAGGTTTTGCTTTTGTAATTTAGGCATCAGTTTAGCGAGGAAAATTAAGCTGACTAAACCAACAAGATAAGACATGGCATAGCCAACGCTTAAACTTTCGCTTAATTGCTTAATCATCGCAGGATCGGTAATACCTGCAAGACCATTGTTCAGTGCGTCTTTGGCACCTACAAGTACCGGTGTTGCAGTTAATGAACCCGCCATCAAGCCAGTTGCTAAACCGATATCCATGTGTAAATAACGTGCCATGGTCATAGTGATAGCAATGGATGACAGTAAAACGACTAATGCTAATAGCAAATAGTGTTTACCATCGCGAAAGAAGATACCAAAGAAGTTTGGTCCTGCCTCAATGCCAACACAAAAAATAAATAGCATAAAGCCAATATTGAGTGCGTCAGTATCAAACGTAAAACCCGCATTACCAAATAATAAAGCAGTCAGTAGAACGCCAATGGAGTTACCTAGTGTCATCTTGGCAAAGCGAATTTTACCAATACTTAAACCTACAGCAAGGACTACAAAGAGTAATAAAATATCATTTTGGTGTAGAAGTGCGGCTACATCAATGTTCACGACGGATTTCCGAAATAATGGAAAGATAAAAGTGGCATAAAGTCTAGCCGATTTTGGGAAGAGGTTATAGTTTATATTATAAATAAATAACGAAAATATATCTTCTAAAGTAACTTGTTGAGATAAATTATCTTTAAATCACGGCGAGTTTTTTAAAAGGGGGAGCATACGTTAAAAATTAGTATTTTAATTATAAAAAATAATCGTGTACATATAAAAAAGGCTGACAATGTCAGCCTTTTTGTTAATCAGTATCAATGCTTACTTAAAAAGAAGGTTATGTTCTTTTGCATAAGCTTCAAATTCAGTGCAACCACCAATATGGTCTTGATCAACAAAAATTTGAGGCACAGTTTCAACTGGCTTACCTACTGTCTTTTCTAAATCAGCTTTACTGATACCTTCGGCATGGATATCAACGTAGCGGAAGTTAAAATCGTCGCGTTCTTCTTTAATTTTTTCTGCTAGTTCTTTTGCACGAACACAAAAAGGGCAACCTGGACGACCAAAAATAACAACGAACATAAATTTCTCCTGCATAATTTATAGCTACTATAGCGTGACTGTAGCAATAGCGGAAGAGGGTTTTTTCTGTTAAACCAATAGACAAAAACGATATTATTTAGGTAGACATTAATTGTACCCAAAAAATAAAAGCCAGAGATATTATCTGGCTTAGTGGTAAATCTGAATGGATATCTTTAAAAGTCGTAACGAATACCGGCCTGTAATTCATCATCTTTTGCGTCAAGCTGTTGGAATTTATAACCGATGTATGTACGTAGACTTTTGCTGAATTTATAGAGGCCTTCTAAAGCAAAATAGTTAACTTCATCTGTGGTGATATTGTTGGTTTCTGATTGCTGAAAATTGTAAACGCCTCGTGCGGTAATTTGATTAAATGTATACGCAGCTGCCAACTCATAACCATTTAAATCAGCATCGCCATGTTTGCCATTAGCGTATGCTGCACCAGCATAGATATTATCGAGTTCATAACTTATTGCGAGGTTAAATTGGTTGGCATCTATATCGACGCCATCATTACCATTCACATAGCCAGCACCTAAATTTAATCCAAAAGGAAAACTATATTGGGCGGCAATACCGACACTGTTACTATCTTTAGTGCCACTGTTATTTTCTGCAATATAGTTAGTCGCAATGGCAAGATTATTAAACTCACCGACATATAAAAAATTATTTTCACGTTTGTCTTTATTACCATCAACCAGATCTACAGCATCACCACCAAAGGTCGATAAAATATCAGTAAAATCAGTGATCATCACTTGAGCTGAATCTTGTTTACCATATGAAAAGGCACCAAATTGTGAGTCTAATCCAGCATAAAGGTAACGGGTGGTGACAGTGCTATCTTTATTATCTGAAATTTCAGCTTCATATTTACCAAACGCGGTGAGTTGTTGATTAATTGCAGACTTTCCTTTTAAAGCGAGGCGAGCACGGCTTTTATCTTTAAATTCATTACTGTCGTTATTAATACCTTTATTTTGTTTTGAGATATTAAAACGCGCTTCTGCTCTACCACCAACGTCAATCACAGTGTCATTATTATCATACACCGTTGCTGCGGTTGCTGTTGTTGATAAGCTGGTAAAGATAGCGGCTACCACTGCTGCTTGTTTCATGGTTCATTCCTCGTTAAATCATTTAGATGGCTTCATTGCCGTTGAACTTTATGCAGCCTACCAATGCGTTATTACGCTTCTATTACGGTTAAAAGTCACTTTTACGACATTTGTTTGTTAGTGACGTATTACTGCTATTGTGAGTCAGGATTGATCTTAACGGTGTAGTTATTGAAACAAGCAAAAAATTGTCTGCAATCAATATTGAACTAACTTATCTGATTGAATCTAGTTATGTGCAAATAAAAATAGCGACAACAGCCAGAGTTGATATTTTTATTTAATTGGCGTGATTTAGGGTGAGGTAAATAGCCTATGTTTCAGTTTATGACTTCAACACGGATTATCTTTGGTGAAGGTGCTTTGCATGATTCTTTATCGTTACTGAATCAATTTGGTTACAGTACATTATTAGTCACAGGTCAGGATCAGCAGCGTTCACAGCAACTTGAGCAATATTTTAAACAGCAGAATATGCGCTATCAACGATTAGTCATTAAAGGCGAACCATTAATTGCGATGATAGAAGAATTAGCTGCAATGGGACGTACTTTTTGTCCTGATATGGTCATCGGTATTGGGGGAGGAAGTGTGCTTGATGTCGCTAAATCATTGGCGGCATTAATTCCTAATCAAGGTAGTGTCTATGATTATGTCGATGTTGTAGGGCGTAATGTACCGTTGCAAGTTAAATCGTTGCCATTTATTGCTATTCCGACAACAGCAGGTACTGGAGCTGAAGTGAGCAAAAGTGCGGTCTTACAATCTGCACAGGAACAAGTGAAAGTTAATTTAAGTAATGTTGAACTTTTCCCTGACTTAGCAATTATTGATCCGACGTTAACTTATGGAATGGACAGCGTCTTGTCTGGGTGCTGTGCAATGGATGCGTTTACCCATTTGATGGAAGCGTATGTATGTGGTGAGCCTAATCCATTAACAGATATGATTTGTGAGGAAGGGCTAAAGCGCATTTCGATGTCAATATTAGCGGCTTGTCGAGATGACCATTATCCATCAAGAAGTGATATGGCTTTTGCTGCAATGTTAGGCGGCATGGCACGTTCAAATGCGAAATTAGGTGCGGCTCATGGGCTAGCATCATCATTAAGTGGACGTTTGAATGCGCCACATGGATTGATTACTGCGCGGTTAGCCCCTTATGTAATGGCTGAAAATATATCTGTTGCCATAGAGTTAGGGCGAAGTGATGTGCTAGCCCGTTATCAAAAATTAGCAGTAATATTGACCATGAATAGTGATGCTAATATTGAGGATAGTGTGCAATGGGTAGACAGCATATTAACAAAATTGCAGTTGCCACTACTATCAAAGTATGGATTGTGCAATACCACGTTTGAAGAGGTTGCTGAAGATGCATTACGTACCTGTGCGATAAAAGGCAATCCATTACCGTTAAATCAACAGCGACTGATTACTATTTTAGAGCAAGTTTGCTATCGATGTTGTGATTACCACAGTCATGATTAGGCGGTAAATAATAACTGAACAATATATCGGAATTGAGGTTGTATTGAATTTTACATGTTCTATATAAAAAGTGACTTAGGTCGCTTTTTTATATCGTTATATTTGGGAAAAATCGATATTTTTAGGTTTTTTTTTGACACTTCAAAGTAAGTGATAAAATAAGCCTGAATATTTGTTTTTGTTTCTGGTTTGTTTGATATTATTAATTCAAATAAATACATTTTTAATCAATAGCTTACGAATGTTTTTTAATGGGTTAATGAGAGTGTAACTGCTTTTAATGTTTTTAATAATTGCTAACAAATTTACACCTCTAGTATCACAAAGGTTCTTTACATATTTTAAGCTTTAATGGCGTTTTTTGATTTAGATGTTGTTTTTAATGATATAGGCATTGATCTGTGCCGCTGCTTCAATTAGAATTCGCGGCGCATAAATATGCGAACACATTTTGAAGTTTTATCACTTTTGTTGAAAATCCTGTAGGGGAAGAAGATGTCTACAAAACTTGCAAATCCAGCGCCATTAGGACTAATGGGCTTTGGTATGACGACCGTTTTATTAAATATCCATAATGCTGGTTTTTTTCCTCTAGATTCTATGATTCTAGCGATGGGTATTTTCTATGGTGGTTTAGGGCAAGTTATTGTTGGCATGATGTGCTTTAAGCGTGGTGACACCTTTGGCACGACAGCATTTACTTCTTATGGTTTATTTTGGCTAACGTTAGTCGGCTTAATCGTACTACCTAAATTTGGGTTTGCTGCGAGTCCTGCACCATTTATGGCATGGTATCTATTATTATGGGGTGTATTTACAGCCTTTATGTTTATCGGTTCTTTACGTTACCCGCCAGCTAAGCAAGTTATCTTTGGCTCTTTAACGGTTTTATTCTTCTTACTGGCTGCTCGAGACTTTACTGGTAGCGAAAGCATTGGTTTTATTGCTGGCATTGAAGGTATTTTCTGTGGTTTAAGCGCGATTTATTTTGCAATGGCACAAGTGTTAAATGCTGAATATGGCCGTGTTATCTTGCCTGTTGGCATCGCACCTAAAGATCGCGAGTTACAACAAGTTACAGCATAATATTTTATAGTTTAATAAAAATAGCCTTGCTTGTTGAAGCAGGGCTTTTTTATATCTGTTATTTGCCAATAATAAAAAACCCCGCATTGGCGAGGTTTAATGTTGCTATAAGATTGATATCGTATTTTTAATGGTACAATTCTGGTAAATGCTGTGTGTGTTCAATACCAGTAAAGCACCCCTCTGTGTCCATATCATTTTCTTTTCTTGAACTACTTCGAAACTGTGACGGCGTTACATTATATTTACGTTTAAATGCATCACAAAAATAGGCTGCACTACCAAAACCAGAACGGTTACCTATTTGTGAGATTGAGTAATTAGAAAACGTTAAAAAGTTAAGTGCTAACCCCATTCGAACATCAAGTAACAATTGGCTAAATGAGACACCTTCTTTTGCTAAATGGCGACGTAACGTTGATTGCGTTGTAAATAGTGCTTTTGCCATATCATCAACACTCCACTTTCGTTGTGGGTCTTGGGTGATTAAGCGTGCAATCGTCCGTTCTTTAGGTTCGTCATAATTAAAGCGATAAACATTGAAAACATCAATACCAGTATCATTAAGTGCAATTAAAATGAAAACTAAGCACTGGCTCAGCAAAGTTTGCTCCATTGTTGATCCACTAATGCTTGGCAATAGTTGATTAAATAATGCGAAATTTTGCTCAACAATTTCTGATGAGTCAATGAGATAGATAGGCGAGCAATTTGAGCTTGTTAATGATGGTTGCTTCAGAGCACTGATATATTTAAATGCTGCAGTGATCGCATCTTCATTAATCATTAAGATTTGCAATTCAATGTTCTCTTGAGTATTTAATTGATTAATAGAGCAAGAGACGTGGCTGAATTTAGGTATAGCTAAAATGCTATTATTTTTTATATCTATAGCGTGACCATTAATATGAATATTACCTTCTGCATTTGATAATTTTACAATTAAATGATGATCGACATAAAACTCTTTCAGAACAACATGGCTCTGCGAGAGGATACGCTTATATTTCATAGCAATATTGCTTCTCTATAAAGGGAATAAATCCTTCATTACATATCGTACATCAATGATGTAAAGGCGATATACGCATCCATGCTGATACGACATTAAGGATAATGTGTATACATAAGTGAGTATAGGACTAAAAGAAACGAAAGAATAGACACAACTGGTTATATAAAGAACAACGGATATAGGTAATAGTTATATTGATACAATATAGGCATATATCTTAATTGTGTGGTATTGAATGGTGATTATTAATGAATTGTGTTGTATATAAATGGAAGCGTTAAGGAGGAATTTTGGGCTAAAAAAAACTATCCGAAGATAGTTTTTTGTTGTTACTAAATAATGTGTTTTACATATTAACAAATAACTTTAATTGCTAAGCCACCTTGTGAGGTTTCACGGTATTTAGCGTTCATATCTTTGCCTGTTTCAAGCATCGTTTCGATGACTTTATCCAGACATACTCGTGGTGCTGATGAACGGCGAAGTGCCATGCGTGTTGCGTTAATTGCTTTTACTGCAGCAATACCATTACGCTCAATACATGGTACCTGTACTTGGCCTGCAACAGGGTCACAGGTTAAACCAAGGTTGTGTTCCATTGCAATCTCAGCAGCCATACAGACTTGCTCAGGGCTTCCGCCCATCAATTCCGCTAAACCTGCCGCAGCCATTGAACATGCAACACCTACTTCACCTTGACAGCCAACTTCTGCACCAGAAATTGAAGCATTGCGTTTATATAAACCACCTACAGCACCTGATGCTGCAAAGTAACGGGTATATTCTTTTGGCCCAACTGATTGCACAAACTTATCATAGTAAGCTAAAACTGCAGGAATAATACCGCATGCGCCATTTGTTGGTGCAGTCACAACACGACCACCGGCAGCGTTTTCTTCATTAACAGCAAACGCGTACATATTAACCCAGTCAACGACTGTCATAGGGTCATTACTGAGCTTTTCTGTTGTGATTAGTTGTTGACGTAATGCTGCTGCACGACGAGGAACACGTAGTGGCCCAGGAAGAATACCTTCCTCATTCATACCACGTTCCATACATTCACGCATGGTTTTCCAAATGTTAGCGAAATAGGTGCTAATTTCATCTTCAGCATTCATTGCGCGCTCGTTAGCCATAACAACGGCACTGACAGAAAGACCATGTGTATTACATTGTTCTAATAGCTCTGATGCATAAGAGAATGGGTAAGGAACTTCCACTGTGTTGGTTTGTTCTTTACCGAAGTTTTCTTCATCAACAATAAAACCACCACCAATAGAGTAGTAAGTTTTAGAGAAAATAACTTCATCACCAATCCATGCATGGATAGACATGCCGTTTTCATGAAGGGATAGGTTAGTTGTATGGAAATTCATACCGCCATCACGTGGAAAATCAACAGTGTGGCAGTGCATGCCAACAGGAAGACGCTCAGTCTCTTCTACACGAGAGATGAATCCAGGAATGCTATCAATATCAACATGCTCAGGTGAGTTTCCAGCAAGACCCATAATGATTGCAATATCAGTATGATGACCTTTACCTGTTAGAGATAAAGAACCGTAAACATCAACAGTAATTTTAGTTACGTCACGCAGTTTTCCTAACGAGCGTAAATCGTCGATGAACTCTTTACCTGCTTTCATTGGGCCTACAGTGTGTGAACTAGAAGGACCGACACCAATTTTGAAAATATCGAAAATACTGATCATGTTATTACCTCAGTCAGAGGGAGGCGATTCTGCTTCCGAGTAAGACTGTTATTCGTTGATATTCTCGCTCCTTCCTTGGCGAGCGCACTTAAACTCGAAGAGTAATGATGCTCAATGCACTGTTACTCTTAAGTATCGTTTATTTTACGTTATATGTGCTAGTAAACACCATGAGTACCAGCACATTTTTTTGCTTTTATGCGATTAATTATTCGTAAATGGTACATTTATAGTTGTTTTACTAAAACGCGCCGTAAATTACAGAAGTGATTGCAGCGATACCACATAAAACAGTGAAGATACGGGCAAATACTGATGTTTTGTATTTAGCCATTGCAGGTACTGTTTGCATTGCGATAACAGGTAGTAGGAATAAAATACCAGCAATCATTGGTGCGCCCATTGTTTCGATCATGCCCAGAATACTTGGGTTAATGATAGCGACAATCCAGGTTGTGATAACAATGAAACCCAGTGAGATTTTTTCAATGTTAGCAATAGGCATCTTAGAGCGAGATTTTGCTAGGCCAACAAGACCTTCATGAGCACCAAGGAAGTGACCAAAGTAGCTTGAAGTAATTGCTGCAAAAGCAACCAGTGGACCTAAGTAAGAGATTGCAGGTGAATCTTTTACGTTAGCTAGGTATGAAAGCACTGAAATATTTTGTTCTTTTGCCATGTTCAATTGTTCTGGTGTCATTGAAAGTACAACTGAGAATACAAAGAACATCACAAAGCCCATTAACATCATCGCTGCACCACCAGTGATCATGTCTGTTTTCTTCACTGCGTCATCACCGTAAGAGCGACGCTGTTCTTTAGCAAACTGGCTAATAACTGGGCTGTGGTTAAATGAAAACACGATGATTGGAATTGCTAACCAAATAATTTTAGGCATTGCAGACCAATCTGCTTCTGTTTGCACCATTGACATATTCCAGTCAGGGATAAGGTATACAGAAAGAACCAGCAGAATAATAACCAATGGGTAAACCATGGCTGATGTTGCTTTAAGCATTAATTCTTTACCGAACACGACACCAGCTGTCATCAGTGCAATTAAGACACCTGATAGTAACCAGCGAGGGATTGACTCCATGCCCAGTTGGTTAACCATGAATGAGTCAACAGTGTTAGTAATACCGACGCCGTAAATTAATACGATAGGGTAGATAGCAAAGAAATAAGCGAAGGTAATTAGATTAGCGCCTGTTTTACCGTAATGCTCTTCTACAGTATCGGTAATATCAGCATTTGGATTTTTTGATGATAAGACAAAACGCGCTAGGCTTTTATGCGCAAACCAAGTCATTGGTGCTGCGATAAGAGCAAGAATAACTAGCGGCCAGAAACCGCCCGCACCCGCTTTAATTGGTAAAAATAGAACACCGGCACCTACTGCTGTACCAAATAGAGAAAGAGCCCATGTGAAATCTTTATAGGTCCATCTGGTTTTTGTCGCACCTGTTGCTGATGCTGTCGATGTATTTTGCATGCTGTGATATCCAATAAAAGGGAACGGAATATAGGAACGAGCGCATTGTCGCTATTTATTGGGGGAAAACAAGGATAAAGATCCCGTTCTGTAATACGAAGATTTTGTGATACAAATAAATAAGACATGCATCACACAAATGAGCATGTAAGATTAAAATAAAGCATCTAACTGGTTATTTTTTATCTTCCCAAATTTGGTTGGATAATAGTTTAATCATCTGTGCTGTGGCGCCCCATATGGAATAGTTATTATAAGGTATCGCATAAACACGGTGGAATTCACCTCGAAGGTGGAACTGATGTGATTTAATATTTTGGGGATCAAGTAAGTAATTGAGTGGTACCTCGAAGATAGCATCAACCTCACCAGGATCTGGTTTAGCGTTATAATTACTGCTGATCGTTGAGATGAAAGGGGTAACAATATAGCCACTGGTTGTTACGAGTGGCGTTAATTGGCCGATAACATTATTACGTTGACAAATAATACCGGTTTCTTCATAGGTCTCACGTAATGCTGTGGTGATTAAATCATTATCAGTCTCTTCAAAACGACCACCAGGAAACGCAATTTGTCCAGGGTGGTGTTTTAAGTGTTCTGCACGACGCGTTAATACGACATTAAAGCCTTGCTTTCGAGGAACTAAAGGAATTAAAACAGCAGCAGGTTTGAA
Organism: Photobacterium aquimaris; assembly: GCF_002954455.1. Lineage (GTDB taxonomy): Bacteria > Pseudomonadota > Gammaproteobacteria > Enterobacterales > Vibrionaceae > Photobacterium > Photobacterium aquimaris. The sequence goes on from NZ_MSCC01000001.1 coordinate 838,474, forward strand.
ATTAATATCATCGTTAAAGTGATGATCAATTCTACGCTTATGGCTTTTATCATATTGTTGACTGGGTGCCATAAGAAACCGCGTTAGAAGTTGCTGCTGTTCATTCATAAAGTCTCCATTACAAATTTTTTGTTTAATTTAGCACTATTATAAGGTTGGCAGAATTTTACTTAATTTGTCGAGAGTTTCTTGATATTCACTCTCAACATCACTATCAGCAACAATACCGCCCCCCGCCCATGCATATAAATGATGTTGGTAAGCAACCAGTGTACGTATGGCAATATTTGTATCCATGCTGCCGCAACGACTGATATAGCCGATACTGCCACAGTAGATACTACGTCGATGGGGTTCTAACTCTTCAATAATTTCCATTGCTCTGATTTTGGGAGCACCCGTAATCGATCCTCCAGGAAAACAAGCGCGTAATAAGTCAGTGGCTGAATAATCACTAGCCAGTTGACCGGTAACGGTACTGACTAAATGATGCACTGCTGGAAAACTTTCAATAGCAAACAATGCCGGTACACGAACACTGCCAGGTATCGCAACTCGACCAATATCATTACGCAGTAAATCAACTATCATCACATTTTCTGCGCGATCTTTAGGTGCTTGTTGAAGAGCTTTAGCATTGGCAGCATCTTCAATTGCGTCAGTACTACGCGGGCGAGTGCCTTTGATGGGTTTAGTTTCAATTGTGCCGTGATTCAATTGTAAAAAACGTTCAGGTGAAACAGAAAGAATGGCACTGTTATCGGTGCGAATAAAGCTTGAAAAAGGCGCACTGTTAGCGTGTTCTAAACGGCAATAGGCTTGCCACTCATTTCCTTGGTAGCCAGCACTGAATCGTTGTGCAAGATTGATTTGATAGCAATCACCAGACAATAAATATGACTGTATGGTGTTAAATTTGTTGCAATAATCCTCTTTAGTCATGTTTGATGACCATGAGGATGTTAATTTAAATGCTGTGTTTTGGTTACTAGTTTGTAGTGTTGTTGGCGTGGTTACTTGAGATTGCAGTTGAGTTAGCCATGATAATCGATGACTATTTTTAGGTTCAATAAGCGATATTTTTTGTAATTTATGATCGACAATTAATGCCCAATCATAAATACCCACAGCCATTTCTGGCAACGGAATATCATGGGTTGCAGTTACTGCGATTTTTTCTACTCTACGGCCTAAATCATAACTAAAATAGCCTAATGAACCACCAATAAAAGGCATGCTTTCAAGAGGACTAAGTGACGGTAATAGTTCATTTTGTAGAGTATTTATGACACTGAAAGGATCATCGGTAGTCGTACGTTGGTCACCATTTGAAAACTTAATATAAGTTGTGTCATTTTGTGACTCAATAGTGGCTAAAGGATCGGCAACTAAAATATCATAACGATTATCTGGATGCACTGTCGCTGCCGAACGTAATATCATTGCCCATGGTAACCTCGATAATGGTGCAAACCATGAAAGTGCGGCATCTTTTGAGTAAGGCAATGAGGTAATGCTTAATTCTGGATGTGATTTACAAATCATTTTCTTTTTTGTGACAAGAGGTTTGATTGGCGCATAGCGCAATGTTATGGGCAAGAGTATCATACTCAGCGAAAGACGCCCAAGATTGAACAGCACTATTTTGTTGTTTAATACCCTACATTCAGGAAGATTAATACAGGGCGCCATGGAATAATAATATTTAACGAGGGTAATTATGACCATCATCTGTAAACAAGATGTAATCAGTAGTGTCGCCGATGCTTTACAATATATCTCTTACTATCATCCTTTGGATTTTATTCAAGCATTAGAAAAAGCCTATAACAAAGAGCAGAGCCAAGCGGCGAAAGACGCCATTGCCCAAATTTTAATTAACTCACGTATGTCAGCCGAAGGACGTCGTCCGATTTGTCAAGATACCGGGATTGTGACCTGTTTTGTTAAAATTGGTATGAATGTACAGTGGGACAGTGACCTGACGGTACAACAGATGATCGATGAAGGGGTACGTCAAGCTTATACTTATGCTGATAACCCATTACGTGCATCGGTGGTTGCTGATCCCGCTGGTGCGCGTAAGAACACTCAAGATAATGCACCAGCCGTGGTACATGTTGAGATGGTTGCTGGCGATAAGGTCGAAATTCAGATTGCAGCCAAAGGTGGCGGTTCTGAAAACAAAACTAAAATGGTGATGCTTAATCCTTCTGATGATGTTGCTGAATGGGTAGAGAAAACAGTGCCATTAATGGGTGCGGGTTGGTGTCCACCAGGTATGTTAGGCATCGGTATTGGTGGAACAGCAGAAAAAGCTGCGGTGCTTGCGAAAGAATCATTGATGGAAGCTGTTGATATTCATGAGTTACAACAACGTGGTGCGAAAACAACAGAAGAAGCATTACGGTTAGATATTTATGATCGTGTCAATAAATTAGGTATTGGAGCCCAAGGTTTAGGTGGTTTAACAACGGTGTTGGACGTTAAGATTAAAAGCGCACCAACCCATGCAGCATCAAAGCCTGTATGTATGATCCCTAACTGCGCAGCGACTCGTCATGTACATTTTACCTTAGATGGAAATGGTCCTGCAGAATTAACACCACCGAAACTGAGTGATTGGCCACAAGTAACGTGGGAAGTCGGTGATAATGTGCGTCGTGTTAATCTTGATAACGTGACTAAAGCGGATGTACAAGAGTGGCGATCGGGTGAAACTGTGTTGTTATCCGGTAAGATCCTAACTGGTCGTGATGCCGCTCATAAACGCATTCAAGAAATGTTAGCTAATGGCGAAGGTCTTCCTGAAGGGGTTGATTTTACCAATCGTTTTATCTACTACGTGGGTCCTGTTGATGCTGTTGGTGATGAAGTTGTAGGGCCTGCTGGACCGACAACCTCAACTCGCATGGATAAATTTACCGAAATGATGTTAGGTGAAGCTGGGCTAACTGGTATGATCGGTAAAGCTGAGCGTGGGCCTGCAACCATTGAATCGATTAAGCAACACAAAGCGGTGTATTTAATGGCGGTAGGCGGTGCTGCATATCTAGTAGCAAAAGCTATTAAAAAGGCACGAGTGGTCGCTTTTGCCGATTTAGGTATGGAAGCGATTTATGAGTTTGAAGTTGAAGATATGCCAGTGACGGTTGCAGTGGATGCTGAAGGTGTTAATGCTCACCAAACCGGCCCTGATACATGGCGTGTAAACATAGCTGAAATGGCAAAGTAATCTGATTACAAGTTAGAATAAAAAAGGCTTCCAATCATACGATTTGGAAGCCTTTATTGTTTAAGCTTAGAGAAAAAAGGTTAACTTATACGTTAACAGTCCAACTCATCATTTCACCCGCTTTAATAGGCACAACGGTATCATCACCAAATTGCATCTCTTCAGCCACTTTCCATGATTCTTTAACTAAAGTGATGGTATCGGTATTACGTGGTAAACCGTAAAAATCAGGGCCATTTAAACTTGCAAAGCCTTCTAGTTTATCGAGTGCATTCGCTTGTTCAAATACTTCAGCATACAGTTCAATTGCCGCATGAGCAGTATAAGATCCTGCACAGCCACAGGCAGCTTCTTTACGACCTTTAGCATGGGGTGCGCTGTCAGTTCCCAAGAAAAACTTCTTGCTACCACTGGTTGCAGCTTCAATCAGTGCTTGCTGGTGGGTGTTACGTTTTAAAATCGGCAAGCAGTAGAAGTGGGGACGAATACCACCTGCTAACATATGATTACGGTTAAACATTAAGTGGTGTGCAGTAATCGTTGCAGCGACATTGTCACCTGTACTTTGAACAAACTTCACAGCATCTGCTGTGGTAATGTGTTCAAGTACAATTTTCAAGGATGAGAACTCTTCAACAATAGGGCCAAGTACTGTTTCTAGGAATGCTTGTTCACGGTCGAAAATATCAACGTGGTTATGTGTTACTTCTCCATGTATAAGCAATGGCATACCAACTTCTTGCATTGCCACTAATGCTGGACGGATGTTATCAATTGAAGTTACACCAGAATCTGAGTTAGTGGTTGCACCTGCAGGATATAACTTGGCTGCGTATACATGACCAGATGCTTTAGCTTTCTTAATCTCTTCGGCAGATGTGTTATCTGTTAGGTAGATAACCATGAGCGGTGTGAAAGTAGCAGCAGGCTGCGCTGCTAAAATACGATCTCGGTAAGCAATAGCTGATTCTGTATCAATAACAGGAGGGATCAAATTAGGCATGATAATCGCGCGGCCCATATAACGGCTAATATCTTTTACCGTATCTTTTAATACATCGCCATCACGTAAATGCGTGTGCCAATCATCAGGACGAGTTATCGTTAATGTTGTCATTTTGTTTCCCTACCAAAAAATTTGCCCGATTTTAAAAGTATCATCCTGTGAAGTAAAGTTGATAAATCAAACAATGTGGTTTATTGCAGTATTAAATCGCAATCGATTGCTTTGAGTGGGGTGAACAGAAGAAATACTCACCGATATCAATATCGGTGAGTGGTGGGGTTATAACTTAAATCGACTCACTAGCGTATTTTGCTCGGTGGCTAAATGTTCAAGTTTGACACCAGTATCAGCCATTTCCTCCATCGCGTTATAGCTATTATCGGCAATATGACTAATATCTTCTAAGCTACGAGCAATTTCGGTGGTCGTACAACGTTGTTCTTCCGCAGCTTGTGCAATTTGGCTACTCATATCACTAATTTCAATAATAATAGCTTGAATTTCTTCCATTGAGCTATTGGCATTAGAAGCAAGCCCAATACTATTATCCATTTCTGTTACACAGCTTTGCATCATATTCATTGCCTGACCTGAGCTGGTTTGTAAGTTTTTGATCATGGCTTCAATTTCAGATGTTGAATCAGTGGTACGTTTGGCTAATACGCGCACCTCATCAGCAACAACAGCAAATCCACGACCTTGTTCACCGGCTCTAGCTGCCTCAATTGCAGCATTAAGGGCTAATAAATTGGTTTGGTCCGCAATATTACGAATTACATCTAAGATTGAACCAATATTACTGCTCATTTTTTGAAGCTGCTCAACTGCTTGCACTGATTCATCTAAGCGAGTTGAAAGCTGGTGGGCGGTATTGATATTGCTGGTCATCACTTTACGCCCAGCTGCAGATGCTTGTTCTACTTCATTAACGCGTTCCATGGTTGTTTGAGCACTTTTTGATACATCAGTAACGGAATGCTCCATTTCTATCATTGCCGTTGCAGCTGATGCAGTTTGTTGACGCTGGCTATTTAACCGTAGTTTCGCTTCTGCGGTAGTCGCATGATTTTCAGTTGCAACGGTACTTAATTCAGATGAAGTATGGCTGATTTGACTTAATATTTGTTGTAAGTTCTGAGCTAACATATTGATATGATGGCTTAGCTGGTTAAATTCAATAAATTTACTAGCTTCAGTGCGCTGAGTCATATTGCCTGCTGTTAATGCTTCTAGAGTGCTTAACATTGCCATTAATGGGCGGCGTACACTGCGAGCTAAATACCAACCGACGATAATAGCGAGCAATATGACGGCGATACCGATGATCACTGCTTTGGTGACGACATCAGTATAGGTTGTGTCGGCAGTGGTAATGGTGTCAGTCATTTGGCTGTTAGCTTGTTGAGTAAAATCACCAATAATTGTCATTGCTTGATTTATTTCTTTGGCTAAGGTTGCAATATAACTGTAGAGACGATGTTGCGCTTGAATATATTCAAAATGTTGGTCAAGAACACCACCCGTGCGACCAATATCAAGTGCGTATTGCTCTACCGATGGACCAAATGTTTGCTCTAATTTGGGTAGCAATACCGTTAAAGAGCGGAAGGTATTTCTGAGGTGATTAACACTGACTTTATTACTTTTAATTGCTTTTTCAATTGCTGCAGTATTATCAGAAGCCAATGCATCTAGCGTAATGGTTTCAGTTTCTTTTAACTTCACAAAGTAGTTTTTAGACAGCATTTTAACGGCAAGATTATCTTGTTCGTTAATAAACTCTTTCATGCCGATATTGAGTTCTGTTTGTAGCTGTTGAAATTGACGGGATGATTGTTGGCGTTCATAGGTTGCAAGTAGTAATAAACGGTAGTTTGTCATGGCAACGGTAGCTTCAGTAAAATAACGTTGCTCAAGAGCTGTTAAAGCTTGAATCGAGGTTGTTAATTGTGCGTTATTTTTTGTCACTTGTTCAAGTTGATTACGAGCTTGCTGAAAAATAGCGTTTTGTTTCTCAAACTCCGTACTATAAGTTGCCATAACTTTAGGATCTTGGCTGGTGAGGTAATCTTTAAATATTTTGTCTGCAACCAATAACTGTACGCTAACATTATTTGAAACTGAAACGAGGGGGAGAGCATCAGTAGTAATGGATTTTAATTGATTGTGAATGCGTCCGACACCATCGAGCATAAAGATGATCGTGACAACAAAAAGTGCTACTAAGATAGCAAAGCCTAAGTACATACGACGTATGACAGAGGTTTGAAGTTTTTTTTTCATAAGATCCCTAATTTCATAAAGGCTAATAACGGTATATTTAAGAATCGTATTGTCCTTATATAACAATTACCGTTGGTTTCAACCAATCGTGGTATCAATTTATTTGGCTGATATTATTTATATTTATAATGTTACGTCAGTTTGATTTACCTATCGACGTGAACTTTAAAATCTTGACTGTTTAAGAGCGACATTGGTGAATATTTTGACAGTTGTAGCAAAATTAACGGTAAAAGATGAAATGAGCAGCGAAAAAAGCGTTTAAAACAGTGTTCAATATTGCTCTGTAGGCGTTGGTAGCGCATACTCAACCAAGAATTTATTTAAGCTGATTATTTAATGGAGTCAGATATGGCTGAAGAAACTATTTTTAGTAAAATCATTCGCAAAGAAATACCAGCAGACGTTTTATATCAAGATGAATTAGTCACTGCATTTCGTGATATAAACCCACGTGCGCCAAGCCATATTCTTATTATTCCAAATAAATTGCTGCCAACAGTAAATGACGTTGAAGTAGAAGATGAATTAATGATGGGACGTATGTTTACGGTTGCACGTAAACTTGCACAAAGTGAAGGCATTGCTGAAGATGGTTATCGCTTGATTGTAAATTGCAATCCTTTCGGTGGCCAAGAAGTTTATCATATTCATATGCACCTATTAGGCGGTCGTCCATTAGGCCCAATGGTTGTTAGTTAATCATTGATAATTACTAGCACAAAGCTGTAATCAAATACGTTGATAATAAAGCTTGAGCATGACACCGCTAATTAATAAATAGTGGTGATTTGCTCAAGCTTTTTTGATTCTATTGAGTAAACTGATAATAGAGTGTTAATGAAATGGGTTATCAAATTTAGGAGGCTGCAGCCTAGCTGTACACGAATGTAGCATGAAGTATAGATATGCGTTGTCGATATTGTTATCTATTGTCGTTTCTGGATGTAGTGGCATAACAATATCTGGAATCAGTCTTGAGCAAGGTAATCATCATGTTGTGATTGGTAATACTGTATTAGCCAATAAACTTGATTTTAGCCGTTCACAATCAGAGTTGCAGCATGGTTATTTGCATGCATCTGTTGACGTTACCAATAAAACTGACGCAGCTATATCATTAAGTTATCGTTTTTATTGGTATGATGGCAGTGGTTTAGAGATTAGTCATTCGCTACCAACCTTGCAGACATTGAACATTAAACCTCATCAAAGATTGTCACTGCAAGCATTGGCTCCTACTACAACAGCGGCACAATACCGCATTGTTGTGCATGATACACAACACGAAGCAACAGTAGATAACATTATAAAGGTAATAAAATGAAAAAGAGTGTAATGGCCTTATTAGCAACAGCAACGTTATTAGGCGGGTGTGCTCAACCGATCAATTACGGTGGTGGATTACATGGTATTGAAAATGCGGTGACAAATTTTGGTGCTAGTGATTTAGAAAAATTATCATCATCAATGGTCGATAAAATGTTGGCATCAGCTGCGGTTCGCTCAATAACAGCGAGTGGAGAACCGATTGTTGTGGTTGATAGTATAAAAAATCAGACCCGTAGCCATGTTGATACTAACGCTTTAACGGCAATGATCAGTGAGCGTCTTCAAGATTCAGGTAAGTTCCGTTTTGTTGATCCGGCACGGGTTAAAGCGGTGCGTAAACAATTACATTTTAGTCAAGATGATCGTTTTGTTAACCAAAGCACAGCTATTCAGTTTGGTAATATGGTTGGCGCGCAATATATGTTGTATGGGCACGTATCAACAGTCATGAAATCAACCTCAAACGGTAAGCAAGCATATTATAAAATGACAATGCGTTTGATGGATTTAAAATCAGGTACGATTGAATGGTCTGGTCAAGATCAAATTATACAAGCTTCCGCAATCAATAGTGCTGCTTGGTAATTTAGACGTATTGGTATCGGGTAAGGAGCAATAATATGGGTGATCATGCGTATTTTAATCATGATCTTTTACGGACTTTACCCGATACTGAGTTTGTTTCAGCATCAAGGTTAGCGGGAGGGTTAACTAACCGTTGTTGGAAAGTCGAATTATTTCATCGATCGACAAATCAAACAAAACACTATGTATGGCGGCCATTCTCTACTGCGGCTCATGCATTTGGTGTTCAACGTCAACATGAATACGATTTACTAACAATGATCTCTGAGACGGGTTTAGCTCCTAAACCATTACAATTGCTTGTTAACACTGATTCATCAACAGAGCAAGTAACAGGATTGTTTGTTGAATGGCTTGCTGGCATAGAAGCATCCCCTCATTTTTCGAATACAGCATTGTGTCAATTACAAGCAAAAGTGCATCAACTACCAGTACCTTGTTGGCGATTAGATATTCAACAGCGAGGACTGCATTATTGGCAATACATTAATACTGGATATAAAACACCGTTATTAACTGCTATCTATAATTTCTTTCAAAATCACCCCATACCAACAGCATTTGATGATTGTTGCTGCCATTTTGATCTCGGGCGCTATAACGTTATCGTACCATGTTCAGAGCAAGGTTTAACGGCGGAAGATGCCAAAATTATTGATTGGGAATATGCTGCTGCGGGGGATCCGAGTTTAGATTTAGCCATGACAATTATTGCCAATGACCTCGATGATGAATTAGCTATAAGTGATTATTGTGATCGTCGACAGATGGTTGAGAAAGAAACGAATTTCAATAAACATGACTGGTTACAAGCTGTTATTGGCTGGAAACCGTGGTGTCAATATTTAGCATTATTGTGGTATTACGTTGGTTATGAGGTCTGGCATCAACCACAATATTTACAGCATGCTTCGCAATTACAGTTACAACTTATTGAATACATTAATAAGTGTTAAGTGATATATAATTAAATATTCTTTAAAAACAATAAGTAAGTTATTAAAAATGGCACTTGAGTTGTAACTAATATTATCTATATGAAAGTTTTTTGTAGACGAGATCATAGTTTTTGTTTTAAATTTGTTAAAACGCTACTCGGGTTATGGATTTAACCTCGCGATATCGGTATAGATAGTACGTAAAATTATTGCTCGATAGTGAGGGACAACAATGATTATTTATTTACATGGCTTTGACTCTACAAGCCCTGGTAATCATGAAAAAGTATTGCAATTACAATTTATTGATTCAGATGTTCGATTTCTAAATTATAGCACGCTGCACCCTAAGCATGACATGCAACATTTATTGAAAGAAGTGCATAAATTGCTCGAAACCTGTAATGATCAACAAACGCTAATTTGTGGTGTTGGTCTTGGTGGTTATTGGGCTGAGCGGATTGGGTTTTTATCCGGCATAAAACAGGTAATGTTTAATCCAAACTTGCATCCTGAGCATAATATGGAAGGAAAAATAGACCGTCCTGAGGAATATGAGGATATTCTGACAAAATGTGTAACAAATTTTCGTAAAAAAAATACAGGAAATTGTCTTTGTATCCTTTCAACTCATGATGAAGTGTTAGATAATCAGCAAACAAAAGATGAGCTAGATCAATTTTACGATATTATATGGGATGAAAATGAATCTCATAAATTTACAAAAATCTCGCAACATCTACAAAAAATAAAAGCGTTTAAAGCGCATTAATAACGGAACCTTTACCTCATACATACCATAGACGGGTCGTAGATCCGTCTACCTACGTACGTGAACTTAAACATATAGATACTTTTTCGCCTAGCGGTCTTAATGCTTGATTATTTACGATTAGCAGACTGTTATGCAATTGAGTCTTTGTCAGTTTTTAAAAATCAAATAATAGAGAGGAAGCTATCTTGACACGTATTATCGTTGTAGGTGGTGGTGCTGGTGGTTTAGAATTAGCCACTAAGTTAGGTCGTACATTAGGACGTAAGCGTCGTGCTGAAGTAACATTAGTTGATCGTCGTGCAAGCCACTTATGGAAGCCGTTATTGCATGAGGTTGCAACAGGATCGTTAGATGCAGGTGTTGATGCAATTAGTTACCGTGCTCACGCTAAAAACCATTCGTTTGACTTCCAAATGGGTTCATTGCAGGATATTGATCGTGATACTAAAACTATCACTTTAGCGGCATTATATGACAAACATAATGAGTTATTGGTACCTGCCCGTTCACTAGAATACGATATTTTAGTATTGGCGATTGGCTCGACATCAAATGATTTCAATACTCAAGGTGTACGTGATAACTGTATTTTCCTTGATAGCCCAGAGCAGGCACATCGTTTCCGTAGTGAAATGAACAACCAATTCATGAAGTTACATGCCAATAAAGATCAAAAAACTGTTGATATTGCAATTGTTGGTGCCGGTGCGACAGGTGTAGAGCTTTCTGCTGAGTTACATAATGCTGTACAAGAGTTACATAACTACGGTTTTGGTGATCTTGATAGTTCTCGTCTTAATATTAACTTAGTTGAAGCCGGCGAGCGTATTTTACCAGCCTTGCCGCCACGAATTTCTCAAGCGGCACATAATGAGCTAACTAAGTTAGGTGTTAATGTTCGTACTGCGACGATGGTAACAAAGGCTGATGAAACGGGCTTAACTACTAAAGATGGTGAACATATTCCTGCGCAAATTATGGTGTGGGCCGCTGGTATTAAAGCGCCTGATTTCATGAAAGATATCGCAGGTCTTGAAACTAATCGCATTAATCAGTTAGTGGTGAAACCAACGCTGCAAACGACTCGTGATGATAACATTTATGTTATTGGTGACTTAGCATCATGTGTACAAGAAGATGGTTCATTTGTACCACCACGTGCGCAGGCCGCCCATCAAATGGCAAGTCGTTGTTTTTCTAATATCGTGGCTAAATTATCTGATCGTGAGCAAAAACCTTACATCTATAGTGACCATGGTTCATTAGTATCATTAAGCCGTTTTTCTACTGTTGGTAGCTTAATGGGTAACTTGTCAAAAGGTTCAATGATGGTTGAAGGCCGTATTGCACGTATGGTTTACATTTCATTGTATCGTATGCACCAAATGGCATTACATGGGATGTTTAAAACCGGTTTGATCATGTTAGTGGGTCGAATTAACCGCGTACTTCGTCCAAGTTTGAAATTACACTAATAGATTAGCGTAATAATAGTAAAGTAATAAAAAACGCCAGTATGATCGTAACTCTTTTGGTAGAGTTTCATACTGGCGTTTTTATTGGTGTTGATAGATTAATTAATTTTAAATAGCTCAACGTCAAAGATCAGCACTGATCCTGGTGGAATGCTACCAGCACCATTATTACCATAAGCAAGATTTGCAGGAATAAAGAAGCGTACTTTTTCGCCAACAACCATATGTTGTAAGCCTTCCGTCCAGCCCTTAATCACTCGATTTAGTGGAAATGAAATTTTTTCACCACGATCAACTGAACTATCAAATACAGTGCCATTAATCAATGTACCATGGTAATGGACTGTCACTGTATCTGTTGGTTTTGGATGTTCAGTGCCAGTACCTGGTTGTAATACCAAATATTGTAATCCTGAAGCAGTGGTTTGCACGCCTTGTTTTAGTTTGTTTGCCGCTAGAAATTCTTGCCCAATTTTAATATTTTCTTGTGCAGCTTGTTTGTTGTTATAAGAGCGATAAAGAAAAAACGCAACAACGGCAGCGATAACCACTGCAATAATAATTTTTGGCACTAGTGTGTCCTTACTAAGTTAAGTTGATTTATCTTACCATTACTCGTAACAGTGAACAGCAACCTCGTGAAATTATTTGTTTTTAAACTAGATAAGACGATTGTGTTAATGCTGACAGATGTTATCTCTATTGGTATGTAAGTGATCACCATTAAGGGTGATCTTATTGCGAGATAAAAGAAACGTCAGCAGTGCATCTAATGAAAGATCGTTAAGTTTACAAGTATGAAAGCGAACGTCGGTTCCCCAATGTTGCTCGACATAGGTGTGTAATGTTTCAAGAGTGAAAGGTGCTGATGCATCGGCTATAAGGTTGAGAACATCGTGACCGTGACGGCTTGCTGTGGTGTGCATAAAAAGTGACCATTTTATTAAATAAAGAATCGGCAATGTTACCAGATATGAGGGAATCAAAGATTGATGCATACTAATATCAATGCCGATAATGAGGTTTAATATAAATCTTGTGGTGTGAGGGAGTACACATAGCCATTGATTGGTTTATTTCGATAAAAAATACGATTTCTTGCTTCGCATTCAAAAATAGCATTACAAGCCAGTGCTGTCTTTTGGCTGGCATAATTATCAATATGAGTAATGATTTCTAGTCGAGTAAGGCCTAATATTTGAAAGCCAAATTGAATAATGGCAAGACTAGCTTCCGTCGCCATGCCTTGGCGATGATAATTGTGGCTGATCCAATAGCCGAGATTGGCAGAATTAAATAATGGCGTAATAGCACTGAGCGAAACCGTACCTATAAAATCATCACTAAAACGATCAAAAATCGCTAATTCATAACTGTAATCATGTTGCCAACTTAAACGACTAGCAGCTATCCATCCATGGGCTTGTTGTTGGTCAAAATCACTATCACACCATTCTAACCAAGGCTCAAGGTATGGCGCTGATTGACTAACTGCTTCAAAAAAAACGTGTAAATCGACAGTTTTAAATGGCCTTAAAATAAGCCGTGGCGTGGTAAGTTGGTAATCAAGTTTCATGATAATAGTGGTCTATGAAGTGATGGTGGGCAAGATAATAATGATACTAAAGAAAAACCCTAGACGGGTGTCTAGGGCAAGTCGGTATTAGATCATATTTTCTCTAAATTGGTTAAGCAGATCTTCAATGAATTTAGTTCTCTTTTTACGATCTGTTTGTTCCGATACAATTTTGAGCTTAGTTGGTCCTTCCATTCTAAAATGCTGCGGTTGTGTCTGTAGCAAGCTCACTAGAAAATGAGGATTAATAGCGGCATCTTGTTTAAATTCAAAATAGCCGCCTTTTTCATTACTCTCTACTTTCTTAACCCCAATAATGGCAGCTTTGAGTTTAAGACTATTAACCGTTAATAGGTTAGTTGCCGCTTCTGGTAATAAACCGAAGCGATCGATCAACTCGACTTTTATCTCATTAAGTTCATTGTCATTTATAGCACTAGCAATGCGCTTATAGAGCGATAAACGAGTATTAATATCAGGAATATAATCATCGGGTAGTAATGCTGGAATACGCATTTCTACCTCAGCTTGTTGTTTGAGTAAGTCATCAAGTGTTGGCTCTTTACCTTCACGTAATGATTCAACAGCTTGTTCTAGCATTTCCATGAATAGGCTGAAACCAACGGATTGAATTTGACCACTTTGTTCGTCACCTAGTAACTCACCAGCACCACGAATTTCTAAATCATGGGTTGCAAGGGTAAAGCCGGCACCAAGATCTTCTAATGATGCAATAGCTTCTAAACGTTTAACTGCATCTTTGGTCATACGTTTAGGGTGAGGAGTTAGTAAGTAGGCATAAGCTTGATGATGAGAACGACCAACACGGCCACGTAACTGATGTAATTGGGCTAAACCAAGATTATCGGCACGATCCATAATAATGGTATTGGCGCTAGGTACATCGATACCGGTTTCAATGATGGTGGTACAAACTAATACATTAAAACGTTGGTGGTAAAAATCGCCCATGATCTTTTCAAGTTCACGTTCACGCATTTGACCATGTGCAAAAGTGACTCGTGCTTCAGGAATTAACTTGGCTAAATCTTCCGTAGTCTGTTCAATACTATCAACTTCATTATGCAGGAAGTAAACTTGACCACCACGGCTGATTTCACGCAATATTGCTTCGCGAATAATATTTTCATCATTTTGTCGAACAAAAGTTTTAATTGCTAGACGACGCGCTGGTGGAGTAGCAATGATTGATAAGTCACGCATACCACTCATTGCCATATTAAGCGTTCGAGGGATTGGTGTTGCAGTTAGCGTTAGAATATCAACGTCGGCTCGAATCGCTTTAATTTTTTCTTTTTGGCGGACACCAAAGCGGTGTTCTTCATCAACCACCAGTAAACCAAGATCATGGTAGTTAACGCTACTATTAAGTAGTTTATGAGTACCAATAAGAATATCAATCTTACCTTCTTCAACATCTGCCAGAATCTGTTTTTGTTCTTTGGCTGTTTTAAAGCGAGATAGCACTTCAACGCGAATAGGAGTATTGGCAAAACGATCGCGAAAGTTCTCGAAATGCTGTTGCGCTAATAGTGTTGTCGGTACTAGGATCGTTACTTGTTTATTATTATCAACAGCAACAAAAGCTGCTCGCATTGCGACTTCTGTTTTACCAAAACCAACGTCACCACATACTAGACGATCCATTGCTTTAGGTTGGCACATGTCAGACAGTACCGCGTTAATCGCTAATGCTTGGTCGTAGGTTTCTTCATAAGGGAAACTGGTGCAGAAATCAGCATAGCTTTCACGATCAAGTTTGAATTTGAAGCCTGGTTTTAGCTCACGCATGGCGTAAATTTCTAGTAATTCTGCTGCAACGTCACGTACTTTTTCAGCGGCTTTACGGCGCGCTTTAACCCACGCTTCACCACCTAATTTATGAATAGGGGCAGTTTCTTCAGCGCCACCTGAGTAACGACTAATAAGGTGCAGTGAAGCAACAGGCACATACAGTTTTGCACCACCTTGATATTCAAGGGTGACATATTCGGTTTTAATCCCGCCAGCTTCTAAGGTTTGTAAACCTTGATAGCGACCAATACCATGATCGATATGAACCACAGGTTGACCGACTTGTAATTCAGCCAGGTTACGAATAATGGTATCAGCATTAACCGTGGTTTTTTTATCATTGCGGCGGCGTTGTTGAATACGTTCGCCCAATAAATCACTTTCACAAATAAAAGCGACAGCGGGTTTTTCTAAAATAAAACCATTTTCAGCGGCACCAATTACAAGACAATGCTTGGCTTTTTTGTCAGCCATTGCCGCTTCAAGGCTATCAAAAACAGTTGGACGGAGCTTAATTCGAGCTAACAGATCAAATAATGCTTCGCGGCGACCTTCTGAAGCCACTGAGAAAATAATTTTCCCTTTAAATTGCTCAGTAAACTGACGCAGTTCAGCAAACGGCTCTTTGAGTTGATGATTAATGGTGATAGTTGGAACTGCGGTTAATGCAGGATTATAACGGCCTACTTTTTCATCATCAATTGGATCGCGCTGTATTCTTACTCGCGGCAGTTGTTTAAAGCCACTAAACATTTCATCTTTAGTTAGCCATAATTCTTTAGGGGCGAGTAATGGTCGTAATGGATCAACGCGACGCTGATCATAGCGGTACTCTGCATCATGTAAAAAGGTATCTACTGCTGGCTCTAAATCACCTAATGTCACCAATAGTGCATTACTAGGTAAATAATCAAACAGGGTTTCGGTATGGTCAAAAAACAGTGGCTGCCAATATTCGATACCTGTTGGCCAGATTTTCTTACTGACTTGTTGATAAATAGATTCTGGTTCACGGCGCGCTTCAAAACGTTCACGCCAGCGCATACGAAAGTTTTCTATCGCTAATTCATCGGTTGGGAACTCATGCGCAGGTAGAAGATCTATAGTGGCGATTTCTGCTGTTGAACGTTGATTTTCAGGATCAAATTGACGAATAGAATCAACTTCATCATCAAAAAAATCGATTCGGTAGGGGGCATTACTACCCATTGGGAATAGATCAACTAACGAACCTCGGCTTGCATATTCACCATGCTCCATCACTTGATCAACATGACGATAGCCTGATGCTTCTAATTGAATGCGCAATTTCTCTAGCGAAATGCGATCGTCTTTTTTGACAATCAAGGCATGCTTAAGAATAAATTCTTGAGGTGTAAGGCGCTGCAGTAGCGTACTTATAGGGACTAATATAATACCATTTTTTTGAGTTGGCATTTTATATAAACGTGCGAGGCGCTCAGAGATAATATCTTGATGAGGCGAGAAATTATCATACGGCAGTGTTTCCCAATCAGGAAAAACATGGACATCAATATCACAAAATTGAGTTATTTCAGGCTGTAGTTTTAGTGCCGTTTGCGTATCAGCAACAACGGTAAGTACCGGCCCATTATGTTTGGCCGCTATTTCTGCTAATGACAACGCCAACGCAGAACCTGATAAATTACCGATGTAACGATTATCCCCAGATTTTTTAGGTACGGGAATTGAAAGTAATGTTTTATTCGTCATTGTTATTATTCATGTTTCGTTGTTGGGTCCGCTGACGTAAAAGCTTTTGTTGGCAATGCAGTGCGGCACGGATTAATAAATCACGATCGTCTTCTAATAGTCGCGTGTAATGCAGTTGAACTAAAAAACGATCCTCTAAAACGGAGCAATTAACCACCTCAGCATAACAATAAATAGCTGCCGCAGGGTGATCTAAAAATAGTTTAACGGTGACATTTTGCCCAATTGGAAATTCATGTGAGCTATAAAAGCTTACATTACTCGCACCAAAGGTTTCAGTTATGTATCGATAAGTAGCATTATCTTGTTGAGATAGCACGTAAGATAACAGCAGGTTTATTTTACTGTTTTGAGCACTAAGGTAATCGACTAATAGTTTACTGTCTTGTTTGCCAAATCCAGATAATAAGCGTTCTGCATTTTCTTCGAGCGTGTTACATTCGCTGGCGATACGAAACAGTGGCGGTATTTCAGCACGAAAGGTGTCGACATCGGGGAGTGGTTTTCCATCAGTTAATGGTTCGACATTGATTGTTAGTCCTAAGTGAACTGAAAAATATTCATTTTGTCTCATTACTTACTCACTGCCTGTTAGTTGTCATCGACGTTGTCACTATTGAGGTTATGTAACCCAAGTTATATCGGTGACATATGTGTTAATTATTACTTAGAGCGTACCAACGAGCAAGTGATCTCCGTTAAGCGGCTATCTTTTACTCACTGTTTTTACATTACATTTACCTTGCTAGATGGTAAACAGTGCCGTTAACGCGTATTCTTGAGTCATTAAATAAAGGAGTGGTTTTTTAAGCCTATGTTTCATCCTGTATCTTTTTTTATTGGTTTACGTTATTTACGAGGACGTTCAGGTGACCGTTTTAGTCGCTTCGTTTCTTATATGTCAACCGCGGGTATTACTGTTGGAGTGATGGCATTAATTACCGTAATGTCGGTCATGAACGGTTTTGAACAACAACTTAAAGACCGAATTTTAGGTGTGTTACCACAAGCTGTTGTGACGCAAGCGGATGGGCGAGTTCCACTTTCTGAACAGGTCCCAACAGTACTCAAGCAATTGCCACATGTAACCAAAGTTACGGCAATTACACGGGGTGAAACTATCATTCAAAGTGCGAATTCATTAGCTGCTGGAATGATGATAGGTATTGAACCAAACCAATATGATCCTATTGCTGATCATTTAATGGTGGGTTCATTAAAAGACCTTCAGCCAGGCAGTTTTAACGTAATTATTGGTCAAGCACTTGCTGTTGAATTAGATATTCAGCCTGGTGATAAAATTCGTCTAATGGTCACCAGTGCCAGCCAATTTACGCCTTTAGGTCGCTTACCTAGCCAGCGTAATTTTACAGTGTCTGGAATTTACGATACTGGTTCTGACGTTGATAAACAGTTAGTTTTCACGAATATTTCTGATGCTGGTCGATTATTGCATTATAAACTTGATCAAATGTCAGGCTGGCGGTTGTATCTTGATGATCCATTTGCCGTCACTGAACTTGCAAAAATACCGTTGCCTAATAATTGGAAATGGTCTGATTGGCGAGAGCAACGCGGTGAATTATTTCAAGCGGTTAAAATGGAGAAAAACATGATGGGGCTGATGTTGGGGCTTATCATTGGTGTCGCAGCGTTTAACATTATTTCCGCATTAATAATGGTTGTAATGGAAAAGCAAGCAGAAGTAGCCATCCTAAAAACCCAAGGTATGACTCATCGACAGGTACTAACACTATTTATGGTTCAAGGCTCAAGTAGTGGTGTTATTGGTGCATTATTAGGTGGTATTTTGGGTGTGATACTGTCTCATTACATTAATCCAATTATGGCATTTTTCGGTGTTAACCTAGCTGCTATTGGTGGTTCTCTACCGGTAGATTTTGAGCCGATGCAAATTTTGGCTGTTATTGTTGGCGCTATTATCTTGAGTTTATTAGCGACTATTTTCCCTTCTTATCGTGCGGCCGCTGTCCGTCCTGCTGAGGCTCTTCGTTATGAATAATGCTTTATTATCTTGTCAGCAATTATGTAAAACCTATCAAGAAGGTCAGTTACAAACTGAAGTATTAAAAAAGGTCAATATTGAAATAGCAGATCATGAATTAGTTGCTATTGTTGGTTCTTCAGGTTCGGGTAAAAGTACCTTATTGCATATTTTAGGGGCACTCGATGAACCGACTAACGGCGAAGTGTTTTTTAAAGGACAGCGGTTAGATATTTTAAGTTCAAATAAACAAGCTAAAATTCGTAATCAAGATATTGGTTTTGTGTATCAATTTCACCATTTGCTAGCTGACTTTACCGCAACAGAAAACGTAGCGATGCCATTATTGATTGGTGGCATAGCTGTAAGCGAGGCGCGTACTCGTGCTCAAGATATGTTGGCAATGGTAGGTCTAGATCATCGTTTTGAACATCGTCCTTCAGAACTCAGTGGTGGTGAACGCCAACGGGTTGCTATTGCCCGTGCATTGGTTAATAACCCTGCGATTGTGCTTGCAGATGAGCCGACAGGTAATTTAGATCACCAAACAGCATTAGATATTTATGATCTGATGCGCAAGTTAAATGCAGAATCAGGTACTGCATTTTTAGTGGTAACTCATGATACGCAGTTAGCATCAAAACTTGATCGTTGTATGTACATGCAAGATGGTATTTTAGCAGAGGTTAAGGAGAAGTAATGTTTCGTCCTTTATCCCTCTATATAGGTGGTCGATTTAACCGTTCTAAAAAACGTAATCGTATGGTGTCGTTTATTTCATTGTCATCGATGCTTGGTATTGCAGTTGGGGTGGCAGTGATTATCATTGGTTTATCTGCCATGAATGGTTTTGAGCGTGAACTACAAACGCGAGTACTGTCTGTTATTCCTCAAGGAGAGTTACAAGCAGTAGAGCCGCCATTGAATAATTGGAAACCACTATTAAAGCAGGTTGAGCAACATCCACATATAACAGCTGCTGCGCCTTATGTTGAATTTACAGCATTACTTGAAAGAGGCGCCAAATTAAAAGCAGTGGCTGTGCGTGGTGTCGATCCTAAAGAACAGCTTAAAGTGAGTGAATTGCCTCATTATGTGAAGAATAATGCATGGTCAACTTTCACGGCGGGTAAACGCGAGGTGATCTTAGGGCAAGGTGTTGCAACTAAACTTAAATTAAAGGTCGGAGATTGGATCACTGCAATGATTCCAAATACCGATCCTGAAATGAAGTTAAGAGCGCCTAAACGTATTCGTCTTCAAGTTGTGGGTTTACTTGCGTTAGGCGGACAAATTGATCACAGTTTAGCGATCGTACCGTTACAAGATGCACAACAATATTTAGATATGGGGCAGGGTGTCTCTGGCATTGAGATGAATGTTGATAATGTGCTTGATGCCCAACAAATAGTAAAAGAAGTTGGTGACACACTGCCTGTTTATGTTTATCTAAAAAGCTGGATACAAAAATACGGTTATTTATACCGTGATATTCAAATGGTACGAACTATTATGTATCTGGTGATGGTACTAGTGATAGGCGTTGCTTGTTTTAATATTGTTTCAACGCTAATGATGGCCGTGAAAGATCGTGCTGCAGATATTGCCATTTTACGTACTATGGGAGCGAGTAATCGGCTGATTAAAGCTATTTTTGTTTGGCATGGTGTATTGTCTGGTGTACTTGGAAGTATTATTGGTTCGATATTTGGCTCATTAGTTGCGATTAATTTAACTCATATTGTACGAGTAATCGAAAAAATCGTCGGGCATAGATTCTTATCTGGCGATATCTATTTTGTCGATTTCTTACCAACACAATTAGCTTGGCAGGATGTGGCGATTGTCACTGCAACAGCGATTGTATTAAGTTTACTCGCAACATGGTACCCAGCCACTCGAGCGAGTCGATTACAACCAGCTCGTGTGTTAAGTGCAAAGTAATAATTAATTGGGTTTGTATTGGTGTGATTAATAAAAAACGGAGCTTCGGCTTCGTTTTTATTTGAGTACTTTAGCGATATAACGTCATTAAGGAAGCACAAATATTATCAGTATCGTAAGATATTGATTTTTGATTGTCATTAAACAAATAAGTTCATTTTGATGAATAAATAAATATAAAAATAATATTTAAAAGCAATTATATTGATGCTTATTTAACCGTTATGGTTATTTTTTGACCAAAAAAGTGATTATTATTGACGATAATAAACGTTGTTTTTTTTATTTTATGGCCTGCTGTTTTCAAAAGTTTCTCTGGTAAGGCTTTAAAATAAACTAATAGTCAGCACTGATGCAGGCTGAGGTTTGCCGGCGAACACTGATCAGGGGTATTATTATATATAAATTACGAACACTGTTCTTTTTTTTGTGAATTTATATTGTTTAATTTAACAGTGTCATTTTTACGTGATAATTTGGCGTTACTTAAATACAAGTATGCTGTTGTCGTTATTGGAAAGGGAATCATCCTGCATCGATATGACTATTAATTATAATGGACAGCTATTTTGTTAATAAAAACACAATTTAGGAATTAACATGAAAAAGAATGCACTTGGTTTATTAGTAGCTTTTGCTGTAATGGCTCCTGTTGCGGCACAAGCAGCTGTTCAACTTCCTGCTGGCACACAAGAGATTGGTGTTCAAGGTAATGCTAAGCTTGGTAGTGGCTGGGATCTAAACTTAAACGGTTCTTACGGTACATTCGTAAAAGATAACTGGGAAGTTGGTGGTACTGCAACTGTTGCAGCAAAAGATGAAAACGATGCAATTAGCGGTAAGCTAGGTGTATTCACTGAGTACAACTTTGTTAACTCTACTAACTGGGTTCCTTACGTTGGTGCAGCAACTGAGCTTGCAGCTCTAAGCTACAACGAAAAGACTGGTACTGATAGCAATGTTGGTAAAGATGGCGATTCTTGGGCGCTAAATATTAAACTAGCTGCTGGTGTTAAGTACTTCATCAACCCTAACGTTGCACTAAGTGCAGAAGTTAACTACAACATCGCAACTGACGATATTGAGTTCTCTGGCAACAAAGCTAAAGATAGCCTAACTAACGTTGTATTCGGTACTCGCTTCTACTTCTAAGTTTAAGCCCGTATACAGATGATAAAAAACCCGCTAACTGTTAGCGGGTTTTTTATAGCTATTGATAATTAACACTTAGTTAAGTGATGTTATTTTTTTTAATCCGCTTAAGCAGCCAGCTACTTAACAGACTAATGATTGCGATGCCTAAAGTAACAAAAGGCGCAACCATTAATATCATTGTGGTCACACGCGCAACATTTTCAGGCAATAGCGTTAATAAGTAACCTAGCCCAGTTAGCAGTAGTACCCATGCCGTTGCACTCAGCCAAGCAAAACGGAAGAAATGAGCTTGATTCTTAACCCTAAATCCCATCATTAATGGCAATAGTGGTCGTACAACAGGAATAAATCGCGCTGTAAATAAGGCTACGATACCATGGCGAATAAGTAGCTTATCAACAGTCTGCATTCGATGAGGTGGTACCATATCTACCCAACGTTTTACTTTTGGTAAATGATCAAGCCAGCGCCCTTGTAAATATGCCAACCAGCTACCAACTGCAGCAGCAACAATTAATAAAAACACAATCAGTTTAAAATCAATGATCCCCATGGCACCTAATGTGCCAGCTAAAATAACAATACTGTCGCAAGGTAGCGGTGCTGCCGGTAAAAATGCGCTTTCGAGCCAAATAACAAAGGTGACACAAAAATAGATCATTACAATACTTTCTGGGTTTTGTAATGCTGCAAAATCTTGTTGCCATAGCGCTGAAAAAATAGATACAAATGAATCAAGCATCTATGTAGTCCTTGTAGTCAGAGTCATAATTAAAGTAAATGTCGCGGTAATTGAGTGACCTTAACTGCCTACGACTATGGGTAAAACGGTATTGAAAATTAGCAAGCTCAAGAAGTGGATACCGTTGAAGTTTAGAACAATGACTTATTATTGGGTGTAATCGCTGAATGGCATTGTTGTTATAATTTAGAGCTGGAACAAAGCTCTTTTTCTCGGTTTTTGATAGCTGTCGTGTTTTATGATTATTATTCGATAAAATAAGGACATTATCGTTCAAGTTTTCTTTATTACTGGTAACGCTAAATGATGATGAATGTAAAACATACAAGGAGGATGTTGCTGGCGTAGTTATACTCGTGGCGTTTATTAGTAAAACGCTTAGCAGTAAGCTAAATAGAGTAAGATAACCCATCAACACTATCACCTAAGTATAAAAAAAACACTTTTACTTAAATTTTCAACTAAAGGCAATATTTTTATAATAACTTGTGATGAAAATGATTTGTTGGTTATGTTTTTAGTAAGTTATTATTTGAATTATAAAGAAAAAGCTTCAGTAGAATACTGAAGCTTGAATAGTAATTTTAATGTTAGTTTTTACTTATGAAGTGCTTTTTTCATTTGTGAACCAATAAAAATAAAGCTAATTCCTTCAAATATTAATGAAACCCCAACAAAAATTCCTAATAGTGACATTGAAAACTCTGGATTGTGCATTAAATTAAAGAAGTACACCCCAATCGCGGTAGACAATAAGCCACTAAATACAATCCAGCGCCAGCCTGCAAGATGCTCTCTGCTACTAAATCCAAATATCATTCGTGTAATACCGTTAAAGATCATAGTTGCAATCATTAGTACGGTAATAGTGACTAAACCAATAAAAGGTTGTCCTAAAATAAATAAGCCGCCAATGAGGTAAAAGAGTGCACTAATGACATACCATAGTTTGGTTTTCCATTGTGGAATACTAAAGGTGTGATAAACCTGTACCAGTCCAATCACTAAAAAGATCACACCAATAATTGTGGTGATCGTCATGCCTGCTACAACAGGCAAGCTAATGGCAAAAATACCTGCAAGTGCCACTATTACACCAACGATGACAAACCATTTCCAACCTTTTGTCAGTAAACTTTTCACTGGGTTTTCCATCTTATTTCCCTTTAATCAAATTATTAATGTTTATTTAGTTGTTAGTAAGTGATTGCTATTTAAGGATGTATTTTATTTTTCAATAGTAGACGGAACAATAATAATTACTAGAGATAAAATGCAACTAATTAGCAATATAAGTTTTTGATGGGTGTTTGAATGAGGAGTGCCCAATAGATGTGCAGCAGATCGGTTAATCGTGAAAGGACGAGTAAGAGCTTTTAAAATAGTGGGGGCTATTTCTCAAAAAAAATGATTAACAATAAAACTCCACAATGATGGAGTTTTATTGTGATAAAAAAGGCGTTAGCGAGCTTTAGGGATACGGAGTTTTCGGCGATTCCAGCTACGTACAACCGAGTAGCGCCATAGCCAGCGAATACCAAAATATCCGATTAATGCACTTAAAACGCTACAGATAAAGCAGCCAAGTAAGAATGGAGGACCGATTTGGCTCATTTGATTTAACAAGAAATCCCATGTTAATTCAAAATGAAATCCAACATCTGGGCTATGTAATACCCATGCACCTAGTTTGTAAGCACCATAAAAGAGTACTGGCATAGTGACAGGATTACTAACCCATACTAGCGCAACAGAGAGCGGTAAATTTACACCAAACATAATCGCTAAACCTGCAGCCATTAACATTTGACTAGGGAGTGGAACAAAGGCCATAAACAGACCAACAGCAAATGCGCCAGACGCTGAGCGGCGGTTTAAACACCATAAATTAGGGTTATAAAGTAGATTTCCAAATATTTTCAACGCTTTTTGGCGTTTAATTACTTCATGGCTAGGCAGAAATTTTTTAATGAAATGTCTTGGCATAATAATTTTTTTAAACTGGCTAAGGCCATATGGTTCAAATATTTATAGCAAGTATCAGCGGTTTTCTATCGTTACATTTTTTTAATATATTGCCGCCATATTGGTATTTGCTGTTACCAATATCTGTTGGTGTCATTATATTTATAGTGTGTCGAAATGTTATCGTTATTTGCTTTTCACTTGCTATATTATGGGTTGTTTTTGATGCTAATCAATATATTAACAATATAGATAGCATTCCAAAAAACAGAACTAATATTACCATAGATGTTAGCGTTAGTACGCTTTTTAATGAAAATATACCAGTTGAGAATTTTGAGGTCAAAGTACTCAACTTACATTCCGCCAATGTTGATTTTGTTTTTCCAATACGGCTAATGGTGATGTGGAAAGATCCTCCGCAGTTGAAGCAAGGACAAGTATGGCGATTACCTGTAAGGATAAGCCGTATTGTTGGTCGAGTTAATCAGGCTGGTTTTGATGGTGAACAATATGCTTTAAGTCGTGGTATTCATGGTCGTGCAGTGGTGAACAGCGGTAATGTAATACCAATACGTATCTCTTCATCAACCTCATTGAGACAGCAATGGTTAGATCAAATTACGCCATTACTTAAAAACAGAGATAATCAAAGCTATTTAACCGCATTAACCTTTGGACTGAGAGATGGACTTAAGGCTCAAGATTGGGTTTATCTACGTGATAGTGGTTTAGCACATTTATTAGCAATATCAGGACTTCATATCGGACTTGCGATGTTAATGGGGTGGTGGTTAGGCTATGTATTACGGTTATGCCTTCCGCAAACACATTATTGGTTATGGCTACCGTTATTGAGTGGATTGGCTTTTGCGTTAGGTTATGCATGGCTAGCAGGTTTTAGTTTACCCACTTTGCGTGCATTACTAATGTGTTTAATCGTCGGTATTTTAAGAATAACTGCAATCTATTGGCTGCCGTGGCAGGTGGTATTAGTGACTGTCGGCATCTGCTTGTTATGGCAACCTTTTGTGAGCTACAGTGCGGGGTTCTGGCTATCTTTTGGTGCTGTTATTATATTTTTAGCCCTGATGATGACAGATGACACACCAGATTTGGTGGCTTTACCTTGGTATCATCGCGGGTATCAAAAGATAAAATACCTCTGTAAGTTACAAGGCTATTTATTACTGTTAATGCTGCCAATGCAATGGTGGTGGTTTGGCGGTGTATCTCTCGCTGCACCATTAACTAATTTAGTTGCCGTGCCTTGGGTCAGTATTATTACCGTTCCCTTAGTGTTAATTGGTGTCATAACGTCATGGTGGCCTTGGTTGTCGTCTTGGTGCTGGCTACTGGCTGATTTGTCACTGAATCCTATTTTAAATGTTGCAGCGTGGAGTCATGGTGCGTGGATGATGTTACCAGCCGCTATAACATCATGGCTGGTGATTGGTGCAATAACTATCGTTGTATGGCCATTATTACCTTTACGGTTTTTTCGATGGCTTTATTGCAGTGTTATTTTTATTGTAGTGAGTTGGCGCTGGGAAAATAATCATCATCAACAGCCGCAATGGACACTCAGTGTCTTAGATGTAGGCCACGGTTTAGCCATTTTAATTGAAAAACAACAGCGAGTGTTTATTTATGATACGGGGAATTCGTGGAATGAAAACAGCATTGCAAAATCTGTCATTACTCCAATATTGGCTTATAAAGGAATAACCGCTGTTGATGGGGTAATTTTGAGCCATGCTGATAGTGATCATGCTGGTGGTAGTGAGTATCTTATTCAGCGTTATCAGCCTATTGCGAAATACAGTAGTGATCAACGAGCAGAATTTTCTGAGTGTGTTATAGGACAAGCGTGGCAGTGGCAAGGTCTTGATTTTGTAGTTAAGTGGCCACCTAAAGTAACAGCTCGAGCAACCAATTCAGATTCTTGTGTTATTCGAGTTCAAACGATTGGCGGTCAGGGGCCAAGTATTTTATTAACAGGGGACATCGACGCTAAATCAGAATTAGTGATGTTAATGCAAACTCAAGCTTGGCAGGCTGATATAATAATCGTGCCGCATCATGGCAGTAATACTTCTTCAACCCAAACCTTACTCAGTGCTATTCAGCCATCGTTAGCTGTCGCTTCTATTGGCCACTTTAATCCATGGGAGCTACCGTCTCAAATGGTGAAAAAACGCTATCAAGATAATCATATTGCTTGGCTAAGTACTCAAGATAGTGGTCAAATAACGATTACCATGACAGAGGATGATTACAGTTTTAAAAGGCAACGTAATTATTCTCAACAATGGTATCGACCCAAATGGCTGACTAAACAATAAAATAATAACCGTGACAGGTCGTTAATGGTGTTTTTGTGAGCGGAAAAAACGCTTTAATAAAAAATGGGTATGGACAAATTTGGTTGATAGCAATGTTAAGGGTAGAATAGGAGTATTGTATTTCATCCAAATTGGCATTCATGACGCAATTAACAGAAAAATCAACCAAAGATACTTATAAAAGATTGTGGCCTTATATCAAAGTTTATAAAGCCGGTATTATTGTGGCTGTCATTGCGCTGATTATAAATGCAGCGGGTGACACACTAATGCTTTCGATGATCAAGCCACTACTTGATAAAAGTTTTGGTGGCTTTGATAGCATGGATTCAGGATTCCTTGCCATGATGCCAATTTATCTTGTTGGCTTAATGATCATGCGTGGTGCTAGTGGTTTTGTGTCAACCTATTGTTTATCATGGGTTTCTGGCAATGTTGTAATGAACCTTCGTCGCCAATTATTTCAGCACTTTATGAGAATGCCAGTAGCATTCTTTGATAAAGAAGCGTCAGGTGCATTGTTATCACGTATCACTTATGACTCTGAGCAGGTTGCTTCAGCCACCAGTAGCGCATTAGTGAGTATCGTTCGTGAAGGTGCATCTATTATTGGCTTGATGGTGCTGATGTTTTGGAATAGCTGGCAGTTATCTGCGATTTTAATCGTTATCGCGCCAGTGGTTGCGATTAGTATTAGTATTGTTTCTAAACGTTTTCGTAAAATCTCACGCAGTATGCAAGATGCAATGGGATCGGTGACTTCTTCAGCAGAGCAAATGCTAAAAGGCCATAAAGTAGTATTAAGCTATGGTGGTCAACAGGTTGAGAAAGAACGTTTTGATTACGTAAGTAACTCAATGCGTCGTCAAAGTATGAAACTTGTCTCTGCACAAGCGATAGCGAACCCAATTATTCAAATTATTGCTTCACTTGCATTGGTTGTGGTGCTGATCCTAGCTAACACACCATCATTACGAGAAACATTAACACCGGGTACATTTGCGGTTGTGTTTGGTGCAATGTTTGGTTTGATGCGTCCGTTAAAATCATTAACTAATGTTACTTCTCAGTTTCAACGTGGTATGGCTGCATGTCATACATTATTTGAGTTAATGGATTTAGAAACTGAAAAAGATAACGGTAAGCATGAAGTTAAGCGTGTTAACGGTGATGTATCAGTTAAAGATATAACTTTTACTTACCCAACTAAAGATACACCTGCATTACGTAATGTTAGTTTTGAGCTTCCTGCTGGTAAAACGGTAGCATTGGTTGGCCGATCTGGCTCAGGTAAAAGTACCATTGCTAACTTGTTGACCCGTTTTTATGATATTGACTCTGGCGAGTTGCATTTAGATGGTATTGAGCTAAAAGATTACACTTTAGCTAATTTACGCTCTCAGGTTGCGGTAGTATCGCAAAACGTGCATTTATTTAATGACACTATTGCTAATAATATCGCTTATGCCAGCGGTGATACCTATACTCGCGCCGATATTGAACGAGTAGCTGAACTTGCTTATGCGATGGACTTTATTAAAGACATGGATCATGGGCTTGATACTATTATCGGTGAAAATGGTGTGAGTTTGTCAGGCGGACAGCGCCAACGTCTTGCTATTGCACGTGCATTGCTACGTAACGCACCTGTCTTAGTTCTTGATGAAGCAACATCTGCGTTGGATACCGAGTCTGAGCGTGCGATTCAACGCGCATTAGATGAACTACAAAAAGATCGTACTGTATTAGTGATCGCTCACCGTTTATCAACAATTGAAAATGCCGATCAGATTCTAGTAGTTGATGATGGTGAAATTATTGAACGTGGCACCCATGGTGAGTTAATTAGCCATAATGGTGCTTATGCGCAACTTCATCGTATTCAATTTGGTGATTAATAGTGGCCTCATTGATTGAAGCTATCTGGTATCAACCTGTACTTAGTGGAAAAGTACGGGTTGTTTACTGGCTACTATGGCCATTATTGTGGCCGCTTAGTGCGCTATTTGGTGTAATAAGTCGTCGTAAACGACAGCAATATGCTAACGGTAAAAAAATAGCCTATCGAGCGCCTGTTCCGGTTGTTATTGTCGGTAATATTACCGCAGGTGGTAATGGTAAAACGCCCGTTGTGGTGTGGCTAGTTGAACAACTATTAGCACAAGGATTAAAACCTGGCGTGGTATCGCGTGGGTATGGAGGGAAAGCGCCATATTATCCTTATTTTGTTGAGAGTGATACCAGCACCGAGATAGCGGGTGATGAGCCTGTACTCATTCGCCGTCGCACTGGTGTGCCTGTTGCCGTTGCACCAGTGCGCAGTGAAGCAGTAAAACTACTCTTGAAACATGATGTTGATGTCATTATTACCGATGATGGCTTACAACATTATGCCCTTGCGCGTGATATTGAGTTAGTTGTCATTGACGGCCAACGTCGATTTGGTAATCAACATTTATTACCTTTAGGCCCACTGCGTGAATCATGTAAGCGATTAACTGAGGTTGATTTTCTTATCTGTAATGGCGGTCAAGCGCACACGAATGAAGCTACAATGCATTTAGCACCATCAGAATTAATTAATATTAAGACTGGTGCTCGTTGTGCTGCTACATCATTAACAGCAGTTGTAGCGATGGCTGGCATTGGTCACCCGCCACGATTTTTTACGACATTGAATACGCTAGGTGTAAAGCCCATTGTTTGTCAGCCTTTTGCTGATCATCAACCCTTTACACATCAGGCGTTGTTAGATTTAGCCCAACAAGGGCAACACTTAGTAATGACTGAAAAAGATGCGGTAAAATGTTACCCATTTGCTGAGGATAATTGGTGGTATTTGCCTGTTGACGCAGTTATCTCCGAACCACAAGCATCAGCTATTATTAAACGGATTATAGAGGTTAAGGAAAAGTATGGATCACCGTCTGCTTGAAATCGTTGCTTGCCCTGTATGTAAAGGCAAATTGAATTTCGATAAAGAAAATAATGAATTAGTGTGTAAATTTGATCGTCTTGCTTATCCTATTGATGATGGCATTCCAGTTTTACTTGAATCAGATGCACGTACATTAAGTTCTGACGAGGTTAAATAATGGCATTTACCGTTATTATACCAGCGCGCTACCAATCAACCCGTTTACCTGGTAAGCCGTTAGCCGATATTGCTGGCAAACCTATGGTGCAATGGGTGTATGAACAAGCATCTAAATCTGGTGCCGATCAAGTGATTGTAGCAACAGATGATCAGCGTATCGTCGATGTGGTGCAAGGTTTTGGTGGGGAAGTGTGCTTAACGCGTGCCGATCATCAATCAGGCACTGAACGTTTAGCTGAAGTTGTAGCGAAATATCAACTTGCTGATGATCATATTGTGGTGAATGTGCAAGGCGATGAGCCATTGATCCCTGATACGATTATTCGTCAAGTAGCCGACAATATTGCTAACTTTAATGCATCAATGGCAACATTAGCGGTAGAGATTGATCATCATGATGAAATCTTT
This sequence comes from Photobacterium aquimaris, assembly GCF_002954455.1. Classification (GTDB taxonomy): domain Bacteria; phylum Pseudomonadota; class Gammaproteobacteria; order Enterobacterales; family Vibrionaceae; genus Photobacterium; species Photobacterium aquimaris. Next base: position 868,889 of record NZ_MSCC01000001.1, read on the forward strand.
AATCCCAATGCAGTTAAAGTTGTAACTGATAAAGACGGTTATGCGCTGTATTTTAGTCGTGCAGCTATTCCTTGGGATCGTGATAATTTTGCTCAGCAACCACGTATTGTTCATCATAATTTACTGCGTCATATTGGGATTTATGCTTACCGTGCAGGGTTTATTAATACCTACATTAATTGGCAGCCAAGCCCACTTGAGCACATTGAATCTTTAGAGCAACTTCGTGTGTTGTGGTATGGCGAGAAAATTCATGTTGATGTGGCAATAGATGCACCACCTGCAGGGGTTGATACACCTGAAGATCTAGAACAAGTACGTCAGTTAGTTGGCTAATTAACGTACATGCTTAATACCATATAATAAAAAACCGAGTAGGATTTACTCGGTTTTTTTGTCTTCAAATTACGCTATAAACTGTAATTATTCAGCGATTTTTACGCGGATACGGCTTTTATCAACCATCATTTCATGAAGTGCTTTCATTGCGCGAGTTGCTTGCTCATCATCAGCCATTTCAACAAATGCAAATCCTTTTGATTTACCTGTTTTTTCGTCTAATACAAGGTTACACGCACTAATCTTGCCAAACTCTTCAAACATTTTATGAATTTGGATTTCAGTTGTACTGCGAGAAAGATTACGGATTAAAAGTTTCATGAATTAAATTCTTTATTAAGTAATAAACGATTTATTTTACCATGAAATACAGAAAAGGATGCTGAGATTGGAATGAAATAATCAGATTAACATTATTGTGAGCGGTATAATTTTAATAGTTATGCAAAAAGAAACCGTTTTAAAAAAGCCAGTGACTGTTTCGTGCAGTCGCCAGCTTTATTATTAATTAACCAAAAAATGACATTGAAAAACCTATAATGTCTTAGGTTTTACTTTTTCAGCCTCTAAATGCTCAGTTTTTGGATTTAAAAACTTGCTTGCAATACGCTGCCATAATTGGCCTAAACGTTCATGTTCAACAATTTCCATTTGTGTTAAATAGGTTGAATCAGGAATGTAACTACGCATTTGATTACTGGCTCTAAAGTTGGTTGGTGCAACAATTGGTTGCAATCCAGCTTGATGGAAATAATAGAGCGCACGTGACATTTGACTGGCAGACGTTACTAAGATCATATTTTTATTTTTAACGACATCAGCAGCTTGGAAAGCTTCTTCTTTGGTATCTTTAGTAGATTCAAATAATAAAATATCACGTTTATCAACACCTAATGCCACGGCAAGATGAGCCATTAATCGAGCATGGCTGATACCATGAGAAGCAATACCTCCGTAACCTGATAAAATCAGCTTAGCACCAGGGTACATGCGGAAAATTCGAATGCCTTCGACAAGGCGCGTGATCGCAGTTGGTGATAATTCTGAGGTAATAGGGAAAGTTTTATCAATGATTTGACCACTGCCTAATACCATTACGTAACTAATAGGTTTAGTGGTGCTCACAAAAGCTGGATTCTCTTGTTCCAACGGGCGTAATAGTGCGGTGGTTAATGGCTGGAAAGAACATAAAAAGATGCCTATTAGAGATACACTAACCAAAATAGAGGCTAATTTCTTTTGGCGTGTAAACCACAGTACACATAGACCGATAACACCCACTAATAAAAGAAACGGTAGTGGCATCAACAGTGCAGAGATGATTTTTTTTAGTATAAACATAGTATGTCGTCCGAAATTTCAGCAGTTGAGCAATAAAACCGATCACAAGCCTTTATTCCTTTACCGCTTGTGAGAAAATAAGTCACATTCTAGAGTCGCTATCATAACGTAAATGAGCCATGAAAAAAGACCGAAATTTTGACGATTTGGCGAAAAAGTTCGCTGAAAATATTTATGGCACAGCGAAAGGCCAAATACGACAAACCGTTGTTTGGCAGGATATTGAATATATATTGGAACAATTGAATGCTGATGCATCGCTACAAGTTTTAGATGCTGGTGGCGGTATTGGACAGATCTCTCAAAAAATAGCCGCACTAGGACATAAAGTGACGTTATGTGATCTTTCTAGTGAAATGTTGACATTAGCGGCACAAGAAATTGCTAAAAACGGCTTAGTTGAGCAATATCGGTTAGTGCATTCACCAGTACAAGAAATCAATCAGCACATTGAGGCACCCGTTGATTTAATTCTTTTCCACGCAGTGATGGAATGGCTGGTTGATCCGATAGCAACATTGGCTGATTTATTAAATAATGTAAAACCCGGTGGTGTTATTTCGGTCATGTTTTATAACTATAACGGGTTATTGTTTAAGAATTTGATTTGTGGAAATCTGACCCATATAGAACAGGGCATGCCACACCGCAAACGGTTTAAGTTACAACCTCAGCAAGGTATTAAACCAGATGAAGTATATCAGTGTCTAACCGAGGCTGGGTTTGACATAATGGGGAAAACCGGCGTACGCACATTCCATGACTACATGCAGCATGATCGAATGGGTGATTACACTTTTGAGCAAGTTCTTGATATGGAGCAAAAGCTTTGTCGTCAGGAACCTTTTTTGTCATTAGGACGTTATATTCACGTGTATGCGCGAAAGCCTATTACTGAAGTAACACCACCATTGATGACAAATTTAAATGATAGTAATAAGGACAAGGGATGAGTGACGTTACCCAGACTGTTCCTGAGTTAGTAAATTGGGTCAAAAATAATGAGTTTGCCCTTAATTTACCAACTGAACGGCTGGCGTTCTTGTTAGCGATTGCGATATTAAGTGGCGATCGCTTTGATGAAGAATTAGGGGAAGGTGAGTTGGTTGATGCATTTCGCATTGTGAGCGAGATGTTCGGCCAAACCAAGGAAACCCTGGCTTTTCGTGCCAATAACGCCATAAATGAATTGGTAAGACAGCGGTTAATTTCACGTTTTACCAGTGAGGTGACTGACGGTGCTAGCATTTATCGATTAAGTCCGTTAGCACTTGGTATTACTGATTATTACGTGAGACAACGTGAGTTTTCAACGTTAAAGCTATCTATTCAATTAGCAATGGTAGCGGATGAGATTAATAAAGCAGCGACAGCAGCGCAAGAAGGCGGCGATGAGAAGCATTGGCGTAATAATGTGCATGCGGTCTTAAAATACTCAGTGGCCGAAATATTTGACCGTATTGATTTAAACCAGCGTGCAATGGATGAGCAGCAGCAACAAGTTAAGCTCGATATTGCTGAGTTATTAAATCAAGACTGGCAAGCTGCGATCAGTAGCTGTGAAGCATTACTTGATGAAACATCATCGACTTTGCGTGAGTTGCAAGATACGTTGCAAGCGGCAGGTGACCAACTTCAAAGTCAGCTACTCGCGATTCAAGAAGCAATCCAAGGGCATGATGATCTCGACTTCGTTGATGGTATGGTTTACATCCTGCAAATGAAGCTAGATCGTATTATCAGTTGGGGTCAGCAAACTATCGATTTATGGATTGGCTATGATCGCCATGTGCATAAATTTATTCGTACTGCAATTGATATGGATAAAAACCGCGCCTTTAGTCAGCGGTTACGTCAATCGGTTACCGATTATTTTGATGCGCCATGGGTACTGACATTTGCCGATGCCGAACGTTTACTTGATATGCGTGATGAAACTTTAATATTACGTGATGATGAAGTAACAGGTATTGTCCCTGGTGAGATGGAATTTGAAGAGCTTGATTTGGTTAATGATCAACTGGCTGAAAAAGTCGGTTTGATGTTACAGGCCCATAAAGCGACAGGCGCACCTATTAATTTGAGTGCGCTACTTAAAGACTATTTGTCACAACATCCGTATGCACAACATTTTGATTTAGCACGGATTGTGATAGATCAGGCCGTAAGAATGGGGTATTCCGAAGCTGATTTCAATGCCATTCAGCCTGATTGGGAAGCAATTAACGAATACGGAGCTAAGGTACAAGCCCATGTCATTGACAAATATTGAAGAATTTATGCCGGAGAAGTTGGCTAAAGCGATAGCTAACCCACTTTTCCCTGCACTAGATAACGCCTTGCGTTCTGGTCGCCATGTTTCAAGTGAAGATTTAGATAACCACGCTTACTTAATTGAGTTTGAGAAAGAATTAGCGATGTTTTACCGTCGCTACAATGCTGAATTAGTACGTGCACCTGAAGGCTTTTTATACTTACGTCCCCGTTCAACGTCATTGATTGGACGTTCAATATTGTCTGAAATTGACATGCTCGTCGGTAAGGTATTGTGTTTTCTTTACCTTAGTCCTGAGCGTTTAGCACATGAAGGTATCTTCACCAACCAAGAGCTATTTGATGAGCTATTAGTATTAGCTGATGAACAAAAGCTAATGAAACTGGTTACTAACCGCGCTTCAGGTTCTGATCTTGATCGTGAAAAGCTGTTTGATAAAGTAAAAACCTCATTACGCCGTTTACGTCGTCTTGGAATGCTTATTCCAATTGGTGAAAATGGTAAATTCCGTATCAGTGAATCAGTATTCCGCTTTGGTGCTGATGTTCGTACTGGCGATGATGTGCGTGAAGCACAGTTGCGATTGATTCGTGACGGTGAAGCCGTAGTGCATCAGCAACCGTCAAGTCAGTCAAGTTTGCTTGATGACGTTGACACTAACAATCAAGAAGAGCTTGAGATGCAACAAGATGTAGAGCAAGCGGTACAGGAGAGTAATATTTAATGGAACGCGGCAAGTATCAATCGCTCACCATGGTTAACTGGAACGGCTTTTTTGCACGTACCTTTGATATTGATAACCTGGTGACAACGCTTTCAGGCGGTAACGGTGCGGGTAAATCTACCACAATGGCAGCGTTTATCACTACACTGATTCCAGACCAAAGTTTACTTCACTTTCGTAACACCACCGAAGCGGGTAGCTCAAATGCATCACGCGATAAAGGCCTGCATGGTAAATTAAAACCAGGCGCCTGTTACGCTGCACTTGACGTGGTTAACTCAAAGCAACAACGTATTGTTTTTGCAGTTAAATTACAGCAAGTTGCTGGCCGTGATAAGAAGGTAGATATTAAGCCCTTTTTGATTCAAGGTTTACCGTCACATATCAAGCCCGCTGAAATTTTAGTGGAAACGATTTCAGATAATCAAGCGCGTGTACGTCAGCTTAATGATGTTAAAGATCTTGTTAGCCAATACGAAGGGGTGCAGTTTAAAACATTTAACTCGGTAACAGATTACCATGTGCAAATGTTTGAGATGGGTGTACTACCAAAGAAATTACGTAATAGCCAAGATCGTTCAAAGTTCTATCGTTTAATTGAAGCCTCTTTATATGGTGGTATTTCAAGTGCGATCACTCGCTCATTACGTGATTATTTATTACCACACAATTCAGGGGTAAAAAAAGCCTTCCAAGATATGGAAGCTGCATTGCGTGAAAACCGCATGACGTTGGAAGCGATTAAGTTAACCCAAAGTGATCGTGATTTATTTAAGCATTTAATCTCAGAAGCAACTAATTATGTAGCTGCCGATTATATGCGTCATGCTAACGAGCGCCAGCAGAAGCTAGAGCAAACCCTACGTTTACGTGGCGAGCTAATGGGGTCACGTCAAACCTTGGTTGATCAGCAATCATCGTTAAATAACATGAACGCGGAGTTAGCAGAATTAGCCGATCAAGAAAGTGCGCTTGAGCAAGATCATCAATCAGCATCTGATCACTTACAACTGGTGCAAGCTGCGGTCCGTCAAGCTGAGAAAATTGCACGCTATAAAGAAGATCTTGAAGAGCTGACTGAGCGTCTTGAAGAGCAAGTGATGGTGGTTGAAGAAGCGGCAGAGCAGCTTGCTATTGCTGAAGAACAATCACAGCTTACTGAAGAAGAAGTTGATAGTTTAAAAACTCAACTTGCTGATTATCAACAAGCACTTGATATGCAGCAAACTCGTGCGCTGCAATATCAACAAGCATTACAAGCCTTAGAAAAGGCGCGCCAGCTATCAGGCGACTCACAAATGCTGGCTGATCAAGCGCCACCGTATTTATCGCAGCTTAAACAGCAGCAAGAGCAACAAACGACCGCGTTATTAGCATTAAAGCACAAGCTGGATATGTCATCAGCCGCAGCGCAGCAGTTTGAAAAAGGTTTAGCGATTGTTACGACTATTGCCGGTGTAGTTGATCGTACCAATGCTAGCGATAAAGCACGTCAATTGATTGAACATGGCCGTCAACTGCGCTCAGTTTCTGAACGTGGCGAGCAGCTTAAAGCGCAATATCGTGATTTAGAGCGTAGTGTTCGTAGTCAACGCCAAGCAATTGAATTTGCAGGCACTTACGCTAAGAAGTTTGCGAGCACTATTGATGGTGAATTAGCATTAGCCGAAGAGCAAGCTCGCCATGAAGCAACCTTAGAAAGCTTAGAGCAAGATCAAGCAAGCTTGGTTGAACAGCGTAACGATATGCGTCATAACGAGCAAGGTCTAGCCGCCCGCATTACAGCATTAGAAGCTTCTGCTCCAGCGTGGATTGCTGCGTCAGATGCATTAGAGACACTTTCTGATCAAGCCAATGTTGAGTTAACTAGCAGCCAAGCTGTGATGGATGCGATGCAAGCAACACTTGATAATGAACGTCAAGTGTCAGCTAAACGTGATCAGTTAGCGCAACAAAAGCAAGCCTTAGAGCAAGATATTGAACGCTTAGCACAGCCTGGCGGTAGTGATGATTCAGGTTTACGTGCATTAGCCGATACTCTTGGCGGAACTATGTTATCTGAAATTTATGATGACATTACCCTTGCTGATGCACCATATTTCAGTGCGATGTACGGTCCGTCGCGTCATGCGATTGTGGTTCCTGATTTAAGTGGTATTAAAGAAAAGCTGATTGCCCTAGACGATTGCCCTGATGATTTGTATATCATTGAAGGTGATGCTGATTCATTTGATGATAGTGGTTTTGATGTTGATGAGCTTGAGAATGCGGTTTGTGTTCACTTAAATGATCGCCAACTGCGTTACTCTCGTTTTCCAAAAGTACCATTATTTGGTCGTGCAGCACGTGAGCAACGATTAGAGTTTTTACGTGATGAACGCGATCAAGTGGTTGAAGATCATGCTAAAGCTGCGTTTGATTCACAAAAGCTGCAGCGTTTATACCAAAGCTTTAATAGTTTTGTTGCGACTCACATGGCGATTGCGTTTAATGCCGATCCTGAAGTTGAACTGAAACAAGCGCGTGATCAGCGTAATCAGATCATGCGTCAGTTAGCGGAATCACAAGCACAAGAGCAACAGCAACGCGGTCAATTAGCGGCTGCGCGCGAAGGTTTAACCTTATTAGGTAAGTTAAATCCGGTGGTGACGTTGCTTGAAGATGAAACGTTAACAGCACGTTTTTCTGAGGTTGAACTGCAATTATCGCAAATGGATGAAGCGCGTAATTACCTTGATCGTTACGGTAAAGCATTAGCTGAACTTGAAGGTTTAGTGTCAGCACTTGATGCCGATCCAGAGCAGTTTGATGCATTACAAGCTAATTACGAAGCTGCCGATCAAAAATTACAACAACTCAAAACTCTGATTTTTGCGGTTGCAGATTTAGCTGAGCGTCGTCATCACTTTAGTTATGCCGATTCAGTTGAGCTATTAAATAAAAGTTCTGAACTTAATGAGCAGTTAAAACTAAAACTCGCGACAGCTGAGCAACAACGTAATACTGCGCGTGCAAGCTTGAAGCAATCACGTGCACAGGCAAACCAGTATAATCAGTTGATGGCATCACTAAAAAGTTCTCATCAAGCGAAAAATGAAACCGTACTTGAATTTGAACGTGAGCTACAAGAGCTAGGTGTTCGAGCTGATGTTGAAGCTGAAGAGCGCGCATTAGTACGTCGTAATGAGCTCAATGAGCGTTTACATAGCTCTCGTAATCGTCGTAGCACCTTGGAAAAATCAACCACTTCTATTGAGCTTGAAATGAAAGGCTTGATGAAACGTTTACGCAAAGTAGGTAAAGATTACCAAGACTTCCGTAAGCTGGTTGTTAATGCTAAAGCGGGCTGGTGTGCGGTATTACGCCTTGCGCGTGAAAGTGATGTTGAGCGCCGTTTACACCGTCGTGAAATGGCCTATATGTCTGCAGATGAGCTACGTTCATTATCAGATAAAGCTTTAGGTGCATTGCGTTTAGCGGTTGCTGATAATGAGAACTTACGCGACGCATTACGGGCATCAGAAGATGTGGCTCGTCCTGAACGTAAAGTATTGTTCTATATCGCGGTGTATCAACATCTGCGTGAGCGTATTCGTCACGATATTATTCGTACTGATGATCCAGTTGAAGCCATTGAAGAAATGGAAGTTGAGCTGGCACGTTTAACCGAAGAACTTACTGCACGTGAACAACGTTTAGCAATCAGTTCTGATTTGGTAGCGAATATTATTCGTAAGACGATTCAACGTGAACAAAACCGTATTCGAATGCTTAACCAAGGTTTGCAAAATATTGGTTTTGGTCAAGTACGTGGTGTGCGTCTTAACGTTAAAGTACGTGATACTCACGAATCATTATTGCTTGGATTAATTGATCAAAAAGATCAGCATAATGACTTGTTTGGCAATAATCGTTTAACGTTCTCAGAAGCGATTGCAAAACTGTTCCAACGCTTAAATCCACATATTGATATGGGTCAGCGTTCACCACAAATTCTGGGTGAAGAGTTACTTGATTACCGTAACTACTTAGAGCTGAGTATTGAAGTTAACCGTGGTACCGATGGTTGGCTGCAAGCCGAGTCAGGCGCATTATCGACAGGTGAAGCGATTGGTACTGGTCAGGCAATTCTGTTAATGGTTGTTCAGAGCTGGGAAGAAGAATCGCGCCGTTTACGTGGTAAAGATATTATTCCTTGTCGACTATTGTTCTTGGATGAAGCGGCACGACTTGATGGTAAATCTATCGCAACTTTGTTTGAGTTATGTGAACGCTTAGACATGCAGTTACTGATTGCGGCACCTGAAAATATCAGTCCTGAAAAGGGCACAACCTATAAATTGGTACGTAAGATTTTCAAAGATCGTGAACATGTACACGTGGTGGGTTTACGCGGCTTTGGCAACAAACCGAAAGTAGAAATGCCAGTACAAACGCTATTGGATATTGAGCCAGTATAAACAATATTCATATCTGTAAACGCTATTGATTATGTGCATAAAGCCAGCAGTGATGCTGGCTTTTTTTATGGCTGCAATTTGAAGTATGAATAAAAAACGAAGGCAGTTATTTGCAGTAAGACCGTGAAGGTTAATTATCATTGACTATAATTTTATCATTCCATTGTTATTCGCAAATGATATATCACTTTTGTAATGATCACTGAGAGGTCGATTATGGCTAGTACTGAGATCACCGAGCAAGAACGAGGTCGCTATGAATGGTGGGCCTTTTTATTCATTATTATTCTGTTATTTCCATTGTTATCCATAGCATTAGTGAGTGGTTATGGTTTTACGATCTGGGCGTTACAAGTCTTTATTTTTGGTCCTCCTGGGCATGGTTAGGCGGTAGCATTTCGATGAAATAAACAACGGAGGGAGAACAATGGTGACGTTCATAAAAAAACTATGGGTAACCTTTTGGCGTCCTGCAGCAAAGATAAGCCTTGGTGTACTTACCCTCGGTGGGTTTATTTCAGGTGCTATTTTTTGGGGGGGTTTAATACTGCGCTCGAAGTTACTAATACTGAAAAGTTTTGTATAAGTTGTCACTCAATGCGCGATACTGTCTATCCAGAATTACAAGGTACTATCCATTGGGAAAATAATGCAGGTGTAAGGGCAACTTGTCCTGATTGTCATGTACCACATAATTGGACCGATAAAATTGCCCGTAAGATGCAGGCCAGTAAAGAAGTCTTTGGTGCAATTGTTGGCTCTATTGATACTCCAGAAAAATTTGAAGCCAAGCGATTAGAGCTGGCCCAACATGAGTGGAAACGTTTTGCAGCTAATGGGTCGTTAGAATGTAAGAGTTGCCACAGTTATGCCAGCATGAAATGGGATGAAATGTCACCACGTGCACAGGCACAAATGAAGCAAGCAGCAGTTAAAGATCAAAGTTGTATTGATTGTCATAAAGGTATTGCACATCACTTACCTGCTGATATGGCTTCGTCTGGTGGTATTGTTTCTGAATTGGCTGCAGCATCACATAGTACCGATTACTCCAGCGGCAATACTTATTACAGCGTACAGTTTTTATCTCTTTATGAAGATGAAGCCAAAACTAAAGACGGTGGTTCTTTAGAGCCAGCATCAGCGGTGAAAGTGGTGGCGATTAAAGACGATATGCTGCAAATTGAACTAAATGGTTGGCGTAAAGAAAAAGGTTTTGGTCGAGTGATTAATCAAGGCTTCGGGATGAATATACCTACCGCAGCACTGAGTAAAAACGCCGCCCAAAGCGCAGATATTGTAAAAGGCTTTGAACAAAAAGAAGATGATGTTACAGGGCTAAAATGGCAACAAGTGACTGCCACACTATGGGTTGAGAAAAAGAACTTTGTTAGTGATATAAATACTGTTTGGACCGCGGCAAAATCAGCATATAACACCAATTGTAGCGTATGTCATACTCAGCCAGCAGAAAACCATTTTGACGCAAATACTTGGCCTGGCATGTTTAACGGTATGCTTGCATTTGTGAATTTTGATACCGATAGCGAAGCTATTGTTTTGAAATATCTACAAAACCATTCGTCGGACTTTTCTAAAGCTGAACATTAATCAAGCTAAAGGTTGCTAAACAAACATCATGTTCAGCGACCTTTTTACGTTTTAATCGTGAGGAATTTTTTATGTCACTGAGTCGACGTAAATTTTTGCAAGGCCTGGCAACGACAAGCGCGGCTTCTGTTATTGGCCCCGGATTGCTGATGCAAGCTGTTAAGGCTGCTGAAGAAGTAACACAGTCAGCAGAGCCACCGGGCGTATGGAAAGTAACAGGTTCACATTGGGGGGCATTCAGAGCGCGAATTTATAATGGTCAAGTCGCTGAAATTAAACCGTTAGAGTTTGATAAAAACCCTACTGATATGCTCAATGGTATCAAAGGGTTAATCTACAGTCCTTCACGAGTGCGTTACCCAATGGTGCGGTTAGATTGGCTCAAGAAAAATAAGTACAGTGGCGAAACGCGGGGAAATAATCGTTTTGTTCGTGTGACATGGGATGAAGCATTAGATTTGTTTTATCAAGAGTTACAGCGAGTGCAGAAAGACTATGGCCCGTGGGCATTACACGCTGGTCAAACAGGATGGCGAGAAACAGGACAGTTCCAAAGTTGTACTTCACACATGCAACGTGCGGTTGGGATGCATGGTAATTTTATTAAGAAGGTGGGGGATTATTCTACAGGGGCAGGCCAAACTATTTTGCCTTATGTTTTAGGTTCTACTGAAGTTTATGCTCAAGCCACTACATGGTCAACTATATTGAAAGATTGTAAGACATTGATATGGTGGTCAAATGATCCGATTAAGAATAGTCAAATAGGTTGGCAATGTGAAACTCACGGCTCTTATGCTTACTATGAAAAATTAAAGCAGAAGGTCGCTGAAGGTGGGATCAGAATGATCTCGGTTGATCCTGTGATATCAAAATCGCAAAAATATTTTAATTGTGAACATCAATACGTTAATCCTCAAACTGACGTGCCTTTCATGCTTGCCATTGCGCATACATTGTATAAAGAGAATCTGTACGATAAACAATTTCTTGAAACTTATACCTTAGGTTTTAATGAATTCTTGCCTTATTTATTGGGTACCGGAAAAGATAAAATAGCCAAAACGCCAGAATGGGCAGAGCCTATTTGTGGTGTGAAAGCTGATGATATTCGAAAATTTGCCCGTAGTTTAGTTAAAGATCGCACCATGATAATGTTTGGCTGGGCAGTACAGCGCCAGCAACATGGTGAACAGCCGTATTGGATGGGAGCAGTGTTGGCATCCATGCTAGGGCAAATTGGGTTACCCGGTGGTGGGGTTTCTTATTCTCATTTCTATAGTGGTGTTGGGCTGCCGTTTAGTACCGCAGCAGGACCGGGTGGTTTTCCACGAAATGTCGATGAAGGGCAAGAGCCAGTTTGGAATAACAATGATTTCAAAGGCTATAGTGCGGTGATTCCCGTTGCTCGGTGGATTGATTCGATTATGGATCCGGGGAAAAAGATCAAATATAACGGCGGTAACGTCGTATTACCTGATATTAAAATGATGGTATTTAGCGGTTGTAACCCATGGAATCATCATCAACAACGTAACCGAATGAAACAAGCGTTCAGAAAATTACAAACTGTAGTGAACATTGATTATACATGGACGCCAACCTGTCGATTCTCTGATATCGTGTTACCTGCATGTACTCAGTTTGAACGTAATGATCTCGATCAGTACGGTACCTATTCAACTTCTGGTGTACTCGCTATGCATCAATTAGTTGATCCTTTATATCACTCAAAAACCGATTTTCAAATTTTTACCGAACTCACTAAGCGATTTGGTAAAAGTAAACAATATACACGTGATATGACGGAAATGCAGTGGATTGAGCAACTGTATAATGATTGTCGAAAAGCAAATAAAGGTAAGCATGAAATGCCAGAATTTGAACAGTTTTGGCAACAAGGGTTAGTGGAATTTACAACAGATCAAACCTATGTCAGTCATGCTGCTTTTAGAGAAGATCCTGAAATTAATGGTTTAGGAACACCATCGGGTTTTATTGAAATTTATAGTCGTAAAATTGCCCGTTATAACTATGAACATTGCCAAGGCCATCCAATGTGGTTTGAAAAAGAAGAACGTTCCCATGGTGGCCCTAAATCAAATAAATACCCATTTTGGTTACAATCATGCCATCCCAACAAACGCTTACATTCACAAATGTGTGATTCAGAAGAGTTTCGTAATACCTATGCGGTAAAAGATCATGAACCCGTTTATATTAATCCACAAGATGCCAAGAAGAAGGGCATTAAAAGCGGTGATATTGTACGTGTGTTTAATGATCGTGGGCAGCTACTTGCAGGGGCAGTACTTTCTGATAATTATCCAACAGGGGTGATTCGTATCGAAGAAGGTGCATGGTTTGGACCATTGAATAATGATATTGGTGCTATTGATACTTATGGCGATCCTAATACTTTAACTATTGATATTCCTACATCTGAACTTGCGCAAGCGACCAGTGCAAATACTGTTGTGGTTGATTTTGAGAAGTTTACGGGCAAAGTTCCCCCTGTTACATCGTTCAGTGGGCCTATCTATGTTAGTTAATTAAAAATAGGCTAGTAGAATGTGATCCACCATCAATAATGAAGAGCCACTACGGTGGCTCTTTATTCATTCCTTATACAATTAATAAAGGATTGTAATAAAGAGAAGGATAATTAATACATGACGAATAACAGTGAGCTTCCCGAGGCTGATGATTTTTCAGGCGTAAAAAAGCGTGAGGTGCCAGAATTTGGACAAGGCAATAGCACGTTGATTGCAGCTGGTGGTGAGGCAGGTGTACAACAGTTGGTCGCTGATTTTTATTACTATATGGATAATGAGCCAGAAGCGGCAACGATACGTGCAATGCATAGTGATGATCTTACGCAATCACAACAAAAGTTGACTACCTTTCTAGTTGGCTGGATGGGAGGAGAAGATCGTTATGTTGAACGTTACGGACGCATGAATCTTGCCAGTGCCCATCGTCATCTTGATATTGGTTATACTGAAAAGCAAGCTTGGTTAGCTTGTATGCAAAAAGCGTTAGATGCTCAACCATCTTATGATGAATTATTAAAACGTTTTATTATGGTGCGGTTATCTTTTCCTGCTGAGATGTGTCGTAATCGAAATTAGGTAATGAGTATAATTATCGTTATTTAATCAATTCCAAATCGGAATGGATAGCTATCCAAGCTTTCACTATTCGCTATTTCAAATCACCGTTATTATTCTGCTATCAAGGTGTTAACTAATAAAAGTGATAGTAAATGGAATTAGGTGTAGATCTACTCGCGATTTTATTTTTTGTAGCGCTAGCTGCTGGGTTTATTGATGCGATTGCTGGCGGTGGCGGTATGCTTACAGTACCAGCATTATTATCGGTTGGAATTCCTCCTGCTCAAGCATTAGCCACCAATAAATTACAAAGTTCATTTGGCAGTTTTTCAGCCTCTTGGTATTTTGTTCGTAATGGACTGGTAAATTTAAAACAAATGCGACTAGCAATTGGGTGCACATTTGCAGGCTCAGCAACCGGAGCAATATTAGTTCAGCATATTGATGCGACGATACTAACGAGTCTTATACCGATATTATTGGTTTGCATTTCACTGTACTTTTTATTCTCACCCAATATAGGCGCTGGTGGTGGTACACCTAAGTTATCTGAAGCGGCTTTTGCGTTTTCCGTAGGAACAAGTATTGGTTTTTATGATGGTTTTTTTGGCCCTGGTACCGGTTCATTTTTTACTATTTGTTTTGTTGTTATTGCACAGTTAGGGTTAGTTGAAGCAACGGCTCGCACTAAAATTTTAAACTTCACCTCTAATATTGCGGCATTAATCTTATTTATTCTAGCTGGCTTACCTATTTGGAAAGTGGGCCTGATTATGGCTGCTGGTGGCTTTATTGGCGCACGGTTAGGTGCGCATATTGTTATTAGTAAAGGTCAGCGTTTCATTCGACCTATGGTGGTTATCATGTCGATGGGAATGGCGATTAAACTGCTGTGGCAACAACATCCGCAATGGTTTCAATTAGGTTTTTAATACGTGGTGATTTATAACTATTGTGACGATAAATGAGGTTAATAGGGCGAATGAGTTCGGCTAATTCCTCAAACTCAAAGCAGAAATTATCGTCAATTCCTAACGTTTTTACTATAGATTTTGGCACGAGGGCTGGCGCCATGCCTGCTAATGCTAACTGGGCTGATGCGGTATAAGAATCCATCTCCATTAATGGCGTGATGCCATGCTTTTGCAATACAGCAGCTTGGGAAATGTTGGATGGATTTTTTAAATCGTTCACTACGATCGCTTTAGGCAGTACAGTTAGCGGTTGATTAAATATTATTTTAAACGGTTCATCCATTAAATGCTTTGCGATAAAATTATAATTTGCTGGTAAATGCCCAGCACAAAAACCAATAGATGCTTGACCTGATTGAACATTTTCAACAATGACTGGCGTGTGGTGAGTGGTAATTGAAATATATTTATCACGCTGAAAATAATCGCCTAATGCCGAGGCTAAATAGCCAGCAACTAAGGTTTCAGAGCAATCTAGCGTAATAATCGTTTGATCGTCTAGATTCTGATGCTCAAAAATTAAGCCACGAATTTCATTAAAACTTGGGCCAACATTTTTTATCAGCGAATGAGCATCAGGGGTAAGTTTAATTAATCGACCTGCAGGAATAATCAGTTTGGTCCCTAATGTCGTTTCAAGTTTGGCAATGCGTTTACTCACTGCCGATTGGCTAATATACAATCGGCTGCCAGTACGACTCATAGTACCTTCTTCAGCTAAGACTAATAAGGTTTCAATACCTTCAAGCAACATCGGTTCATTCCATTGATGAAAGAGAGGAATCAATAATACGGAATGATGGCTAAATAGGCTAGATGAGCTGAAGAATAGTGTGGTGATAACCGTGAATTAAACAACTACGTATTACTGTGAATTTATAGACTGACAATATTAGGATTTTAGCAAATATAAAAAACCGATCTAATGATCGGTTTTTTATTATCTGTTGGTAGATATTTGCGGTTTACTCGTCCAATTCGCTATTGGATTTTTCTTGTTTAGTGATACTGCCGACTTCAAGTAGTGGCGCAACATCAAGGTGTTCAGCATTCATCATGGTTGAAATGCGCTGTACAGAAGAAAGCAGTAACGATTGCTCCCAATCTTCCAAATCTTGGTATTGAGATATAAAACTATCTTGCAATGGCAGCGGTGCTTTATCAAGTAACACCAGCCCAGCTTCCGTAAGATGTGCATGCACTTTACGTTTATCAAGCACACTACGCTTACGAACAACGAGGCCTCGTTTTTCTAAACGATCAAGAATCGTTGTGGCTGTTGCTTGGCTCATGTTGGTGTTGTTAGAGAGTTGGCGAATAGTAATTTCGCCTGAACCACGGATTGCACGCATTAATACCAACTGTGGGCCAGTCAGTCCGGCATTCTTATTTAATTTCCTAGAATGTAGATCTATTGCTCGAATAATTTGTCTTAGAGCAATAAGTACTTCTTCGTGCCTATCCATCTAACTCTCCCAATTAAATTTGTACGTAATAACCATATAAAATCATCGTGATGTATAGGGTATTTTGATGGGTGAGAGTATACAAGAATTCTTGTCTTTTCATTGCTGTTTATCGGTATCTAATTATATTTTTTATAGATAAATGTAATTATGTGCGATTAAAATTACGCTGAAGTGTTTCAAAAATGTTTTTATTATGTATTATAACGAAATAAAAATAATTATCAGTTACATTATCATTTTGATGGTTAATTGAAAAGTCATGTATTAACAAGGATGATGCTCAATGAAAACTTGCTTCCCTCATAACACGATTGCCGCTGTAATATTGTTACTACCGATGATGGCACAAGCAACAACAAAACAAGAAGTTGTCGCCCATTATGCAGATCTCGCTCATAGTGTTTATAGTGATGCTTTAGTAACCGCCCAAACGTTAGATAAAACCATTGCTGCGATGATAGCTAATCCTTCAGCGCAAACATTAACCGCCGCTCGTGTTGCATGGAAAGCGGCACGAGTACCTTATCAGCAATCAGAAGTTTTTCGATTTGGTAATGGTGTTGTTGATGATTGGGAAGGTCAATTGAATGCATGGCCGTTAGATGAAGGCTTAATTGATTACGTTGCTGGCGACTACCAACATGAACTTGGTAATGATGGTGCGAAGGCGAATATTATTGCGAGTAATAAGCTGCAGGTCGGTAACAAAGAAATTGATGTGACTAAGATTACACCGCAATTGATCGCAGGGCTTAATGAGCTGGGTGGCTCTGAAGCAAATGTAGCCTCTGGTTATCATGCTATTGAGTTTTTGTTATGGGGACAAGATTTACAAGGTACAGCGGCAGGAGCTGGTGAGCGTCCGTTTACTGATTTTGTTAAAGGTGATGGATGTACTAATGGCAATTGTGATCGCCGTGCTGACTATCTAGCGGCAAGTGCGCAATTACTTATTAATGATCTGCAATGGATGGAAAAACAATGGTCAGCAGCTGAGGTTAATAATTACCGAGCTGAATTATTGGCAGAGCCTGCGGATAATGGCTTACGTAAGATGTTATTTGGTATGGGATCGCTCTCTTTAGGTGAGTTAGCGGGTGAACGAATGAAAGTAGCGTTAGAAGCTAACTCTCCAGAAGATGAGCATGATTGTTTTTCTGATAACACGCATAACTCACATTATTATAACGAACAGGGTATTTATAACGTTTATACCGGTAGTTACCAAACTGTAAATGGTGATTTATTACAGGGACCGAGTATTAATGATTTAGTTGTTAAAAAAGATGCCAAGGCAGCAGCTGACATTAAAGCACAATTTGAAACAGCACGAACGCAGGTTTATACCCTTGTCGAGGCTGCTGAAAAAAATAATCAGCATTTTGATCAACTGATTGCTGCTAGTAATAAAGCTGGTAATCGTTTAGTTAATCAGTCAATTTCAGCATTAGTACAACAGACAGTTGCGATTGAACAAGTAGCTAAAATTATTGGTGTTAGTAACTTA
Source organism: Photobacterium aquimaris (assembly GCF_002954455.1). Classification (GTDB taxonomy): domain Bacteria; phylum Pseudomonadota; class Gammaproteobacteria; order Enterobacterales; family Vibrionaceae; genus Photobacterium; species Photobacterium aquimaris. The sequence goes on from NZ_MSCC01000001.1 coordinate 886,702, forward strand.
AACCCAGACACTGCGGATCATCAATTTTAAGGTTGACGGTCTAATATAGATGTATACAACGTTGCGTGTGTTCTGCACGTAACGTTATTTCCCCCCTTTATTGAATATAACGAGTGTGAGCAATGAAGTTACTGCTAGCCTCTGCTGCTTTTTTTGTTGGTTTATTGTCGTCATCGGTGAGTGCTAGTAATCATCAACAGTCGACCACTAAGATCACCTATTCATCTCAGCAATTACAACAATTAAAATCAGGTGGCAATACCACTACAGCTAAAACAGGGGCTAATGCTTTTTCATTACCCGCCACGAATCTGCCGTTGTCAAAACGATTAGATTTTAGTGTTGGTAACAGTTTTTTTCGTAATCCTTGGGTTCAAGCGCCTGCAACAACGGATGCGCGTGATGGGCTAGGACCTTTATTTAATACCAATGGTTGTCAAAATTGTCATATTAAAGATGGCCGAGGTCATCCTCCTGAAAACAATGACACTAATGCAGTATCAATGTTAGTGCGTTTAAGTGTGCCTGCTATTACTCCTCAACAAAAACAGCAACTGATCATTTCAGGCGTAATTGCTGAGCCAACTTATGGCGATCAGTTACAAGATTTTTCATTACCAGGTGCAAAGCCTGAAGGGCAAATTGCAGTTACTTATAAAGAGCATGCGGTCACGTTTACCAATGGTGATGTTGTCATGTTACGTACACCACAATTGAGTATTGAACAGCTAAATTACGGCGCAATGGCAACCGATGTGATGTTTTCTGCACGTATTGCGCCACCAATGATTGGGTTAGGGCTATTAGAACAAATTCCTGAATCAACATTAGTCGAATTTGCACAATTACAACAGCGTCAAAACCAAGGTGTTTCTGGCAAGTTAAATCGAGTTTGGAATGTGCAACTGCAACAAACGGTTGTTGGTCGTTTTGGTTGGAAAGCAGGTCAGCCGAATTTAATGCAACAAAATGCAGCGGCTTTTAATGGTGATGTGGGGTTAACTAGTCGTTTTTTTTCAAAAGAAAATTGTAGCGATAAGCAGTCTGTTTGTGCGGAAATGCCAAATGGTGGTGAATATGAAGCCAGTGATGAAGTGTTGCGGTTTGTAGAATTTTACTCACGCCATTTAGCGGTTCCTGCACGAAGAAATATTGTTGATCCTGAGGTAATTAAAGGTGAACAACTATTTAATGATGCCGGTTGTAATAGTTGCCATCGCAGCCAAATTAAAACGGCTAAAAACCCTGATTTACCCGCGCTTTCAGAGCAGATGATTAACCCTTATACCGATTTATTATTGCATGATATGGGAGTGGGCTTAGCAGATCATCGTCCAGAATTTTTAGCTAATGGCCAAGAGTGGCGAACGGCACCGTTATGGGGACTGGGGTATACCAAAGAAGTGAATGGTCATACTAATTTTCTACATGATGGTCGTGCAGGTACAGTAATGGAAGCGGTGTTATGGCACGGCGGAGAAGCTCAATACAGTCGTGATGTCGTATTGACATTTACACAACCACAACGGCAGCAACTGCTTGCTTTTTTAAATTCGCTATAGGAAAAAAACCATGAAAATAACCTATAAAAAGAGGCTTTCATCGTTATTGTTGGTGGGGATTATGGCCAGTGGTTGTGATACTCAAACACGCTTAGATAGTCATATAACACCAACTGCAGTACTTGAAAATGTACATCAATTATCGTTGTCAACAGCAAGGTTATTTGCTCAACAAACGCAACAGTTACAGCATCAAACACAACTATTATGCCAACAATACAGTCAACAACAATTAACTCTAACTCGTCAGCAATGGCAACAAGCAATGAAAACATGGGTGGGGCTACAAGGGAGAGAAAAGGGCAGTGAAGCAGCATTAGCATTGAGTTGGAATATTCAATTTTGGCCGGATAAGAAAAATACCACAGGTTATAAATTGCGACAGTTGATTAAACAAAATAAGCAGTGGCAATCAGGTGAATTAGCACAGCAGAGCGTTGCTGTTCAAGGCTTAGGTGCTGTGGAATGGTTTTTATATCAACAACCGCAGTCTTTGAAAAATGATAATGAGTGCCAATTAACAGAGGCTATAACGGCCCATTTAGCCACCACGGCGCAAACATTGGCACAAGCGTGGCAACACAATCCATGGCATTCATTATCGAACTCATTAGCGTTAGCGGAATATTTGGCAGCGATAAATAACCAACTTGATTACACGATAAAAAAACTGGTTAAGCCGATGGGAAAACCAGGAAACGTTAAGCCGTATCAAGCCGAAGCCTGGCGTTCGCAAACCTCATTAGCGAATTTAAAAGCAAGTATTGAATCTTTACAAGCTTTGTATATCGCCAATGGTACAGGCTTAGATGCATTGCTACGTGAGCAAGGTTATCAAGCTACAGCACAACGAATCAAGCAACGGTTTACATTGCTACTGGCAGATTGGCCTACATCATCAAGTATGGTGACTTTATTAAATACGAAACAAGGCTATCGTGAATTAATTAATATTTTTAATGGGTTGGAATATATTCAACTAGCACTACATGATGATGTAGCAGCTCAATTGGGTATTGTTATGGGGTTTAATGCAACTGATGGTGACTGATCTTACTCGACGCAAGTTACTTAACTATACGCTATCTTCTACAGCATTATTATCGCTGACGTTACTTTCCGGATGTAAAGATGCGACTAAACCAGTTTCAAAACCAGCATTGATAGGCTGCTGTCGAACGTTACAAGGGCATTTTGCTGCTGCAGTGATTGATAAGTACGGTGAGTTAGTTCATCAATTTCCATTACCGGCGAGAGGGCATGGAATTACTTTGCAACCAAATGGAACGTTAGCCGCTATTTTTTCCCGTCGTCCTGGACAATATATTCAAATTGTTAATTACAACAATGGTGCGTCATGGACTGTGCGCGCTGCTGATCCTAATCGGTATTTTTATGGTCATGGCGTGTTTTCTGCTGATGGCCGCTATTTATATGCTACAGAAGGTGAGGCGCTGACAAGTCGTGGCATTATTGGTGTATATGAACTTATTGATGGATTGCCCAAAGTGGCTGAGTTTAACGGTGTCGGTATTGGTCCACATCAGATGATCAGTGTCGATGAACATACACTCGCGGTCGCTGTTGGCGGTATTCATACACTGGGCCGTATACCACAAAATTTAGCGTCAATGCAATCAGCTTTAATGTATATAGATAAGCGCACAGGCGAAATTGTCGATTTGGCTCAATTAGCTAATAAACATTTAAGTATTCGCCATTTAGATGTTACAGCTGATGGGAATGTAATTTGTGGCCAACAATACAAAGCTAAAACAGATATAACTGTGCCACTAGTAGCAATGCATCGGCGTAACCAATCATTGCAGTCCTTATTTGGTAATGATGAACAATGGCAAAGATTTAATCACTATATATCAAGTGTTGTGAGCTTAGATAATTATGTGCTGGCAACATCGCCACGTGGTAATTGTTACGGAATTTGGAATAGCAATAGTGGTGAGCTGCTTGAGATCAAACCATTAGCAGATGTCTCTGGTGCGACTGTTATTAATAAGCAATGGGTACTTAGTTCTGGTAGTGGAAATATTGCTCATGTCTCTATTACTAGACAGTCACGATATAATCAAACAGCTATTATTTGGGACAACCATTGGTGCTCAATACCAGCGGCTAAGTTATACCATCGTAATGTAACCTGACAAGAGTAATGGTTGCGATATATTATCACTTCTTCCTAAATTATATATTTGTCATTAAAAGAGCTAATTATCTTAAATGTTGACTAATTGTTGTATATTTAAGAATTACGAACATTATCTTCTTCTACATTTAATCATCAAATAAATTTTTGTTTGTAATGTTGGAAATGGGTTGCGGAGGTATTTAATGACGGTAGTAAAAGATACTTTGTTAATTGTCATCACTGTATGTGTTAGTTTTTCTTGGCAGATATCTAGCGTCTATTCTCAGTCTATTGTTAGTGACGATAAATTGCGGCCTTTAAATAAGACATCTACTGCTATACAACCACGAAATATGCTTAATCATGCGCAACAATGGGTTGCTGATGCCAATGCAAATATAACACAACTTAAATATTCAAAAACCTTAGTTGAGTTATATTCGTCGACAGGATTTAGTCAATTTTGGCAAAACGAGCGAACAATCAATGATTTTATTGATCAATTACGAATCATTAGTTTATCTCAAACGAATAAAGAGCTAACAGCAAGATATCACTTACTTATTCAGCTACAGCCGCAAAGAAACTGGCAACAATATGATATTGTTGCAATGGATACCTTATTAATTTATCTCAGTTTTATTGAACAATTACAGGGCAAGGGAAAAATGTGGTTATTTGGTGAAAAGCCACCGTCACAACTTCCAATACCAAGTCAGACTGTTATTGAAAATATTTTGATGAATTATGAAAACAATCAATTTAATCAATTTATTGATCGCCTAAAACCGCAAACGACTGAATATAAAAAATTAGTTGCATCAATTAACCGTTTAGAGTCAACCCCAACGTTTAGTTGGCCAGTTTTTTCTTTTCATGGTCAAGCTGAACCAGGTAAGAAAATCCAATTTATGTCGAATTTAGTTACAGTACTTAAACAGTTAGGGGATCTTACACCACGAGAAGCTAAGCGTTATCAACAGCAGTATAAATCGCGTTATACTGGCAGTTTAGTATTGGCAGTAAAGCGCTTTCAAGCTAGGCATGGTTTAAACAGTGATGGTATTATTGGTACACAAACCCAGAAATGGCTCACATTAAATGCTACTCAACGGGTACGGTTATTAGCATTAAATGCACAGCGGTTACGATTATGGTCAACAAAAATTTATACCGGTGTTGTTGTAAATATTCCTAATTATTATATGAACTTATGGCTTGATGGTCGTTGGATCATGAACAGTAAAGTGATTGTTGGTCGACCAACACGACAAACACCAATATTTAATTCAAGGATTAATTCAGTGGTATTTAATCCATATTGGAATGTGCCTAATTCAATTACCAAAAGAGATATATTACCTAAGGTTAGACGCAGCCGTAGTTATTTAAAACGCCATAATTATGAGGTTATTCGTAGCTGGGGAAGTTCTGAGAAAATAAATATTAATTCAATACCTTATAATTTATTTTTATCGAATAAATTCCCATACCGTTTGCGTCAAAAGCCGGGTAAAAAAAATGCATTAGGATTATATAAATTTAATATACCTAACAATCAAGCTATATATCTGCATGATACGTCATACCCGATATTATTTAATAAGCATGAGCGTGCACTGAGTTCTGGTTGTGTGCGTGTACTTGAGTCTAAGTCATTAGCATTAGCATTATTAGAGTATTCTGGCAAAAGTGAATCGCAATTTAACACATATTCTAGAAGTAAAAAAACGCGCACAATTAGACTAAGTAAAAATAAAAAAGTTCCAGTGGAAATTATTTATCAAACAGTATGGATTAATGATGAAGGGGAAGTGAATTATCGATTCGATATTTACGAATATGATAAAGAGCAGCAAAATATGATGCCATTAATCTCTGCTTACAATAATAATTGAGTGTAAGTTAATGATATATTAAAAATCGAGATATAAGTTTTATTTTATGTGACTTATGCATTTGACTGATTTAATAACTGAAGATAATGTTCTGCGACATTGGTATATGAATTGCTTTTTGAAATAAAGATCATTTTTTCGGTTGTGTAAGATATGTCAAACTTAGATATTAGTCGTCGTAAATTTTTAACATTAGGTGGATTAGCAGTAGGTGCATGTGTATTACCTAATATTGCTGTTGCTAGTCCTTTTCAAGCGACAACACCTCGTACAATGTTAGTGCGCAATTTACATACTGGTGAAGAATTAGAAACTAAATACTTCAATGGTAAAACTTATGTTGGTAAAGAGGTTCGACGCTTGGATCATCTTTGCCGTGATTTTCGCCAAAATGAAATTGCTCGTATAGATCGCCGTTTATATGATGCAATTGCACAAATTCAATCTTATCTCGGTCATGAAGGCTATGCTCAGCTTTTTTCTGGTTATCGTTCACCTAAGACTAATAAGATGTTGGCAAAGCGTGGTGGGGTTGCAAAGAAAAGTTACCATATGAAGGCACAGGCTATCGACTTTAATCTTGAAGGTGTTCCTTTAGCGAAGATACATAAAGCTGCATTAGATTTAAATATTGGTGGTGTGGGTTATTATCCAAATAGCCAATTTGTTCATATCGATACCGGACCAGTACGTAATTGGAGAGGGTAGTTTATTCGTGTATCAATCTGTATTTTTAGTCATATTCATGGCATGCTTCGCTGCATAATGTCTCAGCTAGGAAGTATGAATGAGTCTTCAATACAAAATTGTGCCAGTAACACCATTTCAGCAAAATTGCTCTATTGTATGGTGTGATGAAACTCACCAAGCCGCGATTATTGATCCTGGTGGTGATATTCAGCAGCTTCAGCAAGTGGTTGAAGAACTTGGTGTTAACGTTACTCAATTATTATTAACCCACGGACATTTAGATCATGTCGGTGGTACAGCACCTCTTGCTCAGATATTGAATGTGCCTATTATTGGCCCTCAACGAGATGATGAATTTTGGCTGCAAGGTTTACCTCGTCAAAGTGAAATGTTTGGTTTTCCATTGACGGAACCATTTGCGCCAACACAATGGTTAAATGATGGTGATATCGTTAAGGTTGGTAACCAAACCCTACAAGTGTTTCATACTCCAGGCCATACACCTGGGCATGTAATCTTTTATAGTGCGGATGCTCAAGTTGCATTTGTTGGGGATGTGCTATTTAAAGGTGGTATCGGTCGTACTGATTTTCCACAAGGTGACCATCCAACATTAGTTAACTCGATTAAGACTAAACTGTGGCCTTTAGGCAATGAGGTTACATTTGTACCTGGACATGGTCCTTTATCTACTTTTGGCCATGAGCGCGTAACAAACCCGTTTGTAGCTGATGAAATGCCGTTGTATTAATGATTTGGTTAATAATGTGTTAGCTAAACATTTAAAATAGATTAACTTGAGGCCATTGATAACTTTGATTATCAGTGGCTTTTTTTATTAGTTTATTTATTGAGCAATAATTAACATGTCAAAAACTTGCGTGCGGTTATTGTAAACGGTATTTTATGCGCATTAGAGTTGGCTTTGTTCTTTTTAATGCTCATATAGGTATATTTCGCCATGATTACTGTTGCTTTAGTTGATGATCACGTTATTGTCCGTTCTGGTTTTGCGCAATTATTATCATTAGAGTCAGACATAAAAGTGGTCAGTCAATTTAGCTCCGCCCAAGAAGCGCGTGACGGATTAGCTAAGCAAGTTGTTGATGTGTGTATTATTGATATCTCAATGCCAAATGAGAGCGGTTTGACATTACTTGAAGACTTATCACGACATATGGCATGTATTATGTTAAGTGTCCATGATACGGCAACGGTAGTGAATAAAGCACTGACTACTGGAGCAAAAGGCTATTTAAGCAAGCGCTGTAGTCCTGATGAGCTTATCCAAGCAGTACGAAAAGTCGCTATTGGCCAATGTTATTTAGGAGCTGATATAACGACTCAGTTGGGTAACGTTGATCCTTACCAACAATCTGTTGCCTGTTTAACCAAACGTGAACGTCAAATAAGTGAAATGCTCGCAACAGGCTTAGATGTAAAAGCGGTTGCGATTGAGTTAGGGTTGAGCCATAAAACTGTTCATGTGCATCGTTCTAATGCGATGGATAAGCTTAATGTGAGCAATAATGTTGAATTAGCCAAATATTTTCCACAAGAAGTGTTGTAATGCGGCAATATATACTGACCTCATTAGGTGGATGTCTATTTTTTATTTGCAGCTGGTTTTGTTTGTGGGTAATTGCTTTTTATTTTGTCGGTGATCCTGCACTTGCTATTTTATTGTTCCCTTTTGCATTACGGTTAGGCTTAACTTTGCATACTGCTGCTCGTTATTGGCTAATTATTTATATTGCTGAGTGGGGGCTAATTGTTTTACTTGCTAAAGTGCTGAAGGATTTATCATGGTGGCCAATATTAATAGCCAGTGGTTTATCGTGGCCATTATTATGGTGTTTACGACGTTATTATTATGGCGATCAGTGGCGACAATTATTAGTCATGGCTGTGAGTATTATATCAACCGCCACGATTAATGTTGTAGTGGTGATCGTGTTTAGTTCTATTCACTTAATCTCAGTATCACCTGCCGGGATGATCTTTCTTATTAGTATCACTGGCGGCTTAATGTTAGTGCCAACATGTTATTTATTATGGAGCTTTTTATTTAGCCGTTCTTGGATTCCACTGACTGTTGCTTTAATTTCTCGCCCCTTAGAATTACGCTATCGTGATCTATGTTTATACGCATTACTTTTTATTGCTAACATTTTTTTGCAAATAAACTTACCAGAAGAATTAAGTCGCTTTGCGCCATTTTGCTTAGCGATACCCATTATTGTGTTTGCTTTTCGACACGGGTGGCAAGGGGCATTATTAGGCACGCTACTTAATAGCATTGCCTTAATTGCGGCGCGAAGTGATGTTAATAATATGGAAATCACCGATTTATTATTATCGCTATCAGCGCAAAGTCTAACCGGTATTTTGTTAGGTCTAGGCATTCAACGTCAACGGGATCTTAACCGCAAACTGTCTGCAGAGTTAGGGAAAAATCATGTATTATCGCGACAGTTAATTAAAACAGAAGAATCAGTCAGACGAGATGTCGCAAGAGAATTGCATGATGAAATTGGCCAAAATATTACCGCAATAAGAATGCAAGCGAGCATTTTAAAGCGAGTTGAAACAACCCCTGTTACTCAACAATGTGCTTCGACTATCGAACAGTTATCGCTCAATGTTTATGATACGGCCAAAGGCTTGTTATCACGATTGCGACCTAAGACACTGGATGATCTTGGTTTAGAAAAAGCGGTTGAGCAAGTGGTCTGTGATTTAAAGTTAGAAGATAAAGGCGTAGATGTTGCAATGGCATGGGGGCACTTTCAGCAACCATTGTGTGATACCACTAGTGTGACGCTATACCGTATTTGCCAAGAAGCCTTAAATAATATTGCTAAATATTCACACGCGACAGAAGTTATTATTGAATTAAATATTGACCAAAAAATCAGATTACAAATTGAAGATAATGGTATTGGATTTAAAGCAGAAGATGCCTTCAAGGGGTTTGGTTTACGAGGTATCCGTGAGCGGGTAGAAGTGTTAGGCGGGCAATGTTCAATTATCAGTAATCATTATGATGAATCTCAGCATCTTGTATTACCAAAACAAGCAACAGGCACAACATTGGTAATTGTATTACCGTTGACATAACCATAAACGTATTTATATTCTCAGGTGTAGCATGGCTGATTTATCACATTCGACAATAGAACAACGTTATAAATATTGGCGTTTGCATATTATGGTGAGTATGTATATTGGTTATGCTGGATTTTATTTAACCCGTAAAAACTTCACTTATGCTATGCCTGCAATGATTGCTGATTTAGGTTGGGATAAATCAGACATCGGTATGATGGGGACTTTATTCTACCTTACTTATGGCTGTTCAAAATTTATATCAGGAATGATATCTGATCGTTCTAACCCGCGTTATTTTATGGGCACTGGCTTAATTGCTACCGGTATTATTAATATCTGTTTTGGTTTTTCAAGTTCGATTGTGGTGTTTACGTTGCTGTGGGTCGCTAATGCTTGGTTTCAAGGTTGGGGGTGGCCTGCATGTTCTAAACTGCTGACGAGTTGGTATTCGCGATCTGAGCGTGGATTATGGTGGTCATGTTGGAATACCGCCCATAATGTTGGTGGTGCATTTATTCCGTTGCTGGTTGGCTTTTTAACGCTGCATTATGGCTGGCGCTATGGCTTTTTTATTCCTGGTATCATTGCGATTGTGATTGGTCTTGGCTTATGTTGGCGATTGCGAAATAAGCCAACAGCGATGGGGCTACCCAGTATTGGTTCATGGCGTCATGATCATTTAGAAATAGCTCAAGAAAATGAGGGTATTGGTCTTTCTCAACGGCAAATATTATTTAAATATGTATTAACTAATAAGTATTTGTGGCTACTTGCGATGAGCTATGTGTTAGTTTATATCGTGCGAACAGCAATTAATGACTGGGGAAATCTCTATCTAACCGAACAGCATCACTATAGTTTACTATCTGCGAATGGCGTATTGTCATTATTTGAGGTGGGTGGATTCTTAGGTTCGTTGGTTGGCGGGTGGGGAGCTGATAAATTGTTTGGTGGTAATCGTGGCCCAATGATTTTACTGTTTGCGATGGGCATATTCTTAGCGGTTGCGGCGTTATGGATAATGCCAGTGACGAGCTATATATTACAATCGGGCTGTTTTTTTGCGATTGGTTTTTTTATCTTTGGGCCACAAATGTTGATTGGTATGGCTGCTGCTGAATGTTCTCATAAAGACTCTGTTGGTGCCGCTACGGGTTTTGTGGGGTTATTTGCCTATATGGGAGCGGCGTTAGCTGGATATCCGCTGGCAATCATTATGAACCATTACCATTGGACTGGTTTTTTTGTGGTGATATCTGTGGCATCAGCTTTTATTGGATTATTATTATTACCTTTTCTTAAAGTACAAACGGCCACTAATATATCATCCTCATAATGTTAAGCAGCTGCCTTATAACGACGTAATAGCCCAATAAAATCAGTGATAGGTCGATCAATAACATCGTCAGCGATAAAAAAATCAAATCCAAAGAAGATTCTATTATAACGCATTCGATTGGCAAGCATGGCTTGTAGTCCACGAAATTGCTCACCATTGGTTGTTATAAAAGGTGAGTCATCAAATAGCATGTCTTCAAGTAGATAGGGGGAATCTGGCTGAGATTTAAGTGCCATAACCAATAAAACGCGTTGTTCTAGTAAAATTCTTGAGGCGACACGTGGGCAAATGGAGCCAATAAAATCATCATAATCTGTTAAGCGAATACCTATCCAAGGTAGGGATGTGTACCAGCCCTGAGTACCCAGCGTTGCATGACCGATATCGGCAATATTGTGCCATGTTGTTGTCCATCCACCGTAACGACTATGATATTGGCAGTGCATAAAAGACAATGTAAAACTGATGCTTGGCGTATTCATCAGTTTTATCATCAGCAGTAACATTAGCATCATTAAAATAACCATAATACCAACGCTAAGCGCTGATAATTGCGATTTGAAATAACTTACAAAAGCGAGGGTTATCGTTATTATGGCGATAAACAACCCAATATAATGTTTGGCTGTTAATTTTTCCGCATGAATATGAAGCGTCTTCATTACGACCTCCTTTGACCATTATTGCTATAATAATTCTATCAATGCTGTTATCAAATATATTTTAGACGTGTATTTTTAAAACGTATTTCGATGAATATGACGATTTTTAGGCTTTTTTTTACTTATACCATGCCAAAATTCATGATTATTTGACTTTCATTTGCGAGTGATCATATTTATTGATGGATAAATAATCGTTTACTGGTAATTGCGAAATAACCTTGGTATAAAACGCGCTCACTTTTTCTCGCTGAAAATAGTGGTGATCGAAAGTAGTGTAACGGAGCAAATAAAAACATGAGAATTTCTCACAAACGTAATATCCAGCGAAAACTGCATAAACAGAAACCCCTTTTAACTCATACCACCTCTGCAGTTAACGATACTCTAAACATTGAAACTGTTATTGAAAAAGTAGAGGCTGCAGTTACTATTCAGCCAGTTGTTGCTTCTAAACCAGTGGTGACATTAACGCCTAAACAACAACAGGTATTAGACATTATTGTTAAAAATATCGATGGATTAAATCCAAAAGGTATTGGTTTACAAGCAGGCCAGGAAGATGCAAAAGCGGCTTCTTGGGCTACCGGTGCGTTAAAAAAACTAACTGAAGAAGGGTTAGTAGAGCGTATCCAGTTGGCAGGGAATAAAGTGTTATATAAAGCACTTTAAGAGATGCCAATCCCGCTTCTCGTTAAGAAGCGGGTCTTTTGTTGTTTGTTTCAATTCTCCCCGCAATGTTATTTTTTTCATCTCTCTAATACTACAGTTATTATTTAGACTATTATTATCTTTAATAGATAAAACTTACGGTTGTTTTTTACTCTGCTATAACTATTAGATGGAGAGTGATTCTCAAGGAGTGCGCAAAATTCGGAGAAACTGATCTTATGACGATGATAAGTGCAAAGGAATTTTCTGGTTGGCTACTTGAACGATTTGCAGATGACACACAGGGAGTATCTTTCAGTCGCGAAGATATCAATATGCTGACGGGAAGACAGAGTTTTTCTCTTGGCTATATTCACGATATACATTATGAAGTTATGCGACAAGGGATGGCGTTTGTCACTGACACAACAAGAGAAATGTTTTATCTAGTACCAATAACACAGCGGCCTTGGCGTGAACAACTAGAGAAACATTATGAACATGATCTTTATTGTAATGTTCTACCATTAAACAAATCAGGCTAATATTATTATTACAATAGTCGATAAAAAAGAGGATAAATATCCTCTTTTTTATGGTTTATGTTAGCTATTATTGCTTATAAAACGGCAGCAATTCCTTGACACAATGGCAGCATGTTTGATTTTGTCATGCCTGCAACACTGATACGGCCAGAACCAACTATATAGATAGCAAACTCGTTTTTAAGACGATTGACTTGATCTTTGTTGAGGCCTGAAAATGAGAACATGCCATTTTGACGTTCAATAAAACTAAAGTCAGCGTCTACGCCACATTGTTTTAGTGTTGCTACAAAAAGTACTCGCATTTCTTGAATACGATCGCGCATGTCGGCAACTTCCTGTTCCCATTCTGCACGTAATACAGCATCGCTTAGAATTTGAGTAACAATGGCAGCACCATGTGCTGGTGGGTTTGAATAAATAACGCGTGCAATTGACTTTACTTGGCTAAAAGAAATCGTAGCTTGTTCGGCATTTTTAGCTACTAAGGTAAAAGCACCGACACGCTCGTTATAAAGACCGAAGTTTTTAGAAAATGAACTTGCAACAAGGAGTTCTGGCACTTGATCTGCAAAGATACGTAATCCTTGAGCATCTTCTTCCACACCACGAGCAAAGCCTTGGTATGCAAAATCAAACATGGGTAATAAGCCTTTATCTAGGCAAAGTTTAGCCAATGTTTGCCATTGGGTATTGGTTGGATCAATCCCTGTTGGGTTATGACAACAACCGTGAAGTAAAACAACATCGCCTGCTTTTGCCTGATTTAGATCTGTAATCGTCGCATCAAAATCAATATCTTTTGTGTCAGCGTTATAATAACCATACGTTTTTGTCTCTAAACCTGCTGCACCAAAGACACCATGATGGTTAGCCCATGTAGGATTACTGATCCAAATGGTAACATCACCTAATTGGCGTTTAATAAATTCAGCCGCAACGCGTAGAGCGCCTGTACCACCAGGAGCTTGTGCTGTTTGAATACGTTTCTCTGCAATAAGGGTAGAGTCTGCGCCAAAGAGAAGTTGTTGCACAGCTAGACCATATTCAGGTGTACCTGGAATACCCAAATAAGATTTGGTTGTTTCTTGAGCTAATAGAATAGCTTCTGCTTTTTTTACTGTCGCTAAAACAGGTGTATTACCTGCTTCATTTTTATAAATACCTACACCGAGGTTAATTTTATGTGTTCTAGGATCAGCTTTAAAGTCATCAGTTAAACCGAGAATTGGATCAGCGGGTGCAGCTGTAATCTTTTCAAACATATTTTTCATCCATGGGTAAGTAAATAGTTATATCTCTATTTATACCCTTAGTGATAGAACCTTGACAAGAGGATGCAACAAATTTGTGAATATATATTTATATTTTCTGTACATTTTTACACTAAACAGAAGTTATGGTATTGACTAAGATGCTCCATGAATACCAAATTTAAACAATGGTAACTTGATTACGACCATTGTTTTTAGAATGGTAAAGTGCTTGATCAGCTGCTTTATAAGCATCATTGAAATGGATGTTTTTTGCGCTAATACCACCAATAGACACGCTAATATCAATATCAGAGATAGGATATAACGCAATTGAGTCACATATTTGTTGAGCTTTTCTCGTAAGTTGCCCACGATTCATTTTTGGGAATGAAAGCATAAATTCTTCGCCTCCCCAACGAATAGCAATATCATTATTACGAATACAGTTATTAATTCGTTTGGTTACAGCACGAATAACTTCATCACCAACCTCATGACCATAGGTATCATTCACTTTTTTGAAGTAGTCAATATCAATGATTAATAAATTAAAATTAGACTGATTAAGTAGTTTTGTTTCATAAAAGTCACGACGATAAAATTGAGTCATTTGATCATAATGTAAAATAAAGTTTTTATTCGCAATAAGTTTTGTTAAAGAGTGATATAAAAACATTAATAATATAGAAGGTAAAAAGGTGAATTTTAGCAGGGTATAAAAATTAATGCCTAAATGTATAGGATCAACTTCAGAGCATGGTAATAATTCTTGGGTTTGATAAATGTTATTATTATTCATATTAATAATTGTCATTTTATTACGATTATAATCATCTAATGTGTTCTTAAACATTGAATTATTAATATCAATAGCTAATAAAGCGTCTAGTTTTTTATTATTATATATAGGAAAATAAACAGTACGAATAATTTGATCTGTGCTTTGTTCAGTGTATATATCCGTTAGCTTTATATTACAGCCATAAAATGATTGATAGGTATCCATAAGACCTTCATTTTTAACAATAGAGTTAAGTGCCACATGATCATAGAGTTTTAAATACACATCACGAAGTGGATCAAAATGTGAATATTTAGCAGATGTTTCAAAAACAGCTATTGTCCAAATATGGTTTTCAGTCAATTTATCTATTTGTAAACGTAGCTTGTTTATACCTGTTGATAATATTTTTGCTTGTGTTGACGCGTTTACAACTACAGAAACACCGTTAAATAAGTATTGGCCTTCTTTTAAATCTTCTGTACCGGTATTATTATAAAAATAACCAAAGCGACGAGCAGCAGAATAGAGATTATTTAAGGTTGTGATATATTGGCCATGTAATTTATTAATATTATAAATGTTATAAATAAAATAAAGGCTAGAGCTGATTATAAAAAAGAAACAAAAAAGCTTAAAGTGACGTAGCGTTTTCTTGAAAAAATCCTTTATATTTATAATCATGACTATCCATGAGGTTTAAAATATCGATAGTTGCATTTTATAGATTCATACAGCACGTTAAAATGAAAAATACTTGTCATATCCATGAGTTTATTTTATGTATGGTATACAGATGCTCTGCAGGCATTAAATAGCATATTGTGCATAATAAAAATTGTAACATAATGATTATTAAACTATTTATTAGATAATAGTGTACTGATTTTAATCATTGTATTTTGAGTAATAGAGTGCCTTATCGGCAATTTTAATTAAGTATAAAAAAAGCCACTTAGAAGTGGCTTTTTGAACTGCGAACTTACTATGAAAATTAGAAGTTTGCTGAACGTGGAGTACGTGGGAATGGAATCACGTCACGTACGTTACCCATGCCTGTTACGTAAGAAACTAGACGCTCAAAGCCAAGACCGAAGCCCGCATGAGGAACAGTACCGTAGCGACGTAAATCACGGTACCAACCCATGTGCTCAGGGTCGATACCCATAGCAACCATACGTGCATCAAGAACGTCTAAACGCTCTTCACGTTGAGCACCACCGATGATCTCACCAATACCTGGAGCAAGAACATCCATTGCTGCTACTGTTTTACCATCATCGTTTAGACGCATGTAGAAAGCTTTAATGTCTTTCGGGTAGTTCTTAACGATAACCGGTGCTTTGAAGTGCTCTTCAGCAAGGTAACGCTCGTGCTCAGAAGACATATCGATGCCCCACTCAACATCGAATTCAAATTTCTTACCAGAATCTAGTAGAATTTGGATTGCGTCAGTGTAATCAACTTGTGCAAAATCAGCGTTAACAAACTGCTCAAGGCGAGTGATTGCATCTTTATCAATGCGAGAAGCAAAGAATTCAAGATCATCACGGCGCTCTTCAAGAACAGCTGCGAAAACATACTTCAACATGTCTTCAGCAAGTTTTGCTACATCGTTTAGATCAGCAAAAGCAACTTCAGGCTCAACCATCCAGAATTCTGCTAAATGGCGGCTAGTGTTTGAGTTTTCAGCACGGAATGTTGGACCGAACGTGTAAACTTTGCTTAATGCACATGCATAAGCTTCAGCATTTAATTGGCCAGAAACGGTTAAAAATGTTTCTTTACCAAAGAAGTCTTTATCGTAATCAACGTTGCCTTTATCGTTTAAAGGTAGATTGTTTAAATCAAGTGTTGATACACGGAACATTTCACCAGCACCTTCACAGTCAGATGATGTGATAAGTGGTGATGATGTCCAGAAGAAACCTTGCTCGTGATAAAAGCGGTGGATCGCTTGAGCTAGACAGTTACGAACACGTGCTACAGCGCCAATCACGTTAGTACGTGGACGTAGGTGGGCAACTTCTCGTAAATACTCAATTGAGTGGCGTGTTTTTGCCATTGGGTAAGTGTTAGCATCTTCAACCCAACCGACAACTTTAACTGCGGTTGCTACTAGCTCAAAATCTTGACCTTTAGCAGGAGAGGCAACAATAGTACCAGTGACTTCAACAGAGCAACCCGTTGTTAATTTAAGTACTTCTTCCTGGTAATTATTTAACTCATTAGAGACCACGGCCTGAATCGGGTCGAAACAAGAGCCGTCATAAATGGCAAGGAAAGAAATTCCAGCTTTGGAATCACGACGTGAACGGATCCAGCCACGAACAGTAATTTCACTGTCAACTGCTAGCTTACCGCTTAATACGTCTGTTACAGGCGCGTAAGTCATGTTTAAGTTATTCTCCGTTTAGGCACTCACTTTGGAATTAAAGTATGACGTGCTTAAAGATATCGTTGTGTTAGTAATATTACCTTTCTTACGTCAAGCATCAAGCATTGATCTCACTAGATTGATAAATTGATGTGGGAAAGTGATAATTTACACACAAGGTTGGTTAAGAAACGATCATTTTAGCAATGATAATCAAACAGAGGCTTATCATTGCGTTATTATTTGTTGAAATTATAGTGTGATAATTTTAAAGGCTTTAGTTAAGCAATCGCTAAATATTTATGGGTTTGAATTGATAAACGCCAATTACGTGCGATACAGGTTGAAATACATAACTCAGTCGCGCGAGGCTTTTGACTGATAGGTTGTAAAGCAATAGTGACATCATTACGTAATGTTGCAGTTGCCAAAAGAGCGTCTAATTGATCAATATCTTTTTGTGTACCAACAGGGTGTTTAACTTCGTTAGCACGGGCTAGTGCTGAGGTTAAAACTGGTAATTTCGCTTTCATATTGATTTTTGGTGATACCGTAACCCAGGTATTATTACTGGTTAAAATAGCGGAAGTACCACTGGTTTCTATTTGGCAATTAAAGCCTGCTGCTTCTAATGCAGTCGTTAATGGACGTAAATCATAAATACAAGGCTCGCCACCGGTGATAACAACGTGCTTAGCCGTATAACCTTGAGCAATTAATAAACTTACAACACCGTCAGCATCAAGCTGTGTCCAAAGTGGTGAGTCTTCTGTTTTTACCATAATGCGATCAACGCTGACTAAATCTTCAGGTTCAGCTGTCCATGTTTGTTTGGTATCACACCATGAGCAGCCAACAGGGCAGACTTGTAAGCGAACAAAAATAGCAGGAACGCCGGTGAATACACCTTCACCTTGAATGGTTTCAAAGACTTCATTAATTTTGTACACGTGGAACCTCATATTCTCTACCGCTACTTTTGTCATTACCAATGAGAAACTATAGTAAATACGCTGAGTAAAAGTACGTAAGAGATTAAATTTGCTAGTTGAATTTATACTCGACGAAATGTCGATTTATCATTATGTCAGAAGCGAAAGCGGAAGTCTTTAGGGATTCATCGTGACGTCTGTCACGTCCTGAGAACAAGAGACTTCACAATTAGTTCGCAAAGTAAAAAAATTAGAAACTAAATGATATTTAGCGCTGTTTTTTCCCTAGGAGTATCGACATGTACGTCGCTCAGCCAGGTCATATTGATCATATTAAAAGAAATAATGCCGGGAGCGTATATAAACTTATCGATCTGTACGGACCTATTTCACGGATTGAATTATCTAAACGTAGTCAACTTGCTCCCGCGAGTATTACCAAAATAACCCGTGAATTAATTGAAGCTCACTTAATAAAAGAAACGCAATATCAAGAGTCGACTAGCCGTGGCCGTCCTGCAATAGGGCTTGTACCAGCTAATGAAGGTTGGCAATTTCTATCGATTCGATTAGGTCGAGGTTATTTAACCATCGCGCTACACTCATTAAGTGGTGATGTTTTGGTTGAGGAACGACAAGATATTAAGCAATTGCAACAAGATGATGTGGTATCTAAATTATTAACTGAAATTAATGTGTTTTTTGCCCATCACGTTAGTGCGTTAGATCGTATTTCAGCGATTGCTGTTTCATTGCCAGGACTCGTCAATGCTGATGAAGGTATCGTGTTGCAAATGCCGCATTACACTATAAAGAATCTAGCGTTAAGTGATGTTATTCATCAGGAAACAGGATTACCAGTATTTGTAGGTAATGACACTCGATCATGGGCATTAGCTGAAAAATTATTTGGTAATTCACAGGGAATTTCAAATTCAATTTTAGTGTCAGTGCATCATGGTGTTGGCGCAGGGATTATTTTAGATGATACGGTACTTCAAGGTCGAACCGGTAATATTGGTGAATTAGGTCATATTCAGATTAAGCCTTATGGTAAGCGCTGTTTTTGTGGCAATCATGGCTGTTTAGAAACCGTTGCAAGCTTGACTGCAGTATTAGAACAGACTGCGCTTCGTTTACAAGAAGGGCATGCCTCAACACTTGTTGAATCTACACTAACTATTGAAGCTATTTGTGATGCTGCTGTGGCTGGTGATGCTCTTGCTCGTCAAATTATCATCGATCTGGGGCATCATCTCGGGCAAGCGATAGCGATTATGGTTAATCTGTTTAATCCGCAACGGATTCTCATTGGAGGCGAATTAAATCGCGCTAAATCGGTCTTATATCCTGCAATAATGGAATGTATTGTTGGTCAAACATTGCCGATTTATAATCGCGATTTAGAGCTAAAAGAAAGTTGTTTTTATACACAAGCAACCATGCCTGGGGCTGCTTTAGTAAAACAAGCCTTGTATGACGGCCATTTATTAATGAAACTTATTGATGGCTAAAATTGCTCTTTAATTTCCATATAGCTTTCTCGTATATGCTCAATAAGGGCTTGAATGCGTTTGGCTGGTTTACGGGTATAAGGGTAAACGGCATAGATACCGACTACTTTTCCAGCATGGGCGGCTAATACTTCAATCAGCTTTCCTTGTTGTAATTCGTCATAGACTAAACAAGTTGGTAAATATGCAATGCCATTACCTGCGAGGGCCGCTTTCTTTAATGCTGCAGCATTATCTGATGAAAAGTTACCACTGACCTTATGGGTATAGATCTTATTCTGGCGAATAAATTGCCATTCAAAAGGACCTGAGCTTTGAGGGTTATAGCCTAAACAGTTATGACTATTTAATGCTTTTGGTGTTTCAGGTATTCCATGTTGTTCAAAGTAGGTTGGTGAGGCACAGATAACCCAGCGAGAGTTAAAAATATGTCGAGCAATGAGGCTAGAGTCTTCAAGGTAGCCTGTGCGAATAACCAGGTCGTAATTATCTGCAACCAAATCGACAAAGTGATTATTAAGTGACATATCAACGGTGAGGCCCGGATGCTTTTGACAAAAAGTAGAAACCGCATTCGCTAGCACCAGTTCGCCTGAAATACTTGGGACTGACATTCGTATTTTTCCTGAGAGTGCTTCACTATAGCCGGTGACAGAGTCAAACGCAGTTTGAGCAATATTACTGATACTTTTTGCTCGATGGTAGAGCACTTCACCAGGCTCGGTCAGTGTTAGTTTACGCGTGGTGCGGTAAATGAGTTGTAGTCCTAAACTGGTCTCAAGCTTGCTGATACGTTTACTGACAACAGATTTGGTGATGTTATTGAGTTCAGCCACTTTACTGAACGAGCCATGCTCAATAATTTGGGTAAAAAGAACGAGATCATCAATGGCAGGCATATTAATATTCCATGGGTCGGTTTATTGCCGAATTATACGCGAAAAAAACGCAGTCCGATAACTGCGTTTTTTCGTATTCCCGTTTAAGTGCTTAACCACTAGCATCCTGCTAGTTTGATTATCACTATTGGTGATAGGTAAAACTACATATCATCAATAATGATGTAGGTGGCAAAGACGGGCCCATGCACACCAACAACCTTGATCAGCTCGATATCTGCAGTCGAACTAGGACCTGAAATAAAATTTACACATGATGGAATACGTTCACCATTCTGTGCTTTTTGATGTAATAACTCTGTCGCTTGCGTTAAGCGAGGAACAATATTACTTTTAGGTACAATAAATACAGACGCTTCAGGGAGCAAACTAACCGCTCGACCTTGTGCAGCTTGACTGTAAAGTACCATCGTGCCTGATTCTGCAAGTGCCTGTTCCGCAAATACTACGCCTACTTTAGCACGTTCCGCAACCGCAATATTTGTCTCGTAACCTGCGCTATGATCCCAAATATAGACACCGTGCTGTTTTTCAGTTAAATCTTTCGGATTTATGATGTCTAGTAGACGATTATCTGCTGTAAAGATAGTTTCACCGATAGGATTTATGCTTTCATCGCCATTTGTGCAATAGTGAAAACATACATTGCGTAATGTTTCAGTGAGTTTATCTTTCGTTGTTACAATCGCTTGTGAGGCTAATGTTGTTTCGGTGTATTCAACTAAAATGGCTTTTAACTCGTCAGGGCTTTTATTCGCAAAAACCTCTTTATGACAGTTATATTTTAAGTTTGGGCGTGCTACAGGTGCAGTAATACGCTCACGACCAAGTTGTTTAGCGATATTATCAAGGAAACTATCGCGGTTAAAAATGCGTTGCTCTGACATGCGGAAGTCCCTTATTTATTATTTCTGTTTTTAAACCAGCTACGGAATGATTGACCTGCTGGCTCTGGTAAATCACGAGTTTGTGTCCATGCGCTAAGTAGACCAATTTTGAATGGCAACTTGCCATCTTTAATCAGTTTTCCTGCAATAATCGCACCCATTTTAACTGTCTTATCCCAGATGAATGGGTGAGAGTTAACAAAGTTAAAACCTGTAATTGCTGCGCGTTCCGCAGGCGCTGTGATTTTTTCTTCACCCATAATTTGGCGGTGTTTTAGCAATAAATCAGACAGTGGGATTTTTACTGGACATACGTCATGACATGCGCGGCATAAGCTACAAGCGTTAGGTAAGTCTTTGAAGTCTTTGTAACCACCAAGTAAAGGCGATAATACTGCACCAATTGGGCCTGAATAGATTGAACCGTAAGATTGACCACCAATATGACGGTATGCAGGGCAGGTATTTACACATGCAGCACAACGGATACAGCGTAGAATTGGGCGGAATTCTGAACCTAGAATTTTTGAACGACCGTTATCGACAATAACAAGGTGGAATTCTTCTGGACCATCGCAATTATCATTCTCACGTGGACCCGTTAGCGCGGTAACATAACCAGTTAACGGTAGACCAACTGCACTGCGACATAATAGGCTCGCAACAATATCAAATTCTTCAAAAGTTGGAACAATACGTTCCATACCCATTACGGCGATATGTGTTTTTGGCAAGCTGGTGGCTAGACGTGCATTACCTTCGTTAGTCACCAGCGTTACAGTGCCAGATTCTGCAATGGCGAAGTTACACCCAGTAATACCGATTTCTGCTTCAAGGAAATCATGACGAATATGCTCACGGACAAAACGGGTCATGGCTTCAGGATCAGATGGACCTTCATAACCGAGCTTTTCTTTGAACACTTCGCGAATTTGGGTACGGTTTTTGTGTAATGCTGGCACAACAATGTGTGAAGGCGCATCACAATCATCCACCTGAAGAATATATTCGCCTAAATCTGTTTCGATGATTTCGCAATTATTACGTTGAATCATCTGGTTCATGCCGATTTCTTCGGTCACCATTGATTTAGATTTTACGATCTTCTTAGCGTTCTTTTTCTTTACAATCGTTTCGATGTAATTGGTTGCATCTTCCGCTGTTGCTGCAAAGAAAACATGGCCACCATTTTTTTCTACATTTTCACTCAGTTGTAGTAAGTAATAATCTAGGTTCTCAAGGACATGGCTACGAATATCCATCCCCATTTCACGCCACTCTTCCCAGTTACCGAGTTTTTCAGCGGCAACAGCACGGCTTTTAAACATACGTTCTTGTGCGTTAGCAACGGCGGCACGCATTGACTCGTCTTTCATTTTTAGATGAATACGATCTTTAAATTTAACGTTGCTTGTTTTCATTGACATAATAATGACCTCTTAACGACTCATCAGCACATCAACAATGTGCATTACTTTAATTGGTTGACCTTCGCGGCTAATACGACCACCAATATTTAATAAACAACTAATATCAGCACCAATTAAGAAGTCCGGCTTTACTGCACTAATGTGTTGTACTTTTTCAGTTACCATTTCACCTGAAATTTCAGACATTTTGACTGAGAAAGTACCTCCAAAACCACAGCATGTTTCTTGGTTTTCAATCGGTAATAGTTCTAGGCCTTCAACATTATTTAATAAAATAAGCGGCTCTTCACGCACGCCTAATTTACGAATAAGGCTGCAAGATGGGTGATAAACCCCTTTACCTTCAAGACGAGCACCAACATTTTCTATCCCCAATTGGCGTACAACAAATTGGGTCAATTCAAATAAACGGTCAGCGACTTTTTGTGCGCGAGCTGCCCATTCTGGTTCATCTTCTAAATAATGCGGGTATTTTTTTACCGAAGCTGCACATGAGCCAGCAGGGGTCACGATTGGATAATCGTTAATTTCAAAAGCTTCGATCATGCTTTTCATCGCAGGTTTGCTTTTTTCAATGTAGCCGCTGTTTAGTGCGGGTTGGCCACAACATCCTTGGCGTTCTGGAAAAATCACTTCACACTTGAGTTGTTCAAGTAGTTGCACTGTCTTCTTAGCAACCTCTGCTTTTACAGTATCACCAAGACAAGTGACAAAAAAGTTTACCTTCATTTTATTGCTCCAATGGCGTAAAGGCGCCTGAGATATTGACTTAAACTAGCGGTTGGCATCTTCACACAGTATGCCAACCTATTTTATTTAGTGGTTAAAGAAATGTGCTTACTATCGCGCCAAAAGTTAGATTAGAAACCGTTGCTGAGCCTGAGAATAATGCACCTAAAGCCCCAAGGTAAGCAGCACAGTACTGCTAATTTTTACCTAATAGTGCAGCAAAAGCATTTCTTGTTGTCATAATCGGTGAACGATCACCACCAATTATCATGAATTTCACCATAATTAACGCACCAACAAGAGCGATAAAAGGTGTTTTGATTCGTGATGCGGTGTCGATAAATACTGTTGTAACTTGATGTCTATTCATCTTTAAAAAAGGGATCGACACGAAAACAACCAAGAAAAAAGGAATTAATGCTGGCACATATTAATAAAATCGCACCCGCAATAATAAAATTGGAATGATCGATATTGCTAGATTTAGCATGTGTTTTTTCCCTGACTGAGTCGTCTTATTCCATGTTCAAACAGACGAATTTTATTTTTATTTATTATTACTATGTGAGTAGTATTTTTTGTACTGATTGTCTCAATGGGAATATTATTTTAGGCAGGAAAAAGAAACTTTCTATCTATTTCTTTTGCGTATTTATCATTCGTATTAATTAAATGTGATGTAGATATAAAAACTGATGCCACTATTTTATTTTTTAATCTTAATAAATCATGGTGTTATGGTTTATATTTAAAAGAATGACAAAGAGGATTATATCATTATTGGAAACAATATATTTGCATACATAATCTAATATTTTAGGTGTTTATTATGGTTATTTTATTTGTTTATCCGTATTAAGGATAATGATTATCAGTACAGTGATTATTTAAGCGAGATAATGAGCATTAGTACGATTAATAATGCATTTAGTATGGTTATTTGAAATGTGGTAAGCGTTATTTCGTAGTGCTTAAATATATTAATTGGAGTAAATAATAACAGAAAGTTATTATTTTGCATTAAGTTTAACCTCCTATTAAATATCGCAAATAATTATTCATAAATCGAAGAGTGTAAAAGCGATTAGCATGATAGTTACCTATTTTAAATTCGCATTATTACTGATAACAGTGTGCAGAAAAGATAATGCTGCACTGCAATCATTGCGGCTCATAAACCACTGCTTTTGGTTGACTTCTAATGGCAGGATTTCGAGCCATCGTTGGCATACCCAGGTAATATCATCAAATTTAGGCTCTGGGTAGTAACGAGCGTGATCAGGATGTTGTTGGAATAGTTGTTGTAAGTTGTCTGAAATGCTTTGATCGATAAAATTAATCCCTTTGCTATGCCAATTTGGGACAGGCGAGGTATCACCAATATAAAGATGATCGCTGTCTTGCCAATGATTATTAATTAAAAACATTTCAACGCCCTTTATGGTAATACTTATAAACCCATCGGGAAGGGGATCAAAATCAGTAATAATCGCTCGAGTTCCAAAATGGCATAAGGTGTCATCAATTTTCATACATAAACCAAACCCATGATGGTTGGTAGTCGCGAGTTTTACTAATCGAATATAGCGTTGTTCGTAAATACGTAATTTACAAATACCATTGGGTAACAAATAGATATCAAGAGGAAAAAGAGGTAACTGCATAATGATAACCCTAGCTAATGCGTTTTAACATAAGTAAATGGTCGCTCGATATAATTATCATTATTATTTTGTGGTTCGGGCACCTGTTTTCAGTATAAGCAGACAAAAATAGAATAATGTCTGCTTTATGATACTGCGGTAAAATAAAAGGCTGCTTAGATTAAAAGCATTATATGTTTAAAACCTGATATATCGCTTGAGTTAATGATGATAATTGACTCGAAGTAATAATATAGGGTGGCATAATATAAACTAAACGTCCAAAAGGACGAATCCATACCCCCGCATTAACAAAAGCCTGTTGTATTGCGACCATGTCAACGGGTTGATGTAACTCTATAACGCCAATAGCTCCTAACCAACGTACTTGTTTGACTTTTTCAAGGGTGGCAATTTGAGGTAATTCATTTGCAAGTTGGTTTTCAATTGCTGCAACTTGTTGTTGCCATTTATTTTGTTCTAATAGCTCGAGATTAGCATTGGCAACGGCACAGGCAAGCGGATTCCCCATAAAGGTTGGTCCATGCATAAAGCACCCAGCTTCACCGCTGCATACTGTATCTGCAATACTCTTTTGGGTAATAACGGCTGATAATGTCATATAGCCACCAGTTAGAGCTTTACCTACACAAAGTATGTCAGGGCTAATCTCTGCATGTTCACAAGCAAATAGTTTTCCAGTACGTCCAAAACCAACCGCAATTTCATCTGCAATTAATAACACACCATAATGATCACATAATTCGCGAACACGACGCAGATAAGTGGGATGGTATAGCCGCATTCCTCCCGCCCCTTGCACTATTGGTTCCAAAATTACCGCTGCGATGTGTTGGTGGTCGTGGGCCAATTTATTTGAAAAATCACCAATGTCATTTTCATCCCATTGATCCCAGAAACCACATTGTGGTGAATCAGCAAAAATATGCTGTGGTAAAAATCCTTTATAAATACTGTGCATTGAGTTGTCAGGATCTGTGACTGACATTGCAGCAAACGTATCGCCATGATAACCGTGACTAAGAGTTAAAAACTTGGCTCTAGGCTCACCTTTAGCATGCCAATATTGCAATGCCATCTTAAGTGCAACTTCAACGGCAACGGATCCTGAATCAGCCAGAAAAACGGTATCTAATCCTTGTGGTGTTATCGCGACTAATTTTTTACAGAGATCAACCGCTGGTTGATGGGTGATGCCACCGAACATGACATGGGACATCTTATCAAGCTGGGTTTTAGCTGCGGCTGTTAATTGAGGGTTGTTATAGCCATGAATAGCAGACCACCATGAAGACATACCATCAATCAATTGGGTGCCATCTTCAAGAGTAAGATAGACACCATTAGCCTCAGTTACCGGGTAACAAGGAAGCGGTGTCACAGTTGAAGTGTAAGGGTGCCAGATATGCTGCTGATCAAAAGTAAGATCAATTCTGTGTTGTTTTTGCACTATTGTAAACCAAAATTATTGTTTATGGTTGACAGTCTACGCGCTGTTAGTAGACTAGCCAATAACGAGAAGGCAATAAAGTGTCTTAGTGGCTGTTTATTGAACAATAATTTATGAATCGATTGTGATTTCAATCGGTATTAGTTTTATTTCAAGATATAAATAAAAAACATATAAAAGAGGGACGCATTGTGGAAGTTCGTAGTAATTGGACTGTTGCAGAAGTGCAGGCTTTATTTAATAAGCCGTTTATGGATTTGGTGTTTGAAGCACAACAAATCCATCGCCAATTTCATCAGCCTAATCAGGTTCAAGTCAGTACTTTGCTTTCTATTAAAACTGGTGCCTGCCCTGAAGATTGTAAATATTGCCCTCAAAGTGCGCATTATCGTACTGATATAGAAAAAGAACGGTTATTGGAAGTTGAGCGTGTACTTGATGCTGCTATAAAAGCCAAGCAATCAGGCGCGACTCGATTTTGCATGGGAGCAGCATGGAAAAACCCTAAAGACAGAGATATGCCTTATTTGCTTGAAATGATACAAGGCGTTAAACAATTAGGCTTAGAAACATGCATGACATTAGGGATGATAACCACTGATCAAGCAAATACATTAGCAGCTGCTGGGCTAGATTATTACAATCATAACCTTGATACCTCTCCTGAATACTATGGCAATGTGATCACTACACGTACTTATCAAGATCGATTAGATACCTTAGCGCATGTGCGTGATGCCGGTATGAAAATTTGTTCTGGTGGCATTATTGGAATGGGAGAAAGTGCGCGAGATCGTGCAGGGTTACTCGTGGAATTAGCTAATTTACCAATTCATCCTGAAAGTGTACCAATAAACATGCTCGTAAAAGTAAAAGGTACGCCGCTTGAAAATGCTCAGGATGTCGACCCATTTGATTTTATTCGTATTATTGCTGTTGCTCGCATTATTATGCCGCATTCTGCAGTGAGGCTTTCTGCTGGTCGAGAGGATATGAATGAGCAGATGCAAGCGCTGTGTTTTATGGCGGGGGCGAACTCCGTATTCTACGGTTGTAAACTATTAACCACACCAAACCCAGGTGAAGATAAAGACATGCAACTGTTTGCCAAACTTGGTATTAATAGCCTGCATCAAGCAGCAAAGCCTGATGATATTCAAGCGCAAGAATTATTAGAGCAAGTTGTAGATCGGGTTGCTACACGTCCAACTAAAGATGACATTTTTTATGATGCCTCTCTTTAATCAGCGCCATCAACAAGCACTTATAGATCGTCAACAGCAAGGCCTCTATCGACAATTACAGTGCCAAGAGGCGATATCAAAAACAGTAAGTTTTGCCAGCAATGATTATCTTGGGTTGTCACAAGAACCTGCAATTATAGCGGCATGGCAGCAAGGACTGGTTAAATATGGTGCGGGAAGTGGCGCTTCACCTTTGGTTTCGGGGTTTCAAGCACCACATGCAGATTTAGAACAGCAACTCACTGAATGGTTAGGCTATCAGCGGGCATTGCTATTTAATAGTGGCTTTAGTGCGAATCAAGCGGTGCTATTTACGCTCTTACAAGCACAAGATCATCTGTTTCAAGATAAGTTAAATCATGCTTCGTTAATTGAAGCGGGTATGTTATCACCTGCGAAAATGACGCGGTTTTCTCATAATGATATGTCTGCGTTACAGCGACAACTTTCAAAAATAAAACCGATAGCGAACACTGCATCCTTAGTGGTAACAGAAGGTGTTTTTAGTATGGATGGTGATTGCGCGCCATTAGCATCATTACGAAAAATAACAATGCAACATAATAGTTGGTTAATGGTTGATGACGCTCATGGCTGCGGTGTATTAGGTGAGGATGGGCAAGGTAGTTGCCATCTTGCAGGTATAAAAGCCGATATATTAATTATTACTTTTGGAAAAGCCTTTGGTATACAAGGTGCGGCGATATTGTGTAGCGATGAAACGGCTGAATATTTGATTCAATTTGCTCGTCATTATATTTACTCGACAGCAATGCCACCAGCACAGGCTGTTGCTTTAAGCTGTGCTTGTTCATTGATTCAAACTCAAGCTTGGCGCCGAGAAAAATTGCAGGCTTTGTCTGACTCTTTAGAGCATCAGCTTGATAAGTGTATTGGTCTGATAGCAACAACGACACCGATTAAACCGATCATTATTGGTGATAGTGGCCAAACAATGGCAATAGCTGCTCAATTACAACAGCGGGGAATTAAAGTCGGGGCTATACGTCCGCCGACAGTTGCGCCAAATAGTGCTCGACTTCGAATTACACTTACTGCAAATCATAATGACGCCGATATTCGTCAGCTTGCCACTGCACTTAATGAGGTGGTTGATGTTAGATAGATTAGGCAATAAGCCACTATGCGCAATCGATCAGATCAACAAACAAGCGATAGCCAATGCTTTTGGTCGTGCCGCTAAAGGTTATGATAAATCAGCCGCATTTCAACGGCAGGTTGGGCAGCAATTATTATCATTTATACCACCAATCTCTGTATTTACGTCGTCTACGACAGTTATTGATGTTGGTTGTGGAACTGGATACTTTAGTGCCGCCTTACATCAACAAGGGTTCACTGTAACGGCCGCTGATCTCTCTGCGGAGATGTTGCAACAAGCACAACAGCGATGTGGACAAGATTGCCAATATTTACAAACAGATGCTGAAAATATTGCGATGTCTGATAACCGTTATGATATTGCCTTTAGTAATCTCGCTCTACAATGGTGTGATGATCTTTCTGTTCCGTTACGAGAATTACAACGAGTTGTTAAACCGCAAGGGAGAATATTTTTTACAACCTTGGTCGAAGGATCTCTGAGTGAGTTAACTCAAGTATGGTCATATATTGATGATCAGCAACATGTTAATAGCTTTAAATCGCAAACAGCAATTACAACCGAAATTAACCAAGTCGGTTTAACAATTGAAAGCTTAGTATATGAGCCTATAACCGTATATTACTCAACGGCGATGAAACTGATGAAAGATTTAAAAGGTATTGGTGCAACACATTTACAACAACAACGGCGCTCAGGGTTGTTTGGTCGACAAACAATTATTGATTTAGAACGAGCTTATGACGCTTTTCGTTTAGATAATGGTTTGCTACCAGCCACTTATCAAGTCTGTTTTGGAGTATTGATCAATGAATAACGCATATTTTGTTGCAGGTACTGATACTGATGTAGGAAAAACGGTGTGTAGTTGTGCGATTTTATACGCAGCGCAACAGACAAATATTACGATGGTAGGGTATAAGCCGATTGCATCAGGTAGTGAGAATACGCCCCAAGGGTTACGTAATAGTGACGCATTATTACTCCAACAAGCATCATCAGTTTCAGTGACATATGATGATGTTAATCCTTATACCTTTTATCGACCTGTTTCGCCGCATATTGCTGCCAAAGAAGAGCATAAAACAATTGAATTTGATCTATTGTCACAAGGGCTAACTAAGCTTAAAACACAAGCTGATTGTGTACTTATTGAAGGTGCTGGTGGTTGGCGAGTACCTATTAATAATACTGAATACCTTTCATCGTGGGTGAAGCAGGAGCAATTAGCGGTTATTTTAGTGGTAGGTATTAAACTTGGATGCTTAAATCATGCTTTATTGACCGCAGAAGCGATTCTGGCTGATGGTCTTACTGTTGTTGGTTGGATTGCTAATCAAATACATCCAGTAACTGATAATTATACTGCAATGATAACGTGGTTAGAGCAACACTTACCGGGTAAAAAAATAGCCGAGATCCCCTATATACCAATGAATAAACCAGATAAAGAAATAACGACACACCAGCAGTTAGCTCAATATATTGATTTAAGTCTTTTAAGTGAAAGATAAGAGGTTGCTATAAACAACAAAAGGCACTTAATGTGCCTTTTGTTTTAATGAAGTAAGATAAAATTAATTAGCTGAGTTAAGGCCAATCAATTGTTCTTGTGTATCTGTCATTGATACTGGATTACCAGTGTTATCAAGTCCTAGCTCTTTATGCGCTTCATCGATTGACATACCAAGATGACAACGCAAAATGTCTATAGCAACTTGATAACTTTCATTATTAGCCATGAATCCTCCCTGTGTACTCATGTCTTTATGTTCACTGTTTCATAACAATACGTAAACAATAATCGAGTTATGCTATTAAAGCAATACGACCAAAGTCTAATCACCATTTTTTTTGCAATTAAATGTTGTTAGCAATGGTAAAAAATATGAGTGGAATGTGAGTATATAGCGAGATAACTTAATAGTTTTGCAATTATTTTGCGATTCAAAGAGCGGTAAAGCTTGAGGTGATAAGAATTGGTAACAATTTAGCACTTTAATTTACAGTCATATTATTTGAAGATAGTGGTAATAAAACTCTGAATGTACCAATAAGACGTTAGAATATAGTCTATAGGGTATAAACTAGATTAATAATGTCCTTTCAATTGGAGAAGATAACAGATATGAAACGTATTGCGTTGTTTTTAGCAACGAACCTTGCCGTAATGTTGGTGTTTAGTATTGTTCTAAACATTGTTTATGCGGTAACTGGAATGAAGCCAGGCAGCCTTTCTGGATTATTAGTAATGGCGGCGTTGTTTGGTTTTGGTGGTTCATTAGTGTCTTTAATGATGTCGAAGTCGATGGCACTACGTTCTGTTGGTGGGGTTGTGATTGATAGCCCACGTAATGAAACCGAGCATTGGTTAATCAATACCGTTGCTCGTCAAGCAGAACAAGCTGGTATTGGAATGCCAACCGTTGCTATTTATGATGCGCCTGATATCAACGCATTTGCAACAGGTGCAAAGCGTGATGATTCATTAGTGGCAGTATCAACAGGTTTGCTCCATAGCATGACACGTGATGAAGCCGAAGCAGTATTAGCACACGAGATCAGTCATGTTGCTAATGGTGATATGGTAACGATGACGTTAATGCAAGGTGTGGTAAATACCTTTGTAATTTTTGTTTCTCGACTTGTTGCTGGTGCAATTAGTGGTGTTAACAATAACAGTGAAGAAGGGGAAGGTGGCGGTAGTTACATGACTTACTTTATTGTTTCTTCGATTATGGAAGTCTTATTTGGTTTCTTAGCTAGCATTTTAACGATGTGGTATAGCCGTCACCGTGAGTTTTATGCTGATGCTGGTTCTGCAAAATTGGTCGGTCGTGAAAAAATGATTGCAGCACTTGAACGCTTAAAAATGAGTCAAGAACCACATTTAGAAGGTTCGATGATGGCATTTGGTATCAATGGTAAGAAATCATTATCAGAATTATTTATGACTCACCCACCGTTAGATAAACGCATTGATGCATTACGCCGTGGTGAGTATGTAAAGTGATTATTTACTAATTTACTATGTATAAAAAAGCCCTGACATTTATGTAGGGCTTTTTTTTGAGGTGCTGTTTACTTATTTACACAACTATTTATTAAGTAGTGCTTTTTCTTGATTTTCTACATACCAAAAACCCAATAATGAAACACCCCAGAATTGGAATAAGTATTGCACATCAGATGTGCCTGCTAGCGTTTGGCTAAAGCACATTGCAGATGTAACAAATAAAGAGGCAAGAATACCAGCTTTTAGCCATAACTTTGATTTACCTGGCATGAATTCCATTTTAAGGAATGATACAGCTAATAGAATAAAGGGCAATATTTGTAATAACATTAATACAGGGAAAAGGTAATCAAAAAAGGGTACTAATAGAAAGTCTGTCACTGGTTTCTTTGCCCAGTTACCGGCAATGTATTCTTTCCATCCAGCCCAGCTATCACCAGCATAGGTACCAAAAAATACGCCGTAGAACTTATCAACAACACCGTTAGAAAACCAAAAAGGAGCAAAAAGTAAATAAAATGGGAAAAATTTGATAGTATTAATTATATTATTTAGTTTCATTATTTATATAAATCTTTATGTTTCTATTAATTGAGAAAATGAATATTTTATTTATTATAGATATACATTATTAGCAATAAGGAGAACGATTGCTGATGATATTGCACAGCTAAATAGCATAAAATAGACTCGAAAAATAATAATACAGGATAGTCTTATCATTAAGAGTGTGATTATAGTTTTATGTAAAAAGGTTGGAAGCAATAAAAATGGAATATTAAATTTATAAAATGTTGTTTTATTTTTATATTTAGCTGAAAAAAAGTATTATTTAGATCTGGTTACAAAAGAGAATGGCTATAATATATTGAGTATATTTTAAACGATGTAAATTTTATCTGCTACTATAAAGTGAATTTTGTTATTTATAACTGATATAACATTATCTTTTATATCACTTGTTGCAATTAATTTTAGCTTATTTATTTACCTTACAAATAAATAAGACCTGATTTAATCTGAAAATCAGAAAACTTGAGCGTAGAGACATCTGTGTTAATAGCTGTGTTTTTTTACGTTTTTATATTGATATTGATTTTAAGTCTTTGTTTTATATGTTTTTTTATTGTGTTGTAAATCTGCTTTTTATTTTATTTTAATTTAATATTTTAATTTAATGGCTGTTTTTTAACTAATATCATATCCTTAGAGTCAGATTTAAAAAGTATCTTGCAGCGCTAACAGTATATTTTTTATGAGAGCTTATTGCTTTTGTCATTATTGTTGTGGTGGTAAGGTTGTTTCTATGAGACATCATATTTATATAGTGAATATTATATAATGTGTAGCTTTTGAGACTAACTATTGAAAGCTATTACGGATTGCTATTTTGATATCTAAAAGTTGATCCCTTATAGGTACGAGTATTACTATAAAACGAGTTTGATAATCGTCTCATTTTATTATGTGATTTATAACACGTACAGGTTATCTAGCATAAGCTTAATGGGGAATGTCTATTCAGTAATGTAACTGAATCCCCAGGTTGTTTGATATTGAATTATACTAAATCTGAATGATATGTATGATTAGAACAACACTCTAGATATTAATCATCGTAATCAATAATTACCTTGTTAATTATTGTGTCATATTACTATTGTTGAAATTATTCAGATAGGTGTGCATTACGGTAGTTTATTTTAACAACATATGTGAATTTATAATGGATTTGACAAAGAAAATTCTAATAGCGGCATTAATCTCATCGACTTTAGCTGGCTGTACTGTACCTGGTTCAAACTTAACCCTGGCTGGTAAGCATGTTGTCGAAGTCGCTGACGGTGACAGTACTAACATTTCAGATCGCGTTAATGTTTACCCTTTAACAGCTAATACTGTTAATAAGTATCGTACTCCCAAAGTGAAAGCTGAGCAAAATCCGCGTTTGGAAGCGGAGTTAGCACATTATGAATATCATATTGGCCCCGGGGATATTTTAAACGTTACAATTTGGGATCACCCTGAATTAACGATTCCAGCTGGTGCATACCGTAGTGCTAGTGAAGCGGGTAACTGGGTTCATGCTGATGGTACTATTTTTTACCCTTACATTGGTAAAGTCTATGTAGAAGGTAAAACTGTTTCTGAAGTACGTAAAATTATAGCTCGTCGCTTATCTGCTTATATTGAAAGTCCACAAGTAGACGTTAATGTAGCAGCTTTCCGATCTCAAAAAGCATATGTTACTGGTGAAGTGAAAACACCAGGCCAACAACCTATTAGCAATGTACCTCTTACATTACTTGATGCGATCGATAAGTCTGGCGGTTTAGCTGCTGATGCTGATTGGCGTAATGTAACATTAACGCGTAATGGTAAAGATCAGAAGATTTCATTATATGCATTGATGCAACGTGGTGATTTACTGCAGAACCGTTTATTACAAAATGGCGATATTATTCACGTACCGCGTAACGATGATCAGAAAGTCTTTGTTATGGGTGAAGTTAATCAACCTAAACTACTTAAGATTGATCGTGCAGGTATGAGTTTAACTGAAGCGTTAAGCAGTGTTGGTGGTATTAATGAGCTTGAAGCTGATGCTACTGGTGTATTCGTTATTCGCTCAACACGTGATGACGTTAAGAAAAATCCAAACGATAAGATGATTGCTAATGTTTACCAATTAAACATTAAAGATGCGACAGCATTGGTTATTGGTACTGAATTTGAACTACAGCCATATGATATTGTTTATGTGACTGCTGCACCGATTGCACGTTGGAACCGTGTTATCCGTCAGATTGTACCTACCATTAATGGCTTTAATAACTTATCTGAAGGCTTTAATTACTACACCAATCTTAAATAAATAAGTGTAAGTTAAAGCAATATAATTGATAACGTTCAAAAAAGGGATGCTTAAATAGCATCCCTTTTTTTATGCGTTGAGAGTTAGAGAGATAAACAGCGTCATTCTATAATGAAGTTACATCATTGGTATGAGTATAAGTACACCTAATAACGCTATCAATAAGCTAACACCTGCTGGAATTAACCATAGTGATTTATCCTTGCTACTTTTCATATTCTCTCCTGCATATCCGTGTCTGAGAGGAATGACTACGGCTTTCAATGATAACTGTAGACGTATATATTGCGTTGTAGGAATTACTTACAGCTCTAAAAGTGACTTTTTGACAAAAATGAGGCATTGGTGCTAATTATTTTTTAAATATGATGTTTTTTCGTATTTTATTGATTTTAAATCTAAACTGACAATAGAAAAATTAAAGCTGTTATTTTACGAATTATTCTTATATAAAATCAAATTGTTACTGAAAGGTTGTAGGTTATGTTTAAAATGTTGTTAGGTGCTGTCATGCTTTACTTTGTGTTAGCGGCACCTATAACTCATGCTAATGAAAAGAGTACTAAGCCTTACTCTGAGCAGAGTATCTATGAAAAACCTATGATTGAACGTTATGTATTAGATGAATTGAAATCTTTACGAATGGATCAACAAGATCTCGAACGTCGAATTACTCGTGATATAACCGATAGAGAATTAGCTGTTGCAGACAAATCAATGAATTATGCGAATGTAACGGTGACGTATTTCTTCTATATTATTGCTGGTGTTGCGTCATTAATTGCATTAATTGGCTGGCAGTCAATGCGTGAGATAAAAGAAAACACCAAACGCATGGCAGAAGTACAATTGAAAGATATTGCTGAAAGCTATGAGCAAAAATTTAAAGCTTTAGAGCGTGATTTAAAGCGTAAAACACGCATTATTAGTGAAAATAACCGCGAAATAGAAAAAATTAACGAAGTGCATAACTTATGGTTACGTGCGCAAAGTTCTCAAACACCTGAACAAAAACTAGAAATATATGATGAAATTTTAAAAGTTCGACCTGGTGATTTAGAAGCGCTAACCTATAAAGCTGACGCGACAATGGAAATGCGAGAGTTCCATTGGGCATTAAGTCTTTGTAATCGAGTATTGGAAGTAGATGATACAAATGCACATGCTTTATATCAACGAGCTTGTGCTTATGCTTGTTTAGGGGTTGAAGAACAAGCTATTTCAGATTTAGAGCGAGCAATTAAAGATAGTCTATCATTACGTGAATTAGCGGCAGATGAAGATGATTTTGAAAACTTACGTGGTAATGAACGTTTTGAACTTTTACTCACCGCTGTATATGATTAAGTTTTTTAATTATGTTTGTAATTACAACTCAACATTGCATTTTTAATGCTAGTAAAAACAACGGAAGAAGCATAATTTTATAGTTAGAATTAGCGTTGGAAGAAATACATATGACTAACTTTCTGTTTTATACTTATGAATTACCTTGTTTTAATTGCCATATTAAAAAAGCAAAAACCGATCTTGGTTGGTTAACACCAGCAATGAAAGCCGATGTTATTGATCAAATTGAATTAATGCTGGAACAGCGCGGTAGTGTTTACGAACCTTATTTTACGGTAAAGATCATTTGTTCAGAAGATGAAGCCAAAGATTTTTTATTGCTTAATTATTATGATCATTCAGAGTCAGAAATTAATCACGGTAATATAAAACCAACCGTCATTGCTGATATTGACGATCAAATATCTGAAGATATGACAGTTGAAGGGGTAGCTATTTTTAACCATGAAATCGTACTTCAAAATTGTGATGAATGTTCCCAAGAGATTGATGAATAATTAAAAGGGATAGAAGAATGCTGTGGAATGCTTGCGAGGAACAAACAAAAATCGGATTGGGTAATGGTGATTTATTGCCTTTAACCAGTGATGATATTATTTATAAGCAACAAGGGGTTAACTATATTGTTAATTTGCTTACTGATAATATGAAAATAAAGCATTCGCCAGCGGTTTCTGCACAAGATCCTTTTATTGCGCCGTATACGCATTGTGATTATATAACAGATATGGATGCGGAGTATGTATGTCTCTTAAACCGCTTTCCAATTGTTGTACCGCATTTATTGGTTTGTGCTAAAGATTATATTCCACAGACGTCTGTTTTAACCTTAGCGGACTTTACTGCATGGGTTAAAGGTATTACTCGCAGCGATGTGTTAGGTTTTTTTAACTCAGGTCGAATTGCTGGCTCAAGTCAAATGCATCGGCACATGCAACTGGTTAGAACATCTATTCCTTTAGAGTCTCAGATTGTAGATGGACTGTTACCATTTAAGCATGTAGTGTTTTTATATCATGGTTTGAATCCAAAGCGGTTATATGTTGATTATTTAGATGCAATGGAATCATTGCAGTTAAATACTACTAAGTTAGTCAATGGATTAAGTGAGTGTTTACCTTATAATATTTTATTAACTGAACGTTGGATGTTGATTATTCCACGGGTTAAAAATCAGGTAGAAACCTTATCTGGCCATGGAGTGAATTTCAGTGGTCGTTTTTTAGTTAATTCAGAACAACAATTAGAGTGGCTTGAGCACTACGGTTTCATGCAGTTTTTAATTGATTGCGGCTTTAAGCAAAAATAACCGCATGATCGTTTGATATTTAAGCGATTGTTCAATAAAGACTTTACAACTGATAAGGTTATGATTAGTATAGCGCTCATGGAGAGATGGCTGAGTGGTTGAAAGCACCGGTCTTGAAAACCGGCATACGTTTATAGCGTATCTAGGGTTCAAATCCCTATCTCTCCGCCATACATTAAAAAGCCGCTATTTATAGCGGCTTTTTTGCGTTTTAACAAAAAGATATACATGTTAGATCAATAACAGGGTTCAAATCCTCCAATACCTTAACTGTTCCTCCTAGCATTACTGAAATGTTTTGGATAACGTGATAAGTTTAATTGAGCTATCTTTCATGTGACTCATACTAAGATTAATGGATTCCATTTCTTTGAGGTTATTTGTAGAACTATCATAAATTTGATGACTGTTTTGATTAATTTCCTTAGATACAGTTGCTTGTTGATCGGTTGCTGTAGATATTTGAATCGAGACATTCGATATCTCAGTGATTAATTTGAAGATATCTTGAAGCTTAGACGTCATATTATTAATATCAGTAACGCAAATATTTGCATTAGTAATTCCTTGCTCCATTTGAAGAGCTATTTTATTAAGGGATTGGATAATATAATTAACGGATTGCTGGATTTGAGAGGTTGCATTATGTGTACGTACACTTAATGCCCGTACTTCTTCAGCAACGACAGAAAATCCACGCCCATGCTCTCCTGCTCGTGCTGCTTCTATTGCCGCATTCAGTGCCAGTAAATTAGTTTGATCTGAAATACTCTGTATTTCTTGAAGAATTGATGTTATCAACTCGGTTTCAGTTGCAAGTTTGGTTGTTAATTCACTTGTTCTATTAATATCAGTTGTTAACTGCATTATATGCTCTGTAGTAATAGAAACTAAATCTTCGGTATCATGACAAGAAGACTCCGCGACAGAGGTTGATACTAATGTTTGGTGGCAATTTTCTGCAACGCCATTAATGCTTGATGACATTTCTTCAATTGCTGTAGAAATACTGTCTAAATGAGAGTTTTGTTGCTTTATCTTATTAGTACAATTGACAGAGAGTGTGTTTATCTTTGTTATTTCATCATCAACTTCAATTGAGGCCTCTTGAGTTCGTGCTAGAATTGCGCGTATTTGTGCATCTTTCATCGATATTATATATTCCGCAATGTTAGCGGTGTTTTCATTAAAAATGCCTTGCGAGAAACTTTTATATTGTTGTTCATTATGTCGTAACCAAAGTGGATAGATGATTAATTCACGATAAAAGAGAGCAACAGTTAGCATTGGCAGCAATAAGCTAAAGAAACTTGATATGCTAATACATAACATTAGAATTATTGCTGTTAATAAGCTATATAAGCTCCACTTTATTGAGGGGGAAACGTTATTTTTTATTTTGCTATTTTTGTGTAATTTTTTATATAAACTTTCAGCTTTTTTTTCTTGCTTTAGGCTCAAGATAAAGACGAACTGATTGATAGCCAATTACTTTGTTGTTTTCAAAAAGTGGAGTTACAAAGGCATCAACCCAATAAAAGCGACCATCTTTACATTTATTTTTAACAGCACCTCGCCAATAATGTTGTTTTTTAATACTTTTCCATAAATCCTCAAATATACAGTCTGGCATATCTTGATGACGTAATATATTGTGGTTTTTTCCAATTAATTCCTCTCGAGAATAACCGGATGTATCACAAAAATAATCATTAATATAAGTGATATTTCCATCAATATCAGTGGTTGAGACGATTTGATTAGATAAATTAAGTTGAATTTCTTGTTCTAAGTTAGAAGGTAACATTATCGCGCACCATATGCTTCTTGTTTTGTATCATGATAGTAGGTGATAATTTATAAAGTGAATTATTGTGTAAATTTTGTGATCGTTGTTTGTTTTTTTTGTGCTGATGTTTCGAATGTGTGAGCGTGGGTGGAAAGAGCATAGCTTCTGTTGTCTATTAACTGATGAGTCACAATCAACAACGTCATTTGATGTTCAGTAAAATTAATTATCTCAACATATAATTGTTCATTCAAAACAAAGAATAGTACTAAGTTATGAGTGTTTTTTGTTTTATTTTCATGTGGTTGGCAATGTTAAATAAATGGTATAAAATGGTGAAAGCAAGGAGGAGCTACTAAATTGTGACAGAGCCATACTCTTATTTAGAGAGGTAAAAATGAACAATAATAAAGAACGTGACCATGGATAGAAAACGGAAAACAATAATATTTTTAATTGTAACTTTAGTTATAACAATTATTGGTATTGCAATGATTGAGAATATTAACTCTACTTATAATAAACAACTTATTCATGATATTAATAATAAGGCAAAAGAAAATTTAGCTGCATTACGTTTTGAATTAGAATCTAGTTTAGTTAATGATATCTACTTAACAAGTACATTAGCGGATATTGCTACGATAGATTTTGAAAATCGCAATGAAGTATTAAATAAAATCTCTGAAGCTGTAATATTAAAAAGTGGACATTTAACAAGTATTGGATTTGCAAAGAATGATATTGTTGATTTTGTTTACCCGTTTGAAAATAATTCTAAAGCGATTGGGCTTGTTTATAAAAATAAACCCAAACAATGGAAAGATATAAAAAAAGCAAGAATGACAAAGCAAATTTTAATTTCTGGTCCAATTAGTTTAGTTCAGGGTGGAAATGCGTTAATTGTCAGAGTCCCAGTATTTTATGATTATCCAAATAAGAATCAATACTGGGGGGTTATAAGTGGTGTTATTAATTACGATAAATTATTTAAAACATTAACGTCGATGAAAAACCTTGAAAAATATGATTTGTCGATTATTAATGAATCTGATAATAAACAACCAACTCTCATTTATGGTCAGACAAAAGGAATAAATAATTACCTTTTTTATGAAGAGGTTAAGTTGCCATATGGGAAATGGGGTATTTATCTTTCACACAATAAGCACAATGCTAATTATTTTAACGATAGTGTAAGAATCATCGCATATCCATTATTTTTGGGCTTTATAATACTATTCCTAAGTATAGTATTATTATATATTACTAATGAACATCATGCGTATCATGATGCATTAACAAAAATACCAAATAGAAGATATTTAACTAAAAAATTAGCTAAACTATTTAAGCAAGCTAAGCTAGGTAATATTGATGGAACATTTATTGTTGTCAATATAGATATTGATAAATTTAAACACATTAATGACAATTATGGCCATGCTGCAGGCGATAAAGTTCTAACTGTATTAACCAAAAGAATTGAAAATAATCTTAGGAAAAATGATATCGTTGCTAGAATGGGCGGTGACGAGTTTATATTATTAATAACGTTTAAAAATGATAGTATAAATATTAAAGATAGAGTTATTAATATAGTTAATGATGTAACTCAAGATACGATATTATTTGATGGTAAGCAAATACCTATAAGTATTACATCGGGTTATGCTGTTTATGATGAATCAATAGAAAATTTTGGGGACATGTTAATTTTAGCGGACAAATCAATGTATAATAAAAAGGCATATTAAACGCTAAAAATTATTTTATGGTTAATGTTGGTATTAATAGTTTTAAGAAATATAAAGCTGCTAGTAAGGTTAACAGCTTTATATTTTGATGCTATAACTTGCGATTATTCACAAGTGCTACAAGCTTGCAGTGCGATTTCGTGTTCAAAAGCTACTTGACCTAGTGCGGTTGTGCAGTCTCCGATTTCTTGTTCAATTTCTTTCAGATCATCAGCATCAATACCATTTGAGGTTAACTCTTCTTCAGTGTAACCAAATGCATTTAATAATAAGTAATCACGCGCTTCTTCTGGGGTACAAGTGATAATTACTGTTAGATCATCACCAAAAGCAGCATCACCCGTGATGATTGCGGTAATTTGTTGTTGAACACTGTCATACATTGCAGGTGTTAACCAACCTAAGTCAGACTCTGCTGTATTTTTACGACAATCAAAGCAAGGAAGGAGCTGAGAATAGCTCTGAAAATTGTTCATGGAAAGTATCCTGATCACGGTATTAATATTGCC
This sequence comes from Photobacterium aquimaris, assembly GCF_002954455.1. Classification (GTDB taxonomy): domain Bacteria; phylum Pseudomonadota; class Gammaproteobacteria; order Enterobacterales; family Vibrionaceae; genus Photobacterium; species Photobacterium aquimaris. The sequence continues at coordinate 928,197 of NZ_MSCC01000001.1, forward strand.
TCGCAACTTATGCTAATTTGAGCTTAATTACTAGCGTAAAAGTAAATTATTTAATTGTGCAGGGAATAGTGAGTTGTGCCTGAAAATACGCACTAAATATTGGACTCATTATCAAGAAAATATTTGCAACAGTAATGTATTTTGTTGATGGAAGGATGAAATAGATTCAGTTGTTATAGTGTTCAGCTGTAGACTACAATCACAGCTAAATAGACACTCCCTTTAGTATAATAAAGAGGTGTGTCATTATAAGTTGTTCACAATAGGGATAAACATGAAAAAGATAATAGTAGCAGCGGTTACGGCTATCATAGTAACGGGCTGTGCGGGAACACCGTCAAACAGTTATACCGTTGATAATGCAGCGGGGGTGTCATCGTGGGAACTCTGTCGTAACATCGGCTACCATGAGTTTTTCAATCGTAATCAAAAAGCTCAGCAATTAACACGTTATGTTATTCAGCGTGGTGATGTTGATCCACAAGCTTGCCAAGCAGCGGCAGCAGAAGGCAAGAAGTTTGCAGAGCAGGAATACCGTAAAACTGGTGGTTATTAAATACTTAGATACCCTTGCTTACAATATTATGCGCTAATTTGCTGTTCTTTCTGTTTTAAATTTATAAAATGAAGCAAATAAATATTAGTCGAATATGTAGAGAGGGATAGCTGCTATTATGAAGAAAAGTTCATTGCTAGTTATGTGCGTGCTCAGTGCATTGTCACTGAGTTCGATTTCGTTAGTTGCACACGCAAATGATCGTCCTACAACATTGCCAAGTGAGCGACCTGGGTTACAAACATGGAATAAAGAAACCGTTTATACCAAAGGTGATAGTGCGCGTTATTTAGGCCGTTTATGGGTAGCTAAGTGGTGGACACAGGGCGATCGTCCTCAACATGATAATGAATCGGGTCCGTGGAAATTAGTTCGTTTAATTGATAACGATAATAGTCATAACAAGCCAAATAATTTTAAGGTAACCCGTTATCGTGCTGGAGTGAAATACAGCGCTGGTGATAGGGTGCGAATGCCAAATGGTAGTGTTTATCGTTGTCGCGATTGGCCTGCAACCCCATGGTGTGAGCTTGAAGGTTATGCGCCCGGTAAAACTCAGCACTGGCGTGATGCGTGGTCACGAGTAAATTAATGCAGAGTATCTGCCCACAACGACAGATACTCAATAGTGATTACTCGTCAGATAAAGATGTCTCAAATAAGTAGACATTTACTTTCTCAATCCGATTGTGATCAATAACAAGAATTTCAAAGCGCCATTGTTGCCAAGCGATAATATCACCGGTTTGAGGCAACCCACCTTTGATCCACATTAGCATGCCATTTAATGTTTGATAGCCATTTTGGTCTTCATCAGGTAGTTTTTTTAAATCTAAGAGATCTTTCACAACGGTGATTGGAACAAGTCCATCAAGATGCCAATGGTTATCGGCGATCTTTTGCGACCACACATCAGTTGGATCTTGAGTGGTAAATTTGCCGGTTAACGCCTCAAGGATATCCTGTGGTGTAACAATACCTTGAATATCACCATATTCATCGACAACAAAGGCAATTTCATTTCCAGACTCTTGGAACATTTCAAGTAAGTCTGTACCCGTCCAGGTCTCCGGAATAAAGAGCGGCTGAGTTATATAATCAAGAATATTTTTTGAGTCATCATTACGATTATCAAGTTCAAATCGTAATAATTGTTTGGCGGTAATGGTGCCTTTGACGTCATCAATAGTGTGATTACATACAGGCAAGCATGAAAAAGGGCTAGCAAGTAATTTTTGTTGATAGCTTTCAACGGCATGATCAAGATCGAGATAACTGATGTCATTGCGTGGGGTCATCATGGATGAAACTTTGCGATCATCAAAATGGAAAACATTACGTACCATTGCATGCTCTTGTTGATGAATAATGCCTGTTTGAGACCCTTCATTAATAATGGCTTTAATATCATCTTCGGTTAAATGATTACTATTATTGGTACTTTTACTAAAGATACGCAGAAATAATTCGGTTGAACCGGCTAATAAAATAACGAAAGGGCGTGACAGTAATGATAGGACACTAATTGGGCGAGCAACGCGTAATGCCAATGGTTCAGCATTAACTTGGGCATAGCGTTTAGGGATCAACTCACCCACAACAATTGAAAAATAGGTGATAATAACCACTGCAATAATGGTGGCAGAAATGGATGCTGTGTGTGCTTGAACGCCAAATGATTTCAGCCATGATGAAATAGGTCCGGCTAAAGCAGCTTCACCAATAACACCATTTAGAATACCAATGATGGTAATACCAATTTGAATCGTTGATAAAAAAGTGGTCGGTTTATTGGCTAATTTTAATGCCGTAATGGCTGAGGGATCGCCTTCATCTGCAAGAACTTGTAACCGATTTTTTCTAGATGTTACTAAGGCTATTTCTGACATAGCAAACCAGCCATTGAGGATGACCAGAAAAACAAGAATAGCGATACTCATTAAAACTCCTAACAATTAAATAGGCGAATTCATGATGAGAATCGATAAATAAGTCCGCCAAATAGGGTGAATCGCCTATTAGGCCACTTCAATTTTCATTATAACTCGCATGTGAAAATTAGAAATCCACATTTCAGTTAAATAATTTATTATATTTGAAACGTCACCATAGTTTAGTGTTACAGGCCGATTCGATAGTAAATAATTAATATAAAAATAGACAAATAATAAAGAAAACAAAATAGCCGAGGGTAAAATGAAAAAGTTATGCTTAATAAGTGGGTTATTGGTCTCAAGTTCGGCAATGGCATTATCACAATCGACAAAAATTGATTGTGATAATGCTTATACAACAATTGAAATTAATCAATGTGCTGAGAATAAATTTGATACGGCTAATCAACAGTTGCAACAATATTTAGCGCAGGCTATCAAGCAAAATAGTACGGATAAACAACTTATTGATGCAATAAAAAACGCACAAAAACAATGGCTGCAATATCAAAAGGAAGAATGTAATGCTGTGTATACTCAGTGGCAACAGGGCACAATACGTGGCGTTATGGCACTTTCTTGTAAACTAGCGTTAACCCAACAACGGACATTAACCATTTGGGATAACTATCTACGTCCAATGGACAGCAGCGCTGCGGTATTGCCTAAGCCAGTCGTCGATGCTTACTAATTTCTTGTATTGTAAACACTAATAAAAAAGGCCTCCTAATATACAGGAGGCCTAAGCTTAAAATCGTTTGGTTGGTATAATAAAAGTTATATTACAGACCAACAGTCATATGAAGCCCATAAAAAATACCACGCCCAGTGAGTTCAGCAAGTAAGATAAAGATCAAACTTAACAACATGGTGAACAGTGTTGGTCGTGCTTTAATGAGTCGTGGAATAAACCAGCAGATAATGGCTGCAAACAATAAACTGATCCGTATGATTTGCAATTGCATCAGATTAGGTATCACATCCATTGCAGAGCCTAACGCCGAAGTTGTGTTATGCAAGTCAATAATCTGACCAACTACAACCACAATATATAGCGCTGCAAAAATAGCCCCAACTAATGGCAGAGCATTATCCATATCGGCATTATTGTGCTTTGCAATTGTTAGTAATAGATGACCAAAAATCAAACCTGATAAAATGGTCGTTAGTACAAATGCTAGCGGTGTGTAGAGGGTATTCCATGTGGGTACTGTGCTAATTAAATACACCATGATCATTGAATAGATAAAGCTGATACCAACCAACATACCTATCACTAAGATGATTTTACGTAATGCAACAGGCCCTAGCTTTAAAAGTGCTAATAGCCAGTAACTTCCCCCCAATGCAAAAAATAGACTGCCGGTGAAAATCTCATTGGACAGCCATGAACTTCCCACTTGATTCAATGCATTAAATGCTCGTAATGGGCTACCAAGGTGCATGGTTGATGCCATGAAACCAAGGCCCATAAGAACCCAAATGAAGAACATCGCTTTGTGCAAACGATCACTGATTTCTGTGGTTAGGGTGTTACGTAAAATAACACTGCCCACTAATAAATAAGCGCCAACAGCTGTTTGTGCTAATACGGTAAAAACGATTAGCGGCCATTCATGCCAAGCCATATTAAACCTCCGTAGGATTTGCTAAGAAACCAGTGTTGTCTCCACAAGGGCGAGCATGACGGTTTGCTTTGATTACAAGATTGGGTTTGGTGTGCGATGATGGCGGTAATGGCGCAACATCAGCATTAGTGCCATATTTCGCACGTAGTTCAGTAATATCACCAAACTCTAATGCGCGCAGTGGACAAGAACCGACACAAACAGGATCTAAGCCTTGCTCGACGCGCTCAAAACAACCATCACATTTTGTCATATGACCTTTGGTTTCATTGTATTGTGGTGCACCATAAGGACAAGCCATGGTGCAATACTTACAACCAATGCAAATATCCTCATTAACAACGACTAAGCCATCTTTCTCGCGTTTGCGCATTGCACCTGACGGGCATACTTTTGCACAGGCGGGTTCATCACAATGATTACATGCAATTGATAAATAGTAAGAGAACACGTCTTGACGGAACGTATCGCCTTCTTTTACCCAATTCCCACCTGCGTATTCATACACGCGACGGTAGTTAACGCCAACATCCAAGTCTTTGTTATCTTTGCAGGATAATTGGCAGGTTTTACAGCCTGTGCATTTACTTGAATCGATATAAAAGCCGTATTGTTTCATGATCTAACCTTATGCATTATTAACCAGTTGTACTTCCACCAAGTTGGTGTGTTGCGGGTTGCCTTTTGCGAGCGGACTTGGGCGTTGAGTTGTTAATACGTTAATACAACCACCGTGGTCGACTTTTTGACCGTCAGGGGCATACCAAGCGCCTTCACCAAGTGCAACTACACCAGGCATCATGCGAGGAGTAACTTTGGCATTAATGTGCAACTCGCCACGGTCGTTAAAAATACGAATAACATCACCATTGGCAATACCACGTTGCTCGGCATCCATTGGGTTGATCCACATTTCTTGACGAGCAGCTTCTTTAATAATATCTACGTTGCCATAGGTTGAATGACAGCGCGCTTTATAGTGGAAGCCCGTGAGTTGTAACGGAAATTGTTGACGTTTAGGATCATTCCAACCTTCAGGCGTAGTGGCATAAATTGGCAGTGGGTGAATAACATCACCTTCAGCTAATTCCCATTCAGAAGCGATTGTTGCCAGTCGTTCGGAGTAAATCTCAATTTTACCTGAAGGCGTATTTAATGGATTGTTAAGTGGATCTTCACGGAATGCTTTATATGCAACAAAATGACCATTAGGATCGCGACGTTTAACAATGCCTTGCTTACGCACTGTTTCAAAGTCAGGCAAACTTGGATCACTAGCACGGGTTAGCTGATACAAATGGCGTAACCAACCTTCTTGATCACGGCCTTCAGTAAAGGCTTGCTCTACACCTAAACGCTTAGCTAAATCACTACAAATTTGGTAAATACCACGGGTTTCAAATTGTGGCTTAATAGCTTGATCGGCATAGATGAAATACGGCATGTTTGACGCTTTGGCATCCATACAGAAATCAGCTTGCTCGGAAGTAGTAAGATCCGGCAATAGAATATCGGCATATTTAGCCGATGAAGTCATATGGTTATCGATCACCACAATCATTTCACACGCGTTGTCATCTTGCAGAATGTCATGGGTACGGTTAATGTCTGAGTGTTGGTTAATCAAACAGTTACCAGCGTAGTTCCAAATAAACTTAATTGGCATATCAAGTTTATCTTTACCGCGCACACCATCACGTTTCGCCGTCATTTCAGGACCGCGAACAATAGCGTCTGTCCATAAGAACATTGAAATGGCGGTTTTTACTGGGTTAGCAGGAATAGGGAAACGAACAAACGGAATGTTGTAGTCAGATTCGCGCGCACCAGTACCACCACCATTAATACCAACATTGCCTGTTAACAGTGATAGCATTGCAATTGAGCGACAGGCAATCTCACCATTAGCGGTACGTTGTAATCCCCAACCTTGGTAAATTGCACATGGCTTAGTTGAGCCAATTTCACGTGCCAGTTTGATAATTACATCTGCTGGAATACCTGTAATTGGGGCTGCCCATTGCGGTGTTTTTTCTGTTTTATCTTCACTCTGGCCAAGAATATATGACTTATAGTCAGAGTTGGCTGGTGCAGAAGCCGGCAGGGTTTTAGCATCATAGCCAACGCAATAAGTATCAAGGAAAGCTTGATCTACCATGTCTTCTTTTATCATCACATGGGCAATAGCGGCCACTAATGCAGCATCAGTACCGGGACGAATTGGTATCCACTGATCTTCACGCCCGCCAGCGGTGTCGTTATAACGCGGATCAATCATGATCATTTTAGCGTTTGAGCGCTGTTTACTTTCCATCAAATGGTGAATATTACCCCCACCTGACATACGTGTTTCTGCTGGGTTATTACCAAATTGAACAATTAATTTGGTATTTTCAAGATCAGAAAATGAGTTATTAGCTGCAAAACCACCATAAGTGTAATTTAAACCTGCTGTAATTTGTGCAGTAGAATAATCACCGTACTGATTTAAATAACCACCAGTTAAATTCATTAGACGTGCAATAAGCGTACTGCCTGGAGGCCATGATTTAGTAACAGTACCGCCAAGTGTTCCTGTACCGTAATTAAGATAAATCGCCTCACTGCCATAATCTTTACGAATACGGGTTAGGTTATTGGCAATTTCATCGTAAGCTTCATCCCAGCTAATACGCTTGAACTTACCTTCTCCACGTTTACCAATACGCTTCATTGGGTATTTAAGGCGATCAGGGTTATAAACACGACGACGCATAGAACGGCCACGTAAACATGCACGTACTTGGTGATCGCCATATTCATCATTACCGGTATTATCGGCATCAACCCATTTGATCTCACCATTAACAACATGCATGCGTAATGGACAGCGACTGCCACAGTTAACGGTGCAAGCACTCCAAACAACTTTTTCTTGTTTGTGACTTTCTACAGGCTGTGAAGCTTCGGTCTTAAAAGGTAGCGAAAGACTGCTCGCTGCAATGGCAAGTCCACTAACGGCAGAGCTTGATTTAATAAAATCTCGACGGGTAAAAATAGGGCTGAGTAACTGCTTTATTTTTGTTTTCATTGAACGACATTCTCTTTATTAAGCAGCATGCTTTTTATGTGCTGCAATTTTTTGCGCGATAATGTCGGTAAAAATTGTTTATAACTTTGCTCTTTATCAATAAATATTAATGATTATGTGTAAATAAATCGATTTTAAGTGCATTTGTGATGGCTATCACTATTTGTAATATACCTTAATGGTATATCTTGTTGATTTTAAAGCTTTAATTTTTATTTGTTTTACTGTTAATTTTATTAATTTGTCATAGAACAATTTACTTTTTTTGTTTTTACGTTATCTTTTGCAAAATTTGAGTGAGTAGTCTTTGATGGAACAAATAACAATTTTAGCGCGTGTGTTTGGTAGCCTTTTTTATTATCCGCTGACACACACTAATAATCTTGAGCTCGTAAAAGCGATGGATAACAGTTATGAGGAAAGTTTGTTTTCTGGGCTAGCCCAGCGAATGGCATTAGATGGTGAAATTGCTTTAGCAACAGATTTTCAGCAGTTATTTGAAGGTATGGACGTAATGCCTGCACCACCGTGGGGCTCAGTATATTTAGATCGTGAACAAGTGATATTTGGCGATTCATTGTTACGCTACCGTGAGTTTTTAGCTCAACAACAAATGGCATTAGATACGGGAATGCGAGAGCCTGAAGATCAATTTGGATTGATGTTATTGGCGTTAGCAAATCTTATTGAGCAACAACAGCATGAAGCTGCAAAAGCGTTACTTGAGCAACATTTATTACCTTGGGCTTATCGTTATCTAGAGCTGGTGGAGAAAAGTGCAAAAACAAAAACTTATCAATATCTAGCTATAGCTATGCAGCAGTGGTTACGTTATCTACAACAAGAATTAGTATTAACGCCTGCTGATATGAAGGTTTATTTTTAATGGCTGACCGCGACGAGCGTTATTACCGTAGTTGTTTGGATCACTACCATGTTAGCCGTTGTGGATTATTTCGAGGCTTATTTGGTGGACTAAAGAACAGCCAGCCTCAACAACAAATAGCAGTGTTACGCGATGTTGCTCGTCCACCAACAGCGTTAGACGAGGCTTTATTTACGGCATTGTGCAATGGTTGCAAAGTATGTGAACAACTATGTTCTCAGCAAGTGATTGAATGGGGTGATGATAATAAACCGCAGTTAAATCTTGATTATAATCACTGCACTCAATGCGGTGAGTGTCAGCGATTCTGTCCAACATCGGCATTATCATCACCAACAGCGGATACTGAATATCGACCAATATTTAGCGCAGGTTGTCTCAATCGCGTTTCAGGGCAGTGTCAAACCTGTGTTGAGCAGTGTCCTAAACGAGCATTATCGATTAATAACAACCAACAGCCACAAGTCGACAGTCGTCGGTGTGATGGTTGTGGTTTATGTCGCAGTAATTGTTATATCGGTGCGGTGACCTTGAGGTTAGATACTGCAACTTGATGTGATGAGTGTCTCATTGTTGAGTGTAATGTTTAACTGGTGATATATTTTAATTTGTTATTTATCACTTTCTTCACGATCTCTTCACGCTTATGGTTATAAAGTTACTCCAACGAAAGAGCTTTGGATGCTTATAATACGATGAATAACAAATTATTATTACCGTTAGCTTTACTATGTTCACCAGCATTTGCTGGAGCGTATGTTGGCCTTGAGGTTGGTGCAGCTTCAATTAACCATGATTTTAGCACTCATTTTGTTGCCGATGCTAAAACTGTAACGCCAAGTAACTCATCAACAACCTTTGGTGGCTTTGTGGGTTACCGCAGTAATAATATCGGTATTGAGTTAGGTTATAAGCAATTTGAATTAGAAGGCTCAACCAGTCAATATTTACCACTGCAAGGTGGCTTTACTCACGAAAGAGAGTGGGAAGCTGATATTAACGTACAGCAGTTTGTTGTTAAGCCTGTTTATTTTTATGCGCTGACTGAAAAAGTACAATTAAAAGCAGGTGTCGGTATTGCTTATACAGAATATGATTATTCATCATCAGCTCAAGATGAGTATGAAAATATATTAAATGATGATATTGAATATAGTAACCCTCGTCCTGGTGGCGAAAGCAAAAATAAGAGTGAGTTTGGTGTAATGGCCAGTATTGGTATTGATTATAACGTTTACCGTAATATCAATATTGGTGCAGGCATGGAATATTATGCCGATAGTACTGCAAATGGCGGTAACGTAACAGTCAATACGACGTATTTCTTCTAATACCTCATAAATAAATTTTCTATTAAATGTCATTATTAAATAGTCATTTAATATTACCCACATAATTAGATTAAGAAGTGATTAAATAATGAAACAGTCAATTTTACTTGTTACGTTACTAGCGGCAATGACATCAACAACTGTATTTGCTAATAACCAAGTTATTAATCAAGTTGCCCAACCACAGCAACAGGGATTTTCTGGTCCTACACATGGCATTAATACGGTTAAAGGTGTAGTAGATGCTGGCATGTTTAGTGATGATACTCCTGTAACATTAACAGGTTACCTAACATCGTCACTGGGTGGCGAGCATTACACTTTTACCGACGGTAGTGGCACAATGACGGTTGAAATTGATCATGACAAGTGGTTTGGTCTTCAAGTAACACCACAAACAAAAATCACTATTCAAGGTGAAATAGATAAAGAATTTAACCATACTAAAATTGATGTTGATCACGTACGTTTAGCACAGAAATAATACATATTGAGATATCAATCAAGCCTGATTTTTTATTAGATTAGGCTTTTTAGTATTTATAAAAATAAAAAAACCGAGCGTTAAAGCTCGGGAAAAGAGAGAGTGGAACATTTATTATTATTGAGAGTCGGTAATATTATTTAGCACATTAGATGATGAAAAAAGTGCATCATAGGCTCAAGGTAAGTTTGGAATAAAACTAATGAAATCAAACCACCAATAACAACCCAGATAAGACCAAAGCGTAAACTAATCATAGTACAAACAATCGCTGCTAATAATTTAGGGTTCTCAAGGTTAAATGCAAAATTTGAACCTTTACCTAAAATTTCAACAGCTATAATCGCGGGTAAAACGGTTACAGGAACAAAGCGTAATGTCTTTTTGAATCGCTCTGACATGGTAAAACGACCAGCCATTCCAATTACAGCAAAGCGAATAATAAATGTAGCGGCAATCATCGCCAGTGATAAATAAAGGACATAATCATTATCTAAAGCAATATGTGCGTGAGTATGCATGGTTGTGATCCTTGTTATTTATTAATAGTGGTGGTTGATGAAAGTGCTTGTTGGTATTGCTGCTCATCAGCTAGTTCTTGAAGAATAACTTTTTTTGCTTCTGCTTTGGTCTCTGCTTCCATTCTCTCTGTTGATATATCCATTCTATAACCTGCGTAAACACCAGCGATTGCTGCAATCACAAGTCCTAATGAATAAGGTAAGCCCGATAATAAAATACCAGTGACTGTTGCAATAACAGCAGCAACAATACATTCGCGTTTTTTAACTTGTGGAATAACAATCGCAATAAAGGCAGCGACCATCGCAAAATCTAAACCGTAATCTGCAATATGTGGGAATGAAGAGCCAATCATTGCACCACAGAAATCTGCCACTACCCAGTTAACCCAAAAACCAAACATTGCCGCTAAATAGAACCACTGACGACCTGGCTTCTCATGTTTCATCTCACCAATGGTTGCAGCATATACCTCATCGGTTAAACCATATGACATTAGCATTCGTGTTGGCATGTTGTATTCTTTTACATATTCAGATAATGAGGCGCTATAAAGAATGTGGCGTAAATTAATAACAAACGTGGTTACAAAAATAACAATAATCTCGGTCGAAGATTGTACTAAGCCAAGTGCTACCATTTGTGCCGATCCTGCAAAGACGGTTAATGACCATAACGTACTTTGTAAAACAGACATGCCGGCATTAATACTGATCGCACCTACAATGAACGAGAAAGGAAATGCTCCTACGCAGAGAGGAAAGATAGCTTTTAGTCCTGCTTGTATTAATTGTTTCTTCATGAGCGGCCTACTTTAATGAGTGTGTCTAATTCAAAAATAATTGCAGAAAATAAGTTTACGGTGTTTTTTTACTATTTTGTTTTGTGCAAATATATTTGATTTAAATGGCTTTTGCAATGTGAGTTGTAAGTGATTACGGGCTATTTTGTGACTGTTTTTGATTGTTTTTAATAAAAAGACTAACTTAATCATTGATTGATAACGAATAAGTGCTATTTATTTAAAGTTGCAACATATGATTTCAATATTTGGTGCAAATAAAATTGCGTAATTTTGTGGTTGGAGGTTAAACTAAATTTGAATTTTAGATAGAAAGAGATAAAAAACATGTCAAAAGTAATCACTTCAAAAAAAGCACCTGACGCAATTGGTCCTTATTCTCACGGTAATGTATTTGGTGAATTGATTTTTACATCAGGTCAACTACCTGTATGTAAAGAGAAAGGTGGCATTGTTGATGGTGGTGTTGCTGAGCAATCTCGTCAATCTCTAGAAAATTTACGTTCTGTATTAGAGGCTGGCAGCGGTGATATGAATACCGTTGTTAAAACTACATGTTACCTAGCAAATATTGATGATTTTGCTGCTTTTAATAAAGTTTATGCAGAATTCTTTACAACAGAATGTCCAGCACGTAGCTGCTTTGCTGTTAAAGACTTACCAATGGGTGCATTGGTTGAAATTGAAGCAATTGCATACCGTAAGTAATTTACTCATAAATAATAACTAAAATAATTAGTGCCATTAAGGGTCATCAATATGAATACACAATGGAAGCAATACAAAAAAATCATTAACACTGTAGTTAAACCGGCATTTGGTTGTACTGAGCCTATCTCAGCTGCTTATGCCTCAGCTGTTGTTGCCCAATTATTGGGTCAAGAGGTTGAAGAATTAACAGTTAAGGTTTCAGACAACTTATTTAAGAACTCAATGGGTGTGTTTGTTCCTGGTACAGGTAAGATTGGTTTGCCAATTGCTTCCGCTGTAGGTGCTATCGGTGGTAATCCTGAAGGTGGTCTTGAAGTTTTAGTTAACATTACAGCTGAAGATGTCGAGAAAGCTCAACAACTCATTGATGCAGGCAAAGTGCATGTAGGTCGTAAGGATGTTGAAGAGTTTATTTATTGTTATGCAGAAGCAAAAGCGGGCGACAGTATTGCTACTGTCGAAATTAGTGGTGGTCATACGCAAATCATTAAAAAGACCCTAAACGGTGAGATTGTTTATGATACGACAGCTTTAAATGGCTGTGAGCAACAGCAAAAATCTACCGCTTCTGTATGTGATGATATCGATATCTCTATTGCGGGTATATATAAGTTTGCAACAGAAGCCGATTTTGCAGATATTGAATTTATTCTACAAGCGCGTGAACTCACAGTCGCGCTTTCTAACGAAGGTTTGAATAATAAATATGGACTGCAAGTCGGCCGTACTTACCAAAAGAACATTGAAAATGGCGTTCTAGGAGCTTGCCTCGCTAACCGTGCTGTAATGTGTTCAGCGGCTGCATCTGATGCGCGAATGGGTGGCGCAACATTACCTGCAATGAGTAACTATGGTAGTGGTAATCAAGGTATTTGTGCATCTATGCCTGTGATTGTTTTTGCAGAGCATTGTCACTCTACTGATGAACAACTTGCTCGTGCGCTTATCATGAGCCATTTAGGTGCTATTTACATGAAGTCCTTTTATCCACCACTATCACCATTTTGTGGTTGTGCGGTAACAAGCTCAGCCGCATCAATGGCGATGACATATCTACAAGGCGGCTCATTTGAAAAAATCTGCTTTGCTATTCAAAATACGCTGAGTGATACCACTGGTATGTTTTGTGATGGTGCTAAATCGACGTGTGCGATGAAAGTGAAGAGTTCAACCAGCTCAGCTGTAATGAGCTCATTAATGGCAATTGATAACCATGAGGCACATGCTCAGGGTATCATTGCTAATGACGTTGAAACCACGATCCGTAATGTAGGTCGTATGGTTACTGAAGGTATGGCAAATACTGACAGAACAATAATTAAGATTATGTCTGTATAATCACTGCATTTTAACCGCCTAATCTATATTCATTCATTAACTGGATGAGAATAGAAGGCGGTTTTTTTGTATCTATAATTTAACTAATGGAGTTATGAATGTTATTACGAAAATTGACACCGAGTGATTATCATATTCTTCATGCAATTGAGAATATTGTTGATGGCATTGCCGCAATGCGAGGTGAACATACAGAGGTGTTATTGTGATCAGGGCTTTACTGCTGAAACGTTTGCTCAAAATAATGATGAAACGATGCATAGTGCTATTGAGTCGATTCGTATTCAGATCATGGGAGATAATAGTATTCCACCATCAAAGAAAAGCCGTGAAATTATTACACGTTTAAATGAAATGAATATTTTTGACTTAAAAGACAGTGCGCAGATTGCAGCTCAAGGGCTGAATCTTTCTATACATACCATTTATCGATATTTGCGTGAATTACGTCATCATGAAGCACTACATTAATAAGTGCAATAATAAAAAACCGCAGCATTATGGTAAATGCTGCGGTTTTTTTATGTCGCTACAGACGTTTATTATTTGAGTAATTAAGCCTGTTTGAGCTGCTTATTGCGATAAACAATAGCAGCAATAGCAGGAAGACTAAAAATAATAAACCCTGAAATTAATGCAATTGCAGCAGTACTTTTGTTAATGCTAGATGGTACATCAAAAGAAACAAAAATAGTTACAAAACAACTAATTAAACCAAGGGTTGAAGCGATAATCATGCCATATTTTCCACCTGGTACGCGGAAAGGACGCTCAATATGATGATGCTTGCGGCGTGATGCTAAGAAACTGATGAAAATACAAATGTACATTACCATGTAAAGTTGCGTCATCAGAATATTAAGTAACCACATACCTTGGTTTACATTGGGTACTAACACAAACACTAACGATAATAAGCTAACAATCGCGCCTTGCAACAGCAGTAGTGGCACTGGTGCTTTATTGCGGTTTTCTTTAGATAAGCGGATAGGCATAAACTTATCTTTAGCAGCAACATGTAAACTTTTAGTCGGAGCAATAATCCAGTTGTTCAAACTAGCCAAGCTACCAAATACAATTGCAAGTGCGATTACAGGTAATAAGAATGGCAAATTCATATCTTCAAAAAAGGTTTTAAATGCAAGAATAATACCTTCACTTAAACTTGAATTATTGTGTGAAACAACCGCTGCGATAGATAATGAACAAGCCGTTAATGACACTAAAATCATGACAGTCGAAACTAATAATGCTTTAGGGTAGGCTTTTTGTGGGTTCTTAACTTCATTTGCATAAGCGGTAGTAATTTCAATTCCGGTGAGTGATAACACCACGGCAGTGAAACTAGCACCAATACCACTTTGAGAGAAATCTGGTAACCAATCTGAAACATGACGTAATGAGATATGTGATGCTTCAGGGTTGGTATATGTCCAATAGCCACCTAATGCGATAATAAGCAAAATAGGGAAGATCAGACCAATCATACCAAAAACATTAGTGATCATTGATGATAGACGTAAGCCAAAGATGTTAACTAAGGTTAGCGCCCAAAAAATGACATTAATCATCACGAGCATAAAAATATTATTTTCTGCTAGATGAGGGAAAAAGGGGTAGGTACCCGTTGCAACAATAAATGAGATCAGTGGCGGATAATAGACAATATTTTCAGCATATTGATACCATACAGTAACAAAACCAAAGTTGTGGCCTAAAGTTTCTTTACCCCACAGATAAACCCCGCCTTGTTTAGGGTAAGTAGTACTCATTTCTGCACAGACTAATGCTGTTGGTACAAAGAAGCATAATCCTGCCAGTAAAAAGAAAGAAATAGCATGGCTACCAAAGAGTGCTGCGCCCGGTAAATTACGGATACTATCTACCGAGGTAATCGTGATCATTATTATCGAGAAAACGCTTAGTTTTGCAGCAGATTTTGCGATATCGCCCATTAAAGGCCCTCAGGTTAAGTCCGCAAAATGTGTTATAAAACAGCAAGCAATGCGGTGTTCAAAGAAAAAGAATGGCATTTTAGAGCCTGTAGCTTACATTGGTATATAGGCAAAAATGACATATTGATTATCAAAAATGGTAATAACGATTCATTATAGTAAACGATGAATACTTTTAGACATTTTTTTAGTCCAACATTGAAATGTTAGCAGTATAAGTTTAAGAATTATAAGCTTATTTAGTTGCTATATTGTAGTATTTAAGTGTCGGTAGTTAAAATTAATATCGATGCTTAAGGCTATTTAAGTAGTATAAAAAAATGAGTAATTAATCATTTAGTGATTTTTTGAATACTTTACTGATTATAAAGTAGACAAATATCCGTATGACAAGATAAATGACTATTGTAATTGATATTATTGCGACTAAATATTGATACACATGTTTGGTAAAAACCTATCTCTTATGGCCGTGTATATCTGTGTGGTTGCTGAAAATTGGCAGTGAGATGATCAGTTAAAGGGATATTATTTGAGTTTAATGGAGCTGATTATGAAATACGTATTGTCGCGTTATTGTATTTTTATTGCCTTATTCGGCGTAGTTACGGGATGTAATGATCAAGCTGCCACTTTAGCACTAGGCACGATTGAGCGTGATCAGATAGCCCTTACAGCAACAGCAAATGAAATTATCACCTCGCAACCTATTGCTGAAGGCAGTGCAATTAAAAAAGGTCAGGTAGTTGCAACGCTGAAATCGCAACAACAACAAACGCGAGTTGCTAAAGCGCAAGCAGTAAAGCAGCAAGCACAAGCTTATTTACAGCGTTTAACTAATGGCGCTCGTCCTGAAGATATTGCCGCAGCTCAAGCCCAAGTGGAACAATATCAAGCAAATTTTCTCGATAAAAGTGAAGATAACCAACGCATACAACGCTTATTTGCTAAAAAGGTTGTGTCAACGGCTGAGCGTGATCGTGCTCAAACTCAGCGTGATATAGCACAAGCTGAACTGCAAACAGCAATTAATGGGCTGAAAAAAATAGTCAGTGGCGAGCGGGTTGAAGATATCAAACAAGCTCAAGCAGCACTAATGGCAGCTATCACTGATGTGACGTTGCAACAGCAAATTTTGCAAGATTATACAATCATTGCCACTCGTAATGGCGTTGTTGAAAGTCTGCCATATCATGTTGGTGATCGAGTTACTGCTAACGCAACAATTGCAATTATTACGCCTTTCACAACCCCTTATGCACGTATTTATGTACCTGAACCTTATCGTGTCAATATAAAAGCAGGCAATAAATTAACGATACATGTTGATGGTATTAAACAGCCTTTTCAAGGCACAGTACGTTGGATAGCAACCATGCCTTCTTTTACACCTTATTACACCCTTAATGGTAGTGATAAAGCGCGGTTAGTGTATTTGGCCAAAGTAGACTTTCCTGAAAGTGGTCGGGATTTACCAGCAGGGGTGCCGGTTCAAGTGGAGATGCCACATGAACGATAATGCGATTATTGCAACTAATCTAAGTCGAAAGTTTGGTGATTTTGTTGCGGTCGATAATCTGAATTTAGTGGTACCGAAAGGGACAATTTATGGTTTCTTAGGCCCTAATGGTTGCGGTAAATCTACCACATTAAGAATGCTAACGGGATTATTAACCCCAACCACTGGTAGCGTAAATGTGCTTGGATTAGAGATTCCACGTCAAGCCGAACAATTACGGCTACGTATTGGTTATATGACCCAAAAATTTTCGTTATATCAAGATCTCACCATTCAAGAAAACCTTGAATTTATGGCACAAATTTTTGGTATGCCAAGAGCACAACGACAACAACGTGTTCAACAACAATTAATTACTTATGGGCTTGATCAGCGGGCTAAACGACGAGCCGGTGAATTAAGTGGTGGTCAGCGACAACGTTTAGCATTAGCTGCTGCCACCATTCATCAACCCGACTTATTACTTCTTGATGAGCCAACATCTGCCGTCGATCCTGAAAATAGACGTGATTTCTGGGAGCAATTATTTGATTTGTCGGATCAAGGCACCACAATTTTAGTCACGACACATTATATGGATGAAGCAGAACGATGCCACAGCTTAGCTATTATGGAAGCCGGTGTAGTAAGAGCTAACGGTACACCAAATTCTCTTATGGCGGCAATGGCGGTGACGGTTGTTGAAATAGAAGCCCAGCAATTACGTCAATTGAAAGCGCAAATTATACAATTACCCCAAGTACGATCTGCCGCTCAACTTGGAGTGAGGTTACGGGTGTTGGTATCAAAGGATGTTGAGGATCCTGTTGGTTGGTTACCAACACAAATACCCGTATTAGCAACAGCGACAATAACAATTAGCCGACCAAGCCTTGAGGATGTTTTTGTAACCTGCACAGGGGAGAGACGACAATGATCACTCGCTTATGGTGGAGTCTGTTGCGGATCAATGCAATTGTTAGCAAAGAGTTACGACAGCTTAGTCGGGATCGTATCACCTTTGGCATGATCGTGATGATCCCATTAATTCAATTGTTATTATTTGGTTACGCGATCAATACCAATGTCCGTAATGTGCCTACTGCAATCGTTGATCAGAGCCACTCAGCAACTGGACGTATGCTGGTGGAATCGATTAAAGCAACACAGGTTGTTGATGTTATAGCGAGTTATGCCACACCTCAGCAAGGGCAACAAGCGATTATGGATGGCACAGTAAAAGCGGTATTGGTGCTTCCGTCTGATTTTCAACGACGAATAGCAACTCATCAACCACTAGGGCAATGGCTTGTTGATGGATCTGATGCATTGATTAGCTCTACCATCATGCAATTACAAAAAATGCCATTAACAGCAGTGATCGCACAACGAAAAGTACAACCGAATAACTTTGAGGTAACGCTGTATTTTAATCCTGAACGGCGATCTGCAATTAATATTATTCCAGGGCTACTCGGAGTAATACTGACCATGACAATGATTTTATTTACCTCGGTTGCCATTGTACGTGAGCGAGAACAGGGTAATTTAGAATTATTAATTACTACCCCAATTCAGCCATTAGAGTTGATGCTTGCCAAAATCACGCCGTATATATTTATTGGTCTTACTCAATCCATTATTATTTTAGGATTGGGACATATCATTTTTGATGTGCCAATTAATGGCTCATTAACGCAAATATTTCTTGGAACATTGTTGTTTATTGTTGCGAGTTTAACCTTAGGTCTGGTGATTTCGACCAAAGCGACCACGCAGCTACAAGCGATGCAAATGACCATTTTTATTTTATTGCCTTCAATTTTATTATCAGGGTTTATGTTCCCTTATGAAGGTATGCCCGTTGTCGCCCAATGGATTGCAGAAGTATTACCAACCACCCATTTTATCCGTATTATTCGTGGCATTGTGTTGCGAGGTGCAGATTTAGTCGATTTGTGGCGTGATACATTATGGTTAATTATATTCACAATTGTTGGTTTAATTGTCGCGTCCATACGGTTTAAGAAAACGTTAGATTAAGATCATGATTGCAAATTATATCTTTTGAGTATACGTAGATGTGGCATTATTTGTTTATAGCCTAGCGATCTTTCGGCGCTATTGTTAGACTTCGACCATTATTTAGAGAGCTAAGGTCGTTTTATGTTCACTCATTCGCCAAAATTATTGTCAAAGCGAAGCTATGTTGCTGCGTTGTCTTTATCTGCCATCGTACTGTTGTCTGGTTGTAGTCAAGCGCCCAAATTACACAAGATCACAGGCTTTGCTGAAGGTACTAGTTACCATGTGACATATTGGTCAAAACAGGATGTACCTGTTGAGAAGGTAACCGAACAGTTTAATAAAAAGCTGGCAGCGATTGATAAAGAATATTCAACTTATCGTAATGATTCATATATTTCTAAGTTTAATCACAGTACATCGACTCAGTGGCAACCCGCTTCTAAAGATTTCATTTATATGTTGTCGCTTGCGAAAAAATTAAATAAAGATAGCCACGGTTGTTATGATCCTACGATTCAGCCTTTGTATAAATTGTGGGGTTTTCAAGGTGAGACGCTTAATGTGCCTACAGCTCAGCAAATAGCGGCGCTGAAAAAAGATATTGGTATTGATAAGATTGAAATTGACCCAGTAAATTTACGGATCAGAAAAACTATTCCTCAGATACAAGTGGATTTATCTTCAATGGGCGAAGGGTATGCGATCAGTCAGCTCAGTAAAATCTTAGAGGCTGATGGTGTTAATAATTATTTAGTTGAGTTTGGCGGCGATATGAAAATTAAAGGTCGCAAACTTGAAGGTCAAAAATGGCGGGTAGCCATTGAACAGCCAATAGCATTAAAAGACGGCATTCGTCCTTATACTATCGTTAATATTAATGCGGAAGATGGCGTGTCATTAAATACTTCTGGTACTTACCATCATAATTTTAAAGATGGTAAAAAAGACTATTCTCATATTTTAGATACTAGAACTGGTGCACCAGTAACCCATGATTTAGTGTCAGCTTCTGTATTTGGTCATAATCCGATTGTTAGTGATGCTTGGGCAACCTCAATGTTATGTTTAGGGCCTGTTGAAGGTAAAATTGTCGCCAATGAGCAAGATTTGTCGGTATATTTTATTCAAAGTGAAAACAACACATTTAAAAGCTCTGAAAGCGATTCACTTAAAAAAGATAAGCGCATTACATTAAGTTAATTTTAGAACAATCTTTTGATGCTTATAAGCCACTCTTGATGAGTGGCTTTTTAATGATAGGAGGGTGTCAATCAATGCTTGAATGTTGTTTTTTCATTGTCGCTAGTTGCATTGATATCCCCAGCAGGGTTGAGTAAATGCGGTACGATTTTAGGTAAATTTAATTCAATGTCTTTATCTGTAACTGGATTAATTGCGGCGTTATACCAGCCAAGTAAACCGAGAACAGCATAGCCAACCGCATCATCGCTTTCACGGTGTTCAAGAATGATTTGTAGAAAGCGTAAGATAGCCTTGTCGTTTGATTTAGCTTGGACTAATGTTTCATCAAAAACCGCCGCAGCTTCAGTGAGTAAGCCTTCAAATTCGGTATCAACTGATACTTTAAACGAGCCACCATCAACAGTAATTTTCATCGTTATATCGTCAATTATTATAATTGATATAAATATTACCTAATTACTGTTCGGTTGTCGCTAACCTATGCTATTGATTGCAATTGTTATGATCCAGATACAAAAAAACCTGCTAAAAAGCAGGCTTAGTTGTATCTAAAAGATGGTGCTCGCTACTGGACTCGAACCAGTGACACCTTGCATGTCATGCAAGTACTCTAACCAACTGAGCTAAGCGAGCAAATTGTACTGTAATAAACCGC
>NZ_MSCC01000001.1:948822-1040630 GCF_002954455.1 Photobacterium aquimaris
GATTAAGCCGTTTATTTTAAAATGGTGCTCGCTACTGGACTCGAACCAGTGACACCTTGCATGTCATGCAAGTACTCTAACCAACTGAGCTAAGCGAGCAATTTCAGCTTAATTACTGTTTAAATGTAATCAGCGAATGACAAGCATAGTAGCGAGTCACCGTAATCTAGGCAAGTGTTTAAATAGAGTTTTTTAGTGAATTCAGTGCGTTTGCTTGCACAATAGCCAATTTGGTGGTGGAGAAATAGCCGAATGTGAGATCGCGCATATTCTTAGCGGGAAGAGTCACTAGCAAAGTACTAGTGACTACACAATTGAATTATTGAAGCAGTTCGTGGTTTTCTGGTAATAGACGAGTGATCCACAACACCAGTTTATGTTTCATGTTAACGCCGTCTTCTTTATCGACAGCTAAAGGCGTGATTTGTTTGCACTCTACTAACAAGCGATAAATACATTCCACACGATCTGTTGAACCTACACCACGATCTAAATCGTTAAATCCTTGTTTTTTTGCAAAGGCGAAACCAAGTTCTAATGCTTTTTTTTAAAAGTTTTGCTTCGTTTTTATGTTTTTTCATTGTTATCTCCCTTAACCTCTACAATGTAGTCTAGTTTACCTATTCTAAAAATGAACTAATAGTAACAAAAATGATAATTGAGGTTGGTAGCAAGTTATTGATGCCCAACCTTAAATTGACAACGTTCAAATAATCGTTGCCAATAATGAACATGCTCAAGAGTGGCTTGTTGAAATTGATGCTGTAGTTGACCCTCAAAATAATCATCAGCGTACAAGGTCATCGCTGATGATGGTTGAATATGGTTTTTAACGAGCTTGGTGTAGAAGCGGTGTAAATAAGGCTGTAACTGTTGGTATTGAGATTGTAATGTACTTAAATACGGTTGAATATCAGTGACGTAATATTTATAAAAAACGTTACGTAAATATAGAGCCTGTTGATTATTAATATTTGGGCCGCAAAGTACAGTACTCTCATGCTGGTTCAGTTGAGTTGTAATAGTATTAAGTACAGCTGTTATGCGCACTATGGAATAAAATAGCTGCCCAATATAGTGTATATTATGAATTTGCTGCTGATGATAAAGGAGAAGATCAATATTTTTTGCTGTCAGGGTTGTGAATGCCTGTGACATATTCGTTGAAGTAACTGTTGTCGTTAGTGTCGCTAAATAATCAAATGCTGCTAAATTTTCGATATAACCACTAAATTGCTGTAGCTCTAGCACTTGATGACCTAAGGTAAATTGCTGTCGCCACTCTTGACTAGTAAATGCCATATTCCAGATTACGCGTGGTAATTGTTGTTGCTTTTGATGATAAATATCCATTAATTGAGAGTGCAAAGGGTCGCTACTATCAATAACATTTAAACAGTGATCGAGTTGTTTTAAAAATAACAATTCATAACGTAGTTGACGAGTTTGATCCTGTACCTTGCCTAATATTGAATTACGCTCTGCAATTAACTGAAATAAACCACATTGACGTAATTCATACGCATTTAATAATCCAATACGAATATCTGCAACTGGCTGTTTGAGAGAGCGGGCGACGGGAAGGGCGGCTAAATTCAACCGCGGAGTTTCTGCTGGCGTAATCCTTAATACGTTAGCAAGTCGTTGTTGATAACTGTCTAATAATGCTTCAGTGGTGTTTTCTTTGCAGCCAGTAAGTAGCAATACACAACAAAGCACCAATAATGGTATTTTCATCATACTCTATCGTTGGTCACGGTATATTAAGCATATGCAACCACACAATTTTAGACAAAAAAAAGCGATCCTCAGATCACTTTTTAATAATACAGAGTTAACAGTTAACGTAATGACATTTCAATTTGTCGTTGATGGTCAAGTTTATGTACCCAACGCATACGCATACCAAGCAAGATTGCGGCCGATGTTAAGCCAATAATAAAGCCAATCCAGAAACCCTCTGGCCCCATTGGTTTTACTATCCAATCGGTCATTCCTAAAATGTACCCAATCGGTAGTCCTAATAGCCAATAAGCGATAAAAGTACAGAAGAAGATCGCGCGCATATCTTTATAGCCGCGTAGTGCACCAGCGGCAACAACTTGTACTGCATCACTACATTGGTAAATAGCGGCTAATAACAACAATTGACCAGCAAACATAATAACTTCAGGGTTATCTGTATACAGTAATGCAATTTGCTCGCGGAAAATCACCGTTAAAATTGCCGTACAAAATGCTAACGATGTGCCGACAATCAAACCGCAATGACTAGCAATTTTAGCACCAATAATATCCTCTTGACCCATTTTATGGCCAACTCGAATGCTGACAGCTGCCGCTAAACTCATTGGTAACATATAAACTAACGATGAGAAATTCATTGCAATCTGGTGTGAAGCCACTTTCATTGGCCCAAGTGGCGAGATCAATAATGCAATAACGGCAAATAGAGACACTTCAAAAAACAATGATGCAGCCACCGGAAAGCCTAGTTTAAACAAACGACTAATTGCGGCAAACTTAGGCGGGTAGATCACGCCAAACACATTCAAACTGTTAAGACGTTTATTGATTAGAACAAACGCCAGCATGGCAAAAAACATGAACCAATACACGATAGCGGTTGCAATACCACAGCCAACACCACCCAGTGCTGGCATGCCAAATTTACCGTAAACAAAAATCCAGTTGAGCGGGATGTTAAGTAAAAGTCCTAAAAAGCCAATCACCATACCAGGAATGGTAAACGATAAACCTTCAGAGAAACTTTTTAGGGTTTGGAAAAATAAAAATGCGGGTACGGCGAATAATACTGCATGTAAATAGCCGACGGTCTTTTCCGCAAGTACTGGCTCGACATCCATGTAATGGATCAAACTTCCCGCATTGTACAGAATCAACATAGTGGGAATGGAAATCAATACTGCGAGAATAAAAGCCGTCTGAATTTCAAAGGGGATTTTGTCCTTTTTACCTGATCCACTCAGTTGGGCCACGATAGGAACAATCGCCATCAGCAAACCCACTCCAAATAAAATTGAAGGTAGCCAAATACTTGCAGCAACCGCAACGGCAGCCATATCGGTTGCACTGACGCCACCTGCCATAACGGTATCAACGAATCCCATTGATGTCTGGGCAACAGAGGCAATTAAAACAGGTATCGCAAGTTTGAGCAGTTGTGTGGTTTCTTTGGTGTAGTTTTGCACTCAGCATAGCTCCAAAAATGAAGAATAAAGGGGGGAGTAAATGAATAGCGGCTAGGCACTATTTAATGCATTCTAAATATGGCTGGATTATATAAATAAAATCCACAAAACCAAGTAATATTTATCACTTTATGCATATAAAAAAAACGGCCTCGATAACTTGAAATCGAGGCCGTTAGCTTAAGTTTACAGTAAGGGTACTGAGTTAGACTGTAAAAAAGTGATGTCCAAAGAAACCTATCGCAATAAAGGTACTTGCGGCACTAAAAATACACAGCATTGGCGTTTTAATATTAGGGTAACGTTCGACAAGTAAGGCTAATCCAAGGAAGGTTGGATAAAGGCCAAATGCGTAACGTGGCATGGCATTAAGGCTTGATGAAAGCGGTAGTATTAAACAAATAAACATAAATAGCGCTTCGGCATAATATTTACGCACAACCAAGTAAATATTAAGTGCAAACGAAAGTAGCGCCATGATGGTGAGATATAATTTCGGACCACCTGTTTCAAAACCAAACATTAACCAATGAAATGGATTAGTCAGTTGACGTCCCCAAGCTATTTGAATATGGCCAAATGCAAGTGCATCTCCAACATGGAAATACAAATAGGTCATAAAGCTAAAAAAGCCAATAGGGATAACCCAAATAGCCGCTAAAACTTTTAATGCTGGTGTTTTAAAGCGTAAGAAACTTTGAATACCGTAGTGTTGAAGCGCAATAATTAATACAGGGAAGACTAAGAATACACCAAGGTTACGAGTTACAGCGGCAAGCATGCCTAAAATAGCAACCCAAAACCACTGTTGGCGATAGCTAAATAAGAACACACCAGCTACTAAAGCAATAAAGAGTGGCTCGGTATAACCAGCAGAGGAGTAAACCGTATAAGGTGAAAAACACAAGATCCATACCATGGTAGAACGTGTTGCAGCACTTATTTTTAGCTGCTTGAGCACCATTAATACCATTGGAATGCTAAATAAAAATGCGAGATTAGATGCAAATGCTAACCCAAAGCGGTAGTTATTAATCGGGTTTTCAAACGAGGTTAAGTGCGAGAATATCCATCCTAGAAAGGGCTGCAATGGCATAAACGCCCAATTTGCTGCATTTTTTTGACCAAGCCATTGTGGAACAAGATCATAACCATTATCAATTATGCGATAAAACCACACGCAGTCAAAACGACAAACTGTTTGTAGTAAAGGTTGTTCTGCATAATGCCCAGTCATGAACATATTAACACCCCACAGACCAAGGGCGTAGATAACAATACGGCTAACAATGACAGCAAAGATCAGATTTAACCAATCTTTGCGGGTAAGACGAATGTCTGTAATAGATAAGGGATTCATTTAAAGACCCAAAATTTTGATAAAATAAAAGTAATAATTGGTACACACAAGGTTGAAATAGTGACTGCTATCCATCCCTTAACATGTGCTGTTTGTAACAATGTCACCAAAATAAGGTTATTAATTAAAAAACCAAATAGAGACACGGCCAAGAATTTAAAAAACGAGCCTTTTTGGGCAAAAGTAAAATGGCGGTGACCAAAATACGACACTAAAAAAGCGACGGAAAATCCTAGAATATTGGCCATATATTCTGAAGGGTGTGCCATTTGAAAAAAATACAAGCGCACAATCGACAAATGTACTGCTGTGGCTAATAACCCAACAATAGCGAAACGGTTAAGTTGCCAAAAATGTTTAACAAAAGAATTACTCATAATGATGACTAGGTTTATTTACTGTTGTTTGAGTGCGATGTTGATTGTTTGATGCTGGTGGATTATTTTTATAATTCCCATACACATCTTCTACTAAATAGATCGGTCGGTGTTTAAGCTCAGTATAAATACGGCTAACATAGCCACCAATCACACCTAAAGATATCAGTTGAATACCGCCTAAAAATAGCACCACAGAAATGGTGGAGGCATAACCAGGGGTATGGATTCCAAAACAGATCGCACTAATAACGATGTACATTAAAAAGATGAAAGATAAGAATGAAATTCCAAAACCGACAAAGCCCCAAACACGTAATGGCCAAGCTGTAAAACTTGTGATGCCATCCATTGCAAAATTCCACAGCTTCCAATAATTAAATTTGGTGTCGCCAATAAGACGTTCTGGACGCTGAAAATTTACCCCAATAGCGCGCAATGATGACCACGCTAGCAAGCCTTTCATAAAACGATTACGTTCAGGTAATTGTTTAACTGTTTCGATTACGCGACGGTTTATTAAT
This sequence comes from Photobacterium aquimaris, assembly GCF_002954455.1. GTDB lineage: Bacteria > Pseudomonadota > Gammaproteobacteria > Enterobacterales > Vibrionaceae > Photobacterium > Photobacterium aquimaris. The sequence goes on from NZ_MSCC01000001.1 coordinate 954,296, forward strand.
CGAAAATCTCCCGCATTTTCTGGTAGTGTGGTTTCGACTGATAAAAAGTTAAAGAAACGGTAAAAACCGCCAGCAGTTAAGCGTTTAGTATAAGTATCTTGTGAGCGATCAACGCGAACACCATAAATCGTGTCATAATTACCCGTTAACCACAGATCAACAAATTCTAAAATTACTTCAGGTGGATCTTGTAAATCAACATCCATGATGACGGCAGCATCGCCTTGAACGTAGTCTAAACCTGCAGTCATTGCGGCTTCTTTGCCAAAGTTACGGGCGAGATTTACCAATGAGATACTTGGATCTTGTTCTATCATTCTATCAATAACGTGCCGAGTATTATCTTTACTGCCGTCATTAATAAACACAATGTCGATGTGTGAGCGAATGCTACTGAGTTTGTCATTGATAGCCGCTAAGAAGGGCTCAATAGCAACCTCTTCGTTATAAACGGGCACAATAAGCGATAAACGGTAATCAAGCGGGTTTGGTTTATTATTCATTCGACGTTCCCAATTTTTTGATTAAAAGAGCCAGCACTATGTGGCAAAGCTAAAGTATCTACATTCGTTGGTGTTAGACTTATTGCCGTAACTTGTAGTGGTGTTGGCGTAGTTAATATGAATGATTGTAATTGTTGTGATGCTGCTAAAAATTGTTGTTTTGGCAGTTGAGCAACCAGTGTATTTCCCTGTGTTTGCGGTAATAATGTGCCTTGGTGATGATTAAAGGTAAACGTCAATGGTTTTAGCGGTTGCTGCGTTTTTGCTAAGGTAAATGTAATCTTAACATTGGTTGTAGGTTCATTCGGTAATGTAAAGTATAAACCACCTTGCTGCGACAGCTGGCGCATATGATTACGGGTATTAAAACTCCAGCCAGCTCGAGATAAATTGGGCACATTATTGGTTGTATTTAAGGTGCTTGGTAATGTTAGCGCAAGGTTAGGTTGTTTAGGTTGCCAATATAAGGTCTGATTTTTAATATAGTATGCTTTATAAGCAAGGCTGACATTAGGCGTTATTGCTTTATAAAGTACCCAAACATAATATCCAGATAACACCACTAACAAGCTAATAAGTAAAATGCGTAAAATAGTTTGTTGCTGTTGTTGTGGTGACAATGTAACGGTTGACGAGGCATTAGCGGCCATGATGCACCTTTAAATAGATGTTATTTATTGACTAGGTTGACTAGGTATAAAATAGAAAAGTTAGTCAAAATTGGCTAACTTTTATTGTTATACAATTAATACGCTTATGGCACTTTTAAAGTGTCACCTCAATGTCAAAAAGTTATTCTTGATAACTATAGCTGACAAGAACGTTACTTTATCGAGCATTTTATGTGCGTTTGTATTAATAATATTTAATAAACTGATATATTAATCATAGAGTAAATAAGTGAAATAATATAAGGATAGGTATGTTTACTGGAATTATACAAGCTACTGCACAAGTCGTTAGTATTGATAAAAAAACGCAGTTTCAAACGCATATTATTCGTTTACCTTTTGAGATGACTCAAGGATTAGTAGTGGGTGCTTCTGTGGCGCACAATGGCTGTTGTTTGACGGTAACGGAAATTAATGATCAATTAGTATCGTTTGATTTAATGCAAGAAACATTGAATGTGACCAATTTGGGTCTGCTCAATGTTGGGGATTATGTCAACGTTGAACGTGCAGCTAAGTTTGGCGATGAGATTGGAGGGCATGCCATGTCGGGTCATATTATGACTACAGCAACAGTCTCAGCCGTAAATATTACTGAAAATAATCATCAAATATGGTTTTCAGTGCCTGCACAATTAATAAAATATATTTTCACAAAAGGGTACATCGGTATTGATGGTATTAGCTTAACCATTGGTGAAGTTAAAGACGGCCATTTTAATGTCAATTTAATTCCTGAAACCTTACAACGCACTAACCTTAAAAACCGCATAATAAATGATGTTATTAATGTGGAAATTGATCCTCAAACACAAGCTATTGTGGATACTGTTGAACGTATGATGGCAAATAAGACCCATTATTAAAATATTTGCTCATCGTCAGCATCAACAAATAGATTAATGGTTTTATGTAGTTCATCGACTTCCATGGTTAAATGAATAGGATTACAGCAAATAGTGCAATCATCATAAAAGTCTTGACTACCAGCACTCGCATCAAGAGGGATTCTTATACTGTGACCGCAATGTGGGCAGCAGACGTTTTGAGTTGAATATTTGTGCATAATAGATCCTTAATATAAATATGAAAGGCATCGTTTAATAATTGTGCTGTATATTATTATAGATCCTAGTTGGTTGTTCTCTATTTTGCGAATACAGGTTTGAAGCACCAGCACTATGTGGCAATAGTGCTGGCGTGATATGAAAATAAATAACCTTAATTACTCTTCTAACAGTAACTTGGCAATAATATGCTGCGCTTGCCCCATATACTCGCCTCCAAAGAGATTACAGTGGTTAAGAATATGATAAAGATTATAAAGATCTTTACGGTCTTGATAGCCCTCGTCTAAAGGGTAGACAGATTGATAACCTTTATAGAAGCTAGCAGGAAAACCGCCAAACAACTCTGTCATAGCGATATCACATTCACGATCACCCCAATAAGTCGCCGGATCAAAAATAATCGGGCCTAATACAGTTAGTGCCGTATTACCATGCCATAAGTCACCATGGAGCAGTGAAGGTTTAGGTTGATGATTACTTAGTCGTTGCGCGACATTGGCTGTAATTGTGTCAATATCACCAAAATGTAACCCTTTTTCTTCACAAAGTTGTAATTGCCATTCAATGCGTTGTTCTGCAAAAAATTTATCCCAGCGACGACGCCATTTATTGGGTTGAGGGGTTAAACCAATATAGTTATCAAAATCAAAACCAAATTCTACTTGGTCGCCCCATAAATGCAGTTGGGCGAGTTGTTGACCGAGTTTATAGCCAGACTCGTCATCAATGGTTTTAGTGGGAAGATAATTTAGAATAAGAAAAGATTTATCACGACAAGTACCAAGATGGAAATGTTGTGGTACTTGAACACAATTAGCTTCATTGAGGATACGTAAACTTTCGGCTTCAGTTTCAAAAACAGTAAGCTGATCTTTGTCATTCAGTTTGATGAAAAAGCGCTGTTCGCCATCGCCAACACAATAGCATTGGTTAACATCACCACCTAGAATAGCTTCACGTTCGTTGATTTTGAACTGTCGACCAAGTACTTCCGACAACTGGTGAGAAATAGCCTGCCACATAGCACCCTCCACGCATAAAATTGGACTAGATAAAACTTGTCTATCAACATCTTAGTCCATTTCTTTTATATATATCTGTGAAGTTGATGCTATTTTAAGTAATTCATTAAGGTGTACAGGTGTAACACATTGAAAACAAATGAACTACTTGCTGTTTTGTTAAAGTTGGAATTTTATTAATCTTAGATAAATATTTATTTTCCTTGGTGATTGTCCGTTTACTTTTAAATATTTGTAGTTACTCTAGGCGAAAATTTATTTAGTCGTGAAGGACATTATAATGACTACACCTATTATCCCTACAGAAATGACTTTTTTTGCACGTTTTGAAAGCGATATATTGTCAGGAAAAAAGACAATAACGATTCGTGATGAAGCTGAACGTCATTATGTTTCAGGTACTACCGTTGATGTATCAACTTACGAGGATGGACGCTGGTTTTGTCGCTTAGAGATTTTAAGTGTTGAACCAATAGCATTTAGTGATTTGAATGATTTTCATGCTCAACAAGAAAACATGACGTTAACGGAACTAAAAGCGGTTATTAACGATATTTACCCTGGTATCGAGAAACTGTACGTAGTGAATTACGCCTTAGTAAAATAAGCGTATAAAAAGTTAGGGTGATCCTTTGCAATATCTTGTTACCGTTTGTATAGTGTCACCCAGTTTTTACCTTAGCATGTTGCTCAGTATTGCGGCATCAAAGTAAAAACATTTTTATTCATAAAAGCTTCTCTAAAAGCTTTGTTAACTCAACATGTGCTACTTGGTGTGTGGCACCACTGTTTAAGGATATTTAAATGCCTGTTATTACTCTTCCTGACGGTAGTCAACGTCAATTCGACGACGCTGTATCAACAATGGACGTTGCACTTTCAATCGGTCCTGGTCTTGCGAAAGCAACCATTGCAGGGCGTGTTGATGGTGTTCGTGTTGATGCTTGTGATCTTATCGAAAATGACGCTAGCCTAGAAATCATCACAGTAAAAGATGATGTTGATGGTCTTGAAATCGTTCGCCACTCATGTGCACACTTGCTAGGCCATGCAATTAAACAATTGTACCCTGAAGCAAAAATGGCGATCGGTCCTACGATTGACAATGGTTTTTACTACGATATCGATCTAGAGCAATCATTAACACAAGAAGATCTTGAAGTTATTGAAAAGCGCATGCTTGAACTAGCGAAAACTAAGTATCAAGTTGTGAAGAAAAACGTGAGCTGGCAAGAAGCGCGTGATGCGTTTGATGCTCGTGGCGAAACGTACAAGATCGAAATCCTAGATGAAAACGTTGCTCGTGACGATCGTCCAGGTCTATACCATCATGAAGAATACATTGACATGTGTCGTGGTCCACACGTACCACACATGGGTTTCTGTCAGAACTTTAAGCTATTAAGCGTTGCTGGTGCATACTGGCGTGGTAATAGTGATAACAAGATGCTACAACGTATTTACGGTACTGCATTCCACGATAAGAAAGCACTGAAAGCGCACCTAACGCGTTTAGAAGAAGCTGCAAAGCGTGACCACCGTAAAATCGGTAAGCAACTTGATCTGTTCCACATGCAGCAAGAAGCTCCAGGTATGGTATTCTGGCATCATAACGGTTGGACTATCTTCCGTGAGCTAGAAGTATTTGTTCGTGAAAAACTAAACGAATACGATTACCAAGAAGTAAAAGGCCCATTAATGATGGACCGTGTGCTTTGGGAACGTTCTGGTCACTGGGATAAGTACGCTGAAGCGATGTTCACTACAAGTTCTGAGAACCGTGAATACGCTATCAAGCCGATGAACTGTCCTGGTCACGTACAGATCTTTAACCAAGGCCTTAAGTCATACCGTGATTTACCATTACGTATGGCAGAGTTTGGTTCTTGTCACCGTAATGAGCCTTCTGGTTCACTTCACGGTATTATGCGTGTACGTGGTTTCACCCAAGATGATGCGCATATTTTTTGTACAGAAGCACAAGTACAACAAGAAGTTACATCTTGCATCGAAATGGTGTATGATACATACAAGACATTTGGTTTTGATAACATTGTTGTTAAATTATCAACTCGCCCTGAAAAGCGTGTTGGCTCTGATGCAATGTGGGACAAAGCTGAAGCCGATTTAGTTACCGCGCTTGAGTCAATGGAAATTCCATTTGATATTCAAGAAGGTGAGGGTGCATTCTACGGTCCTAAGATCGAGTTTACACTTCACGATTGCCTTGATCGCGCATGGCAGTGTGGTACTGTTCAACTTGACTTCGCATTACCTGAGCGTTTAGGCGCTACATATGTAGGTGAAGACAACGAACGCCATACACCGGTTATGATTCACCGTGCAATTCTTGGTTCACTAGAGCGCTTCATCGGTATTCTTATCGAAGATTACGCAGGCTTCTTCCCAACATGGTTGGCGCCTCAGCAAGCTGTAGTGATGAATATTACTGACTCTCAAGCAGAATATGTGCAAGAAATTGTAGAAAAATTGAAAAAAAGTGGAATTAGAGTCAATGCGGACTTGAGAAATGAGAAGATTGGCTTTAAAATCCGCGAACATACTTTGAAGCGAGTGCCTTTCATGCTCGTTTGTGGTGACAAAGAAGTCGAAGCAGGCGTAGTAGCAGTTCGTACTCGCAAGGGTAAAGATTTGGGTAAATTTAAGATTGATGAACTTATTGCATTTATGCAAGAAGAGATCAGCAATCGTAAGCTCAATGTTGTGGAGGAATAAGGTATTAAAGGCGGAAAAAGAACCCAAGCACCAGTTAAGCAAAACGCGCATCGTCTGAATGAAGAAATTCGTGGCGTACGTGAAGTTCGTCTAACTGGCCTTGACGGCGAATCAGTCGGTGTTGTTTCTATTGAAGAAGCAATGAATGTTGCTCTTGATGCTGGTGTGGATCTAGTTGAAATTAGCCCTAATGCCGAGCCACCAGTCTGTCGTGTGATGGACTATGGTAAGTACTTGTTCGAAAAGAGCAAGGCTGCTAAAGAGCAAAAGAAGAATCAAAAACAAATCCAGATCAAAGAAGTTAAATTCCGACCTGGTACAGACGAAGGCGATTATCAGGTAAAACTACGCAACCTGACTCGCTTTTTAGAAGAGGGCAACAAGGGTAAAGTCACACTACGTTTCCGTGGTCGTGAAATGGCCCACCAAGGCATTGGTATTGAGCTTCTTAATCGTATTAAGGCAGAACTTGAAGAGATCGCGGTCTGTGAAAGTTTCCCTAATCGTGTAGAAGGTCGTCAAATGACCATGATGCTTGCCCCAAAGAAGAAGTAATAACGGCATTCAAGTAGCTAAAAGCGCTGCTTTTAAGTAGCGCTTTTTGTTCGCCCTATTACTATGATTATTAACTATCAACAATGCGGAGTTATCATCTCATGCCAAAGATGAAAACAAATCGTGGCGCAGCTAAGCGCTTCAAAAAAACAGCTGGTGGCTTTAAGTTTAAGCACGCTACTAAGCGTCACATCCTGACTAAACGTACTACTAAGAACAAACGTCAGCTTCGTCCAAATGCAATCCTTCCTAAGTGTGAAGTGGCTGCAGTTGCTCGTATGCTTCCGTTCGCTTAATCGTTTTTAGTTTTATATTTTTTTAATTTTAGTTAGGAGTCTCCTATGCCTCGCGTAAAACGTGGTGTACAAGCGCGTGCACGTCACAAGAAAGTTCTTAAACAAGCTAAAGGTTACTACGGTGCACGTTCACGTGTTTACCGCGTAGCTTTCCAAGCTGTTACTAAAGCTGGTCAATACGCTTACCGTGACCGTCGTCAGAAGAAACGTACTTTCCGTCAACTTTGGATTGCACGTATCAACGCTGCTGCACGTCAAAATGGTATGTCTTACAGCCGTCTAATCAACGGTCTTAAGAAAGCGTCTATCGAAATCGATCGTAAGATCCTTTCTGATATCGCTGTATTTGACAAAGCTACTTTCACTGTTCTTGTGGAAAAGGCAAAAGCTGCACTGTAATTTATCAGTCTAGTTTTAAATTGAAAGGAGAGCCTCGGCTCTCCTTTTTTCATATAGACTGTTATTTTGTTTTTTCTTTATTCATTAAACACTCACTTCTTTTTTCTCTAGAGCTGTTTTAGCATCCAGATATCACAACCGCCATGTTGAGTGCCTGTTAATGGCATATCAAGGTGAGTAAAGCCTAACGTTTCATACAGACCGATTGCAGATTGCATGCTCGATAGTGTATCTAGATAACATTCTGTGAAACCTTTTGTTTGTGCGTATGCTAAACATTGAAGGGAAAGTTTTTTTCCTAATCCGAGTTTGCGCCCATCGGGTAACAGAAACAGTTTTTTTAGTTCACACGTTGTTTTACTGTTATTGAAAGGGGCAATACCGCAGCCACCGACAAGCTTGCCATTAACTAAAGCCACTAAATATAAACTACTAGCACCATCGTGATAAAAGTGGCTCATATTTAATACTTCAGCATCTGATGGACCAAACCCTTCACCTACTGCTCCAAACTCAGCGCCGACTTGCTTAATTATTTTGCAGAGTTCCACATCAAAATTTGCGTTGATAGCGATTATATCAATATCCATGACTGCGGTTCCTGTTATTACTAATGGGGTTGGTATTTTATAACCATATTGAAACTCATATTTTGCATCTGCAGAAACACAAGGTATAAAAAAACCAGTCATTGTTATAACAAGATGACTGGTTTCTAATAATAGAATTGTTTAATACCGATTATGCACGCGCATAACGTTGATTACGCTTTTTGTTTGCTGTTGCAAGCGTTTTCAGTAAGAACGCTAGGAAAGTAACAAATAAGGTATTGAAACCCATAAAGAAGACAAGATTAATGAAATTGAAACCCTCTTCTGGTGCAATCGGCATTGCTGATGCTAGGCCATAATTACCAAGCAGCAATAAAGCAGTACAAAGAATCGCAGCGATAGTTGAAATTTTTGAGAGAGCAGCAAGATCTTTAGTATTCATAATATGGTTCCTAACATTGACATTGATCATAATTTACACTGAAAAATGTAATTTTAAAACCAATTTGATTAAAAAAGATCGTATTTATCACAGCTTTATTACATATAAAGCGCCTCAATAATTGGCAGATAACGTTAAGAGGCGCAGGTATAAACATCTTTGTTGGATGATTAGCTAATATTAACAATTAGTTATGAACAAGATACTGTTTCATTTGCTGTTGTGAATGTTTTGCTCTCCATAATAGACAACCAAGAAATCCTACAAACATACAATTAAAAACAACATAGAAAATGATATGGATGTAATCAATATGAGTTTGATTGGTTGTTAGGTCTTTAACTTCAATTGGCATGTTGGAAAGGAGGCCGTAGTTACCTAACAACACCAAACCTAAACAGAGTAAAGATGCGAAAAGACTCATTTTTATTAAAGCTGAAAAGTATTGGGTGTTCATAATGATTATTCCAAAATAAATATTGCTAAAATTTACTTTTTTCATCTCATTTTAGGAAGAGAGAAAAATGGAATATAGGTGTGCGAAATCTGTTTTATAGTCTTATGTCGCAGGGCGGGAGTGTACTTAAAAAGCACAAATTCAGATTTTAATGGCAAAAGACGTTTTTTTTTCGTCCAAACTTACTGTTTTATTACGATTCAATTTGGTTTTAGACGCTGCTTTCTTTAGTATGTATCGTTACGCGATTTTATATCTCCCTTAAGGACGCCACCTGTGGGTGGATGAGGATACGATGCAACATCTAGACGAGATTATTGCCAACGCAACGGCAGCTATTGGGCAGGCTGATTCATCAGTCGCTCTGGACGAAGTCCGAGTTCAATTTCTAGGCAAGAAGGGTCATTTAACTCTTCAACTACAAGCCCTAGGTAAATTACCACCAGAAGAGCGTCGCACTGCTGGTCAAGAAATCAATAAAGCGAAACAAGTAGTACAGACATTACTTGTTGAGCGCAAAGATGGTCTACAACGTGCAGAGCTTGAAGCTAAGCTTGCGGCTGAGACTGTTGATGTTTCTTTACCAGGTCGCCGTATTGAGAATGGTGGTCTTCACCCTGTGACACGTACCATTGAGCGTATTGAAAGTTTCTTTGGTGAGCTTGGTTTTACTACTGAAGCTGGTCCTGAAATTGAAGATGCTTTCCACAACTTCGATGCATTGAACATTGCCGAAGATCATCCTGCACGTACTGATCACGATACGTTCTTCTTTAACCCAGATCTGATGCTACGTACGCATACTTCTGGTGTTCAGATCCGTACCATGGAAAATGGTCAACCGCCATTCCGCTTTATTGCGCCTGGCCGTGTATACCGTAATGATTACGATCAAACTCACACACCAATGTTCCACCAAGTGGAAGGTATGTTAGTTGACGAAAATGTAAACTTTGCACAATTGAAAGGTATTCTTCACGATTTCCTTTGTAATTTCTTTGAAGAAGAAGTTGAGGTACGTTTCCGTCCTTCATTCTTCCCATTCACTGAGCCTTCAGCTGAAGTTGACGTTAAAGGTAAGAACGGTAAGTGGTTAGAGGTTTTGGGCTGCGGTATGGTTCATCCTAATGTACTTCGTTCTGTTAACATCGATCCTGAAAAATACTCAGGCTTTGCATTTGGTATGGGCGTTGAACGTCTAACCATGCTTCGTTACGGCGTTAACGATTTACGTGCGTTCTTTGAGAACGACTTACGTTTCCTAAAACAGTTCAAGTAAGCACTAGGGGCTAGAAATCTATGAAATTCTCTGAATCTTGGCTACGCGAGTGGGTTAATCCTGCAGTAAACAGCGAAGAGCTAGCTCACCAAATCACAATGGCTGGTTTGGAAGTTGACGGCATTGAAGCTGTTGCTGGTGAATTCACTGGCGTTAAAGTTGGTCAGGTTGTTGAGTGTGCTCAACACCCAGATGCTGACAAGCTACGTGTAACAAAAGTAGATGTTGGTGCTGAAGAGCTACTAGACATCGTTTGTGGCGCATCTAACTGCCGTCAAGGTATCAAGGTTGCAGTGGCAACTGTTGGTGCTGTTCTGCCTGGTGATTTTAAAATCAAAAAGGCAAAACTACGCGGTCAGCCATCTCACGGTATGCTTTGTTCTTTCACAGAGCTTGGTATTGATGTTGAGTCTGATGGCATCATGGAACTTGCAGAAGGTGCAGTATTAGGTACTGATTTCCGTGAATTCCTAGGTCTTGACGATGTGACTATCGATGTAGATCTAACAGCTAACCGTGCAGATTGCCTAAGCATTGCTGGTCTTGCTCGTGAAGTAGGCGTATTAAACCGCGCTGAAGTGACTGAACCTCAATTTGATATCGTTGCGCCAACAGCGGCTGATACTATTTCAATTGAAGTTAAAGCTCCTGCTGCATGTCCACGTTACCTTGGTCGTATCGTTCGTAATGTTAATGCACAAGCTGAAACACCATTATGGATGCAAGAGAAACTACGCCGTTGTGGTACACGCTCAATTGATCCAATCGTAGATATCACTAACTATGTATTGCTTGAAATGGGTCAACCAATGCACGCATTCGATCTGGCTAAGATCGATGGCGGTATTGTTGTGCGTATGGCTGAGCAAGGCGAAAAGCTAACTCTTCTTGACGGCAACGAAGCTGAACTAAACGACAATACACTGGTGATTGCAGATAACAAGCAAGCACTAGCGATTGCAGGTATCTTCGGTGGTGAGTTCTCTGGCGTTAACGCTGAGACCAAAGATGTACTACTTGAGTGTGCATTCTTTGCACCAGACGCGATCCGTGGTCGTGCTCGTAGCTACGGTCTACACACTGATTCTTCACACCGTTTCGAGCGTGGTGTTGACGCTACACTACAAGTGAAAGCGATGGAGCGTGCTACTGCACTTATCGTTGAAATCTGTGGTGGTGAAGTTGCACCTATCATTGAAGCTGAATCAGAAGCTGATTTGCCTAAAGCGGCAACAATTGAGCTGCGTCGTTCTAAGCTAGATCGTTTATTAGGTCATGTAATTGCTTCTGAAGAAGTGGTTGAAATCCTAACACGCCTAGGTTGTGATGTTGAAACTACAGATGCTGGCTGGAAAGCAACAGCACCTGCATGGCGTTTTGACATGGCAATTGAAGAAGATTTAGTGGAAGAAGTTGGTCGTATTTTCGGCTACAACAATATTCCGAACCAATCACCAGTTGCAGCACTTAGCATGAACCTACACAAAGAAGCGAATTTACCGCTGAAACGTGTACGTGATTTGCTCGTTGGTCGTGGTTTCCAAGAAGCGATTACTTATAGCTTTGTTGAGCCTGAGCAACAAAAACTGATCGTGCCTGAAATTGAGCCATTGATTCTGCCATTCCCTATTTCTGCGGATATGTCAGCAATGCGTTTGAGTCTATGGACTGGCCTACTAAATACAGTAGTGTTCAACCAAAAGCGTCAGCAACCACGTGTACGTTTATTTGAAGCTGGTCTACGTTTTGTGCCTGAGCAATCAGCAGAAAACGGCATGCGTCAAGAAATGATGCTTGCAGGTGTGATTGCGGGTAACCGTAGTGATGAGCATTGGGATATTGAAACTAACACTGTTGATTTCTTTGATCTTAAAGGTGATTTAGAAGCCGTTCTTGAGCTAACTGCAAAAGATGCTTATAGCTTTAAAGCTGCTAAACACCCAGCACTTCACCCAGGCCAATCAGCAGCAATCGTTGTTGATGGTAAAGAAATTGGTTTCATCGGTACTGTACACCCAGAGCTGGAGCGTAAGTTCGGCTTAAACGGTCGTACTATCGTATTTGAAATTGAGTGGGCAGCAATCAATACGCGTATGCTTCCTGAAGCTGTCGCTATTTCTAAATTTCCTGCAAACCGTCGTGATATTGCGGTTGTAGTAAATGAAGATATTGCTGCGGGTGATGTTGTGGCTGCTTGTCGTGAAAACGGTGGCGAGCTATTAAAAGCAGTTAATCTATTTGATGTTTACACTGGTAAAGGTGTAGATGACGGTCAGAAGAGTCTTGCGATTGCGCTAACATTGCAATCAACTGAGCGTACATTAGAAGAAGCTGATATTGCAGCAGCAGTAGAAAGTATTGTTAATGCATTGGCTGAAAAATTTGATGCATCACTTCGTGATTAAAAAAGCATCATAATTAAATTTAAGTCTTTGTTTTAGGAAAGCAGCCTCTTGAGGCTGCTTTTTTTTGATCAAGATCTAAAAAATAATAACAGCTTGATAAATAGTTATATTTTCTGATTTCAAGTATCCAAATAGAGTTTTTAACTGTATATGTTTGGTTTTTTAGTGATTTAATGCTGTTTGTTGTCTTGGTAAGCTCAACTAGATGCACTATTGTAGCAAAAATTTGTAACTAAAATGGTGTGATTTGACATGAAGTTAACGTAAAAAAGTTGGCGAAAATCAGCGAGTTGGCTTAGACTGAGTCTAGTTGATAGTGAGAGGGATAATATAGTCCCGTAGTTTTTGCAGTTTAGAATTACATCTCTAATTGACATATACCTTATTCACAGTGGCATACTTTATATGTAGGTATGTACACTATCCATTCAACATAGTCTTGAGGGAGTTATCTATGGCGCTCACAAAAGCCGATTTGGCTGAGAACCTGTTTGAAAATGTTGGATTAAGCAAACGGGACGCCAAGGATACGGTGGAAGTCTTCTTTGAAGAAGTTAGGAAGGCTTTAGAAAATGGTGAGCAAGTTAAGTTATCTGGTTTTGGTAACTTTGATTTGCGTGACAAAAATGAGAGACCTGGAAGAAATCCTAAAACGGGTGAAGATATTCCTATCTCCGCACGCCGTGTCGTTACATTCCGTCCTGGTCAGAAGCTTAAAGCTCGTGTCGAAAGTTTAGAAGTTAATAAATAAATCTTTCGCAAGTTTGCTGATCTGAACTGAAACCCAAGTAAATGTATTTTTACTTGGGTTTTTTATTACCTATCGTTGTGACGGCACTGGCAACAGGGCTATATTAATAATAGTAATATTGTTATTTCTTATGTCGAGGATGATATAGGCAAAGATAGAAGGTGTGTGTGAAATGAACAAGGAGGTTGTATCATGACGTTAATTGAGCAGATAAAGCGCGGGCAGTTTCTTAAAGCAACTTGCGACTTTTCCCAACCTTTTGTTGCAGGAGAGTGGGTATTAGATTCAGGGCTACACTGCCAACTTTTATACCGTGGTGTGCTGCAAATCACTCCACGAGAATTAGCCTCTGATGCCAAAGATATTGTATTGTCTAGCGGCATTCATGGTGATGAAACTGCGCCAGTTGAACTTGTTCAGCAAATAGCATCAAGTGTGGTGTTAGGGCAGATTCAACCCGTTCACCGTTTACTATTGATTATTGCTCATCCTGAAGCGATTAATCATCAGCAACGCTTTATGGCCGAAAATATGAATCGGCTGTTTCAAGTAAGAAATTTTGAGAAAAACAATGAGTGTCGTATTGCGAATGCATTACAGTTGGCCATTAACAGCTTTTATGGTACCTCTATTGCCATAAAACCAGAGCGGTGGCACCTTGACCTACATTGTGCAATTCGTCCATCACAACACGATACCTTCGCTATTAGCCCCTATACTGATAAACAAACTCGCAGTAATAAATTATTCAGTTTCATCCATCACGCCAAATTGGATGCTGTTTTACTTTCAAATACACCGTCACCGACATTTGCATGGTATAGCGCAGAATATCACGGTGCACAGGCGTTGACTGTCGAACTTGGGCGTGTGGGCAAGTTAGGGCAGAATGATTTTACTGTTTTGGTGCCGTTTCAACATGCAATACTGCAATTGATCACTGATGTTACTTTGCCGATTATTTGGACCAATGAAGTAGAGGTATATCAAGTCAGTCGAACGATAGTAAAGCGACATCCTGAGTTCTTATTTACCTTTGATGATGATGTTGCTAATTTTACTTTTTTTACTGAAGGTCATGAGTTTGCCGTCGATGGTGATAAAAAATATGTCGCAGATACACATGGAGAAGCCGTTGTTTTTCCTAATCGACATGTTGTCGTTGGTCAACGAGCAGCATTGATGGTTAAAAAAGCGAGTCTAATTTTTGATGAACAAGTCAGATTTTATGCTAAATCTAACCCATCATATTGATAATTATCTTTAAATAATGAAGTTTTAATGGTGTTTGTTTGTATTATAAAAATGGCACTGTATGGTGTCTGACCTTACTCTTTTGAGCGTAATAAGTCTTGATATTGTTAAATGAATTATTACATCAACAGCAACGGCGATGGCGTGCTTGGTTGATTGTTTCATCTGTATTGTTGTGCGCTATTTGTCTGTTTGCTATTGCTGTTGGTGAAGTATGGATTTTACCTTGGGCCCCCGTTGGTGAACTGCAGCAACAATTATTATTGCAATTGCGAATACCTCGAGTATTAGCTGCAATGATGGTCGGGGCGGCGTTAGCAAGCTCTGGTGCAGTGTTACAGGTTTTATTAGGGAACCCATTAGCTGAACCCGGTGTACTTGGTATTTCTGGTGGCGCAAGTCTAGCAGTTGTGTTGTTATTATTTGTTATCCCTATCACTCCTACGCCATTGATGACGATGTTTGCTGCGATGGTCGGTGCGTTATTATTTACTCTGATTTTAGTTGGATTCTCTCGCCGTCAAAAAGTCTCTATGGCGCGATTATTATTAATTGGTGTGGCACTAGGGATCTTATCTGGCGCAGTGGTGACATGGGCATTTTATTTCAGTGATGACTTAAGTATGCGCCAGTTAATGTATTGGTTGATGGGCAGTGTCGCTGGCGTGAATTGGCCGCAATTATCGTTATTATTCTTTATTGTGCCGGTATTAGTTGTGCTTTGTCTGCAAGGTAAATCATTGGATGTAATGATGCTTGGGGATGTGGCTGCACGTCAATTAGGGGTGGATGTTCGACGTATTCGATGGTTATTGATTCTAATGATATCGTTGTTAGTCGGGTGCTCTGTTGCTCTTGCAGGCGTGATTGGATTTGTTGGTTTGGTTGTGCCGCATTTATTAAGGTTGCAACTGGGTACAGAAAATAAATATTTACTGCCGCTCTCAGCTATTTGTGGTGCAATATTATTAGTATTAGCCGATACTTTATCACGAATATTATTAAGTGATGCTGATTTACCGATTGGGGTGGTGACAACATCACTTGGCGCACCTGTGTTTATTTGGATGTTAATGCGTTCGCAGTTGGATTAAAGCATGATAACAACGTTTGAGAGCCATGATATTTCAACAGCAGAGTTAATCTTAAAAGCGCGGGATATTGCTTTTACATCGCGATTATTGCCAGTGTCACTCACTCTGTATGCAGGGCAGATCACTCATGTTATTGGCCCTAATGGTAGCGGTAAAAGTACTATATTATCGATTTTATCAGGGCTATTTGATTATGAGGGTAGCATTCAATTACTCAATGATGATTTAACCGATTATGATCTACCATCTCTAGCACATGTGCGAAGTTATTTATCGCAACAAGATAAACCCAATTTTTCTATTCCTGTTTTTCAATATTTGTCGTTGGCTGTGTCAGCTTTACAGCATGTTGATAATCGACAATTACAAATTGCACTCGATGAGATTTGCTGTCGATTAAATATTCAAGATAAATTATCACGTAATATTCAACAACTTTCTGGTGGAGAATGGCAGCGAGTACGCCTTGCTGCTGCATGTTTACAGGTTTGGCCAAGTATTAATCCTCAAGCTAAATTGTTATTACTTGATGAACCGGCAGCGGCATTAGATATTGGTCAAGAAGCCACAATGTATCAATTGGTACGATATATTGCTCTGCAAGGTATTGCTGTGGTGATGGTTAATCATGATTTAAATCGAACTTTACGTGAAGCTGATAGTGTTGTGCTACTCGATCATGGTCGTTGTGTCGGTTATGGGCGTGTTGAAGAAGTGATGAATGTAAAACAATTACAAGCGGTGTTTAAAACCAGTATTCATCTTATAGATCATAATGGTATGCCGTGCTTAGTATTTGTTGATTAAATTGCAGCATCGAGAAGTATTGATATATCGATACAAAATGTAGAGATAAAAAAATACCTGCAAAAGAGCAGGTATTTATAATCAAATAGTTAATTATTGTTTGTTTTTTAAGTAAACAATTGTATTTGCTAAATCTTGTAAGCTTTTATGTGCGCTGGTATTAACTAAGTATTTACCGTTAACCAAAAATGCAGGTACTGATTCTAGTGCTGCGTTACGCACGATATCTTCAGATTGTTGGAACATTTTAAAAACTTCTTTTTGTTGAGCTTCTGTTAGCTCATAAGGGCTTTTTAAATTGTTATCGTGGAAGATTTTATCAATAGCAGTTTTACGTTGTTCTACGCTCATATCTTTTGGCGAGTCTTGAACAAAGGCAAATAATTGCTCAACCAATGCATGGCTTGGTTTATTGTCTGTTTGTACCATTGCAGCATAGAAAATGAACGCTGCTTTTTGTGCACTTTCATTAAAAATAACGTGGACTTGCTTAATATCGCTATTCGTTAGTTTTTTGATTTCAGGCAGAATGCTTTCCATCTTACGGCAGTGACCACAAGAAAGAGAAAAGATTTCCGTTACACCTTTCATTGCCGGCATTGGTGTCGGGATCACTGAATATTGGTCACCTTCTTGAGGTGTCTTTGAATCAGAACATCCAGATAGTGCAACGACAGTAAAGAGTAGAACAAAAAAAGCTTGATAAATACGTTTCATATTTCTGTACTTTTAAAAAAATTATGAGTCTATTATGTCGATAAAAGACAGTAAATGCATCGACAAAATGATAAAAATGAATAAAAAAATGTGCCAATTAATCCATTTGTGGCTAAATGTTAAACGTTTATTGTTGTTCTTCTATTATATATAAACACAGACTAAGATCTCCGTGTGTTACCTTTTAGAATAAGCTATTATTGGCGGCTTTTTTACCGCATATGAGTGTTAATCGATGTACATTGGATTTGATTATGGAACCGCAAATTGTTCGGTTGCAGTGATGGAAGACAGTAAACCTAAACTTTTACCGTTAGAGAATAATAATCAATATATTCCGTCGACCTTATGTGCGCCAACACGTGAATCAGTGTCAGAATACTTATACCGTTTTATGGGGATTAAACCATCAAATTCAATTGGTGAACAAGTTTTACGCCGTGCTATGGTATTGAATCGCGAAGAAGATATTGAAGTTGTTGCAGACGATTTGCAATTTGGCCAAGCTGCATTAGATCTTTATCTTAATGATCCTGAAGAAGTGTATTACGTTAAATCACCTAAATCTTTTTTAGGCGCAAATGGTTTACGTGATGGCCAAATTAGTTTTTTTGAAGACCTTGTTTGCGCAATGATGGTCAATATAAAGCGCACCGCAGAACAAAGTTTACAACAAGATATTGTCAGTACTGTTATTGGACGCCCAGTTAACTTTCAAGGTATTGGTGGTGATAGTGCTAACCAACAAGCTGAGGGGATTTTATCGCAAGCTGCGAAACGCGCTGGATTTAAAAATGTGTGTTTTCAGTTTGAACCTGTAGCAGCAGGGCTTGAATATGAGTCAACATTGACAGCAGATAAAACCGTATTAGTGGTCGATATTGGCGGTGGTACGACTGACTGTTCGCTAATTAATATGGGGCCTAGCTTTCGCCACCTTAGCGATCGAAGCGCAAGTCTATTAGCGCATAGTGGTCAACGTGTTGGTGGTAATGATCTTGATATTCATTTGGCATTTAAGCAATTAATGCCACAATTTGGTTTAGGTAGCAAAACTCTTCGTGGTATTGACATGCCGTTTAATCAGTTTTGGAATCCGATTGCGATTAATAACGTTGCTGCTCAAACTGAGTTTTATAGTGATGCAAATTTACGTGCATTAGAAAAACTTCGCCATGATGCTGCTGATCCACAATTATTGTCGCGACTTATTCATGTTTATCATGAAACACTTGGCTATCAAATTATTCGTCACGCAGAAGAAGCTAAAATTGCATTATCAAGTCACACTCATCACACTGTGAATATGGCATTAATGCAAGATTTGTTTGAAGTGGATATATCAGCACAGCAGTTAGCTGAAGCGATTGAAACACCAAAAGAAAAAATGCGTGATCTCGTTATTGAGGCGATGGCACAAAGCCAGGTTAAGCCAGATGCTATATTCATGACCGGTGGTACTGCACGTTCACCTATTTTACGTCAATGTATTGAACAACAATTACCAAATATTCCGATTGTGAGTGGTAGCTATTTTGGTTCTGTTACGGCAGGTTTAGCACGTTGGGGCGAGCGTTGTTTTGGCTAGCTGATCAATAATAGATAAATACGATGTCACCGTAAAATGCCTGCATGTCTGCGGGCATTTTTGTATTAAGATAATTTACGCAGGTTGAGGGGCATAAGCTGAACACCAGCCGTTGATATTAACGCTTTTCCCCGGAAAAATGGCACAGGGCTGCCATACACTATTACTGCCATCACGACGAATTAACAGGCAGTTTTTACAATTTTGGCTTTGGATGGTTGATTTATTAACATATTTAAGAGCTTTAGCCTGTGGGCTATTTTGCTTAAGCTGAGGCAGTTCAGCTGCAGTAACAGAGCGTATGAGTAATTTATTTCCCAGTGTTAAGCCAATAATGCCACCAGTAGTTAATTGTATAAAACGTCGTCGAGATGATTTCTTTATCATGATCCTTTCCTTATTCGTATATTGAATAATTATTTTATAACGACTCATATAAGTAGAAATAAGCGTTCCATGATCCTTAGTTGCATTAGTTATTTTATATATTTAAATAATAGTATATGGAGATAAAACAAACCAGAACTGGGGTTACTTTTATAGGGTAGGTAATGATAGTGGTTATCATTATCTTTTGGTTTTATTTTTATATTACTGTTCAATAAATACTAATGATATAAAAGTTAACATTTGAATGGTGTTTTAATGTGATAACTATCTGTTTATAAATAGATTAAAAAATTTATATTTACTGGTATTTAATATTTCATTTTCGGTGTCTTTATTTATTGTTTTATTTCAGTCTTAATGTAAGTAAATGCATAACTATAATTTTTAGCTGCTTTTTATTTTATATTCATTACTAATAAGACGGTATAGCATTATTATTCTTGTTATTTCACATTGGGGAGAAATAACATTAATTAATATACATGTTTGGATTAGTTTTATCGAAACCTTTCAAGGAAACACAACATGTCTGACGAGAACGTATTTAAACAGCCAAAACCGTTCTATTTGATATTTTCAATTGAGTTCTGGGAACGGTTTGGTTTCTATGGCATGCAAGCAATTTTTAACTGTTTATATGGTTAAAATTCTAGGTATGTCAGAAACAGCATCTTTTACTTTATTTGGTGCATTCTCTGCATTAGTTTATGGCTCTGTAGCTATAGGTGGTTGGGTAGGGGATAAAGTACTAGGAACAAAAAGAACCATCAAATTAGGCGCGATGGTGCTTGTTGTTGGTTATGCTTTATTAGGTTTATCAGCAACCAGTGGTTATGGTGGTTCAGATCTTATCTATATTGCAATGGGCTTTATTACCATGGGTAATGGTTTGTTTAAAGCGAACCCATCAAGCTTATTAGCAAAAGTATATGGCGAAAATGATCCTCGTTTAGATGGTGCATTTACTATGTACTACATGGCAATTAACTTAGGTTCATTTTTCTCAATGCTACTATCACCATGGATTGCAGAGAAATTTGGCTACGATATTGCCTTTGGTGTAAGTGCTGCAGGTCTTGTTATTACACTTGTCAATTTCTATATTAGTGGTCGTATTGTTAAAGGTATTGGCTCTAAACCAGACATGAAACCATTAAATAAGTTATATTTTTTAGGTGTTTTGGTTGGTGCAATTTTATTTAGTTTTGTAAGTGCTATTTTATTACAACATCTATTTTATGCACATGCTATTTTAGTCGTTGTTGGCTGTACAATTGTTGGACTGTATTTTAAAGAACTATTTTCAACGTCAGGTATTGAGCGGGCAAAAATGTTTGTTGCTTTTATCTTGATGCTGCAAGGCGTGGTATTTTTCGTGCTTTATTTCCAAATGCCAACCTCGCTTAATTTCTTTGCGATCCACAATATTTCACATGATTTATTTGGTATAAGTGTTGCGCCTGAACAATTTCAAGCACTAAATCCATTATGGATTATGATTGCGAGCCCTGTGCTAGCAATGGTTTATAACAAATATGGCGATCGTTTTTCAATGCCGTTCAAGTTTGCATTGGGGATGGTGTTATGTAGCTTGTCATTCTTAGTGCTGGTACTTGGTGCGCATTTTGCTAATAGTGACGGTATTGTAGATTCAAATTGGTTGATTCTTTCTTATGGCTTCCAATCAATCGGTGAGTTATTTGTATCAGGTCTTGGTTTAGCGATGGTCGCTCAACTAGTGCCACAACGAATGATGGGTTTTGCTATGGGTATGTGGTTCTTAACATCAGCAACAGCAGCCGTTGTGGCAGGCTGGGTTGCAACATTAACAGCAGCCCCTGCTAATGTTATTGAGCCTCACCAGACACTAATGTTATATAGCCATGTATTTGGTATTATTGGTTATTCTACTGCTGGTATTGCTATTTTTACTATGCTTATTGCACCAAAACTAACACGTGTTATGCGCGGTGAAGATACACCTGCAGAGGTAACAGCTGCATAATCATAATTATTGATTAAAGCTATATTGCTAAATAAAACGGATGCCAACGATCAATGTTGTTGGCATCCGTTTTTGTATCTGAATAATATGATGCAGAGCAGGAAGAGCAGGAAGAGCAGGAAGAGCAGGAAGAGCAGGAAGAGCAGGAAGAGCAGGAAGAGCAGGAAGAGCAGGAAGAGCAGGAAGAGCAGGAAGAGCAGGAAGAGCAGGAAGAGCAGGAAGAGCAGGAAGAGCAGGAAGAGCAGGAAGAGCAGTTGTTATCGCTGTTACGGTGGTAATAGAGGCTTATTTCGCAAATGATATTATACAAAAAAGCCTCAGTATCACTTCAAAAAGTTAAAGTGAATACTGAGGCTTTTTTATTGGTTGCTAACTACTGAGCTGAAATCGAGTTCTTATCTTGGTGTTGTAATTTTAAACATGCAAAGTATTGCTGAGTTTCAGCAATCACAACATGGCGTAGCATCACCAGACCGATAAGGTTTGGAATTGCCATTAAGCCATTAACAATGTCTGCAATTACCCAAATCATGTCTAGTTGCATGAATGCGCCACTAGCGATAAGAACGAGAAAGACGATCTTATAAGGCATGATTGCTTTAACACCAAATAAGTAAGTAATACAACGCTCGCCGTAGTAGTTCCAACCCAAAATAGTAGTAAAGGCAAAAAACATTAAGCCAACAGAAACCATTAATGGGCCGTAATAATCAGAATGTAAACCAGTAGCAAAGGCATGGGTTGTCATAGTTGCACCAGCAAAATCACCGGTCCATGCACCTGTAACAACAAGTGTTAAGCCTGTCATAGTACAAATAATGATGGTATCAAAGAATGTACCTGTCATTGAAACTAAGCCTTGGCGAACACATGAATTAGTTTGTGCAGCAGCAGCTGCAATAGGCGCACTACCTAAGCCTGATTCATTTGAGAATACACCACGAGCAATACCGGACTGAATAGCTAACATCATGCCAGCACCAACAAAACCACCAGTGGCAGCATGACCAGTAAAGGCTGATTGAATTACGGTTTCAATAGCAGCTGGTAATGCGTGAAAGTTGGTACCTAAAACAATCAAGCAAGCCATAATATAAAAGCCAGCCATTAGCGGTACTACAGTACTTGCTACTTTAGAAATTGATTGAATTCCACCTAATGTTACTGTCGCAACTAAGAGAGTAAGAATAACAACGGTAATTTCTTTTGGTGCACTAAATGAAATATGCGCTGCTTCAACAATGGCATTTGCTTGTGGAAAAGTACCAATACCAAAACAAGCAACACCAACAGCAAAAAGAGCAAATAATTTAGCCAGCCACTTACTACCAACGCCTTTTTCTAGGTAGTACATAGGACCACCAAGAATTTGACCATTAGCATCAACTTCTCTGTACTTTACGGCTAATAAACATTCAGCATATTTGGTTGCCATACCAAATAAAGCTGCCAGCCACATCCAAAAAAGAGCACCAGGGCCGCCGAGTTTAATCGCAGTTGCAACACCAACAATATTACCTGTACCAATTGTTGCAGATAACGCAGTACACAATGCAGCAAAGCTTGATACATCACCTTCACCAGTGCTATCTGGATCCTTTTTACCACCAAAAACATATTGTAATGCTAGTGGTAGGTAACGGATCTGAATAAAGCCAAGTCGAATTGTTAGATATAGACCAGTACCGACTAATAGAATTAATAGCGGTGGTCCCCAAACAAAGCTGTCTAATGTGCGTAGAAAATTAAAAATTGTGTCATGTAGTGGATTCATTATTCCTCCTTCAACGTACAAAGGAAGAGATATAGAACAACAGGTAAGTGTTAGTTACAGAATGGCTTCTTGTTGCTGCTCTTATCTCCTCTGTCCTTTTGCCTGAGAGTTTCACCGCAATATGCTACGGTTTGCTCCTTCGGCGCTCGATTTAACGAGTCTCTCCAGAGGCTCCTCCAATAACAGTCCATACCTATTGCATTTCTGCAATCTGGTGCCTGAAAGATTTACGAATGAAAATATGATGGGATCATATTGAGCTTCGCTTACTTCTTCGGCGGGCCGACGTGTATACCGTTATAGTATTCGTCAATGGCCGCTCTCCTGCTACCTTCATCGGAACTCATTTCGCCCGCAATGTTAGGGGATAAAAATGTGATTGTCAGCAAAAAAATGAAAAAAAAGACACTGACTAAATAAAATAAGCGTCAGTTGATAACAAAAGGAATATTCCGTATAAAAATAAACCAGCATAGACGGCAGTTATTATTATCGAATTATTCCTAATGATGATTATTTGGGCGCTGTTGCTTAAGGGGTTAAGGTGCTATCAAGCACTGAAATTAATTCGTCATTCACATCAGAGGTGATATCCCATCCAAACACGCCACCAAGACCATGCTTTTTCACATAATCTGCTTTTGCTTTGAGGGAACGTTTATCTTCAAAGCTAATATATTCTTTATTCTTTTGATTATAAAGCACTGCGGCTTCTGCAGCTTGATCATAGTAATAGCGATAACCTAATTTAGGGTTGTTAAGGAAGTATTTACTGATATCACTGTAGTTAAAATAGCCGGGATTTTGAATGTCAGAGCCTTTACGTAATCCACCTTTGCTATTTAGATTTTCAAGTTTATCGGCTGAGATTGTGTTTACACCTTGCCATCCTCGACCATAAAAAGGACTGCCGATAATGATTTTGTTTTTAGAAATTTTATTATCAATAAGTATGTTTACTTGGTTATCTACAGAAATATTATTAGGTGTGTTTGGAGTACTATATAAATTACTGTGATGGCCAACGATATGACTCCAGTTACCTAAGAAATCAAAATTCATCAAATAAATCTGGTCTAAGTATTGGTTAACATAAGACCAATTAATGCCAGGTAATGTTTTAGGACCTGCATTGATAGCTGCCGAAAGTTGGTATTTACGGTTGTTTTGTTGTTCTAATGTGTCTAATTTAAGACGTAATTCCTTAATTAACAGGCTGTAGGCTTCCCGTTCTAGTTTGGTATTAGTTTGACCTTTACCTGATAATCCATGACCGCCAGGGTATTCCCAATCAATTTGAATACCGTCAAAAAAATCATATTTTAAGATTAACTCAGCCGCCGTATTAATAAATGTTTGTCGATAAGTTGGATCAAGGGCAACGGTATGAAACGGCTCTGAAAGTGTCCACCCACCAAAGCTTGGTAGAATACTCAAATGAGGGTATTTATTCGATAATGCTTTTAATTGACCAAAATTACCTTGGTAACTAACGTTTGTTGCTGTCTCTCCTGGCAGTTTAATATGTAAAGCTGCATATTCATCTAAAATAATAGCTGTTCCTGTTGGTTTATTCACACATTGAGTAGCAATTATTTTTTTGATGTTATTCGGTGATGAATCAACAGGACCACAAACGGCAAGAAAGGCATAAATAAGATGAGTTAATTTATCTGCTGGGATCTTACTGGCAGGATAAGGATTATTAGGTGTATACACTTTCCAATCAGGGTAATAGGCGGCCACAACCGTAGGTTGGTCATGGTCTGCTGCATAGCTAAGGTCTATTTGAGAGACAAATCCGAAAGCTAAAAAGAAATATAATGAGAGAGTACGTGTTGCTACTAAAAAATGCTTCATTGTCGATCTGATTAATTTATAAATATTAATTATATTATTGACAGTATAGATAAAATTTATGTATTCGTTTGTTGTTTTTTTTTGAAATAACTCACAAAATTAGTAGGAGGCATCGATCAAAAAATTGGTCAATATTCGGTTTGAGTATTTTATTCGATTGTACTTATGAGGGCATTGTCGAGATTAAAAAACGATAAAATCTAATATTTAGAACAACAGCAAAAGTAATTCTCAATTATTTTATTAATACATGTAATTATCTTCTTATTTAAAGGTATAAATGAGTTGTTTATATTTAAGATGCGATGTTGGATAACGAAATGCGTTGTATACGTCTGGAGGTAATGTGATCTGGGTTAATTGTTGTTATAAAGAGAAATATACCAGTGTTAAAAATAATCTTATGAAATATCATAATGTGTTAGACGTATCACCTTATGAATTATTATTAACGATGACTGGATATGAATTGATTTTTATTGAAATCGAAAATTCACAATCTAATGGCTTTAAATTACTGAGAATTATTAAACAGCGTTATCCGATAGTAAAAGTTGTTATTGTTTATCATGATTTAGATTCTGAACTAGCAGTTGTTGCATTGCGCGCTGGTGCAGAAGATATTTTAGTGGCGAGTGCGAATAGGCAAAAAGTGGATACTTGTTTAAGCCGTTTACATACTCATAAAGAAGATATTGTGGTTGATAATAATATATCACAGCGAGAACGTTCAATATTACCAGCACTTTCAATTATTGATAACGATATTAGTGCGCCATTGCGTGAAGAAGAGCTTGCTAAAGCTTGCGATTTCTCTGCAACATATTTTTCTCGTTTATTTCACTCCACAATGGGGGTAACACTCAAACAGTATATTATTCAAAAACGGCTAGATTTAGCGTGTGGTTTGTTAAGTGCCGATCATGAAAAAATAGCCTCTGTTGCTACTTCGGCTGGATTTAAAGATGTCTCTTATTTTTCTCGAGTATTTAAAAAACATATTGGTTGCTCGCCAGGAAAATTTCGTTCTAATAACTATAAAGAAACAGACTAACAGTATGAGCATTTACAGGTTATAGCAGAGTTGTTTATAATTATCGAATATTTCCTTTGATGATTTGATTAATGACTACATTTCATGAATTACTAGGTACTAATGATAACTGTTCAAAAGCAGATATAAAGAAAAAGTATCGACAATTATCAGTTTCATTACATCCAGATAAAGGTGGGTCGCAAGTATTAATGAAGATGTTGAACCTAGCTTATCAACAAGTGATTCAAGGGAATGGTAATCAAAAATGCGCTGAAATACCGTTTGGAAGTGATGATAACGCTGATGTACCACAGCAAAACACAGCAGTGTTGAAGGAAAAAATACGAACACTGATTAAAGAAAAAGCACACTTACAGGCTTTGATTGAACAAAACCAGCAACAGCTTACTCATGCGTATAATGCAGGAGAAAATTGTGCTCGAGAAGCGTTAGTGTTATTGCAGACGACCAATAGTCGTCTAAATGAGCAATTACTGGTGTTACAACGTCAAATTGATTCAGATACAACGAGTGCTCACGGAGTTAACAAAGGCGTTAAAAGCCTGTATATTGTTATTATCGCAAGCTTAATTATTATTGTAGCCTTGATTGTATGGTTTATTTGGCATTATAAAACTCAGCATTTACAGCCTCAGTCTTTACCTTCAATACCGGTTACAACTCCCGTCAGCGTTGTTAGTGTGACACCGTCACAGTCTACAGTAATAGAACATACTGAAACTGAAAATAACGTTGAGAGAATAATGCTGACAGATACTGTTGGCCTGTGGCAACAACGTTATTATGAAGGTACTCGTCAACCTTATATTGCAGTTCGCAGCGCTAATGGTTCTTATATTGTTAAAGATTGCCAAGGGACTTTTAGTTATTATTCTCATCATTCAGCACGTGTTGCTGCGAATTTAATTTATAGTACTAATGATCATCAGTTTGCAGTGTACCGAATACCTTATGGTAATGGTTCAACAGATCAGCAATGGCTTAATAGCAAAAGCGTAAGTATTAATAACAATATTTTTAGTAATAATGGGTATAAATCAAGTTCATTAGCATTAGCGTCAGTATGTCGTAATAGCGTGCCATTTTAATAAATAAAAATCGTCGAGAGTAATAAAATGTACGTTAAAGCAGAATAAGAGTAAGGAGAATGCAATGGATTTATCTTCATATCAAGGAATTATTTTTGATATGGATGGCACATTAGTTTTATTGAGATAATAAAAAATGTAAAGAGTATGGCAACAAACATGTGCTGATTTTGAACTGCCGTTTGAGCGTGATTGGTTTTATTCAATGGGCGGATCACCGACGATTAATACCGCCATCGGATTATTAAAAAAATACCATATAGATGCAGATCCACAGCTTCTAGTGGCGAGTAAGTTACGTTATTTTGATGATATAAAACATAAAGGCGATATTATTCCTACGACCTTTACTTTATTACAGCAACAAAAAGCGTTAAATAAACGTATTGCAATCGGTACCGGATGTTATCGACACCATGCTCTAGAAATACTTGCTACTTTAGGCATTTTACCGCTGGTGGATATTGTCGTAACGGCTAATGATGTTAAGCGACATAAACCATTCCCTGATACCTTTTTACAAGCAGCGAATCTATTAAATCTACCGTCTTCAGCTTGTGTCGTATTTGAAGATACTGAATTAGGTTACCAAGCCGCACATGCTGCAAGTATGGATTGTTATTTGGTTGAGAATGGAATGATAACCGAATTGAGATCCTTTAAACGATAAGGTTTGGACATTGTAAAAAATACGCTATTCTTGACGCGTTTTTTTACTTACTAGTGATGTCATTATGACTAACCATTCGTCACGCAAGCAATCTCAGCATCAACTTTCTGAAACTCGATTTTGGATTCAACGATTAACCAAAACGGCTATTCGAGCGCTCCATATATTAGGTGTCGCTATATCTAGTGGGGGCTTTATTTTTCATCTTGAGAAAGGGTTATGGCTTAATTGGTGGCTATTAGCGTTGTTTAGCGGTTTGCTGATGATGGTACAAGAAATCTATCGTTCAAAGCTATGGTTAATCCAATTAAAAGGCGTATTAACGTTTATAAAGTTAGGGTTATTGACTTCAATTGTTGTCATTCCACAGCTACAACCGCATCTTTATATTGGCGTGTTATTACTGTCAGTCTTTATTGCGCATGGTCCCGCTGGGCTAAGGCATTACTCAATCTGGCATCGACGTGTTCTTCATGAGCCAAAAGGCACGAATAAAAAAACATCAATGGGTAATACTACAGCCGTTAGTGGGTTTTGCTACTAACGGCTTTTTATTACTTAAGAGCCAGCAAAAAAGCATTACTGTTAGTACACTTACTGAGGTGGAACTACATAAAGGCATTTAAATGGTTAAATATGGAGCGTTGTGTTTATTATTTGCAATTATATTGGGTGGTGTCGTTATGGTGGTAGATCGAATCCATAATGATCATTTACTAAAGCAAACAAAAGACTCGGTTTATTTAGATAGTGATAAAGAACGTGTGGATTTTGTGGCTGAAATTGTTCGTAAAGATATTCTCAAGCCCGATCAAGTTTTCCCCGAGGTTGAAAATGGATTACCACCATACCGTTATGGCTATGCCGATTTAAATAATGACGGTAGTGATGAAGTGTTTATCATTATGCAAATAGATGATTTTTGCACTAAAAATGGCTGTGAAGGGTATCTTTTTAGTCATACTCAGAAAAAATTGGCGAGTTGGAAAAATATTTATCGGCCTATTTTAATTGCTGATGAGTCTCATAATGGTTGGCGTGATATCTTGATAGCTAGTGAAAATAAGATGCATCGTATTGAGTATATTGCAGGTGCTTACCAAACAGACTTAGCGAAAGCCCCTGAGTTTAATAATCGTCAGCAAGCACTAATTGCAGTGGGGTTAGCGCTTGATAGTAAATATTATCGTGATGGGGGGAGTAATCTAGCGCTTAATTATTCTCAACCAATATTTGACTGCCAACAATGTTTTTTATTTAGTTTTAATCGTTACAGTGAATCAGACAATGACTATTATTTATCGGTTAATAGTAAAGATAAAACAGTTGCCACTTACCCGTAAATTTGTACCAAAACGTTTCAATTTGTAATGTTTTAATTCTTTGTTTTTAAAGTAGTTATGATTTTTATTTGTTATTGTCAGATTAGTGTTTTTTGTGATGATAGTGATTGCTTTCTTGGTATATTCCAGTATATAAACTTCCTTATAGATACAATAATAAAATATTATGGATGTTTTTTGTGGCCAATAAAAAGTTAATCGTATTAGCAATATCATCGGCATTAATGATGGGCTGTAATAGCGGTAGTGATTCAAGTGAGCCTGTAGCACCACCACCCGTGGTTGATCCTGAGATAACACCACCAGTTGATCCTGAAATACCCGATATTTTACCGCCAGTCGATCCCGTTATTCCTCCAGCTGTAGGTGTATTTTCCCTTAATGGTGACATGAATTTTGGTGCTAGTGTTTATTGTAATGGTTCACCTGCTACTGATTTTATTATCGAAGATGGTGATACTGTCGACTGCTCATTTGAGAGCATCAAATTAGCAACGTTTACTGCGGTAAAATTACAAGCGACTAAGTCAGGAACAAAAGAAAGAATCAAGCAATTAATACTTACTGAGTCTGACCGATTTGTGATGTTTACTGATGATGAACGTATTAATGCAATTGCTAATACACAAGCATTATTAAATAAAATGGCTGTTGAAAGCGGTAAGGTTTTTGATTTTAAATTATCATCTATTGATCAATTACGATTTGATAATTTCTATAATTCTGATGACATATTGCTGCCTACTGCTGAATTTAATGCATTGATTAGCGATAAATTAGAAGAAAGTACAGAAACTGATAGTAAACCATCAACCCATGAACCCGAATCTCAGCCAGCAGTAACGGAAGGAGCCGGTGACTTAAATAGTAGTTTTGTAAGTGCAAATGCTGAGCAAAATTTAACTTACCAGCCAACTAAAGTAATTTTAACGGAAGGCTTTTTACGTGATTTAGATGGTCAGCCTATTGTAGGTGTTGATTATTACAGTCCATCAGGGCGTGGGCAAACTGATGCTGAAGGTAAATTTAGCTTTAGCTGGGGCGAAAGTGTTGCTTTTGGTATTGATACCTTTGAGCTAGGTGAACTTAAAGCCAATAAAACCCAATTTACGGTGACAGATTTAGCCGAAGGGCATGCTGGTCGTAATATTGCTCGCTTATTACAACGTTATTCTGACGCTACTGATCATATTCAGATTTCCGAACGTGTTCATAATGTATTTGCTCAGTACCCTAATGTGATTAATGAAGTATTAAATATAGGGCTGTCTGAATCCGTACAATTAGATAATGGTACTGGTCAGGAAGAACTTGTTACTGGTGAATTTGAGAAGCAATTTGAATCAGGTTTAGCGCAGCAGATTGATATGTTAATTTGTGGCGATGCTTGCCAAGCAAATATAGCGTTTTCACCATTGTCACTTACGCGTACCGCAGCAGTAGATAAGAATATCCAACACGATATTAATAAGCTTTGGGGTGCAAGTTCTGATGCGGTGAATAATGGCTGGAAACCTGTCACTAAATTCCATGTGTTTACCGATGAAATGTGGTTCTATGGCAGTTCTGGTAGTGCTCGTGGTCAAAGTGCAATTAATATTTCCAATCGTGCTTTTCCTATTTTAATGGCACGTAATGATAATAACTATTGGATTAAGTTTGGTGATAAAAAAGCATGGGATGAAAAAAGCCTAGCTTATATTACTGAAGCACCATCAACGGTCGTTCCTGAAAATGTGACAGCTAATACAGCAACCTTTAACTTACCATTTATTAGCATCGGTGAATTAGGTACAGGCAAAGTTATGATGGTTGGTAATAATCGCTATAACAGTATTCTAGTGTGTCCTGATAGTTATAGTTGGAATGACGGTGTTGATAACAATGGCGTGTGTTGGCAACGTAAAGATCGTGCTAATGATAGTGAAGATATGGGAAATTTCTTTGCAAATACTTTCCGCTATTTATTAGGTGATGGTTATATAAATACTGCGGCACCGATTACGGTTGGCACCAATATATCACATGTTTATTTTCGTCAAGCAGGGCATCAACAGATCGGCCGCTCGGCAGAGTTTAAAGTAGATAAGCGCTTTAATCTAAATATAGAGCAAGTTACCGATTTCAGTTCCGTTGATCCTGAGATAATGCCATTGGTGATTTTAAACGGTTATGAGTTCTCAACTATTACGGGCATTTATACAGTACCAACTGTTGCGGATATTAATAAGCCTAAACTAACCGAACAAGATGTTTCTGGATTGCTTAGTTATGTTGAGCGTGGCGGTAATATTTTGATCATGGAAAGTATTGCTTCGCAACCAAAAGATGAGTTTGCGCGTTTATTAGATGGCGCTGGTTTAGCGTTGAATGGACATTCAGTTATAGCTAATGGCCCAAGTTTTGGTTATCCCGATCGTGTGCGTGCACAACGTGAACATGGTTTTTGGGTTATTGAACGTTATGAGTCAGCAAAAGATGAAGTTAGTGGCGAGATAAAGCCACCATATACGATTAAAGATGGCATTATTATTTGGGATTTCATTACGAATAATAAACCCGATGATAAACCAACATTAGCCGTTGCTAAGAAAGTTATCACTAATGATAAAGGTGATAACGAAACTGTGGTTGCGTTTATTGATACATATAACAAAAAATCGTCAGAGATTGAGGCTGAAAAACAAAAATTATTAGCCATCTTTAGCGATGGAGAGTTTGGTTATCAAGAATGTCGTCTGAGTGATTATCACTATGAAGTGAATTGTTTAGAGTATCGACCAGGAACAGGTATTGCGACTGATGGTGGTATGCATACTCCGCGTTACCAAGAATTAGATCTTAATGAAACCACAGCGAAAGCGATGGTAAAAGCTGCTGATCTTGGTACTAATATTGAACGTTTATATCAGCATGAATTGTACTTCCGCACTAAAGGTCATCAAGGTGAGCGCTTAAATAGTGTCGATCTAAATCGTATTTATCAAAATATGACAGTATGGTTATGGAATGATCTTGATTACCGTTATGAATCAGGCGTTAATAAAGATGAACTAGGCTTTAAACGTTTTACTGAATTTCTAAATTGTTACGGTGATAAAGCGCCAGATCAAACAGTTTGTAGTCCTGAACTGGCTCAAAGCCTTGTTGATAACAATATGGTTTATGGTACGAATAACGGTGTAAATGCCAAATACCAAGGATGGATGAACCCAAGTTACCCATTGAACTATATGGAAAAACCATTAACACGCTTAATGCTTGGTCGTTCATATTTTGATTTAGATATTAAGGCGGATATTCGTCAATATCCGGGTGAGGCTAAAGGTTCATCATCAGCCAGTGTCGGGGTTGATTTATCGAATAATACTGTTGCATGGTATGCAGGTAATCGTCAATCAACTGGTCAATGGGCTGTAGCACATCAGCCATTTACTGTTTCTGTTTCTGGTAATCATAATCCAGTGACAATCACAGTGGCTTTAGCTGACGATCTAACTGGTCGTGAAAAGCATGAGTTGGGTTTACTACGCCCACCACGTGTCTCTAAATCATTCACATTATTAGCTGGTGGTAGTGAAACATTTACCGCGCCGTATGGTGGCTTGATTTATGTATCAGGTAGTGAAACAGGAAATGTAACTGTTAATCTAGATGGAACAGTTGCCGCGCCATGGTACAAAAATAATGCTTGGGTAAATCCTCAAAATTCAGTAGCTCCAATTGGTGAAATTGAATCGAATAGCTTTATTTATACGGCGGCTGCAAAGAATCTTCAAGCCAGCAATTATGGCGGTAGTCCACAGCAATTTACGCAAGAGTTAGATGTTTTTGCTGAAGATCTAAATGATTTTTATGCGCGAGATGAAATTAATGGTGAAGGGACAGGACGCCATAAAAAAGTAACAGATACGACACTGCCTAATAATAAACATCATGTAGTTAATGATGTTGCTATCTCTATTGGTGCCGCACACTCAGGTTATCCTGTTATGAACATCAGCTTTGATACTAATAGTAGTGATATTAAAATGTCACCATTAAATAGCTGGTTGTTATGGCATGAAGTTGGCCATAACGCAGCTGAAGCACCCTTTAACGTTGAAGGCTCTACAGAGGTTGTAAACAATATTCTGGCTCTTTATATACAGGATAAACATCTAGGTAAAATGGCTCGAGTTGAGCAAGATATTCGTATGGCTCCAGCTTTCGTTAACTTAGAGGCACCTTATGCTTGGGCCAGTGGTGGTAATGGTGAGCGACTTGTGATGTTTGCTCAATTGAAAGAGTGGGCTGAAACTGAATTCGATATTACTAATGTCGTGAGAGGAGAGTTACCAAGCTATTATGTTACTGATGTTGATGGTATGAAGGGATGGAATTTATTTAAACTAATGCACCGCTTAACGCGTGGTGATTTAGAAGACAATATGCAATTACCGTCACCTAATGCTTGTCAATCGACATCAGGTTTGAGTAAAGGTGATCAATTAATGGTGTGTGCATCTTATGCTGCACAAACTGATCTAAGTGGTTTCTTTAATGCTTGGTCCCCAGGTTCAAAAGCTTATGTGATCCCTGGTGTAACAGAGCCTTCTTATGAAGGTGGTGTTACGGATGCAGGACGTGCGGCAGTAAAAGCGCTAAAACTTGATGCGCCACAGCGTGATCCGTTAAAAATTAACTCAATAACAGTACGTAAAATGAACTAAATAGCATACGTTGTTTACCAATAACGCCGCGAATCAATAAAGGTTCGCGGCTTTTTGCTATTTTAAAGCACCCACATTACCTATACCACAAATGCTCGCTGATATAGCATCCACGCGGTAAGTTGTTGAATATCCTTTTCAATTAATGCACATAACATATCTTCTGGAATGGGCGTTGTTTCAGTATCAAATGGTGGCATTTCCCCGTGCTTACAACGGTCTGGGAATGTTTGTTCTATCCATTGTAGTTGACGGATCCAACGTGCTGTCGCATGTGATTCATTTGATTGGATACCCAATTTAGTCGCTAATAATAAGCCATCATTTAAACGTTGGATTAATACTAATAGGCTCAACCAATCCTTTGAAGTACGAGGGCTTAAATTTGGCTCTCTCAGTAAATTCATGACTTCACCATTTAAGGCATAATAACGTTGCTGACTTTGATATAAGTTAATTTTTTGTTCCCATTGTGGTTTGTTTAATACCGCAACATATAATATTTGTGACTTTATCATGTTAGAAGTATGTCGATCTAACCATGTCATTGTCCAACTCGGCGCAATAAAGTAATTCACCGAAAATGCAATAGTTACCCCAAAAAGTGTATCGATAATACGATAAAAAGACACATAAGTGTTATCAGGAGAGAGTAAGCTAATTGCGAACACAATCATCGATGTTAACCAAAAAACATGAATATCGTAACGATCTTTATGGTATGAGGTAAACGCAAAAAAGACCGAAATACTGGTTAATAAAATAAGGTGCTGTGGCGGTATAAAATACAAACAAACAAAGCAGTAAATTCCACCTAACGCCGTGCCATAAAAACGATTCCAGATTCGATGGTTCGTCACCGCCATTGATGAGGTCAGTAAGACAATAAAGGCAGTCAAAGAGATCCAATATCCTTGAGGAAGGTGATAAAACTCAGTTAAAAATTGAGTAACAGCTAACGTGACCGCAATCTTACCGGCATGACGCCACTCTTTTGAATTAAATTTAAGCGCCTGACAAAAATCACCAATAAACGCCGCACTGTCACTAGTAAATAAATAAATATTTTTACTGTTATCGGGCGAAGAAAAGGTATCAAAGTTATAGCAACGTTTGAATTTTTCTATTATATCAATAATATAAGGTGTGTTTTTGTATTCGTTAGTTGCAAATGTTGCCGTGATTTGTTGATTGTTTTTTAGTTGTTCAACAGTGAGTTCTATCCATTTAAAGAGCCGAATGCGTGTTGATTGGTGTAAGTCAAAACTGAGTGCACGTTCTAAACAAATAATATATTCAGACATTTCTAATAAACGTTGCAGTTCGATTTTTATTTTTATTGCACGTTTAGACGAAGAAATGGAGTTACTGTAATAAGCTAAATTGTGCGCGCTTTGATAAAAGAATTGTCGTTTTGCTGCCAGTTGGGCTTCATTATCAGAAAAACGTAATTCATTTAACCAATCAGTAAGCGCATTATCCACTGTTACCGTATGCTGTTGCAAAATACGGCCGTTAAAAAAGGGCCATAAAATAAGCGATGACAACATAACACATAATGCAGCAAAGATATTAGCCATTAGAATAATGGTAAAACTATCACCTACAGCGGCAAAATGAATTGCCATAATATAGATAAAACCAAAGTTATAGCCAAATAAGCGAATATGGGGCCGTTGATTAGACATCAAGCCATAGAGAATAGCGATTGAGCACAATGTAATCGCGCTGAGCCACATATTATCAAACACTAAAAATGCTAAATATGTTGCCATAACAGTGATCACTGCGGATATAGACAGTATTTGTAATCGTTTTAAATAGGGTAGGCTGCGCGCTTGAGTGCCAAGTAACCATGCGGTGATTAAGCCAGAAATACCCGCACTGGTAAAACCTAAGCTATAAAACATACCTAAGCTAACTAACATAGGAAGTGTTATACGAATAGAATCAGGAATGTCTGCGGCATTAGAGAACCAGCGGCTAAACATTGTCGTTAAGGTTGTTATTTTCATCATGGCGGCTTGTTAATAGTGAAACACGCAGATACGACAAAGTATAGCTGGAAAATAAAAGCCATAATCAGCTGTAAAATAGTAATAAATAGCGCATTGTGAGTAATAAGTTATTGTTGGTGTTACAGAATAATAGTGCAGATACTGATAAGCAGTGCATCAGTATCTGCACTGCTTATTTATTTTATTATGCTGATTGTAGCAATAATTGACCAAGGTAATTCATGGCGAAAGCAGCATCTTGCGCAGCTGTATTTACTTGAGTAATAAGTAGTTGAGCGCGTTTATCGTCTTCTTTTAAACTGATTTTAATTTTATTAACCAGTTGTTCTGCCATTTCTGTTTTTTGCTTACAGTCATTAAATAATGCTGAAATAACTGCAATATCAATCTCGCCACCTTTTGCGAACAAATCGGCTGCAATATTATAGACAGTATAAAATTGATTGGCTGCGTCTTTTTTGCCAGCTTCAACATCTTTAGCCCACTCCGTAGACCATGTTTTAAATATAACGGCAATTTGAGGGTTAGGT
Source organism: Photobacterium aquimaris (assembly GCF_002954455.1). GTDB lineage: Bacteria > Pseudomonadota > Gammaproteobacteria > Enterobacterales > Vibrionaceae > Photobacterium > Photobacterium aquimaris. Next base: position 990,340 of record NZ_MSCC01000001.1, read on the forward strand.
TGCACTTTTATTGGTTGCATTATGTAGTCCTAGAAGTGGTTATATCTAGCATAGTAATGCAGCTGATTACGGGTTTAAAGTGCAATTTTTAGAAAGTGACAGTATCGAGTGAATTTAATAAGTGTTGGATGTTTTTAGCGCATAAAGTGGTTATTAACCATACAATGATGTGCGAGATATCACATAATTCAGCTATATTTATCATTTTGCATCAAAATGTTTGCGAAATATCTTGCATGCGACACTGTAACGTTTTACGTTAAATACAGCTCTTGGCAGTAGTGATAGCCAATAGGAGCTAAGGAGAAACTCATGATTAACGTGAACTTCGAATTGGCTAAGCAAGCATATGCAAAAGTGCTGATGTACCCTCATGATGGTGAAATAGAACAACATGAATATATGGCACTGCGTGTTTTCCGTTGGGATCTAGCACGTGCAGGCAAGCCAATAGATACAGCCTTTGATTTAAGACTTCAAGCAAGTGGTTATCGTAAAATAGCCTCTCAGCCCGCAAAAGCCCATCGTTCACTTCCTGCGTGTGTTTTAGCACAAATGAGTGACGGCTGGAAAAGCCAACATGGTTACTTATAATGTTTGATTATCCCCCAAGGCTAAAGAATCTTTTTCTTTAGCCTTTTTATATTCTATCTGTTCGCTCCCCCTACATATTGACGCAAACCCCAACGCTTAATAACAGGAATTCGGTTTATATTTTGTTGTGAATTGTAAGAGGGGGTAATTCATGGACGGTTATGACTGTAAAAAGAACGAAAAAAACCAGCCATTAGTGACTGGTTTTAGATATTAATCGTCTTTGATGCGCTTATTTATTAAATGTATTACCGTTTGCTTCACGTGCTTCGGCAATTGTATCTGGGTGCCATGCGCCTTCGATATCTTTTAGCTCTTTAAATTTAGAGCGATCAAATTCTGGTGTTTTGCCTGCTCTAAGTTGTTCTTCGTAATCTTTAATGACTTTAATTGCCAATCCAGAAAGGAAAATAAGAGCAACAATGTTAACCAGTGCCATTAGGCCCATAGAAACATCAGCTAAACTCCAAACAACAGGTAATGATGCAACAGCACCAAACATTACCATGCCTAGAACACAAAGACGGAAGAAGAATAAACCGCGCTTAGTATTACCGTTCAGGAACATGATATTTGTTTCTGCATAAGTATAGTTGGCAATGATTGACGAGAAACAAAATAGTAAAATAGCTGACGTAATGAAATACGTAGTCCAATTACCTAGTTGGTTGCTCAGTGCTTGTTGTAATAAACCAATACCTGTTGATGCATCTGGTGTGTTCATGACACCAGAAAGCATAATCATTGCCGCAGATGCTGTACAAATAACAATGGTATCAACGAAAACACCTAGCATTTGGACAAAGCCTTGTGATGCAGGGTGGTTAGGATTAGGTGTCGCACTTGCTGCAACGTTAGCTGCTGAACCCATACCTGCTTCATTTGAGAATAAACCACGTGCAATACCACTTTGCATCGCTTGTGAAGCAGTGAAAGCGACACCACCGGCAACGGCTTCATGCCAACCAAATGCACTCTTAACAATAAGAGCCAGAACGGCAGGTAACTCAGTAATGTTCATTGCGACAATCACTAATGCGATAGCTAAATAGCCAACCGCCATGATAGGCACAATTTTTGTAGAAGCTGTAGCGACACGGCGTAAACCGCCCATAATGAAGAAAGCTGTAAAGATAACAATCACAATACCTTGTGTAGTTTCATTCCAGCCAAAAGAGTGGTGTAGTGCGTCAGTGATGGTATTTGCTTGAACGGCATTGAAAACAAAACCAAAAGCAATAATAAGACAAATTGAAAAAAGAGTACCCATCCAGCGCTTGCCAAGACCTTGCTCCATATAGTAAGCAGGGCCACCACGATATTGACCATCAACATCTTTTACTTTGTAAACTTGCGCAAGAGTCGATTCAATAAAAGCGGTTGCCATACCGAAGATAGCAATTAGCCACATCCAAAAGATAGCACCTGGGCCACCAATGGTTAATGCAACAGCAACACCAGCCATATTACCGGTACCAACACGCGCAGCCATTGATGTACAAAATACTTGATAAGAACTGATGCCGTTTTCTATGTCACGGCCACTTTTTAGGACATCGATTGAATGACGGAATTGACGGATCTGGATAAAACCAAGACGAACACTAAAGTAAATCCCTACACCAACCAATAAATAAACGAGAAGTTGGCCCCATAAAACGCCGTTTACTGAACCAATGATCGCCATTAAGGTGTCATTAATTGATCCTAGTATATTTCCATTCGTAGAAGTCATATTTTTTCCTGTTAATAAAACTATGCAACCTCGAAAGACTACTTAGTGAAGAGGAACATTCATCCGTTGTGAGTGCTCTGCTATCGGTTGTTATAATAGGTTTTTTATTGATAAAAATTCGCAACAAATACAAGTGGTAGTTATTACAAACATTAAACATGTAACCGATTTCATTGCCATGAAGGCGATGCAAGGTAGCACAAAAAAACAAAAATCCAAGGAGACTTATATCACAAAAAATGAATTATTACCATGTAACGCGTTACATTATTAACAGCTGGCGGTTATTTTAGTCTTTGTAATCAATGTATTGAAGAAAATTGTGAATAAATTCACTGGAAAATTATTGAACGGCGTGCATTATCGTATGTTGAGATTCGGCGGTTTAAAAAAAATACATTGATATAATTTATTGATGTGTTATTTGTTTTTTTGAAACGGTGATTGATAGTGGATATATCACTATCTAGAAGGGAAAAAGTAAATGCAGATAAAGAAGAGAGCTAACAGTATCTTGCTCTCTTCTTTATAGTCGACTAATCAAATATGAGAATACTTACTTGCCAGCGGCTCAATGTATATCTTTTTATGACAATTACCATAGAACGGACGGCCTTTAGGTCCAGATTCAAGTAACTGTTGAACACTATTGTTAACATTAAATGATTTATCAATATTCAATCGAACTTCATTTAAATAGCGACCTTGGCTACAAGCTAAACTTATTCGGTCTACCGCATCAGCGCCAAAATGTGAAATAAGGTTCTTTTTAAAGCTCGCTGTTGACACATTTTTACCAATATTGGCTTTTATAAATTGGCCAATTGCTGAATCATCAACTTTTTTGACTAATTGGGTTGCTGTTAGAAAATAAGCGTTATCATCAAGATTCTGGCAAGCACCGTGTTTTTTCCATTCATATTCGCCAAATTTTGTTTGGTAATAAAAATTTGGCATCCATGGCGCTATGTCTTTAATGGTAGCTGCAGATAAATCTAGACGCGCATAACGATCACAATAGCCATATTTGGTGCCACAACTGGTTTTGTTGGGCCATAAACCATGCAGGGTTAAATGAGTAATGTTTAATTTACCATCATTAATTGCCGTACATTCTGGTTTATTGCCTTTATATTTAAAGTGTTCACAAAATCCAGGTTGCCATGTTAAGGCTAATACATATGAATCAAAGTCATTACGCGTATTACAACGTTTTGAGGTTGAGGTTGAGTTTGATGATGAAGAAGGTTTAAAGGTAACATCATCATTAAATTTCGTGCTACCACACGATTTATTTACCCAACGCATCGCAGGGGATGCATTCGGGATCAGTATTTGCACCCAATCAAATTCTTTTTTATTAATAGCCTTTATTGCATATTGTTTATCACTGACAAGTTGAGTGTTATCAGGATTAGTTTGTTTACGAAAAGATTGATAGGCATCGCAATCTCCATTTGCTGTAAAGCTGCCAGAGGCTCGAATGGATGCGGTTGCAGTAAGACTTGAAAGCGAAAGGATACTACCGACAATGACGGTAATGAAATGAGAGTTAGTACGCACAAGATGCCTATTTTGAAATGGTAATTGAGTGTTTACTATAGTTGATTATGATACTTTTATTAAGGTATATCATTTTTAGCACCGAATAATAAAATGTGATATTAATCCAGAAATCGAGTCAAAAAAGAACATACGGCAATCGAAAATGAATAAATTGACGATTTTTTTAAATTAGTGTTCACAATAAAGCCAACTCAGAGTAATATTCACAGAAGTAGCGTCCCCAGCTACACGAAAATGAAAAGATCAATTATAATAAAGAGTCTTTAGTGTAAATAGAACACTTAAAGAGTGTCAGTAAATAGACACCTATCTCATTTATTCATCTGAGGTTATTAATTTCATTTAGCTAAATATAGAACAATGTTAAATTTCCTGATTAATATTGATCATTTTATCAATGCATGCTTTGCCATTACCGTGCTAAAGCAAATTTGTATTATTATCCGAGGTTATTAATGGACAGTTTCGCAGCTGCAGAAAAAGCGCTCAGTGCGATGTTAAAAAGTGTAGAAGCAACAGGTGAAGTAAAAGAAGCCCGTGTTGACTACCGTCAAATTCTAATTGATTTTGCTGATGAAGTTCCTGGTCGCCAAAAAGCTGTAATTAAGCGTATTCCTCTACAAAAAATCAATAACTTAATTGCTGTATTACATGAGTTCAAACAAGAATCACGTCAATCTCGTATGATTGAGATTTTAGCAATGATGGAAAAAGACGGTGTTTCACCGCATGAGTTAGTTATTGAAGAGCTATCAAACGAAGCTGAATAACAATATAAATCAATAGATAAGCATCATTTGATTGTTTAACTATTGCAATGTGAAAATGCCAATATCGCAGATGTTTTAATACTATATTTATTGTGCAAGTTTAATTGCAGCCTTCTTATTTTAATATGGTAAGTCGCATTTTTATATTAACTATTTATTTAGCATACAGAGTTAATTTTATTTTCTCTGTATGCTCTCCTATTGCTATATATTCTAAATACATTCAGTATAATGTGTTTTATTATCCCATATCATACTCTTTTTCACATTACATAATTAAACGTCGTTTTATTTTTTCTGTTTTGTAAGTCTTTAATTTATAAAGTGACTTATTTATGTTATTAATAACGCTTATCTGAATTCATTAACTACTAAGGATGTTATGTGAATAATATAAGCTGTGATGAACCTTTTATTAAAGCTCAACACATTACAAAGTCTTACCGTGACAAAAAAGCGCTAGATAATATTAGTTTTAACTTAGCGAGTGGACAAATCCTTGGTTTACTAGGTCATAATGGTGCGGGTAAATCGACATTAATAAAGACATTATTAGGAATACATAGCTGTAGCGGAGAGTTAAGTATTTTTAACTTATCGCCTGAAAAGGACCGAGATCAAATAGTTCAGAACCTTGCTTATATATCTGATGTAGCCATGCTGCCTGATTGGATGACTGTAAAACAGTTAATTTCTTATACTGCAGGTGTCCATCCTCGTTTTGAACGTCCTAAAATACTGCAATACTTAGATCAAACTAAGATTAATCTTAATAGTAAAATAAAAACCTTATCAAAAGGCATGAAAGTACAATTACATCTAGCGTTAGTCATGGCAACCAATGTCAATGTACTGATCTTAGATGAGCCAACGCTTGGGTTAGATCTTATGTATCGTTCGACCTTTTATCGTACATTGATGACATGGTTCACAGAAGGTGAGCGGGCATTAATTATAGCGAGTCATGAAGTCAATGAGATTGCACATTTACTGACAGATGTTTTAGTACTTAAAAATGGGCAAGCGGTTTTACAAGCATCACTATCATCATTAGCGACTGAGTTTACGATCTTATCTGTTAGCGAAGACAATATAGCCGCTGCGAAACAATTACATCCTTTAACAGTAAATTGTCAATTAGGGCAATATCGACTGCTGTATGAAGGAGCTGATGTCTCTCAATTAACCTTGCTAGGCGATATTAGTCAACCAAGCCTTGCTGATATATTTTTAGCGAAACAGCAGGAGACAGTGGCATGAAACAAAGCTATACCTTAATCAAAACGGAATTATTAGAACATAAAATAATTGTGCGACTACCTGTGTTTTTGGCATTATTTTCGATGTTTGTTGTGGTTATGATACTCACCAATATTAATAATTTCTCGTTTAATATCCAGACCAACGGTTTTGATGGTTGGCAACCGCCCATCACCACATCATCGTTTGCTGGTATGGTTGGTTCAGTGTCTTTTTTTGTTGCAGGGATTGTGTCTTTACTAAGCTTTTTTACTTACTCTGCAAGGGCACTTGCCAAAGAGCGTAAAGAAGGTAGTCTGGCTTTTTGGCACTCAATGCCGGTGAGTGACAGTAAAGCAATTGCGATCAAACTATTGGTTGCATTAGTTGTTATTCCTTTGTTTTCATCATTACTTCTATTACTTATTGATGTTACCGTGTGGATTGTCGCTATGTGGGTTATGCCAACAGATATGCTGGCTGAAAATGCACTCTCTTTGGTGGCGATTGGATTACATTGGGGACAGTTTATTGCCACAATGGCGGCAATGAGTTTAGCTTTGTTGCCAGTTGCATGTGTTATCTTTTGTACTTCTCAGTTGACTGAACATCCATTATTGGTGCTATTTGTCGCAATAACATTGGTTAAATTAATCAGTTCGATGTTATTTAACTCAATGGTAATCGGGGGTTGGCTTAATAAAGTCAGTAACTTGGCGTTTAATATTCTAACCAGTGAACATCCGTGGCAAACATTAGCAAATGTAGGAACGATAACATTATTAGGGTTATTGATTTTATCTATTGGAATATTTAAAGCGAGTGTCCATTTGCGTAGCGGTGATTGACGGTAACTACATAATATATAGTTATAAAAAAGAGAATGTAGCAATACATTCTCTTTTATTATGCTTCTAATTAAACCATGGTTATTTTATTTCATATATACATGTTGTATATCGGTTTAATTATAAATTATATCTTTAAAGATTAAGCAGCAGAAACAGATTCAATGTATTGTACTTCGTTTTTATATTTACGAACATTACGAGACAAAGTGCCTTTTGGCAGCTCGTAACGCTTCTCTGCTTCATAGCTTGATAGGCCATCAAACACTACAGCAGCTACAGCAACACGCTGGTTTTCTGATTTGAAGATACGTTGTGCGATTAAATCATATTGTGTATTAGTCATAGTCTTGCCTATTTGATTTTTTGTGAGTGGGATAATGGCGTTCCAATTCGTCCACTCAATGCTTGAAAAATGGTCGACCTGTTAGATATATAACAAGTAAACAAATGCTGTTAGCAAGACAATAGCAATGTGAACCTTAACAGAAGATTAATAGAATTATATTTGTGGTTTAATTTAGAATTAAAAATGGAAAATTAAGGATTACATCTCTTTTTTTAAACTATTTAGCCAGTAATTTAGTTTTATTTTTAAATAAGGAATGTTAGATTGAAAATATGCAATTAAATAAAGAGAGGCAATAACCTCTCTTTAATCATGCTAGCTTAAATTTAATTAACCAATAAGTCGTAATCCATTGGGTAATGCATCACCGAAGACTCGTTTTGTTTCATCTTCAGTCAATATTTTGACCTCAGAAACCATCTCAATCCAGCTCTCTGGTGCTTTACTTTGTTTTAATTTATTAATGACTTGTTGGCGCAACTCATCGTTGATATCTAATGTACGATCGCCAGTCATGCGCGTCATCATTACCGCCGCAAATCCAATATATGACTCTTTACGCCAATCATAACTCATTAGTTCTGGTAAGCAGTAAGAGACGTGCTCTGCAGATAATAAGTTATGATTATTGCCATAAAATGGCGTACGAGTGGCAATACGGCCTATTGCCCACCAATGCGCTTGAGCATATTGGTTTTTTTGTAGACGACCAAAAAGCCACTCAATGAGCTGAAGCTTCTTGTCAAACGGTAAATGCTCTAAAGAGGCCGCTAAGCGAACCATATCTTCATAGCTACGTTCTTGGAGTTCTTTGTTGAGTTTAGCGTTACGGCTTGCTCCTGGCGTAATATATTTAGCTACATCTTTATAGATAAGCAGTTGTTGCTCTTGGGTTAAGCCTCCTGCAACACGGCGCCAGAACGTCCACCAATCGCACCATGTTTGGGTATTGGTATCAAATTGAATACCGTGTTGATATAACTGCCAGATTTGTTCCATACGGTAGTCATCAGCAGGGTAGCCAAAACCTGGACGCATGCTAAAACCTGTTAGTTTTAACCAATTACGCTCATGAAGATCTGAACGGCGACGGCGCTTTTTACTTTCAAGCAGTGCATTGGCAAGTTCACGTAAACACGGTGTTTCCCAATTATCGCGTTTGCCTAATATTTTATCGAGATCATTACGCAGTGTTTTGACCGCTTTATTGTTATCGGTATTTTTACTGCCGCCAAAGACTTTTTTAACAGCGTCAATAGCATCAGGCATTCGAGCTGGAAGCTCACTTTCAGCAAGGGTACTATCGCCATTATTGCGGTTTAAACGGGCTAAATCTTTGCGAATAGCAAATTCAACTTTCCAACGTTTATTATTATCACTAAGGCTGACAGCTTCAATTTGCAGCGTACCAACTTCTGTTAATTGGCAAGCTAAGGTGACTTCCTCACGATCTTTTTGGTTGGCAGCTAATTTGCTACGATCGCGTTCGCTGTCTAATGTTGCAATAAACGGCGGTAGACTGACATAACCATCGCCAACGATTTCAATCAACTCGCCAACATCATGATGTTTATCATTAGTAGAAGAAACTAAGTTAAATCGCACTGGCTCACCCAGTGTTAGTGCAAATTTACGGTGTGTTAGCGTTACTTCGATGCCTTCTTCAATCCCTTTAGGTAATAAGCAAATACCTTGTTTAGTGCCTTTATTTTCACCAATAGTTAAGAAGAATGAACGGGCAGATCCTCCGCCAATTTTAAGCTGTGCGCCATGACGAGCTTTAGCATAAGCCACAGCACCAAATGCAACTGCCAAATCAGGATGAAGGTTTTTAAGTTCGGTTACTGGTGCACCACGCCAGCGAGAAATAATATCTAGTGTACGTGCTGACAGTAGCGGGCTGTTAAATACACCACCATTTAGTAATACCGCAACAGGGATCGCCGGTTGATCATCATTAATAATGATTGAGTCTGGGTGATGGATGTTAAAATCATTAAACGCTTCACGGCAAACATTATCATGCAGATCAATAAACTGCGCGACATGTTTACTGATAGCAGGATCAGCCGCATAGGGAAGCCCAAATTCAACCATCGCCGCTTGACGCTGATTCGGTTGGTCAGTGAACTCAGTAATAGGAAAAAAACCATCAAGGGCGATGCTATGCACTTCTTCACGGTTTAACTCAATACTTTTAGCACCACCAATCAAACGCGAGCCACTGCCGAGCATGGTGACTTTGGCGTTGTCTGGTGCGTTGCCAGATAATAACTTTTCTTTCACTTTACGGGTTTGCTGAATAAGCTTTGATAACGCCGCAGGGCTAAGCTTTTTTGATTCGCCATGCAAACGCTGTTCGGCAACGTGCGCTAATGCTAAATCGAGGTTATCACCACCTAGCATTAAGTGATCACCAACACCGATGCGATCAAGGGTTAATTTTCCTTGATCACTACCGACTTTAATTAAACTTAAATCAGTCGTACCACCACCCACATCGCACACCATTAATAATGGAATGTCTTTTAATAATTCATCGGCTTGTTGGCGATTTTGAGCATACCAGTCGTAACAAACGGCTTGCGGCTCTTCAAGTAATAAGACTTTTTTTAATCCCGCGAGTTCAGCTGCTTCTAATGTTAATGTACGTGCTGATTCATCAAAAGAAGCAGGTACAGTGATCACCACTTCTTGTTGGGCAAGTTTGTCGTGCTTGTGGTGATAGTCCCACGCTTGACGTACATGGTTAAGATAGCTGGCACTCGCAATAACAGGTGAAACTTTTTTCACATCAGATGTTGAAGCTGTTGATGACCACGGCAAAATAGCTTCATTACGATCAACATGTTGATGCGACAACCAACTTTTAGCACTAACAACTTGGCGTCCTTCAACTTTCGCACCTAATTCACGTGCAAATTCACCAATAATGACACTTGCAATTTCACCTTTTACAGGTTCAGTGTTCCAAGGTAGCACCAATTGGGTTGCGTCCATTTCACCTTCAGCTGGGTGATAACGGAATGAGGGCAGTAATGGTTTACGTGCGACTTCACCCGGTGCAATTAATTGATCAATTTCAAAAATATGCATCGGACTTGTTTCTAATGTATCTGTAATCTCACTATAAGCGACAACAGTGTGGGTAGTACCAAGATCAATACCAACAAGATAACGTGGGGAAGATGAAGGCATGCTGACTCCATAAAATAATTGCAATGAGAAAATAGCCTGATGGGAAACGATTGATGTGTCAGTTTTTACGGGTGGAAATTAGAAGAATATAGCCCGCTGACATGTTTCATTGGCCAGATAAATAAACGGCGCACTATAAAGTGCGCCGCTGTATAAGCTATTACGCTTCGCGAACGTCAAATTCGACTTGCCATTTCTGACCATTATCGGTCGCAATGGCTTCAAGGCATAGCATACCCAGTTCAGTGACATGCGAGGCAAGTTTAACAGGAATAACCTCACCAGCGCTGCGGCCTTCAGAGACCGGCAGTGTCATTTGAATTGCTGGTAACTCTTCCATTTCTTCTGGTTGCCACCAATCAAGATGAGTACCCGCAACATCGTCGCGTCGAACAGTTGAGCCAAAGAATTTAAATTGCACTGGCTGGCCAATGATTAAACCAAATTCTTGACTTGGTACATCAGCTTGGCTGCCTTCTTCCATGCCAAAAGGCGCAACACAAAGAGCTTCTAGTGGTGGTTCCATACCAGGAATAGCAGGCATAGCACTTTCAATACCAACGTAGTAACTACTTGCAATACCGCCACGAATACGTACACCTTTACCACGGCGAACAAAGCCATAGTATGAAGCACCACTTGCAACAGCAAGATCAAGATCAAGGCCTGAAAGTAACTTCGCTTCTGTAGAACCAGCGGTAGTTAACCAGCTATTGATCGTTGATAACAGACGCTCTGATAATAACGATGATTTAAGTACACCACCGTTAAACAGAATAGCAGTAGGGCGAATAAAGCCTTCATGCTGTTGTTCATATTGGGCAAACAGTTCTTCTACTGCTTGGCTTTGACGGCTTAAGAAACCTGCAACATGACGTGATACCGCAGCATCTTGCGCATAAGGTAGACCCATTTGGGTTAATGCACCACGCGCTGTTTGTACAGGTAACTCTTCAATGGTTGTTTGTGGAAAGAAACCTTCAACCAATGTTTGCTGTACTTCTTCTTGGGTCAGTTCTGTTTGTAGCGTACCGCCAAGAAGCTTAGAGCCACGACTTGGAACCACAATCGGCATAGATTGTAATTCAGCGTCGTTAAGCAATGCTTCTTTTGCATCACGGCAAGCATGCGTAATCGCCAATACTTGCCATGGCTGTAATTGCTTGCCTTCTTGTGCTAGCTTCATCTTTAAACGATAAGCAAGAGCAAGATCCATGTTATCACCACCCAGAAGGATGTGATCGCCAACTGCAACACGGTTAAGGGTTAGGTTACCATCTTCTTCAGTAACTGCTACTAATGATAAATCCGTAGTACCACCACCGATATCAACCACAAGAATGATATCGCCAACAGCAACTTGGTCACGCCAGTTATCATCGTTATTCTTGATCCAGCTATAAACAGCGGCTTGTGGTTCTTCAAGCAATGTTAGATGCTTAAAGCCAACGTTACGAGCAGCTTCTGCGGTTAATTCACGCGCAGCAGGATCGAAAGATGCCGGTACTGTAATCGTTACATCTTGATCACTAATTGGCGTTTCTGGATGTTGGAAATTCCATGCATCAGCCATGTGCTCAAGATATTTCTGTGTCGCTTCAAGTGGTGATACTTTAACCACTTCTTCAGGACTATTGAGCGGTAAAAAAGCATCACGGCGGTTAACACCACCATGACAAAGCCAACTTTTTGCACTTGAAATAAGACGAATAGGGGTCTTACTACCAAGATTTCGTGCCATCGCACCAACAATAACATTAGGTTTTGCATTCCAAGGAAGTGCAGTGTCACCTTCAGCTAACTCTGATTCGTGAGCTTGGTACATGAACGAAGGTAATTGATTTTTGTCTTCCACATTACCTGGCGTGGTTAATTGTGGAATCGTCATTACCGTGACATCAGCGTTTTCACTTTCAAGATCGACATAAGAAAGCACACAGTGTGTTGTGCCTAAGTCAATACCTACGCTGTAACGATGTTGTTGTGTATCTTGCATTATAATTCTACCTCAGCGGCTGCGATGATATGTACATCATGGCCTTCTGCCAATTTAGGCAATTTAACATTTGTCACTTTCCAACCGCGATGGATCAGAGTGCCATTAAATGGCGCTTCGCCGACTACGTTACCCGTTAGGCGTACTTCAGACGCATTAAACCCTTGGGGTAGGGTAATACGTGATTCTTCATCTTCAGCACGTACTGGTGCAAAGCTAAAGTATTCATTAAGTACTTTCTGACCGCCTTCATGAATAACACGAGCAGCAGCGCCAATATCAGCATCTGCAAAGCCTTTAAGATCTTCTTGCATGAAATCAATAAAGCGCGCGTCTTGTTGTAAAAGTGACAGTAGTTGGAGTGCTGAATCTGGCGTTGATGTTTTGAGTTTAGGTTCAACTTCTACTTCAACGATCTTCTCAACAATTTTTTCTACTTCGACAATTTTCTCAACAGGTTTTTCAACGATCTTTTCAACGATTATCTCGACGGGTTTTTCAATCTCAACGATTTTTTCTACTTCAATCTCTTTTTCAACAATTTTTTCGATCTCAACAGGTTTACCTTTTTTCATTAGGTACATGAGTAAAAAGATCACTGCTAATGCGCCTAAGATTGCGTGCCCCATGTCGATACTCGTTGGCATCGCCGACAAATCTACGTGCATCGCTGATAATTCAGTGAGCATATTGGAAAAATCAAAAGCCATATTTGTTTACTCTTAGCGGTTAAAGGTCGATTCGTGAAACGTTCTGTTAGAATCAGCGTCAAATAATTGAATGAATATTAGCATAGACCTTTTAAAAACGTGTTATCTATACAAGGTTTTATCTTCTAAAATCTCGAATAAAAGGTCTCTTCGCTTAAATTACAGTCAAAATATTAAGTAAAATACAACGAAATTCTGCATAATTTTTAACTGAAAATATTACTGTTTTTTATATATGGAGATTGGTGAAAACAATTTCAAGTTAACTGTCTGTATTAAAAGATCAACCGAGAATAAATTGTGATAGAGAACAGAAGAGCTTAAACTTTACTTGAAATTTGTAGTTCGGTGATGGTTCAATACGGAAATTGGCAGAGATTTGTCTAAACGGCTAGAAGAGACTAGCGGTTTATTTCTTTATAAAATAGGTCAAGATATGTCGTCTGATTATACTGGTAGCAGTGCTGCTTATGCTCGTCAAGAAGCGGGTTACCGTGAAAAAGCATTAAAAATCTATCCTTGGGTATGTGGTCGTTGTTCGCGTGAGTTTGTTTATTCAAATTTACGTGAGTTAACGGTTCACCACGTCGATCACGACCATACTAATAACCCTCAAGATGGTAGCAACTGGGAGTTATTATGCTTATTTTGTCATGATCATGAACACGAGAAATACACTGATGCTGATAATGGTCAAGGAAGTGTTATTCGTGCCGGTGAAGATGATCACCAAGCTGCGACATTTAACCCTTTTGCTGATCTTAAGGCGATGATGGCGAATAAAAAATAAGACTGTTTTGGTTTAATCCAGACGGTAGTAATAAAAGCCAGCATGACAAATGAGCAAAGTCTATCTTGTTCACTGAGTGCTGGCTTTTTTATATCTTAATTTTACGGTTGGTTAAGTACCCAGAATTTGTAGCGGTAGGCTAAGTAAACTATCCCCGAGACTGGCAAAATAGGCAATAATTCCGACAAACGCAGCGACGAGGCTGATATACCATACGGTAGAGAAAATCTGACCGTAGCGATCTAAAGGTAATAGATGACTTTGATGACGTTGTCGCCATTCAAAGATAATTTCTAAGCTACCCATAATAAGCAGAAAACCGAATAACGTTAGTCCTAAGCGATAGCTTAAAATGACGCCAGCAATAGCAGCTAATGCACAAACAATAATGCCAATTTTACTGTTCATCGAAAAACTAATACTTTTTAGAACATGGCCACCATCGAGAGGCAGAATAGGCAATAAATTAAATAGGTTGAGTAGTGCATTAAAAACCGCTAAACCAGCAAAAAACATTTCACCAGTGATCCAGTAGGCAATCATGCTGGCTAGCGACATGATTAATCCAAATGCAGGTCCCATAATTGAAATCACTACATCTTGCCAACGAGTGTTAATTTTCTCATCACTTAACGCTAATCCACCCAAAAAGGGAATTAAGTAAATGCCTTTGGTTTTCATGCCAAAGTATTTCATTGCGCGAATATGACCATATTCATGAAACACTAAACAGGCCAGTAGCGCTAATGCAAATTGAATCGAAAACAGCCATGAATATGCGGCTAAACTTGCTGATGCTAATACAACTTTAATTAATTTAGCGCTTTTAAGGGCTTTCATCCCTAAAGAAACTAGCCCAATTAAACTGAATCTCTTTTCTGCTTTGATTGGCTGTTGTGGTTGCTGGCGTTCAATATCTTTATTATTTCTTTCACCTTGCGCTATGACTTGTTGGTCGACGCTGGCTTGATATTGAATTAAAAACGGCTGCCAACTTAAGCTGCCATTAAGTTGGCACTGAATGGTTTGCTCATTATTTGACAGTTCAAATTGATGTATAAATTGATCAGTATCGGTTGGTGCTGCTGCAATTTGAGAAACAAGTGTATTGTCCCAAAATAATTGTTGCCATCCAGCCATTGAGCCTTCAAGTCGCAGCGGCTTACCTAAAAAATCGATAGCCAATAGTTCCAATGCATTATCCACAGAGTAAGGAAAGATAGTGTGATTATACGGAAAAAAGTTTATTGAACGAGGTTATGTTACGGGTTGTTACATATTCTTATTATCGTTATTGTCCTTGACTAGAGAACACCACTTTTATGGTAACTATGAGAATATAAAGATCGGTTTTTATCCAACTTGAGAATGAGTTAAGCGATAGCGCATAGCTATGATCAAAGCCGACTTTGGAGCGTACATCATCGATGCAGGTGTCATAGCCTTGATTTATTTGAGCTAAACCGGTGATGCCGGGTAAAACACCATAAGTTCGTTCGCTAAAATAAGGAATTTCACTCTCTAATTGTTGGTAAAAAGAAGGTCGTTCAGGACGCGGACCAACTAAAGACATATCACCGCGTAAGACATTAAATAGTTGCGGTAATTCATCAATACGAGTGCGGCGTAAAAAACGTCCGACAGTGGTGACTCGTTGATCTTCTTTGCTAGCAAGAATAGCCCCGGTTTGACTCTCTGCGTCTTGTTGCATGCTTCTGAATTTTATCATTTCAAAAATATGAATTTTATCCGCTGTTGCTTTACCGACCCGCAACTGACGATAAAAAATATCACCTTTAGAATTCAGTTTAATGGCTGCGGCAATTAAAGGGAAAAAAGGTAAAACAATAATTAACATCATCAATGTTAGGCAAAGATCAAAAATACGTTTAGCGATCATTGTTGATCGATCAATGTGAATGTTTTTTATTTTGCAAGAGGAACCGAAAATTGTCATTTTGATGTTATTTATGCACACGATTTAATGGTCCTATTAATTTACGGAAAATATAGTTTATTCCGCCAATAAAATTCGCTGTATGCCCTGCAACAAGATAGGCTAATACGTGGAAAATCTTATGTGAAAATATATTGGGAAGCATGATGCCAAGTAGACTCACAATATAGCCTAATGTCTGGCAAATGAAGGCGACGAAAAATAACGGTGAGCTAATTAAAAGCCATGATCCAATGTATGCCATCAACATAAAATAAGGCATGGTAATGCGAAGTCCTTTACCCGATAGAAAGGTAAAAGCAGTACCTTTATATTTAGGATTAAATAAACCAAATAAGCGTACAAGTTGTTGAAAATTACCAGCAGAAATACGTAAACGGCGAGAGAAATCATCTCGGCGATCGACATAATCAAGCTCTATTGCGCAAATGGTTGGATCATAAATAGCATGGTGGCCTTGCTCGACAATACTCATCGGTAAAATGAAATCATCGTTAATCGTATCTTCATCCAAAGGTACAAACAGTGCGCTTCTAAAGAGATAAAATGCACCATGTGCACCTAAACTATCGCCAAGAGTGGCTTCTTGTTGTTTAATTTTGGTTTGATAATCCCAATATTGTCTTTCACCTACAGAGCTTGGTGTCAATAATCGATAAGTTGCGTTTACGACTCCTATCTCACTGTTTTCAAAGTGTTTAGCTGCGATTAATAATGCATCATAGGAAATTAATGCAGAGACATCGCTAAGTGCAATAATATCGCTATCGTATTGTGGTATAAATTGATTAAGGACAGCAACTTTGCCTTGATTTTTTAGTTGCGGAAAAATTTCAATATGGGTATCAGAACATAAGGCTTCTTGAATGGTATTGTTGGCAATTTCAACAGTATTATCGCTACAACCGTCACAAATAATAATGACTTTTAGCTTGTCGGTTGGGTAATCAAGGTAAGAAATATTCCGTATTTTTTCAGCAATCCACAGTGCTTCGTTATAGGCTGGAATAATGATAGTTATAGTGGGTAATGTGCAATCTTGACTGCTTTTTGAAAATTTCCTTGGGGTTAGCGCTAGCGGTTTTTGTGGATGACGTTTAGCAAACCAACTTAATAGTATCGGATACAACGCATGGTGATAAATGACAGCAATGATGCTAACCGATGTCATTATATAGAGAAAGGTGGTCATATATTTTCTCCTGAGAAGTAAAGTTGTTCATAAGCTTTGGTCATTGTTTGAGCATGGTTATGTTTTAGAATGAAGTCGCGGGCATTATGACGAATGCCATGATATGGAATCGATTTAATCGCGTCAGATAGCGTGATAGCAGTATTATCATTAACTAATAGGCTATCAGTACTTAGTGTTTCACTGACCCCGCCAACATTATTAGCAACACAAGGAATACCACAGGCTTGAGCTTCAAGAGTTGAAAGCGGAAAACCTTCGTTATTAGAGGGTAAGCAAAACAGATCAAGCGCTTGATAAAACGTTGGCATATCATCAACATGGCCGAGAAAGTGGACACGATGCTCAAGTCTATACTTGTATACTAATTGTTGTAACTCAGAGCGCGTTGAGCCTGAGCCTGCAAGTAATAAATGAAAATTTGCGGGTAATAATTGTAAAGCTTCGATTAAATGGCGTTGACCTTTAACGGTTTCTAGGCGGGCAGCATTGCCAATAACAATACTACCTGTAGGCAGTGCTAGCGATAGTTTATCACGAGCATGGAGCTTATTACCGACGGTGAACCGAGACGGATTGATACCATTTTTTATTGTATAAATGGGGTAGTTTTTAAATATATTACGTATTTTTTGACGAACAAAATCGGCATCAGCGACGACTGTTGGGTTGGATAACAGCAACGCAATATAATGTATAAAGCGGTGCTTATAGCTATTTAAGTGCCAAGCATCATGTTCGGTATGAATATGCTTTATTAGATGCTGATGACGTTGAAGTGCGCAGCTAGCATAGAGTAAAGGACCAATGTGGTGTGAGTGAACAATATCTGCCTGATTGTCTTTAAAAACTGCATGTAGATTTTTAATGGTTGATAATGATATGCCTTGTGGTTTGTTCAAGCCAATAATTTGATGTTTAAATGGGAGTAATTGACGCCAACTCGCGACAATATGTTGGGAAGTACCTTCCATGCTGCAAATAAAAACGCGATAGTGAGGATCACTAAACGACAGCATATTTAATACCATTGTTTCTAATCCACCTGGAGATAAATGTTGTACAACATGAATAATGGTTTTCATTACACACTCCTTATGATTCATTGATAACGATGCAGGGATTGTGCCATTAAAAAATGTAATTTATTCAATGTGTTATTTTATTTAGAATAGAATTATCAGAATGAGAATGAATATAATAGGAATCTATTAATAGCAAATTGAATACAAGGCAGAGAAATTATTGGCTGTTGTTTGTGGTGGGTGGTTGTTTTGGTATACGGCTTAATATAGGAACAGTACTCAACATTGCTATTTGATCTTTACGACGAATACTGGTGTCACACATTTCAGCTAAAAAAGCTAATCCAGCCCCTAAACCAATTCCTCCAAGAAGGCCAGCAATGGCAAAAAAGTAAGACGGTAAGTTTGATGGGCTTGTAGGTGTGTAAGGGCGGTCGATAACCTTAATACGTTTTTCTTGCTCAAATACACCTAATGATCGTGTTAATTTTGCCATTTCGAAACGGTTGATAAGATCATTATATAATTCTCGTTTTGAGGCTAAGTCTCGTTGTAATTGTGCGAGTTGTTTCTCGTTTTGACTAAAACTGGCGACTTTAATTTCTATTTCAGAAATGATAATTTTTAATACTCGTGTTTCTTCCTCTAAGGAATCAACCTTTGCTGTGGCTTCTTGTAATTCTTCAAGTTGAGATAATAAAATAGGTGGTGATTTCGATATATCGTTAACACTATTACTACTGGCAATATCCCACAGTTGTTCTGTACTTAAACCTGCAGGTTTTTGTGATAGTAGTCGTGCACGCTCTTTTTGTAAGCGCTTTAAATTACGTAATCGGCCTTGAATCTGGCTATGTTTCGAGGTGTATTTAGCCTGTAATAATGTCAGTTCTGCTCGAATAGTAATGATTTGTTCTTCTAACTTACCGATGACAGGGTTGGTTTTTGATAATTGTAGGTCTATCGAGCCTAAACGCTTTTTTGCACCAGCAAGTTCTGCTTGGCGTTCATATAATCGCTGCTTAAGTTTTGCTAAACGATCTAGACTGGATATTTGCATTTCTGGATGGGTAGTATTTTCTTTATTTTTGAAATCCACTAATTCATTTTCTGCGATATCAAGTTCTTGACGTCTAAATTCAATATTCTCAGCAAGGAATTTACTGGAATCAGTCATTGAAGATCGTTCTGGTGCTAATAATTGCTCGATGAAATAGTAACTGACAGTTTCTAATGTTGTTTTCATATTCTCAGGATTGTCTGAACGATAATCTATACGGATAAGATCTTTACCTGCCATTCTAACAGTAAGACTTTTAGATAATTTAGCAATCGCATTATCAATAGCCTGTGGTGACATAGAGGCATGAATAATACCTCTTTCTTTAGCGACAAGGCCCAAAATATGGCGACTGTGAAGTAAGGTTTGTAATGCACTCAGACGTTCTTTTAACATTGTTGAAACAGCAAGATCTTCTAAAAAAGGGTTCATTTTTGCTGTTTCTTGAATCAGCATACTGGTATGCGACTCATAAAGTTTTGGTGATAATTTAGCAATGAACAGTCCAATAAAAGGCATGATAATAATAGGGATCACTATCATATAGCGTCGTCGCCATGCCGAGGTTAATATAATAAAAAAACGCTGGCTTAATGAAATCATAGTAGATCTAGCCATTGTTCAAGTTGCTGTGCTTTTGCATCCCATGTTTGTTGCTTACTTAATGCAATTTGTTGTAAACGTTTGTTTTTTTCAATAGTGTTAACTGTTTTAGTATTATGCCAAGTAGTTTTTATTGATTGTAGGTTCATACTAAATTCAGCTGCGTTTTGAGCAATATTAACAACTGATTTATAAGGAATAACGGCAGTGAATGGGGTACTGATTATTGGTGTGCCTGTTGCTAAATACTCTAATAATTTTAAAGGATTACAAGATCTTATTTGGGCGTTATCAATAAAAGGTAACAGGCTTACTTGCCAATGCTGACTATATTGCGGCAGCATTGTATGGGGTTTTTCTCCGAGTAAATAAAGATTACTGTGATTTAAAAAAGGTGGCTTATTGAATGCTTTTTTTCCGATGAAAACAAAATTCCAATCGGGGTTATTAGCAATAATATTATTCAGTAAATCATAGTCGAGCCAATGGGATAAACTGCCATAAAAGCCAGCTGTCGGACGGTTATTATTGGGTAAATCATGTGCACGAGAAGCGAAATGGTTAAATAGCTGAAAATCAACACCGTGAGGTAAATAACGGGTTTTGTGCTGAGGGAACTTGTTATATAGCGCCATACTAGCGGCGAGCACAAGGTTAGCTTTAGCGACTAACTTTGTTTCATGCTGACTCACAGTGACATGGTCAACCCCGGTTAATGCATTAAAATCATCACCACAATAATATATAACGCCATATTCACCGAGCGTTCCACACAAATCTGCCACTGTCGGTAATGATGTCCATAAAATAGGTTGATATAGCTGGGCTTGTTTTAAAATAGGTGCTAATTGATAACAAATGAGTTTTTTAGCTATCCAGCGAGCAAATTTAGTTTTAGGTGCCGGAATAGTTTTTAGAGTAATGGTTTGAAACGGTGCCGTTGACGTAGAAAATGTCGACAGTGTTTTAGGTTGGGTAAGTTTATTATAAATGCGTTTTATATCATGCAAGTTAAATTGTGGTTTACGTAAGCCAATAGAATTTATCCAGATGATTTTTCGATTGGGCGTGAGACGCTTGATCAAGTGTTGAGTGCTTGATGGTAATTGGCCCCAGTCTTCTGCAAAAACAATGAGATCATGTTTCATGATGTGTCCTCATTGTGTGCTGACGAAGAGTGAAAGGTGAGTGTTTTTATTGCCTTAGCGGGATTACCTGCAATTAAGGTATCGGGCGGAAAACTTTGTGTTACCACGCTACCTGTAGCAATAATGGATCTGCTCCCAATGGTGACATTGCCCAGAATACTGACTCGCGTACATACCCAAACATCATCTTCTAGAATAATCGAGCCAATTTGTTGTGGTAGATCCGCTAATCCTTGTGCTCGCAAATGAGGATCAATAGGGTGCCCAGGATAACCACATAGGAAACCTTGACTTGCAATGCGGACGTTATTACCAATAATGATTTTATCGCCAACTGTAATCGTTGTTTGCCAGCCAATATCAACATTATTGCCAATAGTGAGCGTTGGATTTATAGAGTCAGTACGACCTGAAAATGTGGTTTTACCTGAAATTCGGCAATCATTACCAATGCTCATAACGAGCGGTCCACTAAAAAAAGGCAAGCCATTATCTAATAGTGTTCGTTTACCATAACGATGCAAACGACCTTTAAATACTGGAAGATAATAAAAGCAATGACTGAAATAACACCATAATGTGGTTAAAATTTGATGTAGAGAATAGAGTCTTGATTGACACCATTTAGGTAAAGGTAACTCAAAATAACGAATTATTGAGATCAAGTGGGTCAAAACCATAGCGAATGGATGCTGACTATTTTTAAGCCATTTTTTACATTGAGCACAAGAAAATAAATACACCATCTCTATGCCTTTATTTATATTCAGTCTTTATACTTACATAGACTGTGCCAAATTTTTTGATAATATAATCAACTTGTTATTTTAAAGGATTACATATTTCTCAAATTGAGAATAATAATCAGCTATTTATTTTGCATAATGCATGTTTTGCAATACTGCTAATTGCAATGACTAATGCCGCTAAAATATAAATTGGCCAGGTAAAACCTTGGGTAAGAAAAGTGCCTGATACGATAGTGCCAATTAGACCGGCATAAACACCTTGGGCACTGGCATAAATAATAGGATCGACCGTATTTTTATGAATGGTTAGATTTGCCAAGGTAAGTTTAATATTTTTAATGAGCACAACAATTAGGCTAATAAAAACAGTTAAGCCGATAAAGCCTGTTTCTGCTAATACAGAAAACCAAGTACTATGAACCGCGTGGTTAATTCCATCCCAGTGAGTACTAAAAAAGAAGTAGTTAGGATAAAAATTACTCAGGCCAACTCCTGATAAAGGATGCTCAAGTGCCATATAAAAAGCAGCTTGCCATGCGTATAAGCGTCCCATTGATGATGCATCAATTCCTGTTTCTGCACTACCACCTGAGGTTCTATCAGCTATTCCAGCTAAAGCAAATAGCATAATACCAATAACGGCACTACAACTAAGTAATAACAGTTTTGATTTAACCCGTTGCATGCCGTAAATACCAAAGACTGCGATGATCCCTAACAGTCCGCCACGACTTTGGGTCATAATTACTGCAATGAATAAAAGAATAGTTGAGATAAGGCCTAATAAACGATACAGCCAAGATAATTGTGGTGTCAGTAGTAGTGCAATGGAAAAAGAGATCGGGAACATAAGTACTAATGCTAAATCATTTGGATCACCAAGCATGGAACCAAGATCGCGACCGATTGTTGTACGTGTGCCTTCAACAAGCCCAATACCTTCAATTCTATTATAAATAGCAGTAATAGCGACAACCATTCCAGAGAAAATTATTGATTGTAAGGTAAGCGTCAATTGTCGTGGTCGTTGAATTAAAATCGCAATGGCAAATGTCATGATAATGATTTTCCAGTAGGTATTTTTGAAACTTTCAAAGGCGAGGGGACGGTCTATTGCAAATACAATACCGATCATAATGATCATTAAAAATAAGGTAATTAATGTGAACTCGCGGCACCAAAAAAGTTGAATATTACGTTGAATCAATATTTGCCACATAAATGCAGCCAACGAAATTATTGATAAATATTTAGGGATTTTGAAGTCATATAAAAAAGGAAATACTTCATGTAGTCGAAAAAATGAAAATAGAATAAACAGTAATACAATAAAAAATGGATTATTTAAACTATAGTACGCGCCAATCGGAATGATACCAATAGCAATAATCAATATCGGATGAGGTAGGAAATACCATATAATACCAATAATGAAAGAGACTAATAATGTTATAAGCCAATATGATGATAGTGCCTTAGGTGGAGTATGATTAGATAACATCATTATCTCCTGTAATTTTTTTTGATTTACCTATAATAGGAAAGCTAATTAACTGAATCCCAAAGGCATAACTTAATAAAATGAAAAGCGATAAAACAGCACTTGATATATGCAATAGTAGTGTTTGTTGTAGTTGACTTATTACTGTAGAGATAATAGTTATTGTAAATAAAACTATAATTTCTTTGATCGCAAAAGGAAAGTAAAAACAGCGTTGAGATAACCAATAGGTAGTTAATGTTCTAATACTTTGTGCAATCATTAACGCTCCAAGCACACCATTAATTTTATATATTGGCGTTAATATCAGAATGAGTAGCACCCCAATAACAGTTGCAATAGTATTAATTACCAACAAATTTTTTGTCTCTTGTTTTATTAATGCCCCCATATTAATCAGCTCATTAAGCTCTCTAATCGCAAAGATGATCACTAAAATAACAACTAGATCTTTTGCTGAATGGTAGTTTTCGGGCATGAACATATCAATAAAAAAAGGTGAAAAAAAGCATACGCAGATTGTTAGACTACAGAGTAAGACAATACTGATGTGAGTGATTTGAGTGGTTACCTTTATGCCATTATTGGATAAATATTCAAACCGTTTTGGCATCCACCACATGCCAAATGGCTGCATTAAGAGCACTAAGATTAGAGCAAATTTAAAAGCAACGGTGTACAGTGCAATATCATTGAATGAAACATAATATACTAATAACCACCGCTCTAAGCCATTGAGACCAAATATAATCAAACCACTGAACATCAATGGTAAACAATAAGACAAATATTTTTTGGTTACACAAAGACTGACATGATAATTAATCCCCGCTTTTTTATTTGCTTTATATTGTAAACAGATGATCACTAAAGTTTGCAATATTGCGCTAATAAATCCGGCTAAGAGAACAGCTTGTACACCAAAACCATAATGCAGAACGATCATAGTTAGCAGTGCATGGAGTAGGGCTCTGCCGGTAGTGATATAAAAAAAAGTCGTGCCTTTTCCTGCATTCTTAATGCTGATAAAACAACCATGACGATGGCTTCAAAGGCAAGAGGTAGCAATAATAGTTTAAGTTCTAATGATGAGGTTTGTAATTGGTTAAGTTGACTTAAAAGAGGACATATTATCCAAATAATAGGTAAAGCAATTGCAGCAATTATGATGCTAATAATAAAAATATCTGCGGTAATTTGATGTTGCTGAATTTTTTTTGCAGTGCCAGAAAAACGGTATAATGCTTCATGTAAAGATAAGCCAAAAATAATACTGATAATAACAGCAATGGTAGTAAGGGTCTCTAAACGGCCTAATTCAGATTGTGGTAAATGAGTCGCAATATAGGGCAGTATAATAAGTGACACCCCTTTCATAAGTACAATACTAGTACCATAAAGGACAATATTTTTGAGTGGCGTCGATAAAGGCCATATATGCATATTGGTGACTTATGGCGTTCTTGATGCGTGTTGACAAAGGATAGAGATAATATCGGAATAACATTTTTCTGCTTGGTAATTTTGTGACAACAACGCGGCTTCAGAACCTAATACCGCAAGTTGGTGAGGGGAATGGTTGATATAATTTATTTGCTGTTGTAGCGATTGACGATCATGAGGAATATATTTTAAACAGTTTTTTTGGTGTGTTAATTGGGTATCCCAAAAAGCACCATCTTTGGGAATAATGACACACATACCAGCAAATAATGCTTCTAAAATAGATAGCCCAAAAGGTTCTTTGTCACTTGTTGAAATGAATATATTACTTTGTGCACGAATACTATCGATTGACTCAGGTTGCTGGTACCAATTGATCGATTCAATCGTTTGTGGAGCAACTGTAATCGGTAGGGTGGTGTTTTGAGGTACAAGGTAACAGATATTTGTAGGCAAACGGTGATTTATAGGCGTTTCTTTTATGACCTCTAGTAACAAATCAAGTCCTTTCCACTTCAATAATGAAGCAGCCCAAAATAACGTTGGTGTATGGTACTGACATAACGAGGGCGATTGTTCTTTTGCGATGCCATTTATAAACGGTAAAAAATGACTTGATGATAGTAACTGCTGACATTTTTGGTCACGAATATTGGGTTTCAGCTTTCGCCACCGATGTTGTATTACTGCGTTAATTGAAGCGTAAGCACTGTGCAAATAAAACACATTGTCAGCTTGATATAAGCACAAACCGCATGAACGTGAAATACTAATATTACCATGAATAAATTGGGCAACTTTGTATCTTAGTAACCACTTTAACAAGTAAATCGGCATATCGTTACCAGGGCAAGATGCACCAACAGCAATCTGTATTGAACCATAGAGATAGCGGCTATATAGAATCCACCAACAAAAATAGATCTGTCTTAACCAATAGCCATTGCCGACATCGCTAATAGACAACCATGATGGATAAGATAGCGATATTATATTGGCTTGCGCTATTGGCCACGAGCGAGGATCTGAGGTTAAGATGGTTAAGCGATTTTTACGTGAGTTAATAAGCTTTAACACTTCACGAGTAGCAAATTTAGAACCGCCAGCATAGCAAATAGGGTCAAAAACAAAGATGTGGTGATCGTGAGTCATGAGATCCTCTTGTATATTGATATAAATTCACTAATATGAATATAAATCAAGCAAAAGAGATGCCAATGTTACATCTTATAGTGTGTTGAAATTATGGTTTTTTTTATTATTGTGAGTGACTTTCGACCTTATTCTAAAATTGAGAATAAAATTAGTGATTATAAAGTGAGAGCAAGCGCGGTATTACAACATGAGCGGAGTAATGCTGTTTAATCATACGCTGAGCCATCTGTTGTATTTGTTTTCGATGTGATTTGCTTAGTTGAGACCAGTGAGTAATGGCTGCGGCTAGTTGAGGTGGTTCAATAATCCAACCATTAATATCAGATTGAATGAGCTGGTGGATATTACCAACAGGGGTAGAAATAAGTGGAATACCACGTCCCATAGCCTCAAGAGCAACCATAGGTAAGCCTTCATAGCGAGAACAAATGACTAATAAACCAATTTGTTGCCATATAGGATCCATTGATTGTTGTTGGCCATGAAATAGTAAGTTTGTTGGTGCTTGTTGACGCAAAATGGTATCTAAAGGGCCATCACCATAAATATGAAAACTAAATTGCGGTAAGCGCCGCGCAAGTTCGACAAATCGATCTGGGGCTTTTTCGTTACTTAAACGGCCAACAAAAGCTATTTGTTGGCCATGAGAAAGGGTAAGTGCATCGGTATCAATAAAGTTATTGATGAGCTCTGTTTTAAACGGGATACGGTGTTTTATAGCATCACTTACCGCTAAATTGACATGATTTAGACAAGCACTCCAGCGATCAATTGCATCATATAATTTTACTTTCCCTGTGGGGATTTCGCCTGCATGGAAAGTATTAATAAATCGTATTTTAAGAGAAGAAAGCAACAGGGTTAACCGTATTAACCGACAATAAATAGCGGCTTTATAGCCATGAGAATGAATGACATTAGGAGGATTTTTTAAAGTATGTTGCAGTAATGAGCCTATTGAACCAGATAAAAACTGATAATTTATATAGTTGTTGTCACATAAGGGGAGCAAAGGGTGCTGTTTGTGATAACGACATAGAAAAAGGATAGTAATATCATGTTGCATCAACTTAAGACCTTGAGCTAATTGTAGAATATGCGATTCAATCCCTCCGACATCTTTGCTATCAATCACTAGCCAAATACGTAGAGACTTAGTCTGACTCTTCATAGGTATCCCAAACTTGTTTTTTTCTGTATAACGTCGATGGGCTTAACTCAAGTAGAACTGCCGCATTTAGTACATTCCCTTCGCAATAATCAATTGCATTCTCAATGACTTCACGCTCAATATCTGCCATTGGCCGAATTAGGTGAGTATTGATTTTTTTCTTAGTATTGGTGCTATTGTCTGATGTTGTCATCGTCGGTAATGTTGGTCCTGTATTTGTCATTGGTTTGATAGGTGTAATATTGCTTGCTTTTATATGTTGTTTTTCAGTATTTTTAATACTCGTTTTAAAGCTATTAATTGGTTCAGGAAGATGTTCCATTAAAATATGGGTATCATTGTGAAGCACAACAATATTACGAATAATATTTTGTAATTGGCGTATATTACCAGGCCATGAATAATGGCTGAGTTTTAATTCGACATTACGTTTGATCGCAGTGAATTTTTTATGATCTTGTTTTGCAAATTTCTTTAAAAAGTAACGGGCGATATCAAGAATATCAGTCCCTCTATCACGTAGTGGTGGCATTTGAATCGGAACCACATTGACACGATAATAGAGATCTTCACGAAACCGTTTTTCGTTAAGTTCAATTAGCGGATCACGATTCGTTGCACAAATTATGCGAATATCTGTTGATATTTCTTTACTGCCACCAAGCGGCGTAAAGCGTCCAGTTTGCAGAAAACGGAGTAATTTTTTTTGCATATCTAATTCCATTTCACACAATTCGTCTAAAAAAAGTGTGCCGCCGTTTGCCAGCATGGCAGCGCCTTTTCGATCTGTTGTTGCGCCAGTGAAAGCCCCTTTTAAGTGGCCAAAAATTTCACTTTCCATTAAATCATGAGGGATCGCGCCACAGTTAATCGCTACAAATGGCTTATTATAACGCTGACTTTTATAGTGAATAGCTTCTGCGCAGACTTCTTTACCGGTACCACTTTCTCCTGAAATAAAAACACTGGCGTTAGTCGGTGCAACGGCATCAATTATTTTATAGACAGCCTGCATTGGTAAACTAGAACCAATAAATCCTTGATATTTATTACGATTAAAGTCATTTTGAATATCTTCGACTAGCCCTTCAAGTTTGTTGTGCGCTAAATGGTTTTTAATTGAGGTTTTAAGCCGGTCTGCTTGAATGGGTTTTTCTAAGAAATCATTAGCACCACTTTGAATAAGCGTGACAGCGATATCAATCGTGCCATGGGCTGTTGCAATGATCACTGCCGTTGGAATCTTTTGCTCTCGAATCCATTGTAAGATCTCTGCACCTGATATATCTGGAAGTTTGAGGTCTAAAATGATCAGTTGAGGTGGATTTTTGACGATAAAATTTTTAGCATCTTCACCAGTAGTAACATGAAAGAATTCGTAGGGCTCATCTTTTACATATTGCTTATAGAGAATAGCTAATGATGTTGAGTCTTCTACTAAAAGTACTTTTTGTAGCATAATAACATCCTGTTTATAGGGAAATTTAACGAATAATTTTTATTTATTGTTAATTTTAGTGTTATTTTTATCAAAAATTATACGATTAGTAATAAAATATTATCGAAAGTAAAAAGCACTAACAGGGATAATTAAATGATAATTTAACACATTATAATATGCTAATACTTACCTTAATCTTTATTATAGTTGCTTTTTAAATGCTTGGTTAATAATACGATAATATACTGATTTTATAGTCGAATTTGATTCTAAATGAAAGGTATATAATAAAATATTCTTTTAAATATCAATGTTGGCGATTATTTTTTTTCAATTATTAATAATAAAGCATCATCATTAGGTGGAGTGCCTGCTAAAGAGTCAAAAACTTGCATTATCTTATCGAGTGCAACATTTAGTGGCAAATTAGCTGTTATAACCAAATGTTTTTTTATTGCTCGTTCTAAAGTTTCACGTTCGGTAATAGTATTACCAGATTCAAATAAACCATCTGTTAATAAAATAAGTCGTTCATTTTTTTTTAAAGTAATAGATGAAGTTTCATATTCAGTGTGGGGTAATAGTCCGGGTAATGTGCCTTCAACTTTAACTGGATAAAGCCTTTTATGATGAATATGCATTGGGTAAGGGTGTCCAGCACAGCTTAATGTAATCGTATTTGAATTAATAAAGCTAAGGCAGCAACCAGTTATCATTGTTTGTGAAAGTAATTGATCTTTATAAGCATTATTAGATAATTTAGTCAATAATAATGCCGGTTGGGTGAGATTTGTATTTTGCATCAATCCACGAATATACCCAGCATAAGCATATGAAAAGAATTTTGCACTTTCATCATGGCCCATCACATCAGCAATGAGTAATTGTGTGATACCGTTGTTACGGGTTGATAGTACAAAATCACCACCTCCACGGCCAGTATTACGTTGTTGAAAAGCAAGCTGCCAATGTTTTGAATTTAAATTAATTTGAGGTAGTAAAGTATTAGTGATTTTTTGATTAACCCGCTGTGATATTGCATGGAAAACCTGATTGAAACGCGCTAATACACGGTGTATTGAATTAAGCAATTGTTCTTTCTTAATCGGTTTTGTTAAATAGTCATCAATACCTAGATTGACTGCATCATTAAGTATGGTTTCATCTTCCGAATGAGATAAAAAAATAAAAGGAATGGAAAATATTTTTGTTTTCTCTAGTTCTTGCCGTAATTCTATGCCATTCATTTTTGGCATTTTAATATCGGAAATAATTAAGTCAACCGGTTCATTTTTTAAAAAGGCTAATGCTTGCTTACCATTATTCACTAAACTGACTGTAAATATGTCTTTTATATAGGAATAAAAGAGTTCTCTTTGTGATTTTTGATCTTCAACTAATAATATATGAGGTTTTATACAGTGGGTATCACGTTCCCAAGCAATGGTAAAAATATTGTGTGAAGGTAATGATTGATAATAGGTTTCATCAGCAAGCGTATTGATTATATGAAGTCCATAGCCACTACCTTTTAATATATTTGTATTAATATTGAAGGTTGCCTGTTGAGAAAGAGGATTCCATATTCCACCTGAATCTTTGATAATTAATAACCATTTCTTTTTAGCTTTTCTAAAAATAACCGTAATATCATTACTTAAAGGGGTTGAGTGATGAATAATATTCGTGCACCATTCAGAGCAACATAGCAGGCAATATTGTTTTATATCTGCTTTAATATCAAGATGGTCAAGGACTTTTGATAATGATTGGCGTAATATTCTAACCGATTCTAATGTCGAAGGTTGAGTACTTTTAAAAAGAAGAATGGAATTTTTCATTTTACACCAAAATAGATAAGAACCGATTGTGTTGTATAAAGTGGATGAGTTTGGTGGTTATTGTTTCTGGTAGAAAAGTGCAACGAATAATCTCACGACAAATTTCATCTTTAATATGTGGTTGAAGTTTATCATTAAATACTAATCCAATCAGATGAGCATTGTATGCTGTTAGTTTTTCTATTGCATCTTTGATTTCATTTTGCTGTGTTTGACCAGAAAGTACGATAAGAATAGTACCATCACAGCAACTTGCAACCGTATGTGCAGGAATATTATGTAATGTAGATTGAGAAAGCGGGGATGCATCTATAATGATCTTATCAAATTCCAATAACCATGCAGCAATTTTAAGTTTTAAGTTATGAGGTTGACGTAATTCAATAATATGAGCTTTATTGTTCATCAGTGAGGTGCCTAATAGGCCGACTTTATTATGGGCATCATAGGTTAAATATGAGTCTAAATGCTGGTCTATATTTGATTTATTTATTAGTTCAGTTAATGGAATTAAACTTGGATTTTGAAAGTTCAGATCAACAAGCAAGGTACGGTAACCCGCTAATAAATGCCGTTCAGTAATTGCTTGTGCAATAGAAGTCACTCCCTCTCGCGGATTACTAGAAGTAATACAAATTGAATGATATTTTTTTTGCTCTAAGAACAGAAAAATATCCTCAATTTCCATTTGGTATGAAGGGATCTTCATTACAACGCTCCAATGAGAGCAAGTGTTGCTAGTACTTGGAATATATCTTTGAAACCAAGACGAATATTAGCAAGAATACTTTCATCTTTGTTTGGTACATAAACAGTATCTCCAGCTCTAAGTGCTGGTAGTAGTCGATAATCACCGGTGCGACTAAAT
This sequence comes from Photobacterium aquimaris, assembly GCF_002954455.1. Taxonomy (GTDB): domain Bacteria; phylum Pseudomonadota; class Gammaproteobacteria; order Enterobacterales; family Vibrionaceae; genus Photobacterium; species Photobacterium aquimaris. The sequence goes on from NZ_MSCC01000001.1 coordinate 1,021,289, forward strand.
TTAATCAAATCAAAGGTGCGTGCTTGACCCTGATGACGGGAGTTATTAATAATACTGATCTTCTCAGGGTAAGCATAGTCTGTTGTCCCACCGGCTTTAGCTAATATATCAAGTATTGTCATTGAATCATTATAGCGATAGCGTCCAGGTTTATGGACCGCGCCTAACATACGGATCGTTGACTCAGTAGGTTCATCGATCCAAGTGCGATCTTTTTCTGGAATATAAATAGAATCACCTGTTTTTACTATAGGTAATAATGATTCGTCGCCAGTCTCAAAATAAAGAGCGAGATCTAACTTTGATACTTTTGAATATTTTTGATTACGGTGAGTAATTCGAATATTGTGCAAATCGGCATTGATTGTAGGGCCATCAGCTGCAGCAAGGATATCTAAAAAATGGAGATTATTAGTAAAGCGATAACGACCACCTGAGTTAACTTGTCCAAAAACATAAATAGAGCTGTCTGATGTTTGGCGTACCCATTGGGATTTATTATCAGTAGGATCAAGAGGCAGATCACGCACTCTTATGGTGGCTCCTGCACGAATGACAGGGAGTGTTGATTCAGCTCTGCCTTCAAGCATAAAGCTATCAAGGTCAAAGATATAAATCTGGTTTCTGCCATTTGCATCTGGTGTGACAACTTCAATGTTCGCGGTATCTGCTCGTACAGTTGGCCCACCGACATGGGCGAGTAAGTCAAGAAATGACATTTCATCAGACCACTCTATGCGTCCAGGATCTTCGACTTCACCAAGCACACGTACAGCACGATGAGGTGCTATTTTTAACCATGACTTCTCATTCATATCTGTTTTTTCAGGAACGAAAATCGCATCACCAGACTCAACGGGTGGAGGTGATTGGTAATTAGTGCCTTCGGTGTACCCCGATAGGTCAAAATTAATCACTTTACCGTCTGATTTGATAACGCGAATTTGGCGAGATTCTGCAAACCGTGTTGGACCGCCAGCATTAGCCAGAATACTCATGAAACTTGCGCCTTTTTTACCTTCATATGCGCCGGGTTCTGCGACTTCTCCCATTACGTAGACAATATTGGCACCAAATTTAATCTCTTCTTGTTGTTTCGGAATAAAGATGGTTGAACCGGGATACAGCTTGGGTAGTAAAGTTTCGTTACCTGAGTCTAAGTATTTTTTTAGGTTAAAAGTACGTGGTTCATTATTAGAAATAACTCTGATTTGCTCAACAGTCGCATAACGAGTTACGCCACCTGCACGCATTAAAACATGCACGATAGAGGCACCCTCATTATAGGAAAACGTACCAGGTTCGTGAACTTCACCAAATACTTTGACAGCGTTTTTATCATCAGCAGCATCACCAGCTTGTGCTAATTTAGCGGTATCAAATTCTTGTTCAATATTACCTATCATTGCTGATGCTGGAATAAACAGGGTATCGAGGGACTGCAGGGTCGGTAATTTTGATAGATCACCAGAGTCTAAAAACGATTTATAATTAAATGTTGTTACTTCATCGCCACGGCGTAGTTGTAAGCGATTGAGCTGTGCCCCTGGCCGTAATCCGCCAGCAGCATAAAGTGCCAGCTGTACCGAGTCGGTATCGGATATTATATATTCCCCTGGCTGATTAACATAACCTTGAATATTAATAATAAGTTGGCGTTTGCTAATAAAAACCCGTAAGTGACTTAGATCTTGCATTACGCTTTTTAAGCTCATTGTAATCATTGCTACCATCTGTTTTTCGGTTTTTCCTACAATTGTGAGCGGCCCGACTTCCGGTAAAATGATCCGTCCTTGTTTATTGACTTGGAATGTCTTATTGAGTGATTCTTCTCCAGGTAAAATAATGGTAATAACATCGCCAACACGCACTACTTTATTGGTTGATTCTGCATGCGCGTATTGACTCAATAAGGCCATGAAATACAGACAGAATAAAATATGCTTAAAGAGATGCATTGTAATTACCTCTCTGATAAGTGATTAAGTGTGAGATTTTGATCAATATGCATTAATTCGATAGTTACACGCCGATTACTTAAATGCTCGCTTGGTTGCGGTATTGATACTAAAGAAGGGCGAGAATTAATCGCTTCAATATGAATACGGTTTGGGTTGAGCCCAAAAATACTGAGATAGCGCTTTATTTGTTCAGCTCGATGACGAGCAAGATTATTGTCTGGCATATCAGCAGCAAAAACATCGCTATGACCCGTAATTAAAATTTTATAATCAGCATTTTTTGCCAATAATTGAGAGGCTACAGATAGGTTAATAATATAGTTAGGATTGAGTTCTACGGAGTTAAAAGTAAATTGATTAGCGCTATTGAGTAAGTTGTAAATCTCTTTGGCAAAGATGATATCTTCAGGTTCAATAGTGCTGTTTCTTGGTGGTTTGCATTTATGTTGTTGCTTGGCATCTTTTGTTTGGTGTTCTAACCGTTGTAACAAATTACGTTGAATAATCAGACTATTAGTTGCATCTACTTCTAATCCTCCAACAAGCTCACTGGCAATACGAGATTCATTTCGTTGGGCTTGAAGGACGGTTGCAGGAAAACACCATTGCGCCTGATCTGCGATGAGCATATCAAGATGTCGAGCAACGAGTACCCACTCAAACTGTAAACCATCTTCAGGGCCTAATGGTGGAAGATGATCAAGTGTCGTTGAACGCGTATTTAAATAATTATTAGCTCCGCCGCCACGTCCATGTTCAGCAAAAGGAGTACAGCCTGATAATAAAAGTAAGTTAATAACTAATAGTGACTTTAAATTATGCTTTAAGATTCTTAATTCCATAGCGTGATCACCTCCATGATAAGAGCAGTGCTAGTCACTATGTTCATTAACAGGAATAGCATTCTCAATTCTTAGTAATTTTAGCAATGAAAGCGGTTGCCCATGTGCATTTTTTATTTGCATGCTATGTTGCTTTTCTGTGAGTCGTTTATAGAGATAAACTAAAGCTCCAATGCCTGATGAGTCTAAAAAGGCGACATTTTCCATGTCTACATCAATATGTGATTGTGGTTTACTAATGACATCATCAATGGTTGATTGTATATTTTGACATCCGGCAGCATCCATATCGCCATTGATTGATAATACCAGCGTATCATTACCTATCTCTAATTGACGTAATTCCATATTTGACACCTAATAAAATAACATTGTAATTGTTAATAAATTTTGCAGTAATTGTGCCAATAATTTTATTTATATAAATCAGTGTATTGAGTTATCGTATATGAAAAGATGAATTAAAAAGTTGAATTTATCTATTTGCAATGCAGTATGATAGTGCTTCTATTTAGACATTATTATTGAAGTGTCTATTGCTGAATAAGTCATGGGTCATAGGTTATGTTGTTACTGAACAATATCTTTAGGACGGAACAAAAAAGTATTTAAATTGAGCAGAATAATAATAATGATTAATAGCAAATGTAAGTTTTCAACTCATTGTTATGTAACATTATTTTATATTTTTAATTACAAAATTCAGCATTGTCATAATTTTGACAATAAAAAACATAGTTTTGCTTTTTACTCAGATGCGAAAGGACTATTATAGCGGCATTCAATTATCATGTTTTTTTAGTAAATCATTAAAACCCAAGGCTATAATATCGTATGAGCTCTAAGCATATTCCTGTTTTTTCCTATTCATTACTGCATCCTCGCTATTGGGGGACACTAATGTTAATGGTACTCATGTATTCTCTTAGTCTATTGCCTTACCGTGCGCAGTTTTTTTTAGGAAAACATATTGGCCGTTTAGCGATTAAATTAATGAAAAAGCGTCGTCATACTATTTATCGCAATCTTGAATTGTGTTTTCCGTCAATGACGACAAGTGAACGTGACCGTTTAGTAAAGGAAAATATTGATAACTCAGGATTAGCTTTATTTGAAACCGGTATGGCATGGTTTTGGTCTGACGAGCGAGTGTGTCGTCATGTTACTATTAAAGGCATGGAGCATATGGAGCAACTCGAACGTGAAGGTAAAGGCGCGTTAATGGTTGCTGTGCACTCAATGAATCTTGAACTTGGTGCGCGTGCGTTTGGTATTAAAAAAACAGGGATGGGTGTTTATCGTGCTAATAATAATCCGTGTTTTGATTACTTTCAATATCAAGGACGCTCACGATCTAACCGTACTTTAATAGATCGTAAAGATGTTAAAGGTATGCTGCGCGCACTGAAAACGGGTGAGCGAGTGTGGTATGCCCCTGATCATGATTATGGTCTAAGACGCTCAACATTTGCGCCATTATTTGCAGTAGAACAAGCGTGCACAACAACAGGTACCAGCTTATTGGTTGATGCAACTGACTGCGCCGTGGTGCCATTTACTATGGTACGAGATGATGATTCTGGCCATTATACGTTAACAATTTGTGAGCCTGTTGAAGGCTTCCCAAATAAAGATCCTGACGCTGCTGCTGTTTTTATAAATAAAATTGTTGAAAAGTCAATAATGGCTGCACCTAGCCAGTACATGTGGTTACATCGTCGTTTTAAAACGCGTCCAGAAGGACAACCAAGCTTTTATTAATTAAATAAAGGTTGCTGATATTGTTAAGCTCATCTTTGTCGATGAGCTTTTTTTGGCTGAAAATCAGTAATTAAATTGGATTTATTAACCTAATAATAACTAAACTTAATCGGCGCTGTATAATACCTATAGCTATAAGGTATTAACTTGCATTCAATAAACTACATCATCTACTATGACTATAGTATTAGTCTTATGAATGCTTTTGAAGAGTCTGTAGCTTAGGCTCTTTAATCATATTAACTGAGGAATCTTGTGCTTTGTTATGCGTAAATTTACTGAACCGACATTTAGAAGAGCATTATTACACCCGCGATATTGGTCTGTATTAATATTAATGGGGGTGATGTACTTACTAAGTTGGCTGCCGTACTTTATCCAATTTCGCTTAGGGCAAGGTGTCGGTCGATTAGCAATGAAAGTGATGTCGAGTCGACATGAAACAATTAAGCAAAATATAGCGTTATGTTTTCCTGATTTATCAATAAAAGAACAACAGCGCTTAATTGCACAAAATATAGATAACACTGGATTAGCGTTATTTGAAACGGCAATGGCGTGGTTTTGGCCTGATATTCGTGTAGAAAGACACGTTAAGGTTGAAGGACTAGAGCATGTAGACCAATTACAGCAACAAGGAAAAGGTATTCTTCTTATTGCAGTTCATTCGATGAATTTAGAATTAGGTGCGCGTGCTTTTGGTTTGAAAAGACCAGGTGTTGGTGTATACAGGCCGAATAATAACCCTTGTTTTGATTATTTCCAGTTTAAGGGTCGTATACGCTCCAACAAATATATGCTTGATCGTAAAAATGTAAAAGGCATGCTTAAAGGTCTCAAAGAAGGAGAGATCTTATGGTACGCCCCAGATCAAGATTATGGCCAAGGTCGAAATTCAACTTTTGCACCTTTATTTGCAGTTAAAGATGCGTGTACAACGACAGGGACAAGTTTATTAGTTGATGCATCTGGTGCTGTGCCATTACCTTTTGCCATGATTCGTAATAATAATAGTGGCCAATATACATTGAAAATATTTCCACCATTAATTGAGTTCCCTCATAAAGCTCCTCAAGCTGCGGCGGCTTATATCAATAAAGCGGTCGAACATTCAATTATGGCGGCACCGAGTCAATATATGTGGCTGCATCGACGTTTTAAAACGCGTCCAGAGGGTGAAGCGAGCTTATATCATTAATTAAAGTTAATTATGAGTATATTCGTTATGCTTTAAAACAAGAAACCGAGCCTAGTGCTCGGTTTCTTTATTAAGACTAAAAGTCATAGGTTAAGCTGACGGTACTATAAATTTCGGAATGACTTTTATCAGAAGATACTTCGGTATTATAAATATATTGAGAGTCGAGCAATAATGAAATATCGCCAATCAGTTTGTTTTTAATATAACCATCAATAGAGTAGTTGGTATTTGAAACACCGTAGTCAATACCGCTATTTGCACCTACAATTAATGTTGATGTAATTTTCTTTTCTGCATTTAAGAAGGCATTAGCAATGATATATTCATGACGATAGGTTTCAAATTGATTATGGTTATATTCATTACGTAAGTAAGTAAATTTAAGCTTGTTGCTCCAATCGATTGTTGTGTGCTTCAACGAGGCAGCAGAATTCATCGACATCGAAGTATTTTGTTTTAAATAAATAAAAAGGCTACTAGGTAGCCTTTTTTAGGCCATATATGATTTTTATTTACTGTATTAGAGAATAAAAAATAGCCGAGATAGACATTAAGCCAATAACAGTGACGAATACGTTACTGATAGTCCCTGAATATTTTTTCATAGCAGGTACTTTCTTTATTGCATACATTGGCATAATAAATAGCAACATAGCAATAATTGGCCCGCCTAAGTTTTCAATCATACCTAAAATACTTGGGTTTAGTGTTGCTACAGCCCAAGTTGTGGTTAGCATAAATAAAGCCGTGAAACGATTAAGCGCTTTATTTGAAATAGTCTTGTTATTATCACGTGCGACTTTATGGACGATACCATTTAGGCCTTCACTTGCGCCTAAATAGTGGCCCAAGAAAGATTTTGTTATCGCAATAATAGCGACAATAGGTGCAGCATAAGCGATAACTGGCGTGTCAAAATGGTTAGCAAGATACGTTAAAATCGATACGTTTTGTGCTTTTGCTTCGATAAGGTTGGCAGGTGTTAAGCTTAATACACAGCTACACACAAAAAACATTACCGTAATAACCATCATAATATGGGCTCGTAATAAAATACGTGAGCCTTGACGCTCAGCATTAACGCCATATTCTTTTTCTTTCGCTACTGCAAATGAAGAAATCACCGGTGAATGGTTAAAGGAAAAAACCATTACAGGTAAGATCAACCATACCGCCATCATTATGCTCGTAGTATTTCCGCTTTGTGGAATAATATTAGCGAAAATAGCTCCGTTCCAATGTGGCACTAGGTATAGCGCCAACATCAATAATACAGCAACAAAAGGGAACACTAAGATACTCATTGCTTTGACAATTAATTGCTCACCAAGACGAACAATAGCCATTAGAGCAACGATAAGAATCAATGCTAAAATAGCGCGTGCTGGTGGTTCAATACCTAATTGAAATTTCATAAAACTTTCAACGGTATTGGTTAAAGCAACACTATAAACAAGTAAAATAGGGTAGATAGCAAAGAAATATAGCAGAGTGATAATCTTGCCCATATTTTTACCAAAGTGCTCTTCAACTACATCTGTGATATCGGCACCAGGGTTAGCACTTGATAGCACAAAACGCATCATGGCGCGGTGAGCAAAAAAGGTCATTGGCAATGCTAAGATCATCATTACGATAAGCGGAATTAAGCCACCGACACCCGCATTAATAGGTAAAAATAAAGTGCCAGCACCAACTGCTGTACCATATAAACCGAGCATCCATACAGTATCACTTTTACGCCAGCCGAGCTTTTGAGTTTTGTCAGCGGTTGTTGCAGTTGTTTTTTGTTGTTGTGCGGTGCCCATTATGGACATCTCCTTTATTTTCTTTTCAGTCAATCTGAATTGAATAAATAGAGCTGTACAACAAGCGAAAAAAGGGAATGTTCCGTGATCGTATAAGCATATCCGTGCTAGTTATCGTTGTTGTTGCTCTTTATCCTATGTTGTTAGCTACAGAGAATGAAAAATAATTAACCATTATTGAAGTAGGTGGATTATAGGGTATAAGCATGTCGTGCAACAATTTTTGCAATTAAAAAAAATTTGTTTGCTTAAAAAGTATTCGAGGTTGTAAGTGGGGTGTTGGAAATGTTGTATTAGTATTATTTAAGGTGAGTTTGTTTGCGGTGCTATTGTTTGTTTTGTGTGTGATTTCGTATTTGTATGACGTATTTTAGTATAACAGTAAAGTATATATTTAATAATATCAGTTTAAATATTATCATTATTTTTAAGTTTATTAAAAAAATATTTGAATGTTCAAATCAAAAAAAGGAAGCGTAAATACGCCTCCCTTATGAACTTAACCGTAATTAGTCACGGAAGTTATCAAACTGGAACGGTTGACCGAGATCTTGTGCACGAACAAGTGCCATTGTTGCTTGAAGATCATCACGCTTTTTAGCCGTTACACGTAACTTTTCACCTTGAATAGCAACTTGAACTTTTAATTTAGCGTCTTTAATCGCTTTAACCAGTTTCTTAGCATTAGTGGTTTCAACACCTTGCTTAAATTCAATATTCTGTGATGCAGTTTTACCTGAGAAGTTAATAGCCTTACGCTCAAGTGCATTAGCATCAACGCCACGTCGTGCAAGGTTACCACGTAAAATTGCTACAATCTGATCAAGTTGAAATTCAGATTCTGAAGTGATTTTTACGATTTCTTTGTTTAATTCTACGCTGGCTTCAACACCACGGAAATCAAAGCGAGTGCTAATTTCTCGGATTGAATTCTCTACCGCATTTTTGATTTCTACGGTATCGACTTCGGAAATAATATCAAAACATGGCATGTTATTGGCCTCTAACCTGAATGTGGGAAATATATCCCGTTATAAATTAACACGTACATTATACCGTTAATTAGATACGAATAAAGGAGCAACAATCTATTGTTACTCCTTTATTGCATTAAGATGTGTAGCTAAAGATTACGCGTTGGCGTCTTTGACAGCACCTGCCAGCATATCGAGCATCACTAAAGTATCACGCCAATTAATGCATGGATCAGTAATCGATTTGCCGTAAACAAGTTCTTTTTCTTTACCGCTGATCACCGCTTGATTACCTTCTTCAATAAAGCTCTCAGCCATAATGCCAGCAATAGATTGGCTACCATTGCGAATTTGCTCACATATATCAGCAGCAACATCTAATTGACGTTGATGTTGCTTTTGACAATTACCGTGACTGAAATCAACGATTAACTTGGGAGCTAATTCAAATTCAGTTAAAGCAGCACACGCTGTCGCAATATCTTGTGCATGGTAATTGGGCATTTTTCCGCCACGAAGAATAATGTGGCCATATGGATTACCAGAAGTACGATAAATCGTCATTTGACCATTTTTATTCGGCGAACAGAATAAATGTGATGCACGAGTGGCTCGAATAGCGTCGATAGCAATTTTAATATTACCATCAGTACCATTTTTAAAACCAACAGGGCACGACAATGCTGATGCCATTTCACGGTGGATCTGAGATTCAGTGGTACGAGCGCCAATAGCTCCCCACGTAATAAGATCGGCAATATATTGCCCAGTGATCATATCTAAAAACTCAGTTGCAGTAGGTAGCCCTAACGCATTAATATCGATTAATAACTTACGTGCTTTATGTAAGCCAGCCGCAAGATCAAGGCTGCCATCTAGATGAGGATCTGAGACAAGGCCTTTCCAACCAACAACGGTACGCGGCTTTTCAAAATAGGTGCGCATAACGATGAAGAGTTGGTCTTTATATGTTTCTTGTACAGCAACAAGGCGCTTCGCATAATCAATAGCAGCATCGGTGTCATGAATTGAACATGGCCCAACGATCACCAATAGACGCGAATCTTTACCCGCTAGGATAGCTTCAACTTGCTTACGTGCGTTATCAACATGCGCAGCAATGGCATCTGTCATTGGTGAGGCTATTTCTACTTCTGCAGGTGTCGGCATTAGGCCGAGACTCATAGTGCGAAGTTCATCTGTTTTCATTGGCATAATAGTTTGCCTACCTTGGTATCTCTGTAATAACCCCGTTAAGATAGCCCAAATCAGCGTTGGAATAAACCAAACTTGTGATAACAAATAGGTTTTTAATGACTAACTGTGGATATTGAGACTGAAAATGGTGATTTTGCATGCAATTATTCATACTAATAAAACGAATAGCATATGATCATAAGGTTGAAAAATTGTTATCAAATAACGTTTTACGCTTGCGTGTCAATTAAACTCGCAGTAAGGTCAATAGAGAGTTATTTAATGGATTGATAAATATAGATATCAGTCTTTTTAACATGGACGTACAGGTGGTGTATGACAACACAAACACAATTAATACTCGCAACAACAGCCGTATTGCGTAATGCCCAACAATTAACGACGATCAGCAATCAAGAAATAGGGCTGGTCTCATTAGATGATCTTATTGCAACTTCGATAGGTATTCATCCGTTAGTTTTTGCTCAGCAAAGCATGTTATCTGAAGTCACCCAGCAGGCACTGCAACAAAAAATAGCAGACCAATACGGCCAACAAACAGTAGCGCTAGCTGAGTATTATGTCTCAATGCTCACTGAGCTATTAGTGTCAGCCGCAAGACAACAAGGTACAGCGCCCTTAAAAGTGCAACTTATTGGTGCTGATTCGAGTGCGCGCCAGCAATTATTAGGGGCTGAATTAGAAACCGTAGAAGTTAATCCACAATTAGGGTTACGCGGTGCGAGTTTTTTTGCTGATGTAAATTACAAACCAAGCTTTTCACTGCAATGTGAAGCGATTAAACGTGCGCGTGCAACCTTAGGCGGAGAAAACATTGAATTAGTCGTGCCGTTTGTGCGTACATTCAGTGAAGCGGCGACCATGATTGATTTATTGGCTGAACAAGGATTATGCCGTGGTGCTAATGGGTTAAAAGTACACATGCTATGTTGTGTGCCAGCAAATGCATTATTAGCAGAGACCTTTATTCATTATTTTGATGGTTTTGTTGTTGATGTTGAGCAATTAGCACAATTAGCACTTGGACAAGATTTTGACAACGCTAACCTTAATTACCGCATTGATACTCAAAATGATGCTGTAATCCAGCTGCTTAAAATGCTATTTGCAGTGGTAGGAAGTACAGCTAAAGATTGCGATATTTACTGTCGCTCAATTGAACAATCACCGCGTTTACAGCGATGGTTGAATGATCATGAAATAACCTCAGTTATCTGCTGATAATTCCAACCAGTGCTATTACCGTAATTGCGCTGGTTGGTTCTTTTTTAGTGTCAGTAGCTTTAGTATCAGCAACACCTGTTAGTCCCTGTGACTTCCTCGTTTACGAATTAATGGTTCGTAATTGAATAATAAGCGCATCAAGTTGGCTGATAAATTGGCGTGTAAGCCAAAAATAGCCATAAATTCCCAATGCATTTGCCGCATCATCAGGGCTTATTTCTGTTGCCATTGTTGGTAGAAGGTCGATATCAGGTAAGGCATCAATATTTGCTAAACTGCTACGATTAACCGATGCCTGTTCGATTTGATTTAAAATGGTAATAATCTGCTGTTGATAAAGTTTTAAATCGGCTTGAGCTAATAATTGCTGCCGACTAATGTCAGAACTCCAATGGGTTTCAATGAGCTGTTCAGTAATACTAATTAATGTCCGTTGTACTGTGATAATAGCGCGATAATGTCCGGCTAATTTGTGTTTTTCTTTTTGGACGTTAGGCAACAAAATGATCATTTTCATATGCCGTTCTAACACTTCACGTTTCATGGCATTTAGTTGTTTTATACTCAACATATGAGCAGATGCATGGGCTTGATACAGCTGACGTAAAGCGTGCAAATTTTGATTAAATAACGTATTCCAACCAGTAACGGCACGGATCGGCATCAATAAAGAAAATGAAATCGCAATTAAGCTACCAATTAAAATATTTGCCACTCGCCATAAAGCTACATTGACTTCTAAAGCGGTATCACCTTGGTAAGAAACAATAATTAACGTCATTACCGCTAAAAAGAAGAAATAAATATTCTTACCATAAGATTTAAGTGACAGTAAGAATACCCATGCCAACATCCATACCGGTATCAGATAATCGAGTTGGTGAGGGAATAACACTGTTAATAGGCCTAATATTGCGCCTAATAATGTGCCGCCTATACGTTGAAAACCTTTATATACAATAGCGCCAGCATAAGGTTGCATCATAACAACCACGACAGTAACAGGTCCCCACATTGAATGCGGAACATGCACCACGGCATAGAAGGCGAGTGTAAAAGCTATCGCTAACGTTACCCGTAAAGCATGAGAAAATTGTGCATGTGATATTAACAATGCTTTAAGACGTAAATACATGGCGTAGCCTATAGCGATTTAATAAAAAAGAAGATAAACATCAATAACTAGCTATTTTTCCATTATAGCTATTATTCCGCAATAGAATAATGGTAATACTATTAACGCTGAATGACTTGACGCGGGATCACTTCAATATTTGGTTCATAAATGCCTTTGATTGCGTTTAGTGCCAGTGCTAATGCATGTTCAGCAATCAGTTCGTATTGCTGTGGTAATGACTGTATCTTATTGGGTAAAAAATCCAATAAGCGATTATCACCAAAAGTGGCTAAGTAAGTGTTACTCATGGCCTGTGGGTGTTTGAGTAGGCAATCAAGTACACCTTCAAATAAAGTATAAGATGTTGCTAAAATAGCGTCGGGAAAACAGTTGTCATCAAGCCATTGCTGCACAATCTGTTGGCCATGTTGTTGGCTAAAATGCTCACCATAGCCAATTAGTGATGTGATAGGCTGTTGATGACGCTCAATTGCAGCCATAAAACCCTGCTGACGTTCTTTTGATACGCCAAGCTCGGCAACCGCGCCCACTAGACCAATGCTGTTAATTGGTTTTTCTAATAACGATTGAGTGAGTTGAAAAGCGCCTTCTAAATCTTCACTGATCACTGATACAAAAAACTCATCATCTAGAGCGCGGTCAATGGCAATAACAGGAACCCCATTGGCTTGAACTTGACGATAAAAAGGGTGATCAGCGGCAAGCGCACTCGCAACAATCAGTGCATCAGTGCGACGGCTTAATAAAATATCAGCGACTTTCATTTCAGTGTCTGGATCATCATCAGAGCAAGAGATGATCATTTGATAGCCCGCTTTTCGTGCATTACGTTCAAGTAGTTTGGCTATTTTTGCGTAACTGCTGTTTTCTAAATCAGGAATAATCAGCCCTAAAGAATAACTGTTACCGATACGTAATGATGTTGCTGCATGATCTGGGCGATAGTTATGCTCTTCAACAACAGCCATTACTTTTAGTTGGGTTTTTTCACTAATACGATATTGTTTTGCTTTACCATTAATAACGTAACTTGCAGTTGTACGAGAAACCCCTGCGAGTTTTGCAATTTCATCCAGTGTCATAGTCGTTATCCATTGTTAATGAGACTTGTAGGTATTTGGGTAAAGCTAATTTTGTGCACTTGATCATATATTGATAGAGCGTATGCTTTACATGTTTGCAATTCTAGCTGAAACGATTCAGTATGCAAGCTGAAAGGTTTCAGCAGTAAGTTAAAAGTGTATCTATCGAGTAACTGGAATGTTGTGCAACGCATGGCATTTTTATTTTACATAATGCTGAAACGATTCAGCTTATTGCTAATATAGACCATAAAATATTAGTAATACGTTGATAGGGTTAACCGATAGTGTTAATCAATAACGATGATTTCACAGAGCATTAAAGCGGAGAGTTAAATGTTATCACTGTCTAAAAATGATATTACGATGCAGCAAATTGCATCCACCAAACAAGATGCAATCAAAGCGTTGGCAGCTGATCTTGAAGCGACAGGGTTAGTTCAGACAGGGTATGTCAACGGTATGCTTGCTCGTGAACAACAAAATTCAACTTACCTTGGCAACGGTATCGCCATTCCTCACGGCACGACAGAAACCAGAGATTTAGTTAATCACACTGGTGTTAAAATTCACCATTTTCCACAAGGTGTGCCATGGGGTGATGATCAAACGGCTTATATCGCCATTGGTATTGCTGCTAAATCAGACGAGCATTTGGGCATTTTAAAGCAATTAACCAAAGTATTATCCGCTGATGGTATTGAAGATAAGCTTCGTCATTGTGAATCAGAGCAAGCAATCATTGCATTACTAAATGGTGATGAGCAGCAAGAAGCAGAATGCAATCCTGAACTTATTTTAAAACAATTTCCGGCGCAGGATTTATTACAACTGACAGCGGTAGCGGCTGGGTTAATTAAATACCAAGGCTTTGCAGAAACAGCCACGGTGACTGATGCAATTGATCAAGGTGCGAGCTATTTAGGTCAAGGCTTGTGGTTAGTGAAAAGCAATAAGCAGGTTAAGCGGACTGCAATTTCAGTGGTTACGCCGCAAACACCTTTTGAAGAGCTTGGTTATCCTGTTGCGGGTATGATCATGATTGCGGCGAATAATAATGCCCATAAAGCCAATCTCGAACACCTTACTAATTTGATTTATCAAGGCAAAATTAGCCAATGGTTAGCATCATCAGCACAAGAGATGGTAACTGCATTAACTCAAGTGACGTTAGAGGGCAATCAAGCCACATTTACCATCCGTAACCCGCATGGTTTACATGCCCGTCCAGGCGCAATGTTAGTCAATACTACGAAAAAATTCGATGCCGATATTCAAGTGGTTAACCTGACTAGCAGCAGTAAGCCTGTCAACGCAAAAAGTTTAATGAAAGTGATTGGTCTGGGTGTGAAATGCGGTAATGAACTGCAATTTACCGCACAGGGAAGTGATGCTGAAGCGGCGTTAACGGCAATTGGTCAAGCGATTGCTGACGGCTTAGGTGAAAAATTATAAACACTGCCAGCATAACAATTTCAACTATAGATTTAGAGGCAACTACTATGCAACAAATTGTAAAACCTAAAGTCGTCACCGTAACCTTAAATCCTGCACTCGATCTTACTGGCAGTTTGCAATCACTATCATTAGGCAGTGTCAGTGTTGTCGAACAAGGTAGTCTCCATCCTGCTGGTAAAGGAGTCAACGTTGCGAAGGTGCTGGCTGAGTTAGGGGCTGATGTTACTGTTACCGGATTATTAGGCGCTGATAACCAAGAATCTTTTTGCCAGTTATTTAAAGCCATGGGCGCAACCGACAAATTTGTTCGTGTAGCAGGCGCAAACCGTATTAACGTCAAATTAGTCGAAAAAAATGGCCAAGTCAGTGACATTAACTTTCCCGGTGTTGCTGTTACCGCTGCCAATATTTTAGCGTTTGAAAAAACACTGTTTGAACTAGCCACAACCCATGATGTGTTCGTGATAGCAGGCAGCTTACCACAAGGTGTCAGTGCTGATATGTGCGCGAATTGGTTGGAAAAACTGCATCAATTAGGTAAGAAAGTATTGTTTGATAGCAGTAAATTAGCCTTGGCTACTGGCTTAGATGCTCATCCGTGGTTAGTTAAACCTAATGATGAAGAACTTGCTGAATGGGCAGGTCAAGCATTAGAAACTCCGCAACAATGTATGTCGGTTGCAGAAACCATCGCCGCTAAAGGTATCACTAATGTGGTGGTGTCACTGGGTGCTAAAGGGGTGATGTGGCTTAACGATCAAGGCTGGTTACATGCTCAACCACCAAAAATGGACGTGGTAAGTACTGTCGGTGCTGGCGATACCCTTGTTGCAGGCTTGTGTTGGGGAGAGATCAATCAATGGTCAAAAACTCAATCGCTGCAATTTGCCACAGCGTTATCAGCCGTCGCTGTTACTCAAGTTGGGGTAGGTGTTGATGATATTGAGCAAGTAAATACCATCGTTCAGCACGTTATTTTAACGCAATAACATAATCGCATATTAGCTTAGCGACATAATAACAATAACGCTAAGCAATATTGATCAAGGTGTAAATATGAAAATAGCATTAGTAACAGCTTGTCCTAGCGGCATTGCAACCACCATCATTGCTGCGGGTTTATTAGAAAAAGCCGCCGCAGAATTACAATGGCAAGCCAATGTAGAGTGCCAGACTACACTTAATACCACCCAAACGTTGACCCAACAGCAAATTGATGATGCTGGAGTGATCATTATCGCAGCAGGTAAAGCGATTGATAATTCCCGTTTTGTGGGTAAAAAAGTTTATCAAGCCGACATCACTGCCTGTTTTGAAGATCCTAAAACATGGTTAACCGTGGCAGTGGAGCAAGCACAGCTATTAACAGCATCTGACACTCAAACTGTTACTAATGAAGCCGATAGTGCGGTTAAGAAAATTGTCGCTATTACTGCTTGTCCAACAGGCGTTGCACACACCTTTATGGCAGCAGAAGCGTTGACAGAAGAAGGTCAACGCCAAGGCTATGAGATCAAAGTAGAAACCCGTGGATCTGTGGGTGCTAAAAACCAATTAACAGATGCTGAAATTGCAGCGGCAGATTTAGTGATTATCGCCGCTGACATTGAAGTAGATTTAGCCCGATTTAATGGTAAAAAGCTGTATAAAACCAGCACAGGGTTAGCACTTAAGAAAACTAAACCAGAGCTAGAAAAAGCCTTTGCAACCGCTACAGTATATCAACACGCTGGCAATACCAATGCACAAACGGCTGACACTAAAGCTGAAAAAGCAGGGCCGTATAAGCACCTAATGACGGGTGTATCTTACATGTTGCCATTAGTGGTGGCTGGTGGTTTGTCGATTGCTTTATCGTTTGTGTTTGGTATCGAAGCCTTTAAACAAGAAGGCACATTAGCCGCAGCATTAATGACTATCGGTGGTGGCTCAGCATTTGCGTTAATGGTGCCAGTATTGGCTGGTTTCATCGCATTTTCAATTGCCGATCGTCCAGGTTTAGCACCGGGTTTAATTGGCGGTATGTTAGCAAGCACCACAGGCGCTGGTTTCTTAGGCGGTATCGTTGCTGGTTTCCTAGCAGGTTACAGTGCTAAATTGTTGGTAGAAAAAATCAAACTGCCACAATCTATGGAAGCGCTAAAACCGATTTTGATTGTGCCATTATTAGCCAGCTTAATTACTGGCTTGGTAATGATTTACGTTGTTGGTGGTCCAGTATCAGCGGCAATGGCAGGCCTAACAACTTTCCTCAACAATATGGGTTCAGCTAACGCAGTATTACTCGGTATTATCCTTGGTTGTATGATGTGTTTCGACCTCGGTGGCCCTGTAAACAAAGCCGCTTATACCTTTGGTGTTGGCTTACTGGCCTCACAAACCTACGCGCCAATGGCAGCGGTAATGGCAGCAGGTATGGTGCCAGCAATGGGTATGGGTTTAGCGACATTCCTTGCAAAACGTAAGTTCTCAACCAGTGAAAATGAAGCAGGTAAAGCTTCGTTTGTATTAGGTATGTGCTTCATCTCTGAAGGTGCGATTCCATTTGCAGCGCGCGATCCAATGCGTGTTATTCCAAGCTGTATGGCTGGTGGTGCATTAACAGGTGCATTATCAATGTTGTTTGGCGCTAAACTAATGGCTCCCCACGGCGGCTTGTTTGTTCTGCTGATTCCAAACGCAATTTCACCAGCGTTACTTTACTTAGTCGCTATTGCTGCGGGTACGGTAGTAACAGGTGTGATGTACGCATTCTTAAAGCGCCCAGAAGAAGGCTCAGTTGCTGCTCAAACGGTACAAGCTAACGCTTAATTAATAGCAAAGAGATTATTATTTAAAGCCGACTTCATTGTCGGCTTTTTTATGGGAGAAAGGTTATAGGAAATAGGTTATTAGGGACGAGGGTTTAGGAACAGCGGATGTTGTTATATTAAAGCCACAACACAACAACCCGTCATTCCCTACAGTGAGGTTACGAACGCGATAGGGAATCTATTTATAGCGTGTTGAATCGTTATTAATTATTATTTATTTAATATGTTTGATAATGGACTTCTTACACCATTAGCTCCGTGATTTAAAACGTGTGTATAGATTTGTGTTGTTTTAAGATCACTATGCCCTAGTTGCTCTTGAACGGTACGAATATCTGCACCAGATTCAAGTAAATGAGTAGCAAAAGAGTGCCGTAATGTGTGGCATGAAATGTTTTTTTTAATATTTGATTTTTTAGCTGCATTTTTTAAACAACGTCTAATTGTCGTTTCATCTATATGATGACGTCTAATTTCTTTTGTTGCAGGATCTTCTGATAATTTATAAGAAGGGAATAAGAATTGCCAAAGAAAATCTTTTGATGCTGAAGGATATTTTATATTTAAAGCATGAGGTAACCATACGCCACAAAATTGTTTATTTAAAATATCTTGTTTAAAGTAATTATGAACTATTTGTTGTTGTGCTTTTAATGCTGGAATTAATTCAGGTGCTAATGTTACACGACGATTTTTATTTCCTTTTGATAACCAAATCATTATTGACTGATAATCATAGTCAATATCTTTTATTCTAAGATAAAGTAACTCACTAATACGAAGACCACTACCATACATAAGCTGAATTGGTAGTTTATAGTGGGGGTCAATAAACTGAAAAAGATAAGCTATTTCTTTCTGTGTTAAAACGACGGGTAATTTTCGGGAATATTTAGCACGAGAAAACCTGAGTTTTTGAGATAATGGTCTTTTAATAATATGTAAATATAAAAATATAAGTGCATTAAGGGCTGTAGCTTGTGTTTTTGCTGCAACATTTCTTTGATTGGCTAAATAAGACAGAAATTGTTCAACATCATCATTGCCTAATTTATCAGGATGTTTTTTATTATGGAATAAAATATAGTTTTTTATCCAATATAAGTAACTTTCAACGGTACGTTTAGCGTAGTTTTTTTGATACATGTATTCTTTTATATAAGTTAGAAAGAGAGAAGCCATATTGCACCTTTTATACTGCTAATACATACAGCAATTAGTATTAGTTAAAAAAGTAGCAACTAAAAGGCAGATGCCCGATTTTGTGACTTCTATCGGGCAAAAAATGTAATAATGTTTTTTGTATAATGACGAATGAAATACGGGCGCAGGTTCAAAGAACAAATTCGGGCAAGTTGTTAATATAATAAGTTGTTATACCTTTTTCTGAAATAGGGAGATTTCAATGAAAATAATAGAATGTAAAATTAGTGAGTTAGATGACATTTCGGATTTATTCGATACTTATCGACAGTTTTACGGACAACGTGAGAATTTAGTTGAATCTCAACAGTTTATACTGGAACGATTAAATAGTGCTGATTCGGTAATTTTTATTGCTTATTCGAGTGAGGATAAGCCGTTGGGTTTTGTTCAACTTTATCCTTCTTTTTCATCAGTTTCAATGCAGCGAATGTGGTATCTCAATGATTTGTTTGTTAATGAATCAGCACGAAAACAAGGTGTTGCTCGGTCACTTCTTCAACGCGTAAAACAGTTTGCTATTGAAACGGGGGCTCTAACCGTGAAACTAGCTACTTCTGTTGATAATATAGAGGCTAAGTCTCTTTATATATCTGAAGGTTACGATAAAGTTGTTGCTTTTGAGCATTATACTCAAAGGGTAGTACAGGTATAACAGA
>NZ_MSCC01000001.1:1041116-1045380 GCF_002954455.1 Photobacterium aquimaris
TTGTGCCGTTAAACGGACAACTTTTTGTTGTGGGGGCAACGTTAGTTGCCCTGCTAACATAAAGGCATATTGGATCAGTTGAAGTTGTTTCTTTTCATGTCCTCGTAATAAACCATAATCACGAACTCGCCTTAACCCTTTTGGTAATACATGTTGCAATATCAGCCATAGAAACTGTAATACAGGCAAAGTTCGCGTTTTCATTGTCTTTGTTTGGTTATCTTTATATCGAAATGTCACCTGATGATTATCGAGATAAAGAATGTCTTTATCTGCGATGATCCCACGATAAAGATACGTTGATAAATACAATAAAGCGGGTTTTCCATGACCAACATGGCGGCAATCTACTACCCATTTATTTGATAATTTGTCAGGTAAGGAGAGCTTGAGTACGCTGGTGATATATTCCAGCAATCTAGCTCGCCATACTTTCGCTAACGCAAAAGCATTAAATAGGTACTTGTTTTTACACTGTTTCCATTGTCGTTTCTTGTCATCAAAGCCACCGCCAGTGATCACCATATGAATGTGAGGATGTAAGTCTCGACGACGATTATGAGTATGTAAAACAAAAGTAAAACCTATTTTATTACCAAGACGTTTATCATTATTAGCAAAGCTTTTTACAATACTGGCAGTGACGGTAAACATGGCTTGGTACAACAATTTAGGGTGTCGTTTTGCGAGATATCGAAGTTCTGCTGGTAGCGTAAACGTCACCATAAAATAATCAATCGGTAACAGTTTTTGTTGTTGCTTGTTTAACCAATCTGATGTGGTTCGGTGCTGGCATTGCGTACAATGACGGTGTCCGCATGACATTGGATGATTAACCTGATGTTCACAGTGTGAACATTGCCAGTGACTATGTCCTTGTTGTTCCGTATGACAAGTCAACATTGCTTTCATGGCATAGCGGATATCGTGATTAATATTGCTTGAATAGGCAGTACAAAACTCACCGAAATAGTCACCCAATAATGATTGAAAAGTCATAGTTTGAGATCCCATGATAGTGTTAAATCATTAGCAAGTTGGTTAATGGTCGTTGAGGTATTTTTACGGGAGAGATCGGTAAGATGAGTATATTTAGCGGTAGTATTTAAACTGTTATGACCTAATAAATGTTGAACTGAGCGTAAATCGAGGCCTTGTTCTAATAAGTGAGTTGCATAGCTATGGCGTAAATTATGTGGGCTGATTGATTTATTGATCCCACAGCTTTTAATTACCGCTTTCATGGCTTTTTGAATACCACCACGATCCATCACGGTATGGTTAACATTAAACTGTGATGGGAAAAGATAGCGGCTGTTTTTGTGGGTTTGCCAGTAATAACGCAGAGCATACAATGTTCGTCTTGGAATAGGGATAAATCTATCTTTACCACCTTTACCATTTCGAATATGGACTAACATTCGATGACTATCAATATCGCCAACAGCGAGATCTAATCCTTCCCCTAATCGCAACCCAAGACTATATAAGGTCAGAAAAAAGACTTGGTAACGTAGTTGCTTGGTTGAATTTATTAAATGGCTAACTTCTGCTGGCGTTAAAATATCAGGCAATGTTTTAACTTGTGGTGGCTTAACAATATTAAGCCATTCCCAATCACGTTGAAGTACATGCTTAAAGAAAAACTGTAATCCATTACGATCAATTCTGACGGTGCTCCATGAATGGGTTTTAATCAGTTGAGCAAAGTATCGCTTGAGATCATTAGTGGTTAACGTATCGGGTGATTTATCTAAATGGTGAGTAATGCGACGAAGTGCACGACTATAACCATCAATCGTGGCTGGACGTTTACCTTGCAAGGTTAGGTGGGTAACATGTTGTTCATAAAGATAATCTGAACGTTGTTGTTGTTCGTTATTCATCATAAATACTCCATTAAAAGGAGTATTAAAGGTAGCTTAATCGCTGTCTGCTTTACTCTGCCGCGCAGCGGCTTCGTTCAACAAATGCATCAACACGATTTGCTATACTCGGCGTTGTCAGTTTGTCTTTAATTTCAGTGATTAATGCAGTAAAATTCAGCTAAGTCTGTATCGTAGCAAACGTGTTATGCAGGCGTTAAATGTAATCGTCAAGGAGGGCGTAAATGAAAGTATATGGTGACCTACAATCAGGAAACTGTTTGAAAGTTAAGATGTTACTATCGTTTTTAAATATTAAGCATGAGTGGATTCATGTGAATATTTTAGATGGTGAAACAAAAATAACTGAATTTCTATCTAAATACCCGAATGGAAAAATTCCTGCGGTTGAATTAGATGATGGACGTTATCTGTGTGAATCAAATGCAATTTTAGGGTACTTTTCTGAAAATACAGCATTTCTACCAAAAGATAGGTACTTGAAAGCAAAGGTATATGAATGGTTATTCTTCGAACAATATAGTCATGAGCCATTCATTGCTGTAGCTCGTTTTATTCAAAAATATTTAGGTATGCCAAAAGAAAGAGAAGCTGAATATGATTCACTTCAAGAGGGTGGCCATAAAGCTCTACAATTAATGGAAAGCCAATTGAGTAAAACTAAGTATTTAGTTGGTGATGAAATGACAATTGCTGATATTTCTCTTTATGCTTATAGCCATGTTGCAGATGAAGGTGGTTTCGATTTAACTCAATATCCAGCAATTCAAAATTGGTGTCATCGTATTCAATCAACACCAGGATACGTAGGTATGGCGTAAATTACATTTAACAAATAAGGATATGTGTCGCGCAGCCGACACCTATCCGAAGGGGCATAAAACATAGGACACCCATAACTTTCGTAATCCACTGCGATCAATTTTAACGCTATCCCACTAATATTTTTTATCTATTGGGTTCAGTATTACATGTTCAATTTACTGTACAAGTATATTGGTGAAGACTATACTTGTTCTATTTAACGTACATGTAGAGGTTCTTATGAGAATCGTATCTTTTACTGAAGCTAGAAATAGTCTTAAAGCTGTTTTAGACGGTGTAGTCAATGACGCAGATACAACAGTTATTACACGCCGTGATTCTGAAGATGCTGTGGTTATGTCTTTAGACTACTACAATAGCCTTATGGAAACAGTTCATTTACTACGCTCTCCTCAAAATGCTGAACACTTAAACCGTTCGATTGCACAATATCGTGCCGGTAAAATAACAGCACGAGAGTTAATTGATGAGTAGTAGTCAACGTTTACTGTCGTGGACTGATGATGCTTGGGATGACTACCTGTATTGGCAAACACAAGATAAGAAAACACTCAAGCGCATCAACAAACTCATTAATGATGTTAAGCGCTCTCCATTTGAGGGCATCGGTAAACCAGAGCAGTTAAAAGAAAACTTATCTGGTTTTTGGTCTCGTCGCATTGATGATACTAATAGGCTAGTTTATGTGGTCGATGATCAAGCGTTAACGATAATTTCTTGTCGTTACCACTACTAAATTAGCATCCTAAAACTTAGGACACTCATAACTTTCGCAAACCATTATGATTTATTCAATGGTGAGTAATGCGTCCAAGTGTACGACTATAATCATCAATAGTAGCTGGACGCTTACCTTGTATAGTTATGTGGGTAAGGTGTTGTTCATAAAGATAATCTGAACGTTGTTGTTGTTGTTCGTTATTCATCATAAATACTCCATTAAAAGGAGTATTAAAGGTAGCTTAATCGCTGTCTGCTTTACTCTGCCGCGCAGCGGCTTCGTTCAACAAAACAATTAATCGGATTCTAAACGGTCGGCTATTCGCTGCGCTCAATTTTAGCCGTCCATTTTTCACCGCTTATTGTAGCGTTATGCCCAAATTAAGGAGATATGATGCAAGGATTTAGCATTAGTGCCAATACTGAAGATATGGATTTAGACATAATTTTCTCTTTTATATCTGAGAGTTATTGGGCAAAAGGTATTCCCGAAGAAATCTTAAAAAAAGCGATAAAAAATTCATTCTGCTTCGGTGTATTTGAGCAAACAGGAAAGCAGGTTGGTTTTGCTCGACTAATTACTGATAGGGCAACTTTTGCTTATCTAGCAGATGTGTTTATTTTAGAGTCACATCGTGGTCTAGGTTTAAGTAAATGGCTAA
Source organism: Photobacterium aquimaris (assembly GCF_002954455.1). Lineage (GTDB taxonomy): Bacteria > Pseudomonadota > Gammaproteobacteria > Enterobacterales > Vibrionaceae > Photobacterium > Photobacterium aquimaris. The sequence continues at coordinate 1,045,210 of NZ_MSCC01000001.1, forward strand.
TATCAACAATAGTAGAGCACCAAGATATTTGTGGTTTAAGGCGCTTAATGTTGGCAACAAAAGATGCTCACGGCTTATATGCTCAATATGGTTTTACAACTATCGAAAACCCAGAAATACTAATGCAAATTTGGCAGCCAAATATCTACCAATGCAATGGGGCATAACAAA
>NZ_MSCC01000001.1:1046994-1082962 GCF_002954455.1 Photobacterium aquimaris
TTGGTAGTGTTATATTTCCAAGATGTTAACGGTTAACCGTAACAAAAGGTAATTATAGGTTTGTTTTTTTAATCTTAACATATAGAATTACCCCTAATAATTTATCACCACAGCTATGGGGAGTTTTACTATGAGTTCATTAGTCAGTCAAATATCCTCAATTTATTTCAATTATCTTCCTCAAGTTCAAGCTGTAGCAATATATCTCCCCAATAAATAGTCTTTTAAAAAGATAACTCAAGAAATCAGGATTACTTTGAGTGCATTATCTTAATTTTACCCATTAAATTTTCTATTTGTTGATGGAGGACTTATGTCCTTTTTTATTATTTCTCAGATATTGGTAGGTTTAGCTGCTTTATTCGATATCGCATCATTTCAATTTACAAATCGTAAGACACTTTTATTAGCTCTAAGTATTTCAGCGTTATTAATTGCTGCCCATTTTGCCTTACTAGAAGAGTGGACCGCTGCATGCTTACTTGTGATTGGTGCATCTCGTTATTTTGCAGGGATCTTTATATCGGATCCAAGAATGAAATGGTTGTTTTATTTTGTGACAGTATTAGGCACTATTTTAACGTTCAATGGCATCACTAGTGTACTAAGTTGTATTGCTTCGTTATTCCATACTAAAGCCTCATTCATGCATAACGATAAACTTATGCGCTGGCTAATGGTTTTTGGGGCAGTAGTTTGGGGAGCTCATGACATCATTGTTGGCTCGCCAGTAGCAGTGTTAATAGACATTTTATTTATAATAAGTAGTGCTATTGGTTATTATCGTATTTATATAAAGAGCACAGTGGTGATAAGCCAATAAACAAGTAGATTTAGAAATATAATAGATAAGGATATGTATCGCGCAGCCGACACCTATTCAAGTGTTGGACAAGCCCGAGCGGCTTCGTTCAACAAACGGTTTAAGAGTGATCCCCAACGCTTGGCATTTTTCATACCACCGTTGGGTTTCGTGTTTACGGTGGTATGGTTAAGGTTTGGTGGTAGTGTTGCTTACACTTTAATGCGGCGTTTTATAATTGCATCCTTGTACTTCACTTTATTTAGCTTGAAAACCACCATCTACTGATAAAACATGTCCAGTGATGAAAGATGATTCATCAGATAATAGCCATGTAATGGCTTTAGCCTGTTGAGCTAAGTATCGCTTGTGATCATCAGTGGGTAACATGTGTTCATTATTCATCTTCAATACTTCATTCGGCGTTGTCACTTTGCCGAGTATTGGCGCAATGCGCTAAAATGTTAGCGTTGTACATCAGCGAATGAAGAAGCGGTTACTTGGTGCTTGTCAGCAGTTGCATCAGCACACTATATATAACAAATATCGCAATGATTGCCAAAATATGTCGATATTGGCGATCCTGGAAAAGGATAAAAGAGTGGATTTAACGAAGAATATTAAATAATAAGCTGTAATTTTAATAATAAAATAATTTGTGGTTGGTGAGATATATTTTTAAATACTTTATTTAAGCTCTCAATATTAGGTCGCCAAATTTCCTTGGTATTATGTGGAAGTTTAATGTAAATAACATGATTAATCTTTAATATTAATGCGATATTAGTTTAGGTTTTACGTTGTTAGTATTTTGTTTATTTTTTCATGTTGTATTCTTTTTTGGATATTCAATCAATTATTATAGGGAATGTGACTACATGAGAATTATTAATAAAATATTAATTAAAGTGTCATTTGTAATTTCAGTTTTATTATTTTTGTCAGGGTGTGAGACAACAAATGCTATACCTTATAAGGCATCATCATCAAATATAGCTACGATGCAAACAGCATTAGCTGACAAAGGTAATTTATCTGTTGGTAATGTGAATATTGCCAAAGATATTTCTTTAATGTGTCGTTTAAATGGCGATATTATTGTTTATCCAGGGAAAAGCATTCCTGAATACGTAAAAGATGCGTTTTTAGAAGAATTGATTGTAGCTCAAAAATACGATGCTACATCAAGAAAAGTATCAGTAAACTTAGAGAGTGTTTCTTTTAGTTCAATAACGCCTGCTAATTGGGAAATATCGGCTAAAGTCAGCTCTGATAATGGTGTTAATTACCCGATAAGCGTTAAACATGAATTTGATACTAGTTGGTCTGCTGCTGGTGCTTGTGAAAATGTTGCGAATGCATTTGGACCAACGACTCAAGAGTTGATAAAGGAAATCGTATCCAATCCAAAATTTGCTTTATTATCTAATTAGTTAATAAATACATTGTATTAATGTTAAATATCAAAACTTCATCATAAAGACGGTGAAGTTTTTGATGATTATATAAATTGAAAAAAATAATCAAAAAATAAAGGACAGCCATAACTTTACACATTAATCACAGAGCATTATGTTTAGGCTTCATTATTGAGCATGTTGTTGTTAAATGTATTTTATATTAAGCCTGTTTGGTGTTGATTGCGGTTGTATTAGTTAATCGATAATTACGCCAGAGGGGAGGCTGCTAGATATGCTTTTGGATAGAGTGAGTTTACATAGCTATAATACAGTTAATCGCTTTGTTATTACATGTCGCTTATATTTAAATGAGGCCTATCAATGAAAAAGTACCTGCTAATTATATTCGTTTGTGTGTCATTGCCAGCACTTGCAGCAAAGAAAGCATTAGATTGTGATAATCCGCGTAATACACTGGACATTAATGATTGTGCAGCATTGACATTAACCTCTGCACAAGAAGAGTTATCCAAATATCTGACCGCCAGCGTTGAACATAATAAAGATGATCCTGCGTTGGTGAAAGCGATAGAGCAAGCACAAAAAGATTGGCAAGTGTATATGAAAGCGCAGTGTAATGCGGTTTATACTCAATGGCGTGATGGAACTATTCGTAATGTAATGGCATTGGACTGTAAAACACAACTCACCAAAGAAAGAACCCATGATGTGTGGATGCACTTTTTAACCTATATGGATAGCACACCACCAGTTTTACCAGAACCTTCAAAGTATTTTAAGATGTGATAGCGCCTCAGATACATTAACTAATTGAATCTGCTAAAAAATACCGACCTGATATAGGGCGGTATTTTTATTTGTATCCTAATTAGAGACTGTTTTTTATAACTAGATGAATATACCGCAATAGCCATAAGGATTGTGGGTTTTGGTGATCGTTAAATATAGTAATCGCGGTTATTTAACCAATAAATTAAAGAATAAGCGGTAATTATTACAGTAAAACAGCTTATTGTTAGTCGTTTTATTACTCAACAGTATTAATGTTTGTTGTTTTGGTAGTATATCAAGTTGTTGTTGGTATTTATTAATATACCTATTATTGCGAGTTCGTTATTGTTTGTAATGAGTTAATAGTTGATTGACTTTAGTGTTGTGGCTGCCTATACCTAATAAATAGCAATAGACAAGGGATGGTATACGTGGCGACACTAAAATCAGTCATAAAAAGTGTTATTCCTGCGTGGATCGTAACCTATAAAACCACTCATAAAGGTATTTTATTAACGTTTGACGATGGTCCAGATGTTAATCTTACCCCTCAAATATTAGATTTACTTGCAGAATATGATATCAAAGCGGTTTTTTTATATTAGGCAAACAAGCGCAAAGATATCCAAATATTGTTCAACGTATAGTTGCTGATGGCCATTATCTAGGTAATCATTCTTTTGCGCATAAAACGGCTGATGAAATAGGCTTTAAGGCTTATGCAAAGGATATAAAACACTGTCAGACAATTCTAAAGCCCTTTATTGCTGCAACCCCGACACTATTTCGCCCGCCACAGGGCAAATTATCACTATCTGCTTGGTCAGCCATTCAATGTAATCATATGCAGGCTATTCTATGGTCAATTGAATCTGGTGAATGGGGACAATATTCGCATCAATCCGTTGATCAAATGCTGGCGCGTTTAGCCCGTGATATTCAACCTCATGATATTGTTCTTATGCATGATAATAGTAGTAAGGTGCAGTTATTACTTGAAAAATTATTACCTATATTAGTTGAAAAAGAATATACATTTGTTGATCCTAAACTGGCATTTCCTGATGTCTATAAACATTAGGTGATTGTTATGTATCAATTAGAAGTGCTTTCTTATCAAGATTTACAGCAAGCGATTTGTTTACCAGATGAAGTGCAACAGGCTTTTATTTCAGGGCAAAGCATCATTGAACAGTGCGTGAAGTATTCTGTTTTACAGTGGGAAGAGCATTGTACTGAATGTGCCATGCCTGAATGTTATAAAACCTGTGAGCTTTACCAACCTCGGCGAGATGGTCATTGCCGGCGGTTTATTAATGGCATTGTTCCCTTGCATATTTCACAGCGTTCATTACCCGTTGTACAAGTGGATTTTAAGCAGTGGGGCGCATTAATGTCGACTTCTTATATCGGTGTTATAGCACCAGAGCAAGCGAAGAATATTGATAACAAAGCCGCAATAGTCGAGTCAGTAGCTCAACGTGGGCAATGGTTAGATGGATTATCAATTGCAGGGCGGCGGGGCATTGTGGCGCGAATGGCTACTCGTTATAAAAATTATCTTAGTCAAACAATCAATCCCAGTCCATTATTTGATGCGTTTATGATTGAGGTATATTGCTCACAAGCAATCGATTTGAGTATCGTAATTCGAGCAACCACGGGTAAATTGAATCAAACCCCATTTCAATATCGATTACAACAACCAGCGGGGTATCACCAAATACAGATCCCCTTTATTGATATCGCTCCTCATATTGATTTTCAAACAATGCACTTTATTAATCTTATTCCTAACCGTGATGAAAACGATCAAGCGACAGCACTGACGATGGTATTTGGATTTATTGGGTTTATTCAGCAGTTACCTCAGCTTGATGACCATAATCACTTACCAACAACAACTACAAATAACAGCGTTAAAGTCTTGGTATGGGATTTAGATAATACATTGTGGAATGGCATATTAGTTGAAGATGGAGAAGCCGGTGTGCAATTACGTTCCGGCGTGGTTGAGATTATAAAAACCTTAGATGATCGTGGTATTGTAAATTCGATTGCGAGTAAGAATGATCATCATCGAACGTGGGCACACCTTAACGCTTTAGGCATTGCAGAGTATTTTATTTTCCCTGAAATTAACTGGCAGCCAAAAAGCCAATCAATTCAACGAATAGCTGAAAACTTTAATGTTGCCATCGACACTATAGCCTTTATTGATGATTCGGCTTTTGAGAGAAACGAAGTTAACACAATCCATCCTCAAGTGCGTATATTTAAAGACAATGACTACCTTAAATTAACCCATTTAGTTGCATTTAATCCTCAAACATCAGCAGAATCTGCATTAAGACGTTCTTTCTATGTCGCCCAACAACAACGAACAACACATAGCCGTGGTTTTGATGGTCAATATATTGATTTTATTAAAGCATCTCGTATTGAATTGTCGGTTGGTGTGGCGCAACTTTCAAATATTGATCGTGTACATGAATTAGTACAACGCACAAATCAAATGAATTTTTCAGCAACACGCTATGATCGCAACAGGTTAACTGAATTGATTAACGATCCTTTGGTTGCGACATTGTTTTTAACGGCAAAAGATAAATTTGGTGATTATGGTACGGTCGGTGTCTGTATTATAGATATTCAGCAACAGCGCGTAATTGATTTGATGTTCAGTTGTCGCATTCAATCAAAACGGGTTGAGCATGCATTTTTGGAGTGGCTGTTAGATTGCGCTTACTTGTCAGGATGGAAGTGTTTACAAGTAGAATATAAACCGACTGCTAAAAATAGCCAATCAGCCGCTGTCTTTTGTGATTTAGAATTTAAACAAATCAGTCACAATCAAGAGGTGACAATTTATAGTAAATCAACAACAGCCAAGCATAACAGTGAAGGTTTAATCGCCATTGATGCGCCTAATATTCTCTTTGCTAAGAGCTAATATTTTAGTTTTATGTTATTGAAAAATTAGTGGTATCGCTTTTTTTTACTTTTAATTATTATGATAGCAAAGGTAATAATTGAGACTAGGGAATGGCAACATTATTTTTTAAATGTTTATTAGGTGCAGCAGCAGTATTATTAATTGCATTGCTATCGAAAAGTAAGAGCTTTTATATTGCAGGGTTAGTGCCTTTGTTTCCAACATTTGCATTAATTGCTCATTATATTGTTGGTTTAGAGCGTAGTATGGAAGATCTTCGTATGACGGCCTTGTTTGGATTGTGTTCGTTAGTGCCGTATGCAGGGTATTTAGTCGCGGTGTATATATTAAGTTATTACCATAATTTAACGGCAACGCTATCGTTAGCAACCGTGGTATGGCTTGGTTGTGCAGGATTATTGTTAGTAGGCTGGACGCGTTGGAGCCCATTATTGGTTGCTAATTCGCTGTAATAATGACGATCGCCATCTTAATGTGTTGCACTAAGATGGCGATGCTATATTAATTACACCGATTTAGGCTTGCGTGTGCCGCGAGGAATACCAGTATCACGATCGGTGATTGGCTTACGGTTTCTCGGCTTCTTTGGCTTTGGTTTTTCAGCGCTTGGTGAATTGCTACGTGGCTTATCATTACGACGTGGCTTACCATCAGTATTATTATTGCCTTCAGGTTTTTGATATTTAGGCTTGAAGTTTAAAATAGAAATTGGCACTTCTTTAGTTGGTACAAAGCCTTCAATTTCTTTACGAACGATTAAGTGACCTAATAGGCGCTCAATCATGCATAAGTTTTTAAAGTTATCGCGTGATACAAATGAAATCGCTTCACCTTTAGAGCCAGCACGACCTGTACGACCGATACGGTGAACATACTCTTCAGGTGGGAAAGGCAAATCATAGTTAACAACGCGGGTTAACTCATCAATATCTAAACCACGCGCAGCAACACCAGTCGCGATTAAGTATTTAACTTTACCTGCTTTAAAATCTTCTAATACTTGCGCACGAGAGCCTTGGCTACGGCCACTGTGAATAGCTTCTGCAGCAATACCACGTTTTTCAAGCTGGCTTACTAACTTAGCTGCACCGTGTTTGGTTTCAATGAAGATTAACGCTTGATCCCATTGTTGCTCATTAATTAAATGGCTCAATAGAGAAGACTTCATGTCTTTATCAACCGTGATCAAGCACTGATCAATTTTAGGCTGTGACGCTTCATCTTTAGCAACACTGATCTCTACTGGGTTGCGTACCGCAGTTTTTGCCAGTAAACGTACTTGTGCAGATAACGTTGCAGAGAACAACATGTTTTGGCGATCAAGCGGTAAACGCTCAATAATCTTATTAATATCTTCAATAAAGCCCATATCTAACATACGGTCAGCTTCATCTAGTACTAAGATTTCAATCGCATCAAAGTGGATAGCACGTTTAGTGTACATATCCAATAAACGGCCAGGGGTTGCTACTAAAATATCAACACCTTCAATAAGGCGACGTTTTTGTGGTTCATAATCAACACCACCATACATTGCCATTGAGGTTAAATTAGTATGTTTACTGTATTGAACAATATTTGCTTCAACCTGAACTGCAAGCTCACGTGTTGGCGCTAGAATCAATGCACGTACACGCTTAGCACGTACTTGCTGACCATCATCAAGCATTTGTAGAATGGGAAGTACAAAACTTGCCGTTTTACCAGTACCTGTTTGCGCAGCAGCAAGCAGGTTTTTGCCGGTTAGTGCCACCGGAATGGCTTTTTCTTGAATCGGCGTAGGAGTGGTGTAACCCATATCGGTTACTGCTTTAACGATAGCGTCGCTTAATCCAAGCTTAGAGAAAGGCATGTAGAATCTCAGATAAATAAATCAAATAACGGCTTTCCCTAGTGTTAGGGTAATAGCCGACGAACAATAACGCGGATTATAGCACGGGCGACATTAGGTCATTATATTATTTCGTATTAAGCCACGACGAACGTTTTTACAGAGTTTGCCAAACTGTCGAATTTCATCAAATTGCGGAATAACGCCACGTTCAATCGCATGCTCCCAATAACTGACTTCGGTATCGACTAATTCTAATAATTTTTTAGGACAGCCAATGCATTTGTTGTCAGGACCACAAACAAAGGTCTCAGGATCATAAAGTGGAAACGCTTGCTTAACATCACTTAGAAGCAAACGCATCGCTGTTTGACGATCAGGTTTCTTATTCATGGTATCAACAGTCTTTGTGCAAAAGTAGTATTCTAATAAAGCATGATAAAAATAACCACGTTTATCTTTTTGCACCAATAACATTCTATTTATGCCATTGAATTAGAAAATTTTTCTTTTTAATCTACTCATTGATAGTAAGCGTGTTGATATTTCTTCAACCGATAATGATGAAGTGTTTAAATAGGGAATAGCTTCGCGGCGAAACATAGCTTCGACTTGCTGTAATTCATTCAGGCATTGTTCTGAACTGGCATAATCACTATCAGCAAAACGCTCATTTCTGATCGCCACTAATCGTTCAATATCTATTGTAAGACCAAAGGTTTTAAACCGATAAGGTTCAATGGCTTTAGGCAGCTTTAAGGCTGACATATCATCGGCAATAAAAGGGTAATTGACAGCCCGTAATCCAAATTGCATTGCAAGGTATAAGCTGATATTCGTGCTTGTTATCGAGAGCTTGGTGAAGGTGATGAGATGTTGTCTGTTGCTGTGCGTTCATCAGCAACAGCCGAAGATCTTCCTGATGCTTCATTTGCAGGACAACAAGAAACATTCCTTAATGTTCGTGGTATTGATGCAGTTATTGAAGCGACTAAACATGTGTTTGCTTCATTGTTTAATGATCGCGCAATCTCATACCGAGTTCATCAAGGATTTGACCATGAAGGTGTAGCATTATCTGCCGGCATTCAGCGGATGGTTCGCTCTGATAAAGCATCATCTGGGGTTATGTTTACTCTTGATACTGAATCTGGTTTTGATCAAGTCGTTTTCATTACATCGTCATGGGGATTGGGCGAAATGGTGGTGCAGGGGGCTGTAAACCCTGATGAGTTTTATGTTCATAAACCAACTTTAAACGCGGGTCATCCATCAGTTGTTCGCCGTACTATTGGCTCAAAGTTAATAAAAATGGTGTATGCCGACGGTAAAGATCTTGGTACTCAAGTTGAAATTACCGATACCACTGCTGCAGAACAAAGTCAGTTCTCATTAGCTGATACTGAGATCATGGAGCTGGCTAAGCAGGCACTGATTATTGAACAGCACTATGGTCGTCCGATGGATATTGAATGGGCTAAAGATGGTAATACTGGCGAGTTATTGATTGTTCAAGCGCGTCCTGAAACTGTACGCTCACGTGATGGAACGTTTTCATCTTAACGATCAAGGTAAAATCTTGGTTGAAGGGCGTGCTATTGGACAACGTATTGGCAGTGGTCCGGTGCGGATTGTGTCTGATTTATCGCAGATGGATCAAGTTCAGCAAGGTGATGTGCTGGTGGCTGATATGACCGATCCTGATTGGGAGCCGGTGATGAAAAAAGCCGCAGCAATCGTGACTAATCGTGGTGGGCGTACTTGTCATGCTGCAATTATTGCTCGTGAATTAGGTATTCCTGCAGTGGTCGGTTGTGGTGATGTAATGTCATTACTTCAAGATGGACAAAACGTAACTGTATCTTGTGCTCAAGGTGAAACGGGTTATGTGTATGATGGCATTCTTGAATTTGAAGTACGTCGCTCTGAAGTTGAGCAATTGCCAACATTACCGCTAAAAGTGATGATGAATGTCGGTAATCCTGATCGTGCGTTTGATTTTGCTTGTATTCCTAACGAAGGCGTTGGTCTGGCACGATTAGAATTTATCATTAATAAGATGATAGGTATTCACCCGAAAGCATTGTTAAATTACGACCAGCAATGTGCTGAAATAAAAGCTGAAATTGATCAACGAATTATAGGTTATGCAAATCCGGTTGAATTTTATATTGAAAAATTAACTGAAAATATTTCAACGTTAGCGGCCGCGTTTTGGCCTCAACGAGTGATAGTACGGATGTCGGATTTTAAATCAAACGAATACCGTAACTTTGTTGGTGGTATTAACTATGAACCAACAGAAGAAAACCCGATGTTAGGTTTCCGTGGAGCATCACGTTATATAGCACCGCATTTTCAAGATTGTTTTGCTCTTGAATGTGAAGCGATAAAACGGGTTCGTAACAAGATGGGACTTAAAAACGTAGAAATTATGATCCCGTTTGTGCGTACAGTTAGTGAAGCTGCATCTGTGATTGATTTATTAGCTAAATTTGAACTGCGTCGCGGTGATAATGGCTTCAAAGTTATGATGATGTGTGAGTTACCTTCAAATGCTATTTTAGCTGAAGAATTCCTTAAATATTTTGATGGTTTTTCAATTGGTTCTAACGATATGACCCAGCTAACATTGGGCTTAGATCGTGATACTGGTGATATTGCACATCTATTTGACGAACGTAATGAAGCCGTCAAAGCAATGTTATCGTTAGCGATTAAAGCCGCTAACAAAGCTGGTAAATACGTTGGTATTTGTGGTCAAGGACCTTCTGATCATGAAGATTTTGCGCGTTGGCTAATGGATCAAGGTATTGATTCAGTATCATTAAATCCTGATACCGTATTAGAAACATGGACATTTTTAGGTAAGCCCCATTAAATGATTGCCTAACATAATCAGCTAAAGAAATATTAAGCCTGACTTTATGTCGGGCTTTTTGGAGGTTCTTTGCTACGCTTAATAAATACTGTTATGGAATTAATGGTATTACGTTTTCGTATTAGCAAGGAAGCCAACATGAATAAATATAGAATAACCATATTCAGTATTATATTTTTATTTTTTAGTGGGTTAAGTTCGGTGTGTGCGAATGAACGTCAGCATGAGTGGGTGATAGGAGGGAGCGAGTTACAGCAAAAAATCAATGAAAATCAGCCGATCATAATTTTTGATGCTCGCAGTCAAGAACAATACAAGCAAGGGCATATCAACACGGCAATTAGTTTTCCAACCGCATTAACCTATGTTGCAATTAACAATGCTTATTATGTGAAAAGTATAAAAAAAATAGCACCACTATTGCAACAAAAAGGGGTGACAACGTCACAACAAATCATTATTTATGATCAAGGTGATCTTAAAAATGCAGCACGTTTATTTTGGGTATTAGAACTATATGGTATTAAAAATATTGCTATTCTTAACGGCGGCATTAATGCTTGGTCTGAGCAATATCTATTAACGAAGATAGCGACAATCCCGCAGCCATCTCAGTATTTCCCTATTTTAAATTCTTCCGTTTATGCCAGCACAACCGTTGCTAAAGTGGCAGCCTATAGCGACTTATATCAATTGTACGACAGCCGTACTTTAGCTGAATTTATAGGAGAGCGTTCAGCGACAGATAAATTCGGTCATATTCCAACGGCAAAGAGTATTCAAAATAGCGTATTTTTTAATACGACAGCAACAGGAGTGAGCTTATTAAAGTCTCCTAAGCAGTTGAATCCTATCTTTGCATCGTTAGATAAAAGTCGTAAAAGTGTCACTTATTGTAATAAAGGAAAAGCCTCGACGCTGACGTATTTTTTAATGAAGCAAGCTGGATTTAAAGTGTCTCACTACGATGGCTCATGGTTAGAGTGGTCGGAGAAAGGATTACCCGTAGAGAAGTAGATCGAAAGGGGTATTTTATGAAAAAGCCGCCTGAGTATTACACTATTGAGCAGCCATTAAACATTCAAAAAGGTTTGTTTAATAAAATCGCATTAATGATGGGCGGAGTCTTAATTTGTGTCATGTTAACAGCATTAACCCTCAGCTATTACAGTAATACTCAACGATTAGTTAAAAATGTTAACGTAATGATGAATGCATTAGCCCCTGTTTTTATTGATACAATAGTATTTCAAGATACCGAGTCATCACTAGAATTTAATCGTTTAATTAGTCAATATAAAGAAATACGCTCTCTATCAGTTTATGACTTTGATAATAAACTGCTTCATTATTATCACTCCGATAATGTTCAAGATGCAACATTACGACCATTTTTGTATATTCCTGGCCTATCTTGGTATAAGCGGGACTATTTACTTAGTTATCCGGCTTATTTTAATGGCGATCCTATTTTCAAATATGTTATTTATTATAGTTCTAGCCACATTTTAAAAACCATCATAATGCAAGTACTGATTTATATTTTACCTTTTTTGTTTTTTATTGTGTTTATTCTTTTTTATATGTATCGCAAAGTAACGCAGCCGCTTAATTATCTTATTCGTGAATTAATTAGTATGGGATCTGGAAGATTGGATATTTCAGGGCTGAAGAAAGATAATAGTGAAGTATCATTATTAGCAACTGAACTCACTAAAGTCGATAAATATATTTATAGTAACGAAACCAAGCTGCAAGGGCTAAATAATCAGTTACAGTTACAAACGAAAAAATTAAACGAAGCATTACGCATAAAAGGTAATTTTATGGCCAATATGAGCCATGAAATACGTACTCCTATGAATGGAGTGTTAGGTTTTGTTCAATGCTTAGAAGATAGAGAATTAGATGAACAATCAAAACAGCAGATTAAATACATAAAGCAATCCGCTAATGCATTGCTGATTATTATCGATGAAATATTAGATTATTCAAAATTAGAAGCGGGTAATGTGGAATTACGTTTTAATCATTTTCATCTAAAAACTTTTATTCAAGGTTGTATTGTTCCTTTTGAACATAAATCACGAGAAAAAAGCATTCAGTTAAAGACGCATATTGATGCCAATATAGCCCCTTACTTTGATGCCGATGAGGGACGAATACGACAAATATTAACCAATTTATTAGGTAATGCCGTTAAGTTTACCTCAGAAGGCTGTATTGAATTACGAATTGAATTATTAGGTGATATTGAAAGTACAACCACTACAGCGCATGAACAATTAGGGTTACATCAACAGTTACGTTTTAGTGTTAAAGACTCAGGTATTGGTATTGCGCCTGAAAGTATTGAGACTATTTTTGATTCTTATACACAAGCGGATGGTTCGATTTCTCGTCAATTTGGTGGAACTGGGCTGGGTTTGTCTATCTCGAATAGTTTGTGTCAGCTAATGTTAACAACTTTGAATGTTGATAGTGAGCTTGGCAAAGGCACTACGTTTTGGTTTAACGTTAACCTAAAATGTTGTGATCATCCACATGTCGAGACTTGTAGTGAAAGTAATCATCATGATTTAAGCGATTATTCAAATAAACGAATCTTAGTTGTTGAAGATAGTAAGGTAAATCAACAATTAATAAAGGCGTTTTTAGATTCATTTGGGTTACTGAATATTAATATGGTAAGTGATGGTGCATTGGCGATTGAGTATATTCATCATCATAGTGTGGATGTGGTATTGATGGATTGCCAAATGCCAAATATGGGCGGAATTGAGGCAACACAGCGGATCCGTCGAATGGATATTGTACAGCCTTATATTATTGCGTTAACTGCCAATGTACTTGAACAAGAAAAGCAACATTGCCTTGCTGCTGGCATGGATGATTACATATCAAAACCCATAGATAAGATTACGCTATCACGAACATTAGAACAGGCTTTTTTACAGCTTGAGTCATTACCCTTATTACAAAAAACCAGCAATAAGTGATCCACTTACTGCTGGCTTATTTGATAACTAATAGTAACTGATTATATGTTTGTTAAGGAATTATAGTTTGTCCCAAGCATCAGCCCAATGTTGAGAGGTTGCAGGTGCATAAGAAGCACTCGCACACCAACCAGTGTAAGGCCAAGGCTTACATTGGTAGATATTGCCATCAGCTGCTAAAACTTGGTCACCTGCAAGATAGGCTTTACCTGATTCATACGCTGGAACATCTGTTACTGGTGGTTCAACGGTGTCTTTTTCTTTTAAAGTGAAATGTAAACGTTGCTCTATGTTGTCTGTATTTGATTGTGCGATCATACGTAATGAATGTGTACCGGCAGTTACATTCTCAAGCACCATATGAATAGTTTTGCTACTATCGATATTTGCAGTATATTGACCACCAGAAATAGGGTAGCCCATTGCATCAATAACATCTATCTGCACTGAGCTTGCTTTATTAGCGCTGTAATTTAATGTTAATTTTGCTGTGCCGTTAGTTATAGTGTAATTGTTATTAACACCCGTTAAGGTTGCGGTAAAATCAACATCTGGCTGCTCAGTACCGCCGTTGCAGTCAGTATCACCAACTTCACGCCATACACCCCATTCACCGGTTGTTCCCGGCTCATCACCTTGTGTCCACCAACCTGCTTGCCAGTCTTTATCGTTGTGACTGACTACATCACCTTCAACATAAGTAGCATCTGTTTGCCATGCTGGCGTACATACGGTAGAACCATCGTTAACAACTACAACACGCTTAACAGTAACAGTTTGGTTTGCACTGTCAGTAATGCTGTAAACAAGTTCATATTGACCAGCAACAGCGGTATTTACTGTACCAGAGAGTGTAATATTAGCTGTTAAATCACCGTCTTCAGCATCTGTTGCAGAAACATCCGCTAATGGATCAAAACTTTCACCGACTTTAATAACTGTATTTTCAACACCAGTAAAAGTTGGTAGGGCACTAAATACAGTCACTTTACGCGGTGATACGGTTTCATTGTGATCAGAATCTGTTACCGAATAAGTCACAACATAGTCGCCAACACGCTGAGTATCAACGCTGCCTGTAACTGAAATTGAATGCGTTAGATTACCATCTTCTTTATCGGTAGCTGTAACGCCTGCCATTGAGTCAAAGTGAGTTTTGTGCTGCACTCGAGCATCAGTAATACCAGCGAACGTTGGTTTGCCAGGTTGTACTACTGGTGGTGTTTGGCTATGTACAAACGGGCCATAAGTATTAATAAAGCTACTGTTATAAGCTTGGCCTGCTGAGTTAGTACCGATATCCCAGTTAATTGACCATGTCATTACACCACGTAGTGGCTGTGATTGTTTTTCAAGACGTGCAAAAGCATTAAAGAGATCTTGAGGGTCTTTAATAAAACCTGTTGCTGCAGCATCGATATTAGTTGGAATACCAAACACTAATTTATCGTGTGGAATCGTCGTAAAGCCACGTGTACCGTTAATTAATGAATCTGCAATGTAATAAATGAACTCTTCTTTTAGTTCATCGTTATTTTGTGCAATCCAGCCTGGGCCTTCAACATATACACCGTCGCCACCTTGGTTATAAAACTGTGGATTGATCCAGTCGTAGTAACCGTCTAGACCTGTGATATAAGGAATATATTTACCTGCTGCTGTTAAATATGGGAACTCAGGTGCCATGGTAATGAGGAAGTTTTTACCTTGTTCACGGTAGTGATCTTTTACAATGCGTAGTGCCGCAGGAATAACAGTTTGGTTATCTTTAGCATCAATAGCAGCTTGTTCAAGGTCGATATCTAAACCGTCAAAACCATAAAGATCAGTTAGACGAATAACTTCAGCAGCAAAAGCTTCTTCATCACCTTGTTGCAATTCAACGTGTGCGTCTGCACCACCAAGCGCCAGTATTACTGCACGGCCTTGATCGTTCAGCAGTTTAATTTGGTCAATAAATTGTGATTCTGTTAATCCTGTTTCAGGGTCTAGATGGAATGTAGGAATACGGCCTTCGGCAACGTCATATACCTTCATAAAAGAAACAGCGACAACATTATACATCGGGTTAGTTGCTTTTAAGCTCATTGCTGGCGCATTACCAGCTTTATAACCACGACCATCTGCCCAGTTATGCCAATAACCGACTACAACGCCGCCTTCAGGATTAACCATTTTTTCACCGGCATTAACGGTAAAACTTATTGAGGTTAACGCTAGAGCAATAGCGTTTAATGTTAGAAAAGTTATTTTTTTATTCATTTTTTTTCCCCTACAAATAGGATAATAGATGTAATTGTCAAGCAAATAAATGCTAGCACAATTGTGGCAAGTTGGAGGTGCGATATTTGTAACAAAAAACTTTAAAAACAAGTGGTTAAATCGTCAATTAATTGTCGGGTTAATGTTGTTTTTAGACTGAAATTTGTCGTTGTTCAAGCGTAATTGAACGGTGAGTTATTTTAGGTGAGATTTTGAGCAGAAATAATATATAAACTAAGCGCAGATATAAAAAACCACACACTGAAAGGGGAGATAAAGACGAGATTAGTTATGACTAAATTATGAATATATTTTAATAAATAGGTGTTTTTTATTATGGTTTTAGTATTGAATTAGATTTACTTATTAGATTAATTGTTATTATCAATTGTTGCTGAGGCTATTTTCTAGGTAAAATAGCCTCAGCAACAGAATATACGTAGGGATTATGATCCTGAGCGTTAATCTGATAAGTTACTGCAAAGTAACCTAAATACTAGATTAAGTAAGAGAGAAAATGGCAGTTTTAGAAATTTTAACCGAACCAAATCCAAAGCTACGCGTTCAAGCTGAAGAAGTAACAGACGTAAAAGCTGAACATATCCAAACGCTTATCGACGACATGCTACAAACCATGTACGAAACGGGTAATGGTATTGGTTTAGCTGCTACTCAGGTAGGCCGCAAAGAATCTATTATTGTTATCGACTTATCTGAAGAGCGTGATGAACCCCAGGTATTCGTTAACCCTAAGATTGTTCGTGGTGAAACCCCAGTGGTTGGTCAAGAAGGCTGTCTATCAGTACCTGATTACTATGCAGATGTAGAGCGTTTTGAAAAAATTGAATTAACTGCGCTTGATCGTGATGGTAATGACATTCACCTTGAGCGTGATGATTTTCTTGCTATCGCACTCCAGCATGAAATTGACCACCTAAAAGGTATCCTTTTCATTGATTATCTATCACCTCTTAAGCGCCAAATGGCAATGAAGAAAGTGAAGAAATTCTTGAAGACGCAAGCTAAGTAATCGCGATATTTAAATTAGAAACCGATAAGACTGATTATAAGACGGTCTTATCGGTTTTTTATTGCAATGAATTCAGATGATTAATCAATTAATGTATTAAGCCATTTTTTGCTTTTAAAACGGTAAATACAGGCTCCCCATTTAAACAATGTTTCAGCAAAAAATAGCATGTAAATCCATTGTGGTGGAAGATGGAAAACAAAGACGCCAATAATAGCTAATGGTATTCCAAAGGCCCATTGTGTTAATAGATCTTGATATAGGCAAAATTTCACATCACCACCAGCTCTAAGTACACCAACGACAAGTGTTGTTGGTAAAGACCGTAATACAATGCCTATTGATAATATTTCAATAAAGGTTATTGCGAGATCACGAGTCTCGAGGGTTAAGGCCGAAAAGAGCATGACAAGGTGATATCGAGATAAAAATAAAATAATAGCGACTAAACTGGTTATAAAAATAGCAATAATAGTCAATAGCATTGCTTGATAATAAGCTGTTTGATACCTTTTAGCCCCTAATTCATTTCCAATAATAACGGCTGATGCATTAGCAATACCTACTAAAAAACTTAATGATATAGATTCAATTGGCGTGAGTACAGATAGTGCAACTAATCCCTCAACACTGGTTGCTCCCATTAGTGCATGATAGGAAAAAATACTGATAGACCATAATAGAAAGTTACATGTAGTTGGTAATGATAATGAAGAAAATAGTTTTAATTTTGAAAATGAAAATAAAATATTAAAATCTTTGATATTTAATTTTAATAAATGCTGGGTAATGAATAAATAACACCAAAGTAATAATACTTCTATAATACCACTGATTAATGTCGCAATGGCAGCACCTTTAATGCCTAAAGCGGGAGCACCTAAGTGACCGAAAATCAGTACCCAATTTAGAAATATATTACAAACAATACCGCAAGCACTGAAAAATGTGGATATTTTAGGTTGAGCAATAGAACGGAAACTTGCTGTAAAACTAACGATAATTGCACTTGAAAACAAACTGATGCCGACAATGGTCAGATATTCACTTCCACGTTCGATAATGGCATCAGAGCTTGTTGCTATTCCCATAATAAGATGAGGATAAAAGAAAAAAACAAAGCAAAACAAAGCGGCAAAGCTAACAGTAGCAAAAAGACTCAAAGCCGTACTTTGTTTAATTCCATTTTCATTTCTTACACCCCAATACTGTGCTGATAATATTCCTCCACCTGTAGCAATACCAGATAATAAAATGGTTGTGACAAATAACGCCTTAGCTGCAATTCCCATTGCTGAAATATCTACTTCAGACAATTGGCTTAGCATTAAAATATCAATTAAACCTTTACTTGAAAAAAGCATACTTTGCAAAATAATGGGCAGAGCAATAAAGGTAAGTCGCTTTAAAAATTCACGATCAAAAAGTTGAAAAAGAGGGTGCAAGGTCAGTGTTGAGTTAGTCATAATATTCAATGCCTGATAAAAAAGTAAGTTTATTTAACACGCATTACATGGTGGATTTCGTTATTGATGTATATGGTTTTTGTTTCTGACGTCTTCATTTTATCAATCAATTTGAGCATGTCTGAAGTATAAAGATTCAATACCATCCATTCGAAAGGATAATTGAAATTATCTTCACATATAACAATAGAACCATCATTTTTGTTTTTTTTAAGAATGTTAATAATCCAAATACGTTGTTTAAATTCAATAGTGGCAATGATTTTTTGTTGAATTTTAGAGATATAGCTATATATACTTTTCATGATTATCCTTATGTATATTGAACTAAGGTAACCATAACATTGATATGGGTAATATTTGATGCTCTAATTATTACAAAATGTAACGATTGATTATTATATTTTGAAGTGTAAAGAAGAATAAATGATGAACAGTAATATAAAAGAGTTAAATTGAAATAATTAACTGTTATTAAGCGATATAGATAGATAATAATATATAGAACCAGTGGTGGCAATATAACGCTTTGTTTTTTTCGAAGTTTCAAATTGTGAATTAGATCATGAATATTCTCGCTATAGATTAGTATTCATCGGTATATTTAAGTTGATGAATACTAATCCATACAAGTAAGGTTATTGCTGTAGAGAGCAATAACCACTATTAGACAACAAATCATTATCAGTGTTACGTTGTAACGTTATGCTTTCACCGAGAATAAAAGGTTGGTTATATTTTCCATGACCAAAGAAAGGGAAGTAATAAACCGGCTTATCGTATTGCGCTGCAAATTGTTGTAAAACCGCTTTATACATTATTCGCTCTTCATCAGTAGGATCAATTGAATAATATTGACCAAAAATAATCGCCTTAACATTACATTCTTTTAGAAATAGTAATTGTTGTAAATAACGATCTAACTGACGAAAAGTAACCCCAATATCTTCCAGGATTAAGATCTTATCTTCAAAGTCGGGTTGGTAGTGAGTGCCAAATGTTGCACCAACTAGGGTGTGATTGCCACCGATTAATGTACCGCTGACAGACGCTGTTTGCTGTGCTAATGCATTAAGTGGTAATACATTATTATACATAACCCCTTCAGCTATCAGTGCCGCAATATCGGGTAACGGTTGTTGATTGGCTGAATTCATTTCTAAATGGTTATTAGCGTTAACACCATGAATTGATCGCCACCCTAGGTCATTATTTAAAAAACCATGAATCGCGGTAACATCACTGAATCCAACAATAACTTTTTCAGGTATTGTTAATAGTTGTTGCTTATATCGATGTAAATAAGGCAACAAGTTTAATGCGCCACCTCCACCACGATAGAACCATAATACCTCAACTGTAGGATCAAGCAGTGCTTTAATCAGGTTATTGGCGCGCGCTTGATCAGTATCAACATAGCCAAAATCAGATACGTTTTGTTGTAAGTATTGGCAACTTATCTGATAACCATGTTGCGCCAAAATAGCAGTAACCTGAGATACTTGTGTAGGATCAAATTGCGTTGAGCAAGAAATTAAAGTAATATTTTTATAATGACTAGGCTCTTTATTTGCAAAATATAGCACTTTTTTTTTCATTTTCTTTCTCAAAAATAAAGAATATGATAATTTTACGGATATTAAGCCTACTTGTAAAATAAGTTTATTTTTAAAATTATGAAAATATAAATATTCTGTCAAAGTATCTTGTCGTTTGATTGAGAATCATTTTTAAAAGAGACTTTTTCTCCTATAATTATTAATATGTTCTTATAGTATAAAGTGAATATTTATTGTTGTCATGGTATATATCGGTAAATATAAAGGTTATCTTATGTCAAATATTAAGAGAGTATTAATTATAACAGGTACAAGACCTGAGATTATTAAAATGGCTCCTGTTTTTTATGCATTAAATGTAAACAATGTTGATGTTGATTGGTGTCATACAGGACAACATGAAGAATTAGCGATACAAGCTTTTAATATATTTAATATCAAACCTACTCATATATTATCACGACCAGAAGGAAATAATGTGACATCATTATTATCTGGGTTGATGAATAATGTTCAACAAATACTTGAAAAAAAAAGCTACGCGGCAATATTAGTCCATGGTGATACAGCAACGACATTAGCTGGAGCAATGGCGGCATTCTATAATCAGATTCCTATTATTGCCCACGTTGAGGCTGGCTTACGTTCTGGGGACTTACGTCATCCATTCCCTGAAGAATCAAATCGAATATTAGTCAGTAAGTTAGCGACAAAGCATTATGCTCCAACACTATTAGCATATGCAGCGCTTGTCTCTGAGGGGGTGCCTGCATCGAATATCGTGTTCACGGGTAATACTGTTGTTGATGCTCAACTCTATTTATTAGAACAAGGGCTATTACCGAATGAAAAAAGTAATAATATTATAGTAACAGCACATAGACGTGAAAATTGGAATAATATTAAAACTATTTGTAATGCATTAATTAAACTATCAAAATTAAGGCCGGAACTTATATTTAAATTTGCAGTTCATCCTAATCCTATTGTAAGAACTCAAGTAGAAGAAGCATTATTAGGTCAAGATAAAATAGAGATTATCGACTCATTAGATTATTTTGAATTACAAAAATCATTAGCGTCAGCTAAGCTTGTCATTACAGATTCTGGTGGTATTCAAGAGGAAGCACCAACATACCGTGTTCCGACTGTTGTTTTAAGGAAAACGACAGAACGACCTGAAGCTATTAATGAGGGTTTTTCTATTCTAGCTGGAGCAGAGTGTGAAGATGAGATAGTAAAAGCATGTTTGTTGATGCTTGATAAAACTATATCGACTGAAATGAAAAATCCATTTGGGGACGGTAAGGCTTCATTGAAAATAGCGGATGATTTAGTGGGAATGCTTAATGCTTTTTGATTTTTTTATAAATTACTTATATGTACTAAAATATATTTCGCTTGTTCTGATGTTTTTTCTTGCTATTTTTGGCATTGATGATCTTTTTATTGATGTTTATTTTTGGACAAGAAAACTGTGGCGCAAATTAACGGTATATCGTCGTCATGATTATATGGACGCGAATGAATTACTGGTTAAACCAGAACAGCCTATCGCGATTATGGTTCCTGCGTGGCAAGAGCATGGTGTCATTGATAAAATGGCACACTTAGCTGCTACTGGTTTAGATTATGAAAATTATCAAATATTTGTGGGCACTTACCCTAATGATCCACAAACACAAGCCGATGTTGATAATGTGTGCGCGCAGTTTTCACATGTTCATAAAGTAGTTTGTGCTCAACCTGGGCCTACAAGTAAAGCTGATTGCCTTAATAACATTATTGCTTCCATAATTGAGTTTGAAAAAAAAGCTAAAATAGAGTTTGCTGGCTTTGTATTACATGATTCAGAAGATGTAATTTCAGCACTAGAATTACGTTTATTTAATTATTTATTACCACGAAAAGATCTTATTCAATTACCCGTTTATCCTTATGCACGTAGATGGTATCAAATGACGCCTGCTCACTATGTGGATGAATTTGCAGAGTTACATGGTAAAGACGTTATTGTTCGTGAGTCGTTAGCAGGGCAAGTACCTAGCGCGGGTGTCGGCACATGTTTTAGTCGTCGAGCTGTTTTACGTTTATCTGTAGAGGGTGATGGTCTACCGTTTGATGTGCAATCTTTAACAGAAGATTACGACATTGGTTTTCGTTTAAAGCAATGGGGCATGGAAGAAATCTTTGCGCGTTTTCCTGTTATGGGTGAAGATCACGTGACATTACGTGAATATAATATAGGTGTATCAAAGCGAGAAGGTAACGTTATATGCGTGCGTGAATATTTTCCAACTACTTTTAATACTGCGGTAAGGCAAAAAACCCGTTGGATCATCGGAATTGTTTTTCAGGGTATGAAGAACCATAAATGGACCAAAGATTGGAAAATAAACTATTTTTTGTGGCGTGATCGTCGTGGAGCGATGAGTAATCTTGGCGGATTTTTAGCTATGTTGCTTTTATTTCAGATGGTTGGATTAACGCTATACAGTACATTTGTTCCTGATAGTTATCACTTTTTATCATTATTAAGCGATGATCCTATGGTCAAAGTGTTGCTCTATATTAATTTTATTTTATTTTTAAATCGTACATTCCAACGTGCTTTCTTTGTCACTCAGTATTATGGTTTCTGGCAAGGATTCTTGTCATTTCCGAGGATGGTGTGGGGCAATATTATTAACTTTTTTGCTAATGTTCGCGCTATTCGCCAAGTTGTAGAGCAAGGTGATCCTCGTCGAGTTGCTTGGGATAAAACGACTCATGATTTTCCCATTGTTGATGACACTATACGTCGCATACCATTAGGCCAAATACTAATAGAAAAGGGACAAATGACCGAAAAGCAATTAGAACAAGCATTGGTGTCTAAACCAGTGGATATGCTTTTGGGTACACATTTGGTATTGAAGCGTTATATCACGAATGAACAATTAAGCGCTGCTATTGCTACGCAGGTTGATGCAGAGTATCAACCTTGTGATCCTTTTGAATTAGATCCTCGTATCATCGAACGATTGCCTAAAATGTTGGCTTTAAAATATTCAGTCCTGCCTATTAAGTATGAAAATGGGACACTTATTTTGGGGTGTAATAAACGTCTAAACCCTGTCGCGATCAATGTTATTAAGCGGCAGTTACATTGTGAAGTAACATGGGTCATTATTACTAATGGTGCTGTTATGTTGGGATTGCGCTATTGGTATTTTAATCAGCAAGAAGAAAATCCAGCGATTAAATTAGATCAAGCAGTGGTAGAGAAACAACTTTCTTTGTCTAAACGTCAGTATGTTATAGATCAATATTATGCTTCTCGTATGCAGTTGGGCGATTATTTATTAGCATTAAAATTGATAGAAACAACCGTATTAAATCAAGCTGTGCTAGCTTTTTCACGAACATCGGATATTAGGTTTGGTGACTTTTTAGTTTCTCAGCAATATGTTTCATCAGCGGCTATTAGTGCTGCGATGGAATTAAAAACTAAACAGGAAACGAGTATCAGTCAACTGATAAAAGCACAAGGAAATACAATTGGTGAATAATAAATTACACACCTTATCTTTATGTTTGCTAATGGCATCAACTGTGACGTTTGCCAATGAAAATAAAGCACTAAATATTAGTAAAGGCATGACGGAATATCAGCATTTCTTTACTTATCCTTTTATTGATAAAGCAATGCGTGATGAAAAGAATGGAAAGTATAAGGAAGCATTTACTGAAGTAGAGCATGCGTTAAAAAAAGCTCCTAATAACGATGGGTTATTAAAGTATGGCATTGAATTATCGATAAAAATTGGTAATTATCAATTAATGGAACCTTGGCTTAAAAAGTTACCACTAGCCCAACAAAATGCCCTAAGTATACATTTAAAGTTAACGCAACTTAATCATCCGAAGTTATTGACTTACTTTGAGTTACATCAGTTATTAGAAGGATTGTCATTACACGATCAAGAACTCGGTTATCAGACCTTATTTTATGCGAACTTGCATCATTATGGTCCGAAGAAAACACTGGCTTGGAGTCAGTCTATTCCTTTTAATCTTAAAGTGAAATCAGCGATAGCACCTGAAGCGCAACTTGCTTTTTCGCAGAAAGATTACGTTGGAGTAATTGATGCTTTAACTCACTTAGCTCAAGTCGATAAGCTTTCTGGAGATGATCGATACATGCTTGCGCTTTCCTATTTGAACCTTGGGCAAATTAAGCCAGCGTTAGCATTAGCGAATACAGCTCCTAATAGTCATATTTCTGATCGAATACTCACTGAATATGCTTTTCATTTACTGGGTCAGAAAGATTATGTTAAAGCGATGGCTGTATTTAGTGATCTTGAAAAAAAGAAAGGACTAAATGCAGAAGCTTCCGCCGCTTATCAAAGTCTGAAAAAATTAACAACCGAGCAAATAGCTCAGAAAGCAGTGCTTGAATATACACCGTGTATTCAAGAAGTGGTTGAAGCATTGCCAAATAAGCAACAAGCCAGAATGTTACTTAAAGGTTGTGATCCTGCAACCCATTCAGTGCAATGGCTTAATTTAGCAGAAGAGAGTAATGCGATAAACTTATTGGAAAAAACATCATTTTCGAATCAACGTTTAGCGCAAAAAAGAATTAACATTTTAGTAAATAGTTATTTAAAAACAAATAATTGGAAAGCGATCACGCGTTTATCAAAACAACTTCATCAGCCGTCACAATTATTTATTCTTGCTACGAGTTATGATCATCTCAAGCAATATCGACAAGCAGCAACAATTTGGCTTCAGTTATATCAGCAGCAAGGAAGAATTAGCGAGTTTAAATCGGCTCTTTACGCATTATCAAAGGCCAATAGGCATGATGAGATGAGCCAGTTATTATCTAGATTATTAAAACAACACAGTAAATTATTACGGTATTCTGCGATCACTGATACATTTGTTAATGACTTTTATGCAGCAAGTGATGCTTATTCACTCTCACAAGTTATGTTATTAAATCAACACATTTCGAAGAGTAAACAAATAAAGAGTGATTATTGGGTAAATGCCAAGCAATGTGACGATGTCATTAATACAGATCTTAGTTCTCAGCATACATTTGCTATTTTGGCGGTGGCTCAATGTAAAGCTGAAATGAATAAGCAGCAAGCTATCACAATGGTTGAAGCGATTGAACCTAAAGGGGTCATGGAAGATGTGCTATTAGGATCTTGGTATGCAGATCTTAATAATAATCAAAAAGCCGTTGCATATTGGCAATTAGTTCCTCAAAAGCAATTAAATGATTATCAATTTCATCAGTATATTAATAGCTTATTAGATCTTAAATTATTACAACAAGCGCAAAATTTATGGCGTCAGCGTTCTATTAATAGTTCTCAGTGGCAGCGTATCGACGGCAGTAGGATTTTTCTAGGTTTAGGTAATGCAGTAGAAGCCGAACGTCTACTGACACAAGCACATGATCCTTTTAAAAAAGAGGCAGAAGCGATTGCATTGTTTCATGTCTATGAACAGACCCAGCAAACAGCAAAGGTCACCTCTGTTTATAACCAAATTCAAGCTCGATATGGTATCAATAATCAGTTAACACAAGAATATGCATTTTATTTGAGTCGGCATCAGCCCCAACAAGCTGCGTATGTTATGCAACGCTTGTTGGCACAACCTGATTATCAACCGAATGTCTTTATATTGACAGCATATGGGGACGTGCTCGCTAAATTAGACCAAAATAAGCAAGCTAAAATAAGGTATCAACAAGCAATAGATTTGCTATTGGAAGACAAGAAGCCATTAACCGAGACAGAGAAAAAATTGCAGCATTATCTTCAAGATTCACATCGTAATGTGAATCAGGGCTGGGATTTTTCTATCTCCGGATGGGTTGGTAAAAATGCAAGTAGTCGCTCGTCATTAATTACAGGGCATACTGGGGATTATTATCAACAGCTTGAAGCTAAATACTATTTTAATGAGATGCAGTGGAAATTACCGCGAACTGCTCTATACATTAACTATGGCTATAGTACTAATTTTACAGACACTGTATATCTTGGTCGCGATCAGCAAAATTATGGCAAAGGGTTTAATGATACGATAGAAGTTGGTCTTGAGTGGAAACCGTTGCAAGATTATACGATTTTTATTCGTGGAGGCTTAAAATCACAAAAAACAATGAATGATTATCAAGTTAATCCATATTTAACCATTCGTGGCGATCTACTTGCCAATGATGCATGGAGTAAAGCGTGGAAATATAATCAACAGCAATGGTGGTTTCAGCAATTATATACCGAAGGGACAGTCAACCTTGCTCATATTGATAATTACTCACTTTTTGGCCGTTATGATTTAGGCCGTGTTGTTAAGGTTTCAGATAACCATAAGCAACGTATAGTTCCATATAGTTTTATACAATATGGCTACTCTTCATATAATACAGAAGAGACGTTAAATATTAAAACGACAGATAATGATCTACGTTATGGATTAGGTGTGTTGTGGTTGAGTGAATGGATGAGTGATCGTTATGATGGATATAAACTCACATCTGAATTGGGGATGGAATGGCAATATGTAGGACAAAGCAGCACTGCCAGAGAAGGCGACAATGCCTTTTTATTACGTTATGTATTGCATTACTGATTATCACTGGTTGTTATTTAACTAAACCAAAGGCTGATATTGGATTTCTATATCAGCCTTTAAATCGTGATAAGCCAATAACAACGCAGAAATGGAAAACATTGTTAGTTGATGTGCGACAGCAACGTATAAATTCGTTGGTGATTCAGTGGTCGCAGTATGGTGAGGAAAAATTTGGTGGAACAAAAGGCTGGCTAGCTAAACGTATTGAAGCATGGTTTGCTCAAGGCGGTACAGTATGGTTTGGATTGTATTCAGATCCTGCGTATTTTAAGCGGATTCATACGCTATCATTATCGCAACAAGCAGAATATTTGAGCCATTATTTTATCAATATTGAAAAAACATATATGCACTGGAAACCATGGTTGACCCTACATTCAGCCTCAATTCAAGGTTTTTATTTGCCTCTTGAGCTGAGTGATTATGATTTTCCAACATTACAACAGCGACAGCAACTCACAGAATTATTGGCTAAACAAGTACATAACTATAATAAACCACTGATGGTAAGTTTATATTTATCAGCAACTATTGATGAGTCAGCAATTGTTCAATGGGTTGATCAGTTAACCGATGCGGGTATTAAAGTGATTGTGCAAGATGGTCATGGTACACAAGCTCTAAGTGAGAAGGTGAGGCAACAGTATCTGTCATTATTACCATCACAAAGTGGTATTGTTAGAGAGATTTTTAAACAATCTTCTGCAATGCCTTTTGTCGCTCAACGATTAATATATTCTCGTTATCAACAAGTGATGCAACAAGAAGTAAACAGGGATACCTACTATTTTTCATTAAGGTATGCCCCATTTAGTCAGAGTGTATTAAAGCTTGCTGATTAGTTATCGTTAGTCAGCAGGATAAATTGCCCCTAGCTGAGCTAAACGGCTTGCCCCTGTAACTTCAGGTAAATTACCTGATTGATGATGCATAGTACGGTATGCGAGCCATGCAAATGCCATTGCTTCCATATTATCAATATCGACACCACGATCTGCGGTTGTCATTACTTGCCAACTTGGCAGTAACTCTGATAGTCGCTGCATTAAAATTGGGTTGTGCGCACCACCACCACAGACTAATAATTCATTAGGGGTAGTGGCAGGGGTTAGGCCGGTTTTTTTTACATCATTAGCGATTGTCTGGGCGGTATACTCAGTCAATGTTGCTTGAATATCACAAGCGGAGAGTTGCAGTTCAATAATGGTGGGCTCAGCCAAATATTGCTCTAGCCACGGAAGGTTAAATAACTCGCGACCAGTACTTTTCGGTGCTGGTAAGGCTAAGTAAGGTTCAGATAACAAACGCGTTAATAGTGTCGAGTTAACATTACCCATACGGGCCCAGTTACCATTGTCATCATAGCTTTTATGTTGGTGAAGGTTGATCCATGCATCCATCAACATATTACCAGGGCCTGTATCAAAGCCTGTTACCGCTTTATTGGGCTCTAAAACGGTAATGTTGGCAATGCCACCAATATTTAAAATAACGCGAGTGCATTGGGGGGAGCTAAACAACTGTTGATGGAACGCGGGGACCAATGGCGCACCTTGACCACCAAATGCCATATCTTTACGACGAAAATCAGCAACAGTGGTAATACCTGTTTTGGCGGCAATTATATTAGCGTCACCAATTTGCATCGTAAATGCATATTCAGTGTGTGGAGAGTGAAATACCGTTTGACCATGGCTGCCAATCGCAGTGATATCAGCAGCTTTAGTATTGGTTTTTTCAAGTAATGCTAATACGGCATCAGCAAATAGATGACCTAAACGGTGATCAAGTTCACCTAATGTTTGCAAATTAGTCGGTTGTCCTAAACAAATATCTAATAGTGATTGTTTTAGATTGTTACCCATAGCAAAGGGATGCGAGCCAAGTAACTGAATATTATTGTTGTCAATTTCTACCAGAACAGCATCAACGCCATCCATGCTGGTGCCTGACATTAAGCCAATATATTTTTCCATCGCGATTCCCACTGTATTTCAATTTAACGAGTATGTTTATAAGCTCGTTAAAGCCGTTAATGATACTGATTAAAGTATAAGGTATGCAGTCACTTTAATCAGAAGTGACTGAGAAATAAAGCGTAGATAGAATCTTTAGCGATAGCAATTAATGCATAACACTACGAGAAGCGGCTAGGCTTTGTGTACCTTGCTGTTGAACAACGCTGTTCATTTTATTGGCAAACTCAGCTAATTCATGACTAACTGCCGAGCTAGCAATGATGGCGTCATCAAGATCGAAGATTTCAATCATATGACCGGTTGTACCGTCATCATAAGTACCAGACACAAAATGAATTGCAGTATCAGTTAAAATTGAACGGCCATACGTAGTCTCGACTAAACGCATCCAGTGGATTAATTCATCATGATTTTCTATGATTTTTGAGTGCATGAACACTGTTCCTTTTATGTTTTGGAGGCATACATTGAGAGGACCGAGTGTCCTTTATTTTGTGATGACCTTTTATGCGGTAAGTCTATCAGTAGTGTTCAAATGATAACTTTAGCCTCACGACAAAAATAACGCCTCAAAAAAAGTAAAAGTGACAAAAACGCACATTTTCTTAATTAATCAATGGTTTACAAGTTAAAATTTGCTGCTACATAGTCAATAAATGCTCTTAGTCGAGCTGGCATAAACTTGGTTGGTGCATATTGAAGTGCGATATCACCGTGATAATTACCGCGTATTGTCCATGTCGGTAATACGCGAATAACACTGCCTTGTTGCAATGCATCTTTAATCACGAAATCAGGGAAAATGCCAATGCCTAAATTATCTTTGACGCCATTTAATCGCATTTGAGAGTGATTAACCGCATAACGGCCACTGACTGCTACACGGTGACGTGTTTGCTGTTGCTCAAATTCCCAGATATTGTCAGTACTGGTTTCCCCTAAATACAAACAATCATGGTCAACAAGATCTAATGGTGTTGATGGCATCCCGCGTAGCGCAAGGTAATCTGGGCTGGCACATAACATCAGATCGACCTTGCCGATTTGTTTTAATACCAAATCTTCGCTGGGTTTTTCCGTTAATCGAAACACCACATCAATCCCTTCTTTTAGAATATCAATTTCGCCATCTCGGGCTTTAAGTTTTAATTGAATATCAGGGTATTGGGTTAAAAATGGGGTGACTAAAGGTTGTAATACAATTGATAAAAATGCTTTAGGTGCGGCAACGGTTATCATTCCAGCTGGAACAATGGGCTCTGAATGTGATATTTCAATTGCCTTTTTGGCGGCATCAAACATGGTTGTGCACTGGGTGTAAATACGTTTGCCTGATTCACTGATCATCAATTTACGGGTAGTGCGCTCTAATAGTTTTACTGACAGCGCCGTTTCTAACCGAGAGATTTGCTTACTCAGCGCAGAAGGGGTGACATTGAGCTTCTTCGCTGCTGCGGTATAACTGCCTTCATCAACCACCACGATAAATACGGCTAAATCTGGCATTAGTGCGATAAGTTTATTAGTTTCCATTGATTTGTGCCTGAGGGTCAATAATCATTTTCCATGGTATGGGATAATACTGCGGTTAAGTTTGAATTAGAATGCTGAAAAGTAACCAATCTAGTGCTAGTTCAAATAGTTGATAAAAAACACCAAATAGTTGACGATTTTCAAATAAAAAAGGTGTAAAAGGAATGCTATTAAGCTAGATGTCGATATTTAATACTGTAACGGTAGTATGTTATCGGTCTGGAAGAATAGTTTTTAGATTTTATTAGCGATTGACCTTTATTTACCATCCAATAAATCTGTGAGGAACACATGTCTTCTGCATTCTATAAGCAAATTAATCAGCAAATTGAAGATGTTAAAGCTGAGGGATTATACAAATCTGAGCGTATTATCACGTCTGCTCAAAAAGCGGCAGTGTCGATTCAGTCTGGTGAAGAAGTATTGAACTTCTGTGCCAATAACTACTTGGGTTTAGCTAACCACCCAGAATTGATTGCAGCAGCAAAAGCTGGCATGGATCAACATGGCTTTGGTATGGCATCGGTTCGCTTTATTTGTGGTACACAAGATGCGCACAAAGAACTAGAGCAAAAATTATCTGCATTCCTAGGAATGGAAGACACTATTCTTTACACCTCATGTTTTGATGCTAACACCGGTCTATTTGAAACGATTTTAGGTGCGGAAGATGCGATCATTTCTGATGCGCTTAACCACGCATCTATTATTGATGGTGTACGTTTATGTAAAGCGATGCGTTTCCGTTACTCAAATAACAACATGGAAGAGCTAGAGCAACAACTTATCGCCGCAAAAGAAGCTGGTGCACGTCATACATTGATCGTAACTGATGGCGTATTCTCAATGGACGGTGTGGTTGCAAACTTGCCTGTTATTTGTGATTTAGCAGATAAATATGATGCACTTGTAATGGTTGATGACTCACATGCTGTTGGCTTTATGGGCGCAAATGGTCGTGGTACTCATGAGCACCATAATGTGATGGATCGTATTGACATCATTACAGGCACATTAGGTAAAGCAATGGGTGGCGCATCAGGCGGTTACACCGCTGGTAAGAAAGAAGTGATCGATTGGTTACGTCAGCGTTCACGTCCATACTTATTCTCAAACTCAGTAGCTCCTGCAATTGTTGCTGCATCAAATCGCGTGATTGATCTGCTAGCTGAAAGTGGAGATTTGCGTGACAACCTATGGCTAAACGCCGCGCATTTCCGTACTCGTATGACAGCTGCGGGCTTTACCATGGCTGGTGCTGATCACGCGATCATTCCAATCATGTTAGGTGATGCAAAAGTAGCAGCAGAATTTGCTGAGCGCGCATTAACTAAAGGTATTTATGTTGTTGGTTTCTCATTCCCTGTAGTACCGAATGGCAAAGCACGTATTCGTACTCAAATGTCAGCAGCACACACTCGCGAGCAACTTGATAAAGCGATTGATGTGTTTATTGAAGTGGGTAAAGAGATGGCTATTATCTAATTCGTTTTTCGTTTTTCGTTTTTCGTTGTTAACATCGGTACGGCCTTAGCAGTCTGTTAAGGCTATTGTATAGAACAGCCAATGAAGTTGTTCTAGCTTTATGGAATAAGTGTTATGAAAATCAAAGCTCTTGCTAAGTTAAAGCCTGAAGAAGGTATCTGGATGACGGAAGTAGATAAGCCGCAAATGGGGCATAATGATCTACTTATTCGTATCAAGAAAACAGCTATCTGTGGTACTGATGTACATATCTACAACTGGGATGAATGGTCACAAAAAACCATTCCTGTGCCTATGGTTGTTGGTCATGAATATGTTGGCGAAGTTGTCGGTATGGGACAAGAAGTACGCGGCTTTAACTTAGGTGATCGTGTTTCTGGTGAAGGTCATATCACATGCGGTCATTGCCGTAATTGTCGTGGTGGTCGTACTCATTTATGCCGTAATACTATCGGTGTAGGTGTTAACCGTGAAGGTGCATTTGCCGAGTTTTTGGTTATTCCTGCATTTAACGCATTTAAAATTCCTAATGATATTTCAGATGACTTAGCGTCGATTTTTGACCCGTTTGGTAACGCTGTTCATACCGCTTTATCTTTTGATCTTGTTGGTGAAGATGTGTTGATCACCGGTGCTGGTCCAATTGGTATCATGGCAGCAGCTGTGGCTAAACATGTTGGTGCACGCCATGTTGTGATCACTGATGTGAATGAATACCGTTTGAATCTTGCGCGCGAAATGGGCGTAACACGTGCAGTTAACGTTGCTAATGAAAATCTAACCGATGTGATGGCTGAACTTGGCATGAAAGAGGGCTTTGATGTCGGTTTAGAAATGTCAGGTAATCCAATGGCATTTAACAGCATGTTATCAAGCATGAACCATGGCGGTAAGATTGCTCTATTAGGCATTCCTCCGTCAGATATGGGTATTGATTGGAATCAAGTTATCTTTAAAGGTTTAATCATTAAAGGTAT
This sequence comes from Photobacterium aquimaris, assembly GCF_002954455.1. Taxonomy (GTDB): domain Bacteria; phylum Pseudomonadota; class Gammaproteobacteria; order Enterobacterales; family Vibrionaceae; genus Photobacterium; species Photobacterium aquimaris. The sequence goes on from NZ_MSCC01000001.1 coordinate 1,079,595, forward strand.
CTACGGTCGTGAAATGTTTGAAACGTGGTACAAAATGGCAAGTTTGATTCAATCGGGCTTAGATCTAACGCCAATCATTACTCATCATTATAAGATTGATGATTTCCAGCAAGGCTTTGACGTTATGCGCTCAGGCATGTCAGGTAAAGTTATTCTCGATTGGGAATAAGTCACTAGTTTTATAAGCAATAAAATCGAGTTCTATTATTAAGCGAGTGTAATGCTCGCTTTTTTTATTCTTTTTTTATTAATGATTATTTTGCTATTATCAGTATAATGCGCGCCACTCAGTGAGTCTCTGTTAGGAATTAACATGCAAGAATTAGATCAACAACCACAACCAAAAAAAGCGCCAAAAGAATTGACGCTAGAGCAGCAATTACTGCAAAACAATCCATTACATGGTCTTAGCTTAGAGAAAATGATAACAGAGTTAGTTGATCATTATGGTTGGGAAATTCTTGATACTGCATTGCGTATGAATTGTTTTAATACTAAGCCATCTATTGCTAGTAGTGTTAAATACCTCAAAAAAACAGAGTGGGCACGTGAAAAAGTAGAAGGTTTTTATCTGTCTCGTTTCAAGCGTATGCCTCGTGCATCGGCGGCAGAGTTTGAACTACCACCACGCATGCGCACGTTTGCTCACGGTATTACACCAAAATCGCCAATGGAACTCACTGTTGAGTCTATTTTGTTATCACAAGCAAAAGCAGCATCTGCTCATAAAGAACGTTCAAATAGTGGTCGTAATGGTGGCCGCAATAACGGCGGTCGATCGCGTCGTTAATCATTGGTTACTAAATAGCAGTACTAATTTAGGGTGATGTATGTCACGAAAGCTGCTATACTAGACAACAATTTAGAGAAAAAGTCGCTTATATTTAGCGGCTTTTTTAATGCTTGATATATTCACAAATTTTGGAAACAGTACATTGATTTCAACAGCTAATATCACAATGCAATTTGGCGATAAGCCATTATTTGAAAACATCTCAGTTAAATTTGGTGGTGGCAACCGTTACGGCCTGATCGGCGCAAATGGTTGTGGTAAATCGACATTCATGAAAATCTTGGGTGGCGAACTAGAGCAATCTGGTGGCACTGTTTCACTTGATCCTAACGAGCGTATGGCTAAGTTAGGGCAGGACCAATTTGCATTCGAAAACTACAGCGTTGTTGACACTGTAATCATGGGCCATAAAGAACTATGGACTGTGAAAGAAGAGCGTGACCGCATTTATTCGATGCCTGATATGTCTGAAGACGACGGTATGCGTGTTGCTGATCTTGAAGTTGAATTCGCAGAAATGGACGGCTACTCAGCAGAAGCACGTGCTGGTGAACTTCTTCTTGGTCTTGGTATTTCTGAAGATCAACACTTTGGTCTAATGAGCGCTGTTGCTCCAGGTCTTAAAGTACGTGTTCTTTTGGCTCAAGTATTGTTTGCTAACCCAGACATCATGCTACTTGACGAACCAACGAACAACTTGGACATTCACACTATTGCATGGCTTGAGCAGATCCTTCTTGCACGTAACTGCACAATGATCATCATCTCGCACGACCGTCACTTCCTAAACAGCGTATGTACTCACATGGCTGACTTAGATTACGGTGAGCTTCGTCTATTCCCTGGTAACTACGACGAATACATGATGGCTGCAGAGCAAGCACGTGATCAACTTCAAGCAGACAATGCGAAGAAGAAAGCACAGATGGCTGAACTACAAACGTTCGTAAGCCGTTTCTCTGCTAACGCATCTAAAGCTAAGCAAGCAACATCTCGTCAAAAGCAATTAGACAAGATCCAGCTAACAGCAGTGAAAGCATCTAGCCGTCAATCTCCATTCATTCGTTTCGATCAGGAAAAAGAACTGTTCCGTAACGCACTTGAAGTTGAAGGTTTAAAACAAGGTTACGGCGACAACATTCTTATCAACGGCGTTAACCTGTTGGTAGAAGTGGGTGAGCGTATTGCGATCATCGGTGAAAACGGTATCGGTAAATCAACCTTCCTTAATACCCTTGCAGGCCAAATGGAGCCAATGGAAGGTATGATTAAGTGGTCTGAAAACAACAATATCGGTTTCTACGCACAGGATCACAGCGCTGATTTCGCTGAAGATATTACACTACTAGAGTGGATGGGTCAGTGGAAGAAAGAAGGCGACGACGAGCAAGTTGTTCGTGGTATCCTTGGTCGTATGCTGTTCTCACAAAACGACATTAAGAAATCAGTTAAAGTGATTTCTGGTGGTGAGCAAGGTCGTATGCTGTTTGGTAAGCTAATCATGCAACGTCCTAACATCCTACTAATGGATGAACCAACAAACCACATGGACATGGAATCTATTGAAGCACTTAACCTAGCGTTAGAGAACTTCAAAGGTACACTAATGTTCGTATCTCACGACCGTCAGTTTGTAACTTCTGTTGCAACACGTATCATTGAGATCACTAAAGATGGCGTAGAAGACTTCCACGGCACTTACGATGAGTACATTGCTAAGAAAGCGCTAATTGGTTAAGTTTCATTATTAATCAAGCGGCCTAAGCCAAAGAATTAAATAAAAGCCGCCTTTATTAAGGGCGGTTTTTTTATAGATAAATTTAACGAGTTAATTCGCGTTATATAGGCATTTAAGGAAAAGTGATGAAAATCTGGGTTGATGCTGATGCATGTCCAAACGTGGTAAAAGAGATCCTTTTTCGCGCAGCTGATCGCGCTAAAGTTCAAGTAACGCTGGTGGCGAACCAATATATTCGCACTCCACCATCTCCTTTTTTACGCTCGATTCAAGTAGAGCAGGGCTTTGATGTTGCAGATAACTATATTGTGCAGCAAGCAGAAGCAGGGGATTTGGTGATCACTGCCGATATTCCACTGGCTGATGAATTGATCACCAAAGGTGCACACGCATTAAACCCACGCGGTGAAATGTACACCAAAGACACCATTAAACAACGCCTGCAAATGCGTGATTTTATGGAAACCATGCGCAGTAGTGGCATTCAGACAGGTGGACCGTCTGCATTAACGCAAGCTGACCGCCAAAATTTTGCTAATAAACTCGATGCTTTCTTAGCTAAAAACCATAAGATACAATAAGTTATAACTATGGAGGTGAACGCTGTTTTACCTCCTTTTCTCCCTTCTGCAATATTCACATTTGTTGTTATTTTCTGCTAAATCTACTTAGCCCTATGGTTGTATCCCTTATCGTTATTTTAAATATTGAATACCGAATAAGAACAATCATGAAACTATTTATTAAACCTCGTCATTCCTTACAGTGAAATATGCATGTCATTACTGAGGGAACATGACGGGATAAATACCAACCGATTCTGTCATGCTCTTATTA
>NZ_MSCC01000001.1:1084727-1127828 GCF_002954455.1 Photobacterium aquimaris
AGTAATTACCAAGCCTCAATCCCGTCATTCCCTACAGTGAATGCCCGCGAGGGCGATAGGGAATCTATTGTCCACGCGTTGTGAAGTTAAGTAATGCGACACAGTGCACGACTATAACTATTAATGGTTGTTGGATGTTTACCTTGCAGAACCTGATGAGTAATATATTAGTAATAGCTTATCGTTAAATTATTGATAATTTGCGATATTTCAAATAAAAGGAGTTTATATGGAATCGAAACAAGCTGAGTTATTGGCTTTGCTAACTCAACAGTACCGTGAATATTGTGCAATACCATTAGATGAAATACAGCAAAAACGCGACAAGAAATCATTTATTAATGGGCTTATGGCAGCGTCTCGAGTTGTTGGTGTTAGTTATGAGCAGCTCAATGAAATTGTTGGCGCTAATGCTGAATCGAGAGGTGTAAATCTTGACGACAAAATTGAGATCCCGACTTATATTCTCCATCAAATTGTAATTGGGCCATAGCAAGAATCATCACAGGGCTATATAAAGATTCTTTTAGTGGTGTTTTTAGACTCAAATCAGCACTAAATAGGCCACCAATTGCGCGTTATTTAGTATCAAAATGGCAATTTATAGCCTCCGTTATACGCTTTTTCTTGAAATATTTAGCTATCAATATTCTGCATCTATTTCTTTTTAATATAAATTATGCCAACTCTTCATTCTTGAAATCTTTGTCACTTTTAATGGTGAATGATTTTAACGCTAAAAAAGCATATTCTTCCTTTTTTAGTTAAGGAACGTTGATGAAATTTAATTGCAAAAAAATAACGACATTGATTCGTTCGGTAATAACCGTGTCAGCATTGTTAGCCTGTGGTTCGGCTTTGGCGGCTGATAATGTGGCGAGCAATAAGCTAGATTGGCAGGTCTTAGATGGTGCTACAGTAAATAGCACTGCGTCTTTGTGTGCCAATTCAACTGTAAAAGTGTGCAACGGTGATATTCTAAATGCGCTGTATGCCGAAAATAACTATATGCCATATTGGTTTAACCCAGTGCTTGTCAATGCGATTATGCCGCAATTACAAGCGTTGGCAGATTCCAAAACACTCCCTGGTATGACGCAACGTCTAAAAGAGTTGAAGCAACTACAAGCATTGCCAGATGAGCGTGGGTTTGATCTGCTATTAACTGATACCTATTTGATTTACGCCGATTACGTGCATCAATTAATGCAAGATCCTCGACCATTATACAATTCACAGCCTGTGACATTGACGCCGTTGACATTGAAAATGGCGCAGAATTATTTCCCATTAACGGTTCAAAAGATCAACTCTCTTATTCCTTCTTCGCTGTTTGTGCCAACAATGGATGTTATTAGCCACTTATTATCGCTACCGGCTAACCCGCTTGATTCGAGTAACGTTCACTTTGATGGCGTAGTTCACCTCGGAGATACCATTCCTTATGGCGCTAAAGTGGCGACTGTGCTTTGGAATTTGGGCTATTTAACTCAGCCTCAATACCAACAAATTACTGCTCAAAAAACGATTACTAATACCGGAGTGATGAGCCAGGCAATAAAAAGCTTTCAAAGCAATTATGGTTTGAAGATAGACGGTATTATTGGGTCAGATGTTGTTAGTCAATTAATACGCCCTTATTCTAGTTTGGCACGTATTACAGCATTGAACTTACAACGTGAGCGTTTTGCGCAATTGCAGGGAAATGGTCCACAAATTATTGTTAATATTCCTGATTTCAAAATGACGCTATATGACAATAAAAAATCCGTATTTGAATCGAAAATTATCGATGGTATGCCAAAACGGCCAACCAATTTGTTTCAGTCATACATTAATACGGTTGTGATTAACCCTTATTGGTATGTACCTGAAACGATTAAAGTTCAGAATATTATTCCAGCGGCTAAAGCTAATCCTAACTTTTTAAAGAATAGCCATATTGATGTGATTAATAGCTGGACAGATCATTCTGTTGTGCCACCAGAATCAATTGACTGGGCAACGGTAAATCCAAAGACATTTACCCATCAATTTCGTCAAGATACAGGTCCTGAAAATGCGTTAGGACGGGTGGCATTCTTGATGCCTGATTCGTTCTCTGTTTATATGCATGACGAGGAGCAATCAGAGTATCCATTGTTTAACCGCTACCACCGTGATTTAAGTTCTGGTTGTATGCGTGTTCAACACCCACGTCAGATGGCAACATTGATATTGTCTTATCAAAATATGCCGAATTTGCCATCGGTTGACGATATGATTAATACCAATAACCACCGTGAGATTGGCTTGAACACGCGTGTTAATGTTGATGTGGCTTACTTAACTGCTTGGGTAACACCCGATGGTCAGTTAGAGGTGCGCCATGATATTTACGGTTATGATAATCCGCGAGCTCAACCGATTCAGAATCAATTTATTTCGATTCCAAACTACCGAACGAATCAACGTATTAAATTGGCATTGAATGGTCAAAGTAGCTGATTTAGAAAATACACATTGCTGATTCGCTTAACCAAACAAAAAAGAAAAATAGGACAGCCATAAATTATAACCTTGAACAAGGTATGGCTGTCCTATCTCTTATCTCTTAACCTCTCACCTCTTGATTTTTTTGGCTGTCTTACATTTATCTATGTTTTCTTTTTATTTTTTTTCATGTTTTTGTGATGTCTATCGAGTATGAAATATAAACAATTTCTAAGTTAAGGTGTTTTTTATATTGTAAAAATGCATCTAGAGAATTTGTTAGAGATAATTAAAAGCAGAGGATATATGGATATTATTACAGCGTTTAAAAATGTTGAAGCATTAGCGAATGGCGTCGATCCAATAACTGGTGAAACATTGCCACAATACTCACCATATAATGACCCTGAGATTGTTCGTTCATTATTTATGATAATGGCATTAGTTAAAATGCCTGAAAAAGGAAAAATTTCAATTGAAAAAAAACAAAAGCTAAATATTGCTAAAGGACTACCTCAAAATGCGGGATTAGCTTGGACTAATGATGAAAGACAAGAATTAATTGCTGCTTTTAATAATGGTGCGTTAATTAATGAGCTCTCAGAGATGCATGGACGAACAAAAGGAGCAATTACATCTGAATTAAAGAAGCAAGGCTTGATAGAGGATGTGTAAATAGACATAGAAAACACAGGACACCCATAACTTATATTAGAACTATTGCGAGAAAGCTGAATGGCTGCCTTGTGTTTTATTTCGCGTTATTTTTTGATTATTTTCATCTCTAATTGTTGCTGTAAAAAATTAATAAAGCAGCGGGTTTTTGCCGGTAATAATCGCGTTTCTGTGATGGCATAAATGGGTACTGCGGCACTTTTCCAATCGGGAAGTACATGAGTTAACTTACCTTGTTCTAATTCTTGAGCCACAATCTCTTTCGGCATTAGAATTAGCCCCATATTTAATATCGCTAGCTGTTTGATCATTCCGATACTATTAACAAATAACTTGTTGGTTACTTTTATATCAGCGCAGCTATCTTGGTTATATAGCACCCAGTGGGCGGATTTTACAATACTAAAGCATTGATGATTAACTAAATCGTTAGGAGTTTGTGGTTCGCCGTATTGGGCTAAGTAATTAGGGCTGGCATACACATAATGATGAAAGTGGGCAATTTTACGGGCAATTAAGCTTGAGTTTTCGCTTTCTCCAGCACGAATAGCAACATCAAATGATTCTGATGTCATATCAACACGGCGAGAGCTTAAATCAAATTCTAATCGAATATCAGGGTAGCGCTGACTGAACTCTGGCAGTAAAGGCGCGATATAAATAGTCGCAAAATCAATCGGTGCAGAGATACGCACAGTTCCTGTTGGATGAGTTACTAGTTCACCTAATTGTTCATGGGCAAGTTTAGCTTCGTCTACAATACGACGACAGCGTTGATAATAAAGCTGGCCAGCTTCTGTTAGTTCTATTTTTCGCGTGGTGCGATGAAACAATCGTAGTCCAATTGCTTTTTCTAAGGCGCTAACTCTTCGCGATAGGGTTGAGTTAGGCACGCCAGTTACTTCAGCCGCCTGACGAAAACTCATCACTTTTGCTACTTCTACAAATAGTGCCATATCATCAAGTAATTTCATTATTATCCCATTTATGAACCAATCATTTCCATTTTATAGTATTTAAGTCATTAGTGGAATTGTATAACATGGCTTTATTAAATGAAGACGGAAAAGAGATGATTATGCAAACTCAAAAGAAGAAAGTACTTGTTGTCGGTGCGACTGGTTTTTTAGGTCGTAAAATTTTACGTAAGTTAATGCAGTACCCACATATTGATATTAAGGCGATGTCACGTAAAGGTGCACCAAGTGATAATGAGTTTGCAGCGCTAGAGTGGGTTAAGGCCGATATGCTAGATGCTGAGTCTTTAGATTTGGCTATGCAGAATGTTGATATTGTAATTAGCTCTGCTAATGGATATATGAAAGAAAGTCTTGATGCTGATTTTCAAGGAAATAAAAATCTAGCTGAGGCTGCGGCAAGAGCAAACGTCGAGCGGTTTGTGTTCTTAAGTATTGTTAACAGTGATGAGGCTGAAAGTGTGCCACATTTTCACGCTAAGAAAGTGGCTGAGGATGTGATTAAGCGCACAGGGATCCCTTATGTTTTTGTTCGTGCTCCAGCATTTTTAGATCAAACATCAGACTATATTGCTGATGGTTTTAAAGCTGGTCGTTTTTATGCTATCGGTGATACAACAACCAAGTGGTCATATATTTTGACTGATGATTTAGCCGATTATTTAGCACAAGCTGCGGCGTATGCTGGTGATGATATTAACAATCAATCGATTGATGTGGGTTGGCAAGATGGCGCAAAAAGCCAAGCTGAGTTAATACAAATGATCACAGAGGTCACTGGTAAAAAACTATCAACGTGGACGATCCCTTGGTTTGTATTTTCGCTATTTGTACGTCCAATTAAACTTTTTAGTGAGTTGGGTTACGACATGTTGCAAATGTTCTTATTCTTTAAAAAAGGCCGTTTTGTTGCTGATATTTCTCAACATGAACGATTCTTTGGTCCAGCTCCAGTTGCGAAAGATGCAATTAAACGTTGGGCTAAGGCGAATCAGTTTATTAAATAATGGTAAAAAGCCTCTAAGCACATAATATCGATAAGATTGGTCTTATAAAGTAGTATTTTGGCTGAGATACAAGTGAATGGGTTTAAAAAGGGCTGTGTGATAGCCCTTTAAAGAAGAGAAAGCTTTAACTCACTTGTTGGCGTTGTTTATTTTTTGTCAATAAATGGGGTAATAATTGCATAGTAGCAACAGAACCAACAATAACGATAATGCCGACGATTGATAATGTACTTAAGTGGTGTGATTTAATCATATCAGGCCACCATCCCATTGTGACGACCAATGCTGTTGATATAAAGCTTATCACAGGTGCTACGGCAACAACTGCACTGACTTGAGCCGCAGGCCAAAATACTAACGCTTTTGCCAATGCGCTATAGGCGATTAAGGTATTAAAAGCGCAAAAAAGAGCAATACTCCAATCAAACCCTGTTAATGTTGTTAAGCGAGTAAAATCAGTTAATGGTGTTAGTAAAACCATACCTACACCAAACACACACAGTAATACATTTGAGGTGGATAATTTAGCCAACAGTGATTTTTGTAGCAGGGTATAGCATGCCCAAGAGAGTGCTGAAAACTCAATAATACCAACCCCGATAAGGACTTTACTGCCAGTATTAATATGACCACTAATATTAGGGTGGAAGAAAAGAATAATGCCAATAGCCAAAGTGAATAAGCAAGAAAGCTGAATTGGAGTTAAGCGTTCTTTAAAAAATAATAAGCTACCAAAGGCAAGAAAAAAAGGGGCGACTTGAAAGTTGAGCTGAGCTTCTCCTGGTGATAAATATTTTAAAGTTAATACAAAAGTGACATAGTTAAGGGTTAAAAAAACACCTGCAAATAAAAGCTTAATGGTGTCTATTAATGTTATTTCTCGAAACTGACGTAACTTTTTAGCAGATAATTGAATTAAAAATATAATAATAAATGCAATGAAAAAACGGAACCAACTTAGTGATGTTGCATCAATGAATTGTTCCGAAAGTTTTAATGCAATGGGTAATATCCCCCAGAATAAAAGTGTAATACTACTGTACAGCAGGCCTAGTTTATTATTTTTCATGATAATGATTCTTTAGATAATGATATAAATCACAACTAATATAATTGAACCATTAGTTGAATTGTATGACAAATATCAATTGCTAAGTTATTGAACGTAAATCTATATTTATTCCATTGATTTATATATTCATAAATAGAGCCACATACCCATAAAATAATAACGGACTATTATGCGTCTATTGTTATAAATAGGCTTAGTATTGAGTATAATCGCGACAAAATTAAACCGTGTGCCTGTGTTAGTTCAACATGGTGTATATAAGCAGCATTTAAAGGGTGGTTATGTCTAACAAATATGAGTCAATGGTTAATGATTATTGTGTGGTTGTAAGTGCAATTGAATCTTATGTAGCGTCTAACGTTGTTGATTTTGAGTATTGGGATGCTGAAGTCACTAAATTTTTTATTGATACTGAATCTGCAAGCTATATGTATGATTATGTTGAAGCCGCTAATCTTTTTGGTGTTTCAGAATTGCAAATGCAACATTTTTTAATCGTACATTGCTGTTTAGGCGATTATTTAGATGGGCTTATTGGTGATAAAGATCCAGAGGCTTGGGATATGAAAGATCAACAGTTAGTCGTGGCTTACAGTGATAGTTCAGAAGATGTCTTCCAGATCGCTGATATCTGCGACCTTATGGCTAAAACAGAAGCTGTAGGTTGGACTTTTGAGGATTTAGTGAAAGCGGAAAAAGAATTACAACAACAAGCCAAGCATTTAGCATAACAATAATGAGATATGTGCCGTGATGTGGCACATATCTTTTTATGATTGAAATTAGTCAGCTTTAATTAGCGATGGGCACTAATAGCAATTTCAATACTGCTGTATTCAGTTTTTTGGCCTAAAACCGTCAATAGGTTAGTGGTTTCAACTAAATGACGAAATCGTGGATGTTCAATATTAACAAAAAGTAATGTGATGTTGCGATGGGTCAGCTTTTGACTTAATACTTCAATTTTATCTACTGCGGTTAAATCCATATCACTGATACTACTGGCATCAATAATGATCAAATCCAGCAGTGGACGAGTATTGGCGAGTTGTAAAATACGCTCTTCAAAGTATGAAAAAGTCGTAAAATATAACGGTGCTGAAAAGTGAAGTACGGCAACATCTTCTTCAGTCGATAAATTATCTTCAGGGTTTAAACGTGAGCGGTGTCCCCAATGATCGCAGTGAGGCTCACGAAATAATTCCTCACAGTTTGGACGAGTGATAATAAACACGCTGTGTAGCAATGATAATAACACTCCAAACATTACCCCAATATCTATTCTAAAAGTGACTATCATTAATATGGTTGCGAGACACAGATAGAACTCTTGTCGATTCTGTTGGTAGATTCGCTTAATCTCAGTCCATTTGAAAATACTCAAGCCGACATACATTAAGATCCCCGCTAAGGTTGCTTTAGGTATTAAATGAAACACGTTTTGCGCATAGATCAACACTAAACAGATCACCGCAGCTGAAAATAAAGCCGCCCATTTTGAGTGCGCACCGCCTTGTTGAATTAACATGCTTCGTGGTGGGCTCGCATTTCCAGGAAAACCACCAATTAAACCCGATAACACCGAGCCCAAGCCGATACCAGCAAAGTCGCGGTTAAAGTTAGGCGTGGTATTACGATCTTTAATGGTATTAGATACCGCAGATGTTTGCACAATACAAATCATTGCGATCAATAACGCTAATGGAAAAATCGTTAATGCTTGTTGCCATGGTAAGCCAACAATTGCCCAATGAAGCTCAAACCCAGCAGGATTAGATAAGGTTGGAATATGAATATTATTGGCATTTAACCCTATTTCAATTGTAATACTAACGCCTAAAGCAACCAGTGCAGCAGGGAAGCGTTTATATTGACGACTAAACCAAAAGATAAAACCAAATACACCGCCACCAATTAAGGTAGTAATAATATTAAACTGTTCTATGTTCAGTATTAAATGATAAATAGCCGGGAACGGTGATGCAATATCATGTGGTAAGCCTAAAATTGCTGGCAGTTGACTCACAATAATATGAATTGATACGCCAGCTAAAAAACCTAATGTCACCGGATAAGACAGTAAATTAGCAACCCAACCTAATTTAAATACATATACCGCGAGTAAAATGCCACCAACCAGTAATGCTAATAAAGCAGCAAGTGCCATATATTGTGCACTGAATAATGCAGCATAACCTGCAAGACTCACGGCAAAAATAGGTGCGATAGTAGAATCGGCACCACATGATAAATAACGATTGCTGCCAAAAAGGAAAAAACCAATACTGGATACAACAAAAACGTATAAACCGTAAATAACGGGAAATCCTGCTAAATGTGCTGTTGCCATTTGAGCAGGTAAGGCAATGGCAGCGACGGATAATCCAGCAAAAATATCCTGACGCCATGCCATCACATTATGTACTTTAGTTTGCATTTGATCGTTCGCTTAAAGATGACGCTATAAATTACGTGCATAATCGCATTCTTTATACGAATATCAAAATATTAATACCGTTAAGCTAAATCTGTTGTTGTTACTGGTTTCATTCTTATTATTAATGCGATCATCGGCGCGACGATAGTAAGCATTAAAACGCCATTCCAGCCTACATGTTGATAAAGATAGCTCCCCGCAGCAGATCCTATTGCCATGCCAATAAACATAAACGTGAATAAGATTGAATTAAGGCGTCCTCTTGCTTCAGGTTGTAAACTATAAACAATCGTTTGATGTGACACTAATGTTGCGTTGATACCAAAGTCAAAAAGTATCACACATAAAACCAGCCATCCTATTTGCAGGTGTATAGCGAAGAATGGAATAAATAGCATCGCGATAAATGATAAAATGACGATACTAATACTGACTAATAGTATTTTATGTGCACCAATGCGATCTGACAATCCACCAATTAACGGTGCCGAGATAGCACCTGCTGCACCAGCTAATCCAAAAGTTCCAGCCGTCGCGCTACCTAATCCATAATTATGAGACAAAAACAGTGCTAGAGTTGTCCAAAAGGCACTAAAGGCAATTGATACGAAACATTGAGCAATAACAGATTGTCTTAACTGTGGAAACTGTTGCCATAGTGGCTTTAACGAGGCCATTATTTGTTTATAAGTAAGTGTGTTTTGGGATGGCATTGTAGGTAATGAAAACCAAAAATAGATAATCAATGCCATGATAATTGAAGCGGCAAGTTGGAATATTATCGCCCAACCCCAAAATTGACCAATAATACCGCTAAACACACGTGATAAGAGTATTCCTGATAATAATCCGGTCATTACAATACCGACTGATTTTCCTCTTTGATTTGGCGGTGATATTACGGTACTAGCAAGGACAATATCTTGTGCCGATGTAGCTAAAATGCCGACACACAAACTCGTAATTAATAAGATTGGAAAAGTAGAAGAAAAGCTACAGAGCCACAGGGCAGCACAAAGAAGAACTAATTTAGAAATGATCAGCTTTTTACGATTAACCATATCTCCTAACGGCACGAGAAAAAATATTCCTAATGCGTAACCGATTTGAGTGAGCATCGCAATGAGTCCTGCTTCGCTGATTTTTATTTGAAAGGCATTTGATAATAAACCGATAATAGGTTGGTTATAATAAATGGCAGAGACACTAAATCCAGCACCTACAGATAAGCCAAAGAGTTGTTTAAGAGGTAATGTTTGCTGCTTAGTCAGCGGTTGAGCTATGAGAGTCATCGTGTGTCCGTTTACGGAAAAAGTATTGACGAGAATATGCCTGAACGAATACTAATTTTATAGATGGCATAATCGTAATACTGTTATACACTCAACGTATGAACATACAGACTCTAAAAAACCTCGACCGAATATTATTACTTAAAACATGGGTAAGAATTGTTGAAGCTGGAAGTTTAAGTACTGCTGCTAAACAATTGAGTACGACTCAACCGACGATCAGTCGACGCTTGAAATCATTGGAACAAATTCTTAATTGCAAGTTAATGTTGCGTACAACGCATCAATTAAAATTAACCGATGAAGGGGACAATTGTTATCAACAAGCTAAACAATTATTAGCGCAGTGGTCAATATTAGAAGACTCGGTAGTTAATGAGACTGCTACAATTAAGGGGCGATTGAGAGTAAGAGTACCTCATGCTTTTGGTCAGAAACAGTTAGTTAAGCCACTAATTAAATACCTTACAACATACCCAGAAATGCGTGTTGATTGGCTATTAAATGATACTTTGCCTGATTTTCTTGCTGATAATATTGATTGCGCAATTCATGTCGGTGCTGTTACCACTCCAAATGTAGTTGCAAAACTCATCGCGCATGTTCCTCGTATTGTGGTTGCAGCTCCTTCACTGATCGAAAAATACGGGAAAATGAATAATATTACTGAATTACAGCAATGGCCATGGATTGCGATCAGTAGTTTTTATAATCATGAGCTAACGTTAAAGAATACTGTTTGTAGTACAACTTCTATATTAGAATTAGATCCTATTCTATCGACAGATAATCTTTATTCTGCTGTTGAATGTGTCAAGGATGGCGTAGGGATAAGTACCGTCTCTTCATGGTTAGTTGAACCTTACTTACTAACAGGTCAACTTGTACATATTGCTGAAGGATGGCAAGCTGATCCATTACCGATTTATTTGGTATATCCCTACTCAAATTATTACTCAAAAAGACTGCGATTATTTATGGAAATAATGACTGCGGGGATTCAAAGTATGGTAGAGATAGATCAAAAAATCCCATAATAATATGATGATTTGTTATTTAGGAATATATATCATTACGCTAAAATCGCTATTTATTGTTTGTGAAATCGTTAATTGGTACTGATTGACTTTACAAATATTATTAACAATCGATAGTCCTAAGCCATAGCGACTATCGTTTGATCTTGAACGATCATGCTGATAAAGCGGTTGAACTAATTTTTCGAGTTCAGTTTCTGAATAGTGAACAGTCGTGGTGTTAATGACTTCAATAATGAAGTTTGACGTTTTATCGACAACGTTTATTTGGATATTGGTAGTGGGTAAACTATAAAACAGCGCATTATCAACCAAATTGGTTAGAATTGTTTTTAAGCTAAATGTATCAGCAATTATAGTGGTATCAAGTGGAATATTTTGGGTTATTCTGGTGCTGATATCAGGGTATTTAAAGGTTAATTCTTGTTCAATAGCATCACATAGTACCTTCAGATCTAATGGTTGTTTATATAGTTCAATTGCTGATGATGTCCGTTGAAGTAATAATAAGTTCTCTACGATTATTCGCATTCTATTTGAAATATGTAAAATATCATCAGTAAATGTTTCAGCTAAACGTTTATCATCAGGAAAACGCTGGTGGACTTCTGTGAGTGTAATTAGTTCGGCGATAGGCGTTTTTATTTCGTGTGCAATATCTGATGTGATGCGTTTTTCATTTTCAATGCTATTACGATTAATGATTAAAAAATTATTTAATTCATTAATTATTAAGTCAATTTCAGAGTAATTTTTTTCGCCATCAAAAATAAAATGCTTATTTGAATCGTCATTATTATTATTGAAGGTTTTAATTTGTTGGTTTAATGAGTCTAAAGGCTGCAATCCTTGGTTAACAATTTTTTTCGTCACAATTCGAATAATGATCATTGATAATAAAAAGCTGCCAATTAGCAAAATATCTAATAGTCCTGTTATACGAGTAAGGCTTTTGGTTGAGGTTGCGACGGTGATATACATATAGTCGCTTGAACCATCTTTGTTGCGATGAACATATGATGATAAAAGCGCTTGCCCTGGTGTATTATTTGGCATAGTTACTTGAACTAGCTGATTTGAATTAGTTGCAATTTTAGTGTGGTGCAGGTCTAGTTCAGGATAGGGACGAAGATTTAATGACCGTTTGATCGTTTGATTGTTTTTCCATATTTGGTAAAAATAATGGCTATTTTTGTTATCAACAATGGGAGATGAATGATCATTGATCAGGATTTTTATCTGCTCCATTTGCTCTTTGAGTCCAGTTTTGAACTGTTGTTGAGCCCAATCATCAATGCTTGTATCAATAAATGTATACACAATAATGATAAATAATCCAAAGATTGCGGAAATTGCATTGATTAAGTTTCTTTTTATCGAACGTGTTTTAATCATTATTAATTCTCAATATAGTAGCCAAAACCACGTTTATTTTTAAGTGGAAAAGTCGCTGTAATTGAATGAGATTTAATTTTTTTTCGTATAGTGGAAATATGCGCTTCAATAGTATTTTTAGAAATATAATCAAAATTATTGGCAATATTATCGCTGATCATTGCTGTACTCATCACTTGATTTGGATGGTTAAAGAGGTACTCAATAATTTTAAATTCATTAGGTGTCAGATTAATATTGATCGCTTCATAATGCAAACTCATGGTGTTTGAATCTAAAGTAAAGCCATTAATCGTTATGGTGTTGCTAAAATTATTAATAATACCGCGTCGAGAAATAGCAATAACTCTAGCGTGTAGTTCATCAAAAGAAAATGGTTTAGTAAGGTAATCGTCTGCGCCTTGCAGCAACCCGTTTATACGGTCTTGGTGTTGGCTGTTAGCAGAAAGGATAATAACCCGTGTTTGTAGTGCTGATTTCCTTAATAGTTTAAGTATTTCCATACCGTCGATACCCGGCAACATGAGATCTAGAATGATAATATCGTAGGGGTTATTAAGTGCTAAGCTGAGTCCGTCAGTACCATTACTTGCTTCATCAGTTGTGAACCCTAAGTTATTGAATCCAACAACTAAACTACGGCGCAACGGTGAGGAATCTTCAATAATCAATAGTTTCATTATAAACTCAACGCAAAAATGTATACTCATACAGAATGTATAAGTATACATTAAATCATAGTGTTACCTTAATTGTTTATGCTTTTACTCTACAGCTCGCGCTAATATCAAGTGCAGGGTTGATAATCTTAGACTGCACACCATAAAGGCCTAATAAACTATGGAATAAATTATCTTGTGATAAATGGCCAATGTTTTCTTTCGCTTTTAAACAGCTAAGATTAATACCTTTTTGCTGCGCATATTGAACTGGAATCCATAATAACCACGGCACATGTTTTTGTTCTTTCGGTGCTATAGGGTAAGGCGCACCATGAAGATAAAAGCCATTTTCACCTAGCGATTCACCATGATCAGACATGTATAACATCGCAACATTGTATTTTTTCTCATTTTTCTTCAATAACTTAATTACTTGCTCATCGACATAGTCAGTGTAGAGAATAGTATTATCATAGACATTTTTAATTTCTTGGTCGGTGCAATTTTCAATATCGCTACGGTTACAAGAAGGCTTAAAACGGTCGAATTGTTTTGGATAACGTTGGAAATATGTTGGACCATGGCTGCCAATAAGATGTAAAACAAGTAATTTATTTTTATCATCTTTGTTTATAAAGGCTGCAGCTTTACTTAGCATTACGCCATCATAACAACTGGTACCGTCACAATATTGATTATGTTTTGATGTATCAGTTGCAACATAAGGCATTCTGGCTGCAACACCTTTTGAACCGCCATCATTATCGATCCATAACACTTCAGCACCAGCGCGGTGAATAATATCAATGGCGTTATCTTGAGTATAAGCACGATCTTGATTGTAGTGAGCACGGGTTAGGTTAGAGAACATACACGGTACGGATAATGCGGTGTAAGTACCACATGATTGTACATTTCTAAATGAAATGATCCCTTCATTTTTAGTGTAAGGGTTAGTGTCGCGTTTATAACCATTATAGGCATAATCATAAGTACGTGCGGTTTCACCAAGAACCATGACAAATAATGTCGGCTTGTGGTTTTTGGTTGGTAATAGTTTGGCATCTAAGCCTTGTTTTTTGTATGGCAGCGGTTTGTAAATAAATTCCTTATATAAGTATTTACCACCGGCGTATACATGGCCAGGAATGATCATACGGTTTAAATAGTGGTTATTACGACCAACTGCGGCATAACTTTTGTAGTTCGTTAACGCGATGATAAGTAGTGCAGTTGTAGCGATGCCGATAAGTATAATGCGCGCGATAATTTCTTTAATAAATGTTTCACGCTTAGTGATTTTAATGCAAGCAATCCAAATGCTTGGTATTAAACCAAAGACGATAATATATGTTATAGAATGTAAATTAACATACGATAATGCTTCATCAGAGCGTGTTTGGAAGATACTTTCAATAACCGCATTATCAAATAAAGTGTGGTAATTCACTTCAGCAAATAATGCCATGGATGATGTGATGACTAAAAAGATCATGATGGCTTTAAAAATATATGGCCAACACAAACAACTGAAAATGATTATAAAAGCAGCAATTAAGACAATAGGTGCTGTATAGGGAAAAAACGGGTTTGATACCGTATTACTTAACGAAAAGATCTTTGCTATGGTCGGGAAATTAAAGCAAAGAGTGAAATAGAGCGACATCCATACAATAAAACTGGTCATCTTTAAGTGAAAAATTTTGCGCATTGTTATTCTTTAATTAATCAATCAATACTCAGATTATCTGTGATGTAACTTAAGAATTACTTAAGACTCTTTAATTTGCTGTATGAAACAATAGTGCTTTGTTAGTTATCAAATGCAAGATGTAGAATGCAAATGAAATGTATTATTTATCATTATGGCAATTAATTATTTTATTTATACTTTATGCATAATTTTAAAGGCGTACCGCTGATACGGCGATAAAAGGTACCAAAAAAAGCCGAAAGGCATACTCTTTTGGTATGATTTAATGAGTGCTATTTTTTTGTGGCGTTTTGGGTGCTTTGATATCAAGTTTTATATCTAAGCACCATTGTTGGTTAAATGTTAATTATTGGTGGATATTTGGTTGCTTTATACGCAATGGTTTAGAGCAGTGTCGCGAGATAAAGATAACTTAGCATCTAAAGGAATAGGTTTTGAAAATAAGTACCCTTGATACATTTCTATATTTAGGCCAGTTAATAATTTAAAAATAGTTTCGGTTTCTAGACCTTCTGCAATAATAGGTAAATCGAAATGGTGTATTAGTGCTACTATTACCTGCAGTGATTTGAACTTAGATACATCAATATCAATATCTTTAACAAAAAATCTATCAATTTTCACATAATCAAAAGGATAGTCAAACAGTCGTTTATTGACATTGTTACCACATCCAAAGTCATCTATAGCCAGTTTTATCCCTTCAATTTTTAAAAAATCTAAGGTTGTTCTAAAATGTTCAATGTTGATGATGTCATCATTTTCTAGTATTTCAATAACCACGTTAATCGATTGATTTAATGTTATTAGTAAATTAATGATTGGTGTAGTTAAACTATGGCTATATATGTTTATAGAGATAAATAGCCCAATATTATTATGGAATTTAAAATGACTGATTAGCTGTAACAAGAGAGCATTTGTTAAGCATTCAGAAAGTTGTTGGTCATCTTTGACTATCGGTATGAACGTTAAAGGTAACCGAATTTCATGTTCAGATACGATCCATCGAGCTAGGACTTCATATCCGACTAACACTTTGTTTTTATTTACTATAGGCTGAATAAATGGTTGTATTTTTCCTGTAAAAATGGCATCGGTTATTTGTTTTTTTGTAATTTCAATGCTGTTCATAATATACCATTAAGATAAATGATTGTTTTTGTTTTTTTGTATTAGAGATTCTAATATTTCGAGGTAATTGTTTTTTTCTTGAACTGTTTTATTCCTTAATAAAAAAGCTATATGGTCTAACTTACTTGAGTTATGTTCGTTATAGAAAAAAGAAATTTCTTTATTGGTAATGAGTGAAATATTTAATAACAAGTCAGCGCGTGGAATTCTTGTTCCATTTTCAATATCAATATAGGACTGTCTTGATACATTCAATAAATGAGACATTTCTAATTGTGATATATTTAACTCAGAACGGGCTTTTTTTATGTTGTTATGCATAAATTTTAAATGTCACCTCCAGTTTTTAAATTAATTATTACCGAGAGTTCTGTGATTTTTGAATCATATATATCAAGGAGTAGGTTGATATCTGATAAATCGTTGTTTAATATTTTTTGTTTTATAAAATCGCGCATTACTTTTATAGATATTAATGTTTTTCTATAATGTGTTTTTTTCATAAATTATCGCCAATGATATCAAGTTCGATTTTGTTTATTAATAGTAATAAAATATCATCATCGATGCTAAGGTTATTGTCGTTAATGATTTCTTTTATTCTTTTTATAAAATTATCCTCAGAATTATAAAAATAACTAATTTCTTTACCTGACAATAAAGATAATTTTTTTATAATATCTGCTTTGGGAGAAATCTTACCTCGTTCAATTCTCACTAATGTACTTCTAGATATTCCTAAAATCAGAGCCATATCGTTCTGTGATAGTTGTAATGAATACCGAAGTCTAAGTATTTTTATATTCATATAAAGATTATGGCTAGGAAGATCGTTTGAGTATTCTACAATAGGGTTATGTTTTTTTTAAATAAAATAATCAAAAACAGATGCATTTGTATTAAAAATACGACATGAGTAAAAAGCATAAAGCAATTCCATTTTGGTATGTTATTTGGGTGGTTATGAAGAATAAAAGCTTTTTATTTAAAATTAAAAATTGAATGATTAGTCGTATAATGTGGTTTTTTATGGTGTTCGTATGCGTTTTCTTTAGATTATAAGTATGATTTTTAGTCTATAAGAAGGCATAGTTATTATTTATTTCACTATGTGTGACTGTACTGTTTCAAATGAAACATTTGTTATTACTTATTTGCTCGTAATGAAAATGAAAAAAATTATAATCCGCACGTTTTTGGTCTAGTCAGATCATATGTTCGGAGTTAATTTTAAATGAAAAAATTTGCACTTAAAGCTGTAGCAATTGCGTTATTAACCACTTCACTAACAGGCTGTATTGGTCAAATGGGGGTTTCTAAAGTTGTGACTAAAGCTAATTTGTCAGCTGTCGATAACCGCTATGGCCGTGCAGGATTGTATGTGTTATTGAGCCCTATATATGGCATTGCTGCAACTGCGGATTTATTTATCTTCAATTCAATTGAGTTCTGGACAGGGAAAAACCCAATTACTGGTAAGTCACCAGCAGTTGCAGACATGAAGTTAAACACATATTTGAAGATCAACAATATGTTGGATCGCTCTTTAACGACAGTACCATTAGCAAGTGTACAGAATAGTGATATTGAAGCGGCAGCATTTAAGCAGCTTGATGACAACACGTTAGAAATGAAAGTATCTCACCGTAATGGCACTACAACATTACTGCGTGGAGAGAAAGCAGGTGATGCTGTGAATTTTTACCTAGATGGTGAGTTTATTACCGCTGTTACTGTTGCTGACCTTGACCAATATGCTGCTCTACAAGCATAAACAGATAAGTTAGCAAAGTTATTTTTAACTGTTGTTTCAATCTATATATTTAAAAACCGTATATCTTATAAGGTATACGGTTTTTTTCGTATAAACAATGCGTTATTTTTTTCTGATTGAAAATATTATTTTATTAAGCTCTGTATGGCTGTTTTTAATTATTAATTGTCAAAAGAGCTATATTAAGTTAATAAAATTGTCGATATAGTAGATAGCAAGTCAAGGGAATGAAATCAAAAACTAGGCTAAATATTGAAAACTTTAATTTTTTTATTAATTAGTACTACTTTGGTTTAAACGAGTATGCAGGATTAACTAAAATCGCAGAGGGATAACTTATGACTACATTCAACACACAGCAACTAGAAAAAATGCGCACTCAAGAAGGTTTTATTGCTGCACTAGATCAAAGTGGTGGTAGTACTCCCAAAGCTTTAAAAACTTATGGTATTGAAGAAAGTGCCTATAGTAATGATGAGCAAATGTTTGATTTAGTACATGCGATGCGTTCTCGTATTATTACTAGCCCTGCGTTTAGTGGCGAGAAAGTTATTGGTGCAATCTTATTTGAAAACACACTAGATCGTGAAATTGAAGGAAAACCGTCTTCACTTTACCTTTGGGAAGATAAAGGGGTATTACCTTTCCTTAAAGTAGACCAAGGTCTTGAAGATAAGGCGAATGGTGTTCAACTTATGGAACCAATTGTTTATCTTGAAGCACTTGTCGCAAAAGCAAAAAGTAAAGATGTATTTGGCACCAAGATGCGCTCTGTAATTTGGGATGCAAATGAAGCAGGTATTAAAGCGGTTGTCGCGCAACAAATTGAAGTTGCTAAAACAATTATAGCTGGTGGTCTAGTACCTATTATTGAGCCTGAAGTTAGCATTGATAGTCCTGAAAAAGCGCAAGCAGAAGAGATTCTAAATCGTGAACTATCAGCACAACTTGATCAACTTAACGATGATCAGCTTGTTATGCTTAAACTCACATTGCCGGAACAAGCAAATTTATACAGTGGCTTAATCGTTCATAAAAACATGGTTAAAGTTGTTGCACTGTCAGGTGGTTTTCCGCTCATGCAGGCGTGTGAAAAACTCGCAGCAAATAATGGTATTATTGCAAGCTTCTCTCGTGTATTAACGGATGATCTATTTGCTGATCAAGCACAAGCTGATTTTGATGCAGCATTAGAAAAAACTATTGAACCTATTTATCAAGCATCGCGTTCATAAATATCATGATTTAAAATATATGGTTGAGATATACAACAAAAATATTGATGTAGGACATAATATGCATGCTTCATTAAGTTTGCATGTTATGTCTTACATCTTTTCTATACCTAAAAGCCGTTTGGAATGAGGAGAAAGAGAATACCTTTGGTATTGAACGTTTATTTAAATTAATCACACCAATAATAATATGTAGATGTAACTTGGAAGATTCAACCTTTGCAATTATCCTTATTAGTTATCTTCTACTTGAAACATTACTATATTTACTGGATGTGATATTTCTTTCTGATATTTATAGTCCACCGATATCTAGGAAACGATCTTATTTAATGCTTGTTATTAATTATATTGAAGTGTGTTTAGGCTTTGCTGTGTTATATAAAGCAACGGGTGGGGTTAGTGAGTTAGTATCTAATTTTGCTGCAATTTATTTTAGTTTTATAACCGCTACAACAATTGGTTATGGTCATATGGCACTTACCGAGTAAAATCACTACAAGATAAAGCACAAAAAGTCGATATAGATAAGCAATAAGTCTAGCCCTCAAGATTACTTTATATAACTAATGAGGGCTAATACTGTTGTCTCTTATTAAAACCTACACCACTAAATTAGGGAAGGGTGATTTTTTGTTCTGTGGTTGTACGAGAGCTGCAACCAAGCGAGTCCTCCTTCCTTGGGCATTTACCACCAAATCGATGTACAGTTGTTGCTATTGTCATCGTGTGGTCTGCTAGGTTTATTTTTTTAATGGCATAGCTTGTATCTGTATACTCTTTGGTCATTAAGACTTCATCGGTATTGATGTTCTTAATCACTAATTTGCCGTTATTTGAACCACCACCAGGTTGTGGGTAATTAGGCAGTAATGGAGAATTTTCTAAATAAGCCACTCGAGTATTATTAGCATAAAAATGAGCATTAGCTGGCGCAAGGTAATGCTGGGTTGACGTTGAAAGTTGTTGTTGACTATTATGAATAATAACATCATAGCCGTAGTTAATATTGCCCCCGCCAGCACCTGGTGGACCCATCATAGCTTTTAAGATGATGTTTTTGCCATTAGGACTAAACTTATAAGGTACAAAAATCGCACCGCTATTGCCTGTTCTATGGGTTGTTGCTAACGTACCGACTACATAAGGATGTTGATTATTAGCATCAGAAGCCACCAGTTTTAACTGCCAGCTATTGCAGCGGTTATTTTTCAATGTACCGCATCCTGCAAAGGTACGAATCACAGTGTCACATTGTGGATTGACTAAAGATTTCACATAAAGATATTGGCTTGGAATTAATTGCTTTATATTTTTAGGCGGTGTGCGAGAAATATTTGGACACTGCTTATGGTTGCTTTTGATGGTATTAGCATACTGTCGTAGAGAACTATCTAATCGGCGCCACTTTTTACTGACGGTTGTTAGTGCCGCAGACTCATGTTTTAGTTCGTAAAGCTGACGTTTTAAGTTAAGACGAATACAGCCTTCCATGTATTCTTGTCTTGTACATTGTTTTTCAATTTGTTGGCGCCATTGCTGTTGGGTATTTGAGATAACTACCTGATCAACTGCACTATGGGCTTTTTTTATTTGTTGATATTGTTGTTCAAGTTGATGGTTGAGCTTGGTTAATTCAGATGAAGTACAGATAGCTTTATCTACTGCTGTACTTAATTGACTGCACTTTTCTGACGTAGCATTAGCATTAGCATTAGCATTAGTAGTTATTATTAATGAACTTAAAATGATAACCAGAGGAAATGAGCGATAATATATTGGCATGATAATGTCCTTAATATTTATATAAGTGATGTTATTAGCGTTATCTTGCCGTATTGATAAAAATAATCGGTGAATATTAGAACTGATAACTTTATTTATAGATTGTGAATCTTGTATATTATTGATTGATAGTAGTACATCAACAAATAAGATAGCAAACCTTGTCTATTGGTTTGTTATAACATAAAAAAACGCCAATCTTGATTATCGGCGTTTTAGTAAAAAAGGTATATAAACGCGTTAATTAATGTGTGTGGCGTGGACCTTTACTGACTAATTCTTTGCCGTTTTCAAACACATCATTGGTAACCCAGCGTCCATAAATCAGTTGCTGCTTATCGTTAAAAACGGCAACAAAATGACGACCATCAGCATTGTTCGTTGCCATGCCAACACCTTCTACACTTTGTAGCCCAAGGCCACCATTTTCAACGGAAAGTAGAAAAGCTTCTAGTTCTTCAAGGCTATCGATAACACTTAATTCATTATTAATCATTGCTGTACTCTTTGAGTGATGACTTGGTGCGATTTTCTATTTTAAGGAATATTTGTAAATTACACTAGCCTAATTGCTGAGATAAAATTAATGCAGCAATAATGAATCCATCCTGACGTTGGTTATTACCACCTATATAAGCATCAGCAATAGAAGAAGTGTTGGTTGATAACCATAAAGTACCATTTGATTTAATAATCGCATTGGCGACAGTACCATGATTATCTTGTAGCCAAATCTGATTATTGTTTTTTAATATTGCAAAAGGTGGCTGGTCGCTTATTTCGTTGATCCATATAGTATTGTTTTTAATCACAATAACAGCCTGGTTGTTGGTTAATGCTTGGGTGATTTTCGTTTGATCCATTTGATGCAAGATTATGAAATTAGGTGTTTGAGTGCGATTATTAGCTAACCATATTTGGTTGTTTTTTATTACTGCATTGGGAGTGATATTTTTATGGTTACTATTTAGCCAAATATTAGTGTCAGCAAAGGCATTGCTAGAAAATAGCAATAACGTCAAAATTGTAATGCATATCTTTTTCATTGGGTGATCACTCTTATAGGAAGTATAGATAATATACAGTATAAGCAACGGCTTGTGATCGACGATGAGGAATAACCAATAACTTTTGGGTGCTAGTTTGATGCCTCTATTCGTGCTATACAATGAATATTCAATAACATACAGTGAAATATTAAGGGAGTGATATGTCTAGCCAGAATATTAATACTCAATTGGTTACTGCTGGACGATCAAAGAAATTTGGTCAAGGGGCTGTAAATAGTGTTATTCAACGTGCATCGTCATTAGTGTTCGATTCAGTTGCAGATAAAAAACAAGCCACAGCTAATCGTGCTAATGGTGAATTGTTTTATGGTCGTCGTGGTACTTTAACCCATTTTTCACTTCAACAAGCGATGGTTGAAATCGAGGGTGGGGCTGGATGTTATCTCTATCCTTGTGGTGCAGCAGCAGTTGCTAATACTATTTTAGCGTTTGTGGCTGCAGGTGATCACCTTCTAATGACGGGGGCTGCCTATGAACCAACTCAAGATTTTTGCAATGTAGTGTTAAAAGGGCTTAATGTCGATACGACGTATTATGATCCATCAGTTGGTGCTGATATTGCGGATAAAATTCAACCCAATACTAAAGTCGTGTTTTTAGAATCTCCTAGTTCAATCACTATGGAAGTGCAAGATATACCTGCCATTGTAAAAGCTGTTCGAGCGATAAATCCTGAAATCGTGATCATTGTTGATAATACATGGGCTGCGGGGGTGTTATTTAAAGCTTTAGATCATGGTGTTGATATTTCGGTTCAAGCGGGGACTAAATATATCGTTGGTCATTCAGATGCAATGTTAGGTACTGCTGTTGCCAATAGCCGTTGTTGGGAGCAGTTGCGAGAGCGGTCTTATTTAATGGGACAAATGGTTGATGCGGATACAGCCTACGTTGCAGCCCGTGGTCTACGGACGATGGGGGTACGCTTAAAACAACATCATGAAAGTAGTATCAAAATTGCTGAATGGTTAGCGCAGCATCCACAAGTTGAACGTGTCAATCATCCTGCTTTACCTAGTTGCAAAGGGCATGAGTTTTTTATGCGTGACTTTAGTGGTAGTTGTGGACTGTTTTCATTCGTGCTTAAAAAGCGTCTTGATAGTCAACAGATTGCCAATTTCCTTGATAATTTTACCCATTTTAGTATGGCGTATTCATGGGGAGGATATGAGTCGCTGATTTTAACTAACCAACCTGAAGAACTTAACCGTATTCGTCCGGCTGGTAAGGTTGATTTTAACGGTACATTAGTAAGAGTTCATATTGGTTTAGAGGACAGTGATGATTTACTAAATGATCTCGCCAAAGGCCTAGAACGTATCGCTTAATCCTATTAACGTCTTAGCACCAACATGCTAAGACGTATCATTGATTGATTTTAGCTATTGCAATAATAGCTGTAAATATTTCTTTACGATAAGTTGGTTTGATTACGTCTTAAAATATTAAAACTATTTAAAATCAATTGGTTAAAAATAACTTTCAAAGACATGCTTAAATTTCAAGTGTTGTTTTGTCTGTATTTGTGTATTTTGTGTCTTATTTTATTTTTTCAGTCGCTGTTGCCATCGAAATGAGTGGGTGATATCTTAATTGCCATAGATGAGAATAATTACCAATAAGGTTTCGGTGTTTGATAAATATGCCAATGACAACGATATTTTTATTGAAGTATATACATGATTAAAACTAATAAATAACCATTTTATTTTTATTATTGAGTTTTAAAGCTTAATGGATTATTAAATTTAAATGCTTATTAATAAGTTTATTATGAGTGGGTTTATATATTTCCATGAAAATAATTAGCACCGTTATTAATACTAATAAGAATATAGAGGTTGCTATGAAAACAACTCGCATTGTTTTAATTCGTCATGGTCAAAGCCAGTGGAATAAAGAGAACCGTTTTACTGGTTGGGCCAATGTACCATTAACTGAACAAGGTAAATCAGAAGCACAGTCAGCAGGTCAAAAATTAAAAGAAAATAATTTCAAATTTAATTTTTGTTATACATCAATGTTGAATCGTGCCATTAATACTTTATCTATCGTACTTGAAGAACTTGATTTACTCTGGTTACCAGTTGATCATTGCTGGCAGTTAAATGAACGCCATTATGGTAACTTACAAGGCTTAAATAAAGCAGAAACAGCAGAAAAGTTTGGTGATGAGCAAGTGTTCATTTGGCGTAGAAGCTACGACACACCGCCACCAGCTGTTGATAAAACAAGCCTCTATTACCCAGGTAATGATCCACGTTACGCTGATTTAACCGTTGATGAGCTACCTATTGGTGAGTCATTAAAAGATACTTATGAGCGTGTAATTCCATTTTGGAACGATGTTATTGTACCTAAAATCAATAGTGGTGCAGATATTCTTATCGCGGCACATGGTAATAGTTTACGCGCCTTAATGAAACATCTCAGTGATATTGCTGATGATGAGATAACTCAGGTGGAGATTCCTACTGGAGTACCGCTAGTCTATGAATTAGACAGCAATATGAAAGCCATAAAATATTATTATTTATAAGAGTACATAAGTACTTAAGAGTTAATGTCAAAGATAAAACCTCACTTATTATAAGTGAGGTTTTTTTGTATATATCTAAAACGAAAATTCATGATGAGCAGCTGATTTCAAGATGTTTACCCCAATGCGGTGGTAGTTGTGCTAGCTTTTCTACATCTTCATGTTCATCAAAAGGGTGCGCTAGAACAGTCATTAATTGCTCAATAAGTTGATAATTTCCTTGTTCAGCTTCTTCAATGGCTTGCTGGGCAAGATAATTACGGAGAATATATTTCGGGTTATGCTGTCGCATTGTCGTTAGACGTTGGCGAGTATCTGGCTCAAGTTGTAACCGTTGTTGATAGCAAGCTAACCATGTTTTTAGAGCTAAAGTGCATTGGAACAGTGCGTTAAAGTGATGTTCACCGTGTGGAAGTTCATCAATGCGAACTTGGGATAATGTTCTAAAGAACAACGTGTAATCAACCTTATATTGTTTTAATAACTGCAACAGTTCAGAAAATAATTGAGTATCAGACTCATCTGCAATGGTTAACCCTAATTTTTGACGCATGTTATGACTATATTGCTGCTGTAATTGGTGTTGGTAATGTTCTAAGCCATCATCAATCTCAGTTTTATTGAGTAATGGTGTCAAAGCGTAGCCAAAAGCAGATAAGTTCCACAACCCAATTGCAGGTTGTTGGTCAAAGGCATAACGGCCTGAGTAATCTGAATGATTACAAATATAACTCGGTTCATAATCATCAATAAATCCAAACGGGCCATAATCAAATGTTAGCCCTAAAATTGACATGTTATCAGTATTCATAACGCCATGTGCAAATCCTACCGCTTGCCAAGCAGCTATCATGGCAGCTGTACGTTGACATATTTGCTTAAACAGTGAGGCATAAGGAGATGGGGCTGAGGCCAACTCTGGAAAATGGTGCTCAATAACATAGTCAGCGAGTTGTTGTAATTCTTGATGTTGCCCAGTGTAAAAAAGATACTCAAAATGGCCAAAACGAAGATGACTTTCAGCTACACGAACAAGCGTTGCTGCGGTTTCAACGTTTTCTCGTATCACTGATGTTTGACTACCAATGATTGCTAATGCGTGGGTTGTTGGTATGCTAAGTCCTGCCATGGCTGCGCTTGCAAGGTATTCACGAATAGAGGATCGCAATACAGCACGGCCATCACCCATTCTAGAATAAGGCGTTTTTCCTGAGCCTTTTAAGTGTAAGTCCCATTTTTTACCGGTACTGGTAATAACTTCTCCTAGTAATAGCCCTCTGCCGTCTCCAAGGTCTGGATTATATTGTCCAAATTGATGACCACTATATTTCATCGCCAGTGGAGACATGTTAGCTAATATTTTGTTGCCACTGAATATCTCGATAAAACGTGTATCGAGTGCAACAGCGGGATCGAGCTCAAGTTTTTCAGCGACCAGTGGATTAAAATGTACCAAATAAGGTTGATCTAAAGGTTGCGGTATAACTGACATACTGAGTGATGTGGCAAGCTCGCTATAGCTATTAGCAAACATCAGCGTCGAAAGTGTTTTCATGGAGATACCTATAGCTAAAGAAAGAGGGCTTTTTAAGCTTATCGAGTTACGGTAAATAAACAAGGGATGAAAAGTAGGGTTATTGGCTACCAATGATTTTTAGCGACTGACAAATAGTGAGTTAGGAGAAAATGTGAATTAATGCGGATAAATAAAATGTCGCTTATTCATAAACTATTCATTGTTGATGATTTATAACTAAATATTAATAGAGATTAAATTTTCGGGTGTTATTTAATCTGATTAGTTTCTAATTTATATTTAAATATCTTTTTTCTGTAACTTTAGATTTAAAATATGCATGCAATAATTTGTTAAATCTTATTTTTCAACAATTAACATTGTCGTTTTCTTTATTTAGGGGCAATTTGTCATACAAATTGGTCATATAAGGAATGATAACGATGACAAATGAAGTTTTTTTCCAAAATCTATTATCACATGCTGACGTAACTATTAATGGCTCACGACCTTGGGATATTCAAGTTCATGATGAGCGTTTATATAATCGAGTATTAAAAGACGGTTCATTAGGCTTTGGTGAAAGCTACATGGATGGCTGGTGGAGTTGTGATGCGGTTGATGAAATGATCAATCGTGTATTACATGCTCGTATTGATGAAAAACTTGATTTATCCGCTAAATTAGCTGTTGGTTTAAAAATTGGTGCATCAAAAGTAAAACACCTTTTTAATCGTCAAAGTATTGATCGAGTAACGAAAGATGTACCTTTCCATTATGATTTAGGTAATGATTTATTTGAATCAATGCTTGATAAACGTATGACATATACTTGTGGCTACTGGAAAAATGCAACAGATCTTGATAGTGCTCAAGATGCAAAACTTGATTTAGTTTGTCGTAAAATGGGACTAAAACCTGGTATGCGTCTACTTGATATCGGTTGTGGTTGGGGTAGCTTTATGATTTATGCCGCAGAAAATTATGGCGTAATTTGTGATGGCCTAACGTTATCAAAAGAACAGTCTGCTCTTGGTCAGCAACGTGCTGATGATCTTAATCTGCCAGTGAAATTTATTCTAAAAGATTACCGTTTGCATGAGCCAGAACAGCCTTATGATCGTGTAGTGTCTATCGGTATGATGGAGCATGTTGGTCCCGAGAACTATGAACAATATTTTAAATCTGCTTATAGTTATCTCGCTGATGATGGTATCTTCTTATTACATACTATTGGTAGTCCAGATTCTAAAACAGAGACAGATGCGTGGATTAATAAATATATCTTCCCTAATGGTGTCGTGCCATCAATGACACAGATTGGATCTGCGGCAGAAGATTATTTCAATATCGAAGATGTGCAAAATATCGGCCCAGATTATGATAAAACATTAATGGCATGGAATGATAAATTTGAACAAAACTGGCCACAAATTTCAGAGAAATACGGTGAAAAATTCTATCGTATGTGGCGTTATTACTTATTGTCATGCGCCGGTGCCTTTCGTTGCCGCGATTTAAACGTATGGCAATTTGGTTTAACCAAGAAAGGTGCAGAGTTGCCTTTATGTGTGCGTTCTAACTAGCGGTTACGCGATTAAACCATTTGTTTAAAATAACAATGCCCTTGTAATGAGGGCATTGTTATATGGGTAATATTTACGTAAATAATTAACTATGAATTATCAACAGTAATGGCTTTTTTATGCTTTGATTTTTTCGGTTCTGGCGTAATAATTGGTTCAATATCAACGATTTTTGAACGACTCATTATAATTTTCCAGCGCTGAATACGAACTGTTTTATCTTCATCTGTTTCTTGAGTGATCAAGTTAATTAGATGTCGTTTTTCAACCGATTCTTTGGTTACTTGGCCATCATTAAGTTGGTATAACCGTTGTGAACCTTTTTCCATCAAGGTCGCGACCGATCTAAGATCAAGAATGATTGATTCACGTGTTTGTTCATAACCACTTAAGAACTTGGTTGGTGACATTCTGGTAGTGCTTTTATAATGCAAAATGGTTTCTTCACGGTGAGAAACATTATGCTTACGTGTTTTACGAATAACATCGACTAAGCTATCGTAATTAACAAACTCTAACCACTCCAGTTGACGTCCAATAACATGACCCGTATTTGCATCAAAAAATTGTTTGCGCCAGCGTGCTTTTCCTTTACGCATCCAGCGCCATAGCATGGTTTTTAAGTCGTCTTTAAACACTTCACGAGCGGCATAAATAACCGATAAAACCAAAATAAAAGAGGCAGTGATATCACCTAACATACCGCGTGCTTTAATAAGCATTAAGGTAACAAAGATCATCACAATACCCGCCGCTGCACCAGTAACAATTTTGCGAGTATTTTTACCCAACTCCACGGTTTTCTCTTTCATCGTTACAGGGTATTCAATCAGACGCCGCAATAAGCGCATCTTATTTGACATACGCGTTGGATCTTGCATCGCTCTTGCTGAGTTATAATTATTATCTATACGGTGCTGGGCTTCTTTTTGGCAAATTTCTAATAGTAGAGGTTTGATTTCATTGTACTCTGCGCCACGGGGTAAGTGAGCGATAAGTTGCAGAAAACGTTGCTCTGTAAACCATGATAAATAGTTATCAATATTTTCATAATACTTAAGTAACTTTTTATCGGTTGGTATGTTACGGCGTAACCTTTTTAGAATACGAACAGCTAACTGTGCTGCTTCTTCTATTTCTTCTTGTTTAGATTCACTGCTATCTCCTAACAATTGCTGCGTTGTTTTTTCCAAGGCTAACGCATATTGATAGGCATAGAGACTTAAACTTAAACGGTACTGCTCGATAGAGAGTTTACCTCGGCTTGCAAGGCGACTATGTACTAAAGGCAGATGGTTTATATCACTGAAATAAGTACGTTTGCCATGAATGGCATTATGATAAAACTCTTCTTCAGAGATGATATTGGCATTTAACCCAAGTTCACCAGGGATAAAAATGTACATATCAAGCTGTCGATTAGTTGTTTCATGAATTACATGAGATATTTTAAGTTTATGCCCATCTTTTTTATCGACAGTAATCACTTTTTATTTTCCCTCCAACGGATAATGCTAAATGGCATAAAGTGGTTTCTCTTGAGGTTATACGAGAATAAGTTTTTGTCCATTATTTATAAATCACAACTTATTAATGCTAATAGGATGAAAAAACATCAAATAATTGCAGATAGGTTGGGCGAAGGCTAACAACATCACGTATAATATCGACATCATAAGCGCAACCCGTGCATTATAGCGCATTGCCTAGTCAGCGGTAGATATTAATAATTACCGCTAAAAAATTGATTGATAAAGATATTGAACCAACTGCACTATAAGCGTGTTGTTGCCTATATAGAGAGTACCTGATACATGATTAAAATTGGACAATACAACACACTAGAAGTTATCAAGCTGGTAGATTTTGGCGTGTTTCTTAATGGCGGTGATGACTTCGGTAATATCTTGTTACCAAAGAACACTGTGCCTGCAGGTACTAAGCTCGGCGACAAGCTTAAAGTTTTCATTTACTTCGATTCTGAAGATGAAGTGATTGCAACCACTGATGAACCATTAGTTGAAGTGGGTGGTTTTGCTAAATTGCGTATTGTTGGTGCCACTACGATTGGTGCATTTGCTGACTGGGGTTTACGTAAAGATCTTCTTATTCCATTTAGTGAGCAACGTCGTCGCTTAGAAGAAGGCGAAGAAGTGATGGTTCGTGTTTACACGGATCGCGCATCTGGTCGTATTGTTGGCTCAACTAAGTTTAACCGTTTCCTTGATAAAACACCTGCAAACTACAAAGTAGGTCAAGAAGTACAAGTTATCATCGCAGAAACTACCGAGCTTGGTTATAAAGCGGTGATCAATGGTGAACATTGGGGCTTATTCTTTAAAACAGAAGCATTTGGTAAGTTGTTTATTGGTAAACAACTAAAAGCCTACGTTCAAGAAATTCGTCCAGATGGCAAAATTAACCTATCACTACAAAAAGTAGGTTTAGGTAAAGTTGATGATTTGGCGGATAAGATCCTGACATCGCTAGAAATCAAAGGTGGTTTTATTCCGGTAAGTGATAAATCAAGCCCTGATGAGATCTTCCGTGTTTTCCGTACGAGTAAAGCTACGTTTAAAAAGACCATTGGTGGTCTGTATAAGAAAGGCTTAATTGTGATCGAGAAAGACGGAATCCGTCTTAACGACAACGATTAATCATCACTGGCATTGATTGCTATTAGTGAAGACAATAAAAAACCGACATACCACTAGAAATAGTTAAAGATGTCGGTTTTTTATGAATATTTACTGTGGGTTATTACTCTTTTTGGTGGAGTAGTTGTTCGAATTTAGCCATATTCCAACCCATTAGTACGCTATCTCCAATTTTTATAACAGGAACAGAACGGGCGCCGGTGCGACTTAATTCTTTTCTACCTTGTGGTGTTGCTACATCGACTAAACGAAAAGGATATTTTTTGGTTTTCATGTACTGTTGAGCATCTTTACAATGACCACAGTTTTTTTGAGTAAACAGAGTAATACGTTTCATAATAATTAATTCGCTACGCTATTTACTACACACCGAACAGTTTGGTTGCTGCATCAATTTCATTTCACGCCAGTTCATGCTCATTGCATCTAACATTAAGATCTTACCTGTTAATGGAGTACCGACATTGGTTGCCACTTTAATCGCTTCCATTGCTTGTACTGCACCTACAATACCGACAACAGGCGACATAATACCAGCTTCAACACAGGTTAATGTCTGTTGTCCAAAGAGGGCGCTTAAACATTGGTAGCAAGGTTCACTATCGCGATAGCTATAAACACTTATTTGACCTTCCATACGAATAGCGGCCCCAGAAATAAGCGGGGTTTTAGTGGCAAAGCATAATCGGTTAAGTTGGTTACGTGTATCAACGTTATCACAACAATCCAACACCAAACTATGTTGTTTAATCAGTGGTAATAACTCGTCATCGGTTAAGCGTTTAGCGATGGTTTCAACAGTTAAATAGGGGTTTATAGCCGTTAATGCTTGTTTAGCTGATTCAACCTTGAGCATGCCAACAGTCGCATCAGTATGTAATATCTGACGTTGTAAGTTAGAAACTTCAACCTTATCATCATCAATAAGTGTGATTTTTCCCACGCCGGCGGCGGCAAGGTATTGTGATGAAGCACAGCCTAAACCACCAGCACCTAAAATTAACATCGATGAGGCTTTTAATGCTTCTTGGCCTTCGAAATCAAATTGGCGCAGAATAATTTGACGATTATAGCGCAGCATTTCTTGATCTGATAATTCAGCATTGGCATGTTGTTCTATTGTCATAAGTGAAATTACCGTTATTACCTATTTATTTGAGCATTCGTTATTTGAGCATTCGTATTTGAGATTGCATCTAGCTGGTGATGCATTAACCGCTATTTAATAGATAGTAAGTTAATGCACCGCTAAAAATTAGTACATGGTGTGGTTAAACATTTCAATGGTTACTAATTCACCAGCTTCAACACGGCCACGATCTTGTTCTAATACCACAAAGCAGTTAGCGTGGTGCATTGAGCTGAATGCACCAGAGCCTTGATTGCCTGTTGTTGCAACTTCAAATTGGCCATCACAGTTAATGCTATAGATACCACGTTGGAAGTCAGTACGGCCAGGGCGTTTCTTAAACATTGAGGTTGCTTTGGCTTGTAAACGCACTGGTGGTTGGTATTGGCTATGACCTGCTAGTTTAGCTAACATCGGTTGAACTAATTGGTACAGGGTTAGCATTGCAGAGACTGGGTTACCAGGAAGACCACAGAACCATGCATTATTGATCGTACCAAAGGCAAATGGTTTACCCGGTTTCATGGCTATTTTCCAAAAACCGATTTGACCTTCTTGATCTAAAATGTCTTTGGTGTAGTCAGCCTCACCGACACTTACGCCGCCAGATGTGATCACAACATCAGCATCTGTTGATGCGGTAAGGAATGCTTGGCGAAGTTTTTCTGGGCAATCTGGAATAATACCGAGATCTAACACATCACAGCCAAATTTTTCTAATAATGCTTTGATACCATAACGGTTGCTATCGTAAATTTGACCAGCTGCAAGTGTTTCACCGACAGGGCGTAATTCATCGCCAGTTGAGAAAAAGGCGACTTTAGGACGGCGGTACACTGCAAAAGTCGCAATACCTAATGATGCAAGTAATGGCATTTCACGGGCTGTTAAACGAGTACCTTTAACTAATACAGTTTCACCGCAATGAACATCGTCGCCAATAGGGCGAATGTTATCATTGGCTTTAGGCTTGATGTTGAACTGAATGTTATTGCCTTCAACTTGAGTTTCTTCTTGCATGATAACAACATCAGCGCCGACTGGAATTTCAGCACCAGTCATAATGCGAACACATTGCCCAGCTTCACATGTCCCCGTAAAAGGAATACCAGCAAATGATTTACCAACCATAGTTAAGGTATTGGTAAGTTCAAGATCAGCAGCACGAAGAGCGTAACCATCCATTGCCGAATTAGCAAATGGCGGCACATTAATAGGAGAAAGAATATCTTCAGCAAGCACCATACCCATTGCATCAGCTAATGCTACCGTGGTGATTGTTGTTAATGGTGAAACCTGAGTCATAATGTTATTTAACGCAGTTTCAACGGTCATTAAACCTGGTACGTCGCAGCATCCCATAATCGAATCCATTTATTTAGTAATGATAATGATGTGAGCAGATCTGAAAAATTCTCAGTTGAAGTTATCTTGCTACAGATTTTTACTAAGTATTGTTCAGAACGCTAGTTAATAGATAGTTTACCCTTTATTGGTTACCTCGGTAAGAGATTGAATATACTAAAATACACTTGAAGTACGTAACCATAAGAAATTTGGTGGTGAAATTATTCTCATTTGGGGGTATTCTGCTAAGGATTTTAGCGCTGGCAAGGTCAGAAGGGTATGTCTTTTTTATTCTACCTAGGTCAGCTGGAGGAAGAGATGACAGCATTAAGTGTATCTGCAATACAAGTACGTGACGCCTTAGCCGCCCGTGGTCTAGAAACCCCGATGACAGCTGATGTAATCAGTCGCGAAGAAAAGAAAGAAAAAATTGAATACCATATGCGTGAGGTGTTATCGCTATTAGCATTAGATCTTACCGATGATAGTTTGGTTGAAACACCACACCGTATTGCAAAGATGTATGTCGATGAAATTTTTTCAGGTTTGGATTACACCAATTTTCCTAAAATCACAGTGATTGAAAATAAAATGAACTGTGATGAAATGGTACGAGTAAAAGACATAACCTTAACCAGTACCTGTGAACACCATTTAGTAACGATTGATGGTAAAGCAACGATTGCCTATATTCCACGTGGAAAAATTATTGGTTTATCTAAAATTAATCGTATTGTACGTTTCTTTTCTCAGCGCCCACAGGTGCAGGAACGTTTAACTCAGCAAGTATTAGTGGCATTGCAAACACTACTTGAAAGTGAAGATGTTGCCGTTACTATTGATGCAACCCATTACTGCGTTAAATCTCGTGGCGTAATGGATGCAACCAGTGTGACCACAACAACAGCATTAGGTGGTATTTTTAAACGTAATCCAGCGACTCGTGCTGAGTTCTTTAATGGTATTCGTTAAGCGTTAATCACTACCATAGTTGATGTTCTATAGATGCCTGCCAATAAATTATTGGCTGGCATTTTTTATTTATATTCAAGAGACAATAGATGGATTTAATTAGGCTTTCTCGCATTAGCATGAAGCACCTTATTACCTTGCATGTGATGTTAGATACTCTGAGTGTGACAGACTGTGCGCAACGGCTTTGTGTTAGTCCATCATCGGTCAGTAAAACCTTGAGTCAGCTTCGAGATACACTAAATGATGAGCTGTTTTATCGTCATGGTAATCGTTTAGTGTCGACACCATTGGCGCGTCGATTAGGGCCGACAGTACATCAGATGATCAGCGATATGAATCAGATCATGACTCAAGAAGAGTTTGATGTCGCTAATTATGCTGGTAGTTTTTCACTGTCGATGCGAGAAAGTACCTTTGAATTGATTGCTGCACCTTTGTGTGAACATGTATTGAAACTTGCGCCGAATATTCGTTTAGATATTTGGTCTAAAGATAATATTGGTGTTGGCGGGTTAGCGAAAGGGGTGTTGGATTTTATTATTTTGCCACATGATCTTAGTCAACCACCGAATATTGATAATAACTTAGTGTGGGAAAATTTATTTACAGATGAAATGGTGTGTTTAATGTCACATCAGCATCCACTCGCAACGCAATCACTGACGATTGAAGACTACTTACACTATGAGCATATTGGTATTGTCGATAATGATCTCAGTGTGCCATTTTTTGAAATGCAGCTTGCACAACAGCACCGTAAACGCAAAGTAATGGTGAATGTTGCTGACTTTGGTGTTGCAGCAACACTGTGTAAAAATACTGAGTTATTGTTTACTTGCTCAAGGAAATGGGCCGAAGTAGCAGCGCAAGCACAATCACTAACCATGAAAGAATTGCCGTTTAATTATGGGCAAGTTGGTTACAGTTTAGTGTGGTATCAACCCAGCATGAATGATCCTGCGTTGCGATGGTTGTATAAACAAATTATCACTGTAGGGTACACAATCGGTCAGGTTAATAAAGAAACATTATAGCGACAATGTTGAACGAAAAAAGTCAGTACTGATTTGGTGATCACTACTGACGATAGTTTTTAATGCTGCTATACATACACGCTAGGTAAGATTAAATTAGTAACATTACGTTCAGTCAGTAATGCAGCTAATGCCTCGATGTTCTCTTTTTTACATGTTGTCCAGTTGAGAGACTCACCAGTAACTCCATGATGCTGAAATGCATTGAGCTTAATACGTACACTGCTATCTAACGCTATTAAATAAGCTGCAACATCATCGATATATTGTTCATAATCGGTGATCTCGGGGATCTGTAATAAACGGACTTCGTATAGTTTTTGATGCTGACTTAACCAATTAATAGTGGCTAAAACACGATCATTATCACGACCAGTTAACCAGCGATGGGTGCTGTTATTCCACGCCTTTAAATCAATCATTGCGCCATCAAGATAGGGTAAGACCATTTGCCAGCCAGTAATGCTTAAACTGCCATTACTGTCGATCATACAGCTCAGATGCTGCAAAGTAGTATCGGACTTTATGGCTTTAAATAATGCGATAATGTACGGTAATTGTAGCGTCGCTTCACCACCCGTTACGGTTATGCCATTAATAAAGAATAAATTATCTCTGATTAAAGCCAGAGTATCCGCTACTGTTAATTGTTGTGTTTTCGGGGTCGATTGCTTATTACATGCGCTTAAACAACCATCACACTCAGTGCAATTCGACATATTCCATGCCACAAACGGTTTATTGTTTTGGGTTGTAAGCTGTAGTGATTGCGTTGGACAACTTGGTACGCAATCACCACATTGATTACAGATATCAATTGTTTGTGGATTATGACAGTTTTTGCAGCGGTAGTTACACCCCTGCAAAAACAGCACCATACGATTGCCTGGGCCATCAACACATGAGTAGTTCAATATTTTGCTGACTGTGGCAGAAATCATACTATGGATATCTTTTTATTTAGCTGAATAAACGGGTGACATTTCACGACTAACAACACGAGGTTGACGCTCTAAAATACGTGTATTTTCAGATGCTTCTGTACCCAACCAGGTGGTGTTCGTACGTGATCCTTGCTCTTTGAATTTTGAAATATCAGACAACTTAACCATGTAACCTGTTATACGAACAAGATCATTGCTGGCAACGTTTGCAGTAAATTCACGGAATCCTAGAGCCAGTGCGCCTTTGCATAGTTGCATTAATGCCAGTGGATTGTTTTTAATCGTTTCTTCGATAGTCAAAATCTCACTGATACCTGAGGTATAGTATTGATGGTGCGCAGCCAGTGCTTTAATGTGAACCACTGGATCAGGTTCGGTACCATAAGGAATACGAATACCCGGCGTGACTTCGTGGTCACAACTAATACCACCTTGTGAGTGCAATAGAGCGCGGCCATTTAAACCGTATTTTACTGGTGTTGTGGTGACGATTTCATTTAATGTTTCACTGATTTTCAGTGCGATAGCATTTGCTGCTTCGTTGTGACCATACTTAGCTGTTGATCCTGATTTTTCCATCAGAATGTTTACGGCTTCAGCCATACCGAAAATACCAAACATAGGTGCAAAACGGTCTTCATTGATTAAGCCTTCTGTGGTCAAGAAACCATTAAAGAAGTTTGATTCTTCATGCAAGAAGGCTGAACGTGCTTCAATCAGTTCAAACATCAGTCCACTGTAATGTGGCAGGGTGGTGGTTAGGAACTCTTCAACACTATTACTACGTAGTGCGACTTCTTTTAAGTTCATACGCACTAAGGTGTTGGCACCACCAGCAACAGGTAATGAGTTATAGCAACTTACGATACCAAAACCAGGCGCACCAAATGCGTCTGCAAACATTGGATAGTTAGCAATGTGTGGCTTGCTACACTCACAAATATTGTCACACGCTTGTTGTAATAAGCTTTCTGGTGTGATTTGTGGGTCATACATAAATGTCAAATTGGGTGCAACTTGTTTAAGTTCTGCATCAATGGTTAAAATCATACGACAGACGATGTTATCTGTTGGACCAATATTAACGTGCATGAAGGCATCTGGTAGGGTGCGGTCAAGCATGATCCAGAAATTTTTCAGCTTACGGTATAGTACATCGTCACTTATATTAGTAACAAAAGGCAGTAAGATTTGGTCAAGTTGACCAAGGTAAACTGGAATATTTGTGACTGACGGTACGTGATGATAAATGATCGTCAGTAGGTTAATTGCTTCATCTAAATCAGTTGCAGCCTCTAGCTCTAAGTATTCAGAACCTTGTTGTAAAAATTTAGCGTAATCAGGAAGAACATAACGAGGTTTAAAAGGTGCATTACCTTCAAACATATCACAAATAATACCAGCATCTTTTGCTGCTGAAACGTCAGTGGAAATTGGCATATAGTCGACAATAGCTTCTGCTTCCAACGACAGGAACAATGTTTTTTGCTTTGCACTTAATGTTGGATCAGTAATGATATTTTTAATTTTTGTTTGTAGTGTCATTGCTATGTTCTTCTTATATCCATAGGTTTTGTGCGGCTAATCTAACGGAGAATATATTTTTCCAGAAGTGAAAAATACAGAACGGTATTTTTCCAAAATGGAAATCCATTGTTTAATGCAGCTAAAAGTTATGTGATATAAAAAAATGCGGTGTACAATAGTCGCAAAGTAAATCAATCTTCAAGATTATATTAAATAAACAGGCCTTAAGTTTGTAATTTAGTAACAACAAAATAGCATTATTCACTATTACTATTTTCATCATTGTAAAGTGGTTGTTGTAGCTAGGAATGCTAAATAAGCATAATCAATGAGCAATTAAAAGCGCAATGGTGAGATATTTCTTCTTTTTCACATCGATTTTATTTTTAATAAAAGAATGTTTTTTTAGGTTTTAAATATCATTCAATTGTAATAATATCAATGCATTGAAGGTGTTTTTTGTTACTTTTAAAGATAAATAATTGTGATGTGACATAATTAAATTTTAAAGTTCCACTTTTTGAATTGTATCATTTGTCTAAATTTGTCTAAATATAGATAGTTAGTTTTTATGAATTACCGTCATTGCATATCAAATAAGATAGGCTGTAATGCTAGGTATAGTGTATTTTGTTCTATTATATAGGTAAGGATCGCTTTGACGATGTTAAATCCTCAACGTGTTGTTGCTAAGCGTGTTAGCAAGCTTTTAGTTTTATCGCTGATGGTTCCCGGTAGTGTTTTTGCTGCTGAAGCGAGCCCTGCTATTCCACATAATGTTGCAGTTGCATCAAATACAGCGCAAATTGTCGGCCCAAATACTGTGCTACCTCAGATTCCAGCAGGTACGCGAAAAGCACCGTTAACAGCAGGCAGTGTTGATTGGTCATCATTGAATAATCAACACTTAGTTAGCACTAAAATGTTGTGTGGTAACACCGCGAGTAACGTATGTTTTGCACCACAAATAGAACAAGCTTATGCACAAAATAAGTTTTACCCATTGTGGAATACTGTTGCATTACGTAAAGAATTGACGGCACAGCTGCAAATGGTCGCAGATAGTAAAATGCTACCAGGCATTAGCCAGCGTTTAAGTGAACTGAACAAACTTGAGCAACAAGGTAATCTGCGTGGTTATGACCTTTTAGCAACTGATACTTATTATGTTTATCGCGCGTTTTTAAATTATATTGCTCATAACCGTAATGTGTTATTTTTATCTGAGCCTCTAAATATGAGCCAAGTAATGGTTCAGTATGGCAGCGATGAAGATGCATACCCAATGACAATCGCGAAGCTTACAACATATCGTCCTACTTATATTCCATTTGAATCAACCATGAAAATGATTGAGAAGTACCAACAATTGGCACCTCATCATTTAACCCGTACAAGCTTTAAGTCAACAGTGTATCGTCCTGGTGATGTGTTGCCTAATGGCCATGATGTGGTGCAGGTGCTTTATCATTTAGGTGATCTAAGCCAAGCGGATCATGATGCATTATCTGTACAACCAACAGTGAAAAATGCTGGTGCATTGTTAGCAAGTATTAAATTATTTCAAAAACGTCATGGGCTAACGCCTGATGGTATTGTTGGTTCTGCGACAATTAAGCAATTAGCGATGCCATACAGTGATATTGCGCGTTTATTAGCGTTAAACACTTTACGTATGTCAGCATTAAATCGTCATAATGATACTCGTGCTCATATCTGGGTAAATATTCCTAACTATAAGCTAGAGCTTTACGATAACGGTCAAAAAATGTTTGAGTCTAAGGTAATTGTCGGCCGTGATACGCGTCCAACAAACCTATTCTCATCAGCGATAACAACAATGGTTGTTAATCCATATTGGAATGTCCCTGTTACGATTAAGCAGCATGATGTGATTCCAAAAGTGAAACTTTCTCGTGATTACCTGAAAGCTCATAACATGCAGATTTTAAATAGCTGGCGAGATCGTACTGTTGTACCACCAAGTAGTATTGATTGGGAAACAGTGAATCCAAAAACATTCCCGCATGAATTTCAGCAAGGTCCAGGCCCACATAACTCATTAGGACGTGTTAAATTCTTGATGCCAAATGATTACGCTATTTTCTTACATGACACACCATCTCGTGGTTTGTTTAACCGTAATAAACGTGATTTAAGTTCTGGTTGTGTGCGTGTTGAGCGTGCTGATGATTTAGCTAATTATGTGATTGACTATCAAAAACGCAATAATATTGATTCTTTTAAATCAATGCTTGATACTCAAAAGAATAAAGTTGTCAGTCTTTCAAAACGAATTGATGTTGATTTTGTTTATTTAACCGCGTGGGTTGATCAAAATGGTCACTTGCAAATGCGTAATGATATTTATGGTTATGACTCACCACAAGCAACGCCAATTAAAACAAAATTCGTTACCATGAAAGATTTTGTTAAGCGTTAAAAAATTACCGACTGCATAATATTTATAAAAGCCAGCACATAGATTGCTGGCTTTTTTGTGTGCTAAATATCGTGGCGCAAGGTAGAATTTAATTATTGTTTGGAATCAATACAGTTAGAGTGTCATTGTATGACACAACGAGGAAGTAATGTTAAAAGCTATTTTTTTAGATATGGATGAAACCTTATGTGCAACGTCGGTTGCTGACAAACAAGCGTTGGCCACTTTAAAACATTATGTCCAATCACAGTTTCCAACCTTAAATGCAGATATTTTTTGTCAACGCTATATTGCAGGGGTTTATAAACAGCTCAATGATGAATTCCCACAGTTAGTGGCATTATTAGATAATGAACTCCTGTTTAGACAAACGTTAGTCCAAACTTTATTTGCTCAACAACAACTGACCATTACTTTTGATCAGGCCGTTACTATTCAAGCCTCATTTGATGATGGCCGTATGGCTGGATTTGATTTTTTTCCCCACGTAAAAGCGATGTTAGCTTGTTTACGTCAGCAGTATAAGCTGGTGGTGATCACCAATGGTCCAGTCTTTTCACAGCGTCCTAAACTGGCTGCGACAGCAATGGCAGATCATGTTGATTATATTATTGTGGGCGGAGAAGAACCTGAAGAAAAACCTGCACTAAGTATTTTTCAAAAAGCATTAGAGTTAGTGGGTTGTCAGCCTAATGAAGCTATTCATATGGGGGATTCATTGGCAGCAGATATTGCAGGAGCTAATGGCGCGGGCATTGCGAGTGTATGGGTTGATACTGGTAAGGCTAGTGATCATGATAAGC
This sequence comes from Photobacterium aquimaris, assembly GCF_002954455.1. Taxonomy (GTDB): domain Bacteria; phylum Pseudomonadota; class Gammaproteobacteria; order Enterobacterales; family Vibrionaceae; genus Photobacterium; species Photobacterium aquimaris. The sequence continues at coordinate 1,124,966 of NZ_MSCC01000001.1, forward strand.
TTTCACAGAACACGCCAACATACATCGTGCAACAGCCACAACAGTTGTTAGATATAATTAATCAGCACATTGGCTAATATAACGGTTTAAGAGCCTGTTAATGCCTATAAAAATGCCACTGCTTTAACAGTGGCGTTTTTTAGTGAATGTGTGGTGACGTTAGTTTATTGTTGTGTTGTTTCTGTTTTACGTGTTTTCCATAACGAAGCGCTGATAGCGATAGTGATAGAAAGAATAATTACACCTAATGAAATCACTGTTGGAATCGCATAAGGTGAGCCAACAAGCAGCATTTTGATACCAATGAAGCTTAGAATAAAGGCTAAAGCAACACGTAAGTAGCAGAAGCGGGTTAGCATACCTTCTAATACGAAATACAGTGAACGTAAGCCAAGTAGAGCAAATACGTTAGCTGTAAAGACTAAGAATGCTTCTTGAGTAACGGCGAAAATAGCTGGAATTGAGTCAAGTGCAAACATTACGTCGGTTAAGGCGATAACTGCTACAACGACTAATAATGGTGTTGCAAGCCAGCCTTTGCCATCTTTGACAAACATTTTATGGTCATGGTAATCGTCTGCAACTCTAAAGAAGCGTTTAACGAGACGAACAGGGGCTGAATTTGAGAAATCCTCTTGTTCTTCTTCACCTTCACGCCAAAGCTTAAAGCCTGTGTAAAGTAAGAAAACAGCAAAGATATAAAGGATCCAGTGGTAGTCAGCTAAGAGCTTCGCACCAACCCCAATCATGCCGGCACGTAAGATAAGCGCACCTACAATACCTAGCATTAAAATACGTGGACGTAATCTTTCTGGTACGGCAAATTGACCAAAAATAAGTGCGAACACGAATAAGTTATCAACACTGAGAGATTTTTCTAATAAGTAACCAGTAATAAACGATGTTGCTGCTTGTTTATTAGTATATGTGCTTTCAGGTGCCATTTGTGGCCAATATAGGTAAATAAAGCCCATAAAAATAAAGGCTAAACAGACCCAAAAAACACTCCAAAGTGCAGCTGTTTTGATCGATATTTTACCACCGCGTGTTTGGTACAAATCGAGTGCAAGCATTAATACTGTTAATACAGCAAATCCTTCATAACTAAAAATACTCATAGAGTTCTCTCTTTATATAAATATCTAACGCGATAATTTATTGTTATTAAGATTATTGTTTATTTTGAATATTTATAAAATCACAAATAAAAAACAAGTTTCATAACAAAAAGTTATTACGCAGAATAAAATACGAAAGGTATGCCATAGGCGAGCCTAAACAAAACCTTCCGCGCATTAAAAAAACCCACGTAATTAAATTACGTCGGTTCGATTACATTTTTATGTAAACGATAATGGCATTGGTCTCGTCAAAATGGTGCTAGTAGTGTTGTCTATGGGTGACAACGATGACTATTAGCAAATCCATTCACGGCTGCCGGAAGCTTGTGGCTTCGAGATGACGACAGGCGAACAATTGTGACTACTCCCCAAACGGGGCAATTTTAGACTTGTAAGCAGTAAGTTACCAGTCGTTTTTGAGGTTAATTTGATTCAATATCTTAAATAGCGTTAATTTGGAACAATTGATTGCAAATTTGACGAATAAAATACCGTTTAATTATTTTAGTCGTGTGAAATAGGCAGCTTAGTATGCTGACAATGTGTTCAAAAATGAAGTTTCTGTTGATAACGTGGATAGCGACTCAATGCGAATAGCATCATGACGCCAATATAGCAGATCACAATCAATTATATTATCGTATTGATCATAGTTGAGCCGTTCAACAAACATTGCCGGGCTGCCTGCGGTGGCACGTAACTGGTTTTAGACCTGATTATGTTGTTGTGACGGATGATTCTATTCCTGGAATTATTGAAGGAAAAATGTAGGAGTGTGAACTGTTGCAGTATTGACGTCAGGTAATGAAGCTGGCATGACATTCAATCAGTATCAACATGCAGATTTAAATACCTAAATAAAAGTGCGTGAGACAGCAACAACGGCATTTCGTGGCTCTAAACCTGATTATATGATTGATACAGTTGCGGATGTATTTATCGTTATTGAGACAATTAATGAGCGCTTAGCGAAAGGAGAGAAGCCAGCTTAATGTATGATAGCTGAAGTTAAGATATATTATTCCCATTAACTATTTTTTACGAGCAATCAGTGATTTTATAGATTATATCTTTGTTAAAGGGTATTAATTGTTTGTCTTGTGTTAAATTATTGTTTTATTGGTGTTTTTTGATTAACTATCTATAGTTGGATCGTGATTTCTATCACATATTTTAATTGGAACATGTACAATTAAAATTAATATAGAAGTATAGTACTTGCATTCGTTAGCTCAACGAACGAATGCAAGTAGTATATAGAATAAATATCATGTTTCTGACTAAGGATAGCTATGGAAACAGTAATTGATAACGTTGCAGAAAATGCTGTTGTTTTTGATTATACAAAATTTCTGTCTAAATCATGCCAGCAACGTTTGTCACTTATAGATGCTCTGAAGTATTTAGTCCCGTCACTTGAAATAACGGTAAAAACAACAAGAAACCGTTTATCTTGTATTGAGCGATTAGAAGAAAAAGCATTAAAGGTGTTATCAAGCAATGCGAGTGATACACAGAATTTAACTCGACTGTTATATTTAGCTAAACAAGAAGGTATAAAGCAACTTATTGTTTATCTTCCATATTCTCTTGAACAGCATCAACTTGATGAAATTAATAATAAAATAAATAGTACCATTGAATTTGTTCAAGATAATACTGAACAATTACTGTTTATTTTAGATTAAAGGTAATTAAATATAAAAAAGGTGACGATTATCGTCACCTTTTTTATGGATTAT
>NZ_MSCC01000001.1:1129288-1278928 GCF_002954455.1 Photobacterium aquimaris
TTAATTACTACCAGAATAACCATCATTAAACAATTGCCGATAAGGATTAAGCTATTTCTATTGAATAGCCAATGTTTGAGTGTAAGTGTGAGGGCTGTCATAGGTGAATCTTCCATATATTAAGGCGACATTATTTTTATAATTAGCTTTATTTAGCGGAAGTGATAATACGTCGTGTCGTGGTGGCTTTATGTGATGAAGTTATATAAATAAAATGGTGGTTGTTTGTTTTTCGTTGTTGTGATCTCTCTGTGAATGTTAATGATGGTCTTTATTTGGAATATTATTTTAGCAATATAATGTTATTACGCTATATAATTTTATAAAAATAGCCTGTGCAGATTATTTTGTTATATGGTAAAATGCGCAATGCAACTTGATGCTTACAGGTTAAGGACGATGGCTAGTTAATAATGAAAGAAAAAAAAATGTGTTTAACTAAAAAAATTCATAAAGAAGCACAAGAGCATTTACAGACAGTACGTAAACGGATGCTCAGTAATATGAATAAGAAAAAATACGGTTAGTCATATTTTAGGGATTAACTGATAGAGCCAATCGTTTAATAAAGCGATTGGCTTTTTTGGTTTTAGTGCTTAATCAATGCTAGGACTAGGTTGAGTTGTAATTGCTGCCGATAGTGGTGCGGTTTCGACCTCGGCATTGTTATTTGGCTTTGTGAGGGGTACAGCTGGTTGCACTTTCATTAATGGATCAAGAATAGGTTCTTTTGGACCTAAAAACTTAGGCTGTACATTTAATATAAACAAATCAATTATTGCTTTAACACGGGCAAAGACTTCTCGTACACGAATTTTAAAACTTGCCATACCACGACGGGGTTCTTTAACGGCTAAGCAGACAGCATTAATGTTGTAATGATCGGCAATAAAAAGCGCGCGTTCACAATGAAATTGTTGGGTAATAATAACAAAACGATCAGCGTCAAAAACTTCTTTTGCTCGAACGACAGAATCGAGAGTACGAAAACCTGCATAATCTAATACTATTTCATTACTAGGCACGCCTGCTTTTAATAAATCACGTTTCATGGTTCGAGGTTCATTATATGAACGGTGAGCGTTATCGCCACTGACTAAAAAAACATCAATCTTATGTTTTTTATAGAGATCGATAGCAGCAGACATACGGTAGGTATAATAGGGGTTGAGTGTTTTTGCGATGTATTTACTTGTCCCTAATACTAAGCCTACATTATACGACGGTAGTTTTGCTGGATCGTGAAAAATACGGTTTTCTGTTTGTGCAGAAACCCAGCGATCAAGTAATAATAATGAGGCTACAAAAATGATAAAGAGAACTGCAGTAATGCGAATAATGTTGAGCAGTTTCATAATTATCCAAACTAAAAATATAATGCTTTATTAATATCTTACCTTAATAAAATATATTATTGTTCAAAAAAGAGAGAACAGCTGTACTAATTGAGAGAGTTTGTATTTTTTGTGCGCAAGTTCATGCATTAAAATGCTTCAAATGAAAATTCGAAGCGTTATTAAACACTTCGAATTAGAAATTAATGATTGTTGAATTTAGAATGAAGTACGTTTATAACGACGGTATTCTGATTTCCAGAAATTAGCATCGATCTTCTCGTGAATACGTTCATCTGAATTCTTTGGTGCCTTGTGCTGTTCAACTGCTTTTTTAGCAACCGCAAAAGCAATTTTACGTGATACTTTTTGAATATCTTCAAGACCTGGTAATAACGGGCCTTCACCATTAATCGCTAATGGTGAGCATTCAGCTAAAGCACGGCTACTTTCCATCAACATTTCATTGGTTACACGGCGAGCATTAACTGCAAGTACACCTAGACCAATACCCGGGAAAATATAACTATTGTTACATTGAACGATTGGGTAAGTTTTACCTTCGTAAACAACAGGATCAAATGGTGACCCTGTTGCAACTAACGCATTGCCTTCAGTCCAGTGAATCAAATCAAATGGTGTTGCTTCAACACGACTAGTTGGGTTTGATAGTGGAAAGATGATAGGGCGAGGACAGTGAGCGTACATTTCACGGATCACTTCTTCACTGAACAACCCTGGTACACCAGAAACACCAATTAATACTGTTGGTTTAGCGTTACGCATAACATCTAATAACGAGATGTTATTATCTAGCAGTTCCCAGTCTTGAATATTGGTATTTTTCTGTACCAATGCTTGCTGGAAGTTGAGCAGATTTGGCATGTTTTCAACTAACAAGCCCCAACGATCCACCATGAATACTTGGCTACGTGCTTGGGCATCAGTAATACCATCAGCAACCATCTGAGCAATAATCGCTTCTGCAATACCACAACCCGCAGAGCCTGCACCCAAGAAAGTGACACGTTGATCTGATAATTTGGTACCAGCGGCTTTACATGCTGCTAATAATGAACCAACAGTGACAGCAGCAGTACCTTGAATATCATCGTTAAAGCAACACACTTTATCTTTATAACGTTCAAGTAACGGCATCGCATTTTTTTGAGCGAAATCTTCAAATTGAATTAATGCTTCAGGCCAACGGTGTTTAACTGCTTGAATAAAGTCATCGACAAAATTGTCATATTCGCTACCCGTTATACGCGTATGGCGCCAACCCATATACATAGGATCAGATAAACGTTGTGGGTTATTAGTACCTACATCAAGTACGACTGGTAACGTGTAAGCAGGACTAATACCACCACACGCGGTGTAAAGAGATAGCTTACCAATAGGAATACCCATACCACCGATACCTTGGTCGCCTAAACCAAGAATACGCTCACCATCGGTAACAACGATCACCTTTACATTTTGACGTGACGCGTTATTGAGCATGTCTTCAATACGGTCACGATTTGGGTATGAAATAAATAGACCGCGTCCACGACGGTATATATTTGAGAAATCTTCACACGCAGAGCCTACTGTTGGCGTGTAAATAATTGGCATCATTTCGGTGATATGATTTTCAACTAAACGGTAAAAAAGCGTTTCGTTAGTATCTTGAATATTACGTAAATAGATATGGCGATCCATATCATTATCGAATTTTTGATATTGCTGATAAGCACGATCGGTTTGTTCTTCGATTGACTCGATAGCTTCAGGTAGAAGACCTTCTAGATTGAAGAACATACGCTCTTCAACAGAGAATGCGCTGCCTTTGTTTAGTAATGGCGTCTCAAGAAGTATTGGGCCTGCGTAAGGAATATATAGCGGTCTTTTATTGTTGTTCATACAGTAAACTCTGTTGCGATTAAGCCAGAAAAAGGAACGATGATTTCGATTGTGCTAATGCTAGAACTTCATCGTTGATAATTCAAAGGCTAGAGTGATTTATTTCGAGAAAGTGATCATGTTTCTGGTGTTTATTTTATTAATAACAATAAATATGGCGTTTTTTTGCAGCGGGAAAGTATTTTATAAAATAAAAGCCCTTAAAATAAGAGCTTTTATTTGTCAGTAACGATGTTGAATTAATGATAATCTGTGATTAATAATGCCAAGGGAACTTACTGAAATCTTGATCGCGTTTCTCAAGGAAAGCATCACGGCCTTCTTGCGCTTCAGCAGTGCCATAAGCTAAGCGGGTCGCTTCACCTGCAAATAATTGCTGACCAACAAGACCATCGTCTGGCAAGTTAAAGCCGTATTTCAGCATACGCATTGCTGTTGGTGATTTACTGTTAATCTCTTTTGCCCAGCGTAACGCTTCTTCCTCAAGCTCAAAGTGATCAACGACTTTGTTAACCATACCCATGTCATAAGCTTCTTGAGCACTGTAGTTAAAACCACAGAAGAAGATTTCACGAGCACGTTTTTGGCCGATCATTTTCGCTAAGTATGCAGAGCCGTAACCAGAGTCAAATGATGCTACATCAGGATCAGTTTGTTTAAATACCGCATGTTCTTTTGATGCAAGGGTTAAGTCGCATACCACATGCAGGCTATGACCACCGCCAACAGCCCAACCCGGAACAACCGCAATCACAACTTTTGGCATAAAACGAATCAGGCGTTGTACTTCAAGGATATGCAATCGACCCATACGAGCCACATCTGCTGTACCTTCTTCAGCACCTTCATATTTATAGCCATCTTTACCACGGATACGTTGATCGCCACCCGATGAGAAAGACCACTGTCCTTTATGCGATGGGCCATTACCGGTAATTAATACACAGCCAACATCAGACCATTGACGCGCATGATCAAGCGCAGTGTACAGTTCATCAACAGTTTTAGGACGAAACGCATTTAAGCAATCAGGACGATCAATGGCAATACGTACTGTGCCATGGGCTTTAGCACGGTGATAAGTAATATCTTCAAAGTTAAAGCCCGGAACGGCTTCCCATAATTCAGGGTTAAAAATGGTTTTGCTAGTCATACGGCGCTGCCTCCATAAGTAGATGCTGTAAGGCTAGGGAGTTATAGCAAAAAGTCAATTATTGTAGGACGAAACTGACATAATAACGAAAATAAACCAACGATTGTTTATGGAATCAGCAACTATGCAAGCTCTGCAATGACATTACCGCTGTTTGTTGTCACAATAAGACCGTCAGTATCAGTAATAGATTGAATTATGTACGCTTCATTGCCTATCGATAGTATTAAGTCCGATTTTTTAGCTGCATTATCTCAGCAGCATATAGTGGTTGAAGCTGAAACAGGCTCGGGAAAATCAACCCGTTTACCTTTATGGGCTGCACAAGTTGGCCGCGTGCTGGTGGTTGAACCGCGACGTGTAGCCTGCACATCGTTAGCGGAATACTTAAACACTGATGTTGCTAATCCGCAACAAATATCAGTGGGCTATGCAATTCGGTTTGAACAACATTTTGATGATAATACTCAAGTGGTATTTGCAACACCTGGAGTTGCACTACGGTGGTTAAGTGATGATCAATTAGCCCAATTTAATACAGTTATTATTGATGAGTTCCATGAACGGCGTTGGGATACTGATTTACTGCTCGCACTTTTAAAACAGCGTCAAAGTCATCGCTTAGTTGCAACATCGGCCACTATGGATAGCCAACGATTAGTTGAATATCTTGATGCGACTCATTTACATGCAGCAGGACGTCATTTTGAGGTTGAGGTTAATCATTATGCAACGGATAACCAAACCATGCCTAGTGGTGATCATCTTGAACAGCGGATCGTCAAACTACTCCGTCAGCATTATGATAATCATCAAGATATATTGGTATTTTTACCGGGGAAAAAAGAAATTAGCGCAACATTGCAAGCAGTTAAACGCTACTTTGTTGATGAGATAGCCTCAAGTGCCATCGATGTGATTCCACTGCATGCCTCAGTAACTGATGATGAACGCCAACGGGCATTAACCGCCAGCGAGAAGCAACGGATTATATTAGCCACTAATGTTGCAGAAACATCGCTGACCATTCCCGGTGTAACATTAATTATTGATTCTGGATTAGAGCGTCGTACTCACCAGCGTAATGGGCGGATGGTGTTATCACTGCATGCGATTTCAAAAGCCAGTGCAGAGCAACGCAAAGGCCGTGCAGGACGAGTTAAAGATGGTGTTTGTCTGCGTTTATATGGCAAAGCTGCGCCACTAGAGCGATTAACCCCTGCAGAACTACAACGTGAAGAGTTAGTTGAGCCGTATTTAGCCGCTTTATGCTGTGATGCTAAATTTTCACAATTACTCTTTATTGATCCTTTACCTGAGAAAACCTTAGCAAGTGCTTTTGAGGCCTTGTTGACCATGAAAGCGGTCACCAATGAAGAAGTTGTCACTGATTATGGTCGCCGTTTGTATCAATTACCGATTGATAGCTTATTTGCCCACTTAATTACAGCGATGCCTGAGCGTCGTCATCAAGAAGCGATGGTTGATTTAGCGGCGGCGTTATCTATTCCGCAAAAATTGTGGCAACCACCGAAATCAGAGCAAGATCAGCAGGCATTGTTTTTATGGCTCGGGCAGCAATATTGTGATGCAACAGCGTTAATTAAAATTGTACGGGTGAATGTTGTCCCTGAATGGTTAACCGTTGATGACAATATGCGTGCAGAGGCACGATTATTAGCATCTAAAATGCGCGAAGTGCTGCAATTGCCTCAGCTCGAAGTTAGCAGTGCATTTCGTCGTCAGCCATGGATAGAAGCGGTGATGAATGCTACTCCTGAATTAGTTTACATACGTCGCCAACGACGTCGACAAGCATTAGCTAATGGCTTTAATGAAGTCACATTAAGCCGAGATACTTTATTTGCTATTGAGCATGATCAAGCTACTGAAGCTGCGGTAGTGTTTGATCAATTTGCCTTACCTGGAAAAGGTATGAAGCAAAACCTCGTTTTAGCGACCTGTATTGCACCAGTGACGTTGTCGCAAATTGTCGCGCTTGATCTTGGTGAAAACCAGCAAGGACAAACTGTTGAAACCAGCGCGGGTCACTTTCAGACCGCTATTGAACGGATTTATGCTGGGCAGGTTATAGATACTCAATGGCAAGATGTTAGTGGCGGTGCAGCGAGTACCGCGATTGTTGATTTGATTTTAGCCAATGACGTATTAGAAGGGTTAGCTGCACGGTTAAAAGTCGATATACAACAATGGAATTTATATTTAGCTTTAGGCCATTATCAAGCTGATATTTGTCAGCGTGAGCCTGAAGTAGTTGATTTAACGATGTGGCTATCACAACAAATTACCGATCTTGGAATTGAAACGATCGATGATATTGCTTTATTCAGTGCTGAAGATTTTGTATTTGATGGTATTCCGGATTGGGAGCGTGAAGCGTTTGATAATCAATACCCGCACAGGGTGAGGTTAAATGATTTTGAGATGCGGATTGAATATCAGATCAGCCGTAAAACCGTGATTGCACATTATCATCAAGGTAACCGTAAACAAGATCCTAAACGGTGGGAGTTACCACGCTGGCAAGGTTGGCGAATTAAATATAAAAAAGCCAGTCGTACGATTGATATTCACTAATAACAGAGTAAAAAAAAGCATGCCACAGTAGTGGATAGCTACTGTGGCTTACATAATTAAGGTCAAGGTTGTTGTTATAAGGTTTTGGCAGCGTTAAGTTTAGCGCGAATAAATTCTGAGTGATCTAAATAGATCAAGTCTGATACTTGTCTGATCACAGCTTCTTCCAAAGGATCAATCACCCCATCGGCATAAGCAACTTGCCACATAGCCTCAATTAATTGGTAGCGTTGGGGTTGTGATAACTCTCGTAATTTATTAGTGAACTCATACAAAGACACCGATTTTTGGCTTTGTTGTTGAGCTTTTTCTAGTAATATCAGTGCTTGCTCTTCAGTGGTATCAAGCAGCTTAATTAACAGTTGTATTTTAGCTTGTTCTTCGCGTGGGTCACGATCATGATCAGCATTAGCGACCTCACACAGCAATGATGCCATTGCTAAATTAAGCGTTGGTGTATCGACTGCGCCAGCACTCGCACTTTCATTCATAACTTGTCTAAACAAAGTTCGTAATGTCGAAAACATTGTGGCCCTTATTTTGGTGATAATTACGTATAACTAACCCTTAAGTCTATAACGATATGGCGTAAAAATAAAAGTCGCTAAATATACGTTTGCAGTTTTACAGGTTATATCCACTTACGCCTATAAAATAATGCCAGTTGTAGGATTAATACTCCGACTAATAATCCACAGAAGATTGAAAATGACAAATGATCCTCAGCTCCAGGAATACCATCAAGGTTAACTCCAAATAAGCCGGTTAAAAAACCAAGAGGTAAGAAGACAGTGGTAATCAACGATAGAAAGTACAGACGTTGATTTAATGTTTCTGATTGTAAGCTCATTAATTCTTCTTGGGTTACATTGGCGCGTTCACGGATTGCATTAAGATCATCAAGTGCATGGCTGATTTTTTCGTCAACCTCATGAATTTTTTGACGTTCTGCTAAAGAAAGCAATGGCGTTTCTATGGTTATTAACTTTGCTAATGCATCGCGTTGTGGGGTCATTGAATGGCGTAGTTTTACAGTTTTACGACGTAATACCGCGATATTATTACGTAAATTCATATCGCTATCAGTCATGACTTGCTCTTCAAGCTCAGTCAATTGCTCATCAAGATTATCAATAACCTTCATTTTTCGACTGACCAAATGGTCACATAAACTTAAAATAAAATTACCAATAGTTGTCGGACCAAAACCACCTTCAATATGATCAGCAATACGAGAGATTGCTACCACTGGTTGGTCTGAAGTAGTAACAATTAAGTTTTTAGTGAAATAACCACGAATAGACAGCATTTTATCTGATGGCTTATGTTGGCTATCTTTATCAATGTCCACCCCGCGTAATGCTAAGAAAAAGCCATCTTTAGTTTGGTTTAAACGTGGTCGATCTCGATCATTGGTCAGCGAATCTTTCTCGATATCAGGCAATTGGCTTTGTTGTATCCATTGCTGTGCTTGTGGCTGAGTAAAGTCGAGGTGTAGCCAGAGTAAACCATCAGTAGATTGCCAGTTATTAATTTTATCAAGGGTCAGTGCTGGTTTGGAATGATCGCCATTAAGTTGATAACAGTAAGCAAAACAATGTGGCATAGAGGATCCCTTTAATAGTGCTAAGTACTTAAGTCTTATTTATTTTGTGCTTATAAGCTTAACCGATATAAGCCATCGATAGAAAATAAAATATTTGGTGGTTATTGATTGAGCAGTTGACGGTTAAGATTCACTCTGAAAGCGTGATCTGAACTGACGTGGGGTAAAAGAACTCCAACTTTTAAAACGGGTACTAAAATTGGTCGGGTTTGGGTAACCACAAAAGTCACTGATATGTTGAATAGGCCATGAAGTGGTAGTTAATAAACCTGCGGCATGCTCCATACGCAAATGGGTTAAGCGTGCCATTGGTGATTGACTATAATATTGCTGACACAAACGGTGTAAGTGAGGTTCAGAGCATGGGTACACGGCAGCAAGATCTTTTACTTGCCATGGGTAGTGTAATTGCCGTTTAGCATGTTGAAATACACGTTCTAAACGCTGCAAAGCCAATGGTGAGTGAGGTGCTGTACGGTTAGCAACCAACAAGCATAATTGTTCAGTGATGTTGGTTGAAATTTGATCCGCAAGGGGGTAATTCAAACAGAGTGCTTGTTGAAGACAATCGATAGTTTGAAATAATAATGATCCTGATTGAGTTGGATAATAGGTTATTTCATGGGGCAAGCGCTGATCCCAATAACTTTGTTGTTCTAACATTACCCATGCCATATCCCAAATAAGCTCCTGATTCTCGTCTGGGTTGATATCAAATCCATTCTCACACCCCGGTGGTACATATATGACATGCTCTGGTTGTAAATCCCATTGTTTGGTTGGCGTGCTAAGCATACCGCGACCTTTGATCGTAAATAGCAGCATATGCATATCAGGGTTGCGGCGATAAATAGTAAACGCTTCTTTGCCATAATTAATGCCACATTGAATAATGTGTTTTTGTTCCAAGGCTAATGATTGTACTTGGTCAATAATGATTGATTGGCATTGCGATGAAATATTTAAATGTTCAAACCATGCCATTTAAACGTCCTTTTAAGATTGAATTTGATAGTTTGGCAAACGTTTTTGATTGCTTAGAATAACCGTAAATTAATAACAATAGGTATGATCACTATCACAAGCTAACTGTTAATTGAGTATTTAATTATGACGACATGGCGTACATCAGCAGATAGAAATTTTTGGAAAAAAACGTGGCAGTTAGCATTACCTGTTTCGATGCAGTCGATGTTGTTTGCATTACTGGGTTTAGTCGATGTGCTGATGGTGTCAAAATTGGGTGAGTCACCAGTGGCTGCCGTGGGTATTGGTAACCGTATTTTCTTTTTCAATTTATTGCTGGTGGTGGGTGTCAGTGGTGCTGTTGGTGTTTTAGCTGCACAATATTTTGGCGCAGGGAGAATGGATGGCGTACGTCGAACCTTATTACAATCGTGGGTGTGTGCGATTGCTTTCACGTTGCCTTTTGCCATTATTTACCGTTTGTTTCCACAGCAAATCGTTAGTGTGATTAGTGATCAAGCTGATTTTGTTCTTCATGCTAAAGATTACCTGTATGTCTGTGGTTGGAGTATTATTTTTACAGCGATTGTGGTGCCATTAGAGGCGGCTTTACGTGCTGTTGGTGAAGCAAAAATGCCAACTTATGTTGGTCTTGTGGCGGTGTTATTAAATGCGACCTTAAATGCATTATTGATTTTTGGTTTATACGGTTTTCCAGAAATGGGTGTCGCAGGGGCGGCATTAGGGACGACAATTTCTCGTGGTATTCAAACCGTTATTTTATTAACTGTTACTTATTACCGTCATCGTGAGATTCTGCCGTTAGCGATTGATATTGATACGGCTAAAACCCCACAAGCGCGTAAGCGTTACTTTGCGATTGCTATGCCAATGATCATTCATGATGCAGGCTGGGCAATGGGAGTATTGGTTTACAGTGTTATTTTTGCTCAATTAGGTGTGACAGAGTTAGCTATCATTAGTTTGCTTGCACCAATTGAAGGGGTACTTATTTCGGCCTTTATTGGTTTTGCTGTTGCCGCTTCCACTATTTTAGGTCATGAGCTGGGCGCTGAGAATTACCAACGTGCATGGCATCAATCATGGTTTTTTATTGGATTGAGTGTATCAATGGCCTTTGTGCTCGGTATTTCGATTTGGTTAGCAAGTGATACTGTAAGTATATGGCTTCAACGGGCAGATACGCCAAACTTAACCATGTCATTAAATGTCACCATGGTGCTTGCGCTTGGGCTGTTTTTAAAAGTGTTTAATATGGTAGGTATTGGCGGCGTGTTACGTAGCGGTGGTGATATTAAATACAGTATTTTCATTGATTTGTTTGGTCAATGGGGAGTGGGTATTCCTTTAGCAATCTTTACTGGGGTCTTTTTAGGCTGGCCTTTGCATTGGGTATTAACGGCTATTTTAGCAGAAGAAATAGTGAAAGTAGCTCTGACAACCTATCGAATTCGAGGTCGTAAGTGGTTAGCTAATTTGATAAATGATACTGACCAAGTATTAGTATCAGTATAATCGTTTGTAAACATACAGTTTATAAATAAAATTTGCCCATTTGAATGCCAACAAATGGGCTTTTTTATGACTGATTAGGTTGTTGTGAGTAATTGTCTTTTAAGCAGATCTCACACCGTTTCATTTGTGATAGAATTAACAAAAATTTCGAATCGCCAAAGTTATACCGATGACATTGTTGTATGTGAATGGTCGGTATCAATTAGTCATTGAAAAGACAGGAATTACATTGAGTCAGTCGAATCAAACTCAAGCAGACGTGTTAAATAATGAAAAAACATTAAAGTCTGCGATTAAAGATTGCATGATGCGCGATCGTTTTCGTCTACACAAACGTGTACAAGGCGCATCAAGAATTAAAAATGAAAAATCAAAGCATGCAGTATTTGATGAAATTGCGTTAGATATTGCTAAATCAATGCAGACGGTGGAATTACGTCGTAATCACCGTCCTAAAATTATCTATCCTGCTCAGCTGCCCGTTAGTCAGAAAAAAGACGAGATTGCAGAAGCGATTAAACATAACCAAGTGGTTATTGTAGCGGGTGAAACAGGTTCAGGTAAAACCACTCAATTACCTAAAATCTGTCTAGAACTTGGTCGTGGAACTCACGGTATGATTGGTCATACTCAGCCACGTCGTCTAGCTGCGCGCTCTGTTGCTACGCGTATTGCCGAGGAAATGGAGTGTGAACTGGGTTCGCATGTCGGCTATAAAGTACGATTTAACGATCAAGTCTCTGAGCGCAGCCACGTTAAGTTAATGACTGACGGTATTTTGCTGGCAGAGATTCAGCACGATCGTTTTTTAAGTCAATATGACACCATCATTATCGATGAAGCCCACGAACGTAGCCTTAATATCGACTTTATTATGGGTTACTTACGTGAACTATTGCCTAAGCGACCAGATTTAAAAGTTATTATTACCTCGGCAACCATCGATCCTGAGCGTTTTTCAAAGCACTTTAATAATGCACCTATTATTGAAGTATCAGGGCGTACTTTCCCTGTAGAAGTGCGTTACCGTCCTGTCGTTGAAGATGGTGATGATACCGATCGCGATCAGCTTGATGCTATTTTTGATGCAGTTGATGAACTGTGCGATGAAGGCATGGGCGATATTCTGATCTTCATGAACGGTGAGCGTGAAATTCGTGATACCGCTGATGCATTAGAAAAGCGTAATTTACGTCATACTGAAATTTTGCCGTTGTATGCGCGTTTATCAGCCAATGAACAAAATAGGGTATTCCAATCGCATAATGGTCGTCGAATAGTTCTTTCGACCAACGTAGCGGAAACCTCTTTAACTGTACCTGGCATTAAATACGTTATCGATCCTGGTACTGCGCGTATTAGCCGTTATAGTTACCGCACTAAAGTACAACGTCTACCGATTGAAGCGATTTCACAGGCTAGTGCAAATCAGCGTATGGGTCGTTGTGGTCGTGTGCAAGAAGGTATCTGTATTCGCTTATATTCTGAGGATGATTTCTTATCACGCCCGGAATTTACTGATCCAGAAATTCTACGTACCAACTTAGCGTCAGTTATTCTCCAAATGACAGCAATTGGTTTGGGTGATATTCAAGCCTTTCCATTTGTTGAAGCGCCAGATAATCGCAATATTCAAGATGGTATTCGTTTACTTGAAGAATTAGGCGCAATTAACCCTAAAGCAACTGATCCGCGTAAGCGTTTATCTAATCTTGGTCGTCAGTTAGCACGTTTGCCTATCGACCCGCGTTTGGCGCGTATGGTATTAGAGGCGCCTAAAACCGGCTCGTTACGTGAAGTAATGATCATTGCTTGTGCGTTATCTATTCAAGATCCGCGTGAGCGTCCATCAGATAAAAAACAACAATCAGATGAAAAACACCGTCGTTTTTACGATAAAGATTCTGATTTTGTCACGTTTGTGAACCTATGGGATTACATTCAAGAACAACAGCAAGAATTATCCAATAATCATTTCCGTCGTTTGTGTAAAAAAGAATACTTAAACTATTTACGTATTCGTGAGTGGCAAGATATTTATTACCAAGTTAACCAAGTCGTTAAAGAGCTTGAGTTAAAAATGAACGGTAATGAAGCCAGTTATGATGGTATTCATATCGCATTGTTGAGTGGCTTGTTATCGCATATCGGTATGAAAGATCAAGAGAAGAATGAATATCAGGGTGCGCGTAATGCTCGCTTTAATATCTTTCCAGGATCGGGTATTTTCAAGAAACAGCCGAAATGGGTAATGGTGGCTGAACTGGTTGAAACCTCACGTTTATGGGGGCGAATTGGTGCCAAAATTCAGCCTGAATGGGTAGAACCGTTAGCCGAGCATTTGATCAAGCGTAGTTACAGTGAACCGCATTGGGAGAAAAAATCAGCCGCAGTACATGCGTTTGAGAAAGTCACTCTTTATGGCATTCCGGTTGTAGGTAAACGTAAAGTTAACTACGGTAATATTGATCCCGCGTTATCACGTGAAATCTTTATTCGTTCAGCATTAGTTGAAGGGGATTGGGACACTAAGCATAAGTTCTATCAACAAAACCGTAAGCTATTGCGTGAAGTTGAAGAGCTTGAGCATAAATCTCGTCGCCGTGACATTTTGATTGATGATGATGAGTTGTTTAACTTTTATGATCAGCGTATTGATTTAAAAGTTACCTCTGGGCGTCATTTTGATAGCTGGTGGAAAAAAGCGTCAAAAGAAAACCCTGAACTGCTTAACTTTGAACGTGAAATGTTGTTCCGTGGTGACGCAAGCCATGTAACGGATCTTGATTATCCTAACTTCTGGCATCAAGGAAACTTGAAGCTTAAATTAAGCTATCAGTTTGAGCCAGGTGAAGATAACGATGGTGTGACAGTTCATGTACCACTAGCGATTTTAAACCAAGTGAAGCCTGATGGCTTTGATTGGCAAATCCCTGGTTTGCGCCATGAACTCGTGGTTGCGCTTATTAAATCATTACCGAAAACGTTACGACGTAACTTTGTTCCAGCACCTAATTATGCCGATGCATTCCTTGCGCGTGTTAAGCCAATGGAGATGCCATTACTAGATGCATTAGAGAAAGAACTGAAACGAATGACGGGTGTGACTCTTGTTCGTGAAGATTGGAAATTAGACCAGATCCCTGATCACCTTAAGATCACTTATCGCGCAGTTGACCATCACAATCGTAAGCTACGTGAAAGCAAAGATATTTATGGTCTAAAAGATAACCTCAAAGAAAAAGTACAAGAGACCTTATCGCAAGTTGCTGATGATGACATTGAACAAGAGGGTTTGAAGACGTGGAGCTTTGGTGCACTACCTGAGCGTTACCAACAAAAGCGTGGAGGCTTTGAAGTTAAAGCGTTCCCTGCGTTAACAGATAACAAAGATTCAGTTGGTATCAAACTGTTTGAAACCGAAGAAGAGCAACACAACGCAATGCAAGCAGGTCAACGTCGTTTGATTTTATTAAACGTACCGTCACCGATTAAATACTTGCACTCAAACTTGCCAAATAAATCGAAGTTAGGTTTGTACTTTAACCCATACGGACGTGTGCTTGATTTAATTGATGACTGTATTGCGTGTGGCATTGATAAGCTGATTGAACAAAAAGGCGGTTTAGCGTGGCAGCCAGAAACTTTTGAAGCATTGAAAGAATATGTTCGTGCAGAGCTTGGCGATACTGTAGTTGAAATCGCTAAGCAAGTAGAAGAAATTCTAACAACGGCATTTAATATTTCTAAGCGTTTAAAAGGTCGTATTGACTTACGAATGGCGTTTGCAATGTCAGATATCAAAGCTCAAATTGAGAGCTTAATATTTAAAGGCTTTGCAACTGAATGTGGCTGGAAGCGTTTACCTGATATTTTACGTTATATGCGTGCTATTGAGCGCCGTATGGAAAAATTGCCGATTGATCCAAATAAAGATCGGGTACATGTTCTGAAAATAGAATCAGTAGTTAATGAATACAAAGAGCTGTTAAATAAGATTCCGAAAGGGCAGCCGGTACCTGATAAAGTCAGAGAAATTCGCTGGATGATAGAAGAGCTACGTGTGAGTTTCTTTGCTCAACAGTTAGGAACACCGTATCCTATTTCTGATAAGCGAGTTCGTAATGCCATTAATGAGTGCTAGACACTTAATTTTGTAGCAATACAAACCCTATAAATGAAAAGGCCGATGCGATAACCGCATCGGCCTTTTGTTTTTGGGGGAATATGCTTAATTAGTGCGTTTGTGTTGCAATTTTACTCTTTATTGATGGTGATGCTTGAGCTGCTTTTTTCTCAAACCGAGAAATCCACAAGTAAGCTAATCCTGCAAATACAGCTGTCATAAACACATTGATAAAGAATGCCTTAACAAGATCGACACCAGGAGGGAAAGCAGAAGCTGTCATGCTTACGATGAAGATAACGATCAGTACTGACACCATACCCATGCCAAATAGACGAGAGCCCATACGGAAATCACGTGGAGTATCATCATGTTTAAGACGGAATACAAAGTAAGCTACCATAATAAAGATCGGTGGTAACATTGCAGTACCCGCAGTTAAGTTAATTGCTGTACTCATCATTTCTTGAACTGACTCTGAGCCAAATCCGTTAGCAATTAGCATCACTAATACAAACCCAAATTGCCACCAAGCCGCACGTACAGGGACACCGTGTTTATTAAGCTGAGTTGTTTTTTCACCGTATACACCTTCTGGAATTTCCGAAAAGTGAATTTTAACCGGTGCAGCAGTCCACATCATCATCGCACCAAACATTGCAATAAATAGTACGATACCCACAAAACGACCGACTAATGGCGCTGAAATATCGAAGTAATGTGCCATACCAGTAAAGATTTCAACCATACCGCCAGAGTAAGTTAAGTCGCCTCGTGCAACAAATACGTTAACTAATAAAGAGCCAATAGCGTACATGCTACCAATAAGCACACCAGCTGCAATGATCACTTTAATAAATGATTTCTGGCCACCTTTGACATCGTTTAAGTATGCGGCTGCAGTTTCTGCACCACCAGCAGCTTGGAAAATCCAACACATAATGCCTAATGTTGCCCAATTAATGGTTGGGGTCATGGCTTCTAAAGTGATTGGTTCTGCTGGTGGAGTATCACCATTTAATGCCATTAAGGCACCAATAACGTAAATGGCAAAAAGAGCGAAAACACCATAAGCAACGATTTCTGAAATCTTACCCAGCCAAGAAGCCCCTTTGGTTGATATATGGGTAGCGGCTGCAAATAGAACAATCGAAATCATCGATGTTACCATTGGTGAGAACGCATACTCATAGCCAAGCATTGCATAAGATGCATAAGCAATAACGTTAGGTAACAGTGAGATAAACCAGAATAGATTTACGAACCAGTATAAAAATGAACCCATGTAAGCCGCTTTGGTACCTAGCGGTTGTTTGATCCAATCATACATACCTGATTCAGAGTTTTTATTGGCAGAGACAAATTCAGCAATGATGAAAACAAAAGGAATGAAATAAACGAGTGTAGCAAAAAGAAAAATGGGGGCTGAACTTAACCCTAACTCGATGTTGTTATTAACGATATTACGGACATTGAATACTGCTGCAAATGTCATAGACAATAAAGCAAACTTTCCAATCGTACCGCGCATAGATTCAGACATAATATCCTCCGTGAACCAATTCCATGATAACTCAGGCTAGACGTAAATGTGTTATCAAAAGATGCGAGAAAGAAACCACTAACTTAATGGTGTTAATGCCATCAACTTAGTTAACATGGAATTGATTTTAGTAAAACTTTTACTAAAATGTAGCAACGAAAAGCTTTTCCTTTAACTTGGTCACAGTTTGCTGTTGATTGAATGTCGACAATGTGATCTTAGTTAAGAGTTATTATTTAATTATCAAAAGCTGATAAAAATGCACTAAAAATGAATGTTTTATGTACGGTTGTTTTTATTTATGATTATAAATCAGTTGATTAAGGCAATTTAAAAAATAACGAGAAGGCCTGTTATTTACAGTTGTTATTATGAGCGAGGTTATCATCTTAAATCAGTCACCAACGATTAATATTTATGTGATAGAAAGCATGAGTAACTAACAGATATAAAAAAGAGCGAAAATTCGCTCTTTTTAGAAAAAGGTAATCAGTATTTGTTAATTAACGTTCCCAGTATGCTTCTTCTAAGCAATCTTCACGTTCTGGTAAACCATGAGAAAGGCGAGGTGCGTGTTGAATCAGCACTTCGTAACTTACGCGGTTTGAGTATTGGCAAATTTGAGAGAATGAAGAGTATGACAAAAACTGCGCAGTATGTTTTGCAGAGTTAGGTACATTGATTTTATGGAAACGGTTTGCTGACATATCATGCAATAGTGCAGAAAGTGCAGCATCGCCTGCGCCGTTGGTATTTTTTATTTCCATCGGGCCACCAAGGTAAGGTGCAATATGTGAGTAAACACGAATAGGGTTTTCACAATCTGCTTTTGCCATTGGACGACTGAATTCATATTTATTAAATTCAGGGATTTGACCAGGCAATAATGGCAATGTTGATTCACGTTTTAGCTCGTCATCAGTGTAACCTGCCATATAAAGACCTGCAGGGCCAGCAGTACACAATACCATATCAACCCATTCTAGTGCTTTATCAGCAGCCATTAGAGGATCTGTTTCGCCTGTAAGTGCTTCAGCTTCTTCTTCATTCATTGCGATACAGGTAACGTGTTCTTTGATGAATTCAATCCACCATTCACGTTTATCTTCAATAACGTATTTAGTACCAAGGGTCAGTACTACAGGTACATTATTCTTTTTAGCAAATTCAATGGCTTTAAGTGCTGCATCTTTCATTGGGTCGGTAGGTTTACCGCGAACCAAGTAAGAAGAAAGCACAAGTGCAGAGGCTTGTTTAAATGCACATTCAGGAATGCTATCAGGACGAAGCTGATTCATTTGGCCTTCATTGATCGCAAATGTACGCTCACCATCTTTGGTGATCAACGTGTAACAACGACCAATCGGGCCGCATACAGGCTGTAAGTAATCAAGATCAATACGGCTAGAAGTATTACAAAGGTAACGATAAGCATAAGAGCCAATTTGAAGATCTTTGCTCATTACGCCAAGTAAAATTGATTTATCGTCCGCTAATACAGAGTAGTTATGTAACGTATTACCAATTGTATCACCAGGGTATTCATGGCTGATCAATTTACGTTCTTTTAACTCTTGATACAGAAGTTCAGCTTTATCTTCATCAAGAACTAAAGAGTGGCCTTTACTTAGAGCATGTCTGGCTAAAAAGTCGTCATCGACACGGGCTTCAATATCAACAATCGTTTGGCCGACGCCAACAAGATGTGATTTAGCTAATGGGTTTTCTTGTTGAATTTGAACAACCAATGGATCGCGAGCATTGACAGGGAAGTAATGCTTTGACTTACGTTGACCAGGAAATTTCATGTCTAAAGGCTATAGAAATAAGGGATTTTGATTCATTCTATCATAAAAATGAGAGACAAATCTCACTTCTTTGATGTTCTTACATTGAAATAGATTCTTTTGCCGTTTTTTTAAACGACTTGTTCAAAAAGCTACGCGCAGATACCAATAAGGTAAGTTTAATGGTGTTTTTATTGTTCAATTTGTATGGTTTATTGGTAAATAATAAGAGAGCATTTATTGCTATGACTGGTTATTACAATCAATTTTTATAAAAAAAGCCGCATAAGCGACTTTTTTGTTTAAAAACGATAAATTTAGTTTAAGCGTTTGAGCTCTTGTTGTGCACTTGTGCCACCAACTGGGCGGTTAACAGAAATAGAACGGCCTTTTTTCATGCCTTTTTCGTAATCATCTGTTAATGCTTTCATTGCTTCTTGAAGTTGCTTTTTAAACGTTTCACGATCTAAATTTTCAAATTGTTTATCGATATAGTTGGCCATACGTTGGTCATGATCATCATCAGTATTTAATACGGGTAACTTTTCTAATGCGCCTTCAAGCCAACCAGCGAGAAAGGATGATACGCGACGAGTTACTTCTGCTGTGCTTGTACCGGTACCAGCAAAGCTATTACGGAATTGACCTGTTTGTTGATTCATTTCACGGTAAACAATATCAAAGGCAAAGGCTGCAAAAATAGCACGCTCAGCAGTCCCAATAAACTCAGCTTGTTTTAACCCTTTATAGTTAGTTAGAACGCACTCAACCCCAAAACGACGATTAATACCACGAATGATTTTTAGAATTTGTGAACTAATATCTGTTGGTAACAGTGTTTTTGACTTGGTTTTGCCCATTTTAATGAATTCAATATCGTCTTTTTCTAGACCATATTTGAGCATGAGGCGGTGAGCCATACGAATGGCTTGGGCGGCTTCGTTTACATTTGCTGAGTTACCCAACTCAAGACATTTTGCAATTTTCTTGAGGGCCTTTCGCTTTTGTTCTGACATTAAACATACTCATGACTAAAAGAGGGCATATATTTTACCGCTTTATGGCCTAATACTACAAGCATGTAATTGTGATAAATGCAACTTAGCCATATAGAACCCTCTTAATTATGGGATAAAAAGAATTCACATAGTATATTTTTGGTAAATAAACATACTTTTAAATATAGTCTTCATAAATGATTGTTGTTTGGTTGAAAAGAATATAACCAAATGAATACATTATTAAAATAATTATTACAATTTAGATTAAATTTATATTTTTTTCCATTGTGAATAAATTTTTTTATTAGATAAGTTATTATTTTTAAATATTAATTATGAGTAATAACTTGAATGGTTACTCTTTCACTGATAGTGTGTAACTTTTTGTGAATCGCCATTCTGTGTATTAATTAATTTATTAAATGTTTTTTAATATATGGTAGATGTTTTTCTTATAAAGTAGTGATTTTATGTTTAAAAGTATGATTTCTTTGTTATTTGTACAAGGAAGCAATTATTTAATACCATTATTGACATTACCATATTTAAGCCGCGTTTTGGGTATCGATGGTTTTGGTAAATATGGTCTAACATTATCAACAATACAATATTTTGTAATGTTAGTTGATTTTGGTTTTAATTTATCAGCAACAAAAAAAATAGCAGAGATTCAAAACGACAAAAAAAAATTATCTATTGTTTTTTATGAAACGATGATTGCAAAAATAACATTTTGTTTAGTGTCTATACTGGCAATTGTTATTTTAGTATCATCAAATGTTAACCATATATTTTCTTCAACGTTATATTATTCGGTAATAATGTTAGTAGGAACTGTACTATTACCAATGTGGTTTTTTCAAGGGATTGAAAAAATACCTGTAATTTCATTTTTAATGGTGGTTACTAAATTATTATCTTTACCTCTGTTTTTTATTCTTGTAAGAAATAATACAGATATTGGTATCGCTATACTTATTCAATCATCAACAAACTTTATTGTTGGATTTTTTGCAATAATTTATATTGTTAAAAATAAGTTATTAGTATCAGTTAAATATAAAGAGCTATCAATTTATAAATCAATCCATGAAGCATCACCAATATTCTTAGCATCTTTTGCAATAAGCTTATATACAATGAGTACAACCATTATTATAAGTTTATCTTCTAATATTGCAGAGGTAGGCTTATTTTCTGCTGCGGATCGATTGAGAGGTGCTATTCTAGGTGTTTTCTTCATTATGGGGAATGTGATTTATCCTCGAGTTAATAAGTTATTAATGAGTGATACTCGTGAAGCTTATCGGGTAATAAGAATGACTTTTGTCATTCAAGGCATTTTGTCAATAGCGATTATATTATTCATATTTATATTTAATAAAGAAATTGTATCAATTTTTTATAGTTCGGAATATAAAAGTGCAGGTGGGGTATTAATGATACTTTCATTTACAATATTATTAACCCTTGAATCAACTGTATTGGGTAATTATATATTATTACCTCACGGATATAAGAAAGAGTATACAATATTACCAATGATTGTTGCTGTTATTCATATTCCACTATGTTATTACTTATCTCATGAATATGGTGCAATTGGAGGTGCAGCTTCAATTGTTATTGTTGAAATGTTGAGTTTTATAATACTATTAATAGTCGTGGCAAGAAAAAATCTTTTACGTAAGATATTTGTTGGAGGAAAGTATGCCTAAGTTATTGTCAATAATTATTCCTGTATATAATGTTGAATTATATTTAGATGAATGTTTGAATTCTGTTTTTAGTCAAGTTAAAGATGATGTTGAAGTCATTTTGATTAACGATGGCTCTACAGATAGATCAGGTGAAATAATAAAAAAATATAATGATGAATATGATTTCAAATATATTCATCAAGTTAACCAAGGTCTATCAGCTGCTCGAAATGCAGGCTTAAAGGAGTCATCTTCGAAATATGTTGCTTTTTTAGATTCGGATGACATTTTAGCTAATGGAATTATTGACAAGATATTAAAGGAAATAAAAATATCTAAAATTGATATCTATAAATTTAAATACAAAAAGTTTATGGATGGTGAAAACTTCGATAAAACTACTTTACCTTCAGGTAATGATATTTTGATTAGTCGGAATGATATTGCAGAAGAAGCTGATTTTTATTGCTGGCAGTATGTATTTAAGCGTTCATTATTTGATGGAATGAGTTTTGATTGTGGCCGATGTTTTGAAGACCAATTAGTTATACCTTTAGTTATCTATAAAGCATCAACATGTAAATTTATAGATAGCATAATTGTTTACTATCGAATGCGAAATTTGAGCATAACGAATACTGTTGAACTCTCTCATGTTGATGATGCTTTATTTGGATTGTACCGATATTCAAATAAATATAGTGAAGACAAAATTTATTTCTCCAAAATTTTAGCTGAGCAATACATATCATTTTTATCTAAATGTGCTAGGGCTGATCATCTAGACCATTCACATGTAATGAATGCAATGCAAGAGGTTAATAAAATCATCTCTATAAATATGATAATAAGCTCAAAGAATTTAAAGGCGATAATATTTAGAGTATTTAGCAAGTTTATTTTTTATAGATTACGTATAGTAACTAAGAAAGATTATGCTTGATGTGAATAAATTTTATTTTTTATTTTGTATTTATTGTTAAATTTGGTTTTAAGTGTTATCGATTTTCCACTTATTCTATGAAATATAGATGTAACTTTATCCTAACATTTTACGTAAATACTAATTAAGCATAGTTCACGATAGATAAATTCACAGTAAATATGTTTTTTATTGTGAATTTAAAAATTTAGCTAATAAATGACATATAAGAATAATTTATCTCTAAAAGCTATTGTAATTACTATTTTTTATGGTTAGTATTGAATTCAATGGGTTGTGTTCAATCTACATTAAATAAAATTTACCGTTATTATTTGATGACAAATACATATCTATTATTAATATGATGGATATTAGATCGTGATACTTATTTCTGATATAAAAATACTACGATGATAGATAAAGACAAAGATAAAGATGAAATAGATTTTTTTGAGTATGTAAAAATAATCAAAGACAATCGCTGGTTTATTATATTCTCGATGATATTTTTTATTGTCGTAGGTGTTTGTTATGCAAAATTATCAACGCCTGTTTATCAAGCAAATGTAATTTTTAAAGTTGATAATGATAAATCTAGAATAAGCAATTTAGGTCAAGATATTGCTAATTTGTTTTCATTGTCATCAAGCACTGTTGTTGAAACTGAAACTATTAAATCACGTAAATTTTTAAGTCAAACTATAGACGATTTAAATTTACAAGTAGTTGTTACACCAAGAAAAAAATCATTTTTTAAAGATGTTTTATCTAAATTATCGCATGATCCAAAGAAGGTTAATGTAGGTAAATTAGTAGTAAACAATAAGCAGAACGATCATTTTGAACTGATTGTTACCGATGCGAAGCTTGGATATTACACCTTAATTGATAAGTTAACAAATACGCAACTTAAGGGGCGGGTTGGAGAGCTAGAAAAAACTGCAAATTATAGTATTTTGATTTCTTCAATCAATGCTCATAATGGCGACGTTTTTGATATTAATGTCTTAGATCAATATCAAGCAGCTATCAATTTACAAGCTAAATTAAAAGTTAATGAAATAGGTAAGCCTAGTCTTGACGGTGCTGCAATACTTCAGGTTTCAATAACCGGTACAGATAAAGAGAAGATCCAAGAAATATTAGCCAATATCAGTAAAAATTATCTGATGTTTAATAAAAAACGTTATGCTTTGGAAGCTGCGCATAGTTTAGCTTTTCTTAAAGCAGAAATGCCACTTGTAAAGAAACGTTTAATTGTATCTGAAAATAAACTTGAGCAATATCGTGAAAATCACGGCTCAGTTGATCTTAATGTTGAGTCAAAGTTAGCTTTAGATTCGTTGGCTAATGTTGAAAATCAGTTAAATGAATTAGTATACCAAGAGAGTAGTGTTGCAACTAAATATACTAAAAAGCATCCAATTTATATTGCTTTAATAAAGAAACGACAAATACTTTTAGCTGAAAAAGCAAGATTGAGCGCTAAGATAGATAAATTTCCAACGACTCAACGTGAAGTATTGCGATTATCTCGAGTTGTTAAATCCGACTCTCTGATTTATGAACAATTAAAGCAAAAAGAGCAAGAACTAAGTGTTGTTAAGCGGACGGCGATTGGAACAGCAACTATATTAGATAGTGCGCATAGTTTAACGCAGCCAATAAAACCTAAAAAGACAATTATTGTAATTATGTTTACATTTTTAGGGTTTATTTTATCAACAGTTATTGTGCTTTTAAGATATATGACAATAAAAGGCATTATATCAACACGTGAAGTTAATGAACTTGGTTTCGAGATGTATGGAAATATTCCTTATTCAAAAAATCAGTCACAGTTAGCGAAGGATGAAAATAATAAATTATTAGCTATTAGTCATGATGATGATATTGCTATCGAAGCGTTACGATTGTTGAGAGCAAATATCTATTTTCTACAAAAGAAAATGGAAGCAAATATTGTCATGTTATGTAGCCCTGATATAGGTTCAGGTAAGTCGTTTATAACTACTAACCTAGCTACATTATTTGCTAAGTCTAGGAAAAAAGTATTAGTTATTGATGCTGATATGAAAAGTGGAGCTATTGCTGATCTTTTTTTCAATAAATACACGAGTAGGATTAAGTAATTATTTAAAAGAAGAGGTAACATTAGATGAGATTATTAATTCAAGTAAACTAGTTGATAATCTTGATGTCATTTGTTGTGGTGAACTTGTTGATAATTCTTCTGAACTGTTAATGACATCTAAATTGGAATCTTTAATCACTAAAGTATCATCTGACTACGATATCGTGATTATAGATACACCTGCGAGTTTAGCTGCGTCTGATAGTGTACTTATTAGTGAATATTGTAAATTACGTTTAGTTGTTGGTTATTTTAGTAAAACATCTACGAAAGAGATCATGACATTGAAAAAAATATTTCTAAAAAATGATATCGATATTACAGGTTTCATTATTAATGGTATTGATGAAAAATCTAGTGTTAATTGTGAATTTTCACATTATACAAAGTAGTTCAGATTAGTAATATTAATGATTTCTAATATGTATCAGTTCGATTATATATATAATGTTATACCATTTTTAATAGTTACATTGTTAAGTATTTCTTGTATCAATAAAAAGGCAAACGAAATTTGTCTTTTTATTGCTGCTATTGTTGTTTATGGTATTGTTTCGTCTAGAGGACTAGGCGTTGATCGTGATGCATTAGTATATCATTCTGTTTTTAATGCTGTTCGTAATATACCTTTTGGCGAAATATCCAAATATTCATCTGTGATAGGGCAGGAAGTAGGTTTCTTATCTCTAGAAAAACTTGCTAGTATTTGTGGTTTAGATTTTTTTGAATTTAGATTTGCATTTAATCTTTTATGTTTAATTGCTTTACTTTATATAATATTCGAGTATATCCCTGGTAAATTCCGAATAATATCATATTTTATATATGTATCTATGTTTTTATTATTCAGAGACTTTACTCAAATTAGATTGTGTTTTGCATGTTTATTATCTGCAATATCAATACTAAAAATGTTAGAGAATAAGCCATATAAAAGCTTTCTTTTATTTTATATTGCTGTGTTGTTCCATAATACATCATTAATTGTATTTGGTGTTTTATTGGTTGTACGATTTGTTAATGAAAAAATATTGTACAATATTAAGTTTGCATTATTTGTTATTTCTATTTGCGCTTTTTTATCGATATTAAAGCCTGCGAATTATTTAATAACTTTACCATTTATGCCATCTCAATTAACACGATACCAGGGGACTAACGATTTAAGTGGTGCAACATTAGGCGTGAATTTCATTTTCTCTATCGTTTTAGCTGTTTTATTAGCTTTTTATTACAATAGGAAAGAAAAGAGAAATATTGGTTATAAATATCTTTATATATCAATGTTAGGGTCAACTTGCATCGCATTAGTATTTAATGGTGTCCCTATATTAATGAGAATGCAATTACTATGTTTTACTGGATTTATTTTTTTTCCGGCAATTTTATATGATATTTTTATGAAAAAGTCGTTGCTTGGAAACTATATATTTCAATTAGCAATTGCTGTTGTATTTGTTCTTAATTTTTATAAGAACTTATCCTCAGGCATTGTCTATGCTTATGTACCTTTTTGGATAAGATAAAATGTTAACAATATTTACTCCAACGTTTAATCGAGATGCTCATTTGATTAAATGTTACAACAGTTTATTAACACAAAGTTATCGTGATTTTGAGTGGCTGATTGTTGATGATGGTTCAACTGATTCTACAAAAAAAAGTCGTTGAAGCATTTCAGGAAGAAAACAAGATAACAATTAGATATATCTATCAGGAAAACGCAGGTAAACAATCAGCTTGGAATCGTGCTGTATTAAATGCTAATGGAAAGTATTTTATAGGCGTTGATTCTGATGATGCGTTAATTGAAGATTCTTTAGCATTGTTTTTTGAAAAATATATTCCAATGATTGAAAACAATGATGAAGTTATCGGAATTCGGGCTTTATCTAAGCGCGAATCATCACAAACAGCAGATAGTACTTATTCTATTGATAATGAATATTCTATTAATTCATGGTTTGATGAGTTTGGTAGTCGAATTATTGGAGAGAGAATTGATATTTTCAAAACGAATATTTTAAAGGACTATCTATATCCTGTGAACGATAAGATTAAATTTGTTCCTGAAATCTGGTTTTATTCAACAATATCGACGAAATATAAGTTTTTATATGTTAATAAATTTTTGGGTTTTTTCTTTGATGATCACGCTGATAATAGATTGAGTCGTTCTGCTTTAGAAAAACATGCGAAAGGGCATTTAATTTCTCGTTCAGCGATGCTAAAAAATATTCCTCTTCGTTGTTTTTTAAGTAATCCAGTAGCATTCGTTAAAACGATTATTCGATGGATTCAAGCTTCATATTTTGTTATTAAGAATAAGTAATGAAAAAAATTGTTTTTTTTACCGGTTCATTGAACCGCACCGGCGGTACAGAAAGAGTTGCTGCCATTATTGCTAATCAATTGTCTGAAAAAGGATTTTCTGTTCAATTTTTAAGCTTGTATGATGGAGAACATTGTGCTTTTCCACTGAATGACGATATCAAAAAAGATACTTTATTTGAATATAAATTGGTTTTCAAAAAACATTACCATAAGGTAATTGCTAAATTAAGAAAATATATTAAGTCAAATAATGTAGATGTACTTATTAATATTGAATCTATGTTGGCCTTGTATTCAGTACCTGCTTGTTTGGGAATAAATATAAGGAATATTTGCTGGGAACATTTCAATTTTGATGTTGATTTGGGATTGAAACTTAGAAAGATATCTCGACAAGTTGCAGCATTTTGTTGTGATGATGTTATTACATTAACTGAAACAGATAAAAATATTTGGTTAAAGAATGCTCGTTGTCGCGCTAATATTACGGCAATTTCAAATCCAGCATCTTTTGAGTTAAGTCAGCCTCGACAATCGGTAAATTCGAAAATTGCAATTTCAGCTGGACGTTTGACTTATCAAAAAGGATTTGATTTTTTATTAGATGCTTGGGCTTTAGTGATTAAGCAACGACAAGACTGGAAGTTACGTATTGTCGGTAGTGGTGAAGACGAGGCTGCATTAAAGGCACAAGCAGAAAAGCTTGGTTTAACAAATCATATTGAATGGATTTCTCATGTAAGTGACATGAAAGAGCAGTATCAGTTAGCTGATTTGTATGTCATGAGTTCTCGTTTTGAGGGGTTACCAATGGTGTTATTAGAAGCTATTTCTTCTGGTTTACCTTTGGTCTCTTTTGATTGTAAAACGGGTCCGAAAGAAATTATTGATTCAACGTGTGGCTGGTTAGCAAAAGATGGTGATATTTCATCATTAGCAGAGAAAATATTAACAGCATTTACAGTTTTTGATAATGATGAAGAATATGCGAAATATAGTCAAGCTGCTATTAATAAATGCCGTTCAGAATTTGCTATTGAACCTATTATAAATCTATGGATGAAGTTATTAAATAATGAAAAATAAAATTTGTTTTATCACAACAGACTTAGGTATGGGCGGAGCTGAACGACAGATATGCGACTTAGCTGATGAGTTATGTGATTTGGGCAATCAAATTATGATAATTTCATTAACAGGAAAACAAGATGTTAAACCTAAAAATCCTGATATTGAAATTGTCGATCTCGGCATGGAAAAAACATTTTTAGGCCTACTCAAAGCGCTTTATTCTTGTCATTTTGTAGTGAAAAAATTTGCTCCGAATGTGGTTCATAGCCACATGATTCACGGTAATATGTTTGCTCGACTATTAAGATTGTTCACGAAAATGCCAAGATTAGTATGTACTGCTCACAATACAAATGAAGGCGGTAAAGGGCGTATATTAGCATATAAATACACAAACTTTTTAGCTGATATTAATACAAATGTTAGCGATGAAGCAGTAGAAGCTTTTGTAAAATCTGGTGCGGTAAAAGAAAATCAAATGATTACTGTTGGTAATGGATTTGATGATAAAAAATTTGTTTTTTCACCTGAAGCAAGAATATTAAAACGTCAAGAATTAGGTATTGATGATGATACGTTTTTATATTTAGCTGTTGGACGATTAGAAGAACAGAAAGATTATCCTAATATGTTAAATGCAATGGTTATTGTTGTAAAACATGCCGTTGAACAGGGTAAAAAAATTAAGCTTGCTATTATTGGACAAAGTTATCTTGAGCAAGAATTAAAACAATTAACTAAAACACTAGGTTTAGATGATTTTGTAACATTCCTTGGCTTACAACGTGATGTTGAATGTTGGCTTTCTGCTGCTGACTGTTTTGTCTTATCATCTGAATATGAAGGTTTTTGTTTAGTTACCGCTGAAGCTTTATTAACACAATGTTTGGTTGTTGCAACTGATTGTGGTGGTGTAAAAGAAGGTGTTGGTGATGGTGGCTTTGTCGTTCCACCACAAAACTCAAATGCTTTAGCACAAGCGATGATAACAGCATTAACGTTACCTGCGGAGGAAAGAGAAAAGTTAGTTAAAAAAGGAAGAGATAGAATTGTTAATAATTATTCTATTTCGGCAATAACAAAGAAATGGTTGGAAATATACCAGAGTAAATAGAAATGAAAAAAGTTTTAATCTTACATAACTCAACAAAAACAGCTTACTTATTCAGATATAATTATATTAAAAAATTAATTGAAAGTGGGCATAAGGTTAAATTGCTATCAGTCTCAGATGATCATTTATCTGAGGAAAAATTAAAAGAAATTGGTGTTGAATTAGTCTTGATAAGAAAAAGTAGATTTAGTCTTCTCTTTTTTTATATGAAGTTATTATCTCTTGGTCGCTGGGCCGATGTGATCATATCTCATTTCCTAGCAGGAACAATGCTATTATCGCCAGTTCTTTTTATATTTAGAAAAAAAAGTTACAGTGGTTGTAGAGGGATTAGGTACTTTAGGAGAGTTAAATCCCAGATTTCTTGTTATCATAAAAAACATAATATTTTCAATGTCAGCTAAAAGAATATTTATGAACAAGGATGAATATTCTAAACTAGGTAAAAACGGAGATCTAATTTTAAACGGCATTGGTATTGAATTAGATAAATACCAATGTAAAAAGAATGAAATATTAAACAACAAAATTAAAATATGTTATGTAGGAAGGTTAATCCGACAGAAAGGTGTTGATGA
Source organism: Photobacterium aquimaris (assembly GCF_002954455.1). Lineage (GTDB taxonomy): Bacteria > Pseudomonadota > Gammaproteobacteria > Enterobacterales > Vibrionaceae > Photobacterium > Photobacterium aquimaris. The sequence continues at coordinate 1,158,703 of NZ_MSCC01000001.1, forward strand.
CTTATTTCATATAATAGATGAGTTATGCAATAAAGGTATTGAATTTGAATTTCATTTCTTTGGTGATATTTATCCATCTAATCCATCATCATTAAATGAATCAGATGTTTTACACTTTAAAACTAAATTTAAAGAAAAAGTGTTTTTTCATGGTTTTAAACAACCAATCATGAATTATCTTGATAAGATGAATGTTCTTGTATTGCCATCACGAAGGGAAGGTTTTCCTGTTGTAGTTATGGAGGCTAATGCTTTAGGAATTCCTGTGTTATGTTATGATGTACCAGGTTGTATTGACAGTGTTGTCGATGGAGTTAATGGTTTCATTTCTAAAAATGGCGATTATTCTTCGATATGTGAACAAATAATTTATTTATCTACATTAAATGAAAATCATTTTGAAAAATTATCACAGTCTTCTCTTCAATTAGCAAAAGATAATTTTGATGCCAATGATAAAAGTAAGACATTTATTAAGTATATAATTGGTGAATAATATATAAATATTGTTTGTTTTTTAGCAATCAATATATCCATCAGTTCAATTATTTATCTTTATTGTCGTATTGAATCTATACTGAATAGCTTTTGAGTTAATGATATTTATCGAAGCTATACTGTTATAATTACTAATTAATGAATATATAAATGAAATTACTGATTTAGCACATATATTTTATTATATATGTGCTTTTTTTATGTTTATATTTACAAATAGTAATACTTTTTTTTTATTTTTAATGTTGTTTAATTATTGAAACATAGATTAAAGTAACTTACATGTAACTATAGTTTGTTGTAAATAGGTGTATTTGATGAAAAAGAAAAACTCTAGCTTTTCTCGACGAGCATTTATGAAAGGCACATCAATGCTAGTTGGAGGTGCTGCCATTGGTAGTTCAGCATATGCTAGCGAAATTAAGACGGTAGTTGCTCAAAAAGAAAGTAATAAAAAAGATCCTGCAAATATTATTATTACGAATAATGCTAGACTTCTCTTTTCTAAGTTAATAGTTAATAGTGATATTATTACATGTGATGAAATCATATTTGGTTATAAATCATTTAGAAATAGTTGCCCTAATAAAAATGAAACTATTAATGATAATGAAATCGTTTATCGTTCTGATGTTGTTGAGCAAGCCCGTATTGATAATAACTCAGTGATATTTACAACAATACTATCTAATACCGTTGGTGACTTTATCTTTAATTGGGTTGGTTTATATTCTACTGAATATGATCTTCTCATAGCCATAAATTATCCTGATGTGACAATTAAAAAAGAAGATGATGGTATTTTAATACAATCAATGATCTTAGAGTATCCAGAATTAGCAAAGCTCACTAATATTACCAATAAGCCTAAAACTTGGCAATTTGAGACAGTGAAACGTATAGAGCAGATTGATCATAATTTGTCTCAAATGATCATTGACCAGAATGGTAAATCTTGGTTTATTGATGATGGATTTTTAGTATCAAAACAAGATAATAATCTAAAAATACATGCTGGTTATGGATATTTAGATGGTATTCGAATTGAACTAAATAAGGATGTAATTCTTGATTTTTCTAAAGATGAGTATGTTTATTTAGATGTTTATTACAAAGAGTTAGCTCTTGGTGAAAAAAAAAGCCATACTAAAAATCGTTTCGAATAAAAATGTCGTAGATGATTATACAGATAATAATGATAATTCGCATAAGATCTATAACCTTTGTCATATAGATTCAGATGGTGTTTTTCAGGATTTACGCCAGTTAGGGAAATTGGCAAAAAAAATCTTGGGTAAAAAATTCGGTGAACACGCGTCAATATTATGCGCCTGATTATATAAGTGATCTCGCACACTCATCACAAGAAATGAATGAACTTATTAGTAATGTTCAAGCAAATGGTGGGGGAGATATTATTTTAGGTGATCATGAATACGGTGTTAACCCTGTATTAAAACAAGATGATGGCTATAAAACTGGTTGGCACGTTCCTTACACACCAGGACAAGGACAATCACAAACAAAAAGTATCTCTTTTATTTTAAGTGCAGGAACCAAAATTCGTGCCTTATCAAATAATATGATTATTCTGCGCGCATCCAATAATTTTACTCGAATTTGTGGTTGCGGTGCTTTTTCATCGGGATATCGAAATGTATTGCATATTGGTTTTATTCCTAACGATATGAACCAATCAGAAGCAGGTTCTCAACAATTTTGTTATGTATCGACCAAAATATCATTTTCAGGTGGTTATTCTTGCGTTGTATTCCAACCAGCAGCAACAATAGAGGGAAGTAGTTCTGGTAGCTATTACCATTCGATTGGTTTTAATTTTTATGATGTTAGTTATCCGGTATGGTTTAAGCAACCTACTTATTCCGATGATAACCTCACCACGACTACTTTTTTAGATGGGATTAGAGGCCATTTATGTATAAGTGCAGGTAAATTTGAAGCATGTGATGTATATATGCAAAACTGCGCTTTTGAAGGTATGAGTGGGGAAGTTATTGATTTTGAGACTGCTGGCGCGTGTAGTAATATCCTCCATAACTCATTGAAAATATCAAATACGGATTTTGAAGCTTTTCAAGGTGCTAATCATTTATCTCGTTGGGGCGTTATTTTAGGTAATAATGTCAAGTTTGTGGGTGGGCTGGTTGAGATAGATCAAACTAGATCGCCTAATGTTCAACACGGTAAGCAAGTTTTTGGTTCTTTTGGCGAAGTAGATGTACATACACATGTTATTGAGCATACGGTAGGAACTGGAGAAAGTGAGAAAAAAATATCTCATATTATGGATCATACAGGCTATCTGCAATATTCTATTAAGTGTCCTGTAACTATTGATGTTGCGAACTATAACTTTAATTGTTCAGTTAATTTTCGTCAAAAGGAAACTCTTGTTGGTGGTGATTTAGCTGGAGGGGTAGAGTATCGCCAAAATAGTACGGAATATGGACATATTATATTACCTGGAAGCACCGACTTAGCGAATGGCGGTTATGGTTATGGTGTTTGGATGGTTGAAGATCTTCCGGACTATAAACCTTTTTATGTTAAAGATTATAATCATACAACTAAATATATGGTTGAATCTGATGGCTCGGTATTAAATGCTACAGGTTCTTATGGTGTGATATCAGATCCTAGAACTAAAACTAATTTTGAGGATTGTAGAGATTATACTGCAGATTTAATGAAATTGCGGATTGGGACTTATAATTCTAAGGTTACAGGAAATAAACAGATTGGTTTATTAGCAACAGACTTACAAAAAATATTTCCTTCTTTAGTCGCTAATATCAATGAGATAACTTTAAATGATGGCACTATAGTTCAAGATTGTTTAGTTGATAAATCCACACCGTTAATATATATGCTTATTAAAGTAGTTCAAGAACAACAGAAAAAAATTGAACAATTAAATGAAAAGCTATTATTAATAAAATAAATAACCACCAAGCCTTAACTACGGTTAAAACAATTGTCACAACAACTATAATCAAAGTAGAACAGCCGTTATTTTTAATGGCTGTTCTTATATCTGTTTTATTATTTGTTAGTTACTGGTTTATTGGGTGAGTTGTTGCATAAGTACGCATTAGCAAACATAGTTACTGAACTTGAGAAATCAAGTGATTGGTAGAGATAGATTGTATCACCACCTAATTCAGCTGCCTTGCTACGCATTTGGTTTAATGTACCCCAAACCATATCTTTATCAGCATGGAACCAGTAATCATAAAAATGGCCTTCAGAGCCATATACTATTCCTAAGCGTTGACAATTCTCTATTGCTTTTACATCATCCCAAATCACATCTACTTGATTAGACTCAGAAGTCGGAAAAGTGACACAGCCGCTTAATAGTAATGTTGAGGCTAACATTGAGCTAACCAGAATATTTTTCATGTAAAGTTCACGAACAAAATAAATGTCGCGCGAGTGTATGTAAATCGGTGTAACAGGCAAGCAAATAAAACTAGTAGTTAGATATATATAACATTATTATTGCAGAATATTGGTGTTATGTGCTGGTTAGTCCTATAAAGGAATGCTTGATCGAATAACGTTATTTATTTGTTGGTGATTTTTTAACTGTATTTTTGAGTAATAACATAAAATTTTTGAAGTGAGGCATAAAATCTATAAAGAGAGGATGCTTGCGGTTTGCCATTAATATTGGACCTAATAACCGTAATGAAACACCTATTTTTGTTGCTTGAGTTGCATCTAACCCACTATTTTTCTTTAAATTATCAATGATGTTAAACAGGTTTTCTCTATCTTGAAATTCAAATTGCATCGTTTTTGGAACAGCAGTCTTAGGGTTTAACTCTTCAATAGTAATACGGTAACAATTTTCGTTAGTATTTTTATCAGACATAAATAAAATCCTATTTGAAATAAACAGCAATGTAGTTGATAATATCAACTATAGTTTAGTGTGGTTGATGTTGTCAACCAAATAAAGGAAGGATAGGAGCTACTTAATGGTTAACAACACAACCTTAGATAATTTATTTCAATTGGTGCATGCATTAAAACGGCAATTATATCAACAGATTGAACAGCTAAATCTTGATATTACGCCAATGCATGTACGTGTGATTAAAATAATTAATAACATCACACCATGCACAGCAATCGACATCGCAACAGTATTAGATCGTGACAAAGCACAAATTACACGTTTACTTAGCACGTTAATAGATAAAGGATTTATCAGTAAAGCACCGAACCCAGGAGATAAGCGTAGTTCATACTTGTGCGTGACGAATAGCGGTATGGAAATTATAAAAAAATTAGCGGATATTGATTTTGTGTTGCAGGAAAAAATAACTCACAATGTCAGCGCTGATGAGATTGCACTATTTCAACAACTAGCAAAACAAATGATTCATAATCTTCGTGAGCAATAATCAGCTTGTTGTTGAACGGTAGTCTTTGCATCATACTCAATGTATTTTCAATCACAAATAGCAGATAAATGACTTCTTCATACCATAATATTGATGTGCCTTTTGACTATCGCCATACCTGTTGGTTCTGTGGTGAGCCGTATTTTGACAGTCATGCATTTATGGCTGTTCCAAATTATGATAACCAAACTTTACCGATTATGTTGCCATGTTGCCAAGAGTGCTTTAGTTTTGCCAATGGGTTAAAGGTGAGTAGCTTAGATTTACTGCGTGACAAAGTGAAACAACAGTTACATAAAAAATATCACAAACATTTACAGATTGGTGTTAATTGGACCAAAGAAGAGCTTGAATCGTCTGAAATGGATGGTAAAGCGTTAGAAGGGTTTCGTATTAGCGGATGGAAGATGTTTGAGATAGCTAAAGAGCGAGTGAATTACAGCGGCTGGCCGATTTATATTGATGGGCTACCTTGTTACGATGTAACGACAACATTTCAGTTTGAATATGATGGTATTATTTATACCAGTTTAAATCATGCCGTAACTCAATTAGCAGCTTTATATGCTATTCCACAGCCTTATCTTGAGCAGGTTATTGAGCTGGTTGGGCGTGAAAAAATGACTTATGCCTTACGTTTTTGTAAAATAACTTATGGCTATTCGCCAGCAGAGCGAGAATCAAGTCTAGCAAGTTTACGGGCATTATTAGCAGAAGAACAAGCAAACGCGTTAGCATCTCAACATTCCACAACCGCACAACGTGATATTGCGTTAGCTGATATTAAAGAGTTAATGCTATATCGCACTATGATTTCACCACATGCCATTCATTGGGCGTTAAGTCGTGGTATTCAAACATTAGCGGAACTAGCTGAGTATGAAGAGGTGTTTTTTGAACATTTCGGTAAAGAGTCAGAGCTTACTGCTTTTACTTATTTTAATGGCTTACAAATTTACTTTGAAAAACGCGAATTAGAGCCGTTATGGGCTCAAAATGATGATCCTAATCGAGCGCTATTTCAGTAAAGTAGCAAAATAAAAAAGCCCGCTGTTCTGTTAACGTCTTATGAGTAACGATAGATAAAAGCGGGCTTGTTTGTTTAATTAGCTAGGTGGAGCGATTAATTATGTCGAGCCCATACCATGGTACGACCTTTGTCATCAAAAGCGACCACACTGTAACTATCTTTCTGATCCCCATACTCCATACCGGGTGATCCCATTGGCATTCCGCCTACTGCTAGTCCTTTCATTCGGGTTGGCTTTTTAGCGAGAAAGCGCTTGATGTCAGCCGCTGGAATATGGCCTTCAAAGGTATAGCCTTCAATTTGTGCGGTATGACAAGACGCATATTGAGGTAATACGCCTAGCTTAATTTTTGTTGGTGTTAAGTTTTCTTGGTAAATATTTTCTAATTCAAAGCCGTTATCTTTCATATGCGTTACCCATTCCTTACAGCAGCCACAATATGGTGATAAGTAATTCGTGCCTTTGATAATAGGTGCAATCTCAGCTGTTGCAGTGGCTGAAATAAAAACAGTAAAGGCAAGTAACGTACGTTTGATGATCATAATGACATTCCTAAAATATAACGTGTTTGCACTTTTTTAAGGTAACAGTGCAAGGTTGTAGATGGTGCAAGTTAAGTGTTTAAAGCAGAAATAACACTTATGCCATCGGTGGTTTTAGTAATGGTTCATGGTAATAACGGGTAAGTTGAAACTGCTCATTAATATGACTTTCTGAATGATTGCATGATTGAAAGTTAAAGTTAGGCAGTAGAGCGGGTTGGTGCTGTGATGAACAATCGCTATTACAATCATTGTTGCAATGAGAGTACGTTGAATCAGTAATGATTATAGAGCTAGTTGCGATATTATCAGTGTCATCACAGCAGGTATTATATTCCATACTGCAATGCGACATGGATGTTGGCATTATTTTGGTGGTGTAAGCATACGCTGTATTGGTAAATACAGTTACGATAAGCAAACTATACACAATAAAATATAACCAATGACGTATCATTTTATGCTAACAATCCTAATAATGAGCGAGCATTATAATTTTAATATGCGATTCAACAATAAATAACTTGTAATAAAGTATTAAATTACCACGTGTTGTATTCAGTGCGTGAATAATGTGACACATATTCTTACAGCTAATTTATGGATGAAGGAAATCAATTCGTTTAAATTTACGCTCGCGGAGTGGAATGAATAACGATGGGTTTATTCAATACGTTGAAAGCGTTTAGGAAAGAAAATGGCATATACTGAAACAGATCGTCAAGTTTTGCATGATACATGGATGAGCTACAAAGCAAAAATGCGTATTACTCAAATTGAAATGGCTAAAAAGCTAGGGTTAACGCAACTTGAATTTTCAGACATTTTACGGGGTGATACTGTCATCCAACATCAGTTTGTTAACGAGTTTTGTCGTATTTTAAATATTGATCCAGTGCTAATACTTCCCTCATTACGTGAAGCAGTGCAGAAAGGCACACTCAATCATTCGATCGTAAAAAATACTTTTATATTTGACGGTGAGATTAAAAAAGTTACTTATGAGGGTAATCAACTGGTTGTTGAATATGAACATACTCCAACGGCAAGTTAACGATAGTCCATGATATTAAGGTTATAAATATAAACCTATAAAAAGGCTCATCTTATTATTGTGATGAGCCTTTTTAAATAGCTATAACGTTAGATTATTTTTTTTTCTTAGCATGTTCATCCCATTCAGGGATAAAGAAATATAGTATAGCAGCTGAAAGTATTGAGCCCATGACATCAGAAGGGAAGTGCATACCTAGCCATAAACGGCTAATACCAACCCCTGTGGCCCAAATGACTAATCCACCAGCAACTAAATAATTACCTCTACGAATAAAGAACCCACCCCAGAAAAGCACACAGATAGCAGCAAAAATAGTATGGCCTGAAGGGAATGAATAGTTGGTTTCACCTTCCCAACTGCGTAAGCGCCAAGGACTAATATATGTTCCAGCTTGTTTCACAATCGTCTCTTTTGCTGCAGAGTCTAATGAATAGAAATTAGCAGGTGAATCAACAAGGTGCAAGGCTTGTAGTTCATAAGTGTATGGACGAGGAATTGCAGTCTCGTGTTTTAATACTGTCTTAGTGACGAAACTTAATACAAGCAGAATACCAAATTGAATCCATATTTTAGTGATGGTTTTTTAGGTAGCTTTAAAAAGACAGGTATAAGACAAAGCAATGCCGCAGTAATAAGGAAAAACGGGCTACCAGCACTGTCTGTTAATAAAGCAAATGATATGCCAGCTGCATTACTTACTGGTGTCGTTAAGGCTGGTATTGGCACTATGTGAATCGCAATAAAAAGCAATATGGCAAATAACGATAATGCAATAAAGTTAGGTAGTTTTTGGGATATAAAAGTCATCATGGAGAAAGTTCAATCTTGTCATTATGTAATTATTAAGTAAGCCATAAAAAAACAAGTTAACTGTCAATAAATTGACATTTTTTCATGGTTTAAAGCTAAACTCTTTTTTCGCATAAATTATACCTAATGTCATTAAGAATATCGTTGAATAACTTATTCTATGCTTATTTGTCAGGAAAGGTTCATATTTCTCATTTTAACAACATAAATAAATCAAATTATAGGTGAATAATTAACAGAATATTAGGTTAACAAGGTGTGATTTTTGTAAATTTTTTTGTGGTGTTCTAGTGAACTTTCTCAAATTGTGAAGGCTGTCACGTGAAATAGAGCAAACATTAAGAAAACTTAATGTTTATCCTAAACTAAGTTTAGCTAACTACTGTATGGTTAGTACATGCTTAAACGACATATGTTGTTTATTAATTTTGATGTGATGACATGGAGAAGGGAATGAGTATTCTTGGACATTTCCAAAAACTCGGAAACGCGATAATGTTTCCTATCGCAGTATTGCCCATTGCTGGTATTTTATTGCGTATTGGACAACCCGATCTACTAAATATACCTTTTATTGCAGCAGGCGGTCAGGCAGTTTTTACTAACCTAGCACTGTTATTTGCAATGGGTGTTGCAGGTGGTTTCTCGAAAGATAACTCAGCAGCAGCAGCAATAGCCGCAGCAGTTGGTTACTTCATTATGATGGCTGCAATTAAAACCCTTAATGCTGATGTCGATCCTGGTGTCGCTGGCGGTATTATTATTGGTGTGTGTGCGGGTCTATTGTATAACCGTTTCCACGCAATTAAATTACCAGAGTTCCTTGGCTTCTTTGGTGGTAAGCGTTTTGTTCCTATCATCACAGGTTTAGTTGCATTGGTGCTTGCTTTTGCATTTAGCATTGTATGGCCTCCTGTGCAAGATGCTATCAACCATTTAGGTAAGTGGATTCTTACCAGTGGTGTTCCTGGTGAGTTTGTATATGGTGTTGCTAACCGTCTATTGATTCCACTTGGTTTGCACCACATTCTAAACAGTATGGTTTGGTTTGTGTTTGGTAACTACACAGATCCTGCTACTGGTCAGGTTGTTACGGGTGAAATCTCACGTTTCTTTGCTGGTGACCCATCTGCAGGACGTATTTTAAGTGGTTTCTTCCCAGTGGTAATGTTTGGTCTTCCAAGTGCAGCATTAGCATTTTATGTAACTGCTAAGAAAGAGAATAAGAAAGTCATTGGTGGTATGTTATTGAGCGTTGCATTAACTGCATTCTTAACAGGTATCACTGAACCAATCGAATTCATGTTTATGTTCCTAGCTCCTGGATTGTATGTTGTACATGCTATTCTAATGGGCCTTAGTATTGTTGTTGCATCAATGCTTAACATTCACATGGCGTTTAGTTTCTCATCAGGCTTGATAGATTATATTCTTAACTACAATGCGCCAGCTGCGCATAACTCATGGATGATTATTCCAATGGGTCTAGTTGTTGGTGTAATTTACTTCGTGATCTTTGTTAGTGCGATTAAGATGTTTGACCTTAAAACACCTGGCCGTGAAGATGCTCCAGAAGAAGATTCAAACCCAGATTCTGATAGCAAAGTTGATTTAGCTCTACAATACCTAGAAGCACTAGGTGGTAAAGATAATCTAACTGATATCTCTGCATGTATCACACGTCTTCGCTTAGGTATTGTTGATCGCTCAATTATCAATGATGCTAAGCTAAAGCAACTAGGTGCGAAGGGTGTAGTAAATGTAGGCTCAAATAATCTTCAAGTTATTATTGGTCCACAAGCTGAAATTATTGCTAACCAAATGAAAGCACTTTAAGCATCATTGATTAAGCAAAATAAAGTATTCGCGATTTCATAATTTCCCCCTATGGTCGCGTTAAACGGTCTACCTTTGGTAGGCCGTTTTTTTATATCACAACATAAAGGCAATGGCAGAATAATGGTGGTTGGTTACGAATGAGGTTAGCTTGGTATTCTTGTCTTGGGTGTTTAACTACCATACTACTTGCTCAGAGGCATATTACCTCTGAGCAAGTAGATGATTTTCTTTAACTGCGTTTATACTTTTGCAGTCTGCGAGTTATTATTGAGAGATGTTATGTGGTACTGATTCTATCTTATTCCATTGATAGAAATCTTGTTTGTAAGATAGGCTTCCCCATAGCGCGAACGCATTCGCTGTTTTTATTTCGTCATCTGGTAATTCACTTGGTATTAATATGTGACTTGTAGGATCATAGTGAAAGGTCATGATGCCTTTATTTGGCTGGAAAACAATTGCATGGTTGTCATTGTTTAGCCATGCAAAGTTATTATGATATTGCATGACAGCTCTTTGCTTATGTTCTGCAACGTCTTTGGTTAGGTCATGGCCCATCATTGGGTGATTAGCACTGATGCCCGCCATGGATAATAAAGTTGGCGGTAGATCAAGCTGACTTGCTAAACGATTATCTTCATGAGCAGCAACGCCACCACCAAAAATTACGGCTGGAATATGAAAGCAATCTATTGGTACTATTTGATCACCGTAGGCACGTGAATCATGATCAGCAACAAGTACAAAAATAGTATCGTCCCAATAATCTGACTTTTTCGCTTGTTCTAGAAATTGACCAAGAGCAAAGTCTGAATACTTAACAGTATTTTCGCGTGTTGCAGATGGTTGGTTATACGGTTCTATTTTACCTTGCGGATAATCATAAGGTGAGTGGTTTGTTGTTGTAAATACAAGACTGAAAAAAGGCTTATCTTGTTCAGTAAGTAGACTAAATTGTTCATGTGCTTTGTTATAAAGATCTTCATCGCATGCTCCCCATGATCCAATAAACTCTGGATTATGAAACGTAGGTAAATCTTGTATATCAACAAATCCATTACCAAGTAAGAAGCCTTTCATATTATCGAAATGACTTTCTCCCGCGTAGATAAATTGAGTATGGTAATTTTCTGCTTTAAGCGTCTGGGCGATTGAATAAAAGTTATTTTGGCTTTTAGGTAATTTCACCACAGCATTAGCAGGAGTTGGAAAAAAGCCTGTAGTCACAGCTTCAATACCACGAATAGAGCGTGTTCCTGTGGCATATAATCGCGTTAAATTCCAACTTTCTTGCATCAGTTTATCTAGGTTTGGTGTTAGTGGTAGGCCACCTAATCCACCAACAAAGCGAGCGCCAAGACTTTCTTGTAATAAAATTACAATGTTCTTACGTTTCCCTGTAGTACTGGCTTGATGATATGCCAGTGTTGGTAATAATGGCTGGGTGAACGCTGCCACAGTTAATTGGCTGTTATCCTGTATGGTGCGAATAATATCGTCTGTTTTCATGGTTGGGTATATCGTTGATGAATCAACTATTTTTCGCATTAACTTCATTGCGTACAGTACTGAATAGGATGAGTTGAGGGGTAAATCATTCATAAGATTATCGTGTGAAAATGCGATCATAGATGGGTTAATGGCACGATGGCCAAGTGTTGATCGGGCACCTAATATGCATAATGCGACGGTACAAAGTGCTATTATCGGACGCCAATACCAACTAGGGGCCTGGAGGTCTTGAACGAGGTAATTTGAAAAGTTCCAGCCAAAATAAAGCGTTATTAGTGAGATGATAAGCCCAAGCGCTAGCTCAAGTTTGTAGCCAGTCCACATCATGCTCATGACTTCTTTGGGATAAATAAGATACTCGACAAAAAAACGGTTTGGTCGTACATCATATTCTTTAATGAAAAAAGGCGTAGCTGCTTCCATATAAACCAGAAGCCATAAGCCGAATGTGATCCATACTGAAAGTATTATCAACCAAATCTGACTAAGATAAGGTACTCCAATGACGAGTGGTGTAATAAGGCAGGGTAATATCAGTAAATAACACATACTGACGATATCCATTCGTAAACCAGATATAAATATTCTTTTCCAACCTTGAACGTTAGATACACGGTCTTTCTGCCAGATGCATAAAAATATACGTGAAATTGTCAATATAATAATGCCACAAACTAAAAACATTAGTATTGGAAATGTTACGCCAGTCATTTCTTTGACTGGATCTAATCGCGTAAAAAAAGTCATAAATTGGTTATTTAAATTATCTTTGTATTTAGAATGAAATATTTGATTGTTTACCTTAATAAAAGTTCACTTTAATGTAACTTTTATCAATATGATATAAATCATAAAGAGTAAATTATTCACTTTAGACCAATGGCGAAATAATGCTAATTTTGCGTGTTTATATAACAATATTAATGATCAACATCACGGCTTGATATATTAAAAAATGAAGAGGGCCTGTGTATAATGAATAATTCTTATGGGTAGCGTATTAATGAGTAAATAGATCTAGGTATTAAATGAAAATATTAGTAATTGAAGATGATCTAACAACGCGTGAGTTTGTTGCTCGAGGATTACGAGAACATGGGTTTGTTGTAGATGAAGCTGAAGATGGTCATCAAGGACTCATGATGGCAACCAGCTGTGAGTATCAATTAATTGTGTTAGATCGCATGCTTCCACAACTTGATGGCTTAAAGGTTCTTGCTGCGTTGCGCGTCACTGAAAACCAAACACCAGTATTAATATTAAGTGCGATGGACAGTGTTGAAGATCGTGTTACAGGGCTAACAGCAGGAAGTGATGATTATTTAACAAAACCGTTTGCATTAGCAGAGCTTGTTGCGCGCGCTAATATTCTGGTTAAACGAAAGCAAACCGTAGCGACTGTTTCTTCTGAATACAGTTATGATGATTTAAGGTTAGATATTAAATCACACCGTGTATGGCGTGGATCTCGATTGATTAATCTACAGCAGAAGGAATTTTTATTACTGCAATACTTAATGGAACATGTTGAAAGTGTTGTTTCTCGAATGAGCTTGTTTGAATCCGTTTGGAGTTATCATTTTGATCCAAAAACTAACGTGATTGATGTTCATATTGCCAACTTACGTAAAAAATTAGAGTCTGAAGGAGAGCCTAGTTTAATTCATACTGTTCGAGGGGCGGGTTATGTCTTACGCCGGGCCTGAAAACCTGTCGCGATCAACTATTTTTAAAGTGTTGATGTATTTTATTACCTGTGTTGCTTTTATTTTCATCTTATTTATAAATCAGGTAGTGGTTAGTTCAGAGACGTTTTACCATCAACAATTAAAACGTGACTTAGTCAATGAAGCTAATTTGTTTACGATGATGATCAACAAAGGTAATAGCGCCGAACTTTATAAAACGATAACGCAACGTCGCAAAAACAACACCACATTTAGTTATCTTGTAAAGCCAACAAAGCCTGTTATTGATGAAGTGGCGACTTACCCAGCAACAGCATTTATTTTTAGTCGTGGAAAAACAACACAGCTATCTCAAGTGGTAAAGTTACCGCGAGGGATGGAATTAGTGATAAAAATTAATCCGCAATTTATGCAAGCCTATCGCCAGACTGTTATCCCGATGCTACTGTCTGGAATCGCAGTGCCAGTCATTATCATGTTGGCTGGTGCTTCATTATTTGCAATTGTAATTTTAAAGAAGTTGGCTCGTGTTAATCAGGGTATGAATCGAGTTATTTTAGGTGAAAAAGGGGTCAAGCTACCGGTTAGTAGCAATGATGATGAATTTGATGTGTTAACTATTCATCTTAATTTTTTGATTGAACAGGTCGAGAAAAAAGAGGAATCGCTAAAAGCACTTTCTGTTGGCATGGCACATGACTTACGCACGCCTATCGCACGAATGAAATTACGCCTAGAGCGATTGTTAACCCAACCAACTGCACCATATACGGATGAATTAGAAGCTTGTCATGATGATTTAGAAGTATTGTTGAGTATGTTTAATGGCATGCTAGAAATTGCTAACTTAAACAGTGGTAAGCAGCATATTGATAAAGAGTGGGTCGATTTATCTCAAGTATGTCGTGATGTGGTTGAATTTTTATTACCTATCTCAGATGAAAAACAACAGCAACTCATATTTAGAGAAGATCAGCCATACCGATTGCAAGGTGAGCCAAGTTTATTATTTCGAGCGGTCTATAACTTGGTTGAAAATGCGATTAAGTACACACCAGATCACGGTATTATTAATGTCATTGTCGATCATTTTGGTATTGTGGTAACAGATAATGGTATGGGCGTGTCTGATGAAGACAAAGGGCGAATTCGTGAACCGATGTTTCGTGCCGATCGTAGTCGAACCCATCAAGGTTTTGGATTAGGGTTATCGTTAGTGGAAGCCGTAGTTACTCGTCATAATGGTGAATTAGTTTTTAGTGATAATAATCCTGGTTTACGGTCACGATTGTATTTACCACTCGCGTCTGAATTAGTATCAACGGTGGGTGATTAATGACAATTTAGTGTCACCGTTCTAAAATACACCGATACAAAAAAGCCCAATAGATACTTATCAATGCAAAAGATAAGTGCTAATTGGGCTTTTTTATAGAAAATAGATTGGCTATTTAGCTATTAGTCGCATTGAATTTATCTTTACGCTCATTAAAACGTGAAACTAAATCATCAATACCGTCTTGGCAATAAGGCTTTAATCCGCTCATCAGCATACGTTTACTGCCTGTACCGACGATTTCACCATTTTCTTTAAAGCAGAAATGAAGTGTTACGCTACCACGTTTACCTTCAACTTCAATAATAGAGTCAGTTAATTCAACGGTTGGCGCACTAAGATCTAAACGTGTGAAATCAAGTTCCATACATTCATAGATCACTAACGGTCGAGTGGGATTAATCATGATATCTTTTGATTTCATCAAAGGTACCATAATGTGTGGAAAGTTCATTCCTGAAAATTGCACATAGTTTTTAGTAACTTGTGAAATTAACACCTTATCCTTTGTTGTTTCACCGCTGCGTATCACATCCATGTAGACTTTGCCCGTACAGTCGATAACCGCTAGTTCTGTCGGGGATTTGATGTCTATAAGTAGGCAACTTGATTCATTGATCATGCCTGCAAATTCGAAACGCATTTTTTGGCTAAGGCCAACGTTGGCTAGAAGAACCGAAAAAAGCAGATCGCCAGGTACACAAAAACGCTTGTTATCTTCATCATGAAGTGGGTTAAAGTCACCGGCTACACGTTTTGCAAAATGGCTTGCTTGCTCACGAGTAAAAGATAATTCACCGTCGTTATTTGAATAATATGAATCTAAAAACATGTTTACTTATAATACCTAAAAATAAGACTGCCGCTATTCTACAACATAAATATCGCTTTAATGGTCTAGCCAGATGATATTAATGTAAATACATATATTGACGAAATACATACTAATAGTAGTAGACATAAAAAAGCCAAGCAATATGAGCAATGCTTGGCATTATGCCGTCGCTGTTCTATTGGCTAAAAGCGTATATTAAGTGGAATAACAGTCACTTTATCGCCAAGCTGAGCATATTCTTGCTGTGGTGGAATTTCAATTAAGCAATTAGCTTCACTCATTGAGCGTAAAATACCGGAACCTTGTGAGCCAATGGTTTTTACCGACAAGCGGCCATTAGCATCCCAATGGTAATATCCTCGTAGATATTCGGTTCGTCCATTACGAGATCGTAGCGGCTCTGCTGCAATAGCTGTATATGTTTGAGGTTGCCAATTTTGATGGCCTTGTTGTTTGCGAATCGCAGGTTCAACAAATTGTAAAAATGTCACCATGACTGCAACGGGATTGCCGGGTAAACCAAAAAATGGCACATCATTAATATGGCCAAATGCTAATGGACGTCCTGGACGCATATTGATCCGCCAGAAATTAATCTTTCCTAGTTTATCAAGTACGGTTTTAATGTAGTCAGCATCGCCAACAGAAACACCGCCTGATGATAAAATCATATCTGCTTGTTGGCTGGCTTGGCGTAATGTGGCTTCAAGTGCAGTTTCACTGTCTTCAATAATCCCCAAATCAACCACCTCACAACCCAAACCAGTTAATAAGGCAAATAAGCTGTAGCGGTTTGAATCATAAATGCAGTTTTGGCGTTGTGTTTCACCTGGGGCTTGTACTTCATCACCAGTTGAGAAAATAGCAATACGCAAGGGCGCATTGATAGTCAGTGTGCTTAACCCTAGTGATGCGATCATACCAAGTTCTGGCGCGGTGATTGTTTGGCCTTTAGCGACGGCTACTTGGTTAATAGCAAGATCTTCACCTGCTAAGCGAACATTTTGACCCGCTTTAATCGCGCCCATGGTTAGGTTGAACGTGACGGTGTCACCATCTTGTTGTGCTTGTTCACGCATTATAACGGTATCGGCACCTTGAGGAACCGGAGCGCCTGTCATTATACGAACAGCTTCACCTGCTTGTAATGGGTGAGGGTAATGATGTCCTGCAAGAACTTGACCGACAACGGTATAGCTATTTAGCTCAATATCTTCGCTGCGAATAGCATAGCCGTCCATCGCTGAATTAGTATGTTGTGGCACATTTACTGGTGAAAGAATATCTGTATGTACGATATGCCCAAGTGCTTGCTTTAGCGAAACCGTTTGTGGATTATCAACAACTGTTATCTGATCAAGAATGCGTTTTCGACCTTCATCAACCGACAACATCCCTTGTGGTTGAACGTTATCACAACTGACCGCCTTTATTGAGTGCTGGTATGATTGGCGACTGAATTGCACCACAAAATCGGTTAATTGTTCGATATCATCAATGCATATTTGCGGTAAGACTGTGTCTGCTTTGGTGTCACTTGCAATCGCAATGATAGTGTTATCGTCTTGATATAGCCACGGTTTGTTAATGACTTGGCGGTGTAATTCAATTTTTGGGAAGTCGAGTTTTTTAAAGCCTTCGACTAAAATAAGATCGAGTTGAGTTTGATCTAATTGTCGAATTAAAGACGGTAAGCTTGCTTCTGCGGAGGGTGTTTCAGTGATCAATGCGCGACGATAGCGAGAGGAGATAAGCATCTGGTGTGCACCAGCTTTTCTTAATCGATAGCTATCTTTTCCTTGCTGATCAATATCAAAATCATGATGGGCGTGTTTGATTACTGCAATGCGTAGACCACGTTCAACCAATTTAGGTAACATGGCTTCAATAAGGGTTGTTTTACCAGTACCACTAAATGCAGCGAAGCCTAATAAAGGCACAGAGGCGTTAATTTGACTCATGGCGTACTCCAAATTGTGATAATTCCTCAGGGGTATTGAGGTTGATAAAGGCGTCGGCTTGATCACTGAAATCAACCGTAATCATATTACATTGACGATAAAGTAAAATTATCTTGCGATCACCATTAGCTAAAAAGGCTTCTAATTTTGGCAGAATACGACGGTGTAGAAGCGTCACAACGGGTTGAATATAATCGCCATTATGTGCCACTACAATATCTGTATCAGGTTGACATGCTGCAGCCATTCTTGTTACTAAATCAGCAGGTAATTGCGGGCAATCACAAGGTACAAAACCAATCCAGTCATTATCTATATGGTGTAGCGCTGCATGCATACCACCTAAAGGGCCTGGATAATTTTCAATGCTATCGCCAAAAACATCACCATATTGGCGATATAGATCTTGGTTACGGTTTGCGTTGATACTGATATGAGATGTTTGTGGTGCTAGGGTATTAATTACATGTTGAATAAACGGTTGGCCTGCAAGTTCAATCAAGCCTTTATCGTTGCCTCCCATACGGCTGGCTTGGCCACCCGCTAAAATGACCCAATGGGTTTGTTCAGGCGTAGGCATAATTATCCTTATTAGTATCTTTAACGAGTTGGAGTTCGGCTCGTTCAATTAACTGGGTATCATTGATTGTCCATTGGCGGCGACAAAGTGCAGTGAGTGCATTTTGTTGATGACTAGTGATCACTAAACTGGTGCCTCGTGACAATAAATCTTCCGCTAAAATAACTTGGCGATTAATTGACTCTTGATCCATGCTAGCACTAGATTCATCCATTAATAGCACACTGGGTTTAAGTACCCATGCCCGTGCCATTGCGACGCGCTGGCGTTCACCACCAGACAAAACGGACACATGCTCATTAGCAAGGGTTTCAAGGCCGACCATCCGCAAAGCATTAATGGCTTCATTTCGGCGTTTTTGACGATCTTTAATCGCGTATCGTAGCCCATAGCATACATTGTTAAACACTGTTGCATCAAACATATATGGGGTTTGATGGAGGTAGATGATACTCCCTTCATAACAGCCACTAAAGAGGCGTTTAAAAAAAGTATGCTGATGAATATTAATCGTACCGGTGGTAGGTTTTTGTAAGCCAGCTAATACTTTCAATAAGGTTGTTTTGCCAACGCCGTTATCACCCGTTAAATAGATAGCATCTCGTGGTGCTAAATTAAGTTGTGGAATATGAAACAGTAGTCGACTTTTAAAACGAACTGAAAGGTCGAGTGCCTGAATGGATGCATGAGTCATAATTAAGGTCTCGGCTTAGTTAGTTCGCAAATGGGCTTTGCCACGGGCGATAGATAAAATAAAGTTTAGACCTAAGGCTAGAATAAGTAACACCATTCCTAAGGCTACACCTTGAGCAAATGCACCTTTTGAGCTCTCAAGCGCAATTGCTGTCGGGATATTTCGAGTTGAATTTAAAATGTTGCCGCCGACCATCATTGAGCAGCCGACTTCAGTGATCACTCGGCTAAAGGAGGCCACAATGGCTGCAATTAACGGAAAGCGGCTTTCCCACATTAAACTAATTAATGCACGAGGGTAGCTAGATCCTAAGGTGAGTGCTGTTTCCCATGCACGACGATCACTATTTTGAAAGGCAGCATGCATCATCGATACTAAGAGTGGAAAACAGATTAATACTTGGCCTAATATCATCGCTTTTTGGGTAAATAGCATTTGCCAATCACCTAATGGCCCTGCGCGAGATAACAGCATATAAAGCAGTAAGCCAATTACTACTGTCGGGACTGATTGTAAGGTATTCATTAAAGAGAGTATTAACCAACGACCAGGAAATTTTCCGTAAGCTAATGCAAAGGTAATTAATAGTGAGGGAATAAGAACTAAAGTGATAGCAAAAAGAGAAACGGAAAATGATACCCCGACAATGCTCCAGAGTGCGCTATCGCCGCTAAAAAGAAGTTGAGTAGCTTGCTGAGTTGTCTGCCAAATGTTCATGCTAATATTTGCTTTAACCTAAAAAATGCACTGATAATGTCATCATTGATGTTATTAGCACTAAGACTCAATGCGATAACTGTGATCCCGTAATGATTTAGTTTTTTAATAAACCATTACGGGCGAAATATCATATTAAATTAATATATTACCGTTTATAGCGTTTGAGCATCAGCAACGAATAATTGCTTGCCGTGACGTTGGTAATTATTGATTAATTTTTGTGCTTTAGGATTAACTAACCAATCACTGAATGTTTTCGCACCTTGGTAATTAAGATCAGGGTAGCGACTTGGGTTAATCAGAATGACTTGGTAAGGATTAAATAAACGCTTATCACCTTCAACCATGATTTCAAGATCAAGTTTGGTTTCATAGGCTAACCATGTGCCACGATCCGTTAATGTGTAGGCTTGTAATTCTGATGCCATATTCAACGTTGGACCCATTCCTTGACCAACAGCTTTATAGCCACCAAAGTTAGGTTCCATTTTAGTTTGAGCCCAGATATTAAGTTCTTTTTTATTGGTGCCTGAATCATCACCACGAGAAATAAATACGGCATTATCTGCTGCGATTTCTTTTAATGCGTGTACTACGTCTTTATCACCTTTGATTTTAGCTGGATCATTTTTAGGACCAACTAAAACAAAATCGTTGTACATCAAATTACGCGGTAACACCCCAAAGCCTTTCTCAACAAATTGTGCTTCTGATTGTGGTGCGTGAGTCATGACTAAATCAACATCACCATGTTCGCCCATACGCAATGCTTTTCCTGTACCAGCGGCTAATACTTCGACGGTGTAGCCGGTGTCTTTAGTAAAAATAGGTAATAAGTAATCAAGTAACCCTGAGTGATAAGTGCTGGTGGTAGTGGCAAGGCGTACTGTCTTATTTACTGTTGTTTCTGCGGTGGCATAAGCCATTGTTGCCGATGCGCAGCCAAGAATAACTAACGTGGTTTTTAATAAGTTCATCAACGTTCCTGATCGATTAGTTTGGTATAAAAAGTGTTGAAATGGTAAGTCGTTATCTTTGATGCCAAATAAATGCAGCAAAATGACCTATACCATCTTAATAAATAGCGCTGCGCAGCTATAAGCAAATAAAGTGCCACATTTTTAATGTTGATAAACAGGGGTGATTATGTGATTTAGGTATCAAATATTATGTGAAATAGGTTAAAGGTAACCGAAGTTTTACGGAATGATAAAACAGTTTTGACTAAATGATTCATAGTGAGACAAAATGTCGCAAATTTTAATGTGGTTAAAATGTCTCTATATCTATGTCTGATTTTAGTTTGTCTTCATCTTGGACTGCGGTTTCTGTATTAGTGGTTGATGATGAGCCAGGAATGCGCACGATTTTAAAAAAAGCCTTAAGTAAAAAATTTGCTCAAGTCGATACTGCTGGCAGTATTGAAGAAGCCGAAGAAATTCGTAAGCGTTGCCATTTTGATTTGTTGATTGTTGATATCAATTTACCAGGACGTTCCGGTATTGAATGGCATGAAGCATTTGATCCAACAACCCGCCGTAGTGATGTGATATTTATGACGGGCTACGCTGATTTAGAGACGGCTATTCAGGCCTTACGTGCTGGCGCGTCAGATTTTATTCTAAAACCGTTTAATCTTGATCAAATGATGCAATCAGTGAATCGATGCATTGAACGTCGATTAGTGGAACGTCAAAATTTTGCACTGCAACGTGATGTTGAGCGTAGCTATCCGGTTAATATTATTGGTGATGCGCCTGCCACACAGCAGATGAAAAAGTTGATTGCTCAAATTGCGCCATCAATTGCAGCTGTATTAGTCGAAGGTGAATCTGGCACAGGTAAAGAATTGGTTGCACGTGCATTACATCAATTAAGTAAACGTACTGGGCCTTTTGTACCGATTAACTGTGGTGCTATTGCACCAGAGCTACTTGAAAGTGAATTATTTGGTCATGTCTCTGGCGCATTTACGGGGGCTAAGAAAAGCCGTGAAGGTCTGTTTCGAGTGGCGAATAACGGTACTTTGTTTTTAGATGAAATAGGTGAAATGCCTCTAGCAATGCAATCATCTTTATTGCGCGCATTAGAACAAAAAGCGATTCGTCCTGTTGGTTCAGAGCGAGAAATTCAAATTGATGTACGTATTGTCGCAGCGACAAACCGTAATTTAAAACTTGAAGTTGAAGAAGGCCGTTTTCGACGAGATTTGTATTATCGCTTAAACGTACTCACGATTGATTTGCCATCATTACGTGACCGAATTGAAGATATTCCGTCATTAAGTCATCATTTTACGGCGCAGTTATCAAAAGACTTAGGTATGAAAGCTATCAATTGGACTCATGAAGATATTTTAGCGATGCAAGCCTATTCTTGGCCCGGTAATATTCGTGAATTACGAAATATGATGGAGCGATGCATTTTATTAGGTAAGCCGCCTGCGGATTATTGGCGTGAATTGCAAGGGGATGCGTTACCGGTTACTGCTGTTGCTGCTGTAGGCGTACATGCCATGATTGCTGCAGAAGCCGAATTAAATGCAGCTCATCCTCAACGGCCATGTCAATGTCACGACGATGGTGAAGATCAATATTGCTATCCAGTAACCTGGACACTAAAAGAAGTTGAAAAAGCGCATATTATGCAGGTTGTTGACGCCAGTGACGGTAATAAATCAGCAGCTGCACGTCAACTTGGTGTGGCAAGAAAGACTTTAGAGCGTAAATATAAAGAATGGACAGATGAACTATTATGAGTCGTATCGCGATGAAAATAAAAACATTTGTCTTGATGTGGTTACGGCGTTTTAAAACCATGGTTCGTTATCGTCTTTTAGTGCTTACCTCTGTTCCCATATTTCTTACATTATTAACATTGATTGCGATTACGTTTTATTGGACGGTGACGTATACCTGGCAGAATGCATTAATGAATGTCAAAGCAGATTTAGCCGTTGCTCATCATAGTATGGTGCTTTTGAAAAAAGAGCAGCGAATGGAGTTGCAAGCACTGGCTAATTCTTATGACTTTCAACGACGGTTACGATCTGATGACATAAAATTACGCCAGTGGGTGCATCAGCAAAATCAACAATATCAGTTAGATTTTGTGGTGTTACATTCCGTAGAAGATATCGGAATGTTTTCAGCCTCAGAGCAACGGCTATTACGATCAGGAAAAGATCAAACTTTTTTTCAAGTGTTAGAGCGTCGTGCTTTGTTTGAGTTAAACCATGATCTTCCAGCTCGAGCACAACTACCATTATTGCAAGAAGGTACAATTGAACAAAAAGGGCTAGTTAGTCGCAGTTTAGTACCAATCTTTAATCAGCAAGGTGAACTTAAATGGATTTTAGATGGTGGTATTTTATTAAATAACAGCACATCGCTGGTGGATCGGATTCGTGATTTAGTTTATGCCGCTGATACTTTACCCAAAGGTAGTCTTGGAACAGTGACTTTGTTTATGGGGGACGTGCGCATAAGTACTAATGTGCCACTAGATAGCGCTAATCTTATTGGTCGTGCGGTGGGTACTCGTGTTTCTAAAGAAGTGCAGCAACAAGTGTTACAACAAGGAAATATTTTTGTTGATCGCGCGTTTGTTTACGATAGTTGGTATGTCTCAGCCTATGAGCCGTTACATGGTAATGATGGTACCGTCGTCGGCATGCTTTATACGGGTTATCTACAATGGCCGTTAATTGAACGTTACTTAACCAATATTATAGAAATGAGTGTCAGTATTTTATTAGTACTGCTACTTACCAGCATTATTGTTTATCGCGGTGCGCGTGATTTATTTTTACCAATAGAGAAAATTTATCAGGTTGCGAAAGCAGTTCAAATGGGATTAAAAAAGCGTGTCGGTAAATTGGATTTATGTGATGGACATGAATTACAAATACTAGGAGAGCAATTTGACTCAATGCTGGATCAACTTGAGCAGCGTAATGGTTTAATTAAGCTCGCTGCGATAGAGCTTGAAGAAAAAGTAGAGCAGCGTACTCAGAGCCTACATCATAAAACCGAAGAGTTAGAGCAGCATATACGGTTATTGCATCAAGCCCGTTCAAAGTTAGTAGCAACAGAAAAATTAGCGGCGCTGGGTGAATTGACCGCAGGCATTGCGCATGAAGTTAATAATCCAATTGCCGTAATCTTAGGCAATATTGAATTGATTCAATTAGAGTTGGGCGATGATACCGTTGATGTTCAAGATGAACTGACAGCGATTCATTTACAAATTGATCGGATTAGAAATATTACTCGCAGCTTACTGCAATACAGTCGTCAAGGTGGCGTGCAAGATGAAGTAACATGGCATTATCTAAACTTGATCGTCGAAGAGAGCTTAACACTTGTTCGTTCGGGTACGAAAAAGATGGATGTTCAATTTGAGGTTAATCTAGCCGCTAAATGCAGTGTTGAAGTCAATCGCCATCAATTATTGCAAGTGCTGGTTAATTTACAAATGAATGGTATCCATGCCATGGATGATAAAGGGTTATTGAAAATAACCACATCTGATTGGGTTGATGACCATGGTGAGACATTGGGTGCGATGGTTGCCATTACTGATCATGGTTGTGGTATTTCAGAACATAATATGAAGCGTATATTTGATCCTTTTTTCACTACCCGACGTTCAGGTACTGGATTAGGTTTATCAGTTAGCCAAAGTATTGTTGCTAATGTTGGGGGAGAAATAACGGTTGAATCCATTGAAGGTCAAGGTTCAACATTTATTGTATACCTCAAGCATAAAAAAGAATCGCCTAGTGAACTCGATCTTTTAGTGACGGTGTAACAGTCTAATCTATTAGATAACAAAAGCCCCTTGGTAATGATATAAATTCTGTCATTATCAAGGGGCTTTTTTGTCACGTTACATAATGGATAAACCAAGAATAAGAAATAGTGATGCGGTAAGAGATATTCGGCTTATAAGACCTAGCGATGAGGGAATGATCATTTCAGTATGCGGCATAAGCGATCCTTTTCTTTTAGGAGGACTTAAAGCATAGTCAATATATTTCCTTCAGATTATATTTCTGCTCAATTATTTATATAAATAATTAGTATTAAACAAATTGTAAAATGAACATCGCGATCATTTAATTAAAGGTAATCAAAATGATCGCGATATGGCTATGAAGTTATTGTCTAGATAAACTTCATTTGAGTCCATGGTTCTGATGGACGGCTTAAGAGGTAACCAGATTGCCAACCCCATTGCTGGTGGGCTTTAATAAAGGCTTTGGCATCAAATGGCGCACCATTAGCACGACCAAAACGAGCACTGATGGTTAGATTTTTAATATCGTTGCTGTTAGCAACTTTACCGTCGACAGAGCCTGCTGGCGTAAAGGGTACGTTCCATACTGCTGCAGGATCAGATACATACGGTTGTGCATCTTTGTCATATTCAGCACAAATATTACGTGATGATGCATCAATTTTATTCAAGTACACATCGTAAGTATCAGCTAGCATTTTTTGACCAACAGCAACATCGATTTTGCCGTTGTATTTATGCATAAGTTGGATCCAGCGTAGACGACGCGCACCTTCTTGTTGACGAATATCGTTATAGTCTGAGTCTGAACCTTCAATATAGCGTAGGCGTGGATCGACAGAGACATTTTCGCCTGTAAAGTAACCAGATTTCAATTCATTGTAGTATTGGTAAACACGGCCTTGACCAAACTTAGCAATATGGTTGTTATTAATATCACCAATTAACCATGTATTAGCATAACCACCGTTATTGCCTTTTTCTTCAAGTTTTACCCAGTTATCAATATTATTAGCATACTGACTGGCTTCACGAACACGAATAAATTCAGGAATACCACCGGCTTTCCAGTCCATTACATTAGCAATTGTCGTTTCAACAATAGCTAGACCTGCACCTGTTTCCCAGAAGTCAGTACCAGATTCGATCATCCCTGGTGCTGTTTGGAAGGCCATTTTGTAGCCTTTGGTTGGTGTAATATCTAAAATAACGTTAGCAAACTGACCTGACCAGAAGTCGTTAAAGGTTTCATGGCCAATAACAATACCTTTATTATCTGTTGCTTTACCTGTGGCGATAAAGGCACTGCAATTACCTTTAGCACCTTCTATATTAGCGCTGTTTTTACTTTTTTCGATATTATTAGCGGCCATTTCTGCTTTGGTGTATGGGGCAGGGAATGCGGATGCGTTAATTAAACCAGGATCAACCCACTTGGTATAATTATGCATCCCCACTGAAGGCCACCAATAACCAGTAAGCTCAATCATGTCGTTCCAAGTAATGATGTCAGCAAGGGTAACATGTAGACCTGCTGCATTGAGGCCTTTTGCAACCCCTTCCATTTCTTGGCGAAGCTCTGCTGGGATTTTACCTTTAGTTTGTTCTAATGCGGCTTTCTGCCATGAGCTGTAAGGCACACCAGTGGTTAGGTAGGTCATACTCCAGCTGTCTTTCCACGCCAATTTAAAATCAGGCGCGATAAGATAACCATATTGGAAGCCACGATCAAAAGCATTACCTTTAATCCCAACATGCCACCAGCCATTTTTCTTTTCTAATTTGGCTTGATCAACAATTTTTTGTTGTTCAGCGGTTAGTTTGGTTTTGTATAAATCACCAGTAACCGGTGCGGTAATTTGAGCCAATAACGCTTTAGGTGGATATTGAGTTAGATTTTGTGAAGGTGTTGAAGCGTTGGCATAACTAACAGAAGCAAGAGAAATAATACATGCAAGTAGTGTTTTTTTGCCTAGATGATGTTTAGAAAGCTTATTCATAATATATGTGTGGTTGGAGTAAATGAGTGGCGCTTATCATCCTCCTTTTTATTGAATCAACAAGATGCAGTGCACTCGCGGTTATTTTATAGAATGTAAAGATATCATGCCATTTTTTATATAATTCTCATCAGTTAGAAATATAAAATAGCAGATAAATTTTTAATGGTAGTCCATTGATTTAGAAGATAATAGTGATGAAATTGAGATGTTAAGTTGCTAAATATTAAGCTGTAATAAAAAAACCAGCATATTTAATGCTGGCTTGTTAGGTTATGAGTAAATACCAATTATTATTGGGTTAATTGTTTCAACTTTTGCTGTTGGTAGTATTTAGCATCAGCGGTAATAGCTTTACTTTTACCTGTTTGTAGCCATTGCTTAATACGACCTGCATCACCGATTGGCGTTAGCTTACCTTGTGAATCAAGCATGACCATTAAGATCTTTTTGCCATCAATCGTGGTAACCATCGCTAAACAACGACCCGCTTCATCAAGGAAACCTGTTTTACTTAAATTTACGTCCCACTTTTTACCACGCACAAGAGCGTTAGTATTGGTGTAGCCTAATTTATAACGAGGGTGTGTGAAGTAAGCAGTATGAACGGCACCATTAGTGCTGTACTTACGAATCTCAGGATATTTGTAAGCAGCACGTACCATTTTAGCAACATCAGAGGCTGTTGATTGGTTTTTAGGGTTTAGACCTGAACTGTCAACGAAGTGTGTGTGTGTCATGCCTAGCGCTTTTGCTTTAGCGTTCATAGCACGAATAAATGCTTTGTAGCCACCAGGGTAGTTAGCTGCAAGGGCTGCAGCTGCTAAATTTTCTGATGACATTAATGCAATGTGCATTGTTTCGCCGCGGCTTAACTGAGAACCAACACGAACACGAGAATATGTATTGTACATATGCTCTCTGTCGGTTTTAGTGAAAGTGATTTTCTGGTTAAGAGGAAGTTTGGCATCTAATGTTACCATGGCGGTCATTAGCTTGGTCAGTGAAGCAATTGGCATCACGACATTGGAATTTTTACGATACAGTGTTTTTCCAGAACTTAGGTCAATAACATAACTACTCACAGAAGCAGTCTGAAGATTACTTGGATTGAGTTTGTTGGTGTTGATACTTGCGAAAGAAGAAAAGCTGATACTTGCAAGTGTAAAAAATAAAATTAAAGCGTTGCGCACAATGGCTCCTTGGGATCCCATTTGGAAAGGGGAATAATTATTTTTATATTGTCATCTTTTCAATTGTGTTTAAGCAAGTCATGTTTGTGTGAATCCCTCTATATTTGTACGTAAAACAAGCAGTCAAACCGAAGTGGCTAATGAAACGCGATTCAATAAAATACGAGATCAAAATCTGTGTTCTAAAACTGACTGTCGTCTAAAAAATCATTTTTAATGAGAGTTCTAATTAGCGTTATTTTTTGTTAAAAAAGGCAGTATTAATATAAATACTATTAGTGATTGCGTTTTGTGTTTACTGTTAACTGGTGGTTTTATCTTAGATTGCTTTTTGTGAGGGCTGTGTTTTGGTGTTTTATTGGTAATGCAATCATTAAGGTGTAATTAAGGCCATCGAGTGATGACCTTGATGATGGGGGCTAAAATTAATTTGCACTCCACACTTGTTGTCCTGTTCGAAGGAAATTATAGCCCCCTAGTTGATCACCATGGGCCTGAATATCGCTATGCGTTAATGATTGTAATAGCTGTTGCTGTAAGGTGCGAAAGTAAATATTTTTAGGGATAACTAGCTCAAATGCTTCTGTACACAGCGGAATAAATCCTAATCCAAATTCACCAGCGGTACTTTGGCTTGCACAACCAATATCTGCTTGTTCTCGAGCAATCGCTGATGCTAATTCTCGCTCACTGTTACAACAATCAACTTGATTAAGCATGGTCATATCATAGCCGTGTCCATGGATCCATTCTTCTAATGCTCGCATACTACCAGCCCCTTGTTGGCGTAATGCCCAACGCCAACGCGGTGATAATAACTCATGAAGTTGAATTGAACGGCTATTCACCGCTTCAGCAAGAGCTGGGCTAACAACTAAGCCTTGTTTACGCTCAAAAGCATGAACTAAGACCCAATTCTTATGGCCGGGATATTGTTGTAATAATGCTGGATGACGTAAGCTGGCTTCTTCAACATTACCCCAATGGATAGCACAGATATCAACATGACCTTTGCTTAACATTGCCAGCCCTTGTCGAGTACCTGTAGAGGTATAACCGACAAGGGCAGTACTACCAAGTTGATTTGCCATTTTACCAACAACGCACTGTAAAAGAGGATCATCAGACCCTGCAATCAGTAACCGATCAGTTAAAACGCCATTATGACAAGATTCTAGTAACCACTTATCAAGCATTGCTTTGGGAAATAACCATTTTCCCGTTACTTTGGTCGCTGGCAGTAAACCATCATTAGCTAACGCATAAACTTTCTTTTCATTAAGATCGAGATATTCAGCAACTAATTTGGCATTCATAAATTCAGGAAAATCAGCCATTAGTCTTGATTTCCTTGATTGTTATTGCCTTTAACATCAAGTTCAATGTTGTCGCTACCATTATAGATTTGAAAGCGTAATCCCTTTGCGCGTGCAATCATGGTAATGCCTAGTTTCTTAGCAAGATCATAGCCCATTTGTGTAGCACCTGAGCGAGATAGCAACACAGGGATCCCCATTTGCGCGACTTTGATGACCATTTCAGACGTTAAACGACCTGTGGTATAGAAAATCTTATCTTCGCCTGTTTGCTGTTGTAGCCACATTTCACCGGCTAAGGTATCAACGGCGTTATGACGACCGACATCTTCCACAAACGATAGAATCTCAGTACCTTTACACACCGCACAGCCATGTACAGCACCTGCTGCCTTATAGGTTTCATTATGATGGGTTAATGCTTCTAATAGGCCATATAGCATCGATTGTTTAATTTGCGGCTGTGGTAGTGTAATACCTTCGAGCTTTTTCATTACATTGCCGTACATCGTGCCTTGACCACAGCCGGAAGTGACAGTTTTCTTTTCTAACTGTTGAGCAAGATTTTCAGTATTTTCATGAGTAATTATAACGGCAGCATTCGTTTGCCAATCAATCATTACTGATTCGATAGCGCTAAGGTCATTAATAAAGCCTTGGTTTTTTAGGTAGCCTAAGACTAATGCTGAAGGGCGCTCACCTAATGTCATTAACGTAACAACTTCAACCCAATTAAGGTAAACCGTTAATGGATGCTCACAGGCAATCTCTTTTGTTTGTCGGTCACCATATTCATCAATAATCTCTACTGACATGGTTTGCTGCACAGTCGCTTGCGTTTTTATAATTTTAGGCAATATCGCCATTTTAAATTCCTGCATATTAAGGTTGATGTTTATCTAACAACACATATTGAAAACAAAAACTAAGCAAAGATTGTTCCACTATTAACGAAAATCCAAATTTACTAAGGCTTAGCTAATAAATAAAAACAGCTAAAAACGCATACTTTCCATGTGGTTTTTTGTTGTTGGTCTAAAATTTGCTTATATCTAATAACGGGCAAATTAATGCTTACTATTAAACGTTATTAAATAATCACATGAAGGCAGTATAAATCTGCCAGTAGGAGTGGATGTGCCAAAACAAGCAGAACTTGAATTAAAGAAAAATGAACATGTTTGGCCTATTAACTTTCGCCTACAAGCAGAGGAGCGCCAAGTAGGTCGTTGGACAACATATGCGTGGACGATTGAAGATATTTGTTTATATGAAGAAGATCTTACTTCAGACATGGAAATTTCCAATATAGGTTCTGGTAACTATATGATGCCTTTAGAACTTTTCCGTGATGAGCGTATGGAATATCGTTTTAATCTAAATTCACAAAGTCCGCACTTATTTTTTATTTGTGCTGAAGAAAATGAGCAATTAAAACCGGTTTTAGTAACGGCAGCACAAGGCGTTGCTGCACGTTATATGGATGGTGATTATGTTGTTTTACATATAGAGATCCCATTAGCTATTCAAGCTTGGATGGAAGCGTTTTTAGGTCGTCATGGTGAATTGTTTGAATTTAAACGCAAACGTGGTGGCGATAAGAAAAAAGGACGTTCAAGTGGCAACTAATTTTTTTGAACGTTGGTCAAGCCGTAAGTTAACAGCGGTTGAAAAGACTGAATCACGACAATCGACCGATAATGATGTTACTGATGATGGCGATACTCATAAATCAGAGCGTATTGATTGTGAGAATACAGTAGTCGATAAGATAACGAATACTGATGTTAGTCATCAATCGTTAGCAACGGCAGATTCAGCAACAATTCCAGAGAATGCTATAACGCCAGAGCCTGTTGTTGAATTGACTATTGATGATGCTGATAAAGTGACTTATGAATCTGGAGTCGCGTCATTTATGCAACAACAAGTGACTAAATCGGTAAAGAAAGCCGCTCTGCGTAAATTATTTCATTCACAAGAGTTTAATTATATCAGTGATATGGATGATAGTACTGAAGACTTTAGCAATATGGAGGGGTTAGCCCCAGAGATTGCTTCACAAATGCGCGGTTGGATAAATACAGTTACTGAAACAGCAACAGAGAAATTAAAAGAGGATGGTCTATCAGCATTAACATCACCCCCTACGACAGTTGATGTTCTGGAATCTCTAATAGATAACGATGCCGATGTTATTACTCATACTGAAACTAATGACTCGATAGAAACAGATACTGCTATTACCGCTATAGAAGACAAGCATACTGATAATGATTTATTGGTGAATCGTTATGACAGTATAAGTGTTGATGAAGATGCAGTTCCTAAGAATAAGCGCTAATCCAATATAATCGCGTTATTAAGTAACTATAAATAAAAACAGAAATAAAAAGACACTGGGACAAAAAGGGAATATGACCAAAATCATACATAGAGACAATTTGGCGCGTTAGTTCGCTACAAGTAAGACAAAATGTCTCATAGCTTGATGGTAACATCTGAGCGTTATGATTTTAGTTCCTTTTAGGTCATTTTATTCCGTGAAAAGTTGGATCGGTTATTGCTCTATAGAGAGTAGAAGAAAAATTATTATCTTCCCACGACACTGATTAGCGGTAGTGAGCATACAGGAATAACAATGTTAAAAAGTACATTAAATGCATTTACTGATATCAATGGTGTAGCTCGTGCTGCAGCCATTACTGGAACAGTAGAACTTGCCAATCTTATTCCGCCTACAGTGACATATGAGAGTCGTGGTAATTTATTGATAATTGGTGAAGCACAACAACTCCTTAATGTTGCTGATCAGTTTTCGGCATTGAATAGTGTGACGTTACTCGCGACGGATTCAAACACTTCTGAACTCAAAACAGCCCATACGCTGTATTACAGTCAAACAGTTACCGTAAAAGGTTATCTGGGAGCATTTGATGTCCATTGTCGCATCGAACATGAGGCTAATGGACTTGAAACGAATTTAGCGAAAATAGCTATCGGACGTCAATGCTTTGATATTGTTCTTGATATGACAGCAACAGGGGTTATCAATGTTGAAATTCCTGCGGCTGGTTATTATGCATTAGGTCAACGTTCTGAAGCTCAAATTTCTGCAAAACTCGCTGCGCTGGTGGAAGAGCTTCCAGCCATGAAAGGCACATTTGATAAACCTAAATATTTTCGCTTAAATCCTGATATTTGTGCGCACTCATCACGTGGTGTAAAAGGTTGTGATCGTTGTATTGATGCCTGTCCTGCTGGTGCTTTAAGTTCAGATAGGATTGCTATTGCGATTGATCCTTATCTTTGTCAGGGCGTAGGTACATGTGCGACAGCATGTCCAACTGAAGCAATTAGTTATGCTTTACCTGATCCCCAAATTACTCAAAATTTTGTTCATAGTGTCTTAGCACGTTATAAGCAAGAAGGGGGTAAAGCGCCAACACTATTACTTTATGGTGAGCGTGATACAGCTGCTGTTATAAAGGCACTTGCTGTACTTCCTAGTTCTGTTATTACGATTGCATTAGAAGAGCTAGCAACTGTTGGTATTGATACTTGGTTTAGTGCTTTAGCTTATGGTGCACATCAAGTTCTATTAGCGACTAATACGACATACATTCCAGCGACGATTGATGCTGTTCTAACGAATGAATTAGCCATTGCTCAAAACTTCTTAACAGAACTAGGTTATGAGTCTGAACGTATTTGTTTATTTGATTTTGCTGATAGCGCTAACTTTAAAGCTTATGAGTCGGCACTTATTACTCCGATTGAAGCGGCACTTACTGGCACTAAACGTGAAAAACTATTTACTGTTCTAGAAACGCTTAATCAATCAAGTCCGTTACAACCTACGCATTCAACAGTTGCAGCTAATGCACCTTATGGTTCGGTAACCTGTAAAACTGATGATTGTACGTTATGTATGAGTTGTGTTGCTGTTTGTCCAACTCGAGCCTTACATGCTATTGGTGATCGTCCTGGATTATTATTTGTAGAACAAGATTGTATTCAATGTGGTATGTGTGAAACCGCATGTCCTGAGAAAGTAATTACTCTTGAAGCAGGTTTTAATTGGGATTGGCAAGCACGTAAAGCCGCTAAACTTGTTCATGAAGAACCTGCTGCATGTTGTATCAGTTGTGGAAAACCTTTTGCCCCAGCATCTATGGTGAAAATGTTGACAGAAAAACTTCAAAGTCATTCACATTTTCAAGGAGAAGCTATTCGTCGTTTATCTATGTGTGAAGATTGTCGTGTTCGCGATATTTTCGAAAAGATGGAACAAGATCCACAAAGTCAGGCAAGGGTATAAGGTCAGTATATGGAAAATGCAGCTATGAAATCTCACACAAATTATGTTGATCAAGACGATTTATTACGTATTGAAATTTATAACATGTTGGCACATTTATGTCGTCAAGCGCCTGCTCAATCTGTGCTTGAATTTCTTGCAAATATTGGTGTTGATACAGCGCAAACCTTTCAACGCCAAACCATGGCTTCAGCTTGGCCTTTACTAAAACTAGCAGCTCAGAAAACGACATTATTGAGTGTCGAAGAAGAATATCAAGATGTCTTTATTGGCATTGGTCGTGGAGAAGTTATTCCATTTGGTTCATGGTATTTAACTGGATCATTAATGGAAATGCCTCTGGCTT
This sequence comes from Photobacterium aquimaris, assembly GCF_002954455.1. GTDB lineage: Bacteria > Pseudomonadota > Gammaproteobacteria > Enterobacterales > Vibrionaceae > Photobacterium > Photobacterium aquimaris. Next base: position 1,192,215 of record NZ_MSCC01000001.1, read on the forward strand.
ATTTACGTCAAGATTTAAGACTACTTGGCTTTGAACGTGCGCAATCTGTTATCGAACCAGAAGATCATATTTCAGCGTTATTAGAAGTTATGGCTATGCTGGTGGAAGGCGGTGATGAGCATCTCCAACAAACATTTTTTAACCGTCATCTTGCACCTTGGTGTGAGAAATTTTGTACGGATTTAAAGGCAGCAAAAAGTGCAGTGTTTTATACCGCAGTTGGTGAATTAGCGTGGCAATTTCTAACAATAGAAAAAACCCGTTTCTTGGAATCCCAATAAAAAGATACTCGCTATAATAAAAAATCGACACCTGTTAATTAGCGTGGCGAGAGGAGCAAATACAATGAGTGAGCAAAAAACAAATAATAGTCGTCGTCAATTATTGAAAAATATTGGTTTGTCTGTAGCTGCAGGCGCTGTTGTTGCTGGAACGGTAACGACTGTTCAAGCATCAACAACTGAGACGGATAAGAAAGATCCTAAAACAAAAAAAGGGTATCACGAAACCCAACATATTCGTGATTACTACAATACCCTATAAGCGGAGCCTTAAATGAAACTAACTAAACGTTCCGATAAAGTGAGCAAAGATGAAAACCAACTAGGTATTTCTCGTCGTTCTTTTATTCGTAATTCTTCTCTTGCCGCTGCTGGTGGTGTTGCAGGTGCGAGTCTTTTTGCACCTGGTTTTATGCGTAAAGCAGAAGCTTTCCCTGAAGCTGATTACAATGCACCTAAAGTTGTTAAGCGTACTATTTGTTCTCACTGTTCTGTTGGTTGTGGCATTTATGCTGAAACCCAAGATGGTGTATGGACCCATCAGGAACCTGCTTTTGATCATCCTTTTAATGCTGGTGGGCATTGTGCAAAAGGGGCTGCGCTACGTGAACATGGCCATGGTGCCAAACGCGTAAAATACCCAATGAAATTGGTTAACGGTAAGTGGAAAAAACTGAGCTGGGAGCAAGCATTAGACGAAGTTAGCCAGCAAGTGCTAAAAATTCGTGAAGAATCAGGCCCAGATTCCGTTTACTTTTTAGGTTCAGCGAAGCATAACAACGAGCAAGCGTACTTATTCCGTAAAATGGTGTCGTTATGGGGATCGAATAATGTCGATCACCAAGCACGTATTTGTCACTCAACCACGGTTGCAGGTGTTGCAAATACATGGGGCTACGGAGCGATGACCAACTCGCTGAACGACATGCATAACTGTAAGTCGATTCTGTTTATTGGTTCAAATCCAGCAGAAGCTCACCCAGTAGCAATGCAGCACATTCTGATCGCTAAAGAAACTAACAGCTGTAAGATTGTTGTAGTTGATCCGCGTCGTACCCGTACTGCGGCAAAAGCTGATCATTATGTTTCACTGCGTCCTGGTACTGATGTTGCGTTTGTTTGGGGCGTGCTTTACCACATTTTCAATAATGGTTGGGAAGACAAAGAGTTTATTCGTCAACGTGTTTACGGGATGGATGAAGTGCGTGAACAAGTTGCGAAATGGAACCCGAAAGAAGTTGAGCGTGTAACTGGCGCACCAGAAGATCAAGTTTACCAGACAGCGAAAATGCTTTCTGAAAACCGTCCAGGTTGTGTTGTTTGGTGTATGGGGGGTACTCAGCATACGACAGGTAACAACAACACCCGTGCTTACTGTATTTTAGAACTTGCACTTGGCAACATGGGTAAGTCAGGTGGTGGTGCAAATATCTTCCGTGGTCATGATAATGTACAAGGTGCTACTGACTTTGGTGTGCTTTCTGACAACTTACCGGGTTATTACGGCTTGTCTGAAGGTGCTTGGAAGCACTGGGCACAAGTTTGGGATATTGATTACTCATGGCTACAGGGCCGTTTTGATCAAAATACCTATAACGGTAAAAAACCAATGAACAGCGCAGGTATTCCAGTATCTCGTTGGATTGATGGCGTTTTAGAGAATAAAGATAAGATTGAACAACGCGATAATATTCGTGCAATGTTCTATTGGGGTCATGCTGTTAACTCACAGACGCGTGGTCCTGAAATGAAAACTGCGATGGAAAAACTGGATATGATGGTTATCGTTGACCCATACCCAGGTGTTGCTGCAGTAATGAATGGCCGTACTGATAACGTCTATCTTTTCCCTGCAACCACACAATTTGAAACTTATGGCTCAGTAACGGCAACTAACCGTTCGATTCAGTGGCGAGATCAGGTTATTGAACCGTTGTTTGATGCAAAACCCGATCATGAAATCATGTACTTATTAACGAAGCGCCTTGGATTCTCTGAACAATTATTCAAACACATTAAAGTTGAGAATAATAAACCAAATATTGAAGACATTACTCGCGAATACAACAAAGGTATGTGGACAATTGGTTACACAGGTCAAAGCCCTGAGCGACTAAAAGAACACCAACAAAATTGGGGTACGTTTGATTTTACCACACTTGAAGCGATCGGTGGACCTGCTAATGGTGAGACTTACGGTTTACCGTGGCCATGTTGGGGTACACCAGAGATGAAACACCCAGGTACGCATATTCTTTATGATACCTCTAAAACTGTTGCACAAGGTGGCGGTAATTTCCGTGCTCGCTTTGGTGTTGAACGTAATGGGGTAAGTTTATTGGCGGATGATAGCTACTCATTAGGTTGTGATCTAGAAGATGGCTACCCAGAATTTACCGCGAAGATGCTTAAGCAACTTGGTTGGTGGGATGAATTGACAGCAGATGAGAAAGTGGCAGCTGAAGGTAAAAACTGGAAAACAGACCTTTCTGGTGGTATTCAGCGAGTAGCAATTAAACACGGTTGTATTCCTTACGGTAACGCAAAAGCACGTACTGTGGTTTGGACATTCCCAGATGCAGTGCCAATCCACCGTGAGCCATTGTACACACCACGTCGTGACTTATTACCAGAATACCAAACGTGGGACGACAGCAAAGCGATGTTCCGTTTGCCAACACTTTATAAGTCAATTCAAGAAAAAGACGTATCAAAAGAATATCCAATTATTCTAACGTCGGGTCGTTTGGTTGAATATGAAGGTGGTGGTGAAGAAACACGTTCAAATCCATGGCTAGCTGAACTTCAAAAAGAAATGTTTGTAGAAATTAATCTTAAGGATGCTAACGATATTGGCATTCGTGATGGTGATATGGTGTGGGTTGAAGGCGCAGAGAAGGGACGTATCAAAGTAAAAGCAATGGTAACGCCGCGTGTACGTGAAGGCTTGGCATTCTTACCATTCCACTTTGGTGGTGAATTTGAAGGTGTGAGCTTACGTAATCGTTACCCTGAAGGTTGTGCACCTTATGTATCAGGCGAAGCTGCAAACACAGCGACAACATATGGTTACGATCCTGTAACTCAGATGCAAGAAACCAAAGTTACTTTGTGTAAAATCACTAAAGCGTAAGGAGTCACCTGATGGCACGTATGAAATTTCTTTGTGACTCTAAGCGTTGTATTGAGTGCAATGGTTGTGTAACAGCTTGTAAAAATGCTAACTCAGAAGCGGTGGGGTGGGGTATTCAACGTCGTCGCGTTGTGACCTTAAACGACGGTCTTCCAGGGGAAACATCAATCTCTGTAGCTTGCATGCATTGTAGTGATGCGCCGTGTATGGCTGTGTGTCCGGCAGATTGTTTTAGCCAAACAGAAGATGGCATTGTGCAGCACGATAAAGACTTATGTATCGGTTGTGGTTATTGCTTATTTGCTTGTCCATTTGGTGCGCCACAATTTCCAAAGCAAGATGCGTTTGCTGAACGTGGAAAAATGGATAAGTGTACTTACTGTTCAGGTGGTCCAAATACGGAACCTGGTTCTGAAAAAGAACGTCTACTTTATGGTGCAAACCGTATTGCAGAAGGTAAGTTACCTATGTGTGCTTCAATGTGTTCGACGAAGTCATTACTTGCAGGTGATGCTGAAAAAATTTCTGAAATTTTCAGTAAGCGTGTTGTTGCTCGTGGTGCAAAAGATGCGGGTTGGGCAAGTTCTGATGATTTAGCTTACGACGCGAGCAAAGTTCGTAAAGCTTGATCACCTGAAATAGGCTTTAAAAATAAATTTTGAGCCTATTTATAGACTTGTTGTAATAGTTAGGCATACCAGGGTTTTGGTATGCCAATTAATCCGCTTTCTGAGTGGACAGGAGCTGTAATGACTAAGCGAATTCAACGCTGGTTAACTATCATGGTTACCGCATTAATAATGCTGTTTTCGGTACCCACTATGGCAAGTGGTAGTGATGCAACAACACCAGGTGAGTCCGTAGTAAAAAAAGAAGTGATTGGCTTTGCTGGTGCTGATTATTGGCGGATGGTAAAAGACGGTGAAAAAGGCTATACCACATCAGGTTGGCCTGAACATGATGTCTTGATCAGTGTGCCTGGACAAACATGGTATATCCTCAAAGAAAAATGGATGTCGCCACTTGGGGCATTAGCCATTTTTGGAAGCCTTGTGATGGTGACATTAGCTTATGTCGTCATTGGCCCACTTAAGTTAAGTAAACCTAAAACAGGTCGTAAGATAAAGCGCTGGAGCCGTATTGATAGAGCCTTACACTGGAGTATGGCTTTTACGTTTCTAACGTTAGGATTCAGTGGTTTAACGCTCGTTTATGGTAAACATTTTATTAAACCTATTGTTCCTACTGAAATCTGGGGTTGGATCATTCTTGCTGCCAAGCAATACCATAATTATATGGGACCTATTTTTGCGATTCTATTATTGGCTGTATTAGTTAAATGGTGGCATAAAAGCACCTTTAACAAAGTCGATATTGAATGGTTTAAGAAGATGGGCGGTATGGTGGGTAAACATAAAGGTTCGCATCCAGCAGCTGGTTTCTCAAATGGTGGTGAGAAAGCTATCTTTTGGTTACTGATTATTTTTGGATTTTCGATTACCGTCAGTGGCTTTATATTAGATTTCCCTATTTTTGATCAAACTCGTCGTGATATGGAGTTATCTAACTTACTCCATATGTTATCGGCATTGATTTTAATCTGTGGCTTTATATTCCATATCTATATTGGCTTATTTGGTATGGAAGCAGGACTTGATGGCATGGTCACGGGTGATGTTGATGAAACTTGGGCACGTGAACATCATAATCTATGGTTTGATGAGGTAAAAGATTTACCTGAAAACCAACCAGGTTACGAGTCTGAAAAAGCATTGTCAGATAAACCTAAACCATCAACGGATAGTTAGCGGTTAAAGAAACAGTAAATAAAAAGCCGATCGGCATTCAATAAAGAATGTGGTCGGTTTTTTTGAGCATAATTTGATATTAATAACAATCCATCACTCCTCATACTAACGTCTAATAAAAAACTCCGTTAAACCATATAAAATCAGTGGTATAAATAGAGTCATAGGTTAATCACTATTACCACTAAAGGATGCTGTTATGTTATTTCCTTACAAAAACATTGTCGTGTTAACGGGAGCGGGTATTTCTGCCGAGTCGGGAATTCGTACTTTTCGTGCTGCTGACGGACTATGGGAAGAGCATCGCGTGGAAGATGTAGCAACCCCTGAAGGTTATCAACGCGATCCTGAATTAGTACAAGCTTTTTATAATGCGCGTCGAGCGCAGATAGAAGATGGATCGGTTGCTCCTAATGCTGCTCATTACGCGCTAGCAAAGTTAGAAGCCGAATTAGAGGGTACTGTAACCATTGTGACTCAAAACATTGACAATCTGCACGAGCGCGCAGGCAGCCACAATGTAATTCATATGCATGGTGAACTTTTAAAAGTGCGTTGTTGTGAATCTGGGCAAACAATAGAATGGCATGGTGATTTACACACTGAGGATCATTGCCACTGTTGTCAATTAGCAGCACCACTACGACCTGATATCGTATGGTTTGGAGAAATGCCTATTGATATGGATAAAATCCATGATGCGATTGTGGAGGCGGATTTATTCATAGCAATTGGCACATCAGGTAATGTTTATCCCGCCGCAGGATTTGTACATGAAGCATCATTGCAAGGTGTACATACTATCGAGCTTAATTTAGAGCCAAGTAATGTTGAAAATGAATTTGAAGAGAAGCGTTATGGTAAAGCTTCTATATTGGTGCCTGCTTATGTTGATGAGCTATTAAAAGTCCAACAGCAAAAATAACGGTACTGATATAATAAAAAACCGAGCTAAAAAGCTCGGTTTTTTGTTATGATTAACTAAACGTCGCGATTATTCGCCAGCTTTTAGTTTTTGGAAATATTCTTCGTATACTTCACTCATCGGACCAACACTGTTCTGCCATTCACCTGCATCCATTACCGCTTGTGGTGGGTAGATGCTTGGATCGTTTACAAAACTTGCTGGTAACAGCTTCTTCGCTGCTTCAACTGGTGTAGGGTAACCAATTTGTAGTGCAATTTTTGCTGCAATATCAGGACGAAGTAAGAAATTGATCATCTTGTATGCGTTATCAACATGCTTAGCATTGATTGGAATTGCCAGGCTGTCCATCCAGAAAATCGCACCTTCTTTTGGCCATACGATATCAATTGGAGCGCCTTCTTTACGCGCCATGTATGCTGAGCCATTCCAGAGCATACCTAATGGCGTTTCACCAGCCATGTATGGGTTAGCAGGGAAGTCAGAGTTAAATACCAATACGTTAGGCATTAATTTCTTAAGTTCTTCATAAGCAGCTTTGATTTGCTTAGGATCACGAGTATTACCAGAATAGCCTAGCTTACGTAATGCAACTTGGAACACTTCACGTGCATCGTCCATCATCATTAACTGACCTTGCCACTTAGGATCCCATAAATCAGCCCAGCTAGTGATTTTTGATTTATCAACTACATCTGTATTAACGCCGATACCTGTAGCGCCCCAAATGTAAGGGATAGAATAGTTATTGTTTGGATCAAAAGGTTTATCTAAATAGTTTTTACCAATACCAGCAAAATTAGGGATCTTTGATTTATCGATCTTCTTCAGCATGCCTTCCTTACTCATTTTAGAAACGTAGTAAGTTGAAGGAACAATTAAATCGTAGCCTTTATCATAAGTTTTTAACTTAGCGTACATGGTCTCATTCGACTCATAAGTCGAATAAATTACTTTAATACCGGTTTCTTTTGTGAACTGTTCTAGTACATCATTAGGGATGTATTCAGACCAGTTGTAAAAGTATAACTTGTTGCTATCTGAATCTGCAGCAGTGGCAATGTTTGAATACATTGACACAGCACAAACCGCACCGGCCATCATTAAAGACCATTTTTTCATTGTTGTTAGCTCCTAACTAAACAGGATATCGAGAATGTTCTCTAGCGGCTGTAACCGCTTCTCCTAATTTTGTGTCGTTTATAAGGCACTTTAAAAGAGCGTGCTTTTTAAACAAATATGAATTGGTATACGAGGCTAGTATAGCAGATAAAATCATACCGCCATCACAAATATGAGTGATTTGAGAAGATATTTATCTTCAGTGTATTGATATATAACAGATAATTAACCTTTGCATAATATTGTTATACAAATAAAGATGAAATATAAATACACTGAGACCTATTCAGAACTGGATGCAGTCAAAGCATGTTTAAATTGAGATGAGAAGGGGAATGCTTTAGATAAAAAAATGGCTAACTTTAAGTAAGTTAGCCATTTAATCACTGTTTAAAACGATGATACTACTTTTTTTCTCTTGCAAGTAATTGCGAACAAATTACAAGGAATAGTGAAATGATTAGCATGATAGTTGCTAATGCATTAACTTCTGGTGAAATACCGACTTTAACCATTGAGTAGATCTTTAAAGGTAGTATTTCATAACTAGGTCCTGTAACGAACGAACTTACAATTACGTCATCAAGTGATAATGTAAAGCTTAATAACCAGCCAGCAGCAACAGCAGGCTTAGCTAGTGGTAGGATAATTTGTTTTAGAATTACCCACTCACTCGCACCTAAGTCACGTGCAGCTTCAAGCATTTTAACATCAAAGCCTTTTAAACGACTGTATACAGTTACTACAACAAATGGCAAACAAAAAGTAATATGCGATAGTAATAACGTTAAGAAACCAAGGTTTGCACCAATTAATAGGAACAATGCTAATAACGAAATTGCCATTACAATATCAGGTGACATCATCACTAAAAATAGCATGCCTGATACGAACTTTTTGCCTTTGAAATTATAACGAAATAGGGCAACAGCCGTTAAACTACCGATTAATGATGCAGCTGTTGCTGAGATCACTGCAATCGTAATTGAGTGTCCAGCAGCTTGCATTAAACTATCGTTATTGACTAGCTCGGTATACCATTTTGTTGTAAAACCGCCCCATTTCATACCAAACTTACTGGCGTTAAATGAGTTAACAATCAAAATGATGATTGGAGCATACAAAAATGCATAGACCACTGACATAAAGCTGAATTTAAAGAAACGTCCCATTATTCAAGCTCCACTTTTTTGTTCAACAATTTTCCTGCACGATAATAAGCATATAGCATAATTGCCATTGCTAACGTTAGTGCAATACTAGTTGCTGAGCCAAATGGCCAGTCACGAGCGTTGAGTACTTGACTCTTAATCACGTTACCAATCAGCAAGTTTTTCGCACCACCAAGTAGGTCTGCTACATAAAACATACCAAGAGCGGGCAGTAGCACTAATAAACAACCAGCAATAACACCAGGCATTGTCAGTGGGAAAATAACTTTAATAAACGTTTGAAACTTATTCGCACCTAAATCTCGAGCGGCTTCAATATAGTTATTGTCAAGTTTTTCTATTGCTGAGTACAAAGGTAACACCATAAATGGCAGCAAAATATAAACGAGGCCAATCATTACTGCATATTCGGTGTACATAATACGCAAGGGCTTATCAATAATATCTAAGTACATTAATGCATTATTTAGAATACCACGCGTACCAAGCATTAGCTTTAAGCCATATGTACGGATTAGCGAGTTAGTCCAAAAAGGAACAATAACCAAAAACAGCATAAATGGACGCCATTTTTCAGGCATCTTTGCAATGGCATACGCAAAAGGATAGCCAATTAACAAGCATAATAACGTTGCTGTAATTGCCATATTAAATGAATGCAAAAGTACTTTCGCATACATTGGATCGAAAAGACGCTCGTAGTTATCTAACGTGAACACCATTTTGATCAAGTTTGCATCATCACGGGTTAAAAAACTCGTGCCGATAATCATTAGGTTGGGTACAAATACGAATAATAGTAACCAACTTACAACAATCGTTATGATGATGTTTTGGAGATTAAACTTCTTGCTCATCAGCTAGCACCACTTCCCAACTTTCAACCCAAGTAATGGCAACCTTTTGATCAAGAGAGTGGTCTACGTCAGGATCATCTTCGTTGAAGAATTCACTAACCATTACCGATTTTCCTGAATCTAGCTGTACCACAGAATCAAGCGTCATACCTTTATAAGTACGTTCTTTAACTTTACCTAAAATGCCTGTCGTCTGATCGCCATTATGAATTTCTTCAATACGAATATCTTCTGGACGTAATAGCACTTTCACTTTATCGCCAATAGCAACATCAAGTTCACAGTGAATTAAAGAATGACGACCTTCTACATCAGCCATAATGCGCTTGCTGTCTAAGCGTTCTTTAACGGTAGCATCAAATACGTTGATCTCGCCGATAAAGTGAGCAACAAATAAGTTAGTCGGCTCTTCGTAAATCTCACGAGGGCTACCATCTTGTTCAACATAACCATCGCGCATTACGATGATACGGTCAGACATTGAAAGTGCCTCTTCTTGATCGTGAGTTACAAAAATAAAGGTAATACCAAGTTTCCGCTGCAGTTGTTTTAGCTCTAGCTGCATTTGTTTACGTAATTTGTAATCAAGTGCAGAAAGTGATTCATCAAGCAAAAGAACTTTTGGTTTATTAACAACGGCACGCGCAATCGCAACACGTTGTTGCTGACCACCGGACAATTGATGAGGTTTACGAGGGGCAAATTTATCAAGTTGCACCATACGCAATGCTTCCATTACTCGAGGTTCAATATCACTCGACGGCACTTTTTGCATGCGTAAACCAAACGCGACGTTCTCAAACACTGTCATATGTGGAAACAGTGCATAACTCTGAAACACCGTATTAACGAGACGTTGTTCAGCGGGAATGTCAGTAACATCTTTGCCATCAATTGTGACTTGCCCATCATCAGCAGTCTCAAAACCAGCAATTAGACGAAGTACTGTGGTTTTGCCACAGCCTGATGGACCTAAAATGGTTAAAAATTCACCATCGTTTACGTTTAGGTCCAAACCTGTAATGATTTGCTTACCGTCAAAGCTTTTGCTAAGACCCTTCAGCTGGATTACAGGTTTCTTAGATGTTTTTGCAACGTTCAATTCTACGTTATCTCCACCGTGGGACTGATTGGTTAAGCCCCAATATTTTGGCTAAAATTAGGGGCGCATAATAGACCTGTAGTCTTTCAATTTAAAGAGTTTTCTCATTAAATTTATAGATTAATTGCTACATTCATTAATGATAGCACGTTGATTCCTAGCAATATGGTTGCTATTGCAAATAATACTGAAAAAATAAATTACGATAAAAACAATAATAGTAATGTTTATTTTTAAGCCCAAAAAATTATTGTTTATGTCCAATCATAGTTGATGGGTTTTATAATAAAACACAAAAAAGGGGCTGTTATTGTCTTAGTTGTAATTTATTGTCTGTTTTTCATACGCTAACGAGGTGTTGAAATAAATTTTTACGTGAATAGTGTTTTTGTCCCATCATGAGTAACGTACAATATGCTTACCAGAATAATGATGATATGAGTATGAAAGAGACAATTACAAAGAGTTTTCACGTTGGTGGTTCAATTGAAAAAGCAATGACTGGCGATGTTGAGCTACAACCAATAGCTGTTCTTCAAGAAGCATTTAAAATTACAGCAAAAAATTTCACTAAATTCTTACCTGCTGTAATTTGTTTATTTATTGCACAGATTGCATTGTTGCTTTTGAGCTTAAAAGTACAGCTAGGTAGCCCTAATGTATTTTTTGATGCCTTTATTACGGGAAAGGGGTTTACTGAAGAGATTTTGAAAGCGGGCTTTATGGCTAACTTTTGGTCTGATGTATTGATTGCTCCTTTATATGTCGGTGTGAGTTTAATGGCGCTTAATCACTCAGTTGGGTTGCCAACGAAAGCAAACCAAATTGTTAAAGGTTTTTCGTTCACATTAGTTTCAATTATTACGATGTTATTAATATCTTCAATTCAGGGAATAGGCAGCAGTATTTTCCCTTTAGTTGGATTGTTTTTAACTATGGCATTGAGCATGGCAATATTATTGGTGTGTGAAAAGCGTGTAACACCGATCAAAGCTATTCAATATTCATTTATGGCAACAGTGCGTAAAGTAATGCCAATGACTGCAATCTATTTAGTTGTCATGATTCTATTTTTTGTTTCTATTGCCACAGCTGGTATTGGTTTACTTTGGACGTTACCATTTTTCTTCAATGTAAAAGCAATTATTTATCGTAATATGTTTGGAATTACGTTACAGGTTACATCAGTAACGCCAAATGAGGATGATCATAACTCAAAAACGGATGATAAGATCAATCAGTCAGTAAATAATGATACGTTTAATGCGTAACTTACATAGTTTGTACCCAAAGAGCTCCTTTATATAAGGAGTTTTTTTTGATCTACACTTCTAATGCACTATAACTTTATTTGTCTATAAAAAATAAATAACCTTCACCATTATCATTAAAAATAAAACTAATATTACACAAAAAAAACGCTAATGATGATGTATCTCAATGTCATTTATTATCCATTAGATGATGATAATAATAATAGTAAATAGCGGCAGTAGTAGCTGTCAGCTTCTGTAATGAAGGTTACTTAATGGATAAGTTAATAGAACGTTTTTTACGATACGTAAGCTTTGATACACAATCTAACGGTGCAGTTGGCTCTTGTCCTAGTACATCAGGGCAACGTATATTAGCTGAAGTTCTCCAATCAGAAATGGTCGAACTTGGGCTCAGTGATATTTGTTTAGATAATAATGGTTATCTAACAGCACGCTTACCCGCAAACATGGATGCCGATATTCCTGCTATTGGTTTCATTGCTCATATGGATACCGCGCCTGATGCATCAGGAAAAAATGTTCGCCCACAACTCGTTGAAAACTACCGTGGTGGTGATATTGCTTTAGGAATAGGGGATGAAGTGTTATCACCATTCCAATATCCAGACCTTAATAAGTTACATGGTCACAATATTATTACGACAGACGGAACAACGTTGCTCGGTGCAGATAATAAAGCGGGGGTTGCTGAAATAATGACGGCTATCGCTTATCTTATTGCGAACCCTAGTATCAAGCATGGCGATATTTGTATTGGTTTTACACCTGATGAAGAAATCGGTCGCGGTGCGAATCTGTTTGACGTCGAAAAATTTGGAGCAAAGTGGGCTTATACCATTGATGGTGGTCCAATTGGTGAGCTAGAGTATGAAAACTTTAATGCAACTTCTGCTGACGTTATTTGTCATGGCGTAAATGTTCATCCAGGAACTGCAAAAAATAAAATGGTTAATTCCATGAATATTGCAGCACAATTTCAATTGATGATGCCAGCAGATGAAACCCCTGAATGCACTGACGGATATCAAGGCTTTTACCACCTAAAATCAATGGAAGCATCAGTTGCTCGTACTGAATTAGGGTATATCATTCGTGATTTTGATCGTGATGGTCAAGAGAAGCGCAAAGCCTTCATACAGCAAAAAGTAAACGAATTAAACAGTAAGCTAACACAAGGTCGTGTTGAGCTTATTTTAACGGATTCTTATTATAATATGCGTGAAATGGTTGAGCCATTCCCACACATTATTGAAATTGCTCAACAATCAATGATGGATTGTGATGTAAAACCTGAAATTAAGCCTATTCGGGGTGGTACCGATGGGGCGCGATTATCATTTATGGGTTTGCCTTGTCCTAATATTTTCACTGGGGGCTATAACTTCCACGGTATTCATGAATTTATTACCATTGAAGGAATGGAACTTGCCGTCAAAGTGATTGTAAAAGTGGCAGAGAATACGGCCAATCGTTACGCTTAATTCGCGCTCAAAGCTAAAAAAAGCCACTATCGAATACTGATAGTGGCTTTTTATTGAAATAATACGCATTTTAAGCGTGGTCGTTGCCTAACATTTCATTCAAACGTTTTAAAATGGCATGAACGGCGTGACCTTTAGTAATCTCACCACCATTTTCAACTTCAATTTCATGCTTGCTATGTAGGCCCGTTGCATCTTCTGCAATATGTAGCCAATCAGGATGCCAGTAGAATGTTTGACCGCCTTCTGTGATCCAATTATGAACACCACAATTTTCGCCGTGGTAGTTTAGATCTGCTGCTTTATAAGTCATACTTAAATCCTTTAATGATAATCGTCATATTTATTAGCAAAGAGTATAAAAAACAAGGATGAAGAAACTGTGATCCATACGATATTATTTTGCTAAATATTACAAATAAGTGAAATAAATAACAATTTTTTGTATATCTCAGCGATGTTGTTGTTAATTATTTAAATAGCGCTTCATTAAATGTTGTTTAAAATACTCTGGATTTAACGTTTCACCTGTTGCTTGCTCCACCAGCTTATCTGTTGATAATGTTGATCCTTTATTCCAAATATGTGTCTGTAGCCACTCAAAAATTGGGGTTAGATTACCTTGACCAACTAACAGTTCAACGTCCATCTGTTGGTTAATTGTCGCCATAAATTGTGCAGCGTACATAGCACCTAAAGTATAGCTTGGAAAATACCCAAAACTGCCATCAGTCCAGTGAATATCTTGCATACAACCATCAGTGAAGTTTCCTTGCGTTGAAATACCTAGATATTGGGTCATTTTTTGATCCCAAATTGTTGGAATATCATCAACTTCAATCTTACCTTCAATTAAATCACGCTCAATTTCATAGCGTAAGATCACATGCGCAGGGTAGGTGACTTCATCCGCATCAACACGAATAAAACCCGGTTTAACACGTGTATTGATAAGACGAAGGTTCTCTGCTGATAGTGAAGCATCTGTTGAGTTAAATGCTTTTTGAATCATTGGTGATAATAAATGACTAAATAAGGAACTACGTGCTAATTGCATTTCACAAAATAAACTTTGTGATTCATGAATTCCCATTGAACGTGCTTCACCAACGGGTAAATCACGCCATTGTTGCGGTAATCCTTGTTCGTAACGTGCATGACCCGTTTCATGAATAACGCCCATGAGTGCAGACGTGAAATCACTTTCATCATAACGGGTAGTAATACGTACATCCGTTGGTACGCCACCACAAAATGGATGAGTACTGATATCTAAGCGGCCATGTTCAAAATCAAAACCAAGTAATTTCATCGCTTCAAGGCTCAAGGCTTGCTGTTGTTCAATCACAAATGGTGTTGATAGAGGTAATACAACCTCTGTTGCTTGTTTTGCTTCTACTTGTTGGATTAATTGAGGTAGCCATGATTTTACCTCTGCAAAAATACGATCTAATACAGCAGATGTCATACCTGGTTCATAGATATCAAGTAGCGCATCGTAGCGGCTTAATCCAGTGGCTTGTGCACGAATGGATGCTTCTTTACGGGCTAATTCAACAACAGGTTTCAAATTAGCTTTAAAGCCTTCCCAGTCATTTTGTTTACGCTGTGAACGCCAAGCATGTTCGCATTGAGAGCCAGCAAGTGATTGTTGCTCTACAAGATCTGACGGCAAAATATTTTGCATCATCCATTGCCGTTTTAGTGCATCAAGACTCACACGCTGATCTGGTGTAAGATCTTCTGCTTCTGCTTGTTTAAACCAATCTTCTAAATAGTCAGCTGTTGCTAGTTCATGAGAAATGACAGCAAGTTCAGCCATTGCTTCTGAACGTGCCTGTGCGCCGCCATTTGGCATCATTGCAGCTTGATCCCAGCCACAAATAGCATTGAGATGCCCAAGACGAGAAAGTTTTTTAGCATGACGATCTAATTTATTGTAATAGCTCATACTTGTTCCTAATAGATAAACAGCAATAGAATAAATTTAACCTAAGCGATGGTTATTTAATAGCGATACACTATCAACAAGATAATAAAACGCGAACAGAGTAAAAAATATTAATCAAAAACGTAAATATGTAGTACTTAATTGCTATTAATGATTTATATTTGCCTCTATTAGCGTTATAAATGTAATTAGAAATAGGATTTGGTAAGACAATGTTACCAAGACCTGTTTTATTATATTTTTTCGCTATACTGACAGCCAATCTAAATACCTATTTGGTTATTATCTGCTAGTACTCAATAGCTATGTAGATTGATATTATCGTTTTCTAAAGGAATTTTGCCTCACATGGAAAAGACGACTCGCTTTTTCTCTCTTGTTGGTGCTACAGCGCTTTACTCTTTATCTTTTTCAGCGTCAGCATCTATGCCGACGGTTGTACCTGATGCACCAACATTAAGTGCTAAAGGCTATGTGTTGATGGATTACAATACAGGTAAAATCCTGGTTGAAAAGGATGCAAACGAAAAATTAAACCCAGCGAGTTTAACTAAGCTGATGACAAGTTATGTTGCAGGCCAAGAAATGAAGCAAGGCAACATCAGTGATAAAGATCTGGTTGTTATTAGTCGTAACGCTTGGGCTAAAAACTTCCCTGATTCATCTAAAATGTTCATCGAAGTAGGCAGTGAAGTGCCTTTGATGGATCTATTTCGTGGTTTGATCATTCAATCAGGCAATGATGCAAGTGTTGCAATAGCTGAACATGTTGCAGGATCTGAACAATCGTTTGTGAGTTTAATGAACTCATGGGCTAAAAAATTAGGTATGAATAACTCTAACTTTGCTAATCCACATGGGCTAGATAATAATGACTTATATACCACACCATATGATATTGCATTACTTGGACAAGCGCTGATTCGTGACTTGCCGATGATTTACCCGTTATACAGCGAAAAATCGTTTACTTATAACAATATTACGCAACGTAACCGCAATGGCTTATTAAATGATCCAAGCATGAATGTTGATGGTATGAAAACAGGTTACACCAGTGGCGCAGGTTATAGCTTAACCAGTTCAGCGACGGAAGGTGACATGCGTTTAATCGCGGTTGTTATGGGGACTAAGAGCACCAAAACTCGTGAAATTGAAAGTAAGCAATTATTAAATTATGGTTTTCGCTTTTTTGAAACAGTAACACCGCATAAAGCTGGCGACGAGATCATTACTGAACGCGTTTGGTTTGGTGATAAAGAGAAAGTTAAGTTAGGTGTTGATCAAACAAGCTATGTGACACTGTCACGAAATGACACTAAAAAATTAACCGCAAGCGTTGAACTTAATAGTGAACTTGAAGCGCCGATCACTAAAGGACAAAAGGTTGGTGAAATCATTTACTCCGTGAATGATAAAGAAGTCGGTAAACAACCACTAGTTGCACTAGAGCCCGTTGAAGAAGGTAGCTTCTTTAGTCGCTTAATAGACCAAGTTAAGAAATTTGTAATGAGCTTTTTTAAGTAATTAAGCGCTCTATATTAATATAAAAAAGTCCAGCCATTGTGTGCTGGGCTTTTTTATTGTGTGTAGCTATTTCCAGCCAACAATAAAATACGTATAATTCACGCCCTATAAATTCTAATCCCGCAATTCTACTATCGATGTTGTCGGTAGTTCGAGAAGTAGTAATGAATCAGACAGATAACCGTAAAGAAACACTTGAATATAACAAACTGCAAAAACGTCTTCGCCGCAATATGGGTAACGCCATTATTGATTACAACATGATCGAAGAAGGTGATGTTGTTATGGCATGTATTAGTGGTGGCAAAGATTCATTTGCGATGCTGGATATTCTGCTTAATCTACAGAAAGCAGCGCCAATTAAGTTTGACGTTGTCGCGGTTAACCTTGATCAAAAACAACCAGGCTTTCCTGAGCATATTTTGCCTGAGTATTTTCAAAGCCTAAATATTCCTTACTACATTGTCGATAAAGATACTTACTCGGTGGTTAAGGAAAAAGTAGAAGAAGGCAAGACAACGTGTGGTTTATGCTCTCGTTTACGCCGCGGCACCTTGTATTCTTTCGCTGAAACAATTGGTGCAACTAAGATTGCATTAGGTCACCATTTAGATGATATCGTTGAAACATTATTCTTAAATATGTTCCATGGCTCTCGTCTAAAAGCGATGCCACCTAAATTACGTTCTGATGATGGACGTAACGTGGTTATTCGCCCATTGGCATACTGCCGTGAAAAAGACCTGATTAAATATGCTGAATATAAACAATTCCCAATAATTCCTTGTAATCTTTGTGGTTCACAAGAGAATCTGCAACGTCAAAGCATTAAAGCGATGTTAATTGACTGGGACAAAAAGACACCTGGTCGTGTTGATGCCATTTTTAAATCAATTCAGAATATTAGCCCAAGCCAATTAGCAGATAAGAACCTATTCGATTTTGTTAATCTGCCGTTAGATCGTGAAGGTGAAAGAGCTGAGTACGCTTTCACTGAAGCAACAGTTTCATCGACAAATATTGATGAAAGTATGTTTATTGATGTCACTAACGTTTAATTATTATTTGTAGCAAAAAAACATTAAAAAACGGCACTTTACTATCAAATAGGTGCCGTTTTTTCATAGTGAAAATCAGACTATTTCACACTTAGAAACTGTTCAGAAAACGGTTGTTTGTTATTCGTAATTGCTTGATTATTATTATCAATTAATTGTTCTTTACTGGCTATCCAACCTTTGTTTTTATTGTTCTTAGATGATATTCTTGCTTATCATCAGTAATAAAACTGCCTTCTTTTATCTCTCTTATTTGGGTTATCTTACCGATATCTTGCCGCTGAGAAT
This sequence comes from Photobacterium aquimaris, assembly GCF_002954455.1. Classification (GTDB taxonomy): domain Bacteria; phylum Pseudomonadota; class Gammaproteobacteria; order Enterobacterales; family Vibrionaceae; genus Photobacterium; species Photobacterium aquimaris. Next base: position 1,210,197 of record NZ_MSCC01000001.1, read on the forward strand.
TTTGTAATCCCCATATAATAACGTCGTTTTTCTGTCTTTGAATCGATGCAATGACAATTTGTTGAGTACCTTTATTGGGTAATGACAGTATTAGACTATCCCCTAGAACTAGTTGATTTAATAAATCATCATCCATTTGCATTACAGTGGCATCATTTGCTAAAGAAAGTTGCTGCTCTAACTCAACTTCTTTTTTTAAATGAGGTCGATACACCCATAAATCACTACCGGTTAATAAGTTAATATTGCTATTGATGGTTGGTGAATTACCGTCACTCATTACGGGTATTAACGGTTCATCATAATGATGAGGTTGGGCAACGAAGATATGTTGTTCATCAGGAATTGGAGCGTTTGTTATCTCTTTATCTATTTTGCTTAACACATCAAAATTTTCAGGAATAGGGGCGATTTCATGCTCAATGCTACTTGAAGCAATAGACACTGGCTCATTGATCATAGCCTTTGATAATAAGGGCTGATGTTGGTTACTATTGGCATAATAACAGCTTATACCAACACCAACCACCGCTATAAGTATGAGATATCGATAATGTTGATACAAAAACTGATACATAGACTACTCCGTAATATTTAAATGAACATTAAGACGGAGATCTTGTTGAAACCTACGGTTATGCAACCCTCGAGCAGTAACAGGGAAACTGCCTTTATATTCACCAATATCTAAATCAGGGTTATCGTCAGCAACAAAACTTATTCTAAGCTCACCAAAAACTGGACCGGTTTTACGACAATAAGCAGCATTATTCATTACAGCCCAACCACAACCAAGATAACGCTCTCCACGTAAAATGACAGTTTGTGATATATCCGTTTGAGTGTTTTTTACATTGACAGTTAATTTACTGTAAGTCCCTGTATGTCGGCTCCAGCGTGGTCGATTATTTCCCGTCTTATTAGGTGATTGATAATATACTGTACCACGAATATTTTTTTCATATCGTTGACTCATAAATGGCGAATCGGCAGTTATTATACCGTCAGGGACAAGTTCTTCAGTAATTGCAATATTGGCATTGATAGTCACAGTGTCATTATAATTTCGATCATAGAGGCTTTTAGCTGTAAAACTAAACTCACCCTTATAATCGCCAATAGGTAAATTAGGATTATCTTTTTGATCAAAGTGTAATTTTAATTGACCAAGGTTGGGGGCGGGGTAACACCAAGCACTATTATTTATTCTACCCCAGCCACAATGTGTTTTACGTTGACCACGTAACCAAACCGTATAGGCAGCATTAGTTTGTTGATGGATAAGTAGCGTTGAAAACAGGGTTATTTCACGAGGATAGCGCCAAATGTAACGATTAGGGCCATTAATGACATTATTGCCTCTCACATAGTAAATAGAACCTCTGACATTCGCTTCTAGCAGTTCAGTTTCGAGGGTATTTTTCTCGGTTAATATAAAAGTGGGTTCTTCGATGTCGGTAGGAATATCATCAATTGTTTTTAACATCGGAACAATGCGTTGTAACCAATCACTATTTAAAGCAATCGATGCATGACCTGAGTAGCCATATTGCCATCCAAACCACCATGATGAAATACCTACAGCAACATCAGCACCTTTTCGTTGTTGCCAAATGGCAGAGCCACTATCGCCAGGTGAGGCAAATGCCCACGATGGTGTATTTTCAATCGCTTGATTAATTAAACAATTTTGATATAAAAAACGTAATAGACCAGTACCATTTCGTTTATTAATACTATCTAATTGACCTAATGAACGAGAACCAAAAATACCGAAGCCCGTTAAACTAACTTTATTTAGCAATAGGTTAGGATTAAAATGATTATCTATATAGGGCTGCTTAATAACATCACCGTTGATATCTAACGGATCACTAACTTTAGGTATTTTGGCTACAGCTATATCAGAACTACAGCCAGTATATTGATTAAAATAGTTAATTGATTGACCTGCGCTGATCACTGTACCATCATGCTGCTTAAAACTAACATATTGACCTTGATGTTGATTTTTATCATGCCCATATAAGCAATGTGCTGCAGTTAATATATAACTATATTGTTGATCACTACCAAGCCAAGTTCCTGAACAATACCCGCGGCCAATTAATAACCCTACAGCATTATATTTTGCTGTATTCGCTTCTAACTGTAGCTTTTCACTAACATTATTCACTAAAGCGGGATCTAAATTACTACCTAATTCAATATATTTACTATCGTTTATACCAATAGAATAACTATTAAAAGAAAATAAACATATAAATAACGCAACTATTTTATGGATACGGCACATAATAAACGGCTTAATTACTAACTAATAGTTATAGTGTAGAGCAATATAATTAATGTTATTTTATTTGTTTTAATAATATTAGGATTGTAATACCACTCATTTTTAATTATTGATATTATTATAAAAAATAGATGTATTAGGATTAATAAAGATGAAACCACAACTAATGATAATAACGAGTCTTTGCTTCATTATGCTCGGCTGCAGTTCGCATCAAGCCAAACAGATGGGCATTCAAGGTGGCAGTGTTAATGCCTATGCTAGGCAGATGTCTAATAGTCAACTTTGTGCGACTTACCTAAAACAGCAGCCAACAAACCAAACTCGCGTATCATTAGTTGCAGAATGGCGACATAGAAAATTAAGTCGAGCTTATTGTTCAGAACAAGAAAATGAATGGTATTTAACTAAATTTGCTAAGTGGCTTGTAAATGAAAAATCAGCAGAGCCTAAATAAAATAAACGCCTCATCAGAGGCGCTTATAAAGAAAGTAACACTATTTATTAATCAATTGAGTTAGGTGCCAAAGGGCTAATGTAACCATCAGGTTTTAATGCTAATAAATCACAATTTAAACTATCAATAGTATTCTCAGCAGTATTACCAATAAAGACCGCGGATAATCCGGTTCGACCCGTTGTGCCAAGAATGACAAGCTCTGCGTTAATTTCATCAGCTACTTGTGGGATAACATCTTCTGCTAAACCTTCGACAACATAGGTTTGATCTTCATCAATGCTATACTTTTGACGTAAAGCTTTCATTGTCATTAAGTGATGACCACGAACTGCATCAGTATATGACGCGGGATCAAACTCAGGTAGTTCTATTGTGATATTAACTGGTGTTGCTGGGTAGGCATTCACTAAGTTAACATTTGCTTGTGTGATTGATGAAAAGGCGATCGCTTCTTTGATTATTTTATCATTAAGATCTTCATGAGTTTCATCTTCAGCAGATAAATTCACACAAGCCAGTACATTACCATTAGTCGGCCAGTTTTCCCCTTTGACAAGTAATACTGGAACAGGGCATTTACGTAATAAATGCCAATCTGTAGGAGTAAATATCACCGAACCTAATTTGGCATGTTCGTGTGTCGCTTTGATTAGTAGGTCAATATCTTGGCTAAATACATCAGCGATAATAGACTCGTAAGGGCGATTATGCCATACGACTTTTATCTCGATATTAATATTTTTTTCTGTATGTGGCTGTATGATTTCCTTGAGCCATTCTTCACGCTGCATAACGACACCACGACGCATAGCATCACGTTCGTCTGAAGATAGCATTGAAGTCATCTCATACGAAAAATCATAAATAGCGAGGAAAACAATAATCTTCACATCATCACAAGTCTTAGCTAAATGAATCGCACGAGATATTGCAGGCTGTTGTTCTCGTTCAGGATCAGCGACAACAAGTATGTTTTTATATTTTTGCATAATAATGTCTCCCTACGGCAGGATCTCTTTGGTGAATAAGCAACAACAAAGAGGACACATTTACCGCTGCATTTATTTGATGTACATTTAAATCAAATAATTAAAAAATTAACATAATATTTACTGTACTCTAAACGAACCAAGATGGGGAGTAGTTTGAGCAATAAAATGTAAAAATGAGATAAATTAACACCATATAGGTTAATAATATACATAGCGTTAAAATAAAACGAAGGAAGGCAGATACAAAAACAGACACTAAATAGTGCCTGTTTATAAATTGATTAGATAGGGTACTCAACTACTACAAATTATTACTCTTACTGACACCAGCAAGTTTTGCTAACTCATCATGATCTAAAATAGTAATGTATTTACCTTTAACACTTAACATTTCAGACTTTTGGAAGCGACCTAGTAGGCGACTTATGGTTTCTACCGTTAGACCTAAATAGTTACCAATATCACCACGTGTCATTGTTAAACGAAACTCACGAGGAGAGAAGCCACGTTGAGAAAAACGTAACGACAAATTGTAAAGGAATGCAGCTAAACGCTCTTCTGCATTTTTCTTTGACAACAATAAAATCATTTCTTGATCGCCTTTGATTTCACTGCTCATTAAACGCATGATTTGTTGGCGAAGTTTAGGCATTTTACCAGCTAAATCATCAAGAATTTCAAACGGTATTTCACATACCATCGATGTTTCTAATGATTGCGCAAAACTTGGATGTTGCATTTCATTGATTGCATCAAAACCAACCAAATCACCTGCTAAGTGGAATGCTGTGATTTGCTCATCACCTTGTTCAGTGATGGTATAGCTTTTAATCGTACCAGAACGAATCGCATATAGTGATTTAAGCTCATCACCAGCTTTAAACAACTCTTGACCTTTCTGAATCGGCTTTTTACGTTCGATGATTTGATCCAGCTGATCTAACTCAGATTCATTGAGGGTGAATGGAATACACAGTTGGCTAATACTACAGTCTTGACAGTGAATAGCACACCCACCAGATTGAATGCGTTTTGTGGTAAATTTTTCAGAAATCATATGCCTATCTAACCAATTTGATGTAGGTCAATATTTTAACATATTATGAATCAATATTACGAGTATTAAAAACCTTACTATATTTGATTGATTGCAATATAACCAGTATGCATACCATAAATGATGATGAATAATGCATTTACCCGTTTAAAATAGCTATTTTTAGCAGTGTCTTTAGTTTATCTGCTATAGCACCTACAGCTAACATTGCGGGTAATGTACCTAAGCCAAAAGCGAACATAATTACCATACCATTTGTTGCACTACCGGAAACTGCTGCCCATGTTAATGTAGAATAAACTAAACCACAGGGTAACCATCCCCACAAAAAACCAAAGGGAATTGCTTTTAATGGGGATGTTAATGGTAAAAAAAACTGAGTAATAGGGGATATATAACGCCACAGGTAATGACCAACACGCTCGATATAAATTAAACCTGACCACCAATTACCAATGTACAACCCTAATATTATCATCATGATAGAAGCTACAATTCGCAATGAAATCAATGTGATGCTTGCACCAGCTAGTTCAGCGACCTCAATAACAGCCTGGCTAAGAATCAATCCAGCTACGATATAGGCACTTATTCGGCCTAAATTATAGCCTAATAAATACACCCATTGTTGCTGTGGTTTATTTGGCATTCCCATCGTCACAGCTGCAGCTATTCCACCACACATACTAATACAATGGCCAGCTCCGGTTAAACCAATGATAAATGCCGTCATAAAGTTAAGTTCTATCATGATCAACGTTTGATGATTTGATTGGGTCTGTATGTGGTTTTTGATGTACTTTATTGGGAGTTTTTATATCGTCATCAAACAAAATATCATGGCCTCGTCGTTCTAAATCATCAAATTGGTTGGTTTTTACTGCCCATAAAAACACAGCGATCGCGAGACTAACAAAAAACAGTGCAATAGGTATTAATATGTAAAGAATTGTCATTTATCTTAACAACCTTAAAGAATTCGATACAACAATAATTGAACTTGTTGACATACCTATGACAGCTATATAGGGGGCAACAAGACCTGCAACAGCTAATGGTAGAATGATTAAATTATAGCTTAATGCCCACACTAAATTTTGATGAATAATGTTTTTAGTACGCAATGCTAATTGTCGAGCTGTAAGAATTGGCTGTAGTTGGTCACCTAATAACACTATATCAGCTGATGACTTAGCAATATCGGTTCCACTACTTAGCGCAATAGAAAGGTGGGCCCCGGCTAATATTGGCGCATCATTTACACCATCGCCAATCATTAATGACACATCATTTGATGGTATTTTTTGTAAGTAATCTAACTTATTTTCTGGTGTCATATTTACGTGAAAATGCTTAATATTTAATTGCTCTGCTACTTGTTTAGCATTAATAGAACAATCACCTGTTAACATTGTCACTTTCATACCTTGTCGCTTAAATGCATCCACTAACTGCTGGCTATCATCGCGTAAAGGATCTTCAATTTTAAAAGCGGCAATAATATTCTTATTACAAGACAGCCAGATTGAATAATCTTCAATATTTATAGAGTGCATAGAATGAGAAAGAGGTGATTGACCATGAGTCACAAATTCATACTTACCAATTCGCCAATGTTGTTGATCTATCGTACCAATTAAACCCTGACCAATAATATTTTCGACCTTATCAAACAATGCCTTTTGTGATTGATAAGGTCGAAACATCGTTGCGATTGGATGATTAGAATAGCGCTCTAACTCGGCAGCATACAATAAAAGATCCGCCATTGAATATTTGCTGAAATTTTGAGTAGCGACAAGCTCAACATTACCTTTGGTAAGCGTACCTGTCTTATCTAAAATAACATGATTTACTTTACATAATGTTTCTAACACATGGCCACGGCGAACCAATAATCCTCGTTTTCCTAGCATTGATGTTGAACAGGTAATTGCAGTAGGTGTAGCTAATGATAATGCGCAAGGGCAAGTGGCAACTAATACCGCCAGTGTTATCCATAATGCATCTTGAGGTTGATTGACATTCCAATAAAACCATGTCGATATAGCAATCACTAAAATAGCACCTACAAAATAACGCGCGACATTATCAGCCACTAACGCTATTTTTGGTTTTGAATATAATGCATGATCTTGAAGACGAACAATTTTCGAAATTAAAGCGTCTTTACGGTTATGAATGACCTTTAGGTTAATATTGCTGTCGCCGTTAATTGTGCCAGCAAAGACAGTATCATTTATGGTACGTTTAACTGCGACAGATTCACCGGTTAGCATTGACTCGTCAATAGTTGTTGAGCCTTGAACAATAATGCCATCTGCTGGTAAATATTCACCAGGCAGAACAGTGACAACGTCACTTATCTTTAGTGTTTTAGCTGCTACTCGTTTGCCTGAAACTAAAGTAGCCATTGCTGGAATCAATTTAAGTAAATTCGCACTCATGGCAGCAGCATGGCGTCTTGCTCGCATTTCTAAAAATCGACCAAGTAAAAGGAAAAATGTAAACATTGAAATTGATTCAAAATACACTTCACCTTGTTTTGTTATTGTTGCGTATAAACTCGCACCATAAGCAAACAGTAAAGCAATAGATACCGGAACATCCATGCCTAATGTTAGGGTTTTAATATTTCGCCAAGCATTACGATAGAAAGGCAGTGCTGAATACAATAAAACTGGAGTTGCTACTAAGAGACTGACCCAACGTAAATAATGACCAAAGCTATTATCAGGTTCATCAAAGACATCAAAATAAAGTGCAACTGCAAACATCATAACTTGCATTGTCGCAATACCGGCAACACCTAACTTATAAAGATAATGGCGCAAGGTATGCTGATAATGTTGCTCTTCCTTATCCAGCTCAAAGGGCGCTGCTTTATAACCTAATTGATGAATAGCCATCAATAAATGACTTAATTTTATACATGAGTCATCCCACACTAATAACGCCCGTTGGGTAGTAATATTAACTTCAATAGTGATAACGCCAGTATGTTTTTTTAACTGTTTTTCTATTAACCACGCGCATGCAGCGCAAGAAACGCCATCAACGGAAAGTGATATTTCTTTATAGTGCTGTTCATTTTCATTCACAAAATCATCTTGAATATCTTGATGATCATACAATTCTAATGCCTGTAAGCTTAAAGGGACAATATCAGATTTTTTTGCTGTTTGAGTTCGATGCCGATAATAATCAGTTAAATCATTCTCAACAATTATTTTTGCCACCGCTTCACAACCAGCACAACAAAGGTTTCTCGGTTCGCCTAAGATTTCGAGCTGAAACTGAGATCCTGAAGTGATTGGCTCATCGCAATGATAACAACATTGAAGCACTGGCGATGTTATACTATTTGAAGTCATTCCTTGCTATATACCGATGTATTAATATAGTAAAAGTATTAGCTCCTTATAAGGTTAGCACTTAATATCAACCATGACGCTTTTAATTATCGAATAGACTAATTACAGGAATAAAGACAAAATGGCAGCACAAAAATTAACGCGAGGACGATTAATTCAAATTATTGTTTTGATGATCGTTTTAATTACTGCATTTATCTGGAGAACGGTAACGTATCAAAAGCCGCCCGTAACAACAAATCAAGCTAAGGTATGTAATTTAAATACTGGAAACTGTACGTTTACAATTGATACTAAGCCAGTAACTGTTTCGTTATTACCACTTGATCCTAAAGCAAATATACCGCTCCAATTGCATATAAGTAATATTGCCGTAAACCCTAGTGCAACTGTTAATGGCATTAGTATGAATATGGGAATATTACCGGTTATATTTAAACAACAAAAAGAAGGGTGGCTAGGTGAATTTACAGTACCTCAATGCACTGCTGATAAAATGACTTGGGCGATTGATATTAAGATAAATAATAATATTTACACTTCAGAATTTACGGTAACTAAATAAGATAAATGGCGCAATTAGTTGCGCCGAATATTAAATACAGAGTAAACTTGCTAAGTTAATCTTTACTCTGTATAAATCATTTTTTTTGTCATCCCGCCATCAATAACAAAATTTTGTCCCGTAATAAATCCAGATTGATTACAAATTAAAAATTCAACCATTTCTGCAATATCATCAGTATGACCGACACGACCAACAAGATGCTGCTGGTGATCTATGCTATTCAGTATCTCATTTGATGAGTTTATCCATCCAGGTGAAATACAATTAACTTTAATTTCAGGTCCTAAGCTGACAGCTAAAGCGTGAGTTAAAGAGACAATCCCACCTTTTGTAGCACTGTAAGCTTCTGTATTTGCCTCAGATTGTAATGCACGCGTTGAAGATATATTAACAACATTACCTTTTGATATTTTTAGCAATGGTAAACATTGCTGGGTGATCATTAAAGGAGCCGTTAAGTTAATATCTATAATTCGTTGCCACTCATCCAATGATAAAGAATCTAATGGTGTATTATAAGGGTTGGCTATTGCGGCATTATTGATAAGCCCATCGAGTCGGCCAAATTGTAACGTTATCTCATTAACAATTGCTGTTATATCTTTTCTATTAGTTACATCTGCTGGCCAGAATCGTATTTTTGGATTATCAGCAACCAGTTGATATCCAGAATCAATATCAATATCTATGGCTATAACAATGTTATTTTTTTTGATAAATACTGACAAATACCTTTGCCTATGCCTTTTGCACCGCCCGTAACTAATATAACATTTTGAACAATTGAATGTGACATAACACTCCTTGAGTCTATTATGTGTACTATGATGGGTGATAATAAGTTAATTCTTAATAATAAGATAAAAAAGAATAATTAAAAATGATTTGCTTACTGATCATATTAAGAAAAATGATTATTATAAGGAAAAATTAAAAAGATATGGCTATGGATATTGCAACAAGCTTTTCAGTGTTAAATAACTCTCATGATGCGATTGTTGACGCAATTAACAAATTAGACAAGAAGATAGCACCACCATCATTACTTTTGTTATATTTTTCAGAAGATTACGATTACGACGTATTACAATTAACATTAAATAAATACTACCCAAATACTCCTTTTCTTGCATGTTCATCTTGTCAGGGATTTATGACTGAAGACGGTTATATTAATGGACGAGGTGTCGCTCTTTGGGCGATAAATGATATTGTTGGTGCTTATGGTACATCAATTGTTTCTTCTAATGGTTCTATATTTGATATTGCTCGCCAAGCAATACTTAAAGCAATTAACAATAGTGGTCGCCTTGGTGAAGCACCAACATTAATATTGCTGCACGCTACGCCAGGATGTGAAGAAGAAGTCATTAGAGGGATCGAAGATGTCGTTGGAAAAAATATAGCTATCATAGGTGGTAGTGCTGCTGATGATCATGTTCAGGGTAAATGGCGAATTTTCAATCATGAACAACAAACTCAACAGGGCATAGGTATTGCTGTTTTTTATCCTAATTGTGAGGTAAGTTTTTCTTTTCACTCAGGTTATGCTGCAACTTCATACTCAGCAATCGCAACAAAAGTACAAGGTCGTGAGTTAATTGAATTAAATCATCAACCTGCTGCTGATATTTATCAACAATGGATTCAGCAAAAATTTGAAGCAAATAGCAGCATCATTAATGAAAGTAGTTTAAATCCTCTTGGTCGTTTGGTCGGAGAAATTCATGATTTACCTTATTTTAAATTAGCTCATCCGTTGATGGTGACAAAAACGAATGGTTTAAAAATGTTTGCCTCTATTATCGAAGGTGAGCGTTTATACTTTATGACAGGTACCAATGAACGCTTAATAACTCGAGCTGGACGCGTTGTTACTGCAACAAACGGAATCAAATTAAATCCAATCGGTGGGCTCGCGATTTATTGCGCAGGCTGTATGCTTAAAGTTCAACAACGAATGGAAGAAGTTGCATTATTTATGAAAATAGCAATGCATGATAAATCCTTTGTTTGCCCATTCACATTTGGTGAGCAAGGGCAGTTTGTCACTGGTGAAAATGCACATGGTAATTTAATGATTTCAGCTGTTGTTTTTCATAGGGACTAATAATTATGATTGGCTTTGATTCAGAAAAACTGCAGGAAACGTTATTAGACCTTCAGCGTAGTCAAGAACGAGAAAATCAATTACGGATAGAAAATGCCGCAATTCTTGAAGGCGTTTCCGCAATGGCGGGTGCAAATAATAAACGACAGGTATTTAATAGTTTATTAGCTGTACTAAGAAAGTTCATTGCATTTGATAATGCGATTGTTTTAACTCGTGATGACGAAGCATCAGATTTACATGTGCTAATGAGTACTGTTACTAATCTGGATTTTAATTATTGGCAAGTAGGTAGCACTTTTAATCGCTGTATTAATGGTGAATGTATCGCTTTATATTCTCCTAAAGATGTTGAAGAATTTAAAAATAAAAGCCATGAACTATTAACCATTTGTAATTCAAGTTTAATCACAGGTGTAAAAATCAGCTCAGGGGATGCTATGATCATTCTGATGAGCTCAGAAAAAGGTCATTTTACTTCTAGTTGTCGACGAGTTTTAAATCGATTCAGGCCGTTACTTGAACGAGCCATCATAGATATTGATTATCGAGAGCGACTACAATCATTAGTTACAGTACGCACACAAGAACTTACATATAGCCAACAGCGCTTTAAAGATTTTGCACGTACAGTTGGCGATTGGTTCTGGGAAATAGATACTGATTATAATTTTAGCTATATATCCGCATCGCATGTAGCTAACCACTTAATAGATAAAGATAATATCATGGATATCTTTGATGGCCATGACGATTTTAAACAACAATTCTGTGAACAGTTACAAAAAGATCAGTCGTTTGAAGATCTTGAATGGCAATTAGTCATTGATGGTAAAGAACAATGGTTAAGCTTTAGTGGTACGCCTTATTACAATAAGCGAGGATTACTACTTGGTTATCGTGGTACTGCAAAAAATATAAGTATTCGAAAAAAAAGATTATTTGATCTACAACAAGCCCGCCAACAAGCAGAATCAGCAAATAAAGCAAAATCACAATTTATCGCAATGATGAGCCATGAGATACGGACACCATTAAATGCCGTACTAGGTTTAATGGATCTATTGTCATCATCAGGTTTGGAAAATGAACAGCAGCAATGGCTGGGGCAAATGGAGCAATCTGCTCATTTATTGCTAACTATTATCAATGATATTCTTGACTTGTCTCGTATTGAGTCTGGTAGTTTTGAGTTATTCAATAGTAATATTAATTTCTCAGATAGTATTACTTTAGTTAAAAATCAGCTTCAGCCAGAAGCTAATAAAAAAAATATACTTTTAGAGTGTGAAATTGATGAGTCAATTCCTGAGTATATTTATGCTGATAAAAACCGTATCATCCAAATCATGTTTAACCTTATTGGTAATGCGATTAAGTTTACAAATGTAGGCTCAGTTAAAATTGTAGCAACTAAAGTTGAGAATGATATTGAAGTATCGGTGTTTGATACTGGAATTGGTATTGCTAATGATGCTCTGAACAGTCTCTTTAATCCATTTCATCAAGCTGATGGTAGCATTACACGTAAGTATGGTGGTACCGGTTTAGGTCTAACAATCAGCCAACTACTGATTAAAAAAATGAAAGGCAACATTTCAATTAAGAGTGAGCTTGGCGCCGGTAGTTGCTTTACGATAAGAATTCCAATTCAACCAGCAATAATTAAAAAAGAACAGCTAATAGAAATAAAACCGACTAAATTAACTCATTCGCTGAATATATTACTTGCAGAAGATAGTCCAACAAACCAGCTTGTTGCTAAGCTAATGTTAGAGCGGCGAGGACACAAAGTTACTATAACTAATCACGGCGAAGAGGCAGTTTTAAAACTGTTACAGTGTCACAAACTGTTTGATTTAGTATTAATGGACATATCAATGCCAGTTTTAGATGGTTTGGAAGCAACTAAATACATCAGAAAGCTCAATATTGATACACCAATCGTAGCATTAACTGCAAATGCCATGCAAAATGATCAAATTATGTACCAGCAAGCAGGAATGAATGGATTTTTAGCTAAGCCAATACGGCCTGAAGAATTAGATAAAATGCTTATTAAGTACCAAAACCAATCAATGACTCATTAAATGTTTCATGCATAGAATCAAATATTCAAAGTAGAAAGATAATCAAAACTGTCGTAAAGGCAGTTTTGATCTATTAGTAATTAACATCTAATTTAAGTACCAAGCAAAATGAATTGTGCGGCAGTATTTAAATTAGATGTTAATTACCATATTTTATGGTAAATAGCTAATACTGTTAAATAGGTATAGTTACTAATAGGTCTATAGTTAAAGGGGAGGTAACGAAGGCATCAGTTTAGATAATCTAGGTCATGTATCTTGTAACCCAATACTCTATTTAACATAATATACATAATGCGCACTTTGGTTGTAAGTCCCATTTAGAAATGTCCGGTTTTAACCCGTTAGAAATGTCATGTTGAACTATCTTCAGATCATAGGTTTTGCTATGAACTGGAATCAATAAATGTTGCTCACTATGACTGAAAATGAATTAAGCCGAATCAAAATTATTCAAGATGTTTGTGATAAACAAATAACTGGTGTTGAAGCTGCTCGCCGACTGAACTTGAGCTGTCGTCAAGTATCACGATTAGTAAAACGCTTTACTCAGTTCGGTGCTGGCGGATTACTTTCACAACAACGCGGCGTGCCAAGTAATCATCGTTATGATGATAATCTTAGGCTGCGTATTTTAAACCTGATCCACGAATATTACGCGGACTTCGGACCCACATTGGCGCGTGAAAAATTGATTGAACGTCACGGCATTAAAATTGGATTAGAAACCTTACGTCAATGGATGATCGCAGATGGCCTTTGGGTACCACATTTCAAACGTAAGCCTCGTGTTTATCAACCGCGACATCGACGCGATTGTTATGGTGAATTAATTCAGATAGATGGCTCACATCATGATTGGTTTGAAGGCCGCAGTAACAAATGTTGTTTGTTGGTTTTCATTGATGATGCCACCGGCAAACTGATGAACTTACGTTTTAGCGAAACAGAATCTGCGTTTGATTACATGGTTGCCACGCGTGAATATGTTGAACATCATGGCAAACCCACTGCTTTTTACAGTGATCGGCATGCGGTATTTCATGTCGTAAACGGGATGCGAAAACCAACCGTGTGACTCAGTTTGGTCGTGTTTTACATGACTTAAACATTGAATTGATTTGCGCCAACAGCTCTCAAGCCAAAGGTCGTGTTGAACGTGCCAACAAGACCTTACAAGATCGCTTAGTCAAAGAAATGCGTTTACAACACATTGATAATATTGAAAAAGCTAATCCGTGGCTCCCCGACTTTATCCTTGATTTTAACCAACGTTTTGCCAAAGCTGCTCAATATCCTAAAGATATGCATCGGCCATTACGTGAATCGACAGATGAATTACACGATATTTTTGCGTGGCAAGAGCCAAGAAAATTATCAAAGTCACTGACATTTCAATATGACAAAGTTATTTATTTAATTGATCCAACCGAAGAAAATCAACGACTTGTGCATCAAATTGTTAAAGTTCTAGATCGCCCAGATGGCACCATTGCCATTCAATACGGACATCGTAAATTAGAATTTAAAGTATTTGATAAGCTCGAAGATGTTGACCAAGGTCAGGTGATCGATAATAAACGTTTGGGCGCAGTATTGAAATTTGCCCAGGCGAAACAGCAACAATATGACCAACAACAAACACGTAGTCGCAGTAAAAAAGCCCCCAAACGAACCGCCCAACAGCGAGTAATCCGTCAACTTGAAGCCATCAATCCTGTGTTAGTTCACCCTGAACATAAACCCAGCACCAGAAAAAAGCCGTGACTTCCCTACTCTATAACCCCAATTTCACCACAATGAACCACCTTAAAAGGAGACATTTTAATCGGGGAATAATGATGTAGCTCCCAAGGTAAAGTGTCTCTTTTTTGCAAAGCTAAAATGTCCTGTTTTTCTATAGTGATCAGTATCTACTGATCAATGTGAGTTAAACAAAATATGTTGGTGACCATGAATGACAAAGAGATATTTCGCTTAGGTACAATTCGTGATGTTTGCGAAAAACGGATCAGACGCAAAGATGCTGCTCAGCTTCTTAATGTCAGTGTTCGTCAGGTTCAACGATTAATAACACGCTATCGAGATCTTGGTGCTGCGTCGCGGACAATCACTAGGCAATAAAATTAATGCTGATATACGACATCAATGTTTAAATCTCATCCACGAATATTACTCAGACTTCGGACCCACGTTAGCGCGTGAAAAACTGATTGAACGTCACGGCATTAAAATTGGATTAGAAACTTTACGTCAATGGATGATCGCAGATGGCCTTTGGGTACCACATTTCAAACGTAAGCCTCGTGTTTATCAACCGCGTCATCGCCGTGATTGTTATGGTGAGTTAATTCAGATAGATGGCTCACATCATGATTGGTTTGAAGGCCGCAGTAACAAATGTTGTTTGTTGGTTTTCATTGATGATGCCACCGGCAAACTGATGAACTTACACTTTAGCGAAACAGAACGAGATGCCAAAACCTTACAAGATCGCTTAGTCAAAGAAATACGTTTACAACACATTGATAATATTGAACAAGCTAATGCGTGACTCCCCGACTTTATCACTGATTTTAACCAACGTTTTGCTAAAGATGCTCAATATCCTAAAGACATGCATCGACCATTATGCGAATCGATAAAATCCAATATGGTTATTGCAAATATGGATTTACACACACGCAGTAAAAAAAACTTCTACTTCCACCTACCTTATTCTTCATTTCTATCTCTAGTTTTGTTTGTTTCTCCATCAACTATCTTGTATTCCTAATATCAATAAATAACACCTTAATACTTAAAAGCTAGACAATAAGGTATAGATGGCTTAAATATTACTCCTGAAAATCATTCAAACTATCGTGTTAATATCGATTTTATGTTAGTTATACTTGTTTCACAATTGCATATTTAGCTGTTTTGTATAAAATACTAAGACGCTTTATCCATTTCGGTATGGTGTATTTGATGACAATTTGGCTATCGATTTATAGCTAAAACTGATAGATAAGAATAATAATGAACGATGAAGTAAACGACGATTGTAAACGTATTGGGCGTTTCGATGTTGATTTTGCACGTAGAACCATAACTCGAATTAGTGATGGTGCTTTTATTAAAGCCTCACGATCAGAAACCTTAATTTTTACTCTTCTTGCTGAAAAAGCGAATAATACAATATATAGAGAAGTATTATTAACTGACTGCTGGCAAGGAAAAGTTGTGACTAACAATTCTTTAACTGTCGCAATCAAAAACTTACGAACTGCTTTTGCAAAAATCGGTGAGCATAAAATAATAACTACAGAGCCAAAGCTGGGTTATTGTATTAGACAATCAGCGCTTATTGATGATGGTTCTCACCCTCCTAAAAATAATGATATTATTTGTGATGAGAGTGATGTACAACCAATTATTTTTAAAGAAGAAGTAGAAAATAAAGAGCCGTTAAGCTTATCAAATAAAGTAAAAACAGATGTGGTGCCACCCAAATGTAATATTAACTTGTTTGAAATTATTGTAGGAATAATATTTTTCTTTACAACGTTAATAATTTGTTATCGTTTCCTGTTTTTCATGGATACGACTTCTGTTGAAGGGTTACCGGTTATTTATAATGGTGTTGATTTACCAAAACCAGTACAAAATGCTATTTTACAGAATGACAATAGTAGCATAAGTAGATGGTATGCGTTCCCTATTAGTAAATCATGTAATTACTACCAATTATTTAGTGTAAGTAATGGTCAATTTATTAATTACTCATCTACTATTAAGCAGGAAATTTGTAGTGTTAAATAAAGCGCTTATTGGTATTGTTAGTGCTCTTGTATTTTTAATGATACAGGCAATAATAAGCTCTGTTAATACCAAAGCTTCATATGAATTCTCAGTAAAGAATACTATTGAATTAAAAGAAATATTGAAAATAAAATTGAATGACGGGCATGCATCGATTTCATTTTTACCTAATGGAAAAGATGCTTACCCTAGCCGCTTTGATGGCTTATTTTTACGTTTTCAAAACCATTATTATTTATTAGGTTTTGAGCATATTGGTAAAAATAACTCTCAGCTAATGTTTAATAGTTTTTTTATTGATTCACTGCGTACAGGTAGCGCTATTTATATATCAGGTTCTACTTATTTTTGTAGTAATAATAACGCACCTAATGTGTTATTAGGCAAAAGAATAGTTAATTAAATAATAAGAGCCATGAATGTGGCTTTTATTTTAAGTAGAAATAAAAAGTTATAGTGCATTAGAATTAATAGTTCACTCATTACCATCTAATTGATATTATTAGTATTCAATTAGGAGTATTTATGGCTATTACTATTAGAGATATCGAGCAGCATCACTACATGATTGAAGCATTAAAATCTCTGACAGAAACAAACGTAACAACAAAAGCATTAATTAAAGGTGGTTATTTAGCCGTTGAAATAGGTGAAAAATTAGAAAAAGAGACTATTCGACGCCAACAAGCAGAAAATGAACTTATTGAATTAAAACAAAAAATTTCGATATTCATTAATAGCAAAGAAGAATTAATAAAATCTATTCGATAATAATATAGCCCAAGATGATTATTCTTGGGCTAATTAGTTTTATCACTTATAACTAACTCCTCAAACCCAGTTTGAGGGTCATAGTCTCGAGAGAAAGTCATATTGTTAAACGCGACCATACATAGTTCAGTAGTATAAGAAACAATACAACCAGGCATCAGATGTCCTCCATAAACATTCCCTTTCCTATCCGCAACTGAAATATGAACATGAATATGTTGGGGAGTTAATGTTCCGGATAATGTTATAATCTCTAAGGGGCCAGTTATATTAAGCGTGTTCTTCTCATTAGCTAATCGAATATTAGCATGCGATAAACATCCGACACCTGTTAATAATGATCCCGCTTGAATACCATTTACTTTAACAAGCTCTAGTAGCGAATTACGTAAATCATCCCCTTTGACCAATCGTTTTGCATAAGGTGTTATCATTGATGACCTTTTATATAAATAAAAACGTTACCTTTATAGGTAACGTTTCATTATTAAATTAATTATGCCCTTTTTCCACGTTTTGATGTTGGTGTATTGTGCGGAAAAACATTTTTTATACGTTGTTTTACTTTATTTGGAATTGTTTTTGAAAAATCAAATTTAGTCGCAAATCGTGTTTTATATACTTTAATTCGCCCAGAAAATGGTTCTTTATGTGCGATTTCTTGACAAGATTTTTGAAATCCCGTTGGTACTTGTCCTTTTGACTTAATGAGTTCGCCATCTTTAAACTCGAGCACCATTATAGGGCGATCCTTAAACACAAGAAAAACAACCACAATAGCTAATAAAAGAACATATTCCATTACACACTCCCTAATAATCAAATTAAACTGAAAGAGAAGTACCAACGACTAAATCAAAAAGTATTTTACTCAAAAGAATCTGAATTAAGTTGTTGGTTAAAATCATTTTTTAAATCAGATTCTTTTTGACTAGCTTGCTCTGTGCGAGAGCTTTCGCTGATCAAATACTCAATAGTATCCGACAATGTTGAACCTAACTCTTGTGACTTTTCAGCTAGCTTTTCCCAAACTCGGTAATCTAAGTCAATAGATTTCTTTCTTGTATGTTTCTGTTCTGAGTTAAAATGTCGCTTTCGTTTAGCACGAATAGCTTGTTTTAATTTATTCTCTAAAGTACTAGCCATATTATTATCAATCCACTCGATAACTTTGGTTGGCTCATGCTCAAGATCAAGTAATATTTTTATTGCACCATCCGCTTCACTTTGATCTACAAAGCTTGTTATTGCCTCTCCTTCTTTCCATTTTTTAACCAAATAAGTCCATTTCCAACCTGCTTCAAGGTTCTCAAGTTGCTGATATTTCATAGGATTGATAGTTCTCAAACTATTTAGACTGGATGTTACAGTGTAACTCTATAGAGGTAAAATAACAATCTCTTCGCTAAATATTAAATCACCTTAATATTGAAATTTAAATATAGACGATAAGTGTCTATTATGAGCCCTTTGATTGCTTTATACTGCACATCTTTTCACAGTAACAATAGAAATCATAAATTTATGCATGAAGAATCTTGGCGTAACATGTTTCCTGATTACAGCCCATATCAGCACGTTTTAGATCAATATGATGATTTAAACCCTACTCTGGTTGGCATTCTCCAATCTCGCCTATCAGATGCAGTACGCCGCTTCACCGCGATGAATTTACAGCCACGCATTCTACGCATTACGGCTTCTGATAACACCTTATATCGTGATTACATTATTGAATTGCTAAAAAAAAGCATTAACAAATCAAGTAATAATAATGAAAATAATGTAACACAGCCGATTATCATTGCAGGTGACAACGTCACTCATGAAAAGCTTTTTGGCGCAGTCTACCCAGCTAAAAGCGGTGAAACGCAATCTCAATTAAAACATGGCCTCTTACATCAAGCACATAACGGTTATCTTGTTTTATCGATTACTGCTATTTTAAGTGATCCAAGCTTATGGCCACAATTAAAAAATGTACTAACGAATGGCCAGCTTGAATGGCGTCCAATATCAAATAAGCACCTTTATAACCTACCAGCACCAGAAAGCGTTAATGTGAAGCTTGTGATCATTGGTGAGCGTTATCTGATGGCTGAACTTGATACTGCAGAACCTGATTTAAGTGACGGCTTGGCAATGTATGGTGAGTTTGAACAAGATTTATTGTTAAACGAAGCAACGCTAACAGATTACTTGAGCTATATTAAAGGCATTACCCATCAATATGGTTTACCACCACTTGCTGATTCTGATGCAATTCACGCTGTATTGCAGGCAGGTGCTCGACATGCTGAAGATCAAACACGATTGCCATTATGCCCATTATGGCATTTGAATTTGTTATCAGAAGCCGCTGTAGAGTCTGAAGGCGATCCAATCACTGCACTGCACATTAAAGCCTCACTAAGAGCAAAAGAATATCGAGAGTCATACTTACCTGAGCGTGCAATTGCAGATATCCATCACGGCCAAGTTTTAATCGCAACTGAAGGTGAAGAAGTAGGACAAGTAAATGGCTTAACCGTCGTTGAAATGCCTGGCCATCCTAGTGCTTATGGCGAACCTGCTCGTATTTCTTGTGTGGTTCACTTTGGTGATGGCGATATTGCTGATGTTGAACGCAAAGTTGAACTTGGCGGAAACATTCACGCAAAAGGCATGATGATTATGCAAGCCTTTGTTGCTACAGCGCTTGATTTAGACCAAGCGCTTCCCTATTCGGCATCTATTGTTTTTGAACAATCATATTCTGAAGTCGATGGTGACAGTGCATCTCTTGCTGAACTTTGTGCCCTTATGTCAGCATTATCATCACAACCTATCAATCAAGAGGTTGCTGTTACAGGTGCAGTAGATCAATTCGGTCGTGTACAAGCGGTTGGCGGTATTAATCAGAAGATTGAAGGTTTCTATAAGGTTTGTGTTCATCGAGGCCTTACTGGCAATCAAGGCGTTATTTTACCGCACACCAATCTATCAAGCTTGTGTTTAAATGATGAAGTGATTGAAGCAATTAAAGCAAAACAATTCCACGTATGGGCTGTAAATAATGTTGATGAAGCAATTCCTCTTCTTACTAACAAACCTTTCCGTAGTGAAAATGAAGAAGATGAAACTATCCTCTCTTTAATTGAAGAGCGTATTGATTTTTTCCATCATGGTGATCTTTCTAACGAAGTTGGTATTGTTAATCGAATTAAATTTGCCATTTCTAACTGGTTGGGCCAGAACTGATCCGAGTTGTTTAGCTTACACGT
Source organism: Photobacterium aquimaris (assembly GCF_002954455.1). Classification (GTDB taxonomy): domain Bacteria; phylum Pseudomonadota; class Gammaproteobacteria; order Enterobacterales; family Vibrionaceae; genus Photobacterium; species Photobacterium aquimaris. The sequence continues at coordinate 1,230,982 of NZ_MSCC01000001.1, forward strand.
GTAAGCTAAATTGCTAGCATACTTTTGAAGGAGTAAACGATTCTAATGACACGCCAGAATTCTTATACACACGAAGAACTAGTTGCATGTGGTAAAAGCGAGCTATACGGTCCTGAATTTCCATCACTACCAGTAGATAATATGCTGATGATTGACCGTGTTGTTAATATCTCTGCTGAAGGTGGAGACCACGGCAAAGGATTTATCCATGCGGAATTAGATATCAATCCTGATCTATGGTTCTTCAACTGCCATTTCATTGGTGATCCAGTTATGCCTGGTTGCCTTGGTCTTGATGCAATGTGGCAACTTGTTGGTTTCTTCCTAGGCTGGTCAGGTGGCGAAGGCAAAGGTCGTGCACTCGGTGTAGGTGAGGTTAAATTCACTGGTCAAGTATTACCAACAGCGAAAAAAGTAACTTACGATATTCAACTTAAACGTGTTATCAACCGTAAGCTTATTATGGGCGTTGCTGATGGCCGCGTACTTGTTGACGGTAAAGAAATCTACGTCGCTAAAGATCTTAAAGTAGGTCTGTTTAAAGATACCGACAACTTTTAAGTTTTTTCCAGTTTAAATTCCCAAGCTCTGAAGCCTGCTTCAGAGCTTTTTTTTATCTCATATTTATATGTCCACCAGCAAACGCCGCGAAATATAAACATGGCTGTTTTTTAACAATTGCCATCTTACCTAGCAATCTCAACCAAGAAAAAAAGTATAAGATTGCATTTCACAAAGGGTAAACAAACCTTAACTTATAAATATGATGGCAATCATCACTTTTTATACAATAAAAAGCCCCTTCTCCTAAGGGGCATCAGAAAGGTTAACCATGAGGGAGGTTATCTTATTTATAGAGACCTTGTTGCATTTCCTCTCTTGCGTCTCGCCAACCGCCTAACCAATTCGTACGGGCGTCTGTACCGTTGTACGGACAATCATCTGTAGAACGGCCATTCAAACCGGCTTGATAACCTCGAGCTTGTGCGCGTTCTAAACGATCCCGCTTTTGTCTCTTCATAGTTCGATCCTCATTCCTTATCTGTTTGGTACTTTCATTACAATAAAGTAATGCAGGAGTGTGATAACTCCTTTATTAAAAATGGGTCAAATTTCGAGATTGATCAAGCCTAAAAACAAAACGGGCTCACAATTTGTGAGCCCGTTGCAAATAAACAATTTAATTAATAAATTATTTTCTTCTTCTGAAACCAATAAAGCCAAGTGCTGTCAAAGCTAAAATGCCTAGAGAACCGCCTGAGCGCTTATAAGGTTGATCTTCATCTTTTGCACGGGGTTGAATAACTGCATCAGTATTTTTAGGTACTAACTTAACAACAACCTGTTGCTCATCACCATTACAAGATGCAAGTTGACTTAAATTCTCATAACCACCAGCACAATAGAACGCTGTAGCTGAAATCACGCCAGCATTATTAATACCAGTTGCATTCATAATACGGTATGAGTTAGCAACAGAGTTAGCAGCACCGCCATCATTGGTTAAATCATCAAGCATCCAAGCTCCACCAGTCGTTAACGGACCTTGAGCTGTACCATTGATATAAGTAAAAGCACGATGACGCGCTTCAGCACCGTTACTTGCTTCTGCATCAACCCAACCGACAACTTGACCATTATTATTGATCGCAGCCGCGTTACTGTTTGAGTCTTTAAAGAACAGTGAAGGTGCTAATTGATCAAAGAACTTAGCATCGCCCTGACCTACTTGATAGATAAATGCACGTTGTGGCTTTGTACCATTACCTTTTGCATCACCAACAATCACAGAACTACTATTAACACCATTTGCCATCGTGTAAGTAAAATCACGATCATCTCCTGGTTTAATATTCAAACCAGGAATAGGTGTCGCAGTCCATGACGCTAAACTACTATCCTTAGGAGTGAAGTAAGTCGCTTGCATTGCATAGAAGTCATCTCTGACATCTGCAGTAGAGTAACCTACAGCAATTGGAGTGTCGTCACCCTTTAGTGCAACTGCTTGTGCCGATGCTTGGAATGATAACGCTTCATTGTCTTTATCAATTACAGCTAAACCCGCACGATTATCACCACTACCTGCCGTAATTGCACTTGCAGCTATCGATGTCTTGCTACCATTAGCATCAACGATCCAAAATGCAGCTTCGTTAGCAAATGTACTAAATTGACATTCCCAATTAACGTATAGATTATTAGATGGACTAATCGCACACTGCTTAAGTTTGTTAAAATCTAAACCTTTTGAGCTATCTTTTAATATATCATCAACGTTTGGTAATTTATTCGTATCTTCACGGAATTTACCATCGCGATCTTGAGCATAAAAGCTTGGCGCATAAGATGATGAACCAACAACAAGTAGATTACCGTCCTTCATAGCAACAGCAGCATTCGCTTGAGTTTGTCCCATATTTGAAACAAGTTCATTCGATGTCGTTACAGGCGCTAATTGAACAGATTTATCATTTACATTAACAAAACCACGTTTGCTAAATGCTCTTGGCTTACCCGTGGCATTTTCAAATAATGCCGATGATGTAATACCATAAACAAAATCAGTACCTACAGCACCTTTAACAATACTATCTGTGGTATTTGCAACAATTGAACCTAGATTCTCTTTTTGCGTGCCATCATACCCAGCAATCGTAGATGCAAATGAAGTAGTTGGTATGCCATCAACTAAACCTTGAGTATTAGAATGGTAGCCATTAATCCAAGCTGCTTGTTTTTTCTGTAAGCCACCTAAACCTTGACCATTCCATACATCATCTTCAGAATAATCACGTCCAAAAAACTGATTGTCGGCCCATGAATCACAAATCCCATAACCAAGATTGTTTTCACAATAGTAGCGTAATTGAGATTGCGTTGTTATGTCTTGGCTATTTTGATTATACGGCGTGGTATCTGCAATCGGTGTACCTTCTGAACCACGACTTGCTTTACTCGTCACGTTATACGCTTCAGTTGTACAATCTGCTGTAAAACAACTTGCATCAGTACCTGAGTCTTGAATGCCTGTACTTGAATATACAAGTGGAGCACCAGATTGCGCATTATCAAAATAAGGCAGATCCTTTAATGTACTATTCTGATCAACAGGTACAACCGTATACACAGCAGCATTGGCTTGTGAAGCACCAGCAATTAAAATCGCAAGTGTAGAAAGCTTTAAAATCTTATTTGGCATTAGGGTTCCTTTACATCGCGTCCAGCTCTTCCCATCGTTCAAATGCTACTTCAAACTCTTGTTCTAACTTGGCTAAAGCTGTTAGTGTCGCTTGAGTATCATTCTTCGGATCCGAGAAGAACGCAGGATCATTAACTTGTTCCTGCAATTTTGCGATTTCATTTTCTAAGTCTTCAATTTTTTGCGGTAAAGCAGCTAGCTCATGTTGAAGTGTAAAAGATAACTTCTTACCTGCACGTTTAGGTGTCGCTTGTTGCTGTTTCTGTTCTTGATCAGCTTTTTTCTTTTTTGCTAATTCAATTTGAGCAGCCTGCTCTTTTGCTTGATTGGCATAAGAATTAGCGCGCTGAGATTGAGCATCATGGTAACCGCCAATGTATTCGTTAACAACGCCATTACCTTCAAAAATCCAGCTTGTAGTCACAGTATTATCAACAAATTGACGATCGTGACTTACTAAAAGTAATGTCCCTTGATAATTGGCAAGAATATCTTCTAAAAGTTCCAATGTTTCGATATCTAAATCGTTTGTTGGTTCATCGAGTACCAATAAATTATTAGGTTTAAGGAACAATTTCGCCAATAATAAACGGTTTTTCTCACCGCCCGATAGCGCTTTAACCGGAGTACGAGCACGACGTGGGTGGAATAAGAAATCCTGTAAATAACCTAACGCATGACGTGTTTTACCGTTAATAGTTACTTCTTGCTTACCGTCAGCAAGGTTATCCATTACCGTTTTCTCTGGATCTAGAATTTCACGGTATTGGTCAAAGTAAGCTACTTCTAATTTAGTACCACAATGGAAGTCACCTTCTGTTGCTTGTAATTTATCAAGCATCACTTTAATCAGCGTACTCTTACCACAACCGTTAGGACCAATTAATGCAATACGATCGCCACGCATAACATTAAAGCTAAAGTCTTTAACGATTTGCTTATCACCGTAACTATAACCGATATTTTTAGCCTCAAAGACAATCTTACCTGAACGGTTAGCATCTTGTAGCTGCATATCAGCCTTACCGACAACGTCACGACGCTCACTGCGTTCATTACGTAATGCTTTAAGTGCACGTACGCGACCTTCATTACGGGTACGACGAGCTTTGATACCTTGACGGATCCAGACTTCTTCTTGTGCCAGTTTCTTATCAAATAACGCGTTTTGTTCTTCTTCTACGCGAAGTAATTCAGCTTTCGCTTCTAAGTAACCTTCATAGTCACCAGGGAAAGACACTAATTGACCACGATCTAAGTCGATAATACGAGTCGCCATTGAACGAATGAATGCACGGTCGTGAGAAATAAAGATAATTGAACCACGGAAATCTTTAAGGAAACCTTCTAGCCATTCAATGGTCGTCACGTCAAGGTGGTTCGTCGGCTCATCCAATAATAGAATATCAGGATCACATACAAGCGCACGCGCAAGTGCTGCTTTACGTTGCCAACCACCAGACAGGTCGGTTAATAAAGTATGTGGTTCTAGTTTTAAACTTTCTAGTACTGCGGCAATACGTGTATCAAGCTGCCAACCATTATGATGATCAACTTGTTCTTGAATACGTGCTAACTTATTAATGTTTGCTTCACTAGGATCTTCTGTTACCAAATCTAACTGGTGATGATATTCACGCAATACACGACCAGCATCAGCAAGGCCTTCTGCAACATAATCAAATACAGAACCTTCAGCATTACGTGGTGGATCTTGTTCTAAGCGTGAAACTACTAGCTCGTTTTGACGTTGAATACTACCGTCATCAAGTAATACCTCACCAGCAATCACTTTCATTAATGTCGATTTACCTGCGCCATTACGACCAACAAGACAAACACGTTCATGAGAATGAAGAAGAAATTCTGCTTTATCAAGTAAAGCATGATCGCCATAGGCCAGTTGGGCGTTACTGATTTTAATTAGTGCCATCTTTTTTAACCAAGCTCATTAGTAATTAACCATGCTGCTATCCTATTTCGATCAAACGGCCAATGTAGTTCTGGCTTTGAAATAGTGTGATCATCATGATTTGAAATTGAGAGTACGGGTATTGTTACACCGTAACGAGAGAATAATGCATCGTCAAAGGCAATATCAACGATGCTTACTTGATGCTGCACCCCCATCTCCACCAGCAAACTATAAGCTTGCTCGCAGAGATGACATCCTTGTGTGCTATAAAGTGTGATTAACACTTAGTCTTCCTTGTGGGTAATAATCCAACAGTTATGGATTTGCTTATTCTTAGCGAAATCAAGTGGTAATGTCTTATCTGAAATATTCTTAGCGTGTAGACCAAGTTCAGTTAATTTCTCAAGATCCATCTTGAAATGACGCTTATTGTTCGAAAATACAATTTGTCCATCTGGACGTAGCATACGCTTTAGATTTTCCATCAACATGATGTGATCACGTTCAATGTCAAATGTCTGCTTCATACGCTTAGAGTTTGAGAACGTTGGTGGATCGATAAAAATCAGATCAAACGTATCATCAACTTCTTGTAACCATTGTAAACAGTCAGCTTGAACAAACTCATGTTGATTACCTACTTGATTATTAAGCTCCATGTTCTCTTGAGCCCAACGCAAGTACGTATTTGACATATCAACCGTTGTTGTCGACTTAGCACCGCCGACTGCTGCATGAACCGTTGCCGAGCCGGTGTAAGCAAATAAGTTAAGGAAATCTTTCCCTGCTGCCATTTTACCTAGCATACGACGTGTAATACGGTGATCTAAGAATAAACCAGTATCAAGGTAATCATAAAGATTCACTTTAAATTTAATACCGTATTCATCCACTGTCATGTGACGTTCTGCACTTGATAGCTTTTGATATTGATTACGGCCTTTTTGACGCTCACGTACTTTTAAAATAACTTTATTTGGCTCAACACCTGTTACTTCAATCGTCGCACGTAATACATCCATAATACGACGACGGGCTGTTTCTTCTGAAACCGTCTTTGGTGCCGCGTATTCTTGAATGATAAGGTAATCATTGTATTTATCGATAGCAGCATTGTAGTTAGGAAGATCCGCATCATAAATACGGTAACACTCTACGCCCTCACGCTTAGCCCACTTACCTAACTTGGCAATATTCTTCTTCAAGCGGTTAGCAAAATCTGGTGCTACGTCTTCTTGAACAATAACGCCTTCTTTTTCGCCGTCTTCTTTCTTAACACTACCAGCTGTAATTAAGTATGTTTTCAGTACACAATCTAATGCACCGTTACTTAATTTAAATTGTTTGTCTGCACGCATACGCATACAACTTAGCAATTCATTTGAACCAGAGTAGATAGCTGCAACTGAACCTTCAAAAGCCAGCTTTAAACGGTTACCAAACTCTTTGTATAACGAGATAAGTTCAGATGTTGTACCTAAACGCTCACCGTAAGGAGGGTTACAAAGAATGATACCTGTATCAAAACCTTCAGGACGAATCAGTTGTGTTGCATCACCGTATGCAAAGTCAATCAGACTCTTCACACCTGCACGACCAGCGTTATCACGAGCGATGGCTAATACACGTTGATCCATTTCACGACCAAAGAACTTGGTCGTTACTTTTGATGGACCACGACGCGCTTTCACTGTCGCTTCTGCATGAATTTCTAACCATGCTTCTTTATCAAAGTCTTTAATTGACTCAAAGCCCCAACGCTTACGTTTAAGGCCTGGTGCAATTTCGGCTGCCATCATAGCGGCTTCAATCACTAACGTACCAGAACCACACATTGGATCTAACAATGCTGTTTCTGGTGTCCAGCCACTTTTCATCACTAATGCAGCAGCATGGGTTTCACGTAAAGGCGCACGACCGGCTTCGCTACGGTAACCACGTTGGTGTAAACCGCTACCCGCCATATCTAGGCCAAGGATACCTTTCTCACCAGAAAGTCGCATATGAATACGTAGATCTGGATTTTCACGATCGATATTTGGACGACGCAGATCCGCTTTAGTAAAACGATCAACAATCGCATCTTTGATTTTCATCGCACCGTATTGGCTATTACGGATTTCGCGGTTAGTACCATTGAAATCAACCACAATACGAGTATTGCTATCAAAGTGGCTCATCCAATTAATCGCCGTTGCGCCTAAGTATAAGTCCATATCATCACGGACATTAAACTCACTCAACACTTGGATGATTCGAGAGGAAATACGTGTCCATAGGCAGCAACGATAAGCCATAGCTTGATCGGCTTTAAAACGGACACCGGCATGCACAACTTGAATGTTTTGTGCACCTAATTGTTCTAGTTCATCCGCAAGCAAGTTTTCTAGGCCGCGGGAAGTAATCGCTAAATATTGATTCATGGCGTTCTTTTCACACTAATATTGCGTGGAATTATAACTGAAATCACATTAAATACCTCGCTTTTAGCACAATCAATTCACGAATTAAGTGAAAAAAGCAGCCTTTGATTCCTTATCAACATTCTCACTGACCTATTTGGATAAAAATTCATCGCAATAAAGATAGTTTCTAAAAGAGAACAATAGTGCAAAAAGTATCATTTCCTAGTTTTAAATTTAATACAAAACCAATTAACCACCACAAGAAACAGTAAATAAGCTTATGTATTGATTAAGTAAATTATCAAAAACAAGAATAAAAAAACAATAATTAATTAGAAAAATAAAAACAAAAATACACAAAAGGAATAAATGGAATATGTTCAGACAAATTTAATTCGTCAATTATCGATTGTTATTAAATAAGGAAGTTATTTGATTATATTTGACATTAACAGCAACAAAAACTTCATTTTTCACCATATTCACACAAGATTTACGGTTATTTTTTATACTAAGATGACTATTTTTTAGAACATGATCACATTGCTTTGATCTAATACCACCAGCAAGATCTAGTAGTAGATCGTTATTTAATGAACACATTAATACGATAAAACTGCTACGTAAGGCGGGTCTACCACCGACATAAATAGATAGCACCAATAGATGCGTAACGGTAACGAATATAAAAGTGTGATGACTTAACTAAGTGGGGATTTTTACTTTGATGTAAGGAACAACAATAAAATATAAGAAGGAGTAACAAATGAAATGATGAGACTAATGGACTTAAGAAAACAACCAAAATAAGGGAGCTACATAAGAGTAACTCCCTACCCTACTAACGCAAGATCCATAGGCAATGATCCTGAATAAGGTGAGATGCGATTATTCATAACTCGAATAGTATCTGAAAAATTAAGCTCCTTATCATGATCAAGTTTTATTGGAGTAACATCAGCTAACATGCAGAGACTTGAATTTCCGTCAGTTTCTATAATAATAAACCGCGCATAATCTTCAGTCGTTTTTAAAATAACCACCTCACCCCAATCGAGATCTACACCAACTTGTGGTACAAAAAACCAACTTTTTAGCATCAATGGTTTTTGAAACCTATATACAGCAACTGCATTTAAAGCTAGTTCAGATTTCCGTGCTTCTGATAATGGTAAATCAACCATGCCTTCTTTAAACGTTTGGTAAGCCGCGACATCTGCTACTGTGAAGATTTGATTTGAAATAGATCTTGCTTCGACGGTTAATTGCTTTGCTGGTATAGACACACAAAACAATAATTCACTACCAAGTTCTAGCATTAATGTATTTGTCTTAGTATCAAATTGCCAATACCAAGAATTATCAGGTGTTAACATAACATCCTCTCTAACTTACTATGTGTCTATATTGTAGACAAAATTTTACTTCACCGATGGCAAATTAAAAGAGGAATTTTTTGAAAATACATTAACGTTAAATCTGTATTTTTGTGAGATTTTTGATTTTTATGTGTAAAAAAGCCGAATTGAAAATAATCATCAATTCGGCTTAATCAATAAAATGAACTTTACATCATACAGGTATATTAAAGACCATTAACAATGTCTTTAACTAAGCGAGGACCATGATAAATAAATCCGGTATAAACTTGAACTAATTGGGCACCGGCTTGAATCTTTTCACGTGCAGCCATTGCTGAATCGATACCGCCCACACCAATAATCGGTAGTGCGCCATTCAAAGCAATCGCCATTTTACGAATAACATCAGTACTCTTGTTTTGTAATGGACGGCCACTTAAGCCTCCCATCTCATCACAATGATCCATACCCTCAACCATCGTACGATCTAGCGTAGTATTGGTACCAATAACACCATCAATCTTATTTCGAATGAGTGATTCACATACTTGAACAATTTCTTGATCATCAAGATCTGGGGCGATCTTAAGTGCAAGTGGAACATATTTACCATGCTTTTCGGCAAGCTCTGCTTGTTTTTGCTTTAATTGTGCTAATAAGTCATCTAAAGCTTCACCATATTGTAATGAACGTAATCCCGGAGTATTTGGTGATGAAATATTCACCGCAATATAACCAGCATACTGATAGACTTTTTCCATACAGATTAAATAGTCTTCAGCGCCCTTTTCAATTGGCGTATCTTTATTTTTACCGATGTTAATACCAATAACACCGTCATACGTAGACTTTTTCACGTTCTCAACTAGGTTATCAACTCCAAGGTTATTAAAACCAAAACGGTTGATAATACCCTCTGCTGGAATTAAACGAAATAAACGTGGCTTATCATTTCCTGACTGAGGACGTGGGGTTACGGTACCAACTTCAACAAAACCAAATCCCATCGCGCCAAATGCATCAATACATTCGCCATTTTTATCAAGGCCAGCAGCCAAACCGACAGGATTTTTAAACTTAATACCCATCACTTCAACAGGACGTTCTGGAACATGTTGACGATAGAAGAGATCAAGTGGAGTGCCAGTAAAGCGAGAAAAGTTTTGAATAGCGAGGTCGTGTGCTTTTTCTGCATCCAACTGGAAAATAGCGGATCGTGCGATGCGATATAACATTATAACTCCATTAAAAATCCCGTATAAACGGGGTGGTATTATTCACAGTTATAGTGCTAAATACAATCCCTATTAATTTGATTATTATCAATAAAACAGATACTTATAATTTATGTTAATATTTACAATGAGTTATAAATCGCCCTTATTTAAAATAAATGCCATAAAAAGCAAACGTTTTCGTTGGTGTGTATCAAAAACCATACAACACAACACATTACACACACTTCAGTTACAGGTGTTAACTATTTAGCAACCACCCCATACGTATTTATGCTCAGCTACGAGACTGAGAGTGAAGGTTTAATAAGGTCAACTCTCTTAGTGCAACTGCAAATTTAGCAAATTCATGTACCTTTCCTATTTTAAATTCTGTTAATACACTCTCCCAACGTTTAATAGCAACAGGATGATCATCGACCCATTGACTTACACAATCTTGTGGTTGAGCTGCCACATATTGAATAACAGATACCGTTAGTTGTCGCTGCTGCCAATCGAGCTCTTCTCTAAATGATGCTCTTGCCAATGCTTGCCAATGATTTTCTACTGGCTGATTATTTATTTGTTTCAAAAACCAATGGAGTGATAAATCGACCCCAACCAAAAAGTACACTTGAGCAATATGACTTACCGTCTGTTGCTGCTGATCGGCTATTTGGCCAATATCAAGCGCACAATATAGACTGGGTAAACGCACAATATTGTCAGCCAATGTTTGAGGTACACCGACATTAATTAATTGCTGAGCTTGGTGTTGATGTTCTTTCACCTCATCAGTGACAAGGTAACGTTCTAAGTCATTTCGTAGCTCAATAACATAAGGTTTATAAAAGCCAATCTGCTGCTCTATCGTTAACTTTCGGTCCTGATTACGTAACAACCACCGTGTTATTCGACGTAACATTCGCCGACACTGAAACAACATATCATATTGGGTCTCCGTCGTTAGTTGATTATCTAATTGCCTAATAGCTATATATAAATCAGGAAAATGAAAGATTTCACGACCAACAACGTAGGCTGATGCAATATCAACAACTGAAGATCCGGTTTCCTCTTGTAATCGTGTAACAAAATTACAGCCCATTTCATTGGACATCTGATTTGCTAAAGCTGTCGCTATAATTTCTTTGGTTAACGGATGGTGGATCATCTGTTGCTGATATTTTTGTAATGCAGATGGGAAATAGGCTATTAACTGATTGCGATGAAAAGCATCATTAGCAATATCATCATTTTCTAATTGTTGTTTAAGGATCATCTTTCCATATGCCACCAGCACTGATAACTCTGGTCGAGTAAGGCCTATTGCTGCTTTTTCTCTTTCAACCAAAGTTTCATCATCAGGTAAATACTCCAGACAACGATCTAACTTCCCTATCCGTTCTAAATGGTGAATAAACCGAATTTGCTCTTTGAATAATGCTGTTTGTTGATATTGAGTCACTGAAATGGACTCACTTTGAAAATAAGCATCATCTAATACTTGCTGACTGACATCCGCTTCCATTTGATCTAGTAACACATTACGTTGCTTATAAGTCAAATCACCTTCTTCAACGAGGTTATTGAGCAAAATCTTAATGTTTACTTCATTATCAGAACAATCAACCCCCCCGACATTATCGATAAAATCACAATTAACCCGTCCACCTTTTGTTGCATATTCAATTCGCCCCAATTGGGTTAAGCCTAAATTGCCACCTTCACCAATAATCTTTGCTTTTAGTTGATGGCCATTAATGCGCACTCCATCATTAGCACGATCGCCAACATCTGCATTTGATTCCGACGCTGCTTTGATATAAGTCCCGATACCGCCATTCCACAATAAATCAACATCCAGTTGTAATATCAATTGAATCAATTCATTAGGGGTACAGTTATGCTTTTTCGTTTGCAGTCTTTTTTTATTTCTGGCGTGAGTTTTATCGATTTGCTACGCCGAGAAAAAATGCCGCCACCAGCAGAAATGAGTGTTGAATTATAATCTTGCCAACTCGAACGTGGCAGTCCAAACAACCGCCGCCTTTCTTGATAACTAACCTGTTCATCAGGGGTTGGATCAATAAAAATATGTTGATGATTAAAAGCGGCAACTAAACGCGTATATGGTGAAAGTAACATACCATTACCAAACACATCACCACTCATATCACCAATACCGATACAAGAGAATGACGTTGCTTGGCAATCAATCCCTAATTCACGAAAATGACGTTTAACAGATTCCCATCCACCTTTGGCAGTGATCCCCATCTGTTTATGGTCATAACCATGTGATCCCCCCGACGCAAACGCATCACCTAACCAAAATTGATAATCACCTGCAATAGAATTGGCTAAATCAGAGAACGTTGCAGTCCCTTTATCGGCAGCAACCACCAGATAGGGATCATGATCATCATGGCAACGCACATCAACAGGCGCTATCACATTGCCATCAATAATATTATCGGTAACATCAAGTAAGGCTTCTATAAAATGTTTATAACAACGCATTCCTTCATCAATAACGTCTTGACGTGTTTTTAATTTCAGCTGCCGTTTACACACAAAACCACCTTTCGCACCCACTGGAACGATGACGGTATTTTTAACTTGCTGAGCTTTCACTAAACCTAATATTTCGGTTCTAAAGTCTTCTTGTCTATCAGACCAACGTAACCCGCCACGGGCTATCTTACCTGCCCGTAAATGCACTCCCTCAATATCTGGGGCATATACAAATATTTCAAACATCGGAATCGGCGCTGGTATATCAGGAATATGTGTCGGTCGCAGTTTTATCGCTAAACAATGTTTTGGTTGATGTTGATTATCTTGCTGATAATAATTCGTTCGCACTGTTGCTAGAATCATATCAATGTAACGCCGCAGAATACGATCATTATCAAGGCTTTCGACTAAATCTAGCTTTTGCTCCAATTTTTCGACTGCCAGTTGCTCACTCACCTTAGAATGATTGCATTTTGTATTAAAGCGTAACTCAAACAACCTTATTAAATCGCATGCAATATCATTATGGTTGGTTAACGTCTCCTCTATATATTGCTGACTAAAAGGAAATCCTACTTGGCGCATATAACGCGCATAACAACGTAAGATTGTCACCTCACGTCCAGTTAATCCACCATTAAGCACTAATCGATTAAAGCCATCACTCTCTAATTTTCCTTCCCAAATCAACGCCAAAGCATTTTGAAATCGATCTCTCGCTTCTGTTAAATCAATCCCACCACTTCGACTATGTAACATCGAAAAATCAAGTACCCAGTAAACCGTATTATTTGCCGTCGTCACTTGATATGGTGACTCACCAACAACTCGTAATCCTAAGTTTTCAAGCATCGGCATTACATCAGAAAGATAGATTGGTTGCATTCGATGGAAAAGTTTAAGTTTAATAACACAAGAATCCGTCGCTTCTTCTTGAGGACGGTAAAATAGCATTCCCAATTTATGGCTATCACTTAATTGCTCTAATTGCAGCACATCCGCAACAGCGTAACCTGGTAACATCTGTTCTTTATATGATCGAGGAAAGGCATTGATATAATTTTTTGCCACCGCAATCCCTTTGCTCTCACCAAGATTAGCCACTAACGCATGGGTTAATCGGTCCTCCCACAATAATGCGACCTCAACAAGGTTATGCTCAATCGCCTTAACATCTATATCACTATTATTATTTTCAACCCGCACAATATAATGCGTACGTGCTAATCTGCTTTCAGAAAAAAAAGTCGTAAATTCAACATCTTCCTCTGACCCAAGATACGCTTTTAATATTTGTTGGGTTTTTCGTCTTAACTCGGTGTTATAACGCTCTTTACTGACGTAGACCATACATGAAAAAAAACGCCCAAAAGGATCACGTCGTATAAATAACCGCAATAAATCACGATTTTGCATTCTTACAACACCCATACCAACAGCCAACATTTCATTTTCATTGGCTTGAATAAGCTCATCGCGGGGATAGGTTTCGAGAATATTATTTAACGCTTTCCATGAATATGACCCTTTTGAATAGCCACTGGCTTGCAAAATACGACTAACACGATTACGAATAAGAGGAATATTATCCACCGTTTGATGGTAAGCACTTGATGCATATAAACCAATAAAACGATGCTCACCAATAATATTACCTTGCTTATCAAAACGTTTTATTCCCACATAATCAATATAAGCAGGACGATGAATGCGGGATTTGCCATTACTTTTGGTCAGAATAAGTACTTCGGGTTTTTGTGCCTCAATACGGGCAGATTCAGGTAAGCTAGATAATCGAAATGCGGCTGCTGATGTGGTTTTAGCTAATAATCCTAAGCCAGTGTTTTTAACAGGAGTCAGTTCGTAATCTGCTTCTATTACATTAAGATCATAGGCATGGTAGCCCATAAAGGTGAAATTATGCTTGGTTAGCCAGTCAATAAACTCAAGTGCTTCTTGGCAATGCACCTCAGAAAGCGGTAAATCATGGTGGTGTAATTCAGAGGCAACTTGTAATAACTTCTGTTGCATTGGCTGCCAATCTTTTACCACCAGCGTAATATCTTTTAATAAACAGGTTAACTCACGTTTTAACTGCGCGATTTCAGCATTAGTAGGTAAACGATCGACTTCAATATGAAATAATGTTTGCTGTTCACCCTTGTCGCTACACGCTTTGACAATCTTTCCATCATTATCACGCTGAAACCGATACGGGCCATTAAGCATCAAATGACTGGTTATACCGAGTCGGTCTAATACCATACGTACTGAATCAACTAAAAATGGCTGATCAGGCGTTACTATCTCAACCACTGTATGGGTTGATTTCCAGCCATGGCGACTCACACTGGGGTTATAAACTCTAACAGAGATATGTTCAGGTTTATTCATGGCAAGATGTTGCCATAAACTTAAAATCGCACCATAGAGGTCAGATTCATTGCGCTGTAACAGATCGTCATCAGCAAGTTGACCTAATAGTTGCTTAGCAAGCGTCATCACTAACGCATTTTGAGGGAGGGGTACTTTAGTTGAAATTAAGTCATATACTTTTTCAAGTAAAACGGGGACGATATTGTCGGGTGCAGTCATACATACGCTCCAACATCCTTATAATTATACTAATAAGTATAGAGTTTGATGCTGGTGGTGTGACATTTTAAGCTGGAATTATTCTAAATACGTTCAATTGTCTCAAATTTGTTATCGTTATTTACGTATATACGAAACTTTCCTACCACACCGGCATGAGAGAGAAAACCACGTAACCTTACGGCTGGCAGTTGAAGCTTTAAGCCTCCATCGGTTAATACCACCACACTACTCGCCGCACCAGAATAGTGCTGTAAAAAGAGATTGTAGCTAATATTAACGTTAAACGTAAAACTGCGCATCGCTAATTAACCTACCTATAAATGTTTAACATGACAATTAAAAATATGTAAAACAATAACATAAAATAAAAGCCAGTCACTAATTAAGTCACTGGCTTTTGCTTACCTCTAGCTTTTGCTTACCTCTATATAGCGATAACGTTAAATCATTAATCGATTACTTTTGATCAAGTGCTTTTTGAACTTTCTCAAACAAATCTTTCGCTAAGTTATCCATAGCAGCAAGTTTTTCAAGCTGCTTACGCATTAACTGTTGACGGCTTGCATCGTATTGACGAAGTTTCAGTAGTGGCTCAATCAAACGTGCCGCTACTTGCGGATTGCTGGTGTTTAAAATCGTTAGTATCTCAGTTAAAAACGCATAACCAGAGCCGTCTTTAGCATGGAAATGTACTGGGTTATTAGCACTAAAGCCAGCGACCAAGCTACGAGTACGGTTAGGGTTTTTTAAACTAAATGTCGGATGATTCATAGTATTACGCACATTTTCTAATGCGTCAGCCGCAGGGTTGGTACCTTGCAACATAAACCATTTATCCATCACTAAGCCATCATGACTCCACTTATCACTAAAATCAGCCATTTGCTCTGCACGGCAATCTAATTGAGCATTGTTGGCTGCTGACATTGCTGCCATAGTATCTGTCATGTTGTCAGCCGCTTTATATTGTGCGGCAACTAATGCATTACCTTGTGCTGTATATGCTAAGTATGACAAACACTTATTTCGTAGAGCACGCTTTGCCATTGCCGCATGATCAAGGCTATAACACTCTTGCGTTAAGCTGTGATAAATAGCACTAAACTCATCTTCCATTTCAGAAGCAAGTAATTGTGTAAATGCACCCACAACGTGGTTAATAGCATCAACATCAACAGTTGTGTACCAACCCGCTATTTCATTCTCACTTGGAAGCGTTAGCATTTCGGCAATGAACGCAGGATCAAGATTTTCATCCAATAATGCGCCACGGAATGCATCAATAACAGCATCAGGTAAAGTAACACTTTGACCTTGTTGTACTTGGGCTACATTTTGACGAATGTATTTCGCCAATAACATTTGTCCTGCATCCCAACGAGCAAATTCATTTGACGCGTTAACCATTAAGAAAATCAACTCGTCATCAGTATAATCATATTCTAAGATCACTGGTGCTGAGAACTCACGTAACATCGAAATCACAGGTTGTTCTGTAACATTATCAAATACAAATGTTTGCTCAGCTTCTTTGACATCCAATACGTTATGCACTGCTTCGCCATTAATTTGTAAGGCAATCACTTCACCTTTGCTATTGTATAATTCAATATCAAAAGGAATATGCAGTGGCTGCTTTTCAACTTGCTCTGCTGTTGCAGGTGTTTGCTGTTTAATAGTGACAGCGTAACTTTTTGCAAGTGCATCATACTCAGTTGAAACACTAACAACCGGTGTACCTGCTTGGCTGTACCAACGACGGAAACGACTCAAATCAACCCCGGATGCATCTTCCATTGCTTGTACAAAATCATCACACGTTGCTGCAGTGCCGTCATGGCGATCAAAATACAGTTTCATGCCCGCTTGGAAGTTTGCTTCACCTAATAAAGTATGCAACATACGAATGACTTCACTGCCCTTTTCATACACAGTTAAAGTGTAGAAGTTATTCATCTGAATTACTTTTTCTGGGCGAATTGGGTGAGACATCGGGCCGCGATCTTCTGCAAATTGTGGGCCACGAACAATACGTACATTGGCAATACGGTTAACAGGTCGAGAGCCTAAGTCAGAAGAAAACTCTTGATCACGGAAAACCGTTAGGCCTTCTTTTAAGCTTAGTTGGAACCAATCACGACAAGTAACACGGTTACCGGTCCAATTATGGAAATATTCATGGCCAATCACCGCTTCAATACCTTGATAATCAGTATCTGTAGCAGTGTTTGGGTTGGCTAATACAAATTTAGAGTTAAAGACATTAAGACCTTTATTCTCCATTGCACCCATATTAAAGAAATCAACCGCCACAATCATGTAGATATCAAGATCGTATTCAAGGCCGAAACGTTCTTCGTCCCACTTCATTGAGTTTTTAAGTGATGCCATCGCATAGTCAGCGCGATCTAGATTACCTTTATCGACAAAAATCTCTAACGCAACATCACGCCCACTCATAGTAGTGAATGTGTCACGCAATACATCAAAATCACCCGCAACTAGTGCAAATAAGTAAGATGGTTTAGGGAATGGGTCTTGCCACTGAACCCAATGACGACCATTATCAAGCTCGCCTTCCGCAATACGGTTACCATTACTTAGCATGTAAGGAAAAGCGGTTTTGTCTGCAATAATTTTAGTCGTGAAGCGCGCTAATACATCAGGACGATCTAAATAAAACGTAATACGACGGAAACCTTCTGCTTCACACTGCGTACAGAAACCACCACCAGACTTATATAAACCTTCAAGTAGTGTATTTGCTTCAGGATTAATTTCTGTCGTAATCGCTAATTCAAAATCAGCAGGAAGATTTGTTAACGTCAAATGTCCTGACTGCTGGTGGTAATCTTGCCAAGCTTGACCATCCACAGTCACGCTGATCAATGTTAAATCGTCACCATCTAGTACTAACTCAGCATTTTCCTGCTCACTTAGTCGTACCACATGACTTATAGCAACAATCGTTGTTTTGGTATCATGAAGGTCAAATGTCAGATCGATATCCGTAATGGTGTAATCAGGCGAGCGATAGTCTGAACGATATTTTGCTGCTGGTTGAGTCACAGTAGAATGTTCTGTCATTATTTTTATATCCTTTATGATTGCTCTAATGCAGCATGCACGAGCTACCGATTAATGTTGACTGTTGTATAATAATATTGTGTCACCAATAACACTTTTCAAGCATAAATTTATAGGCAATATAGCTAATCGCCAACGAAAACGTTTACGTATTAATATAGCAATACACGTTGAGATGATTAATGCAACAGTCACAATGGCTAAACTTGATATTCCTTGACGTAGTTCACCTCATAGGTCACAATCCCACACCAGTTAAATAGTTTAGTTATTTACTTACTAAGCTTTATAAATCATGTCCAAGACATTGAATTTAAAGATCCTATAATTATAAAAATAATTTCTTTAAATTTATCAATTTGAGTATCTACTACCAGATATGAATAATAACAGACACAATAATGGGGTTATCGACTCCCTGCTTGATACTGATGCTTATAAGCTTCATATGCAACAAGCAGTATTTCATCAATATCCAGGCGTTGAAGCTGTGGCAGAGTTCCATTGCCGAAGTGATGAAGATCTACGCCCTTACGCTGCAGAAATTAAAGCACAAATTGATCATATTGCGACCTTATCTTTCACTCAAGGTGAACTCGACTTCTTATCGACTCTGACTTTTTTTCATGCCGATTACCTTGCGTTTCTAAAAGATTTCAAACTTAATGCTACTGATGTAGATATTGATACATCAGGTGACCAATTAGCGATCACTATTCGTGGTACATGGCTTGATGTGATTTTATGGGAAGTACCATTGCTTGCCATTATCTGTGAAATTCGCTGTCAACATCTTTATCCGCAAGCTACTACAGCGATGGCTATTGAGCAGTTAAAATCAAAAATTGATCGCTTCTATCATGACGCTAAAAAATGTGATTTAAGCCAATTTGCATTAGTAGACTTTGGTACGCGTCGTCGTTTTTCAAAAGATGTTCACCACCACGTTGTTGATTACTTGAAAGATAACATGCCTGAATTTAAAGGCACATCAAACTATTACCTTGCTTATACTCGTGGTCTAACCCCTGTTGGTACTCAAGCTCATGAATGGTTTCAAGCGCATCAACAACTGTCGGGTGAATTAGCTGACTCTCAACAATTAGCGCTTAATCGCTGGTTGCAAGAGTACCCTCATGATTTAGGTATTGCACTCACTGATTGTATCAATATGGATGCCTTTTTACGCGATTTCGATCAGCGTCTTTCTGAGCGTTTCATTGGCTTACGTCATGATAGTGGTGATCCTATTTCTTGGGGTGAAAAAGCCATTGCGCACTATAAATCGTTAGGTATTGATCCTAAAACGAAATCGTTAGTATTTTCTGATAGCCTAACACTTGATAAAGCATTAGTAATTTATAAACACTTTAATGATCATATCAATGTTAGCTTTGGTATTGGCACACAACTAACTTGTGACTTACCTGGCGTTAAAACACTGAATGTCGTTTTGAAACTAACAGAATGTGAAGGCCGACCAGTAGCCAAAATTTCAGATGAGCCAGGCAAGAGTATTTGTCGAGATGAAGACTATCTTGATCAATTACGTACAGCTTTTCAACTCGTTAACGAATAATGACTTAGTAGATAACTAATAGTTTATTCCCAAAAAAGCGAACAATTTAATTGTTTCGCTTTTTTATTATTCTTAAAACCAATTTGTTTTTTTACTCAAATAATTACCGTTGATAGTGATATTACTCTCGACGTAATACAGCTTCCATTCCAAAATGTTCATTACTCAACGTTAAAGTGTTATTGCCATTTAATACAAATTGATTATCTTGCTGACCATCCTCATAAAGCAGAACAATTTGATCATCTTCTAAATAATAGACACCACGATGCTCTTTCGTTTTACCAGCTTGATTTGAGATCTCTGCTGAGAATAAAAAGTCAGGACGTAAAGATAATGCAAATTCTGCAATATTATCAGCGACATCTTGCCCTGAGATCTTTTTAGTTCGCCAATTTCCAGCTAAATGTTCCGGTGCTAATTTGGTGAAGTGAGCGCCATCAAGTACAAAGCGATTATAGTTAAGCAAATAGCTATGCATTTGTTCATCTTCATTTGGGGAAATAAAAGTAATGTTGGTATCATCGATATCATAATTACCCGCCCATTGTTCAACTTTGCCATCGACTCGTAATAGACGCATTGCAAATTGATAATCAGATTTAAACATCACATGCATTGCTCGATATTTTTCTCCTTCACTTTCAATACCGTCTTGTTGATTACTAAACCAATACCAATTACCTAATAGAAAGGGATAATCAAACTCAGTAATATCATCAGCAATAGAGTTAACACTAAACAAGCTCAAGATAAATATCCAAAAAAACCCAAATGTTTTCATCATATGCAGTTCCCCTTACTGAGTACTTTAGCTTTTGTATTCCCTCTCAAACATCAGAGGTCTTATACTTAAAACTAGTCGGGAAACCTAATTCTCGATGAAAAATATGCGTTATATCACACTTTGTAATTTAAAAATTCTCAATATTAAGATATAAAAAACAACAGACAAAAAAAGCGCTCCTAAGAGCGCTTTAATAAAAGAGACATCAACAAAATAATGTCATTCCGTATCATTATTACGATTGTTTTTGATTACTAAAATCAGCAGTTATCGCAACAGCTTCATCAAGATAAACATCAGGTGCTTCATAATCTTTTGGCACCGCATCCAAATCAGAAAAAGGTTTTTCACCTAATGCTTTTTGACGTTTATTTAAGCGGGCTAAACGATCAGCGTCGTCTTTATCTTGTTCTGCTATGCGTGTCTTTTCATTCAATGAAATAGTATTGATATCTTTTTCCTTTTTATAGGTAATGATATCTTCATTGATAAAACCAAATTCCATATTATTTTTAATACGGGTTTGGTGCTCTGCTGCTAGTATCGGTACAAGCGAGCTGTAATCATGTAATTTCTGATAACCTGCAGGTTTAATACTATCCCAAGGCAATGCATTATCTTCAACACTTTCTCCAGTCTCAGCAGGATCAATTGCTGAAGGGAAAGAAATATCAGGAACAACACCCAGGTTTTGGGTACTTCCACCATTAATACGATAGAATTTTTGGATAGTATATTGAACATGACCTAATGGTTTATCAAATAAATCATAGAGATGATTTAATGAACGGTGTTGTTGCACCGTACCTTTACCAAAAGATTGCTCACCTAAAACAATGGCACGTCCGTAATCTTGCATTGCTGCTGCAAAAATTTCTGAAGCAGATGCACTGTAGCGGTTAACTAATACAGTCAATGGTCCATCAAAAGAAATTTGATCGTCTGAATCACCATTAACTTTAATTCGGCCATAACTATCACGCACTTGCACAACCGGTCCACTTGAAATAAATAAACCCGTTAATGCCGTTGCTTCTGTTAAAGCACCACCACCATTATTACGTAAGTCGATCACAATACCATCAACCTTCTGATCATTTAATTTGACCAGTTCTTTTTTGGTATCTTGTGATAATCCAACATAAAAGCTTGGAATTTCAATCACACCGATTTTTTTACCATCGACAGTTTTCACTTCCGATTTCGCTGCACGATCTTCAAGACGGATCTTATCTCGTACAATTGTTACGGTGTAACTCTTCGCATTATTGCCTTCAGGTAATATGTCCAGAATAACCTTACTGCCCTTCGGGCCTTTGATTAACTGCACAACATCATCAAGACGCCAACCAATAACATCAACAACTTTCTTGCCTTCTTGACCTACGCCAATAATGCGATCACCTGCTGCAATTTTTTTCGAACTAGCTGCTGGTCCACCAGCAACTAAAGAGCGAATTTTGGTATAGTCGTCTTCAACCTGCAATACCGCACCAATTCCTTCTAATGACAGATTCATCTCTGCCTGAAATTGTTCAGCATTACGTGGCGATAAATAACTTGTATGTGGATCGACCTCACGCGAAAAAGCATTCATATATAACTGAAATACATCTTCACTGTGTGTTTGTGTTAAACGCTTAATCGCATTGTTATAACGCTTAGTTAACGTCTTTTGAATCTCAGGCCATTTTTTACCGGCAAGTTTAAGATTTAACGCATCGTATTTAACCCGTTGTCGCCAAATCTCATTCAATTCAGTGTCGTTTTTAGGCCATTCAAGCTCTGAACGATCAATAACAAAGTCATCTTTATTATCGAATTTGATTTCAGTATCAAGCTGAGTTAACGCAAATTGATACCGTTCAAAACGACGCTGAAGGACTTTATTAAAAATATCAAACGCAGCAGATGTATTCCCTGATTTCAGTTGATCATCTAACTGGTTTTTCCATTTACCAAATTGTTCAACATCTGTTGCATCAAGAAAGCTTTTATTATAATCAAGCATTTCAATATAACGATTGAATACTTGTCCAGAAAACTGATCATCAAGTGCAAAATGCTTATAGTGAGAACGCGTATAACGCGACGCCACTCTTGTGCTCGCGGTTGCATGCTGTTTTTCAGGAGCAAGATGCGGCACATCACTTAATGAATACTTAGCCTCAGCGGCTTGAACCGAAGCTGCTAGCATCATGCCAGCAGCTATCAGTGAGAAACGGAATCGACAATTCATGTGTCGCGCATTCTCCTTTATGAACGCAAGTGCTCCGCTTTAACAGCCATTACTAGACCGTTATTTAAACGAACTCGCACATCGTCCTTGTTAATTTCAACAATAGTCGCAGGCATGTTACCTGAACCCATGTTCACTTGAACATTTTTGCCTACGATTACTTCATCAGCATTCAGTACACGTGTCGTCTCTACAGGCTTCTTTTTAATAGTAGCTGTTTTTGGCTTAGTGTTACTAGATTTAACTGTTTTTGCTCGCGTTTTTTTAGCTTCGCCTTCTTTAGCCGCTTTAGCAATTGCTTGCTCTTTACGACGAGTGCGTACTTTAGCTTTGCTTTCTTCTAAAGCTTTAAGCGCATGATCTACGTGCTCTTGCTCTAGAACATCACAATCATTACCATCTAGATCAACACGGTTCACACCCGCTTTAACACCGTGAAGGTAACGCCAAGAAGATGTGTATTGACGTAGAGCTGTACGTAGTTGAGTCTTGCTTACTTTTGGATCTTCGCTAAGACGCTCTGCAAGGTCTTGGAAGATACCAATTTTAAGTGGCTTCGCTTCACCTTCAACAGTGAAACATTTTGGGAAACGCTCAGCGATGTATGCAATAACTTCTTTACTGTTCGTTAACTTTTCAGAGTTTTCCATGGAGTTTCCTGACATAAACGAGGATTGCTCGTTATTTGTGCTTTGTTCAAAAAGAAATAGTGCTGCTATTATAATTACCTAACGCGGAAAAACCACCGAAAGCATGAAATTAGAGTACTTTTTGTAGTGCTTCTACGAAAGAAACTAGACCTTGTTCATCATTTTGGTCAAATCTTGACAAAATTGGACTATCAATATCCAGCACTCCGATTAATTTTCCCTTAACAATAAGTGGAATAACGATTTCAGAATTACTTACAGCATCACATGCAATGTGTCCAGGGAAAGCATGTACATCGGAAATACGTTGTACTTTATTTTCAGAAATTGCTGTACCACAAACGCCGCGTCCAACAGGAATACGTACACAAGCAGGATTTCCTTGAAATGGACCTAAGACTAATTGGTCTTGTTTCAATAAATAAAACCCAACCCAATTAATTTGTTCTAACTCCATATTTAATAACGCACTAATATTAGACATATTAGCGATAAGATCCGTTTCACCCTCAATAAGAGCCAATGCCTGTTGTGTTAGACGATGATAAAAAGCGGTTGAATTTTCCATAGCTTACTCCGTATATAGCCGTTAGAATAGTAAGAACACCACTGATAATAGGAATTATTCTCACAGTGAAAGAAAAGAACCATCTTATGATTAATTGGTCTTGGTTACTACAACAAGCAAAATCACATAAACCAAGATTAATTGTTGCAAACATTATTGCTGTTATCGCGACCTTGATCAGTGTACCCATTCCACTTTTGATGCCACTAATGGTTGATGAAGTTCTATTACATAAACCAGGCGAAGGCATCACTTATCTTAACGCCCTTCTACCTTTTGCTTGGCACAATGCAACAGGCTACATTATTTTAGTGCTTGTTCTGGTTGTATTAATGCGCACCTTTAGCCAAGCGCTGAATATACTGCAAAGCCGACAATTTACATTAGTATCAAAAGATATAACCTATAACTTACGTCAGCACTTACTCGATAAACTTGGCCGTATAAGTATGCGGCAGTATGAAGAACGAGGCAGTGGTGGAATCAGTTCTCATCTTATTACAGATGTCGAGACCATTGATAAGTTTGTTGGTGATACGCTAAGTCGGTTTATTATCGGGCTCTTAACGGTTGTAGGTACCGCGGGTGTTCTACTTTGGCTTGATTGGAAACTCGGGCTTTTTATTCTTATCATCAATCCTATTGTTGTCTATGCGTCTAAGCTCATGGGTAGCCGCGTAAAAAACCTAAAGCATAAAGAAAACCAATCTTACGAAACATTTCAACATCGTTTAATTGAAGTATTAGATGGCCTTTATCAATTACGGGCTTCTAATCGTGAGCGTGATTTTTTAGAGCAATTAAAAGGCAATGCCAGTGATATTCGCCATAGTGCGGATAAATATGCATGGCAATCAGAAGCCGCTGGGCGTGTTTCCTTTCTATTATTCTTAATTGGTTTTGAAATCTTTCGAGCAGCAGCAATGTTAATGGTGTTATTTAGTAACTTAACCATTGGTGAAATGTTAGCTGTGTTTAGTTATTTATGGTTTATGTTAGGCCCAATTCAAGAATTATTAGGTATTCAATTTGCTTGGTATGGTGCATCAGCTGCAATGCAACGCCTTAATAGCCTATTAGCACTTGAAGAAGAAACACGACCACCAGCAACGGTTAACCCTTTTAATGATGAACAAACTATTGCGATTGAAATTCGTAACTTGCATTTCTCCTATGATAATGACAAAGAAGTACTTTGCGGGTTAAACCTTAACATTCCTGCAGGTAAACGCGTGGCATTAGTGGGTGCGTCTGGTGGCGGTAAATCAACCTTAATTCAATTATTACTTGGCATTTATCAAAAAAGCAGTGGCGATATTTTAATAAACGGTCATCCTATTGAGGCAGTTAGTTATGAAGCACTACGTGAGAAAATGGCAGTCGTATTACAGCAACCGGTGCTGTTTAATGAAACGTTACGTCATAACTTAACTCTTGGTGGTTCATTCAGTGATGATGAGTTATGGCGAGCGTTAGATATTGCTCAACTGGCAGATGTCACTGAACGCTTAACACACGGTTTGAATACTGAGATTGGCCGTCAAGGCATTCGTTTATCTGGTGGACAACGACAACGATTAGCCATTGCACGCATGATTCTGTCTAATCCTGAATTTGTTATTCTTGACGAAGCGACATCAGCTTTAGATACCTCAACTGAGGCCGCTTTGCATAACGCACTCAATACGTTTTTGAAAAATAAAACTACCTTGATTGTTGCTCATCGTTTATCTGCCGTTAAACAAGCTGATATTATTTATGTACTTGAAGATGGCTTAGTCAGTCAATCAGGTACCCATGTTGAATTGGTTAATACCCAAGGGCTATATCAAACGCTTTATGGTTCAATTCAATCGGCTGATGTGACAACGAATAGTATCGTTTCACACGAAGCAGTAGCCAGCATCAACACAAAATAATATAGTGTGCATCAATCGGCGCTCATTGATGCTAGTTATTGTTTTTATACAAACAATGAGTCACTAGCAACCCAATAAGCGCTTTTGTACACCTTACTATCAAAGGAAGAAACGCACCATGTCGAAGGCTCGACGCTGCCCAGGCTGCGATTTACTTGTGTTGCCTGAAGTTGCAACACAAGGACACAGTGCCTATTGCCCACGTTGCCATACTCGACTGTATCGTGGTGGTATTGCGCGCTTTAATGCAGAATTAGCGCTTGCGCTTGCTTGTCTTATTCTTTATATCCCAATGGTTAGCCTGCCGTTAGTTACCATTCGTTTAATTGGCCAGATGATACCTGCTACATTAACCTCTGGAACTGTTGCTCTCGCTCCAACCTTCCCTGCCGTTGCAATTTTAATTCTTTTTTGTAGTGCCATTGCGCCATTATTATTGATCTGTGCTGTTTTGAGTGCACAATTATCATTACGTTTTCGGAAACTGCGGTTATTTAAACTATCACTGTGGATTCTGTCTCACTTAAAACAATGGACAATGTTAGAAGTCTTTTTAATTAGTTTGGCTATTTCATGTTTTAAAGTGCAAGAAGTCGCCGACATTTATGTTGGAGTAGGATTATATTGCTTAATCAGTATGCAAATTCTATTGTCAGTACTGTTAACGAAAATCAGTGTTCGCCGTTATTGGGATGCTTGGCAACCCGAAAATGAACATATCAGTGACAAACTTGATACTGTCTGTCATAGCTGTCACTTAACCCAAGAAGCATTACCACATTGCCGCCGTTGTGGCAGTCAATTACATCACCGAATCCCTAAATCACTTCAGAAAACATGGGCATATCTTATTACCGCCAGTATTTTTATATTGCCGGCGAACCTTTATCCTATTTCTATCTTCATGAATAACGGTAAACGCATTGAAGATACTATCTTTTCCGGTGTTGCCGGTTTAGTAAAAACAGGAATGACCAGTATTGCCATCATCATCTTTGTTGCCAGTATTGTTGTTCCCGTCGCTAAAATCATTGGTTTAGCATATATATTATTATGCATTCAATTTAAACAGCATAGCCAACGTCTACAACGCATGCGTATTTTCCGTATCGTACATTGGATTGGAAAATGGTCCGTCATGGATCTTTTTGTCATTGCGATTATGGTCGCTTTAATCGACCGTGGGCAACTTCTTGATTTTACACCAGGGCCTGGTGCCATTGCTTTTGGTGTAGTCGTTATTTTAACAATGTTAGCAGCAGAGAGCTTAGATTCTCGTCTAATCTGGGACAAATATGAACAACGAACCAAATAACGAGCAGCCACAACGCGTGAATATTCGCAGTGATCGGGGCTTATCACCTTTATGGTTATTACCATTATTAGCAATTATTGTCGCGGGATGGTTACTTTATAAAGCCGTTAATGAGGGCGGCGAACGTATTCAAATTCACTTTAACGATGCCGTTGGTTTAGTCGCGGGGCGTACCACTATTCGCTATCAAGGATTAGAGGTAGGTATTGTTCGTGATGTAACGTTATCAAAAGATCTTAAAAGCATCTATGTATCTGCAGATATCTACCCAGAAGCCGTAAAAACACTTCGTACACATACTCAATTTTGGTTAGTAAAACCTAAGGCTTCTATTACTGGTATCTCTGGTTTAGATGCCCTAGTTTCAGGTAATTACATTGCCCTTCAACCAGGGCTAGGTGAAGAAGCAACAAAATTTACCGCACTAGAAAACCAACCGGCAAACATGCCTACAAATAATGGTTTAACCCTACAATTAAAAGCGCCGAACCTAGGCTCTCTCAGTATTGGCTCACAAATTTTTTATAAAAAGATCCCTGTCGGTGAAATTTATAACTACACCCTTAGTGCTAATAAGAAAGAAGTGCTGATTGATGCGCTGATCAAACCGCATTATGCCAATCTAGTGACCAATAAAAGCCGTTTTTGGAATGTAAGTGGTGTAAATGCCAATATTGGTTTTAATGGTGTTGATGTCCAATTTGAAAGCTTATCAGCATTGATTGCTGGTGCAATTGCATTTGACTCTCCTGATGCGGGTAAACCTATTGATGAAGGACATTTATTTAACCTCTATCCAGATATTAATACTGCAGGTCGTGGTATCGCTATAACCATCACTCTTCCGGATGATAATAACGTCAGCAATTCAGGGGCGCCAATTATGTATCGTGGCCTTCAAATTGGTAAAATTTCAGATTTAAAACTAGATGAAAAAACCAATAAAATTATTGCTCACGCCGCTATCGAACCCAGCATGAGTGATCTGCTTAATAATGGCTCACGGTTATTACTTGAAGAAGCGCAAGTTTCACTGACAGGAGTCAAAAATATTGGCAACCTTGTGCGCGGTAATTACCTTCGTTTAATTCCTGGTGAAGGTAAAACAACGCGTCATTTTACAGCTATCACCCAAAACACGCTTGAAGAGCAACAACCTGGTGTGGCTGTTTTCTCGCTATATGCCAATAAAAGCTTCGGCTTAAAAGCAGGCACTAAATTACGTTATCGTGGGATTGATGTTGGCCATATCACTAGCGTGAAACTTGATGGTGACCGCGTACGATTAGATGCATTAATTCAACCACAATATACCCACTTAATTCGCTCTCATAGCCGTTTCTTTATTGACGGTGGTATTGAAGCCAATATTAGTAATAACGGTGTTGATGTTTCTATTCCTGCGGCAGATCAATTGATAAGCAGCGCCATTAGCTTTACATCGAGTGGTAAACAAGGGATCAAAAAGAGTTATTCACTGTTTAAAAATAGACACCTCGCTAAGCTTGCCGATGAAAAATTAAAAGGCTTTACCTCTATTACGCTTGTCGCTGATAACTTGCCTGCTATATCTGAAGGCAGTCCGGTGCTTTATCGTAATCTTCAGGTTGGTGAGATCACCAGTTTTGCCCTTAAAACATCAGGGGTTGAGATAAAACTGAATATACAGAAGAAATACCGTCATTTAATAAACAGCAACACTGTTTTTTGGAACCGTTCAGGGGTTGAAGTAGAAGCTGGACTTAATGGCGTTAAAATTAAAGCGGCTCCACTCTCAACCTTACTTAAAGGCGGCATTGCATTTGACTCTATTAAAGGTGTGGCAAACCGTTCAGGCCGTGACTATAAACTTTACTCAAGTTTAAGTGATGCTCAACATTTTGGCGTCATGATCACTCTAACTGCCGATGATGCTCGTTCTATTTCAAAATCGACGGCGATTAAATATCAAGGGGTAGTGATTGGTAAAGTTGATAATATTCAACCTAACTTTGAACGTAATAACGTCACTGTAAAAGCACGCTTATTCCCACAATATGCCGATATAATTGCTCGTAAAGATAGCTATTTCTGGGTAGTAAAACCTAAGATTAGTTTAAGTGGCAGCGAAAACTTAGATTCACTCCTAAGCTCATACATTGCAGTACAACCAGGAAAAGGCTTAACCTCTCACAATTTCAAGTTAGGCTCTGCGGAATTATTTGATGCTGGTAAAACCTTTGTTTTAGAAAGTGAAGATCGTGGCTCTGTTAGTGAAGGTACGCCTTTGCTTTATCGTAATATTCAAGTTGGCCAAGTGATTAACGTTGCTTTAGGTGCATTAGCTGATCGCGTATTAATTACCGTACAGATTGAGCAAAAGTATCGCCATCTTATACGCACTAATAGTGTGTTCTGGAATGCATCAGGATTAAACGTTGATGTCGGCCTTACGGGTGCAAAAGTTAAAGCGGGAACTTTTGATAGTTTACTCCGTGGTGGTATTTCATTTGCAACACCGGCCACACATCCACTCGCGCCACAAGCGAAACATGGCAAACACTTCTTACTTAATAAAGAAGTCAATCCTAAATGGTTAACTTGGCGTACAGCAATTCCCATCAAATAATCATTAAAGCCACAATAAAAAAGGGACATTGAATGTCCCTTTTTCTTTTCTATCACCTCATGTTTATAAAACTTCACATCTAATATGTTATTTCATAATAAAAACTGATCCACATACATAACAGACTTAGAAGCTTCGATAGCCGATATAAATTTGTTGTTGTTTAGTATAGAATCGCGGCATTGCTAGTTTGACAGAGAGTGCTACCTTGCATCCTAATATCTATATTCCTGACGCTTTTATTGATCTCATCAAGCACACAATGCCAGAAAATCTGAGCATTGATGAATTTATCAGCTGCTGTAAAACACCGCTACGTCGTAGTATTCGTGTCAATACGCTTAAAATTAGCGTCGCAGATTTTCTTACTCGTGTAGCAGATAAGGATTGGACGCTAACCCCAGTTCCTTGGTGTGATACTGGGTTTTGGATCAAACGTGAGGATGAAGAAAGCGTTTCATTAGGCAATACTGCCGAACATATGGCTGGGTTATTCTATATTCAAGAAGCCAGCTCAATGATGCCTGTCACTGCACTGCTTGATAAGAATGATGATCTTGATTGCGTTCTCGATATGGCATCTGCTCCTGGTTCTAAAACTACCCAAATTGCTTGCGCTATGCAAAATAAAGGCGCATTGGTTGCAAACGAATTAGCAGCGAGCCGTATTAAAGTCCTTCACGCTAACTTACAACGCTGTGGTGTCCATAATGCAGCACTAACCCACTTTGATGGCTGTGTTTTTGGTACTTGGGCTCCTGAAGCATTTGACTCGATTTTACTTGATGCACCATGCTCAGGTGAAGGTGCTATTCGTAAAGATGATGATGCAATGGCTAACTGGAGCCTTGAATCTATTGATGAAATTGCAGCAGTACAACGCAATTTAATTGTCAGTGCCTTTCAAGCATTAAAGCCAGGTGGTGTGATGGTGTACTCAACATGTACCCTTAACCAACATGAAAACCAAGAGGTTTGCCACTATCTGAAACAAACCTTTGGCGATGCCGTTGAGTTTGAATCTTTAGGTGATTTATTTGATGGCGCACAACAAGCATTAACTGCGGAAGGGTTTTTACACGTCTATCCTCAAGTTTTTGATAGCGAAGGTTTCTTTGTTGCACGTATTCGCAAGCATGCATCAGTTGAAACTGAACCTGTTAAAAAACGTATGGGTAAATTCCCTTTTAGCCAAGTAAAAGCAGACGAACAACAACTCATCGCTCAACAACTTAATGCTGATCTTGATATCACATTATCAACCAATAGTGATATTTGGTTACGAGATAAAGAAGTGTGGTTATTCCCTTCACAAATCAAACCTTTAATTGGTGAGATTCGTTTTCAGCGTATTGGTATTAAGTTAGCAGAGCAGCACAAGAAAGGCTATCGCTGGCAACATGAGGCAATCATGACACTTGCTACTGGTAAAGAGACTGTTGCCATAGCATTAACTGCACCACAAGCTAAAGAATGGTTTATGGGCCGAGATATTCGCCCAGAAAATCTAACCGGAAAAGGTGAAGTGATTGTTACTTATCGTGATTACCCTATTGGTATCGGTAAATGGGTGGGTAATCGAATCAAAAATGGCTTACCTCGCGAATTAGTACGCGATACTAACCTGTTTGATATTTAATATTATTCAATCAGTTACTATTAATTAATATTTTATTGACTGAATAAACAATTATTTTAAATTAAAACTGGAAAATCATCACAGCTAAACTAGTATTTATAGTGTATATCGAATTCTATCTATATCCAGTTAGCGCAAGGCTCATCATTGAGCCTATTCCCCTAAGCCCGACACAGGAATCGTTTCGGGCTCTTTTTGTTGTTATCGCACCATTCGCTCAGCAAAAACATCAACGAACAAATTACTTCTTAACCCTTTATTCTCACGATGATTCGCTTGTCAATCTTCTAAAAAAAAACCCGAGCACATGGCTCAGGTCTTCATTTACTAACAAACAAAATATTAGTTGTGTTTGTGTGCTGTGATTTCTGCTTTTTTAAGGTCTTTAACGTTCTTGCTAACGTCACGACGCTCTTTAGATAACTCAGCACTGATGATGATATGATCATCAACACGATCTTCATAATCGCCTTTCATGTTTTCAATGATTTCTAGAATTTGATCATGAGTCATATCAGGCTTGATATAATCCAACATATTTTCTAGTAATTCTACACGCTTACGGTTATCACGGATTTTACGATCGTTATCTAGGATTTCGCGCTTAAGTTTATTTTTACGGCGAGCCTGACGAACAAGTTCAAGGATGTTGTTCATGTTTTGTCCTTAGTCTGAAAATAAAGCCTTGTGAAACTGATTTAATGCTAATAATTAGGAATAATGCACTTCCTAGTACATAACCGTCGAGTCTCAGTTTTTTTTCTAAAATCGTTATATCAGAAAGTCTGTTGTAAACTCAAGCAATACCCGAAGATTATCGACTAGATGGCGAGTTAACATACGCTTAAAGATCTTTTATTTTTTGGATTATGCGCTTTGTTATTTAACTTTGCTTTGATTTCGTTCAATAAATATTACAGATAATTACTAATAAAAAAGACATTTAAATGAATTATCCAAGAAATAATCATGACACTATTTATGATTGCATTGTTTGTTCATAAAAAAGCTTAATTTGATTTGCAAATCACCCATCAACGCCTAATCTTCATAGTAGACCAGTACTTATTTACAGTTAAAGCAATCTGAACAAGGATATCTTCGCTGTCATCTCCATGATCAGCAACAGAGTTCAACGCTCAAATCGCTCCGTAATCTGATATTGGCTATACCGTGTGATGAATAGATTTATCAGGAGACAACATGTCAAAAGCAACAGGTACCGTTAAGTGGTTTAACGAAGAAAAAGGGTTTGGTTTTATCACTCAAGATGACGGCGGTGCTGATGTATTTGTACACTTCCGTGCGATTAGTGGTGATGGCTTTAAAACGCTAACTGAAGGCCAAAAAGTCTCTTATGAGACCGAACAAGGTCCAAAAGGTCTTCAAGCGGCGAACGTTGAAAGAGTCTAATAACTTAACCTTCAAACTTACAAAACCAAGGGCTCTCAAAGCCCTTTTTTGTTTTTATCACACTGTTTTTATATATATATATAAATAAAAAGCTCAGTGCAGCGTTATCTAATATCCTGCACAAATAATGAGCACTTTGCTGCATAATAATATCGATTGTTATTTTGTTAAAGGGGTCACATTCTTGTAATGTTTTTATACGAGAAACTTGCCCTTTGTATATGAAAATGGCCTAATACTCATGGCTTTAAGAAAGGCCTATTTATGCAACAAATTGAAAGAGAAAACTTCGTTACACTGTTCAAATGTACACAGTTGTCCTGAAGCGCTTCATTATTCTTTTGTACATAAGTAAACCAGCGTAATTTACGCTATTAATTTATTATTTCAGGAGACATAACATGTCTAAAGCAACTGGTATCGTTAAGTGGTTCAACGATGAGAAAGGTTTCGGTTTTATCACTCAAGACAATGGCGGCGCTGACGTATTCGTTCACTTCCGTGCTATCACTGGTGAAGGCTTCAAATCTCTAGCTGAAGGCCAAAAGGTTTCTTTTGACGTTGAGCAAGGCCAAAAAGGTCCTCAAGCTGCTAACGTTGAGCGTGCTTAATTTTTCAACAAACAGTTGAAAGAAGTTAAGGGTATTTTATATACCCTTTTTTATTGTTATTTATTACCCTGCAACATACAGCATTTTCACTCGTGGCTGATCTAAACCAAAATAATCATTTTCTTGTTCAACTTCGATAAATCCTAGCTGTTGATACAGTTTCTTCGCATAATTATTTGGATGAACAGTTAACCACAGCTTTTCACAACCAGACAACCTTTCCATCGCTGCTTGCATTAATTGCCGCCCGACACCTTGACCTTGTACAGAACTATCTACCGCTAGCGCAAGTATCCACCCTTCTGATACCACTGATGCTTCATTCGTAAACTGAGGTGCGCACAGTACATAGCCAACAACCTCACCGAATTTTCGAGCGACGAATAAACCTGCAGGCCAACAATCATAAGCCTGCCGAATAAAAAAATCAGGATAACAGTGATCACCGAATAGTCTTTTCTCAAGTTGATACACTGCTTGTACATCTTCTTTTTTAGCTACATCCAATGTAATTATTTGATCCACGATCTTTGTTTATCCTTTTTATGTTTCTTACATCCATAAAAAAGCCAGTGCCGCCTAAACGCCACTGGCCCTGGGAAAATAATAATTAACTATTATTTATCAGCACGACTCATGAACTTATGCTCAGAAGTGTTAATTTTGATTTTTTCACCATTAGCAATGTACTCAGGAACTTGAACAACAAGACCTGTAGACAATGTTGCAGGCTTAGTACGAGCACTTGCAGACGCGCCTTTAATTGAAGGATCTGTCTCAACAATTGTTAGCTCTACTGTTGCAGGTAATTCTAGAGCAACAGGTGCGCCGTCTACAGTCAATACTTCAATACCTTTAGTATCTTCATTGATGAACAGTAGCTCTTCTGCAATTGCATCTTTAGTGAACGAGTATGGCGTATAATCTTCATCATCCATAAACACGTATTCTTCGCCATCGATGTATGAGAAAGATGCTTTTTGACGACGGAAGTCTGCTAACGTAATCATTTCATCAGCTTTGAAGCTAACATCTGATTTTGAACCCGTTGCTACGTCATAAATACGCATACGGTAAAGGCTTGCACCAGCGCGACCACTAGGCGTAAGTTTGGTAATCTCTTTAACTAAAGCTACTTTACCGTTAAGTTCAATAGCAGCAAATTTTTTAATATCACTAGCCTTTGGCATGATCATTATTCCAAAAATAAATAGTGGTGAGAAATTACACCAAGATACAGATTTATAGCAAGTAATATGATAGTCCAAAGTCTATTTTTTTGCATTGTGCTATCAACATGGTTAATAGATAACCAAGACAATAATAATAGAATTTCACATACTTTCTTTAAGATTAAATATATAACGATAACAGCATTACTTATACCAAATACAAATATAATAATTGTAAATATGTTAGAAATATTGATAATGTTTGATTAACATTTTTTAAGGCATTATCAAAATGGGAACTTTATCTCCAAACCTGCATGATTACGCTAAGATTATTTATCCAGATAGTGTAGCTGAGCAATATTCTCCTCTTTGGAGCTATCGCGCTAAATTCGTACTTCGAGCAATGTATTATCGTAATGCTTTTCAGTATATAACTTCTAATATTGACCCTTTTTTGTTGGAAGCATTATGCAAGCAGTGTCCTCGGTTTTTAGAGAAATCATTCCGTCCTTATATTATTAATGACAGCAGCGCAATTGAGCGGGCGCAGTTTGTCGTTCAGCATTATCAGTTTGTTAGTGAAAAATTACCGTCCTATATTAGCAATGAAATTTATATTAATAACAATAACAATGGACTAACGCTCTTCGATTTTACTGTTGGCGAAATAGAGTATGCATTTAAATTAGTCTTTCATGCTCGCTATCAAAAAGAAGGAGATATGAGCCTCATTTTATTTAATGATATTGATAAAAACTTTTATACTCTTACTTTTTCAATACGAGATATAGAAGGACAACGCCAATTAGTAATTGGTGGTTTACAAGGTCCTGCAAGTAGCCCGGAAAATAACCTTAAAATAAAGGCGCTAACTAAAGCACTCCATGGTCAACGCCCTAAAGATTTAATGATCAAAATAATTACGCTTATTGCTAATATCTGGCAGGTTGACACACTACTAGCAGTTAAAAGTGACTCACACGCTTATTCAGCTAGACGTTATAGCAAAAGACGTGTTACCGCTAATTATGATAAACATTGGGAAGCATTAGGTGGAACTGAGTTTGATCGCCATTTCTATACGTTAGGTTTGGAAGATATTCGTCGTAACCCTGAAGATATATCCCGTCCTAAACGTGCAATGTATCGCCGTCGTTATGAATGGCTAGATACTGTTAATGCGACACTTCAACAAAAAATCAGTTTATAACCTTTTTACTGACGATGATTATAACCACAGAGATTAATCACTCTGTGGTAAGTATTTTCAGATTATTACTCAGATATAATCTTTATTTCATAACTTAATAATACGTCTATTGAGGCAATATTAACTTACTAACATCAGTTAAAACCCAGGCGCTATTATGTTCAGTAAACCCAATTTTTGAATAATACCCTTCAGCTTTAGGAGCAGATAATAAAACTATTTTACAACTATCAGCCACTGATTCAGCCGTAACTAATATAAGATATTTACCAATCCCCATTGATTGAATGCTTTCATCAACAGCGAGATCAGACAAATAACAGCAATAATGAAAATCTGTCATTGAACGTGCAATACCGACTAACTGCTCATCAATCCACGCTGTGACAATCAAATTACTATTTTCAAGCATTCCTTTAATTGTCGCCTCATTATCTACAGGTCTACGCTCACCCAAGGTTGTTTTATTGATTAATTCAATATACTGGTTTGCTGTAATTGGATGATTAACTTTATATTCGATTTCCATCTTCGCCCTTTAATACTCATTTTATGTTTTTACAACATAGTACAGCCTAAAGTGGTACTGTCATAACGCAAAAGGAACAATCATCTATTACAACAAGTCATAACGTTAGTTATTTAATCACGCACAGACTAAACGTTCACTACTGCATCCACATATTGGTATAGGTGATCGGCATGATTATCGACATACAGTGTGGGTAAATCCCCAAGATGATTATCATTCGTCCAAGAATAACCATGCTTCCCAGTATTCATTGGATCATAATGTCCACCAGCTGCTATTTTTTCCATGTTCTTGGTCGATTCACATGAAGCGTTTTCATGTAAATGAAATCCATGTAGTTCAGGTGATAAACCAGATAGCACTTTTATGCGTATTCGGTTAAGAAAGAGATAAGGAAATACAAGATCATTAAACAACAACGCAATATTTATAATTACGCTGCTGCTTTAATTTATTTACTTTCAGAGGTATAGCTTGAATATGAACAGTAATAACAACCGTTTGACTGAGGATATATTTTTTTAGCAGCATCTAACGCTGTACTACATGCCGTATGATAACCCAGTGGATCACAATTTTTGAGGCCAGGACTGTGGCTACATGTTGCGGTATGAATTTCATGATCGCCATTATCTTGCGCATTTTTATCAACATAAAACAAACTCATAATCACCTCTGAAAAGTAGTATTTTTCGTAAAGACATTACGCTTCTAAAATTATAGGAGATAGCTAATAATCTCGATAATTAGATTCGCATCACTTTCACTGCTAAATATTATCTATTTAATATAATTACTGTGATTAGTTCGTTTTATTTGCACATTTTCTAAAACAATCACTGTTCAATGCCACGATCATGAAGTGATAACGGTAGAACTCGTTCATTAACTTACTTAGTTTAATACTTGGGTTTTAATAACTGTCATTACACCCTGCTCATTATTACTTGGCGCATGAAAGCGAGCTAATTGCTTAATTTCAGGATGCGCATTATCCATCGCATAACTAAAATAGGTTTCTTTTAGCATTTCAACATCATTTAAAAAATCACCAAAACTCATACTTTCTTCAAAGGTAAAATTGAAAATACGCTGTAATTCTTTAATTGCAGTACCTTTAGATGCTGTTTTATGCATAATATCAAGCCAAATCTTTGCACTTACAACTACTTGATGAGTCTGTGAATATAAAGGCGCTATAATTGTATATTTGTTGTTCTGTACCGTTGAAGTTAAGCACTGCAATTTTAATAAATTCATCATCAACAGCCAATAAATCACTTACGATTTCAAGATTGTGATAGTACTTATTAATTTCTTCTAATGCCTGAATATCTGTTGTTTCAGTATACGCAGAGTTTTTACCACACAAAACAATAAACGTATTCTCAATTTCTTTTACACTAGTAATAATGGTATGGATTTCAGGCGTTGGAATAGTCGAACTATAAAGCTCTTTACCTTGATACATCACCAACGTACCATTTTCTGCAATAAACAGCATTTTGTCTTTAACTGGCTCAAAAGTATTAACTAAACTCTGGTATTGTCGACCTGATGCTGCTGAAAAAATAATATTTTTTGCATGAAGCTCATTAAATACCTCATAAAAGTTATCAGGCAGTTGCTTATCATCATTGAGTAATGTGCCATCCATGTCTGTTGCTATAAATTTGATTGAAGACGTCATATACTGCTATTACTCCGATATTTCATGTAATTAGTACTAACATTCTACCTGTTAATTGGGGTAATTTTCACAAAAAACACATAAAATGTTAGTTGAACACTCATATCGAATAAAAACCACCCATTGATATGGTGGTGTTTTCATTTTGGCTAAGATCGATGATCATCATTATTGTATTTCGGTGTTGGCTCATCCTCAGCCTTACAGCAACCACCTATATTCTCTTTTTTCGCTTTTAGATATAACTGTATAAATAAAAAGAACATAAAGAATAAAAATACAACAACAGAAATAACGATATATAAAGGAAATAACTCATCGGTACCCATTGAACACTCCTTATTTATGTTAATCACCAACAACCAAAATAAGAATGTAATCCATTACCACTATTGTCAACAGAATTCATCACTCTACTTATAATAGATAATAACAACACTCCTAGTTACACTGTAACAACAAATGGCAATACTTCATTACTTTTTGTAGGAAAGTCAGCATTAAAATCACAGCAAGCAGAACTTGTTTTTAATGGATTATTAGCATCTTTACAGATAACAAAAAACACCCAATTAATACCAATGGCAAAAGCTATGTATCTTGATATTATTTTAAAAAATTGATAAGCATAAAACGACAGATTTTCATCTTTTTTATGAGCTTT
Organism: Photobacterium aquimaris; assembly: GCF_002954455.1. GTDB lineage: Bacteria > Pseudomonadota > Gammaproteobacteria > Enterobacterales > Vibrionaceae > Photobacterium > Photobacterium aquimaris. The sequence goes on from NZ_MSCC01000001.1 coordinate 1,269,883, forward strand.
TTCTTAAAAGACACAATACATACTTCAAATGAAGTATAGCTTTGAACTATGTCACAATTTAATGATAATTCTCTTTTCTAAAAACCATTGCAGTGCCATAAAAACAATATATATTTTGATTTATTACATAAATAATCACTTTGAGTGATGGTTTATCATTAATTAACAGCATGGTTTTTAATACAAGGTGTTTCCATATGAAAAATTATCTTATTTTACCCCTACTCTTAATTTCAACATCAGTATTGGCTAATACTCATGTCTTAAACCCAAAATTTCACCATCCAGATAATAAAGAACATCATGTGATCAAAAAAGTTGCAGCACCTGCTATGAATAACAAGGGGGTTACCAACCCTAAATATCATCATCCAGATAATAAAGAGCATCATGTAATCAAAAAATCAAAAAAAGTATCTCCACCAGCCCCTACTCTTTAATTTCTTCTTCCTATCAAAACAAACAATGAACACAATCAAGTGCTCATTGTTTGTTTTATAATCGAATTGTTACCCTCTATAATTCATTGATTAATCAATCATCTCAAAAACTATAGTGGTGCACTACCTTTGCCACCTTCTTATCAACGCCCCATTATCGCCATTACTTAAAAGACACATAAAAAAGCATAACAAATAATCACTATTGTTCTTTTTTGAACTAATATTGGTAACAGCATTGGTATTTATCACTCAACAACAAGGATAGAAACAATATGGCATTACTTGATTTTGTGCGCGATATTGGCAATAAATTATTTAGCAATGAAGATGAAGCGCCAGCAAAAATAGCTCAACATATTGAAAATAATAATCCAGGAGTAACGGATTTAAATGTTGAAGTAAAAGATGGTGTTGCAACACTTTCAGGAACAGCAGATAGTGCCGCGGCCAAAGAAAAGGCTATTTTAATGGTAGGTAATACAGCAGGTATTGAATCTATTGTTGATAATATTGATGCACCAGCAACAACTGAAACAGTGAGCTATTATGAAGTTAAGTCTGGCGATAGTTTATGGAAAATAGCTGAAAGCACGTTGGGTAATGGTGCGGACTATCAAAAAATCTTTGATGCAAATAAAGAAGTAATTATCGATCCTGACAAAATATTCCCAGGTCAAAAACTTCGTATACCAACAACGATTTAATATAGGTAGAAATCATGGATATTAACCAACTATTACGTATTGGTGCTCAATTATTTTCGCAATCACAAGCGAATACGGCAGGTTTAAATGAGAGTACCATTACTTCTGCATTGTCACATTTATTTGGTGGAGATAATGACGGAAAAGGTATTGATTTACAATCTATAATTCAATCACTTAATGGTGCAGGACTGGCAAATATTGCAGCATCTTGGCTAGGTAATGGTGACAATGAGGCTATTTCAGCCACAGATATTGGTAATATTTTCAACTCTGATCAACTGTCAAACTTTGCCAATGAAGTTAAATTACCTCAAAGTGAGGCAATAACAGGCTTACAAGAAACGCTGCCAGGCATGATAGATAAAGCAAGCCCTAATGGTGATATTGCAGGAGAGCTATTTCAAGCGGTAGGTGGTATGGATGGATTACTCAACATTGCCTCAAGTATCTTTGGCAAAAAATAATAAATCGCACTATCTATAAATAATGAATCGATGTTATTACAACGAGATAAAGTTAATAATAACATCGATTTCTTTATTGTTTTATGGTGTTACTTCTGTGCACTAACGCCCATCAGGTGATCAACCTTTTGCACGTTCTTAAATCCAACCGCGATTAATCGACGAATTACACCGTCGACAAAACTACTACCCTTTTTCATAATATGCGGGTTACCGGTGTAATGGAAAAGACGTCCGCCTTGACGAAGTACACGGTAAATTTCGCTATAAAACTCTTCGCTATATAACTCACCAGCAAGAGAAAAACGAGGTGGATCGTGAATAACCGCATCAAACGATATCGAAGGCATGGTCGTGATCAATTCAAAGCTACTACCTTGACGTTGTTCAATACCATCATTATTTAGATCTTGCGACCAAGGATTTAACGCGCGTAGTCCCATCACTGATTCACTCAGTTCTATAGTCAACACTTTTTTAGCGCCAAGTCGATGAGCAGCAATCGCGGCATAACCTAACCCACTGCAACAATCGAGTACATTATCGCCACTGCGTACTGCTTGTTTCGCCATATCAGATGCACTTGCAAAAGGATCTGTTCCTTTAGAAATGTGCATCTTAACACCACTAATTTCGAGTAATGGTGCCCCCTCTGTCGGTGCTAATTTGTAATAGCCAACACTGCGGTCTTCAATTGGCTCCATATCGCCATCACTACAAAGATAAATCCTTTGAGTCTTTTTGACGATTTTTTTGAGTTCAGCAATCGACAGTTTATTGTCTTCGTCCAGTACTAAACCTTCAGGACTAACAGCGTAATCCTGTTCCGAAAGATGAAGATCTGTCGATAAGTGGACACTCGATTGTCCTTTAGCAATAGCGTCTAACGCCTGTTGAGCATTTTTTGTATGAAGATAGTAGCCAAGCATAGTTCGTTTATCTAATTAGAAACACTGAGCCTATTGTAACATAAAACCTCACACTCATATCTCAATCATAATTAGCATATTGCCCTCATGCTGAATTTGTAATGCCATTCAACTTCGCTTGATTATCGCAGCAATATCAAACGCAGCAATATACTGACGATTCTATTGAACATAGGCGATAATCATCAACGCCAATAACGACTGTAATTTTTAAAACATCAAAAATCAAACAATTAAACAAACTACCTACCAATAGGTAGAAATAATATTTGACGCTAAAATAAAATCACCCTATATTTAAAATCAATGAAGCGTAGCAGAATCATCTAATCACATTGCTCGCTTCATTTTTTAACTACGCAACCTATCGATCAGTAGGTAGGTCAAATAAAGGATTACATTATGTTCACGACATCATCAATTGCACTTATCGTTGGCGGCTCATCAGGCATGGGTAAAGCCACCGCTGAACGGTTATTAAACGCTGGAGTTCCTGTAATGATTTTATCGCATAATGCCGATAAACTTGCTGCAGCAAAAGCTGATTTAGAACAACGAACTGGCGGTAATGTTGAAACAGCACAAGTTGATTTATATGACCTTACTAATGTGAACGCTTTTATTCATCAACTGGAAAATGAAACTCGTCATATTGGTTATCTTGTTAACGCCGCTGGTTTTTTTAAACCGGTTAGCTTTCTAGAGCACACTGCAAAAGATTATGATCTTCAATTAGATATCAATAAATCATTTTTCTTTATTACTCAAGCGGTTGCAAAAAACATGCAACAACATGGCGGTGGCTCAATCGTAAATATTGGTTCAATGTGGGCCCATCAGGCTATTAAGGCCACCCCATCATCTGCTTATTCAATGCAAAAAGCAGCTTTACATGCATTTACCCGTAACTTAGCAATGGAACTTGCTGATGATAATATTCGTGCGAATGCTGTTGCTCCAGCCGTTGTTCTTTCAACTATCTATAAATCATTCATTGCTGAAGATGAGATTGAAACAGCATTACAAGGATTTAATGATTTCCACCCAATCGGACATATAGGTTCAACCACTGATATTGCAGATGCGATTGAATTTTTACTGTCAGACAAAGCAAAATGGATCACAGGTACAGTGCTAGATGTCGATGGTGGTGTGATGGCGGGTCGTAATTAACGCTAAAGATAACTCTCAGATATTGTTAATAATGGCGATAAATACGTCGCCATTACCTCTCTACTCATAGGTAGAAAAAATTGTTATCTGTAATGCTAAATGATAGATTATTGATCTTCTTTAAAATGTGAATATCAATTATGAAAGACATTAATCCTACAGCGGCAAAAATCGCCGATATTGCCGAAAAATACATTCAATGTCGTGGTTTTAACGGCTTCAGTTTTCGTGATATTCAAGACGAATTGGGCATAAAAACAGCCAGTATTCATTATCATTATAAAACTAAACAAGATTTAGCCATTGTGGTATTTGAACGTTATCTTGAGCGCTATCAAATGGCACTAACTGCGATCGAACAGCAACATACGACAGCAGCTGATAAATTAACAGCGTTGGCCAATATCTTTATTACAGTCCGTGAAGAAGGCAAACTGTGTTTATGTGGTATGTATGCATCAGATTTTTATTCCCTCACTGATAGCCTAAACATTCCGTTGGATCGATTCGTTACTTTTAATGAGCAGTGGATAGAGCAAGTCATAACAGCTGGAATTAATAACGATGAGTTTTCATCACAATTAATTGCTATAGATGCTGCTCGACTTTATTTCGTATCACTCGAAGGCTGCATGCTTATTTCACAATTTAAAGATGCGAATTACATTAAAACTGTGGTTAACAACTATTTTAATGTTGTTTTAAAAGTAAAAACAAATATCTAAGACTATTGTTGCGAATAAAACAGACTACACTCAAGACAAATAACATTGTCGTTTCGCAGGTATTTCAATGGCATCATATTATCAATTTTTGTATCTATGGTGCTTTTGCTGCCTCAGTTTCACCCTTCCAGCACACAGCAGTCCCAAACCAATCAATAATATTCATGCCAGTGTTAACTACTCACAAACAATACAACCACTGACAATCAACACTCACATTGATAACAACTACCCCATTCAATTACAGTTACGGTTTAATGTGATTAATTGTTATGATGATATTGGACTAGTTACAGGTTGGTATCAGTATGATAAATATAAAGTTCGCATGCCATTATTAGGAATTTACAACCATCAATTTATAACCTTATATCGTTTTGATGCTGTACAACATCAACGCCTGCTTACTCAACTTCAAGATCATCCAAGTCAATTAACCACCCTTGAGAATAATTCTTCATTTATCGAAAAATTTGAGTTTATAAATCGTTGGCAGCAACCTAATGGAGCATGGCTTCCATTTAGCGGTAAATGGACCAGCGGCACAAAAATGTTAAGCGTCAATCCTTTTAATATGGATAACATCACCAACCAAGCACAAAACCATTATGATTTAGTGATTACTTCTTCACGCCACCCCCCAACAAGCCTTGATTTACTTACACAACTTGGTTTAGCGTCAGAATTTCGAATTACCAATAGTAATATTGCCTGCCCAGAACTCTCATTAGCGGTTGCCAGCATCAATAAAAATACCCAAGGATGGAAGATTAAACTAAATTACAGTGTGGGGTTGCGTCGCTGTGCAGGCAGCCATGCTGGTTACTATGATTTACAACTTGATCAACAATTTAAAATGATCAGCAACCAGCATGTTTTAGTTGAACAATGCAGTATGAGGCAATAACCATCAACAATAGCACTTATGCTATTCAGGTTAGGCTACATTATTTTATGAGCGATGATGGCTGTAATTACCAAGATCGAGTGCTTAGAATCTTAATTGAGCTAATTTTATTATTAAACCCTATTGCATTTTCATCACCGCCTTTGCGAGTATAATACCCACCGCTATAGTTAATACCCTCATAAAAACGAACAGTCCACCCTGCTGGAATATAATAAGAAGACATACGATCATCAAAATTATAAACACTTAAATTAGGCACATCATGGCTGATAGTAACTGACTTTCCACGATGATTTTTATGACTGTATAACGCGATAGCATCATGTCGTCCACTATCAGAGTTAACCGCTAATGATGATTCAATACACTTCGCTTGTTTTGCCTTACAGAAGATACTGTTTTCACCCTGTGACTGTTCACAGCGTTGGTGCACTTTATAGCGAGCAATATCTTCGCTCATACCAACATCAGCAAAGACATCAGTAAAAGGCTGTAAAGTACAGACATAAACACGACTATTATGACTACCATTCGTATTATTAAGATTATTTACATTGTTAAACTCAACACGTAAATCCGCTTGTGAAGCAGTACTGAAACCTAAAAGAGTGGTTAAAAAGAGTATTTTTTTCATGACTACTTAATCTGCCATAGCAAATCAGATTGCTAATATAAAGGTGAACTGATTTTTGAATAATACCACCAACCATTCCTCTTTAATATAAAACACCGTTCAAATACATCTGTTAGGTATAATAATAATCAATATAGATAATTATACTTACTTTATAAAATACAACATCTTGCATCATCACCTTTCTATTAATGACTGCATTCAATAGTCATACAGATACCATCTGTATTCTTATGGGGTATTTAATATAAAAAGACTCACTAACATGCTAAACACTGCTTTATATTGGCTTAAAAAATTCATTAAAGATCCGTTTTCACACTTTCTAATAGCAGGTGCAATCCTATTTGTTTGTTATTCGTTTTATCATTCAAACACATCATCTACCAATGAAGTCGTGATCACGCCATCTCAAATCACCCAACAAAAGCGAGATGACAAAACATACTTTGGTAGCTTGCCTTCCCATGCAATGTTGAATAACGATATCAATCAAGAGATTCTGCAACGCATTCTATCGCAGCAAGCACTGAAGCTCGGCTTAGAGAAAGGCGATCCCAATCTTAACGCGCTGCTAATGCAACGGTTTATTTCTTACACCACCCAAATAGCTAAAATAAATGCGGCCAATACTAAGTTATTGCACCGCTATTATGTTGCGCATCGCCAAAACTACCGTTTTCCTAATATGTACTCGCTCTGCTATCACTTCCTGTCACCTCAAGAGCAAGCACATTTAAAACAAGCGCCCAGTTCTCAACAATGTTTAACCCATATAACCGAGCAAGATCTGCAGTCTAAATTAGGATCAGCGGTGATCAAAACCTTAAATACAATTGCCCCTAATACCTGGTCACATTCGGTCAACACTCCGTTTGGTCCTATTACGGTTAAATTAACCCACTATAATAAAGCTGGAATTCTAAGCTTTAAAGATGCGAAACCATTGCTAACGAATGACTATACCAATGATGTTATTAATACAAAAATAACCGACGTAATAAAAAAATACCGCATTGAGCTTCCTGCTAACTCAGGCATCGTTGTCACAACAAAGACCTTACTTAAAAATGTATAAGCATAACCTTTACACTGCCCTATGCGCGGTTTTATATATGGCATTGAGTTTGGTATGGAGCCCACAAGTACAAGCCCATCCTTATCAACCAGCTGTTGGATTAATTACTCAAATAAATAACCATCAATATGAATTAACGCTTAAACTGCCAGTGGTGGCTGGAGAACACACAAAAATCACTCCCAAGCTTACCCACGGTGGCAAGATCCATCTATTAAGCTCTCAAAATAGTCTTAATGGTTTTGGTATGGATCTGCAACGGTATTTATTGGTATTTCCAACCAAAGACACCGCGCCGATGATCACATTCCAAGGGCTAAACAATATTCAACTGTTGACGCAAACCACTAGCCAGCATGGGCAGATAAATACGCTAGAACTTTACAAAGGACATAACCAATTATTATTGGCGGGCAAAGTCAGCACTTGGTCTACTGTGAAGTTATTTGTCACCTTAGGTATAACTCATATTTTAACAGGCATCGACCACCTTATGTTTGTCGCTGGCCTGCTGCTCTTTACTCGTGATTTTCGGACCTTCTTAAAGGCTATCACTTGTTTCACATTGGCACACAGCATTACATTAAGTCTATCAGCACTCAATTTTATTCATGTGCCCGAACCACCTGTTGAAGCCGGTATCGCGTTGAGTATTCTATTTTTATGCTATGAGTTAACGCGACCTAATAATAAAGACCAACCAACATTAAGCCGCCGCTTCCCGTGGTTGATCTCGTTTTCATTTGGATTACTACACGGTTTAGGCTTTGCGAGCGCACTTAAAGCAGCAGGACTGCAACAAACCAGCATTCCTTTAGCATTAGCATGCTTTAATGTTGGTGTGGAAATCGGCCAGCTTATCTTTCTAAGTATCTTGCTAACGCTATTAAAAATTTGCTCCAAAATTGCATTTTTCCAACAACGAATCTTTCAACAAGTACCGTTATATATCATGGGAATTATGGCTTCATTTTGGTTTATTCAACGAATTTACATCGTCTTTCACTAAATAGATCATTAATCGTAATCAAACATTTTGTTTTTATAAATGGTCAACCACGTTATTACTATGATAGTGATAGCATTCTAAATATAAGAAACAGTCAATCAGCTAAGGAAGTTATATGTACATTGCAATGAACCGTTTTAAAATTCGTTTAGGCTCAGAACAAGAATTTATCGATATCTGGAAAAATCGCGAAACCTATCTTGATACCGTTACAGGTTTTCAATCATTCAATTTACTTCAAGGCGCATCGAATGATGAATACACCCTGTTTGCTTCGCATTCAGTATGGGATTCTCGCCAAGCATTTGAAGGTTGGACTCAATCAGAACAATTCCGCAAAGCCCATGCTAATGCCCGTGGTAACAAAGAGATTTATTTAGGTGCACCAAATTTCGAAGGTTTTGAAAGCTGCCTTTAATAACAAGCTATAGATTCAATCAAGACCCAAATACCTTACTCATGGGTATTTGGGTTACGATAATATTCAGCTTGTGCTTCTGTTTCAACACACTCAGCAATAAGACTAAGTGACAAACGTTTTGCCATTTCAACGGCGTTTAACGATGCCAGCACAATGACTGCTATCAAGTCGACAATCTTTACCATTCACATACACCCAGCGTGGAAACTCATTACAAGCTGCGGTTAACTCCCCTGCTTTAAGTTTCTTGAGATAGGTAGAACTGCGAAAGTTGCCAGCCCCGAGGTTAAACACAAATGACACTGCCATATCGTATTGAGGGCCAGCAGCTAATGTTACTTGCCTATCAACCAGCTTTTCCGCAGCGCTAATATCTTCAATGTACCAATCAGCAATGGTTTCGGTGGTTGCTTTGTCGCCTTGTTTTACTCCTGTGGTATGGCCTAACCCTGCAGTCCAACGATCGGCACTGCATTGATAAGCGGATGATGAACACCCTTCTAGATTACTGATAAACGCTAATCCATCAGGGGTGTTTTTTAATTCGTGATCG
>NZ_MSCC01000001.1:1279154-1285119 GCF_002954455.1 Photobacterium aquimaris
ATTTTGCCTATATTTTTCTTAAGCTCAAACTATTTCTACAATAAATCTAGCAATGAAATAAAACTATCTTCAAAGGTTTTATCAGTATTATCAACTTTAGGCCGTAATTTTATTCCACCAAAAGAAGGTAGGACAGGATATAATCCATTAATTTGATGCTCATCGGAATAGATGTCATTTTTAACAAATTTCCAACCTTTTTTAGGGAATAAGGCCCAAACAGCCTGGACTGGTTTTCTCCCCACCTTTCCATCATTTCTTATTTGATGAATACCTAAATAATATTTTTCTATTAAATCAGACATATCGTAATTTTTCACATTACATGCTGGCTTAAATTTCGCATCCATAATAATTAAATCAGAATCTTTTAAGCAATCATCCCATTCTATTTTCATAACAAAATCAGGACATCTATAATAATTAGCTTTTTTTGAATATTTCCTAGAAATTACAATAGGATCACCATTGTTAGCATTATTGTGCCTCCAAATTTTAGGTTCGTAATAAAGTTTAATACTAAACTTATATTTTCCATTTGATTTAAAGTTAAAATAATTATTAATCTGATAATCTGATGCAATACTATCAATGCCACCAAATAATGGAGAACTATAGTCACGATAACAATTTTCAACTAAATCAAATCCTATGTTACATAAGACATCATTGATAGTTAAAATTGTGCAAATCTCATAAATAGTAGATAAATTTCTAAATGATGATAATTGATTAAAATCATTACTTATCTTATTTTCAGACAAATTATACCATTCATGCATTAATTGAAAATAATGTCTATATATTGAATTATTGGCAACAAATGGTGTAACTATAGGCATGACATGTTTATATCCTTGCCTAACATTTAATATGTTCATTAAATATTTATTTAAGAAAACTGCTTTGTTTATTAGAAGATTTATATCATTTTCCATTTGATCAATTAAAGGCTTCTTATATCTATTTATAACATGATCAAGACTAAAGTATCCTGAAAAATCATTTCCATCTGATTTGTTTTCTGATAACACTAAAACTTTTAGATCATTTAACTTAGATATTAAATGATATAAAAAACTTAAAATAGCCAAATTTTCATTATTAAGAGTATCTTTCTTAATAAATTCAACAGCTGAATTATCTGTTTTTGCACCTCGCCCTCGAATTGTAAACATTTGCTCAGATCTATTGCAAAACTCAATATTTGATTGATGCATAGATAACCAATTAATAGCATCATTAGAGTTAGGTACACCTCCTTTTATAATTTTTAAGTCGGTAATCCCTGAACTTTTTATTTGTTTAATAAATAAAGGCCAATAATTTTCAAAATCTAAAATACATTTTTCAGCACACCGTAGAATAGCTGTTATCGTTAGTTTATTATTTTCACCGCCACCAGAATTAACAAATGATTTAGAAAAACATAAACTAGCCATTGCATTAGATTTAGAATCTAAAAAATCTAACATTTCACTAGCTAGTTCTATATTTTCTTCTGTAGATAAAACATTAACCTTACAGTTAAATATTTTACTTCCACAAATAACAGAAACTCTACTTTCACCTATGAAGTTCTTATAAACTTTCTCATAAGATTTATTTTCATTAAACCTATTGTCATAATGTGATTCATAAGTTAAATCATCTATATATTTAAGATCAATTGGTACATCTGCCAATTTTAGTGTTGGATGTTTATCATCTTTAACTTTAATTACAAACTTTACATCAGCATCTTCTGGTAAATTATTAACATTAGCTAATACTACACCATTATCAATAAGACAAATGGAGTACTCTTCATGCTTATGTATATAGAAACAATTTAAATTAATACTCATAAGATTGCCTATATAGCAAATCGATAACTGTTTAAATTATGCTCACCAGAAACAATTATACTATTAAGAATACTTTCACTTTGATTGCAATTTAATTGTCTTAGTTTTTCAATAAGCAATAATAACCGACGATTATACCCAATTCCAAATCCATTAATCATAGGTAATACATATTGAGAAACAGCATGATCTAATGCTATATTTTCATCCAACTCTAAAAGCATTGATCCTGCTACTTCTATATAATTTAGTATTTGTTTTCTTTTTCGATAACTAATTATATGTCTCTGACCTAATTCAGGATTTACATCTTCTATTATTGCTATAATTTTGTTGAGCTCTTGGATTGTGACCACATCAACTTTAATTTCTGTTGGCTTAAATAAATCAATAAAATCTTGAGCTCTAATAGTACATTTGCTGTTATTTTCATCTTCAAAACTATTAAATGACTCACTAGATAAAGAATCAAAACTAATCACTGCTGAACGATCTATCATCCTAGGAGAAAGAGGTTGAACAGTATCATCACAATTAACAGTACCAATAAACTTAATATGTTCTGGAATAGTTAAATCTGAAGCGTTTGGATGATCGGTTATTATCTTTCTCTCTGACTCTTCATCAGATAAATCTAAAAATGGACTAAAATAATACTCAGGCTGACTTAAGTTCATTTCGTCTAATAATAATAAGACCGGATTTACTTCTGATAATTTATCATTCTGAATGGTATTAAGTAAATGCCACAACCCTGTTGGTGCATTTTGATATTGTCCAGATAAACCATTATAATATCCTAAAATATCTTTTGTTGATGTCCAATTTCTGCTAACAGGTATTGTATGTTGTCTATTTCCTAAATTCATACTTTTACCTAGTAATTTTGCCATACTAGTTTTACCTCCGCCAGGGAGACCAGCAAAAATAGTAAATTGATTTTGAGATATAGTAACTACAAAATTAACAATAGCTTCATAACTATAATTTCGACCATATTTAGATAAAGAAAAACCAATTTTATTAATTAACTTTTGTCTAGCTTCAATTAATGATCCATTAAACTCATCAAATTCAACATTTTTAAAAGTAAAATGTTCATTCTCTATTTCATTACACTTAAGGTTTGACTCATTTTTATATATTGATAAGTTACTAATATAATCAGATAAAATCTTACCTTTATTTTCTAATTTTGTTTCTAAATCCTTTATACCTGATTTCAAATCTAATTCTTCAGTTTCAAGATCAGAAATAATTAACTTCAAAGCATTTCGTCTATTATTAAGATCATCAACATTTTTAAGGTTAGAATATTCAGTTTGCAATGAATCTAATGTTTTCTGTTTTTCTATTATCCGATTAGCTAATTCTTTTTCTTCAGCTTTAGCATTTGCCATCGCTTGTTCTTGTATTTCTTCTGTTCTAATACGTTCCATTTCATCTAATTCTTTCTCTTTCTTTTTAATATCATCATCAAGAGATTGAACTTCTAATGCTTTTCCTTGAATCATTTGCTTTAATGACTCAACCCTTTGCGAAAATTTATCTTCTTCTTTTTTAATTTCATCAACTATACTTTTTAATTCATTATTTTTATACTTTTCAAAATATTCTGATTCATTATTTTTTATATATTCCTGAATAGTTTTTTCAACCGTAGGAAGTAATACTAATTCTTGTAATATTTCTTCTCGATTATCGCCCCATGATTGGATGTTTTCTAAAATTTTAACAACCCTATTTAATCTTTTTACATTTATTTTAGAGTTTGCAGAACGAGCCATTCTTTCGTTATTTTTTAATGTTTCAATACTTTTTGCTGTTAACTTTTGAAATGGCTTGTAATTGAACAATATAGGCGCAAAATCTTTTATGATTTTTTCATTATCCATTACATCAAAAGATTCACCAAACTTACCTATTGCATTGGAATATTCTTTATTATTAATAAGATACTTATATTCGATATTATCTATAATCGTTTTTACAAAATAATTATCTATATACATAGTTTCTATTTGATATGAATATTGATCCCTAAATGTCTTATTAGATATTGGTGAACGAGATGGAACACTAACTTTATAAATACTATTTTCTTGATCTAGTACGGTCCAAGCAAGAGGGCCATATGATAATTTCATTCCATCCTTGGTACTGTTTAATATTATGAATTCTGTACTAGGAGTGCGGTCTAATTGAATTGCAAAATTATTATCTATAAAATTACTATCAACATCAATAACATCAAAAATGAATGTTGATGGTAATTTTGTAACATTCCTTGGTTCCGATACAAACTCTTGTTTATTACTATCTAAACTGACATCATCTTTTGATTTTGATGCTTCAATTAGTACTAATTCATTATTATTAAATTTACTTTTTAAATCATTAAATCCCTTATATATAAAGACTTTTCGAGTATTACAAAAATATTCTTTCCTATTAATATCTTGAATATCTAAATTCTGATCATCTTCATAGAACCATTCTAGTCCCAATTCAATAAATCCTAAACTAGTTTCATTATTATTGAAACTTTCTTTACCAATGCCAATTTTACCTATTACTTTTCTTACTTCTTTTATATGATCAGACATAATTAATGCTCAATATACACAACAAAACACATAGTGTTAATATTTTACACCTAACAATGATAAAGTCATGTTTTTATTTAAAACATGATCTTATACTATCCCTCTTAGTGTTTTTTTATTTACCTACCAATTTCTTTCTTCTAAATACACATCAATTCAATAGATATTTAGTCTCACTTCGAGCTACAAAATCACAACCTTCTCTCTCAACCTGCTCTTCCATCGCCAACACTGCCACTGTCTTATTCTCTACCAACCAAAACACCACAATGGCACTACCATTACACTCTGGACACACTTGGCCGTTCTGTTGAGTCGCTTCAGCAATTGCCGTGGCACATAACGCAGTTAACGCCTTTTCAGGCGTAAACCCCGCGCCAATCTTCCATTAACCGTAATGTTTCACCTCTGGTCGCTATTTGCAGTTGTTTAAGTGCATGAACATCTCTTAGCCCTTCAACAAACAATACCAACCACCCTACTGGCGATTCATGCCAACATAGCCCGACTACCGCCAATTGTTCTTCAGCTGACAATAACGCTTTACCACCACCAGACTGAGGATCGTAATTAATCCCTTTAATCGCAAATTTACTCAACAGGGTTTCGATTCTCATGCTGGTTGTGTTCCTTTGTTAATTCTAAAACTTGACCAATTAAACGTTACCCATTTACCGTCTTCCATAATGCGGTCGACAGTTGCGAGGCCTAAGGTTGTTATAACTTCATCACTCTGAAGGTTGGTAATCACCCCTGTTGGTTTTTCTAGGGTATAACGTTCATCAATGATGCGGTTTATCATTACTCGCTCGTTATTGCTGTTGTGCTGAACGCCCAATTCATCTATCACCAGCAAATCGACATGACAACTAATGATCCATCGTATTCATGGTGAGATGGAACAAATCAAACAATCACTAGGTACTTGCCAACATTGTGGTGAGTCATTACCGGAAGGATGTGCAAAATTAAAGGCAGGAGGCTTATTTAAAGGTGATACCCGTTGCTGGCACACCATGAATCGGGGTCGTCTTGCTAATTTTGTTAGTACAACATGCGAATAAGGAATCAAACATGTTCGATTACAACAGCTACCCTACTGTAAACATCTCATATACCACAGAAAACAGCTTAAACGTGACACCGTCACAATATAAAAGTAAACAACAAAGCAACTACCGATATTCAACACCACCAGCAAAAACTTATGCTGAACTTAATGAGCAATCAACGCATCTTTTAATTAGTCACGTTGAAGTTTTAGAGATGTTTCAAATCACAAGCCGAGCAACTATTTATAAGTGGCGACAAACACGCGGCTTCCCTGAACCAATTACACTGATGCCTTTATGTTGGTTACGTTCTGCTGTTGAAGAATGGAAAGATAATACCAGTCGGTTTGGAAAGCGGTTTTAGAAGCAAAGCAATCTTGGTGAGAGGTCGCTTTTTTATTGTCATTACTGAGGGAACATGACGGGATAAATACCAACCGATTCTGTCATGCTCTTATTG
>NZ_MSCC01000001.1:1285144-1286769 GCF_002954455.1 Photobacterium aquimaris
TTCTAGTTCTCATATTATTTTTTTCCTCATACTTCTATATTCATTGATTGAGAACGCTTGATTCTAAGCTCTCTGGTGTTCAGCTGCTCTCTCTTCCAGATGTTCTGGATAGTAGTGATACTCACCGTAATATCATGCTCTTTAAGCACTTTCATCAGTTGTATGGCTGTCCCATGAGGGTTTAATAATGTCAGCTCAATAATCTTATTCTCAACATACTCAGGTATACGGTTTTTACTGCGCTTCAATGGCTTATTTATGCGCTTAAGGCCTAAAGGGCCTTCTTCTTCCATGACTTGCTGATAGGTATATAGTGTCTGGCGTGAGCAACCCAAGATACGTGCAGCTTTAGTGATACTGCCGAGTTGCTCTACAAGTTCGAGCGCTTCAAGTTTTCGCTGAACCTCTTTACCGTATTCATGGCATTTTCGCGGTTCGACCAATTCTGTAATATCAAGCCTTCGATGACCGAAGTAAGCTGAGAATGTGCCATCAAACTAGCAGCGGATTTCTACTTTTTGGTTCTCTATGGAGTAACGCACTGGCGAGTCAATGACGTACATTTTGCTGTCGAAGCTGAAGGTATGATCTCGACGTATCGTACGATATTCTTTCTGCACACAGATACTATTTAGGTCTAAGTCTGGCGGCAAAGGCCTGAATGCCGAACTAGCACTAACGGCTTGAACCATCAGCTTTTTTGCCTAGTAATTAGGAATAAACTCTTCTTGTAAATAACGATTTGCACTCTCCATATCAGTGATATTGTTGAACCTCAATTCGGGAACAAGCCTATCTTGGAACGTGTCGAAGGCACGCTCAATACGTCCTTTCCCTTGAGGGGAGTTTGCAAAAATAATCTCGATACCTAACTCTTCACAAGCACGCTGCATTTGAGAAAAGTTACTGCGTTTAGGGCCACCAAAAATACCCGCTCTATCGACATACAACGTTTTAAAAACGCCACGTTTTTCGATATAAGCACGCATGACCTTCATACATCCTTCAGTAGTTTCAGAGGGGAAAAACTGCGCATGAATATCACTGGTGGCGTCGTCAATGATAGCAATCAAACAAGATTTTCCATCACCGAACCAACGATGAGGACTGCCATCCATTTGAAGCATGAGTCCAGGTAACCTCATACGCTCTCGATACTTTCTGACACGAGTTCTACGACGCTTAGCCCGCTTGACATGATGAATCTCATGCGCCCAAGAGCGCAAGGTCTCACGTTTAATCGAGAGACCTTCGTTCTTTCTTAAAAGCTCTGAGAGATGCTGAAGATTAAAATCGTAATACTTCTTTTGGATGAGGCGCTGAACCTCTTTTTGAGTGAATCAGGCATTTTATTAATTGGAGCACGGCCAGTGTTGCCATGAATCACAAATCGAATCCCTTCTTTGCGATAACGCCGCAAGTAACGCTCAACGGTTCTTCGTGATTTTTGCAGCAATTGAGTAGCACTATTGATGGTAATTTTGCCATCAATAACTTTGCTAATGATATCGACAGTGAATTGAGATTTAGAATCCATATAGAACATCCTTAGCTCCTTCTAAAGTCTAATTAATTACTTTAAAAGATAAGCTAATTGAGTCCCGACATATTCCCTTGGTAGTTAT
>NZ_MSCC01000001.1:1286897-1315700 GCF_002954455.1 Photobacterium aquimaris
CGTAATGACAAAGTCGCTTGGGAATTACGATACGACAGAATCGCTTGGTGATCACAGCTAACAATGACATGAGCGAGCTCATTATTGGACAGAAACTATTTCCTATTTCGGCTAGTAGGTATTAGGAAAAGTAAGGGTGACGCCTAAATAAGCGGTAGCTTCAGCAGTCCACCGTTATTTGTTTGTTAGGTCACTGGAGTGCACTATTTATTTCTTCTATGTGGACGTTCAACTTATTCAATACTATATTGATGTCTTCCATAGATATACTATTGCCATCAGAGTTAACCATTCGTTCTTTATCTAAGTTTAGGTTTGACGAAATATAATACATATTATGCCATGCCTTAACTTGTCTATTAGGGTAACAGTCCAATTTTTTACTTATTTCTTCTGCTGAATCTCTGAATTCACCTGTAACATACGGAAAAACACCTAACCAACCATACTTATAAAGCTTGATCATTACCCCTTGAGGCCATGATTTAAGGCGAACATCTAAGTCGTAAGTAATAACATACTTACTATTTTCCTCGACTACCTTGATAATTTCTATTTCATCCGAAAATTTCGAAAAGGCAGCATCTGTTTTAATTCTCGACTCTATATCAAGAAAACACTCTTCAACTTTTCTTCGCTGGCAATATTGATATGCATTCACCATTTTAGCATAAGCATCTTCGTGTTTACTGAAAATTTGCCAACATAATTCGTTAACTTCATTACTACCTGTCATATATACCTCGATATGGCTGATAAATTGACTAATAAAATATTTTGATAATTCATTACCTCTAGACTTTACAAGTTCAAGTTGCTTTGCAATTTGCCCATAAGACATGCAATAAACAGGAATTTTTGAGTCACGATCTAGTGTTGTTGGTTTTCGACCATTAGGTGATAGATAAACCAAAGCTAAGTGATGTTTCGGATATCGAGTTAATAGAATTTCCTGATATCTTGCTACTTGATCTGGCTGCTCTTTAGCTAAGATTTTATTTTCTATTGCAATCACCAAGTTACTTGATGGGTACTCAATGACTAAATCAATATTTTCTAGCTCTCGGTATATGCGGACATTTTGATCAGTTGATGATATCAGGGTAGATAATGAAAGTGGTTCACCACTTTCACGATGTAGATTTACGATACCTAAAGTAAAATAATTGAGAAATGAATAATTCAATCCGTGTGCATATGATGGATTGAACAAAGCGGCTAAAATGTTGGAGTGGATCAACTCTTTACTTCGTATTCTCATCATTTTAAACAAGTCAAAATTTGTAGAATATGAGCTTATCTTTGAAAATTCGTCAGATAAGAATAGGTCTTGAACTACTTCTAATTCTGTTTTCAAATTTTTATCCTAACAATAATAGTGACCTAAAAGTGTATTAATAAGCATTCTTATCTTTACCCAAAAGAATACCTCTAAAATTCCATAATCATAATCAATTTAATTTATAAATATCATGACACTGATAGCATTTTTTATCTTTCAAATGCTTTTTAAAAAATATAGAAAGTAAGAAATGTATTTAATCAATATTATTAAATACAAATTGAAATATGAAATTCTTTAATTTTTATGTAGTTATGAGTTCCGTTTTTAATAAGAAATATTTCTTATTAAAAACGGAACTCAAGCGGTAAACCACCATGATTTGTTTAAATTGGTTAGATATACAGTAAACAAAACTAATCCAAAATCACGTTAATACGATATGAATGAGTATTTGCTCTGAATGATAATGGAGCATTTTAGAGTTAGAAACTATATCCAACACGGCTTAAATCAAAATCAATAACTAGGGAAGACTACTTCAAATAACTATCTAGCTTCTCCGCATACAACTCATAGCCTTCTAACTGGTCTTTCAACCAATCATGTTTGTTATAAACCGCTAATACCCCAACCAATTCATGACCTTGCATCTTCTCAACCACATGCGGCATTACACCCAATTCTGATGCGCCGGTGGATAGTGAACGTCTAAAATCATGGGTACGCCAATCTTCAATAGGTAAACCATCTCTTATACGGCGGATATAACGGTTCGCTGTCGAAATAGTTATCGGATTATCAAGATCGCCACCAGGGAAAAGTACATCATCGTAGGTGGCCATTACTCGCTCTAATATCGCCCTTGCTTTAGTTGGGATTGAGCGTCTTATTGGGGATGGGGTTGCTAAGCTCTGAAAACGTTGGCACTCGGGTTCCGATTTCTGGTGCTTTACCTACGTGTTGTCTTTTAATGCGGTCTAAGTCTGTTTTTCAATAATGAACTTGCTCTTACAGAAATTTAAACAGGCTCTTAACTTGGTGAATAGTGAATTAGCGGTTTCAGGTTTATCAAGGCTAATAGTAGATTCCCTATCGCCCTCGCGGGCATTCACTGTAGGGAATGACGAACTAGAAGGCTTTATTTTCCCTAAAAACTTGCCTCTATTAGGTTAGTTACGGGATACTTAGCCTTATAACGTATTGCTTTAAGATAATATTAAGTTGTGATGCAGCGTGTCATTGATTGCAGTAACTTGATATTGAGCCAACGGCTTTTGGGAAAACTATGAAAAAAACCAACGAACCAAGCTTATACTGGATTGACTCTAATACGTCACTTGTAACCTAATGAAATAAAATAATTAAATCACTTCTTTTATTTCTTAGGACACTTCAAGGACAAAGTTATTTATTTTACGTACCAATCTAATACTATCTAAATACAACTTAGTTTAATTATGGAACCACATAAATGACAAAGCTCGTACGTTATTCAACAATACGTTTTATACCATATGCTGATACTCAAGAATTTGTGAATGTTGGTATAATCATTCATGCGCCTAAATGTGGTATGCTTTTATTTAAACTACCTGAAATTCAATCTAAGCGTGTATCTCAATTTTTTGAGAATATAGATCATGATCTATATAAAAATGCAGCCAAGATGGTAATAACAGATCTTAAAAGAATTCAAAATTTAATCTCAGGGATGAATGACAAAGAATTAGCAGCCTTAATGGATGAAGTGACTAAACCTAAAGAAGCTTCTCTTACTTATAGTGAAAGTTCCGCATTACTTACAAAAGAACCATTAAAAATAGTTTTAGATGACCTTTTCAATAAATATGTAAGATGACAACTAACCATAAATTTCAGTACACGATTTAATATACTGTTATACAATGCAACCTCAATATAATACTAATATTAAAACGTCATATCAGGATCAATCAGTGACTATACAACAAGACCTTCAAGAAACGATTTCATTTTTACAACAATTTATTGATCAAGTTGATTTAGGTCTTAGTGTTCAAAGCCTAACTGATAATGACTTTGAAGCACTCGTTCGAGACGATCGGACCGTCCTCAATTGGCTTGCTATGCATGGGCATTACTTACATGAAGATTCTTTTCATTTAGGATTTCGATTAGTATCTGAATTAGACATTGATGGCGCAATGCTTGGTATTTATGCTGCATCAGATGGCCAATTACATATTTTCTTAATTGAATCACTGGTCAGAAATAATAGAACTCACCCTCTGAATGGAAGACTAACAACACTAGTCGTCATCGCAGCCACTTACTTTCTTGCATTAAGAGAAGAAAGTGTTGGTGCGTATGTTGTCCAGCCACACCAAGATCTTATCCAACATTACGAACAATTTGGCTTTGAGGCGACATCTGATGCAAATGTAGCAATGTATGCGAGCTATGAGTCATTACAGGCCGCTCAAGAGCGTATATTAGCTGAATTGTTGAATTAAACTTAAATCTTCATTCCTACTTTTAGTTAGGCTATAATACAACCATATAAGAATGAGTTGGAGGAACCATGAACAAAACAAAAACTAAGCGTTTATCGGCTCAAGACATGCGTAGTCTACTCTTAAAAAATGCTAAAACATTAATGTCGAATAAATACAAAACATCTGCACCAGAATTATCCGGTGAGAAAAAAAAGCAAGCCATTTGCTAACCGAATAAAAGGTGATTTAATACACAGAATCTTGTGTCTTGAGTTGCCTTTTTTTATATCCTTTAAATCAATATTCCCTTCATATTTAAACCACGTCACGCATCACACCCTACCATCAAGCGACACCTGATGATTCAAACACCCACAATAAAAATACACCAATTACTTATTTAAAGTATTAATGAGTAATTTAATACACATTAATGAGGATTAAACACTTTAATGTGTAATTACTTACTCATTAGTACAATTAAATAGAGTTGATTCATATTAGCCATAATTTTATTTCGTAATTTAGCCATATCTAGCTAATTGTTAGAATTTAGCCGTTTATGGCTAAACGGATGATGGCAAGTAAATTATATTTAAGATAAGCGTTACGCATCACGCTCAGCCCTTCACCACCGAAAATGGTCTAAATCACCAACCTCGGTGGTGGTGGCTAAGAGAGCCGAAAAATTTTTATTTCCCGAGAGTCTGCCTCGTTCGGGTAAATATCTAAATCTAAAGAACCTATGATATAATTTTCCCTTTAAAATATAGAGTTATACTATGAATAATTCACACCTTGGTTATGCAGAAAATATTAATAATGACATAAAGCATCATTTATTCCGAGAACCATTTTCTCAGGAAAAATATAAAAGCATGAGAGATAAAACGGCTATTATTTGGGATTTTCAACCAGTTCACTCAGCATGGAAAGCGCTTGATGATAATCTTACCACATTGAAAAACTATCTGATTAATCATAAAAAAGACACAGATAATGACAATTTATTTTATATCACATCTCCTACAATGCAATATACAACCATTAATATTGATAGATTAGTTAATAACTATTTAGCTTCTTACAATCGTTTTATAGACCTTTCAGGGAAATTAGTACGAAATAACAGCACACAAAAATTTAAGGTTTGGGATAAATATAGAACGGATATTTTTTATAAAAAAAACAAATCCTATAGAATAACTTACGCACTAAGAAACTATTCGATCCATCATAACATTCCAATTTCATCTATTACAGTTGATATATTTAATGATAAAACAAAAAAAAATAAAATGTATTTACACTTAGATACAAATAGAATTACAAATTCAAACTTTAATTGTAACAAAGAAGTTTCATCTGATTTTAAGTCATATAAGCAAGAAATAAATTTAATTACATTGTTTGATGATAGCATAACTGAAATGAAAGAAATGTATGATAAAACTATAGATCTATTAAAAGATAAATTAATCGAAAACGATTTATATTTACGTTCATTATTTTCAGAATTCAACATACCTCAAAATGCACAACCAATTATATATTCAAATAATATTACAGAAGTTTGTGACCAAGAAATAATTCCAACTTACTTATGGTGTTGGATGAAAAAAGATATTTATATATTTAATTAATAATAATAAAACATTAAACCACCGCCTTCTCTCATGACGGCGGTTCTCACCAAATACCCCCTTTCCCAAACAGTCTTCAACAATGTACTCGCCCACGAACAGGACAACTCACAACGCTCGGCAATCTGCTCTGCTGTTACCTTTTCACCAGGCATAATCGACTGCAGAACTTTCAACTGGGTTTTACTTAATTTGATTAGGCCAACTTGATGAGGAACAGCTCGTGCTGCTCCCATCAAATCAGCGTTGATTTGTTCGTTTTTCGTACAAATCTGCATTCTTATTATCATCCGCTGAGGTTTATAATGAAAAGTGGCTTCAAGCCAGTCTGGATAAGGGTTTATCGATGATTGGATTTTGAATCGAGACAGGTGCTAGACAGGTACACCATCCTTTTTTAAGCCATTTATGGTACGTTTCTAACGCTTCTTTCTTCTGTAATTCCATATGTGTATGGATATAGGCTTGATCTAGCTTATCTCGAGCATGGTTAAGCAAAGATTCACAGACAATGTAATCAACCCCCAATTCCGCCCATATTGAACGTGCTCGCTTTCTAAGATCATGGGCACTCCATGCTTTCTTTGATACTCCTCGTACCCATTCACTGGCTTTTGCACTGTGGATTGGCTGATTATTCCAACGAGATAACGGGAACAAGTGATCACTGTTATAGCCTAGCTCACGTTGCCATGCTTGATATGAACGTAATAGTTCAATCATCTCAGTGGTAAGTGGATAACTCATTGCTACCCCATTCTTGGCGTCTTCTTTAGGAATTAACCACCGCTTTTCAATAAAGCTGATGTTCTTCCATAAAGCCTTTCTAGTTTCACCAATGCGTGAACCATGGGCTAACATCATCATTAGAAGTAATCGTTGTGGTGGTTGCTGTTGGCCAATCGCTGGCAAGATATCAATCAGGTCCTCAGTATTCACTCGACAGCCTTTGATTTGGGCTTCTGTAACAGAGAACGTCTCAGGGAAAAACGTCTTAAATTGCACTTCTGATAGCGGATTGGCGGTGATGTGTTTCAATCTTCTAGCGATAGAGAAAGCTGTTTTCAATAAGAAGAAATTCGCCCTCACATAACTCACTGAATAGCCTTGCTCAAACATAGGCTGAATCAAGGCACTGTCTATCTTTTGATGGTCTATATCTGTGATAGCAACCCCATGAAATAGGCTCATCACATGAGTTTCAGCCATACTTTTTAGGTTATTCAATCGCTCTTTAGTGGAACGTTTTAAGGTACATTGCCGCTGAACATGCCAATCAACCAGCTGATCTACGGTTTCAAAGCGATTACATTCAATCGCTTTTCCTTTAGCTATTTGGACTGATACCGCACTCACCACATCCATAATGTCTTTGGCCTGAGTACCAGGATATTTCGCAATACGATATGGATATTGTTTGCCAGCTTCATAACGATAAAACCACCACGTTCCACCGGTTCGAGATGCGTTAAACCGTAAGTAAAGTGGGCATCGGACATCTTTTAACTGGCGTACACGTTGATCATTAATATGACGTTTGATTTGAGCATCAGAGATTTTTACAGGGAGTGTTGCAGAAAAGAAGGCATGTTGATTAAAGCGAATTTTACTGTTTGTGATCATTACTCACCTATTAACGTGGCTTGAATACTCATTCGATTGGGTTGTAATCCTTGGCCAGAGAACGACACTTGATCAACAGAACATTGACCTTTAAAGGCGCGAGGAAAAGTGTCATCAAGTAGCACTAACCCTTCTGCAAAAATGGTGGGATTAGGCGGTGCTTCAATGCTGATTTTCCGCCCTTGGCGTTGCATTTTCCGAAGCTCTGCAGCACACGCTTGTTCTGCTTCCTTCTTGGTGTTCTTATCTTTGCCTAATGACTTAAACGGTTTACTCCCCACTTTGACCTGTTGCCGGCTTCCATCTGCAGTTGAACTATAAAAAGCCTTAACACCATTAAAATCTTGGCGACCATCTAATTCTGCAGACACATTAACAAAGTCACTATTGCCAGGATGATTAACCACGGGGAGTGACAACGTAACGCTTTCAATATTCTTACCTGAAGCACTACGTTGTTCACCCATTGGCACAAAGATAAACCGCCCTTCAACAGGTTTCGCTATTGCATCATAAGACTTGGCCAAGCGGTTCATAAATGCCGGCGTACTTTCATCAGAACGATCAATATGCTCGATTTCAATTTTTTGTAATCGCGGATGAACAAAAACATCAAAGCCATGAGGGGTAAGACAGTCATACACTATTTGTCCTACTGTTGTTTTATCCCAGCTGCACGACTTACGTTCACGATAACCACTTTCATCCTTGATAGAGAAAGGTGCAACCGTGAGGACTAACGTGATCTCTCGTGGGTATAAATTCACTGACCGTTTTGATATCTGAAAACTATCACGGACAACATCCCCTAATCGCACCGAATAACGTTCACCTTTGGGTGGCAGTCCATCAACATCATCAGAGCTCACCACCAAAGTGACGTTATCGCCTTCGGTACCGTTGCCATCATTTAACCGCCACGACTTTAAACGATCCAAGATCAAATCAGCATTATTGCCTATTAGATGAAACATTCTTTAATCCCATGATTTAATAACACGTTGCGTTTTAGGTACCTGTTTGACTTGAGGTAACACCACTTCAGTATCGACAAAAAAAACCTCACGCCGAACGTGAGGATTTAATTGATAGAAGGCTTGTTCTAATTGGTCATTATCTTGGCCTGTGTGCTTATAGAGTAAATCCGTGATCAACTCTCCGGCTTTGGCGCTTACCTTCATTCGCGGTACTCCTTCAATTGCAGCATGACATCTGTCACCATGGCTTGGCCGTTATGGATCAATGCCGACTTACCCTCTTTCAGTTGTTGGATCGTCCATTTACCTAAGTTAATACCTTGGCCATCACTGACTTGTTGTGGTAATTCAATCAACATTCGCAGTTTTTCAACCGACTCTTGCGCCCCGTATTGCAACCACTTAGCGGTTATATCAAGGGTTTCAAGCGGTCTGCCCGTCATTTCAGAACGGGCATCATAAATCAAACTGACTTCTGAATACGCGCCTGGCGATGTTCGCTCAAACTTCATAATCGGTGTTTTGTCACCCACAGAAAAAACGAACTCACCTATCACTAAGTGATGCATAACGATCCTTAGCTATCTCTATCAATAGCGGCATAACTAAATTGGGTTGATAAGGTGTTCTCGCCCATTAATGACGATAATTGTTGGTTCATTTGACGGGTAATTTCTTGCGCTATCAGCTTTTCATCTTGACCCGCTGCAGCCGTTATTTGAAAGGTAGGAGAAAATGAGATGGGTGGGCTTTGCTTGGCCATCGCCTCTTTGCTTTGAACTTCATCGACTTTTTTAGCGGTTTCTTCAGGTGAATCGAGTTTTTTGCCAAACCAGCCGCCTAGCATTTCACCCCCCATGCCACCGGCAATAGAGCCCAACAAACCACCAATCGCAGTACCGATACCAGGTAAAATGAAAGTACCAATGGCTGCACCTAACGCACCACCGCCCATAGAGCCACCAATATCACCCAATGCACCGCCAGTTTGTTCCATATCGCCATTAATGACACCTTCAGCAACAGAAGAAGCATTCATCATTATTCCTAGCGGTTTCAATACCTTGGTCAGCCCTGTCTTACCCACGGTTTCAGCAATATCACCACCAATACCAATCATATCCATAGTATCTGATGCCATTGCGCTCATGGGTGTTAGCGCTAATCCTGAACCCGCCAATGCCATGGCTATACCTTTAGGCGTGATATGACTCATTAACGACTGAGCACCTGAACCCACCTTTTGGGCGATACGGCTTTCAGTCACCGTATTAACAATCTGACCTAACCCCGTTGATTTACTGCTTGTTGTTGGCAATAAAGCCGATCCTGTTAATGCTACGTCAGCCACTTTAGATGAAATAACAGGTTGAGCACCAGAGCCCACCTTTTGAGCGATACGGCTTTCAGTCACCGTATTAACCATCGAACCTAAACCCGTAGATTTATCTTTTATAGTCGTTAATGGTTTACCTTGAGGATCAATAACATCTGATGCTCTTGCCGTCATTGGCAGTAAAGCCGATCCTGCTAAAGCTAAGCCAGCCCCTTTGGGTGAAAAGACATGATCCATTAAAGACTGAGCGCCAGAGCCCACCTTTTGAGCCACTCGACTTTCCATCACAGAACTCAATAACCCACCGAGTCCTTTACGACGACCACGAACACGGCGACGACCTTTACGCTTTTTACGGGAACGAGCGTCTTTACCTACACTGCTATTGCCTTTACTTTCTGGCCCTTGGCTAGATGAAACAGCCGCATTTAAGCTTCGCCAACGTTTGGCTGCTAATGCTGCAATCCGTCCACCGTCTTGGGTTTCACGATTTAAACCTTTCGTAAATAAACGGGTTTTATCCATCGAGTTACCAAAGACGAGCGATAAGGCTTTGCCTGTTAATAACACCCCTTTCAAACCAATAAACGCTGCAACACCAATACCCACAGCTTGGGTAACACCGGTATTCGCTTCAGCAAAGTTAGCCAGTAAATCAACACCTTTACCTAACGGCTCAAGTACCCAATTAAGGGCTGGCAATAACGCACTACCAAATACCACGCTTAATCGATTTAACTTATTCACGAACATATCAATGCCACTGCCAGTGGTACTAAGTTTGGCATCATATTCTTGATTCAGTGACTCTCGATGAACCGATGTCTCTTCTTTTGATAGCGTTAACAGCTTGGTGAAATTCGCCATATTGCCCGAGAGTGATGCCACCGCGCCTTTAGATTCTTCACCAAATATCTGACTTAATATGGCGCTTTTATCTTCTTTTGGTGCCTGATTAACGGCATTAAGCACTTCAATCAAAGTTCCTGATGCATCATCTTGCATTCTTGCGGCAATATCATCAGCATCTAAGCCAATTGAGGCCATTGCCTTTTGTTGAGTACCACTTGCTGCATCACCTAACGTCAATCGACCTGATATATTCTTCAAAGCCGTTGCTGCTCGCTCTTCACCCATACCTAATGACAATAGTGAAGCCGATAATGCGGTAGACTCATTAACTTTAAAGCCACCGGTTTTGGCTGATGCCCCTTCACGCGCCATTACACCCGCAATATCTTTCGCTTTAGCATTCGAGTTGTTTGAAAGGTAATTGGCAAGGCCAGCGACATTCATTGCCCCTTGTTGATCAACACCTAAGGCCGCTTTAAAAACAGATAAGGTTTCACCTGCTTGACCCGCATCCATATCAAAGGCAACCCCCATCTTGGAAGAATCAAGTACAAAGCTTTTCAGTTCATTGATGTCTTTAATGCCACTTTGCCCACCAGCGGCTAACATCGCATTGATATTATCGGCACTCATTGGTGTGGTGGTTGAGGTTTTCAGCGCCCACGATTGCAATTCTGAGGATTGCTCATCACTCATGTTGACGACTTTTTTCACATCAGCAAATGAGCTTTCATTTTTAATCGCTGTCCATATCGATCCAACAATCGGTGCTGCAGCTGCCGCTAATCCTGTTGCTTCACTGCCAATTTCACCTAACTTAGCTTTACGACTATCAATCCGACCTTGAATTGATTGCATCTCTTTTAATCGAGCATTCTGCTTTTCAAGGGCTAGAGTGGCTTTATCAGCTTGTTGCTTTAATCGGTTTTGTTCATCACCAAGCTTATCAGTACTGACACCTGCCGCCTGCAGTGAGCTTTTTAACTTGTTTAAGGTGTTATGTTGCTTCTCTTGCCTGTCGGTTAACTTACCCAACTTACCGCTGGCACGTTTGTAAGCGACAGAGAGATCATTGGTTTGGGCTTTGTTCTGATAAATCTCAGTATTTAACACTTCAAGTCGAAGTTGGGCTTCTTTTAGCTTAACTTGTAAGGCTTGCGCCCCTTCCTTTGAGGCTTGTTGCATTTCCTGATTTAACCCACGAATTTCGTTCTGAGTTAAATTGTATTCGCCGCGTAATTGGGTGGTTTTCTGCTTACTCTCAGCTATCGCAGCACTAAGAGACGTCATGGTGCTTTTGGTTTCAGTTAATTGAGCTGATAGCTTTTCAGCTCTAAGCTCTGCCGCTTCAAAGCCTTTAATACCCTTTAGCTGACCATTTAATGACTGAACCTCACCCCGTTGTTCTGCCAGTGCTGCCGTTAACCGTTCTGTTGCGGTAGTGGTTGAAACAATGTCTTTAACGCCTTTGACTGACGCATCTAAGACAAAACTAATCTTTTCGGTCATTGTTTGACTCCGAGCTTAGATAAGATCAATTCATAACGCCGTAATGCCTGGTCTTGTGACCATTCTCTGAGTTCACTTTCAGTGGTATTACGGTGCATTGGGATCAAATCAATCAGAGCTTCGACGTCACGGGGCGAAAGTAATCCCCCGCAAGTTGAAAAAAAGCGCCCACCTGAGGTTTAATGGCCAAGTAATCATTCAAAGCCATCGCGTCCATATCTTGTTTATCTAAATGGCATACCACGCGAAACATGAACTCTTCACGTTCGTAATGATCATCAATATCCGCCAATGCTTCAGAGTGTTTCACCTTAGGAACCGCAAATTTAATGTGACTAATGGTTTCTTCTAGTTCATTGGTAAACGGAAACGCCAAATCAAATTCAAAGTCTTTACCCGTTAATGCGTGATCATTCATTTCATCGGATGGCGTTAAGATAAAAGCACGAATATCTTGATGTAATTGCGTGAAATCAGGCACCGACAGCTCTTCAAACTCAGTCGGCGTTAAGTCCGTACAGGCTAAAATCATCGCCTTAAACTGCTTAAATTGTTCCGCTGCAGACAGATCATCTTTCATCACAAAAGGCAGCTTACGAAACGCACCTAAGGTAATGGTATTAATCGTTAATTTATGGCTACCTGAACGGGTAAAAAACGGAAGTGTGATTTGTTTATTCATTGTTTTCCCTAAAAATTCATCAAAAAAAAGCGCCCGTAGGCGCTATTCGTTACTCAAGATAAAATCAGATTTAAATAATGCCTGCTAATCCCATCAAATCGACACCACCAATAATAGTTTTACCCGTATTCACATTGATATCATGAACCAATAACCCCGTATCATATTGGGTATAGGCTTTACAGGTACCTTCAATGGTAATAGTTGGCTTCTCGCCCATCTTCACTGCTTCTTTCTTAATAGCAGTGATCGGTCCATACATCGAATAGGTTTCCACATAGGGAACACCATCGGTACTTTTGCCTTTTTCAACCACGTTAATCTGAGCGTTACCCATGGTGTACTTACCCAAAGAGCGCGATAACACCCCATGCTCACCTTTCACTTTTAACGACCAACTGAGCTTTTCTAAGCCTACGGTATCTTCAGAAGCCACAAATGCACCTTCGTTATTAGCTAACTTGGCTTTCACTTCCGGTGGCGTAAAGTCCACGATTTCATTCATCAATGGCACAGATTCAACCTGTGCCGTAATACGCATACGAATACGATCAGCCATTTACCACCTCATCAAGCCATGCTGCAATTAACCCGTTATCAACACTCATTTCATACACCATGTGTTCATTTGGTGAATAGCGGCCATAGTTCACGCATAGGAACCATCGACCCGCCGTGTAATTTTCAATATTATTCTTGGTGGGATGAAGAAAGGCTTTAAACACAGGGATCACGGTCTGTGCTACTAAGTCCTGCCCCCAATTGGTTAAACGATCAACAACTTGCTGCATGAACTCTTCAGTCAGTTGTTTGCCTAATAACGGTTGGCTGGTTTCTTCTAACTTACGTGCCATCAAGTCTTCTAAACCAACATGAGAGATAAAACGTCCGGTATTAGTGCGGTTACCAATGATCGAATAACCGCCCATCCGTGTATGCGCTATCGTCACCACTCCATGTTTATTCAGAAAGTTCGCTTGGGTGGTTTTATCATTGATTTTATAGGCAATGTTACGGGCGGTTTCATCACACACCACAGAGCGATTTTGTGGGCTTTCCCAACCCGATACCGAAGCCATTGCCGCTACTAAAGCAATGGATGCTGGCATTAATACCTGTACGCCATCGTAAGTTTTCATAAACCAAGGATCGATGATGCACAGTTTATCTTCGCCGGTTCCTTCAGCGCCAAACTCTGCCGCAAACTCTGCGGCAGCCATATCATTGGTGTTCGGACCATCAAGTACAGGAC
This sequence comes from Photobacterium aquimaris, assembly GCF_002954455.1. Lineage (GTDB taxonomy): Bacteria > Pseudomonadota > Gammaproteobacteria > Enterobacterales > Vibrionaceae > Photobacterium > Photobacterium aquimaris. The sequence goes on from NZ_MSCC01000001.1 coordinate 1,300,531, forward strand.
GACAACGCACATCACGCCCAATTAATGCCAACTTTTGTCCTACCGCTTTTGAATGAAAACCAGGGGCGGCAATAATGGTGGGTGTTTCAGGGCAAGCCTTAACGGTTTCCAAACCACGAATGGCACCGGTTGCTGAATCCACGCCACCAATCACATTGGCTTCGGTGGCTGCAGTATTCGCGCCGACTTCTACCACCGTGATATAGAGCGCGCATTTCACGTACTCAAACAAATAGCGTACTACAGTAGGTAACGAGCCTTGACGGTTACCGGTTGAATCTAATGCCATCATTGCATCAGCATAATTCCATAACCGTGTTGGCTCGTTATAAGCAACGATGCCGCGTTTATCGGGAGCCGTACCAATCAAGTGCACCACCTGTTGCGCTAATGGCCCCATACTTGGTTGTGGTTCAATGGTACGAACCTCAACCCCGTTTAATTCAAAATCTTGAATGGGTGCTAATGAACTCATTGTTGCTGTCCTTTGGCTTTTTGTTGGGTTGGAAGTTGTGCCGGTTTACCAATCTTGCCATTCATCAGCAAAAAGGCGGTTTGAGTTGGATGTAAAGCAATAGTGTTATCTGCAGGTGAATACCAACGTCCATTTAAACGAAAAGGCTGCAAGATCGGATGATCTTGCAGCCCTGTTTGATTCAAGGTTGCCATGTGGTGTCCTTTAACGTGAAATTTAGGTGTAAAAAAACCGCTGACTAAGAGCGGTTTCTAAATAGTTGGCTTCGTTGGCCAAACAATGTCATCAGGATTATCGTAAGTTTGGGGAATGTCGCGTAATGCTTGGCGATAAGCAGTAAATTCAGCTTTCTTTTCGGGTGTTAATGGTGCATCTGGCATTTGCGTCCAGTCAGTAGCTGATATTAATGAGTCTCTTTTGAGCCTTACACTATCCCAAACCATTGCATGCATGGTTTCAGACGTAATAACAGTATCTGTAAGAGATAATAAATAATCATCTAAATGTTTAAATGTTGCTGGGTAGTGATACTCAATTTCATTAAAATATTCTTTCTTAAACATCATAATGAAACTCCTGATACAGGCTGTGTTGTAATATCAAGCAATTCAATTTCATTAAAATATTCTTTCTTAAACATCATAATGAAACTCCTGATACAGGCTGTGTTGTAATATCAAGCAATTCAATTTCAACAACATTTGGATTATCTGCAAGCCAAGTATCTAAAGCTACGGCACCTTTAGGTTCAACACCTAAAGCCATATAAGACGCCATATCTAATCGTAACGAAGCATTATTAAACGATTGATTTTTTAAGGCTATATACACTGGTGCATTATTCTGGTTAGTTCGATCTATAAAAAATCGAAGTTCACCATGACCACGACGTGCAAACATGGCTTGTTGTCCTGTATAGCCTGCGTGAGATTGCGCAAGAGAACAAAAATGCCCAGCACCAACCTGATTACCCCCCGTCCAGCCTAAATGGATCCATGGATTAATTGCGGCATAAGCATCAGTAATTGTATAAATTTTAATTAAATTATGATGCCCTGTATTTCGATCGGCTTCCGTTGAATTTTCAGCATAAGAAATGGAATACTTCTGAACATAAGATGTTGTTGCTTTCCAATGTTCTAAATCAGTTAGCGCCTTTGCCAACCGAGTATCAATCTCCCCAATCTTGCCATTCACGGCACCGGTTAGGTTTTCTGAGGCTTTAACTAATGCCCCTATTTGTTGTTCTAAACTCATTGATTAACTTCCATTAATTGTATTCGCTGCATCATTGAACGATGCGGCAAGTCGTGTAAAACCATCCGCAATCTCTTGCTCTAATGTGGAGATTTGGCCTGAGCTTGCATAGTGAGCAGGCGCATTACCACCAAATAACGTGGTATCTGCCGCTTTACCCCGTTTAGTTAGAAATTGTGCATCCGCTGCCGTGATGCTGTAGACCTGATTAGCATTGGCTTTCTTAGCCAATTCTGCTGTCATGGTGGCTGCAAAATGCGGATCATTACCTAGCGCCTTGGCCAACTCTTCAAAGGTATCTAATACTTCAGGTGCCACGCCTATCAATTGCTTAATACGGGCATCTATTTGTGCCGGTGTTAAGGTATCAATCGTGTCAGCTTTATCATCAAGTGCCGGAATGGTGACCTGCAATGTGACATTACCCGAACCATCAAAGGACACTGAGCCATTCGCATCACGGCCAAGGGTTATGGTGCGGGCGACTTTGAGTTTATTGGCCGTTGCCGTATTAGCACCTAAGGTAGAAAGCGGATCATCAAGATAAGAACGTGGATAGATTTCTGTTTTGTCAGCTTTTAATCGCAACTTGCCATTAATCACACCCATCACGTTATTGAGTGCCGCTATCAGTTGGTCAATTTTATTGTTTAACACCCTCACTCCTAAGCAGAAAGTTTCCCCGCATGAAAGTTAAAGCCATTGGTGATATTGCTAATGACGCTATCTAACAATGTTGCGGTTGATTGGGTAACTTCAGAAGCGGCCACTGCTAAGGCTTTAGCCTCTGCAGCCGCTGCTAAGACTTCTTCACTGACCGTACCCACAGGCCCTTGTTGACCAATCGTTACCACCTGAATATTGGGTTTCACTTGCTCTCGAACGACAGCAATCCCTTGCGGTAACCGCACTGTTATCACGCGGTCAGTATTGAGCGTGACCAACACTTTTGCATTTGCGCTAATCATCAACCGCCCCTTTTATCAGTACCGCAGGACCACGTAAGATGCTGTAAGGATCACCACTTGGAAAGGTTACCCGCACTTCATAACTCGCGCTCTCCCATGCTATTGGTTGGTGACCTTGGGTTTGGTCATGGGTGACTTTGATATCGAGTGCATCGCTTTGCTGTTGGTGTTCAATAATGGTGATATGTCCAGATTCTGTGGTCCCCCGCACCAGCACTTCACCCTCAATAGAACGCACAACGAAAACAGCGGTACAGCCAAACAATTTTACATAGGGATTGCTATCATCACCCGTTGTCCAGCTAACATCAAAGCCATAGGTTGTGCCGGCAATAATGCTCAGTAACGGCGGTCCCTCCATTGTGCATGCCATAATCCCTCACACTCTTTTCTCTAATGCATTAAAACGAAATAGCAATTCAAGATGGCGCGACATATTGCCAATTTGAGCTGTTGCTATAGTGGTTAACTCTTCACCTAGTAACAGGTTTATATTGTCATTACCGACCTCAATCGTGATGCTATTTGACGGTAATGGGGAGACATCTAGCGTGAACTTCTGCAACCAGCTGGCATTGGCTGATTTATACGCCAATAAAGTATTAGGCACTGAATAGACCGCTAACAAGGTGCCTGTTTCTAAAAAGAACCCGACTTCTCGCACCTCATATTCCAGATTGCCTTTAAATACCGCCGCCATACGTAGTTGTGTGGGGCTTAACTCTTCCCAATCTGAAATCAGTTCACGTTGCTTTTCGTTGTACAACGCTTTTTGTTCAGGTGTTGGCTGATAACTGCGGTCACCTGCCGCTATCCATTTAATCGCCCCTTTGATGCCTTGGTTTTTGGCGCTAATTAGCTCGGCCAATCCCACTTTAGTAAATTGAACAACGGGTGAACTCATGTTCTTGCTCCTAACGTTATATCGGTACTCATCACCATACGCATACCGCCTGCAAAATAGCTTCCACCTGCACACCACGCATCATTAGGCATGGCTCCCTGATATGACTCATCACCAACAGTGGTATGAAAATGAGCCCCTGAAATACCAACGGGAGCCAATACCAGCGGGGATGGTGGCATGATGCCAGTGGCTGAATCATCGTAATCAACAACGGATGGCTGTTTTACCCCTGAGAACGTAAGCCCAGTGTCTAAACCAAAAGCTAAAATCAGTTCAACGGTGTCACGCTCAGATTTAGTATTCTCAATCCGTGTCAGCATCCGTTTAGCTGTTTTTTGATTCACTGGCTCATTACGTTTCCAAGCCACCACCTCAATATGATAAGGACCTGGCGGCGCATCCATTTGATACCAAGGGGTAACTTCAATATCACAATCCAACGCATCCATAGCCACCGCTAAACCGTGACGTGTTCCGGCTTTTCGATGAATTTCAAAGGCGTTATCGGCAGTTTTACGTTGCTGCTCTAAGGAATCTTCAGGCCGCCAATCGGTTACCCCTCGCTCACCTGCGAGTAAGGAAACAAAGTGCTCTGAGGTTAATCGTGGTTGTTTTAGCTCTGGAAAAGGATCGCGTTGGTTCGCCAGTAAGGTATGCCAAGCATATTCTAAGGATTCTTCAATCAGGGTACGGTTTTCAGGTTGAACAGAAATAAAAGGCTCAGTCACCTCGAACATCAATGATCACCTCCGTACAATATGGCGCTTCATCCCACTGGCAGATAATATCTTCTGCAGATTCGTGGACTTTGGCGCGTTTAGCCCCTAACTCATAAAGAATGTGTGCCACCTCTTCTCTATCAATAATGCCATTAAGCTTATGGCGTTTTTCAGCTAACGCCCATGCAGCTTGTTCGGCTTGGGCTTTATCAACATGCGAGCTTGGATCTGAACCGGTATACACCGTGGCCATAATTCGATACAGCTTTGGCGCCGCACTTTTGGTGGTGATCTCATCAGACTCTTGAGCAATATCATCACGTTGAAGGTAATCAGCCACCCGCTTTAATAACGCAGCACTGGCAATGCCTTGTGGATGTTCTCGACTCAACACTGCAACACACACTTTGCCAGAGTTAGGCTCTAGCATTTTAGGCATCGCATCTTTAACGGGCATTGGCCTGTTTAAGTGCTGAAATTCATACCGCATCACCACTGCATCAGGCTCTGATTCAATCTTTATCAGAGGCCGTTCATCTAAGGTCAGCGCATGGAATTTATACCCCATTCGCGTACCTGTGGTATGAAACTGATAAGGCGCTAAATCAAACCGCTGCAGTAGGCTTTCATCTGATTCCATGATAGCGGGTTTAGGTGGAAAAATACTGTTATCACTCGGCGTTAATATTTGCCGCTTTAAGCCATATTGCAATGCCAGCAAATCCACCATATCAGATTCAGTCACGAACTTACGAAACATCTGCAAAGCTTGGTGATTCTGCTCTCGAATCTCAGCCACTCGCTTTAATACAAACGCCTGAGTCACTTGTGCCAGCAGTTCACCATCATTGGTCATGGCTTGGTGTAATAATTGCGCCTTATCGGTATCTGACTTAGCACAATACGCCACTGCAGCTTCAATATACTCACTCAATAAGGTTTCAAATTCAGGCACCACAAACGCTTTAGGTAAACTCATAACCGCACCTGTAATTTAATATCATTGCCTTGCCATACGCCTTTCACCACCACTGAAAACCCCGTATCACTTGCTATGGCTTGGCACTGTTTAGCTTTAAATTGGATTAAACCATTAGCAGGATTAGCCAATGCTTCAAGGGATAGGTTTTGCACTATCATGGCTTCCGTTGGGCTTTGTATACGACCTAAACGAGCAATGGCTTTATTCCCTATTTGGCGGCGCTTAATACGTGAGGTCATTTGTGTTGTCAGGATCCGTTCAAAGCGACAGGTTAACGCAGCAATACCTGTAACGGTTTTCCCTGTTTTAGGATCAATCCCTATCATTGTTGTTGCTCCGTTTTACTGGTGTTCGGGTTTCCATGTCTATGGATATGACCGTTATAAATCTTACGATCCGCAGCCATCGAACGAGTACCATCAGCAACATCACCCGAAGCACGATAATTACCCTCTTGCTCAATATCACCCACCACTTTGACACCACCAGGATAATGCGCCGTTAATGCGCCAGTATCTAAGTCATAACACTCAGTCATACCGTTGCCGTAATCGGTCATTACTTGGTTTTCTTCAGTAGTAGGACAAGGAAAGTTCGTTGACGGTAATCCCATCAGAGCAACGGAATTATTGAGGTTATCACCACAGCCTAAGTTAATCAGAATACACTGCTCACCGACACTAGGACGGCGATAATGACTGACTCGCCCCGCACTATGAACAAAGAACGGCACCCGCGTTGCCTTATTCTGACCAGCGGTAACATCAACACTTTGTTCTGATGCCGCAGCCACCACACCAAGGCGAATAATATTGTTTGAAGAACGGCGGTTTTCTTCCATTTCTTCACGCAAAGCCATCACTTCTTTTTCTAACGAACGGATCCGTTCAACTAATGCCCTCAACATTGGCTTTCGTTCCTATAATCTCATGCCAATCGTGTTCAATCGGCCCCATAAAAATACGCTGCTTGATAGTAACAACCCGTAAGAACACCCCATTATCAGGATTAAAACGGCGCGGCAGATTTGAAATCAACCGCGCCTCTTCAACATCATCCACACAACCAAAACGTTGATTAAATAACTCACGTTCAATACGGCTGGATAAGTCCAGCGCCACCACATCAAAGTTAGCTTGAGCAATCGGCACTTCTACCAAGAATCGCAGCTCAATTTCATGGATTTTACGGCCATCATTGTTGGTGTGATTAATGGATTGGCATTCACCACATTGGTAACGCACGATAGGTGCACTTGGCTCGGTTTCTTCACGTTGATAAGCGGTTTCTATCTTGCCGAGCTGTAAACGCTGCTCTAATCGTTCAATAACGGTCATCACCCATTCACTTGGCGCCCGAAAGAATGAATTGGAACTCACGATGAAAAAACTCCTCAAATTTACGGTTTAAATCGGGTAGGAAAGAATCAATGATCTCTTCGGTTTCTTCACTAATCTCTAACGATACGAGCTTAATAGATCCTCGCCCTTTACTTTCACGACGAAAGACCAGCAGTTGATCACTGTCCATCGGTGAGATAAACGCATCATCATAAAAACGACTACCGACTTGCACCCCTTTACCATTTTGTACCGGCTTACCTAATCGATGCACACCAAGGCTTCTTACCCCCACCCACAGCTTTGACATACCGCCGTTTTTATAGGTTCTAAAACGGGTGGTCATGCCTTTTGTATCAATACTGAGTTCATAGCCTAAATCGGCCATCGAAGCCGCTCTTAACCAGCGATTGGTTTTGATCATCGCTTGTTTAGCGGCTTTGGCTAATTCATCAGGTAGGTAGGAAAGACGAGCAAGAAAACGGGTGTCCAATTCCATATTAGTATTCAGAGAAGTCATGCTTAATCCCTGCTTGAGACAGATTTAAAACATATTCACGCTGCAGCTGACTCTCGCGCTTTCCTTTGCCTTGTTCATGGCCAGAGAGCACCAAGCTATAACGCTTACCCTTTATCATCATGGTGGATAACGGTGGTAAACAACTCCCCGTTAATAACCGTTTAATGGCATGATTCTCTGATGATTGGTGTTTGATATAACCTTGAATTTTTCGCTGTTGGCCATCGGGTAACATCACCACTAATTCACTGCCAAAGCACTGCTGAATAGAAGCTTGAATCAACTGCCGAGCATCATCAAACGCACTCTTCATTGATGATCACCACCCTTTGTGAATTAACTGTTTAAGGCAACACCCATCAACAACACGCCGCTATCAATGAATGAGCCGATAGGGACGGTGACCGCGCCATCACCTGTTGGTGCGGTTTTAGTAAATACACCACCATCAAAATAAGCCGCTTCACCCACAAAGGATGGAGAATCGCCGGCTTTAATCGGTCCATCAAACAAACCACGGTAAGTACAGCTCACCACTTGGCCTTCTTTAGCCGAATAGTTAGGTACCACAATCAACGCACCATATTTAACTGGCACATCTTTCTCAAAGCCACCCACAGGCGCTTTTAAATCAATCTTTAAACCATCAGCAATACGCATAGTGTTTTCTGTCCATGTGTTTATTACGCTTATAAAAAAGGATGCCGAAGCACCCTATAAGAATAGATATTATTTGGCGGCAAATGTTGCCTGAGCAATGCCACGACGATCGAGCACTTTCGAGGTCACATCATAAGTAATACGGAACTTCGCACCGTCACTGCTCCAACCATCCCCCGTTTCTAACCAAGGATCTTGTGCACCATCAAGGAAGCCCATCACCACTGAATCAAAGTCTTTACCGGTTAACGCAATCGCACCATTAATCGAAGCTAATCGTGCGGTTTCAACCACTTTAGGAAACTTCTTATAGGCAGGGTTAAACGTATCAGGTTTACTGGCCGTATTAAGTACCGCTTCTAAGAATGATGCATGGTCAGGGTTAGCCAGCAGGATTTCACCACGTAAATCTAACGCATCACCTTCAAAGGTGGTCGCAGTCGCAAAGGCTTTATGCAGCGCCATCACTAAGGCTTGGTAATCAGCGGCAGGAATATCATTAACTAAGTTGCCCCACTTATTCGCGCCACCCGCTTGGAACACACTCTTACCATCACCCATTTTTCCGCTAAGAATGGCGTTAAACATCAACTTATCCGACAAGCGATAAGCCGATTGCATGAACTTACGCGGAATTTTTGAGATCAAGGCAATCTCATCATTGATGATAGCTTGACGAGTAAAAGCAATTTCACGACCAAAACTGGCTAATTGAATTTTCTCACCACTGCCTTTAATGGTGGCTGATTTGTATTCACCGTCTTCTGATACCGCCATTAAATCAGGCGCATCATTAATCAGAATTAAATCAGTTTCTTTAAAGTTAGGCAGGTTTTCAGTATTCGCCAAGTCTCGCCATAATGGCGCACGTACTTGCGCTTCATCTCGCATCACCGTTCGTACACTTTCGGTGATAATGTCTGCAAAATCGCCGCTGTTAAACGCACGAGCGACTAATTCATTCTTGTTGCCGCAATATTTAGCATCCTTACCCACCGCTATTTCAGCCATATCAAGTAAGGTTTTTAAGCGGTACGGGTTATCTTTTTCAATTTCACCCGTACCACAACGAGCATTTAGCGCATTTTGCAGCGTATCTTTAGTGGTATTACCGTTGCCCACATGAATATGGGTATTGGTTAACCCTGTTGGTGGCTGTTCTGCAGTGGGCTCTTGGCCATTAATGGAAATTGAACCCAAGTATTGCAGTATCTTGAGCGAGCTATCTTCAGCACTGCAATTTAAATCATTGAGCATTTCATCACGCAGGGTGTCACTCACCTTATGGGTTGCACACAAAGCACGAATAGTCGATTGACGTTGGTTCTCGTTTTTTAACGCATTTTGTAATGCATCGTTATCGATAGGTTTAGGCATAGGATCACTTTGTTGGTTTATTAGAGGTTCAGGTGTTGGCGTTGCTGGCGGTTGCACAAGCTGATTCAATAAATCATCAGGGGTATGTTTAAAGGCTTTGGCTTGCAGCTCAGTGGCAGAGACTTTTTTAAGGCAATTGGATAAGTCCACGGCATCAATCACCGCATCAATCAAACCAAACTCCAATGCTTGGCTGGCGGTGAACCAGGTTTCTTTTGCCATCGCTTGCAGTACATCATCTAACGACTTACCACAGCGTTCGGCATAGGCTTCGGCAATGGTTTGTTTAGCGTTCTTTAGTTGAGTTAACGCACTTTCTATTTCATTTTCGCCACCCCACGCACCAATAGCAGGATCATGAATCATCAGCTTGGCGTTTTCAGGCATTTGAATTTCATCGCAAGCCATTAAGAAATAGCTAGAAATCGATGCCACTAGCCCATCAACGATGCCAATGGTTTTACCTTTATGGGCTTTAATGGCGTTATACATCGCCAGCCCTTCATAGACCGAGCCACCATAACTTTGAATACGGAACTCAGCATCTTGCGTACCGACAGATTGTAGGGCTTTGATTAAATCAATGGCTTCAATGTCATAACTACCAATATCACCATGGATCCACACCTTCACCGGTTGGCCTTCGCCTTGGTTATTGAGCGTGAACCACGATTTAGTTGTCTTTGGCATGTTGTGCCTCTTTGGTTGTGTGTTGGATCTTCGTTTGAACGTTATGCGCAGGATCAGCCGTACTCACAATGGCATCATCATTCATGGCTTGGCGTTCGGCTTTTATCTCACGGCGTACAGCGACAGGGTTATAGTTGCGTTCACGTTGGAAGTGACTGAGTGATTGCAGCCCTAGACGGGTCCCTTTTTCAATGCCGGTCATTTCCTTAGCGGGATCAATCCACGGCATCACAGGGGCTTGATAAATGGCGTTAAGCACTGAAACCACATCCACTTCTTTCGGCACCACCAATTCACGCGATAAAATCGCCATCTGCAGTGCCATTCGATATTGAGGACGGGTCCAGCTGGTGACGAACTTACGTTGTAAAATGCGATAACGGGCAAAGGAATCAATCAACTCTTGCCGTTGGGCGGAATAAGAACCGGTGTAATGACGAGTAACGCTCGAGCAGTTAACCCCCGCACCTGATGCCGCTAATCGCATTTGAGCATCACGAAACGGACTGCTCATCGCTTCTTGGCGCTTACTTTCAACAATGCCAGCATCTTCACCAGGGGCGAGTTCAAAACTGTTTCCCATTCCTAGAAAGATATCGCCGCCACGTTCAAAATTATCAGTCTCACCTGAGCCAGTATCTCGTTTAATGAAGTAGGCAAAGCGGCTGGCAATCTGCGCACTGACTCGCTCTGATTGATCGTAGTCTTCAATATCTGCAATTAAATCTAAGACCGAATGCAGCAGTGTTACCCCTCGGTTTTGATGAAATCGACGGGTGAATTTTAAATGCGCCACAAACCGCGCATCCACTTCAGCAAAAGAAAAACCATGGGCATCACGCTGAATCAGTAATGACACCATCTGACCTAAACCATTACGGCGAATACCTTCATACATACCCTTTTCAGGCTCGTTGATATTCAATGGTATGTAATCAGGCTCAAATGGCTGTACGCCAAACGGTGTTGTTGATGGATATTCAATTCCTGTATCTCGCCCTAAGTAATAACGGGCAAACACTTCACCATCTCGTAGCCAAGTTCGACAGGCTAACCATTCGGTTTCAGCCCGTGATAACTCACCATCAATGTTCTGTTGCAATGAAAACCGTTCAAACCATTCGCTGATCTTACGGGCAAACTCAGTGTGAACATCACCGTTCATGTCTAACGGCTGTGGTTCAATCATAATGCCGTTAGGTCCTACGACATTGGCACACAGTTCATCAAGGATGGCAGTGACATAAGGCGTGTTTTCATCCATATGTCGTGCACGTTCGCGTAAAGACTTCGCATCTTTATTGATTTGGTTGGCTTTGCCAGTAGAACGAGCATTACGTTTTTTGGTATGAGGATTAGCAGGCAGTGCAGCTTGGTATTTATTAATCAGGTTACGGTTATAAAGCCGTTCAGCCCCCGACTTAGGATTAAAATAACAAATGATACGATCGGCTATATTCAATTTACTCAAGGTAGTTTCTCCGGATCATACTGCGGCGTCCTCCCTGATTTTCACGGCTAATCAACTGCTGCAGACGTTCTATTTCACGGCGTACCGTTGCCAAACTCGCAAAGGTCAGCTTTTCACCTTCAGCTGTTTCAACCGCTTGTTGCATCAAGATCTTTTTCTCTGCATCGAGATACCACTGCAGCCGTTCACGTTGGGTTGTCATCCAAAAATTCCTTTTGAGTGGTTATATCGTCGACGCGCCACCCGCTCAAACTTCGGCGTTTGGTCTGCATCAACCACATTGCTATTAAATTGCCAATCAGCGGCCCATGCTGGCGGGTTATCCCAATGGATATCATCACCGCCTTTGTAATGCATACCCGCTTCGGCATAGGCACATAAATCAAACGACTCATTACGTGCACCATCGGGCTTTTGCCAGTGGCCAAGCTCATCAATGTATTCAACGGTCAGTTCATCAAACCACACCCGATCCGCCCAACCCGGTAAATGAAAGAACCGCGCACCAAACTCTAACCGTGAAAAACTGGCAGCGACGCGATTTTTTAAACGGTTGGTATGCAGCATTAACAACGGGATTTCACCGTTGGCCAACTTACTGCGTTTATCGGGATAGGTTTCTTTAACCAGATCATCTATGTCACGGCTTGCCCCTTTCACCAAGCGGAATAGATGCGATAAGCCATGCCCTTTGAGGCGGTTATAAAACTGATAAGCATGATCGGTAACCGATGAGCTTTTCTGTTTACCTTTTTTCTTCTCACCTGAGCCACCGGAATCACACAAAGTTAATACCGGCTTCATCACCCGTCCTGAACCATCTGCTAAGGGATAGGTTTTCTTGATCACTTGTTCAATCAATAAATCCCAATCTTCGGCATACACCATTGGATTAATGCGATCATTATTGCGATAAGGATTGGTAAGAATTTCAAAGCGGTCAATCACCCACCGTTGCAGCCCTTCACCATAGACATGGGCTTGCACCACAAAACGTGGGTTCTGTTTGCCACCTTGCACATCGATGGACATCATTAAGAAGCGTCCACCTAATGGCACAATGCCACGTTCATGATCAGCAGCTCGCGCCATTAACTGATGTGCACCCACTTCTTGACCACGTGACTGCATCACATAAGGTCGCCCCATACGCACGTTGATAAAGGTCTTTAAAGACTCTTCATCGCCACAGTCTTGGAACAAGGCATCCGCATTAAGAAAGCGATACACCAAGTTTTCCCAACTGGCATACGCTGCCACAATGCCTTCAAACCAAAATGTTGCCCATTTACTGGTTCGAATCGCTGATTCATCAGTGACAACCTCACCATATTGGTCAATTGCTCCATCACGAAACCAACGCCCTTCAAGGTTCATGGTCTGTTTTTGTGATTCAGTATGACGATGGCAACAACGAGGACATTCCACCCATGCGGTTTTAGCCGCTTCTAAAGGCTCAGGATGTTGTTCCCATTTCAAGGTTTCAAAATCAGGACGAAAATAGCTATGACAGTCTTGGCATAACCAATAGAAACGGCGGCGATCACCTTGGTTATATAAGTCAGCTATACCACCACAGGGTTGGGATTCATGCGGTGATAAATCTTCAATACGTTTAGGGTTACGTACAATACGCCCAGGAGAAGATTCTGCCATCACCATGCCGGATGATTTCGCGTTTTGGACCCTCATTAGCATCAGTTCAAACTTAGAACCTTCTTGACCTACCGCATCATCAGCACGATCGTAATCGGTCGCGCCGGCATAACGATAGGTAGACGCAGATAAACTGGTTTCAGTGGCAGAATCCAACTTTAGGATCATGCCATTTTTAAATTTCTTCGAGGTGATATTGTCATCAGCTTTACGCCCTGTTCGCAGCTTAGCAATGCCTGCGGTAGCTGAAAAGCTCCGTTCTAAATCGACCTTCGACATATCAGTAGCTTTAGTCTTGGTACTGTAGATAAGCAGCATGTCACCAGGCGCTTGGGTGACGGTGTAATTTATCCAACCTTCCACCATTGCTTTGGTTTTACCTGAACGCGCAGGACCAACCACAATCACCGCTTCATAAATACGCCGAGCCAAACAATTTAATGGCTCTCGCATGTACGGTACTTGTGACGATAGAAACTTAGTCACATCGGTACCATCTGAGATCCACAGTTCATCATCAGCGGCTTCCACCGGTGTTTTATCCGTGGGTGCACACAAGTAAGCAAAACTACGCCGAATATCTTTGGCATTGGCAAACTCAATCCCTAAACGGGCATCAAACTGTCTCAAGCTCATCAGCGACCGCCTTTAAATCGAAATTAAGCAGAGTTTCTAAATCTTCAAGTTGTTGCGGTGTCGCGGTCGGAATAGCGGATTCAATACGGGTGATCACCTTGTCTTTAAAGCCTTTAACACTGGCAATACAGACTGCAATTTCATTTTCATAATCTTCTTTGGTGACACTCTCACCAGATTCCCGCATCAAAATCAGCTTTTCACGTTCACTTTGTACATACGCCCGTAACTCAGCTGCAGTTTTAAATCCCATTAAATCGGGTGCATCTGATTCTTTACGCGGTTGTTGGCATAGGTACGGCGCGACTTGCACCACATCATAAAGTGGTGTGTTGCCCTTATAAGCGACAGGAGAAACCCCTGCCGCTTTTAAGTTTTTACGAATGGTTGAACGATGTTTACCAAACTGTTCAAGTTCGGTGGTATTCCAAAAACGTTTTTCATTATTCATGGCACTCTCAATCGTGGTTATGGCTCTCCCTCTGTAATGGGTAACGCCGCGCAGTGTGTTGGGTCGTTATAACAACGGCGTAGGTTTTCAATTTGTGCAGCACACAACGAAAAATGGTGTAACCACACCGGATCACGTTTCGCGGCTTCACCCCAAGTCATGGGCGGTTTATAGAAAGGTTGTTTGCAGCTAATTAAATACGCTGCAGGTGGTTTGATGTATTCAATTTTGTATTGAGTCACCACTTGCGGGCTTGGTGTAGTACAACCACTGACTAGCGTTAGGGATAGGCAAATCAGCACACTTTTCATGAGCAATATCCTTATCGATTTGACGTTGTGCTTTTAACGCCCGTTGTTGCCATTGCTGGCGTTGACGTTCGTTATGTTCAGCGGCTAATCGTTCTTGGTGAGATGCTTGCTCTAAACGGGTAATGGTAGATTGCATCGACTGATTAACGTCCACTAACTGCTTTGATTGGGTTTGTTGTTCCACAACCAGTGCTTGAGCCGCTTCCAGCTTTTGCACTGTCTGTGAATACCTCCACATCAACATCGATAATGCCGTTAATACACCAATAACCCCGATGAGCTTGAACTTACTGATAGCCATACAAGCAAACCTTTTGCTCTGCTAAACGGCGTTTCACGATGCCAGCACAGTGACTACTATCGAGTCGGCAATCTTTACCATTCACAAATACCCACCGTGGAAACTCATTACAAGCTGCGGTTAACTGCCCTGCTTTAAGTTTCTTGAGATAGGTAGAACTGCGAAAGTTGCCCGCCCCGAGGTTAAACACGAATGACACTGCCATATCGTATTGAGGGCCAGCAGCTAATGTCACTTGCCGATCAACCACCTTTTCTGCTGCGCTGATATCTTCAATGTACCAATCGGCAATAGTTTCAGTGGTTGCTTTGTCGCCTTGTTTTACTCCTGTGGTATGGCCTAACCCTGCAGTCCAACGGTCGGCACTGCATTGATAAGCGGATGATGAACACCCTTCTAGATTACTGATAAACGCTAATCCATCAGGGCTTGTTTTTAATTCGTGATGA
>NZ_MSCC01000001.1:1315743-1363653 GCF_002954455.1 Photobacterium aquimaris
AATATTGCCTATATTTTGAATTAATGTCAATACTAACTATTCTCTCGTAAGTCTTCTTCAAGATCTTTAACTAAATGCCTAACTCTCTTAGAAAAAATCCGATCTACTGTATTATCATCTAAGGTCAATAATATTGCAGGGTCCATAAATTGAGCTAATAGTTTTCTTTTTTCATCAATATTATATCCATCAAAATTAATTATATATTTATGATTTTCTAACTTATTCCTTTTCATTTCCATAAATGTTTTAGAAAACTTCTTCGGTATAAGTACATCAGTCAAGTTGGATTTTTTGATTATATTTAATATTGTATTATCTAGTTTATATAGAACCTTACAATCTTCCATTTGAGAGTAGTAAAATAACCACCCTCTTCTTTTTCCTTCAAATATACATCCAGTAATTCTTAAATTAAGCTTATTGTTAATATATTTTGGCTTTAATTTATTTGTATATTTATATGACGTAACTATATTGGCAATAGATGTTTCAATTTTATTTATTGCTTCTTTTTTGACTGTTAGCTTTCTATTAGTTATTTCATACCCAAGAAAATCTAATGTACCGGTTAATCTTGAATACTTCGTTTTACTACCAATTAAGTTGTAATCATGACATTCAAGATCAATTTTATCAAATAGAACAATAATATCATCTAATGTTTTTTTTGGATTTATCTCATTAGAAAAAATAAGAACATCATCAACATATCTATAATATTTGAAACCCTTATTATTTAACGTAGCATCGACATCTTTTAGATATATTTCTGCTAATATATTCGATATAGATAAACCTTGAGGAACTCCAGAATCAGGTTTATTATTACCAGTCTTATTAGTAATAGCTTTTATTAAAAGGCTTCTTAGTGTTTTCTTTCTTATCTTATTTTTAATCTTAGATAGCAATATGTCATGATTAATACTTGGATAAAAATTTTTTATATCTATCTTAATATAAGACCTGAATCTTTCATTTTTCACTTGCTGAGAAATATCTTCTAACATTAATTGTGGGATTAATGTTTTAGCACATTCAGGATAAAGATCTTTCAATACAAGATGAAGGGCTTTTAATACTATTCGATCTCTGACAGTCGGTATCGATATTACTCTTGGATTTTTTCCTGAACCTTTAGATATTAGTTTTTTCTTTATATCGGCTAAATGTATATGTATTATTATTAATCTTATTTATAATAATATTAACTTCATAATTAATATCAAATTTTATATCTGCTTTTTTACCATCAATCCCTGTTGATGGTGTCATAATAATATATTTATGATATATATCAATCAAACTCTTTTTAGAAAATCTTTTTTTAAATATTTCATAAGCTTTCATTACATACTACCAAAAAAATATAATTAAAAGAGGTAAAAAATATGCTGTTGTAAAAAATAACCATCTAAATATAACTCTAAGAACAATTTCACCCCACTCTATTCCCTTTAACTTTCTATTGCATTCTGCATCAGATTCAAAAGCTATAAAATATTGTAAATCACTATTCTTATGATTTTCAGATGACATTAATAATTTTAAATATTTATCATTTATAATATTCAATTGATATTCTGTTTTACAAATATCAAGATCAAAAGTTAGACCTTGTAATTGAATATAATTATCTTTAAGTTTTTCATATCTATTTTTCATATCTAATTGCGGAACAAAAAGAGATAATGTAAAAACAAATCCTGTTGCAATTGTCATCACGACATCAGCATTATCGCCTAAATAATTGGGTTTAATTAAAAAAATAGATAATGTAAACGTTAAAAATGAATACCATATAAGAATAGAATTAGAGTGAACATGATTTTTAAGAATCCGTTCTGAAGCTCTGATTCTAGATTTTCTGGTAAACCAAATTTGATTACGTAACTTATTTATTGCAGTACTTAGAGCTATATCCATGTAAATCATCCATTGAATGTATTAGCTCTGGTGGGTACATATAACTATGTATAACACGCTAATTAATTATTAATAGCGCCTTGAGGAATCAAACACCAAAGTGTAGAGATTAGATTTGCCCATATATATAATATATGAACCTTAGTTGTAAGAACAACTAAACAGTCATAAATGACCGTCCCACCAGAGCAATCAAATGCTACATGTTACATACATACAAATCAATTCCTTATTCTATGAAAATTCAAATATTATGACAAATCACACGAAAACAAACAATAATAGATCAAATGATTTACAATTAATAATCATAAAAATCACAACCAAACAAGTTAATTATTATTTTTATTCATTTCATTATAAATGATATTTAGTTCATCATGCTGAAGATTGCCCAATTTATAATCTAAAAAATCAGAATAGTCTAACATGATACTTCTCTTCAAGTTTTTAAATAAAATAATAACAAAACCATTACCAATTTTTTCTTTATCTTCAACTGATATATCTTCAGTTAAAGCGCATTGAATAACCCAATTTAAAGTCCCCGAAATATTAAAATTAATACCAAGCCCAATAGGGTTAGGTAATATAGTCAACGTTACTGCATTATCACAACTTAACATTGATGTTAGTAAGTTATCATTGTTATCTTCCATGCTGCGACCAAAATTAACTTTTGGTAATTCACTTCCTTGTCGATACCATAATGCTTTCATTAACTCTTTAGAATATTGAGTAGTTAAAGACTTACTTCCAAGTAAACAATAAGCTACTCCAATTGCTGTTTTAGCTAAAAATCGAAGGTCACAATGAAGATACATTGCTGCGCGCCCTTTCTCTCTATAGCCGCTCTTTGCTTTATCTAAAAAGAATTTAATTCTGAGCTTATCTAATTCATCAGGAGAATAGAATCCAATATCTAATGGATTTGCTCCATCAACAGTTCCACAAATTACTTTCCTCACCTTCTTTCCATCAAAACAATCCCTAAAACTAAACCACGTTAGTGTTGTATCCTTTTGTGAATTTTCTGAAAACATAAAATATGCTCTACTATGTTTACTCTTGGCTGTTCTAGGATTCCCCCCTGAATACCAAAATAAACGCTCATCTTTCGTTCTAATCCAATAAACTCTCTCACCTAAAGGACCTGCCCATAATTCACATACTTCATTATCCGTCATTTCTGGTGGTTGCAATTCAGAAATACCCATACACATAAATGGCAAACCTGATGGTTTCCTTGGATCATAAAAAGCATGTGCCGCCAATTTTAAATAATTATGTACTAAAAAATCTTTTTCAAAACCAGCATCAACAAACAATCCCAAATTACTATTGCACGATCTACAAACATCACGTGTTTTCAAAAAATCAGGAGCAGAAGCTCCCCCAATAAACTGAGGAAGTACATGTTCTAATGTGAACTCATTTTCTGCCTTATCTTCTCGACAATATATGCACGTCCTCATATAACCTCTAAAATAAAAATACATACCTATATGGCATTAGTTAGAAGTTTAATTAAATATACTAAGTAGTTTAATCAACTTTTATCATAACTTAATTCATCTCACAGATTGAATTTAAGCCGACTATATAGAAGTGCATCAAGCAACCTATGGCTTCTATTGCATAATATTATCAGTCAAAAGCATTTTTGTGCATTATTTTAAGCTACAAGTTCACTATTTTCCCTCTCAACCTGCCTTTCCATCGCTATCACTGCCACAGCCCTATTCTCAACTAGCCAAAACACCAACTGACTCAACACCACGTTATAACGCTTAAAACGGCTATAAGTCACAGGTAAAACCTGAGCAAAATACGCAAAGCGAGTTTCTTGCGTCCAGACAATACGACCAGCTTTACAGCATTGGCACTTACAACGATTACGGTTCTTATCCACCACAATCGCACTGCCATTACACTCTGGACACACTTGGCCGTTCTGTTGAGTCGCTTCAGCAATAGCAGTCGCACATAACGCTGCTAACGCCTTTTCAGGGTAAACACCGCGCCAATCTTCCATTAAACGTAATGTTTCACCCCTAGTCGCTATTTGCAGTTGTTTAAGTGCATGGACATCTCTTAGCCCTTCAACAAACAAGACCAACCACCCTACTGGTGATTCATGCCAACATAACCCAACTACCGCCAATTGTTCTTCTGCAGACAATAACGCTTTACCACCACCAGACTGAGGATCGTAATTAATCCCTTTAATCGCAAATTTACTCAACAGGGTTTCGATTCTCATGCTGGTTGTGTTCCTTTGTTAATTCTAAAACTTGACCAATTAAACGTTACCCACTTACCGTCTTCCATAATGCGGTCGACAGCTGCGCGGCCTAAAGTTGTTATAAGTTCATCACTCTGAAGGTTGGTAATCACCCCTGTTGGTTTTTCTAGGGTATAACGTTCATCAATGATGCGGTTTATCATTACTCGCTCGTTATTGCTGTTGTGCTGAACGCCCAATTCATCTATCACCAGCAAATCGACATTACTCAGAAAACGAATCAGTGCTGTTTCACTGGTTGCTGAGTCTTGACGGTAAGTATCACGAAATTTAAGCATCAATTCGGCAACGGTGATCACCACCACTGATCGGCGTTGCTGAAGTGCTTGATTGGCAATCGCACACGCTAAGTGGTTTTTACCTGTACCTGATGTACCCGCAAAGATGAAACCACCACACGCACGATCATTCAGTAAATTATCTACAAACGTTTTTGATTCATTGAACGCATGTTGCTGCCCTGTATTCTGAATCACGAAGTTATCAAAGCTGCAGTGTTGGTGACGCTTCTTGATACCTGAACGCCCTAATGCTTTTGACACTCGTGTTTGTTGGTTTTGCTCATAAAGATTCTTAGCGACCACATCGGCTTCACGCTGACGGATGGCTTGCATTTGCTCGTAAGTGTATGGCTTCACATGGGCTGGCATGGTTTGCGCTAAACGTTGCATGATGTTCATCGATAATCCTCCGGTGGACCATATTTGCCATCACTGGCACCCATTCGTTGTGTGGCTGAGATTTGTTTGTTAGTACGCTCTGCTGCCCACTTGTTGGCATTGCGCATGCCGTTACGCCAAGCAGCTACCCAATCTAAATATTTACAATCACGGGCTTTCATCGCATCCGCCCACTGACACGTTGCCGCTTGTGCATCCAGTGTAAATCCTTGTGCTGAGTACCACTGCTGCATCGACTCGGTGATGGTGAAATCATCTGCCAGTTCGGTTTTCAATTTACGCTGAACACGAACAGGCTTGGTGTTACGTTCCTGTGGTGCTGGTTGTGATTGCTCAGTGATTTGAGAATCTTGATAAGCATCCTCGCAAGGGACTACAGGGTTATTGATCTGTTTTATCGGATCTGTATTGGATCTGTTAATGGATTCGGTAATTTTCCCGTTTCCTAGGTTTCGGTGAGATCCCCGAATGGATTCGGTAATATTCCCGTTTCCATTCGGTAAATTTACCGAATCGGAATGTTGACTAAAAAAGATGATTTCCATTAGCTTTGATTCATTGAATTTGTAGTGCACTGTCGGTACACCATTTGCCTTCTTACGGGCGGTTTCTAGGCAATCATTTAAGCGTGTTTTTAGCTTCTTCAATGCATAGCGAACTTGATCCACAGAGAAGCCTAATTCATCCGCCAATTGCTCATGACGCTTATAGAACCAACCATCTGTTCTAGTGGTACGGCCTGACCAAAACACTAACTGAGAAAGCACTGCAGCTTGGTTTAAATCACCGTTACAAAAACGAATGTAAACACGCGGAATACTGATATTAGCTTCATTACCTGATAGCTCACGTATTGCGTTAAATAACCCTGACATACCGCCCCCGTACCTGTATTGATGTAATGTTGATAGCTTGATAACACTTATTCATGGCTGCCAACCTTGTGGTTTTTAGCGGTCATTAAGGTTTCTAAATACCCCAGTAAAGGTTTATGAGAGCCTTCACTTTCTTGTACTTCACGGTAAGCAGCACGAAGCTGTTCTACGGTGGCGTTATCAGGTAGCAACAATAACGATGACAATGCTTCGGATGATTCTTTGTTAAACATCGCCAGTAGCTGATCACGTTTAGGTGTTTCACTCCCCGTTCCTATTACTGCTACGGAAAACCCAAGTGGATTTAAAAACGCATTGAGCGCATCAGAAGCTCGTTGTTTAGGTAAGGCAACCAAAATAGCCGGTAATAAATCCATCATGGTGGCTTTGGCTTCAATACTGGTTCGTTCTAAATAACGGAAAAAGTTTTGTTGGTTGTTCTTATCATCAGCCCCTACCGGTTTAAGTAATTGCTTGCGTTGTGCATCAACTTCAAACGGTAAATCCATGTTGTGATATTGACGGGCAACTTTTTGAGCAATGAACTCTTTACTGACTTCAGTACGCCATCCCTCAACAGCGTTACGCATAACGCTTTTTAGGCTCTGAATTGACATGCGGGTTTTCCTTAACTGTATAAATAACCAGAAGATGGACAATCATCTATAATCAGATTGTTTCGTTACTATTTTGTTTAGGATTAGGAAATACTTGCTCAAAGGTACAATTTGCACCTAACTCATTGAGTGCATTCACGATCATCCAACAGGTTTTTAAGTTGGGTTTTCTAATTGATGCTTCAAAATTAGAGATTCGAGATGGACCGCTATCTAATTTTCCAGCGAGTTCCGCTTGAGAAATATTAAGCAGTTTCCGTTGCTGTGCGATTTGATTCATTAAAGCTCCTTGGTTACCGTCAAGATACACATTTCGTGAATTATTATCAACTCAAATATCACAAATTGTGTGTTATTTAATTTCACGCTTCGTGATATTTTATGAATATGGATAAAAAGACTGAAGTAGGACTGCGTTTAAAGCAGCTCCGTATAAAACAAGGCATTAGCCAAAAAGACCTAGCCGAACTTTGTGGTTGGGGACCTTCGCGTATCAGTAACTATGAGTCTGGATTAAGAAGTATTAATTTAGATGATGCTGACATGTTGGCTAAACATTTAAGCATTAAGCCCTATCAGATTTTATTTGATGATGATGAGCTAACCAGTTTTGCCAATGTCACCACTATTGATATCCAACCGAACTATCAAAAATCATTCCCTGTTTTAAGTTCAATTCAAGCTGGTGCATGGACAGAAGCGTGTGAGCCTTACTTGAAAGATGAAATAAGCGAATGGTACGGTACGACTGAGCGCACAAGCCCTAATTGTTTCTGGCTTCGTGTTCATGGTGATTCAATGACATCATCAAGTGGTATCAGTTTTCCAGAAGAAACACTGGTTCTTGTTGATGCCGAACGAGAAGCCCAAAATGGTTCATTGGTTGTAGCTAAATTAACTGATGTGAATGAAGCCACGTTCAAAAAATTAGTTATCGATGCAGGCCAACGATTCTTAAAACCGCTAAACCCTCAATACCCGACTTTACCCATTAACGGTAATTGCAAAATTATCGGGGTTGTTATTGATGCCAAACTAAAACTGTTTTGATCAGTAACACATAAACATGAACCGCCTTCCTGGCGGTTTTTTTATGCCTAAATTTTAAATTCACGATTTGTGTTGACATGATAAACACGTGTGTATCTTTATGTTACACAAAACGTGAATTAAATACTTATCATAGCTTCATAATACAAGGATGAATGATCAATGTGTTCTCATTTCGATACTGCTCAAGGGGCAGTAAAACTCATTAAATCACGTAATAGTGATTGGCAAGAATGTTGGGAACTGTTGATCATTCCAAATCCAACAACTGGTTGGGGTGTCTCAAAATCTTATCCACTTGAAACTGACATCACCCAAGAACTTGTCGAGCAATTTGCTCATGAAGCTATTCACTTTCTATAACGTATCTCGGCTTATGACTACTAATGATAAAAAACGTGAACAAGCACGTAAACGCGCCCAACGTTTGAGAGATAACCGCAAAACTAATGGCGTGACCAGTTTCCCTCTCCCATTAAACAATATGGAGATCGAACGGCTCAATGAGATCTGTAAATTCTTCTCTTATCCCAATACAGCTTGTGATAACACTGAAGCATTACAACTAATGATCCATCGTATTCATGGTGAGATGGAACAAATTAAACAATCACTAGGTACTTGCCAGCATTGTGGTGAGTCATTACCGGAAGGATGTGCAAAATTAAAGGCGGGAGGCTTATTTCAAGGTGATGCTCGTTGCTGGCACACCATGAATCGGGTTCGTCTTTCCAATTTTGTTAGTACAACATGCTAATAAGGAATCAAACATGTTCGATTACAACAGCTACCCTACTGTAAACATCTCATATACCACAGAAAACAGCTTAAACGTGACACCGTCACACTATAAAAGTAAACAACAAAAGCAACTACCTGATTCACCGCCACCAGCAAAAACTTATGCTGAACTTAATGAGCAATCAACGCATCTTTTAATTAGTCACATTGAAGTTTTAGAGATGTTTCAAATCACAAGTCGAGCAACCATTTATAAGTGGCGACAAACACGCGGCTTCCCTGAACCAATTACGCTTATGCCCTTACGTTGGTTACGTTCAGCCGTTGAAGAATGGAAAGATAATACTAGCAGGTTTGGAAAGCGATTTTAGAAACAAAGCGATCTTGGTGAGAGATCGCTTTGTTTGTTTTGGTAATAACAGTCAGGGATAAATTATGACTGACTATAACGTTAAAATTTCAGAAAAATCATTAATAATAAAATCTGGTTTAACATTACCGAAGGCTTTTTTTAACTCTTCTTCTCTAAGTACATCTTTTTTAGTCCAGTGAGTAATTTGAACTAAAATTTTCCAACAATCCGGTGAGAAGTTTCTTCCATAATTAGCCCATACAGCAGTCATACCGACTTCTTTTGCCATTGATATATCTTTCGTTAATGAATCACCTACATAAATAGTATCTTCAACGCTAACTCCCTCTTTTAAACAAATATATTTTAATAATTCAGGATTTGGCTTTGAATCTTCCGCTGGTAGTTTGATAATAAAATCATCTTTAACTGAAATTGAACTCGCTTTCTTAGGATTAGGGTGAATACTATTTTTATCTTCAAGTGTATACAAATGATCAAAAAACTCTAAAATATTGAGCTTATCTATACGATATAAGGAATTGAATTCGAGTGCTTCTGTATGCCCTACAATTTTAACTCCATTAGCGCTCAGGATCTCAAGTGTCTTCCTCACATTTGGATAAAGCTTTAATGTTTCCTTCCTTTTAGCACTAAACGCACCAAAAACGGATGTTAGTTCTCTCTGCAAATACTCTTTATCGGCTCTACCAAAATATTTAATTACTGAGGGAAGTTCTAGAGTTGCGAAAGGTTTTTCTGTATTACCAAACCTTTGATGAACTTCCTTATACTCACTAAGTATTACATCTAACGGAACATCTATTTTTTTTGATAAAGCCAGAGCCATAGCTTCAAAAGACTGAGAATAAAACGTCACCCAATCATATAATGTGTTATCAAGATCTGTTATCAATAATTTTTTCATTGTTATTCCAGTTTTAGAGATTCACCACTTCTAACCACTTCGTTATTAACAATATCATAAAACTGTATTTCTATATGTTTATTAGAGAAATCCAATTCAGCTAATTGATTAGTATGGGTTGGCACAATATGTGAATGATGGACACCTGTACTACCTAAACCTACAATCCACACCGACTTTGTGATGTTATTTTTAATATCAAAATCACTCAGCTTCATAGCACTTCGTTGATGCGTATGACCATGCAAGATCACATCAACATCATGCTTATAACACCATTTTAAAGTTGCTTGAGAATCATAAACATAACTACCTGGAGATGAACCTATATAAGGGATATTACTATATTCAACTGGTAATAAGTTATGGTGCAATACAACGATCCTTAAAGCCCCATAGCCTTTAGAAGTAGTCCATCCCATTTCATGGGCAGCATCCGATCGTTGATCCTCTCCAATAAATCCATTTCCTTGAAATAAATATTTATATTGCTGCATTCGATTTGAATTAAGTAGGCATATTTCAACAGCCCTTTGATTATTTATTAGAAACTTTTTTCCCATAGACAAGAATTCATTAGGCTTAGCTGATGTCACGGTAACAAAATGTTGCTCATAAGCATCTTTAGCTACTTCTGTAGTTTCTAACGACTGCAAGCTACTAATTTCATCTTTCGTTAAATTATCTCTACCTTCTAATCCACCTTCCTTTGTGATTTTCTCTCCTCGTTGTAATAAATGTAATTTTTCTAAAGCTTCTTTTTGTTCACCAGTTAATGTACCTTGATAGGATAAATCATGGTTACCAGGACAAAAACAAATTTTACTTAGATCCAATTGTGTATTAGAACTCAAATCAGTATAAAATTTAACAGTTTGATCAAACTCATCTTTAGATGCACTCCATGTCATATCACCAGATACAATTAACGCATTCAACGTATATTTAAATTCTTTTTCTATGATTGAATACAAACTTGAATTTAGAAGCTGATTATTAAACCCATGTTGGTTTGCACCTTCAGAAAAATGTAAATCACTAACCCAATGGATTTTTGAGTCATTTACTTTTACATAATTATTTGGAAAGACTGTAGGAATAACAGCATTACTATTATATAAAAGGATCTCATGTTCTGAGTGTCCATTTTCAAAATGTTTAAAAAACCAAATAGTTCGATCTTGATGTCTAAGTTCATCTAGACTGATAACTTTTTTATTAAAAAAAGTCTTGAAATGTGTTTTTTTCCAAAAATAGCCCATGATTATTATCATCATAACTATATTTTTGAAGAGTGTTAGAAACTTCTGATTCTTTAACCTCAATAATAGAACCAAGTTTAAACCAAGCTTTAAATTTCTGTTGATGATAATATTCAGGCGCACAAGCAAAATTATCAGGGCAATCCATTCCTGATGGTGAATTATCAAATTTCAATTCTGATAAAACAGCTTTATACAGTTTAGATTGACCACTATCAAAAAGAAAAATCTCTTTTGTTAAAGGAGCTAATTCTAACTGATAGTCTAGAAAAATTGATGGACATTTCTCCCCAGCTTTTGACCACCATCCCCAATAAACATAACCATCCTTTTCAATTATGTCTTGATGTAATTTAATTGTATCTCCTGGTTGAGTCACTAAATCTCGGAATCGAAGCACCAACATCTTTTTTATTCCTTTTTATTCTAACTGGCGAAAATATTTACTCATATACTTGATATTGATTATTTAGTCTTAAATATCAAAGTATTTTCTATCTACCATAAATCATTAATCTATAACAATATATATATATCATTCAAAAAAGTTAATAAGCTAGATGACTCTACTTCAAATAACTATCCAGCTTCTCCGCATACAGCTCGTACCCTTCTAGCTGGTCTTTCAACCAATCATGTTTGTTATAAACTGCTAATACCCCACCAAGCTCATGGCCAAGCATCTTCTCTACTACATGCGGCATTACACCAAGCTCTGATGCACCGGTGGATAGCGAACGTCTAAAATCATGGGTACGCCAATCTTCAATGGGTAAACCATCTCTAATACGGCGGATATAACGGTTAGCCGCTGAAATCGTTATCGGCTTATCAAGATCACCACCAGGGAAAAGCACATCATCATAAGTAGCCATTACTCGCTCTAATATCGCCCTTGCTTTCGTTGGAATTGGGCGTCTTATTGGCGTATTGGTTTTACTAAGCTCTTTCGGTACCGTCCATATACCCGCTTCCATATCAAAGTGGCTACGACGCGCAAGGCGCAACTCTGAAAGACGACTACCCCACAACATGGTTAGTTGATGCAACGCTTTATTAGATGAACTGGCGCGGCTGCGTTCGATGGCTAACCAAATCATACTGAGTTCTGAAAACGTTGGTACTCGGGTTCCTACTTCTGGTGCTTTACCTACGTGTTGTCTTTTAATACGGTCTAAGTCCGTTTTTTCAATAATGAACTTACTCTTACAGAAATTTAAACAGGCTCTTAGCTTGGTGAATAGTGAATTAGCGGTTTTGGGTTTATCAAGGCTAATCGTATCTAGCCATTGCATCCACTCTCTGGCTGGTATCGTTTCAACATTACGTTCAGGGAATGCACCAATAAGATAATTTTTAGCAAACGAGCGATAAAGAGCCTGAGTACCCGCTTTTAATTGAGGGACATAATGTTTAAGCCAGTACGCGACACAATCATCTAAAGTGATAAATTCAAGCTCGCCCGTTAAAGCAATGTTGGGATTTCGACCAGATTCTCTCAATTCCATCATTAATTTATGCTTTCGCCTTGCCTCTTTAAGGCTAGTTACGGGATACTTACCTATACGAATTCTTAGGCTTTTTTTATTAAAGCGGCAACGGTAATCAAAATAGATTTTAGCTTGGGGTGTTATGCGGACAACGAGCCCTTCACCATCACTAATTTCAGCTTTACCGTCATAAGTGTCTTGCTTTGATATAAGATTAAGTTGTCGGTCTGTCAGGCTCATTACGCTATTCCTTTAAATTAGGACACAGGCTCAGATTTAGGGACACACATTAGGACACAAATGCAAATCCCACGCTGAATTCAATTGGAATTAACTACTGTATATACACACAGTATATCACGAAAAGCCATAGTTATAACAATTACTTAATACAACACACATGGCTTCTGGAAAATACTATGAACAAGAAAAACGAGCCAACACTATACTGGATTGATTACGAAACCTTTGGTGCTAGTCCAGCAAATGATCGCCCTTGCCAGTTTGCAGGGGTGCGTACCGATATGGAGATGAACATTATCGGTGATCCTTTGGTGATCTATTGTAAGCCACCAGCCGATTACCTTCCCTCGCCTGAAGCCTGTTTAATTACGGGTATCACACCCCAAGAAGCGATGGAGAAAGGTTTATCAGAGCCTGAGTTTATTGCGCAAATTCATGCTGAGCTATCAAAGCCGAATACCTGCGTGATTGGTTACAACAATGTTCGCTTTGATGATGAAGTAACCCGTTATACGTTATACCGTAACTTTTATGATCCTTATGGTTGGGCATGGCAAAATGGTAACTCGCGTTGGGATCTATTAGACATTATGCGTACCTGTTATGCATTGCGTCCTGATGGGCTTAACTGGCCGACTGACGATGAAGGTCGTCCGAGCTTTAAGCTTGAGAAACTCTCAATTGCTAATGGTATTGAACACGCCAATGCTCATGATGCTATGGCAGATGTATACGCCACTATTGAGCTGGCAAAGATTTTAAAACAAAACCAACCTAAGCTGTTTGACTACTTGTTTAACTTGCGCAATAAGCGTCAATTACAAAACTTGATTGATATTGTCGAACTAACGCCATTAGTGCATATCTCTGGCATGTTTGGTACTGAGTGTGGCAATACCAGTTGGATTGTGCCGCTGGCATGGCATCCTGATAATAAAAATGCGGTGATCTGCGTTAACCTTGCCCAAGATCCAACCCCATTAATTGAGCTTGATGCCGAGCAACTGCGTGAGCGTTTATACACTAAGCGAATCGATCTTGGGCCTGATGAACTGCCGGTGCCAATCAAAGAAGTGCATTTAAATAAGTGCCCTGTGCTTGCGCCTGCAAAAACCCTTAAAGCTGAAGATGCGGCTCGATTAGGTATTGATCGCGAGTTATGTCTTAAACATTTAGCGTTATTGAAGCAACACCCTGAAGTACGCGAAAAGCTGGTTGAAATGTTCAATGTTAAACGTGAATACGCTAATAATGGCAACGTTGATACTATGCTTTACGATGGCTTCTTCTCTACCGCTGATCGTTCTACGATGGATATTATTCGTGAAACTGCAGTTGATTCATTAGCAACCTTAGAAATTAATGTCGATGACGAGCGTATTAAACCGTTATTGTTCCGCTATCGTGCGCGTAATTATCCTTTAACGCTAACCTATCAAGAACAGCAACGTTGGAAACACCATTGCCAAGATTTCTTTGAAGAGAACATGGGTAAATACATGGAAAACTTTGAAGCGGTAGCGCTTGATTGCCAGTCTAATGAACACAAAATGAAGATCATGAAGTCACTCTATGATTATATTAATAAGTTGATGTAATTCATTACCTTATAATTATCAAGTGCTCATTAAGCCTGTCATCTTACTGTTATGACAGGCTTTTTTATTATTAATAAGAATCGCAATTTGATGATTTTCGTTATTAGGTTAACACTTAATGCTATCGAGTGATGTTGTGTTTGAGGCGTTTACAGGTGGGTGGAATAATGACGACGAAAACAGCAGCAAAATGTTATCGCTTTAAAGGTATTGATTTCATTCCTGAAAATAGACTTCTTCGATGGCATGATAATCAACAAACCCTATTAACTGATGACGAGTCACGCTTTTTAGCCTCTCTGTGTTATCTCGCGGGTGAAGTGGTTAGCACCGAATCAATATACCGTTATACTTTTACCTACCCCAATGCCTATGAAGAAAGTGGCGATCACCAATACGATCTCAATATTCTATTGCTATCACTGTCAAAAAAATTACTCCGTAACGGTAAAATGGCAATACCTATTTATATTATTCCAAGTTATGGCTTTCGAGTATCGTTACCGAATACCACAGCTGTCCGCAACGAAACACCATCCTTAAAATCTGCTTCTCCTTGGCCCATTATCAGTAATAAAAATCAAAAAAATTATTTACATCAAGCAATTAACATAAAATACACTATCATTACAACAGTTGTGATAATTACCTTTATACTACTGTTTGGCTGGTGGATTATGACAACTCAATAACATTGGTGCTTGTTTTATAAACCAAAACAAATATAGTTCATTAATCGTAAAAAAATTAGTGTGACAATTGTCATGTTTATTTGTATGATAAATGAAATATTTTAGAGTTGTAATCCCTATGAATTATATACGCTCATTTGCTATCGTTATGATTTGTTTCTTTTTAGGACAAGTCATTCAACACTATTCTGGATTACCAGTTCCAGGCAGTATCATCGGTTTATTTATCCTCTTTTTCGGCCTTGTCACTGGCATTTGCCGTGCTGAGTGGGTGGAAAGTACCTGTAATTTATTAATCAAACACATGGCATTGTTATTTGTGCCTGTGGGTGTCGGTTTAATGAATTACTTAGGGGTAATTGAAAACAATGCAGCAATCATTTTTGCTAGCACCCTTGGAAGCACCATTATTGTATTAATAGTGATTGGCTTGGCGGTACACCATAAGGAAAAAGACTCATGATCTGGTTAGTAGCAACCTTAGTGTGCTTCTATTCTGCACGCTATCTAGCAATGAAAATAAAAAACCCTTTTTTTAATCCCCTTTTAATCACCCTTATTGTGATGATCGTTGCGCTAAAATGGTTAGCAGTACCTTACCAAACCTATTTTGCGCAAAATGAAGTCATTAACTATTTATTGGGCCCTGCGGTTGTGGCGTTGGCATTTCCGTTATATCAACAAATTGGTTTAATTCGCAGTAAGTGGAAAACGATTTTAACCTCATGTTTTGTTGGTAGCGTACTGTCGATGACATTTGGTACTGCGATTGCGTTTTCTATGGGTGCTGATGCGCAACTAGCGGCGAGTATTTTACCTAAATCAATCACAACCCCACTAGCAATGGCTGCTTCTCAACAGATTGGTGGTATTCCTGCGATCACTTCTGCAATGGTGATTATTGTCGGCTTATTTGGTGCAGTATTGGGCTATCCAATAATGAAACTATTTCGCGTTAAGCATCCTTTAGCAAAAGGCTTATCGATTGGTACGGTTTCACATGCATTAGGCACAGCAAAAGCGGTGGAAGAAAACTATCAAGAAGGTGCATTTAGCTCATTAGCTTTGGTGATTTGCGGCATTATGACAACCTTATTAGCGCCGTTGATGTTCCCATTGTTATTGCGCTTGTTTGGCCATGCTTGATCGCAACTTTTGCAATCGCGCATAAATTGATCGATATGGTTAAATATTGCTAAGTTATTGAAATATTGTATTGTTGATTGCAATAACAAGTGTGACGCCACTCTCACAAATGTAATGGGTGTAATGACAAAGCTAACAATGTGATCAAGATCACTTCCAATGGAATATGATTCACATAGAATGTTTTGCCATCAACAATGAAGGAGTAACACCCAATGCACGCACGTGTTATAAAAGCATTTAGCTTATTACCTGCTGAATTGGCGTCAGCTTTAAAGCCTATTATTGAAGCTTCAGATTTCGATTCCACTATCAGTCCTGAGCAATTCGAACTTTTATTATCAACGACTCAAATGACTGATACTGAACTTCGCTTGGCTCTCCTTCCTATTGCTGCTTCTTATGCTGTTGTGCCTATTTCTAATTTCTATGTTGGCGCGATTGTGCGTGGCACATCTGGTCGCCTATATTTTGGTGCCAATATGGAATTTGAAAACGCGAGTATGGCTTGTACCATTCACGCTGAGCAATCTGCGATCAGCCATGCATGGATCAAAGGTGAAGCAGGCATTAAAGATGTCACTATCAATTACAGCCCATGTGGCCACTGTCGTCAGTTCATGAATGAATTAACCTCAGCTAAAGATATGATCATTCAGCTGCCGCAACGTGAACCAATGACATTACAGCAATATTTACCAGATTCATTTGGTCCACTTGATTTAGGCATTAAAGATGGCTTGTTAAGTGACATTGATAACGGTATTAATATCGAAGAAGATGCAGCATTGGTTGTTACTGCTTGTAAAGCGGCTAACCGTTCACACGCACCTTATTCTAAAAACTTCAGTGGCGTAGCATTAAAAGCTCAAGACGGTCGTGTTTTTGAAGGGATGTATGCAGAAAACGCAGCATTTAACCCAAGCTTGCCACCACTGCAAGTTGCATTGATTAATATGAACATGTCTAACTATCCGCTTTCTGAAATTGTTGAAGCGGCATTAGTAGAAAGTGCTGAAAGCCAAATAAGCCAACTTGCACGCACTCAAGCATTATTAGAAGCACTGAACCCAGATGTGCAACTAACCTATGTTGCTTATTAAACTGATAATTGTTTAAAAAATACAAAAAAACCGCCTTCATGGCGGTTTTTTGTTAACTAAACTTGAACAATGTTGGCTATCAAACATCAAAAGCGTATCATCTTGCCACCTTATTATTAGAAGCCAATGTCAATGTCTCAAACACATAATCCTTTGCAAGGCGCAGCATGGATGCTTACAGCTGGGCTCGCGTTCGCTATCGTGAACAGTTTAGCCCAGTACCTTAGTATCAAAATGGGTGTTCCTTCAACCTCTGTTGCTTTGATCCAATATTTCATTGCGCTGATCGCGATGCTCCCTTGGTTGCGTACTCTTGGTATTCGTCAATCGCTTAGAACAAATCACTTTTGGCTACACTGTTTACGGGTGTTTTTTGCGGTTATTGGTATTCAATTATGGTTATGGGCCTTGGCCTACCCAGTACCTATTTGGCAAGGCATTGCGTTGCTGATGATTTCACCGCTATTTGCCACTATCGGTTCTGGGCTAATTCTAAAAGAAAAAGTAGGTAAAGCACGCTGGTTTGCTACCTTAGCCGGATTTGTTGGTGCGATGATAATTCTTGAGCCATGGTCTGAAGATTTTAATATCGCGACCTTGTTGCCTGTTGGCGCAGCGTTCTTCTGGGCTGCTTATTCTTTAATGGTGAAAAAGCAATCAAGCCATGAGTCGCCAACCACTATCGTGATGTATCTGCTTATTTTAATGACGCCGTTTAACCTTCTTTTAGCCGCGCCAGATTTTACTATGCCAACAGTGAGCTTTAGCTGGTGGCTATTAATTCTAGCAGGTCTCCTTACAGGCTTAGCACAATGGGCAATTGCAAAAGCTTACGCAGTGGCCGATGCTTCTTTTGTTCAGCCATTTGACCATGCAAAATTACCGCTAAACGTATTAGGTGGTTGGCTGGTGTTTGGTTGGGCACCTCCTGGTCGACTCTGGCTTGGTGCGGCGATTATTATTCTCTCGGTTGCCTTTATTACCCACTGGGAAAATCGCAAAAAATAACCTTTTTAAAACCGCTTATGATAAGCGGTTTTTTTATTCTTTTTTTATTAATCGTTATGCTCAAGCCTTAATTAGATCAAAAGCAAACGATTGCGCAAAGATTTAAATAAGGTATTATTGGTTTCAGATTTCACCTTTAATGATTAATCGTAAGGAATATCAATGTTTGGTACAGCTACTTGTTCTGATGCAACCCGTGTATTACTGCTTGGCTCTGGTGAGCTAGGTAAAGAAGTTGCTATTGAGTGTCAGCGCCTTGGGCTTGAAGTCATTGCCGTTGATCGTTATGAGAACGCACCAGCAATGCAGGTTGCCCACCGTAGCCATGTGATTGATATGCTAGATGGTGATGCTCTGAAACGCATTATTACACTAGAGAAACCCCATTTTGTAGTGCCTGAAATTGAAGCGATTGCAACTGATACTCTGGTTGAACTTGAAAGCCAAGGTATCAATGTTGTACCAACAGCTAATGCGACCAAACTAACCATGAACCGTGAAGGTATTCGTCGTTTAGCCGCTGAAACATTAGCTATTCCAACTTCCCCTTACGAATTCTCAGATCAATACGCGGATTTTGAAGCCTCTGTTCACCGTGTGGGTATGCCATGCGTAGTTAAACCTATCATGAGCTCATCAGGTAAAGGTCAGAGCGTGATCAAAACCGCAGCCGATATTGAATCAGCTTGGCATTATGCGCAAGAAGGTGGCCGTGCGGGTGCCGGTCGTGTGATTGTGGAAGGCTTTGTTGATTTTGATTATGAAATTACGCTGCTAACTGTGCGTGCTGTTGATGGTATTCATTTCTGTGCTCCTATCGGCCATCGCCAGCAAGATGGTGATTACCGTGAGTCATGGCAGCCACAACAAATGTCTGCTGCTGCTCTAAAAGCGGCAGAGGACGTTGCTCAGAAGGTTGTGAACGAATTAGGTGGTTACGGTTTGTTTGGCGTAGAGCTGTTTGTTAAAGGTGACACTGTGCTATTTAGTGAAGTTTCTCCACGTCCACACGATACTGGTATGGTGACTCTTATTTCTCAACAGTTGTCTGAGTTTGCACTCCATGTTCGTGCTTTCTTAGGGTTGCCGATTGAGCAAATTACGCATTATGGCGCATCAGCTTCAGCGGTTATTCTTGCCGAAGGCGTATCGACCAATATTCGATTTGATAACCTTGTTACGGCGTTATCGCGTCCACAAACACAAGTGCGACTTTTTGGTAAGCCTGAAATCGATGGTCGCCGTCGCCTCGGTGTTGCACTCACTCGCCGTGATGACATCGATACTGCTGTCACTGATGCTATTGCCACAGCAGCAGACGTTAAGGTCATTATGTAGCCTTAGCGGCGCAATAAAGACAACAAAGGCGTCATAATGACGCCTTTGTTATTTATCTCACCGCATTAGTATTAATTAGACTTCAATTAACCATACTTCTTCAGCAAAACGTTCTACTCCCTGTCGACGACGAGGATGGTTTTCATCTGCGTCATCACGCGCTAAATGAGTGATCTTGCAACCTTTGAATAACGTTGCTATTTCAGCTTCAGGTACAGAAAACGGAGGGCCATCCATTTGTGACTGCGGATAATCGAGTGTTATCAATAAAATTCGTCCACCTGGCTTTACCAAACTCAATAAACGTTCTACATAACGTTCACGCATTGTTTGTGGCATGGCGATTAAAGCGGCGCGATCATAAACCACATCAACTGGCGCGACAGGAACGGTAAAGTAATCGCCCTGATAAATCGTGATCTCATCAAAAGAATACACATGTTCGCTCCCTACCCCTGTTACTAACGGCGTGTAGAGATTCTCAGCAAAGAACGCTTTAACAGCGATATCACTTAGCTCAATACCAACCACATCGTTATGATGCGTCGCTAACCAAACTAAATCTTCTGACTTGCCACACATAGGAACAAGCACTCGATCATCACGTTGAGCATTAACCCGAGGCCAATATTTCACCAACAACGGATTGACATCGGTCAGATGAAAACCAATCCGATCTTCAGCCCAACGGCTATGCCAAAATTCAGCGTCCATGAATTACCTTCTTTTTTTATATATTTTATTTGGTGTTAGTTGACCATAAGTCGGTATTGATACTCAAGGATTAAGTTCAGTGAAAAATAGGGACAGCAGGAAAATAGGAGGAACAAATAGAGGCAAGCAGGTAAAGCTACATACTAATTAACTATAATCAACAAAAAAGGGATGCCACCGCATCCCCTTTTTATTGACCACGCTAAACAGCTAGATCAAAAATCTGTTTTTCAATTTTTCTATCGGAGAGTCATTGAATAACGATTGGAAGCCACTCAGGTTTATGAAATTCTGAATAGTTTAATCGAATCACGACGAACCGTTACACCACGGAAAGTTACTGGCTCTAGCAATGTCATTAGTTGCTTAGAAACAAAAAACTTACCGCCGTAGCTACGATCACCGCCACGATTAACCCAATCAGCAAATTCATCAGCCAGACTGAACATTGAGTTACCGACTAATAAAACTAGAACTTTAGCGACTTCACTATCGTTCTGACGGTTAAACTCTGCGTCACGAACTTTTTTACGATATTCGTCGACAATTCTTTCAAGGCACTCAAATCTGCTCATATACACCACCATAAAAATCGAGGCGTGGATACTACTGCTCAACTCCCGTTAAATCAAGCCATCTCGGCATGTTTCTTGTGTTTAATCATTAATTTTATCAATTTGTAAACATTTTTGATACTTATCACTAAAGTAATGCGAGTTTATCATCATAATTTATCATTTTCATGAAACTTTTATTTAAAATGCATCTTTATAAGCGTTAGAATAATTCCTTTTACTCATAACGGTGACAAACGTGGATAAAAACACTGACTTTTGTCTATCTGGTACACTTAATACTGAATTTATTACCATAACTGCAATGATTGACTTTTATTGCTTAAATCACCATCAAACTAATACCACTCCATTTCAGCGCTGTACTGATTGTGAGCAATTTAGAAGCTATGTAAAACACCGTCTTGATCGATGCCCTTATGGCGAAAATAAACCCAGCTGTAAACAATGCCCTATCCATTGTTATAAGCCACAACAAAAGCTCAAATCACAAACGATAATGCGTTATTCAGGGCCTAAAATGTTACTCAAGCACCCTATTATGGCAATCAGGCATTTAGTCCATGATAAAAAAGCACTACCGCCACTTACCAAAGACATGCAATCTAATCATAAAAAAAGAAAAACATTAATAACTAATAAATAGCAATTATAGAACAATGTTTTCTTGAGCTTTAAGTGATTATTTTAATGAAAGGTATGTATGAGGAGATGTAGAAAGCAGCCTTTAGATAAGTAAAGACTGCTTAATGATATTCCAGCCGAAGCTATTTAGTTACGGTAAAAATCAATCACTTCAATTTTTACAGGGGTATTCTTTTTGGTTAGTTCAACAGTAAATTGATCTTCATCAACCACTTTTGCGTCTTTTGCACCATCACCAACAACACTTACTCCTTCGATTTTGGTGTAAAGTTTGCTGTAATCATAGTGCATAGTAACGGTTACTTTTGTTGGCGCAGAAGTTGATAATTCAAAAGTACAAATACCCGTTGGACAAAATACATCAATATCTTCAGGTGATGTGACCGATACAGTATCAACATTTTTCACAGGAGTCGCAGTCACAGTTGCTTCGCTATTACAGCCAGCTAAAAGCAGTGTTGCTGCCACCACAAGAAAACCTAATTGACTTTTTTTCACCGATTTATCCTCATTAAATTACATACTGCGATATCTATTTTAGATCACGGTATCGCACCATTGTTAGTATTTATTGTTGACGTAATGCCTTAATTTCATCACTGGTTAAATAGCGCCATTGACCTTCGCTAACATCTAACGTTACATCACCGATCGCCTCACGATGTAAGCCAACAACTTTATTGCCAATGCTTGCAAACATACGTTTTACTTGATGAAACTTACCTTCTGTAATGGTTAATAACACCTGTTTTTCATCAATAATAGCTAATGAGGCTGGTGCGGTAAGCTGGGTTTCACCTTGTAACTGAATGCCTTGTGCGAATAACTGTTTCGCATTTGCATCAAGGGGTTGACGAAGTTTAACTCGGTATACTTTAGGGCATAGTTTATTGGGAGAAGTAATATTAAATGACCACCGACCATCATCTGTAATCAGAACTAAACCTGTTGTATCTGCATCTAACCGCCCTACAATATGGAGTTCTTGTGGACGTTCTATATCAATGTAATTAAACAATGACGGATAGACTTCATCAATATTCGAGCAAATGGTCTGTGCTGGCTTGTGCATTAATAGATAACGAAATGGACGAGGATAGAGTCGCACTCCTGCTCGTCTCACATCATTATTTTCATGTACTTGAGTTGCAGTGTCAGTGATAACACCACCATTGACCATTATTTCGCCATCAATAATGGCGGCAATGGCTTGCTCTTTAGTAAGTGCGGTACTTTTACAAACAAATTTATCAAGGCGCATAAAAATATCGCTCTTTCTCTTTATTAAAAGAGCAATGATTATCCCTGTCCGTCAGTAATAAGCAACACTTACACTAATATTTAGTCTTCCACGGCTTAATCTCACCGCATTATCAATAACCCCTAATAGCGTTATATCAACATTGTGCCTTTTAGTACGGTTACAGCTTGACCACTAAGCATCACTCGATGATTACCTAATAGCTCAATCTTAACCTCACCACCCCGTGATGATGCTTGATAGCCGGTTAATCGAGTTTTATTTAACTTATTGCCCCAAAAAACCGCTAATCCACAATGTGCCGCTCCCGTTACAGGATCTTCATTAATGCCGACCCAAGGCCCAAAATGGCGTGAGATAAAATCAGTCGTATTTGTTGTTGACGGTGAGGTAACTACCACTGCTGATAACCCACCTACACTATTCAAACCATCGAAATTAGGTGCTAATGCTAATAAATCAGCTTCATTTGCAATTTCAATTAATGCCTTACCATTAAAAAAGTGACTACTCAGTACTTGATCGGCAGTTAACCCTAAATGAGTCAATAAAGCAGGTGTTGGAATAAACGTTGAGTCAATGTGTGCTGCAGGGAAATTCATATCAATGCTATTGGCATTTATCGTAACGACTAATTCCCCAGACAAAGTATTAAAAACCAATTGTTGACCTTGGGTAACGTCGTAGTGCTGCTTGAGAATATGGGCAACCGCTAATGTGCCATGTCCGCATAATTTAACTTCAACGGTTGGTGTAAACCAGCGCAGGTTAAAGTCATCAAGCGCTAAAAAAGCAGTCTCTGGTAATGCCATTTCAGCGGCAATCGCTAACATTAAATCATCATCAAGTGCCGTTTGGGTAATGCATACACCTGCTGGGTTGCCTTTAAAAGGCTGTGATGTAAATGCATCTACTTGATAAATTGAGAGTTCCATCAGTTTTCCTTAACAATAATGTTTACTCTCTTACTACAACAGAAAAAGTCCTCGATTACTACCAATCTAGACACATCACTATATACCTATAAGGCATTAAATGAGCGCTACTTCAATTAATTGATTAATTTAATAAATATTGTTTGGCGCATTTGCAAAGCTAGGCTAATATCGCGCAACTTTGGTAATTGGACCATTCCACAAACCAATACAATCTCTTTATAATCATTAGGTTAACCATGTCTTATAACGCTTTATACACTGATTTGTCTGGCTACTATGATTTAATGTGTGCTGATATTGATTACCAAGAACAAAGTAATTGTATTCGTAGACTCCACCAGCTATTTGGCAATCAAGGCACTCGTTATCTTGATCTCGCTTGTGGTACTGGTCCACATGTTGAGCATTTTATTGGTTATGGCTATCAAGCAAGTGGCTTAGATATTAATCAGCCAATGCTCAATATTGCTCAACAGCGTTGTCCACAAGCTACTTTTGTGCAGCACGACATGTGTAATTTTACCGTTGATACGCAGTTAGATTTAATTACGTGTTTCCTGTATTCATTACACTACAATGCCAATATCGAAAAATTGATGCAATGTATTGAGAGTGCTTACAATGCGTTAACTGAAAATGGTGTATTTTGCTTTAATGCTGTCGACAAAGATAAAATCGATAACAGCTCTTTTGTGCGTCATACCACCGAGTTTGAAGGTGATCACTTTATGTTCCAATCTGGTTGGTATTACAACGGTGAGGGTGAGCATCAACAATTACAGCTGCATATTGAAAAAACAGCTGATAATGTTACTCAGTCTTGGCGTGATAATCATCCAATGGTGGCGATCAACTTTGTGCAATTACAGCAATTACTTGCACCTTTTTTTGATATCACGATGTTTGAACACAGCTACGATAAAATCGTACCTTGGAACGGTCACTCTGGTAATGCTATTTTTGTTTGTGTAAAGAGACAAAATACCCTTATCAATCAGCAAGCCGCATAAAAAAACCTCGATCAATAGTTATTGATCGAGGTTTTTACTACAAATTAATAACGAAATAATATTAGCTTATTATTATTTCAGTTATTGTTAATTATTATTTAGCACTTTCAACAGCAATCGCTTCATCAGCTGCAGCTTCTGCAGATGCTTCTTCTTCTTTTAAGAAGTTTTCTTTATCACGCTCATTTAATTCAGAACGATGTGCTAGTGGCTTTTCTTTTTTCTTGATAATTTGACGTTCTAAACGTGCAAATGCTGCATTTAATGCGTCGCTTAATTCTTTTTCATCTGCTGATGCTTCAATATCACCAACACTTGTATTTACTGCAATTTCGACAATAAATTGACGACCTGGTTCTAATTTCATAAATACATTACGACTATGAAATACAACTTGGAATTTATCAAATTTAGCAAACTCAGATTCAATGTGAGCTTCCATGTAATCAGGTAATTCAAAACCTTTAGCAGTTACTTTTAAAGTCATTTTTTCCACCAATAATTTAAATAAGTTATTTATTGTTTGTGCTATTAAGATGAACCGAAATAAAAAAACAAAAAGTGACAAAGATCACACTTTTGAATTGTTTTCATCATAGGTAAAAAAATAAACCCAGTAATATCAACGATAAAAACACAAAATAAGATCAAATAACAATCAATTACCCCCAGTAAAGTTCACTAAAGATACACTTTTTGTTGTTATCTACTCAGAGAGTATTTTCAAAAAAAAATAAAATAAAATCCACCATAATTGATTTTTTGGTCTATGGTTATTTCGCTTATATGTAATTATTACTTAACTCTCTGTTTATAATTATTGATTACGTATAATTGATTTTTTACGTTTAATTTTTAGATAATGACTTAAAATATTGCTGGCGATAAAGTATTTCAAATATTGAGCACATCAATTTATATATTTAAATGATGTCATGCTTTAGCGTTTTTAAATTTAATTTATCATTAGGTATAGAATTATGAATCAGACATACCCTCTATTAAAAGGTAATTGGCTTCCTAAAAATAAAGCACATGTTGCTGCTTGGATTAAAGATTTAAAAACACGTACGCATTTAACATCTCACTCAATCGCTCAACCGATTACAGAGTTTAAAGAATTAGTCGAAAACGATCCTGTTTTATTACGTCTTTCTCAAGATATGTTCACTGAAGCTAAAAGCCATAAAGAATTAACACCTTTGGAAACACCTGAGGTGAATAGTTTTGATGAGTTTTTAGTTTTATTAAATCATATTATGACTCAAGCACCAGAATGTACTGAGTTTTTAGATCCTAAAACAGGCGCATTAGAGCCTTGTGGTTTAATTGGCTTTCCAATTAATGCCCTTCTTGACTGGCCAATGGCAACAGATTCTGGTTATGCATTCTTTGCTAACGAACTTGTTAACCAACAATTTAAGAAAATTCTAACGTACTGGAGTCTATACCTTTCATCTCCAGCATCACGTTCAGTGTTAGTTGAAAATCACCCGGATCGCATTCCAAAAGTATTTGGTTGGTTAAGTGATAATGCTCAAAAAGAAATGGTGACTGTGGCTTGTCAAGCTGAAGCTAGTGATTCAGAAAATCATAATAAACCATTTGAGCATTTCTTTAACTGTGATCCAACAGACAAACACTACGGCTTTAAATCTTGGGATGATTTCTTTACTCGTACCTTTAAAGACGGTGTAAGACCTATAGCAGAAGGTGACGATGTTATCGCTAACGCCTGTGAATCGGCACCTTTACAAGTAGTGACTAATGTTGCTAAATCTTCAAGCTTCTGGCTTAAAGGTCAACCTTACTCATTAGAAAACATGATGGATTTTGATCCACTTGCAGAGCAATTTGTTGGTGGTACGGTTTATCAAGCATTTCTTAGTGCATTAAGCTATCACCGTTGGAATAGCCCAGTGAGTGGTACAATTAAGAAAACCTTTATGGTTAATGGTTCATACTACTTAGGTAACCGTTACCAAGGTTTCAATAATCCTGATGGCGCTGATGATAGTGCACCTAACAATTCACAGCCATTCTTAACAGCTGTTGCAACACGTGCAGTGATCTTTATTGAATCAGATAACCCTAAAATTGGTTTAATGTGTTTCATTGCGATTGGTATGGCAGAGGTATCTTCTTGTGCTGTTACTGTAGAAGAAGGTCAGCACATTAATAAAGGTGATGAATTAGGTATGTTCCACTTTGGTGGTTCAACACACTGCTTAATCTTTAAACCAGATGTTGAGCTTGAGTTTGATTTCCATAATACAGCGCCTGGTCTTGATGCGACTAACATTCCTGTTTGTTCTCGTATCGCGACAGTAAAGAATAAATAATATTCCTCGCTCATAAAACGCACTAAAGCAGCCTGAAAATTGGCTGCTTTTTTTATGCTTTAACTTGCCAACCTGCACTGGTTTTTATAAAAATCACTTGTTGCTGATTACTGCTAATATCCCCTAGCTTATACTGACCATACTCCATTAACCGTGCGTGTAAGCCCAAACCAGAAGTCAGAGTATCTTTATTAACGATCTGCTGTTCTTCTTGATTACTGATAAAACGAATATCATAACTAATTTCGGCAATGTAATAATCTTGCTTTATATATCCGCTTACTTTAACGAAATTATCAACCGATAGATTTAGTGATCACGACATCATAATGCCCTGATGGCAGATAAGATATTTCTTGATCAACACTGAATGCTTCATCACTCGACCATGCTTCAAATCGGTGCATTTCAATCGCGCTGCTATCCCAATCTGTTGCTGAAAGTATTTTAATAATAGTCTTGTTTAACCGTAAAAATGGCACTCAAAAACGCAATGTCATTATGGTTTGATCTTGATTCAAAAATAACAAATTCACGATTGCGATACGTGATTATTCTTATCTTAAACATAAGTGTAACCGATACCACTAATTACTACTTATTCACCCAAAAACGTAAATTACATCAACATTAATAGTGTTATAGCAGCTCAAATATTCACTTCCTTACGCATAAGATCCTACCAAAGTTGCTATTTTTGTGACCAATCGTTTAAAATAGCAAACTTAATGTAACCGCTTCCACTAATCTGGTTTTGATCACAGTCGACGTAGCGCCAACAAGTAATAATGATAAAAAAATAATATAAGGCCCTACACTATGTCATCACAAACTATTAGCTTAAAAACCAAATTCAGTTATGGACTAGGTGCATTAGGAAAAGACTTTGCCTGTGCGCCGATTTATATCTTTCTTATGTATTATTTTACTGATG
This sequence comes from Photobacterium aquimaris, assembly GCF_002954455.1. Classification (GTDB taxonomy): domain Bacteria; phylum Pseudomonadota; class Gammaproteobacteria; order Enterobacterales; family Vibrionaceae; genus Photobacterium; species Photobacterium aquimaris. Next base: position 1,343,517 of record NZ_MSCC01000001.1, read on the forward strand.
TGGCGGGGATTTCTGCCGCTTTCGTCGGTACCATATTTTTAGCTGCACGTATTATCGATGCGATTACTGATCCAATGATGGGTATGGTGGTAGACAATACCCGTTCACGTTTTGGTAAATTTCGCCCATGGATAGTAATCGGTACGCTGATCAATGCAGTTGTTCTTATTGGCTTATTCAGTACCCACCTTTTTGAAGGAACAGCTTTGTATGTTTATGCTGCCATTGCTTATATTCTTTGGGGCTTGACCTACACCATTATGGACATTCCTTACTGGTCAATGATCCCTTCACTATCAAGTTCACGCCCAGAAAGAGAAAAATTAGTAGTATGGCCACGTTTGTTTGCCAGCCTCGCGTGGTTTATTACTGGTACTTACGGCTTGTATATCGTTACGACTCTTGGTGATGGTAATGAAGGCCGTGGCTTTCAAATGACAGCGATGATTATTGCGGTATTGTTTATTGTTAGTGCCTTTATCACCGCAAAAAACGTTAAAGAACACGTTAAAACGTCGATTCCTACAACCACCAAATTTACCTTTAAAGATGTACTACACATTATTAATTGTAACGATCAACTCAAAACGCTTATTGCAACAGTTTTAGCCTTTCAAATCGCCAATATGTTGGTGGGTGGATTTGCGATTTACTACTTCACCTACGCATTAGGCAATAAAGAATTGTTCCCAGCTTACATGATGATTGCGGGTATTGCAGAAGTAGCTGGTGTGTTTTTATTCCCGCGCTTAGCCAATCTTATTCCGCGTAAATTACTGTGGATCATTGCATGTAGTATGCCAATTTTATCTTGTGTGATCTTACTTGGAATGAACATATTTTCACCAGGAAACCTACTACTTATCGGTCTATCAGGTGCTGCTATCAAATTTGGGGTTGGTATAGCGAACGCCCTTCAAACAGTAATGCTCTCTGATGTTGTTGATTACGGTGAGTTTAAAACTGGCCGTCGTAGCGAAAGTATTATTTTCTCAATTCAAACCATGTTAGTGAAATTTGCTGGTGCATTTGGCGGCTTCATCGTCGGTGTTGGTCTATCACTGATTGGTTATCAAGCAAACCAAACTCAAACTGCTGATACCTTGCTAGGCATTCAATGGTTAATGATTGGTTTACCTGCGGTATTAATGTTAATCAGCGCTATTGTTTATAAACGTTTTTACCGCTTGCATGATGGTTTTAATCGTGATGATTTTAGCTCATCACCACCAGCAGTAACGGAGCCAAAATCACTCTCAACTAACGCTTAATCTTTATTTAATTCTATATATGTCACGATGATGAGCCGTCAATAGGCGGCTCATTAGTTGTTTTAATGAGGTCATCCATGCGTTCTTTCTCTGATATTATCGTAAGCCAAGATTGGCAAAATCAGCTTATTGTTAAGCTAAATACTCTTGCTCCCCATAGTCCATTACATAGCTACCGCTCAGTAGAAGATGCGCAGCAACAGCAACACTCAGGCCGTCAGTCTTTGAATGGTCAGTGGGATTTTGGCTTTTACCCTTGCCCTCAAGCTGTTCCTGAAACTATCGTTGACATCGATTTTGATACTCAACACCATCATTGGCAGCCTATTGACGTACCAAGCAACTGGCAACTTCAAGGTTATGACAAGCCTATTTATACCAATGTTAAATACCCTTTTGCTGATACGCCACCACTGGTTCCACAACAAAATCCAACCGGTTGCTATCGTCGTCGTTTTTCACTAACCGCTGCTGATATTGAACAACAAACACGATTAGTATTTGAAGGGGTTAACTCTGCTTTTCATTTATGGTGTAACGGTCGTTGGATCGGTTATTCGCAAGATAGCCGTTTACCCGCTGAATTTGATTTAACGAATGCCGTTCATGAAGGTGAAAACCTATTAACTGTAATGGTGATGCGTTGGTCTGATGGTTCTTACTTAGAAGATCAAGATATGTGGTGGCTAAGTGGCATTTTCCGCGATGTGTTTATTTACCAAAAACCCTTATTGGCGATTGCTGATGTCTTTATTCAACCTCAATTAGATACCACCTATCAAGATGCTACATTAGCTATTACCACCAAGTTAACTCAGGTTACGGATAGTTACAGTGTCACGGTATCACTCTTTGATGCTGATAATAATGCCGTTACGTTTTCTGGTGCCACTACCGCTTATACTGCGGCTCATGAAGTCGATGAAAAAGGCGGTTGGTACGATCAAACTGAGCATCTATTACATCTGCACCAGCCTCAACAGTGGAGTGCTGAAAAACCTTATCTCTATCGCGCTGTTATTGGCCTATATGACGGCGATAAGCTGATTGAATGTGAAAGCTATAATGTTGGTTTCCGTCAGGTTGAAATTAGCAATGGTCAACTGCTTGTTAACGGTAAACCGCTGTTAATTCGTGGCGTTAATCGTCATGAACATCATCCGATTACGGGTCATTACATCACTGAAGCGTCTATGATTGAAGACATTAAATTGATGAAACAAAACAATTTTAATGCCGTTCGTACCGCTCACTATCCCAATCATCCACGTTGGTATGAATTGTGTGATCACTATGGCCTCTATGTAGTCGATGAAGCCAATATTGAAACCCATGGTCAATTCCCTATGTGCCGTTTATCAAACGATCCAATGTGGAATAACGCCTATATGCAGCGCATGATGGCGATGGTTGAACGGGATAAGAACCACCCATCAATCATTATTTGGTCTTTGGGTAACGAATCTGGCATTGGCTTTAACCATCATGCTATGTACCAATGGACCAAACAACGCGATCCATCGCGTCCAGTTCAATATGAAGGCGGCGGTGCCAATACTGCGGCAACCGATATTATCTGTCCGATGTATGCTCGTGTTGATCAACATATTGATCACCCTAACGTACCTAAATACGCACTTAAAAATTGGATCAGCCAACCTAATGAACAACGTCCGCTGATCTTGTGTGAATATGCTCATGCGATGGGTAACAGCTTAGGTAGTTTCAATAAGTATTGGCGCGCTTTTCGTGAATTCCCACGCTTACAAGGGGGATTTATTTGGGATTGGGTTGATCAAGGGCTAACTAAAACTACCGCTGACGGTCAACCATATTGGGCTTATGGCGGTGATTTCGGCGATACCATTAACGATCGTCAATTTTGTATAAATGGCTTAGTATTTCCAGATCGCACGCCACACCCTGCTTTATTTGAAGTTAAAAAAGCACAGCAATTTTTTCAGTTTGAATTAACGCCACAGCACCAATTGCGCATTCGAAGTGAATTGTTGTTTAGTGACAGTGAACATACCCTACTGCGATGGAAGATTCAGCAGCAAGGCGTTACATTAACTCACGGTGAATACGAGCTGATGCTTGCGCCACAAGCGACTACCGAAATAGCATTTAGCGACTATATGCGCGATTTTGATCCAGCGATGAATTATTACTTGGATCTTGAAGTGGTATTAACTAAAGCCACCGCTTGGGCTGAAGCCGGTCACGTTGTTGCTATCGAACAATTTCAGCTGCAACAAGCACGTAGCACTCTAACTATACCGACGATCAATGATCATAATGCTATTCATTACACCAAAGAAGACCAACAATTAACCATTGTGGCTGCCGATAATGAATTTTGTTTTAATTTAACCTCAGGTTACTTAGAAACATGGCTTGCACAAGGCAATGCTATAATAGCGTCGCCTTTTAAAGATAATTTTTACCGTGCTCCACTGGATAATGATATTGGTACCAGTGAGGTTGATCGTGTCGATCCCACCACGTGGATGGCACAATGGCAACAAGCCGGCTTAGACAATATAGAGACGCAATGCCAACATGTTCAGTTTCAACAGGATCATGATGGATCTATAGTGGTAATAGCCTACTTTAGCCATTTTACATCTTCACAAAAAACCATTAACACACAATGGTGCTACCGCATTCAAGCGAATGGCCAGCTAACGATTGATGTCACGGTAGAACCAGACACTCAACTACCAAGTTTGGCTCGTATTGGTATTAGCGTCGATGTTCCATTAACTGACTGCGTATCATGGTTTGGTCGCGGCCCGCATGAGAACTACCCAGATCGCCTGTTGGCAGCCCATATGGATCACCATACCCTGCCGATTACCGCCATGCATACCGATTATATCTATCCAACCGATAACGGACTGCGCTGCGACACTCAATACGCGACGATTAATAATTTGACTGTTAGTGGTCAGTTCCACTTTGCAGTCAGTCGTTATTCACAGTCACAATTAGCACTGGCGCGTCATAGCTACGAGTTGCAACCCGATAACTGTTTACACCTTAATATTGACAGTGAACATATGGGCATTGGTGGCGATGATTCTTGGAGCCCAAGCGTTCACCCTGAGTTTTTATTAACCGCTGATCGTTATCAGTACCAGTTAACCTTTATCGCGACAGCGAAGTAATAACAGTGGAAATCAAGACCATGCCAATGACAATTCAACCACAACTGTATTCTTTAATCGGCACCAATAGCCAACTCTTACTAGCTGTTAGCGATAATGCCGATATTGTGTATTACGGCAACCGTTTACCTTGTGCAACACACAGTGACTTGCAGCAAATGGCGATCGGACTTGAACGCCCTATTCCATTTGGACGTTTAGATACCGATATTGCGGTCAGTATTAACCCTCAATTAGGCCGTGGAAATTTCGGCGCTTCGGCACTTGAAGGTTTTCGTGAAAATGGCAGCGATTGGGCCCCTGTGTTTACGATCACTGCCGTCAAACAGGATGGTAATAAGCTGATTATTGACTGTCTTGATCAACGAGCGCAGTTAGGCTGGCAGACACAGATAGAGCTTGATCAAAATGATGTATTACAGCTATCACAAACGGTGACTAACCTTGGCACGAGTGATTATCATGTGATCCGTTGTGCTAATACTGCACCTATTGCTGATAATGCCAGTGAAATACTGTCTTTTTATGGCCGCTGGATCAAAGAATTTCAGCAACATCGAAGTCAGTTAAGTCATGGTGGCTATATTCAAGAAAACCGCCGCGGACGCACTTCACATGAACATTACCCTGCAGTTATTGTTGGTGAGCACGGTTTTAGTGACGATCATGGTCAAGTATGGGGCGCGCATTTAGCTTGGAGTGGTAATCATCGCATGCGAATTGATGTCAAAGCCGATGGTCGTCGTGTACTTCAAGCTGAAGCTTTATATTTACCGGGGGAAATTACATTACAACCACAACAATCCTTAACCACACCGACGTTGTACATGAGTTATAGTCATCATGGACTCAATACCATGAGTCAACATTTCCACCAGCATGTACGCACATCCATCCTAAAGGATAGGTTACATAAGCCTCGCCCAATTCACCTAAATACTTGGGAAGGGATCTATTTTGATCATGATCCCAACTATATTACAGCAATGGCTACCGAAGCTGCTGCAATGGGTGTCGAGCGTTTTATTGTTGATGATGGTTGGTTTTTAGGCCGCAATGACGATACTTCATCGCTAGGTGATTGGTTTGTTGACCCTAAAAAATACCCTGCTGGCCTTAGCCCTATTATTGATCATGTCCATCAACTGGGGATGGAGTTTGGTTTGTGGTTTGAGCCTGAAATGATCAATAAAGATGCAGATCTTTATCGACAACATCCCGAGTGGTTACTTGCTGTTGACGGCTATGATCAACCGACTGGACGTCATCAATATGTCCTTGATTTACAAAATCCCGCCGCCTTTGCATATTTATTTGAGCGTCTGGATCATTTTCTGTCTCAGTATGAGATTGACTATATTAAATGGGATATGAACCGTGAAATTGTACAACCCGCACATAACAATCGTGCTGCTGGATGTGGTCAAGTAGAGCGCTACTATGCGCTTGTAGACAAGCTGCTGGCTAAACATCCCAAGGTTGAGATTGAATCTTGCGCAGCTGGTGGCGGCCGTATTGATTATGAAATTTTAAAGCGTACACACCGCTTTTGGTGTTCAGATAATAACGATCCGCTTGAACGTCAGGCGATTCAACGCGGAATGAGTTATTTCTATCCACCTGAAGTGATGGGCACCCATATTGGTTCTCATTGCAGCCATACAACTCGCCGTACTCACACGATGAACTTTCGCGGTAATACTGCGCTCTTTGGTCACATGGGATTAGAACTCGATCCCGTTAAAGCTGATAAACAAGAAAAGACAGCATTTAGCCAATATATTCAATTACACAAAAAGTACCGCCATTTGCTACATAGCGGTGATAACTACCGTTTAAGTTTTAACGATAGCGCAGCGTTACAAGGCAATATGGTCGTTAGCAAGTCACAATCAGATGCTTTAGTGAGTATCAATCAATTAGCAATGCCAACCTATTGTTTATCAGGCCGATTACATATTCCTGGGTTACGTGCTGATCAATACTATGCCATTACTATTGTTGATGAACCTGACAATCTCCATTCGATGGTTAACCGACAGCCTCCATGGTTAACGAGTCAACAACACTTCAGTGGGGAATGGTTACAAACCGTGGGACTCACCCTTCCCATAATGGATCCTGAATCCTCGTTATTGCTCGCGCTTCAAATTCAGTAAGATGCAGTTAACATCATGACAAAAAGCACCTACTAATGGTGCTTTTTCTTTTATCATTATGATTAAAATAACTTTTTCAGTTCATCATCTGAAGATTCAGTATTATATGTAATAAGATGGCTATATACTGGCTAACTCATTTTATTAATAAACGACTATATTACCGCTTGCAACATTGATTATGACTTAATCACCAAGGTAGGTAATTTGAGAGCATCTATGGCAACAATTAAAGATGTTGCTCGTGAGGCAGGCGTCTCAGTAGCAACAGTATCTCGTGTATTAAACCAATCCCCCAAAGCCAGTAAAGCCTCTATTCTCGCGGTAACAACTGCGATCACGCGCCTAAATTATCAACCCAATCCGGCTGCACGTGCTCTTGCTAGCCATAATACCAATACCATTGGTGTGTTAGTGGGTGATGTTTCTGATCCCTTCTTTGGTGCGCTTGTCAAAGCGGTAGATACTGTCGCTCAACAAAATGGCAAAAATTTACTGATTGGCAATGGTTACCATCGTGCAGCCGATGAAAAAAAAGCCATCGACCTATTAATTAATAGTCGTTGTGATGCTTTAGTTATTCATTCAAAAGGCTTATCAGATGAAGCACTTATTGATTACGCTCAACAAGTAAAATCGCTGGTGCTCATTAATCGCTATATTCCTGAATTAGCCGATCGCTGTATTTCATTGAATAATATTAAAGGCACCTATATTGCGACTGAATACTTGATCCGCCACGGTCACACTAACATTGCTTATATCAACTCGTCACACGATATTGAAGATGCAACCCAACGCCTACAAGGTTATAAAGACGCACTCATCGCACATAATATCGACGTTAATGAAAACTTTATCGAAACCACTGAACCGTATATTGAAGGTGGTGAGCAAGCAATGACCAATTTGCTATCAAAATCACTGCCTATTTCAGCGGTTGTGACTTACAACGATAATATGGCGGCTGGAGCAATCAATATTCTTGAAGATAATGACGTAAAAGTGCCAGATAATCTTTCTGTTATTGGCTTTGATGATGGTTTAATTGCTCGGTATGTTCGGCCACAATTAACAACTATTCGCTACCCTATCTATTTAATGGCAGAAGAAGCGACTAAATTAGCACTAAATTTAAGTGATAATAATATACAAACAACAACGCGTATTTTTTCACCCACACTTATAAGAAGAAATTCAGTTATAAATAAAATATAAAATTTATGCCCTTATTTATAAAGTTAATATAAAGCCAATAGCTAATAATTAGCATTGGTTTTTTCTTTATTAATAGGTCATTATTATATTGCCTTTATATACATTCCCTCTATTTATATAATGGTATATGTTTTTAATAAATAAATTCTATTTAGTCATATTTTAGGGATTAAACCTTTAAATATTGACTAGAGTTGTCTACAATTCGTTTGTTTTGAAAAGTTCAATAAGGTCCCCTCCTTATAATTACATCGCTAAAGAGATTTTACTTATGAGTCATATGCCCATGAATGGTGTTTATCGTGCCGTATTTAAAGCAAATATAGTAATGAGCCAATCATTAATGAAAGACCGCTATCAGTTACGAAAAGATGATAACGTGATCACATTAGAAAAAGTAAACGTATTAGATCAATCCAATTATAAAGAAGCAATATTGGTAGGAACGTCAACAGATATCTACAACAAAGTACAAGAAATAATTATATCAATACAATAAAAAAGTATAAATACATTAGTTATATAATAAATAATGATGTTAAATATAAACTCCTTTTTAAGTAATACTTTTATTTATATTATTCATTAAATTTTATATTCTTATAATAATAAATTTTATCATGCTCATTTATTTCACGTGATACTCGGCAAGGATTGCCCATTGCAACGACATTACTTGGAATATCTTTAGTAACAATACTACCAGCACCGATAACACTATTATTACCAATTGATACACCAGGTAAAATTACACACTGAGCGCCAATCCAGACATTATTCCCAATAGTAACGGGAATATTAAATTGAGTAATTTGTTCTCTTAAGATAGGTTCGATTGGATGACCTGCGGTTGCGATCGTCACATTCGGGCCTATCATAACGTTATTACCAATATGGATATGGGTATCATCAACAAGGGTTAAATTAAAGTTAGCATACACATTATCACCTAAATGGGTATGCTTTCCCCAATTAGCATGTAACGGTGGTTCGATATAACACCCCTCACCGACTTCTGCGAACAGCTGCTGCATTAATTCTGCTCGTTTAGCCGCTTCTGATGGCCGAGTATGATTAAAGTCATACAATACTTCTAAACACGCCAATTGACGTTCCGCAAGTACATCATCACAAACATAAACTTGTTGGCTATGTAGCTTATCTTCAGGGTTAGTATCCATTATTTATCTCCTTGATAATATTGAATTAAATTATCACAAATTTACTTATCACATCAATAATACTATGATGATTTACGCAAAAAGCAGAGTAAGATCACTTAATCATTCTATGGCAATTATTGTTGCAACTTGATACATAATTTCATATGCGCACCCGCAAGTTGTCGATTATAATAACGCCTCTTTTACATACCTTTGATATAAGCCATGACTGTTACTTACCGCACCATTGCAGTCCTTTTCTTAACGCCACTCGTAGCATTAACGTCAACATTATATGCAGCAACGATGCCTCAAAATGAAAAACGAGATGCAGCAAAAGTAACCCTTGGTAAGTATCTATTTAACGATAATCGGCTTTCCAAAACAGGCAATCGTAGCTGCGCGTTATGCCATGCGCCTGATTTAGGTTGGACCAATCGTTTTACTAAAGTACCAGATATCAATAACAACCCCACCACACTCAATACGCCATCGTTGCTTAATAGCGTACAGTTAACTGTATTTATGCAGCGTCAGCCAAATTTAACCACACTCACTGACACCATTAAATTACCGCTTTTTTCATTACATCCACCAGAAATGGGAATGACGGATGCTTTGCTACTCAAGCGGTTACAGCAAGCTAACACCTTGTACCAACCTCTTTTTGAAGCAAGTTTTGGTGACAGTGCAATAACCACAATAAAAGTGATCAGCGCATTAAGTCGTTATGTTACGACGATTATTGATACCGATACGGCTTATCATGCTTTTATTAAAGGTGATAAAACAGCTCTTAATAGCCAGCAACAACAAGGATTTGCTTTATTTCACAGCCAAAGATTAGGTTGTTCTCAATGCCATGCTGGACCATTGCTAAATCAACCATCAGTCACGAATAACCGCTATTACAATACAGGTCTTTATGGTATTAAAAATACAGACGAAGAATATGGCTACCCTGCCGATGAAACAGGACTACGACAGTTTACTCTGCAAAAAAAAGATGATGGTAAGTTTCGTATTCCGTCATTGATTAATGTTAACAATACTGGGCCATGGGGACATGATGGTAGTTTTCATCGCCTTGAATCTGTGCTTGATAGTTATGCTGCTGGTGGACGTATTATCACTATTGGTCCCAATAAAGGCGATGGTCGTAAACATTTAAGTAAAGATCCTCGATTACAAGGCTTTAGATTAACACCAGCTGAAAAACAGGCTTTATTAGCTTTTTTTGCTAGTTTATCTACCCGTGATATGAGCAAAGATCCAGCTCACCAAAGCCCTTTTTGCCAAATAATTCCATTAAAAACCAAACAAGATCCACCTAATTGCATCACGGCTTTTCCACTTCAACAATAAGACTATTACCATGAATAAAACACTGTCGGCTTTGCTCACTATTGGGATTAGTTCACCAGTAATTGCAGCACCTCAAATTCCTTCTGATGCTGAAATTAAAGGTCGGAATACCTATTTTGTTACTCCTTATCAAGCAACATGTAATGTAATCCCAGTTAATCAAGTAACGGCAAATACTCCTGAAGAAGCAATACAATTAGAGCAAATATTCGATAAAACATTGGGTTACTCATTAACACTCAACGCGAAAGGCCAAGCATATATTCAATTAGCGATAAAAGAGTGGAATGAAAAAATGGTATTTGCGACTAATCAAAATATAAAATTAACCGTCAAAGAAGCTGATATCAATGGCCAGTACATTACGAATCTATATTGTATTGAGCAAAAATTAGCACTGCATCATGTTAATACTCATGAATGGGGCAGTTATTTGGTTGAATTACACGGCCGACCAAATCAAAAGATCAGCTTACGTATCGTTAAAGAATAATCGATACAATAAAAAGACCTGCACGAATGCAGGCCTTAGATATATGTTATCAGTTAAGAATTACAGCTTACGCCATACTCCCCACTCACCTGTAGTTCCAGGTTCTTCGCCTACTGTATTCCAGTATGCTTTCCAGCTAGTGCCGTTATGAATAGCAACATCATTTTCATTGTATGTTTTCGTTGCTGACCAAGCGCTAACATCTGGTGTTTCACCATCAGTAAGAACTTGTGTCCATACGTTCGCAATACCAGGTTGTTCACCTTTAGTCCACCAGCCAGCTTTCCATGTTTTGCCACCATGTGTTACCACATCACCAGCAACATAAGTTGCAGACTTGCTCCAGCTACCTTCTGGTAACTCAGGATCTACAACGGGCGGTAATGGCTCAAGATCTTTAAAAATACTTAACGCAAAGCCGTAATTTTCAGCTTCTACCCATACTTGGTTTGCATGAATGTTATTAGCATTAAACTCATACTTAGCCGCAGTTTGGTTCCAAACACCAATAAATAATCTCTCTGTTGCTAACGCATTAATTTGCTCAGCTAATATTTGTGCCCAAGTAGCTTGGTTAGCCGCCGTGATCACCAAACGTTGATCCAATACTTCAGCGCCAGTACCTGGAGCCATAAGACGGAAACGTACTGTGTCACCTTCAACAGGTACAAAACCTGGCTTAACAAAGAAACCTGGAATTGCATGTAAATTACCACCTACCACAGGTGGTGGTGTAATATCGCCATTATCCTGCTTAATAGTGATATCACTACAGTTGTAAAAACCTTCACCTGCTGGATCAATACGCTGCCAACGAGAATAAAGGATAACATCATCACCAATACGATCTTTTGGTAGCTTCACTTTAAAGTTATACGTATCGTATGGTGTTGCTTCAGTTGGTTCGATATTACCGACTTCATCAACCAACTCTAAATCATCCCACGTTAATGGCTGTGATTTATCGTAATCTGGCTTAGTAATGTAGAATTGCCAGAATGATGGATTATGTGTCGCGGTTGCAACCCACTTAAAATCAAACTCGCCGTTAGCATCAACAATAACTTCTGTTTGCTGCCACTCACTATGTGGAATATCTAAACCGGCTTTTTTCTGATCCCCACCTGAACATAACAGACCATCAACAACTTGTTTTTTACTTCTTCAATATTGTTGTAATCTGCCGTTAAAGCTGCGTTTTCATTCTTTTGGGTAAAAGGATGTGCGTTTGATTTATCCCAAAGAGCCTGACATGCCGCATTAGGAATTTTATTTTGCCAATAACCACCGTCACGATCACAAATTTCAGTACGTGATGGCGGAAAATCAGCCCAACCGTGTGCGCTAACAGTACTTACAGCAGCAAAATTAGTCGCAATAAGTGCGACTGCTAACGATAGTTTTTTTAATTTTAAAGGCATGTTGATCTCATTATTTTATAATAAGCAACGTCTCTCTATTGAGCATATAGATTATAACGCTGCAATTGCTTTCATTTTTGTTGGGTGAAATATACAAAAGCAATCATGTGATAATGAAATCATATTCCAGCCACAAACAATAATAAAAACTTATATTTATCATAAACGTATGATATTTAATGAAATAAAAAACACTAATTTTAATAAAAGATATATTTTGTTACACATGCATTATTTTGCAATTACAATAATAAGTATAAACGCCGCTACTTGGTATTTATTGTATGTTTACCCGCGATTTTTAATCATAGTAATGAGACAATATTATTCTTTCATACCCGTTTTATTTAACAAAACAGTCTTTAGTTCGATAATTGTCTAATTATTCACTATTTCTCGCATCTACTCACTCATCACACTATTAGCCTTCTATTTCACGTAGTTTTAAACACTAAATCAACATCAATAACTAAATTTTAATTCTATTTTTAACTAATAAAGCCAAAATATAGTCGATTAAATTTGTAATATTAAGATTTTTAGCCAACTCTATCTTTAAGTGATGCTGATAGAGGAGATGTATGATGATGACCCCACTAATGTGTAGTTTACAACTTACTCAACTAAGTGAGCATGCTGTCGATGAATTAGCTCCTTCGTTTACACATTTACCCCAAACCTCTCATGCTGATGGTCAGTATCGTTTACGCCGCTATTCTATTGTTGCTCTGCATGATGGAAAACTTGTCCACTTACCAGCTTCAGATTTTGTCCAATCTGATGACATCAATCATTTTCAAGGTAACGTTATTCGTCATTTTGAGCCTCTAGATGATGCGGTCATAACCTGTAGCGGTATGCTTGAGATGTGCCAATTATTTCAAGATGCTAATGCTATTCCTAATGATCAACCCATCGAAATTCACCAAATGCGTGTCACTGTTATTGATGGCGAAGTACCAACATCGCCAGAAGGCATTCACCAAGATGGGTTTGAACATATTGCGGTGATTGGTATAAAACGTCACAACATTGATGGCGGAGAGTTTTTAGTTTATAAAAATAACACCTCATCACCCTTTCTTTGTACAACGTTACAGCATGGCGAAATGGCTATCTTGGCGGATAATATTTTATGGCATAACGCCCACCCTATTAAAACGATAAAAAAACACCATCAAGGTTATTGGGATGTATTTGTGCTAACCACCAAGGAGATTCAACATGACATTTGATCCCTTAGAAAATCGGCTCTTATTTCCAGCATTAAATCAGAAAATTAACAATCAACCAGTGTGTTTTTTTGATGGCCCCGGTGGTTCACAAGTTCCTCAATCAGTTTTAGATACAATGAGTCATTATTTAGGCCATTTTAATTCAAACTTAGGTGGGTCTTTTTTTGCTAGTGTTGCAACAACAACATTAATGACAGAGGCTCGTCAGGTAGCACAAGCCTTAGTCAATGCCCCCTCAGCCAGCAATATTGTTTTTGGGGCAAATATGACCAGCCTTACTTTTCATTTAAGTCGAACAATAACGAGAGATTGGCAACAAGGTGACGAGATTATTGTTACTGCACTTGATCATTACTCAAACGTATCAAGCTGGCAGCAAGCCGCCGAGGATAAAGGGGTTACCGTCCATCAAGTGCGTTTAAATGATGCTAATTGCGATCTTGATTATGACCATTTCAATACGCTACTCAATTCTCACACTAAATTAGTCGCCATTACTTACGCGTCAAATGTGACAGGGTCACTAACGAATGTAAAACGTATCATTACTGCAGCTCATGCTGTCGGTGCACAAGTGTATGTTGACGCTGTACATTATGCACCACACCGATTAATTGATGTTCAAGCATTAGATTGTGACTTTTTAGTTTGTTCTGCTTACAAGTTTTTTGGTCCCCATCTTGGTATTGCTTATATCGCACCACAATGGCTCCAAACACTTCGCCCTTATAAAGTCGAGCCAGCTCCCAATGATGGACCTGCTCGCTTTGAAACCGGTACACAAAACTTTGAGGCTTTGGCTGGATTTATTGCTGCGGTCAATTATTTAGCCGATTACAGTCGCCATATCGACAACCAATCATTATCTCTTCGACAGCATTTATGTCGCAGTTTTGATTATTATCAAGCCTATGAAGCCAAGCTGAGCCAATATTTCCTATCCCATTTAAGCCACTATAGTAATGTCACCTTGTATGGCGTGAATAATCATCAACAACGTACACCGACTTTCGCAATAAGAATTGATAACACTACACCAGCAGAAGTCGCCAGCTATCTTAGTAACCACAATATCTGTGTTTGGCATGGGCATTTTTATGCACAAGGATTATGTGAACAATTGAACCTACTGAATAAAGGTGGGGTTATTCGTATTGGTTTTATGCATTACAATACTTATCATGAAATAGACACCTTATTTGAAGTATTAGATTATTTTCTAACACCATACTAATGGCTTAAATATCATGCTAAAAATTACTATGAAAATAAAAATGCCTAGCTAAATGACTAGGCATAATTTAATATTTAACTTAAATATTAATTAGGATTTTGAATATTTTTTATAACTTCAAGTTCTGCACTCTGAACTCCAGATTGACCTTTAATCCAGGCTAGTTTTTCATTCATTTCAGTTCCTAATTTATATTTTAATAGCCAATAACCGCCTCCGATTTTTACTACACTCATACTAGAATCTTTAAATGATAATGAATCAACTTCCGTTGTTTTTATAATAATACCACCAGAAACAATACCTTTAATATTAAGCATTTCATTAGTAACAATTAATCCTTGATATATTCCATCATTATTTTCAATTGACCGCTTATATTGATTAACGTTTTTTTCATCTGATAATTTAAATTCTAATCCACCACTAAAAACAGAATCATTTGCAAATATATTTGAACTTGCAGTTAACAAATAAAACATTGATACTAAAATTATCTTTTCCATTATTTCACCCTATTTATGTCCATATATTTTAACTTTAGCACTAATAACTTTACCTAAATCATTATTATTATCTAACAAGAACGATTCATTCTGATTATAATCAAATATTTCTAATTGTTCTTTATTAGTATCAACAATTTTTATCGTCCATAATCCCTCTGAACTTTCATCTAAAAATGCATGACTTAATAATATAACTTCAGATTCATCCCCGAAAACTTTAGGATTAAGAATATGTAAATTTCTCGGTGTAACAACCACAGATCTTGTACCACTTGGGGATATTACCTCAATTGCTAAATCACTGAATCGATTATGATCGATGTTTAATTTAAGTTGAACTGCTTCAACTTTGATATTTTGTTCTATCTGTACTTGCTTTACAACACCATCAAATTTTTCAGGTATAAGTACTATTTCTTGATTGGTCGATATTACAAAATCAGTCTGTTGTAACTCAGGTAATAATGAATAATCTCTTGTGGCTACCTGCACTGCTTTTTGTGCATTTACCATTCCAAAACCATACCAATTATGAAAACTATTACCCGCTTTATTTGTGACCCAACCATCGTCAGCGATATATTTTTGATTCTGTTGTTCCAATATTACAGGTTCAAAATCAAGATCTACTTTAGTCGCTGTTTTTGCCATAATATAACGTACATCACGCCAAGTTAATGTTGGGTTAGCTTCCATAATTAAAGCTGCGATACCTGAAGCAACAGGCGCAGCTGATGATGTGCCATTAAATATAGATGTGAAATTACAATTAGTATCTTTCTGAATATTATAAGTAAATCCACCAGAATAAATGTCATTCTCATTATCTATACGAGAATAACCATTATCACAGCCAGTAACATCTGTCGTTATCATTGCAGGATGATTAACGCCATATTCTCCTCCAGGCGCTGAAAATAAAACAGAAGAACCAACAGTAGAATAACTTGAACGAGGATTATTAGCATCAGCACTTAATGCAGATACAACTGTATTATAAAAACTTGCATTTTCAGGATCTGAATTAGCTATTTGGTTTGGTAACCGCTGTTCTGATTTAGATGTATTAACTCTTGTATATGATCCTATATAATTAAATCCATTCCCGGCTGATTTGATCATCAAAGCTGGTTTTGTGTGAGTATTAAAATACTCTTCTATTAATACTTTTTTTATATTAAAGTCTAAAGATTGAATTGGAAATATAATAGTATCAGCGAAGCCATAACTTTGGTTTATTATATCAATATTATTCGTTTTCCCATAACCATGGGTATCTTTAAAAACTTCAATTGATTGATTTTTTAAATAATTAAACCCAGCCAATTGACTATCAGGTGCTACACCTCTTCCTCCTATATTATTAGCAGCCGCCGCAGATATAAGGCCGGCAACAGATGTACCATGATCGCCATTCTTATCATTAGTATTTGGTGATGGGTCATCATCATTATCAACAAAATCATAAGAGCTATTAGCAATAATATTACTTGATAAATCAGGATGTGCTAACTCTAATCCCGTATCAACAACAGCAACTTTTATTGCTTTCCCTGTTATGGCTTGATTATGCAATTGATCTAGATTGATATCAAAATCATATGTTCCATTAGAATTTGAAAATGCATTTTGTTCTGTATTATTTAAATGCCATTGTTCTTTATAAAATTGGTCACTATTCTCATTTAATTTATTGCGTTGTTCTGTTAAAAATTCTAATGTCGCTATTTTTTCTGATTTTATTATTGACAATGATTGGGTGGACTCTTGGATTTTAACATCAACACGAATTAACCCTGAGTATGGTTTTGCTACAAACTCAAATTCACCATTAGTATTAATCGTTAATCTTCCTCCTTTAAGATCCTTATTATTATAGGTAAATACTGGATTATCCACTCCTGAAAAATCTATTTTTCCTTTAATAACATTTGTTGAACTTGAAAAAAAACCACTTTTTATTATAGGTTTTTGTTTAACTACTGTATCAGTCTTATCACTATCACCACCACAGCCACTTAAAATAGCGGCAATTATTGTCCCTAAAAAATTTTTATTCATCAATAAATCTCTTCAATGCATTAAACAATGAATTAATTAGACCTGACTACCTGAAAAAATAACAATACGCGTTATATAAATGAGTAATACCTCATAAAAAAAAGAGAAAATTATGTTACGATTTCATTTAAATATGAATAAAAGCAGTTTCGATAAGATAAATAAATTTTACGGAAAAACATGATTAAACATATACATAACTTGTATGATTGAGTTGGCAAGTTTATTTATTTTTGTTTAAAATATTGCTTTAGCGTCGTACCTAATTTCTATTGAAATGGTAATAAAAGCAGTGACAGATTCATTGTCTAAATCATCAGAAATCCGCTGCGCGGGCATACTATTAGCTGATTTTTTCAACGCTAATAACAAGGTGAAACTGAGAAAACCAACGGGCAAATGACACCCGCGATCTCTTGTTTCACAAGCTGGCTTAAGGTTCGCTCAGTTAGCCGCCCAGTCACCTAAACCATCATAATTTCACTATATAAAGGGGAAAGATTATTGTTCCTTTAAATTTATTCAAATGTTTGTATCTTTTTATGATGTGACATATAAAAAAATATGCAATTAATGGCATTTAATATAAAAATGATCACGCTTAATTTTGCAATTTATAATTAACGTATTAACTATTATCTTACATCAGTAATAGTATGATATTATTATTAAACCCGCTCCAACTCGGTACAGAAATGAATCAGTCTCAACAACTACTCGATATTAGTACTCACGCCCTACTACATCTAGAATTTAAAAAACTTGAACGTCGCCTAACACAGACTGAGCAAAATAATTTACTTGTTCAGTACTTAAAGCGAATCCTTAAAGATAATCGATATCGTGCTGTTAAGAAATCAACCAAAAGTTGGTTATTGCGCGGTAGAAAAACGGGTGCTTGTTTAGAGTCAATCCTGAATAATGATCGAGAGCGTATACTACAAACCAGCTCTACAGATCTTTATCGCTTTGTTGATCTTATTGAAGAAGTCGAATCACAATTACATACCAAAGTGCAGTATTCATTAGCACATAATATCAATTTGAAAGCGCGGTTTGGTAACGTCTTAGTGTGCGTAGTAGATGAAGACTTAACGTCAAGTTTTGATGATGATGGCCTGATGACCAAATCAACTCAAATTTTATTTATTGGTAATACCGAGCACAAAGATATTTTCTCTGCTGCTATTGATCAAAGCGGTTATTTCCAATCTGTTATTGCATATGAAGATGAAAATCACCTTCGTGTTGAACTTTTTAGACTTTAATTTCGCACTTCATTGTAACTGACAATACCAATGAGTTTGCCTTAAAAGCTTACTCATTGGTCGATCTATCATACTAATTGCTATACTCCCACCTAACATGAGTATAACCATCATTATTTTATTTAGTTATTGTTAAGCAAGCTTTCTTCGCAGCAATGAAAGACATCTCTTCTAAAAGATAATCAATATTATCACAAGCTTCATTTACCATGAGTTTTTTGACTATTTGTTTAACAATATAACACTTAGCTGGAACTTGAGGCTGTGTATTACTCGCATTGAAAAATTGTGTATCGTTAATGGATAGTGATACTGGCAATTGAGTATCAATGTCAATTTCAACAGTTAAAATATCCTCAACCACAGGTAAATATGACAGATTATCAGCTGTTATATATTTTCTTGTAGGAAGAATATGCTGGTCGGTTTGTATATCAATAAAATTAACCATTAATGAAATCATTGTATTATCTAACATGTTATTACCCTATTTATTTGTTTTTTTTAATTATATATAGTTGTTGATAAGACAATCACTGCTAAAAACTCATTATTATTTCTCATAAAGTCATTTATTACACAAGTGCACAATGACCTTTTGTTGTGATGTCGGCAGTTAGTATATATACGTTAATATCCCTCCCACTTAATGATTACTTGTTGTTCCTCATTTCCAAATCACACCACTTGTACGTCTTATACAGTAAAACTACTGTATGAATTTTTTGGATATAACTCAAAATTTCATATCGTAATAAAAATGCATTTCAGGCAGCCATCAATTAAAAACACTCAAAAAAATAACAAAACCATTTAATAACAACACATTACATGAAAAATACACCGTAAAAAAAACGACTGTTTTTTTATATCGGACATATAAATTCGACAAATAATGCTTGCATCTAAATCAGAATAAAACTACTGTATGTACATACAGCATGTATATATAACCACTGTCGGAGATGACACTATGAAAGCACTAATGCAGACTCAAGAATTTATTACTGCTTCTGACGTTTACAAGGCCACATTTGGATCACATTTAAATGATGTAGCATCTCCGTCAAGGGCTGTTCCGATTGAGGTCAGTTATAGTGAACAGCAACAAGCTCAACTGGCATATTTTTTACGTCTTCTTAAACAAGCGAATGAAGAAAATCGTTGGATTATGTTTATTGGTCAAGACGCACTATTAGATAAGCAATTACTTATAAATGCAGGCATTGATATTAATAAAGTGCTGCTACTTAAAAATGCCAAAAACCAAAGTAAACATTTACTTATGGCAAAAGCATTAGAAATGGGAAATTGCTCCGCGGTTATTGTTACAGGCGAAATTGAAGAATTTAATACTCCGATTATCACTACGGCTGCCGAACAAGGTAAAACTTTAGCCTTTGTATTGAATCAGAACATTAAAGCACAATTAACGTTCCATTAAGCCATTTTGCAACCATAAATGTTATACTTAGGTTATAAAAAAGCTGATATTACATACAATCAGTAAAGATATATATACAACTTATATATTTTTATTTGAAATATATTTCATTAAATATGAAAAAAA
>NZ_MSCC01000001.1:1363678-1544274 GCF_002954455.1 Photobacterium aquimaris
TAGCTTTTACGCATAATGAAAATCCATATAATCGAGTAAATTAAAATTTAAATACTAGGTTTAAGAATGGATAATAAGCTCGGATTTGGTGCATTAACTGCATTTGTAATCGGCTCAATGATTGGTGCGGGGGTTTTTAGTCTGCCACAAAATATGGCAGCTGTTGCTAGCCCTGCAGCAGTTATAATCGGCTGGACTATTACGGGTGTAGGCATGATATTCCTTGCTATGTCTTTTCAAGTTTTATCATTACTAAAACCTAATATTAATAGTGGTGTTTTTGGTTACGCACAAGCAGGCTTTGGCGACTTTGTTGGATTTTGTTCAGCTTGGGGCTATTGGCTAAGTGCAATGCTTGCCAATGTGTCATACCTTGTGATTGTTTTTAGCACCTTAGGTATGTTCTTTGACAAACCTGGTCATATTATTTTTGGCATGGGTAACACTTGGCAATCAATTGTTGGCGCATCTGTTCTATTGTGGCTTGTTTATGCATCCGTAAGACGAGGTGTACAAACAGCTGCTACTATTAATACTATTACTACCGTTGCTAAATTAATTCCATTAGTGTTATTTATTTTCTGTACCTTAGTTGCATTTAAATGGCATACATTTACTTTTGATTTTACAGGTTTAGAATTTGGTCCCCAGCATGACTTGCTAAGCCAAGTTAAAGGCACCATGCTTATTACTGTATGGGTATTTATCGGTGTTGAAGGTGCTGTGATCGTTTCATCACGAGCTCGTAACCGTCGTGATATCGGCCGAGCGACTATTCTTGGACTACTGACAGCACTTATTATCTATGTCTTTGTTACACTGCTTTCTATGGGTGTTATTTCCACACCTGAATTAGCTAAATTCCATAATCCATCAATGGCACTTGTGCTTGAACATATTCTTGGCCCATGGGGTTCAATTATTATTGGTTGTGGTTTATTGGTCTCTGTTAGTGGTGCATTTTTAAGTTGGACAGTACTCGCTACAGAAGCACCACTACTAGCTGCACAAAATAATATGTTCCCTAAGTCTTATGCTAAAGAGAATAGTGCAGGTACCTCGATTAAAGCCCTTAACCTGACCATTATTTGTATTCAGATTTCATTATTTGCTGTTATCTATGCTGGCGGGACTTATAATTCATTACTCATAATTGCTTCAGAAATGATCTTAGTTCCCTACTTCCTTGTTGCGGCTTATACACTAAAACTTGCGATTAAAAATAAAAACCGCGGTAGATTATTATTTATCGGTTTAGGTTCGACGATCTATGGTTTATGGCTACTTTATGCTTCAGGGTTAAGCCACTTACTATTAGCTTCTTTATTATATTTACCAGGGCTATATTTCTTCATTAAAGCCAAGAAAGAGTTAAATCAACCTTCCTTTGTTGGTAAAGAACGTATTTTCGTTGTTGTATTAATTCTCTTGTCTTTATTTGCTATTTATATGGTTGCCACTGGGCATATTGTGTTAGAGAGTTAATATTTACTGATATCTATACTCAAAAAAAAGCCGTCTATTGAAGTTCTCCATAAAAATGGATACAATGCAATATTCGGCTTTTTTTATCAATCTTATCTAAGCTGTTGGTGCTCCCAGCTTATTTCTATTCGATTTCTACCCATTTTTTTTGCTTTTAATAACGCTAAATCAGCACGATGAATAAACTCTTCACTAGATTCATTAACTAATTCAGCAACACCTAAACTGCAGGTTAACTTAAATTCGCGATCAAAATCCCAGACTTTGTTTGCAATCGTTTCTCTAATTTCTTCCGCAATTTCAACAGCTGTACTCATATTCGTTTCAGGGCAGAAAAGTACAAACTCCTCTCCCCCCCAACGAGCAAACATATCAGAACGCCGTATTAGTTTATCAATCGTTTCTGCAAATTTAACTAATACCGTATCGCCAAAACCATGACCATAAGTATCATTTACCGCCTTAAAATGATCTATATCGATAAAAATCATTGAGAAAGGAATGTCATTTGATTGAGTTTGAATAGTTATCTCTTCTAACCATTCAGTTACAGTATGTCGATTTCTAATCCGCGTTAATGGATCAGTACAGGCTAAATGTTCAAATTTTAGACTTTTGTTATATAACAATCGATTGGCGTCACGTAAACGCTGGCTACGCTCTTCTGTGTGTTTTATTCTTTTATCAAGAATAAATCGTTCACTCATAATAATGATAATAGCGGTAACAACCCACAATAATAGCAATGCTTTAACTAAAGATGATTCTGATATCCATTCACCATAAAATACTAATCTATTTAATCGAATAGCATAATAGGACTCTTTAACATAACTTCCTGTAGCAATTTCAATCACTGAAATATTATCAAATTGCCGACTCGACTTATCGACAGGAATATTGTTTTCAGCGATCCACCACGATAACACTTGAAAGTTTCGCAATGGGAAAATCTTCAATCCATCATCAACACCCGGTGAATATTCAATCGCGTTAAACTTTAATGATATTGGATCATTTACATTTGCATAGGTTGGATCAAAATTACGTAAATATACTCTTACGCGTTCATCTTCAAGTGGACTCGTATAATCAATATCAATACCCACTGAGTGATAAGTACTTAAATCGATCCCTTTATCAATATAATTAGTCAACGAAATCGCTATTTCACAAAATGGCCACTTAGCTTTATTGATAATATTGCATTCTAAAAATACACTATGCTTATTAATTTCTAATGTTGCTGTTGTTGCCCCACTTTGGACTGAGTCATCAATAATTTTATATTGGCTATTTTGAGGCGTAACAATATATTCTTTCTGTGCTCCGCCAAAAAGATACCATCCATATGCCACTATGGTGAAAAAGACTAAAAATAAGACAATTGAACGAAGCCATTTATTTAACCCCGCCATAAATACCTCAAAATATTATCACAGCCAAAACCGATGTAAAATACTACATGCGAAAATGATAAATTAGCAGACAATATTAGGTTAAACAACTAATATTATTAAAGTTTTAAAAATACAGGTGCAATACATGGCATATAAATAAAAAACGCCGCAATTCAGCGACGTTTTAGTATTTTTTGAGATATAAATGACTGTTATTTAACGACGACGTTGAGCGTTTTTCCCTCTATTTTGGTGTACTTTACTCTTTGCCTTAGCGCGACGTTTTTCTGCAGATGCTCCACGATGAACAGACACGGTTTCAATTAAACTTGGATCAGGTTCATAACCTTCAAGCCATTGTTGTGGTAAACGAGTATCTAATAGCTCTTCTATCGCTTTTAATGCCCATTCTTCATCAAGACTCATTAATGTGATCGCATAACCTATATTTCCTGCACGGCCTGTACGACCAATACGATGAACATAATCTTCAGCATTAAACGGTAAATCAAAGTTAACAACATACTCTAGTTGCTGAATATCTAGACCACGTGCAGCCACATCCGTTGCTACTAATACACGCACTTTACCCGCTTTAAAATCATCTAAAGCGCGCTGACGAGCACCTTGACTTTTATCACCATTAATTGAAACAGCTTTAATGCCATCTAAACCTAAACTTTTAGCTAATTGATCAGAACCTTGTTTAGTTTTAGTAAACACTAACACTTGCTGCCAATTGCGCGAACCAATTAAATAAGCTAACAATTCCGATTTACGTTTTTTATCTACTGGATATACCATTTGTTGAACAGTATCAGCTGCTATATTTTCAGGTGTTACTTCCACCATTTTAGGATCAGTTAAAATACTAAAGGCTAATTTTTTAACTTGTTTTGAAAAGGTAGCAGAGAAAAATAATGTCTGTCGCTCAGCAGGCATGCGCTTCATGATACGGTTAATATCAATAATAAACCCCATATCAAGCATACGATCTGCTTCATCAAGCACAAATGTTTCTACATTCGCAAGTGATACATTACCGACAAAAACATGGTCAAGTAAGCGACCAGGTGTCGCAATTAAAATATCAACACCAGCTTTTAATGCTTTTATTTGAACATTCATGCTAGTGCCGCCATAAGCAACAGTAACTTTCAGTTCAGTATATTTACTGTATGCAATAAAGCTATCGTAGACCTGTTGTGCCAATTCACGGGTTGGCGTGATCACTAAAGCGCGAATTTTCGCACCTTGTTGGGGCTTAGCGTCTTCTATTCCCTGTTCTGTCAATGATGGCAATGTCATTAAACGTTGTAAAATAGGAAGCGCAAATGCTGCTGTTTTTCCGGTACCCGTTTGTGCCCCAGCCATCACATCATCCCCAGCCAATGCTAATGGAATCGCTTGCAGCTGCACATCTGTTGGCTTTTCATAACCTAACTCTGTAACAACTTGCAATAATTTAGGGTGAAGACCGAGCGTTTCAAACGACATAGTGTATTCCTAGCAATAAATACGCTTATACCAATAGAGCGGCATAAGAAAACAAGCGCGGATTCTAACATAAAAAAAAGCACTTCGCCATGAAGTGCTTTTCGTTACACAATAAATATTGCTGAATTACATAATAGTTACTGTTTAATATTCAGGAAAGCAGCACCACGAACGCCACCAGCATCACCGTGTTTTGCTTTTACAATTTTTGGTGCTTGTGACACTGACAATAAGTATTTAGGTAAACGCTTTGGTAATTCATCATAAATTAATTCAAAATTAGATAAACCACCACCTAACACCACAACATGAGGATCAACACCCGAGAATAAGTTAGCAAAGCACATTGCTAATATTTCCATAAAACGATCAACGTGCTGTTGTGCTTTTTCATCACCCGCAGCATGGCGTTCAATAATCTCTATTGCTTTTAGTTTTTCACCGTAATAATGCGCATAAATCTGTTCAAAACCACGACCAGACAAATAGTTATCAATACAGCCTTTTTGACCACAACCACAATCAAATAATGGTGCGTTTTCACCTAAATGTAACCATGCATCTAATGGTAAACGCGCATGACCAAACTCACCACCGACATGGTTTAAGCCTGAAAAGACCTTACCGTTAAACACCATACCACCACCAAAACCAGTGCCTAAAATAAGCCCCAATACTGACGGTGCATCTTGATGTTCATCGTCCCATGCTTCAGATAATGCAAAACAGTTAGCGTCATTATCAAGGCTGACACTACGACCCAGTTTTGCTTCTAAGTCTTTGCGCAATGTACGTCCTTTGGCTGCAGGGACATTTGAGGTTAATACAGTCCCATCTCGTGCATCTTCAATTCCGGGAATACCCAGTCCAACAGCACCTTCACAACCAAATTTAACATCTGCAGCAGTAATAATAGACACAATCGTATCGATAAGTTTATCGTAATCATCACTCGGTGTTGGTACACGCTCTGTTGCTACGCGCTCTAGTTTTTCATTAAATGCACCAAATTCAATTTTAGTTCCGCCTACATCGAAGCCGTAGTACATCCTATTCTCCTACAAATAATGTTTAACTACACCGTGAGCTTATAACTCATTAAATATACTAAAAATTATCCACATTTAGACCAAAAGTGACTGTGATCTACGGCTAATTCAGCAGTTATTGTTCAACTCAATTTTAATGTTATTCAGTCAGCATCACATTTTTAAATCGATGTTTCATCAATCGACATAAATTTTTCTAATACAGCCAGTGATGATTCCTCAGGCACTAAGCGATTCATCTTACCTGCAATATAATTTTCGCGGAAAACATCGAACCATAAATCTAGTAGCTCAGCGTTATGGTGCTCACCAAAAACATCGATAATTCTGGCCGCAACTTCAGCGGTACCCAGTTGATTTTCTTTTGATGCTTCACGCATTTTGTAACGTGATGGCTTATCTGGATTAATCGACAATAGCGGGAAACGATCAAGGTATGGGCTCTTACGGAACATTTTTTTAGCTTCCGCCCAGCTGCCGTCTAACATTATAAATAATGGTCGCTTCCCTGTTTCAAGCTCTATTGTCTTCGCTTCTCTTTCTGGTGCGTATTCCGCAGGAAAAACCACATAAGGCTGCCATTGAGGATCATCTAATAATGCTAACATCTCAACGTTAGGTTCAGTGCGCGACCAAATATAAGCAAAAGTATCTTCAAACACATCTGCAATTAATCGACCGGTATTACTCGGTTTTAGAATTTCGTCATCAAACATTACCAATAAAAAAGCCGCGTTTGATTTGGCTAATGGACGATGTTCACAAATACACAGATGCGTACGCAACATACATTGACGACAGCGTTGGACTTTACAGCCACGAGCAAGGAAAGGACGAGTTGAACGTGCAAGACGTTCTTCATAAAGAGTATGTACAGCATGAATGCGCATAGCGACTAACCTAAAACAGGAAAAACGCCTGCATTTTACATAAACCGTACTAAACATACAGTCATTATCAATATTACAGGATGGCTAGCATAATATTGTTTAATTTATAGTCGTATTTGCTTCAACCGCCGTTAAGATAAACTCTCCTTTACTGTCTGTGTAGCAATCATCACTATTAATAATTGTGGTGGTATTACGACCTTTTTTCTTTGATTCATATAACGCTAAATCAGATTTTTCTAACCATGATTTATAATCGCTTAGTTTAGGGTTCCACTCACACACACCAAGACTGATTGTGACTTTAACAATCCCTCGCTGATCATCAAATACCGTTTCTTTTTCAATACGGTTACGCAGCCTTTCGGTAAAGTAACCTGCAAGCTCTGCTGATGTTCCAGGTAAAATAATACCAAATTCTTCACCACCATAACGGCCAGCAATGTCTGTTTGTCGTTTTGTTCGACGTAAAACATCAGCGATAACTTTTATTACTCCATCGCCCGCGACATGACCAAAAGTATCATTAACACGTTTAAAATGATCAATATCAAACATCACTAACGTTGCTGGTGTTTGCGTTTGCTGGCAATACTCAAATGCGTCAGCTAAACAATTTTCCCAATGGCCCCGATTATAAAGTTGGGTTAGTCGATCTGTAATACTTAAATGCGTCAGCTGTTTATTTGATTCATGAAGATGATTTTTGTTTTTAGCAATATCAGTAACATCAGTAATAGTTAAACAAATATGCTTATATTCACCTGATAATGATCGTAATGGTGTTAAGGTCATATTCTGATACATAATATCTGAGCTACTAGATATTGGACAAAAGTTTAAAAAACGAAACACCCATGGCCGATCTTCCCATGCAGAAAAGGAATGCATTCGTAACTTGAACGTCGATCGTATTTTATTTTTCAACCACGACTGAGGTAAGTCAGGTACTACATCAAATAGCGATTTACCCATAATCTGCGTACTAGAAATACCACTATATGCTTGCATGAATGTATTCCATGCACAAACATTATAGGTCTCATCTAATATAACAACACCCGCATCAAGATTATCTAATACTTGCATCGTTAAATGAAAATCAGCTAAAGATATTCCGTTCAATGTAATGATTCCATCACTTTATCATTAATAATAGTTAGAGAGTGGCTATCCATAATAAATAAGACATCACAATCAACATCTAATATCTCGGCCTTATAGGTATATTCAATGGTGAAATAGGTATTTGTATCACATTGCGTATGATGCAAATTCATATATTCTTCAAGAACAATGGGTTGCCGAACTGAAAATGGTATTAATATTTGCTCTGATAATGCTACTAAAAAAGAAGACACCATTAAATTTGCAATGTCAATAACAACTTCATTTTTATATTCGTCGGTTTGACTAAAACCCAATTTTTCACCAAAGACATGAATATCTTTACCATGTAGTTCAACTAAAGCTTCGCCGTGAATACCACCGCCGACAAAACGCTGTGTTATCGCGATAAGTTGATTATCATTACGAATATCAGCAATCGCCATAGATAAATCACTGCTTTTCATAAATGCCACATTGGGTAACGGCATTTTAATAAAATCGCCTAAATGATCGGAAATGATAGCCGCCCCTCTTCCAAGGGCAATATTGGCTATTTCACGAATATTATCTATTGAGTGCTCACTAATTAAATGTGTATCTATGACTGAATCTTTCGTCCTATCAAACACTAGTCCTAAGCGCTGAGAAAGCTTTATCAACTGTTTATGATCAAAAGGCTTCGGTAAAAAATAATCTGCCCCTAATGCTAAACTTCTTTCCATTGCAGTGCATTGAACATCAGCAGATAACACAATAATTGTGGTTTTAAAGTCGCGTACAGGTAACGATTTCATTACACTAAAACCATCCATCACCGGCATGGTTAGATCTAAAAACATAATATCAATATCAATATTTTTTAAGTGATCAAGTCCCTCTTTTCCATTTCCAGCATAGAAAAAAGTCGCATTAGTGCATGACTGTAGGGATCGTGTAATGGACTTATGTACCAATACTGAATCGTCACAAATGAGAATATTTATCTTTTTAATCATCAGATTAATCACTTACCCACGAAACTTAAATTCAGTATAAAGCAAAGCAACAATCTGCTGTAATATAAATTATGCATTCAGTGACATACATCTAAATATTGAGCTTACTTCCAAAAAAAAAGTAAAAATAAAAAATAAATTTTATATTTGACCTTATTATATTTATTTTATAAATTCATTTTTGTTTCCTAAAATCAATATCGCTTTCATTAAGTAAATATAATCATTGGCCATATAGTTACCCAACAGCTTTTTTATAATAGAATCAGGACATAATTTTTATATCAGCCATAGGATAATATACATGAAAGCTCTTCGTTGGATTGTCGGTCGCATCATCCTTATACTTAATGCCATTTTTTCACCACGCGGAATGCAACGCGATACGTTAGAGCAGCAGGCTGTTGATGCTGCTGTCGCCAATATGCAGCTTTATCAATTTGAAACATGCCCTTTTTGTGTAAAAGTACGACGTCATGCAAAGCGTTTAAATATACCACTTATTACTCGCGACGCTAAAGTTGCGCCTTGGGATAAAGAACTGTTAGAGCAAGGTGGAAAGCGCAAAGTTCCTTGTTTACGCATTGAAGAAAATGACCAAATCACCTGGATGTATGAATCAAACGATATTATTGCGTATTTAGATAAGCGATTTGCTTAACATCAGCAACAAATAACACCATATCAGCAAATAAATATTCAAGTCCTGCTGTTAGAAGCCGATACATATTCATATCTTTTATCTCTAGCGGATAAAAGCAGAATGGTTATCGGCTTTTTTAACCGTTGAATTTTTCACTTATTGGTTATAAATAAGTTCTACAGGGCTGTATATGAGAAAAAATCATACAATTACCACTGACGATATTTTAATAAAATTATGTCACTCTCTTGCTGATGTATTGTCACGCGCCACAGACAGTCAAATTAAATACTCACCGATGGTACAAAAAATTAATAAAACCAGTTTAAAACCAGATATCGGATGTTTTGTTTTATTTGATGGCGGCTTTACCGGGTTAGTTGTTACCAATTTCTCTGCACCAGCCGCTATGGAGCTCTATCAAAATTATATGCTACGCATGGGTTTTACAGATACAGATCTTGCCATCCATCATACTGCAGATGACGTGGCAAACATTTTAGGGGAGTTAATGAACCAAGTCGTTGGAGATTTCACTGGTAAAATTGGACGAGAATTGAACATTTCAATTACTCAAAACCAGCCCAAGATGTTGGCATTACATAAACAGATTATATTGTCGGTTGATACCAATCTAGATCGCCCACAAGTTCGGCGCGTCAGTTTTACCACCAGTAATAACAATATTTTTTATCTTGAACTCGCAATGGATAAGACTGAATTTATTCAACTCGAAGCTTTTGAAGTTGATGAACAAGATCCTGATACCATTTTTGAAACAGCCTATGTTGCTCAACAACAAAACCAACGTATTTCAGAAAATAAACCCATCGACAATAATAATGACAATCAAGATTTACTTGAACAATTAGGATTATAAATATTTTAATCAGTAGGTGACTTTTTATAAATACATTGTTGCCTACTTACATTTTATGCGTTGTCACTTACTGTTAATACCACTTTATAATGTAATTATGTGATCATTAACGTTATTTCATTTCATTATGCAATTTACAAAATCCTCAAATCCATATAATTTCGACACCACTTCTAGTTCGTGAGTTTTAATAATGTCTCAATCTCGTGTTGCCAGTTTTGAATGTGGTCGAATTATCGCTACTATCGCTATTATTGCCTTACATTGCCAAATTTTTATGCAAGCGCCACTCTTTAACGGCCAACCATTATTAGGCATGGGTCTTAATCAAATGAGTCGTTTTGCTGTACCACTATTTTTTATTATGGCTGGTTACTTCATTCAACCTCGTTTAACAACTGAGCGCATTCCCTACTTATGGCGCTATGCTCGTCCTTTACTGATCATGTGGGCATCATGGAGCATTATTTATCTCATTTTACCGTTTAACTTTCATATTGTAGCAACCGATGGCTATTTTGCTGAACGCGGAATGTACTGGCAAAAACTATTAGCAACGCCATTAAATACTCTTTTTGAAGGGGGATTAGTACACCTTTGGTATATTCCGGGTTTACTCAGCGGGTTAACCGTTATTACTATCCTATTACGTTTCAAGCTAGAACGATTGATTATCCCTGTGGCTAGCGGATTGTTTATCTTTGGTTTAATGGCGGGAAGTTACGCCCAAATGACAGATTTAAGCTCGCCGATATTCACTCGTAACGGTCCATTTTTTAGTACCTTTATGATTATGCTTGGGTTTGAAGTTCGTCGTCGTAATATCAGTATTAACTTAAAATACAGCATCATAATGTTAGTCATTGGATTTGCATTATTTATTGGTGAAGCAAACTACTTATCCCTACAAGAAAATGGATCTTTTTTCCATGATTTCCTTTTGGGAACTCCGCTATGGGCATTAGGTATTTTCTTTGCTTTATTGGCTAAACCAAACTTTGGTGACAATAAAATCACCCATACATTAAGTAAAGATGTATTAGGTATTTACCTCTGTCATCTTATTATTGTGATTTATTATTTAAATATTGTCAGACTATTAGGCATTAATTCAATTATTGCGAGTATTTTGGCAGTACCTGTCGTATTGATTGTATCGACACTTATTGTTCGAGGTTTACGTAAAACACCGATAGCGCGTTTCCTCGTACGCTAAATCAATAACTGATACTATTAAAAAGTTCTTATGGTCATCACGATTATAAGGACTTTTTTTTACCTAGATAATGAGTAAACAAAGCTGTAAACATCATTTTCAATGCAAAAAATGTTTAAGCATTAACTAAATTTCAACGCAATGACACGCTTTTAGTCTCGCATGATTGCCTCTATTAGTTACATACAGATAACATTGTTAATAATTTCTGTTTGTTCTATTGATAAGGAAATGATTCAATGGCTAAATTACATCCGCTATCTTTCATCATTGGTAGCTTTTTTGCTGCTAATAGTTACGCAATGACCCCTCAACCAGATCCTGATAATGTCGGTGGTTATGTTATTGAACGTTCCGAAATAATAGCAGCAGAAAACGCAAAAACCCTTGATCCTATGTATGATGTTTGGGCGAAAGCATTAGCGACAGCATCAAATACTGTCGTTGAAAATATCGCACCAGGATTGAATACTAACCCTGATAACGTAAAACGCGTCGAGCGAGTTTTTCCTGAAACTGAATGGAATTACCTCACTCAAATGGCAGCTCCTGAATATACATATACTCGTTTTTTACGTGCAATAGGTAAATTCCCCGCTTTCTGTGGTGATTACACTGATGGCCGTGATGCTGACGCTATTTGTAAGAAATCCATTATTACTGCTTTTGCCCATTTCGCCCAAGAAACTGGCGGCCATATTAGTATTGAAAACATCTCTGATAATCCACTAGGACTAGAAGAATGGCAACAAGCATTAGTGCATGTGCGTGAAATGGGATGGTCTGAAGGTCAACCAGGTTACACCACAGGTTGTGGTCAAGATGATTGGCAAAATAAACGCTGGCCTTGTGCTGAGGGGCAAGGTTACTTTGGGCGTGGCGCAAAACAACTCTCCTACCACTTTAACTATGGCGCTTTTTCTGAAGTTATGTTTGACGGCGATGCAACAGTATTGCTGAATAACCCAGGGCTTGTGGCTGACTCTTGGCTCAATCTCGCTTCGGCTATCTGGTTCTTCTTAACACCTCAAGCACCTAAACCAGCCATGTTACATGTCATCGATCGTACTTGGACTCCTTCACAGCGAGAAACAGATGCTGGTATTGGTTATGGCTTTGGTACCACAATTAACGTCATCAATGGTGGTATTGAGTGTGGCGAACAAAACAAAGATAAAGGCCAGCCTGTTAACCGTATTCGTTATTGGGAAGGCTTAGTTGCAAACTATCAAATTCCATTAAAAAGTGATGAAACCAATACTTGTTGGCAACAAACTCCTTATGGCAGTTTAAATCTAAATGGTGCAACTGATGTGCTTTACACTAACTGGGATGCAAACTGGAAATATTATCCAGATCGTCCAGGCGGTGTCTCGTTTGAGTGTGAGTTAGTGGGTTTCCAAACGGCTTATTCTGCTCTTGTTGCTGGCGACTATGAAAAGTGTGTAGCTAACTTCTATGGTTCTCATGCTAACTGGCCTGCCGTTCGTGTAGTCGATAAATTAGATCCAGATGCTGGCGGCGGTACAACTGATCCAACCGATCCACCCGTTGATGGTGTAGCAAGTTGGGAGCAAAATAAAGTCTATACTGGTGGCGAGCAAGTATCTTACAAAGGTGCAATTTATGAAGCTCAATGGTGGACACAAAGTGATCAACCTGATTTAGGCGGCCCGTGGAAGTTAATTAAAGCGGCAACTGATAGCACAGTTACGCCACCTGTAACACCACCGACAGATGACACTGTCACACCACCAGTAACACCGCCAACCGATGAAAAGCCAACACCAGAGTTACCTGCTGATGTTGCAGTATGGGAAACTAATGCTGTTTATAACGGTAATGATAAAGTTAGCTACCAAGGTAAAATATACCAAGCGAAATGGTGGAGCCAAGGTAACACCCCAACAGCAGGCAATCCGTGGGTTTTATTACCTTAATCTTTTCGGTTTGTTGAACAATTACATTAACCATTAAACACAATAAAAATGGCCTCATAATAAACGTCTTATACTTAAAGATGCTTACTATCAAGGCCATTTTTTATTGTTCGCAATAACTGTTATTTTGTTGCCGCATCAAAAACTAATTTACCTAATCGATATAGTCGCTTCGCTTGCTCACTATAATCAATCGTCTCTCCTTGCGCACGGCGACGATTAAGTTGGGTATTAATACCATCTTGATAAACCTGCTGTAGCTGTGATTGTAAGCTATCAAGATTATAGGGAATACGATCACGACTAACAGAAAACGGCAAAATATATTCAGCGTCCATAATTTCACAGTTATATTTTACAGCGTCAGCAATAATACGTCCTTTTGGGGTTTGTGGGGCATTTAAGTCATAAGGCGGTAACCACTCATCAATCGGCTTAAGTTTGTCGACTTGGTTCACCAACATGATCACCTTAGGCGCTTTTCGATGCTGATTTTGCTGTTGTTTATAAAAATTATCTAATGATCCCTTTAAAGCGACATCAACTTGACGTGATGATTGATTAGCTTTTAATACCCAAATAACCATATCACTTTGAGTCATTTGTTTAAGCAATTCTTTATCGGTTTCTACACTGCCATCAATACCGGGCAAATCGATAAGATTTATTAAATCAAGCCCTTCAACTTCACATTTATAGGTCGTGACTTTATCGGTTGACGGTAAGGCACTCACTTCAGCAGCAATTTCACCCAGTAAGCCGTTAATCACCGAGGATTTGCCAGCACTCACCTGACCCACAACAGCTACACGCAATGGCTCAACCGCTATCGCTGTCGCTTGTTTATCTTGATCGTGTAGCTGACTATGGGGCACGGCGGCATCATCAAGCTTAAAACGACCACCATATAAATCAATCGCTACTGATGCCACTTCTTGGAGTAACGTTGCTTTTAATTTAGCTTGGACTTCAGCACTGACATCATCAAATAACTTACCAACGACTAATCCTCGTACTTCTGCTAACCAACCTGTGGGGGTCGCTATACGAAATAAACGATAAACGTCATAAGCACTTTTTGCATACCCCATTTTATCTTTAAGTGCATAACCTTGCTTCAAGCTTGTGAGAGTGATTTTTTCTGAAAATGGTACATGTTGCTGTAAAAAATGACGATAACGACGACTCACCTCTTCAACCATCATTAAAAACTCTGGCGCTGTAAATGCCAGTTTTTGCGTGTTTGATTGTTGATGATATTGTGCCGCGACATCAGCCACCAACACATAAGCATGGGCTTGTAAACTTTCCCATGCCGCATCTTCCGCTAGCTGTTTATCTATCACAGCTGTCATTTGTTGCCACACTTGATGATCGTGCTCGCTCCATTGAGGATTAGCTGCTACGCGTAATGGTGCAATATCATCAATGACAGCATCAGCAACGACACGTTTACGGCGCAGCCACCAATAAGGTACAAACGCCAATAAACAGCCACCAGCAATAATGGCAAAGAATAACCACCATAATCCTTGCTGAATAAGATCAACTACACCAAAGCCCGCTAATACCAATACCGGTAAACAGATAGCCGACATCACTAACGGCAAAAAACCTTCTGAAAGTTGATTGATTAACTGATAACTTTTACTGATCCGTTTCATTGGCTGTCCTTTTCGATGTTGCTTTTCGATGCTTGAGTAACTTGTTGTCGATCCGCTATGTTTTTGACAGTCGTAAATGCTTGTTGATAAGCCAATTTAATTTGATCTTTAGAAATTGGTTCGCCTTTACTACGGTGATACAAATACATACAAGCAGCGCGGCCAATAGCATAAGTTGATGAGAAACTCATCGCAGCTGCCGTTGCACTCCCTACGGTTTGACCATAAGCAGGAATAAACTTCACTAATTGATTCAAGCCTAATTTAGATAAATATTGCAATAAAAAACCAGAACCGAGCATACCAACAAATTCAGCATAATCTTTCTTATTCCAGCTAACACCATACTGATTGGCAAGGCTATGCAGCATCTTACCTTGAATAGCTGGCACACTAAATAACCCCACAGCAGGAATTGCATCACTAGCACCAGCAGCACCTGCGTACCACAACACTTCTTGACGCAGCTGGTAAAAATTTTGTTCTTCACGATTAGTATGCGCTTGTTGATTTGATAATAAACTCAACATCGGTAGCGCATCATTTAACGCATGATGTAAGTCATCAAGGCCGATAAACTGTTCATCATCAGGGATCAAATCAACCACTATAGGGTGATAGATAGTAGCAGTTTGTGATTGCCATTGAGCAGACTTTATTCCCCAGATGTCCATCACTCGTTGGTGGTTATAATCAATCGCCCGTTGGCGTTCTTGAGTATCAACAATGCTATTAACCGCAGTGTGAATAACCAGCAAATGTTTAATTACACCGCTGCGTTTTATCTGTTTTAAAGCATTTAATAGGCCTGATTGCTCCGGCTCTTCTGCTTTCATTACCAACAGCAATGCATGGCTTTTGCCACTACACATCGCAATATCTTCACTAGGATCATAATCCGCCTCACCCAATCCTCGCGTATCAAGAAAACACACTAACGGGCTTTCAACTGGATAAAGGTACTGGTGTGCTGTTCGTGTACAAGGTTGAAAACCATTGCCTATTTCAACCAAACTATTACCTGTAAGAGTCTGAATAATAGTTGATTTACCTGCCCCTGTTTTCCCTAGTAGCCATAATGTTGGTATGTGTTTTTGCCATTCATCAAACGCAGGCGCCAAATCAGGGTTAACGTTGGGATTTATATATTGATAAACTTTCTTAAAGAAGCGATTCATATCACCTTCTATATCTAAAATAGTAAAACAGTTATTGACTCTATTTTCATATATCGCTGTTTAATCAGTATTAGCAACATAGCATTAAATGAAAAAAGAGAATAATCTAAATGACTATTCTCTTTTTTATAACCTTATAAACCTAATTGATAACGCTGTTTAATCATCAGAATTATCATTAAAATACTGCACACGGCTTGAGCTAACTAAACTTGATACCACGATTGCCATGTAAAACACCCCTACAATCGCTTCAAGATATGCAAATACTTTAGCTATAGGGGTAATAGGTAAAATATCGCCGTAACCCAGAGTGGTTAAGGTTACAAAACTAAAATAAGCCGCATCAGCAAAGTTTTCATGCCATGGGCCTTTATTAATTCCATGAAATGATCCTGGCAAGAAGTGAATTAAAATTAAATAACCAATAGCCCACATTAAACCAAGCAATAAAAACAAGGTCATTGAGCCAATGATTTTGTTGGTATTAATCGAGCCAGTAAACAGTATTTGCCGCATGATTGAACGAAAAGTGCCATAAAAAAAGATAAACATCAGTAACAACATGATCACTTCTATTTCTTCGACGCCTAAAACTGCGCGAGTAATCACCGCCACCAGCCATGCAACCACTAACGATAATAAAAATCTAAACCAACTCTTATCAAACCGTAAACTTAATAGGCAAATACCGAAAGTTATTAATGTAAAAGCTTCAAGTATGTATTGCAACAGGCCCGATGTGATCACTTTATCTAACGATGCACTGATCAATAAGAACACTAAAGCTAATGTCAAATAGAAGAAATTGTTTTGATTATTAATGTGTTGGCTTTTTTTATTCAACATTGACAATATTCCTTATTGTTGTTCATACCCTGTAAGCTCCATAAACCCTTTACCTTTTTGTGACCCAGTCACGTTTATTGGGCCTTCCCAATACGGGAATAAAAAATGTAACCACTGATCACGCCGTACAACATTTGTTTGAAGTTTTAATCCTTGCGATGGAATTTCGATTAACCAACTTAATGGAAAAGAAATACCACTGACTTCTCGAAAATGCATTGGCTTCATACGAATTTGATTATTATCTAATGTCACCATAGTACCATCAGGCCACGAACGTGAACCGATAAAATAAGGTGTTTGTCCTTTTTCACGTAACTGTGACACCATTAACGCACTACCATCTTCAAGATGAATCGAAAACCAATCCCACCCCAGCTGTTTCGCGCTGAGCATGCTACTGCTCCATTCACGATCAAACCAACCACGGCCATCAACTTTATATTGCTCACCATCTAACTCAATGATTCCATCAATATTCAAAAATGGCGCACTGTAATAGTAAGAAGCAATACCAAGTAGCGGATGTTTTTGGCTATAGCCTTTATCACCTTGTAAAATAATCGTTCCATTTTGATTGATATTTAATCGAGCTAACATATCATCATCAGAGAATTCAAGCTCACCAGGAAAAGGATTGCTGGTTGGTGCTCGCCATGACCAATTATCTAGCCAAGCACGAAACGGTTTAAGACTCACCCCTGCTTGACCAATTCCCCCACGTGCAAATCTTTCTGCTGTCCAAATTTTCTTTTTCGTGGTTATCACCGCATGCGCCATATACATCTGTGGCGTTTTCCAACCCGTCAGCTCGTCATCACTGGTTGCCATTCGAAATAGCGTCCATTGCACCGAGATTTCTTTCCCTGTTTCTGTTTTTAGATTTGCGGTTAAATACCACCATTCAGCAAGATATTGAGGGTGCTCACCATAATCTCGAGGAAAAATGATGGGCTCACCTTTAACCACCGGTTCAAATACAAAGTTTTGTGATTGAGTCAGTGTTTTTACGGTGTTACTTCGCACGGGCTGATCATCACAACCACCTAATAACATCATGCTTATAATTATGATCGCGACAGAAAATAAATGCCAACGCGATCCTTTGGTTGTAGCGCTCATTAAAATGACTCTCGTAAAGATAAAATCGCAGAACGACGCACTAAACGCCATACTGGCCACGCTCCTGCGACTAATAGCACCAATAAAGCCGTACTTAATGTCAACAAATAGTCATACGGGAAATACTGTATTTGCATTGTCCAACCAAATGAATATTTCAATACTACGTCAATCAATAACTGGGCTAAAAGTAACCCTAGCGGTAATGCCATTAATGCGGTCATCAAACCAATAACCAGTAATTGCCCACCACCAAGTAATGTCAATTCCATTCCGGTCATTCCCATACAACGCAATAATGAAAATTGCCGCTGTCGAGACATTTCACCCGCAATTGTTGCGAAGAATAATCCACAAATAGCAATAAATAGCGTTAAATGACCCAACGTTGATGTCACAACAAAAGTACGATCAAATACCACCATCGCTTGTTTCATTAATGCGGCAGTGTTACGAACGCGTTCTGGCTGTAATCTAAATTGTTCACCTAACTTGGCCAATAATAGCTCTGCCTTTGCACCATTTTTTAAATGAATAGCTAGTCCTACTTGTCCTGAATGCGGCCAAAAGCGTTGCCATTTTTTTTGAGAAATAAGCACCTGTCCATAAGGATTACCATAATCATAATAAATACCAACAACATGCCAACCTTCATTCATCGGCGCAGGTAGATTAATAATATCGCCAGTTTTCCAATGGTGTTTTAATGCCATAGATTCGCTAACCATTACCGCACGAGTATGATGTAGTTTTTGCCAATAATTAAGACTTTCCTCTTTTAGTGACAGTGCTTTTTTCTCACCGACAGTTTGACCAATACTCATGACTTGAATAGTGCCGCTATCTGATGGCGTTTGTTTTTGCCACCGCCACCATACTTGCTCGACGTCTGGTTGCTCTTGCAGCCATTTTGAAATACGTGGTGCCATATTCATCGAAGGACGAACGTAAATATCGGCAGCCAATCGTTGCTCAAGCCAATTTTCAGTGGTGTTTCGAAAACTGCCCACCATGGTTTCCATGCCAATATTCGATGCCAATGCCAGCATAAATGCCATTGCTGCTATACCGCGGTAACTTAAGCTTGCTGCAGCATCGAAGAAGAACCACCGCATACGGGCTCTACGACTTATATTGCCTAAAAGGTGAAATAGTAACCACAATAAGTAAGGCATCATTAAGCCAGATGCAATCAAAATAAATGCAATTAACGCAAACCCAGCAAGTTGCCCGTGTGGTAATTTATAAACAGCAAAAGCACCGAGGATAAACACGCAAGAAAACAACGCTTGCCACGCAAACTCTCGACCACTAAAACGCACTAATGATAGATGAGTTGCTAAACGTGCTGGCGGCGATTTAATTAATCGTACTAATGGCCATGTACAAGCAAAAGCACAACCAAAAATAGCGATGGCTAAACTTGCCGCACCCCACTGCCAATTCCAATGCACTTGAAGGCTAACATTGGCGTTATATAAATCATTCAATGATGCTGCAACCGATGGTAATAATTGTTGTGCTAGCAATAGTCCAATAATATTACCGCCAATAAGCCCCAGTATTACCCATAGACACAACTCACCAATTAATGCCCCTGCAAGCTGAGCACCTGTCACACCAAGTTGGCGTAAAATACCAACAAGCGGCTGTCTTTGTGCTAACGATAACGACATTGCTTGATAGAAAATAAATAACCCAACCACAAATGCAAGCATACCCATAGCGAATAAATTTAAATGAAATGCATTCGTCAAGGGTTCTAATTTAGCGCTTTGTTTACGTTCTAATGTTAAACCTGGTGGCAAAATATGGGTTAATTTCATTAACTGTTTGCGGCTCATCTCGCCACAAACAACAGAATTAAATCCTGAGCTTGGCTTTAATTCACGTAAGAGTGCAATATCAGCAACCATACGAGAATCATTCATACGACTATCACTGATTACTTTCATCGGACCAATTTGTCGACCCGAATCAAGAGTTAGCATATCACCACTTTTGATTCCAATATAACTAGCTAATTGCTCTCCAAGCATGATTGAATATGGTGGATGCATTAATGTTAATAATTTGATCTTATTTTCATCAATAACTGTATTTTTTATTGCGCCCAACATCGCAACGGGATCAATCCCTAATAATTGGAAATCACGTTGTTTCTCGGTAACAATGCGGTACTCAATTAATGGTGCGCAGCTTTTAAGCCCTGCACGACGCATTTGAATATAGAAACCTTGCGGGACATTCATACCAATTTGAGCGTGACGAATACGGTATGGAAATGGATTGGAAAAAAGTTGCTCGCCTTTACGGTAACTTTCTTTCGCTTGCTGGTTAACGCCCATTACACCAACTAATAGCGCAATGCCTAATGTTAATCCAAGCCAAACTAAAACAATTTGCAGAGGATGACGGCGATAATGCCCCCAAAGAGCATTAGCTACGGGGCGCAACATTTAGCTGACCTCCTTGCAAACGAATACATCCCTGCATATGGGCAGCAACTTTTTCACTGTGGGTCACGACTAATAACGTACAATGAAGTTGTTTCGTTAATGAAATAAGTAACCGTATAACAGCATCAGCATTACGTTCATCTAAACTTCCGGTCGGTTCATCCGCAAGTAACAATGTCGGCTCCATATAAATAGCACGAGCAATCGCAGCTCGTTGCTGTTGGCCTCCTGAAATTTCTTCAGGGTAACGTAATAATAAAGGTCTCAAATCGAGTGCGGAAATAAGTTTTAACCATAGTTTATCGTCATCAGCTAAGCCTTTTAACTGACGACAAAAACGAATATTATCTGCAACCGTTAGCGTTGGTAATAAATTATATTGTTGAAATACCAAACCGATATTTTTACGGCGAAACGCGGTACGCTCGCGTTCAGAAATCGCGTGTATGCCAATATTACCTAACCATATTTCACCCGACTCAGGCTTATCAAGCCCTGCGATTAAATTTAATAGCGTACTTTTCCCTGATCCACTCTCACCCATAAGTGCTAATTGCTCGCCAGGATTTAGCAATAAATTAGCCCCCTGAAGTACAGAATGATACTCAGTACCGTCTAGATAACCTTTGCAGAGTTCAGATAGTCGTAACATGTTCCATCACCAACGTTTACTTGCATTACACATTAACTACTTTTTATGTTGGTCTCTAATAACCAACATAAATAATTATGCAATATTACCTGCTTTATCCTTGATATAACAGTTTTGGCATTAAGTATTGTCACTTAACTCCCTATAAAATAAAATATTAGACTTTAACAATAGATAGCTACAGAATAAGAACAATAAACAATCACTAAAAGCAATATCATTACCTAAATTTCAACATTAATAACTATGATAAAAAAGCTCTTCCCTAATATAAAAATAAACAAGATTAGTTATTAAAACATAGCTATAGTCCTACTACAGTGAATACTGTTTTAATTTATATCGTAGATTCAGTATATGCGTTAAACACCATAATATTCGTAGTGATAATAATCATATTAACCAATAAAAACTATCATCTTTTGAAGTTTATAATTGCTTTTAATCAATAAAAAGCCATTATCTAAAAATACGATCTTAAAACATTTATTTTCAGCATTTTTGCATTCCTATATCGCAACACGGAATTTAGAGTGGTTAGTTAATGAGCAAAAATATTCTTGTCGTCGGAGCTTCTGGTTATATCGGCAGTCATTTAGTGCCTAACTTATTGGAACTTGGCCATCACGTAAGAGCAACAGGACGTAATCTTAAATTATTAGAAAAACGTGGTTGGGGAAGCATTGATAATTTAAAGCTTGTTGAATTAGATTTAGATATCGATCAGGATTTAACCGAACTATTTACAGATATTGATACAGTTTATTTCTTAGTCCACGGTATGAACCACGGCCATGACTTTATAGAATTTGAACTCGATTGTGCACGTCGTTTTAGCCATTATCTCGGTCTTAGTAACGTAGGACATGTTGTCTATCTTGGTGCATTACAACCACATATAAATACATCACAATCAAAACACTTAACCGCGCGTAAAGAAACAGGGAATATTCTTCGTGAAAGTGGGAAATGTATAACAGAACTACGCGCCGGTATTATTATTGGCCCAGGCTCTGCCGCCTTTGAGGTAATGCAAGATTTTGTCTATCACCTACCGATTATGCTAACACCAAGTTGGGTGACTTCTCGTAACTCCCCCATTGGATTACGTAACCTGCTCTATTACCTTACAGAGCTTATTGACTGCCCTCAAGAACATAATCTTATTTTAGATGTCGCGGGCCCAGAGCAAATGACTTATAAAGATCAAATGGTCAGACTAAGTAAAATGCATGGTAAAAACATTCGCGTCATTCCATTAAAATGGTTAAGTCCTAAAATGGCGGCTTACTGGTTACGTTTCATCACTTCAGTTCCAACCAATATTGCACGCGCACTGATTGGAGGGTTAAGTTGCGACCTTCCTGCTGATGGTAGTGAGCTTCAGCGCCGAATTCCTCAACATCTACTTAGCTATGAAGAAGCGATCCAAGAAACGCTAGCAATGAATACTGAGTTAGTGAAGAGTGAAATTTGGGGATTTGATCCTGACGCGTTATTACGTTGGCAAACAGGTTATGGCTATTACCCTAAACAAGCGGGTTATACGCTTAAAACAGACGCAAGTTGTGAAGATCTTTGGCGTCAAGTACAGCTGATAGGTGGCGAAGAAGGCTATTTTTATGCTAATAGCTTATGGCGTGTTCGCGAATGGATGGACGCCATGATTGGTGGAAATGCGCTACAACGTCATCGTCGTGATCCACACAAGTTACAACTTGGTGATCAAATCGATTCATGGAAAGTGATTAGCCTAGAAAAAAATCATTTCCTATCTTTATTATTTGGTATGAAAGCCCCTGGTTTAGGTCGTTTAGAGTTCACAATTGAAGATTGTGGCGATCATCGAACAGTTGATATTCGTGCATGGTGGCACCCAAAAGGTTTCATGGGATTACTGTATTGGTTTGCAATGATGCCAGCACACTTATTTATTTTCCGAGGCATGACTCACGCCTTAGTGAAGCGCTGTAAAGCTAAAATACAAGAAGGTAATATCGATACCAAATAACCCTTCATTACCCCATAAAAAACCGAAAACACGATTAAATGCTTTCGGTTTTATTTATAATCACTTAACTTACAATGTGTTTATCACATCATATGCACTTTATTACGCTGTTTCGGTCGTTTTTGATGAGCATGTCATTTTTAATGCTGCAATTGGTCCACTTAGTAAAGTTAATCCAATCAGTAATGAAACAGGCACTGCAGTAATAACAATAAACGATTGCAGCGCATTTAAACCACCATCACCGGCAAGTAATAATACTGCAGCAACAACACCCATAGTAATCGCCCAAAATAAACGATGCTTACTACTCGGTTCATTATCTCCTGACACTACCATTGCAATTGAATATGCCATTGAATCACCCGTGGTAACCACAAAAGTTGTCGTCAACACTAAAAAAGCAGGCAATAAAATATAACTCAATGGTAAATTAGATAACGTTGCTAATAATACCGACGGTAAACCACCATCATTTAATGGTCCCGAGATGATACCTGGGGTGTTAAGCTCTAATGAAATACCTGTACCACCAAGTACTGCAAACCAAAAGTTTGTCGCAATCGGTGCACCAACAGCAACGCATAAGATCAAACTACGAATACTGCGGCCTTCAGATATTCGAGCGATAAAAATCGCCATCATTGGTGCAAAACCAATAAACCAGCCCCAAAAGAACCATGTCCACCACACGTTCCACTCAGGCTTGGCCGTCGTTAAACTCATTGTGCCCATATTTTGTAAGTAACTACCAAAAGCAGAACCAAACTCTCTGAGTAAGAATGTTGTTGGTCCTAAAAGCAACATTGCCGCTAATAGTACAAATGCACCAATAACATTAAGGCGTGATAGCCATTGGAGGCCTTTATCCATACCTGACGCTGCAGAAGCCGAATAAATCGCGACCACAACTGCCAGAATAATAAGCTGAGATTGAGTGTTATTTTCTAAACCGGTTAATAACTCTAAGCTATAACCTAGCTGCGATGCTAAAAAGCCAATCGGACCGATAGTACCAGCAGCAACAGCAATAA
This sequence comes from Photobacterium aquimaris, assembly GCF_002954455.1. GTDB lineage: Bacteria > Pseudomonadota > Gammaproteobacteria > Enterobacterales > Vibrionaceae > Photobacterium > Photobacterium aquimaris. The sequence continues at coordinate 1,387,753 of NZ_MSCC01000001.1, forward strand.
TTGCACAAGCATCAATAACACTACCTACCCAATGGTTCTCTAAACGGTGTCCAAAAAGTGGAAATAATAAAGCGCGTGGACGTAATTTAATGCCATGATCGTGGTGAGCATACATAAGAACAATTGTTGATAACGTACCTAATACTGCCCAAGCAAGAAATCCCCAATGTAAAAAGGCTTGATCTAATGCCGGAGCGACAGCGGCCAGTGTACCGCCTTTTATGCCAGGAAATGATGGCGAAGGTGTCATAAAGTGATAAATAGGCTCAGCTGCAGACCAAAAAACACCACCACCAGCAAGTAGTGTACACATGATCATTGCTAACCAACGAAACGTACCAATTGTCGGTTTACTGACACTACCCATGACTTTTTTACCTAATGGACTAATTGCAATAATTAATGCTAGGAAAAAATTAATTAACATCAACCACTGCCAGCTTGACCCAAAGGTTTTGGCTGCAGAGCTAAATGATGTTTGAATCATTGCCGTGAAAGCGGGCATATCAATTAAAGCAGAAAGGACGAATAAGGAAATAAACCCAATCGTTAGTGCTGGAACAAGTTTATTATCTAAACCCTTTAGTCCCATAACAATATTTGGTGTTGTATCATTACTAATTTGGCTTGTATTGCGTTGCATAAATGTCTCACGCTGTGTGTGAGGGAAGACACACTATCAGTATCTTTATATTAACACCAGATAATTTTATCTTTAAATTTCAATGAAAAAGCACAATTACAAACATTTCTATTACTTTGTAATTTAAAAACAGAAACTTATATTTTTGTCGTACAAAAACAAATCACAACAAATAAAAATTATCGTAACCATAAAAAATACATTTTAAAAATACGTTTTAGCACACTCTAAATTAATTACTGAACAAATCATATTGGTGATAATAATTGCAAACTTAGTGAGCACTTTGTCGATTCTCACAATCCAGTAACTGTGATTTTTGCGCGCGCGAAAACAGCCAAAGATGGTGTGCAACTATTAGGCAGTATTATTGAAGAAAGGGATAGTTGAAGGGTTTGGTGTCGCTTGTGTTGATAAAACGGGGATCTGGTATTTAGAAACAGGCAGTGGTCATCAATGGATGGCAACTAAACTGGATAATCATGATTATTTTGTTTCTGCCAATCAAAGTCGACTACAACGTTTTCTTCCTAATGATACCGATAAGTATCTTTCTTTAGAACTTATCAATCTCACATTCTGCAAGTTAGGCCTACGCTTCTGTATGTTATTGCTATCAAAAAGGCAATTATTAACTTTCTTTTTCTAGTTGAAAGTATATAACTGCCTTTTTTAACTTACGATAGTAAAAAATTAATCAATCAATAATTAGATCATATTGAGTACAATGATTGTTCACAATATGAGTAATTGTTTGACGAGGGATTTTCTGCCATGAATCTGAATAATCTAAAGGCTCAGATGCAATGATCGTCTTATTTGATGATCGTTGAAGAAAGACAGGAGGTGGCTGATGATCAGAACTATAACGTACCACCCAAAACTGCTCGCCATCTGAAATACACAATGATGTTGTTAATGGTTCAGTGATCGACTTATCTTCCATCGCCTGTTCAATTTCATAGAGTGTCTGATTAACCGCAGCAATCGGATCGACTCTCAAACCATTTTTAATCATCATCAAGAAAATCAATTCACTATCGGTTGTTCCCACACGTTTTAAAAATAGTTCTTCTGTTAATTGACGTACCAGCGTAAATTTAACCTGATCAAAGCCACCAATATGACCGTTATGCAAAAACATCCAATTATCAAGCACAAACGGATGACAATTAACCCGTGATACTTGTGAGCCTGTTGAATGGCGAATATGTGCCATAAAACGGTGTGAGCTAATATGATGGGCTAATGATCGTAAATTTTCATCCCCCCATGCTGGTAAAATATCATGGTAATAACCAGGTAATGCGCGATGAGAATACCACCCCAATCCAAACCCATCGCCATTAACTCGAATCGTTCGTTTCTTATTTGATTCAACACTTTGCTGAATTAATGAATGTTCTGGTTGATAAATTAACTCATCCAAATAGATACTATCGCCGTGATAGGCTAACCATCGGGACATAGCGTATTCCTTACTCAAAACAAAAAATACTAATAAAGTAGACTAATTTATCATGCAGTTAGCTTGATCACTATGTTTATGTCGTTTATCCATAACCCAGTTACTAATATGCATTTTGTTAACACTTGTTTATTCTCGCTCTTTCATATATTGCTTTGGTGGTCGTCCTAAGGTTTTTTTAAAAAACAAAATAAACGCGCTTACAGACTCATAGCCTAAGTCTTCTGCTACACGTTGAACTGACTCACCCATTGATAGTTTTTGAAGTGCTACCACAATATGTAACTGACCACGCCAACGACCAAATGTTAAGCCTATCTCCTGCTTAACTAGACGTGCTAATGTTCGCTCACTCATTGCAAACTGCGTCGCCCACTCACCTACTGTATTTCTATCACCTGGATTTGCCAGTAACCGTTTTGCAATTTGGTTTAAACGATGTTCTGCCGGAATCGGAAAATCAAAATGCTCTGTTGGCATTGATATTAATTCATCAACTAATACATCCACTAAACGTGCTACTGACCCTTCTTTATCGTAATCCTGCTCTTCTTGAGCAAGACGAACAATTAACTCACGCAATAAAGGTGAAATAGAAAGTGTACAAGCTTTATTTGGCATGCCGATAATATCTTGCTCAACAAATAGCATACAGACATCAGCATCTGGTGAAATTCGATTACTGTGTGGTACTTGGCTTGGAATCCATACAGCGCAATGTGCTGGCACCATCCACACTGCATCATTTATATGACACTTCGCAAACCCTGTCAGAGGCATCACTAACTGACCTTTATGATGTTGGTGGAATGGCACTTCCTCTTCTTTTTCAACACCAGCAATACGTAATGCTAGTACCTTCTGTGGGTAGAGATCGGTATCAAATTCCATAAAACTGGTTTTAAAATTCATGATATGTCCGTTTTTAGATACAAGTTGTCAATATACCCGAATACAGAAATAAAAGTAAAGTTTATTATTATTCCAACGCTTTTATAGGAGACTGATATGTCACACAACTTACGTAAGATTGCGCATCCAGCGCTGGTGATCGCAGGAATCTTGCTAATTGCAAGTAACCTCCGTGCACCAATCACAGGTCTAGGTCCTATTCTAGATTTTATTTCTCATGATCTTGGCTTATCAGCTACACAAGCCGGTATGCTTACCACATTACCTTTGCTAGCCTTTGCCATTTTCTCACCAATATCTTCTGGCCTAGCAAGAAAAATGGGACTTGAGCCCTCACTTATGTTGGCACTGGTACTCGTCGCAGCAGGTATCGTAGTTCGTTCTTCTGGTTCAACCACAATGCTGTTTTTAGGTACCTGTATTATTGGTGTCGGTATTGCCATTGGTAACGTATTACTACCAAGTTTACTTAAAAGAGACTTTCCAACTCAAGTACCAACATTAACAGCTGTTTATGTGCTTGTTATGGGTATTGGTTCAACAGTAAGCTCTAGTTCTGCTATTCCTTTGTTTAATTTAGCAGAAAAACTTCATATTACTGCTATTCCAAACTGGGCATTCTCACTTGCTGGTGTCATTATTTTTCCAGCTCTGTCTATCTTAGTATGGTTACCACAGTTAAGTGGTCATACTCGTCCATCAGCTGATACTGCTGATATTGATAGCCATAGTTACTTATGGCGTTCAGCTGCAGCTTGGCAGGTAACGATTTTCCTTGGTCTTAACTCGTTCATTATGTACATCTTTATCAGCTGGTTACCTAGTATCCTAATTGATAATGGTTACACAGAAAACCAAGCAGGTTATATTCACGGTATGCTTCAACTTTCAACAGCGATTCCAGCATTAGTACTTATTCCACTAATGGCAAAAATGAAAGATAAGCGTGGTATGAGTGTGGCAATGGCGATACTGTCATTCGTCGGTATTCTTGGCCTACTATTTATGCCAGAGCACGCAATTGTATGGGTTATTGCTTTCGGTTTCAGCTGTGGTGGTGGTTTTATTCTTGGTCTATCGTTCGTCGGTATTCGTACTCATGACGCACATCAAGCTGCAGCACTATCAGGTATGGCGCAATGTATGGGTTACCTACTTGCAGCAACAGGTCCTATCATTTTTGGTTCATTACATGAAATGACAGGTAGCTGGCACACACCACTACTTATGACCGCAGGTGTATGTATTATATGGGCATTGTTAGCGTTATTTGCAGGTCGTTCACATATTATTGTTCGCACTCAGAGCGGCAAAGATATCATTATCGAAGACACAGAACAGCAAGCTAAATCTCATCCTCATGCTGATGTTCATGCTGAGATTAAACAGCTAAAAGCAGAGTTACAGCGTATTACTAAAGAGCGTGACCAACTGAAAAACACGCTTGGAAATAAACAGTAATCTTGCATCAAGATATCGCTACCAGCATACCCCGCTGGTAGCGATTTTTAACATTCAAAAAAGGCCACTTAACGTGACCTTTATCTAATTACCGCTCGCGTTAACCAAATTGATGCTCAATCTGATCAGCTTTGCCAAATTTATCATGAGTTGCTAACTGCACTTGATAGCGTTGAATATTAGGATAATGCCCTATCATGCCATTATTTTGCAGTATTTCAGCAATAAACGACATCATGATATCCGCTCCAGTGAGTCGTTCTTCAACCAAATAGGTTTTACCTTCAAGACACTGTTCAAAGTAGCCGATCACTTTTTCAGCTTCGCCGTCAGCATAACCTTCTAAGAAATTGGTTTTTGCGCCATCTTTAGCAACAAACATCTTTAATAGTAACGGTAAAATTGCCGAACTTTCAGCAAAGTGCAACCATTGTAAATATTCAACATAAGCCACTGTTCCAAGCTTAGGAGCTAGATTTGCGCCATACGTTTGAATCAAATATTCAGTAATAGCTCCTGATTCAGCAATCACTATTCCATTATCTTCAATAACGGGAGATTTGCCTAATGGGTGAACAGCCTTCAATTCTGGTGGGGCTAAAAAAGTAATGCTATCACGAAGATACGGCTTTACTTCATATTCCAACCCTAGCTCTTCTAATAACCAAATGATGCGCTTTGAACGTGACTTATTTAAGTGATGCAATGTGATCATAATATAATCTACCTTGTTATTGCGCTGAATTAGTTTGAATAACTAGCTTTCCGAAATTCTTACCGTCTAATAAACCAATAAATGCTTGTGGTGCATTTTCTAATCCTTGAACTAAATCTTCACGATAATGAATTTTACCTTCAGCCAACCACTGGCTCATATCTGCAGCGAATTCATCATAGCGATCAGCATAATCATCAAAGATAATGAAACCTTGCATTTTAATGCGTTTAACCAATAGTGTTCCCATTAACATCGACATACGATCAGGGCCTTGCGGTAATTCAGTAGCATTATATTGAGAAATCAATCCACATAATGGAATACGTGCGCCGGTATTTAATAATGGCAACACCGCATCAAACACTTTACCACCCACATTTTCATAATAAATATCAATGCCTTTCTCACATGCTTTTGCTAATTTCTCAGCAAAACCATCTGCTTTATGATCGATACAATCATCAAAACCTAACACTTCTTTGGCATAACGACATTTTTGTTCACCACCCGCAACACCAACCACACGGCAACCTTTGATTTTACCAATTTGGCCAACCATAGAACCAACTGCACCTGTTGCTGCTGCAACAACAATCGTATCACCTTGTTGCGGTTTGCCTATATCAAGTAGCCCCATATAAGCGGTAAAACCAGGCATCCCCATCACACCCAATGCATAAGATGGATGTGTTGGATGCATGCCTAATTTAAGTAATCCTTCACCATTAGAAATTGCATAATCCTGCCAGCCTGAATAAGATAATACCCATTCGCCTTGTCGGTAATCAGCATGATTGGACTGCTCAACTTGACATACAGTACCGCCAACCATCACCTCACCCAAAGCAACAGGCTCTGCGTATGATTTAGCATCGCTCATACGGCCACGCATATACGGATCTAAAGATAGATACACACTACGCAGTAAAACCTCCCCTTCCGTTATCGTTGGTACGGCAGTTTGTTGTAGACAAAAATCCTCTACCACAGGGGCACCTACAGGGCGAGAAGCTAATACGATTTTACGATTTACGTTTGTCATTGAGCTTTCCTTTTCATTGTTAACACCAGCAATAGACCAGTCGTCTAGTTCTGCGTTGTAAAAAATCCCGTAGTTTTATAACGGGATAATTATCATTTAATTATTTAAATTTCAGCACGTAGTTGAACTTTAGTTGTTACTAATGCTTGTTGTAATACCTGCAAATTTTGGCTCAACTTATAAAATAAACTGGCACCAAGCCATAATTGATACAATGTTTGTGCCATTAATTGACTGTCTTTTACTATGATCGAGCCATCTTTTATGCCACCTTCAATACACTGCGCAATTAAATTAACAATGCGATATGCGCCATTTTTTAATGCTTCTCGCATTGACTCAGAGAGATCTGATACTTCAGCACTTAGCTTCACAACCACGCATTTATTGACGTTGCAGGTACCATTATCAATCTCTAACCAACGTGAAAAATAGTCAGTTAAGCGTTCAAAGCCATTGCCTTTGCCTTGGATTAAAATCGCGGCGACATGCTCTAGGTAAGATTCAAAATAATCTTCAATTAACGCCTCACCAAATTGCTCTTTCGATTTAAAATAATGATAAAAAGAACCTTTTGGCACAGCTGCTGTTTTTAATAATTCTGATAAGCCAACATTAGTAAACCCCTTAGCAACCACAAGTTGGTAACCAATATTAAGAATATGCTGACGTGTATCGTGTGTTTTTGTATTCATAACCTCAACTATAGACCCGACTAGACCAGTCGTCTAGGCTTTTGTAATCATTCTTTTGATTGTGTTGTTAATACTTATTATCAAGGCCTTGTTTCTATCTTATTTATAACAGCGGATATTAATAGACATATAGCGCCGAACACGTATGATCAACACCATTAGCAAAGTACTCGAATTACACTGTCAATTGGAATATCGTTTTGATTAGAGAAAATGTCTTTACCCCTTTTGCAACGTGGAGCAAGCCTCTAGTTTCTGAGGTTGCAGAAGCAATCAACTTATTGAAAGATAATGGTTATGATGCCAAGCAACTTACATTAGCAACTGGCCTGCAAGAAAAAAACATCTGTAACTGGACAGCTAAATATAAGAAAGAGCCATTAGATGTTTCTTCAATTCCTTACCCTTGCTGGTGTTTTATTGCCGCACTTATTGGCCGACCTAACATCGCAACCAATGGTAAAGTGATTGAGGTTGATGAAATTAAACGTGTATTGCGTTTATTTAAGCCTTCTGCATTTGGTAGTCAAAATACGTTTGTATGTCCAACGAGCGATCAATTCGCTAAATTGATCGACAGTGGTTTATTTGCAGAAATGACAACTGACAATATCGCAGCATTATTTAATTGGAAGCCAGAAAACGTCAATGACAGTTTACGTGCCGGTAAATTACCTTACCTAAACTGGTGTCTTATCATAATGATGTTTGGTATTAACATTCAAAAAATGGCATTAAAAGATTTAGATACTGAAATTACACTTAATCAGTAATTGTCTACCTATTGCCTAAAAATAACGCCTTGTAGTGAGTCATTTATCTACAAGGCGTTGTTGTTTTTAAATACTTATAATATTCATATAAGTCGAGCTTAAATAACCATTTTCTGTACTTTGGGTTAAATCTGTCATGATCCTATAGCGCATTTTTTTTGCTAACATTAGCATTTGATTTAGTTGTCTTGTTGAATAATCTGCCGATGCTTTAACTGCGACAGTTGGATCTTGTTGATAACGGCTAATTAATCGTTTATCTGTGTTGGCAAAGGTTTGATAAATCTTATGCTGTGCGCGTTGCCAATTGTTATTAATAAACGATAAATACTTTATAGGGTGTGTGGTAGCAAGCGTTGTTAGACTTCTAAATTGCCAATAACCAGAGTCATCAGAATACTCATCTGTTCCGGTCTTATATGCTGCAGGAAAACCATGTAACCCAGCATAGAGCGGAATTAAAATTGACTCTGACAATATTCCGTAGCTTTGCCAAATAACCCCTTGAAAAGGTATCGGCATATTGGGTCTTAACTGAATAATATGCGATTCTATTTGACGATCGACACGAATAGGCCGATCACCAGAATGAGCTAATGCGGTATCGCCGATGACACCAAAGGCTTTAGCAAAATTAAGCCAGTATTCGCTTCAGCAGTTAGGCTCAACATCGATATAAGCGTAATTACGACTAAACTGAATACAATAGTAATATTCATTAATTCTCTCTTTAATTACACGCTACCAACAAACACCAATACACAATCTTAAATAAATTTATATTTATTTTTTAAAGCTCCGCATTCTATACACATATGCATTATAAACATACGTTTCATTGTTGTTTGCTCACAAGATCACGTGCTAAAAGATTACTTTAACTATTACTATCAATATAAATAGCGTAATTGCTTGATTCAACATAATACCCGATTAAAATAGTCGATTATTATCGTCCGCTGGAATCGCACCAAACATGCCTACTTCAAGCCAACCTTTGGCGTTAAAACCAACCACATTATTGACACTCTATTGCATTATTTTTCTTGGTTCTGCTGGTTTTTTTATTACGATCCCAGCATATGTCAGCTTATTTTTAACCGATCACTCAATCGCCATCGCGCAAAATATGCCAATTGAACAACGACGAACCTTGTTTGGCACTGTAATGTCGGCGGCCCCTTTTATCTCGATGTTTTTTACACCATTAATTGCCCGTTTTGCCGACCGTTTTAGCCGCAAAGCGACAATGGTATTGTGTTTAATTATTGCTGCAATTGGCTTTGTTATGCCCATCTATGCCATTGTTGTCGGTTCAATTGCATTATTATTTGCTGGCAATATGATCAATAGCCTCGGCTCTGCAAGTCAGCCGATTGCACAAGCTATTTTGGCTGATAATAGCCGAGGAAAAACTAAAGCAACCTTAATGAGTTTAGTCGCTGTAGTTATGACAGCTGCAATGTCATTTGGCCCAGCATTAGGCAGTAAACTATCAGCAACTTATGGTACTCAATCTCCATTTTATGCTTGTTTAATTATTGCTATTGTTTGTCTCATCTTATTGAATTTAGTGCGATTACCTGCTCAAATGTCGTTAAATAATGAGAACCCTCTTTCTTTTATCGCACCATTAAAGCGCAGCCAAGCCGGTTTATTACCTTGTTTAGCGATTGTGTTTATTTGTCAATTTAGTTGGAGTTTATACTTTCAAAACATTGCGTTTATTTTTCCACAAAAATGGAATATCAGCGTTGAAAGTAGCTTCTACCAATATTTCATGATGGCAATTGGTGTGGTCATGATCAGCTCATTATTACTGCTTCCACGCATTATTCTCGCGCGTATTAATGTGCATACGGCCTTACGTATCACCACCCTTTTTGCTGCAATGGGTATGGTTCTTTTAGCTATTACACCAACACCAAATACCCATATTGCAGCGATGATATTTACTGCGGTGATGGTTGCGATTTCATTTCCGTTTTACATTACAGCATTATCAGATAGAGCCAGTGAGGCCGATCAAGGGTGGGTCATGGCACTGTCTAGTGCAATGGTAGGTTTAGCCTGGACATTAAGTGGTTATTTAACCAGTGTATTTGTAAACATTGATTTAATTCTACCGACAGCAATTGCCGCTATCGGGTATTTAATTGCAATGATTTTAGTGCCACGTAAAAAAGCGACAGTTACTGTTGCTGCTTATTAATATCTTTAACAAGGACATTGCTGATGACATCATTAGCTCGCACACTTGCTGCACATTGTTTTCACCCCGTTATTTCACCAACACTCCAATTTGGCTGCGGATTAATCGTCGATCTTTCACCAAGTAGTGAACTTTGGAAAAATGTCACCGCAGATCACAGCTTTGCCGATGAAATAGTCCGCCAAGCTACAGCTATTGATGCTGAAATTGTGATTGGCCGTTACGCAGAACAGCGTCTGATTTATCAAGATAAAGCTAACTTTAGTGACAATCAAAATCGCACTGTTCATATGGGTATCGATTTAGGTGTTGCAGCACTTACGCCTGTCTTTGCACCGCTCAACGGTACAGTACATAGCATTGCTAATCACCAAGGTGACGGGGATTATGGCCCAACGGTTATTTTACGCCATCAGCTTGAAGGAATAACTTTTTTCACTCTATATGGTCACTTACATCAAGCAGCACATGCCACATTAAACATCGGTGATATTATTACCGCTGGAGAACAATTTACCGCAGTGGGTACAACAGCAGAAAATGGCGGTTGGGCCCCTCACCTGCACTTACAAATCATTGAGGATATGGGAACAAATAAAGATGATTATATTGGTGTGGTGGATCCTGCAGAGCTGACGTTCTACCGCAATAACTGCCCGAACCCAAATTTGATCTTAAAACGTAGCGATCTTGATTAAAGCAATATAAAAAAGATCTTGATATAAAAAACGCCCTATCTGCTTTTCTATAATTCTAGATCAGGGCGTTTTTCAGTTGAAGCTTTCGCTAACAACCACTTTTCCTTAAAACTAATGAATTATCATTCCACCAGCGTTGTACTGAAATATTCACTAACGCCATAGTAATGAGTACACATGCCATCATCCACTCAACACTTGCTAAATGACTAACAATAAAAGTTAACGTAAAGATCCCAACCATTTGTAATGAACCAAACAGTGCCCCCGTTTGTCCTTTATGCTCAGGAAATAAATACAGTGCGTTGACTGCCACAACCGAGGTTGTTAAACCAGCACCAAAACAATAGATGCCCATACCGATCATAATCATCACCATGCTGTGAAACACGGTATTCGATATTATCGTCAGCGCACCAAGCAACATAATATAACTTGCTACTTTAATGATTCGACCTTCTGTCTGGGTATATTTTAGAAAACGAATATAAAAAATACGGGCACACAAACTACAACTAATTAATAACAATGAAGAAAGACCAAAATATTGCGCCGGTAAATGGTATTGATCTTTAGCAATAAACGCGCCCATCAAATAAAACACCAGTGCGCCGCCATTTGCCATCACCATCATAATTAAATAGCGTAAAAACTGGGTGTTGGTTGCTATCATAGTGTAATCACGAGCAATAACTGTTAGTTTTGTTGCATGAATATTCTTTTCTAAGTGGGTTTCTTTTAAACCAAAAATAATAACCACAAACAGTAGTCCCGCTAATCCCAACATAAACCAGAAACTACTATGCCAACCAAAATGACTTTCTAAATAACCGCCAATCGCAGGCGTCGACGCGGGTAAACACATAAATAAAATACTAAACCATGACATAACATCCACTAACTGATCTTTCGTCAATGAGTCTTGCATTATGGTTCGGCATAATAAAAATAACGATCCAACACCAATACCCTGCACGATACGTCCAAGAATTAAACTTGATAGTTGATCTGCGTGTAAACAAAGGGCTGAACCGATAATGAATACTGCTGCACCTAATATCGCGATCGGACGACGACCAAAACGTTCTGCGACAGCACCACAGACTAATTGGCTTAAACCTAATGCAATAAAGAACGCACTCACCGTTTGTTGTACTGCTGTCGATGACACATTCAGCGCCTCAGACATCACTGGTAAACTAGGTGCATACATATCAGAGGCAAAGAAATAGCTGCACGCCATTAATAAACTGATAGAGAGTAAACGTAGTAAAGACATGAAAACAATCTCCTTAGTTGATGCCTTTATTTTAAAGTTCTACGGTTACTATTGTTGTTGAACGAACGCCAACGGATTGCGATTTTTCGCCAACTTGTGGCTAGCTTTATCTTGTTTAAAACGATTAAAGGCATGAGAAAAGGCAGATAAGCTGTTGTAACCTAAATCTAATGCAATATTCGTATGCGCAACACCTGATCGACTTAACTGCCATGCTTTCTCCATCACTAATTGCTGCCTTATTTCACGAAAAGGCTGATCAAAGGTACTTATAAATAGACGATTGAGGGTACGAGAAGATGCGCCGCAATGCTCAGCAAAGCGATCTAAAGATAGTTTAATATCTGGTTGTAAGGTTAAAGCTTCAATGATCGGTAATAACCGTTTATCAATATCCTGATTACTTTGATAAATATCGTTTTGATAGCTTTGCTTCTTAAGTTGATCAACAAATACTGCTAAATAATGGTGTTGAATATCGCTATTGCTATCATAATCTTTTTCACAATCAGCACTTTGCGCCTCAATTTCAGCCATCACCTGTACCATTAAGCGGTTAGTCGATATGATCCCCATCTCATCATGGAAATATGGAATAACATTAGGAGATGCGTGAATAATGCTTAAGCAGGAATCTTTTAGTAGTTTTAAATGATGACGATGATTTAGTGGCACCCAAATAAGCTGGCCGCCAACAGCTAAAATGCTTTTGTCTTCTGTTCTAGCAATACCGCAACCTTGGTGGATATAGAAAAGTTGGACAAAATCGTTATGACAATGCGGCGCTTTTTCTTCTGTCGGGGCATAACGTTTAATTAAGTGAAGTAACCGCATGCATTTCCTTTACGCATAGAATAATAAATTCAAGCCGCATTATGGCTTAACCGACTTCATGCTGTCTAACCAACCGTAAACCGTTTCTAAGGTTTCATAAGATGGCATACGATTATTACGGGCTTGAATTTGATCAACTGTATAGATATCACTCGCCCTACCATTGGCTAAATAATGGCGCTTTAAACCAATCGTTACTCTTTCCGGCATATGCATTTTATACACCAGATATTCACCTTTAATAATGCGATGGTGGTAAATAGCAACATAGTGATTTTGTTCAATACCTTCAGATTCAAGTTGCTGGTAATTGCGAATTGGCACAATATTACTGTTACCAGCAAAAGGAATATCATACGCTTTGTCGCAACTCGGATCAGGCACAAACTTAGCTGTTCGCTGTGCGATAAGCCAACGATCATGTAATTGTTTCAGCTCATCATATGATGTTGCAGCATGAATACGTCGCACTGAATCGACATCAAGCACTCGATAGCCTAATTGAAATACATCCGACAAGATTTGATTAATTTGTAGTCTTTCTCGTTGCGAGGCTTTAATTAAATAAAAGCCTAATTTAGTGCCTGTTAGCGTTGGCCATTGTAAATAAACTTGCAAGGTTAGCGTGGTAATGGTCTGATAATGGCGGAACAATATAAATGGCTTGGTTTGTGGATCTAATAAGCGATGAATAACGATCACAATCGAACGGGTAGAAAAATCACTTTGAATACGATCAATAAACCGTAATGCTGAGCGGCATGATGCTAAGCCTAAATGGGCTAATATCTGCCGCTGTCCCAATTCACATAAAGAGACAACCTGCTCATGATCTAAGGGATAACGCTCACACATCAGATAAAGTAATATTGGTCGTTGGGATAATAAATGGCGTGCTTTAGCGCTCATTGCCGCAATTTTTAGCATATAAACACCAAGATCAGCATATGCACGAGCTTTATTCACCAGCTGTGTTGGAATACTGTCAATCCATGCTTTACCGCCTGCTAATGACTCTATATGCTCGATATAAAACGAACAACTTCCTTCCAATAATTCTCGATGGCCATCAGGATAAGCACGATACATAGCAAGACCGTCACGCCAGTCATAAAATTCCAATACAAATGGAAAAAAAGTTAATGTTTCATCAAATGATAAAATCAAAGGTATAGAAATATGTTCATTTTTATATTTAGTACAACAAACAGGCATGGATATCCTTATTATTCTGTTAGCCTTAGTAATATTTATATTAATTGCATAATAACAATATCATTTATAGTAATTAATAAGATTATCATGACTTATAAAGATGAATATTCAACTTAAAAACCATCAAGATGAGAGCCTTATATCAATTTTTTATTACATAATATATCAAGCGGTTTTGGTGCTTAATTATAGTTAAGTTGCCATAAAAAATCAGTCAATATTGGCTAATTTTAGCATTCTATATTTAATAACTGTTCTAGGATGCAAGATTTATTATTTAAGTTCAATCATAAAATTAAGTGGCGTAAATCCCGTTTTTTGACGAAAGAAGTAAATAAACGCACTGTCATTAGCAAAATTAAGTCGATATGAAATATCTGAAATCCGCTGTCCTTGTACAAGCAATTCAATCGCAGCTAACAACCGCCACTGCTGACGCCAACTTTGATATGGCATGCCTGTTTCTTTATTGAAAATGCGGGTTATTGTCTTTTGGCTTGCGCCTACAAGCTGACTTAACTGAGCTAAACTCGGAGCTAAAAAGTCAGGGTGATTAATATCGGCTAGCCATTGCTGTAATCGTATATCGTGTGGTAGAGGTAAATTCAAATGACTATCAGTTGCAAAATTTAGTTCCTCTATCAACAGGTTAACAGTATTTAATTGCTCCTGATTAGGTTTGTCAAATGGCCAATATGCCATTCTTTCAAGTAATGCCGACATCAACGGATTAATATCGATGATCTTCATCTCACGACTAAGTTGTGGTTGTAATACTTGATCAAAATACAATGAACGATAATGGGTTACGTTGTTCATTTGGGCATTATGTAACACGCCAGCAGGTATCCATGCCGCTCTCATTGGTGGCAATACACACTTAACCCCTTCTAAGGTAATCACCATACAACCATGATGTGAGAACAATAACTGATCTTTATTATGCCGATGCTCACCTGAATCATGATTACCTAAATCAGCTGCAAGCCCAATCACTAAGCCATTATAATCGTCTGCACAAAACTGTTGTTCTATCGAAATGTAAGCCATTTGACTATCCTTATCAATTTGTCCTTAAAGTGATATATAACGTCCCGATGTTAATATTACACCATATTTAAACACTATATAATTTTCCATATTGAAATAACAGTAACACCAACATTATTATTAATTGCAAATATATTCACTTTTTCAACGTTGTGAATATAAGCATGAATATAAGTGAGGTATTACTGCATAAACAGGATATAGAAAATGAATATAAAAAAAATATCAACACCGTTAGCCATTGCGCTATTGATGTTTCCACAACTTATTGAAACCATGTATAGCCCCGCACTAACATCGATTAAAAATCATTTTGCTGTTAGTGCTGAAAATGCAGCTCAAGGTTTATCCATCTTTTTTATCGCTTTTGCTTTGGGTGTCGTTTTTTGGGGAACGTTATGCGACATCATTGGTCGCCGTCGTTCAACGTTAGCTGGATTAGCACTATTTATTACTGCCGCGATAGCAACTTATTTAGCACCTAACTTTGATCTATTTTTATATGGTTTTGGAGCTTGCGCATTTGGCGCTGCAGTCGGCTCTGTATGTACTCAAACGATTTTAAGAGACAGCTTTGAAGGCCTTGAATTATCGCGACTATTCTCAATTGCGGCAACATCAGTTGGGATTAGCCCAGTACTCGGTATGATGATCGGCAGTTGGCTAACAGACCATGGTGGTTATACTTGGGTATTCGCGGCAATGATTGTACTCATCACCCTGTTATTTATCTGGTCAAGTCTTCAGCTACCTGAAACTAAACCTAAACACATTAAACGTGATAGCTTGCTCTCTGTAGCCAATAAAATGATCCGTGATAGTCATATTTGGTACATTACATTAATGATCGGATTGGCTAACGTGGCACTCTTTTCATACTACAGTATTGCTCCATTTATGTTTGAGCAACTGGGGGCAAGTGTAAAACTATTTGGTTATACCGGTTTTGTTTTAGCCTTTGGTTCGATATTAGGATCACTGATTAATATAAAGCTAATTCACTATAAACTAAACGGTGATGTTATTGTTTTTATCGCGATGATACTGATGGTTGTCTCAGGTAGCGGGGTTTACCTATTACAAGATACAATTTGGTTCTTTATTCCAATGGCTTTAGTTTCTGTTGCTTTTGGTCTTACTTTACCAAATCTATTTAGTACCGCTTTAGTCAATTATCGTAACCACCTTGGCAGCGCGGGTGCTTTATTAGGATTATCCTATTACCTCATTATTGGTATTGGATTAGATTTTGCCGCATCAACAGGTAATTTAGCCATCACACTATTAACTTGTGGCGGTTGTTGTTTAGTACTGGTCATCATTAAACAACTGTTCACTAAGTTAACACTAGCACGTAACGCAATATAGTTATCAACGAGGCAGATACATTAAACGATAAAAAATGCCGTATGCGTGGTTAACACATACGGCACTTATGTATATCAGTAATAACGATTAAAGCGTCGCTGTTGGTAGCTCAGGCAGATGTCCACCAGCATTATGCGGGTAAATCACATACTCACCATGAAACTTAACTTTCGACTTATAATCAGTAATTTTATAAAGCAAAATGCCATGTTGGTAAGCAATATCAATAAATTGCTGCGCATTACCACGTACATATAAAGATAAAGGTTTAACTAACTCGTCACCATCACCCATTGCTTCGGCATACTGAGCACAACAAACCACTAACGATGCTTTACCATCTGTATGATGGCTAACCTTACGATTGACTTCATATTCATTGGTTACTAACCAATCTTGCTGTTCTAGCGCAGTATAAAACGTTGTCATCACCGCAGGCGTAATAACGGTTGATTGACCTTGCTCATTGGTTACCTGCGCGTAAGTATCAGCTAAACGCGAAAAATGCAGTTTTAGTTGTGCATTTTTACCCATCGTACGTGATTGCTGTTGCCATTCTTGCAGTGTTTTCACGACACAACGATCAAAGCTATGTTGTTTAAGTACTTTTGTTACCCAAGCGCTTAAAAAAATACTTTCACTGACAGGATTTTTCTGTGCTTTACCTGTTGCTTGCGCTTCTTGTAAGGCGGTTAATCCACTACTAACTACATTGTAAATTTCATTAAAAAAAATGGTCATGATTTATTTCAAACAATCCAAAAATATCAAACCACGACACAACCTCTAAGCTGTGCGTGCAAGGAACCAATAAAAACCAGCTGATAATATAGCACATGATGCCATCGTCAATGCCATTGGCCATGCATTACTGTCTGGCATTAAAGCAACCAGCCCACCAACAATCGAACCAATACCAAACCGGAACGTTCCACCTAAAGATGAAGCCGTACCCGCCATTTGAGGATAACTCGATAATAAACATGCCATGGTATTACTACCGATAGTAGAAAGTGTACCAATAAATAATGCAACGGGAATAACCACTCCCCATAGTCCCAAATCTAACCATTGCCCAATAAGTAACAATACGCCGGCAATTAATTGAATTATCAAGCCAAAGCGTAACATCCAATGTGTACCCTTGCGCTTTACAAAACGGCCATTAATGCTTGTAAATAGAATCATGCAAAGAATGTTTAAACAAAAATAATAGCCAAAATTCTCGACACTAATACCGTAAATATCGATGTAAACAAATGCACCGGCAGTTAAAAACGTAAACATACCTGCAAAAGAAAAGCCGCTGCAGCAAATTAAGCCAAAGGCAACTGGATTTGATAGTAATCGTTTATAGTTTTTAAGAATTGACGAGATATGAAATGGCATCCGTTTTTCTTTCGGCAATGTCTCTTTAATTTTAAACAGTATCGAGATCAGCACAATAACGGCAAAAATAGCCAATGCCCAAAAAACAGCACGCCAACCAAACCATACAGAAAGATGACCACCTAAAACTGGCGCAATTAGCGGTGCAATCGTCATCACTAAAGTAACAAACGACATTGTTCGTGAAAATTCTTCACGTTCAAACATATCACGCACCAAGGCACCAATAATCACCGCTGCAGCAGCGCCAGCAAAACCTTGCGCCACTCGAATAATGGTTAATTCATTAATATTGGTACTTAACGCGCCTAAAATTGTTAAGACTAAGAAGCTTACCGTCCCCGCAATCAACATCGGCCGACGACCATAACTGTCCGCTAACGGGCCATGAATGAGCTGACCAAAGGCAAAGCCCGCAGTATATGCCGTTAATGTAACTTGAACGGCACTTGGCGACACCAAAAAGTCTTTAGCAATACTAGGCATTGCCGGTAAATACATATCGATAGCAAAAGGAGTTAAAGCCGCAATTGCACCGAGAATGAGAATGAGCTGTAAACTCAATTTAGATGAGGCTTGTTGAGTCATAAATATTCTTTTATAAGATAACAACGATAAGCAGGATATAATTGCTATGAAAGAGACAATGAACCTATTGTACGCTAAAAAATGGTATTCATTCTTTCCTAATAAGAAATAAAAAATTTCTAACTTACCTTAAAATAAGAGAATAATAATCATTTCATATTTCAAGTATAAAAAAAAGCATAAACAATAATGCTTATGCTTTCTTGGTATCACTCCATCACGAATAATGCTATTTCGCTAGAAATGACGCAACTTCTTCAGCCGTTAATGGGCGGTATTGACCAGGTTCAAGATCTTCATCTAACTCAACTGCGCCTACTCGTTCACGATGTAAACCAACCACACGGTTACCAACAGCTGCAAACATACGCTTCACTTGGTGATATTTACCTTCAGTGATGGTTAACACCCCTTCTCGCTCACCAACAATTTCTAATTTTGCAGGGCGAGTAAGTCCATCTTCACCATTTAATTGTACGCCTGCTTCAAATTGAGCAATATTCTCCGCAACAATAGGATCCGCGGTTTCTACAAAATACACTTTCTCACACACATGCCGCGGTGAAGTAATGCGGTGTGACCATTGACCATCATCAGTTAATAACGTTAAGCCTGTTGTATCACTGTCCAAACGACCAGCAACATGCATTTTCTCAGGGCTTACTTCATCGAACAATACAAAAACAGTAGGATTGAAATCATCAACATGTGAACAAACAAAACCCTGAGGCTTATTCAACATGAAGTAACGAGGCCCTTGTAGCCGAAGTGGACGACCGTTAAATTCTACGTCGTTATCATCACCGACAGAGAAAGAAGCACTACGAACTATTTCGCCATCAACTTCAATCATTTTGTCACGAAGAAGTTTACCGGCTTCTCTACGGGTGATACCTAAAGTGGTACCTAAGAATTTATCAAGCCTCATTGACTGGCTCCGCTACTTACAAATGGGTCGGTATTATAGGAAGCAAATCACACAGATGCATTAAAAACTTTGTTTTCCTCAACATTCATACGGTGAGCACTTTGTAATAACACCTGATTTTAAAATGAAAATTGTTAAATTTAATGCCATTTCATCAAAAATATGAACATTTCTATGACTCTATTGTCATATATCTGCTAGATTACAAATTAAAAAAACATTCACTCTATGCAAATACAACAACTTACTTACACGTTGTAATCAATAAAGCCTTCAAAGATAAGGGTTTAACTTAGGGACTCAGTATGAATATTTCTCTCAGCACACCAACACTTTCTTCGCTAAATAAATTTCTCAAATTAATAGATGAATTGTTTGACTATGAAGCTTTACCTCAAAAAGCGGAACAAACAACACAGGCCGTTAAACAATTATTAAATGACCCAGAATTAGGACAAGCATGGTTCATTGAGGTCGAACAGCATGGTATGAAATATATCGCTGGTCATATTATCGTCAGTTATAGCTTTAGTCTTGAGCATGGCGGAAAAATTGGCTTAATCGATCAATTCTATTTGAAATCAGAGTGGCGTCAGCATGGTATCGGTACTGAGTTATTACCACAGCTAGAAACATTAGTGATTCAAGATAGTGTTAAAGCATTATCGCTCGAAGTGAATATTGGTAACGCCGGAGCGCGTAATTTCTATGAAAAGCATGGATTTACACCCCGTCGTCAGTTTTGCATGATGACAAAAATCCTTACTGAATCCCATATTGCTCTTACTGCTATTTCATAAATAGACCTAATAATAATAATAAATCTGAATTTAAGCCTTGTTTTGACAAGGCTTTTTTCGTTATAACTAGAGCGTAACCTTACGGCTAGCTATAACAATCATTATTTTTGCTTGCTGGTTTATATAAAGGAAAATAGAAATGCTAATAGGTATAATTATCTTTGTGGTATTGATTGCGCTGTTATATGTAGCAATGCGCAACAGCCTCATCAGTAAAAAAAATCAAGTGGCTAATGCAGAAGCCAGTATCGATGTCATGCTTAAAAAGCGGTTTGATTTATTACCTAATTTAATTGAAACCACCAAAGCCTATATGAAACATGAACAATCTGTGCTTGTAGAACTCACCGCATTACGCCAACAATCAACTCAAATTGAGTCAGTAAATAAGCCACAGCTAGATAAAAAAATCTCTGCAGCAGTTTCTCACTTCAAAGTCGCAGTCGAAGCCTACCCCGAGCTTAAAGCCAATCAAAATATAGAATTACTCATGCGCTCAATTAACGAAACAGAAGAGCAAATATCAGCGGCACGACGGAGTTTTAATGCGGCAGTAACACGCTATAACAATGGCATTGAAATGTTCCCATCAAGTATCATTGCTCAACAAATGCGCCTAACAATACTACCGTTATTTGAAATTGCTGACACCGAGCGTGCCAATATTGATGCTGCGCGTTTATTTAAGCAATAGGACATGATCGCCCATGGATAGTAAGCTTACTGTACTTTATGAAATGCATCTGAAGCCACAACTTGAAGCACTTGATCATGATCGTAAAAACGTCATCAAACAATATTGGCTATCATTAGTAATTGGAATTGGATTTGCCGTAACTGTTATTCCCTTGAGTTTTATGTATGATTTACAAGCCTTTGGTATTATTTTTTCGATTATCATTGCGATTGTTATGCATCGTTTATATAGCAAACGTTGGGATCAATATAAAAAAGATTATAAACATAAAATAGTTACTAAGCTCATTAGCTCTATTGATAGCAGCTTTAGCTATCAACCAACACAATGTATTGATGAACAAGATTACAAAAACAGCGCTCTTTTTGGTCGTCAATATGATCGTTATCGGGGTGAAGATCTTATTGAAGGTCAACTAGATAAAACCCATTTGCGCTTTTCTGAGTTACATACAGAATATAAAACTCAAAGTCGTGATAATAGCGGCAAGAACCAAGATCAATGGCATACTATTTTTAAAGGGCTTTTTTTCATTGCTGATGCAAATAAGCACTTTTCTGGTCAAACAACCATCATGCCCAATAACCACAATATTTTTTCTGCTATGGGTCAAAAGCTATCAGATATATTCACTAATAACCAACAACAGGTTATTCTCGAAGATCCTGAATTTTCTAAACTTTTTAATGTATATAGTAACGATCAAGTCGAAGCACGTTATCTACTCTCACCTGCAATGATACAACGACTGATTAATTTCAGTAACCGCTCTGAACATACGATTGCTTTTTCATTTGTTAATGATCATCTCTATATCGCAATTTCAAGCTCGAAAAACTACTTTGAGCCCAAGTTATTTCAGCAAGCAGACTCTTTAACCTTTATTGCATCGATTTATTATGATCTTCAGTTTGTGATTAATATCGTTGATGAATTAGATCTCAATACACGAATATGGACGAAACCATAGACAAATCCTATATCACAACCATAAAAAACGGAAGCTCAAGAGCTTCCGTTTTTATAACTACTTATATTGTCACTAATCGCCTAATTTGCCAAAAATGTCGCTGCCAATAAATATGATGTAAATTTGAAATCGACACTCCACGCGAACTAGCAGAATTCATAAAATCCCCATGAGAAAGATAAATACCAACATGTCTCTCATTATGGCCTGTTTTAAAAAAGACTAAATCCCCTAACTTAGCTTGATCTTTACGAACACGCCGTCCTAACTTTACCTGACCTAACGTTGTTCTAGGCAGATAACGATGAAAAACTTGGCGATACATTTTCATAACAAATGCCGAACAATCAATCCCTCGATGGCTTGAACCACCAAAATAGTAAGGCGTTCCCTTCCAGCCATAATATGCATGAAAAATTTTATGTCTAACAAGCCGTAAATGGCGTAATTCTTGTTGCTTTGTTAAGTGATGGTACTTCTTATGCACATGCCGTGTATGGTGCAATTCTTGTTGCTTTGTTAAGTGATGGTGCTTCTTATACACATGCCCTGTATGGTGGTGTATCAAATGTCCTTGGTGTTTATGTGAGTAATGACGATAAATGCGAGCATGATGCACTTTCGTATGAACAGTCGTTTTTGTTGTCGAAGCAGCGGCATACCATGATAAAAATGCCGATAAAATAATAATAATTCTAAAAATATAAAGCATTGGTCGTAATTTTTTAATTATAAGTAAAAATCATAGCTTAGTTACAATGTAACATTATTATTAATGAGTATATTACTATATTTGTGCAATATATAAATTCAATAACAGCACATTGAACTACGCTAAATAGCTGAATATCTTCTTGACAGTTCACATTATGATATTTGTTATCACTCATAATATAAATGACACATTAATCTACAAGCCTACCCGTTTCGATACATCTCAATTAGGAATAGGTTTAACCAATGCGCAATTCGTTTTCTATCGCTTCTCTGCTGTTTGTTTTAAGTTGTTCCTCAGTATTTGCCGCAGACACCCATTACAATATAAAACAATACGAAATGGGACTACGCAACCTACAGCACTCTGCTGAAATTATGGCTCTACAATTACAGACTTATAAGTCTGCTCAACAACAGCTTAACGAGAACTTAACCCCAATAAAAACAAATAAAAAAAGCCATTATTATCGGCCTTGACGAAACGGTATTTAAACAACACTCCGCTGCTTGTCAAAAATCTAAACAAATACCACAACTATACAGAATGGGATACTTGAAGCGATTGGGAAAAATGACAAGCCAACCACAAGCTAGTTGTCCAACAATAGCAACGTACAATCATTGCTGTTATTTAAAAGAGGTCAGTCAAAACGCCTATCAATATCAACAGTTATCGCAAGTCTAACCAAAGCAGCATAAGTTAAATATTGCTGTTGAATTTTAAGTGTCTTCAGCATGATAAAATCAACCTATTGACTTGCTAAACCACTGGTTAAATGTACACTAGTCAAAGTTTATTTGTAGCAGATTTACAATATGTATACTTTACGCCCTTACCAACAAGATAGTGTTAACGCTACCCTACATTACTTTCGTAAACATAGCTCTCCCGCCGTACTTGCATTACCAACAGGGGCTGGTAAAAGTCTGGTCGTCGCAGAATTAGCCCGTATTGCTCGTGGCCGCGTTTTAGTGCTTACTCATGTAAAAGAATTAGTTGAACAAAACCACGCAAAGTATGAAAGCTATGGCCTTAAAGCCGCTATTTTTTCCGCAGGTTTAGGCCGAAAAGAAACCGATCAGCAGGTCGTTTTTGCTTCTGTACAATCAATGGCAAATAGCCTCGATAAATTTAAAGAACAATTCTCTTTATTAGTTATCGATGAATGTCACCGCGTGCCTGATGATGAAAACAGTGCTTATCGTAAAGTCATAAAACACGTACAAACTGTCAATCCCAATATCAAAGTGCTTGGACTAACAGCCACACCTTATCGATTAGGCATGGGTTGGATTTATAAATATCACACTCGAGGCCAAGTAAAAACCGAGTCAGAGCGCTTCTTTCGAGATTGTATTTTTGAATTACCCATCCGTTACCTACTTGATGAAGGCTTTTTAACTGAGCCAAAGGTCATGGATATGGCTGTATTAGGCTATGATTTCTCATCACTGACACCATCAAATACCGGTCATTATAAAGAAGCCGATCTTGATAGTGTGATAGAACAATCAGGTCGCGCAACACCGATGATCATTGATCAAGTGATTGATTATGCAAAAGAGCGCCGTGGGATCATGATTTTTGCTTCGACCGTTAATCATGCTCAAGAAATCATGGGATACCTTGCTCATGAAAATGCAGCACTTGTCATCGGCGATACCCCTCTTGATGAGCGAGATCGGATCATTAATGATTTTAAAGCACAAAAAATCAAATATTTGGTTAACGTCTCGGTATTAACCACCGGTTTTGATGCGCCCCATGTCGATTTAATCGCCGTGTTACGCCCAACAGAATCAATCAGCCTTTATCAACAAATCGTTGGTCGTGGTTTACGATTATTTGAAGGTAAAAAAGACTGCCTAATTCTTGAATATGCGGGTAACTGTTACGATCTCTACCAACCAGAAGTAGGCGATCCTAAACCCAATAGCGACAGTGAAGTAGTGATGGTTCCCTGCCCTGCCTGCGGTTTCAATAATAGTTTTTGGGGCAAACTTGATCCTGCAGGTTTTCTGGTTGAGCATTACGGTCGTCGTTGCCAAGGCTATTTTGAAGATGATGACACTGGTGAGCGTGAAGAATGTGGTTACCGTTTCCGCGCTAAATATTGCGAAGAATGCGGCGCTGATAACGATATTGCAGCTCGACGTTGCCATCAATGCGATGCAGTGATGGTGGATCCAGATAAGAAACTGCGTGAAGCATTAAAACTTAAAGACGCGATGATCATGAAGTGTACCGACATGCGTTTAGAGCCGGGGAAAAACAAGTTTGGTAAGCCACAACTTAAAGTGGTTTATATTGGCGATGAAGACAACGAGATTAACGAGATTTGGCAGTTATCAACCAAAACCCAAAAGAATGATTTTCTAACTAAGTTTATTAACCCACACTTAGTCGATAGACATCGTCCTTTTACTGATACCGCCCCAACAAAAGTTGCAAACAATGAACACCGATTACGACCGCCAGAAATTATTATTGCCCGCAAAAGTGGCCGCTTCTGGGCAATTCGAGATAAATTGTTTGATTTGGATCAGTATCAGAAATAAGCAGTAATATCATTCAAAAATACAATAAGAGATGTTACCAGTTAGCCTCTCTTATTTTACTCAACACTATTTCTATTATTTATCTTTTGTAAATGTTAAACAATTTGCATCTTCTTTATCGTTCAATAAATCCTCACAACTTGATGTAGATAGACGATGTATACATGCAACAGCATCATCATGAATCTCTGGATTGTGCTCTATATAATGATGATAGTGGCTTTTCATCGAATCGCATTTCTTATCAAACGCTCCAACAATCAATGCCTTGCCTTTATCATCAACTTTTTGCTTCATTTCTAAATGTTCAATGGTGCACCTTTTTAAGTTATCACACATAGCAGTAATAGCATTATCCATAGGTTTTTCTGCAAACACTTGCAAAGAACCTAATATCAGCACAGATATAAGTGATATTTTTAACATATAAACCTCTAGCATTAATCTGAATAATTACAGTCTAGACGCTTATTCTTATGATTTACGCTTATATTGCAAAAAAAGATTTCTGGACAGCCATATATTTTAACTACCTCCTCAAAATAAACCATTCCACCAGCAACAAACTCTTTTACTGTAAAAATTATCACTTCTTAATATAATTTATTGGTTGAAATACAATGTTATAATCCTTTTAGATTTACTTTACTCGCTCCACCCAGCGTGGAAATTCATTCAAGTAAATCATGGTTGCACCCGATCCTTTGGTTGATACGTCATAGACTGTGTTATCAACTACAACACTCATCTTGTGGGCATTTTTTATTAAACTCATTACGTTTATATCAAGCTGTGAATCACTGATAAAATCGTTATCAATAATTAACTGCACGACTTTGCCATCCACATTATAAGTTAACCAACCTGTTGCTTCATTCGCTTCAAACGTGAGTGTTTGTCGTGTACCACCTACTTGCACATATGCCATTTTGCCAACATAACTACCAGATCCCTCTGGATAAGACTGCGCTACAGTGTAATCACCAAAGGTTTTAACTGTCGATAAATCCCACTCTTTATCATCGTCGCAATTTGGCAGATTAATCACATAGTGGAGTTCATCGGCCAGTGACCAAATACCACAACGATCGCCTTGAACGTAGAGGTGATCACCTTTCACACCAATATCTTGCTGAGAAATATGAGGAAAATCTAATTCAGTACACTCGCTGCCGTTAAGCGCATAAAGGTAAGTACTACAACCTCGTGAACCACAGTATATAGATGAAGAATATTGCACCGCGAGATAAGGTTTCCCGTCTATCTGTAAAGGCCATTGATATAAAGACGGCTCAACTATCGTTAGACCCTCTTTGATTGCATCATTGGTTTCTTTAATAAAGGTATTGGCTGATTTTTTAATTAATGGGCAAAGATTATGCGCTTGTTTTAAATCAAGAATTGTTGGACTAACCCAAGTAATATCATTATTGACAGCAGTTGCACTCTTAATAGAAAATAGCAATGCTGCACAACAACATAATGTAACAACGGTTCTGTTTTTCATTATTAGCTCTTAATCATTACGCCATTTAATTTGAAACTCGATTTCTTCTTCATTCCCTTCACGCTCATGCTCTACACTATATTCAGCATCAACAGGTACGTAAATGCGCTCACCTGCTATTTGAATCTCAAACCGTGTGCCGTTTTCTACTGCATCAGCCAAACGACGCAACTTGGCAGCAAACTCAGCATTTGAATATTGTTTTTCGATATCTCTTTGTTTTTTGTTTGTCATTTTCAGTCCCTTTGAAAAGATAAGCTCGATCTAAATCCATCATAATAAAAAACGCTGTTATAAACTGCGACTGATGTTGATTTTTAATCACTCTCAAATACTCTTCAATTGCATTAATAATTCAAATCATTGAAAGATAATTACAATTTCATATTCTTCATTGAAAACGAGTTATGAAAGTTTTAGCTTATTAAAAAATTATTCTTTCTATACTCCCCCTGATGCGAATGCATACTTTACTTGCTCAATACTCTGAGCCACATCATCGGTCGTACAAAGTTAACTCATCAACTAGGCCAAGATAATGAACACAAACAACACTTCAAATAATGCTCCTTTCGGTACTTTATTGGGCTATGCCCCTGGAGGTATTGCGATTTACTCTTCTGATTACAACACCATTAATGAAAATGAATACGCTGATGATTCTGCCATGCGTAGCTATGTGCATGGTGAATACATGGGCTATAAATGGCAATGTGTTGAGTTTGCACGCCGTTTTTTATATATCAATTATGGCTTGGTCTTTACCGATGTTGGTATGGCGTATGAGATTTTTTCGTTGCGTTTCTTACGCCAAGTCGTTAACGATAAAATCTTACCGCTTTATGCATTTGCTAATGGTTCTCGCCAAGCGCCTGTCGCAGGTTCATTGTTGATATGGCAAAAAGGCGGTGAATTTCAAGATACCGGTCATGTTGCCATTATTACTCAAATTATCGATAATAAGGTGATGATCGCAGAGCAAAACGTCACCTTTGAGCCACTGCCATTAGGTCAACAATGGACTCGAGAATTAACCTTACAAGTTGAAAACGGTTGCTACACCATTAAAGATACTTTTGATGATTCTGAAATTTTAGGCTGGATGGCTTATAACATTGAAGCACATGACTGTTTACCTCAACCCTCTCCTTCACCACAGTTGCTGAATATTCAATGTCGTTATCGTGATAACCAAGCACAATTTTCAAGCCCTTGGTTAGATGAAACCGATCCGCTTGAATTAACTTACCAGCAAGCGAATAGCAACCAGTTACTTAACGATGATATTTACCGTTATTTCACCATATCTGAAAGCGCTGAACATGAATTAGCCAAAGCAACCAACGAATTGCATTTAATGTACTTACACGCCACAGATAAAGTATTGCAAGACGATAGCTTACTTGAACTGTTTGATATTCCGAAAATACTCTGGCCTCGTTTACGATTATCGTGGCAAAAACACCGTCATAGCATGTTAACGGGTCGCCTTGATTTCTGCATGTCTGAAGATGGGTTGAAGGTGTATGAATACAATGCTGATTCCGCATCTTGTCATACAGAGGCGTGTTTGATCATTCAAAAATGGGCTGAACAAGGGGGGGATATTACTGAAAATAGTCCAGCAGAAGATCTACTTAATGAACTTGCTAGTGTATGGAAATACAGCCAAGAGTACGATTTTGTGCATATCATGCAAGATGATGATGCAGAGGAAGATTATCACGCATTATTCATGCAAAAAGCGTTAACCTTAGCGGGTATTGAGAGCAAAATACTTAAAGGCTTAGATGGGATCTATTGGAACAGTATTGGACAATTAATCGATGACGACCAACGTTTAATTCAATGTGTATGGAAAACATGGGCATGGGAAACTGCAATGGATCAAGTACGCGAAGTCAACAGCACTGAATATGCCGCAGTGCCTATTCACACGGGCTACCCTGATACTAAAGTGCGCTTAATCGATGTTTTGCTTCGCCCTGAAATTAAAGTATTTGAGCCACTATGGACTGTGATCCCAAGTAACAAAGCAATATTACCTGTATTGTGGTCTTTATTCCCCCACCACCATTATTTATTGAATACCGACTTCACAATCACTGATGAACTTCGTAAAACCGGCTATGCGGTAAAACCCATAGCAGGCCGCTGTGGCAGCAATATTGATTTAGTCAGTCATAACGATTCTGTATTAGATACCACCGATGGCAAATTTAATAACCAGAAAAATATCTATCAGCAACTATGGTGTTTACCTAAAGTAGCGAATAAATATATTCAGGTTTGTACTTTTACTGTCGATGGTAATTACGGCGGTGTGTGTTTACGTTCAGATGATTCACTGGTAATTAAAAAAGACAGTGATATTGAACCATTAATTGTAATTGAAGATAATGCAGTGCTAAAAAATAGCTAATGATTAAATACCAACAATAAAAAAAGCCGTGTAAATGTTCTTTATAATATAAGATCATCACACGGCTTATTTAGGGTATTTTAAATTACCGTAATCGATTAGAAATCATAGTTAATATTAATACCAAAGTTACGCCCAGGCTGACTACGTCGCTCAATACCATTAGTGGTCTTGTTAGCCCCTGCCATATCTTGATACTGCCAATATTCTTTATCTAGCGCATTAAACAGGCCAGCTCGTACAGTCATGTCTTTTACTGGGTGGTAATAAGTCGTTAAGTCCACAACCGTGTAGCCAGCTACGTTAAGGTTATTTTTATCTTGCCAATTATCTTTAGCCGCAACCATGGTTACATCTAATGCCGTACCCCATGTTTCATTTGGCGCATCATAACCAATACCTACCACAGACGTTAATGGTGCAATGGTATCTAGCGTTTTTCCTGTTTGCTTATCTTCGCCATCTTGATAAGCAATGCTCGCTTTGGCATAAGTACCCATTGGTGCGTTAATAATTTCATCAAGCCATAAATTAGCAGATAACTCTGCACCATAAATACTTGCTTTTTCTACATTTTCATTAGTTGTTGTTTTAAAGTTATTCACTTCAGTTGTTACTTCTTGAATAAAATTAGAATAATCATTATAGAAAACAGAACCCGTTACATTACCTACATGGTTTTCAGCACGGAAACCTAACTCGTAAGAATTACTTTCTTCTGGTTTAAGATTCGGATTAGAGACAATCTTATAACCATGTGCTTGATTATCTTTATCGTAATACATTTCATATAGTGTCGGTGCTCTGAAGCCCTGACTGTATTGAGCGTAAGTACTAAATTTATTGGTCCAATGATAAACAGCACCTAAACGACCAGTAAATGCATCACTATCATGATCTTTTAAACCAGAATCGGCATCAGGCTTAGCTTTAAACTCGTCATAACGCACGCCAGCTGTCACTACAACTTTATCATTCAACAAGAAAATTTGATCTTGAATAAATACGCCGCGTTTTTCAGATTTTGCTGTTGGTACTTCGGTTGGGCCGGGTTTTGAAGTGCCTTTATCTAAGTTATAGTCGATATAATTTAGATCAAACTTATCATTAATAACTGTCGCGCCATATGTCAGTTGGTGGCGTGATTGCGCCAACTCAATCGATTTAGCAAACTGAATATCAAATTGCGTACTGGTGTCTTTACCTTCACGATAACGGTTACGATCACCAAGCCTATCAGTATGATCATAATTATCATGCTGGCTACGTTGTTGCTGCCAATTGAGTTGCCATTTCAGTGAATCAAACATCACATTTTCAGCTAACCACTCATGTTCAAAACCAAAGCGTTTGCGAGAGTCTTCATCGTCACCACGGGTTTTAGTATAAGTAAAGCCGGGCGCTATCGTATAACCATCACGCGATAAAATATCACCATTCGCATTACGTGTGTAATACTCCCCTGTGAAACCAATACGGTTAGCATTGTTTATTTGATAGAAAGCTTTAGCTAATACGTTATGCGATTCAATATTTAATGGATCAGCCGATTTACGTGTGACACCTTTGCTATCATCATGGGTATTATAAGCATCGGTTTCATGCCCATTACGGTAGGTATAGATGAACATTGTTTCCAAGTCACCGATTTGTTTTGCAGCCTCTACGCCTAATTTATATTGATCATCGGCACTGGCATAGCCACTTTTCAAGCCTACATGTGATGTTTCACCTTGTAATAAATCTTCAGGATTTTTGGTACGCATAATCACAGTACCACCTAAAGCATCACTGCCATAAAGTGTCGATGTCGGTCCTTTGTTAACTTCAATCGCTGTTAGCGTATCAATTTCATAGTTATTACTATTTTTACGCATCGCATCTGCACCAGGATTATAAGATGCAGGCTGTTCAACTCCATCGACTAATACTTTAACGCGACTGCCTTTCATGCCTCGAATGGTAATATCTTCCATACCAAATCGACCATGACCATTAACAGACACACCAGGTTCGTATTTCAATGCTTGCTTGACGTCTGTAGCGAGGTTTTTATTCATTTGTTCAGACGTTATTTTAGCGATTGAAGCTGGTATGTTTTTTATCGCTTCTTCTGTTCGAGTACCTGAAACAACAATTTCATCAAATTGAGAAACGCTATCTTGCGCAAAAAGTGATGGTGAAGAAAATGCCATAACGAGCGAGCTGGCGATAAGTGTTAGTTGCTTATTCATAATTCCCTGCTTTAACAAAAATCCAACGATACGGTTCGATGATGATTATACGCACCAAAATGATAATTACTATCATTATCATTCAACTATCAGGAAATAGGTTTACAAAATAAGCAGTTGTTTAGCCACATAAAAACTAAGGAAAACGTCGAAATATTCATCAATAATACGCAGATATAATAAAAAAACTCATATCACACCTAATATGCTTGCATGTCCTTATTGGGATTGTTAGTATGCGCGCTCGTTTTACGACGCTAAGTAAGGTCGCATTACTTAGTGAATTATTAAATCAAAGAGTATTGATTATGAAATTTAATGCAACTGTACGTACAGACCTTGGTAAAGGTGCGAGCCGCCGCCTACGTCTTACTGATCACTTCCCTGCAATCGTTTACGGTGGCGAAGCTGCACCAGTAGCTATCACTCTTAAGCACAGTGATATCATCAACCAAATGGATAAGCCTGAGTTCTACGAAGGTTTTGTTCTTGTAATCGATGGCCAGGAAGTTAAGGTTAAGCCTCAAGACATCCAACGTCACGTGTACAAGCCAAAGGTTGAGCACATGGACTTTAAACGCATCTAATTGCGTGTTCATAAAACTCTTCAAAAAAGCACTCTACGGAGTGCTTTTTTTATACCCACCTTTCTCAAAGTCATTGAATATAAATGGTTGTTGAGGTGATTGAACATCAGCTTCTTGAGGGTTATTTTGCTGTTGTTTACGCCGCATTATTCGCACATACCGCTGCCGACATAATTTTATGACCTTTATTTTTTGATCTGCCGTCATCTGCTGCCAATAAAAACGTTCATCACGACTACGATAACATCCTTTGCAATAGCCTCGATTATTGACCTGACAACAGCCAACACAAGGACTGGGCACATCAAAAAATCCAGTTGCTCCATATTTCTCCACTCTTTAACGGTTCCTGCTGTATTTATTTAGCATAATCTATTCTATATCAACTGTATTTAAATCGTACAAACCCACGCGTTTTGTTAAAAATATTAAAGCAACATATTTATTAAAAGTATTATTTGTTATTTTACCATGTTGATTTTTAGTCACTAGTTCTGCTAAGGTTAATTACATTATCACGGTAGATAACAATTTATTTATTGATTAAATACATTATTTGTCTCTTATATAATTAATGTATGAACTGGAGGGAACCATGGATTTTTTTGTACCATTGGCTAAAGATGTTGATCAAGCACAGTCTGTTTACTCATCAATTGCAGAGCATGTTTCAGCACCGACACCTACGAATGACAAACGTATTCAAAAGTTAGTTTGGACCCATGAAGGCATTGAATGTATCGGTGAAGTTGGGAAATTACCCCCTGAGATTTTTCGCGCTGACGATGAGATTTTAGCTATTTTTGAGTGTGATAATGTCTATAAAATTTGTACTCAAAACCGCGGTGTAATTAATTTCGATCCAATTCTAGCAACAGTTGATGCTGTAAAGAACGTCATTTACTTTGATTAAATAACTGTTGTTAAAATAGAAACGCGCCTCTAATTACGGCGCGTTTTATTTTGTTATTAAAAAAGACCTAACTGTGGTGCAGTTATATTATCAAACGACTTTCCAATAAAAATAAGAATACCATCAGCAACAGGTTTTAATTGTTTCTCTAAATAATGATTATAATCAATAGCACTTTGACGATATTCAACGGGCTCAGCACCTGATGTGGTAAATATATATTCTATCGCACCTTTGTTTTGGTACTGTAAAGGCCGTCCTAATTTCGCATTCATCTCATCTGCTAATCGTGCAGCACGAACCTGTGGCGGAATATTTTTCTGATAATCATCTAAATTACGCCGTAAACGCTTTCGATACACTAATTGATCATCAAACTCGCCGGCCAAGGTACGATTGGTGTAGTCACGAATATAATCATCAACATTCTGATCATGGAATACCATTGAATACAGTGTTTGCTGAAAGTGTTGAGCGAGTGGCGTCCAATCAGTACGTACTGTTTCTAAACCTTTAAAAACCATTTGTTCAACATCACCACGCCAAACTAATCCTGCGTAGCGTTTTTTACTGCCTGTTTCTTGGCCGCGAATTGTTGGCATTAAGAACTTGTGATAATGGGTTTCATATTCAATTTCAAGGGCTGATACTAACCCATATTGTTGTTGAAGATGCTGCTGCCACCATTGATTGATATGATCCACTAAAGCATTGCCAATGATATTAGCGTCTATTTGAGAATGGTTCTTTTTAAGTGATACAAACGTTGAATCTGTATCCCCATAAATCACCTCATAACCTTTTTCTTCAATCAACTCACGGGTTAACTTCATAATTTCATGGCCACGCATGGTAATTGATGACGCTAAACGGTGATCGAAAAAACGACAACCTGATGAACCTAAAACACCATAAAACGAGTTCATAATGATCTTAATCGCTTGTGAGAAAGCTTTATCGCCATCACGTTTAGCACGATCACGTGCCGCCCATAACGACTCAATCATTTCAGGTAAAAAATGTCGCGTTCGATGGAACTGACCACCACGAAAGCCAGCAATAGCTTGATGTTCAGCTTTACCCTCTTCTAATAATAAGCCTTCAACTAACCCCATTGGATCGATTCTAAACGAGCGAATAATTGATGGATACAGTGACTTAAAATCTAATACCAATACCGAATCATAAAGACCTGGCTTAGAATCCATCACATAACCGCCAGGGCTAGCTATCCAATTTTCACTTTCTAGGTTAGGCGCGATATATCCAGCTCGGTGTAGTTGTGGCATATAAAGATTAGTAAATGCGGCAACTGAACCACCAATGCGATCCAGTTCAACCCCTGTAAGACGGCTACGTTCTATGGCAAATTCTAATAAATGGGTATGTTTAAAAATACGCGTGACGAGTTTACAGTCTTGAAGGTTATATTTAGCCAACGATAATTTATCATGCTTAAACATATGGTTAATTTCAGCCATACGATCATGCACGTTATGAATCGCTTTACCTTCACCTAATAATTCTTGTGCGACAGCTTCTAAGGACCATGAACGAAAATTGTAAGTCGCCGTCTTTAACGTATCAATACCATCCATCACCACACGACCGGGAACACTGATAAAGCCTTGATTGACATTTTGAGTCGAGCGACGATAGTGTGGCGTTTGTTTACCTCGGCCAATGCGAAGATTGATCTTATTCCATTCTGCGCGATGCAGTAATAGACGAAAATCAAAATCAATCACATTCCAGCCAATGACGATGTCAGGATCATACTCAATAAACCATGATTCTAATGCCAACAATAACGCTTTTTCGTCTGTTACCCATTCAATAAATAGCTCATCATTCGCTTGATAATCAGCAGGCTGTTCTCCAACCATGATGATACGACTATCCATCTCACTGTGCATACCGATTGAATACAAAACCCCTTTTTCTGAACACTCAATATCTAACGATACTAAGGCTAAATCAGGAATGTAATCAGCCGCTTTAGCTTTGGCAAACAATACATCATGGTAGCCATTACGTGATTTAACATCGCCAGTAAACATTAAGCTACCGCGAATAAAACGCTCCATCAAAAAGCGATCGGCCAATCGAATATCCGCTTCAAACGGCTTAATGCCCTCAGCCTGCAAACATTTGCTGATAATAAGATTGTCACGGACCGTGTCGCTATAACACCCCACGACTTGTTGATGTTGAAATGTTTTAAGAGCTAATGGTTTCCATTGCACCGCAATATTAGCCGCGCGAATAATTTCCATGGCTTGCTGCTGCTGACTCGCACAGATAAAAAGAACCGGTTTATCACCAACAATCGATAATCGATAAGGACCGGTGGCCGTTTTCACCCACAGAACAATTTCCGTTTGTCCTTTAATATCTCGACTTTGACGAGTTAATACAAACCCAGTTGAATGTGACAGCAAAGAAACCTCAATCTACTTTAATATGACAATAACAGCGTTAACCTATTTTTCGTTCAATTTGATTAAACTCATTCACAATCCACCCCCCCCATTGCGATAACAAAAATAATGAGGCTTTTTTAGGGACTACCGGACCATTAATTAACACAAATAGTCGTTCAATCTCGGTTGTTTTATCAGGGTAAACTGTTAAGAAATAATCTGCACACTGTTGATCGGTATAAGCCCAACCATCAATGCGACATGCTACCAACATAAAGCAGCTTCTAAGCATTTTTTTACCCGCACGGCGACAGTACGTTTGATACTCAACCATGCTTATTGTGCGCCTAATTTGCTGCTGCATAGTCTCTAAAAAAGCGGCTATATCATCGTTAAAGACTTTTGAGATCTCCCAACATGGTTCAAAATAACCAAATTGTTCACCAAGGTTAGTTCCGTATAAACAGACACTGCAATGTTTTAGCCAAAAACCCCACTTAAAGATTGCGGTAATAGAGAGCACTTCATCAAGCAATAACCATGTAATATCAATATTGGTAACAACAGGATAATGCTGCTGTAAATTCTGACACACAACGGCGATACGATGTTGTTCTACCGCTGTCAATGGCGCTGTTATCACCACTGTAAGGTTAAGATCAGAACATCCCTTTGTTGCCTGTCGGTAAGCGATACTACCATTTAGATAAATACTGTGTAATGTCTCCACTTGCGCCTGTAAATCTGTCACAGCTGCCACCAGCAATGGCATAAAATCTAATTGAAAAGCGATTTGATTATCCAAACAAGGTAAAAACTTAGCCACAACATCTACTCATCACATAACCTACCTATATTAATGACAATATTAACGACAATTATTATCTTTTTTTGTCATTAACTTACCCTATAAAGCCTATTTTTATCGACACCCTCTCGATACCAAATGCATTAGAATCAACCATTGTCGCTAAATATCGCATATTCCAAGGGTTTCGGTATAATAACATCACTACACATAGATAGAGATCAATCAGTATCATGGAAACAGAAAACCTTATGTCATACGATGATGTTATTGACGTTGCATACGATATTTTTCTAGAAATGGCAGCGGATAACTTAGAGCCAGCAGACGTATTACTATTTACGATGCAATTTGATGATCGTGGTGCAGCTGAAGTTGTTGAAACTCGTGATGACTGGGAAGAACATCTTGCTTGTGAAATTGATAAAGATCTTTACGCGGAAGTGTGTGTTGGTCTAGTTAACGAAGAAAATGACGAACTTGATGATGTTTTCGCTCGTTTACTGATCAGCCGCGATCCTGAGAACAAAGGCTGTCATATTTTATGGAAGCGTGACTAAGTTCAAACGCTGCTCCATATAAAAAGGCGCGGAATATACTATCAACTAGAGATTTACTCTTTTGAAAGTTATATTCCGCGCCTTTTATTGTACTAACACTATAATTAACACTTAAAGCGATTAGCTAGCCAAAATAGTTGTATCTTGTTTACTGTAACGGATCCACCACAAACTCATCACCACGATAATTGCCATTACTGTCATCACAACACCTAAGCTAAATTGACTTTGTGCACTCATAAATGATGCCGCTAATGTTGCAGCGCCAGCACCAACGTTTTGTAGTCCGCCCAGTACAGCCCCTGCTGTTCCTGCATGATTAGGAAAAGGTTGCACTGCCGCAGTCGTTGCAACGGGCGCTAACATACCAGTACCAACAAAATACAAAAATGCACCGCCGATCAAACTCGTCACTGTTACTAAGCCAGCAAAACCAGGAATGATAATCGTCACCGCACCCAATACCAATGCAATCATGCCGATAACTAATACGCGATCAATACCTAAACGTCGAACTAAACGGCCTGATAACCACGCTCCACCTAAGTAACCTGGTAATGGTAAAATAAACAACCAACTTACCGTAATTGGGTCTAATTTCAATACACTACCAAGTAATACCCCTGCTGATGCTTCAAATACTGCAATACCTGCAAATGTTGCAATAAGACAAATAACATAGCCTTGAAAACGACGATTACTTAATACATAACGGTAGCTCACCAATACACGCTCTGCATGACGTTTTTCTGGTGGTAATGTTTCGCTAAAAAATTTCATCATTGCAACAGTAACAGCTGCACCAAACACTAACAGAAATCCGTAAACTGATTCCCAGCCTAAATGTTTAGAAAGGTAGCCGCCCAAAACTGGTGCGATCAGTGGAGATAAAATAACCCCCATACTAATTAAACTATTCGCTTGGTGTAAATCATCACCATCATAGCTATCACGCGGTACAGTACGGCACATTGCACCACTACAACCAGTACCACATCCTTGAATAAAGGTCGCAACTAAAAACCAGTGAAAATTTGATGATAATAATGTACCAATAGTACCAATAAGAAAAATAACCATGCCCGATATAATCACTGGGCGACGGCCAATACGATCAGATAATGGACCATAAATAAACTGTGATAACCCATAAGGAATTAGGTATACAGCCATTACTGCTTGTAAGTATGCGGATTTTACAGAAAAAAATGTTGCCATGTCAGGAATTGCTGGCACATACATTGTCTGTGTCATTTGCCCAACAGCAACCAAAATAATGAGTAGAAGTAATACTTTACTCATGCCACTAGCCGAAGATTGCTTAATCACAACCATCACCCTCAAAAAGATTAATATTGTACGTTAATTATTAGTAATCAACATATTAAGAAAGAAGAAAAATATAGAATAGAGTATCTCTGCTATTTAAGACGAAGTATGTTCGTTTAAATAGTATCTATGCCTGTAAAATAAGCGCAAATAGTAATCTTCTGATCAATAACTAACAAGAGAATATTAACCATGAAAGCACGATAGTTTATTATCAATTGCATTAGAAAAACTAATGCTGAATAAATGGCAGGGATAACAGCTATTTTTAGTCAAAAAAAGCCCCGTAATAGGTTCATTTCAGTCACAATGAAAATATTACGGGGCTACTTAATTCTAACGCTATCATTAGTCAAACTTTAAACGATGTTTACCGTGTGAAGCCTTCACTTTCAAATAATGTTCATTACCGTCTTTCACATGTGCTTTAGTACCAACAACTTCAATAATATTGATGCCGTGTTGTTCTAAATCACAAATCTTTTTAGGGTTATTGGTTACTAAACGTATTTCATTGATCCCTAATGCATTCAACATTTGGGCTGCTTCAGAGAATTCACGTAAGTCATCACCAAAACCAAGATGATTATTAGCCTCATAGGTATTCATACCTTGGCTCTGTAATTCATACGCATCAATTTTATTATATAAACCGATGCCACGACCTTCTTGACGTAAATAAAGGATGATGCCGCCAACACTGCCCATTTTTTCGATAGTTTCATCAAGCTGCTCACCGCAATCACAACGCGAAGAATGAAACACATCGCCGGTTAAACATTCAGAATGCATACGAACCAGAGGAGCCAGCGTTTTATCTGCGCCTTTAAAAATAATAGCAACGTGCTCTTTGCCTGATTCAAGACCATTGAACGAAAGCAATTCAGCGGGGATATTGCTGTTAAGACCTACTTTAAAAGGCACTCTTGCCCTAACATTTACCATATTCTTCCTAAGCATTGCTTCATGTCCCTGCTGTAAAGGGGCATTTGATTATGACTAAATAATACCGAAATTAAGGTATTAACAACAACTATATCAAAAATCGAACAGGATCATTAATCCACAGTAATTTTGAATGCGTTACATTACCACTTAGTGCCATAAATATAAATGTTATATTATAACGTTTATATCAACAAGCTGCATTTTCAACATAAGTGAGAAAATAAGTACACCTTTCTTATTGGCTTTATATCACCCTTTAAAGCATATCGGCTAATGCTATGAGTTGTTCTAGAATATGCTCGCCATCAACACGTAATCCATTGTGTTCATATTGATTGGTCTGCCATGATTTAGCATTCGATAATAATGCTAAAGTTTCACAGCTATAATGATATTCAACATACATATCTTCAACATATACTGCGGCGGCAACGGGTACGGTATTATTGGCTAACTGTTGCGCACAATATAATTGCGGCCAATCCTTTTTTTGTGCCAGTAAATGCGCAGCTTCACGTAATGGTTGTAGGCATGTCATTTGATCAAACATCCACGGATACACCATTTCACCAGTAAAACTCACATCTTTTCCCGGTTGGTATTGATATTGTGGATATTGAGAACGTACTCTTTCAGCTGACCACTCAGAAGCTTGTTGCTGACAATATATCGCTTCATGCAAAATGGCATAAATAGGGTTGGTTTGATAACTTTGCTGATTCAACATGGTATTAAGAAAGTTATAATTCAGTTGTTGTTGTCCCTCGATATCGACAAATGCGTCTTCTAGCGCATAATACATCGCGAGATCCCCTCCTGTTCCTCCTAATGTTATACCCCATGTCTGAAATTGCTCAACTGTGAATAATTGTCCATTTGGCAAATACGTTTGGTTCTTTGAAAGATACTCCGCAATCGCATTACACTGTTGTTGTGCGCCAGCAAAACGTTTAAAGAATGCTTTATTCTTATCAGCAACTCTTTTATAAGTCGCTTGATACACTTCATCAGCGGTTGCTGTTATTGAAGGTATACCACCGGTGATAAAAACGCGTGATAAGCTTTGTGGATAAAAAGACAAATAATGTAATGCGCAAAAGCCACCGAAACTTTGTCCTAGTAACGCCCACTGTTTAATACCAAGATATTGGCGTAATTGCTCCGCATCTCGAACAATGTTATCAGCTCGAAAATGGGTTAAGTATTCAGCCTGTTGCTCAGCAGTCTTTCCCGCTAACGTTTGATGAGTAATGGCACTACTTGCGCCAGTGCCACGTTGATCAAGTAAAAGTACGCGATAATATTTTAATGCCGTTTTTAGCCAGCCGCTATTAGCTTCGGGTCGTGGCGCTGCAAAGCCAGGACCGCCCTGCAAATACACTAACCAAGGTAGATTTTTATCTATGTTTGATTTATGAACGACTTCTCGCGCATAGATCGTCAATGAACCGTCGGTTATTTGTTCATAATTAACAGGAACATTAATATTTATATATCGAAAACAAAGTTGATCACTATAAATAAAGTCTTGCAATGACATTCTCCAATAAGTTAATAAAAACAATTATCATTTAATATTGATTAAATAATAATACATTTAATATAAATATTGTTATATATGTTTTTTGAATATTAGAAACATAAAACAAAACAACTAAATATCAACAACTTAAATAACAGAGCTACTATCTAAAACAAACGAAATTAATAATAAGAATAATTATCAGTTAATGATTTCATAATTGAAATCTTTTTTCCAAAATTTAAATGATCTTGAATACAAAAAAAAGCGTATATTTGTCCTATTAGCAAAATAGATAATAAAATCAGTTTTGTTGCTATAAAAGAATTGTTATTTATCTTTTATAGCGGGAGATGATGTTCCTCCTTTAACCGCCTTAACGAATTTCTTTAAGGATAATGACGTCTGACAACATTCGGCTTTTAATTGTCGAGGACCGTGTTATTTCTCTGTTGAATACCTAGCGATATTCGTTTCAAACACGTCGCGTTGTTAACATATATAGTCCTCGTCACATTATCTGTACGATAACGAATTATCAATTCTACACTGCTAACAGCAATACGCTAATGCATACCTTTTGTATTATCTTATTGCCTAACAGCGGTGTCTATGAGGCAGAGCAATGCAATACTCAAGTGAAGTTCAAAACATGTGTCCTATCTCTCGTGGTCCAATGCACGAGTCAGCGCCAATTCCAGTAGAAGGTCGCTGGGTTAGCCCTAAAGATGTTATTGCTATTTCTGGTGTAAGCCACGGTGTTGGTGCTTGTGCTCCACAACAAGGCGCAGCAAAATTAACACTTAACGTTAAAAACGGCATCATCGAAGAAGCACTAATCGAGACTATCGGTTGTTCTGGTATGACTCACTCTGCAGCAATGGCTTCAGAAATCATCACTGGTAAAACAATCCTTGAAGCATTAAACACTGACCTTGTGTGTGATGCTATCAACGTTGCAATGCGTGAAATCTTCCTTCAGTACGTTTACGGCCGTACTCAAACTGCATTCTCTTTAGACGGCTTACCAATCGGTGCTGGTCTTGAAGATCTAGGTAAAGGTTTACGTAGCCAAGTAGGTACTCACTACGGTACACGTGAAAAAGGCCCTCGTTACATGGAGATGGCTGAAGGTTACGTAACTAAAATTGCACTAGATGACAACGACGAAATCATTGGCTACCGTTTTGTAAACGTAGGCAAAATGATGGAATCTATCGGTAAAGGTGTTCCAGCTGCTGAAGCAATGGAACAAGCAATGGGTCAATACGGTCGCTTTGATGAAGCAGTTCGTACTATCGATCCTCGTCACGAGTAATCATAGACCTATATCACACAAGTAAATGACGCGTTTATTTTAACTTTTTAAGAGTTACAGCGTCACTGAAATTGTTTTTACCGAATTAGAGGAAACTCCATCATGGCTGCATTATTTGAAAGTTTTGATCGTCGTATTGCAAAAATTACTCCAGTACTAGAACAGTACGGTTTCGCTTCACTAGAAGAAGCACGTGATTTCTGTAATGAAAATGGTGTTGATGCATACAACATCGTTAAAGAAACACAACCTATCGCATTTGAAAACGCATCTTGGGCTTACGTTTTAGGTACAGCTATTGCACTTAAAGAAGGCGCAAAAACAGCTGCTGAAGCTGCTGAATTCCTAGGTCAAGGCCTACAAGCTTTCTGTATCCCTGGTTCTGTTGCAGATCAACGTGAAGTAGGTATTGGTCACGGTCGTCTAGGCGCTCGTCTACTAAGCAACGAAACACAATGTTTCGCATTCCTTGCAGGTCACGAATCATTCGCAGCAGCTGAAGGCGCAATCAAAATTGCCCTAAACGCTAACAAAGTACGTACTAACCCACTACGCGTTATTCTTAACGGTCTTGGTAAAGATGCTGCATACCTAATCGCTCGTATCAACGGCTTTAACTACGTTGAAACTAAATTCGATTACGTTACTGGTGAACTAAACGTTGTTTCTGAGCGTCGTTTCTCTAAAACACAACGTGGTGACATCAACTGTTACGGTTCTGATGATGTACGTGAAGGTGTTGCAATTATGCACCGTGAAAACGTAGATATCTCTATCACTGGTAACTCAACTAACCCAACACGTTTCCAACACCCAGTTGCTGGTACGTACAAGAAAGAACGTCTAGAAGCAGGCAAAGCTTACTTCTCAGTAGCATCAGGCGGCGGTACTGGTCGTACACTTCACCCTGATAACGTTGCTGCAGGTCCAGCTTCTTACGGTCTTACTGATACTATGGGTCGTATGCACTCTGACGCTCAGTTTGCAGGTTCTTCATCTGTACCAGCTCACGTTGAAATGATGGGTCTTATTGGTATGGGTAACAACCCAATGGTTGGTGCTACTGTTGCTGTTGCTGTTGCTATCGAGCAAGCAGCTAAATAAGCTCAGTAAATTAAAAAAGTTTATCTTCAAATAACGAAAAAGGCGCGAGATTAGACACTCGCGCCTTTATTTGTTTGTCTTAATTGTTATTTCTACAAAATACTCTAAAATCCTCCCCCATCCCAAGTTCTTGATCACGCTTATCCCTATAAAACACTCTGTCTTCAGGGTATAATCAATAAAGAATCAAGTTCATCTTATATATGTTACACAGCACTGCGCTGTTACAGATAAAGTAAAGGAAATATCATGATCCAAGTTGTAGGTCACAAAAACCCAGATAGTGACAGCATTTGTTCTGCACTAGTTTGTACAGCATTTCTTAAAGCTCGTGGCCTTGAAGCGACAGCAATTCGCCAAGGTGAAATGAACCGTGAAACACTGCATATCCTTGAGATGGCTGGTGTTACAGCTCCTGAGCTACGTACAAGCGTTGCTGGCGAGAAAGTATGGCTAGTTGACTACTCAGATCTTGCTCAAGCACCTGATGATCTAGCTGAAGCTGAAGTTGTAGGTATTGTTGACCACCACCGCCTAGGTGATGTAATGACAATTAACCCAATGGAAGCATGGATCTGGCCTGTAGGCTGTACTTGTACAGTGCTATTCAATTTATTCAAGATTGAAGGTCACGAGATCACTCGTGAACTAGCAGTACTTATGATGTCAGCGATCCTATCTGATACTGTAGGCTTTGCTTCTCCAACATGTACTCAAAAAGATAAAGATGCTGTACATGAGCTTGCTCAAATTGCTGACGTACAAGATCTAGAAGCATTTATCAAAGCGCTTCTTATTGCTAAAACTGATATCGCAGGTTTAACAGCAGCTCAACTTGTTGAGAAAGACCTTAAAGGCTACCCTTTCAACGATCGTGACGTTGTTGTTGGTCAAATCGAACTTGCGACACTTGAGCAAGTTGATAGCATGATTGAAGAGCTTCAAGCTGATCTTCAGCGTCGTTGTGATGAAGACGGTCTTGGTATGGCGGCATTGATGTTAACAGACATCACAACCAGCACTACACGCCTACTTTACACTGGTGATTGGAATCACATTCTTGATACTCATGCGACTGATGGCGTATTAATGATGGAAAATACTCTAAGCCGTAAGAAGCAAGGCTGGCCTTGGCTACAAACAGTACTTGCAAAGTAAATAATCACCACGATTATTGAGAATAAAGGTCCTTTAAAAGGGCCTTTTTTTTGGTCAAAATTCGCAGTAAACATTAACTAA
Source organism: Photobacterium aquimaris (assembly GCF_002954455.1). Taxonomy (GTDB): domain Bacteria; phylum Pseudomonadota; class Gammaproteobacteria; order Enterobacterales; family Vibrionaceae; genus Photobacterium; species Photobacterium aquimaris. Next base: position 1,431,683 of record NZ_MSCC01000001.1, read on the forward strand.
AATACAGAGAACGTCGCCTAATATGTAAAACTTTATCGCTTACATCGCCAAAATTAGAGTAAATACTTTAACAATTTCATCAGTCAAAAATCATCTATAAACCATCAATATGAACAAAGTATAACCAAACAAACCATTTTATTGTGATATTTGTCCATCTTTGCTTATTATTCTATTGAGGTATAACTATACTTCTCTCTCTTAAAAATCCCACCGTCATTGATGGGTGAAACAGCAAGAAGCTACTCGCAATTATAGAGAGACAGCATAATGTCCATTAATAAAAATAATATTGCCTTAATTATTACAGCAATGCTTTCCAGCCAAGCGTATGCTGCCGGCTATCAAGTATCAGAACATTCAGCAGCAGGTCTTGGACGTGCTTACGCAGGTGATGCCGCTGTCGCAGATACGGCAGCAGTATTAGCTCGCAACCCCGCAGCAATGACACGTTTTAAGAATGCTGAAGTTTCAGGTGTTGCCAGTGTTATCAACCCATCAATTGATATTGATGATCACACTCATAATGAAACAGCAAAAGATATTTCACCGATCAGTTTTGTTCCTGCGGCATACTACATCCAACCGCTTAATGACAAAACAGCGGTTGGTTTAGCCATTTTCAGTAATTATGGCGTGACAACCGATTATCCAAAAGCGATGCAAGCAGGCAGTTTAGCGGGTAAAACATCATTAGAAACAGTTAATTTCAATCCTAATATTGCTTATCGTCTATCACCAAAATTGAGCATTGGTGGTGGTATTAGTCTTGTTTATGGTACCGCAGAGTTTAATCGTCGTTTAGGCTCTTTATCTTACGCAGCACCAAGTCATAACCTTATCGATATGAAAGGTACAAGTTGGGGCTGGGGTTGGAACATTGGGGCGTTATATGAACTCGATAATAATAACCGTTTTGGATTAAGCTACCGCTCACAAGTAGATCTCAATTTTAGTGGCCATTTTACTGACTACTTGGGCCAAGCTACATCCAAACCCAATGAAACTGTTGCAGCAAACCTTAAGCTACCATTGCCTGCTATTGCTGAGTTTTCAGGCTTCCACCAGCTTAACCCACAATGGGCAATTAGCTATAGTGTGCAATGGACGCAATATAACAAATTCAAACAAATTAAAGCGACAAGCTCCCAGTGTGCTAACGGCAGTTGTTTTGTTAAGAAAGAAAACTTTAAAAATACTTATCGTTGGGCTGTCGGTACAACTTACACCCTCAATCCAACATGGACACTGCGTTATGGCTTCGCCATTGATCAGCAAGCGGGACAAGCAACACTAAGTATTCCAGATACCGACCGTTATTGGTATTCAGCAGGTGCGACTTACCATTACAGCCCTGCTCTTTCTGTCGATCTCGGTGTGACTTATATTCACAGTAAAAAAGCTGATTTTATCGAGCAAACACCTGTCGGTGAGAAAGACAGCTTAACGTCATCAGGTAAAGCTTACCTAGCAGCCGCCCAAGTTAATTACCGCTTTTAATGCGAAATAAACTATAAAATCATTAGGAATCACAATGAAAATACGTTCAATCGCATTATTAGTAACTTCTGCGCTTAGCTTAGTGGCGTGTAAAGGTAATAGCAGCTTAGAGAATCAATCACCGATTGATCCAAATATTGCAGCAAGCTTAAAGGCTGAAACAAAAATTAATTTTGATCTGCTTGCCAAAGATAAAAAGCTAATACTACCGACATATTTAGCCATGGATGTGCAAGATGGTACCCTTGCAACTGAAACAATGGCGAAAGATCAAACTAACACATCAGATCCATTAGTCGCTATGGGTCAAACTGATGGGTGGAGCACCACTCAGCCAATCACTATTAATTTTACGGGTAAAAATCTTGATCCAACAACAGCAGCAAATGGTTTCTATTTAATAAAATCAGGCGATCCAACTAATCCTGACGACACCACAAAACCAACACGTCTAACCCAACAAGCTGGCGACTTTGTCGTAACAGTTTCAGGTGATAACTTAATCGTTATTTTACTTAAGCCGTTAGATCCAGCAAGTAACTATATGTTTGCTATTACTGACGATCTTAAAGACGTTAATGGCCAAGCTGTCGGTATGAGTAACTCATATGCGTTGTTAAAGTCAGATAAACTGCCACCAGCACCAGCATTGTTACCTGCGCAAAAAATTACTCATGCAACCGAAGAAGCTTTCCACGGTATTGTAGAAAAGCGCGATATTATCTTCTCTTCGTGGTTTACGACGTTATCTTCTGGTGATGTGTTATTTGCCGCAAAAATGGCAACTGAAGAGGCACTACAGAACGGTGCAAACACGGTCTGGAAAGGTTCTGCTATTGCACCAACCGTTACACCAGCACAACTTGATAAACTGTTTACCTTCTCTCAACCTGTAGAAGTTGAGGATACCAATAAAGTAAATGGTAAAAGTAATGTCCGTATTTATCACGGTAAACTTTCTTTACCTTATTACTTAGATATTCGACCAAACAAATTCATGAATACCCCTTGGAAAAGTGGTATGCCTAGCCTTGCTAAAATCAAATATGTGTTAAGTAATGGCAGTGATGCAGATAAAACCACTATTTTAAACCAGTTAGCGGCTGCTAATGTGTCACTACAAGATATGGCACAAGTTGCGACTAATCCACAAACACAAGTTGAAGTATTAACCAAATTAACGGGTAAAACGCTGTATTTAGCTAATGGCAAACAACTGGATCCTGCGCGTTTGATCACTCGTTACAGCGCCGTTCCTGAACTAAAATCAGTACAAACTATTGATTATACGTTAGTACTTCCAAGCAATAAAAAATGCCAAACGCTAGGTGCTAACGATGTCACTATCTTCCAACACGGTATTACATCGGATAAAAGTGTATTAACAGCACACAGTGATGGGTTACCATCTTTAGCTGAAACGTTAATTGGTGATCAATGCCGTGCTATTTTTGCCATAAACCAGCCATTACATGGTGAAGATCGTGGTATTCATATCATCGATAGTAACGGCAATAGCCACTATAAAAATGCCGCAATCGATCCATCTATGTACCTTAATCTTGAAAACTTAACCGTTGCACGAGATAACTTACGCCAAAGTACTATTGATGTCGTCAATCTGCGTGCCTCTATTGGCTCATTGTTTGCTCATATTCAGCAACAACAAAATAACCAAAATTCAGACACTGTTTCACCATTAGAGATGTTAAATCCTAATAACGGTGTTAATTTTACAGGTCATTCATTAGGTGCAATTGTTGGTACCAATGTTGGTAATATTGCTAATCGTCCAACAATGAACCCTGCGTTTGATAAACAATACTTTGCTATCAATAAACTAGCATTAGCAAACCCTGGCGCAGAAATCCCCTACTTACTATTAAATTCAGGCAGTTTTGGCGGTCTTCTAAAAGCAGGAATTTTACAAAGTACTGTATCAAACCCGACCCAAATAACTCCTGAAGTAATTGAAACAGGTAAGTTTCTACAAACACTGAATGTTTGCTATAACGCTCAAGACGATAACAATAAAGACTTAAATAAGTGTTATGCTAATAACATTAGCGCGATTAAACAAAATAACCCGAGTTTATTCGCTCAATGGACAGAGAGTTACGTTAAGTTTGCCTATGCCGCACAAACTGTAATGGATCCTGTTGACCCAATTAACCTTGCTAAAGGCATTCCAACAGCGGTACCTGTATTAGTACAAATGGTGACAGGTGACAGTACGATCCCAAATATTACTACACCTAGTAACTTACCTTATTCACCATTCACGGGTACTGAGCCTCTGATTAAACAACTGGAGTTAACACCAAATAATGACATTAAAGGTTGGAAAGTATATACACCTGGCAGCCACACATCATTATTAGAAGTTACTCAACCAACAGCTAATGATAATTTTACTGTTGATGAATCAAAAGCAACCACAACGAAGATGCAGGCTGATATGACAACTTTCTTAAATAAGTAATATAGCCTAATAAATAGCCTTGATAATCAATTGAATATATATTTTACTTTGGTTATCAAGGCATTCTATTATTCAGTGAAAATAAACATAATCTAGCGTAGATGCTGCATCAAACTGGTTTTTTGATTGAGTATCTGAGAAAAAGAGCGAATAAACTGCTCGCCTATTTGCAGTCCTTGATGGTAATCAAGCTCTAAGTCTTCATAACTACTTAATAAAGCACTGCTATTTAGCGTTTTCTCTGGCGCAATTTGAATCACTTGTAATCCTTGAGGTGGATTTGTCAGAAAGTCATTCACATCTCGATAAGTATGATGATAGCGCGCTAGCATTTCTAATATTTCAGAATTTGTTCCCTGTCCTGTTAACTGTAATAATCGCTCTATATTCAACTGTGAAAACCAACTCTTCTTAACTACAGATTGATCGATAAATTTATTATTCGACGACTCACTTGTTTCATCTTCCCAATAATTTTGTCGCCACTGTTCAAATCGTTGACTCAACTCTTGGTGAATATTTTTTATTTTATCAAGCGACTCATTGAGGCTTAACTTATCAATATAATAAGGTAATTGCGTTTCAATATTTTCGCGCCAGTCATCAAAAATACCTCGTTCATCATTGGCGCTACAACTTGGATGATTATCTTCTAGCGGTTCAGTACGAATAACGACCACTAAATCAGCCCCGCGCCGCCATGCTTCTTTTACTGGAATTGCAGCACTGACTCCACCATCCACCCATTGCAACTCATTCATATTAACAGGCTGATTATAAAGTAACGGAATAGCACAACTTGCCAATAACACCTCGCTCCAATCTTGTTGGTACATAGGTAAATAATAGTCTTGCAGGGTGTCTTTACGGGTCGCACACGCGAGTGCTGTACGATGAACTAGTGTTTTATGCGCAGTTGCTATATCTAATGGATATAAACCTGATGGTGATACTTGTTGCAATGCCCAATCGAGGTTCATTGGCTGTTGTTTACTGAGATATTTATAAAGGTTAAAAAAATTATCATCCATTGAAACATCACGAATAAAATGATAACCAAACCGAGGCTGCCGACTAATAAAAGAAGATAAATTAAGCGCGCCAGCGGAAGTACCGATATACAATTCAAACGGATCAAATTGATGTTCAAGAAAACTATCAAGCACACCCGCAGAAAAGATACCGCGTTGACCACCACCTTGAACGATTAACGCCATTTTTTTGTGGGGGGCTGCGTGTATCATAGACGAAAAATCGGCAATGGATTGATCATTGAAATCACGCAGACTAAATGGAAGATAATTCATCTATTCTCCCTGTTAAATATGCCCAAAAGCATACATTAATATATCTAAGAGAATCGAATATACAATCTATACATACCTATAGGAAATATTTTTTATAAAATCCCACGATAATTATCTAATCTTTATTATTTTGAGTATTACGCATGCAGAGCAACCAACCCATAACTGGCCAGTGTAAAAAGCGTAATCGTTACGGTTACTAGCGCTATTTTTAATTCAATATTCATCATTAACTACCCTTATTTTGTAACAGTTTATTAACTTAATTGTATGGTTAGATTGTTAAGAAAATCAATATCAATTACAATAATTATAATTTTGATCACACTGTTAGCGCTTTATATATTCATGCGATACCATCAATAAAATGGCGTACTACCATATATATACGTGGCTTATTTTATAGGAAACAAAATGAAACCATTACTCACTGTAAGCTTAATTGCTACTACAATCATTTCCACGACAGCGATGGCAAAACCTGTCGATTGGACACCAGGTATTGGCGGTGAAATTTCTTTAATGGTTGGCTACAACAAATCAAATTCACAATTTAATAGTGATAATCATACTACTGAAAACTTAAATAATAATGGTAATGATCAGACTAAAATGTTCGTCGCACCTATTGGTAGCCTAAATTACACCTTTAGTAGTGGTGACAAACAACTCTATTTTGGTACCAGCCGTTCCGATATCGCACTGGGACGTTTTCATATTGAAGCAGGATACCGACAAAAATTTGCTGATACTTCAACACTAACTCTAAGCTATATTCCTGGCTTATTAAGTCAAAAAACATGGCAAGATCCTTACCTGCAAGGTGTGAAGCGTAACAAAACAAACTCTAATATTAATGCCTTTAGTGTCAAGCTGGATAATATTCGTGGTTCACGTTTTTCTGGCCAAATCGCCTACGGTAAGTTCAGTATTGATCATGAAAATAGTGGCAACGATCCTTTACTACATCTAACCTCTAATGAAAAAGCATCATTAAATCGCAATGCTAACGTTCTTTATACTGAAGGTACATTTGTACAACCTTTTAGCCGTAGTTTGATTCTACGTACAGCAGTAAACTTCACCAATATAGATGCAGACGGTCATGCCATGAGCAATAATATCTATGGCGCAGCTGCAACCATTATTCAGCTGTTACCTCATTCTAGCCTTGCTTTTACTCTAAGTTATAAAACAGCATTATTTGATGCCACCCATCCGGTATTTAATAAAAAGCAACAAGATAATAAGTTTGGTGCATTCTTAGCGTATGAATATAACCAACCCTTTAATTGGAAAAACTGGGGCTTAGTTTCTCTGATTGGCTATAGCTCAACCCAATCAAATATCAACTTTTATGACAGTAACGATATGTTAGTCAGTGTCGGCTTAAACTATAAATTCTAATGACAATGCAATTTATAGCTATTGCTTGAGTTTATTGTGAATAAATAGCTTGTATTTCGGAGTGGTTTTAATTTAACCATTCCGAAATAATTCGAGACATCCATCAAAATATCGATTAGATTGAACACTCTTTGCCAAAGTTATGGAAACGTTAAATAAATTATGGCGGCTAATAATCGTACTGCTGATGCATCTCTAGAATCCTTGCATCGCATTTTCACTGTACCAGAAGCTCCGGATTCAACCTTAGGCTTGATTGAAAAAGAACTGTCAGAAAATCTCAATGAGTTTCTGCGTACCCATATCGCAGCCACAGAAAAACCGCTGGCAGAAATTGAAAAAGATTTCTCTAACGCCAATATTCCTGAACTTCCATCGTTTGTTTCTGATCATACCCAATTATTACTCAATAAATTAGTTGCTCAATCTGTTCATACTGCAGCACCGACATTTATTGGTCACATGACTTCTGCCCTGCCTTACTTCATGATGCCTTTATCTAAAATCATGATTGCACTTAACCAAAACTTAGTAAAAATAGAAACCTCAAAAGCGTTTACGCCACTTGAGCGCCAAGTATTGGGTATGCTGCATAAGTTAATCTTCAATCAAAATGAAAGTTTCTATCAACAATGGATGCACAGTGCCGACCATTCTTTAGGGGCTTTTTGTTCTGGTGGTACCATCGCTAACATTACAGCACTCTGGGTTGCCCGTAATGCCGCATTACAACCTGATGGTGAATTTACAGGAGTTGGTCAGCAAGGATTACTGCGCGCAATGCGACATTATGGCTATGATGATCTTGCTATTTTAGTCTCTGAGCGTGGTCACTACTCTCTTAAAAAAGCAGCAGATGTATTAGGTATAGGACGTGACAGTCTTATTGCAATTAAAACTGATGATAATAACCGGGTTGATCTTGATGCTCTACAAACAACACTGGCTGATTTAAAGCGTAACAATATTAAACCTTTTGCCATCATTGGCATTGCAGGTACGACTGAGACTGGCAATATTGATCCTCTTGATCAACTCGCAGACATTGCCGTAGAACATCAGTGTCATTTTCATGTTGATGCCGCTTGGGGTGGTGCGACATTAATGTCTAATAAGTACCGTCATTTACTTAAAGGTATCGAGCGAGCCGATTCGATTACCATTGATGCCCATAAACAGCTCTATATTCCAATGGGCGCAGGCATGGTGATATTTAAAAATCCAGAGTTAATGACAGCAATTGAACATCACGCTGAATATATTCTTCGTAAAGGATCTAAAGATCTAGGTAGTCATACGCTTGAAGGTTCGCGCAGTGGAATGGCAATGCTACTCTATGCCAGCATGAATATTATTAGCCGTCCAGGCTATGAACTTCTGATTAATAATAGCATTGAAAAAGCGCATTATTTTGCTTATTGCATTGAACAACATCCCGAGTTTGAATTAGTTACTCACCCAGAATTATGCCTGCTGACTTACCGCTATGTACCAGCTAAAACGCAACAAGCATTACTGCACGCAACACCAGAACAACGTGATCAACTGTTAGAATTGTTAAACGATCTCACCCAATTCATTCAAAAACGTCAGCGAGAATCTGGTAAATCGTTTGTATCCCGTACCCGTATCACACCAGAAAAATGGCAACGCAAGCCAACAACAGTGTTTCGCGTAGTGCTAGCTAATCCACTTACAACTACTGAGATTTTAGAAAATGTATTGATTGAGCAACAGCAACTTGCACAACAAAGTACAATTAGTCTGCCTGAAATCATTACTTTGACTGATCAAATAACAAAAAAAAGCGCAAAAATCGACATATAACGCCTTTATTTCTATACGATATTTTATGAATATTTAGCTTATCTCGCATTTTTTTGCCCATTTCTCTCATTAAACTGAATGGTAAACGGTATTCAATATATGACTATCTTATGAATAACTCGCGATCTAACTATGAACAGTGGATGTTTATAGTATGAATAGCGCCATAAAATAGTCCCGTTTACCCTTGTTTATATTCATTCAATTACCCACTTAAAAAGTGCTTTTTGGGTAAAATCGATTTTTCAAGGAAATATTGCTCAAAATGCATGTTCATAAGATTTCATTTTTTTATGGCGCTGTTATTTGATTGCTTAGCAACTGATACTAAAAATGATTAATATTATTTCCAAGTTGTTACAAAAACACGTTGCAATTAATAATAATTCTCAATACTCCATTTTGTTCCTTTTTGACCCAAAAAAATATCTCACAAAATATTGATTTAAATCAAAAAACACAACAACTGAAGCCAAAAAAATGCCCTATTTGCTTTAAATAGGGCATTTTTATGTCAATTTATGTCATAAATATTTGTTAACAACTCGACAATAGTCACTCAATGTCGGTATAAATTAGTCACCAGCAAACATATAACCTTCACCGTGAACGGTAACGAAAATTTGTGGATTCTTCGGGTCAAGTTCCATTTTCGAACGCATACGACGGATTAAAACATCGATTGTTCTGTCATTTGGCGCTTCAACTCGATGGCTCAACATGTTCAAAATACGCTCACGACTAAGCACTACATTAGGGTGTGATGAGAAGGCAACTAACAGCTCATATTCTGCTTTAGTTAGCTTCACAGGAAGACCGTTATGAGTCAGTGCGCGCTTGTTAATATCAAACTGCCACTCGCCAAAACGAATGATGTTATCTTCCTGCATTTCGACCATGGTTTCATCACGCGCTTTTTCGACTAACGTCATGCGCCATAACAAGTTTTTAACTCGAACAAGCAATTCACGCAGTTCAAAAGGCTTGGTTACATAGTCGTCTGCGCCCATCTCTAACCCGACAATTCTATCGATACTATCAGTACGTCCAGTCACCAAAATAATGCCTACTTCAGAACGGCTACGCAGCTCACGAGTTAGCATTAAACCATCTTCACCTGGCAGGTTAATATCTAGCATTACAAGGTCAATTTTTTCCGTTGCCATTATCTCGCGCATCTGCGCACCACTGTCTGCTTGGCTTACCTTGTATCCTTCGTTCTCAAAATACCCAACCAATTTTGTGCGGGTAACAATTTCATCTTCTACAACAAGTACGTGATGGGTCATGTCGTTCTCTTTTTAGTTTTTGGCTTTCTAACTGAACGGTAGCACAAACTAAGACCATTCACAATTTGTCATAACTATGCCTTTGCTATTCATTCGTTGCGTTAACCTTATTCATATCGTGACAATAAGATTACCCCATAAAATTTTAACCGTCACCGTACCCTACGGTGTGCATTCTTTTTAAATGGAATCTTTCAAGATGAAGAAAATTTGGCAGATGTTGACAAAACCAAGTAGCAAGTACTCAATCCTTGCTCTTGTACTTGTTGGTATTGGTATCGCCGTTAGTGGTATTTTTGCTGTTCACAAAGGTTTTGAATACGCATCAACCAATGAGTTTTGTGTTGGTTGTCATACCATGAAGCAAAACTACGAAGAATATACCCAATCGGTACACTTCAAAAATGCTTCTGGCGTACGTGCTGATTGTGTTGACTGTCACCAACCGAAAGATTTAGTTGGTATGGTAGAAACAAAGTTAATGGCATCAAAAGATGTATATAACCAGTTTATTACTAAGAAAATCGACACTCCTGAAAAATTTGAAGAGCACCGCTTAGAGCTAGCTCAGATGGTTTGGAAGCGTATGGAAAAACAAAACTCAAGCACATGTAAGAGTTGCCATAACTATTCAGCAATGGATCACGCTAAGCAATCACCTGAAGCAGCAGCGGCAATGACTGATGCAGCAGCAAAAGACATGAACTGTATTGAGTGTCACAAAGGTATTGCACACGAATTACCAAACATGGCTGGCGGTTTCCAGAAAGATTTCCAAAACCTACAAGCTGAAGCAACCTCTCAAGGTGCAACAGCCGAGAAGCTTTACTCTCTAGGTGAAAAAGATATCTTTGCAACTGATGATCCAAAAGGTAAATCAGAAGGTAAATTACTTCCTGCTTCAGAAGTTACTGTACTTGAACGTAAAGGCGACATGCTAAAAGTTGAAGTAAACGGCTGGTTAGAAAAAGCAGGTAAAGGTCGCGTAATGACTGAGTACATGGGTAAACGTGTCTTTAAGGCAACTATTCGTGGCGAAATCAAAGCGAACGAGAAAATCATTAAAGAAGAAACTGACCCTGCAACTAACATTGTATGGCAAAACATCAGTGTTCAAGGTTGGGTAACTAAATCAGACATGATTGATAGTATCAAACCAATCTGGAACTACGCAGAAGATATGTACGCGTCTACATGTAACGCTTGTCACGCGGCGCCAGACCCAGGCCATTTTACTGCAAATGGCTGGATCGCAAGTCTGAAAGCCATGAGCTCTTACTACCGTCTGACTAAGACTGAAGAACGTACACTACTTAAATATCTTCAGAACCACGGCAGCGATACAGGTGGTGCTGGCGCGCATTAATCCAGCGCTCCAATAAACGATTAAATGATAGGCGGGCGATAATAACTATCCCCGCCCCATCGATAAAAATTAAAGTTTAAGGATTCTCCAACTATGGCGACTCAAACTAATAAAACTGGCATCTCACGCCGCCGCTTTCTTTCTGGCCTTGCTGTAGCAAGTGCTGCATCAGTTGTTGGCACTAGCCTGCTAGCACCTCGTAAAGCGATGGCAGCTGATGAAGTGAAAGCAGCCTTCTCTGGTGACGTTCTATCAGGTTCTCACTGGGGTGCTTTCCGCGCTAAAGTTGTAAATGGTGTATGGACTGAAACAACACCGTTTGAAAAAGACAAAAACCCAACCGATATGATCAAAGCGGTACGTGAAGTGGTTTATAACCCTGCACGTGTTAAGTACCCAATGATTCGTATCGATTGGCTAAAGCAAGGCTACAAGTCAGATACAACCCAACGTGGTAATAACCGCTTTGTACGTGTGCCATGGTCGCAAGCATTAGACTTCCTATACCATGAAATGGAGCGCGTACAGGACAACTTTGGTCCAAGCGCACTTTACGCTGGTCATACAGGTTGGCAGTCAGTAGGTAAACTGCATAACGCAGGTACCATGATGAAGCGTGGTGTTAGCCTTCACGGTACAACACTAGGAAAAATGGGTGACTACTCTACTGGTGCTGCACAAGTAATTCTTCCTTACGTTGCTGGTGCAATGGAAGTTTACGAACAACAAACATCATGGCCACTAGTGCTTGAACACACTGACACTATCGTGATGTGGGCCTCTGACCCAATTAAAAACCTGCAAGTGGGTTGGTTAGTACCAGACCACAGCCCATACCAATACTATGAGCAACTTGCAGAGAAAGTGAAGAACAAAGAAATCAAAGTGATCTACGTCGATCCTGTGGTTTCTTGCACTCAAAAAGCCGTTGGTGGTGAGCAGATCCGTGTTAACCCACAGACTGACGTACCATTAATGCTGGCGATTGCACACACGCTATACACTGAAAACTTATACAACAAAGAATTCGTTGCTGATTACACAACGGGTCTTGATAAGTTTATGCCTTACGTATTGGGCGAAACAGACGGCGTTATTAAAAATCCTGAGTGGGCAGAAAAGATTTGTGGTATCAAAGCTGATGATATTCGCGCTCTTGCTCGCACAATGGCTAAAGGCCGTACTCAGATTATTGGTGGCTGGTGTCTACAGCGAATGCAACACGGCGAGCAGTATGCTTGGATGTTGGTTGTTCTTGCTGCAATGCTGGGCCAAATCGGTCTACCAGGCGGTGGTTTTGGCTTTGGCTGGCACTACAATGATGCGGGTTCAATTACCTCTAACGGTCCACTAATGTCTGGCTTTAGTGGTGTAACAGGTGTTGACCCAATTCATAGCGGTTCATACAACGGTTACTCTACTTTCATTCCAGTTGCACGTTTTGTTGACTGTATTGATAACCCAGGCAAGACTATCGATTACAACGGTCAGAAGCTCAAATATCCATTTATGAAGATGGCTATTTTCAGTGGTAACAACCCATTTGGTCACCACCAAGATCGTAACAAAATGATCAAGGCGTGGACTAAACTACAAACTGTTGTATCGATTGATCACCAATGGACAGCGACGTGTCGTTTTGCAGATATCGTATTACCTGCAACAACCACTTACGAGCGTAACGATATCGAGCAGTACGGTAACCACTCTAATGCCGGTATTATTGCTCTGCGTAAGATTGTTGAACCAATGTTTGAGTCTCGAGATGACTTTGAAATCTTCAGTGAACTATGTTCTCGCTATAACCGCGAAGAAGCATTTACTGGTGGTAAAACGCAAATGGAGTGGATTGAAGAAATCTACAACGGCGCGCGTTTACAAGGTCGTGGTCTAGGTGTTCGTATGCCTAACTTCAAGAAATTCTGGGATGGTGAAGGCTTCATTGAATTCCCTGCTGGTAAAGAGTGGATCCGTCACGAATCATTCCGTAAAGAACCGGATCTTGAGCCATTAGGTACAGCATCAGGTTTGATTGAAATTTACTGTAAGACAATTGCAGATATGGGTTACAACGACTGTCAAGGTCACCCAATGTGGTTCGAGAAAACAGAACGTAGCCACGGTGGTCCTCGCTCTGATCGTTTCCCGATTAACATGCAAAGTACGCACCCGAAAGATCGCCTACACTCACAGCTATGTTCGTCAACGGATTTCCGTGCAACTTATGCTGTAGCTGACCGTGAGCCTATCTTCATCAACACTGAAGATGCAAAAGCACGTGGTATTCAATCTGGTGATATCGTGCGTGTTTTCAACGACCGTGGTCAAGTAATGGCAGGTGCTGTTGTGACTGACGATTACCTACCTGGTGTTTGTCGTCTGCAAGAAGGTGCATGGTACAGCCCATTAGAAGGCGGTAAAGCTGGCACTATCTGTACTTACGGCGATCCTAACGTACTGACTGAAGACATCGGTAGTTCAAGCCTAGCACAAGCAACATCTGCGGCAGCTGCACTGGTTCAGATTGAGAAATATACTGGCCCTATTCATGCAGTAACAGGCTTTAACGGTCCTATCTACGAAGAAGGTATCGACCCACTATTCCCTGCAATGGATAAGTAATTAATCCGTTGTTAGCGTAGTAAATTAACCTATAAAGGCGATGAACAATAATTTCATCGCCTTTATTTCATTTTTTAGAACCTATTCTAATAACCCTTAGGTATACTCTGCCTAATTGCTTTATTTGAATATGTTTTATGTCTGGAGTGACCATGCAAGAATTTATCGCATTCAACGAACAACGTGCTGAAATCTACTGGTGGATGTCATCACTGTTCGCTCGCGAATTAACTGATGCAGATTTACATGAATACCATGGCGGTGAGATGTATACGTTTCTGTCTGGTCTTGGTATGACAGAAGAATTAAAAGCACCAGTAGATAGCTTTCGTGCTGCCATTAAAAAATCGCATGCTCGCAATGACGAACAACTAGAACTTGCTGCGGATTTTTGTGGTTTATTTTTAAGTACGCCTAAATCAGGTGCGCTACCTTACGCATCAATGTATGTTGGCACGACGGGTTTATTAAACGATAAACCTGCTCAAGAAATGCATGAGCTGATGGCCTCTTTTGATATTACACAGCGTAAAGACTTTAATGAGCCAGCGGATCACCTTGCGATTGAATTAGACTTCATGGGTAATCTAATCATCATGGGTAACCAACAGCAAACAGAAGAACAACGTGAAGCATTAATGCAGTCACAGTTATCATTCATCGATACCATGCTACTAAACTGGTTACCGTTATTTGTTAAAGAATGTCACCGACATGATCAATTTGGCTTCTATGCCGCGGCGGCAAATCTACTGCTTGCATTCTGTATGCTAGATAAGAAATTTCTTGCGGGTGAATAACGCTTTTTAGCCAAAAACAATAGACTTTTAACGCTCTTATTACTCCTAATAAGGGCGTTTTTTATACGCGATATCTAAAAATTTCTCATTTTAGCTAGTGCCAAATTATCCCTTCAAAAGATTTATATTTTAATGCCATTTTATCTTGCATAACTACGCATTACACAGATCATCACGCTCTTTGTGCTAAAAATAACAAGTTATTTATTATCATGCACTTAAATCATTAATATTCATTATAACATATTAAAATAATAGTCTTTCTCATTACCGTTTTCTGTTTTATGCATAGCCTCATTTTTGATTTTTTATATTGTCATACAAAATTTTAAAATCTGATTCAGATCAAATAATTGTATTTATTTAAATCATAAAATCACAAGGCAATACCAATAACGTATATTTATTCATAGCTAAAAAGGTTGATAGATGGACTCGCATGCAGCCCTTTTTGAACTCGGCCAGAAACGTCTTGCTGAGCTTCGAAAAACGAAACCTCTTCGTGAGGGATCTTTCCAAAAAAAATTAGAAAAAAATGGCATTACTCGTCGTGACTTCATGATCTGGAGTGCAACCATCACTTCATTGCTGGCACTACCCCTACCTTTTAGTACCATGGTTGCAGAAGCTGCTGAGCTTTCAGATCGTGTACCACTTATCTGGTTGAGCTTGGCTGAATGTACTGGTTGTTCTGAATCATTAGTACGTAGCACTACGCCTGATATTAGTGCGTTATTATTTGAGCATGTTTCGCTTGAATACCAAGAAGTACTGATGGCAGCAGCCGGCGATCAAGCAGAAGAAAACCTTGATAACGCCATGAAAGCTTACAAAGGCAAATACCTGCTTGCTGCTGAAGGTGCAGTCCCTACAGCAAACAACGGTACTTTCCTAACCTTAGGTAGCCAAGCAGAAACAGGTTTATCGCTAATTAAACGCGTTGCTGCAGATGCCGCTGCCGTTATTTGTGTCGGTACATGTTCATCTTATGGTGGTGTACAAGCAGCGCGCCCTAACCCTACTGGCGCGAAAAGTGTTGGTGCTGTGATTGATCGTCCTGTTATCAATGTCGCTGGCTGTCCACCTAACCCTGCCAATATTACTGGTACATTAATGTACTACATCATGTTTGGTCGCCTACCTGCATTAGATATGTTTAATCGTCCTAAGTGGGCTTATGGTGCACGTGTTCATGATAACTGTGAGCGTCGTGGTCACTTTGATGCCGGTGAGTTCGTAACAGAGTTTGGCGATGATAATGCCAAAAAAGGTTACTGCTTATTCAAGATGGGTTGTAAAGGCCCTTACACCTATAACAACTGTCCAACAGAACGTTTTAACGCTCACACTAGCTGGCCAGTACTTGCAGGTCATGGTTGCATCGGTTGTTCAGAGCCTGATTTCTGGGATGACATGGCTGATTTTGAAAAGCCATTAAGTCGCCAACCAGTGCATGGTCTAGATGCCACGGCCGATACCATTGGTGCTGTTATTTTAGGTGTTACTGCGGTGGGTATTGGTGCCCATGCAGTGAGTAGTATTTTTGCTAAGAAAGTCGAGGAATAATTCATGAGCAAGCGCGTCGTAATCGATCCCATTACTCGTATCGAAGGCCACTTACGCATCGAAGTTGAACTTGATGCTAATAATGTAATCAACAAGGCATGGGCATCATCTACCCTGTTCCGTGGTCTTGAGATTATTCTGAAAGGCCGCACACCCTATGATGTGGGCCTGCTTATACAACGTATTTGTGGTGTATGTACATCATCACACTACCTTTGCGGCACATTAGCAGTAGAAGATGCGATTAATGCACAAGTGCCGCTTAATGCGAAATATATTCGTAGTTTAATTCTTACTACTCTGCAAATGCATGACCACATTGTTCACTTCTATATTCTACATGGCTTAGATTGGATAGATATTGTATCTGCATTAAGTGCTGATCCAGCAAAAGCCGCTGTTGAAGCGATGAAGTACTCCGCTACGCCAATGGCAGCTGGTGAAGGTGATTTACGTGCAGCACAAGAGAAAGTGCAAGGTTTAGTTAACACCGGTAAGTTAGGGCCATTCGCCAATGCTTATTGGGGTAATAAAACCTATAAATTCACACCAGAACAAAACCTTATTGGTTTAAGTCATTACCTTAAAGCGCTAGAAGTTCAGCGGGTTGCAGCAGAAGCAATGGCTATTTGGGGTGGTAAAAACCCGCACCCACAATCAATTGTTGTTGGTGGTGTAACCTGTGTACGTGACATGCTAGACCCTGCTCGCCTGCAAGAATTTAAGCAAAAGTATGTTCATGTTGCTGAGTTCATTGAGCGTGTCTACCAAGCCGATATTAAAATGGCTGCCGCAGCTTATGCTAAAGAGCCAAGTGTATTAGGTGGCTGTAACGTTGATACCTTCATGTGTAGCGAATCTATTTTGCTAAATCCTGATGATCATCTTTTTGAAAGTGGTGTTATTCGCAATAAAGATTTATCTAAAGCAGAAGCTATTGATCTTAATATGATTGCTGAAGATGTGACTCACTCTTGGTATGACGCTAATCAACCGCAACACCCATACGATGGCACAACGATTCCTGAACATACACCGTTTATTGAGCGTGACACTATTGTCGGTAAACGCCCAACAATCAATGAAGCAGGTAAATACTCTTGGGTTAAATCACCACGTTACAATGGTGAACCAGTTGAAGTTGGCCCACTAGCAACAATGGTAGTTAACTATGCTAAAGGTAACACTCGTGTTACATCAATAGTGAACGAATTCTTACAGCAAACAGGTTTACCTGCTGCGGCATTATTTACCACTCTTGGTCGTACTGCTGCCCGTATGCTGCATGCACTTACCATCACTCGTCATGGTTTAGAGACATTTGAATCGATGGTAACTAACCTCAATTCAGACCAAACCACTTACATTGAACCAACCATTGATCCAAATAAAGAATATAAAGGTGTGGGTATCATTGAAGCACCACGTGGTTTCTTAAGTCACTGGTTACGTATAAAAGACGCTAAAGTTGAAAACTACCAAGCAGTAGTACCAACAACATGGAACGCAGGTCCAATTGATGGTAACGGTAAAATCGGGCCATACGAAGCATCTTTAGTTGGCCTACAACTTGAAGATCCGAAAAAACCATTAGAAGTATTACGTGTGATTCACTCGTTTGACCCTTGCATGGCGTGTTCAGTACACGTAATGGATTACAAAGGCCAATCATTAAGTGAGTTCCGTATTCCAGCTCAGGCAATGTAACTAAGGATTTATCATGTCAACAGATACCGTGTTGTATAAACGATCCTATGTATTTTCATTCGTTATCCGTTTATGTCACTGGTTACGTGCGTTTGCAATTTTTGGTCTGGTGATCACCGGCTTTTATATTGCATGGCCATTTTTGGTTGCTCCAGGCAGTACCAATGTCCTTGAACAAGGTTGGATTCGATTAGCACATGAAGTGTTAGGCTTTATTTTAATAGCTGTGACGCTGATTCGTGTTTATCTGTTCTTCTTCAGTCGCAGTAATGTTGAACGGCGCTCGGTGCAAGATATTATTAGCCCGAAAAGCTGGGTTCAACAAATTAAAGCCTATTTTTGGATGGGTAATGCACCTCACCATGGTGCTTATGGTCCGTTGCAACTTATGGTTTATGCAGGTATTTCTATCGCTGCAATCTTCATGTGTGTGACTGGCTTAACGCTATATGCTAATGTATACCACTTAGGTATTGGTGGCATGATGTGGGAACCAGCTCAATGGGTCGCTTATGCGATGGGCGGGTTAGATGAAGTACGTAAATGGCACCATTATATTACTTGGGCATTCATTATTTTTGTATTGATCCACGTATATATGGTGATTTGGACAGGGATCCGTTTCCGTAACGGTTCTGCTGATGCCATTATGTCCGGTTTCGACTATCACCCTGTTCATGTTAAAGATGAACATGAGGGTAATGATCCGGTTCAGCATCATGCTCACCACAATAGTCATTCAAAAAATAAAGGCCACTAGCGCAAATGAAGATATTGCTGCTTGGTATTGGCAATGTCTTGTACGCCGACGAAGGAGTCGGCGTACATTTCGTCAATTATCTCACTGAAAACTACCGCTTTACGCACCCTGACCATCAGATTGATCTTATTGATGGCGGGACGCTAGCGCATTGTCTTATTCCAACGTTAACCCAATATGATCATTTAATTGTGGTTGATACTGTTAACGCTGCTGATGTGGATGCTGGCGAAGTGTACTTCTTTGACTTCGACAAAGCCCCTGCCGAAATTGATTGGCAAGGTAGTGCTCACGAAGTTGAGATGCTGCAAACACTTATTATGATGGATTTGGTTGGCGATCGCCCAAAAACTTATGTTCTTGGCGTAACACCAACGGTATTAGAACCTATGCATATGGGGCTAACCTCTAAAATTAATGCTGCGATTCCAGTAATGGAAACAGCATTACTTCGTCACCTATCCGAATTTAATATCCACTGTGAAAAAGTTAATAACATCGATATAAACAGCTTGATTCCAACAGCTTATAAGCGAGGCGTTGAACAATGAAATTAATTCAATTTTCTTTTACCTGTTCACGCCCTGTGCCTTTTTACGCCCAATTATGTAATGATTATCTCGCTAACCAAACGTTAGAAATCACCATTGGTTATGATAAAAACCGTTACTTAATTGAAGCGGTTGGCACTCAACCCCAACTTGAAGCATTAGCCGATCAAATAGCTAAAGACTTTCTATTGTCTATTTGGTTAATCGACTCTTCAATTAAAGAAATTCGCCATCGTGAAGGTCGTGTAGTTCCTTTAATTACCTCACCGCATCATTTGCCATTTTGCAGCTATTGCGAACCAGCATTAGGTGATAATCAATCTGAGTTATTTGGTGAAATTTCTATTGCCTGCTCACATTGTCATGGTGAAACATCGGTGGAAGCCTCTATCGATCGTCAACAAATTCAACAATGGGCAGATAGCATCATTAGCACTGGCCATGTGAGTTTTAGCTTACCACTAGCAAATAACCACCAGCATGAGTTTCATTTAAGCCGCGGCCCAATTGCTGCAGCTCACCGTCAACGTCAACAAGTGATTATTTGTAACCCGAACAATGTGCCGATGCATTTTATTGTGCCATCACAGCATGTGTTAGCGTTATCAAGCTTAGAAAAACCACGCGTAACCGTACGTCCTAAGCAACATCATGGTCAGCTTGATCAACCCTTGTATGATCTATGCTTTAGTTACAATCGTATCTTAACGGTATTAACTGAAATGCTGCGCGTGCGTGGTATTGATTATTTACATATTGAAACCAATCACCTGCAACCGCTAGTAGCTCGAATCAATAAAGGTTGGAGTCAGGTATGTAGTGATCCTGTTATTCATCCATTAGTACCATTTAAATCTGTTGAACCGTTACACGACCAAGCCTGCATCAATGGCCTTAATGCCTATTGGAGCAAGCGTCGAATTCGGTTTGATTACCAACCTAATCACACCAACGATGCTCCTGAGCATGCATTGCCTATTTGTGCTCTGCACGGCGGTATGCTGGAATCAGGTGTTGGCCGTCATAGTGCTGCTATTTATTTTGGTCGCCATGCCGCAGGTGAAATTGTTAGCCAAGATAAGTTCACCCGTACTGATACCTTCTTAGTTATGCCTACTCTGCCACATTCAGGTTCAGAAATGATCGCTGCACTGGCTGCGGGTGAGCAAGCTGAAGTATTAGCTAAATTTAAGCATCAAATTCCTGTTAGCTACAACGCACTTAATAAGTTAATTTTAAATGAGTGTAATGATCATCTGTCAGGTTTATTTGCCCTTGCTGCAACCATCCTAGGCTTATCTAAATCAAGTCAAGATAACGTTCAATATCTTAATGATGCTCTGATCGCCAAATCACTGCAAAATGCCGATAATAAAGGCCACCGCGTCGATTTCTCATTAGATATGGTCGATGGTAAACGCACGATTGATTGGGCAAAAATGGTCGGTAGTTTAATGAGTTTCTGTCTCGTGGTTGATGAAGTTGATTACGACAAACTTGCCTTTGGCATTATGGACTCTCTAGCGGACTATATCGCTAATTGGATTGAGCGTATGGACGAAACCACAGGTATTAAAGCCGTAACCCTTGCTGGTAGTGATTTCGCTAATGAAGTGCTGGCAGATCGTATTTGCTTACGCGTCGGTAAGAACTTCCCTATCGTTGCAAACCGTAAATTAGAACTTGATGGCAGTAACTTAAGCGCTGGTGCATTGTTCTTGAAAATGCGTCGCCGTTAAGGTTTTATCTTATTGAATTAAATAGCCCCATTGCTGTTAGTGATGGGGCTTTTTTGTAGGAGTTTTGTTGAAATAACACAGCCTATTATTCGTCATCTCGGAAGTTGAGGAACGAAGCTATCCGTGATCTACTCACCGCGTGTTTGAGCATTACAGATACCCATGAAAAGTATCCATCACATAATCAATAAACAAGCGGGTGGTTTGTGGTTGTAGGCGATGAGATGGATACACCATATACATATTTCCTGATTCATGACTATATTCAGATAAAATCGGTATCAGTTCCCCGCTATCAATATATTGTTCAACTAACCCTTCAGGTAACCGTGCAATGCCTCTGCCCTCACGCACTGCAGTAATGTGTAAATGGGTATTGTCTGCAGCAAAACGGCCTTTAACTGGGAATTCTTTTAAGCCATTTTCATACGCAAATGTCCAATATTGCTTGGCTTCAGATTGCTGCCATAAAATACAATTATGATCGATTAAGTCACTCGGTGATTGAGGTGCGCCATAGTGTGAGATATAGCTTTTACTGGCGCAATAGATGATTTGCTTACGCAGTATTTTTCTCGCTATCAATGTTGGTGTTGCAAGCTCACCGGAACGAAAAGCAATATCGACGTTGTGATCAATCATGTCCAGTAGATTGTCATTGACGATCAGTTCTATCTTCACTGTTGGATAACTATCGAGAAAATCGTTAATCACTGACTGTAAATAATAAACAGAGAAATCAAACGGGGCTGTTATACGAATTAAGCCATCAGGTATTTGCTGACTCTGTTGTAGCGATTGATTTGCCTCTTCCATAGCATACAAAAAAGGCTTCACCTGTTGGTAATAAATTTCACCTAAATTAGTTAACGATAATTTACGGGTGCTGCGATTTAATAACCGTACCCCTAACGCTGTTTCTAATTGCTGAACTTTGCGGCTAACGGTGGTTGATGGCATGGCTAACTTTTTGCCAGCATCAACAAAGCTGTTCATCTCAACAACAGTTGCAAAGATCTTAATCTCGTTTAAATCAATCATTCAATTGCCAACAAATATGGGATAAATAAATTTAATTATACCATCTAATAAAGCATTCGATTAAAGCATACACTTATTCCATCAAACAGAAGGAGTTTATCGTGATTAAATCAAACTATACTGGTCTGCGTCATGGGCCAATAAACAGCTTTATTCGACAAGATAATATGCAGCAATTAAATCCTTTTGTGATGTGGGATCATTTCCAATTGAATTCGACCCAAACGGAAGCTGGATTCGATTTTCATGGCCATTCAGGTATTGCTGCCATTACTTATGTTATTCATGCCGATCTCACCCATCAAGACTCACAAGGTAACGTTACTAAATTACCAACAGGCAGTGTTCAACTATTAGTAGCGGGTGCAGGCGCGCTGCATAAAGAAACATTAACCTCACAAGACGGTCACTTTGAGGCATTTCAACTTTGGACTGCTTTGCCCAAAAACATCGAAATGGGTGAAGCCCGCTATCAAGGTGTATCTAGCGAAAATCTACCTATTATCAAAGAGCTAAATACATCGACGAAAATATTGGTTGGTGAATACGCCGGGATCAAAAGTCCAATTAGCCATATTATTGATATGAACTATTATCATATAACGTTATCAGCCAGAGGTGCCAACTGGCGTTATGCGCCGACACCAGAGCAGGATTCACGCTTTATATATGTACTAAAAGGTGGCATCTCAATATCTGGCGAGCGTGTCGCAACCCAACAATTAATCACCATTGATAATGCTGCGATGTTAGAGATCATCGCTGAAACGGATAATAGTGAATTTATTTTTGTGTCAGCGGCTTCTTTAGCACAACCGATTTTACCCACAGGGCCATCGGTCCACACGAGTTACGAAAATGCCCAAATTGGCCAGCAAAATATTGCGCAACTTCTTAAAACAATGATGAAATAATAATAAGGAACACCACTATGACAAACACACTATTCACACCAGAAAACAGTGCAATGCTTCTCATTGATCATCAAGTGGGCACTATGGGATGGGTTCATTCTGCTGATTTGGAGCAAATTAAACGTAATACATTAGCCTTAGCGCGTGCTGCAAAAGAGACAAGAATGCCTCTAATTTTAACCTCTAGCCAAGAAAGTAATGTCCAAGGGTTATTATTTGATGAGTTGCAACAAGCCGTACCTGAAGCGTATGCATTACGCATTCAAAGAGCAGGTATTGTCGATGCAATGAAAGATCCAAATTTTGCTAAAGCTGTTGCTGCAACAGGCCGTAAAAACTTAATCATTGCAGGTATAACCACTGACGTTTGCGTTGTTTACCCTGCGCTTACATCTGTTCAAGAAGGTTATCGAGTACAAGTTGTCGTGGATGGCTCAGGATCGCCAACGACATTAGCGGATGAAACCGCATTGCGCCGCATGGAATCAAATGGAGTAACACTAACTTCAACTAACCAATTAATTGCAGAATTAGCACAAGATTGGACCACAGAAAATGGTCAAAAATTAATGACGGTATTATTTGAAGAAATACTATCAAAACAATAGGGTCTAGGACGCGCGGAGAGTAGATTCCCTATCGCCCTCGCGGGCATTCACGGTAGGAAATGACGAGACAAAAAAGGCCATACCAGCATTAACTGATATGGCCTTTCTTAGTGATGATAGCTGCTTATGCGATTTAGCTTTGCTCGACTTCAAGCTGCATTAGCATTAAGTCTTCACCATCCAAAACATGGGTATGATTACTACCACAATGCTGACAGATAATGCTGCGTTCGTTATGAATAGTTTCTTGACCACATTCAAGGCAGGATAACACCAGTGGCTGAATATTCATTTCAAACTCAGCGTCATGGCAAATACCTTCAAGCTTAAAAGTCTGAAAAGCAGTTTCAAGTAACGCAGGCTCTACCCCACTTAAAATACCGACTTTAATCGCAACTCGAGTGACTTTATCAGCATTGTTATCACGGGCATGTTGTTCGCATTGTTCGATAAGTGCGCCGACAATGGAATACTCGTGCATTAACAGATCCTCGGTAGTAATTCACCTTGAGGAAGATCTAAATAACGACGACTGCCCCAACCGCTGGTTAAAATAACTCGACCACTATGATCACTATTAACCGAGCCTATCACTGCTGCATTTTCACAGGCTGCAAAGGCTTCAAGTACCGCTAACGCCTGTTGTGCTTGCGCTTGTGGCAGTGCAATAATGAAAGTGCCTTCGTTGGCCAAATCAAACGGTTCAAAACCATATAATTCACATAGACCGCGCACTTCTTCACTCACCGGTACATCATCTTCAACGACATTGATGCCAACATCAGACGCTTGTGCCCATTCGTTTAATACTGCCGATAAACCACCGCGGGTTGCATCGCGCATTGCATGAATATCAAGCCCAGCAGCAATAAGTGCCTCAACTGCAGGCCATAGCGTATTGCAGTCACTGATAAGCTCTGATTCAAGGGTTAAGCCTTCACGTGCCATTAAAATAGCTGCGCCATGACGACCAACATCACGCGACACAATAATTGCATCACCATCAGCAAGGTTACGTACTGAAATACCGCTTTGAATAATTTTACCAACACCAGTGGTATTAATAAAAATACCGTCAGCACACCCTTTGGGCACGACTTTGGTATCGCCACAAACGATTTTAGCACCAGAGATACTTAACTCGGTGGCCATGCTTTCAACGATGGTTTTAAGCTTACCGATTTCAAACCCTTCTTCGATAATCACACTACAACTTAAATATTGCGGTTGTGCGCCCATCATCGCTAAATCATTCACAGTGCCTGCAATGGCTAATTTACCAATGTTACCACCAGCAAAAAACAACGGTGACACCGTAAATGAATCAGTAGTAAAGGCAGTTTTACCTTCAAGGGTCAATACTGCTGCATCTTCTTCGCTGCGCAGAATGGCATTATCAAACGCTTTAAAGAATAAGCCTTTAATTAGCTTATTCATTTCCTGACCACCACCACCGTGGCTTAGTTGAATCGATTTTGTGGTCGATAATGCTGAAAAATCTTGTTCACTCATTTCACACCTCGGTATCGGAAATACGCATTACACGCACCTTCTGAACTCACCATGCAACTGCCAAGTGGCGTTTGTGGCGTACAACCACGACCAAAAACTTTACAATCTTTTGGTTTTGCTAAACCACGTAAAATATCACCACACTGACAAGCCTTATGATCATCAATCGGTGTCATTGGCAAAATTTGTGCAAATTTAATTTCAGCATCACGATGACGGTATTTTTCATTTAGTTGTAACGCTGAATTAGCGATTGGGCCTAAACCACGCCAGCGGAAACTATCTCGAATATCAAAACAACGTTTTACGGCAGCTTGAGCAACAGTATTACCTTCTTCGGTTACCGCTCGTGTGTATTGCACATCAAGTTCTGCCACACCCGCAACTCTTTGCTTGGTTAAACGCAGAATAGATTCCATTACATCAACCGGCTCAAAGCCTGCTACAACGACTGGGGTTTGGTACTTTTCAACTACCGAGCGATAAATTTTAGCACCTTCAATAACACTTACGTGCGAAGGACCAATAAACGCATTTACCTTCACCGCAGGATCTGCCATTACCACATCAATCGCAGGTGGTACTAGCACATGGTTAATGTGAAAGTAGAGGTTATTAACCTGACGCTGTTCAGCCAATTCAATTAAAATGGCAGTCATTGGCGTTGAGGTTTCAAAACCAATCGCAAAGAAAACCACGTCTTTATCAGGATTATCAATCGCAATCGTTAAGCAATCAAGTGGGTCATAAATAGGTCGAATATCACACCCTTGAGCACGGTATTGTGCCAAACTGCCTTTAGAACCTGGCACACGGATCATATCGCCCAACGTCACTAAAATAACATTGGGTTGACTCGCTAATGCAGCGGCATGATCAATACGCTCTTTGGGCATCACGCACACTGGGCAACCGGGGCCGTGAATAAAATCAATATTATCAGGTAATAGCTGCTTTAACCCAAACTTCATAATGGTATGGGTATGACCACCACACACTTCCATTACTTGCATAGGCTCGGGTAAATCAACCGCCAACTGCTTAATTTGTTCAGCTAAGTTTAAAACTGTATCGGCATCACGAAAGCCTTCATACAGTTTTTTTAGATCAAAACTCATATTGGAAGTGGCCCTGATTCATCCATAATAAATTGATACATTTCAAGACTTTCTTGTGCATCTTTATCGTCGATTTTGCTCATTACAAAACCAATGTGAATCAACACATACTCGCCTACCACCAGCTCATCCATTAATAAATGGCAACTAACGCGACGCTTAACACCCATAGTATCAACAGTAACGGTATTATCTTCGTGAACTTCAACTACTTGAGAAGGAATAGATAAACACATGATTACGCTTCCTGTGGGCGTTGATTCGCCGTTAACCAAGTAACTAAAGGGGCAAATGTTGCTGCGTCTTTAGTTGATAATGTAATTACTTGTACCTCAGGATTAAGCTTTTTAAGCTGTGCTTTCGCTTCTTCAATGCTGAAGTCAAAATACGGCAGTAAATCGCACTTAGTAATCAATACTAAATCAGCACGACGGAACATCACTGGGTATTTTTCTATTTTGTCGTCACCTTCTGGAACAGAAACTAAGACAATATTTTTATGTGTGCCCACGTCATAGCTTGCAGGACAAACCAAGTTACCTACGTTTTCAACAAAGCAAATATCAAGATTTTTAAGATCAACATGGTGTAATGCGCCATGCACCATAAAGGCATCAAGGTGACAAGCTGAACCTGTTTGAATTTGGTAAGCGTCAATACCGTGTGCTTTTAGACGATCAGCATCACGCGAGGTTTCTAGGTCACCTTCAATCACGGCATATTTAAGATCGGTATGCTGGTGCAAATGCTCAAGTAATGTGGTTTTACCGCTACCAGGACTGCTCATTAAATTAAATGCCGTCACATTTTGTGCTTCAAAATGTGCTCGATTATGAGCAGCTTCCACGTCATTCTTATCAAGAATTTTATGAATAACTGATAAGGTCTTTTTATCATTTAATTGTGGATTAGCTTGTAATTGATGGTGATGATGATCACCTCTCGGTAATGAGCAACCGCAATCTTGGCACATATGAACTCCAGCAGAGGGGGGGGATTTTAGCTAACGAATTAGTCAAACAGATCGATAACGTTAGACAAAATCAAATAGGACTCAGTTCAGGTTATTAAACACTCAAATTCTGAGAATTATGAGCGTTGATTATCTATGCTTTAAAAGAATAATGCAATTTGTGTGATAATTTATTTTACGGATCATTAGATTGATATTATATATATATCTCCTTTTTCGACTAACTGATAAAATGCAAACTTATTTTATTCAGTTTAGCTTCAGGCTTAATGACACTGATCTGACATAACAGTAGATTAGTGTGCGTATGTTATGTCGTAAGCACTTCAAGATTATAATGCTGAGACTCGCTAACGATGCTCTCTCACCCTTTCTTGAATAGAAACGTTATTCATTGAACATAAGAGAAACCATAATGCAGACTAAAACATCTGGCTTAAAAACTAAACTTCTTAAAGTTGCAGCGCCTATCGCTTTAGCTTGTGCGTTTGCAGCAGCACCAGCAGTAGCAATGGCTAAAGATGCGCCAACGACTGTGCCTATGGCCTCGTCTCACCAGATCACAGCTGAACAACAGCATGTAGCTGGCGAAATTGGTAAAATCCAACAACAGCTTGCCGCTATTCGTGTAGAAACACTAAAAGCAAACCCTCAACTTATCACTGAGATGAAAGCTTACGAAACAGCGTTTAACAATAAAGTAAAAGCATTGGGTTACCAACCTGAAAAGCTAATTAAACGTGCTCAAGAAATTCAAGTTGAAGCGACAAAGAAAGATATTTCTAACGACAAGCGTACTGAGTTAGTAAAAGAATTTACTACTATCCGTACTACACTTGAGAAGCAACAACTCACTATCTTGAATGATCCTGCAATCAGCAAGCAAGACAAGCAAGTACAAGATGACGTTATTAATGCAATGAAAAAGCAAGATCCAAAAACAACTGATCTGCTTAAGCAACTAGACCAACTTGTAATGCAATTTAAGAAATAATCGCCATTGAGATGACTCTCTTTGCCGTAAAAAAAGGATAATCAATTGATTATCCTTTTTTATTGGTGCTATTTAATTTGATTGTATTTAAGCTGCCAGAGTTACAACTTCACCGCTTGATTTTGACTTAACAATCGCATGCCGTTAATAATTTTTGCAAACCACACCACTATCGCCACAATCGCAATCGCACCACCAATGAAAGGCAGAACATTTAAAATATTAGCCAAAATATCACTATGAACCCAATATTCAGCCCCTGCAATCATGCCTGTTGTTGTTGCAGCCGACACACCTAACACCACAAAAAAGGTTAAAAACAAAAAGAAGCTACGAATAATGGTGTAGTAATGGCTATAAGTTACTTCATCAGTGCCTTTATCGAGTTTATAACCCGCATAAATAATGGCGATAATACCTGATAATAGTAAAGTAAATGGGGTCAGAAAACTGGCAATATAGGCAAACCAAATACCCTTTTTATATTCTTCCGTCATCATTTTTATCCGAATAATTAAGCAATTAATAACCTAATTATCACAGGTATTTTACCAAGTTCAAGTTACGCTCTAAATTACGATGATCGGGATCAACTTATCAACAACCACTGTCGCTAGAGTCTGCTATAACGCCCTAAAAGAACACATGCCTGTGATAAACAGCAGGCATGATAGGTTAACTAGTGATAGTTAGTCGTTAGTAATAAACGTTTTATAATTTCTCATCGGGTGTTTCAATTTCTGAACCATCTTTAATACGGCGATGGCCTTGTTCTAGGTGCACAAAATCTACCAAATCATCACCGCTGACTTGAAACGCTTTACCAAACCCTTTTACAAATAACCCCTGAGTTGGCGCTAAACGGAATAAAACAAAATCTTCTAAGCCACTCAATCCATCAATAATTTCACCAAAACGTTGACGTAAAGCAGCAACAGCTAACGTCCAACCCTCGCAATTTCGATCAACCACACTGACATCAGCTTCAAAGGTTAATCGTTTACGGGCATACAAGGTTTTCGCTGCAGTTTCATCTTCAATCATCATCAAAGAGACCTGCGGATTTTCTAGTAAATTACGCGCATGTTTGGCAATTTGACTAATTAATACATAGTAACCATCATCAAGTAATGCAAACGGCGCATAACTCACATTGGGTTTGCCATTCATATCGACGGTTGCAAGTTGCAGTGTTAAACACGCTTCACGAAATTCTTTAATCTCTGGCCCTAAGCGGTTTTGTAAGCGCTGTTGTTTTACTTCACTCATTTTATATCCCTTCTTCCATTTTAATTCGGGCTGACTTATTTTCTATTTGTGTATGTTGTTATTATTTTTTAACTGACGAAGGTTATTGATTCGCTAATAGCTTTAACTGGTGGAATTTTTCAATTTGGTGAGGGTATAAATTACGCTGTTTATCTCTTCCCAAATAAACTTTAAACACACATTCACCTTTGGCTGCAAAAAAGCCAATAAAGTAGCTCTCTTGACCCATAAATGGCTTGCTGACTAATGCGATATATTCAACTAGATCTAAGCGTAAATGGCCGTGTAGTTCGCCATCTTTACCCATTAAATTATAGTAGCCACGGGCGAACTTGCCTTTAGGGAAAGGAGCTTTAACTTCAAAAATAGAGCCCATTGAATGTACAATTGTTGTCACAACTCCCCAACTCGGTAAGGCTTCAACAATAGATTGGGCTAAATGACCAACTAACGGCACAACCAACTCTGATGGTAACGATAGCACCACTTCGCCTTCTGTAACTTGTAATTGTTCAGCGATAGCGCCAGCATGCAATTTGTCATTTTGTTGCAGAATATCAGTAACCTTGGTTTTTAATTCTGTCTGAGAATAGCGAGTAAACACAGTTATCATCCTTATTTAATTAATAAATATTTTACGTTGAAATATCGCTACGGTTGCCCTTTCGATATCGCTGTTGTTACCACTTGAATCAACGCCTGCGCCAGTGTCACTGACCAAAATTGCCCTGCTAAGGTTAAATTCAAATAACGGTGATTACCGTGTTGTTCTAAGGTCACGAAGCCATTTTTTTGCCAACGCTCAAATAGCGGTAAGCAATAACTAAATAATGGCCACCCTGCTTGTTTATCGAGTTCTTTGGCAACAACCACACCACGATCAAATCCTGCTTTAATGGTGGTATTTATCATTGCATGGGATGACGATTTAACCATCATCGCCAAAGGAAAATGCTGCTGGCTAACGTCATCCATGTAACGTTCTAATTTACGGTGTTGCATAAAGCCATAACCACCAACATTCCCTCCTGCACCAGCACCAAGTGGCAACACTTCTGCGGTTGTTTTTGCTAGGCTGTTATAACAACTCCGCTCACGGTTATCTCGCGCCCAGTGATTAACACTTAACCGGCGTAAGTGATGCTTAGCCATATAATCGACCCCAATTTCAAACATTGAGGCTTTAGTGATGGTATCAGCAGGCTCAGGTAAACGGCCTTGTTCGACCATTTTTCTCATCGGAGTATTACCCATTTCAATTAATTGATATAAATCAACGCCGTGTGCGCCTGAATCAAGAAAGTCATCAAGATCATATAGCCATACATCGATACTTTGATAAGGCAAGCCGTAAAGTAAATCAATCACAATCGGTGCTTGATCGGTCGCTGCTAGTTCGCTGATGCGCTTAAGTACCACTTCGCGATCATCTAACCGTTTTGCTTGGCGACGCACTTGAGTATCAAAACTTTGAACCCCAAATGAAAATCGGTTAAATCCACCTTCGAGTGCTGAATCAAACATTTCATCATTAAAACGGTTAATACGCCCTTCTAAGGTCAACTCACAATCAGTAGCTAATGGAAAATAACGGCGGATCATAGTGCCAAGTTGTTTAATTTGCGCTGCTGTTAAATCAGTTGGCGTACCACCACCAATATAAACCGCCTGAAACGGGGCAGCCTGCGTCCATGGTTGTGATGCTTTAAATTTAAGCTCAACCATTAATGCTGCAAAATAATCATCAATTAAGCGTTGGCTTGAAGCATATTCAAAGAAACTGCAATAAGTGCACCGCACACGACAAAATGGAATATGAACGTATAAACAACGCTTATTAAAAGGCGGCGTCGTTTGCTGCAAAACACGTTGAGTGAGTGGCTGAATCTGTTCGACAGCAATAGGTGCATGGTGACTGCCACCAGCATGGGCTGATAACTTACGTCGAAAACCAAACCGCAATGGATCGGGTGTACTCTCACCTAAAATATCACGGTCAAAAACAGATGTGTCCAATATTACGGGCATATTAGCTGGCAATGTTAATCGGTCGGCATTTATCATTTTAATGGCTATGTCACTAGCCCCTCTACGTCAGTTGTTATTAGTATTTTCGATAAGGTTGGCTATATATCGATACTAACCACACTATTTATAATGGTTTACTGTCACTTTCTAAATGCTTATCACAATAATATCAGCGTAAAAGTGGTACATCGCCACATTTATCAGTGCTTATAAATGTTGTTGGTGAGCATGATATTTTGCATTGAATAATATTGCAAATGATAATTGATATTATTCGCATTTCGTGGATAATAGCTAAAAACAAGCTGGGCTGTGAATGTTATATCGCTAACCAATTAAAAATATTAACAAAATACACATTGCATCGTGAGGACGCTATTTTGCACAGACATTTAATTGCTACCATAGACGTCGATATCACCTTGGCCTTAGGTGAAAAGAGTGAATACTAAACGTTATATAGCCGCTGGAGCGGTATCACTTTTGGTGCACAGTATGTTCCTTGCTGCAATGCCAACCAAAGAGCCACTGACACTTACTATGGGTACTGATACCCCTCGTGTTAGTTTAACATTTACAGCAACGCCACCCGCTAAGAGCAATAATACTCCAACGGTTACCCCTGTAGCACCAACCGTTAATAAAACAGTAAAAAAACCTATAAAATCAAAGATAAAACGTTTAGCAAACACCGACACTGTTACTCAGAAGATTGTCAAAAAAAACCGACAATAGCAAAAACGAAAAAACTATTGCCTGAAAAACCACAAAAAAAAAACGGCGGTTGTAAAAAAAGAAAAAAAGTTAAAAAAACACCACAAAAAATAAAAAACACATCAACCATTAAAAAAAATATACAAAACAATAAAAAAATAATTAAAAATCAATTAAATAATAAATCACAAAAAAATACTAACAATAGTGGGACACAGATATTGAAATTAGTCTCAAAACCAACGTTTGCAACTCGACCAAGTCCGGTTAATTACCCCAAATTAGCCAAGCGCCGTGGTATTGAAGGTCAAGTATTGATTGAGGTGTGGATAGGTGCTCAAGGACAACAACTTAAACAAAAACTGATTAAATCATCGGGTGCACAGATTTTAGATAATGCAGCGATTGCAGCGATTAAGAAATGGCGCTTTTCTTCTCATATTGTTAACGGTAAGGCAATTGCCCACCGAGTACAGATCCCTGTACGTTTTAAATTGGATTAAATCATGACTGTAGTCGACACGCTTACTCAACAATTTGGCCTCATGACATGGCCGTTACTTGCTTGCTCTGCCTTAACGGTCATGATTTTAGTCGAACGCTTAATACAAGTTTTTCTTTGTACCGGTGTTGGTAAAACCAAAGTCACAACCTTACTTGAGCAGCAAAATAGACATGACGATCGCGCACTTGATCAATTAGCAGCCCAACTCAAGCACCAACGACCGTTATTGTGTAAAGGTATTGCGATGTTGATTGCTCATCGCCACTTTACTAAACCATTGCGAGAAGATGCGGCCAATATTTGGTTATTGCAAAAACGTCAACAGTTACGGTCAGGATTACGCTTACTGAGCTTAATTGGTGTGATTAGTCCATTACTCGGTTTGCTTGGTACTGTGCTTGGCTTAATTGATATGTTTAAAGGAATTGCCCTCTCTACAGGCTCGGTTACCCCTAGTGATCTTGCTGATGGTTTGGGATTAGCAATGCGTACTACTGCTGCTGGATTGATTATTGCCCTACCCGCAATTACTGGTTCGCAATTATTAGGGCTATGGGCTGACAGCATTATGGCAAAACTTGAACATAGCTTAAACCGCTGTAATTTGTGGCTCGAAGGTATGAATATTGATGCTGAGAATAGTCCAGTAAAGCCGTGTGATACTTGTGAAGAAAACCCAGCTTATAGTGGTACATCAGCATGATAACGATTAATAACCGCCACAATAGCGATAACTTAACACCTGATTTAACCCCTTTATTAGATATTATTTTTATTGTGATGGTGTTTTTGCTACTGACCGCGACGGTTCAAATCAAAGCGTTAGATGTCGACTTACCACAAACATCTACCCAAATATTACAAACGACTAAAGCTGATCCAATTACTATCAATTTGGTCGCAACTGAGCCTCATTGGGCATTACAAGGCCAAGCTATCAACGACTGGGACAGTTTTAACCAACAGCTATTAGCCAAAGTCAAAGCAGCGCCCAATAAGCCAGTAGTGATTGGGGCAGATAAAAAAGCCTCAGTCGAACAAATGCTCAAACTGTTAGCTTTTCTACAAAAAAACGACATCAAAGCCACTCAACTATTAATGGAAGAACAACAATGATGGACCGTCAACACTCTGTTTTTACTGCACCTTCTTGGGGGCACGTTGCTCGAAAAATGCTGTTACCAATCACACTATTAATAACAGCATCAAGCTTATTTTCACCACAAGCTCAGGCTCAACCTAATTCAGATTCGCCACGCATCATCAGTGCTGGTGCGGCAATTACTGAGATTATTAATGCCTTAGGTGCTCAGCAACAATTAATTGCAGTGGATGTCACTAGTAAAACCTTAGTCGCACAGAGCCTGCCTAAAGTGGGCTATCACCGCCAACTATCAGCAGAAAGCCTAATTGCATTAGCGCCAACTAAAATCATTGGCTCTGATGAAATGGGGCCACCAAAAACATTAACCCTTTTAAAACAGTCAGGGATTGAAGTGGATATCGTCAATGGCGGCGAAACAGTGAATGACTTATTCCATCGCATAGATCAAGTCGCGGCATTAACTCAACATCAGCAACAAGCGCAGCAACTTAAGCAACAACTTCAAACCAGCGTTGATAAGATTGAACAACACAATTTAGATCAGCAACACCCCTTAAAAAAAGTGTTGTTCTTAATGATCCATGATGGTCGCCCAATCAGTGTGGCAGGCAAAAATACCACCGCCGATAGCATTATTACTTTAGCAGGTGCAATTAATCCTGCTGCGCCATTAGTCGCTAATTATAAGCCAGTATCTACAGAAGCTATTTTGCAGATGCAACCAGACATTATTTTATTAAGTGATCGCACCACCGCATCAATTAACAACATGCAACAATTGCTGGAAAAAATGCCCATGTTAGCGGCAACACCTGCGGCAAAAAACAATACTATTGCGGTGATTGACGGCACAGCTCTAATTGGTGGATTAGGGATTCACAGTATTAATGAAGCCATGCGCCTTAATGGTGTTTTTTATCCACAATCGTAATTTGAGATCAATGACGTCATGAATGTTACTCGTATTTCACCCTCCGTCATTTACGTGATCAGTATCGGTTCGCTTTTATTTGCGTTACTCAGTTCGATTGCGATTGGACCGATGGATATCAGCTATAAAGACAGCTTTATTGCCCTATTACCCGGCGAGCACCAACTTGCAACTCATGTTGATTTAGTGATCCATCAAATACGGTTACCACGGACATTATTATGTATTGCGATTGGCGCTATATTGGCAATTTGTGGTGCCGTGTTACAAGGGTTATTTCGTAACCCTCTTGCCGACCCAGGTATTATTGGTATATCAGGCGGCGCAGGACTGGGAGCGGCCTTTGCAATCATTTTATTTGCTCCGCTAATGGCACATTATCCGCTATTAATGAACATTGGTGCTGTGCCGTTTTTTGCTTTTTTAGGAGGCGCAATAAGCACCTATTTGGTGTATCACCTTGGTACTGATAAAAACGGCACCTCTGTCGTGGTTATGCTGCTTGCAGGGGTTGCAATTGGTGCTATATCTGGCGCAGGACTGGGGTTATTAAATTACATTGCTGATGACCAAGCCCTACGTGATTTCTCTTTATGGTCAATGGGATCACTTGCTGGAGCTACATGGTCTGGTATTGGGCTAGCCTTTATTAGCCTTATTACAATTTATTATTATTGTTACCGTCAAGCAAATGCACTGAATGCGTTTTTATTAGGTGAAGCTGAAGCCCGTCATATGGGGGTTGATGTCCAACACCTTAAACGCAGTTTAATTATTGTGTGTGCTGCCGGTGTTGGGATCACCGTTGCGATAACCGGCCCAATTGGGTTTATTGGACTGGTTATTCCGCATTTAGGCCGCATGATCTCAGGCCCTAACCATAAAACATTATTGCCAATATCGGCGATTTTAGGCGCTTTAATACTCCTCGTCGCAGATATGATTGCCCGCAGTGCTTTTGCACCGCAAGAACTTCCGGTAGGTATTATTACTGCGATTTTAGGCGCTCCATTTTTTATCTATTTATTAAATAAGCAAAAAGGCAGAATCGCATGACGGTAACATTCTCACACTCGACGGCGATTACAGCACGTAACTTACAGCTCACATTAGCCAATAAAGTGTTATTAGATAATTTCAGTATTGATATTAAAGCTGGTCAAGTTACTGCGCTATTAGGCCCTAATGGCGCAGGTAAAAGCACCTTGCTTAAAATCTTATGTGGTGAGATGTCGCCTGAAAGTGGTGAAGTGGCATTTTTCAATCGTGATATCAATGACTGGCAACGCGCAGAACTGGCGCGCCATTTAGGTATTCTACCGCAGCACAGCTCACTCTCTTTTGGCTTTACCTGTAAAGAAGTGGTAGAACTTGGCACTATGCCGTTGTGTTTATCTCGCCAAGAAATCGATCACATCACTAGCCAAACAATGGCTAATACCGATGTGCTTGAACTTGCCCAGCGGTTATATCCGACCTTATCTGGTGGTGAAAAACAGCGGATCCATTTTGCACGAGTATTAACCCAATTAAGCCAAGCCGATGATAAATGCATTTTAATGTTAGATGAGCCAACCTCAGCCTTAGATTTATCCCATCAACATAAAACCCTACAAATGGCACAAACGATGGCAGCTCAAGGTGCGGCGGTGATCGTGGTATTACATGATCTTAATTTAGCGGCGCAATATGCCCAACGGATGGTAATTATTCAACACGGAAGAATTCAGGCTGACGGCACACCGTGGCAAGCGTTAGATCCCGCCGTAATTAATGCTGTCTATGGTTGGCAAGTTTCTGTTCACCCCCATCCTATCCATAATTATCCTTATCTATTATCAGCATGCTAACTAACCACACATGATGAGTCCATCAAGTAAATTTCAGTGACACTGCGATAAACTTGCTGAGATTTACGTTTTTTTGTTGATAGCATCAAATATTTTAATCCAAAACAATAGAATCGTTGCACTACGCGTAACACTCAGTAAAATGTGAACGCAAGCGATTACACTTGAAAAATATGTAATAATTATAAAGCCGCAAATAGATGTGGATTTTGTTGTTGGATACTATTTAAGACTGTAACAAACACATTATCGGTGCCAAATTGAATAATTAACGAGATGATTAACGTAAATAAGATAGATTTTATATCTCTCAGTGATTACTCAATTTGGTACCACACAATTGGCTAGAACCATTTCTAGCGCTCATTATTAGAAGAATAAATATGGCAACCATTAAAGATGTTGCACGTATGGCTGGTGTTTCAACAACAACAGTCTCACACGTGATCAATAAAACGCGCTTTGTCGCAGAAGCAACGCAGAAAAAAGTTCTTACTGCCGTTGAAGATCTTAACTACGCACCAAGTGCAGTGGCACGTAGTTTAAAATGTAACACCACGCGTACCATCGGTATGCTGGTTACTAAATCAACCAACCCTTTTTTTGCTGAAGTTGTACATGGTGTTGAAGAATATTGTTACCGTGAGGGTTACACTCTGATCTTATGTAATACCGAAGGTAACCTTTCTAAGCAACGCGATTACTTACGCATGCTGGCAGAAAAACGTGTCGATGGCTTATTGGTGATGTGTTCTGATCTCGATCAGAAATTATTAGATTTGCTTGAACGCCAAAAAGATTTACCAATGGTAGTAATGGATTGGGGCCCTGAAAGCCCACATACAGATAAGATTCAAGATAATGCCGAACAAGGTGGCTATATTGCGACTAAATATTTTATCGATCGTGGCCATACTCGTATCGGCTGTTTATCTGGCCACAATGATAAATCGACCTGTCGAGAACGCTTAAAAGGCTTCAATAAAGCAATGACAGAAGCAAATATAGAAGTCAACCAAGACTGGATCCTTGAAGGCGACTTTGAGTGTGATTCTGCTGTCGAGGCTGCTGAAAAATATATTGCCATGGCCGATCGCCCAACCGCTATTTTTTGCTTTAATGACATTATGGCGATGGCACTTATTAGTACCTTTGAACAAGCAGGACTACGCGTACCGAATGATATTTCTATCATTGGTTATGACAACATTGACCTTGCGCCCTACTTTGCACCGCCACTA
Organism: Photobacterium aquimaris; assembly: GCF_002954455.1. Classification (GTDB taxonomy): domain Bacteria; phylum Pseudomonadota; class Gammaproteobacteria; order Enterobacterales; family Vibrionaceae; genus Photobacterium; species Photobacterium aquimaris. Next base: position 1,469,409 of record NZ_MSCC01000001.1, read on the forward strand.
ACGACTATCCACCAGCCGAAACGTCGCTTAGGTAAAACGGCGATTAAGATTTTGATGGAGCGTATGAAGGACAAAGATCACGAACCTCAAATTTTTGAGATGGCCCCTGCTATCGTTGAACGAAAATCTGTTAAAGATCTACGCTAATAGCGTTATCTATTTATCAAGCCAATAATTATATTGGCTTTTTTTCCCCTCAAAATAATTTCCCTGCTTCAAAACGCTATTAAAACGTTGTTTCTTACCAAGAAATATGAGCGATATCACATATTCACCAGCTTTCATTAATATTCAAACTTAACTTTTTAAAAGATCGAATATAATGATTTATGTAAATACATATAATAGTAAGCAGAAGACTTACAATCCCTAAATAAACTTTCGCTATTGACAAGTTTATTTATAAGGTAATACATAATGATTTAAAGTAGTTCGTTTGTGATGTAAATAACTTTATTAATAAAAGTAAAGTGACAACTACTTTAATGTTAGGTGACACTCATTTATTCACCGAGTAGAAGTATGGACAAACCAATATTAAAAGATTCATTAAAACTATTAGACCATTTAGGTAATATAAAATCGCGTTCGATGTTTGGCGGTTTTGGTATTTTCGCAGGAGAAGCAATGTTTGCTCTTGTGGTAAATAATAAACTCCACCTACGCGCAAACGCGAAAACAGAAGAGGAATTTAAACAAGCGGGTCTAGAACCATATATTTATAAAAAACGTGGTTTCCCAGTTATTACAAAGCATTACGCTATTCTTGATGAATGGTGGCAACACCCAGATAAAATAGTCGAGCAGGCAAAGTATTCTCTTGAGGCGGCACAAGCTGATAAAAAAGCCAAAGATTGCTGTACGCCAGATAGAATTAAGGACTTACCTAACTTACGGCTTTCAAATGAACGAATGCTAAAAAAAATAGGTGTTAAAACTATCGAGCAACTACACGATATTGGTGCACTCGAAGCTTATAAGGCGTTACAAAAAACACAAGAAACGTCGTTAAGTATAGAACTATTGTGGGCACTAGAAGGTGCTATACATGGCCAACATTGGTCAGTAATACCAGAAAGCAGACGCAATGAACTGCTAGCAAAACTATAATAAATATACTCGTCAACTGGCTAAGTGACGCTTAAGAATAAAGAGGCTCTGTGCCTCTTTAATTTATTCTACTTTGGCATTAATGTACTATTTAAAGCATCCCTCAATAGAATTTAAATTAAAAAGAATTGCATAATATTATTCATTTAAAAATGTCCACTAATAGATTATATAAATATCAAAATAAAACGTAATTTTTTTGTTTTATTTTTTATTTATTTGTCAGTTCCCTTTTGCTGCCTTAAACGTCTTTTTAACGTTCGATAATGATTATTTACCATTCATCAACTCCCTCATATCATTATATCCATCACCTCTTTTCTGCCACCTATCAAGGTTCAATTTGTTGCTGTAATTTCAACCAATTGCTCGAATAAACAAATTATTTCTTATTAAATGAAATACAATGTTACTTATTCCGGTCTTGCTAGTTAAGGTCATTGTGACTTACTTTTTATAAGGAAATTCCTTGCGTATATTAACCAAAAATACATTCTCATTATGGGTAAAACCTTTACTGTGGTTACAAGCTCGCCATTTTGGAAAAGTACTCAATCCTGCTAAGTTATGGGGACGTAAACCGGTACTCTTCTGGTTAGTGGCGCTTTTCTTTGGTTACCTTGACCGTAAAAAATCCCCAATTGATGCCGTGATACGATCATTAGTTTGCGTACGAGTATCACAGCTGAATAACTGTGCCTTCTGCGTTGATGCTAACGGCATGAAACTTGCTGAACGCTGTCACTCAGTCGATAAAATCAAAGCATTGGCAAATTGGCAATCTTCTAACCACTTTTCAGCACAAGAGCAAGCCGTACTGACCTACACTGAAGCCATGACCATTACTGGTGAACAGGTTAATGACGAAATACTTGCTGCTCTTGCAGCGTGGTATAGCAGTGATGATATTATTGAGTTAACAGCATTAATTAGTTTTCAAAATTTATCCGCTAAATTTAATACTGCGCTTGATGTTCCGGCACAAGGTTTTTGCTCATTGCCGATTCAACCGCAATCAAACCATGATACTCAACAACCACCAACTCACGCTTCTTCGACCTCAACTGAACAGCCAGCAAGGAGCTTAGATGAAAAATAACAAAATTTTATTATTGGCTGTTATCGCAGCATTTATTGGTGCTTGGTTCTATTTTGATCTAGGACATTTTCTAACTCTTGAATATGCCAAGCGTGAACAGTTAGCGTTACAGCACCATATTACCGAAAACCCAATAACATCTTATGTCAGCTTTTTTAGCCTATACGTGTTAGTTACTGCCCTTTCTATTCCTGGTGCATCAATTTTAACCTTACTAGGCGCTGCGTTATTTGGCTTTTGGACAAGTTTGATCATGGTGTCATTTGCCAGCACCATTGGCGCAACATTGGCATTCTTATCTAGCCGCTTTATCTTACGCGACTGGGTACAGGCAAAGTTTGGTCAGCGTTTAACGACATTAAATCAAGGTATCGCCAAAGAAGGGGCTTTTTATTTACTGAGCTTACGCTTAATCCCCGTTTTTCCGTTTTTTCTAATTAACCTACTAATGGGATTAACATCGATTAAAGCATGGACTTTTTTCTGGGTGAGCCAATTAGGTATGTTAGCAGGGACTGCGGTTTATATTAATGCAGGTACTCAACTAGGAAAAATAGAATCATTAAGCGGCATTATCTCTGCGCCCGTTTTAGTATCTTTATTTTTACTGGGGCTGTTTCCACTCATCGCGAAATGGATAATGAAAGCGATGGAAAATAAAAAACGCTATCAGCAATGGCAAAAACCGACCCACTTTGATCAAAATTTAGTGGTAATTGGTGCCGGTGCGGGTGGTTTAGTCAGCGCCTACATTGCCGCGGCAATAAAAGCAGAAGTCACGTTAATTGAACGCCACAAAATGGGCGGCGATTGTTTAAATACCGGTTGTGTTCCTTCTAAAGCGCTTATTCGTGCAGCGCACACTGTCGCTGATATTAAAAATGCTGCTAAATTGGGTATCGATGCTCATATCGACAATGTGAATTTTGCACAAGTTATGGGCCGTATTCATAACGTGATAGCAAAAGTTGAGCCACATGATTCTATCGAACGTTACTCTAAACTCGGGGTTAACTGCGTAACGGGTGATGCCAAAATCTTGTCACCATGGGAAGTTGAAGTAAATGGCGACCGTATTACAACCCGTAGTATTGTCATCGCAACGGGTGCCCGTCCTCTTGTGCCAGACATTCCAGGTTTAAGCACTGTTGATTACTTAACTTCAGACACCATCTGGCAACTTACAGCCCTTCCAAAACGATTATTGATTTTAGGTGGTGGCCCGATTGGATGTGAATTAGCACAGAGTTTCTGTCGATTAGGCGCTGAAGTCACCGTTGTTGAACGCTCATCACAACTATTGAGTCATGAAGATACTGACGCTGCAACATTGGTTGAGCAAGCCCTCACTAGTGATGGTGTTAATGTTTTATTGCAACATAACGCTGTAAAGTTTGAATCGATTATTGATGATAACGGGGTTCGAACTCAACGAGTGTTGCTAGAACACAATAACCACCAGCTTGCTATAGAATTTGATACGGTAATGGTCGCGTTAGGACGCATAGCAAATGTGCAAGGGTTTGGCTTAGAACAACTTGGCATCACCACGACTGCACGCGGTACTGTCGCGGTTAATCAGTATCTACAAACGCAATACCCAAATATTTATGCTGTTGGTGATGTTGCGGGCCCCTATCAACTGACGCATGTTGCCGCTCATCAAGCTTGGTATGCCGCTGTAAACAGTTTGTTTGGTGCACTTAAGAAGTTCAAAGTCGATTATTCTGTGATCCCAGCTGTAACTTATACTGCACCTGAATTAGCGCGCGTGGGGATTAACGAAAAAGAAGCCCAAGCGCAAGATATTGACTATGAAGTCACTCGCTATGGGCTTGATGATTTAGATCGTGCTATTGCCGATGGCTATGATGAGGGGTTTATTAAAGTCTTAACGCCTAAAGGCAGCGATAAAATTCTGGGTGTGACGATTGTTGGTCATCATGGTGGCGATTTACTGGCAGAATTTACCTTAGCCATGCGCCACAATCTAGGGCTCAATAAGATTTTAGGCACCATACATCCTTATCCAACCATGAGCGAAGGCGCAAAATATACAGCCGGCGTATGGAAACAAGCCCATGCACCCCAAACATTACTTGCTTGGGTTAAAAAATACCATCACTGGATGCGCAATTCATCGCGCCAAAAATAAGGATATCAATTGTGAACAGACGCTTTCAAACTCTAAAAAAACTACCTGTTGCAATGGCATTGCTTGTCAGTAGTATTGCGGCACACGCTAGTGAAGCACCAACTGTCACCCACATTACGCCAACATGGCAACAAACGCTCACTCAAGCCAAAGGTGAAACCGTGTATTTTAATGCTTGGGGTGGCAGCCAAGAAATTAATGATTATTTACTGTGGGCTAACACCCAATTACAACAGCGTTATGGCGTCACCCTAAAACAAGTTAAAGTCACTGACATTGCAGAGACCACTCAACGTTTATTAGCCGAAAAAACCGCGGGAAAAAACAGTGGTGGTAGTGTTGATATGGTATGGATCAATGGTGAGAATTTTCGTTCAATGAAGCAAAACGGTTTGCTCTATGGACCATTTACTCATCAATTACCCAACTGGAAATATGTTGATAAATCACTGCCAATTGATAAAGATTTTTCAGAGCCTACTCAAGGGCTAGAAGCACCTTGGGGGGTGGGACAATTGGTGTTTATTTACGATCCCGAAACATTAAAAAACCCACCTAAAAGCTTTAAAGCATTATTAGCTTTAGCGCAGCAACACCCAGGAAAAATCAGCTATCCAAAGCCACCAGAATTTCATGGTACGGGCTTTTTAAAAGCGGCATTATTAGAGTTAACTACAGATAAAAAAGCTTTATATCAACCCTTGAAATTGCCTCAAGATCAAGCTTTATTTGAACGTGTTACCGCACCACTGTGGCATTATCTCGATCAACTCCATAAAGTGGCATGGCATCAAGGTAAGCAATTTCCCGCAGGTACTGCAGAAACGGTACAATTACTTGATGACCAACAATTATTGTTAGCCATTACCTTCAACCCAAATGCGGCAGCTGCTGCGATTGCCAATGGTAATTTAACCGACAAAGCGAAAACCTATGCTTTTAATGCCGGTGCGTTAACCAATATTCACTTTCTGGCGATTCCGTGGAATGCCAATGCCAAAGCAGGGGCATTAGTGGCGATTAATTTTTTGTTAAGCCCACAAGCACAAGCACGTAAAGCCGATACCAATTTATGGGGCGATCCCACCATTTTAAGCCCACAAGCTTTTAAACTATTACCCGCACCTTATAACCAACAAAGTTTTAAACCCTATCCTGCAATTGCAGAGCCAAATCCGACATGGCTAGCCGCCATTGAGCAGCAATGGCAACAAAGATACGGTAACTAATTGTTATAGTTATTATAAATTGAGCTAACTTGCACTATGATAGCAAGTTAGCTTTTTCGTCTGAGATCGATGTAAACCCTATGTTAGCCCTTATCTTTATTGTTACCTTATTGCTATTTGCAAGCCCATTGATAATTGGTTTTGTGGGTATTTTGGCGCCAGCTGCTGCATGGTTACCTGCATTAAACATGCATCAACCCTCATTATTAGGTTGGCAACAACTGTTTTCTTGGCCAGATCTTAGTCATTCGATTGGGTTAACATTATTAACAGGTATAGGAAGCACAGCACTTGCTTTATGGTGGTGCTATTTAATTTTGCGTCATTTTTGGCTAACGACACAATGGCAAAAAATTGAACGCTTATTAGCGCCACTGTTAGCATTTCCACATGTTGCTTTTGTACTTGGGTTTGGATTACTGTTTTCATCTACTGGCTGGCTGGCACGTATTTGGCACCATCTTGGGTTAGCTGATACGCTATACCCAACCCTGATCCATGATCGTTATGGTTTAGGGTTACTGTTTGCATTAGCGATTAAAGAGACACCTTTTTTATTATTAATGAGCCTGAACATATTGAAGCAGCTCAATATAAGACGGCTTTATAATGTGTCAGTGAGTCTCGGGTACAGCCACCAGCAAACATGGCGAAGCGTCATTCTACCATTATGGTTACCCAGATTACGTTTGGCAATTTTTGCCGTTACTGGTTATGGGCTAGCAGTGGTCGATGTGGCATTAATTATTGGTCCTACTCACCCAAGTACCTTATCAATGCTCATTTGGCAATGGTTTACTGATGCCGATTTAACTCAACTTCCACGTGCAGCAGCGGCTGCATTATTATTATTAGCTATTGTTATTAGCACGTTTGGATTATTACGCAGTCTTGAATGGTGGTTTTTATCATACTCAACATCATGGCAATATCGTGGCGCACAATCGACTCACTCACGTAACTCTAAACCATCATCAGCAATTGCAACTTTATGCAGTTACGGCTTATTATTGTTGCCATTAATCATGCTCCCAATTTTAGCTGTGTGGTCATTTGCCCTACGTTGGCGATTTCCTGATTTATTACCGAGTCGATACAGCCTTCGTTTTTGGCAACAACAACTTGAACCACTACAACAACTGATAAGTAACAGCATTGTTTTAGCGTTAACCAGTAGCCTTTGCGCATTAATCATGGTCATTATTTGTCTCGAGTACCGCCAAAAGTACCTCCGCGGTATTCCCACGGTGTTGATTGCTATTCCAATGGTTGCACCGCAATTATCATTATTGTTTGGTATACAAATAGCGGTCTCTTTTGTGACGGGACAACATTTTTGGTTATGGGTCAGCTGGAGCCATTGGTTGTACGTATTCCCTTATATTTACCTTACGTTAGATGGACCATGGCGCAGTTATGATCAACGGTTAGATCAAACCGCACGCAGTTTAGGACTCACCGGGTGGCAAACATGGTGGCGAGTAAAATTTCCACAATTAAAACCTGCATTATGGTTAGCATTTGCAGTTGGATGTAGTGTCAGTTTGGCACAGTACCTTCCGACACAAATGCTTGGCGCAGGGCGTATACCAACCCTAACGACAGAAGCTGTTACTCTTGCAAGTGGTCAAGATCGTCGTATAAGCGCCGTTTATGGCCTCTTACAAGGTCTATTACCCTTAGTATTTTTTACTCTCGCGATGATGTTTGCAAGACAGCAAACATCTGATACACCAACAACAAAGGTGACCTTATGACGCTGTCTGTTTCACAACTGACTTTACGCCATAATAACAATAACATCCTCATAGGCCCTCTTAGCTTTGATGTTGAAAATGGACAAATAAAGACCCTAATGGGTCCAAGTGGTAGTGGTAAATCAACCATTCTTAGTGCAATTGCTGGTCATTTATCTGCTGACTTCACAGCAACGGGTAATATTCAATTAAATCAGCAATCTATAATGTCACTAGCACCGAATATGCGCCATATTGGGATTGTTTTTCAAGATGATTTATTGTTCCCTCATCTTAATGTTTGGCAGAATTTAGCGTTTGGCTTACCTTCTCAAATAAAAGGGCCACAACGAAAAAAAATGGCATTAGCAACACTAGACGAATTAGGTTTGCTTGATTTACGACATCAACAAGCACATCAAATATCCGGTGGGCAACGAGCAAGGATCAGCATGATGCGACTATTATTATCGCAACCCCAAGCCGTATTACTTGATGAACCATTTAGCAAATTAGATAAAACCTTACGCGCTGCATTTCGTCAGTTTGTGTTTGATCAAATTCAACAACGCAACATTCCTGCATTAATGGTTACTCATGATGATGATGATATTCCCACTGATGGTGATGTCTTACACTGGCCTTGGCACTAATTAATACGGAAAATACCATGCTTGACCGTTACAGCATTACTCTTATACGCCAACCTTTAGCAAAGCTGGCGGCATTACCTGAAAACTATGGTATTAGTGCCAACCAAATTACTCTTAGTGGGTTTGCAATTGGCCTCTTTGCCCTACCAGCTCTTGCATTTGAATATTATGGATTAGCTCTATTTTTTATTGTTATTAATCGATTATTTGATGGCTTAGATGGTGCGGTTGCTCGTCGGCAGGGGATCACTGATTGCGGTGGGTTTCTTGATATAACTCTGGATTTTTTATTTTATTCATTAATTCCATTTGGATTTGTACTGGCCGACCCTAGTCAAAATGCGATAGCAGGTGCGTTCTTAATCTTCTCTTTTATTGGTACCGGCTCAAGTTTTCTTGCATTTGCTATCATGGCGAGTAAACGTAATATAGAAAGCCCTGTATATAAACAAAAGTCGTTATACTACATTGGTGGCCTAACAGAAGGCACTGAAACCATCGCCTGCTTCGTGCTATTTTGTTTATTCCCACAACACTTTGCCACTATCGCATGGATTTTTGGTTCTTTATGTTGGATAACCACTTCCACCCGTATTTGGGCAGGTTATCACACCTTAAAAAATTAGTGCCGCAGCGCTGGATATAAATAAACACTTATATCCAGCCGCCTCACACTCCGCTTATTGTGCGATTCATCAACGTACCCATTGACGGTGTAATTGCTCGCTATCGCCTAAATAATCTAGCAGCCAAGTTACCGCAGGATTCATAGTTTCAGTATTCCATGCTAAACAACATGGGCTAACTGATGGTTTGATAGCGAGTTCTTTTTCAATTAACTCTCCCGTTTCAATTAATGGGACAGCCATATGACTGGGTACTACACTCACACCTAACCCTGCCTTTAAACACTGCATCGCACTGTGCCAATTTGGAACCAGAATACGGCGTTGATTATCCATCAACCAAGTGATCCGTTTTGGCAATGTTCGTGAGGTGTCTTCTAAACAAACCGCGGGATATTGCGCCAACTCATACGCTTCTAATGGATGATCGCAACTTGCTAACGGATGTTGAGGATCAATCACGAATTTCCAAGTTAATGTTCCCATATCACGATAATCAAAGCTGCCCCCCACTGGCACAGCTGCTGTAGCACCTATCGCAATGTCTGCTCGGCCATCAGCCAATGCATCCCATACTCCATTAAACACTTCCATCGTAAGGTGCAATTCAACATCAGGAAAGTGTTCATAAAAATCACGAACCAACATATTAACGCGACTTTGACGCACCACTGTATCTAAAGCAACTGATACATTTTGCGACCAGCCATTTGCAACTCGCTGAGTTTGGTATTTCATTAACTGCATTTGTTTAATTATTTTGCGGGATTCTTCGACAAAATATTCCCCAGCAGGTGTTAGTTTAACCTGCCGATGTAATCGAACAAATAATTCGACAGCTAAACGCTCTTCTATCAATCTTACGGTATAACTAATAGCGCTGGGTACTTTATGTAGTTCTTCTGCTGCTCCTGAAAAGCTGCCACGACGGGCAACAACGTCAATAACCTGTAGATCATTATAGGAAAACATATCACATCAAATTTTTTGAAAGCATGGTTTAAATTTTAGCGTTTCACAGCCATTAAAACCAGTATTACACTAGCGGCAATTGTAATATTGACGAAAAGTATAAAATGAAAAATCAACCATCTAAAATAACCCTGTTTTGGTTTGCATGTCTAAGTATGCTAGGTTTCTTAGCCACTGACATGTATTTACCTTCGTTTGAGACGATCCGCGCCGACTTTGCAACAACCCAATCTCTTATCGGCCTATCACTCAGCGTATTTTTGCTTGGTATGGCATTAGGCCAAGTTATTTATGGTCCTCTCTCTGATCGCGTTGGACGTATTAAAGTACTTGTTGGCGGCATGGTGCTGTTCAGCCTTGCTTCTATTGCCTGTTCATTTGCTCCTAATATTGAAGTATTCCTTGCGGCACGTTTTGTACAAGCACTAGGTGCATGTAGTGCAACAGTTATCTGGCAAGCAGTTGTTGTTGACCGCTACGACGGCAAAGTTTCTGAGCGTGTTTTTGCCACCATCATGCCGTTAGTTGCTCTTTCTCCCGCTTTAGCCCCTTTACTTGGCGCAATGCTTGAGCATCAATTAGGCTGGCGTAGCATCTTTATTGCATTAGTTGGCTTTGGCGCAGTATTGGCTATCATGACGTTAAAAGAGTCTGAAAGTGCCAACCTTAGCCAGCAGCAAGAAAAATTGACGACTAAGTTGCGTAAAGATTACGCTCAAATCCTGAGTTCAAAAAAATTCTGGGGCAACATGCTTATCTTCGCAGCATGTTCAGCAGCTTTCTTTGCCTACCTAACCGGTTCACCGTTTGTAATGTCAGCAATGGGCTATTCAGGCACTGATATTGGCTTGAGCTATGCACCACAAACTGTTGCCTTTATTATCGGTGGTTATGGTTGTCGTTCATTATTAAATCATTTCGAAAGCAAGAAACTATTACCGTGGATTTTGGCATTGTTCTTTAGCAGCGTGTTAATCATGTTTGTTATCTCTATTTCAATAACTGTAACGACTATCTGGCCAATTCTGATTCCATTCTGCTTCCTTGCTGTAGCTAATGGTGCTATTTACCCATTAGTTATTAGCGCTGCATTATCTGACTTTAGAAATTGTAGTGCGACTGCTGCTGGTCTATTGAACTTTATGCAAACGATGGTATGTTTCGCTGCCAGTGGTTTGGTTTCAGCTTTTGCAGGCTACGGTTTATTCACGGTAACAGTAGCTATGTTTATCACAGGTTTCATTGCGATTTTCGGTTTCATTTTGGTTGCACAATCACGCCACCAGCAATCTGTAACCGCAACCGCTTAATTACCTACACCTTAATCATTTCAGGAGCAGCCTCTATGGCTGCTTTTTTTTGCTCAACCATTCTCAAAGATCTCCTGTTTAATATATATCCACTATTCAATAAATTATCTTTTTTGCCTAAACAACAACACCCGCATCCAACTATTAATCCGCTTACACAACCAATCACTAATGAATGACTAAATAATCATTTTATAAAAATCACAATATATGTGATTTTAACGCGTTTTATTCCTTCTAGTATCCACCTCACCTTTATGTTTAATGTTTGTTATTAACAAGACTAATATCCAGTAGAATAACTTGCCAAAGCACTATAAAATAAACAAATTTGCAACATATTTCTTTTTTTATACATTTCTCTTGCATAAGATATCGTGGTGAGTAGTATATAAATTAAGTGATGATTAATGCAGTATTAGAGCATGAGTATTCAAGCAAGTAATATCAATAAATTTTATGGCCACAACCAAGTACTGCATGATGTCAGCTTTACTTGCAGTACTGGCGACACCCTTGTTTTATTAGGCCCAAGTGGCGCAGGTAAAAGCTCGCTCCTACGCGTATTAAACCTGCTTGAAAATGCCACTGACGGTGAACTAACGATTGCTGACAATATGTTTGATTTTTCTAAACCTATTGCTGAACAAAAAGGCTTAGCGTTAAGACGTAAAGTCGGCATGGTATTTCAACAATATAATCTTTGGCCGCATAAAACCGTCATTGAGAATCTTATTGAAGCACCAATCAAAGTATTAGGCGTTGCTAAAACAGTCGCCAAACAACAAGCACTCGATATTCTGACGCAATTACAGCTCGCAGATAAAGCAGAAGCATGGCCACTACAACTTTCAGGTGGGCAACAACAACGGGTTGCGATTGCTCGCGCATTGATGATGAAACCCGACGTATTGTTATTTGATGAACCAACGGCAGCACTTGATCCTGAGATCACCAGCCAAATCGTTACGATCATCAAAGATCTCAGTGGTACTGGAATAACACAAGTCGTTGTTACCCATGAAGTCGATTTTGCCAAAAAAATTGCAAGTCATATTTTATACATGGAAAACGGCCGTATTGTTGAACATGGTAGCCATGCTTCTTTTACTACCCCCAAAACCCCCCAATTTGCAGAATACCTTAACCACTAATAGGTATCCTTTTTAAAGCCGCGTAGATAGAACTACGTAATAAACCGCATGGAGTATAGCGATGAAGAAAATTCTATTAGCCGCAATGATTGGTCTAGCATCAAATCACGCAATTGCACAGGATATTAAATTTGCCACTGAGGCTACTTACGCACCGTTTGAATACATGGATGCTAACAATCAAATTCAAGGCTTTGATATTGATATTGCAAAAGCGTTATGTTCTGAAATGAAAGCCAACTGTACATTCCATAATCAAGCATTTGATAGCTTAATTCCGGCACTTAAATTCAAACGTTATGATGCTGCAATTTCAGCGATGGATATTACAGCGGCCCGTCAACAACAAGTCAGTTTTAGTAATACCTATTATGACAATGCCGCTGCGTTTGTATCATTAAAAGATCATGTTGCTGATCAAGCAGCACTTAAAGGCAAGCGTGTTGGAGTTCAAAATGGTTCCACTCACCAAAGCTATATCACCGATCAAATGCCAGCAGTAACAGCTGTACCATATACCAGTTATCAAGATGCATTTATCGATATGCAAAATGGTCGTATTGATGCTGTGTTTGGTGATACAGCAGTTGTCGCAGAATGGTTCAAAAAAGGCAATGGCGACAAACTGTCTTATGTCGGTAAACCTGTTACTAATGCAAAATATTTTGGAAATGGCTTTGGTATCGCCGTTAATAAAGACAATAAAGCATTAGTTGAGCAATTAAATAAAGCATTGGCAGCCATTAAAGCAAATGGTCAATACCAAGCAATCTTTGAACAGTATTTTGGTAAGTAAGTTATGATATTAACGGGATATTCACAATCCCTGCTAGAAGCCAGCTGGATGACAATCCAGCTCGCTTTTGTCAGTTTAGCGGTAGGGTTAATTTTAGCGATGTTATTTGCAGGCGGCGAAATGTCACGTTATCGTGTTATTTCTTGGCCAACAACATTTATCGTGACTATCCTCCGTGGTCTGCCTGAACTATTAGTAGTACTTTTTATCTTTTTTGGTTCAGGCCAAATTATTTTTTACATTACTGGCGAATTTATTGAAATTAGCCCGTTTTTATCGGGTGTGATTGCGTTATCTCTTATTTTTGCATCATATGCTGCCCAAACAATACGGGGAGCATTAAAAGCCGTCCCTAAAGGTCAGCAAGAAGCCGCAAATGCACTAGGCATCAGTAAACAGCGTACTTTTTTCAGTATTATTTTACCGCAAGCTGTACGTCACGCTTTACCTGGGTTAACCAATCAATGGTTAGTATTATTAAAAGATACTGCGTTAGTTTCGTTAATTGGTGTAACAGATTTACTCAAACAGGCCCAGTTAGCATCAGCAGCAACACATGAAAGTTTCACATGGTATGCCACCGCTGCTGCGGTGTATTTAATCATTACTTTAATTACTCAACGCGTCATTAAAATAATCGAAAACAAATTCAGCGAGCAAGATGGCTCTAATGTAATCAAAAATAAAAGCCAAGGAGCAACCGCATGAATGAACAAAACTTTTGGCTTATGGTGCAAGGGTTAATTACTAGCCTTGAATTAACTGCCGCCTCTTTATTGGTTGGCTGTAGCTTAGCCTTACTAATGACAGCAAGCTTAATATTACGTACGCCCATTATTCATTGGATCAGTCGCAGTATTATTACTCTGTTCACAGGTACACCTTTATTAGTGCAAATCTTCTTAGTCTATTATGGGCCTGGGCAATTTGAGGTTATTCGCCAAAGTTTCTTATGGGATTGGTTAAGTCAACCATGGTTTTGTGCCATGCTCGCATTAGCTTTAAATACAGCAGCTTATAGCACACAGTTATTTAAAGGTGCTTTTGATGCCATACCCAAAGGTCAATGGCATGCTTGTCGAGCATTAGGCATGAATACCAAAGCAACTCTCGGTGTATTATTACCTTTTGCTATTCGTCGCGCCGTTCCAGCCTATTCAAATGAAGTTATTTTAGTATTTAAAGGCACATCACTCGCAAGTACTATCACCATTATGGATATTATGGGTTATGCCCAAAGAATTAATGCGCAAACTTATGACACGTTGACTGTTTTTGCGGTTGCCGGTGCATTTTACCTCGCTGTTAATGGCGTACTTACTTTAATTTTCCGCGTATTTGAGAAAAAAGCTTTAGCCTTTGAAGCGGCACGCTAACACCACTATTTTGCTATTTTAACCTATTAAAAAGCCGACATTATGTCGGCTTTTTAATCGCTTGGCACTGTAAAACACGACATAATTAATGGCTTAATTTAGCATTAATTTTTAACACCATTTGTGATTTGGTATTTTTTACTAAATCAATTCTATTTTCTTTAATATGCGTAAATTGTGATAATAGCGATGCAAGCTCATCTTTCATTAATTGTAAATGACGCGTACTTCTATGGCGAGAGATCTCACTAACAAGTCGTTGCTTTGCCTGTGATGCTGTTGTTCCTTTTTCAGCTTTCTTGGCGCGAAAGAAGAAATTCATAGTGAACATCCTTATTATTTATAACTGCCCTTAAAATATTAGATTATGATTGCAAATACTATCTAATAATTGAATATTTGCTAACTCGTTATAATAAAGCCTTCATTTTATAACTATTTCCCATAAATATTACCTCAAAAGCCCCTTATACCCTTCAGTGAGAAAAGTGAATATAAGAAGGCTATAATTAAATATCTATTTATCAGCTACTGTTGAAACAACATATAGTTGCTAATGATTATATTAAATTTTTTATTCTGGGCTAAACCGCACTGTTTGACCATAGGTTCTCTGTTTATCTTTATCATCATCGCCATCACTAATGACACTCAAGAATAAACACGGTATGCCCATCGCAGCCATAAACCAAAACACATTAATATCACTATGATGATAGATCCAACCACAAGCAGCTGATACTAATGCTAACGCAAACCCTGCAGGAATAGCATGGTAAAGTGCTTGTAACCCCATATAGTTATGCTTTTTGTTTTCTTCAACATAGCGTACTGATGATAAAATTGTGCCGGAAAAAGTAATACCATGTAGAATCTGACAAACAATTAGCACTGGTAATTCCGTTGAATACGCCATTAATGCCCAACGAATAACAACAGTAACAGCAGCTAATTTAAATAATGATTTAACCTGCCAATTAGAAAATGCTTTACGGCTAATGAAATAGAAAACTATGACCGAAATTGTAGATAAACTCCATAAATAACCGATCACTTCAGTGCTGTATCCTGCATCCTTCCAATAAATAGCACTAAAGAAATAATAACCACCATGGCTACCTTCAAGTAATGAAGCGACTAAAATAAAGATTAATATTTTTTTATCGCATAACACTTTAATAATATTAATCTTATCTGTTTTTTTATGATTACATTTCATCGGCACCGTAGGCTTAATCATTGTGCCTAAAAAAGTAATAAATAACCCCAACGCACCTAAAATAGGTACAGCAGTAATACCCCAGTGTTTAGTTATTAATCCCATTGAAGCAGAAGCAACAGTTAAAGCAACGGCTCCCCATAAACGGGTATAGCCATAATCTAATTGCTTATCAGCTGCATAATGGTTTGATATTGCATCCGATATAGCAACCGCAGGTCCAATCGCTAAATTAAACATAATAATTAAAATAGCCAAGACCCAAAAACTGGCTTTTAACTCTCCAATATAAATAAAAGAAATAAATCCTAGAACGCCAAGAAACATTGACAAGCGCAGTGCTGGAATTAAATATTCAACCTTATGGCAAAGTGGTGTGAGAGTAAAATTGATAATACAACGAGAAGCTAACCCTAACCCAACCAACATCCCAATATCGGCATCTGTTATTCCTAACTTTTCTAACCATAAGCCTCTAAAAGGTAAATACACTCCATAAGCAAAGAAAAACGTAAACTGGTAAATGGACATCCATATCGCAGGTCGACATTGAAACATAAAACAAGCAACTCATATTAAGAACACTAAGTAACTTACTTAACAATAACGAAAATCATTATTATTTACACGTGTTCGTTTTTACTCTTTTATATTCACAATTAAAAATAAAAAAAACTTTTAATTGCGACTACGTTTCATTTTTCATTAAAAAACATTCAAATACAGCCCTGACATTAACAAGTAAAATTACATGTGTCATGTTTTATCAATCTTATATTTCAAAAAAACCAACGGATATTCTATCTTTAAATAGTGTTTTTAGACACATTACCATTACTACAGTAACCATAATGATCAAGCAGAGTATAACAATGACAATAAAAATTTTAGTTAGACTACTACTTCCACTCTATGCATTACTTTTTTCAATGGCAACAGTGGCGACTGAAACCCAATTTTCACAAGGAAAAGAGAAATCCGTTATTTGTATGACATGTCATGGCACTGACGGCATTTCTACAATCGATACCTACCCAAATTTACAAGGGCAAAAGCAGGCCTATTTTATTGCAGCACTTAAAGCCTATAAATTACGTCAACGTAATGGTGGTCTTGCTATTCTCATGCATGCTCAAGCTGATGCTCTAAGCGAAAAAGACATGCAGGATATTGCATTTTATTTTAATCAAGTAACATCGACACCTTTAAAAAATGATGACTAAATTATCAGCTTTCTCACTGAGATAAATATCTGTGATTAATGACTCGTTATCATTTTTTGACCAATAACACAGTCAAAGGTTTTTGGAATGGATATTCAATACAATTATAAAGTTGTTAAATACTTCATGGTTACCAGTGTTATTTGGGGACTGATCGCCATGACGATTGGTGTCATACTGGCCGGACAGCTTTATTGGCCCGCACTCAATTTAAACTCAGAGTACTTTCAATTTGGTCGCTTACGTCCATTACACACTAATGGGGTTATTTTTGGCTTTGTCGTCAATATTCTTATGGGTACTTCGCTTTATATTGTTCAACGTACCTGTAAAGTTCCCCTATTTAATCGCAGCTTATCTTGGTTTGTTTACTATGGCTGGCAGTTAGTCTTAATTCTGGCAGTGATCACTCTTCCACTGGGTTTTACAACCTCAAAAGAATATGCCGAACTTGAATGGCCAATTGATATTTTAATTGCGGTTATTTGGGTTCTATATGCCATTTTATTTTTTGGAACTATCGCAAAAAGAACCGTGTCCCATATTTTTGTTGCTAACTGGTTTTACGGTGCTTTTATTATCGTGATTGCGATGATTTTTATTGTCAATAATCTTGAATTACCGGTTAGTTTTTGGAAATCATACTCCATTTACTCAGGTGCAGAAGATGCCATTGTCCAATGGTGGTGGGGACATAATGCCGTCGGCTTTCTCCTTACTGCCGGTATTATTGGCATGAACTACTACTTCATTCCCAAAATATCGGAACGCCCTATTTATTCTTACCGCTTATCTGTAATTCATTTTTGGGGCTTAGTCGGTTTTTATACCTGGGCAGGAACACATCATCTTATCTATTCATCAGTGCCTGATTGGTTACAAAACCTTGGAATCGTTATGTCACTGATTTTATGGTTACCATCATGGGGTGGCGCATTTAATAGCATCATGACTTTGCTCAACAATAAACCCAAACTTAAACATGATTACATTATGTGGTTCTTTTTCTCGGCTATCGCTTACTACGCTTTAGCAACGTTTGAAGGCCCATTACTGGCGATTCGATGGTTTAACATGATTGCTCACAACACTGATTGGATCATTGGTCATGTACATTCAGCTGCTCTCGGTTGGGTTGGCATGTCAGCTATTGCAGTGTTTTATTACTTTATTCCACGGCTATGGGGCCACCAGCAATTATGGTCAAATCGCTTAGTTAAATGGCATTTTTGGTTGGCACATATAGGCATACTCATTTATGCAGTTGCGCTGTGGATTGCGGGAATTGGTCAAGGCTATATGTGGTTACAACAACAGCCTAATGGCAGTTTAACCTACAGTTTTGTCGATGCGATGAATTTTTCTTCACCGTGGATGCTCGCCCGCTTCATTGGCGGTGTTAGTTTTGTGCTGGGTTTATTATTAATGATATATAACCTTTATCGCACGCTTAAACAACCTTTAGCAACGGCGTCCTCAACCGAAGAGGTCAATGATCATGCTAAATAAAGATTTCACACAATCGGTATTTATTTTAATCATTTCTACCGTAATTGTGGCCAGTTTTTCTTTTCTGGTTTGGGTACTGCCCGCTTTTTTTTATCAAAATAAGTTAATTGCAGAATCAAGTGCCAAACCGCTCACTGCACTCGAAGTTGAGGGGCGCGATATCTATATTAGTGAGGGTTGCCACACTTGCCATACCATGATGGTGCGGCCTTTAGATGCCGAAGTAAAACGCTATGGCCGCTATAGTCGTGAAAGTGATGATATTTATGAGTTTCCAAACTTATGGGGTTCTAAACGTACAGGCCCCGATCTCACAAACCTTGGGCGTAAATATTCTGATGAGTGGCATGCAATCCACCTTAATAACCCTCGCCATGTTGTACCTACTTCCATTATGCCAGCTTATCCATGGTTATTTGAGCAAGTACTGAATGGCGAAGATACAGAAGCCAAACTCAAAGCATTACGTATGCTTGGTGTACCGTATAACGACCGTGAAATACAACAAGCGCGTCTAGCAGTTAAAGGTAGTACCAAAGCCGAAGCACTAATAGCCTATTTACAAAGTTTGGGACAAGATCAGGGAGTACAGCAATGAACACTTTCTGGAGCAACTGGGTTATTGTATTAACCTTACTCTTTCTGATTCTTATGATCATTGTGGTGGTCTATTACTGGCGAAAAAATCCTACTGCAGATCAAAATAAAACTGTTGATAGCTTTGATAATATTAAAGAAAATGATGCTGCAGTACCTAAGTTATTATTGTTTTGTTATTTTATCGCATTTGTTTTATCAGCAGGCTTTTTCGTGCTTTACCCTGGCCTTGGTAATTGGCAGGGTCTTATGGATTGGACATCAACCAGTGAAGCGACGAAGCCTCACCCTACTGACTTAACAAAACAAATTAGCCAAGCCAAGCTCAGTGGTAGTTCATACCAAAAACTCAGTCAAGATTCGACGATAGTCAGTGCTGGTGATGCATTGTTTCAGACCCATTGTACCGCCTGCCATCTAAGTGAAGCTGAGGGTCAAACCCATTTTCCTAATCTTGCTGATGATGTATGGCTTTATGGTGGTACAGATAAAGATATTCATCATTCAATCACTCAAGGCCGAAATGGCGTTATGGCTGGCTGGAAAACGATTTTATCAGCCGAAGATATTAAGCATGTCGCAACTTATATTGCTTCTTTACAAGCAGATCGCATCATTTCGGCACCCGCCTTTACATTACAACAAGGTAAAACCGTTTTTACTAAAAATTGTACCAGCTGTCATGGCAGTAATGCACAAGGAAATCAATTAATCGGCGCACCTAACCTAGCCGATAATATCTGGCTCCACGATGGCAGTATTGAAGGTATTATTAACACGATTAACAACGGATTAAATAACGTTATGCCAGCGTTTGCTAACCAACTTTCTGCAGCTGAGATTCAAGCGCTTGGTGCTTACATTCGCCATCAAAACACCATTCAAACAGATAAAGTGGCTCAATTAGATCAAGCATTAATTACCAAAGGCCAATATTTAGCTTACGCAGGTGACTGTGTCGCTTGCCACACTGGTGAAGGAGGAGAATTATTTGGGGGCGGATTAAGTTTTGTGACTCCATTTGGTACCATGTATTCAACCAATATATCGTCTCACCCTGAATTTGGTATAGGTGATTACACGTATAACGAGTTCTATGATGCACTCCATAAAGGTAAGGGAAAACACGGCTATCTTTATCCGGCAATGCCCTATTCTTCTTATCAATACGTAACAGATGCAGACACTCAAGCATTATGGGCATACATGCAATCACTTAGTTACGTTAATACTCGTAATCGTGATAATCAGATGATGTTTCCTAGTAATATTCGGTTAGGTCTACTTGGTTGGAATATCGCCTTTCTCAATACTGAACCACTTGAATACCCTGCCGATAGCACCCCATCTTGGCGTCGCGGTAAATATTTAACCATGGGCTTAGGTCACTGTTCAGAATGCCATACTCCACGAAATATCGCCCAAGCTTTAATTGCCGATAAACTGTTTCAGGGTAATTTAATTGATGGCTGGATGGCACCGGATATTACCGCGACAGAGCTGTATCAAGATCGTTGGACAATTGCTTCTCTTACCGATTTTCTAAAAACAGGCCATTCAGAAAAAGGCACCGCATTTGGTGGCATGGCTGAGGTTGTCAAAAACAGTACTCGCTATTTAACCCGTGATGATGTCAGTGCTATTGCTGAATATCTTATTACTGGCGATAAATATAACGTACTTGATAAATCAGTTGGCCAGCTCAACCCACCCGGTTTTGGTGATTTAATTCCAGCTCAAGTAAATATTCAAAACCCAGATTTAAGTGATTTAGCAACCACGCCACCAACGGATACACGTCAACAAGAACAACGGCTTTATGGGTTGTACGTTCAAACCTGTGGCGCTTGCCATGGCGCCGATGGTAAAGGCCGTAAAGGTATAGCACCAACGTTACTCAATAACGGTATTATTATGCACAAAGACCCTTATGACACCATTGCCGTCACCATTCGAGGTCTTACACCGAACTATTTAGAGCAGGAAATTGATTTTATGCCTATGAGTAGTTTCAATACGGTGTTAAATGATGCTGATTTGGCCCAACTAATCACTTTTGTGCGTCAAAAATTAGGTGGTAGAGACATTCCCGTTACGGAAAATCAAGTCACGACAATTCGTAAAGATCTTACTAAAGCGGGATTTGCAGGGAATATCCATAATATGACTCAACCTATGAGTAATGATCCAGAATAATGAAATAAACTCTCGCTAACTGATTGAAACTAAAATCAGTTAGCTGAAGTGCTTCATTTTACGCCTATTACACAATTAAGCGTTATTTTTTATTGCTTGTGAGAAATATCTAGGTATAGTCAAATCTTAATCCTTTGAGTAGAGGCGCGCTGCCTAAAAGTATTCGGTTGGAGGGAGATCCCCAATGAAAATCGAAGAAAGGAGTCAGCGCCGAAGTGATTATTGAGTCATCAATAGTCGCTGGTTCTGTATTGAATAAGTGCAGAACTGCCATAGTTATGTTGTCTATGGAGCGCTACCCTAAGGGATAAGAAGTATTATTTCTCAAGAAATCTGTTTCTCTATCCTTTCGGTAGATCTCCACCTTATTATAGGTGTTTAAGAGATCCATGAATTTAATCCAATATTCTGATTCACTACTATCAGTGGTACCCGCACTACTGGCAGTTATTCTTGCAATTACTACCCGCCGTGTATTGTTATCCTTAGGCGCGGGCATTATTGCAGGATCAATCCTTCTAAATAATTACAACCCACTCGCAGCACTACAATATCTTTTACATCAAATTCTTGGCTTAGTTTGGGCTGATGGCGCTATCAACACCAGTAACGTTAACATGTTATTGTTTATGTTATTACTAGGAGGCTTGATTAGCTTAATGACCGCAACAGGTGCTACCAAAGCATTTGCTGAATGGGGTGTACGTCGTTGTAAAGATCGTCGCAGTGCCAATATCCTAACAGGTATGATGGTATTTGCTTTTTTTATTGATGACTTTTTCCACAGTTTGTCTGTAGGACCTATTTGTCGTCCAGTAACCGATCGTTTTCAAATTTCGCGTGCAAAACTAGCTTATTTGCTAGATTCAACCGCGGCACCTGTGTGTGTTATCACGCCTATTTCATCATGGGGTGCATATATTATTGCTATCCTTGGTGGCATTTTAGTGACCAATGACATTACAGAAACAAGCCCTATTTCATTGTTTGTACAGATGATTCCAATGAATCTCTATGCTGTATTTACTTTGTTGATGGTATTAGTGGTTATTACCTTCCAACTTGATATTGGTCCAATGCGTAAACACGAACAACGTGCACGTGAGGGTCAACTTTGGGATGAAGCAAAAGGTCATCCAAAAGGATTAGAAATCACCACTGAAGGTGAAGGTAATGGCACCATGATCGATATGGTGTTACCAATTCTAACCCTAACGGTTTCTAGCATTGTCTTTATGATCATCAGTGGTGCTGATGTGTTAGCCGCTAAAGGTCAAGCATTCAGCTTAATTGGTTCAATTGAACATACAGATGTCGGTTCATCATTAGTGTACGCCGCGCTATGTAGTCTGGCTGTATCTATTGTATTAGCATTACGCCTAAAGCTACCACTAAAAACATGGTTAACGGCTGCACCTCAAGGTGTTCAAGCGATGATGCCTGCAATTATCATTCTGTTATTTGCATGGACAATTGGTACTGTTGTAAGTGATATGGAAACAGGTCAATACTTAGCATCATTAACAAAGTATGGTTTGCCTGTTGCGCTACTACCTGCATTAGTGTTCTTACTATCATGTGGTATGTCTTTTGCGACCGGCACCAGCTGGGGTACATTTGGTATCATGTTGCCTCTCGCAGGTGATATGGCAATCGCGAGTGACGTTAACTTATTAATGCCTATGTTATCAGCGGTATTAGCAGGTTCAGTATTTGGTGATCACAGCTCGCCGATCTCAAGTACCAGTATTTTGTCAGCAACGGGCGCTGGTAGTCACCATATGGATCACGTAATGACTCAGTTACCGTATGCCGTAACCGTTGCCTTTGGTGCTTTCCTTGGCTACTTAGCAATGGGTCTTTCAGGCTCTACTATGATTGGTATCGCTGTAAGTTCAGTATGGTTCGTTGGTTGCTGTGTTTATCACGTTCGCCAAGATAAGAAACAGCAATTAGTCGCAGCTGTGAATTAAAAGCAACCGTTATAAAGAATAATCCCCGTTCGTTTTTGTGCTTATTTGATTTATTCTATAGCACGACGCAGCGGGGATTTTTTTGATCAGGAGATAAGCAATGGAATATTTACACACAATGGTACGTGTCAGTAATTTGAATGCCTCACTAGACTTTTACTGCCAACAATTAGGGCTCATTGAAACGCACCGAAAAGAAAGCGAACGTGGACGTTTCACTCTGGTCTTTTTAGCCGCGCCATCTCAAGCAGAAGCGGCTGCCCAGACTCAATCGCCACTGTTAGAATTAACCTATAATTGGGATACTGAAACTTATAGCGGTGGGCGTAACTTTGGCCACCTTGCATTTCGTGTTGATGATATTTATCGATTATGCCAACAGCTACAAGATAATGGTGTAACGATTAATCGCCCACCACGCGATGGTCACATGGCATTTGTTCGTTCACCGGATGGTATTTCAATTGAATTACTGCAAAAGGGTGAGCCATTATCCCCTGCTGAACCGTGGATTTCACAGCCTAATGTTGGCGAATGGTAAATTTAGACAATTGTGCGCCACAGGTTTATTTTGTATTCCTGTGGCATTCGCAATCTACAATTATAAAACAATGATCCCTAAATTACTCAGCAGTTGTTCTTGCTGCCAATCACTAATTTGAGCCCCCGCTAAAGAAACGCGGCGAACATCAACCTCATCTAAATCAACATGGCATAAATTAGTATCTTGAAATATTGCTTGTTGCCACTGTTCGCTTGAGAATTCTCCCCGACTTAAATCAGAACCTTTAAATGACACGCCAATTAAACTAGCTCCACGCCAACGGTTTTCAAATAACTCACACTTTTCAAGCATTACACTTTCTAAATTGGCATAGCTTAAATCACATCCAGAAATAAATGCCGAACAAAAAAAGCTACTTTGAGTTATATAATTAGCAAACGAGGCATAGTGAAAATCTGCGCCTTTAAGATTACATTGGCGTAATTCAATGCCAAAACATTGCGCATTTCTAAAATTTGCCATCGCGAGATTACAACCTTTAAAACTAGCATCTTTTAACTTTGCATAGGCAAAACTACAGCCTTCTGTGTCCCCTGCTTCAATAAAGTTACAATCAATAAAACACGCATCGGTTAAATTGGTACGAGAAAAATCACAGCAATAAAACTGACACTGTTCAAAGGTTGCTTCTGTTAAATCTTGATGCGTAAACACCTCGCCATCAAATTGTTTTTTTGTAACATGCATCAATCATTACTCTATATAAATAGTAAACCTTAGGCCTATATTAATAACAATAAACCATCAATTACCAGAAAAAACATTAGTTTGTTGATTGATTTTTAGCCTCATTTTAAAGCCTACACAAATGAACTGTAACCATGTTTTAAGCTATTCTTTTATTATAATCGCATGCTCGGTTTGAATTTTATATTCGTATTTCTATTACCATTTAAACCATCTTAAAATCGACATAAAAAATAGCCGCTATTATTGATAATTTATCAATAACAACGACTATTTTTCACTCACTCAATCAATCAAATAACAACCAAGCGTGATCGATTAATTTTTTACGTCACAATTTGAAACAGCGCCATTTGATTTATTAACATGATCAACAGTATAAACATTTTTTAAACTGCGGAAGACTTTGGCTGTATAAACATCATTATTTTCAATCGAAAATGTCACGTTATAATTCATACCAGCTACAACTTGTTGCGTAACATGTAAAACATTTTTTAACTGATGATCACCAGCAATCTCTTTTACAGCAGCTTGAGCAGCAGCCGTCACTTCAGGTGTAATTTCGCCTTGCTGCCAACCACCAGGAATAGCTTGAGTATAATCACACCCTGTTTGCATACTTGCCTCTTGCGTTGTTTTAACATCTTGTGCACTACACGCCACTAACGCTAATGAACCCAAAGCAACCACCAGAAGTTTCTTATTCATAACTTTTCCTATTTATAGTAGACGCGTTTATAACAACATAAAAACAGTGTTCATTGCAAGTTTAATTGCAGAAAATGAAAATATTCAAATTTATACGACGTATTTACGATACGATTGTTGATTGATATCTTCTATCTCAACACTAATCGCAATATCAGAATTAAACATAGCAGCAATATGGTGCAATAATACTTCAGAAAGCATATCTTTTTGTTGTTCACTGCGACCCGGTAAGATTCTTAACGTCACATGCACAAAAGGCTTCTCTGTAGTACCTGTACGATAAATATCATACGGAACCAGTCGAGTTTTAATATCTTCTTCTTCAAAAATACCTGAGCTAAAAATAGAAAAATGTGTGGTGGTCATTAACTCATTTAAATCAATTTGAGTTTCTAAATCCTTCGCATACTCGACGATACAATGCGGCATGTTGTTACTCCTAACTAAAATGCTATTATTATTTTTGACGTTAACACACAATAAATGTCATAACTGCTTAACATCGCTAATATTAGTTCACTAAATTAGGTTTTAATCGCTAATGTATCGTTCTGTGATCAATACCATTATTTAGTAAAATTGTTTGAGAAACGATAGAACTCATAATTTTAGTTATTCTTAAATGGATAATTTAAAAATAACTGATCGATCATTTCACCAAGCTTACTCTTATCAGTATTTAATTTAGCAAAGGTACGCAACCCTGCAATTTGAACCATAATAAAATCAGCAAGATCTTGCGCATTTTTACTTTTTTCCACCTCGCCCTGATGTTGAGCCTCTTCAATTAGAATAACAAACTGATCAGTTAACTCTCTAAGATGGGCTTTTGTAATATCAAGCAATGATTGTTGTTCGTTTGTTAATTCACTCAATGTTTTAGTTAACATACACATACTATTAGGTAAATTATCAGAGCGATGCAGACAACATCATTTTGAAAAATTTATTCTACATAGCATTTTTGGACAGCCAAAAGTTTTCGTTCTCAAAAATCACCCGATAAGATAAACAATTCCACAAGCAACAGAGTCTTTTATTGTAAAAATTACCGCTTATTTTTAATATTTTTGGTTAAATCAATCAGACTCCCATATTTCGCGATCACCAACACCCACAATTCTTACAGCTATTGCGGTATTTTGTGCTAATTATAAAAAGCCCTATCTAATTGGGATGTAACTGATGACTCGCCGACTTCCCTTTACACCAGAGCCCACCAGCATATTGCTTAAAGGCGCACATTCGAGACCATTTTCCGCTCACATTGGCATAACGTTCCATAAATTGTTTGCTATGCTCAAGCCAAGCATCCGGCGTTATTCCTAATTGTTGTAAAATCTTGGGTTGATTCGATGTTATAACACCATGTTTATCATTGCGAATACAACGACCTGTCCAGTCAATCAGTTCGAGATAATCTGCAAAGGCAAAGTTTATTCCGGCCGTTTTCGCTTGATGTTCAGCACCCACAAAAGGTAATAATCGAAAATTCGCTTTATTTAATGATGATTGTCTAGCGGTGGTTTTCAGTTGCTTATATTCACGAATGCGCTGTTGAATCGAGGTAAAATCTGATTGCTCTAATGACTGTGTAACACCTGCCCGAATCGGATTTAAATCAACGTACATCATACAAGATAATAACGCTTGTTCATCCAATAAAGCTTGAGACTTAAACCGTCCTTCCCAAAACGCGCCTTTACATTGGTCTTCTTTATTGGCTTTTCGTGCTATTTCCTCATTAAGACAAAGCATAAACCAACTGATACTGCCTAATCGTTGCTGCCATTCCGTCACTAAATTCGATAACGCTTGCTGTTTATCTGTACCTACTTGTCCTTCTTTTAAGAAATCGACAGCAATAGGATGACCATTAAATAGCTGCAACCAGCGCGATATTACCGCTTTCGGAGTTAACTTCTGTTGCTGCTCAGTATCTATTTTCAGTACCAAATGATAATGGTTACTCATCACCGCATAAGCACACACATCAATACAAAATACAGCGGCTAGTTGCTTGATTTTATTTACTATCCAACCGCGACGGTGATGATAATTTTTGCCGTTATATGGATCGTCACCACATAAATACGCACGCCGTACGCAGCGGTTAATAACATGATAAAAAGGCGTGATTTGAGGTTCGATCAATTTACGTCTTGAGATTGTCATTGGTTTCACCATAAGCAACTTGAAGCTTAAGTGTAGTTACTCATGGTTGATGTGCAAGGTTATGGCTGTCCTGAGAAGAAAGGAAAGATAGTGATCTATATATGTAAAAATAAAAGTCCTCCTCGCCACGGTCTGCTGAGCTTATTAAAAAGCAATTAAACAATCTTTACGCCGGTTGCCATTAAACGTTCAGGGGTTAACAATACACTCTCAGATTCATCATCTGTTTCAGCACATAACAACATGCACTCTGAGGTTTCACCACGCATCTTAGCTTTGGCTAAATTACACAGTACTACCACTTGCTTACCTAGCAGTTGTTCCTCAGTGTAATAAGGTACTAAGCTGGTCACTGTTTGTAGCTTAATCTCGCCGACTTCAATTTGAACAATATACAGTTTATCGGCATTTTCATGACGAACAACATCAATAATTTTACCTACACGAATATCTAATTTAGCGAAGTCTGCGTATGAAATGGTATCCATGGGTTCTCCTTATATAGTTAATAGTGGCGATAAGCACACAAAATTGTTAACGTTTACATTAACAATTAAATATTGATTTACAAAGAATATCATTTCAAATTAGTTAGCTCTATCACACAGTTAAATTGCGTTATTTACACAACCGTAGTTTAATAGCTCTAACAGTAATAGAGGTGATTATGGCAACAATCAAAGATGTGGCGAAGCTCGCCGATGTATCTGTCGCAACCGTATCAAGAGTGATTAACAAATCGCCTAAAGCCAGTGAAGCAGCCATTACCGCGGTAACACAAGCAATGCAAGCACTTGGCTATCGTCCTAATGCTAATGCTCGTGCTTTAGTCAGCCAATCGACCAACACTATCGGTGTATTAGTCGGTGATGTATCAGATCCTTTCTTTGGCGCAATGATCAAGTCGATCGACAATATCGCCCGCCAGCATGGCAAGCATTTATTAATTGGTAATGGTTATCATAATGCTGATAGTGAGCGCGAAGTGATTGAACTGTTGATCAATAATCGTTGTGATACATTAATTATTCATAGCAAAAATTTATCCAATGCTGAATTGATTGCTTTTGCAAAAGAAGTACCTGGTATGGTGCTTATTAACCGTTTTATTGCTGAAATTGCCGATCGTTGTATTGCCCTTGATAACCATCGAGGATCATATTTAGCAACTGAGCTATTGATTAAAAACGGCCACCAGCATATAGGCTATATTTGCTCTAACCATGATATTGAAGATACTGCACAACGCAAACAAGGCTATCTAGATGCATTACACGCTCATAACTTAACGGCACCACAAAGTTATATTGAGTATGGTTCACCTGATGAAGATGGTGGTGAGCTTGCAATGACAAACCTGCTGGCGAAGGCGATTCCTATCACTGCGATTGCTGCTTATAATGATTATATGGCGGCTGGCTGTTTGTGTGTACTTGAAGGAAATGGACTTACTGTTCCTAATCAAATGTCATTAATTGGGTTTGATGATGGGTTAATTGCGAAGTATCTGCATCCGAAACTGACAACAGTACGTTATCCAATTCAAATAATGGCAGAGCAAGCAACTCAACTGGCGTTTCAATTAGCAACAGCTGCCAAACAACCAACATCTATTGAAGCACTTGATTCTACGATTACCCATACGTTTGTACCTACGTTAGTGAAACGATTATCGGTAGCAGAACCACGTTAATAAAATGTTATTAAACTGGGCCGTAAGTTACAGCGTCACTTACGACCCAGTCTAACGATGAGCATTAGAAGGTAAACACTTTATCAGCAGCGAGTGTCCACTCTGCTAAATCATCCAATGTAGCAATAACAACATCTTCAATTAAAGGTAATGTTGTTAATCCACGTGCAGCGCAGCAAGTTTTACATAATTTAACTTCGCCACCTTGAGCTAATATGATCTCGACCATTTGTTGAATATCATAACCTTCTACGGGTGCTTGTTTTGCTAAAGCACAAGTGACAGCATCAGACATTAAAAAGATTTTCATTGCTACTGGTTGTGTTTCTTGCTCGTTAAGCTTGATAGCTAAACGTAGTGCATTAAATGGTCGTTCAGATCCATAAGGAGCATCATTAATTATCATTAGTATGGTTTGCATTATTTTGTTACTCGCGATGATATTTCAGTCCCTGTTTTACCATAAAACCGATTATCGATAGCCATTAATGCAGGTAAACCACACCTAATGTCTATTTTTTATTCTCTAACGGTATTTTTTATAATTTTAAACTGTTAACTGCTGCAATTATTTGGCACATTAACGCCCCTAACGAGTAATTGTATGTTAAATGCATTTGCCATAACCTAACCGTCATTTACAGTGAGCATTCAATGAGCCATCGTCTTCAACTAACTTCTGCCCCATCGGTGCTATTTTTGTTTGGCCTATCGGGTGCTGGCAAGTCATTTGTTGGGGATATAATAGGCGCGCACAATGAGTGGTTTGTTTATCATGCTGATGACGATCTTACCGATGAAATGCGTCAGGTAATTGCAGCTAAACAACCGTTCACAGAAGATATGCGCGATCAATTTTTCTGCCGTATTGTTGATAAAATTAACCATTACCGCACTATTTATCCACGTTTGGTGATTACTCAAGGTGCATACAAGAAAAAGCATCGTGACTATATTCGTCAGCATATTGATGATATTGACATGATCTATGTCACCACCTCAGATAAGTTAATTCATCAACGTTTAGAATATCGCCTTAATGGTATCTCTAATGCCAGCGCTGAAGCGATCAAACACATTTTTGAAGTGCCTGATGATAGTGTCAAAAAACTGCATAACATCGATGGTATCGAAGAGATTATTCAACAACTTAATGGTTTTTATAATAACTAACTGCCAATGAAAACGCCCGCAGCGTTAACAAATTAGACTGCGGGCGGAATAACAATACTTTTGAGACCATTAATAACTAACGGAATCGATAACTGGTTAAATGGTGATAATGCTCATTAGGACGCAATACCGGATTATTATCATGCCACTCAGGGTGGTTAGGTGAATCAGGTAGAAACTGCGTTTCCAATGCCAATCCACTGTAGTTAGCATATTCACCACCAGCTCGGTTTGGACACCCTGCTAAAAAGTTCCCAGTATACAACTGTATTGCCGGTTTAGTGGTTAATACATCCATTGTTAATGAATCATCTGCCACTGTTACGGTTGCACAAGCTGTTGTTGCTCGACGTACATCTGACCTTAGTATAAATGAGTGATCATACCCATGTGCTTGTTGTTGATCGTTATCAGCTAACCAATCTTGATTAATCATTTTTGGCTGACGGAAATCAAAACTTGTCGCCTCTACCGTATTCCAGCCACCTAAC
Source organism: Photobacterium aquimaris (assembly GCF_002954455.1). GTDB lineage: Bacteria > Pseudomonadota > Gammaproteobacteria > Enterobacterales > Vibrionaceae > Photobacterium > Photobacterium aquimaris. The sequence continues at coordinate 1,499,840 of NZ_MSCC01000001.1, forward strand.
GGGATCCCATATTGATCTGTTGGTAAATAATGATCGGCATTGATCGTCAGTTGATGTGATAAACAATCATTATCGCCATCAGCTCCAAGCAAATTAAAATAGCCATGGTTGGTTAAATTGACCACTGTCGGTTTATCTGTTTCTGCACTGTAACGGATGGTTAATTCATTGTTTTCCAAGAGTGTATAGGTAACAACAACACGTAAATTACCAGGAAACCCCATGTCGCCATCTGCTGATACCAAACTAAATTGTACTTCTGTTGCATTCAACTGTTGCATTTGCCAACGGCGGTGATTAAAACCATTGTCACCGCCATGTAAACAATTGCCATTTTGGTTAGTCGATAGTTGGTAATCTTGGCCGTCTAGGCTAAATTTACCTGCTGCAATACGGTTAGCATAACGACCAACCGTTGCCCCTAAATAAGCTTGCTGCTGATAAAAGTTGTGTAGAGTACTTACCCCTAGCAACACCTCTCTAAGCGCTGGTTGCTGATTAACCGTTACAGGTACACAACAACTCAACCATGTAGCACCAATATCCATCAGAGTTACTGACATACCCTGCTGGTTAACTAATGTAATCAACTTGGCAGGTAGCCCATCTGCGGCCATATCAGTTGTCATCGATTGATGTAACGCTATTGCATGTTGAGGTAAGTTATCTAACATATTCGATCACCTTGTAAATTATGCAACAGCCATAACGTTTTCACTCATAACACCCGCACCCGCCATGGCTTTACACACATAAATCGTCGCTTGTAAGCCCGTTGCAGCATGGTATTTAGCATTCACTTCAGCGGTAATCGCATCAACAAATGTAGGTGGTACTAAAGCCACAATACAACCACCAAAACCACCACCTGTCATACGTACACCGCCGTGATCACCGATAACGCCTTTAACCATTTCAACTAAAGTATCAATCTCAGGTACGGTAATTTCAAAATCATCCCGCATTGATGCATGCGACTGTGCCATCAATTGCGCCATTAACGTCATATCACTATTCGCTAATGCAATCGCCGCTTGTTCAGTACGTGCATTTTCAGTAATAACGTGACGTGCACGCTTTGCCACCATTGGCGCTAATTCTGCTTCACGTTCAGTAAACATAGCTAGCGTTACATCACGCAATGCTGGCACACCAAAAAAATCAGCCGCTTGTTCACATTGAGCACGACGGGTATTGTATTCACTATCAACCAAACCACGCTTCTTATTGGAGTTAATGATCACCACCGCCATATCTTCGGGCATTGCAACAGCCTTAGTTTCTAGCGAGCGACAATCAATAAGAAGAGCGTGGTTTTTCTCACCTTCAGCAGAGATTAACTGATCCATAATGCCGCAGTTACAACCAACAAACTGGTTTTCAGCTTGCTGACCATTTAGCGCTATTTCTTGTTGGCTGATGTTAAGCTCAAATAGCGCCTTAAACGTTTGGCCAATCACCACTTCAAGTGCTGCTGATGAACTTAAACCTGCGCCTTGTGGTACGTTGCCACTAATAACAATATCCGCGCCACCCAATACATAACCACGATCTAATAAGCACTTGATTACACCACGAACATAGTTAACCCACATGCACTGCTGATCAAATTCAAGTGGCTGAGTGATATCAAATTGATTAACTTCATTGGCGTAGTCAACCGCGACCACACGTACAATATTATCGTTACGACGAGCTGCGGCAACAATCGCTTGATAATCAATTGCACAAGGAAGCACAAAGCCATCATTATAGTCAGTGTGCTCACCAATAAGGTTGACGCGACCAGGAGCTTGAACAATATGACTTGCGCTGTAGCCTAATACTGATGAAAAAACAGCTGAAACATTATCAATAAGGTGTTGAGTACGATTTGTTGTCATTATTTTTACCTACTATTACCAAAAATTATCAAGAAACAATGTCATTCATTAACGCAGCTAGCGCTTAATCTAAATAGTGCACATCACTGACCGCACGTAGCTTTTCTGCTGCCTGTTCTGCGGTTAAATCACGTTGGCTCTCAGCCAACATCTCATAACCTACCATGAATTTTTTCACAGAAGCTGAGCGTAATAATGGCGGATAAAATAGCGCATGCAGCTGCCAGTGATCGGTTGAAGTTTCACTAAAATCACGATCAGATTCAAAGAAAGGTGCGTAATGCCAGCCCATTGAATAAGGGAATGAACACTTAAATAAATTATCGTAACGGCTAGTCAGTTTTTTAATCGCTAACGCTAAATCATCACGCTGAGCTTCGGTTAATTCATCCATACGTCGAATATGAACTTTCGGCAATAACATGGTTTCAAACGGCCATGCTGCCCAATAAGGAACCACCGCCAACCAATGCTCTGTTTCCACAACGGTACGTGAGCCATCAGCTAATTCACTATTAACATAATCAACTAATAAGTTAGTCCCATGCTGTGAGTAATATTCGCGTAATAAGGTATCTTTGCGACTAATTTCATTGGGTAAAAAGCTATTAGCCCAAATTTGACCATGAGGATGTGGTTGCGAACATCCCATCACTGAGCCTTTATTTTCAAACGCTTGTACCCAAACGTAATCTTTCCCTAACTCTTCAATCTGCTCATTCCAGGTATCAACCACTTTACGGATCGCTGGCACTGAAAGCTGCGGCAATGTTTTGCTATGGTTTGGCGAGAAACAAATCACGCGACTTAAACCACGTGCACTTTGGCAACGAAAGAGTGGATTACTATTTTCAGGCGCAGACGGTGTATTTGCAGTTAACGCAGCATGATCGTTGCTAAAAACATAAGTACCTGTGTAATCCGGGTTTTTATCTCCTGAAACACGGGTATTGGTTGGGCATAAGAAACAAGAATCATCATAAGCCACATTTGATTCCGGTTGTGGTTGCTCATCAGCACCTTGCCACGGACGTTTAGCACGATGAGGAGAAACTAATATCCACTGCCCTGTTAGTGGATTATAACGACGGTGAGGATGGTCAATCGGATCAAAAAATTGAGACATAATAATTTCGCTGTTAGATTCTGTAATGCTAAAAAGTCTAAAGCGATTTTAAATTAACTTCCGTGATCAATGACACGTTATGTAAACGTTTCCACAGAAATCATCATTCGTGAAAACCATCACAGGATAAGATCAACCTTATTGGTAATTTATGGCATATAATTCAATTATTTTACGGTCACAACCGTGTAAATATGAATGAAATGATAAAAATTTGTCAAACAGGTGCTGATTTATTCGAGTTTTTTACTAAAAATGGATAATATCATTCTATAAAATATAACAACACATCCCTCAAACACACAGCAAACGTTACTTAGGTTGCAGGGATTGCCGGAGGAAAGATGGCAACATTAAAACAAATCGCAACCAAAGCGGGCGTATCATTAGCAACAGTTTCTCGTGTTTTAAACGATGATCCTAGCCTTAGCGTAAAGGATGAAACTAAACGAAAAATATTTGAGATTGCAGAGCAACTGGAATATACAACCAGCCAATCTCGAAAAACGGCTAAAAGACACACACTTCATTTCCTCGCTTTATATAATTATAAACAAGATGTTGAAGTTGACGATCCATACTATCTTGCAATTCGCCATGGTATTGATACTCAATGCGATAAATTGGGCATTAAACTAACAAATATCTACGAATGTAACCTTGCTGCAGCCCCTAAAGCGATTGATGGTGTATTAATCATCGGCCAAGTCAGTGAAGACAATCTTATTGCAATACGTGCCCTATCAAATAACACTGTTTATGTTGATTACACCGATCACAACCTTGATATTGATTGTATTGATATTGATTTGGAGCGACTCAGTAAAGAGGTAATTAACCATTTTACTCAACAAGGCTATCAACGAATTGGGTTTATTGGCGGTCAAGATAACCCAGATAAATACGATATTCGTGAGCTAACCTTTACTGAATATGGAAAATTAAAAGGTGTTGTCTCAGATGAAGACATTTATCGCGGTGATTTTAGTAGTCAATCGGGCTATTCATTAGCCAAACAAATGCTTACAACCAATCATCCTAACGCGTTATTCGTCGCATCTGATTCGATTGCTATTGGTGTATTACGTGCAATACATGAAAGTGGACTCAATATTCCTGATGATATTTCATTAATCAGCGTTAATGATATACCAACCGCAAAGTTTACTTATCCACCATTATCAACTTTTAGAATTCACTCAGAGTTAATGGGTTCTCAAGGGGTTAATTTATTATTAGAGCGCAGTCGCGATGGCAGAACAATTCCATTACGTGTATTTGTACCAAGCCAATTAATTTTACGCAGCACCACAAAAAAACAAATAACACATTGATAATAAATAACAAAACGACATCCTTGATGTCGTTTTTTTGTTTAAAATATCAACTACAGCCTAAAATAGGAGCAAGATCACTCAAATAAACGCCAATGATTGTTTTTTTGTAGCCCATCTCACAAAGCTCAAAACAGAATGTGACCAAGTTAATACTAAAAAGTTTTACCTGTTTTTTTTAGTAAAACTTTACTTAATAATGACTCCAGATAATTAAAACATGTCTCGGAGGCATCGTGAATAACTGGGAAAACATTAACTTACTTAGCGAAAATAGACTGGCACCTCGTGCATATTTTTTCTCTTACAACGCATTAAATAAAGCACAACGCTTTCAGCGTGATTTAAGTCAGCATTTTATGTTGCTAAGTGGCCAGTGGACATTTAATTTCTTTACTCATCCATTGCTCGTTCCTGAAGAGTTCTATAACCAAGAGATGAATGATTGGACCACAATCCAAGTGCCAAACATGTGGCAAATGGAAGGTCATGGTAACTTACAGTACACCGACGAAGGTTTTCCATTCCCAATTGATGTACCTTTCGTACCATCAAATAATCCAACAGGCGCATATCAACGTACCTTTTTCTTAAGCGATAGTTGGACTGAAAAACAAACCATCATTAAATTCGATGGTGTTGAAACTTATTTTGAAGTTTATGTTAACGGTCATTATGTTGGTTTTAGCAAAGGTAGCCGCTTAACTGCTGAGTTTGATATTTCAGCGTTTGCTAATCCTGGTAAAAACTTACTCTCTGTACGTGTGATGCAATGGGCTGATTCAACCTATATCGAAGATCAAGATATGTGGTGGATGGCGGGCATTTTCCGTGATGTTTACTTAGTCGGTAAAGAGCCTGTTCACGTACGTGATTTTACTGTACGTACTGATTTTGATGATGATTACCAAGCAGCTACTTTGAGCTGTAAAGTTGATTTAGAAAACCTCAGCGACACTGTTGTTAGTGATTACAGCCTTGATTATGCGCTCTACGACGGCCATGTTTTAGTTGAAAATGGAAACGTTTCCAAACTAGCTATTGCAACGACAACCCATACTGATTTTGCAATCAAAATGGCAAATCCAATTCATTGGACGGCTGAAAATCCACATTTATACCACCTGTTTTTAACGTTACGCGATGCAGACGGTATTGTGGTTGAAGTTATTCCACAACGAGTTGGCTTCCGCGATATTAAAGTGCGCAATGGTCTATTTGAAATAAACGGTCAATACGTCATGCTCCACGGTGTTAACCGTCACGATAACGATCATCTTAACAGTCGTGCTGTTGGTATGGATCGTGTCGAGAAAGACATCGTATTGATGAAACAACACAATATTAACGCAGTACGTACAGCACACTACCCTAACGATCCACGTTTTTACGAACTGTGTGATCAGTATGGTTTATTTGTAATGGCTGAAACGGATGTTGAAACTCACGGTTTCGCTAACGTTGGCAATCTCAGCATGATCACTGATGATCCTGCATGGAAGCAAGTATTTGTTGAACGTATTGAACGTCATATTCACGCTCAAAAGAACCACCCTTCTATTATTATGTGGTCACTGGGTAACGAATCTGGCTACGGCTGTAATATTCGTTCAATGTATGCAGCAACCAAAGCGATTGATGATACCCGTCTGGTTCATTATGAAGAAGATCGTGATGCAGAAGTGGTTGATATCATTAGTACTATGTACTCTCGTGCTCAAATGATGAATGAGTTTGGTGAGTTCCCACACGCTAAACCACGAATTATTTGTGAATATGCTCACGCAATGGGTAATGGGCCCGGTGGTCTAACAGAATACCAAAACGTATTCTACAAGCATGACCATATTCAGGGTCACTTTGTTTGGGAATGGTGTGATCATGGCATTTATGAGCAAGATGAAAATGGCCGTGATGTCTACAAATACGGTGGTGACTACAGCGATTACCCTAATAACTATAACTTCTGCATGGATGGTTTGATCTATCCTGATCAAACACCTGGCCCTGGTTTACGTGAATATAAACAAGTTATTTGTCCGATAAAAATCGCAGTTAAAGATCACACCAAAGGCATCATTACTGTTACTAACAAATATTGGTTCTCTAATTTAGATGATGTGGTGTTTGATATTACAGTACGTGCTGAAGGTGATACATTAGACTTTAATCAAATTACGCTTACCGATCTTGCTGCAGGTGAATCTCGTGATATTGAACTCGCTCTGCCTGTGATGGATCACCGTGAAACGTTTGTAAATATATCCATTCGTAAGAAATCACGCACAGCTTACAGTGATGCCAACCATGAATTGGGGATTTTCCAATACCAAGCAAAACCAAATACTGCCCATGCCGACCTGTTTGAAAATAACAATGCTATGCCGCTTACTGTTATTGAAAATCGTCTTGATTGGGAAATTAGTGGTTATGACTTTACGATGCGCTTCTCTAAGGTCGATGGCAAGCTGACCTCATGGCTACGTCAAAATAATGAATTGATTGCGTCATCTCCTGCAATGAGTTTCTTCAAGCCAATGATTGATAACCATAAGCAAGAATATGAAGGCTTATGGCACCCAGCTCATCTTCAAATTATGCAAGAGCATTTCCGTAGCATCGATGTAGAACACGTTGCCGGTAAGGTCATTGTTACCACCAACAGTATTGTTGCACCACCAGTATTAGATTTTGGTATGCGTTGCCAATACCGTTTTGAAATTTGTCCTCAAGGGCAAGTTAACATGACCTTAAGTGGCAACAAATATGGTGATTACCCACATGTGATCCCTGCTATCGGCTTAGATTTAGGCATTAATAACCAATTTGACCAAGTTGAATATTACGGTCGAGGCCCAGAAGAAAACTATCAAGATAGCCGTCAAAGCAACATTATTGATATCTACAACACCACCGTTAGCAATATGTTTGAGAACTACCCGTTCCCACAAAATAATGGCAACCGTCAGCATGTGCGCTGGGCGAGCTTAACGAATCGTCATGGTGTGGGTTTATTGGTTAAACCAGAGCAAGAAATTAATTTCAGCGCATGGCATTACACCAATCAACATATTCATCAGGCACAACACATTAATGAGCTAGAACCAAGTGGTTACATTACAGTCAATCTTGATCATCAAGTTATGGGCTTAGGTTCTAACTCATGGGGATCAGAGGTTCTTGATTCATACCGTGTTTACTTTAATGACTTCAGCTACCAAGTGAGCTTAGTGCCTTTTAGTAAGGCGGATTGTGATAGCCGTTATTTGGCAAGTCAAACATTTACTACAACACGTATCGGCGGAGATAAATAATGATTACTTTAGCATCACTGGATCAATTCAAAAGCCTGTACCGTGATGGTCGTAAATGGAACCGTTGTGTCGAAGCGATTGAAAACATAGGTAATATTCAACCAAATGTGTTTCATTCTGTAGGAGACTCACTGGCTTACCGAGTTCAGCATGGACCATCCAAAGCAGATGAACAATTTGTTGGCCATCGTCGCTATTTTGATGTGCACTACTACCTTGCCGGCAGTGAAACCATTGAATGTGCTGATAAAAGCGCTCTGACACAAGCTCAGCCATATAGCGATGAAACCGATCGTGAATACTTTACAGGCACAGGACAACCGCATCGGATAGAAGCAGGTCAAATGGTGATCTTTGAAAATCACCAAGCACACCGCTTCAGTGCTGCAGACAACCTTGAGAAAGTTGTTTTACGTGTCACGATTGAGGACGGCTACTTCCTTAATAAATAACTAAACACAACCGCCAGTTAGTAATAACTGGCGGTTATGCAATAAAAGTAGTAACACAAAAGAAACAACAAAAGAAACAACAAAAGTATAAAAACAATAACCTATGATTAAGCTCATTCGCTCAATACATAGAAACCCTACACTACTAAACGTGATCCATCGGAGATTCTCATGTCTGAATCAAAACGTAATACCATAGGGAAATTTGGTCTACTATCGATGACCTTTGCTGCGGTATACAGTTTCAATAACGTCATTAATAACAATATTGAAATTGGCTTATCCTCTACCCCTATGTTCTTTATTGCTACTTTGCTCTACTTCATTCCTTTTTGTTTAATTATTGCAGAGTTTGTTTCCCTCAATAAGAACTCTGAAGCTGGCGTTTATGCATGGGTTAAAAGCTCTCTTGGTGGACGTTGGGCTTTTCTAGCCGCATACACGTATTGGTTTGTTAACTTATTCTTCTTCACCTCATTACTACCGCGTGTTATTGCTTATGCCTCTTATGCTTTCCTAGGTTATGAATATATATTTACGCCGACGACGACCACCATATTAAGTATTATTCTGTTTGCCGGTGCGACATATGTATCAACCAATGGCGCTAAAATGTTAGGTCCGATTACCTCGGTAACATCATCATTTATGTTAGTGCTGACATTGTCTTATATCATCTTAGCAGGCGCTGCAGTTGTTGGCGGAATTGAACCCGCAGATCCGATTACTGTAGAAGCATTAACACCACAAATTAACTGGGCCTTCTTTGGTGTCACTGCCTGGATATTCATGGCAGCCGGTGGTGCAGAATCAGTGTCCGTTTACGTTAACGATATTAAAGGCGGCCATAAAGCGTTTGTAAGAGTAATTATTTTTGCGGGTATTTTCATTGGTGGCTTATATTGTGTTTCATCGGTGCTAATGAATGTGTTTGTTGAACGTGAAGCATTGAAGTTTACTGGTGGTTCAGTACAAGTGTTTGAAGGTTTAGCACGTCATTACGGCCTATCTGAAATCATGATGAACCGTTTCGTTGGCGTAGTGTCATTTACGGCAATGCTTGGCTCACTACTGATGTGGACAGCAACACCAGTTAAGATCTTTTTCTCTGAAATTCCTGCCGGTATTTTTGGTGAAAAAACCGTCAAGCTCAATAAAAATGGCGTTCCAGCACGTGCAGCATGGGCACAATTCTTTATTGTTATTCCACTACTAATCGTTCCAATGTTAGGTTCAGATTCAGTCCAAGAACTAATGAGTACTGTGATTAACATGACAGCAGCAGCATCAATGTTACCACCACTGTTTATTATGATTGCTTACTTAAACCTACGTCTAAAGTTGGATCACCTACCACGTGATTTTAAAATGGGCTCACGCACAACGGGGATTGTGATGGTATCAATACTAATAGGTATTTTTAGTATCGGTTTCTTAGCATCAACCTTCCCGACAGGGGCTGATATTATGACTATTATCTTCTATAACGTTGGTGGTATTGTAATATTCCTTGGCTACGCATGGTGGAAATACAACCGCTATGAGCGTCAGTTGGCAGCAGAACAACCAACCTTAGCAACAGCAACTAACGACTAACACTGCTAAGTTTTAGTTTTACCAAGGCCTTGAGTTCTCCCTCAAGGCTTTTTATATATTCGCCGCAGCACAACCAAACCGTTACATTATGTGCACAAAACTTCACACGTCACCTTAACTTTATGAGTTAAATAGCATATAATCTATCTATATGTAACCGAACTTAATATAGATATTATGCGAAAAACGCTGGTGATAAGTTTACTCTTCACTCTACTATTACTTACATTCACTGTGATAGGCGCACTGACTAACAACCAACAAAATAATGATGAAACAATCAATAAAATAAAAATAGCTCAGCGCCAACAACAATTACTGCTACAACGCCATATTACTCAGCAAATAGACCATACGATAATCCAATTAAATCAATTAAATACTTATTTACGCCAGCAACGTTGGTTATCAATACTGACTCCTATCCAACGTAGGGATTTTATTCAATTCTCCAATAACATATTGGAAAATAATTCAAATATTCATAGCATTACTCTGATTGATTATAAAAATAGCCAACGCCTAAAAATCATTACAACCACTAAACCTAAAAGTCTTGTATTAGATAATCAAAGTGTTATGTCTACCTCTGAATTAAACAATATTGATCATGCGTTTTCACTACCATCAAACAAAACCTATATTAGTGCCCCATCCCTTAAATTTAACCACATTGCATATTATCAACACATTACAATCAATAATCACCAATGGGTTATTAAAATTGAGCAAAAAAAAACACTAACATCATTTTTAAATAAGAATTCACTAGAACAACAAGTTTGGATTATCGATAATAAAGGCAACACCTTAATGAATATCGATAATAATAAGGTTTCTATTTCTAATAATGTGCAAAATTTTAAAAATGACCATTTTTCATTATTAAAAAAAATACAAAGCTATAATCATAATCAATTATTTAAAAATAATAAACTTTACACTTACTCGCCTCTCTTTATACCAATGCCATTAAAATCAAACATTGACTTTAGATTTGGTAATCTATCACCATGGGTATTAATTTCAGAAGTTAAACTAACAAATAACAGTAGTGTCACTACATATATTCAGCAATCATTTAATAAAAACTTCATCTTGTTTATGATAATAACGCTTAGTGTGATGCTAACTCTTCGGTATATTAAAAAACAAAATAATGAAATTCTTCGCATTAATAATGTTAGAAGTACAACTATCCATCGTTATTATTCTTTAATAGAGAATACTGATTCTGGTATTATCGTAATCAATAAAAAACATAAAATAACAGCAATAAACTCAGCAGCCATCACGATTTTAGAATTAAAAAATGATGTTCATTATGAAAATATAATTTCACACATATCAACTATTAATACAAAAACAGATATCATAAGATTATTAAAAAGTATTGATAGACTTGGTTTTAACGATAAGAAAAAAATACAATTAAAAATAAACACTCCTCCATTTAAACATCTAGAGATAATAGCGACAAAAATTAATAATAACGATGACTATATCATGTTACATATCATAGATGTCACCTCTTGGGTCAAACGTGAACAAAAATTAAAAGGATTATCGCGCGCAGTAGAACAAAGCGAAGAAGCCGTTATTATCACTGATAAATTTGGCTTTATTGAATATGTAAATAGCTCATATGAAAAGAGTACTGGTGAAGAATCAAATAATATCATTGGATTAAACAGTAAAACCATTTTCAAACGTTATATAAATGACAATGAAAAAATAGATGATATACAATCAAAATTAAACCAAGGACAAACTATTCAACGCATTATTTCCCAAAAAAACGCAGACAATACTATTCATTATCTGGATAATACAATATCACCAATTCGTGATGAAAATCATCGCATAAGTAACTATATATCAACCAGTAAAGATATTACTGAACGTATAAATTATGAGAATCGTTTACACTATCTTGCTCACTATGATCAATTAACAACGCTACCAAATAGAGCTATGTTTATTACAGAAGTGAATAATAAAATATTAGAGGCTAAAAAAAATCAATCACAAATATCAGTACTAATTATTGAAATTGACCTTTTCAAAAAGTTACATGATTCATTAGGTAATGATAATATAGAAAATATTTTAGTAATTATATCAAAACGAATTCGTTCAAACCTAAGAGATATAAATCTACTTTCTCGATTAAATAACAATCAATTCGGTGTAATTTCTCAATCAGCTCAACAAAAGAAGAGTATCAATCACTTAGTAACAAGGCTACTTAATAATATTCAGGCTCCCATTAGTTACGATAGTAAACTTATTTCAATATCTGCGAGTATTGGTATTTCTTTTCAAACGAATACAGTCATAACTGCAGAACAAATTCTTAAAAATGCAAATATCGCATTAAGTTCTGCGAGAGATAAAACAAAAAATCAATACTGCTATTTCAACCCTGAGATGGAAACAGAAACGGCTCATAAATTAGAATTAGAATCTGAATTACGAAAATCGATTAATACTGATCGCTATGAGTTTTACTATCAACCAAAAGTATTAGCACACTCACATACATTAACAGGTGTTGAAGCATTATTACGTTGGCGCGATAAGGATGGCCACTATCAAGCCCCAGTTGATATTATTCCTTTACTTGAGTCATCTGGTCTCATCCTTGAAGCGGGGGCATTTTTGATTGAACAAGCCTGCTATCAACTTCAGCAATGGCTACAACAAGGGCTTACTATTAGTATGGCGATCAACATTTCTACAAAGCAATTACTGGAGTCAGACCTTACGACAATTTTAACTAATGCGATAAACAAAACAGGTTGTAACCCGGCCTATTTAGAGATTGAAATAACAGAAAGTGTATTAATGACAGATATTGAATTAGCCTATCAAAAATTAATCCAACTAAAAAAAATTGGCATTAAAATCGCTATCGATGATTTTGGTACTGGCTACTCTTCACTCGCTTATCTTAGTCGCTTCCCTATTAACATTCTCAAAATCGACCGCGAGTTTGTAAAAGAGTTACCTTATAATAGAGATAGCATTACTATCATTGAAGCTATTATTAATCTTGCCCATAACCTTGGTTTAACAGTTGTCGCTGAAGGTGTTGAAAATATAGAACAAATCCACTTTCTTGAAAGTATTGGCGTCGAAGAATTCCAAGGGTATTACTTCAATAAACCATTATCTCATTATCATTTCAATCGTCAGTATTTGCCCCAGCAACAACAAATACCAGATAACATTGTATAATAGGTTCTCTTATTCAACGTTGTAGCTTATTATTAATCTTATACGCCATTTTATTGTTAACTATAAGTGGATGATTTTTGATTACTGAGTAGGACGTCACAATGAGTTTTAGTGATCACTTAGATAACTTTATTAAGCAACGGGAACAATTTGGTCAACAACCAAATAGAATGCAAAAGCGCAATACTTATGTTGTTGTGGATGCAACTGATCAAAGCAAAGCACGTGAAGCAATGGCAAAAGAACAAGAACAAGCCACATTGCGCGCAGAACAAGAAACAAAACAATACCATCAACGTATTCGTGGACGTTGTGTACTTCCAAGTGAAGCACAAGCACAGCAACAACGCCAAGATAACTCTCGCCCAGCAGATCCCGATCGTATTGCATACATCCAACAACTTAAAAAAGACCTAAAGCTAAAAAAATACGCTGCTGAGTAATTTTTTCGCACACAAAAACAAATCTTATTGCTCACGATATTGTTTAAGCATTATATCGTTTCAACTTCATATCCTTAATAGTAACGATACCTTATATCGTTATTATTAGGGCTATTCCCACTGTTTTTTAATAACTCTTTTTTACCATCAATTATAAACTGCTAAAAATAATGTTCAGTTATCATTCTCACTCAATGAGATAACATCTCATAAGCAACATGTTATCTCACAACTTCTTTATCGTAATTCAACCCTATATGTTTTCTAAAATAGGTACTCATAATAAAATATTTACGCACATTTAATGGCTAATAATTGCAAAAAAAGCCTTAAAACACTATTCTGAACAGTGTGTAATAATTTTTTTCGTTATTTTTATAATTTTTTTTCAACGGCCAATTTATCGTATAATCCCCTCCAACCATCATTCTCAAATTATGAGAATTAATACTTTTTTTTATATTACATTCTCGGCAACTAAATTTTCATTTTAACCTTTGTATTACAGCCTCTAAATAAAAGAAATGCTGTACCCTATAGTAAAAAAAGACCGAAAATAAAATATAACACTATGATTATTAAAAACTAACAGCCACAAGAGAAGTAAAAAAAAACTCCTGAATAATATTTATATCCCCAATAAATATTAAAACAACAAACGCACCAAAAGCTAACAATTAACATCAAAAAAACAACAACAAACCATATAAAAAAACGACTACTTAATAATATCTAAATAGATAAGTCCTAAAAACGAGAAGTGGCTAACACAGTAATACAATGATGGCAATATGGTAAGAATGTCTTTTTGGAGTTAAAATTAGCACCAAAGAAGTAAAAAAGAAGATTTTAAATGAACACAACAATTCATGTTAATGAGCTCGAATCATTGCTCATCGCAATAATCGTGCTTTTTCTTGGCTACTTTATTAATACTAAAGTCAAGATCTTAAGAAAGTATAATATTCCAGAGCCAATTGTTGGCGGACTTGTCATTGCTTTTATTATTACATTTTTCCATTTTCAAGGTTTTGACATTAGTTTCAAATTAAGTATGCAAGACACGTTAATGCAAATGTTTTTTGCCACCGTCGGCCTTGCCGCTAGCTATAAACTGCTAATGAAAGGCGGTTCACGCGTTTTTCTATTTTTAGGCATTGCAACAGTATTTATTATTATTCAAGATGCTGTTGGTGTGGGAATGAGTAAGGCATTAGGCTTAGATCCGTTACTTGGACTTATTGTCGGTTCGATCACACTTTCAGGCGGTCACGGTACTGGTGCAGCTTGGTCACAAACTTTTGCTACCGATTATGGCCTCAACACCTTAGAACTATCGATGGCGGCAGCAACATTTGGTCTGATCATGGGGGGTATTATCGGTGGCCCAATTGCACAGCGATTAATCAACAAACATAAGTTAAAATCTGATTTCGGTGAAAGTGGTAACCACCACATTGAACACCCTGATTTAATCACTTACAGCGATCGTGAAGAAGATCGTATAACGTCTAAAAACACCATTGAAGTATTATTTATTTTATTGGTTTGTGTTGCTGGTGCAGCACACTTTAAAGACTTTATCGATGGTCTTGGTATCAGCGCATTACGTATTCCTGAATTCGTGTATGCCTTATTTATTGGTGTGTTTATAACTAATGTCTGCGAAGGCACTAAGTGTTATAAGATCAATAAAGAAACCGTTGATGCGCTTGGCACGATATCCTTATCACTATTCTTAGCAATGGCACTGATGAGCTTGCACCTGTGGGAGCTAATGGACTTGGCAATGCCAATGTTGATTATTCTTGCAGTTCAAACCCTTGTATTAGGTTTATTTACCTACTTTGTTACTTTCCGAGTTATGGGTGGTAACTATGACGCCGCAATCATTGCCGGTGGTCATTGTGGTTTTGGTATGGGTGCAACACCTACTGCTGTAATGAATATGGGTTCATTAGTGTCACGTAATGGTCCATCACCACAAGCCTTTATGGTTGTACCTATCGTTGGTGCTTTCTTTATTGACATCACTAACCTGCTTGTACTACAAGGTTATATTAGTTTTCTTGGTCACTAACCACTAAAACAACTAACCTTTCAATAAAGGGGTAAGATAGATAACGTTACGATAAAAGTAACGCTCTATCTTGCCCCTTTTTGTTTTTATACACTCATTTCCTCACTAATTATCTATTTATATTGGCTGTTCTTTGCTGTTTTGTAACAAGGAATGTCTGACCAATATCTTATTTTTTCGATGTTGTTACACTCCGCGCTCTTTCTAAAGTTTGACTTTAGTCATTACACTAAATCACTCGCTTATCGTTGTTGTTTCAACCATTCATAACAACGCTAAGAATTAATTAATTGAGTTTTCTATGAAAAAATTTGATCGAGCTATGCAGATCCTTGTTGCGGGTTTCTGTATCAACTTATGTATGGGTATCCTTTATGCTTGGAGTGTATTTAAAAAAGCACTCGTTGTTGATTTAGGCTGGTCGAATGCTGATGCATCACTGCCTTATACTGTTGCTATTATTACCTTTGCATTATCATTGTTAGTTGCTGGTATTTTACAAGATCGCATGGGCCCACGTCGTGTACTTATTCTTGGTACAGTGATGGTTGGCTTAGGTATGATCATCTCAAGTTTTGCAACGACACCAATGATGCTAGTACTAACATTTGGTATTATGACAGGTAGTGGTATTGGTTTTGGTTACGCTTGTTTAAGCCCATCAGCGATGAAATGGTTCCATCCATCGAAAAAAGGCTTAGTTAACGGCTTAATCGCAGCTGGGTTTGGATTGGCTGCAGTTTACTTAGCACCACTAACATCTGCACTTATTGCTGAGTATGGTATTAATACGAGCTTCCTTGTTTTAGGTGTTGCGGTATTAGTGATTGCTGTTCCACTGGCCTTTACCATTAACAATCCACCAGCAGATTATGTGCCAGAAGCACCTGCAGGCTATAAAGCGAAATCAGATAAGCCTGTTGATATTAATTGGCGTGGCATGCTAAAAACGCCACAGTTTTATTCTCTATGGGTAATGTATGCATTTGCTTCGGCTGCAGGCTTAATGATCATTGGTAACATTACTTCTATTGCAGCAACACAAGCAAATATCACAGATGCGGCTTATCTTGTTGTTATTCTAGCAATCTTTAACTCAGGTGGTCGTGTTGTCGCGGGTATTCTGTCAGATAAAATTGGTGGCGTAAAAACACTGATGATCGCTTTTGTAATGCAAGGCATTAATATGGTGATGTTCGCTACATTTAACTCTGAGTTCACGTTAATTATCGGTGCTGCAGTAGCGGGGGTTGGTTACGGTACATTACTTGCTGTCTTCCCATCAATTATTGCTGATTTCTATGGCCTTAAAAACTACGGCGCTAACTATGGTGTGCTTTACACTGCATGGGGCGTAAGTGGCTTTATCGGTCCTGTAGTAGCAGCATTTGCAGTTGATACAACAGGTACTTACACCCTAGCGTACACTGTGTGTTCGGTAATGATCGCAGTTGCTGTTGTACTGTCTGTTATCACTAAGAAAGTAGATGCAGCAGCACTAGAGAAAAAACTCGCAGCCGTATAATACCTGTTTCGCTTAAAAGCAAAACCCAGCATCACGCTGGGTTTTGTTTCCTCTGATATTACAAATCTTGTTGTCTGACCTCTCATAATCATCACCTAACACTATTTATTTCCAACAAAACTAGACCTTTATATATATTTTTCTATACTTGTACTTGTTAATGTATTGTTAATTATTTATTGATAGTATTACATGTTAAGACAACGTAGTTTTACTATTGACCAGACAAGGAAGGTACTAATGGCTAAAAAAATAACAGGTGTCTTAGCTGTACTTGCTACATCTGCCACCATATTTGCAATGAATGCAAATGCCGCCGACAGCACACTTGATAAAGTTAAAAAACAGGGATACGTCCAATGTGGCGTAAGTGCTGGCTTACCTGGGTTTTCAAACCCTAACGCCAAAGGTCAATGGGAAGGTCTTGATGTTGAATTTTGCCAAGCAGTTGCCGCTGCAACATTAGGTGATAAATCCAAAGTTAAATATATCCCCCTAACAGCAAAAGAACGTTTTACTGCCTTACAATCGGGTGAAATTGATATTTTGTCGCGTAATACCACTTGGACACTGCACCGCGATACATCGCTTGGCCTCAACTTTACCGGCGTCAGCTATTATGACGGTCAAGGTTTCATGGTCAAAAAGGACATGGGTATAAAGAGTGCAAAAGATCTCGATGGTGCTGCTGTTTGTGTGCAATCCGGTACCACAACAGAACTTAATTTAGCCGACTACTTCCGTGTTAATGGCATGAAATATAAGCCAGTTGTCTTTGATACCGCACCGCAAACATCAAAAGGCTTTGATTCTGGACGTTGTGATGTGCTTACAACTGACCAATCGGGCTTATATGCTCTACGTCTCAACCTTAAAGATCCAACATCTGCTATTGTTCTACCTGAAATCATTTCTAAAGAGCCACTAGGTCCAGTGGTTCGTCAAGGTGATGACCAATGGTTTAATATTGTGCGTTGGACACTATTTACCATGATAAATGCTGAAGAATTCAATGTCACTTCCGCCAATGTCGATAACCTGAAAAAAGAATCAAAAGATCCAAATATTCGCCGCTTAATTGGTCTTGATGGACCAAAAGGCAAAGGATTAGGCTTAAATGATGATTGGGGTTTCCAAATCATTAAGCAAGTGGGTAATTATGGTGAAAGCTTCCAGCGTACCGTCGGTCTTAATTCACCACTTAAAATTAAACGTGGCTTAAACGCCTTGTGGACTAAAGGTGGTATTCAATATGCCCCACCTATTCGTTAATAATACCGTTTAATAATAAAAGGGAGCTGTAATAGCTCCCTCTGTACATCTCAATGGATATGAGGATGTTGTATGGAAACACCCACGAATAGATCACAGACAAGATCTACCCATCAAAATATTTTTTATAATCCCACTTTTCGTGCCGTAATATTTCAAGTTATTGCAATTGCAGCACTGGTTTTTTTCTTTTATAGCATCATCAATAATGCCTTAACCAATTTAGAAACCCGTGGTATTGCGACTGGTTTTGATTTTCTTAATCAAGAAGCTGGGTTTGGTATTGGTTTAACCCTTATCGACTACGATGAAACATTCACCTATGGTCGCACATTTTTTGTTGGCTTGCTTAACACTGCGTTAATTGCCGTTCTCGGTGTGATATTAGCAACGATTTTAGGTTTTATTATTGGTATTGCCCGTTTATCTCCTAACTGGTTAGTCAGTCGTTTTGCTGCTTTCTATATTGAAATTTTCCGTAATATTCCATTATTACTACAAATTTTTTTGGTACTTTGCCGTATTACAGGTTCTCCCCTCACCAAGACAGAGCTTACAATTAGGCGACAGTATTTTTCTTAATGTACGCGGATTATCGATTCCAAGTCCTATTTTTGAGCAAGGCTCCGGTATTATTTTTATCGCTCTCATTGCTGCTTTTATTATTGCGATGGGTTACCAGTATTACGCCCAGAAAAAACAGCAAGATACCGGTCAACAATCGCCAGTATTACTCGTGAGCCTAGCGATTATTATTTTACTACCACTATTGGCCTTTTTTATCGCAGGCAAACCAATCAGTATCGACTATCCTGCGCTTAAAGGGTTTAATTTTAGTGGTGGTATTACCATTTTACCTGAACTTGCAGCACTGTTACTGGCATTAAGTATTTATACCGCAGCTTTTATTGCCGAAATTGTTCGTTCAGGTATTAATGCGGTCAGTCATGGCCAAACAGAAGCCGCAGAAGCATTAGGATTAAGCCGTAATAGAACGTTGCGATTAATAGTGATCCCACAAGCAATGCGGATCATTATCCCTCCACTTACCAGCCAATATTTAAACCTAACTAAGAATTCCTCGCTAGCGATGGCGATTGGTTACCCCGATTTAGTGTCTGTTTTTGCAGGTACCACCCTCAATCAAACAGGACAAGCGATTGAGATTATCGCAATGACGATGGCGGTTTATTTAAGCTTAAGTTTAATCACATCTCTGCTAATGAATATCTATAACAAAAAAATGGCACTGGTTGAGAGGTAACCATGAGTAAACATCAATTTCTTCCCGATTTACCCCCACCAGCAAATACAGTGGGAATTATAGGATGGTTACGCCAACATCTTTTTTCTTCATTTTTTAATACAATTATTACCCTCATCTTAGGCTACTTTGCAATTATTGGCGTCTGGAGCATTGTAGATTGGGCATTCATCAATGCAAACTGGCAAGGCAATTCTCGTGAAGCCTGTACATTGAGTGGCGCATGTTGGACCTTTATAAAAGTACGGTTTGATCAGTTCATGTTTGGCTTCTATCCAAGCGCTGAATTATGGAGACCAAAATTATTTTACGCCACCTTGGCTATTTTTATTGCCTTACTCGCCTACGAGAAAACGCCTCATCGCGGTTGGATTTGGCTATTTTTCGTGAATATTTATCCGTTTATTGCCGGATTTCTACTTTACGGCGGTATTGCAGGATTACCTATCGTCGAAACACATTTATGGGGCGGATTACTAATTACTTTAGTTATCGCTATTGTTGGTATTGTGGTCTCGTTACCTATTGGGGTTGTATTAGCCCTTGGCCGCCGTTCAGAAATGCCGATTATTCGCAGCATTTGTACGGTTTATATTGAGATTTGGCGCGGAGTACCATTAATTACCGTCTTGTTTATGGCATCGGTAATGTTACCCCTGTTTTTAAGCTCTGAATTAGAAACCAATAAGCTCATTAGAGCCTTAATTGGCGTCGTACTATTTAGTGCCGCTTATATGGCAGAAGTAATTCGAGGCGGGCTACAAGCAATACCTAAAGGCCAATATGAAGCGGCAGATGCGTTAGGATTAAGCTATTGGCGCAAGACGTATCTGATCGTTTTACCGCAGGCGTTAAAAATCACTATACCTTCGATTGTAAATACCTTTATTGGATTATTTAAAGACACCAGTCTCGTACTCATTATTGGCATGTTTGACGTTTTAGGGGTCGGACAAGCCGCTAACAGTGATCCTGAATGGTTAGGCTTTGCCACTGAAAGCTATGTTTTTGTTGCTTTCGTTTTCTGGATTTTTTGCTTTAGTATGTCTAGATACAGTATCTATCTAGAAAATAAACTACATACTGGACACTAACATTAGCAAGGATTGCATAATGAAAAATACTAATGACACCACAGTCAATGATGATAACACGCCATGGGTTATCGAATTAGAGGACGTAAATAAATGGTATGGTCAATTCCACGTACTAAAAGACATTAATCTAAAAGTACGTAAAGGTGAAAAGATCGTAATTTGTGGGCCTTCTGGTTCAGGAAAATCAACTATGATCCGCTGTATCAATTACTTAGAAGAACACCAACAAGGAAAAATTTCAGTTGCGGGGCAAGACATTACTGGAGACTTAAAAAATATCGAATTGATCCGTAAAGAAGTCGGTATGTGTTTTCAACACTTCAATCTGTTCCCTCACCTCACAGTGTTAGAAAACTGCACCTTAGCGCCAATTTGGGTAAAGAAAATGCCCAAAAAAGAAGCGAATGCGCTCGCTATGCAGTATTTAGAGCGAGTAAAAATTCCTGATCAAGCCCATAAATACCCTGGCCAACTTTCAGGTGGACAACAGCAACGAGTAGCCATCGCACGTTCATTATGCATGAACCCGCAAGTGATGTTATTTGATGAACCAACTTCTGCGTTAGATCCTGAAATGGTACGTGAAGTATTGGATGTAATGGTTGAACTTGCTAATGAGGGAATGACAATGCTATGTGTCACTCATGAAATGGGGTTTGCTCGTCAAGTTGCTGATCGAGTTATATTTATGGATCAAGGCGAAATCATTGAAGAAAATAACCCACAAGATTTTTTTGATAATCCAAAATCTGACCGCTCCCAACTTTTTTTACAACAAATATTGCACTAATTGCAGAAAATGCCACCATTAATGTAAACATAATTAATGAAATATTTGGTTACAACTTAACAATGAATAGTCACTACTGCCGTAAGTATTTTAATCTTCAAACACTTATAATGTGCTTCATGGCAAACAAATGGCGCTAAAGCTTGGCTTACACTTGCAATTTATATTGTTTAGCCTCATATATAGCTTTAATAGAATTAATATCACTACCCTAAGGGGAGCACTTATGAACGAACGTATGGTTAATCGTGACAGCGGTTACGCAGGCGTATTGTCAACCAATAAGGTTTTACGTAACACTTATTTCTTACTATCGCTAACATTGTTGTTCTCTGCTGGTGTAGCTGGCGTAGCAATGGTGATGAATGTTCCACCAGTACACTGGATCTTTCTTCTTGTTGGCTTCTACGGTTTAATTTTCTTAACTGAACGTAACCGTGACAGTAGCTTAGGGCTTGTTTTTGTATTCGCATTAACTGGCTTTATGGGTTACACACTTGGTCCGATTCTAAATATGTATGTTGGCGCTGGTATGGGCCACGTTGTAATGACAGCACTTGGCGGTACAGCACTGACATTCTTTGCTTGTTCTGCTTACGCATTAACAACTAAGCGTGATTTGTCATTCCTGAACGGTATGTTAATGGCTGGTTTTATTGCAATTATCGTTGCCGTTGTTGCGAATATCTTCTTAAAGATGCCAATGCTATCGTTAGCGATTAGCGGTATGTTTGTATTATTCTCATCAGCAGCGATTTTATTGACAACCCAGTCAATCATTCGTGGCGGTGAAACTAACTACATTTCAGCAACCGTTACTTTGTATGTTTCTATCTACAACCTATTCTTAAGCTTGCTTCAGATCCTAGGTGTAGTGAACAGCAGCGATAACTAAGCACTCGCTATTAATTAGCCTGTTTAGCAATAAAAACTGAAAAAGCCTGCCTTGATGCAGGCTTTTTGTTTTTTACTTGCAGCCAGACCGACGAATCACTATTCTTGCTGCGTTAGCAATAAAGAGGTCTATTATGCTTGAATTTAACGGTGTACAAATCGACACTGATGCCCAAGGTTATCTAAAGAATGTTGATGATTGGTCTGAAGATTTAGTTGCATTACTTGCAGCAGAAGAAGCGATTGAATTATCAGAAGCACATTGGGAAGTGATTCGCTTTGTTCGAGAGTTTTACCTTGAATTTAATACTTCACCCGCAGTACGTATGCTTGTAAAAGCGATGGCAAAACAATATGGTGAAGAAAAAGGTAGCTCACGTTATCTGTATCGTTTATTTCCCAAAGGTCCAGCAAAGCAAGCAACGAAACTTGCTGGGTTACCAAAACCTGTGAAATGTATTTAAGTTAGTACGCTAAAAACCAAACATAGCCACAAATACGCTTTATGTTTGGTTTTCTTTTTTATTTGGCATTAATTCATTTTAAATCCACTTAGATGTTGCCATGCTAATGTCTCACTGGTGAGCTGTTCAATCGTCGCAGTCTTAGGTCCATGTTGTAGCCAAGCCAACAAATTATCAATATTCGCTTGTTCTCCACAAGCAAGCACTTCGACACTTCCATCAGCTAAGTTTCTTGCATACCCTGTTAAATCAAGCATCAGCCCTTGATGAGCAGTATGAAACCGAAAACCGACACCTTGTACATGCCCTACTACACGCGTTTTTACACAACATCGAGCCATAATAACCTCCACACCTTTTTATATTGTCTATATGCATTATTTTAGTTTACCCCTCGCAACAAACTGCTCTCTTACTCACAAAAGCGAAGGTTGTTATTAGCAACCGCCATCGTTTATTTAACACCCAATAGCGGTTTTATATGCCGACTTAGACGTTTTCATTTGATTTTACCTAGCCAGAGCAACATAATACGCCCCCACTCGAACTCCATACTGGGCATGTCATGACAGCTTCTATTTATTTGGTAAAAGGCCGTGAAAAATCACTACGCCGTCGCCACCCTTGGATTTTTTCTCGCGGTATTGACCGTGTTGAAGGAAAACCTGAACTTGGCGAAACCGTTGATGTTTACGATAACAAAGGCGAATGGCTAGCACGTGGTGCTTATTCTCCACAGTCTCAAATTCGCGTTCGCGTATGGACATTCAACAAAAATGAAGCCATTGACGTTAACTTCTTTGTTAACCGCCTAAATGCTGCACAAAGTCTACGTGATATCTTAGCGGCTCGCGATGGTCTTACTGGTTACCGCTTAATTGCAGCTGAATCTGATGGCCTTCCTGGTATCACGATTGATCGCTACCAAAATTACTTAGTTTGTCAGTTACTAAGTGCAGGTGCTGAAGCACAGCGTGAAGTACTGATTGAAGCATTACAACAGTGTTACCCTAGCTGTAATATTTACGAGCGCTCAGATGTATCTGTTCGTAAAAAAGAAGGCTTAAAACAACGTACAGGCGTTCTACACGGTGAAGAGCCACCTAAGTTTGTTACTATCGAAGAAAATGGCGTTAAGATTAACGTTGATATCGTCGGTGGTCACAAAACAGGTTTCTACCTTGACCAACGTGATAGCCGTGAAGCATCGGTTAAATATGTTAATGGTAAGCGGGTTCTAAACTGCTTCTGCTACACCGGTGGCTTTGGTTTATACGCGTTAAAAGGCGGCGCTAGTGAAGTGGTTAACGTTGATGTATCTCAGCCAGCGCTTGATACCGCACAACTTAACGCAGAAATTAACGGTTATCCGGTTGAAAATGCACAGTTTGTAAACGCTGATGTATTTAAACTATTACGTGAATACCGTGAACGTGGCGAGCTATTTGATGTCGTGATTATGGATCCACCTAAATTTGCTGAATCTAAGTCTCAGCTAGTGGGTGCTTGTCGTGGTTACAAAGACATCAATATGCTAGCAATGCAAATTCTAAAACCAGGCGGTATGCTATTAACATACTCTTGCTCAGGTTTAATGGATAATGGCTTATTCCAAAAAATCATTGCTGATGCTGCAATTGATGCTCACCGTGACGTGCAGTTCATTGAGCGTTTCAGCCAAGCAGCTGATCACCCTCTAGACAGTGCTTACCCTGAAGGTTTTTACCTTAAAGGTTTTGCTTGTTACGTAAAGTAACAGAATGTTGAATCTAAATGCACATTAAACCCAGCCTGCGCTGGGTTTTTTTATACCAACAAAAACGTTATTAGCTATTAATTTTGATAGTTATTTGTCAATACAGTAATGATCAGAATACAATGGTACCACTATACCTAATACACATTATTAATTCTACGCACTCAAAAGGAATCGACATGAAACTACGTACAGCCCTACTCTCTTTAGCGGCGTGTAGCATTAGCTTCTCATCATTTGCTGATGTAACACTTAATCTACCACAATCTGCTGAACTGGTTCTCGTCAATGGTGTTAACGCGGAAGGTAATGCAACCCAAATTTTAAATAATGGTAGTAACCAAATCGCTTTTCGTTACGATAAAAACTACCGTGAGAATGGTGATACTCACTTATTTCGTTCAGAAGTCGTTGTTATGACATTTTCTGGTAATGATGCAACGTACACCCTTCAGTTGCCTAAAATTTCAAGTGATTACCAAGCTCAAAAATTTAACCGTCAACCAACGCTACATTTATTAGCTGCCAATGGTAGTGAAGTACCTTTTAAACACGATGTTTTGATCAAAGATGGTCTACAAATTAACCGTGATTACCAACAAGAGATCGCGCAATACAACTTAAGTAAAGCCCCTGCTGCATTAGCGACAGCAATTACGGCCAATGAAATGCAACGCGCACAGCAGCAAGTTAGTCCAGCAGAAAAAGATGGGCATATCGATCAAGCCTATGTTAGCAAAATGTTAAACTATTGGTACAGCAAAGCTGATACTACTACACAAGAAAAATTCAAAGCTAACATCAATAACTAATATTTTTGATTAATAACACATGCTGTGTTAGCGACATGAACAGTTCCCCTTTGTTGTAAATACTCAAAACCAATAACAAAGGGGAAATCAATCCCATCACAACACCAAAATCCGTTTCTTAATAGCGCCTCTCAATATAATCCTTATTAAGTATTGATTATCATTTCCGTTAATAAACTACTCAATTACAGTGCGCTTAATTCAATACCCCAGCAAAAGTTTACATTATTGCAACATTTTCCGCGATCTCACATGAATATCCAAGCATTGCTTCGTACAAATAGGCTAATTGCACTTATAGTTTTTTTATGGCACGTAAAAAGTAAATAAACTCAGATTTATTACAGGTGCTGTATCAATAATAAAACAAAAGGATCACATATGAATCGCGGGAAACAAGGAATAGCAACAAAGGGAATGTTTACGCTCAGTACCCTTAGCCTCTCATGCTTATTTGCATTCAACGCACAAGCAGCTGTTGATTGTACAGACCTTACAGAATGGAAAAGTGACAGCGTTTATACGGGCGGCGATCAAGTTCAACAAGCGGGTGTTGCTTATAAAGCAAATTACTGGACACAAAATAACTCACCGAAAGACAATAACGGTCAATACTCGCAATGGGTTCAACTCGATCTTTGTTCTGGTGGCGAGCCACCTATCGACCCACCTGTTGATCCAGTAGAAAATGCGGCACCAACAGCAAGTCTTACTGCACCAACAGCTACGGCTGCGATCACAACAGGTGAAACTGTTCTAATCAAAGCAAATGCAACCGACACTGACGGTACTATTGCTAAAGTTGATTTCCTAGTCGATGGGCAAGTTGTTGGTTCAACAACAACTGCACCATACGAGTTTGCATGGACAGCAACAGAAGGTGTACATAGCCTTTCAGCGATGGCTTACGATGATCAAAATGCAGCAAGTAGCAAAGCAAGTGTTAGTGTCGATGTCGCACCTGAAGGACCCGTTAACGAAGCGCCTACCGTTTCTGTTGCTGTTTCAGCGACAAGTGTTGAGTTAGGTGAAGTTGTTACTATTACTGCTGACGCAGCAGATACTGATGGCACGGTAGAAAAAGTTGATTTCTACGTAAATGGCGCACTGGTTGGCACCGCAGCTACAGCCCCTTATGCTCTTGAATACACAACAGTTCAAGCAGGCAATGCAAAAATCTTTGCTCGTGCAACTGATGACCAAAACAAAACATCTGATTCAGCCGTAAGTTCGGTTGCAGTTAATGGCGCTGTTGTATCAAATGGTTGTCGTCCTGACGGTTTATACCAAACTGAAGGCGTAAATGTACCTTACTGTTCTATCTATGATGAAGATGGACGTGAAATGATGGGTGCCGATCACCCTCGTCGTGTTATTGGTTACTTCACAAGCTGGCGTGCAGGCGATGATCCTCAAAGCAGCTACTTAGTTAATGATATCCCATGGGAACAGTTAACGCACATTAACTACGCATTCGTAAGTATTGGTGCTGATGGCAAAGTTAACATCGGTGATACATCAGATCCAAGCAATGCGGCAGTCGGTATGGAATGGGATGGTGTTGAAATCGATCCAGCACTTGGCTTTAAAGGTCACTTCGGTGCACTTGCAACAGCAAAAGCTAAACACGATGTTAAAACATTAATCTCTATCGGTGGTTGGGCTGAAACAGGTGGTCACTTTGGTACTGATGGTGGTCGAGCACCAGATGGTGGCTTCTACACTATGACGACAAATGCTGATGGTTCTATTAACCATGCTGGCATTGAGAAATTCGCAACATCTGCCGTTGAAATGCTACGTAAGTACAAGTTCGATGGTCTTGATATTGATTACGAATACCCAACATCTATGGCGGGTGCTGGTAACCCATACGATAAAGAGTTCATGGAACCACGTCGTCCATACCTATGGGCTTCTTACCAAGAACTGATGAAAGTCCTTCGTGAAAAACTGGATGTTGCTTCTGCTGAAGATGATATTCACTACATGCTAACTATTGCAGCACCATCATCTGGTTACCTACTACGTGGTATGGAAACATTTGATGTTACTCAGTACTTAGATTATGTAAACATCATGTCTTACGATTTACACGGTGCTTGGAACGACCACGTTGGTCATAATGCTGCGCTATTCGATACAGGTAAAGATTCAGAGTTAGCACAGTGGAACGTATACGGCACAGCAGCATACGGTGGTATTGGCTACCTAAATACTGACTGGGCTTACCACTACTTCCGTGGTTCAATGCCTGCTGGTCGTATCAATATCGGTGTTCCATACTACACCCGTGGTTGGCAAGGTGTAAAAGGTGGTGATAACGGTCTATGGGGTCGTGCAGCACTACCTAACCAGTCTGAGTGTCAGGCAGGTACTGGTGAAGGCGAGAAGAATAACTGTGGTTACGGTGCTATCGGTATCGACAACATGTGGCACGATCTTGATCCAAATGGTAAAGAAATGGGTGCCGGCTCTAACCCAATGTGGCATGCGAAAAACCTTGAAAAAGGTATCTTCGGTTCATACACAGCCGCTTATGGTTTAGATCCTGTAAATGATCCACAAGATAAACTTGTTGGTTCGTACACACGTAATTACGATGATGTCGCTGTTGCACCATGGTTATGGAACGCAGAGAAGAGCGTATTTATCTCTACAGAAGATAAAGCATCGGTTGGCGTGAAAGCTGACTACGTAATCGATAAAGAAATCGGTGGTATCATGTTCTGGGAGCTTGCGGGCGACTACAACTGTTACTTATTTGATGCAGATGGTAAACGTACTAACACTATTGATGCAACTGAAAAGGCATGTGCTTCTGGTAACGGTGAGTACCACATGGGTAACGCTATGACGAAAGCTATCTACGATAAGTTTAAGTCTGCAACTCCATATGGAAATACAATCGCCACTGGTGCAATTCCAACTCAAGCAATTGATATTGCAGTTAACGTTAACGGCTTCAAAGTTGGTGACCAAAACTACCCTATCAACCCAACCGTAACCTTTACCAACAACACGGGTAGTGATTTACCGGGTGGTACAGAGTTCCAGTTTGATATTCCAGTTTCAGCACCTGATAACGCGAAAGATCAATCTGGTGGTGGCTTGAAAGTTATTTCTTCTGGTCATACTCGTGGTGATAATATTGGTGGTCTAGACGGAACTATGCACCGTGTCGCCTTTACTCTGCCTAAGTGGAAAGCACTACCAGCAGGTGAAAGCTACGAGCTAGACTTCATTTACTACCTACCAATCTCAGGCCCAGCTAACTACTCAGTAAACGTTGATGGTAATGAGTATGCGTTTAAGTTTGAGCAACCTAACCTACCTATCGGTGATTTAAATGCCAGTGGCGGTGATAATAACGGTGGTGGCGATACGGGTGGTAATAACGGCAGCTGTGATTCAGATGGCCTAAATACTTACCCTAACTGGCCTCAGACTGATTGGCAAGGCAATCCAAGTCATGCAGGTTCAGGAGATCAAATTATCCATAACGGCGTAATCTTCAAAGCCAATTGGTATACTGTCTCTATTCCAGGAAGTGATGGTAGCTGGAGTAAAGTTTGTAATATTTAATCTATAGATTAGCGCAGATATTATTTATAATATTTGCGCTATTATTTATATTGAACAATATGAATAGCTATTATTTATTTTTCTTCATCTTATATTCAGGTTTATTTGTTGTCATTTTAATTCACTTAAAAAATATTGCCTAAAAAATCCCTTGTCACATTATTATTTTAAATTTTTATTAAATATTAAATAATTAAAATAAAAAACACAATAATACTCTAAAATCAATGACTTATGCATGTATGAAACTGAATTTAACGAGCTTTTTTTGGCTTCACATTCATTTAACTGACTGTTATTAATTAAATGATGTTCATATTAATAAGCCTTTGTTATCAATAATTAAATTAACTATTAATTTATCAAATATCATCATATTAATGCGGTTAGCACGTTTATAATTTAGAATTTAAATATTCTTCTTTAATTCTTATTTATGATAAAGTGTGACCTCGCTTAATTGCTACTAATATCTGCAACCTGTTTAAGAATAGAAAGAATGAAATGAAAAAAGTTATTTACCTATTTCTATTAATGGTATGTCTTTTACCGTTAAGTGCGTCTGCGCATGTTGTCAATACAGAACGAAAAAATGCAGACATTGTTGCTGACTATGTCTACCAAAAAGCCGATTTAAAAGGCAAAATCGATTTTAATGTCTTCAAAAAAGCATTTATTGCTTACAACAAAACGCATGGCAAAAAGAAATCGCTGCTAACGATCATTGATTACAGCATGCCTTCTACTGAAAAACGATTTTATGTCATAGACTTAAAGTCAAATAAATTACTTTATCGCACCTATGTATCACACGGTGAAAACAGTGGTCGCTTAATCGCTGATAGATTTTCTAATCGTGTCAATTCACATAAAACGTCATTAGGTACATTCTTAACTGAAGGCACATATAATGGTGGTAATGGTTACTCATTAAAACTTAATGGGTTAACACGGGGTGAAAATGATAACGCTTTAAAACGTTTTATCGTTATCCATGGCGCTAAATATGTATCTGAAGCATTCATAAAGCGTAATGGTTATCTTGGTCGTAGCTGGGGCTGCCCTGCTATACCGACAAATTTAACCAAAAGTATTATTGATACGATCAAAGGTGGTAGTGTTATTTTTGCTTATGCTAAATAATACCATCAACATAAAAAGCTTTTAGTTGTAAGACTAAAGGCTTTTTTTATATCTAAGATTTCATAATATTAAAATTTAAGATTTGATTGTATGCTTATTAGTACTTGCTAGAACCAAACTCTGATCTTAAAGGTGATAATATGAATAAAGCCTTAGTCATCATTGACTTCATTAATGATATTGTCGATAAAAATGGCAAAATACCTAGCTGTGCTGAACAAGTTAGTACTCACCATGTGATCAATAATGCAAATATTGCTATTCAATGGGCAAAAGAAAATAGTCTTCCTTGTATCTTTGTCAAAGTCGGCTTTCAACCTAACTATCTTGAATTACCACATCACTCACCGATGTTTGGTAAAGCACAACAATATCGCGCCTTAGAGCTAGGTAAATGGGGAACTGAATTTCATCCAGATCTACACGTAGCAACAGATGATACGGTAGTAATAAAGTCACGCGTCAATCCCTTTTATAACACGGAGCTAGATAGCATCTTACGCGTAAATGCCATCACCGATGTCTATTTTTGTGGCGTGAGTACTTGTTGGGCAATTCAATCTGCTGTTCGAGATGCTCATGATCGAGACTACAGTGTTCATATTGTCAGTGATGCTTGCACTTCAGCAACAGAACAGGACCACCAACGTTCTTTAGCGATGCTTTCAAGAATTGCAACTTTACACCAAGCAAAAAACCTTTCCCAAATTTAGCTTATTTATCTATTATTACCTGACATCTAACAATTATAGATATAAAAAAACCGTGATATTAACTCACGGTTTTTTCAGCATAAAGTCTATATTACAGATCATCTTCCCAAGGCATATCAGGTAAAGCAACAAGATTTTCACGGTAACGTTTTAAATCAAATTTACCGTCATTTTTCATCACATCAAATACTTCAATTGATAATGCACAAGCAATCATCTGCACGGCTTCATCTCGAGCTGTGCCTGTCATCATTAAACGCATTAATGTTTCTTTAACCACTAATGGATTACCGTCAGCCAACTGGTTTTCCACTGTCTCAACCAGCATATCGCCAGTCATGATTTCTTCATTTTCCATCATCAACCTATTTGAATTATTACAACCCGAGTAATTTAACATAGCGAGTTGTTGCCGCAAAATAATAGTCTATTTTACACTGCACTCAATTACTAATTTAGCTTTAAATAACGAATCTAATAGCGGTGTTGCTGCTACCATAGAGGTAAATTTATGATCAGCATCAATCTCTATTAATGACGGATGGGGGTTAATTAATAAACAACAAATATTCGCATTTTTAGCTGCCTGTAAGCCAGTTCGACTATCTTCTACTGCGACAGTTTGATGCGGTGCAACCTTCATTACTTGACAAGCATGTAAATAAACATCGGGCGCTGGTTTATTATTAGTGACTTCATAGCCACTAAACACATGTTCAAATAGATCAAACCAACCATGTTGCCTTAATACCCCTTCAACATAATCTCGTGGTGCGCCGGTTACAACAGCCATTGGCACTTTACCCGCAAATCTGTTAAGTATGGCATCAACACCAGGTAACGCAGGGATTCCTTGCTCGCGAATTTTAGCCTCTGTTAATGCTTCCATTTCAGTAGTGATTGTCATAACATCAACATTTAATTGGTAATGTTCAATAAAATGTTTCGCAATCTTAGGCCAGGTAACTCCCGCATAATATGTAATAAAATCATCGGCAGTGAGAGTTACACCATACGTTGCTAAATAGGCACTCCAATTTTCAGCATGGAATGTTTCCGAATCAACTAAAGTACCATCAAAATCAAAAAAAAGAGTCTGCATGACTTACCAAATAACAATCTATATATCAAAAGAACTCTTGTTATAGCATTTCAATTTTACAAATAATAGTAATGGTGCTATTTACTGTATATCAATAACATTATGATTACGCACTTTTAGTATTGCAATCGCCTCATCAATCGCCACAGCCGGACTATAGTAATAACCTTGAATATAGTGGCAAGCCATCGAAGATAAAATATCTAACTGTGCTTGAGTCTCAACACCTTCAGCTACAACTTCAACATCTAATTTATAACTCAAATCAAGTACCAGTGATACCAACATTTTGCTTTCTTTACAGTGCTCAATATCAATAATAAAACCCCGATCAATTTTAATAATGTCAGGTTTTATATCAATAATTGCGGCAAGTGATGAATAACCGGTTCCAAAGTCATCCAACGAAATTGCAATACCACGAGAACGAAATGCGGTAAGTGTATCAATGATATTTTTACCGTCATCCAATGCTGTAGATTCTGTTATTTCAATCATAATTGCACTGTAAGGTAAATGATAACGATTAATCGTATCAAAAATGTACTGTTGATTATGTTGTGAGAACTCTTTTACCGAGTGGTTAATGGAAAAAGTAATGTCATCAAATCCACATCGATGGATACGATCTAAATCAGCACAAGCTTGCTCAAACACTTGTTGGCCTAACTGACCAATTAAGCCATAGCGTTCAGCAATAGGAATAAAGATTCCAGGAGAAATAAATCCATCAACGTCATCATACCAACGTGCTAACGCTTCAAATTTACAGACCTTACCCGTTCTACTATCAACAATCGGTTGATAATAAACATTGATCTTATTAGCATCGATTGCATATTTCAGTTTATCGCGTAATTTTAGCTTACGAATATATTCATCTTGTAATTGTTGATCATAAACACAAAGACCATTACGTCCCAGCCACTTTTGTTCATACATTGCATAATCAGCATTTTTTAACAATGCTTGATGGGTAATACCACTTTCTGGATATGACGATATACCAATACTTATAGTAAGATTGATTTCAATATCATTACAAATAATTGGTTTTGATATAATATCGATTAATTGACGTGCAATATATTTGGCATAATTAATGTCTTTCTCTTTAATTAATACCGCATACTCATCACCACCGTAACGACAAATAAGACTATGTTCGCATACTGTTGCTCTTAGAATATCAGCAACACTTTTTAAAATATCATCACCAAAGTCGTGACCATAAAGATCATTAAATATTTTAAAATCATCAATATCAATAAATAATAAAGAACAGACACCAGTTGTTGTGGCCCCTTTCTCTGAGTGACTCATTGTATTTATTTGTTGTTCAACTTTTTCAACAAATCGACGACGATTCATTAATCCCGTCAACATATCATTATCAGCTAATAATCTTAACTTTTTTTCGGTTTGTTTTCGTGAGCTTATATCGTGAAAAACACCGACATAATTAACAACTTTATGATCATCTTCAATCTTATTTATCGTCATCTCTTCTGGATAGATAGAACCATCACTACGACGATTATGTAATTGTCCCTGCCATGTTCCAATTGTATCAAGGCTATGCCACATTTTTTTATAAAATGCTAAATCATGATAGCCAGATGCTAATATTCTAGGGTTTTTTCCTATCAGATAGTTTTTACTATAGCCCGTTACCATTTCAAAAGCTTTATTCACTGATATGATATTATTATCTTGATCTGTAATCACGATACATTCAGAGGTATTATCAAAAACAGTTTTTGCCAATGTTAGTTGTTGCGCAGCTAACACAGTTTCTGTTATATCAATCAATACACCAACAATAGTATCACTACACTTATTGTTATTTGATTCTATAATATTGCCTTTGCAATTAAACCAACGACATTCTGTTTGTTTATCTTTTGGTTGTAATCTAAATTCGACATCTATAGATATCGCATCACCATTACGTAATTTCAAAAATGATTCAATAACAGTTAATCTATCATCTTTGTGGATCATTGCTAAATAATCACTAATACTTTTAGCGTGATTTTTATTAATGCATAATATATCCCAAAACTTGGGTGATGTTATTAAATTTTCAGTTTTTAAATCATATTCCCAAATACCTTCAACTACGGCATCATAGGCCATTGTCAATTTATTAGATGCTTGATTTAACTTATCATTAACATGATAAAAATCAGTAATATCTTGTAGAGTACCTTTAATTATAGTTGCAGCACCATTTATATTTCGTAGGATATTACAATGTTCTCGTAAGTATTTTATTTTTTTATTCTTCAACACAATACGATATATTATGCTATAACTGACATTACTACTATTTAGCATTTTATCTTTTAATTCATTCACTCTAACCTGATCATCAGCATGAATAAAATCATTAATCGTTTTTTCTTTTGGTATAAAATCGTTTATCTCACATTGAAAAATACGATAGATTTCTTTACTCCAATAATAATTATTTGTCACCAAATCGAGTTGCCAATTACCAAGTTTAGCTTCTTGCTGACACTGCTCCATTTCTTGAAGTAATTTTTTTTGTGATAATAAAGCAAGATACTCAACATCGGAGCCAAGGATATCGCCAATAACATCACACCACTCTTGGTGTAGTGCTTCAGAAAATAAAAAGGGAGTGTCAAATAAACACCCAATAACACCTATCACTTCTCCTTGACGAGAAAATATCGGTAATCCCAAATAAGAATAAAAAATATAGGAAGTTATGATCTGGTTAAATGGGTATATCTTCGATATATTATTTGGTATATAAAGTGGTTTTCCCGCTGATATCAATTTTAAACATGGCGCATTAACCGTCGAATAGCTAAATACTGTATTTGAAAGGTTACCATCCACATAATAGGCTAATGAAATTGCTTTGTGATGAACTTTATCAAAGTAAGCAATATAGCAATGTACTGGTTTAAACATTTCATAAACACTCACAAGTGCTTCTTGTATAAACTCACCACCATAACTATTTCGTTTTAAGGCTTTTAACGTTGTAACCATAAGTAATCAGCGGCCTACGCAATATATCGGAAAAATAATTATCTTTGATACTATGTATAATAATAATTCGCCCAATATACCGTATAGACCTGCCTAATTAAAGATAACAACCATTAATCATAGTTATTATTTAATATCTTTTGATAAATATCACTTTATGATTAAAAGCAATTTTTAAATGCGTTTAAATCGCGACAGAATCTGGATGATTACGAGGTAACCATAATGAAATTACTGTTGTAATAGCAATAAAAGCAAACGCAATCCAAAGACACATTGATAGTCCATAAAGCTGATAAATCGCGCCAGAAAGTAATGTTCCGATTAAACGTCCCAGTGCATTAGCCATATAATAAAACCCGACATCTAAACTAACACCATCATCCTTGGCATAACTGACAATTAAGTAAGAATGTAATGAAGAATTTATCGCAAAAATAGCACCAAAAATCATTAGACCAATTACAATTACAAATTGAGAATACCAATTAATTTGTATTGCTAATGCAATCGTTGCTGTGACAAGCGCTAATACACACGCCCACACTAAAGCTACTCGCCCATCAGGTACAATACCCGATGCTTTCCCTGTTATACGTGGAGCAATACTTTGAACCAAGCCATAGCCAATAACCCAAATAGCAAGAAAACTACCAACTAATACATGATCCCAACCAAAAACTTGGCCTAAATATAACGGTAATGCAATCACAAACCATACATCACGCGCACCAAACAAGAACATTCTCGCCGCTGATAATATATTAATGCTACGACTTTTTGAAAATATCTCGCTAAATTTAATTTTAGTTTTTGCTTTACCTAAATCTTTATCTAACCATAATAAACTGCATATAAACACTGCCGCTAACACAGATGCCATTACAATAACTGCACCTTGAAAACCAATTAATGCTAACAATGCGCCACCTAAGAAAAAGCCGACACCTTTAAGCGCATTTTTTGAACCTGTTAGTATTGCAATCCATTTATACAACGCACCTTGCTGATCGTTTGGCACTAAGGTTTTTATCGCGCTTTTAGCACTCATTTTATTTAAGTCTTTCGCAATACCAGATAACGCTTGAGCAAACATCACCCACATAACGGTTAAATTTGCAGATGGAACAGCGAGCATTAACAACGCCACAACTTGCATAAATAAACCAATATTCATGGTTCGATTTAAGCCTAAATGCGCACCAAGCCAACCACCTATCAGATTAGTCACAACACCAAAAAATTCATAAAACAAAAACAGTGATGCTATTTCTAATGGGCTATAACCTAATTGGTGAAAATGTAACACCACCAACATTCGCAATGCGCCATCGGTTAAAGTGAAGTTCCAATAGTTAAACGTCACTAACATATATTGACGCACGCCATTAGGAAGCTGACTTAGCTTTGCTAACATAAAATACTCTCTTACTGACTAACAATATTTATGGTTAGTTGATTAACAGCCAACTTTACGGATAAGTTCCGCAGTTCGAGTGGCATAACCCATTTCATTATCGTACCAAGCATAAATTTTCACCATGCGTTGATTTACCACCATGGTTGATAGTCCATCAATAATGGTTGAGCGTTGGTCGCCACGATAATCAACAGAAACTAAAGGTCGTGCTTCAAAACCTAAAATACCATCCAGTTCATTTTCTGATGCTGCTTTTAATAGTTGGTTAACCTCATCAATAGAGGTATCACGCTCCACATCAAAAATAATATCCGTTAGTGATGCGTTAGCGAGTGGTACTCGTACCGCATGACCATCAATTTTACCGGCTAATTCTGGAAAAATTTCAACAATGGCTTTTGCCGATCCTGTCGTCGTTGGAATTAAGCTCATTCCACACGCACGAGCACGACGCAAATCTTTATGCGGTGCGTCTAAAATAGTTTGGGTATTGGTTAAATTATGAATTGTTGTAAAGGATGCTTGCTTAATACCAAGGTGTTCATGAATAACTTTAACAACAGGTGCAATGCAGTTAGTCGTGCAAGATGCAGCAGTAACAATTCGATGTTTTTCAGCATCAAATAAATGATCATTAACCCCTACGACTACATTTAATACGCCCTCTTCTTTTACTGGCGCAGATACAACCACACGCTTTACACCTTGCTGTAAATATTGGTTAAGGTACTTAGTATCACGGTGTACACCGGTGGCTTCTAATACGACATCACATCCCGACCAATCAACATCTTCGATTTTTGCTTGCTGGCAATAGTTAATAGATTGGCCATTAATCACCATTTGGCCATTATCAACAGTAACCGCATGTTCCCAGCGACCTTGAATTGAATCAAACTCAGTTAAATGCGCCAATGCATTAACATCACCAGCAACATCATTGATTAATACAAACTCAACTTCAGGCCAATCAAACGCCGCCCTCAATGCTAAACGTCCAATACGCCCAAAACCATTAATTCCTACTTTTATTGTCATCATTATTTCCTTGCACTTGGTAAGATATACGAAATTCCATATATATGGAAAATCAAATATAACAACAATGGTAAATAAAATAAACCTTTTGCTGGTAAGTATTTTTTAGCGTACCTAAAACGAAAAAACCCCGCATAAGCGAGGTTTAATGATAAATTCTTATTTACAATTATCGCGTAACAGCACTATTCCACTGAGTGATATAATCAATGTGTGACTGACGGGTAAATGCACCTGGCCGTTGCGCCTGAATCGCTGCTATTGTCTCTTCAAAAGGCTTACCACGAGCAAGTAAAACACGCGCTGCTAATAATCCGGTACGACCCGAACCGCCTTTACAATGCGCAACAACATATTCACCATTATTAAGCGCTATTTGTGCTGCATCATTGGCTCGTTGCCATTTCGATTCAAAGTCAACAGAAGGTGCGCAATCATCTTCAATCGGCACATGAAACCATTGCATTCCCAATAATTTGCATGCTTCAGCTAATAATTCAACACCTTGATCCGGTAAATCATTCTTTTCTAAAGCAGTTAACACTACGGTTGCACCGGCCGCTTTTAGTTGGCGCAAACTCATGATTGCATTTACGCCTTTAGTTCCTGGGCATGGCGTTAAAAGTAAACCGCCTTTTTTAGGTGCGGCTTCATTTAATGGTAAAGTCCAAACGGGATGCTGATTATCCATAACAGTCACAATTCCTACTCTGCTATAACGTTAATTAATTGATTGTGGTTTCTTTCTATTTTTTATTGCACTTAAACGTATTTTCTCTTGATTAATCAATGCTGGCTGCCCATTACGGACTGTATCAAGTGTATGCTGAATCCACTGAGGTAGATCAGCTGGAAAATGGTAAAAAATACAAACCCCTTCTCGTTGATCATGTAATACACCACTATCTCGTAACAGAGCTAAATGGCGAGACACTTTAGGCTGGCTAGCTTGTAATGCTTTAGTTAAATCCCCAACAGATAAAGCACGTTCATCATGAATTAGCATTAAAATTCGCAACCGTAGTGGATCGCTCATAATTTTAAATAATTCAACTGCACCAATCGTGTCAGATTGATTATCACCATGAAGCATTAAAAATAATGCTATCTTGGCTTTTAAACCATCAAAAACATCATAAAACCCTTGAGAATCTGATAGTGGTTTAGGATCTTTAAAATCCCAATGAATTAATGCATCAGAATCAGGAAAAAGTGCACATTCTTTATTGGCTTTATCACATAAGGTGATCACAACATCAAAGTGCTGGTCTTGTAAACTTGACGCTAATGTACTAGTTAGATTATCAGCGTTAATATTATGATAATTTAGCACTTCATATACTCGAGGATCGACACTCTCAGGTGCCATCCCCGCACTCATTATCTCAAATTGGCCAATGGTGACGGCACTATCTCGGCACATGTGACGCATCAATGCTTCTGCAAGTTGCGAACGGGCGGAGTTACCAGTACAAAGAAACAAAATGCGTTTCACAATACACCTTATAAATAACCGTTGAAAACATCAGAATATACGATAAAGCATATATAACAAGTGCATGAATTAAAAAAAGAGACCTGAACCACTTTAGCTATTGGCTATTAACGGGCAATATCTAATTGATTACCGCTCACACCATTGGTTCTAAACCAACCGGCGATACTAAAGCGTTGTTGCGTAGCGGGTAATACTTCATGTGGAAATAATTCAGATAAAAACACCACTAATCGCCCAGCAAGAGGATCTAAGGTAGCTAATTCATTATCATCTAAATCATACATTTTAAGTCGACCGCCATGAGCTGGTTGCCATTCATTATTCAGATAAAAAACAGTCGTTAATTTGCGGTTTTCTTGACCACGGAAACAATCTAAGTGCTTTTGATAAAAGTCACCTTGCTCATATTTGGCAAAATGTGATTCATACTCAAATAGGCCTAAGAAGAAATGACGATTTACTTCGACACGAATATCATTCATTCGTTGTAAGAAATCAGCTACTGGAGGCCCCATATCAGATGATAACCATTGAATTTTGTCACTTCTAATGGCTTTTTGGGTCATGTATTCATCATTGCGACCAATACCAGCTTGGCTCCAATCAGCAGGAATACATGCCTTTAATTGACTGACTTCATCCTGAGTCAAAAAGTCATCCCAGACAAACCAGCCTTGGGTAAATAAAGCATCAATAAGTTTGCCGTAGTTCATAATCGTTCCAATACGAAAGAAAAAAACGTTATAAGGGCAGACACATTTTACGACAAATCATAAATATCATCATAACAATGAATTTTTTTTCTTAAATAGATGACGACGTATACAATATTAGATTCAATGGTTGATTAATCCTAACAGATAGTGATTAATACGATATAAGCATACATTTTATTAATCGTTCATCACATATTTAACAACTAATATTGATTAATTCGTAAATATACTAGCTGAAATTTATAGGAAAAATTTTTTATGGGCGATAAAAATCGCGGATTATTATTAGCTTTTATAGGCATAATGATACTGAGCTTTGATAGCTTATTTGTAAAACTATCAGATTCAACAGCATGGAATGTACTTTTTTGGCGTGGCGCGTTTCAATGTATCGTTTTAATTATTATGCAACTGCTTTACAACCGTAAGCAATTTACAGCTGAAATATCACGTCCATCTTTATCTCTTTTAGGATTAGGTTTTGTTTTTGCAGCTTCAACTGTCTGTTTTATTGAATCATTACATTATACTCAGGTCGCAAGCACTCTAGTGATCATTAATACAGCTCCGTTCTTTACTGCTATTTTAGGTTTCTTAATATTAAAAGAAAAACTCAAATGGCCAACATTGCTAGCTATTGGTGTAGCGACGAGCGGTATTTGGATTATATTTGCTTTTGCTCCTGCTGGCGGACAATGGGTCGGAAATCTACTAGCATTAGTTACTGCCTTAGCAACAGCGGTTTATCTCGTCGCTATGCGTAAAACAAAAGGCGAACAAGCGGCAAATATTCTGATTGTGGCTGGATTTATGATCGCTGTATTTGCTTATATTCGAGGTGCGCAACCTTTTTCACTATCACATATTCAAATGCTATACCTATTAATACTGGGTGGGGTCATTGTACCGGGGTCTTATCTCTGTATTTCAAAATCAGCAGCCTATATTCCTGCAGCTCAAACAAGTTTAATTTTATTAATGGAAATTCTATTAGGTCCTTTATATGTATTTTTAGTGCTTGGTGAACAACCATCTTTAAATGATATTTTAGGTGGTGCTATCATTTTAATTACATTAGGACTTTATACTGTGTGGGATGTGAAGCAGTCAGAATAATATATAATATTTTCATGAGATTACCGCCGTTCATCATTGATACGGCGATAATCTATCAAGATTTTTATAGCATTCTTATTTAAGACTTACACGAAGATTATTTTTATTATCTCGATTTTGACGAATATGTTCATCGCTTTGAACTATATTCTCTTGTTTAGCAAGACGATCGTATAAAACAACATTAACGGATGCAGCTAAATTCATACAGCCAACAGTTGGCACATAAACAACATGATCGGCTCTATCTGCTACATCCTGTGAAATAGAACCATCTTCAGGACCAAAAATATAAATTGCTTTTTCTGGATGCTCAAAATGCGGCAGTAATGTTGCGCCTTCGGCAAAATCGACACAAACAATTTTCATATCTTGTGGCAGATTATCAAGCATGGATTCAACACCAGATAATGGAATGCTCTGCGCCATCTTCTTAGTATCGGTTTGAAACTTTGCAGCTTTATCGTAACGAGTTCCGGTATAAATAACAGCATCCGCTTTATAACAGCCAGCCGCTCTGAGTACAGCACCTATATTTGTTGGACTTTTAGGATTACTTAATCCAATGATGACTGATGCATCTTTCATGTCAGAAATACCTTATTTTATCGCTTAACCGCCAATGTAAACTAGCGGTTATTATACTGAAATTGCAACTTTACAGAAAGTGGTAACCAAACTAACCACTAACTTTCGTTATTATCCATTAACCGTTTAAACAACCACCCTTTCGCTAAGTTATCTATTGCTTGCTGCATTAAGGCATCAATCTGTTGAGCTTCATTACCATCATACATATCAAGGATAGTTGTAAAGAATGGCATATATGGCATGATTGATATATACAATTTATTACTTTCAGGCACCGCTTTTACTTCAATATCATAAGCTTTTAGATTGCGCGATTCTTTATCGATAAGGTGTACTAAATTAAAACGAATATTATTAGCATTTTTATCATCGAGAGTCGCACGATAACCCACTCTGTTTTCATCTTCACCAATCGTGTTATATTTTCCGTCAGCAAGATCTACCCCTTCTCGTATAACTCTTTCTAACATTTCTGCGCGATCAAAAGATACAACCGTAACAGAAGATGGTTCATCAGAAAAATCCTCAATAGAGTCCTCTTCAATGTCATCATCAAATATAGATCGGGTATAGGTTGTTACAATATGATTTGTCATACTTGTGACCTTAATGTTTTTCTTTATATAAAAATATTTTGCTAGATAAGGGTTATACGGAATTACATTTCATCTGCAATAAAAATTTTTAGTCTAATTTACGACAATCACATAATTACTTACAATTTACCCTTACATAGATTTTATCTGGCATTATTTTTACACATTTAAAGCCTTAAATTCATATAATTAACGTCAGATAGAACCATATCAATATAATTATCAATAAAAATAACTGTACAAAAAACGTACAAGTGATATTATCTGCCTCGTTCTGTTGTTCAGGACGTTATTAAATGCAACACCAAGTAACAGTTAAACCTTTAGCTACATCAACGTTATCGTTTTGTATCTCAGTGTTTCCCTTGGTTTGGCAGTAACATTAATAATTTAACCACTTAATACATCGCATTTTAGCGGTTAATTAATCATCTATATAAGGGGCATCACATGTCTAATACATCAACTGGTTTAGTAAAATGGTTTAACGAAGAGAAAGGTTTTGGTTTCATTACTCAAGACAACGGTGGTGCTGACGTATTCGTTCACTTCCGTGCTATCGCTTCTGAAGGCTTCAAGACATTAGCCGAAGGCCAAAAAGTCTCTTTCGAAGTAGAACAAGGCCAAAAAGGCCTACAAGCTGCAAACGTTGTAGCTTTATAATTTATCCTCACTGATAAATAACAAAATGCTGGCTATGGCCGGCATTTTTTATATCTGCTGTTTTCCTTGATGCTTGTTCATTATCAATTGCTATTATTTAGCATAAACTAAAAATATCTTTTTAATAGTAAAACTGTTTTACTGATCGACCGAATATAAAGCATACTTTAATCCATATATTTAGCTAAAATACTAGCAGTATTGTATTAAGATAATACTTATTTTATAGGATTAATTCATTGAATTTTGTTTTAGATAATATTGGCACAATAACATTATTTTTATTAGTGTTTACCGTTGTTGTTAGTTGGTTATTTC
This sequence comes from Photobacterium aquimaris, assembly GCF_002954455.1. GTDB lineage: Bacteria > Pseudomonadota > Gammaproteobacteria > Enterobacterales > Vibrionaceae > Photobacterium > Photobacterium aquimaris. Next base: position 1,542,708 of record NZ_MSCC01000001.1, read on the forward strand.
GCTCTAAAGAGTTTGCCATCATTAGAGGCGTTATTTTAACGGTTTATAGTTTAGTTTTTGTTACTATATTTGACACTCTGGTTAGCTTCATCCCTCCTTTTATCATACTGTTGTTATATAGTTTAGTCTTTATAGACACCTTGCTTCTTATTCGACCAAAGATGCAACCTCTTTGGGTTCGCGTTATGATAAATTGGCCAGGGCAATGGTTTTTAGGTGCAACGATAATCGCCTTTCCTTGGGCACTATGGTTAGTATTTTTTAACAGTACAGCTCTCTTGTATGTCCCTTATATACTTGGTTTAATCGGTATATTACAAAATTTCCGTATTTCTGAAGAATGTATTGTTATCGATCTAAATGATAATGCACAACCATCACAGCTAAGTCGCTTAGAGTTAGCACCACCACGTTCAAATAATAACGATACACTGCAGATTATCCAGTTAACCGATCCGCATTTAGGCCCATATATGTCTGTAGCTCGACTTCAGCATATTTGTAAAAACACAGTCGATAAACAACCGGATCTTATTTTATTAACGGGCGACTTTTTGACTATGGAGTCAAAAGGATCAGTACAAACACTGTCACAATCGCTTCAACCATTAAAAGACTATCGCGGTAAAGTATTCGCTTGTATGGGTAACCATGATTACGAAGCACCTGAAATAGTAAAAACAGCCTTAGCTGACAATAATATTACTTTATTGATAGATGAAGCGCTGGTAGTACAAACTCGACTTGGCCCAGTTGAAGTTATTGGCTTTGATTCTCACTCTAAAGATAGAAAACATAAACTCAGTAACGCAATCAAAAGTTTACCTAATAAAAAGAATGTCATCGCAAGTATTGCTATGCTACATGATCCAACTCACCTTTCAGATATACCCCTAACGAGCTACCCTATTGATTTATACTTAAGTGGCCATACACATGGTGGTCTTATGGGACTCGTCAGTTTAGGATTAAAAACAACGGTAATCAGTCTATTTTCAAAATCGCCAGATCATGGCTTGTGGGGAATAGATAATACTAAGCTATACGTACATCGAGGTACTGGACATTATGGCTTTCCTTTTCGATTAGGCGTACCAACAGAGCATAGTGTTATTAAGGTTAGATTAAAGAAATCAAAATAATATTAACAGTAATAGTACAGTGATAATTTAGGCTTCGATTTACTGTGCTATTACTGCCCTCATCTCTATCTGATAAATTGTTAGCGTAATTATGAGCCGCAAAAGCCGTTTCACGAAGTGGTTTTAACGGAATGGGACAGGAAAGTGACCAGAAAAAGATAGGGCTAAGTTTTTGATTAGGCTAGAAACAACAAAGCCTCAGCGTGAGCTGAGGCTTTATCATTTGAATTGGTGCCCGAGGACGGACTTGAACCGTCACTCCCGAAGGAAACGGATTTTGAATCCGTCGTGTATACCAATTTCACCACTCGGGCTTTTATTCTCATAAGAGAATGGAGGCGCGTCCCGGAGTCGAACCGAGGTACACGGATTTGCAATCCGCTGCATAGCCACTCTGCCAACGCGCCAACGTTACTAGGTTATCC
>NZ_MSCC01000001.1:1546470-1587344 GCF_002954455.1 Photobacterium aquimaris
TCTTGTGAAGAAAAAAAACCTCACCTACCTTAGCAAGTCTCTCCGCTGCGGTATGTGATGTAATTTACTGATTTTACGAACTGAGTCAATGAAAAATTATGACTTTTTATTTAAGTGGTCATTTTCCGTTACATCAACCTAAAAATCAGCCCATTTCTGATCAAAAACCATCCGCATCAAAATAACAACACCAAATTTAAAGATTATCAATGCTTGTTTAGTAGGATTTGTTTTTTATATGCCATCTAAAAAAGACTATCACTAAAGTAACTCTGTTCTTTTATATTCAACTTATCTAACCAAAAGGCAACAATCACAGCTAATTATCTGATTTTAAAGCATACCTCTTTAGGGTTATTTAAAGTTGGATTTGATTTGCATCATATTTATTCTACGAAACTCTGAATAAGATTATTGTAATTCACGATGTTGTTAAGAGGATTTATGAGCAAAATCAAAATAGCTATTATTGGCAACGGCATGGTTGGCCACCGCTATATCGAAGAGCTAATCGATAAAGCCGACATGGATAAGTATGACGTCACTGTCTTTTGTGAAGAACCACGCGTTGCTTACGATAGGGTTCATCTCTCATCTTACTTCTCTCACCATACAGCAGAAGAACTATCACTCGTTAAGCATGGTTTTTATCAAAAGCACAATATTAATATTTTATTAGGTGAACGTGCGATCACGATTAACCGTGACCAAAAAATCATTTACTCTAATACTGGTCGTGAGGTTAATTACGATAAATTAGTGATGGCGACAGGGTCTTATCCTTGGGTACCACCCATTAAAGGCAATGAATCCAAAGACTGTTTTGTTTATCGAACTATTGAAGATCTTAAAGCAATTGAAGCAACTGCTAAACACAGTAAAAGTGGTGTTGTTGTTGGTGGTGGTCTTCTTGGCTTGGAAGCTGCCGGGGCACTTAAAGCATTAGGTGTTGATACTCACGTTATTGAATTTGCCCCTGTATTGATGGCTGAGCAACTAGACCCTCATGGCGGTGCTCAACTTAGAAAAAAAATCGAACAACTTGGTGTTGTGGTTCATACCGGTAAAAACACCCAAGAAATTATTCCTCAAGGTCAAACTGCACGTAACACTCTCGCTTTTGCTGATGGCACCTCGCTTGAGGTGGATTTCATCGTTTTCTCTACCGGTATTCGCCCGCAAGATAAACTTGCTAATAACTGTAACCTAACGTTAGGTCATCGTGGCGGTATTGCGATTAATGATTACTGCCAAACGTCGGATAACGATATTTACGCTATCGGTGAATGTGCATCATGGAACGACATGTTCTTTGGATTGGTTGCACCAGGCTATAAGATGGCGCAAATTGCAGTAAGCCACTTATTAGGTGAGTCTCATACTTTTGAAGGCGCTGACATGAGCGCTAAGTTAAAGCTATTAGGCGTAAAAGTCGGTAGCATTGGTGATGCTAATGGTCGAACGCCTAACAGTAAAAGCTATGTTTACCTTAACGAACAACAAGATGTGTATAAACGTATTATTGTTTCAGAAGACGGCAAACAACTATTAGGTGCGGTTTTAGTCGGTGATACTGCTGACTATGGCAACTTATTACAGCTAAAACTCAATAATATTGAATTGCCAGAAAATCCAGACAGCCTAATTTTACCGGCACATGCTGGCGCAGAGAAACCAGCAATGGGTGCAGATTCTCTTCCTGATAGCGCAGTAATGTGCTCATGCTTTGATGTGACTAAAGGCAAAATTGCAACAGCAGTTGCTGAAGGCCACACAACACTTGGCGAAATAAAGGCGGTTACTAAAGCAGGTACTGGCTGTGGTGGTTGTATCCCTCTTATTACTCAGGTTCTTAATAGTGAACTAGCTAAAGCTGGTATCGAGGTTAAAAACCACCTATGTGAGCACTTTGAGTATTCTCGCCAAGAGCTATTTCATCTTATTCGTGTCGAAGAAATCAAATCTTTTGAAGCTTTACTTGCCAAACACGGTAAAGGTTATGGCTGTGAAGTCTGTAAGCCAACTGTCGGCTCTATCCTTGCTTCATGCTGGAATGAGTACGCCCTCACCCCTCAAAATACACCATTGCAAGATACCAATGATATTTTCCTCGGTAATATGCAAAAAGATGGCACTTATTCTGTCATTCCACGCATGGCTGGCGGTGAAGTCACTCCAGCTGGATTATTGGCTTTAGCACAAATAGCTAACGATTATCAGCTCTACACCAAAATTACCGGCGCACAGCGTATTGGTTTATTTGGTGCTCAAAAAGATGACTTACCACAAATTTGGCAACGTTTAATTAATGCTGGTTTTGAAACCGGTCAAGCCTATGCCAAAGCACTACGCATGGCAAAAACATGTGTTGGTAGTACTTGGTGTCGTTTCGGCGTGCAAGACAGTGTTGGCCTCGGGGTTCAACTTGAAAACCGTTATAAAGGCATCCGTACGCCACATAAAATGAAATTTGGCGTCTCTGGCTGTACTCGCGAGTGTGCTGAAGCACAAGGCAAAGATTTAGGCATTATTGCAACCGATGCAGGTTGGAATATGTATGTTGGTGGTAATGGAGGAATGAAGCCTCGTCATGCCGATCTTCTTGCCGCAGATCTCGATACTGAAACCCTTATTAAATACGTTGATCGCTACTTAATGTTCTACATTCGTACCGCTGATAAATTACAACGTACTTCAACATGGTTAACCAGTTTAGACGGCGGTGTCGAATACCTTAAAGAGGTCATCATCAACGATAAACTAGGTCTTAATCAACAACTCGAAGCTGATGCTGAAAGATTAATTGCTAGCTATCACTGTGAATGGAAAACCACACTTAATAACGAACAGCAATTAAAACGATTTGCTCATTTCATCAATAGTACCAAACGTGATGATAATGTCGTTTTTGTACCTGAGCGTGACCAACACCGCCCTGCGACGGTTAATGAAAAAGCAACTACCTTTAACATTTCATTGGAGGAAAAAGCATGAGTCAGTGGATTTCTGTATGTCAGCTTGATGACTTAATTCCTGGGACAGGTATCTGTGCTTTAGTTGATGACCAACAAGTGGCTATTTTTCGACCAGATCATAGTGAACAACTGTTTGCTCTAAATAATAACGATCCTTTTGCACAATCAAATGTGCTCTCTCGTGGTCTTATTTGCCAACATCAAAATCAACTCTGGGTTGCTAGTCCACTCAAAAAACAGCGCTTCTCGTTAATTGATGGTCATTGTCTAGAACAACCTGAGATTAAAGTCGCTTGTTATCAAATTCAAGTACAGCAAGGTCAAGTACAAGTCCGTTTGTAATCAGAGCAGTAATGAGTTTGGCAGTCATTGCCAAACTCTTTTGCCATAGGTTGATACACAAAAAGTTATCAATCTATGACAAACAGTTTTAATTACTACAGGGAAAATGTATGTACACTGATACCATCAAAAAATGTTCAGCTAATGCCGCTCGTATTGTTGAATTTGCACAACAAGAAAAAATAGGATTTTGGCTAAGTTCTGCTATGGCAGGTGCTTACGTTGGTTTAGGTATTATTTTAATTTTTACTTTAGGTAATATGGTTGATCCTTCTATACGTCCACTCGTTATGGGTGCCACATTTGGCATCGCGTTAACCTTGGTCATTATCGCAGGATCAGAGCTTTACACCGGACACACTATGTTCTTAACTTTTGGTGTAAAAACAGGTCAAATTACTCTTGCTGATACGCTACGTGTATTGCCACAAACATGGACAGGTAACCTTTTAGGCTCTGTCGGTGTTGCTCTACTATTTTACTATGCTGGCGGTGGTCATCTTTTAAATGATGGCAATAGCTTACTAAACAATGTCGCTATGGCTAAAACTGCGGCACCAGCATCAGTACTGTTGTTCAAGGGTATTCTATGTAACTGGCTGGTCTGTTTAGCTATATGGATGTGCCAACGAGTTGAAGGTTCAGCGAAATTCATCGCTATTTGGTGGTGTTTATTAGCATTTATCGCTTCAGGTTATGAGCACTCAATTGCGAATATGACAATCTTTGCTTTATCTTGGTTTGGTGCTCATAAAGAAGCATTCACACTTGCAGGAATTGGCCATAACTTACTATGGGTAACTATTGGTAATACTATTTCTGGCGTGGTCTTTATGGGCTTAGGTTATTGGTTTACTACACCAAAGTCACAACGTCCAATCATTGATTCGGCAAAAAAAGATAGTCAACCTCAACACCAAACTGCTTAATCATACCCATAATAATGACACAGCCTTGGAGCATAGCTATGCCACATCAAGACACCTTATATAGTTTACCGACATCAACAACTATCGGTAAAGTGATCCTTGTCGGTGCCGGTCCTGGCGATCCTGACTTGCTAACGGTAAAAGCAATGCGTTTAATTCAACAGGCTGATGTCATTATTTATGATCGGTTAGTCTCTGATGAAATTATTGCGTTATTTCCACCGCATAGCCAATCAATATTTGTTGGTAAAGAGGCTGGAAATCACTGTGTACCTCAACAGCAAATAAACGAATTATTAGTTAAACATGCGCTTGCTGGCAAACAAGTCATACGTTTAAAAGGTGGTGATCCGTTTATTTTTGGTCGCGGCGGTGAAGAATTAGAGGCCTTACTGCCTTTTAATATTCCTTTTGAAGTAGTACCAGGGATAACAGCTGCATCTGGCTGTGCTGCCTATGCAGGTATTCCATTAACCCATCGTGATCATGCCCAAAGTGTGCAGTTTATTACCGGACATTTAAAACAAGGCCAAGATCAAATTGATTGGTTATCACTGGCACGTGCAAAACATACATTAGTATTTTATATGGGGCTTAATCAAAGTAACGTCATTCGTCATAAACTCAGTGCTTATGGAATGTCTCTTGCAACACCAATTGCTATTATCGAACGCGGAACTACGGCTCAGCAACGTGTTTTGACGGGCGAATTAGCCCAAATAGAAACCTTAGCGAAGCAAGCAATAAGCCCTGCATTAATTATTATTGGCAGTGTGACCCAATTATCACAACAACTTAATTGGTTCCAGCAGCAAGCTGACTCAATTACGCACAGTAACCACAGTCAGCAACTTTGTGGTTAAGCAATAAGTTATCAGCAGTAATAAAAATGGCGAGCTTATTAGCTCGCCATTTTTTATCTGTAAACCAACCCTTAGGTTTTTATTAGTGATTATCTGCGTTTAACAAATCACCTTTTGCGGCTTTAAGATATTGCACCATTGACCAGTACGTTAGCACCATTGCAATATAAAGTGATGCGTAACCTAACCATACAACATACTCATGTGGATGCCATAATAATAATAATAAAGCAAACATTTGTGATGCTGTTTTTACTTTACCTACCCATGAAACGGCAACACTTGCACGTTTACCTAACTCAGCCATCCACTCTCGTAATGCTGAAATAATAATTTCACGGCCAATCATGGTGATCGCTGGCACTGTTACCCACAATGTGTGGTAATGCTCAACCACCAGCACCATTGCAGTAACAACCATTAATTTATCGGCAACAGGGTCAATAAAAGCACCAAAGCGGGTTGTTTGATTAAGCTTACGCGCAAGATAACCATCAAACCAATCAGTTACACCTGCAACCCAAAAGATTAACGCAGTAACAAACGCCGACCATTCATAAGGTAAATAAAAGGCAATAACAAAAAATGGGATTAGAATGAGTCGGATAAAACTTAAAATATTTGGGATTGATAAACGCATAATTTTATTCTTATGTTCAAGATCTGGGCCTAACATACAACCTAGACTACTCTAAAAAACGAAAAAGAGTGTGCCTTTTCTGTAAATTCAACCAATTAAAGTACTGAGGCTATGATGACCTTCAAAGCGACAGACTAACCATGTTGCAATGCATCAACTATTTTTTCCGCTAAAGCTAAACTGATGCCAGGAACTTTAGCAATTTCTTCTTTATTTGCTTTTTTCAGTTCTTGCATTCCACCCATGTATTTTAATAAAGCCTGACGCCGTTTAGGTCCAACTCCCTCGACATCTTCAAGTGTACTACGTTTTCTTACTTTTGCTCTCTGGGCACGGTGACCACTGATCGCATGATTATGACTTTCATCTCGAATATGTTGAATTAAATGCAACGCGGGAGAATCACTTGGCATAGAAAATTCTTCACCCGTTACGAAAATTAATGTCTCAAGCCCTGGTTTTCGAGTGGTTCCCTTGGCAACACCCACCAGCATTGGTCGTTTAGGCCACTCAGTAATATAAGGCTTAACAACATCATACGCTCTTGAGAGCTGACCTCTACCCCCATCTATGAAAATTATGTCTGGAATTTTATCTAATTCCATGTTTTTACTGTATCTGCGCTCTAATACTTGTGCCATTGCTGCATAATCATCGCCGCCAGTAATACCACTAATATTATAACGACGGTATTCTTGCTTTAATGGGCCTTCTTGGTTAAAGACCACACAAGATGCAACGGTCTTTTCACCCATAGTATGACTAATATCAAAACATTCCATGCGTGAAATAGGTTTTAAGTTTAGTGCTTGTTGTAACTCAAAGAAGCGCTCTTGAATCGTCATGCGATGATTGAGTTTACTGGTTAACGCCGTTGCAGCATTTGTTTGTGCTAATTGTAAATATTTTGCTCGCGTACCACGAGGATGATATTTAATCGCAATCTTACGTCCAGCAAGCTCTGACAGCGCCGCTAAAATAACATCACTGTCATCACCGAGTTCTTCACTCAATAAAATCAAGCTTGGAATAACTCGTCCTTCAGCTTGATTAAAGTAAAACTGAGTAACAAAACTTGATAACACTTCCGTTAATGAAACATCAACCGGCATTTTAGGGAAATAGCTACGACTACCTAAAATTTTTCCCTGTCGAATATACAATCCATGAATACACGCCATACCATTTTGATAAGCGATACCAATAACATCTAAATCATCTTCGTTATCTTGACTAACAAATTGTTGTTCTTGAATTCGGCGTAAAGCTTGGATCTGATCACGATAAACAGCTGCGCGTTCAAAATCGAGTGCCATACTGGCCTGTTCCATTTTTTCTACCATAGTATTGATCACTTGACGATCTTTACCTTGCAAGAACAAACGCACCCATTGTACTTGTTGCTGATAATCCTCATCAGACACTAAACCAGCAACACAAGGGCCAGAACAACGACCAATTTGATACATTAAACAAGGACGACTACGGTTAGCATAAACCGAATCTTCACATTGGCGGATAGGAAATATTTTTTGCATTAGATGCAAACTTTCACGCACAGCAGAAACATCTGGATAGGGACCAAAATATTCACCTTTACGGCGTTTCACACCGCGATGAATAGATAGCCGAGGATGTTTGCTCGCACTTAACAAAATATAAGGATAAGACTTATCATCACGCAATAAGACATTATATTTGGGTAAATACTGCTTGATATAATTGTGTTCAAGAATTAATGCTTCGGTTTCTGTATGGGTAACCGTCACATCCACTTTACAAATATTTTTAACTAACGCGCGCGTTTTTTCACCGTTAACATTAATACGGAAATAACTGGCTAAACGTTTTTTGAGATCTTTGGCTTTACCAACATAGATTACCTCACCACTGGCGTCGTACATACGGTAGACGCCAGGTTGGTGAGTGACCGTTTTGAGAAAACTTTGGGCATCAAAAACAGTACTATCATCAACATGCTCAGACACTATAATGTCTCGGTATCAAGCATGCCATGACGAATAGCTAAATGTGTTAATTCAACATCACCACTAATATTTAACTTATTAAATAGACGATAACGGTAACTATTCACAGTCTTAGGGCTTAAACTTAATTGTTCTGATATATCGGTAACTTTTTGGCCTTTAGTGATCATCATCATGATCTGTAATTCACGCTCTGACAGTTCTTTAAATGGATTTTCAGAATCGGGCGCGAACTGACTTAGAGCCATTTGTTGAGCAATTTCAGATGAAATATACCGTTGTCCACTGTTAACCATACGAATGGCATTCACCATTTCATCTGGCCCAGCACCTTTAGTTAAATAACCAGAAGCACCAGCTTGCATAACTTTGGTTGGAAACGGATTTTCAGTATGAACCGTTAATACAATAATTTTAACATCAGGGTTGAAGCGCAAAATTTTACGAGTAGCTTCAAGACCACCGATACCTGGCATGTTCATATCCATAAGAATAATGTCCGCATAATTGCTACGACACCATTTTACGGCTTCCTCACCACTGATGGCTTCCCCTACCACTTTAATACCACGGACATCTTCAAGAAGACGTCGGATCCCTGTGCGAACCAGTTCGTGATCATCTACAAGGAATACATTAATCAAGCTGTATCTCCAATATGATTTGGCTCTGCACCCTGCCACAATGGCGGGACAGCTAACTCACTATTACTTATAATTCTACCTCAACTTCAACATTAACCTCATACTGATTCTGTGTATCAGTGCAAAGTTTCACATAAAGTTAAGACTTGACAGTTTACGGTTATCTATTTTTTACGCGCTGTAAAATAATGACCGTTGTTCGATTATTGTCTATTTTATAATAAAAATAAAGCCCCAAAAAATAGGTATATTCATATAGCTCTAATACTATGATAAAAAATAACCAAATCAGTAATCTATAACACTTTATTAACCTAATTTAGTGGGTATAAATTAATGCTGATTATTCTTTAGCCGTCTAGATGTAAAGCATTCCTTTCCTTGTTAGATTACGTTATCATAGCGCCGCTTTTGGTTTCACATTTTAAAATTTACTCCGTTTTCATATTGAAAAGACTTACACCGCTCTTACTTAATAATGGATTATTAGTGCTGAGTTACCTTATTAAATAGTGATTGCTATCTACGGTACTCTACTGATTGGCTTGGTCTGTCGAATCTGCAACGCGACGATTACTACCATAAGCATTTTTATAATCCAATTATTGCATTTCATCGATGACAATATGATGTCTCGATGGCTGAGTTAACAAGGTTAAGTTATGAGTCTTTCTGCTAAAACAGTTGTTGTTATTGCAATTGGTGCAGCCTTATATGGCATAGGTGGTTTACCTATGTTCGGTATTCCTGTTTTTGCTAATACTACGCTTAAACCTGCAATGGCAGTACTCGCCTTATTTGCAGTTCTCTTCGGCCCTTTGGTTGGCTTTCTAGTTGGTATTATTGGCCACTGGGTAACAGATTTATTTGCTGGTTGGGGCGTATGGTTCACTTGGGAACTAGGCTCTGGTATCGTTGGCTTAATTATTGGTCTTTACCCTATTCTTACTCGTGGTCGTTTAGACATGGGACTTTTTTCTAAGTTTGATTTTAGTCTATTTGTCATGCTTGCCTTTGTTGCCAATGTCGTTGGCTATGGCTGCTCCGCCTTTCTTGATGCTGTTCTCTATGCCGAACCGTTTACTAAGGTCTTAGTACAATTAGTGATTATTGCACTGAGTAATACCGTTATTATTGCCTTTGTGGGCCATTTAATTCTAACGTCGGTGGCTAAGCGTAAGCAGCAAAGCTTCAACTTAAAAGAGGCTTATTAATAATGAGTATTGTCTTTAATAATTTTTCATTTAAATATTGGGCTCTTGAAAACCCAACCCTTAAAAATATTAATCTAACAATAAATAAGGGCGAAAAAATTGCGCTAATTGGCCCTAGTGGTTGTGGTAAATCTACTTTAGGTCAATGTCTTAATGGACTTATTCCTCATGCAATTAAAGGCGATTGTAGCGGAGAGTTATACATTAACGGTAAAAATACTCGCAGCTTAGATCTTGATCATTGCACCAGCATGGTGGGAACAGTATTACAGGATACAGATGGTCAGTTTGTCGGCTTAAGTGTTGGCGAAGATATTGCTTTTGCGCTTGAAAACCAAATGATCCCACAGCAAAAAATGCATGAAATCGTGCAAGCAACCGCCAACATGGTCGATTTAAACAGTATTTTAGATCACTCTCCTTTTGACTTAAGTGGCGGTCAAAAACAACGTGTCTCTATGGCTGGTGTCATGGTTGATGATGTTGATATTTTATTATTTGATGAACCTCTTGCGAGTCTTGATCCTAAAACAGGTAAAGCGGCAATTGAAATCATTGATAATCTGCATAAAGATTCAGGTAAAACAGTGATCATTATCGAGCACCGTTTAGAAGATGTATTACACCGCCCTATTGATCGTATTATTATGATGGAGCGTGGTGAAATCATTGCAGATATGAGTCCTGATGAACTATTAGCCAGCCCATTATTACAACAACATGGTATTCGTGAGCCGTTATATCTCTCAGCAATTAAAGCAGCAGGATGTACGATCACAGTTGAAGATAAGCCTGCTTATTTTTCAACAATTAATCTTAATAAATTCAAGCCTCAAATTGAAGATTGGTTCCATCAAGTTAAGCAGCCTCAAGCAGAGCCTATACAAGATGTACTCTTAAGCGTTAAAAACCTTAACTATTCCTATGATGGTGTTCGCAACACCTTAGATGACGTCAGTTTTGATGTTCATAAGGGCGAATTTGTTGCCATTATGGGGAAAAATGGCTCGGGTAAATCAACAATCACTCGTCTGATCATGGGAGTGTTAGAAGCTGATAGCGGAACCATTACACTTAATGGTAACAATTTAGCTAACCAATCCATTTTTGAGCGCAGCCAACATATTGGGGTAGTAATGCAAAACCCTAATCATATGATCTCGCACCATATGATTTTTGATGAAGTGGCATCTGGTTTACGTAACCGTGGCATGGATGAAGCACAGATTAAAATCAAAGTAGAAGCAACGCTTAAACTTTGTGGTCTGGGACGCTACCACCACTGGCCTGTTGATGCATTAAGCTTTGGTCAGAAAAAACGGGTAACTATTGCAACAATGTTAGTGCTGGAACCAGAGTTGTTGATCCTTGATGAACCAACTGCTGGCCAAGATTACCATCACTACACTGCAATGATGTCTTTTATTCAAGAACTGAATCAAAAACTAGGGCTAACCATTGTGATTATTTCACATGATATGCACTTAGTACTTGAATATACCCAACGCGCTATTGTCATTGCTGATAACCGCTTACTGACTGACGATAAGGTTAATCATATCTTTAGTCAGCCCGCATTATTAGATCAAGCAAACTTAACCGTTACTAGCTTATATTCATTGGCTCAGGCAATGGGTATTGAGCATATTGACCAATTTATTCGCTGTTTTATCGCCCACGAACTAAAAAATAAATAACCATGAAAAGCAAACATTTAAAATTTGGCATCAGTTATGTCAACACTCACTCTTGGCTGCACGCTTTGAACGGTATTACCAAGTTTGTGTTATTTATGGCGTGGGTAACCATGGTACTGCTGACCTTTGATCTGCGTGTTATTTGTGGATTAATCATTGTGGGATTATTGCTATTAAAAGCGACTAAAATTCCATTTGCGGTCTATAAACCACTCTTAATCGGTACCGCAGTAGTATTATTAATGAATGCTTTATTTATGTTTTTGATTGCCCCTCAACAAGGCACCGATTACATGCATTCAACTACGGTGCTGGTGCATCTTTTTGGGCACTATAATATAACCCTTGAGACTGTATTTTATTTACTGACTGTTACCCTTAAATATTTCAGTATGTTCCCGATTGCGTTAGTGTTTGTTTTCACGACTCACCCAACGGAATTTTCAGCAAGCTTAAACAAACTTGGTGTACCTTATCGTATTGCTTATGCGGTAAGCCTAACGTTACGTTATCTACCTGAAGTAATGAAAGATTTCACCAATATTATGCATGCACAACAAGCGCGAGGGGTAGATATTTCAAAGAAAGCGCCTGTAATGACACGTATTCGTAACGTTGCAAAAATTCTTGGACCACTGATTTTTTCAAGTTTAGACCGTGCCGATGTAATTTCTAATGCTATGACGCTGCGTGGTTTTGGGCGCAATAAAAAACGTACTTGGTATAGCTTAAAACCAATGACGAGAAACGACGTTATCGCATTAATCATTATTGCATTCGTGCTTGGACTGGGGATTTTACACCGTTATCAATCAACAACGCTGTTCTGGTATCCGTTCCATTAAGGCTCACTAAAACTGAATTAAAAACCGTCATTTATTGGCGGTTTTTTTTAAGCAGTTGTCATAGCTAGCTTAATTATTTTCTCAACCTTCTATTTTCAATATTCCTCCTTGTTAACAATATTCACACCTTTCTCAAACTATAAGAAAAGTAACTTTTTACTTATTGTCACCTTACCTATTTAACCGTACCTTGTATTAACAAAAAATAAACTTATTGACCATCAATCACACAAAACGATGCTTTTTTATTGCTAATCAGCATCAGTAAACACACTTTATGCATCAACATTAACAAACACAACATCAATGCCATTGTGATAGGAAAATAATAATTATCACCCTGTAATAATCATAAAAAGGACTTTAAAATGAAACGACTCGCAATTATTGTCAGTGCGTTAGGCAGTATTTTTTACCCATCCTTCGCAACTGCAGCAGACAACTTTATTTCTATTGGTACTGGTGGTCAAACAGGGGTTTATTACATTGCCGGACAATCTATTTGTCGCTTTGTAAACCGTACTACTGATACCCATCAAATAAAATGTAATGCCCCGACCAGTGGCGGTGGTGTTGCGAATGTTAATGGCCTCCGTAGCCATGAATATAACTTTGGCATCATGCAGTCTGATCATCAATTTAAGGCCCTTAACGGCTTAGCCCCTTTTCAAGATCATGGCAAAATGAACGATATTCGAGCGGTATTTTCTTTGCAAAGTGAAGTATTTACGATTTTGGCTCGTGAAGACTCAGGAATTCATTCTTTTGATGATTTAAAAAACAAACGCGTGAATTTAGGCAATCCTGGTTCTGGTCAACGTGACACATTTGAGCAAATTTTAGCGGTTAAAAACTGGAATAGTGATGTGTTTAGCTTGGTTTCTGATCTCAAGCCAGCAGAACAAGCTCCTGCAATGAGTGATAATAAAATCGATGCGATGAGCTATTTTGTGGGTCACCCTAATGGAGCGATTCAAGAAGCCTCTACCACGACTGACACCCGTTTAATTGCAGTTACTGGGCCTGATATTGATGCGCTACTAAAAGAAAAGAGTTATTTCACTAAAGCGATAATTCCAGGAGGTATGTATCGTGGTAACCCCAATGATACCGTATCTATAGGCGGTAAAGCGGTATTATCGACTAACGCCAATACTGATCCAGAAATGGTATATCAGTTAGTAAAGTCAGTATTTACTAACATTGATCGCTTCAAGCGCCTGCACCCTGCTTTTGCAGATCTAAAAGAAACCGAGATGATAAAAACAGGCTTAACTGCACCGTTACACGATGGCGCTGTTCGTTACTATAAAGAACGAGGCTGGATGTAATTTCACCACCAAGCGAGGTAGCCATTTCTCTCGCTTGCTCTCTTTTTTTACTAATGGAAATACACTACTCACAATGACTTAAATGACATTTGCTATTTTCATTAGTGCCAACTTGTAAGTGAATACATATGGCTCAACAACATCTCTCGAACGACACCATCCTTTCAACCGAAGATCTTATCGCCAAAGATGTAGGTGCACGTTTACCAACAGGAATAATGGCAAAGGTCATTACTTTTTTAGCTATTTCATGGTCGCTGTTTCAATTATGGATTGCCTCTCCTCTGCCTTTTATTATTGGCATTGGGGTTTTTAATGATACTGAAACTCGTGCAATCCATTTGGCTTTTGCGCTTATTCTGGCTTTCTTAGTCTTCCCTGCCCGTCATTGTTCAGCAACGTATCGAGTACCCTACAGTGATATCGCACTTGGTATGATAGCAGCTGCAACCTCATTATATTTATTTGTTATGTATAATGAGCTCGCTCAACGCCCTGGCAGCCTCACTCAATTTGACTTAGTTATTGCATGTATCGGTTTACCGTTACTACTAGAAGCTGCTCGGCGAGTATTAGGCCCAGCTTTACCTCTTATTGCTCTTGGCTTTATTGGTTACAGTTTTGCTGGTCCTTGGATGCCAGGATTGCTTGCTCATCGAGGAGTCCAATTTGCTTCACTGGCAAACCATCAATGGATCACAACTGAAGGTGTATTTGGTATTGCCCTTGGGGTATCCACCAGCTTTGTATTTTTATTTGTGTTGTTTGGCGCTCTACTTGAGCGTGCGGGAGCTGGACATTATTTCATTCAGCTAGCTTTTAGTTTATTAGGACACCTACGTGGAGGCCCCGCTAAAGCAGCAGTAGTTGCATCTGGGTTAACGGGACTAATATCTGGATCTTCAATAGCTAACGTAGTTACCACTGGTACATTTACCATTCCGATGATGCGAAAAGTTGGCTTTAGCAAAGAAAAAGCTGGTGCAATAGAAGTTGCATCTTCGGTAAACGGTCAGATCATGCCACCAGTGATGGGCGCTGCCGCTTTTTTGATGGTGGAATATGTCGGTATTCCCTATATCGATATTATTAAGCATGCCTTTTTACCTGCCGCTATTTCATATATCACGCTGCTATATATTGTTCATTTAGAAGCGTTAAAGCTAGGCATGACAGCAATTGAACCCAAACACCATAAACCTTGGCTAGTACGCCTAACAAGTTTTAGCTTTGCTTGCTTGTTAATCAGTGGCTTTTCATTAGCGATTTATTACGGTTTAGGATGGATAAAACCATTACTTGGCGATTATGCCGCTTTTGTGATTAGTGGATTATTAGTCGCAGTATATATTAGCCTACTCAAAGTGGCAGCCAACCACCCGCCATTACCAGAAGACAACCCTAATGCACCATTGAATGAATTACCTGAAACACGCAGTGTGCTATTGGCAGGATTACATTTTATTCTACCAGTAGTGGTCTTAGTATGGTGCTTAATGGTTGAACGTTTATCACCTGGACTTTCAGCTTTTTGGGGCTCGGTGATGCTAGTGGGAATTATAGTGACGCAACGTCCCTTACTGAGCTTATTACGCAAAGATGGCTGTCATTATGGGCATTTTATTGAAGGTAAAAACGATCTGATTGAAGCCTTAATTGCAGGTTCTCGCAATATGATCGGCATTGGTATCGCGACTGCAACTGCGGGTATTATTGTCGGTGCGGTTTCTCAAACAGGTGTGGGTTTAATTTTAGCTGATTTAGTTGAAATGCTATCTATGGGTAATTTAATGCTGATGCTAATTTTATCAGCACTATTAAGCCTTATTCTCGGTATGGGATTGCCAACCACGGCGAACTATATTGTTGTTTCTAGTTTATTAGCACCCGTTATTGTCACCCTTGGCCAACAAAATGGCTTAATCGTTCCTTTAATTGCCGTACATTTATTTGTGTTCTATTTTGGCATTATGGCCGATGTGACACCGCCAGTTGGGTTAGCGTCTTTTGCTGCGGCTGCGGTATCAAAAGGTGATCCAATCAAAACGGGTATTACTGCTTTTTATTACAGTTTACGTACCGCAGCTTTACCATTTTTATTTATATTCAACACCGACTTATTACTGATAGATGTTAGCGTTAGTCACGGGATCATTATTTTTGTTATAGCGACAATTGCGATGCTTATTTTTGCAATGGCAACCCAAGGATGGTTTATTACCCGTAATCGTTGGTATGAAAATATCGTACTATTATTGATCTCGTTTACGTTATTCCGCCCAGGGTTTTGGCAAGATTTAATCGTTGAGCCTTATCAAAATATTGCGTCAACACACTTAGTAAGTACCCTTGATAACCTGCCTGCTGGCGATGTTATTCGAATGCGAATTGCAGGTGAAGATGCTATCGGTAAACATCGTGAATTTAGTGTGTTATTTACAGTACCTAACGCTGAAACAGGCCAGCAGAAGCTTGAAAAAATCGGTATTGAAACCTATCAAAGCCAAGGCAAGACATTGATTGATATGGTGACATTTGGAAGCCCAGCAGCAACCGAAAACTTGCAGTTTGACCAACAAATTATTGATATTCGAGTCCCAGTGGAACGTTGGCGTAAAGAGTGGTTATGGCTCCCTGCTATTTTACTTTTTGGTTTCATTGTCAGAAATCAACGTCGACGTTTAACATTGGCACCGATAACAGAAACACCAACACAAACCATAATCGTATAATCAAAAAAAGCCGATCGAATGATCGGCTTTCTCTTTATAGTTATCTTATTTGTTAGATTAGCTATTTTTAGCGTGGTCTAAGCTACGCGCTCTTTGACCTTTAATCACAAAATAAATACCTACCAGAATAAATGGAATACTTAATAACTGACCAGTATTGAGTACTATATCGGTTGAATAATCAGCCTGATGTACTTTAATAAATTCTAATAAGAATCGTACTGTCATCACAAGCACTAAGAACCAACCAAGTAGCAGTCCTTTGTATTTACCAATATCGGTTTTACGATATAGCGCAAACAATAAGAAGAATATTGCTAAGTAAGAAAACCCTTCATAAAGCATAACTGGGTGACGTGGCACTAAATCAACACGTTCAAATACAACCGCCCATGGCAAATTACTTGGGGTGCCTAAAATTTCTGAGTTAAAGAAATTACCAAAGCGGACAAAGAAACCAAATAATGCTGTTGCAATCGCTAAACGATCAAGTAACCACATACGATCAATAGCATACTTTTTGCTGTAATAATAAACCGCAATGATTAAGCCTAAACCACCACCGTGGCTTGCTAGCCCACCTTCCCATACTGCGAATATTTTCGCTGGATGTGCCCAGTAATAACCTGGATCATAGAACACAACATGAAATAATCGAGCGCCAACAATGATACCGACAACGGCATACATTAATAGTGAATCTAAACTTTCAACAGGTTTATTTTCACGCTCATAAATTGACTTCATAACTTGGAAGCCAAACGTAATAGCGAGCGCAAATAGCACGCCATACCAATGTATCTTTAAACCAAAGAATGACACTAGTATTGGATTAACATCCCAAACAAAATGATTCAAACAAGATTACCTTCTGAGTGAACAATAGCCAAAACAATAGATGCTATCGATAATCATCACAGACTAGCAAGAAAAACCAGCGGGGTGAATAAACAGCAGCTTAATTTTTCAAACTATTTATGATAAATATGATTAATAATTCGGCATAAAAAAACTACCAAGCTATTATGACAAACATTTTAAAGCATCAATTTTGGTATTTTATGCATTAATAACACACCAAATAGCAATTACTACTTGACCTCAAATAGTAATCATTGCATATAATAACAACTTAACATTAATTAAAGGCTAAAGATGTACAGTAAACATCTTCGTACAATTTGGATTACAAGCTTTACGCTGATAGCATTATTGCTATCAAGTGTTGCTTCCAGTGCACCTTTAATGTCGATAAAAATGCTTAGTATGAATAATTCAATGATGGTAATGTCATCAACAATGGATTGCTGTGATGATGAATCAATGACACCTCATCAACATAACCAAGCGTCAGAATCACCTTCTCATTGCGATAAAATGGGCGGGATTGATAAATGTTGTTCTATCGCATGTTTAAGTAATATTGCTTTTCTTCCGAGTCAATTTGAAAACTTATTCCAACCATCAAATCTAACACTCATTGCTATAGAAAAAACACACCAACTAAATACGACTACACCAACGTTATATCGCCCTCCGATAGTATAAATCCACTTAATCTATTTTTACTCACGACATCATTATTGTCCGTGACAGATTAATTGTATCTTATGATCTGTGTTTCATTATTTTGCAGCAGATCTAAGATCACCATAAGCCTTATTTAATGCAATAACTGCTCTAAACCGTTATTACTAATAACTAACTGCGTAATAATAATTAGATCATCACTACTATTGTTTTATATTCGCTTATGGAAGATTGGATTACGTTATGAACGTTACAACTTCTATGTTAGTTCTGGCTATCAGTGCTAGCACGATAATACCAGCAACTCTGTTTGCTTCACCATCAGCAACCGTGACAACAACACAACAATCGCAACAGTTGACACAACTGATCACTAAAGCGATTAAAAACGATGCGAGTATGGCTCAAATTAGTGCTCAGCAACGTGCAATGTATGCAACTAGTTTAGGCAATAACAGCTTACCTGATCCTAAGTTAAAACTGGGGGTTGGTGGCTTACCAACAGATAGTTTTTCTCTTAATACTGATCCAATGACCACACTATCTATTGGTTTAATGCAACAATTTGACCGTGGTAACACCCTTGAATTACAACAACAAAAAGGGGAAATTCAAGCTCAGGCTATTAGTATTCAACATGCTGTTCGTGAACTCGATATTACCAATAAAATGACACAATTGTGGTTAGAATTGGGCTATCAACAATCAGTTTACCATACCTTACAGCGCAACCACCGTTTAGTAATGGAGCTAGCTAATTTCACCAAGACTAATTACGCTATTGGTAGAAGTGAAGCGCAAGATTTACTGCAAGTTAAATTGCAACTCGTCAAGATAGAAGACAAATTACAAACAAACCGACAAACACAACATCGTATCATGGCACAACTGTCTGAATGGCTGGGAGCGGATTGGCTTACGACTCAAACCGTACTTCAGGCATCAGAACAGTTATCTTGGCAGCGGCTTAACCAATTAATGCCGCAATTAACAGCCACCACCCAACATTATTCATTACTAAAACAACATCCAATGGTACTGATTGCTAATAGTGCTATTTCTGCTAATGAAACCCAAGTCACTATTAGCCAGCAAGCTTATAAACCTCAATTTGGCATTGAAGTTATGTATGCCTCTCGCCAAGCCAATGGTATGTCAGGTAAACCAGCCCCTGATCTGGTTAGTGCGTATCTCACCATGAATTTACCGCTATTTACTGATAACCGTCAAGATCATCATCTTGCCGCAGCGCAATATCAAGTGGGAGCCGCAAAATCCCAACGGGATCTACTGCTGAACCAAATGAATGCCAAGGTTAATGCTCTACTGGTTGAACGTGATAATTTAAGCCAACGTTTATCTCGCTATACAACGACCCTACTTAAGCAAGCAAAAGCACGTACTCAAGCAGTTGAGCGTGGTTATCAAAATAATACCGCACAGTTTAATAATGTAATTGCCGCAGCTACTGATGAACTGACATTACTTATTGAACAAGCGCGAGTTATTACAGATTTAAACATCACTAACAGTAATTTAGCTACATTAGTTAATGGTTTTGATATTCAACCACAATCGTTACAACTTCAGCATTCAACAGCCAATGAGTAGGTAGCAGCATGTCTTCAAAAAATACAGTTAAAATCGCCACCGTTGCGTTACTTATTGGCACTGCTGTTGGTGTTACAGCAACCCATTATATCTCAAATAACTCAACATCCATGACAGCAGTTGCCACAACAGCGACAGACGAAGAACCGTTATATTGGGTTGCTCCAATGGATCCCAATTACCAACGTGATAAACCAGGTAAGTCACCAATGGGGATGGATCTCATTCCTGTTTATACCGAGAAAAATACAGCAAACGACAATGTTATAGGAACGGTGATTATTAACGCTGCGATTGAAAATAATTTAGGCGTAAAAACAGCGGCAGTGATAGAGCAAAATCTCGTACCTAAAATCAATACCATTGGCTATGTGGCTTTTGATGAAAGTCATCTCTGGCAAACCAATATTCGTGTTAGTGGTTGGGTTCAAAAATTATACGTCAATGCTGTTGGGGAACAGGTAAATAAAGGTGATGTGCTATTTACACTTTATTCACCTGAACTCGTTAAATCTCAACAAGAATTACTTAATGCTTATCGCACTGGTCGCAGTGGTTTAATGCAAGGTGCGCGAGATAGATTAGCCGCTCTTGGCGTTGATAAACAACAAATCGAACATATTATCAAAACTGGCAAAGCCACCAAAACCATCGAAGTCAAAGCACTCGCTGATGGCATTATTGCGAGTTTAAACGTGCGTGAAGGTGGTTATCTATCCCCTGCACAAGCGGCTATCAGTGCAGGTCCACTTAATGAAGTTTGGGTTAATGCCGAAATATTTGAACGCCAAGCACACTGGATAACCACTGACAGTAAAGCCACCATGACATTAGATGCGATCCCCGGTCAGCAATGGCAAGGTAAGGTCGATTATGTTTACCCTATTTTAGATCCTAAAACACGTACATTACGGATGCGGTTAAAGTTTGCTAATCATAATGGTCAATTAAAGCCGAATATGTTTGCCAATATCACCCTAACCCCAAAAACAGAAACAGCCGTACTAACTATTCCTGCTCAAGCCGTAATTCGCTCAGGTGACATGACGCGTGTGGTACTTGCTGAAGGCAATGGAAAATACCGTTCAGTAAAAATAGAAATTGGCCGTGAAGCAGATGATTTAGTTGAAGTTGTGGCTGGATTAACCACCGCAGATCGTATTGTCACTTCAGCGCAATTTATGCTTGATTCAGAATCCAGTAAAAGTGCTGATCTCTCACGTATAAATGGTGTCGACGGTGTCGATAAACACTCTATCGTCACTTGGGCTCAAGGTGAGATCACGGCGATCAATAACGATCAAGGTATATTAACCATCAACCACCAGCCAGTCAGATCTTGGAATTGGCCAGCAATGACAATGGATTTTAAAGTCAATCAAACACTTACAATTAATGATCTCATCGTTGGTCAGCAAATTAAATTTGAAATTCAAAAAACGGCCAACAATCAGTTTCAAGTTATTGATTATAAAAAAGATACGACCGAAATGATTAATGAAATTTGGGTCAATGGCAATATCTCAATGTTAATGGCTGAATTTAATATAATCACAATTAACTACCAAGCTATTCCTGAATGGGAATGGCCAGCGGGTGAAATGAACTTTACCGTCAGTGATACTATTGTATTAAGCGATTTTAAACAGGATCAGCCAGTGCGATTTAAACTGGTTAAGAATGGCAGTGATTATACTCTGCAAGATCTTAAGCCAAGGGAGAATAAATAATGATCCCCGCTATTATTCGTTGGTCAATCCATAACCGTTTATTGGTATTAATTGCGGCCTTATTTTTAACTATTGGTGGCTTATACAGTGTTAAAAATACTCCTGTCGATGCCCTACCGGATCTGTCTGATGTTCAAGTCATCATTAAGACCAGTTATCCAGGCCAAGCACCACAAGTGGTTGAAGATCAAGTGACTTACCCATTAACGACAGCTATGTTAGCCGTACCGGGGGCTGAGACTGTTCGAGGCTATTCTTTCTTTGGCGATTCCTATGTCTATATTATCTTTAATGATAAAACAGATATGTATTGGGCTCGCTCTCGTGTACTGGAATATTTAAGCCAAGTTGCACCTAAGTTACCAACTAATGCAAAACCTACTTTAGGGCCAGATGCGACAGGAGTTGGCTGGATTTATAGTTATGTATTACAAGATAAAACAGGTAAACATGATTTAGCCGAATTGCTTAGTTTACAAGATTGGTTTCTAAAGTATGAACTCCAAACTGTTGCAGGTGTTTCTGAAGTTGCAACCGTTGGCGGCATGGTAAAACAATACCAAGTTCAGATCGATCCATCCAAACTTCGCGCTTATAACCTTACTCTTCAACAAATCAATATGGCTATTCAAAACGGTAACCAAGAAACTGGTGCCTCTGTTATTGAAATGGCTGAAGCTGAACATATGGTTCGCACCACTGGCTATTTAACTAATATTGAAGACATAAAATCACTGCCTTTAAAAGTAACCGATAATGGTACGCCACTGCTATTAGGAGATATTGCAGATATTAATTTGGGGCCGCAAATGCGTCGAGGTATTTCCGAATTTAATGGTGAAGGTGAAGCTGTCGGTGGGGTTGTTGTAATGCGTTTTGGTGAAAATGCTAGCCAAGTGATCACTAACCTCAAAACTAAGTTGGCTCAATTACAACAAGGATTACCTGAAGGTGTTGAGATCGTTGCCACTTATGATCGGTCGACCTTAATTGACCATGCCGTTAAAAATCTTTGGCAAAAACTTGCTGAAGAATTTCTTGTTGTTGCCATCGTTTGCGCTTTATTTTTATTTCATATTCGCTCTTCATTAGTGATCGCGATTAGCTTGCCGATTGGTATTTTATCTGCTTTTATCGTCATGCATTGGCAAGGTATTAATGCCAATATCATGTCATTAGGCGGTATTGCAATAGCCATTGGCGCAATGGTTGATGGAGCTATCGTAATGATAGAAAACGTTCATAAGCACATTGAACGAACTCCCCTCACCGATAAAAACCGTTGGCAAGTGATAGGTAAAGCTGCAGAAGAAGTAGGTACACCCTTGTTCTTCTCATTACTGATCATTACTCTAAGTTTTATTCCCGTGTTCGCGCTCGAAGGACAAGAAGGAAAAATGTTCTCTCCATTGGCATTTACTAAAACTTATGCCATGGCTGCTGCTGCAGGTTTAGCAATAACGCTAGTGCCTGTACTAATGGGCTATTTCGTTCGAGGTAAGGTTCTACCTGAGCATAAAAACCCAGTTAACCGTACTGTTATTGCACTCTATCGACCATTGTTGAATTTAAGTCTTAAATTTCCAAAGACAATGATCGTGATTACGGTTGTCTTAATGGCATCTTCATATTACCCGTTAGCAAAACTTGGCAGTGAATTCATTCCTCCTTTGGATGAAGGTGATTTGATGTATATGCCAACCACCTACCCCGGTATTTCAATTGGTAAAGCACGGCAGTTATTACAACAAACCAATAAACTGATTAAAACCGTTCCTGAAGTCGCTACTGTTTGGGGCAAAGTTGGTCGTGCTGATACCGCAACCGATCCTGCTCCTTTAACCATGATTGAAACCGTGATCCAGCTAAAACCACGGACTCAATGGCGCGATGGTGTTACCACGGAGTCTTTACGTAAGCAATTAGATCAGTTGATCCAATTTCCAGGGCTAACCAATGCTTGGGTAATGCCAATCAAAACTCGAATTGATATGTTAGCAACAGGAATTAAAACGCCGATAGGGATCAAAATTGCAGGGCCAGATCTAAAGGTGATCGAAAAGATCGGGACAGAACTTGAGCCTATTTTAAATAACATCACAGGCACAACCTCTATTTATGCTGAGCGTGTTGCTGGAGGGCGTTATATCACTATTGATATTAATCGTCGTCAAGCTGCACGTTATGGGTTAGCTATTAAAGATATTCAACAGATAGTCTCTACAGCTGTTGGCGGAATGAACGTTGGTGAAACCATTGAAGGTCTAGAGCGCTACCCTATTAATGTGCGTTACCCACAATCTTACCGTGATTCAGCCGCAAAATTAAAAAATCTGCCATTGATTACTCCCAATGGTGCCCGTATAGCACTAGCTGATGTTGCTAATATTCGTTATGAAGATGGTCCGCCAATGATCAAGACTGAAAATGCACGTCCAAATGGATGGATATTTGTCGATATTGAACAGCGTGATTTAGGCTCTTACGTTGCCGAAGCACAACAAGTGGTCGCCAAAAAACTACAACTTCCCGTCGGTTATTCATTGGTGTGGTCAGGTCAATATGAGTATATGGAGCGAGCAAAATCCCGCTTGAGTATTGTCACGCCAATTACCCTTGCCATTATTATGCTGCTGCTTTATTTCAGTTTCCGCCGAGTACAAGAAGTATTGATTATTATGGCAACTCTGCCATTAGCGATGGTAGGTGGTTTATGGTTGATGCTAATACTGGGGTTTAATTTTTCAATTGCTGTTGGTGTTGGTTTTATCGCGCTCTCTGGTGTCGCGGTTGAAATTGGGGTGATTATGTTGGTGTACTTAAACCAGTCATGGGCCTTTAAAAAACAAGATGCACAAGATCAGCAACGTGCATTAACCGCAACAGATTTACAGCAAGCAATCAGTGAAGGTGCAGGCTTACGCGTTCGTCCCGTAATGATGACCGTACTAACCGTTATCATTGGTTTGATTCCGATAATGTATGGTTCTGGTACTGGTTCTGAAGTAATGCAACGTATTGCAGCACCAATGATTGGCGGAATGGCGTCAGCGCTTTTACTAACCTTATTAGTATTACCTGCCATCTTCAAACTTTGGAAAAATCGCGAACTTAATACCAATACCAATACCAATACTACAGCATCATTAAATTCATCATCAATTACAAAGGAATGAATCATGAAAAAAACACTACTTATTTTAGCTCTAGCCTTAACAACCACCAACGCCATTGCAGCTACGAATCACTCAACAATGGAGCATAGTGCAATGGATCACAGTAGTATGGATCACTCACAAATGGACACTACTAAAATGGACCATCAGATGATGAATATGAAAAGTATGTCTGATGTGGGTATGCCTGCGACAGGTTCAAAACCCGATAAAGTGGCCTATGTCATTCTCTCGGATGATATGCAAATCACCTTCAAACAACCTGTCGATATCAAGCCTAATGACGTGGTGCAATTTGTGGTTATCAACCAAGGTAAAATGGCACACGAGTTTTCAATTGGCTCTCCACAAGAGCAAGCACAAGCTCGACAAATTGGACAAGATCACCATATAGAAAGTGGTAATGCAGTTACAGTCGCACCAGGAAAAGCCAAACAGGTCTTATGGCATTTTCACGGCGGTAACAAAATTGAATTTGCTTGTAATATGGCTGGTCATGCCACCGCAGGTATGACCCAAACAATCACCTTATAAGTCTTTATTAAAAACGAGGTAGATCATGTGTTCTACCTCGTTTTATTTAACTATTCAAAATCAGCATAATACTTAACGAATTTATCAGTGATAATTTCATCTAATGCATTAATACCACTGTAAACATCAATATCTAGCGCATGCAACTTGTGCTCAATATCCGTTGCTGACGCTGAAAAGAATAATGTTGGTAAATGAAAATAACTACCAGCAAGACTTTGGTTTCGCGCTGTTAAATAATCCACTGTATAATCAAAAATACGCTGCTGAATCTCTATACCTTCAGCTAATGACGATACCCTAAATGCTAATGGTTGTACCCAGTCTAAGTGTTGCCCTTGATAAGTAGTCAAAGGTTGGGTTAACGGTTCAGTTTGTCCTTGAATTGACACTAATGCCTGTGCTAATGCCATCGATGCATCAATCACTTCAACATTTTCTGGCAGTATCCCTTGTGCTTTAAATCGCTGACAACTGCTAGCCGTTAAAGCTAATGGCAATTCAGTGCAACCTAAGATCACTTTTGAACAGCCTTGTGTTGCTATTTCATCACATATCACTTCACATAATAATATTTCCGCTTGCTTGGTGATTTGAGCGGTTTTAATACCAAAATTGGGATTATAAATTGCTTCCATTATCTTAGCTTGATTATCAACAGAAGGCTGCGTGGCTTTAATTCCCTGCTCTGTTAAGGCTGTTTGATATAATTTCGATTCTATTAGACTGTTAACCCCCATGACTAAAACCGTATCTTGACAACCTTGTAGCGACGTTGCTGTCTGTTGAATCATATCGACAAAAGTTACTGGTATCTCTGGCAAAATACGTCGAAATAATTCATGAGCACTATTGCAGGCTAAACCAAGCTGATCAACGGCTAAATATTGCATTAATCGTAATGTATAGGCCGCGGTATCATATTTACGTAATTCGGGTATATCAGTTGGTAGCCATTGTTGCATCACTTCTTGAGGCTTATAGGCTAAACGTGAATTACCAAAAGCGACAAATTGATAGTCACTGTGCATTGGTAACGATGCCATTTTTAGCATTAGATCGACCATAGCTTCATTGCCCATACCACCAATGACACCAATACGTGGCGAGTGTAAATTATCCGTAATTTTCATAAGCTCACTGACTCAACATTTATGACTGAAGTGAATAGCTTACAAATTCAGCTGTTTTTTTCTTTGATGAGTACAATCAATCCAACCAATAAATTGATAAATGTGTTAGTAAATATTTCGAAACACAATGGCTATAATGTATTACTACACTACAGCCAATAAAAAAGCAGCCCCAATGGGAGCTGCTTCTAACAGTCAGATCAACGAAGAGAATTACTTCTCGTCAGTTGATTCTTCAAGTGACTCTACACCACGATGATTGATCTGAAGTGCTTGTAAAAAGTTACGTAATACTTGATCTTTACAGTCACGGTAGTGTTTATGATCTACTTTACGGAAGAAAGCACTTAATTCATGCTTGCTTAAACGAAAGTCAACTAATTTAAACAAATCAAGAACATCTTCTGCTTTTAGATTAAGTGCAATTTGTAATTTTCTAAAAATAATATTATTTGTGATTTTTATCTCTGGTGCTGGTTGAGCACCTTCTTTTTTGCCGCGTTTTTGATTAATAAAGCCATTTAAGAAAGTAGCAACTTGCTCATCAGAACAACTTTTATAACCTTCAGCATCATCTGCTTTTAACCAGCTACACACTTGCTCACGTGTCACTTCACAATCAGCTGCTGCAAAAATAGCGATCATCTCGCTATCATTTAAATCAAAAGTATAGCGAACACGGCGCAAAACATCGTTATTAGTCACAATTTATCCAATTTAGTATGCCGTGGTTGCAATAATCACAGCGAAATTATCGGCGAAGAATAACAGATAATCCATTGCTATTCACCCGTATCTAGTAGCTTTTGCACATCAACTATACCGATCAGAGCTTTGTTCAATGGATTTTTCTCGGCAGTAATCAATAATCTTCCCTGACCATTCCAATGAATAGCTTCCCACTGTGAATAAATACCTAACCGTTTATAAATGCCCGTCGACCAATCTGGCTCGTTATTCTTCACTTTTACCAACCAAATGAATGAGTACCCTAAATACATATTTTTACGGTAGCCAATGAAGGCTAAGGTTGCTGTTTGTGGATCATAATCAACCCCAGTAATTAAACCTTTACTTGGATATTCAGCAACAGGTTTAACATATTGCATTTTATCTACTATTGATGTGTTTATACGATACAGTTTTGTGTTTTCATCTTTCCAGTTTTTTGTAAACAGCCATAACTGATCACCAACAATGGTAATCGCTTCACTGTCAAAATTATGCTTATTAAACCAACCTTTTTTAAAATCAGTATATTGGTAATTTAATACTGCCGTTGGCGTTACGACTTGTTGGTGACTAAGTTGACTTTTGGCGACTTTATAAATAACACCACCTTTACGCTTGGCAAGATTGTTACCAACATCGCCAATATATAGATATTGCTGATCTTGCGCTAAGTCTTCCCAATCTCGATTAAGGCTTTTATTAATTTTTACCGTCTGTACAACAGCTGTTAAATCATGATTTAATCGATAAAGCTTATTTTGACCATAAGTATCATTCTGAGTCCAAATATCACCATCAATAATAGCTAACCCCGATGTCTCGCTTAGCTTTTTAGGCATATATGCCAAAATATCTACATAAAGGGTATTCCGTACAAAATAAGTAGCTACCATACTGCATGAAGACAGTAATAATACAGCTATCAATCCTATTAGAATTCTTTTCATTATTAATTAGTTACCCATATATTACACAATATAACAAAGCAATAATTAACCATCATATCATTATCTTTAACATATGAAAAATCAGTATAAACCATACAAAAACATGAGATAAATAGGCATTTTTTATGATTAACAACCATAATTAACCCCAAACCTATTAATTTACGTTTACTTAGGTATGGCAGGTAAAATGATATTCAATATTTCGCACTTCATTAAATATAACACAAGTTAGTAATATTGTGCCTGTTATTAATAAGTTTTCAGGCATATTCAATTCAACTCGCACCTCTGAGCGGCACTAAATATGTCGGTGATTTAGCTGAATTAGAAAAAAAACGCGTGTTACGAGTATTGGTCGCAGCAGATTTGGGTTTTTATTACATCGAAGATGGTATCACTAAAGGCATTATTGCTGATTTATTACAACACTTTGAAAAAAATATTCATAAAGTTCATCCAGCGCTACATTTACAAATCATTCCTGTTCATCGTGATAATTTACTGCCTTATATTGTTAGTGGATTAGGTGACTTAGCCATAGCTAATATTACCATTACTGCTGAACGCAAAAAACAAGTCGCTTTTAGTCAACCGGTATTAAGTAATATTTCAGAAGTATTAATTAATAACCAAAAACAGCCACCTTTCAATACAGTAACTGATTTAAGTGGTCAAACTATATGGATCAGAAAAAGTTCAAGTTACTACCAAAGCTTACTTAAAGTTAATAATAAATTAAGGATGCAAAATTTACCTATTGCATCAATATTATTTATTGATGAAACATTACAAGACTATGAATTATTGGAATTAATAAATTTAGACTTATTAAATGCAACGGTAATTGATGATCATAAAATAAAAATTTGGCGACCAATTTTAAAAAACATTCGAGTAAACGATAGCTTTGTTTTACGCAACAATGGTGAGATAGCATGGGCAATGCGTAAAGATAGCCCTAAGCTTATGAGTTTAGTTAATCAATATATTAATACCGTTAAGGAAGGTACATTAATAGGCAACATGATTTATAATAAATACTTGGAAAATCATCGTTGGCTTCATACTCTACTTGATCCTAACAATATTGATCGAATGGAAAAGTTATCACATACTTTTTTTCGTTACTCAAAACAGTACGATTTTGATTATTTAATGCTAATGGCACAAGGGTTTCAAGAATCAGGACTAAATCAACATAAAGTGTCAAATAAAGGGGCCATAGGTATAATGCAAATATTACCCAGTACTGCTCGTGATCCTAATGTTGACATTCCTAATATTTATACATCAACCAATAATATTCATGCCGGTATTAAATATATGCGTTTCCTACAAGATCAGTATTTTAGTAACAATGAAATAGATTATGATAATAAAATTTACCTCTCATTAGCCGCTTATAATGCAGGACCTGGTAATATCAATAAAATGAGAAGATATGCCAAAGAACAAGGCTATAATCCTAACGTTTGGTTTAATAATGTTGAGCTTATTACTCGTAAACATATAGGATTACAGCCCATTGTCTATGTTAATAACATAAATCGTTATTTCATTGTCTATAAACAAATAATGAAACTTAAACGCTTTCGTGACTCTGGAGTTCGACCATTTATTCCACCGTATCGATTTGATGGTTCAGTCTTATTTAAATAACCTACATCGAAAAATATATTATGCATACAATATAACTGCGCATCCAATACGCACTTTTATATTATGCTTTTAAATTAGGGATAGATAAATGTTTCATACGACGTTCTTGTTTTTGAAAATACCATAATTTACGGTTTTTAGATGATTTTTTCATTACATTACCAATCACAATAAAAATAGAGTAAATATCATCCTATTATTTAGCCTTAATGTAAATTAATGCAGCCAACAACGACACACCATCTTTACAATGTTAAATTGTAATATTGATACAACAAATATACTTCACCTCTGGAAGTTACACTATCCCCCCACAAATCCCACCTCACCATTTTAACAAGCTGACATCATTAACGACATCAATAGTTAAAAAACAAGGGGAAAATGACGCTTATTCTGTAACTCACATCACAAAATAACATTTCTTCCATTATAAATATCGCTTGAAAAGCGTTTTTTTTAACATCTTTTACTGTCTAATTTCTTAAAATAGCAAGCGATTGCGTAATTTTGAGAAATAAGTTCTTGTCAGTTGCAAAAAAAAGCACTGGATTAAAAATGCGATATATATCACTTTATCTGAGAATGAAATCGTTCAGCATAACCACATAAACAGATAATAATCACACTGAGCACAATCCAATATGGTCTATCTACACTTTATACTCGGGTTAGTCGTTATTGCAGTATTAGCGTTACTTGCTAGTAATAACCGTAAAAACATTAAATATCGATATATTCTTCAACTGCTTATTATTGAATTAGCATTAGCATACTTTTTACTTAATTCATCAGCTGGTACTGGCATAGTTAAAGAATTTGCTGACGCATTTAATGGTCTGCTTGCATTTGCGGCTGATGGCACTAATTTTGTGTTCGGTAATTTATCGAATAACAATGATTTTAACTTCTTCCTCAGTGTGTTGATGCCAATTGTCTTTATTTCAGCATTAATTGGTATTCTACAACATATAAAAGTCTTACCTTATATTATCAAGGCGTTAGGTTTTTTACTTTCGAAAGTTAATGGCATGGGTAAACTTGAATCATTTAACGCAATCAGCGCATTAATGGTTGGTCAGTCTGAAAACTTTATTACTTATAAAGATATTTTAGGCGGTATGTCTGAGCGTCGTATGTATACCCTTGCAGCTACAGCAATGTCGACAGTTTCGATGTCTATCGTTGGCTCATACATGAAACTTATCGACCCTAAATATGTAGTAGCGGCATTGTTCCTTAACATGTTTAGTACTTTCATCATTCTTTCTATCATCAATCCTTACGATCATGAGGCTGAGATGGATATCGATGAAATGATGGCAGCTGAAAGTGGTGAAAAATTAACATTCTTTGAAATGCTAGGCGAATACATTTTAATGGGCTTTAAAGTCGCCGTTATTGTTGCTGCTATGCTAATTGGTTTCATCGCACTAATCTCAATGATCAATGCGGGCTTTGATGCCGCTTTTGGTATCAGTTTCCAAAACCTAATTGGTTACTTATTCTACCCTGTTGCATGGCTTATGGGTGTACCTGCTCATGAAGCATTACAAGCAGGCAGTATCATGGCAACTAAATTAGTTACCAATGAATTTGTTGCTATGATGGATCTTCAAAAACAAGTGGGAAGCTTATCTGCACATACTGTCGGTACGGTTTCAATCTTCCTTGTTTCATTCGCGAACTTTAGTTCTATCGGTATTATTGCTGGTGCGGTGAAAGGTGTGAATGAAGAAAAAGGTAATATGGTTGCTCGTTTTGGCTTGCGTCTACTTTATGGTTCAACATTAGTTAGTGTGTTATCAGCACTAATAGCAAACATCATGCTATAAGATTATAAGCACTTCCGTTAATAATCAGGAGCTTCTTTTTTGAAGCTCTTATTCTATCTTTCCTCATGATTTTCACTTCTGCTCTTTATTTACTTCTGCCTCACCATCAAACTGCAACCAATTACACTACCTGTTACTAAATAAGAAATATTAACTTCCAATTTTAGCCCCTTTAATTTGTATGATAAATAATTTAAATTTTGTGCCACTCATCACATAAAATTCGATTTAGCGAAAACATGTCCTGAGCCGATTAATAATTATAACCATGAGGCTTATATGTTAAATAAAACCATTTCAGGTGCCGATCTTGTCGTTGAAACTCTAAACGCACATGATGTTCCACATATTTTTGGTATCCCCGGAGCTAAAATCGATTCAGTTTTTGATGCTGTATGTGATAACGGTCCTGAAATCATTATTTGTCACCATGAACAAAATGCCGCTTTCATGGCAGCAGCAACTGGACGTTTAACAGGCAAAGCAGGTATCTGTCTCGCCACATCTGGTCCAGGCGCATCAAACCTTGTTACGGGTGTTGCGACAGCAAATAGTGAAGGCGACCCTGTTGTTGCACTGGCTGGTGCGGTCCCGCTTTCGATGTATTCTCATAATACGCACCAATCAATGGATACACGTTCACTGTTTAATCCTATTACTAAATTCTCAGCAGAAGTAATGGACAGTGCCTCAGTCCCTGATGTGGTTCATAAAGCATTCCGTATTGCAGAACAACCGACTCAAGGAGCGAGTTTTGTTAGCTTACCTCAAGATGTGCTAACTAATCAGATTCCGTTTATTCCCGTACAACAACCTAAGCCAATTTTATTTGGTGGTGCTCATCCGCAAGCAATTCGTCAAGCAGCAGATCGTATTAATGCAGCCAAGAATCCAGTATTGCTATTGGGTATGGATGCCAGTCAACCCTTTGTAACAACTTCTATTCGTCAATTACTGCAACAAACTAAAATTGCAGTAGTTAACACATTTGCTGCAGCTGGTGTTATTTCACATGATTTATATGATTGTTTCCTTGGCCGCGTCGGCTTATTTAAAAACCAACCGGGTGATATGGCATTAAACAATGCTGATTTGATTATCACTATTGGCTACAGTCCAATCGAATATGATCCTATTTTATGGAACAAAAATGGTAAAACGCCGATTATTCATATTGGTTACCAACAAGCAGATTTAGAGATTAGTTATAATCCAATTTTTGAAGTTGTTGGTGATGTTGCTGTGTCTGTTGATGCTATTGCTGCAGAATTAGATCAACGTGAACCTCTTGAAAATAACAAAAAACTTCAAGATTTACGTCAAGACCTACAACATATTATGCGAATGGGTGTTAACAAAACATCATCTATGGGTGTCCACCCACTACGCTTTGTACATGACCTACGTCGCTTCGTGAGTGATGATACAACCGTATGTTGTGATGTAGGCTCTATCTACATTTGGATGGCGCGCTACTTCCATGCTTTTGAACCACGTCGCTTGTTATTTAGCAACGGTCAACAAACACTAGGGGTTGCCTTACCTTGGGCTATCGCTGCTTCATTGCTGACTCCTAATGAAAAAGTTATTTCAATGTCTGGTGATGGTGGCTTCTTATTCTCATCGATGGAGTTAGCAACCGCTGTTCGCCATAAATGCAATATTGTTCACTTTGTTTGGACAGATCACAGTTACGACATGGTTAAAATTCAGCAACTGAAAAAATATGGTCGTGAGAGTGCCGTTAGTTTCATGGGTCCAGATATTGTTAAGTATGCGGAAAGTTTTGGCGCACATGGCTTGGCAATTAACAATGCTGATGATATCGAGCCAGTACTTCGTAAAGCAATGGCATTAAGTGGTCCAGTATTAGTTAACGTTAATGTTGATTACCGCGATAACAGCCGTCTACTTGATCAACTTCACCCTTGCCAACAAGATTAAGAGGAACACATCATGAGTCATCAAAATAACGATAAAACGTTTTATCAAACATCAATGATGAGTGCCTTAATTGCAGGTTTATACCAAGGTGATTTTACAATTGGCCAATTACTTGATCATGGTAATTTTGGTATCGGTACCTTCAATGATCTTGACGGCGAGATGATTGTTTTAGGCGATGAGGTATATCAACTTACTAGTACTGGCGATGTGCATCTTGTAAATCATGATATTACTACACCATTTGCTGGTGTGGTTAATTTCGAGCCAACTGATACAGTCAGTCTTATTGAGCTAACCAAATCTGAGTTTGAAACTTGCTTAGAAAAAGACTTTGTTGCTAATAACGCCATTAATGCGATTCGTTTAACAGGTAAATTCTCATACGTTAAAACCCGTACAGTACCAGCACAACATCGTCCTTATCCGCCAATGGTAGAAGTGGTGAAGCATCAACCGATTGCTGAAATGACTCATGTCTCAGGTGTCATGATTGGCTTTAAGATCCCTGAATACATGATCGGTATTAATGTTCCAGGATTCCATTTCCACTTTATCAGTGATGATCGTACTCAAGGTGGTCATGTTAGTGACTTTATTTTAACTGAAGGCATAGCTGAAGTTGAGATATTTAAAGATTTCCACTTACGTATGCCTGCATCTCAAGAGTTTGATCGCGCAGATTTAAATCCAGATGATCTTAAAGCGGCCATTCATACCACTGAGAAATAATACTGCCTAAACAAATACTTTAAAGCCCTAGCTTTTACCGAGATAGGGCTTTTTTTATTGTTTAAAAAAAAGGTTATTGACAGTTTCTATAACTATATTTATTATCCGCGCCAACTAAAGCAATCGATTACATTTTATTGCTTTTTCATCAAATATATCACTCCACAATGCAGCTGATCCTCATCAGTTGTCTTTCTATTTTTATAAATATGAGAGACTTTAATTTTGGGATTCATAATGCACACTGATACACAAACCAAAACAACTTCCCCACGCCACGCTAACTGGCAAAACAAAGCAATTTTAAGTGTTGCTTTTTTAATGGCGACGACCTCTGTTGGCCCTGGATTTTTAACGCAAACCGCTGTATTTACCAATATCTATAACATTGATATGGCTTTTCCTGTTTTTGCTTCAATGTTTATTACTTTTGGTATTGTCATGAACTTATGGCGTATCGTTGGCGTCTCTGGCTTACGAATTCAAGACATTGCCAATAAAAGTAGCACCTGGAATGGGATACTTTATTGGCATCCTATTAGCGCTTGGCGCGGTTGCTTTTAACTTTGGTAACGTTAGCGGCTCAGCACTTGGCATGAATGTTCTCACAGGGCTAGATACTACCTGGGGAGCCATTTTTACAGGGATAATTGGTAGTCTGTTATTTATTGTTCATAACGCATCTAAACGTATGGATCAAATGGCGCGTTACTTAGGCTTATTAATGATCATATTAATTGCTTATGTCGCACTCACCAATTTACCGCCACTCGCACCAACAGTGATCGCTGCAATAGTACCTTCTGATTTTTCAAACCTTTTATTACCAACATTAACAATCGTCGGAGGAGCCGTTGGCGGCTATTACACTGGCGCACAACGCTTAATCGATGTGAATTTAACAGGCACTGAAAATACCCACAATGTCACCAAAACCGCATGAGCAGGTATTTCTATTGCGGTCATTATTCGTATCTTATTATTTTGTGCAGTATTTGGGGTGATCACAACTGGAGTAACGTTAGAGCCATCAAACCCTGCAGCAGATGCATTTCGTCATGGTGCGGGTGATATTGGTTACTTTATTTTTGGATTGGTATTATTTGTCGCTTCAATTACTTCGGTGGTCGGCAACTCATACATGGCAATATCATTAATACAAACGCTTTTCCCTGTTGTTGCCCGTAATGAAAAATCATGGTGTGTTGGGTTTATCATATTCACAACTCTTGGCACTGTATTAATGAATATGCCAATCCTGTTACTGATGCTAGCTGGACTTGTTAACAGCATCATTTTACCCATAGTACTAGCTACAGTACTTGGTGCTACACGTAACCCCAAAATCGTAGGAACTTACAAACACCCACTCTACCTTACGGTAATTGGTGTCACTATTATCCTTATTATGAGCCTAGCAAGCCTTTCTAATATTAGTGGCTTTATCACTAAATTTATTGGCTAAACATTAGGGGTATGTCGCTAGGCATACCCTTTAGCGACTGATTTATATCAACTAATAAAATAAAAAAACATATGAGCTGAATTTTGCCAAGCACCCCATAAGCCATAAATATAATAAATATCAATATAAAGAGCACTAATGGTTGTCTTTAGGTATAGGTTTTAGTTATATTAGAATAACACCAATTTCGTTATTCTTATGTAGAACGATAAGATATGACCTATTAACCATTATAAAAATAAGATGAATCGTTAAAAAATGAATATAAAGATTGAAACTCTTAGCTCATTTATTGCTGCTGCCGAATATGGTTCGTTTAGTGCTGCTGCACGACAGCTGAATAAAACTCAAGCTGCAGTTAGCCTCACTATCCAAAACTTTGAAATTGATTTAGGATTTCAAGTCTTTGATCGTTCAAGCAAGTGCCCTCGCCTAACAGAAAAAGGTGAGCATGTATTAAAAAATGCCAAAATAATGATGGCGCAATATCAAACATTTCTTGAGCGCTCATTATCTATTTACCATATGAATGATGTAAAAATCAAAGTCGGTATTGATCCGCTAGTATGCAATGAAAAAATACTTTCAATAATCAAAAGGTTATCCTCTGACTTGCCTAATATTGAATTGTTTATTATGCAACAAAACAGTAAGCGTTTAGCTGAAGAAATCAAAGCTAAAAATCTTGATATTGCATTAGGTATTTTTGATCACGAAAATAAAATTAACCTAGAGTATACTCAAGCATTCAATATCAATGTTAGCTGGGTGGCTACTCAATCGTACCTTGATAAATATAACGCGGGTGCGACAACATTAAGCTACCAAGATTTTTGTCAGCAACGTCTATTGATCCCTGCATCTTTAGATTCATTGCCATTTGATGAAGCAAAAGCAGCACTACAGCTATGGCATGTTGAAGATATCCATACTATTTTGTCATTATGCCGTGAAGATATTGGCATTTGTTGCTTGCCTGATTTCGTATTAAAACATGACCTTAAAAATGAAATGCTAAAAAAACTTAATCTTTCATTCAGTAAAATTACCAGTAATGTATGGTCCGCTTCGCTTATTTACCCAATTGGTTCTCAATTAAGCCCAGCGATTCACTGGCTGCAAGGGCAATTTACCGACATAGAATCATTTTAAATTACCGCCTTTAAGCATGAGCAGTTTGCTCATGCTTACTATTACTTTTCTGATCTACGTAACATTGACAATATTCTCACATTATAAGAACCCCTCCCTCTTTTAACCTTCGCTTTAGACATCAATTTTCCATTTATAATTGTATAGTTATGCATATTATTCGATTACAGAAAAAACAGCACCTTACCAGTAAATAATTGTTACCAACAATTACAAGCACAATTTATTTAGCACTATTATTACCAATACGTAAAGGTCATTTACTTTTTAATGGCATTGTCATTAAATATGTTTGGAATATAATGGTCACCAATGGCACAACAGTGATATTTTAAAAAAAAACACCCGTGTCGAGTTCACAGAACTTGAATTTTGATTGATTTAATTGTCTTATATCAAAGAAATTCATCACACATAAGATATCAGGTAGCCGCCCTGCGTGTTGTGGCTAATAAAAAGTCATTTTGTAGCAACGGATCAGCTCATCTATTAAATGATGGAAGACCATCCCCTGAGAATGATATCTAGGGTTCACTTTTTGAGGTATTCGTTATGTCACGAATCGTTATTGTAGGTGGCGGTGCTGCCGGTATAGAACTATCGACTTTGTTAGCAAAAGCTAACCGTAAAAAACATGAAATTATTTTGGTTGAACCAGAAACAGATCACTATTGGAAACCCCGTTTACACGAGATTGCTGCAGGTACCTTTGATCGCGAGTTAGATTCAGTTTGCTACTTCACCCATGGAGCAATTAATGGTTACCAACACTATCAAGCGGCAATGACTGATATTGATCGTGAAAATAAAATGCTTTGTGTTCGCCGCAATGATGGCACAGAAGCTGCGGTAAAATATGATTACCTTGTTGTCGCTGTTGGTGCTGTAAGTAACGACTTTAATACGAGTGGTGCTCGTGATAACTGTATTTTCCTTGATTCAGCAAGCCAAGCCCGTCACGCATGGAATAAAATCAGTCAATTACTACGTGAAGGTGATGATCGCACTGTAAATATTGTCGGCGCAGGTGCAACTGGTGTTGAACTTGCAGCTGAACTTGCGCGAGTAAGTCATAAATTACAGCGTTACAATGCCGCAAAGCTAACAATCAACTTAATTGAAGCTGCTGATCGTGTGTTACCAAATAGCCCACAAAAAATGTCAGCAAAAGTATTAAAAGAGCTACAACGAACAAATATTAATGTGCTTTTAAATACGCGTATTAGTGAAGTATCAGAACATGGTATGGTAACGGCTGATAATCAATCACTAGAAGCTGATATTCAATTTTGGGCTGCGGGTGTCAAAGCACCTGAATGGCTTAAAGGCGTTGGTGGTTTAGAATATAACCGCATGAACCAAATTATTGTTAATGCGAATTTAACCACGACTGTTGATGATAGCATTTTCTCTTTAGGTGATTGTGCATCAATTCCACAAGCTGATGGCAGTTTTGTTCCGCCAAAAGCACAAGCGGCGAACCGTGCAGCAGTGCATTTAAGCAAAAGTTTAACTAGCTTATTACGTGGTAAAGAACTGACCGACTTTGAATTTAAAGATGGTGGTATGGTTGTCGCTGTTGGGCATCACTTTGCTGTAGGTTCATTTGCTCCTCAGTCAAAAATGGCAAACAAGTTGGTATTTAAAGGACGCCTTATTCGTCGTCTTTACGATACTATTTTCCGTCTGCACCAACGTACTGTTGAAGGTATGTTTACTGTATCACGTTTAATTATTACTAAACGCTTAAAAGCATTATTCCAGCCTAACGGAATGTAGTAACTGGCATCACATGTGTAT
Organism: Photobacterium aquimaris; assembly: GCF_002954455.1. Classification (GTDB taxonomy): domain Bacteria; phylum Pseudomonadota; class Gammaproteobacteria; order Enterobacterales; family Vibrionaceae; genus Photobacterium; species Photobacterium aquimaris. The sequence continues at coordinate 1,584,654 of NZ_MSCC01000001.1, forward strand.
TCGGCTAATCCCATTAGCCGAATACTTAATACCGAATATTTAATATCTGATATTTAATACTTAATATCTAATACTTAATACTTAATGCTTAATGCTTAATGCTTAATGCTTAATGCTTAATGCTTAAATATATAACTAATGATGTTTTCATCATTAGCATTTAATACTCTACATATAATATAAGATCAATATAATGAAAAAATTCTTTGCTAAATTATTCGGTAATAATACTGAAGGTTCAACGTCACCTTTTATTAAATTGCACCCTGCAATTGATAATGGAATAAAACCAACAAGTAATACATTTAAAGGTGGGTTAATTAGCTGTCATTGCCGAAAGAATAAAGTTAATGTTAAATTAACCGGACAAACAGCCCATAACCATGCTTGTGGTTGTTCTAAATGCTGGAAACCTAAAGGCGCTTTATTTTCACAAGTAGCGGTTATTCCACGTGATAATGTTGAAGTTATCGCAAATGCTAAAAAACTAATTATTATTGATGAAACAGCAACGATTCAGCGTCACGCTTGTAAAGATTGTGGTGTCCATATGTATGGTCGTATCGAAGATACTAACCACCCATTTTATGGCTTAGATTTCGTTCATACAGAGCTTTCTAGTGAACAAGGCTGGTCTGCACCTACTTTTGCTGCGTTTGTCTCATCAGTGATTGAAACGGGTACCGATCCTAAGTCAATGCCTGAAATTCGCGAACGTTTTGAGTCATTAGGTTTAGAAGCTTACGATTGCTTATCTCCTGACTTAATGGACGCAATTGCAACACATATCAGTAAAAAATAAATAAAATAGCTGCTAATTTATTTCATTATAATGGTGCCCTTTTAAGTTGTGCCTTATTAGGGCGATCAATTTTTGATTATTCCTATTTAGTAATAATCAATTACAGTATTCGTTATTGTGAAAAATAAAAATAAGCATAATATATATCACATCAACCCAATATATTTTTCGTTGCTTATTATTATAATTAATTTCCATATTTCAAATAGGTACTACTAAACACGGTACTTTTAAAAAAGTTGTTTATAATTAATTATAATAAACCTACAAAATAAATATTATCCAATAACTATTAAATAAGAGAAAAATTATGTCTATATCTCTACACCCTTCAATTGATAACGGTTTTGCGGCTACTAAAGAAAACTTCCAAGGTGGCGTATTAAACTGTAACTGTGCGTCAAATACTGTACGTGTAAAACTATCTGGTCAAACTGCACATAACCATGCTTGTGGTTGTTCTAAATGCTGGAAACCAGAAGGCGCAGTATTTTCACAAATCGCTGTTATTTCACGTGACAATGTTGAAGTAATTGCAAATGCTGAAAAACTTGTTGTTATCGATGAGTCTGCAGCAATCAAACGTCACGCTTGTAAAGAATGTGGTGTTCATATGTACGGTCGTATTGATAATACTAATCACCCATTCTTTGGTTTAGATTTCGTTCATACTGAACTATCTACTGATGAAGGTTGGTCTGCTCCTGAGTTTGCTGCATTTGTTTCTTCAATCATCGAAACAGGTACTGATCCAAAAGATATGACGGCAATCCGTGCACGTTTAAATGAACTTGGCCTAAACACTTACGATTGCCTATCTCCAGCGTTAATGGATGCAATCGCAACACATGTTTACGCTCAAAATCACGCATAATAATATTTACATAACTATTGTGTGAAAAATTAAGCAACATCTCTTTGAAGATGTTGCTTTTTTTTATTCGTTTTTTATATCACTAACACAAAAAAAACAAACGTGACACAAATCACATTTATATAACCACTTAAGACCTAATTTAATATCTTGGTCTAACCTAACATTTGGCCTCTATTGAGCACTTGATATTATATTCGTATCCAAAAAACCTCACATTATTACATGCAAGTAATAATGATTTTCCATTTATGGGGATTATCAATTTTCGAGAAATAAATATAATAGCTACATCAAGTCACAATGACAATGTTAAACCTGTGGCTATAATTAACAACGAACACCATGCTTGATCATGGGTCGCAAATATTTAAGAGAGTAAACGATGACTGACAAATTTATCAAATCAAAAGCTGCTATCGCATGGGGTCCAAAACAACCTCTTTCTGTTGAAGAAATTGATGTAATGCTACCACGTGCTGGCGAAGTATTAGTTCGCATCGTTGCAACTGGCGTATGTCACACAGATGCATTCACATTATCAGGCGACGATCCAGAAGGTATCTTCCCAGCAATCCTTGGTCACGAAGGCGGCGGTATTGTTGAAATGGTTGGTGAAGGCGTAACAAGTGTTGAAGTTGGCGACCACGTTATCCCACTTTACACAGCAGAGTGTGGCAAATGTAAATACTGCCTATCAGGCAAAACTAACCTTTGTCAGGCAGTACGTGAAACTCAAGGTAAAGGCCTAATGCCAGACGGCACAACCCGTTTCTACAAAGACGGTCAGCCAATTTTCCATTACATGGGTTGTTCTACTTTCTCTGAGTACACTGTACTTCCAGAAATTTCTTTAGCAAAAATCAGCAAAGAAGCGCCACTTGAAGAAGTTTGTCTACTAGGTTGTGGTGTAACAACTGGTATGGGTGCAGTACTTAACACTGCTAAAGTTGAAGAAGGCAATACTATCGCTGTCTTTGGTCTAGGCGGTATCGGTCTTGCTGCAATCATCGGC
>NZ_MSCC01000001.1:1587576-1654043 GCF_002954455.1 Photobacterium aquimaris
TTATCAGCCTTAATCGGCACTATTCTCAACGTATAGCAATATACGTTGAGAATTTTACTCCTTATGTTCACTTGTTCAATACCATAAGCTGATGGATTAGCACTTAACTCATTAACGATATAATATTTAATTTTACTTATACCCTATTTGAATACATATCTAAATCATCGTTAATTGAGAATGGCATTTGCCACGCTCTGGCATTTCTGTCAGAGCGTTTTTTATTTATATACATAATAATATTTATTTCATTTCTTGGATTAGGCACTCTAATTATTAATAAGACTTTAATCCCAAGTTCTCCTTTTTATATTCTCGTTACGAAACGAACACCGAACAGAGACCTTTTTCATGAACCGTCGTCTATTCAAATCGTTACCTTTGCAATTAATGGTTGCAGCTCTATTTGCATGGAGTCTTGCCTCTTTATTACCATTACATGCAGGCTTTGAGCAATCAACTACATTTAAATTATTAATGCTAACAAAAACGACTTATATCGGCCTACTCAAAATGCTGGTTGGAGTGGTGGTATTATTGTCCTTATTACAAGGTATCACTAGCATTGGCTCAACATCACGTTTAAAAACATTAGGCTATAAAACAATTGCCTTTTATAGCCTAACCTCAACACTTGCAATTAGCTTAGGCTTAGGGGTATCTCTGGCAATTCCTAAATGGCCACATTTAATTGATACTGCACAAGTCACTGTCGGTAGTCATGTTCAATTGATTGATAATAGTTCTTCTTCTGGTGGTGCTATTGCAGAAAAATTATTTAACATGGCCTTGGTGAATCCTTTTCAAGCACTCGCAACCACAAACTTATTGGCGATTGTTGTTTTTGCCCTATTACTTGGTATCGCATTATTAGCAAGCTTACCGCCTAAACATGCTATTTTTGATCTTATTTCAGGACTTAACATTGCAATTAATCGTGTTGTCTCTGCGGTAATAAAATTAGCACCGTTAGCTGTATTTGCGATTGTATTTCAATTTACCGCTCAAAGTGGCAATAGTATTTTTGGCGAATTAGCACTGTTTGCTTTATTAGTCTTTTCATTAACATTAGTACATGGCGGAATTGTATTACCGTTGCTTGCTAAAATGTTTACTGGTATTAAATATTCTACCTTATTTCGCGCATTATCAGCGCCAATGGCTATGGCATTTGCAACTTCATCAAGCTCTGCGACACTGCCACTGTCATTGCAAACAGCACAAGAAGATTTAAATATATCGCAACCCACCAGCAGTATGGTATTGCCACTAGGCTCTATTATGAATATGGATGGTACAGCACTATTTGAAGGGGTTGCTGCTATTTTTCTGGCTCAACTCTATGGTATTGAGCTTGGGACATCAGGGCTTATTATGATTTTTATTATGGCAATGGTGTCATCTATTGGCGCACCAGGTATGCCATCAGGATCAATGTCCGGCATGCAACTTGTATTGCTTGCAGTCGGTATTCCGCTCGAAGCTATTGCGATATTGCTCATTATTGAAAGGCCACTGGATACTTTCCGCACAGCCGTCAATGTTGAGGGAGACCTAATCGCCGCGTTAGTTGTCGATAAATGGCAAAACCAGTCAACAAAAGTGTGATCTAGGCCTTTTTTAGCATGTTATCGTGTTATTGAGTAACGACCAAATATTGCTTTGACTCTCATTTAACCCCGTCATAGAATCTATACATAATGACAACAATTATTTTAAGTAACTAATTGTTGTCGTTAAAATTTTTAACATCCTTTATATCAACAAAAGTACTGTTTACTCAACAGGCGATATAATGGAGCCATTGGAAGCTCAAGGACGATGTTAATTCTCTAATAATTTAAGGCAACGACTTCCCCTGTAGTTTTGGTGTTGTGGATTGCCTTATCTATAAATTAATAGGTTTTAATTATGGTCAAAAAATTATTACAGTCGTTCGGATTTAAAAGTGCCGAAACTAAATCTCGTCAGCTCCGCGAACGACTTGATTTTGCTATGCAACAAAATTTAGGTCAACGTGAGTCTCGCGCTAACCGTGCTAGTAATCATCTATAGGCGTTAATTATATTTACGCGCCTTGGCACGCGCTACCACAATAAGACGATTAAGTAGTACCTTTTTCTTAGCCGTGCCCGCTTGATTTAATTCACGCACAATACGCGATACTTCTACTTCCAAATACTTCATTGGTTTTTGTACCAAACTACGAACCAACTTGTCAGCATTCTCAGGCATAGGCTGTTGTAACGCCCATTCATAGCTATATACACTTTCCCCAGTCGCATTTGGCTCTGGCAACGAAATAGAAACAGCTTTAGGCGGTAATTGCATATCATCAAAACGTGCTAATCGACGATAATAGCCCTGCACTACAGCTGATTTATGATACGGTAATTCACCCTCTTGATATAATACCGGACCAATTTCTTGCGCTACATCAGCCTTTGATTCAATGATAAATTGACTGGCATTTTTATCCTTACGCACATACTGATCTTTTTTGGTATTCTCGACCGTATAATAAATTTTCGCACTCTGTTTTGCGCGTGTTATTGCCACATAGGCAAGTCGACGTTCTTCTTCAGTATCGGCAGAAATGCCCAATGCAGACCGATTTACATAAGGAAAAGCATCTTTATCCCAATAAGGTAAATGAACCTGCGTATACTCACAGCCTTTGGCTCTAAATATCGTGGTTAATTGAACACTGTTATTATTTTGAGTCTGATTTTCAGCCGCTGATTGTTGAGTATAATATTCAAAATACTGCAATGCTTTTTCACAGTTTTGATCCATCGATTCAAGCACAGTTTCAACACTGTCTAAGCGCTCAACCGCCTCTTCTATTTCCGTTGCCGTTGCTTCTGTTTTCCAAATCCAAGTATCTAATTCACTATCACGTCGATACTGCTTATAAACAGCTAATGCTTTAAAATTGCCTTTACGTTGTAACATTAGCAATAACTCAATCCTATCTGTAAACGTTTCTAGGTTTAATATCGGTTGAATTTTTTGAGTTTGTTTTATAACAGCCAACCATTCAGAGCTTGGTCGTTGCGCTAGAGCCTCACACAAAGGGCGTAAGCTTTTATTCGGCACATAACAATGTGGGAATGATAATAAATTAAACAACAAATTAGCTTGGTCATTATTAGCTAACGTCAAAAAGCGCCCTGTCGCTAATACCATAATATCCATAAGTAACTTAACTTCACGGCTATGGGTTAGCACTGAACCAATCGGCATGTGATAAGGTATTTTCTTGGTTAAAAAAGCAAGTTCAAATAACATTGCTTGCGACCAGCGTCTGACTAAAATAGCAACTTCTTCTGGTTGGCCACCCTGCGCAATGAAATCAGCAGCTGACTGTGCAATTTCCCCGACTTGACGTGCCGTACCGATAACCTCAATAGTCGTATCAGCAACGGATTCATGAGCAATAGTCTGAAAGTCATGAAAGCGTTGCTTATTATTAGCAATCAAATGGCTAGCAGCTAACGCTAAACTATGTCCGAAGCGAAAAGTGTGTGACAAACTATAAGTGGTTGCTGGCGCAAAATCTTGTTCAAAATTAAGCATAAATTGAGGTGCACTACCGCGCCATTTATAAATACATTGATCAACATCGCCCACAGCAACTAATTGTGCTTGTGGCGACAGCAATAATTTTAATAGTTGGTATTGGGCTGTATTTATATCTTGGAACTCATCAACCATCATAAATTGAATCTGCTGATGATAATGCTTCTGTAACGCTGAATCGTTTTTTAGCAATTGGATTGTTTCAACCAGCCAATCATCAAAAAATAGCTGTTTACGCTCTTTACGAACCGTTTCAAAATTCCAAAAAGCTTCAATAATAAATTTATATTCACTATTAATTTCAGACAGTTCAAACACTTCTTTTGGCGGTAACATGTGTGCTTTTACCAACCCAATAAAACTCATCAGTAATTCGATGGTGCGTGGATCTTTAAATTGCTGCTGTTTTTGATACGATTTTTCTTGAGTAGCCATTTGTCGCAATACCAATTTAGCTATAGTTTTATCGCTATCACCATTATTAAAATCAATTTGGTAACCCGTCGCAGATAAATAACCGGATTGTCTCAGTAGTTGAAAACAAAAGCTGTGAAAAGTATGCACAGATACCCGCTCAGCCAACGGTATGTGAGCTAATTTGGCTTTAAAGTCAGTTCGAATATCACGGTTAAACATTAGCACCAGCATATTTTCAGCTGCTATCGTCTGTAATTTATGCTCAACAACACCAACTAATGTGGTTGTTTTACCCGTTCCAGCACCCGCTACACATAGCGCATTACCTGTCTGATGATGAATAAAAGCAGTTTGTTCAGCTGTAAAACGGGTCATTAATTAACAATACTCAGTAGACAATAAATGCATAGCGAGCGAGTATAACAATTGCTATCTGAAGTTTAAATCGTATAGCCGCTATTAGCATCGCAAACACAAATGTAGCGTAGGTCTATTTCTATCTGTTAGAATTTGGCTAATTATAAATGGCAACATGCTATTTCCTGACCCAATGACCGTATCTCTCGGTGTTATAACGACTAAGAATTACCACATGTTAAAAAACAAAAGTTTCATGACCAATGCCCTTTCGCTACTACTTTTATTCATTGGTTATATCAGCAACAACCACATTATTCTTTACTGTGGTTTATTTGCCTTTTCAGGTGCATTAACCAACTGGCTTGCTATTTATATGTTGTTTGAAAAAGTCCCTGGCTTATATGGTTCAGGCGTTATCCCTGCCCGCTTTGAAGCCTTTAAAGCAGCAATAAAAGCATTAATGATGGAGCAGTTTTTTACTCAACAAAATATCAGCCGCTTTTTAAAACAAAGTAATGTTGGACCTGCACAATTAGATATGCAACCTATCATTCAAAAGATCGACTTTGCCCCGACGTTTGATTCATTATTGAATGTGATCATGGACTCATCATTTGGCGCCATGATCACCATGATGGGGGGAACAGAAGCAATGGAACCATTACGCGAACCGTTTATTGAAAAAATGCAACAATCAGTTACCGATATCAGCCAGCAAGATAACTTTAAACAAGCACTCAAAGAACAACTTAGCCAACCGGAATCGTTAGGTGATATAGAGGGGACTATCGAAGATATTATTGATCAACGTCTCAATGAGCTTACCCCTAAAATGGTTAAAGAAATGGTTCAAAAAATGATCAGCGAACACCTTGGATGGCTAGTGATTTGGGGCGGTGTGTTTGGTGGCGTAATTGGTATCATTTCAGCATTGATTACAGGCTAATATTTATTGTTATCAGTCGTATTGTTTACGATAGACAATACGGCTGTCGCTGCACTCTTAATCGTACACTTGGCTCTTCCATTATATCTCGACAATAACCGTTAAAATGGCTCTTTTTTATCCGATTAATTTCATTTATTACACCAAAATCGTGATAAATGTTGAATAATGATAACCAACAGTGATAATTACCTGTATATGTATCCAGTTGGAATTCATTTTCTTGGCAAATTTCTCAACCCATTTCACGGTTGCAGCAATTGTTAGTGGTTTAACAGCAACCACACTTTTATCTGCAGACCATATTAGCCCTAGTATTGCACTATGGATGACCTTTTTTGGCACCATTGGTGGGCTATTACCTGACATAGATTCAGACCATTCAACCTCAATGAAAGCCTTATTCACGCTGCTAGCTGGGTTTTGCTGTTTTATACTTGTCAGCCATATTTATACCCAAGTCGCAATGCTAGAACTGATTCTTTACGTTGTATCATTATTTATTACAATTCGTTATTTTGGCAAAACTGTTTTTGATCGCTGCACCGTACATCGAGGCGCATGTCATTCCATCGCATTTGTCACCCTTATTGCTTTATGTTGCCTACATATATGTATCTTGCTTGGTCACACCGCAACCGATAGCTGGTTAGCTGGCGGATTTGTGCTACTTGGCGGTATCGTTCATTTAGCATTAGATGAAATATACAGCGTCGATCTGTCCAATAAACGCTTAAAGTCATCATTTGGTACAGCACTCAAACCGTTTGCTTTTACCAAACCGTTTATCAGCCTGGCGCAAGTTCTTGCGATTGTGATTCTGTTTGATATCGCTCCTAGTTATGACGGCGCATTACAAGTGCTCACAAATTGGAGTCATTTTCAATTTACACCTGTCTGGTTCAATATTGAGGACACCAAACACTGGCTATTGCATATGTTTTATATTACACCCCGTGATTTGCATGCCTTTTACCTACGGTTTTAACTTCTTCTAATCAACTCATTACTCATCATGTTAAGTGCAATACCCCACTATTGTACTTACGTTTTATTATGACGCACCACCAAGGCAATCGTTTGCTTTTTTGCTGGTAGTCCAACAATGAACCTAGTATTATGCCCAATAAGATGAGTGATTAAGCGACATTTTGTCTTAAACACTCTGTATTTCGATGCCATCATTTTGAAATAGGAATTTCACCATGAGCCTTGCTAATCAAGTTCTTGCCGTCAATGACGACCTTCCCATCCGTACAGATAAACCCGTCCATAGTGGAAAAGTACGCTCCGTTTATTGGTTAACAGAAGCAGATAGCCGTCGTCTTATTCAACAAAAAGGCTACAACGTTCAACCAGATGCTCCTTTAGCAATAATGATCATCAGTGATCGTATTTCTGCATTTGATTGTATTTGGCATGGTGAAGGTGGTTTAAAAGGTGTTCCAGGTAAAGGTGCTGCACTCAATGCAATCTCAAACCATTGGTTTAAACTATTTAAAGATAATGGATTAGCTGATAGCCATATTCTTGATATCCCTCATCCATTTGTCTGGATAGTACAAAAAGCAAAACCTGTGATGGTTGAAGCTATTTGTCGTCAATACATCACTGGCTCTATGTGGCGAGCATATAGCAACGGTGAACGTGATTTTTGTGGGATTGAATTACCTGAAGGTCTAGAAAAAGATCAAAAACTTCCCCAACTACTGATGACGCCATCAACCAAAGGTATTCTCAGAGGCATTCCAAATGTTCCTGAAGCTGATGATGTTAATATCACTCGTAAAGACTTAATCGATAATTACCAAGCTTTTAATTTCCGTAATCCCAATGATATTGGTGTCTACGAAAAACTATTGGCCGATGGCTTTAATGTCATTAGTAACGAATTAGCTAATTTAGACCAAATTTTTGTCGATACTAAATTTGAGTTTGGTTATGTTACTGATGCTAACGGTGACGAAAAGCTAATTTATATGGATGAAGTCGGTACACCAGATTCATCACGTATTTGGGATGGCGCGGCATATCGTGACGGACAGATCATTGAAAACTCAAAAGAAGATTTTCGCCAAGTATTATTAAATTATTTCCCAGATCCTGATATTTTATTAAATAAAGAACGGATGCCTGAACGCTTTGCATTAGCGAAAAATAATGCATTGCCTCAAGAAGTGTTAATGCAAATATCTAAAATATATACAGGTATTGCAGAAAAAATTACAGGTAATGCGATTGTCTTAAGCCAAGATCCTAAAGCAGAAATCATTGATATTTTACGTCATCAATATCAGCTTATTGATTAATGTTTTTATAGAGGGCTATGCCACCTGTGCGTCATAGCTCTCTTGTTCTAATACTAATATTCTATTCATATTTCCCTTGTCATTATTGTTTAATCGGCTTTTTTATTTACATAATTCCGCTATCAAATAACTCTCCCACCCCAAATTACAACGCCACAGAAATATAACCAACAAACACCCAATCAAAAACCAACATTAACACTCAAAAAGAAAACAATACCACAACATTAAAAGCCACCAAAAACCACCCCAAAAATAAACAATCACACTTATAATTTCATTAACTTTCACACTGTTATTTTTACTGTTAATAATTAATGTTAATGTCAAAAAAATGCCATTTGAGCTGTAAAATAATGCATTTATTAATTGAATAAATACAGCAGTCTACTTTATGATCACATTGCAATTAGAATTGATATAAATATTTATAAAAACTCATTTTTTACATTTAACAATCTCAGGAGGTTTTATGAGCAGTATTACTGATCCTACTGCCAAGAAAACACGCAGCCGCGAATGGAAAATGTTCCTTTTTATTACAATTTTTCTTTTCCCTATTTTAAGCGTCATTTTCGTTGGTGGTTATGGCTTCACCGTATGGATGTTGCAATTGTTTGTCTTTGGCCCTCCCGGTCACGGTGGTTGATTCCCTACTTTACGCTGCAAGCATCATATAAAGAGAAACAATAATGAAAGCATTTTTGAAAAAAGCTTGGCTAACCCTATCACGTCCAAGTGTTCATATTAGCCTCGGAGTGCTCACGCTCGGTGGTTTTGTTGCAGGTATTATTTTCTGGGGCGGGTTTAATACTGCACTTGAAAAAACTAATACCGAAGAATTCTGTGTAAGCTGTCATGCTGACAATGTCGTACCTGAATACGTTAATACTATTCATGATAAAAACCGCTCAGGTGTTAGAGCTACATGTCCTGATTGTCATGTACCCCATGATTGGACTGATAAAATTTCTCGTAAAATTCAAGCAAGTAAAGAAGTATTTGCTCACTTTGCTGGTTTTATCGACACTCCCGAAAAGTTTGAAGATCGTCGTATCGTGCTCGCTCAGCATGAATGGGAGCGTTTTAAAGCCAATGGGTCACAGGAATGTCGTGATTGTCACGATTATAAAGGCATGGACTTTGAAAAAATGTCACCTGTTGCTCGCGTACAAATGAAAAATGCCGCAGAGCGTGATCAAAGCTGTGTAGATTGCCATAAAGGTATTGCTCACCACTTACCAAAAGATATGGACACCAGCGGTGGCATGATTTCAGAGTTAGTACAGCTGTCACACGGTACTAACTACAGCAAAGGCGAACAGATTTACAGTGTGCGTTTCTTACCCGTTTATGAAGACAAGGCGATGAAAGTTGAGGCCGGTATTCTAAATCCAGCCTCTGGTGTAAAAGTCATTGATGAAACAGATGATGCCATTGAAGTTGAAATTGCTGGGTGGCGTAAAGATAAAGGCTATGGTCGTGTGATTCAGGAAGACTTTGGAATGAATATTCCTGTTGCTTCTCTATTAAAAGAATCTGCACAAAACGGCAAAGTTGTTGATAAATACGAACAGAAAATTGATGACTTAACTGGTCTTCCTTGGCAGCGTGTAACAGCAAAGGTGTGGATGCCTAAAGATTCATTAGTCAATGACATCACACCAGTATGGGCACAAGCAAAAACAGCTTACACCACCAACTGTTCTGTTTGTCATACCCAACCAGCTGAAGGCCATTTTGATGCCAATACCTGGCCAGGTATGTTTAACGGTATGTTGGCATTTGTAAACTTTGACCGTGATAGTGAAGCGATTGTTTTGAAGTATCTACAGAAACATTCTTCTGATTTTTCTAATGGCCAACACTAAGCATTGATGGAGTAAATACTATGTCTGTATCAAGAAGAAGTTTTCTTAAAGGTCTTGCAACAACAAGTGCAGCGACTGTTATTGGCCCAAGCCTACTCGCATCATCAAAAGTGTTTGCAGACGATCAAATTGGTCAAGGTACATGGCGCTATTCTGGCTCTCACTGGGGGGCTTTCCGCGCTCAAATTTATGCTGGTAAAGTACAACAGATTGAAGCGATTGAAATAGATAAAAACCCAACCGAAATGCTAAAAGGCATCAAAGGAATTATCTATAATCCATCACGTGTACGTTACCCAATGGTGCGTCTAGACTGGCTTAAAAAGCACAAGTTCAGCGGCGAAACTCGCGGTAATAATCGCTTTGTCCGCGTAACATGGGATGAAGCATTAGATTTGTTCTACCGTGAACTTGAACGTATTCAAAAAGACTATGGTCCATGGGCGCTACACGCAGGTCAAACTGGCTGGCGCCAAACCGGTCAATTTCATAGCTGTACTAGTCATATGCAACGTGCTGTCGGTATGCATGGTAATTACATCACCAAAGTTGGCGACTATTCAACAGGTGCAGGTCAAACCATCATGCCTTACGTGTTAGGTTCGACTGAAGTGTATGCTCAAGGTACATCATGGTCTGAAATTCTAGACAACAGTAAGAACATTATTTTATGGGCTAACGATCCGGTTAAAAACCTCCAAGTCGGTTGGAACTGTGAAACCCATGAGTCCTACCCTTACCTTGCACAGCTTAAAGAAAAAGTGGCAAAAGGTGAGATCAATGTTATTTCGGTTGATCCGGTTAAAAACAAGACTCAACGTTTCTTAGAAAACACCCATCTATACATTCACCCACAAACTGATGTGCCTTTTATGTTAGGGGTAGCGCACACGCTTTACACTGAGAATCTTTATGATAAAGAATTCATCAAGATGTATTGCTTGGGCTTTGATGAGTTCATTGGTTACGTAACAGGTGAAACCAAAGACAAGGTTGAAAAAACACCAGAATGGGCTGCAGAAATTTGTGGCGTGCCCGCTGACCAAATTCGTGAATTTGCTCGAATGCTGGTTAAAGAGCGCACTCAAATTCTATTTGGTTGGTGTATTCAGCGTCAAGAACACGGTGAGCAACCTTACTGGATGGGTGCGGTTATTGCAGCGATGGTTGGCCAAATTGGTTTACCTGGTGGTGGTATCTCTTATGGTCACCACTACTCTGGTATTGGCGTACCATCAACAGGTTTTGCAGCACCAGGCGGCTTTCCACGTAACGTCGATGAAGGTCAAAAACCTAAATGGGATAACAATGACTTTAACGGTTACAGTCGTACTATCCCTGTTGCACGCTTCGTTGACTGTATTTTAGAACCCGGCAAAGAAATTAAGTACAACGGCTCTAAAGTCATTCTGCCAGATTACAAAATGATGGTGATAAGTGGTAACAATCCTTGGCATCACCATCAAGATCGTAACCGCATGAAGCAAGCGTTCCAAAAATTACAAACCGTGGTAACGATTGATTTTGCATGGACAGCAACTTGTCGCTTCTCTGATATCGTGTTACCTGCTTGTACTCAGTTTGAACGTAACGACATTGACGTTATGGGCTCATACAGTGGTCGCGGTTTAATTGCGATGCAAAAATTGGTGGATCCATTATACCAATCAAAAACTGACTTTGATATTTTCACTGAATTATCACGTCGCTTTGGTAAAAACAATGAATACACCCGTGGCATGGACGAAATGCAATGGGTTCAAATGCTGTATAACGATTGCCGTAAAGCTAACGCTGGCAAATTCGATATGCCTGAATTTGATGTATTCTGGCAACAAGGATTTTTAGATTTTGGTACTGGTAAACCTTGGGTTCGCCATGCGGATTTCCGTCAAGATCCTGAAATCAATGCACTTGGTACGCCATCAGGTTTCATTGAAATATCAAGTCGTAAAATTGCCCGTTATGGTTATGAACACTGCCAAGGCCACCCAATGTGGTTTGAAAAGACAGAACGTTCTCATGGTGGCCCAGGTTCTGATAAACACCCATTCTGGATGCAATCGTGCCACCCCGATAAGCGTTTACACTCACAAATGTGTGAATCAGATGAATTCCGAGCAACTTATGCCGTTCAAGGTCGTGAGCCTGTCTACATCAACCCCAAAGATGCAGCAACGAAAGGCATTAAAGACGGCGATGTAGTACGGGTATTTAATGACCGTGGTCAGTTACTTGCTGGTGCAGTGCTTACAGATAGCTATCCACAAGGTGTGGTACGTATCGAAGAAGGTGCATGGTATGGGCCATTAAATGAAAAGGTGGGCTCTATTGATACCTATGGTGACCCAAATACATTAACCATGGACATTCCAACCTCGGAATTAGCTCAGGCAACCAGTGCCCAAACCTGTTTGGTAAGCATTGAGAAATTCAAAGGCGAGTTACCACCAGTAACAGCCTTTGGTGGCCCTATTGAAGTAAGTTAATCACATAATCTTAGCGTGATATTTAAGCTCTCGTACTCTTAATCGATACGGGGGCTTTTTTTGTGACAAAAAATAATCGTAATTTGCAATCATCAACATCAATTAAAACCGCACTAGCAATTATATTATTGAATAAGTGTATCAAAAAAGAGACATTTGTTTATTTTTTGTCAAACTTATTGTGCACGTGTTGATCAATTATCATCTGTAAGCGAAAATTAACTTGTAGGCATGGAGGTTTATAACAATTTTATTTTATAGATATTTGATTTAAAAGGTACATACTATGTCAGGCTTTTCTTATCCCCATACTTGCCCATTAATTGACAAACAAATAGGTCGAGCAAAAGGTGATCTAACCACTTATGCGCGTGATTTATTACGTTCTTATAATATTGAAATTAGTGGGAAAGAGATGCTACTTGCTGGTGAAGAGTTATTTAGTGCACTGAGTGATATTTTTGAAAAAACACGTAAAACAAATGAAGATATGCGCACAGAGGCACACAAGCAAATAGTGGCCCTTGAAGCCGAAAATATGGAGCTACGGGCATTATTATATTGCCAACGTATGGCAAGCTAAGTGTTGATTATTTGCCTTATAAAACCCATAAAAAAAGCCACCGTGAACAGTGGCTTTAATCTCTTTATTGGTTACTAATTACACATCGTAAGTAGTAGAAGCAGTGTCACCGCCAGTACCAGTCCAATTGGTATGGAAGAACTGACCACGAGGCTGATCAACGCGCTCGTAAGTGTGAGCACCGAAGTAGTCACGCTGCGCTTGGATCATATTCGCCGGAAGGCTTGCAGTTGTGTAGCCATCAAGGAATGTTAATGCCGATGTCATTGTTGGCATTGGTAGACCAATTTCCATCGCTTTTGATGCGACCTTACGCCATGCAGGCATGCTGCTTAGTAGAATATCTTTGAAGTACGTATCTGAACCTAGGAATTTGATTTCTGGGTTAGCTTCGTATGCATCACGAATATTACCCAAGAATGCACTACGGATGATACAACCGCCACGCCACATTAGCGCTACGTTGCCGTAGTTTAGATCCCAATTAAACTCTTCTGAAGCTTCACGAATTAGCATAAAGCCTTGCGCATAAGAAATGATCTTAGATGCAAGTAGTGCTTGACGTAATGCGTCAACCCATACTTGCTTATCACCATCAACCTTAGCAATTGTTTTACCAAATAGGCTTTCAGCTTCAACACGTTGATCTTTCATTGAAGATACACAACGCGCAAATACAGCTTCTGTAATTAGCGTTAGTGGAATACCTAGATCAAGTGCGTTAATACCTGTCCACTTACCAGTACCTTTTTGGCCAGCAGTATCTAGAATCTTCTCAACTAATGGTTGACCATCTTCATCTTTATAACCAAGAATTTCAGCTGTGATCTCTACTAAGTAGCTATCTAATTCTGTTTTATTCCACTCTTGGAAAATCGCTTGCATCTCATCGTGAGATAAACCAAGACCAGATTTCATAAAGTGATATGCTTCGCTGATTAACTGCATGTCACCGTATTCGATGCCATTGTGAACCATTTTAACGAAGTGGCCAGCACCATCTTTACCTACCCAATCACAACAAGGCTCACCTGCAGCTGTTTTTGCTGAGATTGCTTGGAAAATTGGTTTGATTGCAGGCCATGCCGCTTCAGAACCACCAGGCATGATTGAAGGACCAAAACGTGCACCTTCTTCACCACCAGAAACACCTGAACCTACATATAAAATGCCTTTTGCTTCAAGCTCAGCAACACGACGGTTAGTATCTGGGTAGTTTGAGTTACCACCATCAATGATGATATCGCCTTTGTCTAGTAGCGGAACTAGTTGGTCAATGAATGCATCAACAACATCACCAGCACGTACCATTAGCATCACTTTACGTGGTGCTTCTAGCTTAGCCACTAGATCTTCAAGAGACGTTGCGCCAATAATGTTAGTGCCTTTTGCTGCACCTTCTAGAAACTCTTCTACTTTAGAAACAGTACGGTTAAACGCAACAACTTTAAAGCCATGGTCATTCATATTAAGAATCAAGTTTTGACCCATAACTGCTAAACCAATTACACCGATATCGCCTTTCATATTATTCTCCTTGTGCTAGCAGTTTTGCTGCTGCTGCATCTAAATACCATTCTGTTTCGCCATGAGAGGCTTTAATTTTTGCCGCCGGATAAACAAGCTCTTCCGCCGGTGTACTATTTATTTGTTGTAATACCTCTGCCTTACTTTCACCCAACACCAAGTAAGTAATACGATCAGCATTTTCAAGTAAACGTGCTGTTTTTGAAATACGCTGTTGACCACTTTGTGGTTGAATCGCAATCACTGCTAATGCAGGATCATCAAAATTGGTTTGATTTGGAAATAAAGACGCAGTATGACCGTCGCCACCCATACCTAATAAAATCCAATCAAATGCAGGCAAGCCATTTTTATGCGGGATAACTGCATCCATTTCTGCTGCAAAACGCGCACATTCAACTTCAACGTCAGCTTCACCACGAATACGGTGAATATTTTCGGCTGGAATACTAATATGTTTAAACAGCAATTCATTAGCTTCACCAAAATTACTTTCAGTATCTGTTGGAGCAACACAACGCTCATCACCCCACCAGAAGTGAAGCTTATTCCATTGAATATTGTCAGCAAAAGGCGCTTGCGCTAATACTTTAAACAATAATTTTGGGGTACTTCCCCCTGATAATGAAATATGTGCGGCATGATCTTGCACGCTCATCGCTTGCAGTGTTTCAGCTAGAGATACAACAACATCATGCGGAGTCGCAAACACTTTATAGTTAATCATGCTTATAACTCACAATAATCTGTATTGGCCAAGTTTTTACATGGGAAACGCCATTGACGACCATCATTTGATAGTAATTCATCAGCTTCTTTAGGTCCCCACGTTCCTGCCGCATAACCAAATAAATGCTCAGGTTGTTCTTTATAGTCAAGAATTGGCTGAACAAACTTCCAGCAGGCTTTTACTGCATCAGTACGCGCAAACAAGGTCGCATCTTGCTTCATACAGTCAAGCAACAAGCGTTCGTAAGCGGTCAGCATATTAAGCGACTCAATTTTGTCGTAATGGAAATCCATTGACACTTCTTGAGACTCAAAACCTGCACCTGGTTTTTTAAGGCCGAAGCTCATTAAAATACCTTCATCCGGTTGAATACGAATGATTAATTTGTTCTCTGGAGCATTAGCGCCAAACACTGGATGCGGGGTCTTTTTAAAGTGAATCACAACTTCTGTAACTCGAGTTGGTAAACGTTTACCAGTACGGACATAAAACGGCACACCGTTCCAACGCCAGTTCTCGATAAACATCTTCATACCAACGTATGTTTCAGTACGTGATTCATCATTAACGCCGTGTTCTTGACGGTAACCAGGAAGATGTTTACCACGAACATCAGACTCAGTATATTGACCTAAGACTAAGTTTTTATGTAAATCATCATCAGATAAAGGTTTAAAGCTTTGCATCACTTTAACCACTTCATCACGAATAGAATCAGCATTGATTGCAGCAGGTGATTCCATACCTACCATTGCTAATACTTGCAATAAATGGTTTTGGAACATATCACGTACAGCGCCTGCACCATCGTAATAACCGCCTCGATCTTCAACACCTAATGCTTCAGATGCTGTAATTTCTACATAATCGATAAAGTTACGGTTCCACAATGGTTCAAACATACCGTTAGCAAAACGGAAAACTAATAAGTTTTGTACTGTTTCTTTGCCTAAGTAATGGTCAATACGATAGATTTGATGCTCTTGGAAGCACGCGTGGATTTGCTTATCGAGTGCAATTGCAGATGCAAGATCATAACCGAATGGCTTTTCAACGATCAGATTTTTCCAACCATCAGCTTCATCGTTAAGGCCATGAGCTGCAAGACATTCAGGAATAACACCGTAGAGACTTGGTGGTGTCGCAAGATAAAAGACTGCATTACCGCGAGTATGGTGGGTATCTTTAAATATGTCTAAGCGCTGCTTTAATACTGCGTATTCTTCAGCGTCAGAAGTGTTTAAGGCTTGGTAATATAAATGCTGACAAAACTTCGTTAATGTCGCTGCATCTGTTTTTTCATTTTCTTCTAATGCAGAACGAAGCTTATCACGAAAATCCTGATCGCTATATGCCGTACGACTAACACCTAAAATTGCAAAATCTTCCGGCAATAAACCATTAGCGTATAAGTGATAGAACGCAGGAATTAATTTACGATGAGTCAAATCGCCTGACGCACCAAAAATCACAATTGCGTTATTTTCTGGTTTAACCATGTAATGTTCCCATTTATTTACAGATCATTCGATCTGGTACAGCAATCAATTGCTTGGTATAACGGGCATTATTATGCCGTAATTTTCAATTTGGTATCTATTTTTCGCGATAAAAATTGAAAATTTTTGTTATATCTTAATTCTCATTTCAGTTAATTAGTGCATTTAATCTGTGGCATTTATCGCTAATACATTAACATACCAGACAATTTGCTACTGTTTACTCTTCTCAATACTGTGTATGTTAACAATTATTGACTTTAGTGATAGACGAAAAAACCTATTAGTCCGATAGATTTTTTCTTCAAAATATCCCTTTTAGCCATTCGCTATCAATCTATAGCGTCGATTAATGCAGCTTTAGTGTGAATATAAAATTCAACCAATGCAATCGATTACTTGAATACAAACCACAAATCAAACCTTGTTTGCTACATTTTTAAGCACATTGGCTACTTATTTTTATATGCTAGTATCAGCTCAACGCTTGATAAGCAACACAATGGCGGTTATTATGCCCGCAATTTCAGCCACCTTTATTTTGGTGGCTTTTTCGTTATAAAGTGCATTCATTCAACAATGACAGCGCTAATATTTCATAGCAAACAGGTTATCCCATGTCTAAATTTTTCTTTAAAGGCCGCATCGAAAAAAAACCAAAACACAGCAGTTGTGGCTACAACACAAAGCGCGAGAATAAGCTTGGCACGGAAACCAACCCTCTCACATTGATTGTGAACACAGAAGAACGCCAACAGCAATTAGAAGCACAACTAGCTGTAGAACAACTATTTGCAACAATTACTGTAGATGCTAATGCTGAAGAAGATATTACCGAGCTTACTGCAATATTAAACAAACCAGTCACTACAGTATTTGATAAAACACCTAATCGTAATGACCCTTGCTCATGTGGTAGCGGTAACAAATACAAAAAATGCTGCGGTAAATAATTTTCCTAATAACAAAACAGGGGCCTGAGTTCCTGTTTTTATTCTCTCCTAAATCATTATACTGACAGTGAAATATCACTATTAAGTATAAATTCCTGTATAAAATTCAAAAGTAGATATAAATATGAGCAAAAAAAGTCAGGGATACGCTTGCGTAGGCCTTTTTAACCCTAAAACACCTGAAAATGTCGGATCTGTTATGCGTGCAGCGGGATGTTATGGTGTTAACTCTGTCTTTTATACTGGCACTCGCTATGATCACGCAGCACAATTTTGTACTGACACCAAAAATGCAGCGCTTAATATTCCTTTAATTGGCGTTGAAGATTTAAAAGCAATCATTCCTGTTGGTTGCGTACCTGTTGCCGTCGATCTTATCGATGATGCAAAGCCATTACCTGAATATAAACACCCTAAACGAGCTTTTTATATTTTTGGCCCTGAAGACGGTACATTAAAAAAAGATATTACTGATTTTTGTCGTGAAACAATTTATGTTCCAACCAAAGGCAGTATGAATTTAGCTGCGGCAGTCAATGTAATTTTATATGACCGTTTAGCGAAGGGTGATAATTTTTCTAATCATAAATAACCCTGCTCTTTAAAAACCACTGCAACTCAATCCTATAGTGCAGTGGTTATATTGTTAGCGTTGAATACCACGTTGCTTGTAAAAACTTCTTTTATCTTTATACATCGATTTATCAGCAATTAAACAAAGTTCATCAATTGAATAATGTTCGCAACTCGCATACCCCATAGCAAAATGTACTTCTACACATTGACCACTTGGTAAACTCGCATAATTCGTGTGTTCACGAACGGTTTCTAATCGCTGCCATAAAATAGCACAACTATCCTCATCACCAACTTCAAGAATAATGGCAAACTCATCCCCGCCTAAACGATAAACCTTATCTGTTGCTCGGCATGCCTGAACCAAAAGCTTGCTGGTTTGAATTAATAAAGCATCACCCATACTATGACCATAATTATCATTTGCTCGCTTTAGTCCATTCACATCTATCATAAATAATCCAAAACTGCGCTCTGGATAGCGATTATATAATTGGATATGTTGTTCTAAGTCATGATCAAATGCTTTTCTATTTGCAATCCCCGTTAGTGAATCAGTTACCGCTATACGTGCTAATTCACTATTCAGTAAACGACCTTCTAATTCAGTAGATAGCTGGCGAATAAATAATGAAATAACCTCAAAATCATCACGCTGCAGCTTTTCATATTGCATAATAATCACGCCAACGACTTCATTATGGCTATTTTTTATCTTAAAACAGTGCAAATATTCACCACTCTTGGGTAAACAATAATAATCACTATAGTGTGTCTCTGGTTGAATATTATTATTCTCTAAACAATTCTTATCAATATTCTCACATGCCCACGCCTCATTATTATGAGTATAAGCTTTCATTGCCCATCCTGCGGTAGGATATAAAGCAACGACTTGAGTCATTACAACTTCAATAATATTTTTATCTACTTGCAAATCATGACTAAATGATAATAATGACTGTAACATTGAACGTCGATTTTCTTCTCTCATTAAAGAACATCTTAATGCCAATGTCTTTTCTTCAACTTTTCTTTCTAATTCATCATTAAAATCGATTAATTGTAAGTTTGCTTGTTCTTTCTCTTTATAAGCAGCATTTAACTCTGCATTCTTTGCCGCTAAATCAGAAACTTGAGCTTGAATCGTTTTAGCCATTTTACGAATGAGTTTATCAACCATAAAAAACTCGGCAAAACGAAGATCACGACCATAGCGTTGGTACTCACCTTGAGAATAAGCACGTACAGTAGCCATTAATCCCTCTAGTGGTCTAGCAATCCAACGGTATGTCATTCCAGCACTAAAAAATGCCAATAAAATAATCACCAAACCAAATAAAGAAATATATTTCAATGAATTAATATACGGATTTTTACTTATATATTTATTCATATAAACGACCATTGTATATTCAATCGGTTCTGATATATATTTGTTTTCTAATTTTATTTTTATTGTTTTCTGTATTGTCGGCTTATTTTTATCGATATCACCTTGCGATATTATAATATTACTCATATCAGCCATATTTTCCATATCACCAATTCGATGATTTTTAAATACAACTCTCTCGCCATCTTTTAAATATGGTTTTAATACTTTTTTGATATTTTCAATTGGAACAATAACGATTAAATAACCTAGAGGTAAATGCTTTAATTCATCAGTCATAGAACGAAAAATAGGTACGCCAATAACAACACCTCGACGAGTTGGATTATATTTATCTGACATTAGTTTTTCACCATTATAATAAAAAACCCACTGTTTTAACCGTTCTTTTCCTTTTGCTGATAACCTATAATTAAGTACCGTTTTTAATTTTGAAAATGAATTTAACCCAGGAATACCATTATAACTTTCAATTTCATTCCATTGGTCATCAACTAAATAAGCCGCTTTAGTTAATGGGGTATTCTTTATCAATGTTCCCAAGGAATTGATAACATGCCCGGCAAGAAAATAGTTGTTTATTGCTTGTACAAATAACCTATCACGTGATAACACATCCAAACTTGTAGATAATAATGAGAAACGATAATCAAATTCTTGCTTAATAGTGGTAGCAAGTCGATCTAACATATCAATACGATAATTTTCTTCAACATCTGACTGTTGTTTTAAAAGCAACCCACCGACAATCGCAGCAGGTACTACTGAAATAATTAGCATTAATAATGCTAACGATGACTTTAACCGTAACTTCATTAATTATCGTCCAACTGATTCATCTGCTCTATTGCCATTTTTTGCATATGTTGTACTGAATATTCCGCAGTAGCGCCAGCTTGATAACGTTGGAATCCAATAGCCATCGCTTGCCATGCAATTGACATATTTAGTGATGAAGACATTGGCGTTGTTAATGCCATTTGTTGAAACAGGATCTTATGATCTCCAGTCGCATTTTGTTTAATTTTTTTATAATAAGCCATGGATATAGGTAATAGGCCAGTTTTTTCATACACTAATTGCTGGCTACTTGGTTGCTGAACAAACTCAGAAAACGCTTTAATCAGCTGCTGTTTTTGTTTTGAATGACGCTCATAATTTGGAATCGCCAATACAAATGTACTGGTCATAGGATGCATCCTATGTCCATTAATCTTAGGTAATATCGCCACACCTAAATCTTTACCTAGCATATTCTTTAAATCACGGTATGCCCAATCTCCATTGATAGAATAAGCACTCTTTCCTTCAACAAAATCGTCTTGAGAACAACGGTAGTCACACTCTGGATTAATAATGCCCTGTTGCGCTAAAAAACGATAATATTTTAATGCGTTAACCATCGCTGGAGTATTTAGCGTGATCTTTCCATCTTCAATAGGCTTACCATTGAAGGCTGATAAAAATGGCATCAAATAATACATATCATTATAATTCCAACCTATTGGCATGATATTTTTCACAAAATAATACTTTTTTTGCAAAAGGATATCTTCAAAATCTGTCGCTGGATGCGTTACATATTTTTTATTGTAATATAATAATAAGAAATTACCTTGAATAAGAGGTATTCCCCAATACTTTGATTTTAATTTTATTGTTGAGCTAACCATTGTATCCAATTTTTCTTTGTACCAATTATCAGGGATCGGCCATAGGTTCATCATCTTATGAAGACCTAAAAAATCAGAGGGTATAACGACTAAATCTGGAAAAACATTATCTTGTGCACTTAATAGAATTTCAGCTTTTATTTCAGATGGATCCAATTGAACAATTGACATTTTAACATCATGCTTTTCCTGAAATTGATTCGACATTGCAGCTAAAAATTCATGATTTTGATGAGATGACCAAATTTTTAATGTTTCTGATGCCTGTACTGCTTTAGAAAATAATAATATGAATAACAAAAAAGAAAAATGAGAATTGTTTAATAACTTATTGAACATTATTTTAATAAAACCTAAAAAATTTTGTATGACATATTAGAGCTAATAATAAATGACTAATTACAATTTATATCGGCTCTATTAAATAATAAAAAACTCATATTAACTAGCAAAGAGTATAGACTATCTGCATAATAAAAATTTAATTTGATACCAATCAAAAAAGAATCGTTTTTTAGTATCTATTGCACACTTAATATAAACAGTTATCATAATATACACTATATACATACAAAAAGAATAAACATCATGAAAATCAATTTATTATCAAAGCATATTTTACCGTTATCACTATTATTTTTTATAGCTTATAAAACACAAGCTAATACATACCCACAACATACTAACACATTCAAAACCTTAGCTAGTAATGTTACCCAACAGCCGCATAAAACGACAATAGAACAACAAATGATTAATTATGCAAGAAAAAATATAGGTATACCTTATGTTTGGGGAGGAACATCACCGAAAGGGTTTGATTGCTCAGGATTTATTAAATATGTCTACAGCCGTTTTAATATATCTATCCCACGAACAACTGCGGCTTACACACTATTATTTAAGCATTCAATACCATTAAAAGATGCAAAAGTTGGTGATCTGATTGTTTTTACAGGGACTAATTTAAAAATTAGAAGACCAGGCCATGCGGGGATTATTACTGAAGTAAAACCAGGAGTGATTAAATTTATTCATAGTTCATCATCTAAAAAGCATTTTGGTGTCACTGAAACAAGTTATTATCAAAGTGGTTATCCCAAGCGCTATTTAACCGTTATACGAATGCCAAATCCTACAATAAAGGAGTAAAAATACTCCTATTTATTGTTTTATGGTGCGACACACTCAGTAAGTAATCGCAAGCATCCATAATCAATTAGCCAATCATGCTGTTGTTGATCTTTTACTAAAAAACAGCCCGAATAATTTAATGCATTAGCAAAAACATCACCAATATGATTAGTACGTCGAGGGATCACTAACATCCAATTTTGAGTCAGTAAAATATTATATGGTAAACATTCGATCGGTTCATTGATATTTAGACTAGCATTTTTAGGTGTTAGACCCAAATCATGCATTGCAGCCAAATAGCAAAAATAAGCTTTCTCACTATTAATTCGATCAAAGGTAAATAGTTTATGCCTAAAAGGTAACTTACCAGACAAAATCAAACTTTCTAATGGTACTGTCGTTTTCATCAGCTGCATATGTCGATGAGGCTGACTTGCTCCTGCTTTTGCTGCTGAATTAAAAAAACCTAATACATTTGGGTAACTAACACCTTGAATCCAAGCTGAAAAATCTTGCAGTTCAAGTAAAGACGACTGGCTCACAAATGCTTTACTACAAATCAGTAAATGTGGCTCACTAACTGGATATTTATTTAATAAACACACATGTGCATCACCCACTGTATCAACAAACATTCGCTCTTCATAAGGCAAAAATGGGTTAGACTGTGTCTGTCCTTGCTGTATTTTTTTATTAATATTGTCATTCATAACCTTAATAAAAAAATCAACCCCCTGCTCAGAAACAACTGAATTCATTGTTGAAATTGGCAGCAATACTTGTGCTTCACTTGCCTTTTTAGCAACGGTTAACGCTTTATCCCATAACATCAACAAATACCTGCTATCATTCTAATTACTAGAAAATAAAACAACACCAATCACTCACCTAATAAAAAAAACGTATTATTAGATCCCAAAACTATCATTTGTAATGAAATGTTTACACTTTTAGTAAAAAAACACTCTTGCTAAAAACGGTTTGAATATGGCTCTCATTAATGAAAGTTTGTATTATTAGCCAATAAGTTCTATCAATCATTTACGATGTTAATTCGTACTCCAAAGTAGATTATAGGCTTTAATGATTAAACTTTATATTGGTCATATAAAGTGCTTCAACAGGGTACTACAGATCGGTCAATCTGCTACCCTACTCTCTTTTAAATACTCATCATTTAAGTAAAAAAACGCCCATCAATAATGAGCGTTTAGCTAAAGAGCGACACGTTGTTAAATAAGTTGTGCACCAATTAAGAAGCAACCAAAGAACAGACTCATTAGCATTGCTCCTGCTCCCCCAGCCACTTGATAAACATTATCAGATGTAGTTTGAGCTGATTTTCTTATATTGCGAATCATTAGCATTGGTATAAATACCGCAATAAATACTAAAATCAATCCAGCATAACTTAAAACAGACAAGAATTGATTAGCAGCAAAGATTGCGCCTAATAATGGCAAAATAAATGTCAAAATGTAAGTTACCAAGCGATTTTTTCTAAATAAATCAATGTTTTGATCAAACAATGACATCGCTACGCCTAAGAATGACGTTAACAGTGCTAAACCCGTAAAAATAGAAAGTATGATGTGAATGCCTACAAAACGAGAACTTAACGCATCAATAAGCACTGAAACATTATCAAACTTAATTAATTGTTCGGCAGATAAACTTCCAACGACCGCATATAGCCATAGCAAATAACAGCCTAGAGGGATAAGAGAACCTAATAAAACCATATTTCTCAATTGCTTATGTGTTGCTTTTTTATTATAAGAAACAAGAGAAGGTATTACAGGAAAGAAACCAAAGCTGGTAAATAATACTGCGCTGGTTTTAATTAAATCAACATTATTAGTATTGGTTGCTTCAAAGAAGTGATTAAAACTCATGCCAGGAATTAATGCAGCTAACGTAATAATCAATACTGCGATCATAATGATAAATAGCACGCGGTTAAGTTTATCAACAGCGCCTGTTCCGGCAGCAACAATACACCCAGCTAATACCGTGAAAATGATTTGACTATGCAGCATCGATAGCTCAATGCCGAAGCCTGTCACCAGTTTTTGTAATAAATCACCAGCGCCAATAATGTAAGCCATTAGCAGACAAACCAATAAAGCATAAAGTAGCCCATTAGTTATGAGTTGCCCACCCTTACCTAATGTTTTGCGTGCGATGGTATTCATACCTAAGCCACCACCGACTTTAATACTTGCTTCTAATAATAATAACGCAGCATATGTTGTCCCACTCCAAATAAACAGCATCAATAATGAGCCTGAAAGTAAGCCAAACTGAGCTAACACCATAGGTATAGCAAGCATTCCTGCGCCTAAAGCTGTGCCCGCAATAATTAGCGAGCTACCTAGTAATTTAGTATTCATATTTCCATGTCTTCTTATTTGTTAGATAGAGCTATCCATATATCTCAAATGAGATACATAACTAATAACATATTAATTTTTAGTCGATAAAAGGTGCGGTTACAGAGAACCGTTACTAAATCGGAAACTAAAATAACAAAGCAGAAGAAAAACTCACCTGACATACCTTATAAGTAATACAGGCATGCGATATTGATGATGAGGGGGGTAATAGTGTTTATTTTGAGGGTGATGCGTCATTATCGTACTCCTAAACGATGAATCCCAGTTTATTAGCAATATTCGGTCAGAACATCATTACTGTTTCGGTCAAAAACAGAATGGCCTGCTAATAACAGCATACTAAAACACATTGTTCAGGAATGGAATGAATGATTATGTTTCTATCCAACAAAGATAGCCCAATCCTAAGATTGGGCTATCTTTGTTAAGCTAAAAAGCAAACACAATTAGACGCTGAGCGTTGTATTATCATTATTTTTAGGGCAATTACCAAAGCGGTTACTTCCATCGGTGCTATTTTGTAACATGAAGTAAAGTAATACCAAAATCCCCACAATCGGAATCAGCATAATCAAAGCCCACCAACCAGTACGATCTTGATCATGTAACCGTCGTACAATCACAGCAACTGTCGGTAGAAATGCAAAAACCGCATATATAGCAGCTAACACACCATAGCCTTCAACCAATATTGGCAAATGTAATGTCGTGTCGACTAAGCCACATACCATACTAAGAAATGCGTTAATTAATGTGAAAAACCAAAATTCCTTTCTGCGCGAACGCCCTTGAAATTGAGCATATTTACGAAGAACAGCAAAATACCAATTCATTCTATTTCCTTGTTAATATTAATAACGCTTAATACGGACAACTTTCATTATTTCAAACTCTAAGCCTGCCACTGTAATTGAATCAGCATAATAGGTCATATTTACTTTTGCGCCAACAAGGGTTCGATACTTTGATTTACGCTTAAACTTGAAAGGCACGTTATAGCCGTCAATCATCAATGAATGCTGTATCCACTCGCCATCATCTCGCTGCGTATGAGAATTTACAGTTAATCCTTCACTATGAATCAATTGCGCATGTTTTGCGATGAGTTTGTCACTATCAGACTTCATTGATCATCTTCCTACAGTTAGTGCTTTATTTCGAATACAAAAACAGAGAGCTAGGCTCTCCGTTTATTCTAATCTTTCAGCGCCAATATAGCATTATTAAAGCGGAAGAAATAAGCCCGCTAAAGTCGCACTCATTAAATTAGCTAACGTTGCTGCAAAAATCGCTTTCATGCCTAGACGGGCAATTTCTGGACGACGTTGAGGCACAATGCCACCTAGCCCCCCCATTAACATAGCGATAGATGTTAGGTTGGCAAAACCACATAGTGCAAATGTTACGATTGCTTGTGAATGCTCACTCAATTTAGCAATCGTTTCTGGTTTCATTAACTCAGCAAATGCAATAAATTCATTCACCGCAATTTTAGTACCGATAAGGCTCGCAGCCGTTGTCGCTTCTGACCACGGTACACCAATTAACCAAGCAACAGGTGCAAATAGATAACCAAAAATCATATTGAGGCTAAGCTGATGTAAAGCATCCCAGTTAAAACCTAACCAGTGACCCACAGAAGCTAACCAGTTACCAATATGACCTAAACCACCATTCACGAGCGCGATTAAACTGATAACAGCAAGTAAACTTGCACCTACAGCCATTGCGATTTGTAAACCACTAAGAGCACCACGAGAAGCCGCATCAACCATGTTCACTGGTTCGTCTTCTTCACCATCATCTTCTTCTTCCATGGTGTGAACCCCTTCAGTTTGAGGTACAAGCAGTTTAGCCATCATCAAACCGGCAGGTGCAGACATAAAGCTTGCAGCAATAAGGTATTTAAGTTGAACACCTAAACCGGCATAACCAACCATAGTACCACCAGCAACGGACGCTAAACCGCCAACCATTACTGCAAATAATTCTGAACGTGTCATTCGAGCCAAGAAAGGACGAACAACTAATGGTGCCTCAACTGAACCAACAAAAATATTAGCTGTTGCTGACATTGATTCTGTACGTGTTGTACCCAATAGTTTTTGTAATAAACCACCAATAGTACTGATCACCCATTTCATAACACCGAGGTAATACAAAACAGAAATCAATGCGGAGAAAAACACAATTGAAGGCAAAACGTTGACAGCAAAAATGAAGCCTAATTTAAATTGTGCTAATTGACCGAAAAGAAACTCAGTACCTTCATGACCATATTCAAGAATACCAGATACAGCACCAGATACGCTGTTCAGCACTACACGACCGACAGGAATATATAGTATAAAAGCGGCAAAAACGACTTGGATACAAAAAGCCCCTAATACACTCCGCCAATTAACTGCTGAGCGGTTTTCTGAAAATAAAAAACCAACTGCAAAAATAGTAATAATACCGAGCATGCCAACAAGATAATGCAAAGTCATTCCCCAATGTTTGGTGTAGTAAACGATTGCGGAAAGAGTTTATTCATAAAAAAAAGTGTGACAAGGTTCAAATTGTTATTGCAAGCAACAGTAACTTAACAAATTAACACTAAATTGTATTCTTTTTAGCCTAAGCAAACGAAAATCATCGAATTGGTTCCTATAGAGAATACTATTACCTCTAATGGTTACAATTTGAAACATTCTTCCCGCTATTTAAGCCAACCGTTTGCGTGAGGTTGCTGTTTTTTGCATCATCACCATTTGCACAAAATATTACCAGCTTCTATATGGCGACGAATAAATTCAATAAATAGATTCACTTTATTAGGCAAAAATTTATGTCTTGGATATACAGCATATAGCGGCATATGCTGTGTTAATTGCCAATCAGGCATTAATCGAATCAACTTCCCTTTGCGTATTTCATCAGTTAATAAATACGTTGCCAAATAACCAATACCATTGCCTGAAATTGTCGCGTCACGAATAGCATCAGCAGAATCAACACGGTAATTACCTGTCACTTTAATGTTCTGATTATTATTTTGCTGACTAAAACTCCAGACATTATCTTTACGTTCACGGCTAAAATAAATAATACAATTATGATCAGCTAAATCACTCGGCTGATAAG
The DNA here is from genome assembly GCF_002954455.1 of Photobacterium aquimaris. Classification (GTDB taxonomy): domain Bacteria; phylum Pseudomonadota; class Gammaproteobacteria; order Enterobacterales; family Vibrionaceae; genus Photobacterium; species Photobacterium aquimaris. The sequence goes on from NZ_MSCC01000001.1 coordinate 1,615,147, forward strand.
GTACACCATGAGTAGCTAAATATTCTGGACTTGCTACTAATACAAAATCACAATTACTCAAATGACGAGCAACAAAACCTTCTGGTGGTGAATCCATAAAACCGATCCAAAGATCAAGTTGCTCTGCAATCAAATCAACACGGTGATCAAACAAACTCAACTCTAAATCTAATAGTGGATGTTGTTCATGAAACTCATTGATATAAGGTGCTACATGATGAGAAGCAAAAGATTGTGCAATACCTACCCGCAGTAAACCTTGCGAATTATCTTCACTTCCTAATAATTCACTTTCTGCTTCATTGATTTCTTGCGCCACTTTTTCACAGTGCTTAGCAAACAAACGTCCAGCTTCTGTTAACGCAAATGATCGGGTTGTCCGTTGCACTAATTGCACTCCAAGTCGCTGTTCTAACTGTTGAGTCAATTTACTTACTTGAGTGCGAGATATATCAAGTAGCTGTGCGGCTTTAGTAAAGCTTTGTTGTTTAGTTAACGCATTAAAAACAATCATTTGCTGTGCTTTTTTTAACATCGACAACCTATTTATTTTAAGAAAAAAAATGACAAACCAAAGAGCGCAATTCGGTGTCATCATAATACGGTTTATAATTGACAGTATATGATATCCAATTATATGCCTGAATATTGATTACGTTAACGACGCTAATCTCCTTCAAATAAAATAATTTTTTCATACATACCTATTAAGTATTTATTACAGCATTCATAGAGTGTTCAAACTTCTGAAACATTACTGTCACATAACTTTTTTAATCTTTGTCATGTTGATTCAAACCTATTGGCATTTAGCCCAACAAGAAAGGATTAGGAAAATGAAAACAAAGATTATCAGCGCAGTTGTTGTTGCAAGTTCACTAGCTGTTAGCTCTGCAGCGTTCGCTGGCGAGACTATCTCTGTTGTAGGTTCTAGCTCTGTTTCTCCCCTCATGGAAGTATTAGGTGAAACTTATGCAAAATCTAACGATGTAACGGTAGAAGTTCAAGGACCAGGATCATCAGCAGGTATACGTGTTGCTCACGATGGTTCTGCTGACCTTGGTATGTCATCTCGTAACTTAAAAACATCAGAAGAATCACCACAAATAAAAGAAATCGTTATTGCACGTGATGGTATTGCCGTTGTAGTGAATAACAATAACCCTGTCACTGATTTGACCAAAGAACAAATCACTGAAATCTATAAAGGTAATGTGACTAATTGGAACCAAGTCGGTGGAGAAGATAAGCCGATTGTTGTCGCAACACGAGATACAGCGTCAGGCACACGTGGCGCATTTGAAGACATTATGTCATTAAAGAAAAAGATTAACGGCATCAAAGTATCAGCGATTTCCCAAAAGGCACAAGTTGCTAGTGGTAACGGTCAATTAAAAACTACCGTAGCTAATAATCCTTTTGCTATCGGTTATATTTCACTGGGCTCGGTTGATAATACAGTTAAACCACTAACTATTGATGGACATAAACCATCAGTCGCAGCGATTAAAGCTGGTGATTATAGCGTTCAACGCCCATTTATCGTGGTTTATAAAGAAGGCCGCCCATCAAAAGATGCATTGGAATTCCTAACATGGATCCAATCACCAACAGCTCAAAAAATTGTTTCAGATAAAGGTTTCATCTCAGTTAACTAATTTTTATTTTAGCGCTCAACTTAATATAAGTTGAGCGTTTTTGACTTCTCAGAAATAGGTTACTAATTGGTATCCTTTCTGGAGTGTAGATTATGACCATCGCAAATATTAAAAAATCAACCAAGGATATACCGTCGTTAAAGTCGAAAAAAAGTATCGACTGGCGTGAAATATTCTTTAAATACCTTTTTATGCTAAGCGCAGCTATCGGTATCTTATCACTCGTTACTATTGGCTACTTTATTTTCCGTGAAGGTTATGCTGCCTTTGCTTACTCTGGTGTTACTGGTATTGTCCTTGGTACCGATTGGTTACCACCAGCACTCTATGGTATTGCACCGATGATTGTCGCTTCACTTGTTTCAACAGCAGGTGCAGTAATGATTGGTGTTCCCGTTGGCGTATTAACCGCTATTTTTATTGCTGAAGTAGCACCAAGACCACTGGCCAGTTTTATTCGTCCAATGATTGAACTGTTAGCAGGTATTCCATCTGTTGTTTATGGCTTTTTTGGACTGGTTATTATTGTTCCGCTAATTCAAGAAATCTTTAATGTACCTGCGGGTAATACAATCTTAGCGGGAATCATCGTACTTGCAGTCATGATTTTACCAACAGTAATTACCATTTCAGAAACATCTATTCGTGCTGTGCCACAAGCTTATAAAGAAGGTTCATTAGCGCTTGGCGCATCGCCGATGTTTACTATTTTTAAACTCATCGTTCCCGCCGCTCGCTCTGGCATTATGACTGGCGTAATTTTAGGTGTAGCACGTGCACTTGGCGAAACCATGGCAATCATTATGGTTATGGGTAACTCTCCTGCAATGCCTGAAGGGTTACTTGAATCAGCTCGAACGCTAACTGCAAATATTGCTATTGAAATGTCTTACGCCACAGGTATTCATGCTAGCGCACTGTATGCAACTGGTATTGTGCTATTGGTGTTTATTATGACACTCAACGGCATCCTTCTTTATCTGAATCGTGAGCGAGCGAGGTAATTTACAATGCTTAATCATCACTCTTTATCAGCTAAAACGAGTCGACTAAAAAACGCCAATCCTGCGGCACAAAAACGAAAAGATCGCTTAGCTATCGCCGTTATCTGGTTAGCGGCAGGCGTTACGGTTGGCTTTTTATTATGGGTTATGTGGTACATTCTTAGTAATGGACTTTCCCATGTCGATTGGTCTTTTATTAGTTCAAACTACACCACTATAGGTAAAGAATCTGGCATTTGGCCAATGATTGTATCGACTCTTTATATGGTCGTCGCTTCAATTGCTGTTGCAGCACCATTAGGGATAATGACTGCAATTTATCTTACTGAATATGCCAAAGTTGGTAGCCGGTTAGTAAAAGTTATTCGTTTTTGTACTGAATCTTTAGCTGGCATTCCTTCGATTATCTATGGCCTTTTCGGTATGACCTTTTTTGTTGTTATTCTCGGATTTGGTTATTCGATCCTATCAGGTGCACTAACTTTAAGTATTTTGATTCTTCCGGTGATTATTCGTACCACTGAAGAAGCATTAATGGCAGTACCACAAACCTACCGTGAAGGTTCATATGGTTTGGGCGCATCTAAGATTTATACTATTTGGCGACTCACTCTTCCTAGCGCAATGCCTGGAATTGTGACCGCAATTATCCTCAGCGTTGGTCGTGTTATTGGTGAATCAGCACCAGTATTTATGACAGCAGGCATGGTAGCGCGTATTCCTGACAGTGTATTTGATTCAGGACGCACGCTTACTGTTCACTTGTACAAGCTAACCCAAGAACTCTATACCGTACATGAATGGAACCAAGCTTATGGTACTGCAACAGTACTCATTATTGTTGTTCTTGTAATTAATCTAATTACCAAGCTTATCGCTAGCCGTTTTAATACTGCGACTTACTAAATTTTGAGGATCCATTACATGAACAAATTTAACATTGAAAATCTTGACCTTTTTTACGGCCAAAACCAAGCATTAAAGCAAATTAACTTACCAATTCCTAACCGCCAAGTAACAGCACTTATTGGCCCTTCTGGTTGTGGTAAATCAACTTTATTACGTTGTTTAAATCGTATGAATGACTTAATCGAAGGCGTTACTATTAAGGGCTTACTGACCATCGATAATGAAAATGTTTATGGCAATATAGACGTTGCTCAATTACGTATCAAAGTTGGCATGGTATTTCAGAAGCCAAATCCATTTCCAATGAGTATCTATGAAAATGTTGCTTATGGTTTACGTGCTCAAGGTGTAAAAGATAAAAAAACCTTAGACGCCATTGTTGAACAATCACTGCGCGGTGCCGCATTATGGGATGAAGTCAAAGATCGTTTGAAATCTCATGCTTTTGGCCTTTCTGGTGGTCAGCAGCAACGTCTATGTATTGCGCGCACTATAGCAATGAAACCTGAAGTGATTTTAATGGATGAACCAACATCAGCCCTTGATCCTATAGCAACCAAAAAGATTGAAGATTTGATGGAAACACTTAAAAAAGAATTTACCATTGTTATTGTAACTCACTCGATGCAACAAGCTCGCCGTATCTCTGATCGAACAGCATTCTTCTTAATGGGTGAATTAGTTGAACATGATGAAACCCAAAATCTCTTTAACAACCCAGCAGACGATCGTACTCGAGGCTATGTTAATGGTGATTTTGGTTAAGCCTATTTTTGACGAATAATAAAAGCGATGGTACTTATTGCCTCTTCTTTATGAAGGGGCTTTTTTTATTAAAAAAACAATTAAATATCAGTAAATTAAACATGCCACTTCGCAATGTAAACAAAAAGGATTGCAGCACCACCGCTTAACATGTATTTTATAGTCATGTTTGTATTTATCTCAATAAGGTCCCCATCATGGCAACGATTCCAAAAGATTACGTAAACTATAAATCTACCCCAATCTTTACTGTTGAAAACATTCCGAAGATGTTTTTACATCGTCACAATACTCGTGCTGGTGTTTATGGAAAAATATGTGTATTGCAAGGGCAACTCAAATTTTATGGCTTTAGTGACCGACGTAGTGATATTGAACAACAAGTTATCATTCATGCTGGCGATAGTGCCATTAGCCCACCGCAATACTGGCACAAGGTAGAATTTTTAACTGACGATACACAATTTCAAGTCTGTTTTTATGCTCAAAAAGACAGTCAAATTGTATTTGATAACTTAAATGAGCGGAATTTAAAGTGATTACAGCACCATAGCGCATGATCACAATCATTACTCCATAAATACGAAATTAACTCTATAATGACAGTACGTAAATAAGTATTAGATAGTCTGCCCACCTAAATAACTAACCATTGATAATTCCAATTATGGGGGTGTGATAATGCGCTATAAACAACAAATAAGACAAGTTAAGTCATGGGTAGACGTACTTACCTCAACGGATATTCCAATAAAATCAGTGGCTATATTAATTAATAACTCCCCTATTAATAAGTTGTTTGTATACCAATTCAATCATCTAAATATAAAAACCAATACATTAATCAAACAAATTAATTCTCAAATTTTAATTAATAAAATACTCAACAATAACTGTAATATTATTATTGTTGATAAGCCAAGTTATATATTATTACAACAAATATTGCCCTATTTACAACATAATGTCGTGATTGTTCTTACACAAGAATATTGGCAACCAGATTGGACATGGGCATTTAATCACTGTCACTTTTTATGCCAACAAGATTTACCTTAATAATCATTGTTTTTGATAATGACAACAACTAAATACTCTTTATAAAAACAGCAGTTACATCAATTTTTCACTTTTAATTGAATATTTATAGCCGCGAGCGTCGATTTAGTTATAATCTGCGCACATTTGTCTAATGACAATAAATAGCTCGTTATCACTAGTCATTATAACGACTGATAACTTCATATTATTTCATATCACCAGCAGGAGTTTATCGCAACATGCGCTTACTGGTATTAATGCTTATCTTCGTTTCTACGCTCAGTTTTGCAGAAACAAAACCACAGCCAACGATCCCTCAACAAACGAATGTTGAATATCAACAACTTCAAAAACTAAACAAAGAACTTAACGTTTTAGCAAAAGAAGCAACATCAACAACTGGCTCTTCTCTTGATGTTATTCGCTTACAATTACTCAATAAAAACAAAGAATTAAGAAAAACACTGGTTGAGTTAATTGACGATAAAAACGCAGATAAAAAGCTATTAGTTAAACAAGTCGAACAACAAATAACGTTTGCAGCAGACGCTGAGAAGTTTTTACAAACTAAAGTTGAACGCGATCAAAAAGATCTTGATAAAGCAAAAGACACTGACAAGTTAGTGGCTTTAAAAGCACTGACTGAAAGTCGTGATTTTATTATTCTTGTTCTTAATGAAAAATGGGAAAATTATCAATGGATGGAACGTTTAGGTAAACCTCAACCTAATGCAATAAAAGCACTCAAAAATAATATTGAGCACCGTCTTGATTTTATGTCAGCCTCACTGACATTTGGAAGTCAAGCTGTTGATTTAAACGACAAACAACTAAAATCAGCCACCGGTGATGAACTCAAAACACTGCAAGTTTCACAAATTTTAGCTCAACGCCAAGTTGATAGTGATACTAAAAACCTCACAGATTTAGTGAAATTAGCTGACAATATGGGCATTGATACCGCAGAATATAAGCGGTTACTGTTTGAACAAACAGGTAATGTCACTGATGACTTATTAAATAGTAAAGTAATGTGGTCAATCGCTAGCTCATGGACTACTGAATTTGGTTCATGGTTATTTGAAAATCTACCGCAAATGATATTTAAAGTGTTTATTTTTATCTTTATTATCTTTGCATTTAAGACATTAAAGAATATTGTTCGCAAAATGGTAACGCGTGCTGTTTCGACAAAGAACTTAAAAATGTCGATGCTAATGCAAGAATTCTTTATTTCAATGTCAGGTAAGATTGTCTTTGCTATCGGTATTCTAATCGCACTTTCGCAAGTCGGTTTAAATCTAGCACCAATTTTAACTGGTTTTGGTGTTGCTGGTATTATTATTGGTTTTGCCCTACAAGATACATTGTCTAACTTTGCATCGGGTATGATGCTACTCATTTATCGTCCATTTGATGTCGGTGATTTAGTCGAAGCAGGTAGCATTACTGGTAAAGTAAGCCACATGAGTTTGGTTAATACCACAATTAAAACCTTCAGCAATGAAATCATTATCGTACCTAACAGTAAGATCTGGGGCGATATCATCAAGAACGTGACACATGAAAAAGTACGTCGTATTGATATGGTTTTTGGCATCGGATACAGCGATGACATCGAAAAAACAGAGCGTGTTTTACAAGATATCGTTGAATCTCACCCTTCTGTTTTACGTAGCCCAGAACCAAACATTAAGCTACATACGTTAAATTCATCATCGGTTGATTTCATTGTTCGTCCTTGGGTAAAAACAGATGATTACTGGGATGTGTATTGGGATATTACTCGTGAAGTGAAAATGCGCTTTGATCGTGAAGGGATCTCGATTCCATTCCCACAACAAGATGTTCATTTGCATATGGTTGAAAAAGCGATAGAGTCAAAAATCGCTAACTAAATAGTACCCTAAACAATGTATTTAAGAGGGTAAGTCTCACTTATCCTCTTATTTTTCATCAAACCAATAAAACACACTTCAATTATTCACACCGTTTACATATCTGTCACTAAACATTTCACAAATATACCTTTAGTAACAAATAAAACCGCATTATTCGGCAAGAAATAGGTATAATCCATGCAAGCAAGTATTACGATAAAATAGTTTTTTATTCAATATTCTCATAATCTGTATGGCGTAATACACATGCCTTACAAAGAAGATGACAATCATTTATCTAGCAAATTTTTCTCTATGAATGCTTGCACTTTTGCTCACTCACCAACATTACTGTTCAGGAATAACTATAATGAAAAAGCGTCTATTATCAGCTCTGGTACTTCCTATGATGTTAGCTGCATGTTCAACAACGGGTATTAACACTCCAACAACACCACACCAAGTAACTGGCAGTGAGCTTGCTAACGGTAGTTGGTCATTAGTGAAGATTGATAACCAAGATATTGCCCAACCAGCGCCTTTTCAATCACCGACGTTAGAATTAGCAACAGATCTAGCTGCAAATGGTCACGCAGGTTGTAACCGATACTTTGGTCAAGCAGAAGTAAAAGACGGTCAATTCCGCATTGAAAAAATGGGCATGACGATGATGCTTTGTCCAGATAACGAAATGAAGATTGAACAAACCTTTGCTCAATCTCTTGCTGATTGGAATAAAGTTAGCATTTCAGGCGATACCATGACAATGACTAACGCCAAGCATACATTAACATTTACACGAGATGCTGCAGCAACTAATGCGCAATAATTACTCGTAAATAAATGCTAAAAGCCGTCTTCATCCTTTCAATAAGAAAGCGATATTTGTAGACGGCTTTTTTATTGTTTCGATTATGCCGCAGTCACTTCACGGTACTTTTCACGTAAAATATGGGCTGCTGTCACCATATTAGTTAATGCCGCTTCAGTTTCAGTCCAATTACGTGTTTTTAAACCGCAATCTGGGTTGATCCATAAACGCTCAATCGGAATCAAAGCCGCAGCTTTATCAATTAACCCGGTGATCGTATCAACTTCTGGAATATTTGGTGAATGAATATCATACACACCAGGGCCAATTTCATTAGGATAAGCAAATGCTTCAAATGCTGTGAGTAATTCCATATCAGAACGTGATGTTTCAATGGTTATCACATCAGCATCTAATGCCGCTACTGATGCAATTATTTGGTTGAACTCGCTATAACACATATGCGTATGAATCTGTGTTTGTGGTGCAGCCCCTGCAGCTGAAATCTTAAACGCCTGTACAGCCCAATCGAGATACGCCTGCCATTGACTCTGTTTTAGTGGTAACCCTTCTCTGATCGCTGGCTCATCAATTTGAATAATGTTAATCCCTGCCGTTTGTAAATCCGTAACCTCATCACGCAGTGCTAATGCAATCTGATTAGCTATCGCTTCACGAGATAAGTCTTCTCGTGCAAACGTCCAACCTAATATTGTCACAGGCCCAGTAAGCATTCCTTTAACAGGCTTAGTAGTTAAAGACTGCGCATAACGGATCCAATCGACAGTGATTGGCTTTGCTCGGTAAATATCTGACACAATAATTGCAGGTTTTACACAACGCGATCCATAACTTTGTACCCAACCATATTGAGTAACAACAAAGCCCTCTAGCTGCTCTGCAAAATATTCCACCATGTCATTACGCTCAGCTTCACCATGCACTAATACATCAAGTCCCAAATTATGCTGTCGAATAATCGCATCTTGAATATGTATCTCCAACGCTTGATGGTAGTCAGCTTCAGTTATTCGCCCCGCTTTAAAATCACTACGTTGACTACGAATGGCCGTTGTTTGTGGAAATGAACCTATCGTCGTCGTCGGTAATAAGGGCAGCTGTAACGCGTGTTGCTGTTGGATCGTTCGCTCAGCATAAGGAAGCGCTCGTTGAGCTAATTGCGGTGTAATGGCTGCAGTACGTTGCTGTACTTGAGTATTATGCACGCGTTCACTATCAAGACGGGCTTTTATACTAACGCTATAATCACTACATGCTGCAATCGCACTTTGTTCACCATCAAGCGCTTGAGCCAATAACGTAATTTCATGACATTTTTGTTTGGCAAATGCTAACCATTTACGAACATCTTCATCCAGTTCAGTTTCACTCTCAACATCTATAGGGCTATGTAGTAAAGAGCATGAACTCGCTAACCATAAATTGCGCCCTAATTGCTGCTTTAGCGGCTGCAAACGAACTAGCCATTCAGCCAGATCTGCCCGCCATACATTACGACCATTAATCACACCTGCAGATAGCACCCAATGATTTGGAATGGCGTCAGCTACGACTGATAATTGTGCTGGTGCGGCTGATAAATCAATATGTAAACCATCAACATTGAGCTGTGAAATTGTTGCGAGTTGATGACTAATGTCATCAAAATAAGTGGTCAATAGTAACTTAGGCCCACCATGAAGTACTTGATATGCTAATTTAAAACTTGCCGTCCATTCAGAGGGTAACTCAAGCGCTAATGCTGGCTCATCTACCTGTACCCATTCAACCCCTAGTGCGGTTAATTTGGTTAATATTTGCTGATAGGCTGTCAACAAACGGGGTAATAATGTCAATCGATCAAACCCTTGCTGTTTCTCTTTACCTAACCATAAATAAGACACTGGTCCTAATAATACCGGCTTAACGTTATGGCCTGCTTTTTTAGCCTCTGCCACCTCTTCAAACAACTGTTGCCAGCTAACGTTAAAACTATCTTCTGCAGTAAATTCTGGCACGATGTAATGGTAATTAGTATTGAACCATTTGGTCATATCAGCAGCAGCACATACACATCCCGTCGGCGCTTTACCACGTGCGACAGTAAATAAGGTATCTAAATCAGGAAAACCTTGCTGATGACGGCTTGGAATATGACCAAGCAACATGCTCGTGCCTAATACATGGTCATACCAAGCAAAATCCCCTACTGCAACATAATCTAGCCCAGCACTAAGTTGATCATTCCAATGGCGATGACGTAACTCTTGTCCAACGTTTTTAAGCTGAGATTGATCGATCTCACCCCGCCAATAACGTTCTTGAGCAAATTTTAATTCGCGCTGACTACCAATACGTGGATAGCCTAAAATATGGGTCACTGTTTTAGTTATACCGGCCTTTTTTTCTGATTGTACTGTCATTGTTATATTCCTTTAATTCACTGTGTATTAATCATAAATCCATATAAAAACAATGGCTAAGATGACTGTTATTGACTAACACAGTGACTAATAATAACGCTGACAACAAGGTAATTTTTCTCATAACGATCATGAATTTTTTTTCACGTTAAAATGCTAGTAATTGATAAAACCAATCGCTAACATAGCCGTTTAGCCATCCAGATGTTTACAATTACCACTTTACCGAGTAGATTAAAAAACAATCAACTGCTGCCTATATGCTCCAAGGATGGAATATGATTGAACTTAAACATCTAAAAACATTAACAGTACTGAGAGCAACAGGATCACTCACTGCAACTGCAAATAGTTTATATTTAACCCAATCAGCACTGTCTCATCAGTTAAAAGATCTGGAGCAACGCTTAGGCAGTCAACTTTTTTTACGTAAAACACGCCCAGTACGCTTTACAGCTGAAGGTAAAGTGCTGCTTGATTTAGCCGACACCGTATTGCCAAAAATACAAATTGCCGAGCAAACACTAGCCAATAGTAAACATCAGACAACGGCAAGGTTACAAATGGCTATTGAATGCCATTCGTGTTTTCAGTGGCTAATGCCTGCTTTAAAAAAATATCAGGTACTATGGCCTGATGTGGATATTGATTTTTGTTCTGGGTTTAGTTTTGATCCTATTCCGGCATTAGCTCAAGGGGAATTAGACTTAGTCATTACATCAGATATTCAACCCCGCAACGAAATTCATTATGAGCCATTGTTTGATTTTGAAATGCGCCTCATTGTTGCTTCGCACTCACCGTTAGCGACTAAGTCATATATAGATCCAGCCGATCTTGTCGATCAAACTCTACTTAGTTATCCAATTCAACGTCATCGCTTAGATATTGTTAAGCACTTTCTTCACCCTGCGGCCATTGAGCCATTAACGTGGAAACAAGCTGATAATAGTCTGATGTTGATACAAATGGTGTCTGCGGGAATGGGAGTCGCGGCATTGCCGAATTGGGCAGTTGATAGTTTTGTCCGTCAGGGATTAATTGTCAGCAAACCATTAGGCACCGGATTATGGCGGCGTCTCTTTGCTGCGGTACGAGCGTCAGAATACCAGCACCACTATTTGAAGGCTTTTTTTGCAACAGCGAAACAGCAATGCCAGCAGCATTTACAAGGTATTAAAACGGTTTAAATCATAAAGAATAACCCATTAATGTATTTAATGGGTTATTTGTTAATATTAATAACCTACCATTTTACGCCTAACGTAAAATCAGTATTAATAGGATGTTTATGGTATTCAGTTACAATTCTAATAATATTTTTATCATCTAGTTTATAACAACTAATACCCATCTCACCACCTTGATTGCGATTGTTACTATTCACATTACAGGTCAAAATTAATTTATCACGAGCTCGATCAGCTGCAATATAGCTTTCAGGAAAGGTTACGTCATAAACACCAGTGCTTAATTTAGAGACTTTAATATCACCGATATAAAGAGACTGACCTTGGTTAACAGTCACATAACTCAGCTTTCCTTGAGAAGAAATACGAATACTCACTGAATTAACAGGTGATTGATACGCAATACGAGGTTTAGGATCCGGTTCTGGCTGTATTTGTTTCTCAACAAGTTTTAAAGGGAGTAATGCATTAGCATATATTGCAAAAGATCCATTATCATACGAAAAACGTAATTTCGAATATTTATTATTACCGATAATATTTTCAGGTGGATTTAATATTTCATTTTTAACCTCGACTTGATCATATGAGTGGGGCTCATGCTCAAATTCATATTTTTCACATTTATATTTTCCGTCTGGTTGTATTCTTCCCGTAGAATGAAAACTTTCATTCCACATAACAGCACCTTTACCATATTCAAATCTTAATACTTTTTTATTGATAATATCAGGTGTTGATTCAAAAATAACACCTGCTGGCGGGGCTTTAAAATTTCCATCCATATATGAACTATCATTATTTGATAAATAACCATTACCACTACAATCACTACTTTCATACCAAATCCAATCTGCATCAGTTATATAGGTATGATAGTAACCTTGCCCATCATCCAGTTTTATTTTTCCTGTATTCGCATCAAGAAAATATACCAATTTATCAATTAATATCCTTGGACTATCATTAGTTCCCAGCGCGTTACTAAAAAAATTACCATTGGCATCTTCCCAATGACCAATAATATCGCCTTCTGCAGCATTACTATTAACACTCAATAAAGTAGAAAATACTGTTATCGCTATGAATAAATATTTTTTTATTATCATCGTTGTTTACTGTCTCAAATTTTTAATATTATTAAATATATAAAGTAATAATAAATTTATAAAAGAGCACAATAATACTCTGCAAGCATTTTATTGACAGTGATATTTATATTAAAATTGAAAAATAGACAATAACATTTTGAATGTTATTCGAAAAAATATATATTCACTTAATAACAATATGTATATTTAGCGAACAAGTAATAAAGCCTCATATTAATTTGAGTACATTTTTACACACTAACAAAATAACCCACCTAATTAGTGAGTTATCCTATATTTCCTTTTTTATTACTTAAACTGATTATTTAATGGATCGTAATGATAGCCTTGCTGAGCCATTTTCTCTATCAGTTCAGTTTCGCTTAACTCATAACGAGAGGTTAATTCAGCCATTGAGCAACACTCTAACCGTAAACGCTCATTCACAATACCAATCACAATATGGGTATCCATACCAAGTAAGTTATTAATTTCCATTTTATCCCCCTTACTATTTCAATGATCATTGTCATTACTATATGTAACTCATTAAGCATAGACGATATATTACAAATTCTCCCTGTTGTACATTTCAGCTATAAAAAAGCCTTTATCTCAAACAAGATAAAGGCTAATTAGGATTCACAGTGATGGCTTAAAATAAGGTTAATTGCATCACGGCTGAAAAAGTAAGTAATGCCGCTGCTGCTAGTAGCTGCCATTTGTTGACGGTTTTATGTAATAAAATATGCCCCGACCATACCAGTAATGCAATCACCAAACACACTAATGAAGTCACAACTTCAACAGTATAAGGCGCAGTTGCAGCCTCACCCATAAAGATAATTTTCCACACTAATAACAGTACCGATACTATTGCACTCACAAAGCCAACAAACGGCAAAATGCGATGAAAAGCCTGTAAGCGAGTGCGTGAAAACGTAAGTAATACATGAGCAAGCAAGCTACCGTATAGCACCATCGCCACTAAACTCAGCAACACTTCTGGCATATCCATCATTGGCAATAACATCACCCAACAAATGAAACCCAACAAATTCGCACCATAAAGCACAATGAGAGGCCCTGAATCTCGTGTTTTACTGGTTTTCACTTTGACGGTAAAAAATAACAAGCTTAATAGCGGAAGTACTGCCCATACTTGGCTGATCGCAGCTAATAACCATCCAACCAGTAATACAGGCAGCATTTTATGTACGCGACCACGTTGACCAGGGCAAATTTCCCCTTTGGTGAGAACTAAAGTAAGAATACATTGCGCACCAAGTAGTGCCGGAATTAAAAATGCAAGATAGCCGATCATATTAAGCATCATAAAAAATTAAGGGAGCACAATTATACTCAAGTCACGTCAAGATGCGAATCTCAGCCGCCCCTTTACCGCTAAACACAACCTTTGTATTAACAGTTCCGTTTACTGATCTTCAATTAGCCACTTCATGAACAAAAAGGAACATGTTAATGTTCGTTCGCTCATTTATGTGCATTCGCTCAACAAATAGAATGTAATTTAATGGCATATTAACCCTATTAAAATAGTGGGCGTTTAAAACGCTAATAATATAATCAATAACGATAAGCGAAACGAACATGACGACTTGGTTAGAAACAGAGGTTGTGATCATCGGCGGTGGTGCAACTGGGACAGGGATAATGCGTGATTGTGCCCTGCGCGGTATAAAATGCATTTTAATTGAAAAAGACGATTTAGCCTCTGGAACAACAGGTCGCAATCATGGCTTACTTCACTCTGGTGCCCGCTATGCCGTGACAGATCCAGAATCAGCCAAAGAATGTATTACTGAAAACCGTATTCTTAAAAATATTGCTCGTCATTGTGTGGAAGATACACAAGGATTGTTTATTTCTCTGCCAAGTGATGATCTTCAATTTCAACAGCAATTTATTAGCGCCTGCCAAGGTGCTGATATTGATGTCGAACAATTAACCCCACAACAAGCGTTACGATTAGAGCCGAACTGTAATCCGCATTTAATTGGAGCGGTAAAAGTCCCCGACGGTACCATTGATCCTTTTCGGCTTGCTTCATCAAATGCACTTGATGCTATCGAACATGGCGCACAATTGTTTAATCACACTTTTGTTACTGACCTTATTCAACAAAATGGCATTGTTAAAGGAGTTAAGTGTTTAAACCTTAAAACCAATACTCATTTTGAAATTAGAGCTCAACAGGTAATTAATGCGGCAGGGATCTGGGGCCAGAAAATCTGCCAGTACGGTGATCTTAATATCACTATGTTCCCTGCCAAAGGATCATTATTGATCTTAGATTATCGTATTAATAACTTAGTGATCAACCGCTGTCGCAAGCCCTCTGATGCTGATATTTTAGTTCCCGGAGATACTATTTCATTGATTGGAACAACTTCAGAACGCATTGATTATAAAGATATTGATGACCTTCATGTCACGAGTAAAGAAATTGATATTTTATTAAAGGAAGGTGCCAAACTTGCTCCGATCATGGCCAATACTCGAGTATTACGTGCTTATGCAGGCGTACGTCCATTAGTGGCTGTCGATGGTGATACTAGCGGCCGTAATATTAGCCGCGGGATCGTGCTATTAGATCACGCTGAACGCGATAGCATGGATGGTTTTATTACTATCACTGGCGGTAAGTTAATGACCTATCGCATGATGGCTGAATGGACCACCGACTTGGTTGCCATAAAACTCGGGAATACCACCCCTTGTACCACTCACCAACGACCATTACCGGGCTCCGAACAACCTAAAGCCATTAAGCACACAGCCAGTTTAGCCAAACCAGTTTATCAATCTGCTTATTACCGCCACGGTGAGCGCGCGCAACAATTTTTAACCGATGATAAGAAAAGCCAAGCCATTATTTGTGAATGTGAAATGGTAACTTGTGGTGAAGTTGAATATGCCATCAAGCAACTTGATGTGCATAACTTAGTTGATTTACGCCGTCGTACTCGCGTTGGTATGGGACCTTGCCAAGGGGAATTATGTTCTTATCGAGCAGCTGGACTATTTGCTGAATATGGCAACACTGATGGCAACCATGCAAGCCATATTTTGAGTGATTTTCTTGAAGAACGCTGGAAAGGCATTAAACCTGTTTTTTGGGGAGATGCTTTACGCGAAGGCGAGTTTTCTTATTGGATTTATGAAGGTCTATTTGGTGTCAGTGATATTCCACCAGCAACAACATCTACCAATACTAACCAGCCACAAGACGAGGAAAAATAATGAATTTTGATAATATAATTATTGGTGGTGGTGTTGCAGGCTTAACTTGTGCGATCCGTTGTGCTCAAGCTGGACTTAAAACAGCCGTTATTGCTGCAGGTCAAAGTGCACTCCATTTTTCGTCAGGATCAATTGATGTGTTAAGCCGTTTACCTAATGGCACTGCAATCCAATATCCTTTTAATGAATTTGACACCTTAACTACTCAATCACCACAGCATCCTTACAGTAAATTAGGGCTTGATATTACTCGTCAAGCGATTGATTGGTATCAACAGACAATAGCAAATATTGGCATTGAACTGCATCATCAAGCTGATGATTGTAACCATTTGCGCATTACTCCAATGGGAACATTTAAAGCGACATGGTTATCACAATCAACAGTACACCCTTTTCCGATGTTTGAACCCGCACAAGCATTACATAGACTCGCATTAGTAACGATTGATGGTTTCCGTGATTTTCAGCCCCAATTAGCAGCCGATAACTTACGTCTACTACCCCACTTTGCTAACGTAGAAATTACCACTGCAGCTGTTGCATTACCTGATGTAGAACTCATGCAGCGTAATCCGTGTGAATACCGCTCGATTGATATTTCTCGTGTCTTAGCCGATGAAAATAAACTACAACGTTTTGCGTTAGCCATGAAAAATACCATTGGCGAGGCAGATCTGGTGGTTCTTCCAGCTGTCTTTGGTAACGGTACTGGCATTAAGATCATCAAAAAAATTGAACAGTTAACCGGTTACACACTGTGTGAAATTCCAACCATGCCGCCATCGCTACTTGGCATTCGTTTAGAAGATGCGATGAAAAGCTATTATAAATCGTTAGGTGGGTTGATTCTTGCAGGTGATGAAGTGACTCATGGTGAATTTGAGAATAACCAATTACAACGTATTTTCACTCGCCACCATGGTGACATGCCACTAGTTGCCAATCATTACTTACTCGCTAGTGGTAGTTTCTTTAGCCGTGGTTTACATGCAGAACGCCATCATATTGAAGAAGCCATTTTTGGATTAGATATCGCACCATTAGCATCAACCAACCACCAGCATTGGTATCAATCACAATTTTTCAGCAATCAACCGCATCAATTTCTAGGCATGGGCGTTGAAACTAATCAGCAACTACAACCAAGCCTTAACGGTAATACCATTACCAATCTCTATTGTGCAGGGGCTATTTTGGCGCATTACAACCCTGTCTTTGAAGGCTGTGGCAGCGGTGTTGCTATTAGTAGCGGTTTTCATGCGGCACAATCAATGATCGCCTTACAGAACAACCATCAATCAAGCGCTATTTTTCCATCATTAGCAGAGGGCAATATCTAATGCTCAAGCAAGATACCAGTTTTGACCAATGCATTAAATGCACCGTATGTACCGTTTATTGCCCTGTTGCTAAAGCCAATCCTAATTACCCTGGCCCTAAACAATGTGGTCCTGATGGCGAGCGATTACGGATTAAAAGCGCGGAATTTTATGATGATATGCTCAAGCTATGCACCAACTGCAAACGATGTGAAACCGCGTGTCCTTCTGGCGTTAAAATTGGTGACATGATTGCTGTTGCGCGCAGTAAACATGCTAAACACGATCTAAATATTAAAACTATTCGTGATTTTGTCCTTAGCCATACCGATTTAATGGGATCTGTCGCGACCCCTTTCGCACCAATCGTCAATGCGATTACCAGCATGAAACCGGTTAAAAAAGTTATGCATAAAACCATTGGGGTTCATGACCATAAAAGTTTACCTAAATATTCCCATGGTACTTTTCGCCAATGGTATAAAAAACACTGCCATAACCAAACTCACTATCCACAACAAGTACATTATTTTCACGGCTGTTATGTAAATTATAATCACCCACAATTAGGTAAAGATTTCATCAAGGTCATGAATGCAATGAACATTGGTGTGCAATTACTAAAAAAAGAAAAGTGTTGTGGTGTACCACTGATTGCTAATGGTTTCTTTGATAAAGCCAAGAAAAACGCATTGCTCAATACTCAAAGTTTTGCAGCGGTTGTTGAAAAATATAATTCTACCATTGTTTCAACCTCTTCAACTTGTGCGTTTACCTTACGAGAGGAATATCCACATGTTTTAAAAGTTGATAATGCTAACGTTGCCGATCGAATTGAGTATGTGACCCGTTTTCTACTTAAAGCATTTATGAATGGCAATACCCCTAAGCTAAAACCTATTAATAAGAAAGTGGTCTACCATACTCCGTGCCACCTAGAGCGCACTGGAGGGAGTTTATATACCATTGAATTACTGAAAATGATTCCAGGTTTAGAACTTGAGGTATTAGATAGCCAATGTTGCGGCTTAGCAGGAACTTATGGTTTTAAAACTGAAAATTATGATACTTCAATAAAAATTGGCCAGGACTTATTTCAAAAAATACGCCATGCCAATGCTGATTATGCAATAACTGATTGTGAAACCTGTAAATGGCAAATTGAGGAAAACACTGATTTAACAACAATTCATCCAGTTAGTTTACTGGCTATGGCATTAGCTGACTAAACACACCTTTACCAATCGGCTCTTTTTGATAATACTAATCAAGTACGCAGTGTTCCCCCCGATTAAATACTGCGTACTTTTAACTCGCTCAATGGTTAGCGAGATAGGTTTATCTAACGATTGAGTCAACATATTATGTTATTTCTAAAACCACTAGGGCTATTGTTTACTGCACTGATATTAAGCAGCTGTTCTTTTATGGCTATCGCTGCTGATAGCAATGAAGCGGTTCATTTTAAAACCGGAACTAGCAGTGAGCAGTATGTCGCGACAACAGCCAACTATGATGTTAATAATTATGTTTTTTATGCTAAAAAAGATCAGCATTTAAAAGTAACCCTCGACACCAAAAGTACTAAATTATGGGTTATTCTTCTCGATTCAAAACTTGAACGGATTGCTGATTTAACTCCATATTCTGCTGATATTAATGACAATGGCGAATATGTATTACCTTACAATGGCAAATACACTATTCGCATTGGTCAATATCGCGCCTTTGCTCGCCGCGGTGAGAGCAGCCATTACACATTAACTATCGCGATCGATTAGCCACGCTTATTGCCTCATTGGGGTTGTAAAATAGGTTGTTGCTTGGCTTTCATTAAGTACCCACATAATATAAACATTAGTGAGTACAATACTGTACCGCCAGTAACAACCATACTCCAACCACCATGCTGCCAGCAGTAAATCAACAAAAATCCCCCTAAACTACCACCAACATAATAATGAACTAAATAGAGCGCAGTAGCCGTTGCTTTAGCGACTTTGGCATGATGACTTACCCAAGCATAAGCTAATGAATGAGTAAAAAATGCGCCTGAGCTCAATAACAGTAAGCTGATTAAAATAGTAATACGTGATTCAACTAATCCTAACCACATTCCCACCAAACTTAAAATCCCTCCTAAAATCATCCCTGATATTGGATTGAACTTACTTGCCCAACGACCACTTAAACGTGATGTGATGGTGCCACTTAAATAGCAAACAAAAATTAATGATGCCCAACTTAATGGCAAATTAAATGGTGCAGCTACTAATCTAAATCCAGTCACTGAGTAAAGATTAATAAATAAAGCAAAATTTATTCCACCAATTAACATTGCTAGCCATAATATTGGTTGTTTAAGATGTGCGATTAACTGTCGACCATGTACGTACAGTTGATGGTTATGACGAACAAAATGTTGCTGTGGCGGTAATAATTTAATTACTACAATAGCCCCAATTAAACTCATAACCGCCATTCCAAATACCGCCCAATGCCAGCCAAGTTGCTCACCAAAAATACCGCCATATAATCGTCCTGCAATGCCTCCTAATGAATTAGCACTAATATAGCTACCAACCGCTAACATTAATGCTGTAGGACTAAACTCTTCAGCCATATAAGCCACGGCAACAGCAACATAGCCTGCAACTGAAACCCCCATCACCGCGCGTACTAAAGTTAGGCTCAATAAATTTTGAGTGAAAACCATCACGATCCCCACAATGGGCATCAATAATAAGCTGATCACCATGATCAATCGTCGTCCGACTATCTCAGAAGCAATAGCCCACGGAATTAAACATACTGCCAGCATTAATGTTGTTGCCGCTAATACCCAGTTAATTTGAGTCGCGGACACAGCAAATTCTTTCGCCATCAACGGCAGCATTGGCTGAAATAAATATAAATTACAAAAAACGATAAATGACCCTAATGCCAGTGCAAAACTGGTTTTCTTATAGGCTAATGTGTTTATCTCGATCATGATCTCACCTTTAAACGATCTATGCCTATCCCAGGATGTCATTAGGGTAGAAATATCTATTTTCAAAAACTAAACATAACGTGACAAGACGATAACAATAGCTACATAATAATGAAAATATATAATTAATATCACAGTGATAAACAAAGATTATAGCCATGGACACGCGTTTACTTATTTACTTCACTCAATTAGCACAAACAAAAAATTTTACTCGTGCCGCAGAGCAACTTCATATTGCACAGCCAGCACTTAGCGTAGCAATCAAAAAACTTGAACAGCAATTAGATCTGACATTATTTTATCGTAATGAACGCAAAGTTAGCCTCACTCAAGAAGGTGAAGTGTTGCTTATACATGCTAAACAAATATTACAAAAAATCGACGATGCAACCTTAGCGATGAAAGAGTTACGCGGATTAGAAAAAGGCGAAGTACGACTTGGAGTGCCAAGTATGCTGGGATCCTATTTTTTTCCTCAAATACTGATGGGCTTTAAAAGCCACTACCCCAATTTAAAATTAACAATTGTTGAAGCAGGTACCCAGTCAATTCGACAAATGCTCGTTGAGGGGGAATTAGATCTTGGTGTTATTATTAATCATAACGTACCGAGTAGTTTACAAATAGAGCATCTATTACGTTCACAGATGGTCGCAGTAGTGAGTGAACAACATGAGTTTGCGACCCAAAAAAGCATCACTTTTGACGATTTTTTTGGGCAAGAATTGGTAGCATTTAAACCTGGGTATTTTCATCGTGAAATTTTAGATCATATTTGCGAACAACATCATCTAACTGCAAATATTTCATTTGAAACTAATTTATTACCCATGATTTTACAAATTATTCGCCATGACTTTGCTATCACATCCTTACTTGAATTAGTCACTGACCATGAATCGAACGTTATTCCTATTCCCTTTGCTGAACCTATTCATTTAGATCTTGCAATGGCATGGCGCAAACAAGGTTACCTCTCACTTGCCGACAGAACATTTATTGAATACGTCAAACAGCAATGCCAACAATAATGATACGCAAGGCAATTTTAACACTTACGAAACATAACAATATCAATAATTAACATCATAAAAATCAAATTATTAACATTATCAATAAAAGCATGCCAGAGATCATAACTTAGACTGTTAACAGTCGTTCATAAGCTGTTTTTTAGCTACATTAATCGCATCTTTTATGAAAAAAATGCCGTAAAACATCATAAATGCATATTTAATTTGATTTTAGGAGAGAGTTTTCCATGACGGAATTATTAATTGGTTTGGTGATTACCATTGCCGTTGGTTATTACATAGTAAAAGGATATAACGCAGCCGGTGTTTTATTAACCGCTGGCGTTTCATTATTAATTATTGCAGGGATATTAGGTCATTCTGTTTTACCTGCAAAAGTAGCATCTACAGGTAACCTGCTAACTGATTCACTTGAGTATGTGAAATACATGCTTCAAAACCGTGGTGGTGGCCTAGGTTTACAAATCATGCTTTTGTGTGGTTTTGCCTCTTATATGACATACATCGGTGCAAATAATGTTGTTGTAAAACAGTTTTCAAAGCCTCTTTCTTTTATTAAATCACCTTATGCATTATTAGTTGCAGCCTATATTGTGGCATGTTTAATGTCACTTGCAGTTAGCTCTGCAACCGGCCTTGGGGTGCTATTAATGGCAACCCTATTCCCAATGATGACAGCAATGGGTATTTCTCGCCCAGCAGCGGCTGCGGTATGTGCATCACCTGCTGCTATTATTTTATCGCCAACATCAGGTGACGTTGTTGTTGCAGCTGAAAAATCAGGTTTACCGTTACACGTCTTTGCCGTTGAAACGGTACTACCTGTTTCTATCTGCGCCATTATCGTTATGGCTGTAGCAGCGTTTTTCTGGAATAAATACCTTGATAAGAGAGACAATACGCCAATGGAACGTGTTGATATTTCAGAAATGGAGGTCAATGCACCTGGTTATTACTCTATCTTACCTTTCATGCCAATTATCGGCGTATTCTTATTTAACGGTGAAACCATTCCAGGTTTAAAACTGGATATTTACACAATTGTAATCGTTTCAATTGCACTTGGTGCTTTAGTTGATTTCTTGACTAACCGTTTAGATGGTAAGACGACATTAAGCAATCTAGAGTCTTGCTATGCTGGTATGGGTGACGCATTTAAAGGCGTAGTAATGCTATTAGTTGCTGCGGGTGTGTTTGCGCAAGGACTGATGACAGTTGGTACGATTGATAACCTGATTGCGCTAGCAGATAAAGCTGGCGCAGGTGGTTTCGCATTGATGCTACTACTAACAGCACTAACAGTTGCTGCCGCTATTGCAACAGGCTCTGGTAACGCACCGTTCTATGCTTTCGTAGAACTTGCACCTCAGCTAGCGGGTAAATTAGGTTTAAGCCCTGCTTTCCTAATTATTCCAATGTTACAAGCATCAAACTTAGGTCGTACTATTTCACCTGTTTCTGGGGTTATCGTCGCAACATCTGGTATGGCGAAAATCAGCCCGTTTGATGTTGTTAAACGTACATTCGTGCCTGTTATCTGTGGTTTAGCGACTGTTATTGTGGGTACATTTGTCTTAGTACCGATGTACGCTTAATCACTATATAGAACATTAACGACTGAAAAATACCAAGCCCATTGAGAAAATAGCCTCAGTGGGCTTTTTTTATATTGTTATTCACGGCACAATTCCATTATCAATCAAAACCACATGATGATGTTATGAACAAACAACAAGCCCTTATTCAAATCTTGACCTTTGGTCCTCAACGGGACGCGGCGTTTTCAGTATTTGTAAATGCAGAAAACTCCCCCAATGATCCCCCTTTTGAGGTCAGCCACCAGCATTTAATCATGGTATTAGAAAAATACCTTGCTGATGAAATTGATGCTGATGATATCGAGCAATGGGCAAATTTAATTGATTTCAGAGCTGATATTGATGGTAGTGCTATTGAAGGCTATTTATATGCATTAGCCAATCCAGAAATGATGGGCAGTGGCGAAAATAAAGCGAACATTTTACGTATGCTCGCTGTACTAAGCCAAAGCTAACAGAGCTTAACCCGCACGAAGAGCAAGTAACGCAGCCAAATCATAAGGCGGTTGGTATAAGCAAAAGTCGACTGTTTTCGTATCGACCGCTAAAATTGACATACGATCAGCCAATTCATTACCTTCAATACCAACATGACCATTTACATGGTGGATCACAAGCTGTGATTTTAGTGCTTGGTAACGGGCAAACATTTGTTGAATTAAAGCTAGATTTTTAATCTCTCCGCCGGCTTTTTTCCAGCCATTTTTTTGCCATGTTATCGCCCATTGGGTAATACATTGAATTGAATATTTCGAATCACAAAAAATAGCGACAGTGGACTCTTGTGCCAACGCTTGTTCGGCTAAGATCAATGCTTGATTAAGTGCATTTAACTCAGCGGTATTATTGGTACCCATTGGTTCATACAAGCCATACCATAACTCACAGAGCTGATTGTTTCGGTATAATGCTAACCCTGATCCCGCTTTACCCGGATTTGGATCACAACCGCCATCAGTAAATATTTTAATTTCTGCAGTTAATGCATGAACTTGTTCGCTGGTTAATGATCCTTTACTGGTTGTTGTACGCTTTACAGTGGTTTTATTACTTCCCACTGCTGTAGATCTTACTGCTTGAGGTTGTTTACCAAAAGCGGCGGTTGCTTCTGCTTGAGTTGGAAATGATTTATAGCGTGCACCTGCAAATTTATCTACTTGCTGCTTACAACTTGCCCAATCATCATAAATGCCGGGCTCACGACCTTGCCATACCACATAATACTTTTTGGCCACCATCATCTCCATACTATTTATAGAACATACATACTTGGTATTCTAAGATTCTATCACTAATGCAGCTTTATGATTATGCTAAGATAAACGCCACCACTAAAATATACTCGTATCATTGTTAATACTGTTATTAAATAATGATATTAAGCAATCATCATGCAACATTTATTTATTCACCGTGTGAGTATGGAGTTCAGTTTTGAGCCATAAAATACGCTTAGACATTGCTAATGGCATGTCACAGCTGGGGATCAATGTTCAACCACAAGATAATATATCAACCGCCATCTTTATGGTGCTTTGCTGTGCCCTTGCATTCTTATCTTATGTCTTTGTGCGTTGGGGCTTACTTACATTATTACGCTCAGCCATAAAACGTTCCCAAGCAACATGGGGACACGTTATGGTGCGCCATAAAGTCTTTGAAAAATTATCACTGACTATTCCAGCAATGGTACTCAATCTTGTTATACCGCTAGTATTAGATAAACATGCCATTCTCAGTAGCTTTATTGATCGTACGCTTAGCTTGTGGCTGATTATCGTTCTAGTCAGAAGCTCATATGCATTTCTTGATGCAACCAACGATATGGCAGATATTAATCAGATCAGCCGTAACCTACCGGTCAAAAGTTTTGTTCAATTATCAAAATTAATCCTCTTTTTTATTGGCTTTATTATTGCTATTTCAGTGTTAGCTAACCGTTCACCTATTTATTTCTTAAGCGGTTTAGGTGTTGCTACGGGTTTAGTGTTATTGGTTTTCCGCGATACTATTTTAGGTTTTGTGGCTGGTATTCAGCTGTCAGCTAACCAAATGGTAAAAGTGGGTGATTGGATCCAAATGGATAAATATGGCGCTAACGGTAGTATTGATGAAGTCTCTTTAACAACTGTTAAAGTAAAAAACTGGGACAATACTGTGACCAATATCCCAGCCTATGCTCTGGTACAAGACTCATTTATTAACTGGCGTCAAATGCAGGAATCTGGAGGGAGACGCATCAAACGTTCAGTGCTAATAGATATTGAAACGATTAAATTTATAGATGAACAACAACAACAAAAATTAGCTCAGCTCCCTTATGTGGCAGATTTTATAACGAAAAGAAACACTGAAATAGCCAGCGGTGATGCGCATGCATTACAGCTTACCAATATTACGGTATTTCGTGCTTACCTAGAGGCTTACTTAAAGCAAAACAAGAAAATTCGTCAAGATATGACCTTTTTGGTGCGTGAATTAGAGCCAACAGCACAAGGTCTACCCGTGCAAATTTATGTGTTTGTTAATGATACTCGATGGGCTTTTTATGAAGCAGTTCAATCTGATATTTTTGACCATGTATTAGCGATTTTGCCCCAATTTGATCTTGCTGTATATCAAAGCCCTGATGGATCGGATGTAAGAAGCTTACAGTCAGGCATCACCTCTTCTTAACGGCTTAATTATCGGCGTATTGAGTGGTAAGTTATTCATCCTCAATGCACCGTTTATTACATAATAAATTATATTTTCGCGCCTTCAGTCACACAATAAACCACTATCATTAAGAGTCAGAACACGATTTATTAAAAACTTTGTTTAACATCAAGATTTATAATCACTAGCCAGCCTTTTTATGAGCCGCTATAATTCCCGCCTCAAAATATAGAGGTCAAAACATGCACACTAAAGTAACTCCTATTGATAGCTATCCTAAGTATTGGGCTGAATGCTATGGCACAGCTCCATTCTTGCCAACATCTAGAAAAGAGATGGACGCTCTTGGCTGGGACAGCTGTGACATTATCATTGTTACTGGTGATGCCTATGTTGACCATCCAAGTTTTGGTATGGCTGTTATTGGTCGTTTACTTGAGTCTCAAGGTTTTCGCGTGGGTATTATTGCGCAGCCTAAATGGGACAATAAAGACGATTTTATGGCATTGGGTAAACCGAATCTTTATTTTGGTATTACATCCGGCAATATGGATTCAATGATCAACCGCTATACCGCGGATCGTAAGTTGCGTAAAGACGATGCTTACACTCCAAACAATGAAGGTGGCAAACGTCCTGATCGTGCCGTATTGGTGTATTCACAACGCTGCCGTGAAGCCTATAAAGAAGCACCTATCGTGCTGGGTGGTATTGAAGCAAGTTTACGTCGCCTTGCACACTATGATTACTGGTCTGACAAAGTTCGTCGCTCAGTATTAATGGATGCGAAGGCTGATATTCTGTTATTTGGTAACGCTGAACGTGCATTGGTTGAAGTCTCACACCGTATCGCAAATGGCGAAGATATCAAGTCATTAACTGATATTGCAGGCACTGCAGTAATGATCAAAGACATTCCTGAGCGTTATCAGGAAATTGATTCATCACGTATTGAAAAGCCTGGTCGTCCAATGGTGATGCAAAACCCTTATGCAACCGAAGAAACTTGTGCATCTAATAAAGAAGAAAAAGAAAAGCAGCCACAGGTAATTCACGTTCGTCCATCGCGCCACGACGCAGAAAATACGGTTGTCCGTCTGCCATCTTATGAAAAGCTAGCCAATGACCGTATTTTATATGCTCACGCAAGCCGTGTCATGCATTTAGAAACCAACCCTTATTCTGGACGCGCATTAATTCAAAAACATGCTGATCGTGAATTATGGATCAACCGTGCACCAATTCCATTATCAACTGAAGAGATGGATTTTGTATTTGGATTACCGTTTGCTCGCGTACCTCACCCAAGTTACGGCAAAGCAAAAATTCCAGCTTATGACATGATCAAAACCTCGGTTAACATCATGCGTGGTTGTTTTGGTGGTTGTTCATTCTGTTCAATTACCGAGCACGAAGGTCGTATTATTCAAAACCGTTCTCAAGAATCTATTCTTAATGAACTAGAAGACATTCGCGATAAAGTTCCTGGTTTTACTGGTACTATTTCTGATTTAGGTGGCCCGACAGCGAACATGTATCGTCTTGGCTGTTCTGACACACGTGCAGAAGCTAACTGTCGTCGCCCATCATGTATCTTCCCTAAAATTTGTGAGAAGCTAAATACCGATCATAAACATCTAATTGATTTATATCGTAATGCTCGTAATGTTAAGGGGATCAAGAAGATCATGATTGCCTCTGGTGTGCGCTATGATTTAGCTGTCGAATCGCCAGAATACGTGCGTGAACTTGTTACTCATCATGTTGGTGGTTATTTAAAGATCGCACCGGAACATACAGAAAAAGGCACACTTGATCTGATGATGAAGCCGGGCATGGGTACCTATGACCGCTTTAAATCAATGTTTGAACAATACAGTCAAGAAGCAGGCAAAAAACAATACCTGATTCCATACTTTATTTCAGCGCATCCAGGCTCAACTGATGATGACATGTTGAACCTTGCATTGTGGCTTAAACAAAATGATTACCAGTGCGATCAGGTACAAAACTTCTACCCATCACCAATGTGTAATGCTACGGCAATGTACCACTCTGAAACTAACCCATTAAAGAAAGTGAAGTACAAAGGTCGTGAGGATTTATTTGTTGCTAAAGGTGAACGTCAACGTCGACTGCATAAAGCACTCTTACGTTACCATGATCCACTAAACTGGCCTCTTATTCGTGATGCACTAACGACAATGGGTAAGAAGTACCTTATTGGTAATCGCCCTAATTGTTTAGTACCAGAAGCTGGTAGTGAAGCAGAAATGACACCAGCAGAACGCCGTGGTTCAGGTCGTCATGGTTCTAAGCGCTTTGCAACTAAGAACCCAAATCAGCCAGATATTCGTACCGATGGTAAACGCCCTCAAGGTAATCGAAATGGTAAACCTGTAGGTAATGGTAAACCGCAACCAAACGGCTCACGTAGTAACAATACAGCAAAAACAGGCACTAGCAGTAACCGTGGTGGTAATAATAACACCAGTACCAATGGTAACCGTAATGGAAAGCCTGCCCAACCAAATAGTCGCCCGACTAACCGTAATGGTAAAACAGGGGGTCGCCCAAATGGCAAACCAACACGTAGTCGCAGTGGCGCATAGCTAATACAGCACTCAAAAACTGCACGTTAAACAATAATCGCCGTCTATCTTTAGACGGCGTTTTTGTTTTACAAATATTTGACTTAATATTAATAAATATAGTGACTAATTAGGTACACTAATGACAATATAACAACGGATTAATAACCTGTTTATTGTTTAACTTTTAGGGATAATTGTTCATTGTGAGATGTATCTATACTGCTTGCCTTACTTCTTCATTATTTATTGCGAGTACTGCGGCTGCAAGCACGACTCAAGAATATGATGCTTGCCTACTAAATGCAGCAAAAAACCAAAGTGGCAACTTGACACTCAATGACATCCGTTTACATTGTACAAACAACATTTCAGCAGTAGCTACACCAGAAGAAGCCCTACCAACGCTTGTTTCTCAACGCTTACAAAATGAACGTAAAACAGCATTTAACCGCTTCGTTATTACTCCCCATCGCATGAATTATTTTCTACCGATCGTCATGACAGACAGCATTAATGATGCCGCTTATAAAGATAGTCCATGGGCTGGTAAGATGAAAAATGCTGAGGCGGAGTTTCAAATTAGTTTTAAAACGCCATTAAATTATGGTGATTTATTGATTGATGATGATGGCTTATTTGTCGCTTTCACCTTAGAGTCATATTGGCAAGTGTATGCCGCTGATCTTTCGCGTCCGTTTAGAGAAACCAATTATCGTCCTGAAATATTTTATCTTGCCCCCACACCATGGGCCCCCTTTGGCACTAAAACTTGGATGACACTGGGTATTGAACACCAATCAAATGGTCGCACTCAGGGCTTATCGAGAAGCTGGAACCGTGTCTATACAGATCTGATCATTGAGAAAGGCAATTTAGCACTATCACTACGCCCGTGGTGGCGAATACCTGAAGATAAAAAACAAACACCATCTTCTGCGACTGGCGATGACAATCCAGATATCATCGATTATATGGGGCATTATGAGATGAATGCAGTTTATAAATGGCAAGATTACGAATTTAGTTTTACTGGCCGCCAAAACTTTGCAACTCACAAAGGCTACGGTGAATTGGGATTGACCTTCCCGCTATGGGGTAAATTACGAGGTTATACAAAATACTCAACAGGTTATGGTGAAAATCTCATTGATTACAACCATAAACAACAACGACTCGGTATTGGCATTGCCCTAACTGATTTACTTTAACGAAAGAGTTCAAATCCAATAAAGATGATTGCCGCAGAGCCTAATACTGCAACAAGGCCTGTGACAATCTGATTTTGTTGTGACTTTGATAAATAGCGAATCACCCAATATGCAAAGCCTAATAGACCAAAAATAATTAAAATCTTTAACATATAGCGCTCCATTGACTTAGCGAACAAATTTACAAGCAGTAACATTCACCAACGTTAAGCATGACACTGATGTCTTATCTATCAAGTGTAGGCGTAAATACCAATAAAAATAGCACCCTTAAGTGCTATTTTTGATTATCTTGCATTAGCATTACTCTTAAACATTGGTATATCTTGCAACTGTGGAATAATTTGTTGTAGTTGCTGCTCTTGTTTAGCTAAGCCTTCAATTGAGCCACATAAATCATTCGCTTTTACTTTCATCTCACCACTATGCTGAGCCACAGTATCAGTGATCTGCGTCTTTAACTTCGAAAATTTAGTCTGCATTTGACTAAAATCGAGATCGCCATGTTTCATTTCATCACCAAGTGCCGTTAATACACTTGATATTGATTCAACAGTAACTTGCTGGATCGCATTTTCAAATTCTGTTTTCCAGGTGGTATCCATACTACTAAACACATCAGCAGGCATCACAAAATCACCTTGCGCATTATAAAATTTATGTTGCGCCTGCTCACTTAATTGTTTCACCAATGTCTGTACTTTAGCAAATGCAGTTTGTGAGTTAAAACTACTTGATACATCTTTCAATACTGCTAATGCTAGGTCTGTGCCTTGTTGAGCTAACGCTGCCATCTGTGGCAAATAGGTCTGCATATTATCGCTGTAAGCTGTTAATGCTTGCTGTTGCATCGTATTAAGATCAACCTGCTTACCATTAATAAACAAATTATTATTATCATCTATTAATAACTTTGGCTTTCCTGCTTCATAAACAGACACGTTTCCTTTATCAATATGAATTGGATTAGGTACGTTAACAGGACAACTTTGCGCATATACTGCACCTGAACTTAATAGCAGCAAACCACCAATTAGCCCTTTTTTCATCACTCTTTCTCTTTGTTTTATCAAAAAAGCAGCTATTCAAAGCTGCTTTTTTAGTTTAATTAATCGTTAATGATTATTATCAACTTGAAACACATTATGATTGAACAAGGATGACACAATATCAGCAGAAGATGCACTATCTACTAAGCCTAAATCATGTTGTGGGTTGAAATTTTCTAACACAATATGCTGTGACTGCCCTTGAGTACTATTCACTTCAAGATTAAGATTGCCGTTATCATCAACATCAGCACTCACATGTTTCAATAAAACATCCATATCAACAATACTATTATTATCATCAGTCAATAAGTCATAAAGGTTAATTTGATCTTTATCTAACTCAAAATCAGTAATGGTATCCGTATTTTCCACCGCCGAAAGCGATGTTTCATGCCATATGAACACATCATCACCACTACCACCGGTTAAAATATCATTACCCTGACCAGCAGCAAGAATATCGTTGCCACCGAAACCACACAAAGACTCGCCTTGGTTATCAGCAGTCAAGATATTATCTTGTTGATTACCAAAATTATCACTTAACTCAAGATTACCACTATTAAGTAATGCATCCAATTTATCAGCATTTGTCATACTAGCAGCGTTATCACCAAAGAGATCATTATAACTAACACCATCTAATATGATGTTTTGCACAACTTGATGTTGATCATCAAAAATCTGAATTTCAGTATTGCCTTGTTGTTCTACGATATTCAAACGATTATTCAAATCTTCAACAGATTGAATATCCTGACTATTAAGCGCATCACCAAGATTAATGGTATCAATACCCACTTCAAAATCCATAATAGTGTCTGTCACTGGCGCATTAGCAGTACCAAAATCAGCTTCAGACCATAAGAAAGTATCTTTAACACCATCGCCATGGCCATCAAGATCACCTCCCCACAGAATATCATCACCTCGACCGCCAACTAAAATATCAGATGCTAAACCACCTACGAGAATATCATTGCCGTCACCGCCAAACAGGGTTGCTTCAGCAGTACTATCAATCACTAAATTCGCTTGATTCGACGCACTATTCTGACCAATGATATTATTGGTTACACTAAGATCATCAACCACGACATCAATATTAACCGCTGGTGATATTGCTTGAGAACCATCAGATTCAGTCGATACTGCAACAACGCTGATTGTGTGTGTACCTTGAGTAAGATCTTTAATATAAACATCATTCAGATCTTGCGCAGTAATTTGCCACTCACCATTACCTAAGTCGGTACCAATAACATTGCCAGCTTTATCAACAACCTGAGCTGAGCCTAAATCACTAAGTTTAACAGTCAGTGTTTCAGAAGCATCAGCTGACGCTGCAGCAATTAAGCCAATCAAAGGCAACATTGTCCCTAATGAGCTTTGAATCGCAGCGGTTTGAATATGATCCGAACTTAAACTTAAGGATGGCATATCCGCTTTTGGTGTGACGGTAATATTGACTTTATTGGTCGTCGATAGACTGCCACCTGAGCCGGTATTACCACCATCATTGGTTGTAATGGTCAATTCATCAATGCCACTGAAATTTTCAGCTGCAGTATAGCTCACACCACTATCAAGTACCGCGTTGATATCTGCCATTGAACCTTTCAGAACCACATTACCGCTACCATCATCAGTAACTTCAACACCACTATTTGTCGGTAATGTAATCGATAGTGAGCCATGATTAACCGCTAATGTCACCGACATCGCTTCATTATTGGCAAGCTCATTAAAGTCAGCATCGGTAACTTTTATACCTTCCACAACTGTTGCAGTATCTTCACTCGCAGTAATCGTGGTAGGTACATCATTGACCGGTGCATCATTGACCGCATCGACAGTGATATCAACCGTACTCACATCGGTTAACGCACCACCGCTACCGACATTACCGTTATCAGAAGTGGTCATGGTTAACTGATCGCTACCGTTATAGTTTTGATCGCCACTGTATTCAATCCCCGCATCAAGCAAGGTATTAATTTTATCGATATCACCGCTTATCACTAACTTACCGTCACCATTATCAGTGATCGTTAGCCCTTGAGTATCGGTTGCAATAACCGCCAGTTGTCCATGTTCAACACTTAGCTCAACTGTCATTTGTCCCGATGTACCACCTTCTTTGGCATCAACATCTGCAATGCTCAATCCAGTAATAATATGGCTACTGTCTTCATTAACATCAAATGCTGCTGGTACTGTATTTACAGGTGCATCATTAACCGGTGTTACTGTGATATCAACCGTACTCACATCGGTTAACACGCCACCGCTACCGACATTACCGTTATCTGATGTAGTCATGGTTAGCTGATCACTACCATTAAAGTTTTCATCACCAGTGTATTTAATACCCGCATCAAGCAAGGTATTAATCTTATCGATATCACCGCTTATCACTAACTTACCATCACCATTATCAGTAATAGTTAAACCTGATGTATCGACACCCGCAGCAATAGCAAGTTGGCCGTGTTCAACACTAAGCTCAACTGTCATTTGCCCCGAAGTACCGCTTTCTTTAGCGTCAACATCTGCAATGCTCAAGCCTGTAATAACATGGCTACTATCTTCATTAACATCAAATGCTGCTGGTACAGTATTTACAGGCGCATCGTTAACTGGCTTAACTGTAATATTAATACTATCAGTATCGGTTAATGGACCGCCGGCACCTGAATTACCATTATCATTAGTGGTCATAGTCAGGCTATCAGTACCGTTAAAATCTTTATCACCGGTATAGTTAATTCCATGATCTAAAAGTTGATTAATCAAGTTTAAATCACCATTGATAATCAACTTACCATCACCATTATCAGTGATGGTTAAGCCCGATGTATCGACACCCGAGGCAATAGCAAGCTGACCGTGCTCAACACTTAGAGTGACAGTCATATCCATTACTGCATCATGATCATTGCTATCAACATCGGTAATTTGCAAACCATTAATCACTAGTGTAGCGTCTTCATCAACCGTTAATGGATCTGAAGGTAAATGGTTTACTGGTGCATCATTATCAGGAATAACATCAACATGGATAGTCTTATCAACTGCAACACTGTCGGTACCAACAACACCATTATCAACCGCACGAATATCGAGATTCAAATCACCATTCCAAATACTGCCGTCAATAACCGTTTGATTGTTAGCATCACCCGGATGGAAAATTAATGTATCCAGTTCAGAACCTGTCACTTTAATTATCCATGAACCATCAGCTTGCTTTTCAACACTGCCATCAACCCCATCTGGCAAGGTAAACGAACTTGAATCAGGAACATTAGTAATGATTATTTGTAATGATTCAGCTCCATTTTCATGTATATTTGTATTTGGGTTCTTAACGCTATTTTCGTCATCATAAGCTTTAATGCCTAAATCAAGCGTAATAGGACTATTTTCATCACCGGTAACATTAGGTGTAATATCAGTATCTACTTTATCGGCAATCGGCTGTACATCGATAGTGATAGTTTCACGATTCTCTGCTGGTTTATCCAGTGAGTCTTCTTTTGAATAAACCACAATATTAATATCAACTGTACCGCTGAAATCATGGGGTGGACGCACTTTAATATCACTTAAATCAAAGCTTTCACCAGATGCAGCAATTGTCCATACACCACCGCCATTATTAACAGCACCTTCAATGATAAAACCATCTGGCACATTTTCTAATTTCATCGAAACAATATGCTCAGAGCCATCGACATCTTCTAAAGAACCACTGATTCCTGCCAATGGAATAGCAGTATCTTCATCACCAACAATCGGTGCATCAATACCTTGCCATTTGATTTCATCATTCACAGCAATTACATCAAAACTAACCGTACTATCAAAAGATTTCGTGTCAGTGACTGTCGCCCCGCTAGTTTGATCATAAATAACAGTATCCACCACTGTCGTACTGACATTAATATCGACCTTACCGCTGAAATCAAGTGCAGGTCTAAAGTGAATATTATCAAGCTGACTTTGATCAACCGTAATTGATGTTCCTAGCACATTGCCATTAATATCAATAAATACGCCATTGGTAGTATCAGCTAATATTAGGGTTACTGACTGTATCGTTTCTTTACCATCAGTCTCTGATGTATCGGTATCTTTTAAACTCATAGAAAGATCGAGTTTAATATCACCATCTTCATAAGCAATATTGTCGTATACCTGCTCTTGCTTATCATCAGAAGTCGAGATCGGCTGCTTATCGGCGTTTAAGCCATCAGTTTCTACAACCGTGATTTCGACATTTTTAGGACCATCAACTTGTGGTGCAACTTGCACAGCAATGGTGTCATTTTTGATTATGTAATCCCCACTATCGGTATCTGTGGTGACATATGTAACATCAAATTTAAAATCTCCGGCGTAGTCAGCAGGGAGGTTTAATGTGATGCCAGACAGATCAACCGTACCATTAATAGCGTCAACAGGTACTTTTAATACATACTCACCAGTAACGTGGTCAAAATCAGCCCCAGAAATTGTTGCACCTTGAGGTAAATTATCGGCTTTGATTACTAAGGTAAAATCATCGTGAACTTGATCATCGTTAGCTGTATTGATGGTAAGGATATTATTCATTATTTGCTGACCAAGAGTAACACTATGATCTTCAGTACCCGTTACGATATAACTATCATCGACAATGATATCGGCAGCTTTTTCAGTATGATCTTCAGTATTAGCGCTAAAATCGAGAGTGATCGTATCTTGTTTGTTAACTTTATCACTCACATCACCGTCTTCGCTCATATCTTGAACAAGCGCATTGATATTAAGGGTTAACTGACCATTAAACCCTTCTGGCGCAATTATCTTTAAGTCATCTAGTGATGATTGCGGCACCGTCCAGCTACCATTACCGTTATTAATGCCACCAATAATTACAAAGCCGATAGGAATTGGATGCTCTTCCGAACCAAGTACCACTTGCTGAATCACTTCCGAGCTTGAAGTATCATCATTCTGCCAAATAATTTGGCCGTCAGATCCTGCATTATGAGACAGATCAATTACACCGTCAGTACCAGAAACAATTGTGCTTATAACGGTGCCATTATTATCAACCACTAAGTGACCGTTAGCTTCAACAACGGCTTTAATATCTACAACTAATGTACCTGTGATATCTTTGGTTACCGTTTCTTTATTACCATCAACATCTGTTTGCGACACCGTTACCGTTGAAGTTAAGGTAATATCTTGATCTGAATTTTGTGGTGCAGTAACCGTTAATTTGCCACCGTTTAATAAAGTGTTTAACTGCTGAGAAGTCAACCCAACTTTACCATTAGTGTCTGTATTCAGTTCTACACCATCAATAAATAACCGATAATCTGCAGGTAATCCGCTCAACGCTAAACCAGTAATGTGTTCTTGTGGATCAGTCAGCGATGGCTGCCAATTAATGATGGTTTCAATAATTTGCTTGCCATCTTCATTATTATCCTCAAAACCAGTTGATGTCGTGGTGTAATTATCCGCATCAATGACTGGCGTAACATGAATAATAAGTTCGCCATTAAACGCCATACTCGCACCATCGTTTTCAGTCACAACAACGCGTACATCTAATGTAATATCTTCCACGCTATTTTCTGGTGGAACAATAACTACATCATTTAATGTCCCTAAATTAACTTGGTAAATTGGTTGACCATTTGCATCGTCACCGGCATAAACTAATGTCTGCAAATTACCATTCTGATCGTAAAGTTTGGCTCCATCTGGAATACCTGAAATTACAGCACTTAATGTTTCTGAACCATCGGTTGCACCCCCAATAGTGTGTTCTCCCGATACCACCTTAAAGTCAAAGTGTGCTTCACCATCTTCTTTTATCGTGGTTTGTAAACCAATTTTACCGTCAGCTAATGGTGTCCAATTTGAATTTTCAGATTCAATTTTAGGAACATCAACCACACCCGTTAACGTAATATCAATCGACTGAGGACCGATGTTTTTTTCACTGGTCTCAGTCGTCACTTGACCGTTCGCATCTGTCACTTGTGCGACATCACGAACAACACCATTAACCGTAATACTAAAATCGACATTACTGTCTAACGGCGGTTGCATTGATAGACCGCTTAGTTCTTGGTATGAAATCTCATATACGCCATCGGCATTTGGCGTCAGTAGCTGATCATTAAGATACAGTACAGCACCATCAGGCAATGCCGAAATTTGTAGATATAAAGCCTCAGAACCATCGGTATTATCATCCAATGATGTCAAAGTAATATGGCTTGATAAATCAATCCGTTGATCTTCATTTGCTTCAACACGCGTGACTTTCAATACCGCATCATCAGCCACAGGACCGACATTAATAATCACTGTTTTAATTTCAGAGTCAGCGGTTTGATGACCAGTAACAAAGTTACTATTTTCTTTACTTTGCGCTTGAATCGTTAACTCAATATCGCCACTAAAATTATCTACCGGATTAACCTCAACGGACGCCATCTGGTTTGCTGTTACCTTATACACACCAGAGCTTGGTGACGTTTCAACCAATAACTGGCCGCCAATTTCTAAAGTACATTTATCCTTATAATCATCAGGTACAGTAATGAAATAGAATAACGATTCAGAACCATCGGTATCTTGTAAATCAGCGACAACATTAAGTAACACGTTATCCTGATCTTCGGAGATGACATAGTGATCAACAGAACTTGCATTCCAGATTGGTGTGTCTGCAATACCTTGAACATTAATAGAGAACTCACCATTCATAACCGGATGATTGCCACCGTCAGTAGTATTTAGTTGTGCAGTTACGTCAAATTTTATTCCAGCAGCAGAAGTAGAATAATCAGCATCAGGAACAAAAGTCACACCTTGTAAAATAAATTTCACATCCGGTGGATTAGTATTATCAACAGTAAACGCGTTCGGTGGTAAAGTAACACTGCCATCACTATTAACTGTGAGTGGTTGGCCGTTATACATAAACACACCATGTGCTTGTGTTTGCGGTTGAATAGTTACCGCACCAACATGTTCACCACGGTCGTTATCACCACCATCAATGATCATATTAATAGCAATACCATTACGGCTTGGATCAACATTATCGTTTGGATCGGTAGAGTGACGACCATCGTCTTCTTCACCGATACTATTTTCAACTTGTAATATGGCGTCTTTATCGGAAATATCTAAAGTTATTGTGCCAGTTGCAGTATCACCATCACCATCGGTTACTTCAAAACCAATTTGTTTAATTAGCTCTTCTTGGGTTTGAGAGATGTTATCCTTGGCTATAAAGTAAGTATCACCATTAGGCTTGATCATCAGCTCACCTAATACTTGCGTACCATCTTTCACTTCATAGAATCGATATTCACCGGATTGTTCTAAGCTAGACAACGCAATATGTTGACCATCAACAATCAAGGCTGTCACTTCAGCACCGTCAGCACCTGTTGCTATAATCACATTTTCTTGCGTACTTGAGCTATCTTCGACTGTCGCTAATGTCACATCGTGAACCGATGGAATATCATCTTTAATCGTGACATTAACATTAACACTTCCACTCACATCACCATCGTTATCGATCGCATATACTGGAATATCAATGGTTAATTGATCTTCACCTTGAGTTGGATGATCTATCGTGCCATGCAATTGGAAGATATAACGTCCAGTTGGTAGTAAGTAATAAGTAAATACAACATTACCGTTAGCAATACCTTGGTAAGTACCTTCACTTGATTGCGATAAGGTTATCTTATGGCCATGCGAAGTTATGTCGTTTTGTTGATTAAACGAGTCAACGTCTACTTTGTAATTAGTGACATAATCACTGCCTGAGTTAACAACAATATCGCCGATAGCTGATTCACCATTACCCGATGGAGTCGAACCTGAGGCTAAATCACTTTCCTCAACAGTTAATGCTGGTGCGGCAATAATTACAGGGCCAGCACCATCTTCAATGGTAATTTGAGTATTAACATCATTAGTAAGAAGATCACCATCTGTATCTTTAACTTGTACTGGAACATCGATAACAATCTTATCGCCATCAACATTTACCCACCCACCATTATCACTACCATTATGGTCAAGTGGCGAATGTTGTGTAATAGACACTTTAATATCAGCATCATGTCCATTTGCAGCTTGTGTCGCAGTCACGGTTACTGTAACAACAACATTCCCGTCAGTAGTACCCGTTAATACACCTGTATTATGATCATAATTAAAACTGATCTTTTCGCCATTAGATGTTAATTCTGATTGTAATTCATCAATCAATGCCGTGAGTTTAGTATTATCAATGGTCGCAGTGCTTGGATTAAGGCGGTCGACTCCTGCTTTCACTGCAATATCAACATCACCTGAAACCGG
>NZ_MSCC01000001.1:1654895-1655421 GCF_002954455.1 Photobacterium aquimaris
AGGTTTCTCGAGCCAATCACCATCGGTATCTTGTACCTGAATCGGCACATCAATGGTGATTTTATCGTTAACACTATCCACCAAACCATCGACACCAGTGTCAGTGTGGTTTAACGGTTTTTGTTGATTAATCGTCACCGTTACGTCGATATCGTGACCGTTTGCCGCTTGGACTGCATCCAATGATACAGTTATTACTTGCTCGCCGTCAGCAGTCACACCAACTAATTGCCCTGTGGCGCTGTCATAGCTAAAGCTGATCGCTTGATTATCGCCCGTGGTTAATTCAGACGATAATTCATCAATTAATTTAGTTAATTGGCTAGGATCGATGGTTACTTTGCTTGGGTCAAGACGATCAGCGCTCGCCTCAATCACAATCGTAGTGGTGCCCGATACCGGATACCCTTGTTGACCAGCTGCTGGCGTTAAATCACCTTCAGTAATAGTAATTGAGCCGGTTTCACCACCGTTAGCATCAGCACCATCAGTGACAGTGATCACTACTTGACCGTTAGCAATATCA
>NZ_MSCC01000001.1:1660091-1660595 GCF_002954455.1 Photobacterium aquimaris
ACCAAGGTTTATGTTGGCAATGTCAGTATCGTCTTGATCAATTGGGCCTGTCACT
Source organism: Photobacterium aquimaris (assembly GCF_002954455.1). Classification (GTDB taxonomy): domain Bacteria; phylum Pseudomonadota; class Gammaproteobacteria; order Enterobacterales; family Vibrionaceae; genus Photobacterium; species Photobacterium aquimaris. Next base: position 1,660,147 of record NZ_MSCC01000001.1, read on the forward strand.
TCAACCGTGTATGAGCCATCTTTAGCAATTGTTACTACCATCACTGGCTTATTATCGCTATCCACCACGGTTAATACGTTACCGTTAACCGTAAAGGTGGTCGCGGCACCATTACTGGTTAAACCTTGAAGGCTTGGCTGGTCAGCATTGAAATCAAGTTGATGGATCGCATCTGAGCCCACATTCAATGGCACGTCACCTGTAATAACTTGACCATTTTGAGTGGTTTCATCAATGGTGGTGCCACTGTCGGTGCCAAACTCTGGGTTTGCGCCATCAACAATGGTGATATCAACATTGGCTGGCTTTTGTAGCCAATCACCATCGGTGTCTTGTACCTGAATTGGCACATCAATGGTGATTTTATCGTTAACGCTATCGACCAAACCATCGACACCAGTGTCAGTGTGGTTTAACGGTTTGTCTTGATTAATCGTCACCGTTACATC
>NZ_MSCC01000001.1:1660620-1661589 GCF_002954455.1 Photobacterium aquimaris
TTGGGTCGGTTCGATGGTCACTTTAGTTGGGTCTAGACGGTCAGCACCCGCTTCAATCACAATCGTAGTGGTGCCCGATACTGGATAGCCTTGCTCACCTGCTTGAGGGGTTAAATCACCTTCAGTAATGGTGATCTCACCGTGCTCATTACCGCTAGCATCAGCGCCATCATTAATGGTGATCACTACCTGACCATTAGCGATATCGCCATCATTATCCGTCGCCGTCACGCCAAGGTTTATGTTGGCAATGTCAGTATCGTTTTGATCAATAGGACCTGTCACTTCAACCGTGTATGAGCCATCTTTCGCAATCGTTACTACCATCACTGGCTTATTATCGCTATCCACCACGGTTAATACATTACCGTTAACCGTAAAGGTGGTCGCGGCACCATTACTGGTCAGACTCGCTAAATCCGGCTGATCAGCATTGAAATCAAGCTGATGGATCGCATCAGAGCCCACATTCAGTGGCACGTCACCTGTAATAACTTGACCATTTTGGGTGGTTTCATCAATGGTGGTGCCACTGTCGGTGCCAAACTCTGGGTTGGCGCCATCAACAATGGTGATATCAACATTGGCTGGCTTTTGTAGCCAATCACCATCGGTATCTTGCACCTGAATTGGCACATCAATGGTGATTTTATCGTTAACACTATCCACCAAACCATCGACACCAGTGTCAGTGTGGTTTAACGGTTTATCTTGATTAATCGTCACCGTTACGTCGATATCGTGACCGTTCGCCGCTTGAACGGCATCCAATGATACAGCTACCACTTGCTCGCCGTCAGCGGTCACACCAACTAATTGCCCTGTTGCGCTGTCATAGCTAAAGCTGATCGCTTGATTATCGCCCGTGGTTAATTCAGACGATAATTCATCAATTAATTTAGTTAATTGATCTGAATCGATAATTACAGTCTCAGGATTGAGACGATCGGCACCGGCCTCAATCACAAC
>NZ_MSCC01000001.1:1664682-1691374 GCF_002954455.1 Photobacterium aquimaris
ATTACCGTTAACCGTAAAGGTAGTCGCGGCACCATTACTGGTCAGACTCGCTAAATCCGGCTGGTTAACGTTGAAATCAAGTTGATGGATCGCATCAGAGCCCACATTCAGTGGCACGTCACCTGTAATAACCTCACCATTTTGGGTGGTTTCATTAATCGTGGTGCCACTGTCGGTGCCAAATTCTGGGTTGGCACCATCTTTGATAGTGATATCGACATTAATTGGTTTATCAAGTGGGTTACCATTTGAATCCGCGCCCTGAATAACAACATCAATGGTGATGCTATCACCATTATGAGAGACTAATCCGCTATTATTCCCTGCGACATGATCAATAGGCTGATTAATTGTGGTAACAACATTAACTGTAACATCTCGGCCATTGATTGATGAAACTTCAAGGGCAATAGACATGACTGTCGTACCGTCGAGAGTACCAATAATTGTATTTGTTTGAGTATCGTAAACAAAGCTAACCGCTTTGCCTCCAGAAGATATGTCATTATTTAATTCAGACAATAATGTATTAATTGAGAGAGGATCAAAAACAAAAGAGCTACTTTCTAGTGGTAATGTTGCTGCATCAATAATAATGGATGTTGATGTTTCGACAGGGTAACCCTGTTCGCCATGTTGAGGTGTTAGATCACCTTCAACAACAACCATTGAGCCTAACTCGCCACCATCAGCCGCAAGAATTACATTCGGATCAATTGCTTGGACGGCGCGTTGAGGATTATAAGCAGTATCAAAACCTGCTTCTGCTAATACAGCATCATTATCATAATTAATAGTGATAAAACTTGCCGTTGCAGAGGAGCCATTTAATCCCACATTGCCGGCTGCTGTTGCATTACCTGCAGCAGGTGCTTCAAATAATGTTGTTGGATCTTGCCCTGCTAAGATTGCATTTTGAAGTGACTCAATATCATCTGCAGAAAAAGATGTATCGGCTTTAGCATCGCCATTAAAGGAAATACTGTTATCTAGTTCAATCGTTTCGATCCCTGCGGGGGTTAATATTGAACAACTAGGGCAAGGGAAATTAACCACTTGCTCTACGCCATCTTTTATAAAAATAAATTTAGCGTCACGATTAGTAACAATAACTTCATTACTCTGTAAACTATGCGTATCAACTAGAGGTATAGGCTTTTGATTTGGCTGAAGAATAAAACTTTCACCATCAACAAGCTTAAAATCTTCAACTTTCTTATTATCATTAACCATGAAATCGCCCAACCTTTAAATTCTTCGATAGCATAATAACTAAACTGGATAAGTTAACATCGTCACAACCGCATAGATTTAAACCCATAAATTATCGTTAATTATTCAGATTACTAAATCAATCATAGACTTATTGTATAAGTGAAGATTAAAAACACCTTTACGTCAATACTTCAGAAGCTTATCATTAGTCTTAATTATAAACAAACAACAACGCAACATATAAATAATAACAATAACAATATGTCAAATTAGAATTATTTATAAAAATCATGACTAACAAGAAAAATAATATCCTTTATTGTCAACTTCATTAACGGTAATAACATATTATGCAGCAAGATGCCAAGCCAATTTTTGCAGTCAAAATATTGTTTTTTTTAACATTAATATTAACATTTCTGTAGACCGTTATTTCTCAATACATAGGTTTTTATATGAGTAAAAAGAGCACCTCGATATCAACCGATGATCTCGATTTTATTGATGATAAATCAGCAGCATTACTGCTTAACACTCCCAAAAGTGCCAGAATCATTTTATGGGTAATGGTGCTATTTTTCTTTATCGCATTTATTTGGGCTTATTTTGCAAAACTCGATAAAGTCACTACCGGTTCAGGAAAAGTGATTCCATCATCTCAGTTACAAGTCGTACAAAACCTTGAAGGTGGAATTGTAAAGCAGGTTTTAGTGAAAGAAGGTCAGCAAGTAAAAAAGGGGCAGACACTGTTGCTTATTGATGACACTCAATTTAAATCTGACTTTAAAGAGAAAAACCAAAGTCTGGCATCAACCCAAGCAGATTCATTACGTCTTAATGCATTACTTGCTAGCGTGACTGTAAATAGAACCCCAAACAATAAAGAATGGCGTAAAAGTGTTAATGTCAAAAGCCTACCACCGACATTTACGGCTGAGTTTCAAAAACAACATCCACAATTAGTCCATCGGCAACTAAACCAATTTACGGGTAAATTGAACAATTTAGAAAATCAACTTTCTGTTGCCTCACAACAAGCATCACAAAAAGAAAGAGAGCTAACAGAAACTCAATCACGAGTAAAAAATATTCGTAACAGTTATAACATTGCATTAAAAGAATACAATATAACCAAGCCGTTAGCAGAAGAAGGTGTCGTACCTCGAATTGAGTTACTGAAGTTACAACGTGCACTTAATGACACTAAATGGGATTTAAACTCAGCTAAACTTCAAATTCCAGTGACTCAAGCAGCAATTCGAGAAGCAGGATTTAAATATATTGATATTGCTTTGCAATTCCGTTCAGAAATTCAAGCTAAACTGAATGAAACCAGCGATAAATTATCCAGTATGACAGAAACGCAAGTAGGCTTAAAAGATCGAGTCAAACGTACGACTGTGGTATCTCCAGTTAATGGCACTGTACAAACTATTTATGTTAATACCGTAGGCGGTGTTATACAGCCAGGTATGCCATTAGTTGAAATTGTCCCAACAGAAGACACGCTATTGATTGAGGCTAAAATTGCCCCTCAAGATATCGGTTTTTTACGGCCTGGATTACCAACAATTATAAAATTTAGCGCCTATGATTTTACTAATTATGGGGGACTAAAAGGCACATTAGAAACAATCAGTGCTGATACGATCCAAGATAAAGAAGGCAATAGTTTCTATCAAGTAAAGATTCGTACCGATGCAAGCAGTCTTAAAGGTCCTAATGGCGAATCATTACCTATCATTCCTGGAATGACAGCATCAGCAGATATTATTACTGGCAAACGTTCTGTATTAGATTATCTATTGAAACCTGTCCTCAGAGCGCGTCAAACGGCGTTAAGAGAATAAAATAATGACCAAAAACATGTTTTAAAAAAATCACGTTACTGATTGGCCTTCAATGCTTGGCTGCACCTGCAATGGCGCAATCTCTAGAGCAAGCTATTGCAGAAACATTATCAACCAATCCGGATATAAAAAGTGCTTATAATGAGTTTCAAAGTAAGCATCAATTGATCAATGCCGCTCAAGGTGACTATTTACCTTCAGTCGATCTAGAAGCCGGCATCGGACATGATGACTACAAAGCCAAAAGTCCTTCAGGTCAGTATCGCCCTCAAACTGCCAAAATTAATATTCGGCAGTTAATTTGGGATGGGTCGATTACGTATAACGATATTCAACGTAATAAGTCAGAAACAGAAGCGCAACGCTATCAACTATTATCTGACGCACAAGATAAAGCATTAAAAGCTACCGAAGCCTACCTTGATGTACTTCACGCGCAGGATGTACTAACCCTGTCTCAATCTAACCTTAAAGTGCATCAAAAAATGTACGTCGATATTAAAAAACGTGCTGATGCAGGGATTGGCTCTACAGCGGATTTAGCACAAGTTGATGGCCGTTTAGCCAGTTCAAATACCAATTTATTAGCTGCAGAAAGCAATCTTCAAGATAAAATCACCGCATTTGTACGTATTGTTGGTGCTTACCCAACCGATCTTGTAAAACCAGAAGTAGACACTAATTATCTTGCAACCTCGCTAGATGATGCGCTTGCTAAAGCCGAAAAAAATAACCCAGTGGTTTATATCGCATCCAATGATATACATGCTGCTGAATATCAATACAAGCAAGCTAAAGGTACCTTCTACCCTTCTTTTAGTATTGAAGCCTCACAAGAATGGGGAGAAGATCTCAATGGTTCATCGGGTGATACTGATGAGCTTAAAGCAATGCTAAAAATGCGCTATAACCTGTTTAACGGTGGCAGTGATGTTGCAAAATCACGTCGAGCGGCTTACCAAATTAATAAATCTAAAGATATTCGTGATCGCGCTCATCGCATGCTAGAAGAAGGAACTCGCCTTTCTTGGAGTGCATTAACGTTATCGAAAAAGCAAAAATTATTCTTACAAGAACATGTTGATGCTTCAGCGCGTACTGTTATTGCATATGAGAAACAATTCAAAATTGGTCAACGTTCTTTATTAGATGTATTAAACACTGAAAATGAATTATTTGAAGCACGTAAAGCTTATTTAACCGCTGAATATGATGGTATTTTAGCTAAATATCGTGTGCTAAATGCCACAGGACTTATCCTCAGTGAAATGCGGGTTGAAATACCTCAATCTTGGGCACGGTCGGTTAAATAAAGGAACATAATATGAAATATATCATTACGGGTTTACTGACTCTAACACTCTTTGGTTGCTCTCTTTCAGTGCCTCAACCACCTGTTGCCAAACAAACCAAAAATCTATTTGATAACGACAGCGATGGTGTTATTAACCAGCGAGATCATTGCCCTAAAACACCGACTGATGCCGTTGTTGATAATGATGGTTGCCCTACTTATGTTGATAGCTCTGAAGAAAATAAGATTCATGTTCTATTTGCTAATGACTCTTCAGTGGTAGTGGAAAGTTACATGCAAAATATCAAAAAAATGAGTGCGTTCTTAGCGAAATACCCTAAAACACACATTGAACTTAAAGGCTATGCAAGTCCGGTTGGTAATGCTAATTATAATGTTGCCTTATCACAACGCCGCGCGATCGCCATTCGTCAGGCATTAATCAATGATGGTGTTGCAGCCTCTAGAATAAAAACCGTAGGCTTTGGCGATAGCGATCCTGTTAAAGCAAATGATATCGAGAAAACAAATACACTAAGCCGTCGAGTTATTGCACAAGTTGTTGGTTATCAAGGTAATGTTGTAAAAGAATGGACCGTATATACCGTCCGTAAAAACTAAACAGATAATTGCCCGTTGAAGAAAATAACTTTTTTGCTATTGTGTTGTTTAATTACACTAAATGCATATGCTGCGAGTAAGCAGAATATCGATAAAATCACGCAATTTTATGGTGAGCGCGCGGGTGAACGAGCAATCGCATGGCGCACACTCATCAAAAATTCACAACACCTGACGACTCAACAAAAACTCAACGCTGTTAATGATTTTTTTAACCAGTTCGTTTTTATTAGCGATAAAAAGCTATGGGGACAAGAGGATTATTGGGCAACACCTTACGAATTTGTTGGTGTTGGTGCTGGGGATTGTGAGGATTTTAGTATAGCTAAATATCAAGCTCTACTTAAACTTGGCATTGATGATAATAAGCTCAGGTTAGTGTACGTAAAAGCACTTGAGCTTAATCAGTTCCACATGGTCGTCGCCTATTATCCAACGCCATCAGCCGTTCCTGTAATTTTAGATAATCTTAAAGGGACTATTTCACCAGCAACTGAACGTAACGATTTATTACCAATCTACAGCTTCAATGGTAGTAAATTATGGCTTGTAAAGCAGAAAGGTCAAGGCCAAGTGGCAGGTAATGCTTCTCGCTTAAGCCTTTGGAATGATCTACGTCATCGTTCGCAATATATAAAACTCAACCACCCACGAAACATTTTTTAATGAGTAAATTACAATGACTCTTTACCGACAACTGCTACTGTGGATGCTAGTGGTATTATTTTTACTAACTAGTACTGTATTTGCGATTCAATTTAATACCACTAAAAGCTATTTAATTGAACAACAATCAACAGAGCTCAATAATGTTGTCAGCTCAGTTGGGTTTGCATTATCTCCGTATCTAAAAGCCAACGATATTATTGCTGCCGAATCGGTTATTAATGCGACTTTTGATTCGGGTTATTACAGTAAAGTGAAATTGACCTTATTCGATTCAAACAAAGAAATCATTCGTCAATATCCACAAATAATAAAAAATGTACCTAATTGGTTTAAATCCGTTGTTCATATTGATGCTATTACTCAAACTAGAACATTAACTAATGGCTGGCTACAACTTGCGGACCTTACAGTAACAAGTAGCCCTGCATCTGCATATATTCAATTATGGCAAGCAACAGTTCAGCTTATTCTTGGTTTTATCTCTTGCCTATTATTAGGTGCAATTGTGTTATCACTTGTACTCAATAAAGTGCTAAAGCCTTTGAAACAAATTCAAAAAAGTGCTCAAGAAATGGCTAATAACCACTTTACAGCACCGTTACCAACGCCACATACTCGCGAGTTAGTTGATGTAGTCACTGCTTTTAACTCAATGAATATTCAATTACAGCAGCACTTTGAACAACAGGCTCAAGAAGCAGATACATTACGAGTTCGTGCTTATCAAGATCCTGTATCAGGGCTAGCTAACCGTAGTTATTTAATGACCAAACTAAACTCATGGTTAACCAATCAACCTACGGGTGGCATCATTCTATTGAAGTCTGATGCGATTGAAGATAGTTACCAACAAGCAGGTTATGAATTAGGCGATCCTTTAGTGTTAAAACTGGCAGAACGCTTAAAAGAACTTTCTGCTGATAACATTACTATCGCACGTTTAAACCAATCTGAATTTATGCTTATTGTGCCAAATGCCTCTGAAGAAGATCTTACTGATACAGCTCGTGTCATGCTATCTATTACATCAGAATTAAATCTTGATCCCCTCGGTATTGCTCCCCTTCAAGCTGCAGTAGGCATTGTTATGTGTTCAGAAAAATTAACAATAACAGCACTACTTGCGCATGCTGACAATGCCTTAAATAAAGCGCGCCAACAAATAAAAGAACCATTGGCTTTATTAGAAGTCAGTGCCAATAAAACAATACCCGCGATAGGTAAACAACAATGGAATGCATTAGTCGATGAAGCAATTGCGAATAATTTAATCCATTTCACTTTTCAAAAAGCCATTGATGCTAACAACATCGTCATTCATAAAGAAATCTTTGCGTACATTAAAAAAGACCAACAAAAATTTAATGCAGGTCAATTTTTATCTGCTTTAGAAAAGCTCAATGACGGCGCCAAATTTGATCGCTATATTATTGACACTATTTTTAATAAATTAACAAAACAAACCAAATCGATTCCTGTGGCAATAAATATTACTCAAAGTAGTATTAATGATACGGGCTTTATCCGTTGGCTAAACAATAAACTGCAATCATGCCCACAAATGAAACAACATGTTTTATTTGAATTACCAGAAATTTGTTTTATTAAAAATATTGATAACACCCGTTTATTGTGTGAAATCATACGTCAAAATGGATTTCAATTTGGTATAGATAATTATGGACATAATTTCAGCTCAACTGGGTATCTCAATCAATTACGGCCTCACTATGTGAAGCTTGATTTTGCTTACACGTCACAATTAGATGATCTAGTAAAAATGGATGTTTTAGAATCAATAACACGCAGTGCTAATAACCTTGCTGTAATGACAATTGCTTCTCGCGTAGAAACTGTTGAACAAAAACAAAAACTAACGTTACTAAAAGTACAAGGTTTCCAAGGCTATGTTACTGAAGAGTTAGTTAATGGAGAAATGAAATGAAAGATCCATTACTACAATCATTGACTTATATTAGTCGCTTTTACGGCCAAGCAAATTCACCAGATGCATTGATTGCCGATCTACCACTTACAGATGGATTACTGACGTCTTATTTATTGCCTCGAGCAGCAGAAAAAGCAGGTCTTCAGGCCAAACAAACACAATTATCATTAGCGAAATTATCACCATTATTATTTCCTGTGATTGCAATCCTAAAAGGTGGTGATGCCTGTGTGGTGCTCAGTCTTGATAAAGAAAAAGGTCAAGCCGAGGTTGTTCTACCGCAAAGTGATGGCTCTGAACAATGGATCAATATAGATGAATTAAATGCACAATATACAGGTCACTTATTTCTAATCAAAAAACGTTTTCGCTACGATGAACGTTCTCCTGAAATATTAAAAAGCCGTGATGGTCATTGGTTCTGGAGCACGTTATGGGAATCACGCAGTATTTATCGTGATGTCTTTATTGCTTCAATTTTAATTAACATATTTGCTATTGCTGCGCCGTTATTTACCCGCTTAGTCTACGATAAGATTGTTCCTAATCTTGCTTTTGATTCACTATGGGTATTGTCTGTCGGTATTACTATCATTTTTATTTTTGATTTTATTTTAAAAATATTACGTAACTATTTTATTGATTTAGCCGGTAAAAAATCAGACCTTCTTATTTCAGCAAAGATATACAGCAAAGTTATGGGGATTCGAATGGAAGCTAAACCAGCATCTGTTGGTGCCTTTGCTCGCCATTTACAAGAGTTTGAATCTATACGTGAATTTTTTACATCAGCCACGGTTTCATCATTAATTGATTTACCGTTTGCATTACTTTTCTTATTTATTATCTATGTAATGGCAGGTCCTTTAGCTTTAGTGCCACTGATTGCGGTATTAATTTTAGTTATTTATAGCTACCTTATTCAGCGACCATTACGTCGTACCATTGAAGAAGGATCACGCTTAGCATCTCAAAAACATGCCAACTTAATTGAGAGTTTATCAGGGTTAGAAACTATCAAAATGTTTGGTGCTCAAAGTCAATTTCAATATCGCTGGGAAGAAGCTGTTACCCATATTTCAAATTGGGGACTAAAATCGCGCCGTTTAACTGATTCAGTTCAAAATACCGCCGGATTTTTACAGCAATTTGTCTCTGTTGCGATGATTGTTGTCGGGGTCTATTTAATTGCGAATGGTGATTTAACCATGGGGGGATTAATTGCCTCAACGATGTTAAGTGGTCGTGCAGTTGGACCAATGGTACAACTTGCTTTGCTATCAACACGTTACAACCAAGCTAAATCAGCAATGACCATTATTGAACAATTAATGGCAATGCCTCTCGAGCAAGAAGACGGTAAACGTTATATTCACCGTCCGATTATTCGTGGCAAAATAGAATTTGATAATGTCACCTTTTCTTACCCCAATGCAACACAAGCTGCATTAAAGAATGTCAGTTTTACCATTAACCCTGGTGAAAAAGTGGCTATTATTGGCCGAATTGGTTCTGGCAAGACCAGTGTTGAACGTATTCTAATGGGGCTATATCAGCCACAACAAGGCTCAGTTCGTATTGATGATACTGATATCAATCAACTTCACCATATCGATATTCGTCGTAATATCGGCTGTGTACCGCAAGATATCACCCTATTTTTTGGCTCTATTCGCGATAATATTATACTTGGCCGCCCCTTAACGACTGACAAAGAAATTTTACAAGCGGCTGAACGTGCTGGTGTAACTGCATTTACTCAACATGATGCGGCTGGTTTAGAAAAACAAATCGGAGAAGGTGGACACGCACTCTCTGGCGGTCAGCGTCAAGCAATCGCTATTGCACGCGCATTTCTTAGTCAGCCTCCCGTGGTTATTATGGATGAGCCAACCAGTAGCATGGATAACCGTTCAGAAATGTATATAAAGCAGCAACTTTATAAAATGACCAACGAAGAAACACTTATTTTAATCACCCATAAAACAGGTATGCTTGATGTGGTTGATCGGTTGATCGTTATGGAACATGGTCATATTGTTGCTGATGGACCTAAAGATCAGGTATTACAAACATTACGTAACGGTAATATTAATCAATCATCAACAAATAAATAATGGCTGTGATAGCACTCATTATTATTTAACTAATAATAGTTGTAATACATCGCCAGTTTGTCCACCATAACAAACTGGCAAGTTAATTATTTAGGATTCTCGTGGAAAAAGTTGCTATTTTTGTCGATGTCCAAAACATCTATTATACCGTCAAAGAAAAGTATCATTGTAATTTCGATTACAATGCTTTTTGGGCAGAAGTATCACAAGGGCGTAAAATTATTGCGGCTTATGCTTATGCTATTCATAAAGGCGATGAAAAACAGCGACAATTTCAAAATATCCTACGCGGTATTGGCTTTGAGGTTAAATTAAAGCCTTTTATTCAACGTAGTGATGGCTCTGCAAAGGGTGATTGGGATGTCGGTATTACGATTGATGTATTAGAACATGCAGCAGATGTTGATCGGATTATTTTATTATCCGGCGACGGTGATTTTGATTTATTAGTTGATAAAGTGCAAACCAAATATAATACCGTTGTTGAAGTCTATGGCGTTCCGGGATTAACCGCGACCTCATTAATGAATACCGCAAAATATTATCGTGAGATTGAAAATACTTTACTGCTTGGACGTTAGTTTATTGAACAGTAGTATTACTAAAAAGGCCAACAATATATTGTTGGCCTTCGCATATAACTTGATGTTTATTTTATATTCTGAGCGTGAACAAGACCGCCATGACTATAAATATCCATCAGTTCACCTGCTGCTTGACGTACCATTTTTACAGGAACAATAATGAAATAAATAGACGCTAGAATCACCATTGTAGGATCTGCATAAACAGCCAAATGTGCATATTGGGTCATCATCAAAATTTTTGCAACAACAAAGCCCATTAATACAGAGGCACTGATAACAGTATCCATTACCCACTGCTTAGCTTCGGCGTCAGCTAATGCTGATGAGATATTTTTACTTTTGGCTTTGATATAACGATAAGTACCATAACAACCAACAACACTAATCATACCAAAGGCTAAAGCAACACCTGCATTAATATCACGCCCGCCCGCTAAAATGGCTTCAACAGCGGAATAAAATGACCAAATACACATTAAAGCAATCACTGAGCCTTTAATGGCAATAACAGCAGGTGCTATCATTGCTACTTGCGAACTATCTTTATTTATTTCAGGTTTATGAAGATAATGCGCGGCACCTAGAGATAACATCGTTAATGCCAAACTCACTAAAGAATATGCACCATCAAAAATAATCACTAAAGAACCCACTAGTGATCCAAGTACAATCCCCAAAATAGCAAAAGTAAACGATGACACGGTAGACAACAGGAGTAAACCGCGCTCTTGTTGCATTGAACTAGACATATAGGCCTCAATCGACAAATTTTTCGTCGTTTTTTGTTTAATTATGAATCTAATGAGATGATACAACCTCTTCTATTAATACTATAATCACTGAGCGTCGATTTTATCGTCGCTTGCAAGTATTATTACGCTTTTTTTGTTCTCATATTTAAACTATTGGTCTCATCAATGAAAATAGCTCAAATTGAAATGTTTCTATCGACTATAAAAACAGGCTCAATTGCTGAAGCTGCCCGTCGTCATGGAAAAAGTCGTACTACAGTCAGTGCATCATTAAGTGCATTAGAAGATCATTTAGGCGTTGAGCTTTTAAACCGCAGTGGTAACCGTATTACCCCTACCGTTATAGGCGAAGCAACAGTTAATGATTTCGAGCGTATCATTTTAATTGCGAGAGATATTGATACTCGTTGTGAACAATATAATGTAGGCGTTGAGGCCAGTATTCGTATCGCACGTGATGATTCATTACCAGAGTCACTATGGCGTCAATTATTACGTCAAATTCGAATCCAGTTCCCTCAAACAAGTGTTTCTATTTATAGCGCTCCAACCCAAGAGCTAGAAGAAATGGTAGCGCAAAATCTAGTAGATGTAGCTTATGGTTTATTACCTGATACTCATCATTTTTCTCGATTACAACAGACAGATTTAGGTCAGATACGTATGATGTCTGTTGCCCATAAAGATCACCCTCTAAGTCAACTACGAAAAGTTAATGATGCTGATCTAGAGCGCTACACTGAGATTGCGGTGGCTTATTTTGATGAGGAGAGCTTACGTATTGTGACCCCCAAAGCGGGGAAATATATCGCGTTATCTTTTTATGAACACTTGCGAGACGCAGTACTTGATCAAACCGGTTGGTCATCACTGCCCGCAATTTTAATTAAACAACATTTACGAGAAGGCACGCTTAAAGTCATTAAATATAATCGAGCAATGAATTGGCAGTCGTATGGTGAAGTTGTTGAAAATGAAGCGCGCCGTGGCACTGTTGTAAAATGGCTTTCTGAACAATTAGAAACTTATTTATTTGATGAAAGTGATTAATATCAATAATATAGGTAATGTGATCAGTACATTAAATCTTGCATAAATTTAACACCAATGTGAATTTATAAAGTAATCACATTTTAATGATAAAACATAAATTAATCGTAAATAGATCTGACAAACGGACATTTATTGCTAAACTTATTCTCATCTATAAGTAAAGATTCAGATACTGCTTACAATCTATGATAATAAATTATTCTTTATAATTATAATTTATGGTTAAAGTTTTACCTAGAGGCTAGCTTGCACAGCGTTTTTAATTCAGTATGTGCGCCATTAATCAGGGGTGCTTACCATTAATTCTATTGATGACATTTGTAATAATAACATATTCATCAAAATAATAATCTATTCAGAGCTAAATTTGCTCTAAGTATTTAACCTTATATAAAGGGAAATCAAAAAGTTCTATTAATTCGTTATTAAAACTTTTCGCGCAACCTGAATCGCAATTTAAAAGGAAATAATCTTTATGATGAGAAAATTAGTTGCTGAGTTTATCGGTACCGGTTGGTTAGTTTTAGGTGGCTGTGGTAGTGCTGTATTAGCAGCCGCATACCCTAATTTAGGTATTGGCTTTTTAGGTGTTGCACTGGCATTTGGTTTAACAGTCGTTACTATGGCATATGCTATTGGTCATATCTCAGGTTGTCATTTAAACCCTGCAGTTACTGTTGGTTTATGGGCTGGTGGTCGTTTCCCTACTGGAGATGTTATTCCTTACATTGCATCACAAGTACTTGGCGGTATTGCAGGTGCCGGTGTACTTTATATTATTGCAAGTGGCCATGCTGGCTTTGATTTAGCGAATGGCTTTGCATCTAATGGTTACGGTGCTCACTCTCCTGGTCATTACTCACTACTGTCTTCATTTGTTACTGAAGTCGTAATGACATTCATGTTCTTATTCGTAATTCTAGGTGCGACACATAAGCTTTCTTCACCACAAATGGCGGGTCTTGCGATTGGTTTAGCGTTAACACTGATTCACTTAATCAGTATTCCAGTAACCAATACATCAGTTAACCCTGCACGTAGTACAGGTCCTGCATTATTTGTTGGCGATTGGGCTACATCGCAATTGTGGATGTTCTGGGTAGCACCGCTTATTGGTGCAGTACTTGCGGGTGTTGTTTACCGTTGGTTATGTCCAGACAATGACTATCGTTCAGTAAGCTAATAACGATATTCAATACTACAAATAAAAAAGCGAGCTTAATCATAAGCTCGCTTTTTTTATTGCCAATGTATTTTTAATACGAAGCAATAGTTAATTATTATCGTTAACTACATCCTGTTATTTATTCATCAATGTCAATAAAGCCTGTAGCGGATGTTTAAATTGGATGTGCTCTAGACGCTTCACTTGGCTGCGACATGAATATCCAGTAGCCATACAACGCGCAGGATCATACTGTTCAATATTTGCTTTCCAACTCAAATTATAGACCTTTTTAGATGCCTCAAGTTTATCTGCCTCATGACCAAAGGTACCCGCCATACCACAACAGCCAACAGGGACCGATTCCATTACACCGCCCAAATGGCTAAATATAGCCCCCCATTGCTTTTCAGCATTTGGCATTTTGGTTTTTTCGGTACAATGAGCAAATAAATACCATGGAGTATCATTCAATGGTGTTTTTTGAGGTATATCTTTTAGAAGTGGCAACAGCCATTCATGTACCGTATACACGGTAAATTTTCCGCGCCGTTGCTGCAATACTTCTTGGTACTCATCGCGATAGCACAATACCAATGCAGGATCGACTCCTACCATTGGAATATTCAATACCGCTAATTGGTTTAAAAAGTCGGCAGTTGAGGTTGCGGTTTTTGCAAAAGCTTTTAAAAAACCCTTAACATGTTGTGCTTTACCATTGGGCTTAAATGGCAACAATATTGGTTTTTTACCTAACTTTTCAATTAAATGAATAAAATCACGTACAACTTGAGCATCATAAAAACTGGTAAATGGATCCTGAACAATCAACACATAGTTTTGCCGTTCCTGATCTGATAACGCTTGCAGCCATTGCATGTCAAAACATAATGCGTGATGACCATCAAGGCTTTCAGTTAATGTTGGCACTGATAATAATGGCATATCAACATAGCCAATTGTTTTTACTGTTAGCTTTTTCGACCATTGTGGACGAATAAGGCTATTAACGATCACTGGTGCTTTCACCATTAACGGTAAAACATTTTCAACATAAGCGACTAAATAATCTTTCGCTGGGCGCTGATAACGGCTGTAATAGATATTCATAAATCTTGATCGGAAGCTAGGTACGTCAACTTTAATCGGACATTGGCTGGCACACGCTTTACACGCTAAACAGCCATTCATTGCCTCCATCACTTCATGTGAAAAATCATAATGATGACGATTAGCACCATAAGTATTCTTCAACCGCTCAATAAGTTGCTTTACTGTTGGAGATTTCGTTAAGAGTTGTTGTTCTAACTCATCGGCATTAACACCCTGCTCAGCTAATTGCCTTAACCATTCGCGCACCAACCCAGCACGACCTTTCGGTGAGTGACGACGATCTGCAGTAATCTTCATCGATGGACACATTGGTGAACTAGTGTCGTAATTAAAACATAAACCATTGCCATTACATTCCATGGCTTGTTTAAAACTATCACGGGTGGAAATGGCTATTTGGCGATCATAAAAACCACGTTTTACACTATCGACTTTGACTAATTCACTATCATTGCCAAGTGGTGTACATATTTTTCCGGGATTCATACGATTATACGGGTCAAACGCAGCTTTAATACGACGTAACTCAGTAAATAATTCTTCGCCAAAAAACTCAGGACCATACTCAGAGCGGAAACCCTTACCATGCTCACCCCACATTAAGCCGCCATATTTAGCGACTAATGTAACCACTTGATCAGATACTTGTTTCATTAATAGTTCTTGCTGAGGGTCACACATATCTAACGCGGGCCGTACATGTAATACACCAGCATCTACATGACCAAACATGCCATAATTAAGTGATTTATCGTCTAATAATTGCCTAAACTCAGCAATAAAATCAGCCAGATTTTCAGGAGGTACACAGGTGTCTTCTGCAAATGCAATCGGTTTTTGAGAGCCTTTGGCTGCCCCCAATAAACCAACTGCTTTTTTACGCATTGTATAAATTTTTTGAATGCCAGCAAGATCATCGCAAACCTGATAGCCAATAATTCCTGCTTGTTGATCCGCAATCAATTGATCAAGTCGCTGACAAAGTGCGGCAACTTGTTGTTGATTGTCTGCAATATTATTGCTGGCAAATTCAACCATGTTAATGCCTAACATGGTTTTGCCTGGTACATCTATTAATAGATCCTCAACCGTATTCCAAACTATATCTTCTTTAGCTAAATTTAAGACCTTAGAATCTATTGTTTCAACAGATAACGCATGCGCTTCTACCATCATTGGTGCATTACGTAATGCCGAGTCAAAGCTATCATATTTAATATTAACAAGGGTACGAGATTTAGGGATCGGAGTGATATTCAACTTCGCTTCTGCAATAAATGCTAATGACCCTTCAGCACCACATAATAACCTTGCAATATCAAAAGATTCTAGTTGATCATCATACACATTTTTTAAATCATAACCGGTTAGAAAGCGGTTAAGTTGAGGAAATTTATCCAATATTTGTTGGCGCTTATCTCGACAAATTTGAGCAGTTGTTTGCAAGGCATTATTAACCAGTGAACCCTGTTCTAAGGCCTCTAGTTGTACCGAGCTCAATGGCTCAGTATTAAGTATTGAACCATCAACCAATACCGCAGTCAGTGCTAAAACATGATCAGAGGTTTTGCCATATTTAAGCGATCCTTGGCCAGATGCATCAGTATTTATCATACCGCCAATTGTGGCACGATTACTGGTTGAAAGATCGGGTGAGAAAAAATAACCATGCTCACGTAAAGCATCATTAAGTTGATCTTTTATCACTCCACTTTGAACTCTAACCCAACCTTCTGCTACATTTATTTCTAGTATTTTATTGAAGTAGCGCGAGAGATCAACCACGATACCAGAGGTCAGTGATTGACCATTAGTGCCTGTACCACCACCACGAGGTGAAAATGTAACACTTTGAAATTCTTCACGATTACCTAATTCCCCTACTAATATTAAATCATTAATATCACGCGGTAATACTACCGCTTGGGGTAATTGTTGATAGATGCTATTGTCCGTTGCCATTGCTAAACGGCTTGCATAGCTCTTTTCAATATCACCTTGAAAGCCTGCATTTGATAATGCAGTTAAATACGACAGTACAGCATTATCAATACTGCTTTGATAGGTTAATGCAGGTAACATTATTTAAACTCTCCCTCTCCAGTCGTTACGCAATCATGCGCTGCCGCGTCCTACGACAACTGGGCTTACTATTATAATTACTCGTTTTAACAAAATGTTAAAAGTATATTATTTCACTTTACTCTACCTAGAAAATAAACAAAACCATTTCTACATGAATATATTGGTGTTCAGCACTCAATTAAATCCCGCCCATGAGGGTATATTTCATTTCAGTATATTCTTCTAATCCTTGATGGGCCCCTTCTCGACCTAATCCTGATTCTTTAACGCCACCAAACGGGGCAAGTTCAGTCGAAATAAGTCCTTCATTAACACCCACCATGCCATATTCTAAGGCTTCACTTACCGTGAATGCGCGCGAGAGTGATTGGGTATAAATATAAGCAGCCAAACCTGAATCGGTATTATTCGCGCGATCAATAACTTCTTGATCATCACTAAAACTAAAAATAGCGGCTAATGGTCCAAAGGTTTCCTCTATTGCCACCAGCATATCATCGCGTACATCACGAATAATCGTTGGTTGAATAAAACAATCACTCGATACTTGTTGCGAGCCTAACACTAAACTCGCCCCTTTTAACATCGCATCATGAATATGACGTTCTACTTTTTCAACTGCGGCACGATTGATTAATGGGCCAATTGTCACGCCAGCATCTAAACCATTGCCAACTTTTAATAACGATACTTGCTGATATAGTCGTTCAATAAATTGTTCATAAATAGCCTTATGAACATAAATACGATTGGCACATACGCATGTTTGACCTGCATTTCGAAATTTAGCAATCATTACGCCATCAACAGCGCGATCAATATCGGCGTCATCAAAAATAATAAATGGAGCATTACCACCTAACTCTAATGACACTTTTTTCACAGTTGTTGCTGCCTGTGCCATTAATAACTTACCAACCGCGGTTGAGCCCGTAAAAGATATCTTTCTGATTTTTTTATTGCTGGTTAATTCTGCACCTATTTTAACGGCATCCCCAGTAACGACATTAAATAAGCCATCAGGAATGCCCGCTTGTTGTGCTAATGCTGCAAATGCAAGCGCCGTAAAAGGAGTATCAGGAGCCGGCTTTAATACCACTGCACAACCAGCTGCAAATGCAGGAGCACATTTACGAGTGATCATTGCAGCAGGAAAATTCCACGGCGTAATAGCAGCCACAACACCAACAGGTTGACGTGACACTAAAATACGCGCGTCCGTCTTATGACTTGGAATCATCTCACCATTCATGCGCTTAGCTTCTTCGGCATACCATTCTATAAAGCTAGCAGCATAGGTGATTTCACCTTTTGCCTCATTAAGTGGCTTGCCTTGCTCTAACGTTAAAATGGTCGCCAACTCAGCCGTATTCTCAACGATAAGATCATACCACTGGCGTAACACTGTCGCTTTGTATTTAGCCGTTGTTTTTGACCATTGACGATAAGCTTTATCTGCAGCTTCTATCGCAGTGCGAGTTTCTTCCACCCCCATTAAAGGTACATGGCCAATAACGTCGGTTGTGGCAGGGTTAGTGATAACTGTCGATTTTCCTGAATAAGCGTTTATCCACTCACCATTAATAAACGCTTTCTGTTTAAACAATTCACCTAAAGATAATGTCATTACTGTACCCTGCTTTATTTATACAATGAATTAGACTCAAAACTTATGATTACAAGAGTGTTCTATTGAAATATATAACCAACTTATTAATTTATTATATTACACACTTATCACTATAACTGCTTAGAACGATAGGTAATAAAGCAAATAATGAAGAAAAACAGCAAAATTTATACAATTCATCTGCAAATAGTCAACATCACAACTACGCTTTAAATAGAATAAATAAACGTAATGATTAAATTGAACAATCACTTTGCTGTAATTTAAAGTGGATATAAATTGCTTATGCAAAAAAGTAGACAACTGACCCATATTCGTCATGGCATAAAAACAGGGACTACGACCTCCTTTATCCATGAACAAGATTTCCCAGCGACAAATCCATTTGTTTTATGGGAACACTTCACATCAAAAAACAACACCCGTCATAACCTTAATTTTCATGGTCACTCAGGAATAGAAGCTGTCAGCTATCCCGTTATTGGCACTATTTCTCATCATGATTCGACCCCACAGCACCATACTATTCAGAGTGGCGATATTCACGTAATGACTAGTGGTGAAGGCGTCATTCACAAATCGACAGTCTTACCACTGCAATCAACCAGTGAATCAATTCAATTATGGACCGTCTTACCTGCTGCTAATAATATTGAAATGTGTCAACCTTCGAGCCAATTAATCACAAAGAATCAATTACCACTTATTGAAGACAATCATTCTGCAACAAAAGTCTTAATAGGAAGCTATCATCACCATCACAGTCCGGTAATATGTCATTGTAATCTTATTTTATTAGATATTATTATGACATCTTATAGTTCTTGGTGTTTTACTCCACCACAACAGCATCTATCTAGCTTTATTTACTTAAAGTCGGGTATTGCCTACAGCGCAAATAATAAACTCACACCATTACAGATGGGTTTATTTGAATCATCACCAAACGCTATCACAATTACGACGACCAACCAAAGTTCGCGGTTTTTCATTGCTTGTGCTATTCCACTAAAGCAAAAAATGATAACAAATCAACATTCTTTTCATTCAAGTGTAAATAATCTTAATAAAAGTAAAACCACAATATCTAAATTAATTTCAACGATAAAAACTTCCAATGAAACTGAATGATAATAATATCAATAAGAAATACTTATAAGTTTGATATAAACAATCAATTTAATAGCATGATATTATCTCCTTTATACTTATACTAAAAAAATCATTAATGTGTAATAAACATTATGGCTAGTGTTGTTATTACAATTAATGTAAAAGGTATTTCTCATGTTAACCGTAAAAAAAATTTTTTGAATTATTCGATGTCTAAAAAAATTGCCTTTCAAATAGCCGCACTACTTTCTTTCGTTTTCATTACGTTTCAATTGCTTGTATTATTTAAGTTTTTTGATGAAGATACATTAAATGTAATTCACAATCACCGAGTTAAAATAAACTTTCTATTCGCATTTACACTACTTTTTATTTTTTTTTGTTTCATAGATATAATTAACAAATGGTTTATTAACCCACTAAAAAAATTAAATAAAGAAATAAATGAAAAAACAAATATATTTAACAATAAAAACATTCACACTGCAAATGTAATGGATACTTTTAAACACCTTAGCGTTATAATAGACGAAATAAATAAAAAAGATTTTCAGGTTGATTTAGAAATATCTATGCTAACAAAAGAAAAACAAGCATTAATATCTCACAAACAATTAACCTCAAGTATTTTTAATAATAGTCAGGATATAATTATTATTATTGATGATAATGGTATTATCACTCGTGTGAATCCAACTTTCAGCAAATTGATTGGTGTTAAACATGAAAATCTTCTTCATCAACCTTTAATAAATTTCATTAACAAAGTTGCATACAAAAATATTAAAGCATCTCTTACACATGAGCTTAATAGTTGCCATAACTGGCAGGGGGAATTTAATATTCAACATCTAACCAATAAAAAAAACACTCCCCTATATGTAAAAATAAATAAAATTATTGATAAAAAAGACAATCATATACAGTATTCTATTATTGCAACAGATTTGACAACAATAAAAGAAATTGATCGTCTTGTTTATATTAATCATCATGACTCATTAACGGAGTTACCAAACAGAATCGCGCTTACGAACCGCTTAAACGATGAACTGAATAAACAACGAACTGAATATCATAAGTTTGCTGTTGTGTTTATTGATCTAGATAACTTTAAAAAAATAAATGATAACTATGGTCATCAAATGGGTGACAAAGTACTAAAAATAACCGCCTATAAATTACGTAATTCGGTAAAAAAAACCGATATGATTTCACGTTTGTCTGGTGATGAGTTTATAGCAATCATTAATCCGGTAACAACACAAGCAGATGTAATTCAAACATGTAAGCGTATACTCAACGTATTACAGCAACCAATTATCATTAGTAACCAAGAAATAGCAATGAATGCTAGTCTTGGTTGTTATTACGTTCACCCCGAACAGTACCAAACAATAGAAGATATTTTATCTCAGGCAGACATTGCTATGTATAAAGCAAAAATGATGGGAAAAGGTAGAATTGTAGAATGTAATTCATTTTGATAAAAATGCCGTATAAATAGCGCTTTATACGGCATGATAAATTAACTTATGGGCGGGTTGCTAACTGGAATGTGCCATTTGATTGAAACCAAACCACTTGCTTCTGTTTGCGACCAAGTAATAATGGGCCATCATCAAAGAACAAGAAATTCTTCCAATTACGTTTAAATACACCCCATTTAGTTTCAATAATATTGTATTTTTCATAACAGAAGAAAATAGTGGTGTTATCTTCCCACTTTATATCTGCTAACAACTCAGCAGGTAGCTCAGGCTCATCGCTGTCCCAAGCTTGTTGCCAATCCATCGCTTCGGACCAAATTTTTTTATCAAATGCCCAGTCACCTTTTTCAAAATGATCAGCATCAGAACTTTGGTTACTCACGTGTTCACACCATAATTGCGCCGAACGAGCTTGAGTAAATGGTTTTATTTGTACTAAATCAGCTTCAGCAACAGGCATTGAAGCATGAGTGAAAATCCATTTACGTACGTAACTATCAAATTCGGTATAATTCATTTGTCAGCCTAAAAAAATAAACACCACGCAATGTACATCAGTGCTGATATTTGTTCCAGTCTCTCACTAATAATTTTTATTTCTCAGACTTAACCCCCATAAAAAAGATACGAATTAGATCGTATCTTAGTAATACAGTCATACCATTTGATGTAGTTATTATTTTACTTATTAGATTCCCATAGATCACTAACCCAACCACCAATATTATCATCGTAATGGTTATCTAAAAACGTGGGTGTCGTTCTGATTGGTGCATCATGATGGCAATCAAGAAGTTCAGATATATGCCTCGCCATCGGATCATCGGTAGACTGCGTCTGCCTTTTTTGGGCAATTTCTTTAATAATCTGTAAACGATATGACGAGTTCATCTTTTTCATCTTCGACTCCTCTTACAATGAGATACATAAATAACGACTAAATAAAAATAGGCTTATCTATAGATTTCGTCAAATAACAATCTTTAAATTGACACATATTTAAGCTACAGACCTTTACCCCACTCCTTTAAAAACAATGAGTTACATATTACAAATGTTAATTATAAAATATATCATTGAAAAGATAAGTTTAACTAACTGATTATCAGGACTTTTAAAAAAGTGTTTTTTTTAATTTGACAATTATTTAACCCCACAATTTCAGAATTATAGCGTAATTAACAGCGTTAATTTTATAGTACATCTGCTAGACTATTAATATTCATCATTAACATCGTTATTTCTCATTGCTCTAGGAGTATTTGTGCGTTTATTGCCTATTATTACTTTTTCTTTGGTGAGTATATTTAGCTCTATCGTTAATGCTAACGCAAACACATTAGCGGCTCCCTCTTCTATAGATAAACCGGTTACTCAATTATTATCTAACAAAAACAACCAATGTAATAAGACCTTAAGATATAAAGTATTTTTTGAGGGGCATCATATTGGCGATTACGAACGCAATTTAGTCTGGGATGGTACTCATGCAAATATTTATACAAACAGCACTGTTAATATTTTAATTACTAAAGCAAAATTAAATCAACATTCAAAACTGCATTGGTCTCAACAGCGTCAAAGTTTTGTTACAGATTCGTTTGAACGTAATATAAAAGGCTTAATGACTGGTAAAGTATCTGCAACTTTTACTGATAACGGTGCACAATCAACTGTAACGGAAAACGGTAAGACGCATAAATTCAGTGAGACTTTATTGCCAATACTTGATGGTGATACGATTGGTGCCCAGATGCGATTAGATATTATGCAAGGAAAGAAAAACTTTAACTTTATTTTACAAAATAGCGATGACACTAGTCATTATTACTTCAAAGTTGTCGGAGAAGAAACAATAGCAACCAATTTTGGTGATCTAAAAGCCATCCGTGTTGACCAAATAAAGAAAAGCGATCGCCAACTGTCACTCTGGTTTGCACCGTCAATTGATTACCAATTGGTTCGTGCTACTTATAAGCGTAAGTTACTAGATTTAAAAGCGGTTTTAATCAGCAAGCAAATACATTGCTCACAACCTATCATTCTTAAATAGTCTCAAGGCCATTAGACAGTCACGATTAAATAACTGTTTGATGGTCGTCTCATTTTGCTATCGCTTTACCACCAATAATTTTATACGCAGGCGTTCCTCTGACTAAGGCTTCACGTGCAAATACGGTTTGGCATTCAGGACAAATATAAGCTTGTTGAGTAAAATCTCGACTGATCCTTTCTTTAAAACATTTCACCAACGCGCCTTTACCGCCTTTGCGGTATTTAAATAGCAGCGTTTTACAACGACAACATATTACATCAACCGTTTTAACCGGACCTTTCTTATTCGGCTTCGCCATTTCAATGCTTATTTTGATAACTATTGATGAGATTGAATTATTGCAGATTGAACTAATTGGTCAATAATATCCTTATCTTGCTCAAATACATATGCCAAATTACCATATTTAGGTTGGTGGCGATCATTTTCATAAGCATACTGCCAACCTTTTGTTGTTGAAATAAATTGCTCGGCAAATTGCGGAGAAATAGCTAAACATCCAGCTAAAACAGTATCAACATAGCTTTGAATAATGGGTTTTTGATGGCATGGAGAGCAAAAATCATCATTAACATAAACCCATACCGGACCTGTAACCTCTACAGTCGACTTACCGACACAAGTAATATTATTCAATTTTATTTCTATTCGCTGGTAACCATGCTCCCGCTTATCAAACTCCGCTAATGCGATAGCATCAACCTCGACCAGCACGCCATTACATTGCCCTTGCTGTGGAATAACAACTAATGGTGAAATAGGATAACTACCCTCTATTTTCCCCCAATACCGTTGTAGTCCCTCAACAACAACAGGAATAGCCTCACCGGTGTTACCTGTTCGTTGGCGTGAGTCTGCGTTGATCAAACTTCCATAGCCAAAAATATACATAATGCTCCCTCTTATTATTATATAACTTATTTAGCCTACCACTTTCTAAAAAGGTAATGTAAAAAAACGGCAAAAATCCATCCATCGTTGCTGATAATCTATTAGCAACTGAGCATCAATCGCTTTAAATTGAACCTTATCATTAGGCTTAACTTGAGCGAGACGCAATACATCCATTCGAGTAATACAACCTAAAATAGGGTATCCCCCTAGAGTCTGACGATCATTTAATAGAATAATAGGTAACCCATCAGGAGGGATCTGAATCGCCCCTGTTGCAATAGGTTGAGAAATTAATTCCATTGCGACTCCCACTATTTTTTCACCCTCTAATCGGCATCCCATACGATCTGAGGCCGAAGTAACTTGATAATGCTGCCGATAAAATCGTTTTTTTTGCTGATGTGTAAAGCATTCAGCTTGATAAGCTTCAATAACAGATAACACTACATCAGCACTATAATCAGGAATATATTCAGTTGGCACGATAGAATATCGGCTCAATAACGGGACTTTATTCCCTTCAAGCACCGTATTACTCGTTAATGGTTGGCCGTGGTCTAATCCACCTAATTGTTCCCGCATGACGGTTGCTGCGCTGCCTAATACTTTAGGGATCTTAAAACCACCTCGAATTGCAAGATACGCACGCAAGCCATATTTAGCAGCTCTAAATTGTAGTATTTGGCCTTTTTTAAGTAGAAAAGATTGCCATGGCGCTATCGGCTGACCATCAATTGTTGCCGCCATATTCGCACCTGCTAATGCACATTGGCAGTCATCCAATGCCTCAAAGCAAGCTAAACCGACAGTTAATTCTAATTGTGCCGCGTTACTATCGTTAGATAAAAGGTAATTAGCCCAGCAAAAAGCGTGCAAATCCATTGCACCACCTTGTGTGATACCTTGCTGAGCGCCACCGTAGCGACCTAGATCTTGTATCAATGATAATATGCCTGGATTTATGATTGCCAAACGGGACATATCACCCCTCCAAGCCCTAAGAATGTAGTGCGATCAATCGCATGAAATTTCACCTTATCACCAACAGAAAAACAGGATTGCGGGTAAGATGTAGTCTCAAATACAGATTGCGGGCAATTACCAATAATATGCCAACCGCCAGGGCTACTTTTAGGGTAAATTGCTGTTTGTTGATCCGCAATACCAACACTACCAGCAGGAACACATGGTCGAGGGGTCTGGTGGCGAGGTACTGCAATTGCCTTATTAACACTCGATAAAAAAGCAAAACCAGGTGCAAAGCCTATCGCACCAATATCGTATGTTTGACGACTATGTAATTCAATGACAGCGGCAATACTTAACTGGCATGACATTGCTAGAGATGGTAAATCAGGGCCAACTTCAGGGTGATAATAAATAGCTAACTGGTGCACCTTTGCAGGGGGCCGCCGTTGGTCAATCTTGTACTCTTGAAACCATGTTAAACAGATATGCTGCAATTGATTGAAATCACATTGACTCAGCTTATATTGCAGCATGACTTTGGTGTATGCTGGCACAATTTCAACAATAAGCGCAGTATATTTCTGTTCAAAATATGTAACAAAATCAGCAATACATTGGGTCGTTTCAGCACTTATCACAGCACTAAACTCTACCATTAAAGTACCTTCTGAGATCGGAGTTATTTTCATTTTACTCCTTATCATCACAATAACGTTCAGAAACAGCAATGAGTTCAGCTAATGTTTTTACTGATTGAACGGCAGTAGGATTATCACCATGCACACATACTGAATCCACTTCTAATAATAACCAATCACCAGTGGGTGTTTGCACTTTTCCCTGTAACAATTGCCGCATTTGGTGCTGAATTGCAGCCGGTGTACTTAAGATAGCATTGGGTTGTTCGCGAGGCATCAGCATCCCTGATGCTAAATAACTACGATCAGCAAAAGCCTCAAGTATAATACTTACATTATTATCATGGCCGATAGCTTTATAATGCTGATTATCTTTACGCGACAGTACCATTAGAGCAAGAGGCTGTTGGCGATAGCGATTAAGTTGACTGAGTGTTTTAACAATAACAATGAAGATCTGTTCATCCATCATCATATCGTGATAGAGCGCACCATGTGGTTTTACGTAATGCAGCGTAGAATTTTGTAACTGACACAAACTTTCCAATGCACCAATTTGATAGCTAATTAAGTGCGCAATAGCGGGTAAAGAATGTGCAATATGACGCCGTCCAAAACCTAATTTGTCATCATAACTCGGGTGTGCACCTAAAATAACCCCATGTTGATTAGCCAAACGGATAGTTTCCGCCATTGTGTCAGGATCTGCAGCATGAAAACCACAAGCAATGTTTGCCATTGAAATTGAAGCCATAACATCACAATCATTGCCCTTCTTCCATACACCAAAACTTTCACCCATATCACAATTTAATTTCATTCGCCCTCCTAGCGCTAACAACATGCCATAAATATTATGTCGTTATTCCTAACTGAGTGTAGTATTAAATAGCTAACATGATGATTTAAATTACCTTAGCTGTAATCGTGATCAAATAATGATGCTATGTAATATCTCCCCCAGGAAAGGATGCTAATGAAGACAATTTTAATTTTGCTCAGTGCTGTATTTTTATTATCAGCGTGCTCACCAACGGTTGGTAGCGAGAAGTGGTGCCAGCAACTAAAAGAAAAAGCCAAAGGAGAATGGACTGCAAATGAAGCGGTTGAGTTTACCAAAAGCTGTATTATTCGCTTGAGTGACGATAAAAAATAAAGCGAGAACACGGCTCAATCACTATTAAGATGATAATTTTGGTAATCATTAGACGAAAAAAGCTCATCAAATGATGAGCTTTTTTAAAAGATGGTGCCCCGGGCCGGACTTGAACCGGCACAGCGCGAACGCCGAGGGATTTTAAATCCCTTGTGTCTACCAATTCCACCACCAGGGCACGCAATTTCTTGCGATGGGTAAGACACCATCTGTAGATATCGCTATTTAGCCATATCTTTTAATTTTTATATTTTCTTATCTACTTAACGTAGGTAAA
>NZ_MSCC01000001.1:1691596-1699973 GCF_002954455.1 Photobacterium aquimaris
AGAGGAAGTATGGAGGCGCGTCCCGGAGTCGAACCGAGGTACACGGATTTGCAATCCGCTGCATAGCCACTCTGCCAACGCGCCATATTTCCTAACCAGAGACGCTGATGTCTCGTGGTATGGGATGCATTGTACGGATTGCTGGTGTTGAGTCAACAGCATTTTTTGATTTTATATTCGTTTGATTATTTTACATACAAAACAAGTCGTTCCGATTATATGCCATACAACAAACTACATAATGTCACGCATTGAATCTGAAGGAATTATCGCATCTGAACAGGTTGTTACTCGATGACTCAGCTTTTGTGCTAATAATAACGACTGTGCAATAGTGTGTTTATTCATTCGCTCAGCAAGATATCCTGCCACAAAGGCATTATCTGCAATATCATCACCGTGTTTAACGGCCAACTTGATGCTTGCGACACGTAATAGTGAGTTTGAACTAATCACTAAACTACATACAGTACATCCTTTTTTCTTAGTCTGCTTAAAAACAACCTCACGGCAACCCCATTTAATATAACGTTGAGTTAAATAACGCGAGCTTCCCCAAATTCGCATTTCATCATTTAAATCAATAAAAGCAATATCGACATAAGGAAAGATTTTTCCGTACCAATATTGAGCTTGCCTTGTTGACCACAAGTCATTTCGAAAATTATTATCGATATAAACTTTACCGCCTTTTTGTTTATGTATATCCAATAACGACAACAATAATGTTTTATCATCATCCGTTAATGCTGCAATACTGCTACCGCTGATATAAATCGCACCATAATCATGATTCATTAAAGCATGATTTAATAATGCTGGCCCATGAGAAAAATAATACCGCATCGCATTATCTTTATTCCAATAATGATAATGTCGTTGGCCATGACTGTCGGTTTCAATAAAACATAAATTAGGGTATTTAGTTGCTAAACATTTGACTAAGCTAGTATCTATATTTTCTTGTTGCCAACACTGCATCATTTTCATCGATATTTTTTCAATACCAATACAGGTTGCATAACTGACATCAATGGCACGAGAGCCGCCCAAACGTGCCAAATATAAGGCTCGATTAACGACATTTCCGCCATATGTTTGGTGTCGGGGTGAATGGTTTAGCTCAACTAATGCTTCGCCCAAAAATACAATCTTCATATCTTCCTCGCTATAGATAGCGGTAGATGACAATACGTATATTGAAACTGACTAATTAAAAGCGTAATACATTCTGCTTTATCTCTATCCTTACAATATTCTAGATTTCGACTTATTTTAGCGTTAAGTTTCATTTAAAACAGAAAAATAAAATATACCTATAAATTAGTATTTTTTTCGCTATTTCATGCTAAAAAACACGGTCAGTATTTATGATACAGAGCACTCAAAATAATGATATATATTGATAGATAACATCTAAGAACGGCTGATGCATTGATAAGATAAATATACATTTAACGCTTACAGCTGTAATTGTTAACAATGAACTATATATGATTTAAGCACCAGCATAGGTTACAATTTCACAAGTAATAACGCTTTATGACGATGTAATATATATCGCCTTCTAATTATTATCTGCGGAGCCTTGCTCCTGTTTTTTTTATTGATATGGACTGAGATATGGAAGCAGAACAAATAGAAATACTTAATTTTATCAGCCAATATCCCCCCTTCGATTTGTTACCAGAAGAACAACTGAATGAATTAGCGATCGAAATTGAGGTGGCCTATCACCGTGCAGACAGCATGATTTTAAACTTAGGTGATAGTATCAATGATTTGTTTCTTATTCGAAGCGGCGCAGTCGAAGTTTATCGCCGCAAAGGGGAACTCTATAACCGCTTAGATGAGGGAGATATTTTTGGCCAAATGGGATTATTAATGAATAATCGCGTTAGAATGCCAGCGAAAGCTTTAGAAGATACCCTTCTCTACTGTATTCCTAATAACCTCTTTACCAAACTCTGTGACGATTTCGATAGCTTTGCAGATTTTGTCGAAGTTGATGATGGTTCTCGACTTCGCCATGCAGTGTCTCGCCAAAATGATGAAAACGATTTAACCACATCTAAAGTTCGTACATTATTAACGCGTGATGCGGTGATCCTTGATCAAAATGCAACCATTCAAGTCGCCGCTCAAACGATGGCAGAGGAAGGTATATCTGCATTGTTAATCAGTGATGAAACTATCGTTGATGACGACGATGATAACGACTTAGTTGTGGGTATTATTACCGATCGTGATTTATGTACCCGCGTCCTAGCGCAAGGAGTGTCAACGTCTAACCCTGTTTCAACTGTTATGTCAGCAGATCCAATCACACTGGATCATAATGCCTATGTCTTTGAAGCCATGTTGACGATGTTGCGCTATAACATTCATCACCTTCCTGTTATGCGAAACAAGCACCCAGTTGGCATCATTAGTGTATCTGATATTGTCCGCTATGAATCTCAAAACAGTTTATTACTGGTAAGCAGTATCTATCAGCAACAATCAGTCGAAGAATTAACGGTACTCTCAACTCAAGTTAAAGATTGTTTTGTACGCATGGTCAATGAAGATGCCAACTCGCATATGATTGGTAGCGCAATGGCTGAAATCGGACGAAGCTTTAAGCAACGGTTACTAGAGCTTGCAGAAGAAGAGTATGGTCCACCTCCAGTGCCTTATTGTTTCCTTGCTTTAGGATCAATGGCTCGTGACGAACAATTGATTGTTACCGACCAAGATAATGCCATTATTCTTGATAACAACTTCAATCATGATAAGCATAATGCTTACTTTGAAAAACTATCAAAGTTTGTCTGTGATGGGCTTGCTGAATGTGGTTATACCTACTGTACTGGTGACATTATGGCCACGAATCCTGAATGGCGAAAAACACGTCAGCAATGGGAAGATTGCTTCGCCGATTGGATTGATAATCCTAAACCTGTCGCATTACTTAATAGCTCAATATTTTTTGACCTTGGTGGTGTGTGGGGCAAAACGAAATGGGCAAAACAGCTCAATGGTTTTATTGTTCGACGAGCACGTAATAGTCCTCGCTTCTTATCTTGTTTAGCACGTAATGCATTAAATCGCACTCCGCCGCTTGGTTTTTTCAAAGATTTTGTGATGGAAAAAGACGGCCGTCATAACAACTCAATCAACCTTAAACGCCGTGGTACCGCACCTTTAGCGGATTTGATCCGTGTGCATGCCCTTGCTGTTGGTTCTCGTTCACAAAACTCACTTGAACGCCTTGATGACATCATTGATAGCGGTATTTTACCGCCAGGTCGAGCACAAGACTTACGTGATGCGATGGAATATATTTCACTCGTACGTATTCGTCACCAAGCACTTGATATTGAAGCTGGGATCGAGCCAGATAACAGTATAGAGCCTGAAAATATGTCTGATTTTGAACGTAGAAATCTTAAAGATGCATTTCAAATATTAAGTAAAGCACAAAACTTTGTTAAGTTTCGCTATCAGTCAGCAAGATAATAAAAAGAGCTATTAATGTTTCGTAATAGATCAAAACAATCTGCTTCTGCTCATTTTACCCGTAATATACCGGTACCTGACTGGCATTTACGCTTTCAAAATCTAGCGCAAGAAGCAAAAGATAGCCGAATAAAATCTTATTATCAGGCTGGCATTATCTCTGAAGAGATTCCACTAAACGAGGTGCCATTTGTTGCTCTCGATTTTGAAACAACAGGGCTCAATTCAGAAATTGATGATATTGTTAGTATCGGTTTAGTTCCCTTTGATATTCATCGTATTTATTGTCGCCAATCACAGCATTGGGTTGTAAAACCCAAAGTAAAACTTGAAGACGATTCTGTCGTTATTCATGGTATTACACACTCTGACGTGCAACAAGCCCCTGATTTACGACGCATTCTAGAAGCGGTATTAGACGCACTAGCAGGAAAAGTTGTTGTGGTGCATTATAAAAATATCGAGCGACAATTTATGGATCAGGCGTTAAAAATTCGCTTAGGTGAAGGGATTCAATTTCCTGTTGTTGATACTCTAGCTATTGAAGCAACCATTCAACAACAACAAGTAAATGGGCTATGGAATAAATTAAAAGGTAAACGTCCAGGTTCAGTACGACTAGGAAAATGCCGTTCTCGTTATGGTCTTCCAGCCTACCAACCCCACCATGCTTTAACTGATGCGTTAGCAACGGCTGAGTTACTTCAAGCACAAATAGCTTATCATTTCAGTCCAGATACCCCCATTGGTCAACTTTGGGAGTAAGAAAGCTATAATAGAGAAACTATAGCCATAAAAAAGCAGCTACTCAGAACTTATTCTGGTAGCTGCTTTTTATTACGTTAACGTTATGTTACTTAACGAATAGATTATTTATTACGCTCGGTTCTAAAGCCCATCAATAAGCTGACACACATAAGTAATAAAATAAATGTAAACGGTAATGCAGTCGAAATAGTACCCGCTTGTAATGCTTCAATCGCTTGCGTACCACCAACCCACAATAAGGCTATCGCAATAATACCTTCAACAGCAGCCCAGAAAATACGTTGAGCGACAGGGTTATCAACTTTACCACCAGCAGTAATACTATCAATTACCAATGAACCTGAATCTGATGATGTTACAAAGAACACCAAAATTAGAATCACCGAAATAAACGATAAAATAGTACCAAATGGTAAGGCATCGTACATTTCAAACATTGCTAACGGTACTTGAGTAATACCTTTTGCTCCTAATGTACCAATATGGTCCATAATTTGATGAATAGCCTGACCACCAAATACTGACATCCAAACAATTGTCACTGCTGTTGGAATAATTAATACCGCAATCAAGAATTCACGAACAGTACGACCTTTTGAGATACGAGCAATAAATGAACCAACAAATGGTGACCATGAGATCCACCATGCCCAGTAAACAACAGTCCAAGCATGCATCCATTTTTCATCTGCACGATCATAAGGATTACTTAATGGAATAAAGTTTTCAACATATCCTATAACTGTCTTTGGAATCGTATCAATAGAAACAGCAAGGCCAACAAGTCCTACAAAAATCAATAAGACAACGGCAACCATCATATTAATATTACTAAGTAATTTAACCCCAGAATCAATGCCTTTTGCTACAGAATAAATAGCAACACAAGTGACAACAATAATAATACCAATCTGTAATTCTAAGCCACCATGCGTGCCAAATACATGGTTAATACCACTAGCTGCTTGTTGTGCGCCCAAGCCTAATGAAGTAGCTAAACCAAACAATGTCGCCAAAACAGCGAGAATATCAATGATATGCCCAGCCCAACCCCAAGTGCGGTCACCTAGAATAGGATAAAACACTGAACGAATAGAAAGAGGTAGGCCTTTATTATAAGCAAAATATGCCATTGATAATGCAACAACACCGTAAATAGCCCAAGGGTGTAAGCCCCAGTGATACATGGTAGCACCCATCGCAACCTTAAAGGCTTCTGGCGTTCCTGGTGTTACATTTAATGGTGTGGTTCCCCCCCACCCTGTGAAATAAGCAGCAGGCTCGGCTACACTCCAAAACATTAAGCCAATGCCCATACCTGCGGCGAATAGCATTGAAAGCCATGATAATGTTGTATGTTCGGCTTCTGCGTCTTTACCACCTAGACGAATACGTCCATATGGTGAAACAATCAATGCCAAACAAAAGAAAACGAAGAAATTACCAGCCCAAATAAATAAAGAGGCAAATTGATTAACAATTGCACTTTTTACACTATCCAATGCTGCTTTTGCTGTTGCTGGATCGGTGATTAAAATGGCAACTAAAAAAATGATTATTAGTCCAGCACTCACACCAAAAACGGCATTATGCACATCAAATCCCCACTTTTGGACATTATCCTGCCCAATAGTGTAATCCGTATTATTGATACTATATTTATCGTGTTTACTCATTTATTACATCCTGTTAGATATCGCCTCAACTCTAATATTTAGCCATGTAAACAAAAATTAAAGCGCTATTATATAACCATTAATAGGCAATAACTGTCAACATATAGTAAAAACAGCCACATAGGCTAATTTCACTGTTCTACAATCTAAATATATTCGCTGTTATTGATTAGTTTTAATGACCATAATCGTATCTTTATTTGTACTCTAATCAATCATTGCTACAACTTTAGTTCATTTTAAATTTTTAACTGTTTTTTATATGCTACGACAACAAAATAAAATTATTTTTATTATTTTTAATCAATAGATTAGCGATAATATTGGAAAATAAGACAACCAATAATATTTGCAATATATAGACAAACAATCGTTACACTTATTTATAATATTATAAGACTTAATTAGTTTTTATTTATCGATGTATTTTAATCGTGAGTAAAAACTATTAGCAAGATAAGATAACCGTAGAAATAACGTATAATTAATTATTAAGTTTGCAGAAATTAAAATTAAATTGGTGATATTTTATACAAAACAGCACCAAAAATAGTCAAATAACGACACTAGAATCAGTTAATTAAACTCAAGAGAGATAAAAGTACACCCTTTTGAACAACTAATACCAGGTTGTTCACTCTGTTCTGGCGTAATAAGCATTAACGGTTGTTGGC
This sequence comes from Photobacterium aquimaris, assembly GCF_002954455.1. Taxonomy (GTDB): domain Bacteria; phylum Pseudomonadota; class Gammaproteobacteria; order Enterobacterales; family Vibrionaceae; genus Photobacterium; species Photobacterium aquimaris. Next base: position 1,698,216 of record NZ_MSCC01000001.1, read on the forward strand.
AATGTTTACAAGCAACTACTTTACCTTGCATAACCTTTTTAATCACGGCATGCTGATCGCTAAATGATTTCTTGGTTTGCTTATTCAATTGCGAAAAATCTAATTTCATATTTTGAGCTCTTGCGTTAACTATAAAAAGGGCTATTCACCCTTTTCATTAATATCTTAATGATTTTATAATTCAAAATCATCAAAATCATTATTATCTATTTGGCGCTCAAGGTATGCGACTAAATCATCATGACCACCAATATAATGACCCGCTAAAATAATCTGCGGTACTGTTCTTACATTAACATTGGCAAATTGGTGAATAAAATCAACCATCACTGTTTTGGTTAACTGTTGTCCCAATACTAATGTTGAGTACTCAATACCCTGTTGGTCAAGTAATGCTTTTGCTTTTACACAATAAGGGCAATTAGGCTGTGTGATAACAACACTTTGGTATGCCATTAACTGCTCGATTGTCAAACCTTGGTCAGTGCTCATAAATTCATTTATCTTCTAGATCAAAAACGGCATTAACGATAAAACAATATCAAGTACTAGTAAATTTTATAAACAACACAATCTAAAAAACAGTGAAAAAAGTACAAATATCACCCATATTGTTCAGTTTTCCCTCTCAAATATATAAAAATTACACACTGCATAAGTTTGACAAACAAGTTAACAATTTTTACTTCAACAGATATTGAATAATCATTAAAAATAGATAATATGAATCATGACAGTGAAATAAGTTATTGCCATTAAAAGGCTTTTTATCACTAACTCAATCACTGAGAAGCATTTTATAAATCACTATTTACACACTTCATTATTCATATACGGATGTATTGTTTTTTTATAATATTCCAAAGGAGAGCACTGGTGGATATTTCAACTGTCACATATCAAACATACAATAAAGGTGAACTTACGCAGCTACTGGATATTGCCCGTGATGCTATTCGAGGTCATTTTTCAGATGAAGCTATTTCAACCTCAGCACCAAAAGTGAATCACTACACACGCAAAATGTTACAACCAGCAGCATGTTTTGTAACCTTAGAAGTTAACGGACAACTGCAAGGTTGTATTGGTTCAACCATTGCAACAAGACCTTTAATTTTAGAGATGCACAATAAAGCGATTGCGAGTGCCTATGAAGATCGCCGTTTTATGCCTCTTGCTGAAGATCAACTTGATGATTTAAGTATTGAAGTAGAAGTTCTATCGCCACTTGTTATTCAGCCGTTTAGTACCGAAGCTGAGTTATTTGAATATTTATCTCATCATAAACAAGGCGTGTTATTAATAGATAAACATGTACAGACAGTTGTATTACCTAGTGCATGGCGTCGAGGGTTATCAACCCCACAATTTATACAGCTGCTCAAGCAAAAAGCCGGTTGGTCGACTAATTATTGGTCCGACACTATGGTCATTAAAACATTTACCACTTGTGCGCTAAAAGAAAATTTCAAAACAATTCGGGGGAAATATTTCTAATATTAACACCACAATTAACCTCATCCAGACAAAACAGCATGTTCTCTAACGCTGTTTTGTCGACAAGATAACATAGCCTCTTTTCACTCATGACATAGTTAACAACATCCAATCTCTAAGGTTATTCAATCTTTCATTTATATAGTGATAGCTCAAATTAAACCTCTGTTTGGGTTAAATTAACCACTCAAACTGCAAATTTTCACATTGATAACGACAATGTTATTCTCGATGGATTATTATCAAACAAATTCTATAACG
>NZ_MSCC01000001.1:1702149-1753058 GCF_002954455.1 Photobacterium aquimaris
GATGCGCTTACTCTATAACCACCTTCGCCTTACTTGCACGCAAGGCACTGTTAATAAAATTAAAATTCATTATGACAATGGTGAGTTTCAGCAATTTAGAACAAAAGGCTTAATGACACAAAATAGCACTAGCCCACCAGAATTACTTGATTATCCTGATAGCAAAATTACCGCAATTGAAATCAACTTTCATAGCCTAGGTAACAAACGATTATCAATCGTAGGCATAACCCCCAAAGCTATCATTGACGTTTGGGGGAAAGAACAACAGCCGATCATCTTTAGTTAGCAATAATATTGACGTATAACGTCACTCGTTGCTGACATTATGCGGTTATGCAATCGAACTTAATTCTATATCAACCCATACTAAACGATGATCAGAGCCGGCTGTTGGCTTCTCGCGACCTTTATCATCAACTATCAATTGCCGTAATGGGTGCTTTTTTGAAGGCCAGAACACGCCGCTGCTTAATACGGTTAAATTAGCTGAAGGCAACACATAATCTAAACGCATACCCCCTAAATGCGTCCATTCATTACTCCTTCCTTTACGTCGCTGCCATGGTTGATATTCACTACCACCAACACTTTTAGGCGTTAACGGCCCATGACTCACTTGTTGATAAATACGAGTATGATTAAGCAAATGTTTAATCGGCGCTTTTAAACCATCCCCATCAACCACATCAGCATTAAGATCACCTAATACGATAAATGCTTGCTCATGGCTTAAACCACCACGATTTCCACTATCGTCTTCTAAATAATCAGCATTATCGAGAATATCGCAAACTAATTGAATTTCATCATGATTACGTTTGGCATTACGCCGTTCCGGCCCATCAAATACCGGTGGCGTCGGATGACAACACACAAGATTAATTATTTGCTGATCACATTCAATAGGTACAATAAGATGATTTTTAGAAGATAATCGTAATATATCGATGGCTTCATCACTGTAAAAATCACGGGGAATTAATGCATTAGGCATTTTATTCCATAACATATGTTGCCATGAACGAATATTTTCATTTTGGATTGGATACTTAGACAATAATACAAATCCAAAATTTCCATGAAAATGGCCGAATCCCATTCCATCTGCAGGTAATGAAATGACACCGTCATTATTTAAATCAACCTCTGTTAGCAATCCAGTATTGGTTGCAGGACATAAGCGGTATGGATATTCGATAGGATGTTGATCATATTGGCCTATAGATAAGTAATTATCACAGAAATTAGCCAAAGCTCCATCATCCCCTCCGGCCCCAAGATGGTCAAACTCACATAGTAGTATCACATCAGGTGCAGCATGCTGAATAATGGCAGCTAAACGTCGTAAACGTGGATTATTAAGGCCTGTGGTTATCGCTAATATTTTTTCAGACTCTGTATCAGACATCGAAATATTAAACATTGCAACACGAAGTAATGACTGATAATTAGATACAGATTTCACTTAACATTCTCATATACTTATACTTTCATTACACATATTGTAATAGCCATTGTTCATTCAACCAATAACAAACACACCAATGATTACGCTAAATAAGCCTAACGATTACCGACTAACGAATTTAATGCCAAACGAATTTGTTTTGCATCATGACTTGCTCGATGCCGCACAGGGCCTTGTCGCTCAAGCGCTAATTGAAAATGCACACGCTCAATACCATTATGTTGCTTTAACCAACAACAAATCTCTGTCAGCATAAATGAAGGTCGCATATGTGCAGCATGATACAACCGACCTAACCAAAATAAATCCCATTCACTGTCGCAAAAAACCAACTCATATTGCCCAAGTACCGCATTGAGGTGTCGGCAAACATCAACCACTTGCTTACCATTAGTTTCTAATTCAGAGCGGGGGATTTTATGAATATGTGACTCGGAAAAAGCATCCCAATACACCCACTCATCGCTAGCAGATAAAGGGTTAATCAACAAACTATTATCGATACCACTAGGCAATGAATATCCTACTTCTATTGGATAAGAAAATTCGGATAATCCTGATGCTTCAAAATCTAACGTAGCCCACATATACACTCCCTGTTAGGAATATCATATTAATCACTTGTATCTATGAATTTGATAGTATTTATTAATAACAAAAAGCTCAATACAAGCTAAATGTAGACCGTTAGCTCATTATCACCAAAAAATACGAGGTTAATTTTTTTATTCAACGGTTATAAATCATGTTTATTTGGATAAATATCTTACATATCAATAAATACGTGCTGTTAATAGGTGTTCACTTTTGTAAGGTATATAATAGCAAAAGAATCAATATCAACGGGTCTCATAATGATTACATCTCCTACACCGATACTGGGTTTCGCTGGATTTAGTGGCTCAGGAAAAACCACCCTTCTTGAACAACTTATCCCTTTACTTAAACAACACCATTTAAGGATAGGATTACTCAAACACAGTCATCATGATATTGATCCCGATGTACCAGGAAAAGATAGCTATCGTTTACGCCATGCTGGTTGCAGTCAAACCTTACTCGCCACCAAATCACGTCATATGCTGTATTTTGAATACCCGCAGGCAGAGCGCCAAGATCCTGAATTAACTCATTGCTTAAGTCAGCTAAATCATGACTTATTAGATCTAGTCTTAATTGAAGGTTTTCGTGATCAACCATTTCCCAAAATAGAAATTCATCGTCCGAGCTACGGTAAACCATTACTTTACCCAACGGATAACACTATTTTGGCGTTTGCAAGTGATCACCCCGCACCTATGGATTGTGATTTACCGCAATTAGATTTAAATAATCCACACGCTATTTGCCAGTTTATTCTTGAGTGGTTAGCGAAAGGATAATTATAACTATCATATAAAAACCGCAGATAAATATACTTTAACGAGAAAAGAGACAACACTCAGCTGCGGTTTTTTAAATAGAACAAATTATCATGCTAACAGCTAAAAATTACGGCTACTTTTTTAGTGTTGAAAAGATCATCACTCCGGTATGATGATTTACTTGATATGTAAGAGCCAATTTCCCCGCAAAATAAGTAAATTGAGTCACATTAGTTAATTGTTCTAAATAACGTTTTTGGTAATGTGGAGCTAAAGGAGCGCTACACGTCCGTGTTGTTACGGCCGCATGTTGGCCTAAGACCTTAATTGAACCTGGCGGTAATAACGGCTTAACCGTGATGGTATAGTTATTACAATCAACCATACCAACAAAATGACCATTGATATAACGTAAACTTATTTTGCTGCTATTTGACACCGGATCACCGTAACGCCAACTCTCAAGCTGCCATTCAGTGTTGGCTAATATGGCAGGGGTCAATCTCACGATCGGTTGATGGCTGGGAGTTTCGACTAATTTATTTTGTTTTAATATCCAAATATGACGAGCGACATCACCAGGACAACAAGCTGGATCATTCTTTCCTGCTTGTATAACATCGACAATTATTTGATGGTTTTTAATCATCAATCCTTTAACACGCACTCGATCACCAACATAGTGGGTGGCAATATTAACGAGCTTATTATGTTGATAAGCCATTACAGCAATATATAAATATTGACCACTTCCCCCTGGTGAATAATTAAGTAACACTACTGCCATAGGATCATTATTCGCAGTTAAAGGGCCTATCGCTATCAAATCATTTAATAACATCACTTGTGGCATCACATTCCCCCCAGGCTGATAGGGTTCACCTGCCCACAAGCCTTGTCGTAAATGAACAGTACCACCAATTGAATCAATACCTTGATAATAAGCCTGCTGTAACACAGGTAAGGAATAATCGAATGATTGGTCGTTACTGCTCGGCCTAAGATCGGTGGTATAGGTAGTTAATGAGGAAGATGGCTTTTGTTGTAATTCGATAACATGAGAACCTAATGTTGTTATCTCTGCTGCCATTATTGTTGAGCTATAAATAGCAAATAGACTCATAAATACAGAGATAAAACGTTTCATAGATGTTCCTTTTTAATACATTAACACGATATCTCATCGATCGATGATGCTGTAATATATTTCTGACACAAAAGACTCATAATAGTTCCTTTATAGATATCAACATCGTATTTTTATACAGCTCTTAGAAGTCGAATAGCTTATAAATAACCAAAATCCAATTGTATTACCTTTTTAAATCGTTAAAATGCGCACTTGTTTTTGACGATCACCAAGGTGATTAGGTTTAATCATGCTCATTAAAATAACTGCAATAGCGACATTATTACTAACATCAAGTGTTTCATTTGCCAGTCCATCTTCTCCCTTAAAAACCGCAACATTTGAACAACTTGCTCAGCAGCAAGCACAAACAGCACCACTGCAAATTATTGATTGTCGTAACAGCAATTTTTATAACGGTTGGCCAGAAGCCCAGCAACAAAATGGAGGCCACATTTCAGGTGCTGTTAACATCGATGCGAATTGGCTAAAAACGTTAGATACTGCAGCTTTTCAAACCTTATTGCATGATAAACACCTTAAATCTGACCTGCCAACATACTTATATTGCTCAGCAGATAAAGCACAGCAATTAACTACTGCCTTACAGAATCAAGGTTACCACTCACTAACCACGATTGATCAACCACTCGATGACTACCACGGTAAACTTATTGCGTTACCTCACTTTCAACAGCTGGTGCCAGCATCATGGTTAAATGATCTTATTACTGGCAAACACCCACGCTATGCACCAAAGCATGGTTATAAAGTGGTTGAAGTAGAATGGGGCCCCCCAGCGAAATATTTACTCGATCATATTCCTGGAGCCTTATACGTAAATACCAACACTATCGAATCCAAACCATGGTGGAATAAGGTAAGCAACCAAGCATTGGCACAAGTTATTGCAAATCTCGGTATCCGTTATGACACCACGGTTATTCTCTATGCTCGCAATAATATGTCGGCTGCACGCTTTGCTAACTTCTTAATGTATGCAGGTGTTAAAGACGTGCGATTATTAAATGGTGGCTGGACAGCATGGTCTGAAGCTGATTATCCCACAGAGCATTTACCTAATTACAATAAAACCCCGGTTGCATTTGGTGAAAAAATTCCAGCAAACCCACAATATTTAATCGATACTGCGCAAGTGAAAGCATTGTTGAAAAAACCCGTTAATCAACAATCTGTTGTTAGTGTTCGTACATGGCCAGAATATATTGGCGAAACCAGTGGTTATGATTACATTAAGCCTAAAGGCCGTATTGAAGGAGCTAAATGGGGGCATGCAGGTTCAGATTCTTACCATATGCAAGATTATCTTAATCCCGATCAAACTATGAAAAGCGGTCATGAAATTACTGCTCAATGGGCAAAATGGAACATTAAACCAGATCAGGATGTCGCATTTTTCTGTGGTACAGGTTGGCGAGCATCAGAAGCATTTTTCTTTGCTCATATTCTCGGTTGGAAAAACATCAGTGTTTACGATGGCGGTTGGTATCAATGGAGCGCCAATAAAAACAATCCAATCGCAGAAGGACCTATTACTCCTGCAAGCGTGCACTAAGTAATTAGCCCACTAGATACAACAACGGCAGTGCAATACGCCTTAAACAATCGCTGTATTGCCTGCCATTTTTAAACTCGTTAACAATACTGATATAATTTATGGCACGCCGTGACCTTTTGACGCCACCCAAACACGATAAAACTGCTCACGTGACAAACTAAAATTAAGGGCTGCAACTGCAGATCTTACTCGCTCAATATTCCCCGATCCCATAATAGCTATTGGATGTGATGGCAAACAACGAATCCAAGCATAAATAACTTGATCGATACTATCAGCACCAATTTCAGCCGCAATTTCAGTTAACGTCGCACGAACTCGAATATGTTGTTCACTACTACCATTAAAGATATCACCGCCAGCTAAACACGACCATGCCATTGGACGAATACGCTTCATTTGCAATTGATCAAGCGTACCATCATGTGCCACCTCAAAATTAAGTGGATTAATTTCTACTTGGTTGGTCACTAAAGGTTGATCAAGTCGTGATTGCAGTAAATCAAATTGCGCAGGAGCAAAGTTTGATACCCCAAAATTATTCACTTTTCCTTGTTGCTTTAACTCAGCAAACGCTGCTGCAACTTCATCGGCATCCATAAGCACATCGGGACGATGAATTAACAGCAAATCAATATTCTCAATCTGTAAATTAGCCAATGAGTTATTAACTGACTCAGTAATATGCAACTTACTGGTATCATAATGGTTAATACGACGTTGAGGGTATTTAGTATTACACAAATTTATGTCGCATTTGGTCACTATTTGTAATTGCTGACGCAAGCTTGGCTTTAATGCTAATGCTTCACCAAATAACGTTTCGCATTGATAGCCACCATAAATATCAGCGTGATCAATCGTGGTGATCCCCAATTCAAGGTGTTGCTCTAAAAAAGCCAATCGTTGTTGTGTTGTCATGCCCCATTCAGCTAAACGCCAATAGCCTTGCACTAACTCTGAAAATTGTAATTGCTGCGCAACCATTGTCACTTGATTAACCATTGAAACCATCCGTTGTTAATTAATGCTGATTAGCGACCATCCTAGAAGCCTCCATGCACAGCCGCAAACACATTTATTAAAAACAAAGTCTGCAAACTAAAAATCATGACTTAGGCAGCAACTTATTAATAAATGCCTTGCTAATTTAGCGCTTAACACAAATAGCAGAGCGAACAGGTTGAAGATTTATCGCACTCATCACCCGCTTTGGATCAGCACTATAAGCTTTATTTAATGATTTGACTGATAACTTACTTTTTAAATATTCAGTGTAATCATTGAATTTATAATGGCTATAAGCGGTCGGGTACATTTTGCTGCAACTCTCATACCATGCGACATAACGCTTAAAAAATAATGCCGCTTGCGCAGGCGTCATTTTACTCATGGTTAACGCCATATCTTTGGTTAACTGAAAATGTTGATAATCAATGGGAGAGTCCCAAAATCCGCCCCAATATTGAAAGCCATTACGGGCAAAAATATCAATGACGACTTCAGCCATACCTCGACTATCTGGCTTACTAAAACGGTAACTGGCGCGGTTGGCATAACGCGTCCCTTGGGTTGGACTGAATTTAGCATTGCCATCACCACTAAACGTCACAAATGGATTTTGCAGTGGATTAATATCTATCGCAGCACCATAAGCATGTAAGGATAAGTTGCCCGTGCCTGCGACTGGGCGATAATTAAAAGCCGAGGTATTATTAGCGGTCATCGAACGAGTATCATTACCGCCATAGATTTCAATAGGTACTGCTTTATGTATAGGAAAACCTTGCTGATATAAAGCATCAAATATTTTTCCCACATACGGTGCAACAGCATCCATTACAACCAATTGACCATTGGCATGCGCTTTACCAGTAAAGTCACGGTAATTGAAGGTAACTTTTTTAAGTCGTTGGCAAGGCACTGGTGCCGCCGCAGCCATAACGCCAGCTTTGGTCATCGCTTGGCATTCAGCTGTCGATATCGCACTAATTTGAGCAGCACTGACTGAAAAAGTGGTACTTACTGTAGCTGCCACCAATAACATCATCGGTATATGACGATAAGAAATGATCATCTTTGAAGGCCTGTCTATAAAATAGTGATAAAAAAGACGTGCCTTTGCACGCCTATCAATAGAGTATCAATACATTAAAAGCTGATAGGCTTCCGCCCCGTTGCTGTATCTGCTTTCTTATTGGCTTTTTCTGCTTCTTTTTTAGTCACCGAGCGATTCTTGCTGGTTGATGGGGTGGCTTTATTTTTTTTAGCTTTTACCGCTGGTGTTTTTTTATCTTTTTTAGCCGGTTTTTCTATAACAGCTACTTGAGATGTTTTCTGCTCTCTAACTTGAGGTTCTTGCACCGGTTGATCACAAATAACTACGAAATATTCGCCATTAAACTCTATCACGTCACCATCATAGATTTTACAACGCTTACGTAATTCAATTTCACCATTTACAGCAACATAACCTTCGGATATAGCATATTTAGCTTCCCCACCGCCACTGACCAGATTGGCAATTTTAAGCACTTTATAAAGTTCAATTGGTTGTACAGAGACTTCAACTTCCAGCGCTTCTACTTCTATTTCTTCAGACATTTTGTACACTCAAATAATAAAACAGGAACTGACTTAAATTCTACCTCACTACCAAACATAAAGTGAAACAAATGATAGATTCCAGCTTAGTTACTATTTTTTCAGATCTAAGCTGTAAAAAATCCATTTTGTCCATTTTTATTGACACTTAAACATCACTACTATTTAACTCTGCAGCATTAAAAGTTCACTAAAATATCCTCAAATCGACTTACAATAATAATCAACCTCGGCTAATCTTGGTTTTTATCACCGTTATTTGCTCGGATCTTCGTCAACAGGTATGCTACCTAGGGCAAAAAGCAAGCGAATAACTATTTTATTACACATGGCTATGTTCTGATTAGCACAACTAGTGCTATAATCCGCGACCTCACATGTGACAGTAATTGTTTATAGAGAAAAACAATGACAGATTTATCTAAATACAGAAACATCGGTATTTTCGCGCACGTTGATGCGGGCAAAACTACTACTACAGAGCGTATCCTTAAGCTAACTGGCCAAATCCACAAGATTGGTGAAGTTCATGACGGTGAGTCAACAACTGACTTCATGGAACAGGAAGCTGAGCGCGGTATTACTATCCAGTCAGCAGCAGTAAGCTGTTTCTGGAAAGATCACCGTTTCAACGTTATCGATACTCCTGGACACGTTGACTTCACAGTTGAAGTTTACCGTTCTCTTAAAGTACTTGATGGCGGTATCGGTGTATTCTGTGGTTCTGGTGGTGTTGAACCACAATCAGAAACTAACTGGCGTTACGCGAACGAATCAGAAGTTGCTCGTATCATCTTCGTTAACAAACTAGACCGTATGGGCGCAGATTTCTTCCGCGTTACAGATCAAGTTAAGAAGGTACTAGGTGCTACTCCACTTATCATGACACTTCCAATCGGTCGTGAAGATGATTTCGTTGGTGTTGTTGACGTTCTAAACCGTCAAGCATTTGTATGGGATGACTCAGGTCTTCCAGAAAACTACGAAGTTCTACCAGTTCCTGAAGACATGGTTGACGACGTTGAAGCTTACCGTGAAGAAATGATCGAAACTGCTCTTGAGCAAGACGACGACCTTCTAGAAGCTTACATGGAAGGTGAAGAGCCTTCTATCGAAGACATCAAGCGTTGTATCCGTGCTGGTACTCGTACTTGTACTTTCTTCCCAACGTTCTGTGGTTCAGCATTCAAAAACAAGGGTATGCAACTTGTTCTTGATGCGGTAATTGATTACCTACCTTCTCCAACAGAAGTAGACCCACAGCCGTTAACTGATCCAGAAACTGGTGAGCCAACTGGTGAAGTTGCAACAGTATCTGTTGACGAACCATTCCGCGCACTTGCGTTTAAGATCATGGACGACCGTTTCGGCGCCCTAACTTTCGTTCGTATTTACTCTGGTAAGCTAAACAAGGGTGACACCATCCTTAACTCTGCTACTGGTAAAACTGAGCGTATCGGCCGTATGGTTGAGATGCAAGCGAACGACCGTAACGAACTTACTTACGCTCAAGCTGGTGATATCATCGCTATCGTTGGTATGAAGAACGTTCAAACTGGTCACACTCTTTGTGATATTAAGCACGAGTGTACTCTTGAGCCAATGATCTTCCCTACTCCAGTAATCTCAATTGCTGTAACGCCTAAAGATAAAGGCGGTTCTGAGAAAATGGGTATCGCGATCGGTAAAATGGTTGCAGAAGATCCATCTTTCCAAGTTGAAACTGACGAAGAAACTGGCGAAACAATCCTTAAAGGTATGGGTGAGCTTCACCTAGACATTAAGGTTGATATCCTTAAGCGTACATACGGCGTAGACCTAATCGTTGGTCAACCTCAAGTTGCTTACCGTGAAACTATCACGAAGCCAGTTGAAGATAGCTACACGCATAAGAAGCAATCTGGTGGTTCTGGTCAGTTCGGTAAGATCGACTACGTAATGAAGCCAGGTGAAGTAGGTTCAGGCTTTAAGTTCACATCATCTGTAATCGGTGGTAACGTTCCTAAAGAATTCTGGCCTGCAATCGAGAAAGGCTTCAAGGGCATGATGGACACTGGTGTTCTAGCTGGTTTCCCTGTTCTTGACGTTGAAATCGAGCTTCTTGATGGTGCATTCCACGCAGTCGATTCATCTGCAGTAGCATTTGAAATCGCAGCGAAAGGCGCATTCCGTCAATCTATGCCTAAAGCTGGTGCGCAACTTCTTGAGCCAATCATGAACGTTGACGTATTTACTCCAGAAGATCACGTTGGTGATGTTATCGGTGACCTTAACCGTCGTCGTGGCATGATCAAAGACCAAACTGCTGGCGTAACTGGTTCTCGTATTAAAGCTGACGTACCACTTTCAGAAATGTTTGGTTACATCGGTACTCTACGTACTATGACATCAGGCCGTGGTCAGTTCTCTATGGAGTTCTCACACTACGCACCTTGTCCTGCTAACGTTTCTGAAAAAGTAATCGCTGAGCAGAAAGAGCGTAACGCTAAGAAGTAATTTTTAATTACTCTAAGTGATACCTTAACCCCGAGGACTTTGTTCTCGGGGTTATTTTTTATCGGTACTTTTGATCTATATAACTTATCCTCCCCTCTTTTACCTTCCTTGTACAGCCTCATCACTTCCCTTCACTACAAGGTTAAGCCACACTTTCGTTCATTATAACAATCAGCTTTATCGCTAAAATTACTAGGTAAAAAATTCACTTAATCGTAAAGTAATGCTTTCACCAATGACGACATCTATGAATATCATTATTGATGACTTACAAAGGCCTGCAGTTCAGGCGTTATTACAAGCACACTTAACCGATATGAATGCCACTGCACCAGCAGAAAGTGTGCATGCATTAGATCTAACCCAACTTCAGCACCAGGATGTGACTTTTTGGTCTATCTGGGATCAACACCAATTGGCTGGATGTGGTGCAATAAAGCACTTAAACACAACCACGGCTGAAATAAAATCAATGCGAACAGCTGCTGCATTTCGAGGCCAAGGTGTAGCTTCACTATTACTGCAACATATTATTACTTATGCAAAAATGCATGGCTATCAGCAACTAAGCTTAGAAACAGGTTCAATGGACTTCTTTACACCATCACGTGCGCTTTACACTAAACATGGATTTATTGAATGCCCACCTTTTGCTGATTATCAACCAGATCCTCATAGCACGTTTATGACACTTAATCTGTTGGCATAAAAAAGAACGCCGCGGCGTTCTTTTTTATTATCTCACGATGTGCGAGCAGTATTAATCATCAAGAAAGGTTGTGGCTAACGCTGCGACAGAAGCATCAAACACTTGCTGTAATGGTGCAACCGCTAAGCTCTCTATTGAGCCTTCTTGCGCTGATTTTTCAAACGTTAAACATAGCTGATGTAATTGCATTAGTCCCATCGTACCTGATGCACCTTTAAGTGTGTGGGCTTGTTTGGCAACTTCTGGTAAATCATTATTTGTAATAGCTTGTTGTAACGCTACCAGCGTTTTACTTGCCGAATCACCAAATAAGCTAATTAACTGCTTTACTTGTGCTGCACCAAGTACTTGTAAATCACTGCCTAAAACAGATTCTTTTACAAGGGGTAACGCCTCGTCAATTTCTGTAAGTTGTGGTTTTTCTTCACCAGCACCTTTTTCAATAACCACTCGCTTATCCCCTTTTAAAATACTGTTCATCGTCTCGATAAGTTGCTGCTCAACCAATGGCTTTGGCAAAAATCCTGAAAAACCAGCATTGAGATAAATTTCAACTTCCTCTCTAAATACATGGGCAGAGAATGCCACCATCGGGGTCGGCTCTTGCCACGACGCATTGTTAGTACTATCGATACGGCGTAATTGATGTAACAACGTAATACCATCAGTATCCGGTAAATTAATATCAAGTAACGCTAAATCAAACTGCTCTTTACGATAATATGCCTCAGCTTGTGCACCATCTTCAGCAATAACCACAGTATGACCCAATCGCTTCAGAAATCCCTCTGCAACCATGCAGTTCACTGGATTATCCTCAACCAAAAGAATATGTGCTGCAGGTACAATAACTTGATTAGCATCGGTACTTAATGCTGCCTCGCCAGGTTCTAAAGGTAAAGCAAACCAGAAGCAACTTCCCTCACCAATGACTGAATCAACGCCAATCTCGCCATCCATCGCAGCCACGATATGTTTACTGATGGCTAAGCCAAGTCCTGTACCTTCAATCGATTTACGCCCCGCTTCTGCTTGTTGGAAGGCATTAAATAATAGCGTTTGCTCACTGGTATCAATACCGATCCCTGAGTCTTGAACTGAGAACAGTATTTCATCAGGCATATCAGGGTGTGACTGCACATTGATGGTGACTTTACCAGTATCTGTAAATTTAATCGCATTACCGACTAAGTTCACTAGTACCTGTCGAATACGGCTTTCATCACCAAACCAAATCGCATCAGCTTCTGGCTCAATATGATATTCAAACCCAATTCGCTTTGCTACAGCACGTCCATGAAGCATATTAAACACATCAACAACCATACGTTTTAAAGCAAAATCGCTTGGTCTAATATCTAAATGCCCAGCTTCAATTTTAGAGTAATCTAAAATATCATTGAGAATATCAAGCAGGTTTTCACCACTACGGTTAATCACATCTAAATAGCGTTTTTGTTGACTACTTAAATCTGTATCGGCGAGCAAAGACGCAGTTCCTAACACACCATTCATTGGCGTTCTAATTTCATGACTCATGGTTGCTAGGAATGCTGATTTAGCTCGATTGGCTTTTTCTGCCTCATCGCGAGCTTTATAATGATTGTACACTTCTTCGTTTAAACGACTATTAATCAGCTCTAACTCACCAGTTCGTTTAGCCACTAATCGTTCTAAACTCGCTTTATGCTGTTGTAATTCCTGTCTAATTTTAGCTTCTGCTTGTGCTAATCTATAACGCTCATTAGCAGTATCACGCGCCACTAAAATCGCTCGTCCCATTTGCGCTAACTCATCATCACCATCAACATCAAGTTGAATACATAAATCCCCTCGAGTTAGCGATAATAAAGCGCGGCTATAACGGTTAATACGACAAATAACCTGCATGTACACTATACGCCACATGATCAACACCAATGCTAATAAGCCAATGGCTGAAATGACAATCAGCGTATTACGGGCAACGGTGAGAGTCTGATCAACTTGCTTAACTGCCTGTTGAGTATTGACATTAGCTGCTGCTATTATTTCATCAACAGTATTATTTAACTGTTGAAATAACACTAAATTTTGCTGATCTAATCGCTGTACATCCTGCTTCGCATAAATTAATTGCTCACCAACACTAAACAGTAAATCACCGCGCTCAAGCTTAGCGGTTTCTTTCATTAACTGTTCTGAACGACTAGGATCCTCAACCGATTTAACCCGATGACTAATAATATTAACGGCATTATTAAAGCGTGTTTTTAATGCCACTAGCGATTTAATATCAATAATACGTTCAGATTCATCTAACATATTAATCACTTGTAATGATAAAAATCGCAATTCAAATAACCGCTCAGATAAGTCCATATCGACTTCAACTAAGCTATCAAGGGCATTATAAACAGCCGGTTTATTATTAGCGGCGACTAAATCATAAATCCGTGACACGTTCGCCACAGCAATCGTATTTGCATTCGCCACTTGCGATTGAGATAAGTTATCAATTTGATGTGTCGCCTTAGTCATTGCCGCTGTTAACTGATCCAGTTGACTTTGTAAATCTATCTGTCTTCCCACCAGCAACCCAAGTAAAGCTAAATTATCGACAATGCGCTTTACATCACCTTCTAATTTCACCATTAACGGCTGATCAAATGAGTATTTTTCCAGTGCGCGTAAACTGCGATTTAGAGCTTCGATATGAATCGTTAAGGCACGCCCTTGTTGCATCCGTTCTGATTCAAGTTTCGATTTCGCCAATACTTGAGCATTAAAAATAATCCGCGAACTCAAATCCGATAATTTTCTCGCTTCAGCTAAAGCAGGTACTGCGGAATTAATCACGGTACGCTCAGTTTGAGCAACTAACGAAAAGCCTGCTACACCGATCATAACGGCAATGATCATCAAGCCAGCCATAGCAGAAAAGGCCAACAACAATTTGGTTCCGATACCTTTTCGAGTAAACGTCATAAATAGTCTCTATCTCATAAATCTTGTTTAGAATGGTGAATTGCCACGCTAAATATGGCTTGTGCAATACTGGCTATTTCACCAAACACAATAAAACGGTACTATTTTGCCAGCGATATGGCTTTAGACCTAAATAATGTTGGTAACAATGCGCATTTTATTTTTTATTTTAATGATTTTATCCACTCAATCGGTGTTTGCGCTAGAGGTGATCTCATATCAACCTCCTTTTCAAACGGACAAAAAACCGACAAAAATTCAATACTCCTTTTTAACCTCGGTCACAAAACCGTGGAAAGTCTGTGCAGTGTACCCACATTTAAAAGATTCTTATTGGTTGTCGATCAATTATGGAATGGTTGAGCAAGCAAAAAAACTCGGTATTACCCTAAAAGTGCTTGAAGCTGGCGGTTATAGCAACCTTGATAAACAACAGAGTCAACTAAAAGCTTGTCACCAGTGGGGGGCTGATGCCATTATTTTAGGCACGGTAGATGCGCAAGCCTATAACGGTAAGTTATCCTCTCTAATTGGTAATACTCCGGTATTTTTAATGACCAATAATATTGATTTTTCTGATCCTGATATTCGTCAGCATGTAAAAGCAAAAGTTGGGGTTAATTGGTACGATATGGGTAAAGCTGCGGGGACTTATCTTGCTAAATTACATCCTAAAGGTTCTGGTAAAGTACGTATTGCTTGGCTTCCTGGGCCACAATTACGTGGCGGAACTAAACCTGTTACTAAAGGTTTTAAAGCCGCGATAGCCAATAGCGATATTGAGATCGCCACCACATTATGGGATGACAACAGTAAAGAACTACAACGTAATTTATTACAGCAATTATTTACTGACTATAAAAACATTGATTATATTGTTGGTGGTGCCGTTGCAGCTGAAGTCGCAATCAGTGAATTACGTACTAATCATATTACCGATATTAAAATTGTATCGACATATCTAAGTCATGGTGTTTACCGTGGTTTACGTCGCCATAAAATTTTATTTGCGCCCACTGATAAAATGGCAGAGCAAGCGCGATTATCAATAGATCAAACCGTGCGTTACCTCGAGAAAAAGCCAATGGTACTCGATATATCACCATTAATTGTTGATTTAACCCCTCAACACTTACCTGCAACGGTGATTCGTAACTCATTATCACCCGCTGAGTTCCGCCCATCATTCTATGTTAATGACCATCATATCAGCCGATAACCTTAAATAAACTGGGGCCTATAAAGATTAATATCAATAATTTATGGGCCACCACTAATTTTTAGCCTAATCTGATTTACACCCTGTCTAGTCTTTGATACTTATAAGTCTTATCACCTAGCTTCATCAAGATTTACTTGAGATTAAAAGGACGTTCATGATTACTACTACTCGCACAATGGCAGCTAAAAAGAACATTGCTCTCGTTGCTCATGATAATTGCAAAACGGCATTACTGCGCTGGGTGAAAGAACACCAACAAAAGTTAGCTAATCATGTCCTTTATGCAACGGGCACAACCGGCCATTTACTCGCAAAAGAAACAGGGTTACCAATTACTTGTTTAATCAGCGGCCCGATGGGAGGCGATCAACAACTGGGGGCATTAATATCAGAAAGTAAAATCGATATGATGATTTTTTTCTGGGATCCACTCAATGCAGTACCACACGATCCTGACGTAAAAGCATTACTACGTATTTCTGCGGTATGGAATATTCCCGTTGCAACAAACCGTGCCAGTGCGAACTTTATCGTCACGTCTCCTTTGCTTGATAAAGAAATTGCTATCGAAATTCCAGATTACGATGCTTACCTAAAGCAGCGCCTAGATTAACTATCTCGGCCTTATAATCAATGAAATCACTAAGCCTTCGCTAATACCGAAGGCTTTTTATTATCATGATTTAGACAATATATTTAAGCCAAAATGAACAATTGATTATATGGTTATAAGTAGTCTAATAAGGAGTCGCCTATGAAAGCTTGGATGTTACAACAACCAGATGGGCTGCAAGCCTTATCACTGACAACAGCGACTAAACCTATTCCTGCCGCTGATGAAATTTGTGTAAAAGTTGCAGCAGTAGGCCTCAATCCAATTGATTACAAACTCACCGAATGGGGTTATGCAACATGGAATTACCCCCAAATAATAGGCCTTGATGTTGCTGGTAATATTGATAGTGTCGGCGCCAATGTTCACCAATTTAAAATTAACGATAGAGTGATGTTCTTTGCCGATCCTCGCTCTGCCGGTGGTTTTGCTGAATATGTATGTGTAAAAGCTATCGCAGTGAGTCGTATTCCATTAACACTCTCATTTACTGATGCAGCCGCCTTACCCTGCGCAGCTTATAGTGCTTGGATAGCGGTACACGATAAATTACAAGTTGAAGCAGGCCAACATATTGCTATCACCGGAGCGGGAGGCGGTGTCGGTGGCTTTGCAGCACAATTAGCCAAACTTGCAGGCGCGCATGTTTACGCTATTGCTGAACGACAACATCACCCTCGACTACTTAGCTATGGTATTGATGCTGTTATCAGTCCTCAACAAAACGTTGCCCTTGAGCTGATAAACCGGACCGAAGATAGACTATTACACGGCGTTATTGACTGTATATCTGCGCAATCAGGTAGCATAATGAGCGCGCTAATTCGTTATAACGGTCATATCGTCATGATCGCCAATCAATTTGATCAAGTGCCGTTACTTGCGACAACCAAAGCATTAAGCATTCATGAAGTCGCATTACAGGGCACCTATGCTCATGGTACGCCAGAGCATATCAGTCACCTTGCTGATATTGGCAATAATATAAGTAATTTAGTCGCCGATGGACACTTATCAAGTATGGTTGAAAAGATAGTCCCTTTTGACAAACTCGTACAGGCACTGACTGAATTAAAAAAACAAACCCATTCAGGAAAAATAGTGGTGCATATCAGCACATAGCATCAAATTTTTAATAAAAAAAGCCCCACTATTAGTTATCACTATCATAAATGACATTTAATAGCGGAGCTTTATTTTATCAACCGTGTTTATTTAGTACGTTTAATTTTATTATTAACCGGGTACTTATCTTCAATTAATTCATTAATAAACGGTGATGTTTTATCTGGATTAGCACACACCCACACGTGCTTTTTCGCTCGTGTTAAAGCCACATAAAATAAGCGTCTTTCTTCCGCATCATTATAGGTTTCAGTACGCGATTGCATAATTGCCGCTAAACCTGTTTCACGATCCGGTGATGGGAAAATCCCCTTATTAACATCAACAATAAACACATAATCAGCCTCACGCCCTTTACTGGAATGGCATGTCATGTATTTCAAGTTAAGCTGCGGCCATTGTGTTTTCCAAGTTTCAAATTTCTCAGGTTTCTGCTTATTGTTTCGACCAAGAATCAACACAGTCGTGGTCTTATTCTCATAATGTTTACTTAGACGAATTAACTCTTGTGGTAATAAATCAGTTGCTAATAAAGTGACCGCTTTCTTACTCTGCTTAGTAAAACTGGTTAATTGCTTCTTAATTTGACTTGGATTTTGTTGAATAAAGACATTAGCCACTTCACCAATCATGCTATTAAAGCGATATGTTGTTGAAAGCTCACTAATATTACTATTGCCAAAACGGCCTTCAAAATCAGTGGTTAAATTAACGTCAGCCCCTGCAAAGTGATAAATAGCTTGCCAATCATCTCCAACAGCAAATAACGTTGGTGTCGTATGACCCGTCACTTTCTGATGGCATAACGCTTCAACTAACGCTAATCGTTGTGGTGAAATATCTTGGTACTCATCAACCATAATATAACGCCACGGCGAGACAAACTTACCTGTTTTAACATACTCGGTAGCGACCTCAATCATACTATTAAAGTCTATTTGCTTTTTCACTTTTAAGTGTTGTAAATAGGCTTGATAACATGGCCATAATAACGTTAACTCACTTTTCATTCGTGGTCGCATTGCTGGATTATTATTATTTACAATCGCCTCAAGCAACGCTTCTTTTTTCATGCCCGACTGACCAAGCAACTCAATATGACGCCATATCCAAGCCTGTAATTGTTCATTTTCAGCTTGTTGTTCCATTGAGTTTTCTTTACTAAATCCAGGTACTCGCCATTGAGTAAGATGACGTTGCCATTTACTGGCTGCTGTTGAGTTATTCCATTGCTCAATTAACATCCTTGCCACCCATGCACTACGGGCACGTACATCTAATGTAATAGAAGCTACGTTGGGTTTATCATGTTCAACATCACGAATAATCTGTGAACCAAGGCTATGGAAAGTGGCAACTTTAACCCGATCACTGACCTTTTGCTTTAGTCTATCAGTCATCTCTTCGGCTGCTTTACGCCCAAACGATAACATCAAAATATCTTCTGGCACTGCTGCCTGACTAGCAATAAGATAACCAGCACGAGCAACTAATACACTGGTTTTTCCCGTACCTGCTCCCGCTAATACCAAATTATAGTCTTGGTTAATCAGAGCAGCTCTACGTTGCGATTCATTTAATGGCGATTTCTCAAAGCTATCAAACCATGAGCCCCATTTCTGTGATTGCTGAACTAACCATTGTTGATTATGCTCTTCAACCCATGCCTGATGTTCACCCAACCAAGGGGAGATTGTTTCAAAACTACGGGGTCTAAACGTTGCAGCAAGCTCAGGGCTTAGATCTGAATCTTGTAAGACATCATTAAGAAACTGATGTAATTCATGATGTTCAGAATGACGCAAGTAGCCTGATTTATTTGAAAACAATGCAATTCGTTGCAGCATTTCAGGCAACATTGCATCTAGTTTATCAACTCGGTTTTGTGCCCAATCCTGATAACTACGGACTAAAAATGCAGCGAAAGATTTACATTCGTGCCAAGGCAAGCCATGAACTGTCCAACAGTATTGTTGGTTAGAAGACGTCAGCTCAAGCGCACCCCATAATACACCGCGATGGATTTCAACTGACCCATCCCAGTCATCAAAACTGATAACATCAGACGTGGTCTGACTATCTAATACCAAGCTATTACCGTCTAAAGCGATACTGTAATAATCACCTTGAACTAACCATTGTGCTAGTCGACTGGCACTTAATTGCATTGTGATTCCACCAATTGTTCCATGCTTTAATTAGGCTGTAATACTCATTACTGGCCGGTAACCGAGTTACTCAACCTCGATTGAATCATTACTTGTCACCCGTTTATCGGGATAATGTCGCTTAGAATATCAATAACTCTCGTGTAGCCATAGTATTGAAACGTCTATTTGGTTAAATATTATTCCACGAAGTAACGTTAATTTTTTTGATCAGCAATAACTATATTTCTGTTATCTTTAGTGACGTTTTTATAACGTTAGAGAATTCTATCGTTTTCTCCATTCATTATTATCAGAAGATTGTTAATATCCATGCAAACTAAAGACTTACATGTAAACTTTCGCCACTACTGGGTCAATGATCGTATAAATTACTCTATTCGCGTGTTTATTGCTCTTGTTGGTGTTGTATTACCATGTTGGTACCTCAAGGCAAACCATGCTGTTACCCCTTTGGTACTTGGCATAATTGCTGCGGCGCTGGCAGAATCTGATGATAATTTAACCGGCCGCATTAAAGGCCTAGCCATTACTCTAATTTGTTTTTTGATTGCATCTCTTTCTATTGAAGTCTTATTTGACTACCCCATTTTCTTTGCAATCGGTCTATTTTGCTCAACATTTGGCTTTATTATGCTTGGTGCGATGGGGGCACGTTATGCCAGCATTGCCTTTGCTTCACTATTACTAGCGGTTTACACCATGCTTGGTGCCGATCATAGTGTGAACTTATGGTATCAACCAATGCTACTCCTTGGCGGCGCATTCTGGTATGGCTGTTTATCATTAACATGGCATATTTTGTGGCCTAACCAACCAGTACAACGAAGCCTTGCTAACGTCTTTAGTGAATGTGCTGATTACCTTGATCATAAAAGTCAGCTTTTTGAACCTGTCGCTGATTTAGTGCCTCAACCATTACGTTTAAAAGCAGCAAGCCAAAATGCGCGGGTGGTAAATGCCTTAAACATAGCCAAAGCTACCCTATTGCATCGTGCTCGCCGTGGACAACCCAATACTACAGGTGATCGTTTTTTGACCATTTATTTTATGGCACAAGATATTCATGAGCGTGCAAGCTCTTCACACTATCGCTATCAAGATCTCGCCGCCAACTTTAACCGCAGCGATGTTCTGTTCCGTTTTCAACGTTTATTACGCTCACAAGCTATTGCATGCCGTGATATTTCAACGGCGTTAGCAATGGGAAAATCTTATACCCACGATGAAAAGAGCCTCAAAGCATTAAACGAGCTGCAAGACTCACTGCAATATTTACATGATCAAAATAAGCCTGAGTGGAAGATGTTGCTGATCCAGCTTGATTTTCTATTTAATAACTTGGCAACTGTTGAACGTCAGCTAATGAATATCAATAACCCTGATGCCACGCATGTAGAAGAAGAAAATGATATCCAATTAGCTGATAACGAAGCCCATGGTGTTAAAGAGTTAGTAAAACGTATCAGTGCACAATGTAATACTGATTCGATGCTGTTTCGTCACGCTATTCGTATGGCGATTGCATTAACCGTCGGCTATGGGTGTATTCAAGTATTCGATTTGCAACGTGGTTACTGGATTTTGCTCACCACGCTATTTGTATGTCAGCCAAACTACAGTGCAACCCGCCAAAAATTACGCCAACGTGTGATAGGTACTATTGGCGGTATTTTAGCGGGTATTCCCCTGCTTTATTTATTTCCGGGACAAGAAGGTCAGTTAGTGCTGATGGTGGTGGCTGGTGTGCTGTTCTTCTCGTTTAGAATGGTTAAATACGGTTGGGCAACAGCGTTTATTACCTTGCTAGTACTGTTCTGTTTTAACCAACTAGGTGAAGGTTATGCGGTTATTCTGCCTCGTTTAGGCGATACCTTGATTGGCTGTTTACTGGCAGTATTAGCGGTAACCTTTATTCTGCCAGACTGGGAATCTAAGCGTTTACACAAGGCAATGTCTGGAGCAATTAATGCCAATAAAGATTACTTAGCACAAATTATTGGTCAGTACCGTATCGGTAAACGTGATAGCTTAAGTTACCGTATTTCACGCCGAGATGCCCACAATACTGATGCTCATTTAAATACGGCAATCAGTAATATGCTGGCAGAGCCTGAGCGTTACCAAATTGATGCGAATGAAAGTTTCCGTTTCTTAACCTTAAACCATGCAATGCTAAGTTATATTTCGGCATTAGGGGCTCACAGAACACAACTTGATGATGATAAGACTCACCAGTTAGTGTCAGAAGCACACCGCATTATTCACACTCACTTAGAATGTTTAGCGACGCAATTATCAGGTAACGCATGTCAAAGAGCGCCAGCGTTAGATGTCAATTTGGATCAGCGTTTAGGACAATGGCGAGATGAAGACTGCACCTCGGTACGTATGGTGTTACAGCAACTTCACTTGATCCACCGTATGTTACCTGAAATGCATAAATTGACAGATCAGCTTGCGCCTCAAGTGCAAAAACAAGAAGTGACTGCATAAGGTAAGTTAGCGAGATAAACCAAAGGACTGAATAGTGATATTCAGTCTTTTGTATATTCATCAATAAAAATTTAACCAATACTCTCTTACACTATGCTTTCAACTAAACAAGAAGCATTGGTTAATTCAATATAGTATTTATTATTTCTTGTTATCACTTCACCGCCACGCACTAGCTCATCTTTGACACCAATATTTTGATAAGATCGCGCATTTCCATCTCGTCCAGAGCCCAAAAGAATGTATGTTAACTTACTACACTGTTTAGCTTTATCCACATGCATTTTACGTTATTTTCTTTGTTGAGTTTGCATAAGGTTAAACTCATTTTTTTCATGGTAGATCCCTCACTAAATTACAGAGCATCACACTGTATAATACAAAAAAAAGGGAACCTGATTTCTCAGATCCCCTTTCGGTTCTTGACGTTGTGTTTAACGCAAGCTATCTATTTTTCAACGAGTGATTTACTCAGTTGCTTGCCCTGCCGCCGCAGGTGCATCTTTTGCGTTATCTTGTAGATACTTCAGCAAGGTACGCTCTTCGTCTTTATTCAGCATGTAGTACTGTTGCATCGCTTTCAGTCCTTGAACCCAACCATTTGCAGTTAAGTGTTTTGGATCTGGAATTGCGTGACACTGACCACAGCTCGCATCTAAGATCTCTTTACCGTAAGCCCAGATTGGTTTAATGCTTGCTAGCATATTACGTTGTGTGATCCATACTGATACTTGTAGTTGCTGCCATGTCTGACCATCTTCAGCTTTCACTGTATTTAGAATAGTTGCTGATTTTTGTAGATCGGCATTCAGTGATACGGTCTGAATCTGCTTCGCCATGTCTTGTACTAACATACCGGTTGTTGAACCTTGTTGCTGCCAACCAGTAATTTGTACTTTAAGCATGTCGCCACTTGTACCTAACACTTGCACTTCTGATGCAGGGTATAACTGACCTTGTTCATCGCCTGATGCAGAGTCAGTGGTATACAATTTCTTAGATGCTAATGTGTAAAGCGTTTTCGTTGCAGGCGCTTCACCAGAGTTAATTGTTAACTGTTTAAATGTTGCTTGGAAGTCATTATTAATATGTGGCAACTGGTGCGCAATACCTTTATGACATTCAATACAGTTCATATTTTTTGCTGCTGCGCCAGTCATGGCTGCTGCTGCTGCTGGCGATTGCTTCGCGTGATCCATTGCTGTGTATGAGTGACAACTCTTACATGTTGCTGAATTTGTTTCAGCCATCATACGCCACACATTTTGTGCTAGGCGTAAACGGTTCGCTTCAAACTTCGCTGGTGTATCAATATCTTTACTGATGAATTCGCTATAGATATCGCCCACACCGCCCAGTTTTGCTTTCATAAAAGCAATCGGGTTATTTTCTGGGATATGACAGTCACGACATTCAGCGCGCACGCCATAAGCATTCTTGTAGTGAATACTGGTTTTATATTCGTTATAGTTTTCTTTCATTGAGTGACATGAAGTACAAAACTCAGTAGTCGAACTAAACTTTATCGATTCGTGAAAGGTAAACACACCAGCTAATGTGATAATCACACAGACAACAGCAATCGCTAATACAGAATAGCGACTACTTGGCTTTACTAAAAAACGCCATAGCTTCTTCATGGATGGTCCAAAATGAATTAAACGTCAAAACAACGTTAAAAAAAATGTTAAGCACAAACTAACATTTGAATGTTAACAGGGCAATGGACGCTATTAATATATAAAAATATTAATATCACAATTGATCATAGTTGTTTCTGCAAAACGATACAAAAAAAAAATTAGTTAGTTCACTAATTATATTAATAACCTAAATAGTCTTTTACAATAATAAATACAATACACCATACGGCTTAAATCAAAAGATAAAATGCAATCATAACAACAAGATAGCAATATCTTTATGGTATATTATACTGTAAAATTTATACAGATAGTCGACTATCGAGAATAGTTATCAATTGTATTTTGATTATTGTGCTAACCATTTACTTATTTACATTGAACATTAAACATTAGCGTCTATTATGGTTTTTTGTGAAAACTTATTTTCCATTTAGCAACCTAATATATTTTGTATTTCCGTGTAGCCTATCAAGAAATACTAAAATAATAGATCACTATACCGTCTACTATTTAAGTTGTGCTTATGTTACTTAAATAGTTAATCATTCGGTTTGTCTCGGAATACAATCATGACCCTATCACGTCGTAATTTTTTAAAAGGTTCGGTAGCAACAGCCATAGCTGCTAACGGACTTACCCTTTTCCCTGCAGGGAAGGTATTTGCATCTGATACAATTACCATTCCATCTGCAACACACTATGGTCCTTTTAAAGCAGTCGTAAAAAGCGGAACATTAATTGGTGTTCAACCGATTAACGATGTTGACCCATTTCCAACAGAAATGTTAACAAAAGGTGTATTAAGCCGTACTTACAGCGATACACGTATTAAATATCCAATGGTACGTAAATCACTATTGGAAGATCCATTAGGCGATCACAATCCTCATCTTCGTGGTAAAGAACCTTTTGTCCGTGTCGATTGGGACACAGCGATTGCATTAACGGCTTTCTGTATCGCTCGTACAGTTGAGAAACACGGTAACGAGGCACTGTTTAGTTCTTCATACGGTGGTTGGTCACATTGTGGTGTTAACCGCCCTCAAACACTACAAGGTCGTTTCTTTAACCTTATTGGTGGTCAAAGTATTTGTGCGGGTGACT
Source organism: Photobacterium aquimaris (assembly GCF_002954455.1). GTDB lineage: Bacteria > Pseudomonadota > Gammaproteobacteria > Enterobacterales > Vibrionaceae > Photobacterium > Photobacterium aquimaris. The sequence goes on from NZ_MSCC01000001.1 coordinate 1,726,843, forward strand.
ACTCTGCAGGAGCTTCAGAAGTTATCCTTCCACACGTCATCGGTGACATGGAAGTTTACTCTCCACAAACCGCATGGGAAATCGTTGAAAAAAATACTGAAGCGGTGCTATTTATTGGTTGTGACCCTTGGAAAACAAACCGTGTAGAATTCCGTGTAGCTGATCACTCAATGCAAAAACATTGGGAAGCGTTTAAGGCTAAAGGGATTAAGTTTATCTCTATTAACCCACAACAAACCCAAACAGATAAAGCCGTTGGTAGTGAAATGATCAATATCCGTCCTAATACGGATACTGCTCTATTTACTGCAATGTCTTATCACTTATATAAAACAGGCCAACACGATAAAGCGTACATTGATAAATATACCGTTGGCTTTGATAAATACCTTGCTTATTTAATTGGCGACGAAGACGGTGTTGCTAAAACACCAGAATGGGCCGAAGAAATTACAGGTTTACCAGCCGCGAAAATTAAAGAGCTTGCTGAATTATGTGTAACTAAACGTACACAAATTGCAGCTGGTTGGGCACTACAGCGTGCAGACCACGGTGAAATGATCCACTGGTCTATTATCAACTTTGCAGCCATTGCAGGTAAAATTGGTAAACCAGGTGAAGGTGCAGGCTTTAGTTGGCACTATGGTAACGGCGGCATGCCAGCATCTGGTAAGCGTATGCCTATCGGTTTATCACAAGGCCGTAACCCAATCACTAAAACATGTCCTGTGGTTATGGTTTCAGACATGCTGAAAAACCCAGGTAAAGCGTATACCCGTGATGGTTCAAACCTCACCTTGCCAAAAGCTAAACTTATCTACAACGCGGGTAATAACTTACTGTCTCACCAACAAGACACTAACGAGTTAATCAAGGCGCTGAACGATAATATTGATACCATCATTTGTCATGAACCTTGGTGGTGTGCAACAGCAAAATACTCTGATATCGTATTACCAACCACTACCACTCTTGAGCGTGATGATATTTCATCTGGCGGTACTTACAGCAACAACAAAATCTACGCAATGCGTCAGGTTATTGAGCCTGTAGGTGAAAGCTTAGATGACTACGAAATCTTCTCACGTCTTGCTTTCATGTTTAACGTACATAAAGAATTTACCGACGGTAAAACAATGTACCAACATGTTAAAGCTTCTTATGAAGCTTCTGATGCAACAGAAGATTTTAAAACATTCTGGCAAAATGGTATCACTCACGTATCAACACCTGATGCAGCAAATAACTTTGTTCGTCATGGTGATTTCTACGCAGATCCTGATAAAAACCCATTGCATACACCAAGTGGTAAAATCGAGCTTTACAGTGAAACACTGGCTGGATTTAAAGCGAAAGATTGCCCACCGATGCCACAATGGATTCCACCATTTGAATGGTTAGGTAATGCTAAAAAAGGTCAAGTTCACGTACTAAGTCCACACCCATGGATGCGTCTGCACTCACAAATGGCGAATGCTGATGTAAACAGCTATGAATCTGTTGATGGACGTCAAATCGTTCTTATTAACAAACAAGACGCTGAAGAACGTGGCGTGAAAGATGGCGATGTAGTTGAAGTATATAACGACCGCGGTACTCTGCTTGCTGGTGCGCGTATCACTGATGAAGCAATGCCTGGCGTTATCTACATTCACGAAGGTGCATGGCTACAACTTGATAGCAAAGGCCGTTGTAACTCAGGTTCAATCAACATGCTAACAAGTAGTCAACCAACCAGTGGTCTAGCACAAGCAACCAGTGCTAATACTTGTTTGGCTTACTTTAAGAAATGTACTGATGCGGAAACACCAAACCAAGCTTACATGCCGCCTAAGATTGTGAAATCAGACTTTAAAGTTGATATCTGGTCATTACAATTAGGTAAGCGCCTGAAAGCTGTAGCCGCAGAACAAGGTCCTGCTCAGTCACCGGGTGAGAAGTTATTCTACGGTAGCTGTACTCTTTGTCACGCAGCACCGCACCCTAGCGACTTCACTTACAAGCAGTGGAAAGGTATTACTAATAGTATGTTCCCACGCGCAGGTCTAAACGAAAAAGATCGCAAGCTGGTACTTGATTTCCTAAAAGACAACGCTAAAAAGTAATTAATAGTTCGCTATTAGTTAGCTAACAAAAAACCCCGCAGAATATATGTTCTGCGGGGCTTTTTTATTGTAAAAGCTTACTTATTGTTCAACGAACTTATTACAAGCCTTTGGTGTACTGATTACAAGTATGACCAATAATAACGGCTTCAATTTCACTACGTGCAAGTTCATTATTACCCGCAATATACTGATTAAATAATGTCGTCAATTCCGCTTTTGATACTGTCAGTTGGGTATCGGTTTTAATATCGCGTAAATCCACCATAAAGCCAGTAAACTTATTCTGAACCTCAGCCACTATATCCAAGTTTAAAAAGTTCTCAGGGTTATATAGCGCATTATGATCTCCTCGCTGTTTATCCACCACAAATGATGCTTCAGTAAGATTAATGATCGATGCAGACTTATCACATTTACGTAAGCATTTATCGTCAAAACGCTTCTTTTTACAGCCAACGGTTTGATGGAATAAACATTGACGGCTCATTAACAGCATCATTGGATGATAAATACTGTAATAAACCTCAAATCCAGTCGGTACTGTTATTGGTTTGATCTGAGAACGTTTGATCTCATTTGAAATAAACGCCCCGACACAACCAAACTCCTGCTGTAAACATTCAAGACTCAAACCATTACTGATGTTCATCTGTGGGCCAGCTATCCACGCCAAACCTAATTGATGTGCAGCATAACCGACACCACTATTGTTAGTCACAATACGTGATGGCTTTACTTGCTCTAGGAACGTCACTGCTGCTTGGTAATTATCACCAATCAAAATTGCTGGGAACCAAGGGATCAAATGTGGATTTTGTTGGAACAGAGCAACTAACTTTAGCCCTTCCATTGCCATCGCTTCAGGCAATTGATAATACACTGCAGTATTTGGCTGACTAACTGCGTCAATATCAGCAGGATTAGCAATCAATACAGATAACGACGGTGTCAGTGATGGTTGTGGCACTCGCACAGCTTTTGGTAATTCAAACGGCTCCACCAGCGGCTGATTGCCATTTAATACACACGTAATCTGATCGCGCATTATCGTTAGTTCTTTAAACGGCACCACTACATTATTTGCTAACTGGGTTAAATTCATCGGTGTTAGCAAGTATTCGCCGTTATTTAAGCTACGGAAACGTTTTTCAAAGCAATCACTATCAAGCACCGTATTCTCAGACTGTCGTAATAACGATGTTGATGCTACTTCAAACTGCTGTAATGGCGTTGTTACGCGAATAATCAGTGGTTGTCCTACCTGACCAATAATCGTCAACTCTAAGGCTAATAAGCTAATATCTAAATCAGCAATTCGCTCTTCCACAGTTTGAATAATAGTAGTCTTATCATCATATAACTTTTGCTTAACCGCTTGAATTTCTGTCTCAGATTTAGCATCAGCAATCTGTGCAAAGTGATCAACAGAGTTATCTCGAGGATTATCAATAAACATCGCTTTATTGATATCACCCATTAAATATGAGTTTGAAAAATCACGGTTAAATACAGTATATAACTCACGCGTATCTGCCAATAATGGCTTCTGCTTGCAATAATTATCTAACTGACGACTCCAATTATCCACCACGGTATACACATAGTGAGATTTTTTAATCCGCCCTTCGACCTTTAATGAATATACGCCAGCATCTGCCAGGGCTTCTAAATTTGAAAATGCTGAATTGTCTTTCATATTAAGCGGGTAATCTTTTCCCGCCGCGGTTGTCTGATATTGATCACGACAAGGCTGACTACAACGACCACGGTTACCTGAATTACCATTTTTAGCCGAACTTATATAGCACAAGCCTGAAAAGCCAATACAATATGAACCATGCACAAACACTTCCATCAGTACGTTATGCTGATGACCAAACTGCGCTAAATGTTTTATTTCTTTAATATTAAGTTCACGCGATAAATTTACACGGCTAGCGTTAAGCTGCCCCATAAATAAAATCTGACCTTCATTATGACTATTAACTTGAGTAGATGCATGAACATCAAGCGTTGGAAAATGCTGCTTGATTAAGTGAAATAGCCCTAAGTCTTGTAAAATAACACCATCAATTTTAGTGTTGACCAACTTATTTAGCAGTCGAATAACCGCTGGAATTTCACTTTCTAAAATCATGATATTAAGCGTAAGAAAGATCTTACAATCACGTTGATGCGCTACGCGAACAATACCGTTTAAATCTTCAAACGTAATATTGGTTGCACGATTACGGGCGTTAAAATTATCTAGGCCACAATAAATAGCATCCGCACCTGCGACAATTGCCGCTTTAATCGACTCTATATCGCCACCCGGAGCTAATAGCTCAAAATTACTTCTCATCGCGTTATGACCCATTTATAACCGTGCCTTAAAAAAACGTACTCATCTTGTGAGTGGCTATTCTACCTGTGAGGGCGATTAAGTCCAATTTTGGGAGATAAATCACAGCCTGCAATAGGCCTTAATTACTTTTTATCTGCAAACAATTTATTCAAATATTCCTTCTTTGAATAAATATCGATACTATGAGTCCATTAATATATTTTACTGATTCATCGTGATAATAAGGATAAAAACAATAATGACGACTCAACCACAACTGACAGAAGCACAGAAATCAGCCATTGAAGAAATGGTTATTAACCGCGTTAATGCAATGAACAATGATGCCGTTTTATGTGAAGCGATTGATAATAAAGTCCACAGCATGGAAGAACATTTAAAAGCTTACTTTCATGAGCGATTTCATTTCCACCGCAATAAAGCATAATAAAAACCAGACAAAAAATTTTTAAAAACAGGCACTAACTGATCATTACATTTGAGCTTTAATAGCACTTGTTAATGATCAGTTTTTTATTTCGCTACATATTGCTGACCTTTGTTGTTCTAAAACCCCGTACTCATACCAATCAGCCTACCTTCAAATAACCAAAAACAGACAATTAATACACAAGAACATCACAATGAAGCAAAAAACACCAGCTATTGTTTATAAGCCATAGAATGAAACTGTTTATTGTGTAAAATATAGTCTTCTGCACTCCAACTTTGTTTTTACCATGATTGATTTAAATATATTACCGCTTTACCTCACTGCCGTGATCGCCTTATTGCTTATTCCTGGACCAGACATGTTACTCATTGCGAGTTCAAGTTTAACTTACGGTCGAAAAGTCGGTATTTATGCAAGCTTAGGTAACGCTACCTCAGGTATTTTATTAACAATTTTAGCCGCTCTGGGTGTATCTGCACTGATTGCAATGAATCCAATCGCATTGCATGTTTTACGTTTAGTCGGTGGCGCTTATTTATTAAAAATGGGCTGGGACTGTATGCGTACTCATCCTGATGACGCACCTCAAGAACTAGAACATTGCAATAAAATGGCATCAACGCTATATCGCCGCGCGGTGTTTACTAATTTACTCAACCCAAAAGCACTGATTTTCTTTGTACTGTTTTTACCACAGTTTGTTTCTACGCACGTAGCGACATCGTCTGGCGAGCAAATGCTAGTACTTGGACTATTGTTAAATGTTTTAGGGTTATTATTTAATCTATTTTTAGTAACGACTATCGGTGTATTTGGACAATCATTATTAAAGAATGAAAAATTCCGCAATAACCAACATAAATTCATGGGATTAATATTCTTTGTTCTTGCTATTTGGTTATTAGCGTCACAACTACCGACACCACCAAGTATGTAAGTTATTATTGATAACTATGTTTCCAACAAAAAATGCCATTAATTGCAGTGGCATTTTTATAAAATACGTTATATATCTAAAAAAAAATGACTAAAAATAGGGTATTAGAGGAAATAAATGAATAGGTAACAAGCTAAATTTATATGAGAATAATTAGTCTATAAAATTTGACTTGAATTTCACACTAAAAAACCTCATATACATACCTTATAGATGTGCTGCGCACGCTTACCTTTTCATTTCTTTTATTTAATGCGCACCACAATATTACGCCCAATATGTTGGGCGCATTAAGGATTATTATGATTACTCACGTTGGCATTATTGATCAGGATCCAGTCCGTCTGATCACTCCATTATTAGACGAAGCAGTACCTGCAGATAAAATGGTGTTTATTGGTACTGAACAACAACAAAAACAATACGATCGCCTCGCTTCTATTTTGATTCCACGAAACATTATTGTTGAATTTTTCATCATTCCCGACATTATCAATGTCACCCAAATTCGACAACGCCTTAACCAACTAGCTGACCAATTAAAACAAGACAGCCGCGATGTATGGTTCAATGCAAGTTGTGGTTTACGTCACCGCTTATTGTCTGCTTATGAAGTCTTCCGCTCTTTCCATTGGCCTATCTACGTCATAGAACCTTTCAGTGATGAAATGTGTTGGTTATTCCCTAATGACCGAGAACAACAACAAGTTCAAGATCGTATTCAAATTACTGACTATTTAACAATCTTTGGTGCTCGCTGTGAGTTATCTGATAATCCAATGCCAGAATCGCTTAACGACCAGTTATGGGAATTAGGTCAACGTTGGGCGAGTTCTGCATTAGAATTAGGCCCAGGCTTAGCAACACTTAATTACCTTGCAACAACATGCCGTAAAGAACAAATATTGCATGTTGAGCTCAGTGAAAAACAGCAAGGCTATAAAGAACTCGGTACATTACTGACAGATTTAGAAGAAACAGGTCTGGCGACATACCATGATGGTATTTTGACATTTAAGCATGAAGAAGCACGTCGATTTGCTAATGGCGAGTGGCTAGAAAGTCTGGTTCATAGCACTGTTCGCGCTATTCAAAATAAACTGCCAACCATTCAAGATCACTCTTTAGGTGTGCAAGTTTATCGTAAAATTGGTGAGCGTGAAGTACGAAATGAACTTGATGTAGCAACCATCGTTAACAATAAGCTTCATATCATTGAGTGTAAAACTAAAGGTATGCGTGATGATGGTGATGATACGTTATACAAGCTAGAATCATTACGAGATCTGCTTGGTGGTTTACAAGCACGCGCAATGCTTGTCAGTTTCCGTCCTTTACGTCATCACGATTTAGTCCGCGCACAAGATTTAGGCTTAGCGATTATTGGTCCTGATCAACTTGGTGATCTATATACTCACCTTTATGATTGGCTTAAAGGTGCCGGCGGCGAAGCACATAATCCAGCGTAATAAATTGTTATAAAAAGAACTGTGATCAAAAAAGGCCTTCTTGAAAGGCCTTTTATTTAAATCAAATATTAATTCTCGCTTGATGCTGTTTAATACCACTTATCCAAGTCGATTAAACACAATCCCAGCAGCTTGTGGTTTCTGCGAGTGATGTTGACCGTCATCTAATACTAAAGTAACCGTCGTCGTGTTCTCACCCACTGTTGCAATAATATCTCTTACAACAAACACATCACCTAAATAAGCAATTTTCATCTGTAATACAGGAGAAATAGGCAATGCCACAGTATCTTGATGTCCATTCGGAAAGGTAATTTTATAATCAATCATATCTATAATTTCACTCAGTAAAACGAAGAACTATTCTACATTAAATAAAAATGAATGGTTAAATTCCTAACTAATTAATATATTTATAATTAATAATGGCAGTGGCTATTTTCTGTTATTAATTGTTCACATTCAACATTATAACATCCACGTTACGAATAAAATTAAAACGAAAAAAACCGACACTTCATAATAAGCATCGGTTTTTTAGAGTCTATATCTGTACTATTAATTACATTTAGTACGTATATATTTATTTAGTAAGCATCTGACGCGCAGCTTCAACAACAATTTTAATTGAACGAGCTTCAGTTTCTTTTAGTGTTGCGTGATCAGGGATTTCTTTTTGAGTACGGTTAATGATAACACCCGCAACACAACCTGCACGTAAACCAGAACTTGCACACATAGTTAATAGTGTTGCAGATTCCATTTCAAAGTTAAGTACACCCATTTCCTGCCACTCTTTCATCGAGCCTTGGAAACGACGTACAACACGGCCAGAGAATGTGTCGTAACGCTCTTGACCTGGGTAGAAAGTATCACTAGAAGCGGTTACACCTGTGTGTACAGTCGCACCAGCATCATCACATGCTTGCTTCATCGCTGTCGCGACAGTGAAATCAGCAACTGCTGGGAATTCCATTGGTGCAAAGTGAAGACTTGCGCCATCAAGACGAACAGAACCTGTAGTTACAATCATATCACCAGGATTGATATTAGGTTGAATAGCGCCAGTTGTACCAACACGTAAGAAAGTCGTCACACCAAGTTGTGCTAATTCTTCAACTGCGATAGAAGTTGAAGGACCGCCAATACCCGTAGAACAAATGACTACAGGCTTACCATCTAGTTGCGCACGGTATACGGTGTATTCACGTGCACTTGATAAGAACTCAGGGTTTTCCATTAGGTTGGCAATTTTTTCTACACGAGCAGGATCACCAGGGATAATCGCTAATTCAGCGCCATTTAGATCGGCTTTATTAACACCTAGGTGGAACACTTTATTGTCAGACATAATGATACCCTTTAAATTTAACCGCTCTGTTGTAGGCACAGAGATGGATAATTATCGTTAATTTTTATTATTTGACAGCAAACGTAATACGCAACATAACAACAACGTCTGTCAAAAACTATTGTAACGATAACGGAAGCTGAAACTGTTTTTAGTGAGTTAAATCACATTAAATGAAAGCAATGAAATTTTTCGTTACAAATTAACAAGATCTAGATCACAGTAAAACGTTTTCCTATCGACCTCATCACAAAAATTTAGCAACGTTCGCCTAACGTTTAGCTTGTCGATTACACGACCAATTAACGATACAATAAAAAAGCAGAATAGTGTTTACCTATTCTGCTTATCATTATTATGCTAATTATTGTCGTCGATGGATCCCGTTATTGCTTTGGCTTAAAACGCAATAATCGCAGCGCATTTAATGTTACCAAAGCGGTGGCACCGCTATCAGCTAACACCGCAACCCATAGCCCTGTCACACCAAGTAAAGTAGTCACTAAGAATACTCCTTTAAGACCTAATGCCAGACCGATATTCTGACGAATATTATTTAAGGTCGCTCGCGATAATTCAATCATTACCGGTAATTCAGCTAAACGGTTATGAGTAATGGCAGCGTCGGCAGTTTCAAGTGCGACATCAGTACCGCCCCCCATTGCAATACCAATGGTTGCGGTTTTCATTGCTGGCGCGTCATTAATACCATCACCAATCATCGCCACACTCTGTACGTCATTCAACTTACGAATTTCAGAGACTTTGTCAGCCGGTAATAAACTTGCGCGGTAATCAATATTGATTTCTTTCGCAATCGCTGCTGCTGCACGCGCATTATCGCCAGTAAGCATCACCGATTTAATGCCTAACTTATTTAGCTTTTCAATCGCAATTAACGCATCGTCACGTAAATTATCACGCCACGCTACTAAACCAACAGGTTGTAAATTACGAACAGCAACCACTAAGGTTTTACCTTCATTTTCTAACGCTGTTGCTTGCTGCTGTTGCGCATCTGTTAGTACAATATCTTGTGGTAAACGATCAGCGGCACACAATAAGAACTTATCGCCTTCAGTTATACCTTGAATACCACGCCCGACTAAGGTTTCACGCTCAGTTGCTTCAACAACCACAAGCTGCTGTTGTTGAGCATGATTCACCACCGCTTTTGCCAGTGGGTGTAAAGAACCCGCTTCAATCGCTGCCGCTTGACGTAATAATTTATGGTCATCGTTATCCCAACAAATCATGTCGGTAACAACAGGCTTACCTTCCGTTAGCGTGCCCGTTTTATCAAACGCAACCACTTCAATATGACCCAGTTGTTCTAACGCAGCACCACCTTTAATCAACGCACCACGACGTGCCGCTGCCGCTAAACCAGATGTAATTGCCGCAGGTGTTGAAATAACTAATGCACACGGACAAGCAATTAATAATAATGCTAAGCCCTTATAAATCCATTCATCCCAAGATTGACCAAACACCAATGGCGGAATCACAACCACTAATGCTGCTAATAAAATCATACTTGGTGTGTACCAGCGACTAAATTTATCAAGAAAACGTTCAAGAGGTGCTTTACGAGATTCAGCATCTTCAATCATATGTAATATACGATCGATCGCATTATCACCTTGAGCTGAAATAATAGTTAAGCGCACCACTTTATCAGAGGCCATGCTACCGGCCATGACTTTTTCACCAGGAGTACGTTCAACAGGAACAGATTCACCTGTTAATGCACTTTCATCAAAACTAGCTATAACATCAAGTACTTGACCATCAGCAGGTAAACGCTCACCCGGCACAACTTCAATCACATCACCCGGTTTTAATTCAGCAGCAGCCCGTTTGGTTTTCGTTCCATCAGCTAAAATAACAGTTGCTTCTTCTGGCACTAAATCCATTAATGCTTTTACACCACTACGTGCACGTGAAGCTGCATAACCTTCAAGCTGCTCACCGATTAAGAACAGTAGAATCACCATTGCGGCTTCTGCTGTTTCACCAAGATATAACGCCCCGATAGCAGCAACAGACATTAATGTTTCAATCGAAAACGGTGTGCCAGATCTCGCTAAAACAACCGCTTTTTTCAATATAGGGAATAAACCGACAATTGTCGTCAACGTAAAGGCTAATAGCCCAGCTTCAGCTGAAACAGTTTTATTTAATATAAAAGAAATCACCATCATCAATGCGATAATAATCACTGATAAATGCTGAATTAAAAAAGATTGGGTCGGTAAGTCGGCAGTTTTCGTGGTTGTAGAAACTAATGTAAAACCCGTTTGTTTAGATTTATTTTCTATTTCAGATTTTAGCGTTTCGACATCTGCTTGTTGATTATCATGAATATTAACAATCAATTTTTCAGTGGCAAACATCACCTTAGCTGTATCGACTGCAGGTAGTGATATTACGGCTTTTTCAAGTTTAGCGGCACAGCTAGGACAATCCATGCCTAACACTTTCCAGCTAAATGTTTTGCCGTGAGCATTATTGGTTAGAGAAGCTTCTAACGCTAATTCTTGTTGTTTACTCATGGTAGGTGCTGAACAACAGTGGCCACTATGAACATGCTCGCTATGATCATGTTTATGTATACCGTTATTATCAGCAGCTTGATGGTTATTTTTTACAACTGTGGTATTACTACTAGCTACATGAGCACCAGTAATGGTAAAGCTTGGTTTTTTAGTGACACTATGAACAGCATCATTGGCCGATGTTGAGCAACAACCACTTACCGCGGGACCTTCAGTATCGTTATCACCATACCCTTCTGAGTCTTTATTGGTAGAGCAACACTCAGAGGTAACGCTTGAGCAACACTCCGTCGTCGCGGCAACAACAGTAACGGTCGCTTTATTAGCAACCGTTGATTTGGTTGTATGGATATGATCTTTTTTATTATGACATTGAGCACACATCATCGTTCTCCTTGGGTGCTATGAGATTTTACTACTGATCACTATAAACCTTTGAGTTAAGTCCAAGGTCAAGATAAATAGTGATAATTCACCACTTTTAAGTGATAATAATTATCATCAGCAAGTAAGCATATTTTTACACCCGCAGAGTTTAATTAGTGTAAACGCCTTAAAACTGTTGTGTTATCAATCACATCCCCCCATAGGGTATAATCTAGCCCCATGTCAAAAATGTATTCTGTCACTAATGTTCGCACACAGTTCACCAGCACTTCTGCATCCCATGGCTTTTCAAAATAACTTTCAATACGTGCCTGATTGATAGCTGCAATAGTATCTTGATGGGTCGCTTGACCGGTTAATAACACCTTCTTAGTATGAATAAAGCGGCTATCATTGGCGACTGCCGTTAATAATTCGACTCCACTTTTACCCGGCATCACGTGATCTGAAATAACCACCCCAATAAACTGACCTTCAGCATCCAGTTCATCCATTAAGGCTAATGCTTCATCCGCAGACTCACAATCCTCCAATAAAAAAGAAGGTTCAAATAGTGCTAAGTCTTTTAATACTGCACTTAGCACTTCACGTTGATCGTCAACGCAAATAATCGTAATTTTTTCCATAATAACCGTCCTTTACGTTATCGGTAATTTGATTCTAAATGTTGTGCGCTGATGATCACTTTTCACAGCAATCGTACCGCCATAGCTATTCACAATACGTTGCACTATTGCCAACCCCAGCCCTAACCCAAACGATAATCCGCCTTTTTTAGTACTAAAATTAGGATTGAAAATTTTACGTCGCGTCACTTCATCAATCATTGGGCCATTATTAGTAATAGTGACTAATAACTTGTTTTTAACACTTCGAGTAACAATTTCAATTTGAGGTGCTGGCGTATGTTCCATTGCATCGCAAGCATTCTTGATCAGATTAACCCACACTTGTACTAACTCAGTCACACTTGCAGTCAACGGTGGTAAAATAGCGGGACGTAATACCACTTCTACGTAACGCAAATTACTTTGCAATAGAGACAATGACTTATGCAATGTGTCATTAATATCAATATCAGGAATACGTGCATGATCACCGCCCCCTAATTGCTTCACCGAACGCACAATACTGGCAGCATGTCGCGCAGCGAGTCGAATATCACGTAAATCACGGCCGCTATCCCAACAATTTAACGCAGCATCAATATCATCGAGCCAATTAGCGGGTACGTCGCCTTCTGGCAATGCACGCGCAAGGGTTCGAGCTTGTTCTCGTGTCAAACGGTATTGCTGCTGTAAGACTTTGGTGCGCTCACGAACTTGCGCTGAACTGATGGTTTGTCCGTGAGTGATCCCATGTTGTAAAAACGGGGTCAATTGCGGCTGATTATCCTCAACAAATAAACTTATCACCGTTTGTATTTTTTCCGTTTTACTACTGATAACACCAATCGCATTATTAAGTTCATGCGCAATACCAGCCGCTAACTGACCTAAGGTTGTCATTTGTTCTGTAGCATAGAGCTTTTGCAGGGCTTTTTCTTTTTCTAACGCCGCAATGCCCGTTAGCATTTGACGCGTTGCCAATTCATGCACCATGACGGGCATGAATTGCTCGGCTAATGATCCGTAATGCTCAGGTTCAACCGCTTGAGTGGATAAATCAATCCACGCAATTTCACTGTCTTTTTCGGCCACTACGGTGGTTGACGCTACTAATGTTTGCGCAAAGAAACTATGGACACCAAAAAACATCCCTTCTTTAACCACAAACACTTGAGCGCTCAAACCATTTTCTTTACTTTTTAAATAGCCAGATAACTCGCCTTTTTTAACCCAATATAGACGGTCGTTATAACCTTCTTGACGCAAAACTTCAGTGCCCGCAACAACCGCAATCGTCGTCGCAGGATCTTGAAAGTAGGTATCAATTATCCGTCTAAGTGCTTTAGGTTGATTCATGGCATCATCCTTTATTTAGTATTTAGTGTTAACTGATTAAATATGACCGATCAGCTGTAAGCCCCAAATCATCACAAAACTCAATGCAACACCTACCACACCAACTACTATGCCAACCCGTGCCATTTGATTACTCTCAACATGACCCGTTGCATGTGCTAATGCATTCGGTGGTGTACTTATTGGTAATGACATACCGAGTGATGCCGCAAAAGTAACCACTAAAATTAGCGTCACTTCACCACCTAGTGGTGTTAATGACACCATTGATGTACCCAATGCCGCCATAATTGGCATTAATAAGTTAGCGGTTGCAGTATGAGACATAAAATTCGCCATCAATAAACACAGCATTGCCGCACCCAATAACACCACATACGGTGAGAACGCATCAAATGGAATACTGTGCACCATTAACTTGGCTAAGCCGGTTTTATCTAACGCTAAACCAAGTGCAATACCACCAGACACTAACCATAAAACATCCCAAGATATTTTCTTAAGATCTTCTTTATTGATGATGCCGGTTAAAGAGAAAATAGCTACAGGGATCAACGCCACGGTATAAGAGTTCATGCCGTGCATAGAACCCATCAACCACAACAGAATAGTCACAGCAAAAGTCACATACACAGTAATTGCTTTTGGCGTTTTAAGAAATTTACCTTGAATGGTCAGTTCAATAGATGCTTGCGTGGCAGGATAAAGTTTATTGATCAACCACCATGCAAATACCAGTAATACCGCCACGAACGGTACACCAAAGAACATCCACTCACCAAAGGTGATCAGGTTTTCACCGGTAAGGTATTTTAGTGCAATCGCATTTGGTGGCGTACCTATTGGCGTACCTATACCACCAATATTAGCCGCAACAGGAATACATAATGCAAAGGCTATTTTTCCGGGATCTTTTGCTCCAAATAGAGTAATAACAGGCGCTAAAATAGATAACATCATGGCTGTCGTTGCAGTGTTTGACATAAACATCGAGAAAATAGCAGTGATCAACATTAAACCAAACATCACATATTTAGGTTGATGCCCAAACGGTTTTAATAACACTCGTGCTAAGTTGACATCTAATCGGTATTTCGTCGCCGCCATCGCTAAGAAAAAACCACCTAAAAACAGCATAATAATAGGACTAGCAAAGGTCGCCATTATCTCGCTATAACTCATTAAGTTACCAAAATGAGGTTGTCCTTGATCAAGCCTAAATAAATACAGGCTTTTATCTGACAGTAATAATAATTCCAGCACAATAATAACAACGGACGTTGCATAAATGGGAATAGGCTCCATCACCCAACACAATGCTGCTAATAAAAAAATAGCAATAACACGTTGCTGAATCACCGTTAACCCTTCAATAGGGAAAGCCGATGCTGGTAATAACAAAACAATTAATGGGATCAGAATAGGTATGATATAGCGAAGATTTTGACGCATAGAACATTATTCCCTTAAACAATAAATACGCCATCACCTTTATTTTCCTTAAACTAAAGGTGAAGTGAAGTGGCTAAACTAACATTGGTTGCTGGTGGTCAATTGCAAGAATCGCAACGCTCCCACTCAGACAAATGGTTGTCAGTATTATTATTGTCTCTGGCTATGGGGCTTTTTTCATCATCTCAGATCAATAAAATCGCTTAAATAATCGCTACTTAGATAAAATAGCGATCATGAATCGACAAAAAATTGTCGCTTAACTATTAGTGAACATTGATAGCGTGACAAAAATCACAAAAATAAATATCACTCAATATGAACTATTAATCGAATTTTTTCGACGACGTTATATTATTACTAGGTTCCATTTCAGTCGCCAACGTTTCTTCCAACACATCTTCTGTCCCCATATAGGTGCGTGAAGAACAAAATGGTGCAACAGGAACTGATGGCGTAAGAATTTCATTACTCTGCAATGGCTGTTGTTCATGAGCAAGACCCATTTTCTTAACTTGATAAATAACCAAACTAAAACCAATAATACCAAACACCACCGAGCCCACTGCTTGTCCAATCAATACACCACTCGCTCCTGCAATATGTCCACCAATAAGAACAAATGGAATCGTACCTAACGTCGCTTTACCCATATTCAACACAGTTGACCATGTCGGACGATTAAGGTTATTAAATGCGGCATTAGCAACAAATAATGCGCCGTTAAAGATAAAAGTAATTGCAATAAAGCTACAGAATACACCTACAATTTCAGCGGCATCACCAGTAAGGCTAAACATTGCGATCAATAAGTCTTGTCCAAACCACAAGATAATCGATACAGTCACACAATACACTGCGGTAAATAGCATTGCATCACGTAATATTTGATTAATTCTATCCCAACGTTCACCACCGAAGTTTTGGCCGATAATAGGCCCGACAGCGCCTGATAGTGAAAAGACCAAAGCAAAACATACCGGCATGATACGACCAATAACAGCATATCCGGCGACAAAACTCTCACCAAACTGGGCAATATTACTGGTAACAACAGCATTACCAATTGGGGTCGCGGTATTAGTTAATATCGCTGGAAGAGCAATTTTAGCCACCGTCGGTAACGCTAATTTGAAACTGCTTAAATCAGGTTTAGCAACTAATCGATGTTTATATACCACGGCATATAAAGAAAAACACATAACAGCTAATCGCGCAAAAACAGAGGCAATTGCTGCCCCTTGCATGCCCATTGATAATCCAAAAATAAATAATGGATCCAATACTGCATTTACACCACCGCCAATTAATGTTGCGACCATAGAGCTTCGAGCATCACCCACGCCTCGCAATGCAGCGCCAGCAGACATAGAAACCGCAATCAAAGGAGCACTGGGTAATAAAATCACTAAATATTGAGTCGCGGCTTTGGCTACTGCGCCTTTAGCACCAATCAAATTCAATAATAATGGTAGCTGCCATAGCATTAGACCAACCACAATAGCACTAATTAATACTGCAAAAATCATCACGTTACTGGCCATCATTCGCGCCAAATGACGATCATTTTTACCTAAAGCACGCGATACTAATGCACCTGCAGCAATGGATGTACCGATAGAAATAGAGGTAGAAAAAAAGACTAGGGTTCCGGCAAAACCAATCGCGGCAGCAAGTTCTATTTGCCCCAACATACTAATGAAAAACATATCGAGTAAATCGACTAAAAACAATGCCATTAAACCAATAGCACCGGTGCCTGACATAACAATAATATGTCGCATCGTCGAACCGGTTAAGAATTTGGCTTGATTATTGTCAGTGGTGTTTTTTTTGTTCACAGAGTCTCCAAACAAACATTACCATGCCATTAAAAACGCACATGATAACCCAAAATAAAGGCGCTCAAGGCGCCTCTATTATTAATAAATTCGTTGCTATCTTGATCACAATGGATGCTTAAAGCAAGCGCCAATTTGATTACTAATCGCCGTTAATACATCACGACGCGTAATCACACCAATTAAACGACCATCGTCAACAACAGGATAAATTTTAGGCTTTTGCCCTATCATAGTTTCAGCTAACGCAATGATTGTATCTTCACCAGAAACGGTCAATACATCAGTGCGCATGCACTCACTAACGGTATGGCTATCTTGGCAGTGATAACCGACTTTAAGCAATTTATGGATCATATCTTGTTCAGAGATAAAGCCCACCACTTGCTTATGTTCATTAACCACAGGTCCACCAATTTGTTTAGCCGTAAGTAGCTTATCCAGTGCTCCAGATAGTGGCATCGTTTCGGTAAATGTAACAGGACGAACATTCATGTAGTCTTTTACTTTTAATGATTCCATACCTTCCCCCACGTACGTTATTCTGTCGTCGTTCAGGTTTAATCCCTTGAAATCTTAATTAAAATAAACCTGTACTGATAATATTAAGTTAAGTCTAAATATTTAATTTTACTAAATATCAACCTTCATTTTTTAACATTTTTATAATAAAAAAACCTAAGTCGATGATAATTATTGTTTAATTCATATAAATAAAAACGCTTGCTAAATAGCAAGCGTTTTTATCTAACTCACGTACTACATTAAAATTAATGCAGTAATAGTGCCATCATTGCTAATGGTAGTTTGGCACCTGAAGAAAACTCTAGCTGATCAGCAACAATTTTCACCTCAAGCTGATAATTACCGTTTTGTTGAGTGACAATTTTTTGATTCACTAACACCGGTAATTTGGCCGCTAATAATGGCTCTTTAGCAGCTAACGCTTCTGGAATAACAATATTAATATTGCCGCTTAATTGATCAGTCACAGCAGTCAGATTGGTTGATGCATGCTCTAGTCCTGGCTTAACGTTTAGTAATACTTGAGCATTCACTGTTCCCTGTGGCGTTTTAACGCTTAGCTGTGATAAATCAATACTTGCGCCATGAGCAATCAATAAATCTAAAGCTAACATCGCCTGCTTAATTTGCGCCGGATCTTGTGCTGCTTGTGGTGATTGTTCCATCGACGCTAATTGACTAATCGCTTTATAATTTAGATCTTTAAGTGCTAATTTAAAGGCAATATCTTGGTAATGTTGCCCATCAAGGGTGGTTAATTTAGCTACTTGAATAGTATTGGTATTGGTGACTTGCTGAGTTGCTTCTGTTGGCTTTTTCTCACCACTTGGCTGACTCAAACTGTTGTTCATGGCTACATTCACCCCATCAATGGCAATAAGATGCTGCTGATCTGCCGCGGTAAACTTTGCTTTCTCAAGACTAAACTTTTGATGTCCAATCCAAAAGTTACCTTGCATTTGGCCTTGACCTTCACCGTTAATATTATTAACGACCATGCTTTCTTTATCTGCAGTAGTGATAGTTAATGCAGGTAGATTGTAACTAAATTGACTCTTACTATTTTCAGGATCAAATTCACCCGTTACGACAAACTTATCGCTGATAGCACTACCACCCTCTTTATGAATATAATCCATTGGGTTAACAGTCAGAGTAAAGTGGGTCGTTCCAGTAAAACCAGAATCTGTAACCACTTGCATTGGTGCAACATTTTTACCCCAAATTTGATTCACTAATGGGGCTGCTTGTTTATCAATCACAAACTCACTGGTAGATTTGACACCAAGAAAGCCATTTTCAATATGATGCTTTACTAGCCATACTGTTGGTAATCCTTGCTCTGCAAACTCTGCTTTTAATTGATTTTTAAGCTCAATACGAGACACAGCATTTGAGGATAAATACCCACGCTCAAAACTTTTAGTTGTGATCGACATATAAGGGCTATGATAATTTTTTACCGCTCCAGTATAAATACTCTGCCCAATTTGGCCTGTAGCGAGTGGCCCACAAGCAATGATCGCAACAGCGCCTGCACCGGCAAGAATTTTTTTCAACATATTGAATCCCAAAATAAAGTAAGTTGCAATAAACAACCTAAATCATAGCATGAACCACTAAATCACAGCAGTATAACAATAACCATTATTTTAGTGCGGCTATTTTGTCATACAAATGGTTTGCTATTTGCAACAAAGTTGTTATCGTGATCACATAATAATCGTGTATGTTGGTCAGATATTAACGTTTTATACTTAATAATGACTGAATAACAAACAGTGTTTATGGAGTGATATTATGAAAATAGCTGTTTTTAGCACCAAAGGGTATGACCAAAAATCATTTGCTCATACAAATAAAAAATTCCATCAACAGCTCACTTATTTTGATTTTCAGCTCAATCATCACACTGCTAAAATGGCTGAAGGTTTTGATGCTATTTGTGCCTTTGTCAATGACGATCTTAGCGAACCTGTACTCAAAATATTAGCCGAGCAAGGGGTGAATATTATCGCTATGCGTTGTGCTGGTTTTGATCGTGTCGATCTTGAAGCAGCAAAAGCGCTAAATTTACAGGTTGTTACTGTTCCAGCTTACTCACCTGAATCTATTGCAGAGCACACATTAGGGCTAATGCTCAGCCTTAATCGTCGTATTCATCGTGCTTATCAACGCACACGTGATGCAAATTTCTCTCTAGAAGGATTGACTGGTTATAACTTCCACGGTCGTACTGTCGGTGTTATCGGTACCGGTAAAATCGGTATTGCAACAATTCGCATTTTAAAAGGGCTCGGCATGAATATTCTTGCTTATGACCCTTATCCAAATCCAATTGCGATTGAATTAGGCGTGACTTATTGCACACTCGATGAAATATATGCACAAGCAAATGTGATCACTCTTCATTGCCCAATGAGCAAAGAAAATTACCATATGCTTGACCACAAAGCATTTGCCAAAATGCGCCGCGGAATGATGATTATTAATACCAGTCGTGGTGGTTTGCTCAATTCTAAAGATGCTGTTGAAGCACTTAAAAGTGGTATTATCAGTGCGTTAGGAGTCGATGTTTACGAAAACGAAAAAGATTTATTCTTCCAAGATAAATCTAACGACATAATTCAAGATGATGTCTTCCGCCGCTTATCATCATGCCACAACGTATTATTTACAGGTCACCAAGCCTTCTTAACTGAAGAAGCACTGGGTAGCATTGCACAAACAACATTAGAAAACTTATCAAGCTTTGAAAAAGGTGAGTTATCTGGCAATGAACTGATAAAATAAAACATTAAATGCATATAACGCATGACAACAAAAAAAGGCGCGTGATGCGCCTTTTTTGAACATTGCTATCAAACTAATAATTAACTATTAATTTCACTAAACAGCCAATTTTTAAATGCGTTAATTTTAGGTGAGGTCTGCATATCTTTACGGCAAACCACATAGTAACTGTGCGCAGAATTCACAGTCATATCAAAAGGAGAAACTAAACGAGAGCTCGCGAGTTGTTCTGCCACAAAAGATTGTCTTGCCATCGCCACCCCCATACCTGTTGTTGCCGCTTTAATCGCCAAATCAGCCCGATCAAAAGTACAACCATTATCAGGTAATTCAACCTTAAAATGTTGCGCCCAGAATTGCCACTCATCATTACGCCCAGCCCTCGCCCACGGCGCCGCATCATGCAGCAATAGGCAATGAATTAAATTTTCAGGCTGATGATAGAGCTGATATTTAATCGCATACTCATGGCTACATACAGGAAACATTCTTTCTTCAAGTAGTTTATCGACAGCTAAATTAGGGTATTCACCATTACCAAAATAAATAGCACAGTCATAACTTTCTGTTTGAAAATCAACTAAATCATTCCGCGTTCTTAAATGAATACGTACATTAGGGTATTTATCTATAAAAGAAGCTAAACGGGGAACTAACCATGTTTGTGCAAAAGTTGGTGGCACTGAAATTGTCAAATCGCCACTTAATTCAGCACTTTTTAAATCACGAATTTCATGAATAATATCACCGAAATTCGATGCTAGGACTTGCTTTAAACGCTGACCTTCATCAGTCAATACTAGCTTTCGATGTTGCCGAATGAATAGCTGCACATCTAATATTTCTTCAAGGTTTTTAATCTTGTGGCTGACGGCACTCTGAGTTAGACATAAAGTCTCAGCAGCACGCGTAAAACTCATATGATCAGCGGCAATCAAGAAACAATGTAATCCAGAAAGAATAGAACCTGACAATTTCGATAATTGCATAATTTAGCCACGACAACATAATTGTTGCTAGCATAACAAAAAAATTGTTTATTCTCAGCTACATCATCTAAATAGACTTCTATTATTAGTCAGCTATAAATTTATAGTGTTTGTTGGCGATACTCATCTAATAACTGTTGCTTATGATCTTCGCTCAATAATTGCCAATGACCACCATGAATAGCACCTGCAAATATCCATAATAATTTATGATCTAACTCTTGGCCATTGTGTTCACACACGCGACGAAATACATTCACAGCACCAACATTAAAAAAAGTATCAACATCCTGCACCCCTGCTTTTTTTACCATTCGCTCTAGGGTTAAACGCATATTAGGTAAATCACGTAAACGACGATTTGATTCAGAAGATTTAAAATGTTTATCTCGACAAGAAAAGGCAATCGACTCTTCAACAAACTGATTACATAATGCTTGATCGGTCAAAAATAGATTTTTAATTTCATAATAATTTACTGTTGCTGTTTTGCTCTTCTTTATATGTCTAAACTTTTCACAACCCACAGCTGTTAATTTATCGTCAAGTGCATCCCCTCCACGAATATACATCGAGAACGGCGTCACAATAGCAAACATAGCACTGTTAATAAAAACACCTGTACCACCAAACATAGATCTTTTTTCTTGAGGTCCAAATTTCGATAAATAATTTAAATAATCATCTTTTATTGACGCCATAACTCATGCTCCAGATATTATCCATAACAACTAAAAACATACCCAATATTTATCATCTTCAGTGTCAATGATTTGACGAGCCATTTTATGCTCATAGCAACAATAGATGATACTGCAAGCATTCGAATATGAGATTACTCCCATATTTTTAATCGAAAATTTATGAAACAAATTAACAATTAGCTTTTTTTTATAGTTGCTCTCAATTAAATATATCGTGCTAACCTTATTATTATTTTTTGTAAACGGATTAAAACGACAAGGATAAACTATGAATACCATCGCATTATTACCGCATAGCAAGCATATATTGCCCGAAGGACGACTTAAATTGGTTATCTCAAGAGTGTGTGATATTCGAATGGTAACAGAGGCTATGACAGACAAACGACCATTCGCACTAGGCATGATTGCGCCAAATCATAAACCAGAGACAATTAGTCATATTCCCGCTATCGCCACAACTGTATCGATCATCGATTTTAACACCCAAGATAGTGGCTTATTAGAAATAATCGTGGAAGGTATAGACACAATTTCTGTTTCAACCCTCACAATGGCCTATGATAATCTTCTGACTGCCACCTATGAGCCCTGTGTACAGTGGGCACCGATTAGCATCAATCATGATAGCCAACCATTAGCGGATAAGCTCAAGCTCTTATTTGAATCAACACCAGAAATTAGCAATATTTATCAAAAAACTAGCTATAACAATGCAACTTGGGTATGCCAACGATGGTTAGAAGTAATACCGATAGATATAAAATATAAACAATCTTTAATCCATCATCCAACCGCGAATATGACAATCCGTTTTTTATTACAACTGTTGCAAACCATCACTTAATTAATAATTAAAATAATGTCATTATCAGTGAATCAAGCGTTAACTGCGTCAAAAAAACAACAGCTGCTGCTTTGTTCATTTGCCAACAATGCGTACACTGATAACACCTCTTAACACTGTAATTATTAAATGCCACATTTATCCTTTTTTTGGCTGGAACCCAATAACCACCACCATATTCGTGCTATTCAGTCGAATCTTTGTCATTCAATAAAAAAAGCAGCACGCTATAACCGATTAACCTTACCATCCATTCCAGATACACTATTAACCCTAAATCGGTTATGTAAAAACCCTGAAACAACAGTCCATGACGTAGCTAGTTTATTTATTGATGATCCGGTATTAACAGCTAATATTATTCGTACCGCAAACTCTACCCTTTTTAATCGGCGTAATATTACCTGTCATGATATTCTCACGGCAGTATCACGTTTAGGTATTTTTCGAATTAGAGATATCATTACAGCTCAAACTATATATTCATTAAAAAACACCACCATTGAAAACATTGAATGTAACCAATTACTTACAAATAGCGCTTTTCACTCACGTCAATTTGCGGCAACAATGGCACTTATTTGCCAAAAAATGCATAACCACAGTAATAAACCGTTAAAACTTGAACCAGAAAAAGCTTTATTAACAGGTCTATTAGCTGATATTGGTTTATTTGGACTGATTAACGAATATGCAAATTTTATTAAACAAGGTAATTATTTAGATTTTAATATCGCTAAATATATTTTTCAGGATAACTGCGCATTGGCCAGTAAAATAGTACTGACGCAATGGGGGTTTGATAGTGATTATATTACAGTGGCAACCAATCCAATCACCACTCACCATGATAGTGAAATGAGCTATTTAACTATAGCCCGTATGGCACATCACTTCCTCTTATTTAAAGCCAACGATACCGCCATCGATGAGCATGAAGTGGAATTAGATCTTGCAGGTGCGGAAGTAATGTATGAATTAACTAATATGTCACAATTTGAATTTGATGATCAGTTAAAACAGATTATTAATAGCAGCGGTATCTAATACTCTCACCATTTTTGAATGAGATCTCTACGTTCGTCTAATACATTGATTAGACGATTCGTATTGACACATATATATACACTTTTCGACACTTTTCCCTCTACTGTTCCCCATTGATATCTATATTCTTTCTACTGCTTTATGTTATATTCGCCACAATTTCAACGCAGTTTTATACATATAGGGATAAGTATGTTATCGGGAATTCTGCTGATTTTTCTACCATTGGTGCTGGGGTATTTAATCCCAATAAAAAAAACCAATATCCTTGAGTTTATTAATACCCAAACCAGCCGTTTAGTATTAGTGATCTTAGCTCTGATGGGACTAAGTTTGGCAGGACTTGATAATCTTAGTCAGAATTTAGGCCAAATCCTTTTATATACCTTCACTTTTTTTATCTCTATTTCGGTATGTAATCTGCTCGCATTACCTTGGCTTGATCGATTATGGCCAACGCCAACCTCGCATGTACAGCGTAAATTACCACTTATAAAAATGGGGTTGGAATCTGCTAAATTAGTGGTTGTGGTGGCGCTTGGATTAATCGTCGGCTTACTGCTCAATGTTGATCTGTCGTGGGTAGAACAAGCCAGTGAAAATATTTTACTACTGCTACTGTTTTTTATTGGTATTCAACTGCGCAATAGCGGCATGACCCTCAAGCAAATTATACTCAATAAGAAAGGGGTTATTATTGCTACGGTGATCTTAATAACATCATTGTTAGGCGGTGTTATTGCTGCACTACTACTCGATATTCCAATTAATAACGGCTTAGCCATGGCATCTGGATTTGGGTGGTATTCATTGGCTGGAATTCTTATTGGTGATGGTTTGGGCAGTATTTATGGGGGGGCTGCGTTCTTAAATGAATTGCTACGTGAAATACTAGCACTGATCATGATCCCATTATTAATTAACCGTTATCCAAACACTGCGATTGGTTATGCTGGCGCGACCGCGATGGACTTTACCTTACCAGTTATTCAAAACTGTGGCGGGATCCGCTGTGTACCAATAGCGATTGTCAGTGGCTTTATTTTAAGTTTATTAGTACCGGTTTTAATTCTGTTCTTTATCTCTTTATAAACCGACTCTCTGCATTGATAGCCAGCCTAGTGCTGGCTTTTTTATGCCAGTTGCAAATTTGGCCACCTATTCATTCTCAGTGCTCACTGCAAATATTCACGGTCGTTAAAACTACTACTAGCATCATTAGATCAAAAAAACCGCAGCACTTCACAATGTGAAATAGCTGCGGTTTATATACCTATCACCAAGGTTAAGTACGCATTAAATCAACTTTCAACAACCGTTGTATGGTTGGTACGATCATGCATAGGTGGATTTGAAAAAGCCAAATATTGAGCACCACAATAAAGTGGATATAACCCCAACGTTGCGACACAAAGGTAAATTTTATTAAACTCACGCTTTAAGTAACGTTGCTTCGTCAATGGCTTATCATCTGTCGAAACCACCTGCACACTCAGTAGATAACGTGATAATGACGTGCCTAATAAGCGATAACAGATCCATTGATAACCCATAAAAACACCAATAAATAACAACATTAAACCAATAAACAACAGTAATAATGCCGGTAAAGCGATGCTATCGTTTAACGAAAGCGTCATCCCTGTACCCTTTGAAATATAAGCAATCACTCCAAGATAGATGTTGCGACCAACCATCGCGAACATCTGCACAATTGCCATATCAATCATGAAGGTACCGATGCGCCGGTATTTCAATGTAAAGCCCATTCGCGTTCTTACTTACCTAGTTTAGCGTTAATCTGTGCTTTAAAGCCTGCAGCTTGTGCACCGTAGATAGCTTGAATACCTGTATTACCGATTTTCACTAAACCTTTTGCACCTAAATGCTCAGTCCAGTATTGGTTGTCTTTTACTAAATCACCATCTTTAACAGTGATACGTAAACGAGTGATACATGCATCTACATCAACGATATTGTCTTTACCACCAAGAGCTTCAATCATTTCATCAGCTTGAGAGTCATTAGAACCACCAGCAGCTTTTGATGCATGGTAATCTTGCTTGCGAACAACGGCAACCGCACTACCCTTACGACCAGGTGTTTTCACGTCGAACTTCAGAATGAACCAACGGAACAACAAGAAGTATAACGGACCGTAAATTAGACCTAATAGTGGAATGTAGTACCAATGGTTCTCAGTACCCGTTAGACCTGGCAACATACCAAACAATGAGAAGTCAATGAAACCACCACTGAATGTCATACCCACTTTCACGTTAAGTAAATCCATTAGCATGAATGATAGACCAGCTAATGGCACGTGAATGAAGTAGTAAAGAGGTGCAGACAAGAACAAGAATGTGAATTCAATTGGTTCAGTGATACCAGTTAGGAACGCTGTTAGTGCAACAGAGAATAATAGACCACCAACGGCTTTCTTATTTTCTTTATCGGCAACAGT
>NZ_MSCC01000001.1:1754690-1801608 GCF_002954455.1 Photobacterium aquimaris
CAGTGTACATCGCGTAAGCTGCAGCAGGTAATCCAAACATCATGAATGGGAATTTACCGCTCATGAAGTTAGTTGAAGAGAATTGAGAGTAATCACCGTTAGCTAACGAGCCAAAGAAGATGTTTTGAGTACCCTTAAACACATGGCCTGCGATTTCAGCTGTACCACCAATTTCTGTCTGCCATAGTGGAAGATAGAATACGTGGTGTAGACCAACAGGGATCAATGCACGTTCGATAATACCGAAAATGAATGATGCAATGTAACCGTGACCAGAAGCTGTCATTTCACCAAGCATTGCACCGATAGAACCAAATGCAGCACCGATATATGGCCAGATAAATACTAACGCAATACCGTAGAATAATGCCGAGAATGCACTAATAATAGGTACAAAACGTGCGCCACCAAAGAAGCCTAGGAATTCAGGTAACTTAATGTCATGGTATTTGTTATGCAGAATAACAGTAATACCACCAGCAATAAGACCACCAAACACACCCATACTCAGTGTATTTTGAATACCCAATACGTCAGCAAGTACACCAGCGTAGTGGTTGCCCATTAGCACAACAGTGTTGTTGGTAGTATCAACCATACCCGCAACAGTCAGTGTTTTAGCAATAGCAACGTTCATTACTAGGTATGCAATCGTCGCAGCCAGTGCTGCAGCACCTTTCTCTGCACGTGCAAAACCAATCGCAATCGCAAGTGCGAACATTAATGGTAAGTTTGCGAAGACGATACCGCCAGCTGCGGTCATAACCTGTAGGAAACTATTTAAAAGTGTTCCGTCTTGCAAAATACCAATTTGGTACGCATCAATCATACTTTGGTTAGTAAAACTACCACCAAGCCCTAGCATAATACCAGCGGCTGGTAGCAAGGCTATCGGTAGCATTACCGCTTGAGATAACTTACTGAAAAAGGCTTTCATTACCTTCTCTCCTTGAGATGAACTCTAAACTTGTCGATGAAATAAATTTCAGACTCTATTGAGTCTTATTTCTAAATCATTGTCCAAAAACAAATAAGCATTTGCTGAACACTTTCGCGGTTAGAGACCAGCTCCAATTACCAACGGTAATTGCGTTAGTGAACATTGTTTGCTCCTGAGTATATTAAATTAAAATAAGACTCAGCATTAGCGACATACCCCCGTAGTCATTTTGCTAATCCTGTTTTATGTCTATTTCGAGCATTAGTATAAAATGCGGCGGATAATATAACTTGATGGCTGTCAAAGTTACAAATAAGTAATTATTTATAGTTTCAATTTATAATGCAGATCACAATGAAACAATTAGGTTTTATTTTAAATAAAAACACATAATTGATTGATAAAAAACAAGAAAAAACACACAAACAGGCTAATTAAAACAATTTAAACCATCTCTAATAAGTAACCTTTGTAACCTATGTAACATCAATAATAAGTAACAATTGTTAATTGATTGTAATATAAGATTGGAATTTAACTTTTTATATAATCATTCCAGCCGTCTCGCTTGTAATTTATAAATTATAAGAGACAACCACGTCCGACTTTATTTTAAACTCAACAAAGTAATCATTAATCTTTTTATAACCACCTCAGCCAATATAGATGGTTATTAATCCCTTGGTCATTGTTGATATATTATTTTTTACGCATAAAAAATCCCGCAATTTTCATCACGGGATTTTTGAATTAATGAATAAAAATAAACTTATTCTTTATGCTCTGCTTTTTCTTCTGCTGTTCGGTAATCAAACAGAACAATCAGTACCATTGGCACAACAAAAGCAACCGCGATTGATACTGCGTAAATCCACATTGGATGGAACACAGGGATCGTTAGTAGTGACGTAAATGCAAACGCTTGAGTTTTAACACTGCCGTACATTGAGCTAAGAACAGCTAGCGTTACACCACCCGCTAGACAGCCTGCAAGTAAGCGTGGGTAAACTTTCTTAAAGCGTAAGTGAATACCGTATAGTGATGGCTCTGAAATACCACCAAATAGACCAGCGGCTAGCGCACCAGAAGCGGTTTGACGCATTGTTGCATCTTTTTCACGCAGTGAAATTAGCAATACACCTGCTGTTGCACCGAAACAAGCGAAGTTCCACACACCCATAGGGCCTTGAATGAAGTCGTAACCTAACGTTTGAATGTTCATTAACATTAGTGCGTTTAGTGGCCAGTGTAGACCCAATGGAACAAGGAATGGGTACAGTAATGGGATTAGAATCGCGAACACAAACGGTGCGTGCGTATTTAACCAAGCTAAACCAAGACCTAAATAAGTACCAATCCATACACCTAGTGGACCAATCAAGAACGCAGTTAACGGAATCATGATGATCAAAGAAAGGAATGGTACAAATACCATGTGTAGGTTATCAGGAATAATTTTCTTTAAGAAACGATATACCAGCGCTAGTACAGCAACCATGATCAACGGTACGAATACGTTACCAGAGTAATCATTAAGCTGCATTGGTAAACCAAACACGTGAGCAACGTGAGAGACAGTACCTAATGTTGCATCTTTAATTGACGTTGTAGATGCTAGCGACGTTAGCTTTTGGAAATCAGGTGTCATTAACGCGCCCATGATCGCCGCACCTAACCAAGGGTCAACCTTAAGTTTTTTCGATGCGTTGTAAGCAACCATGATAGGCAGGAAGTAGAATACAGAATGCCACATTGCATCGACAAAGACCCAACCTGCAGACTTATCACCACGGAAATCAACAATGTGTAACGCATCTAATACTGCACATAATGCAATAATTAATGATGCGCCAAGTAAAATACCTAAAATGGGACGGAACGAATCTGAAAGGTACTCAAAGAAACCATCAACCCAAGCAACTTTACCTCGAACGCCACTTGAACGTAGTGAGGCTTTTACATCATCATTTGATGCTGCTTTAGTTTCAGTTTTAGTGTTATCAGCACCACCGCTTGCTTTACTATCTTCAATTAACTGTTGCAGTGCACTATGCATCGTCGCAACACCGCCACCAACAACAATTTGGTAGCGCTCGCCACTTTGAGGAACACAACCCATTACTTCAGGAACAGCATCTAATGCGGCTTTATCTACAATTGAGTTATCGTTTAATTCAAAACGTAAACGCGTTGCACAGCACGTCAGAAACTTAATGTTACCAGCACCGCCAATCCCTTCGAGGATCTTCGCCGCTGAAGATTGAATATCTTTCGACATGATTTTTACCTTTTATATTCAAACAAATACCAGTGAATGTAATAATATAGCACTAGTACATACGTAATAAGTTATTAATTTAATTAGCTTAATATGGGATTCATATAACGTGAGCGTCTACTTTAATAAATCTAATTTGAGCTGGTTTTAATAATAAATTGATTAAAACATTCTTCACAGACGTATCCCCGATAGCATATTGCTCGTTTTTGACCGATTTTTCCAGAATATACTTAAATAACATGCAAAATATAGAACATTGATCACATAGAACAGACTACGAGCCGTAAATTACTGATAATAAAAACAAAAAAATGTAATTCCAATAAAACTTTTATTACAGAAACGAAACGTAAGTAACACAATGTAACTCAGAAATACGCATTAATAATACAATTAGACTACAGCGTAATATTTAACCTAATTAAAACAGCAAATGCTATTTTCTTCTTAGTGGGAATCTCGAATACAACTATTGATCACGTTTAAAAAACAATCAAACTGTTGGGTTTGTATTAGTTTAAATAACCAAATTTAATTCGCTAATGGTTATAAATATAAAAAATCGGTCACTTATCTAATTATAATTTTATAAATAAACACGTAGCTATCTCTTACCCAACTCCCCTCCGTCATTCCCGACAGTGAATACCCGCGAGCTCAAATTATGAACGTCAAAACTAAACCTCTCAAAAATCGCCATCTTTAAGGCTCAATCACGCGGTGAGTAGATCACGGATAGTCTCGTACCTCAACTTCCGAGATGACGGATAATAGACAGAGTAAACACCAAGCGATTCTGTCACACCAGCCACCAGCCCCAAAAAAAAAGAGAAGCCGAAGCTTCTCTTTAATGTCATCTCAACAATCGCTGTTACTGTTTCGCTAATGAAAACAGAGTAAAGAAGTTTTTAGTTGTTGCTTGCTCAACTTCTTCAACAGAAACACCTTTTAGTAATGCAATGTATTGCGCTACTTCACGAGTATAAGCGGGTTGGTTTTGCTTACCACGGTAAGGGATTGGCGCTAAGAATGGTGAATCAGTTTCAACCAATAACCGATCTAACGGTAATTGACTCACTACGTTCTTCAGATCGCTGGCTGTATTGAAGGTGACAATACCAGAGATTGAAATATAGAAGCCTAGCTCAATCGCCGCTAATGCCATATCTAAGTCTTCAGTAAAGCAGTGCAACACACCACCGCATTTCTCTGCGCCTTCTTCACGTAAAATACGCATCGTGTCTTCACGCGCCATACGAGTATGAATAATTAGTGGCTTATTTAATTCAACTGCTACTCGCGCTTGCTCACGAAACAATTTTTGCTGTAATTCCGCTGTTTCTGGCTGGTAGTGGTAATCAAGCCCTGTTTCACCAATCGCAACCACTTTTTCATGACTAGCGTAGGCTTTAAATTGCTCTGAATCATAACCAGATTCAACATCTAATGGGTGAATACCACATGATGCAAACACGTTATCGTAAGGTGCAATTAATTCCATCATTTTAGGAAAGGCGGCTAATGTAACCCCTACTGACAGAAAATATTCAACGCCACGTTCCTTGGCCTTATTTAATACATCATCAATCCCTGTATGTAATTTGTCATAATCAAGTTTATCAAGGTGACAATGTGAATCGACTAACACAGGCTTTCCTCTTAATTTATTCTATTACTTCATTTTATAACACAGGTAATACGTGGTTATCGAAAAGGTTACTGATCAGTGCTACTGACCAATAAATCCAGTTAACCATTCAACCACTAACAACTCAATATTAAGCCCAGTATGCTTTGCTAATTGACGATGTAAGTTATTAATATTACGTACTTGTTCTAATAATAATACCGTTGGTATTGTGGTCGCAATCGCTTCTACAGCAGCTAATGACTCTTGATGAACAAGATATTCGGTTGCCCCTTGTTGCCATTTTAAGCTATCAACAAGCAAGTAACTCAACAATTGCAGGGTAACAATTCCATCGGCACTGCACATCGCCGCCACATCATAAATACCAATATGCGGCGGCTGCACAAACTCAGTAAACGCTTTGACTAAGTTACCATAGCGAATGTCTAACCCACTTTCGATAAAAGCTAAAGTTGCTAATGGCGCGCCATTATTAAGTCGCACACTTTCTAAGAAAATAGACTGATGCAGCTGACTTTCAACCCAGCTTTTGACATTTTTTTCATCGGGTGGATTTAAACGCCATTTATTACAACGACTAACAATGGTAGGTAATAACCGATCAAGGCTTTGCGCGGTGAGAATAAATTGGCACCCCGCAGGTGGCTCTTCAAGGGTTTTTAATATCGCATTTGCCCCAGCTTCACCTAATGCATCCGCTTGTTCAATTAAAATCACTCGCTGACCATTAAGGTGTGAGGTTTCTGTTGCCCAACGATTACATTGTCGAACCGCATCGACACCAATTTGTTTACCATCTTGCTCGGGCTTAATAACATGAAAGTCGGGATGGCTTTCTGCTTCAAACAATTTACAGCTATGGCAAACATCACAAGCTTCACTGTCTGAGTTTTGACAGAGTACGGTTTTGGATAATTGTCGTGCTAATACGCCACGTCCACTGCCCTTTGCCGCTAATAACAAAATAGCATGGTGTAAACGTCGTTGCTCAAGCAACTGCTGCCAGTTGTGCCACAAAGTTTGTTGCCATGGATAGATCATTATTATTGTTGCTCCAACCAAGTCTGTAATGCTTGGATTAAATCAGTAGTGACTTGTTCTAACGTTTGACTCGCATCAATGATAATTACATTAGGCTGATTAGTGCATAACGCTAAAAATCGCTCACGGGCACGCTCAAAAAAAGCAATATCCATTTGTTCGATACGATCTAGCTCACCACGACCACGGGCACGTTGTAAACCTAGTACCGGATCAATATCCATATAGATAGTTAAATCCGGACGAAAATCACCTAAAACTGTGTCACGCAGATTTTCCATCAATGCACGATCAAAACCACGACCGCCACCTTGGTAAGCCTGTGATGACATGTCATGACGGTCACCGACCACCCAGCGCCCTTGGGCAAGTGCTGGCTTAATAACGTTATCAACCAATTGAATGCGCGCGGCATACAGCAGTAACAACTCTGCCATATCTGTTAACGGCTCATCAGGATGGCCTTGTTTAACCAACGCACGCATTTGTTCAGCCAATGGCGTACCACCGGGTTCGCGGGTTGATTGTGGATTTTCAATACCATGCTCTGCTAATGTTGCAATAACTTGGGCAATAGCTGTACTTTTACCAGCTCCTTCAAGGCCTTCAATAACAATAAATTTACCGATCATTTCTGTGTTCTTAATATTTTAAGGTAAGCACGAACCGCACGATTGTGCTCGACTAACGTAGTTGAAAATTTGTGGCCGCCTTTGCCATCTGCGACAAAATAATAATAATCACTGTTATCTGGATCAACAGCTGCCATGATAGAAGCTTTGTTTGGCATCGCTATCGGCGTTGGCGGTAAACCGCGCATGGTATATGTGTTATAAGCTGTTGGCGTACGCAGATCTTTTTTAGTGATATTGCCATCATACTTATCACCCATACCATAGATCACCGTAGGATCTGTTTGTAATGGCATGTTCGCACGTAAGCGATTCATAAACACCGATGCCACTAAACCACGCTCACTTGCCACTGCGGTTTCTTTTTCAATGATCGATGCCATAATCAATGCTTGATAAGGAGTCTTGAGTGGTAGATCTTTTTGACGCTGCTGCCAAGCAAGATCTAACTCTTTCATCATTGCTACATGCGCACGCTTTAGAATACTAATATCACTGGTACCAGCGGTAAAATGATAAGTATCTGGCAGGAAATAGCCTTCAATCTTATCATTATCAATCCCAACCGCTTGGCTAATTTGCTGCTGAGTCATGTCATCAGTGGTATGGATTAAATGCGGATCAGTTTGTAGCAACTGACGCCATTCGCTAAAACGTTCACCATCAACCAAGGTAATGGCATATTGGTATTCTTTGCCTTCGGTGAGCATGGTTAACACGGCATGCAATGTTTGTTGCGGCTCTATTGCATAAGTACCCGCTTTAATATCAGTTAAACTCGGCTCTAAATAGCCAACCCATCGCAATAATGGCGATTCTTTAATGATTTTTTCATCACTTAACTGGGCTAATAAGCCACGAAAAGACGTGCCTGATTTCACGGTAATAAACGTTTGTTGTTTAATCTGCACCGGTTTATCAATTGCTGATTGGAGTTGATAAAAGCCCCAACCTGCCGCACTTGCTGTTAGCAAGCCCAGAATGAAAACCACAAGCATCAACTTCTTTAGCACGAATGTAACCTCTTCCATAGTGTTTTAAACATTGTACGTTGACAATATTGTGTTGTTTGTATTTGATTAACAGGGACTAATGTCATCAGTGAGTTGGTTATAAATACCTCATCGGCGGCCAACACAGCATCAACACTGAAATCACCCACTTGATAGTCATAATTGAGCTCATCAAGCATATTCAGCACTTGCTGACGCATCACCCCTGCAACACCTGTCCGCTGTAGGGCTGGAGTATATACAGTATTACCGTGACGCCAAAACAGATTTGCGACTGTGGTTTCAATTACGCGATCGTCCCCATCAAGTGTAATCGCATCGACCCAACCGGCCGTTTCAACTTCTTGCTTCAATAATACTTGTTCTAGGCGATTAAGATGTTTCATACCTGCAAGCATAGGGCTATTTCCCATTCGTTGCTGACACACACCTAATGTAATCCCTTGTTGTTGCCATTGCTGATAATGCAATGGCCATTCAAAATCGCTGATAACTACTTGGGTATCGTGACAACCAAGCGGATTATAGCCTCGACCACCACTACCGCGACTGATGAGTATTTTAATACCGCCTTTATCAGGGTATTTCAAGGCTAATACCGCAACTTGGCTATATATCTGCTGCCAATTTGGTGCGGAAATCGCTAGTCGTTGTAAACTCAACTCTAAGCGAGCTAAATGCAATGACCACAACTGAACGCATTGCTGGTCAACCAATATCGTTGTAAAACAACCATCGCCGTATTGAGTTGCTCTATCTGTGATAGCAAGTGTTTGTTGCTCACAACCATTGACTAACGCCATCGAAGGTCCTTTTTCACAGCTAAAAAAATAGCCTGATATCGAAATATCAGGCCATCTAATCATATCAGATTCTGGCAATTATTGCTCAAGAGGCAACAATCAAATTAGATCTTCTTAAACAATAACGAACCGTTAGTGCCGCCAAAACCGAATGAATTACATAATGCATATTCTAGGTTCGCTTGACGTGCTTCACCTGGAACGTAATCAAGATCACAACCTTCACCTGGGTTATCCAAGTTAATTGTTGGTGGTACAACTTGATCAACCAAGCTTAGAATCGTAATAATTGATTCAACTGAACCAGCAGCACCTAATAAGTGACCAGTCATTGACTTAGTAGAAGAGACCATTACATTATAAACTGCACTACCCATAGCGCGCTTGATGCCTAATGTTTCAGCCACATCACCCGCAGGTGTTGATGTGCCGTGTGCATTAATGTAACCAATTTGGTCTGCGTTAATGCCAGCATCACGAATACATGCTTCCATTGCCAATGCGCCACCGGAGCCATCAGCACTTGGCGATGTCATATGGTAAGCATCGCCACTCATACCAAAACCAACTAGCTCTGCGTAGATTTTCGCACCACGTGCTTTCGCATGTTCGTACTCTTCTAGTACGATCACACCAGCGCCATCACCTAACACGAAACCATCGCGATCTTTGTCCCATGGACGAGAAGCCGCTTGAGGATCATCGTTGCGTGTCGATAACGCTTTAGCAGCAGCAAAGCCGCCCATGCCTAATTCTGTTGATGCTTTTTCTGCACCACCCGCTAACATAGCGTCAGCATCGCCGTATGCTATCATACGTGCAGCATGGCCAATGTTATGAAGACCTGTCGTACACGCTGTAGAGATAGCGATATTTGGACCACGTAGACCGTACATGATAGACATGTGGCCTGCGATCATATTAACAATTGTTGATGGAACAAAGAACGGACTGATTTTACGTGGTCCTTTGTCCATTAATGTTTGATGGCCAGCTTCAATTAAACCTAAACCACCAATACCAGAACCGATAGCAACACCAATACGTGGTGCGTTTTCTTCTGTAACTTCAATACCAGAATCTTTGAACGCTTGTACGCCAGCTGCAACGCCATATTGGATAAATAAATCCATTTTGCGTGCATCTTTCTTAGACATGTAATCTTCACAATTGAAGTCTTTGATCATTCCGGCAAATTGAGTAGCAAATGCACTTGCATCAAAATGTTGGATGGTACTGATACCACTAGTGCCAGACTGTAAAGCTTTCCAAGAAGATTCAACAGAATTACCAACCGGGGTAAGCATACCCATGCCAGTTACAACTACACGACGCTTAGACACGATTAATTTCTCCGGGAATTGAGGATAAAACGGGAACTGAAAAAAAACAGGCGGTCATAATGACCGCCTGGAGATATTCATTTTTATATTACTGTGCGCTGTTTACGTAGTCGATTGCAGCTTGAACAGTAGTAATTTTTTCAGCTTCTTCGTCAGGGATTTCTGTATCGAATTCTTCTTCAAGAGCCATTACTAGTTCAACTGTATCTAGTGAATCAGCACCTAGATCGTCAACGAAAGATGCTTCGTTCTTAACTTCTGCTTCGTCTACGCCTAGTTGCTCAACGATGATTTTTTTTACGCGTTCTTCGATGTTGCTCATACTAATATATTTCCTTTAACAAGAATTCGCTAATGCGATTTGTTGTAGTTTATTCATTACAGCAAAAGTTGCAATACTCATAATGCTGGTCAAACCACGATTTAACCAGAAAAATAGTTCAATTTGACTTGAATCATGAAGTATTACAAAGAAATTGCTTAAATCATATACATGCCGCCGTTAACGTGCAATGTTTCGCCTGTTATATAAGCAGCGTCATCAGAGGCTAAAAAAGCAACAGCTGCTGCAATTTCACGCGGATCGCCTAAACGACCAGCAGGAACATTTGCTAACGTTGCTGCGCGTTGATCGTCATTTAACGCTTTTGTCATATCAGTTTCAATGAAACCAGGCGCAACAGCGTTAACAGTGATGCCACGAGAAGCAACTTCACGCGCCATTGATTTGGTAAAACCTAATAGACCAGCTTTTGCTGCGGCGTAATTAGTTTGACCAGCATTCCCCATCGTACCAACAACAGAACCAATGCTAATGATGCGACCATTACGCTTTTTCATCATAGCACGCAGTACCGCTTTAGACAGACGGAATACAGACGTTAGGTTGGTATCCATGATATCTTGCCATTCGTCATCTTTCATACGCATTAATAGATTATCACGAGTAATACCGGCGTTATTTACTAGAATATCAATATCGCCATATTGTTCTTTAATTTGCTTTAATGTTGTCTCAATTGACTCTGGTGAAGTTACGTTTAACGCAAAACCTTTACCGTGATCGCCAAGATACGCACTAATAGCGTCAGCACCGCTTTCTGATGTTGCTGTACCAATAACTGTTGCGCCGCGCTCAACTAAAATGTCGGCAATAGCACGACCAATACCGCGGCTCGCACCTGTAACTAGTGCAATTTTACCTTCCAGGCTCATTGTAAATCCTCTTTAAAGCTTAATTACTTCGCCAGTGCTGCAGTTAATGATGCAGCATCATTTACCGCTGCGCCGCCAAGTGCACGATCAATACGTTTAGTTAGGCCCGTTAATACTTTACCCGGTCCCATTTCTAGCAACTCTTCAATGCCTTCAGACGCCATACGTTCTACAGACTCAGTCCAACGTACTGGATTGTATAGTTGTTTAACAAGTGCCAATTTAATTGCAACAGGATCAGTTTCAGTCGCTACATCTGCATTATTAATCACAGGGATTGTCGGCGCATTAAATGCTAAACCTTCTAATGCAATTGCTAGTTTATCTGCAGCTGGCTTCATTAATGCACAATGTGAAGGTACTGATACTGGCAATGGTAATGCACGCTTAGCACCAGCTTCTTTACACAATACGTTAGCACGCTCTACTGCTTCTTTGTTACCCGCTATCACAACTTGACCAGGCGAGTTAAAGTTAACCGGTGAACATACTTGATCTTCAGCCGCTTGCGCACATGCTGCTGCAATCGCATCGTTATCAAGACCAATAATTGCAGACATAGCGCCTACACCAGCAGGCACAGCTTCTTGCATTAGCTTACCGCGTAGTTCAACTAACTTAACCGCAGCTTGGAAATCAATCACACCTGCACATACAAGCGCAGAGTACTCGCCTAAGCTGTGTCCAGCTAAAACAGCAGGCTGTTCACCGCCCTGTTGTTGCCATACTCGCCAAATTGCCACAGATGCTGTTAATAATGCCGGCTGTGTACATTGAGTTTGATTTAAATCTTCAACTGGACCATTTTGTACTAATGCCCATAGGTCGTAACCTAACGCATCAGAGGCTTCAGCAAACGTCTGCTTAACCACATCAAATTGCTCTGCTAAATCAGCAAGCATGCCAACAGTTTGAGAACCCTGTCCAGGGAAAACAATCGCGAACTTAGACATTTGAGAATCCTTATTCTTTATATACTGATCGTTCAGTAAAATTAATAGCTAATAAGACAGCGTTTACTATATTCAACCTTCTGCCTTATCGCAAAATTCTTTTAGCGACGCAAACTAAACCCATTCGAGTTTAGTTTAAAATTTCACCAGTGCTGAGCCCCAAGTGAAACCACCACCAAACGCTTCTAATAATAGCGTTTGACCGCGTTGAATACGGCCATCACGTACTGCTTCATCTAACGCAGTCGGTACCGTTGCCGCTGAAGTGTTACCATGGCGATCAAGCGTCACAACTACTTGATCCATAGACATTGATAACTTTTTCGCTGTCGCGGAAATAATACGCATATTTGCTTGGTGTGGCACTAACCAATCAAGCTCAGATTTATCCATATTATTTTCAGCAAGCGTGCTTTTTACTAAGTTCGATAACTGGGTTACCGCCACTTTAAACACTTCATTACCAGCCATGTAAAGCCATGTATTAGCGTCAAAATCTTTACCGTGTTCTGGCACAGCAAGGCTTAATAAACCACCAAAATGACCATCCGCATACAGATGTGTTGAAATGATCCCTGGCTCTTCACTCGCGCCAATAACGACCGCACCAGCTGCATCACCAAATAGGATAACCGTTGAACGATCTTGTGGATCACAGCAATGAGACAGTGCATCAGAGCCAATCACGAGTACGTTTTTCGCCATACCCGTTTTAATATGCTGATCAGCAACACTCAGAGCATACACAAAGCCAGTACATGCCGCTGATAAATCAAACGCAGGACAGCCTTTTATGTCTAACATTCCTTGCACTTGGCAAGCAGCGGAGGGGAATGAATGGCTTGCGCTAGAAGTAGCAACAATAATCAGATCGATATCTTCTTTATTGATACCAGCCATCTCTATTGCATTTAACGACGCTTGGTAGCCCATAACGGCAACGGTTTCATCTTTAGATGCAATACGACGCTCACGAATACCTGTACGCGCAACAATCCACTCATCACTTGTTTCTACCATTTTTTCTAAGTCCGCATTTGAACGTACTTGTTGTGGCAGGTAGCTGCCAGTTCCTAGAATTTTGCTATACATGAAGACTAATAATGCCTCTCTAGTAAGACCTCTTCCAGACGGTCACTGATTTTCATCGGTATTTGGCGTTTAATCTCATAAACCGCTTGGCTTATGGCATTCTCCAAAGCTGTGGTGTCAGCACTTCCGTGGCTTTTCACTACTATACCGCGTAATCCTAACAGACTTGCGCCATTATACTGGTCGGGGTTCAATTGTTGTAAGCTATTAAACAGCTCACGAAACAGCCATTTAGCAATCAATCGCTTAAATGGATTACGACCAATATTACGCTTAATACAATCAATGAACAGGTTAGCCACCCCTTCACTGGTTTTTAAACTCACATTACCGACAAAACCATCACATACAATCACATCTGCTTTATCTGAATACAATTGGTGACCTTCAATATAACCAATGTAATTAATATCAGCTGATTGAGTTAACATTTCAGCACAACGCTTAACCAAATCGTTGCCTTTAATCGATTCTTCACCAATATTGAGTAATGCGACTCGAGGTGCTGTACCTAATGTTTGTTCAGCAACGACCGACCCCATAACGGCAAATTGAAATAAGGTATCAGCATCGCAGGAAACATTGGCACCCAAATCTAATAACCAAGTATGATTAGCATTACGATTAGGGATCTCTGAAATTAAAGCAGGACGTTCAACACCAGGAAGTTGTTTAAGCACATAGCGAGATAGCGCCATCAGTGCGCCAGTATTACCAGCACTAACACAGGCATCTGCATCACCTGTTGCAACAGCATCTAATGCCATTCGCATCGAAGAACCTTTGCTATGACGTAATGCTTGAGATGGACGTGTTTCGTTGGCTATAACGTTATCGCAATGGACGATTGATAGCCGAGGATGATTGAGCTTATTTAGAAGAGTAAGTTGCGCAGTGATAGCACTTATATCACCAAAAAGAATGAGTTTGAGCTCAGGCGAATGCAACAGTGCCTGCACGGCGGCAGGCACTGTTACTTGAGGACCGAAATCCCCGCCCATTGCATCAAGTGCAACGGTAAGACCCATCAAGGTTCAACCTTACTTGTTGATAACCTTACGGCCACGGTAGAAACCGTCAGCTGTCACGTGGTGACGTAGGTGAGTTTCACCTGATGCTGAATCTACAGATACTGCTGCTGTAGTTAGTGCATCATGTGAACGACGCATACCACGTGCTGCACGTGATTTTTTGCTCTTTTGTACGGCCATTAACCCTACTCCTGTTAAATTTAACTTTTAAGATTTTTCAATACTGCAAACGGATTCGGACGCTCATCAGCAACGGGAATATCACCAAAAGACAAGTTATGCGTGCCGATCTTACAATCGTCATCATCATGTCTTGCTACTTGTGGTAACTCTAACATCAATTCATCTTCGATGATTTCAATTAGATTAATATCACCATTTTCGTCGACAATTGTCGGCTCATAGGCTTCCGGTAACTTGTCAATAGCCTCTTCATCACGAACCGGACTATAACAGAATTCAACACTAATTGTGTGTGGAAATTCTTCCTGGCATCTCTGACAGGTCAACATCACATCTACACTTGCGTTTCCGCGCATGAAAGGAATACGACGTTGGTCAAGGTCAAAAGACAAGTTGACGTTTGCATCACTTATTACGCTCTGGGTTGAACCAGCTAAACGAGACAGAAGATCCGCTTTGATGATGCCATCATAGTCGAGTCTTTTCTGTGCTGTGCGTACTGGATCTACCTTTAGCGGCAATTTTACCTTTTGCATAGGGCGCGAATATTAGCCTTATAGTCTGGTTGAGTCAAAGGAAATGTGCCTGAATTAACGGCTTTTGAGTAATTCTCATGCTGCCATGAAAATTCATTCCCTCTCCTCATTAAAAAGTTTTTATTTCTCCGCCACTCAATCACTTGATGATTGCTGATAAAATGACAAGAGATCACTTAATCATCGTTTAAATGATAGCCAATAATGGTTCTATTTAAATTAAAATCAATGATTGCCGCTTATAATACCATTGTGCTGTAACGATGACATCGTCTGTCTGCACCGAAACCTAAACAATCACAAAACTATGCTCACTAGCATTGCTGCTCGGTGATGGTTACACTCATTAGTAGTTATTCATTTTGATAAAGAAATAGTCTATGAACCAGTCACTTGTTCTTGCATCTACCTCTCCATTTCGTAAAAGCTTACTAGAAAAGCTTCAGCTACCGTTTACGACGGCAAATCCAAATGTAGATGAAGCGATATTAAAAAATGAGTCAGCCACGGCGCTCGTGAAGCGATTAGCACAAGCCAAAGCACTGGCTTGTGCATCAGATTACCCTAATCATCTTATTATAGGTTCAGACCAAGTATGTGTCATTGATGATAAGATTTTAGGTAAACCTCATACTGAAGTTAATGCGTGTGCACAATTACGTGCTGCCAGCGGCAAGGTGGTTACTTTTTATACCGGGTTGTGTTTATATAATACTCGCACTGAAACGACCCAAGTTATTTGTGAACCGTTTCATGTTCATTTTAGAACTCTCACTGAAAATGAGATTGCCCATTATGTCACTAAAGAGCAACCTCTTTACTGTGCTGGCAGTTTTAAAAGTGAAGGCTTAGGCATAGCCTTATTTGATAGATTAGAAGGACGAGATCCTAATACACTCGTTGGCTTGCCACTTATTGCCCTGCGAGAAATGCTGGCCAATGAACAAATTTCAGTTTTATAACAATAAACAAGGCGAACATAATGTTCGCCTTGTTTATTTGTTTTATCCTGCCCCTTACTGCATTGAGGCAGTTAAAAAGTACGCAATTTCGCTAAGCAGCGTTCTAGCACAGGTTCCATTGGCGCACTAATATCCATTAACTCATCAGTATTAGGATGAGTAAATCTAATATTTGCAGCGTGCAGGAACAATCGTCCTAAACCAGCTTTTTTAGTGTAAGCATCAAATCGTGGATCACCATAACGATCATCCCAAGCAATAGGATGGCCTTCATATTGGCAATGAACACGAATTTGGTGAGTACGACCTGTTACAGGGCTCGCTTGAACCAACGTCGCTTGTGCAAAACGCTCAAGCACTTTAAAACGTGTATCTGAAGCTTTACCTTGTGGGTTAACACGCACAATGCTGTTGACTTCATTTTTCAATAACGGCGCAGTGACTCGCTTACAATTTGCCTTCCATTCCCCCATCACTAAGGCAAAATAATATTTCTGTACCGTTTTTTCTCTAAATTGCTCTTGCAGTTTACGTAACGCAGAACGTTTCTTAGCAACCAACAAGATGCCTGATGTATCACGGTCAATACGGTGTACTAACTCAAGATATCGCGCATCAGGACGTAATGCACGTAACGCTTCAATCGCACCAAACTTCAAACCACTGCCGCCATGAACAGCAGTGCCTGATGGCTTATTTAAAATCAACACATGATCATCTTCATAGATAATGCATGATTCAAGTTCAGCCACTTTATTAAGTTTGGTGCTGATCGGTGCTTGCTCATCTTTCTCAGGAACAAAAACCGGCGGGACACGTACGAGATCACCATCCTGCAATTTATATTCAGGTTTAATACGTTTTTTGTTTACTCGCACCTCGCCTTTACGCAAAATACGGTAAATCATACTTTTTGGTACATTTTTAAGCCTAGCACGGAGAAAATTATCGATCCGTTGGCCAGCAAAATCATCGGTAATATCGATGAATTGCACTTTAGGTTTATCTTCTGTCATAAGTTTGATTGTACCATGCAAATAAAGCAGATTGCCGCAAAAAAGTGAGCCTGCTATGATTGCATTCTAGAATAAGTTTTTTTGCTTATTTTACTGACAAGGTGAGCACGCTCTCATCATTTCGGCTATTTTATATACAACTCAGGTGATAAACGCAGCACGTGGCGTAAGACGTTATGGTTATCGGAGTTTTTTTTAGCCCGTCAGATTACAGATTTTTTTGATGTAACAGATACAACCACACCTCGATGTGGTGATACCAGCTGTGTGTTTCAGATCTAACCATCTCGACATAGTTGGCTAATACGTGTGGCCATAGAGCACTCCTGCATTCCAACCGTGAGGTTGCAC
Source organism: Photobacterium aquimaris (assembly GCF_002954455.1). Taxonomy (GTDB): domain Bacteria; phylum Pseudomonadota; class Gammaproteobacteria; order Enterobacterales; family Vibrionaceae; genus Photobacterium; species Photobacterium aquimaris. The sequence goes on from NZ_MSCC01000001.1 coordinate 1,771,734, forward strand.
CCGTACATAAGACTTGGAGTCAGGCACCATCAAAAAATTGATGTAATTAGCGGCGCTAATACAACAACAATAATGAGTACAATATAATGAAAAGAATGTTGATTAACGCGACTCAAAAGGAAGAGTTGCGCGTCGCATTAGTTGATGGCCAAAAGCTATTTGATCTTGATATCGAAAGCCCAGGTCACGAATCTAAAAAAGCAAATATCTACAAAGGCCGCATCACTCGTATCGAACCAAGCCTGGAAGCTGCGTTCGTTGATTACGGTGCTGAACGCCATGGCTTCCTCCCTTTAAAAGAAGTCGCTAAAGATTACTTCCCGTCAAACTATTCTTACCAAGGTCGTCCTAACATTAAGGAAGTCTTGAAAGAAGGCCAAGAAGTTATCGTTCAAGTTGATAAAGAAGAACGTGGTAACAAAGGTGCCGCACTAACAACCTTTATCTCATTAGCAGGTAGCTACCTTGTATTAATGCCTAATAACCCTCGTGCTGGCGGTATTTCTCGTCGTATCGAAGGTGAAGAGCGTACACAACTTAAAGCTGCATTAAGCACATTAGAACTGCCTCACGGTATGGGTCTAATTGTACGTACTGCTGGTGTTGGTAAATCAGGTGAAGAGCTTGAGTGGGATTTAAATGTGCTACTTAATCACTGGAGTGCAGTGAAAGAAGCCGCTGAGTCTCAAGCTGCTCCATTCTTGATTCACCAAGAAAGTAACGTTATTGCACGTGCTATTCGTGATTATCTTCGTCGCGATATCGGTGAGATCCTTATCGATAGCCCACAAGTATTCGATCGCGCACGTGATCATATCAAGCTAATTCGTCCAGACTTCTTATCGCGTATTAAGCGTTATGAAGGCGAAGTACCGCTATTTAGCCACTACCAAATTGAAAGCCAAATTGACTCTGCGTTCCAGCGTGAAGTTCGTTTACCTTCAGGTGGCTCTGTTGTTATTGATCCAACAGAAGCACTGACTTCTATTGATATCAACTCAGCGCGTGCAACGAAAGGTGGTGATATTGAAGAAACAGCACTACAAACTAACTTAGAAGCAGCAGATGAAATTGCACGTCAATTACGTCTTCGCGATCTTGGTGGTCTAGTAGTTATTGATTTCATCGATATGACGCCAGTTCGTCACCAACGTGAAGTAGAAAACCGTTTACGTGAAGCGGTTCGTGTTGACCGTGCTCGCGTACAAATTGGTCGCATATCTCGCTTTGGTTTGCTTGAAATGTCTCGTCAACGTTTAAGCCCTTCTTTAGCAGAAGCAAGCCATCATGTTTGTCCTCGTTGTACGGGTACAGGTGTTGTGCGTGATAATGAATCATTATCACTATCAATTTTACGTTTAATCGAAGAAGAAGCATTAAAAGATAACAGTTCACAAGTGGTTGCTATTGTACCTGTGCCTGTTGCCTCTTACTTACTCAACGAAAAGCGCCCTGCTGTACAGCACATTGAAAAGTACCATAATGTTCGTGTTGTTATTGTGCCAAATGCTGACATGGAAACGCCACACTTTGAAGTGTTACGTATTCGTGAAGGTGAAGAGCAAGATACACTTTCGTACCATCTTCCTAGTACTATTGAAGCACTAAAAGAAGCTGAAGCGATTGAGTCACCACAACAAGAACGTACAGCTAAAAAACGTGAAGAACCTGTTCTACACGGTTTTGCAGCGCCAAAACAACCAGCTCCTGTGGCCACAACACCAGAAGTACAATCTGTTGCTGTTGCTAAGCCACAAGCGATTATTGCTCAAGCGCCAAGTATCTTTAGCCGTATTTTTGCTGCTATTTCATCTTTCTTCAATAACAAAACTGAACAGCCAGTTGTTAAGCAAGAAGTTGAAGCACCAGTAAAAGAGCAAACAAACAACAATAATCGTCGTAACAATAATAACCGTCGTCCTGATAATCGTCGTAATGACCGTCAAGGTAATCGCGATAACTCTCGCCGTAATAACAACCAAGAGAGTGCTCAAGACAACAACGCTGAACAACAAGATCGCAATAACGAGCAGCGTCAACCTCGTCGTCGCAATGATCGTAATGAGCGCACGGACAAAAACCGTCAATCTCAAGAGCGTCCAGCGAAGCAACAACGTCAACCTCGTTCTGAAGAAGCGAAAGAGCAGCAGCGCCAATCTCGTAAAGAAGAGATTCAAGCGCAGAAGCAACAGCGCCAACAATCAGAAGAAGTAAAAGCGAAAACAAATAACACTGTTGAAGCTGAAGAGAAAACCGTTAAAGCTAAACAACGTCGTCAACGTCGTCAGTTGCAGAAAAAAATCCGCATCACTGATAACAACGTAGAAACGACTGTTGTAGAGCAAGCTGTTGTTGAAAAAAATGCTATCACCGCGCTTACGACACCATCACCATTAATGGAGATGGGTACAACGATCGCGAAAGAAGCTCAAACGACAACTGTTCAAGATCAGGCTGTGATTGATGGACAAGCTGAAAACAATGAGCAAGATAACAACCAACGTCGTAACCGTCGTTCACCACGTCACTTACGTGCAAGTGGTCAACGCCGTCGTCGTATTCGTGATACGCGTGTTGAAAAACAAGATTATAAGCAGCATGAAGATCCAAGCTGCTACAATGTTGCCGACGCAGTTGAGCATGCAGTTGTTGAAGCAGCAGATACTATTAGCGATATGGTAAATGTTGTCTCTATTGTTGAGAAACCAAAAGCACTACGTCAAACATCAGGTGTAGCAACACCAGAAATGGCGATGGGTAAAGTATGGTCTCGCATTAAACCAACAATTGAAGTGCCTGTAGCAAAAACAGAAGTTGTTACTGAACAAGCACATCAGCCAACAATAGCGCAAACACTACCAGAGGTTGTATCACAACCTACTTTAGGTGGTGTTGCGATGCCTGAACTCGCAATGGGTAAAGCTTTCCCATTACGTACGGCGGCTGTGGTTGAAGCACCTGTGGTTGAAACTCCTGTGGTTGAAACACCTGTTGTTGAAGCACCTGTGGTTGAAGCACCTGTTGTTGAAACTCCTGTTGTTGAAACTCCTGTGGTTGAAACACCTGTTGTTGAAGCACCTGTTGTTGAAACTCCTGTTGTTGAAACTCCTGTGGTTGAAACACCTGTTGTTGAAGCACCTGTGGTTGAAGCACCTGTTGTTGAAACATCAGTAGTTGAAGCACCAGTTGCAAAAACAGCATCAGCACCAATGACTAAAATTGTCACTGAAGCGATAGCTGTAACAGCAACCTCTCCACGTGGTTTCCATGCGGTAGCAGCAATGACGAAAGCACCGGCACCAACAGAAACAGTGGCAAGCGTAAAAGTTGAAGCAGCACCATTACGTGAAGCGACAACAACACGTTCTGCAGGTAGCCAAACAGCGACCAATACAGCAGCAGCACCAATGACTAAGCCATCTTTTGACTAAGTTATTTTAAACTGCTAATAAAAAGCCATGCATCTGCATGGCTTTTTTTATTACTCTTTTTTTGAGTCAAAAACATCCATAATTTTTAACAATCTGATTGCTTAACGTCATTAATATGTCCCCAAAGCACATCTTTACCGCATTTAACAGCTTAAGTTGAAGCAATGTAAATCTTTCGGTAACATTCTGTTAATCAATATTTTTTAATTCTCCATTCATTTTAGCGAAGAGAAGAACGCCTAATATATGTCTGAATTTCCTCAAGTCTCACAACAATCAGTCAAAAATGACATCCTATCTGGATTAACGGTAGCGCTTGCTCTAGTACCAGAAGCTGTTGCTTTTGCCTTTGTCGCAGGTGTCGACCCTATGGTTGGTCTATACGCAGCCTTTATTGTCGGGTTAATTACTGCCATCTTTGGTGGACGCCCTGGCATGATCTCGGGCGCAACAGGCGCAATGGCCGTAGTAATGGTCAGCCTTGTCGCTCAACACGGTATTCAATATCTATTTGCCGCAGTAATGTTGGCGGGTATTTTTCAAATTCTAGCTGGCGTATTTCGCCTCGGTAAATTTATTCGCATGGTTCCACATCCGGTAATGATCGGTTTTGTTAACGGCTTAGCGATTGTTATTTTCTTAGCTCAGCTTGGTCAATTTAAAGTACCGTCACTGGCTGGCGGTCTTGAATGGATGCACGGTACTCAGCTTTACATCATGCTGGGATTAGTGCTGTTAACCATGTCTATCATCTACTTTTTACCCAAGCTCACTAAAGCGGTACCCTCTTCGTTAGTTGCCATTTTAACCGTCACAGCATTGGTACATGTATTAGGTCTAGATTCACGTACCGTGGTTGATTTTGTGCGTACTATGAGTGGTGATGCTAATGCTACCCTTGCAGGCTCGCTACCAACATTTGCACTACCGGATGTAGGTTTTAACCTTGCAACCCTTAAAATAATTTTGCCTTACTCGCTAATTCTTGCAGCTGTTGGTTTAATCGAATCATTACTAACACTGACTGTTATTGATGAAATGACCAATACTCGTGGCCACGGTAACCGTGAATGTGTCGGTCAAGGTATGGCTAATATCACTTGTTCAGTGTTTGGTGCTATGGGTGGTTGTGCGATGATTGGCCAATCAATGATCAATATTAACTCGGGTGGTCGTGGTCGCTTATCCGGCATTACTGCAGCTATTGGCTTATTAGTGTTTATCCTATTTGGCTCATCATTCATTGAGATGATTCCATTAGCAGCACTGGTTGGCGTAATGTTTATGGTTGTTATCGGCACCTTTGAGTGGGCAAGTTTACGTATGATCCGTAAAGTGCCTAAGCATGACTTTTTCACCATTATTCTTGTTACCTGTGTGACTGTTGCTGCCGATCTTGCTGTGGCAGTGTTTGTAGGTGTTATTTACTCAGCATTAGTGTTTGCATGGAATCACGCTAAACAAATTTATGCGACGTCTCATACTGATAAAGACGGTGCTAAAGTTTACCAAGTCAATGGCCCACTATTCTTTGGTTCTGTATCTCATTTCTTAGAATTATTTGATGCGAGTAATGATCCAAATACTGTGATTATTGATTTTGCCCACTCCCGTGTTTCCGATCACTCAGCCATTGAAGCGATTGATACGCTCGCTGAACGTTACGCAAGCCGTAATAAAACCCTTCATATTCGCCACTTAAGTCCAGAGTGTCGTCGACTGCTACAAAAAGCGGGTAATCTAGTTGAAGTGAATATGCTTGAAGATCCAACCTATAAAGTTGCCACTGACGTTCTAGGTTAAGCTATCAATTAACTGGTTTAAAATAATCTCGTAACATAAAAAAGCCCGTGTAGTCCTTTGACTACTCGGGCTTTCGTTTATAATCACTAGTACACGATATTACTCGTACTACAATGCTTTTGAGAGGAAATTATGGTTGATAAAACCACCAAGGATGATCGCCATCAAGCCCGCCAACAACGACTAAAACAACAGGTTGATAATAAGATCAATGCCGCCCAGCAAGAACGTGGGCTGGTAGTGGTTATTACGGGTAATGGTAAAGGTAAATCAACCTCGGGTTTTGGTATGATCGCCCGCGCAGTAGGCCACGGACAACAATGTGGTGTCGGACAATTTATTAAAGGTACATGGGATTGTGGTGAGCGTAATCTGCTACAACAACACGGGGTTAAATTTTCTATTATGGCCACAGGCTTTACATGGGAAACTCAAAATAAAGTCGCAGATACGCTCGCAGCACAAACTACGTGGGCTGATTGCAAAGCGATGTTAGCTGATGAAAAACTTGATGTGGTATTACTTGATGAACTCACTTACATGGTGACCTATGACTATATTAATTTAGCTGAGATCATCGATGCCATCAATGCTCGACCGCCACAACAAACCGTTATTATTACTGGTCGTGCTGCTCATCGCCAATTAATTGAAATTGCTGATACTGTTTCTGAAGTACGTAATATCAAGCATGCTTTTGAACAAGGTATCAAAGCCCGCAAAGGTATTGATTGGTAATAAATCGCCACCAGCAATGTTCAAATAAAATGCACACAGAATGATAAACATACATATAGTTGAATTAAACAAAATTTTACTATTAGAATAAGCATTATCTCTTACAATAAAGAGCATACTCAATAAAAATATAAACAGCGCTAACGCTGGAGAAAATATGCCTTCCCATTTACCTCGCTCATTTAGTAAACCTTTTCTAAAGGTGTTCCATATTTTAGAAGCGGTATTATTAACCGCGATTACTTTAGCCACAGTTGTCGCAATGGTGAATGAATTTATTCATGTATTTGTTAACCGTAACATTCAGTTAACTGATATTTTATTGATGTTCATTTATCTCGAAATTCTAGCAATGGTGCAGCAATTTGTTGCTCACGGTAAAATTCCAGTGCGATATCCGCTTTATATCGCGATTATGGCTATTGCCCGCTATATTACCCTTGGTATGAAAGAGCTTGATGGCACCTTTATTATTTGGCTATCACTAGCAGCATTTATTCTAGCAGCAGCAACAGTACTGATCCGTATTGGTCATCACTACTGGCCTTATGAAGAGCCACAAGAACCGGGCAAAAAACAAGCTGATGATTAATCATCAATTTTAAAAAACACACTTATTTACTATAAAAAAAGGGCGAATCTCATGATTCGCCCTTAACGTTATAACTTAATAATAATTAACGTTTAAATGAAACTTGCTCTACTTCATTTAAATGAATCTCAGTCACAGCAGGTTGAGTCACAGCTATTACTTTGCCATGACGAATCGAATAGCGCACTGGCACTTGACGACGCACAGCATCAAAACCATTTTCTGCTGGTAAAATTAATAAGCTTCCTGGCTTACCTTGCTCAATACCATAGCGATGTTGAATATTCAGTGTTCGTGCTGAGTTGTTACTGATCAAATCTAATGACTGGTTAATTTGGTCATAGCCCATCACTTGGCACACATGTAGCCCCATATGTAGCACTTGCAACATATTTGCCGTACCTAATGGATACCAAGGATCAAACACATCATCATGGCCAAAACAAACATTAATGTTAGCCGCTAGCATTTCTTTGACGCGGGTTACCCCACGACGCTTAGGATAATCATCAAAACGTCCTTGCAGATGAATATTAACCAATGGGTTAGCAACAAAGTTAATCCCTGACATTTTTAATAAGCGGAACAAACGTGAAGCATAAGCGCCATTGTATGAACCCATAGCCGTGGTATGGCTTGCTGTGACCTTCTCACCCATATCATATTTATGTGCTAACGCTGCAACTGTTTCAACAAAGCGCGATTGTTCATCGTCTATCTCATCACAGTGAACATCAATCAAACAATCATATTTCCGAGCTAATTCAAACACGTAATGTAGTGATTCAACGCCATACTCACGAGTAAATTCAAAGTGAGGAATAGCACCAATAACATCTGCGCCCAACTGCACTGCTTGTTCTAATAATTGCTTACCATTTGGGTATGACAAAATACCTTCTTGCGGAAAGGCAACAATTTGAATATCAACCCATTGCTTCATTTCTTCACGTACTTCAACCATAGCTTTCAATGCCACCAGAGTTGGATCTGAGACATCAACATGAGTACGTACATGTTGTACGCCATTAGCAATTTGCCATTTTAAGGTTTGTTTAGCGCGTGATTTTACATCTTCAATCGATAATGTTTGCTTACGCTCAGCCCAGCGTTCAATACCTTCAAATAACGTACCTGAAATGTTCCAACTAGGCTCACCTGCTGTTTGAGTAGTATCGAGGTGAATATGAGGCTCACAAAAAGGCGCGACGGCTAATCCACCTTCTGCATCAAGGATCTCACCGTGGTAATCAAAATCAACGTCATTATTCTCAATACGTTTAAATTGGCCATTCTCAATCAGAATCTGCTTTAAGCTTGATTGACCTTGAAGGGTGGCATTTTTAATCAATAAAGTTGTCATGATATGTCCTTACGCTGGCTGAACGTCAGCTACGCGCTTTTTATTAAAAATTGGATTAAGAATTAAATAGCTCACTGCACCACCTAAAACAGCATTGACTGGCACAACCCCAGGCAAATAATGTCCACAAGCTACACCAACAGCAACCGCCATGATGCCAGCCCAATTGACGTTTTTAAATTCAGCCGTTGCAAAATCTTTATAGCAGCTACGATTCGCCATAAAATCCGCAATAATAACGCCACCAATAGGTGGAATAGCTAACGAAAGAAAGGTTAACCAGCCAACAAAGTTATTGTATAGCCACAAAGCAAACAGTGTTCCGATAACACCATTAACCATCGAAATATACTTACTTGGTAATCCGGTAATATTAGAAAAACCTAAGCCTGAGGCATAGAGCGCATTATCGTTAGTGGTCCAAATATTTAACCCCAATACGATAATCGCGGGAATCAATAATCCCTGTGCAATCATTACTTCTGAAATATCTGCTTCGCCTGTTGCCGCCGCACCTGCTGCGCCAAAAATAAACATCAGTGAATTACCAATGAAAAATGCCACCATCGTCACTAACACAGCACCAGCAGGCTTTTTACCAAAGCGAACAAAGTCAGCCGTTAAGGTTCCGGCACTTACAAAAGATCCAACAACCATTGCTACCGCAACAGAGAAATCAATACTTACTTCAGGCTTTACTGCTTTGATTACACTCACGCCACCAATACTCTCAATAGCATCAAAAACAGAATATCCACCTAATAAAGCAATCGCAGGCACAGCAATGGCCGATAAAATCATTAACGCTGACATGCCAAAATAGACTGTCACTGTCATCAATAACCCCGATACCACTATTAATATATTAGTATCAATACCGGTCGCTTTATGGACAGGAATAGCAAACATCGCCACGCCAACACCAAACCAGCCCACTTGTGTGCCACCCAGCAATGCCGAAGGTAACCAAGAGCCTTTAACGCCAAAAGAAAAACGAGCAAGAAGATGTGTTGAAAGGCCGGTTGAAGCACCGATGTAACCTAGAAAAGAAGTATAAATACCAAGGATAAGGTTACCGATAATTACAGCAAGAAAGAAGTCATCAAAAGAAAGCCCAATACCTAACGCTCCGCCGGTCCACATACTTGCAGAAAAGAACGTTAATCCAAGCATAACCATGGTTAATGATACTATGCTTTTTCTTGCCGTCATTGGCACAGGACCAAGACTATAATTATTATCTGCCGCCATTTTTACCACCACAATCTAATACAAACATTAAAATTAAGCTCGATGCTATGGATAAACGGCGCGCATTATAACTGTAAAAATAAGATGGTCAACGATATAAAACAAAAGCAAACGTTAATATTTAACTTTACTAAAAATAAACCATAAATAACAATGAATTAAAAATCAAAAACAATAATAAACATTACATCTTGAAACAAATTAACGCAACAATATGCTACTAATATCCCATTACAATCAGGCTATCAAACATAATACTAATAAAATCATATTGGGTTTATTGAAATAAAAAAAGGCACTCAGAGTGCCTTTTTTAAATCAATAACTAAAAGGTTAGATAATAATTTGAGCAAGCACATAACCAATACAACATGCTGAGATAACACCAATTAGACCCGGCATCATAAAGCTATGGTTAAAGTACCATTTACCAATTTTGGTAGTGCCTGTTACATCAAAGTTGACAGTAGCAATGTCTGAGGGGTAATTAGGAATGAAGAAGTAGCCGTATGTCGCAGGCATTAAACCAATTAACAACGCTGGGCTTAATCCCATTGCTAAACCAACAGGCAACATCATACGTGCCGTTGCTGCTTGTGAATTAACCACCACAGACACGATAAATAACGCTAATGCAAACGTCCACGGATAGCCTTGTACCATTTCGGTAATACCCGATTTAAACGATGGCATCGCATATTGGAAATAAGTATCACTCATCCAAGCAATACCAAAAATAGCGATTGCCGCTACCATACCCGATTTAAACACCACCCCTTCTGGCACTTTCTGCACATTAGTACGTGTCACTAACAAGATTAAGCCACCAAAGCCAAGCATCATCATTTGAATAATTAATGACATCGAGATTGGCTTAGCATCACCAATAGTGCGAATTTCTGGCACCATTGCCACAATAACAATCGAGACTAACGCTACTACGAATAACATCACAGCGTGCATTGCCGAACGGGGTAATTGCTCATTTAATGACGTTTTAGTGGTATGAAGAATTTGATCTCGCCAAACGGGATCTTGTAAACGGCGTTGGTATTCAGGATCATCAGCCAGTTCTTTACCACGACGTAAACTATACAACGATAACAACAAGGTTCCGCCTAACGTTGCCGGAATGGTCACCATTAAAATAGATAATAAGTGGATAGATTCATTGAGGCCTGATAATTGCGCGAGATAGTACACCACTGCAGCTGAAATTGGACTTGCCGTTATCGCCAGTTGCGAGGCTACCGATGAAGCAGCCATTGGTCGTTCTGGACGTATGCCATTTTTAAGTGCAACATCACCAATGATAGGCATAATTGAATACACCGCATGGCCTGTACCTAGCATAAAGGTCATCACGTAAGTCACTAACGGACCCACAATCGTCACGCGTTTCGGGTTACTACGTAAAATACGCTCAGCAACCTGCAGCATGTATTTAAGACCACCAGCCGCTTCTAAAATCGAGGCACAAGTGACAACGGCAAGAATAATCAGCATCACGGTGATCGGTGGTGAGGTTGGTGGCATACGGAAGATAAATACTTCCACCAACAGCCCTAATCCTGAAACAACACCTAATCCAATACCACCAAAACGGCTACCGGCATACAACACCAATAACAGGAATAAAAACTCCAAATACAACATGACTTATCTCCCTATATATCACTGATATTTTGGTTTCCAAAATACCTATCATAGGAAGTAAAATGCCTGTTACCTCAGATGCTCATATTGATAAATATCAAATCACTTAATAGCAATAATCGTCTTATATCACTTCTGAGAACCAGCACAACAAACTGCCACTACAACAAAACAACCCCGCTACCCATTGGATTTATTAAGGTTACACATTAATCACAAATAAATAACCAAATCAAAGTTATTGGCTATAACAACATCACAATGCTGATTTCCAATGCGTCATAAATAGTCATCAAAATGCATTTACGGGATTGTTATTCTCTAGCTGTTATAACGCTATTGATACAAATAAAGACCAATAAAAAAGGACAGCTCACTGGCTATCCTTTTTAGATAATTACGGTTTAATCGCGCTGATTTGAGCGTTATTTATCGGTATCAGTACCATCTTCAACAACGACACCATAATCTGGGCGGTTTTCTTTTGCTGTGGCTATCCATGCTGCACAAAATAACGTTAATCGTGCAAAGAAATAGAAGAAAGCCATTAAACCTATAATAGAGCCAAATGCCGCACCCGATGGTGAACTGGCTAATTTAGGTAATAGGAATGTCATCGCAAATTTAATCGCTTCAAAACCAATCGCCGCTAATAAAGTGCCTTGCATTAATGTTTTACGATTAAAGCGACGACGAGGCAACATCCAAAATATCCATAAAAACATCAGATAGTTAGCCAAAATCGAAATTGTTAACGCAATAGTGGTTAATACTGGGCGCAACCAAGTGATCCCCCCTAACCCTAGAGCATCAACAATGGTTGCTTGTGCCGAGCCAGCAACTGACGTCAATACAACGGTAAAAATTAACGCTGCTACCAACCCAGTTAAGCCGATGAGATCTTTTGCGTATTGCAGCAAAATATGCTCTTTGTCTTCAGGTTTACGTTCCCATACATCACGGGTTTGTGCGCGAACAGCTTCACGTAAGTTTCCCATCCAACTAATGCCAGAATAAAAAGCAATCGCGAGACCACTTAACCCCACCGTTGTACGCTGACTAATCGCCGTTTGTACCATTTGTTTAAGGGTATTGGCTAAGTTTGGATCAGTAACACCAGCAACAATTTTATCAATAATATTGGTCAACAATGTTTGGTTTGATGCCAATATAAAACCCGCAGCAGCAAATAACACCATTAAAATGGGGATCAGCGACAAAAATGAAAAATAGGTAATTGCTGCACCAAACTGACTGCCTAGACGATCGTTAAATCGATCAGCAGCTCGAATAAAATGGTCTATCGGTGGTAATGCTTTGATTGCATTCCCAACCACTGTTAATCCCGCTATTACTTTAGAAATTAACGTTGGTTTTTCAGAAGATGTGGTTTTGTTAGTCATAATTTTAGTGATGCGTCATAAAAATACTCAACAATATTAACAATGGATAAAAGTCAGCCATTTGATAATAACAAGTCACTAAATAGTGGTGACTTGGTTGATAATAGAGTTTAAAAATAAAAGGTTTGCCGATAGCAGCAAACCTTTTTATCATACTTTATGTTAGTGATACCACTACAGACTGAAGGTTAATTAAATAACCCTTTCAATAATTTATCTGCAGCATTTTTAATATTGTCATCTTTGGCTTTATCACCAAACAGTTTTTCTAAGCCACGGTTGATCTCTTTCTTAGCTTTACTCTCTAATACCGCATTATTTTTAAATAAATCTTTAATATTTAAACGATATTTAGGTTGCTGCCAATCACCACCAACATGGATAGGTACACTAATACCTTTAATTTCATCAAGCCCTTTACCACTGGCAACGACCTTAGTATTAATCATCAGATCAATACCTTCATCAACCAAATTGGTTTTACCTTGACCGCTAATCGCCAATAACGGTGAGGCTAATTGGAAATTATCCGTAGAAGCAATACCATTACCTAAGCGTAAGGTTGTCGTTAAGGCTGAGAAATCTGTTTTCTTGGTGGTATCGGTTTTAGCTTCTGCTTGGCCTTTTAGTTTAGCCTTCGCATTACGTAACAGATCAGAAATATTAACCCCATATACCGTACCATCAGCAATATTTACTTTCACAGAGCCGGTGATATTGTGACGAATATTAGCTTCTGATAAACCACGACCACTCAGATCTGCAGTAATGTTTGCTTTACCAGCCAGTTGCTGATTATTCGCTACCGCTTTTAATAACGGTAAAATAGCCACATTGGTAATGGTATTTTTTAAACGATAACTAGGTAAAGCACTGTTTACATCAACTGATGCGCTACCGGTGATTTGACCGTCATATAAATTTGCTTCAAAACGATTGATGGTTGCTACACCTTTCTTAATCGACGTAACAACTTTGACATTCGCAACGTCAGCATTGGCGATTTTTAATTGCTTAATAGCAATCATGCCTGCAACGTTAATGTTTTTGAGTGCACTAAGATCAGGTTCAACCGTTGAAGGTTGATGAGTTACCGCAGCGGCTGATGTATCCCCGACTTCAGCGGCCGATTCAGCAGAATCTGACGTGGCTTTTTTAGCCGGTAACCAACTGTCGATATTAATATTATCACTTGATAACGCAAAGCGAACATCAGGAATAGCCGCTGCTAAATATGAACCAGAACCCGATACCTTAGTACCATCAGCATTAATATCAAGCTTGCTCACTAACGCTAACTTTTGATTAATATCATACGTTGCATCACTATTAACCACCACATTCATGGTTGAGCGCGGTAAGGCACTACCAGCTAAATCATTGGTCACTTTTAGCCCTTGCAGCGTAACGGTATTATGATCTGGCGACAGTTTTACTTTAGCACTACCGTGAGTATCAAAGCTTAAATTAGGTACTTGTCCGTTAACGGCAAAAGTAACATTAGACCATTGTCCAATCGTAAACTGATCCAATCCTAATTGCGCATTTTTAATCTCAGTCTTACCATCATTCATGCTCATTTGAGCAGCAAATGATTTTAGTTCAACATTTTTATAATCAGCAGCCAGATTAAGTTCAGTACTACCTTTAGCACTAAAAGACAAGGCATTCACTTTACCTTGAATATCAAAAGTGGCTTTGGTCCATGTTTGTGACTTAAAGTTACCAAGGGTAAAATTAATATGATTCAGTTGTGCCACAGTCTTAGTTTGGTCATTACGAATTTCAGCACTCGCATCAACCAGCTCGATACCTGCAACAGCCACTTTCCACTGCGAATGTTTAGCAGTTTGCTGATTAGCGGCTTTGTCTGTTATTGCGTTGTCTGCTACGGCTCTCTTATCAGTTAAACCATCAAGGTTAGTCACACCATTTTTTAATGTTTGTACAAAAACATGTGCCCCTTCTAAACGCATATCGCCAATATCAAGCTGCTGTGACAACAAAGGTAAAACAGAGACAGATAAATCTGCTTGCTTAAATTGGACTAAATTAGGCTGTGCAAATCCGGTTGGGTTTCGAAATGCGGTTTCGCCAACACTTAAGCCTAGTGTTGGGAAAAAACGCCAACTGATATCGCCTTTGATAACCAAATCACGTCCGGTTATCTTTTTAACTTGTTCTGTTAACAGTGGCTTAAACTGATTAGGGTTAACAAAAGTTACTAGTGCACCAATACCAATCACGACTAATAAAATCAGCCCGAGTAGAATATAAAGTATTTTTTTCATTATGTCCTCGGCTATGCATATAACGCCACAATGAATTGGTCGTTATGCAAAAATAATTTATTGAAGATTAACCTTAAAAATCAATGTTATTAAGACCATTAACTCCAAGAATAGTTCACCACAAACGTAATAGCTAAACAAAAGGCAACCCAAAGGCTGCCTTCAATAATGTGTATGCGAGAATACACCTATTAGCGATTAAAGAAGATTAGCTTTGCTTGTCATCTTCATTAATACGACTGGCCACTGCACCTTGCTGATTTTTATATTTGGCATCCGCACGCTTATTATATGGTTTTTCTGCTGAACCAGATAAAGTCTCAAAGCTTAGCGCACCAATTGGCATATGTGGACGCAATGCTAGAGGCAAACGGCCAGAATTATAAAACTCAAGTACAATACGTCCAGACCAGCCGGGATCAATACGGTGAGCTGTCACATGTACCATTAAGCCTAAACGTGCCAATGATGAACGTCCGTCAAGCCAACCTACGATATTATCAGGCAGCGTTACCGACTCATGGGTAACCGCTAATGCTAATTGACCAGGATGAAGAAAAAAAGCTTCATTTTCTGCAACCACAATTTCATCACTCATGACTTTATCAAGTTGAGCGGCAACATCTTCTTTTTTACCTGATAGGTCAATAAATGGTGCACCATGATCATTAAAGACGCGGAAATTATTACCAAGACTAACATCAATCGTTAAACCACTAATACTATCATCAGCTGGTCGTGGTTCAATGCTGATTTTTCCTTCATCAAGGTAAGCCCTGATATCTCTATCGCACAGTCTCATTTAAGCTCTCTCCTGCGTAATACGCACTCTATCCTATCAGTGCTCAGCACATGTGAGTGATATAATAAACCCATCAATCATGATTACTTTTAATTGATGGGTTAACAACGGTTAACGGGTATTTCCACCAATATAACCATAAAAATAAGGCTGACATATTGTCAGCCTTATTCATTTTAAATTATTACGAACGTAGCAGTTTCGCGATATGTGCTTTTAACACATCGATTGCGATACGGTTCTTACCACCACGCGGAACAATAATATCCGCATATTGCTTTGATGGTTCAATAAACTGCATAAACATTGGACGTACCGTTTTTTGGTACTGAACCAACACTGACTCCATTGTACGACCACGTTCTGCAACATCACGTTGTAAACGGCGTAGTAAACAGATATCAAGTGGCGTATCCATAAATACGCTAGCGTGCATGATGTTACGCAAGCGAGGATCTGTTAACAATAAAATACCTTCTAAAATGATCACTTTTTTCGGTGTCATTGTAGTACTTTCTTGTAAACGAGTATGCTCACTGTAGCTATATTGTGGTACTTCTACTGCTTCACCTTTCATTAGCTGCTCAAGGTGATCACACAATAAATTATGATCAAGCGCATTAGGGTGATCGTAATTAGTTTTAACACGATCTTCCATTGTTAGGTGGCTTTGATCGTTATAGTAACAATCTTCCGTGATTACACCGATCTGATGATCGCCGACTTTTGCTTTTAACTCTTTATAAACTGTGCTGGCAATCAGACTTTTACCGGAAGCAGAAGCGCCTGCAATACCGATAATAACGCATTGGTGTGAAGTTTCAGACATATCAGAAAGTACCTATTAGACCACGTAGCAAGGCGAATATGGATAAATTAAACCCTCTGATTATAAGCAGTTGCTATGCCAGATACCAGTAAAAATGAGACATCTGACATATCTGATTATAATCTCGGCAAATCTTGTCGAATCAATACCTACATTGTACGAATAGTAATCTGCTCTACCACAGTTTCACCTTGCCAATATAATCGACTGGCAATATTTGCAGCTAACATAATGTATGCAGCTGCCTGTTCTGATTCAGGTGATGAAATCACCGTTGGCGTACCATTATCAATATCCTCGCGAATTTTAATGTCTAATGGTAATTGAGCTAATAATGGCACCGCATAATCTTGCGCCATTTTTGCTGCACCGCCAGTACCAAAAATATGCTCTTGATGGCCACAATTGCTACAAATGTGGTAACTCATATTCTCAACAATACCCAGCACAGGTACATCAACCTTATTGAACATGCTGATACCTTTAATTGCATCAGCTAACGCAAGGTCTTGTGGCGTAGTCACCACTATCGCTCCCGTTACTGGAATTTGCTGTGATAAAGTTAATTGAATATCACCCGTACCTGGTGGCATATCAATCACTAAATAATCTAAATCTGGCCACCAGGTTTCTGTGATAATTTGAGCCAGTGCTTTTGACGCCATCGGCCCACGCCAAATGGTTGCACTCTCAGCTGGCACTAAATAACCGACAGAGTTGGTATATAAACCATGCGCTTCAATCGGTGACATCATTTTGCCATCAGGCGATTGGGGTTTTTGATCCATCGTGCCTAACATCATCGGTACCGACGGACCGTAAATATCGGCGTCTAATAATCCAACTTTGGCACCTTGTTGTTGTAAACCCAATGCTAAGTTAACCGAGGTGGTTGATTTACCCACGCCGCCTTTAGCAGAACTCACAACAATAATATTTTTAACGCCGCGAAGGGGCTGTTTATCGACAACCGCCAGTGGCGAAACTCGACAACGGACATCGAAATTTAAGCCTTTATTGATGATGCCTTGTTGCTGTTGCTGTGCGATCCATTGACGCAATTGCTGAGCTAATTCGTTGGCTGCAAATGGGATCGTGATAATGATAACGCCCTCAGCCGAGACTGAAACAAAGTGAGGAACATCTGCCCATTCCGCACTTAACAGTGGGTGTTCAAACTGATTCAGCCATTGGCTGATATCACCAACACTGTCGAAATGGTTTGTCGTTGTTGCCATAAATTAGCGCTCCACATAAATGTCATAGCTTATGAGCAACATCTGCGTCACAGTATTCGTATACAAAACAACCAGTAACGTTGATGCTGCCGAGTAATACTTACCTCTTTTGCTTAATGCTACCACCAAAGTGTCCTTACCGCCCGATTTCCCCTACTCAAAAACAGATAAAACCGCATCGACGCTAGTCAATATGCTGTCCATCAGGTAGTATTTGCAGCTATGTTTTTTTACCCATCATGAGCGAAAGAAGTAATTATGGCTGCTAATCCAAGAAAAATTCTGGTGACCTGCGCCCTGCCGTACGCTAACGGTTCTATCCACTTAGGTCACATGCTAGAACATGTTCAAGCGGATATTTGGGTGCGCTATCAGCGCCTTCGTGGCAATGAAGTTCATTTTATCTGTGCAGATGACGCACACGGTACGCCAATCATGCTTAAGGCCCAGCAGATGGGTGTGGAACCTGAGCAAATGATTGCAGAAGTGAGCAAAGAGCACCAAGCTGACTTCGCTGGTTTCGATATTGATTTTAGTAATTATCACAGCACGCATTCACCTGAAAACCGTGAACTTGCTTCTTTTGTTTACACTCAGTTAAAAGACAAAGGCTTTATTACTAGCCGTACTATTTCTCAATTATTTGACCCTGAGAAAGAAATGTTCTTACCTGATCGCTTTGTAAAAGGTACCTGCCCTAAGTGTAAAGCAGAAGATCAATACGGCGATAATTGTGACAATTGTGGTGAAACTTACAGTCCAACAGATCTGATTAATCCAAAATCAGCAGTCTCTGGCGCGACACCTGTCATGAAAGATTCTGAGCACTTCTTCTTTGACTTACCACAGTTTGAAGACATGCTAAAAGCGTGGACTAAATCTGGTGCACTTCAAGATGAAACTGCTAACAAGATGCAAGAGTGGTTCGAGTCTGGCCTACAACAGTGGGATATTTCTCGTGATGCACCTTACTTTGGTTTTGAGATCCCTGGTGAACCTGGCAAATACTTCTACGTATGGCTAGACGCACCAATCGGCTACATGGGTTCATTTAAGAACCTTTGTGATAAGCGCGATGATCTTAATTTTGACGAGTTCTGGAATAAAGACAGTTCAACTGAGCTTTACCACTTTATCGGTAAAGACATTGTTTACTTCCACAGCCTATTCTGGCCTGCAATGCTAGATGGTGCTGGTTTCCGTAAGCCAAATAACGTGTTTGTACACGGTTACGTAACCGTAAATGGCGCGAAAATGTCGAAGTCAAAAGGCACATTCATTAAGGCGGGTACTTACTTAAACCACCTTGATCCTGAATGCCTACGTTACTACTACGCAGCCAAACTAAACAACCGTATTGATGATCTAGACCTTAACCTTGAAGATTTCACTCAACGTGTAAACAGCGATGTTGTGAATAAGATTGTTAACCTAGCATCACGTAACGCAGGCTTTATTGCTAAGCGTTTTGACGGCATGTTATCTGAGAAGTTTGCCGAGCCTGAGCTTTACGCAGAATTCGTTGCAGCTGCAGCACGCATTGGCGATCTTTATGAAAGCCGTGAATACAGCCGCGCTATTCGCGAAATTACTGCATTGGCAGATAAAGCTAACCAGTATGTTGACGAAAAGGCACCTTGGGTTGTTGCTAAACAAGAAGGTAAAGATCAAGAGCTACAAGAAATCTGTACTGTTGGTATCAACCTATTCCGCGTGTTAATGGCTTACCTAAAACCTGTAATGCCAAAACTTGCAGAGCGTACTGAAGGCTTCCTAAACGAAACATTAACCTGGGAAGGTATCGAAACTCCACTAACAAACCATGAAGTAACTAAGTTCAAGGCGTTGTTTAACCGTATCGATCCTGCTCACGTTGCTGCAATGGTTGAAGCATCAAAAGAAGAAGCTGCCGCTGATAAAGCTGTACTTGAAGCTGCTCAACCAACTGTTAGCCCATTAGCAGCAGAGCCAATTGAAGCTGAAATCGAATTTGATGATTTCGCTAAAATTGATATGCGTATTGCTAAAATTGTTTCTTGTGAAGCAGTGCCAAAAGCAGACAAACTACTGAAATTCCAATTGGATATCGGTGGTGAAATGCGCCAAGTATTCTCTGGTATTAAGTCAGCTTACACACCAGAAGAGCTTGTTGGCAAATTAACGGTAATGGTTGCTAACCTAAAACCACGTAAAATGAAATTTGGTATGTCAGAAGGTATGATCCTTGCTGCAGGCCCTGGTGGTAAAGATCTTTGGATCCTAGAGCCCCATGAAGGTGCTCAACCAGGTATGCGTGTAATGTAATTTACGCCATTTTAAATTTTAAATACCGATAACCTTGTTATCGGTATTTTTTTGTCTTTTTTTATATATCCCCGCATCAATACACCAAATTGAGTCAACTTATTACGCGTTGTTAATAGGCTGTTGAGTCTTGATCTACCTCAGCTGCTAATTCAAACTTTACACCTAAATATTCATCTCACATTCAGTATTAGCGATATTGAACGTTTTTACAGCTATTAATATCCCTTACATTAATGGCGCTAATTTACCTCTAAGCAATATCAAAGAAGCAAAACTTAACTCTAAATATATTGGAATGATAAAAATCACCCTCTTTTATTTGATATGAAGGATTCATGATGACCTTAGGTATTGTAACGATCCTCGCCATATTTGTCGGCTTGATTGCATTTCTTTATCACATGCAAAACAAACACTATAGCTTTACTAAACGTGTATTTGCGAGCTTAGGTTTAGGTATCGCATTTGGTGCAACCACCGAGCAATTAGGCATGATGGATTTTGCTTATGCGCCATCTTTTGCTCGTACTTGGGATATTATAAACGTCGCAGGTAACGTCGCTAAATAATACCATTGGTATTTTCGCTTCTATTCATTTAAGCCACGTATGAGCGATTTTTTCACTTGCGTGGCTTAATTACTCTAATTATCACCACAGCTATCAATTATAGTTATTCATTCACACCAACCTAACTTATCGAAAATTCCGACAAAACACCTCGTAAAAATCATAACCAACCAACTAATTATGATTTTAAAACGTCACTTTTGTTAAAATGCAGTTAAAAACTGGCATGTTAAACATGAAATCAGTATAAAATTTGTGAGTTGGCGCATATTTTAGCTATTAATAATTATTATTACTTCACGTTAACAGACGAATAACTGCTACTCTCCGAATGCACTCTGATTACCGAAGGACAGAGTGAATAAACATAAGGATAAGTTTTAATGACCACAGAAAAGAAAAAAATGTCACTCACCAGCCGCGTTATTCTCGGCATGGTATTAGGTATTCTAACAGGATTTATGATCCGTTCCCTTTTTGCTGATATCGCTTTTATTCATGACTATATCGTAAATGGCCTGTTTGATGTCGGTGGTAAAATCTTTATTGCCAGTTTAAAGATGTTGGTTGTTCCTCTGGTTTTTGTATCACTGGTTTGTGGTACTAGCTCATTAAAAGATTTAGCAACATTAGGTCGTTTAGGCGGTAAAACCCTTGCGTTTTATCTAACAACAACGGCCTTAGCAATTACGCTTGCATTAACAATGGCAAATATCTTTCAGCCAGGTGCAGGTGCCGATTTAAGTGCTGCAACAACCTTTGCCTCAAAAGAAGCGCCATCATTAGGTAGCGTTATTGTAGGTATGTTCCCAACTAACCCAATCAGTGCAATGGCAAGTGGTAACACCCTGCAGATTATTGTGTTTGCGGTATTATTTGGTATCGCTATCAGTGCTGCGGGTAAACCGGGTGAGCGTCTAGCAGCAGTATTTGCTGATTTAAATGAAGTGATCATGAAGTTGGTGGCATTATTGATGAATATTGCACCATTTGGTGTGTTCTTCTTAATGGCTAAGCTGTTCACAGGATTAGGTCTTGACGCTATTTATAGCTTAATTAACTACTTCCTAGTATTAGTTGCTGCTCTATTAATACACGCATTAGTTACTTACAGTGTGATGCTAAAAGCCTTTACTGGTTTAAGCCCACTTACGTTTTTAAAGAAAATGGAAGACGCAGTGATGTTTGCCTTCTCAACCGCATCATCAAACGCAACTATTCCTGTTACCATGGAAACGGCAACTAAGCGTTTAGGTGTAAACAATAAAATTGCGTCATTTACTGTTCCACTAGGTGCAACCATTAACATGGACGGCACTGCAATTATGCAAGGTGTGGCAACGGTATTTATAGCGCAGGCGTTTAATATCGACCTAACCATGACTGATTACCTAATGGTTATTCTAACAGCAACGTTAGCATCCGTCGGTACAGCAGGTGTTCCTGGTGTTGGTCTAATTATGCTGGCGATGGTACTTAACCAAGTGGGTCTACCTGTTGAAGGTATCGCATTAATCATGGGTGTTGATCGTCTACTTGATATGGTGCGTACTGCGGTGAACATTACGGGTGATAGCGTAGTAACCTGTATTGTTGCAAAATCTGAAGATGAAATGGATGTTGAGCGTTTTAATGATCCACTAGCAGCAACTGAAGATGAAGTTGTTCGTTTTCATCCACAGCCACAGAAATAATAACTGCGAGTAACAAACTTGCGAGCACAACATAATTCAGGGCACATAATGTGCCCTTTTTTGGGTTTTGCAAAAAAATAAATTAGATATAAAGGGACAATAAATTGTATTTTTAATGCTCAACTTACACGTTAAGATGCTCGGTAAGGTGAGCTACTCACCGCGAGATTGACCGTAAATATGCTAATGAAAATACTCTATAATCCCAGTAAAAAGACTTTGTCTACAACGTGCGAACAAAAGAATTTCTATCGTCCTCGTAGATATTCACTGTGGGAAATGACGAAGTTAATAGGCCACACTATTCACAGAGAGGTATAGACAGGAAATATCTGCCTATACCAATCAACTATAAATAGCAGATCAATTTAATTACTACTCACTATTTTTAGAGCTGCACGCTGCTTTAAAATACCTTTTGGCACTTTGGTCAATAAAATACCTAACAGAAGAGGAACCATCATTAACAATGATTGTTGAGACAACGCTTCGCCGTTAATATAACCAGAAATAATTAGGGCAACCACAGGAAAAATCAAAAAGCAGATAGACGCTTGAAAGGGTGTTGATACCTGCACCAATTTGAAATAAGCAACAATACCACCAACACTCGCAACGAAGCCAAGATAAACAACAGCTGACATTGAATCCCAAGTGAATGCTTCAATATTTACATTTTCAGCCATAGCAGAAACGCCAAATAAGAATAAAGCGGCAATTAAACTCGGCAGAGCGTTGTAGGTCAGTACCTCAATATCTTTACAGTGCTTTTGAACTAACACATACATAATAGCGTGCATAGCAACAGCAACGCCTAAACACACTGTACCAATGAGATAGTCCTCACTGCCCATTTGCATTTCATTTGCAAGAATTAAGCATAAGCTCACAACGGCTGTCATTAATCCTAGTATTTGATGCTTTGCTAATCTTAAACTCAAAAATAGACCTGACATCAACATCACTGCGACAGGCATATTGGCAAAGATTATCGACGCCAAACCAGAAGATATATATTGCTCACCAAAGATCATCAAAGTAAACGGAATCGCAAAATACATCAGTGCAACAATAAGCAACCATCGACGCTTACCTTTAGGAAATAATAGTGGTTGTTTAAATACCTTCGCTAATACCATAAGTAAAGGAGCGGCAAGTAAAAAACGCAAACCAGTAGCAAAAATAGGTGGAATAGAATGTAATGCTACTTCCATAGCGAACCAAGTGGTTCCCCAAATTAAGCAAACAGAGACAAAAAGAAAGATAGTTAGTAGTTTTAAATTCATGGCGCACCCTCATTCATAATTATTTTAACTCATTGGATTTTCACCCATTAGTGCCGTATTAAAGTATAGAGAATTAAAGAGAGTAATATGTTACTTTTACACCTATGATTTGACAGATAAATAGAAAATAAACCTATATAAAATATATTTTTACAAAAAAAACCTACTAATCATGAAAAAAGTGAAAATTAATTCTTTGTAGATGTCATCTTGTCAAAGTAAATCTAAGTGCTCGTTATAGAATCATAATTGCATTAATATTTAACGCTTATTGTCATGCTGAAAACACCCATAGCCTCATATACTAAACCTATCCTCTTTAATGCAGCCAAAAAACCAGTCTTAAGACTTAATGCCGATCGTTTAAAATACTTGAACGATCCTAAGATCGAGTAATAATCCCTACTAACAAAGCAAGTATTCAACATCGCCGATTATCAGCTCAACAAGCCGTATGACTCGTCATTTGGATGGGTTTGCAACGCAACAAGTCTATCAAGGAGGTATGTAGCTCTCTAGACTTAGCTCTTCAATCTCAACCAAAGAGGCGAGAAAGAAGAACTCTGAGCAGCCAGCCACCAGGCAGGCAGGGCTTCAAAGATCCTGCGGGTGAAATTAAAGGTTTTATGCTCTCTTTGGCTGACCAAAAGCAATACCCACTCGCAGAGATACTGCGCATTTACTGGCAGCGTTAGGAGATCGAGGAAGGCTTTGGTGAGATAAAACAAACTCAGTTGCAAAGCGAAGTTACATTGAGGAATCGGTTCCCGTCTAGAGTAAAACAAGAACTCTGGGGGGCTAGCATATAACTTAATGCGACTAGAAATGGTACAGATAGCTGCAGATGCTGATGTGAAGTCGACTCGAGTGAGTTTTACGGTAGCAATTAACCTCATTGACATCCAGCTTAGGTGGTTAGCATTAAGTCCAGATGGAACACTCCCAGCCAAGTTAAAGCAGAGGCCGTCAGCCACTTTATTCTGCCAGATAAAAGAAAGGACCGAACGTTTCCACGTTCAGTCCTGTTTGTGCCATCCAAGTATTCGTTTAGGTATAAGCGATGATGCTTATTCGAACGACATTAAGTCTTAAGACTGGTTTTTTGAACGACATACACTTATCACTACATCAGTGATTAACCGATGTGCGTAGCACCGCGCATGTACTTACGTAGTACTTCAGGGATCATAATACGGCCATCTGCTTCTTGATTATTTTCAAGAATAGCAACCATAGTACGACCAACCGCTAAACCAGAACCATTTAGAGTGTGTAGTAGCTCAGGCTTCTTCTCGCCTTTACGACGGAAACGCGCTTGCATACGACGCGCTTGGAAATCCCACATGTTTGAACATGAAGAAATCTCACGGTAAGTTTCTTGAGCAGGAACCCACACTTCTAAGTCGTATGTTTTGCAAGAACTAAAACCCATATCGCCAGTACAAAGTACCACTTTACGGTAAGGAAGCTCTAGCATTTGTAGTACTTTCTCAGCGTGACCTGTTAGTTCTTCAAGGGCTGCCATTGAATCTTCTGGGCGAGTGATCTGAACTAGCTCAACTTTGTCGAACTGGTGCATACGAATAAGACCACGTGTATCACGACCGTAAGAACCCGCTTCTGAACGGAAACATGGTGTGTGAGCCGTCATCTTGATTGGCAAATCTGCTTCATCAGTGATGGTGTCACGCATCATGTTAGTTACAGGCACTTCTGCTGTTGGAATTAATGAAAGAATGCGAGGCTCTTCATCATTCACTTTTTCAGTTAATGGCTGAGTGTGGAATAGATCTTCACCAAACTTCGGTAATTGACCTGTACCAAATAGGCTGTCAGCGTTTACTAGGTACGGTACATACATTTCTGTGTAGCCGTGCTCTTCAGTGTGAAGATCTAGCATGAACTGTGCAATTGCGCGGTGTAGACGTGCAAATTGACCTTTCATTACGATGAAACGTGCGCCAGTGATTTTAACTGCGCTTGCGAAATCTAGGCCACCAGACATTTCGCCAAGATCAACGTGATCTTTTACTTCAAAGTCATAAGTTTTTGGCTGACCCCAACGTAAAACTTCTACGTTCTCTGACTCATCTTTACCCGTTGGTACTGACTCATCAGCAATGTTTGGTAGCATTTGAGTAATAGTATCAAGTTGACCTTGAAGCTCTGCTAATGCTGCTTTCGCTTCATCAAGCTCAGAACCTAGGTTGCCAACTTCAGCCATAATACGTTCAGCTTCTGCGTGATCACCTTTCGCTTTTGCCTGACCAATCGACTTCGATCGCGAGTTACGCTGTGCTTGTAGCTCTTCTGTTTTTACTTGAAGAGACTTACGTTGCTCTTCTAAGTTGCGTAAAGTTTCTACATCAAGGTTAAAACCACGACGCGCGAGTTTTGCAGCTGTTTCATCCAGCTCAGTTCGAAGTAATTTAGAATCTAGCATGCTAATCCTGTGCTCTTAATAGTCTGAAATGCGCGTTATTTAGGCATTTCTTATTAAAATAGTTGTAGTTGGGAGGCAACCATAAAAAATTGTTGCCAATCACTTAACGATACCCAAAAAGCCTTATTATTGGTAGCGCTTTAGCGGGCTTTTTGCATCTAAAGAAGCAAGATAATCCAACTTTTCCGATATTTTTATCTCTAAGCCCCGTTTTGAAGGCTGATAATAAACTCGATCACGAATTTCGCGCGGTAAATACACTTCACCAGGCGCATAAGCACCCGGCTCATCATGAGCGTAACGGTAACCTTCGCCATACCCCAATTCTTTCATCAGTTTGGTCGGCGCATTACGCAAATGTGGCGGTACTTCAAAATCAGGAAATTCACGCGCATCCGCTTTGGCAAGATTAAAGGCCACATATACTGCATTACTTTTAGCAGCGCAGGCTAAATACACAATCGCTTGCGCAATAGCACGTTCACCTTCATAGGCACCAACGCGGGTATAACAATCCCATGCCGACACAGCGACTTGCATTGCGCGTGGATCAGCATTACCAATATCTTCTGAGGCTATTGCTAATAATCGACGTGCAACATATAGCGGATCACAGCCTGCTTGCAGCATTCGCGCAAACCAATACAAGGCACCATCAGCATTAGAACCACGAATCGATTTATGCACTGCAGAAATCATGTCGTACCAAAGATCGCCTTTGTTATCAAACCGCGCCACTTTTTCACCCGTGACTTCAGCTAATAACTCCACCGTTATTTGTTTGATCCCCTGCTGATCTTCTTCCGCCATATCAATTAACTGTTCAAGATAATTAAGTGACATTCGTGCGTCACCACGTACAAACTGCGCTAACTGCTGTTTTACCTCACCGACAAACTCAAAATCAGTTTCGCTAATACCGCGTTCTTTATCTGTTAACGCTTGTTCGATCACTTCAAGAATTTCATCATCTTCAAGGGATTTTAACTTATACACTCGTGCGCGCGATAACAGTGCGTTATTGAGCTCAAATGATGGATTCTCAGTGGTGGCACCAATAAAGGTTACTGTTCCATCTTCAATATGCGGCAGAAATGCATCTTGCTGGCTTTTATTAAACCGATGCACCTCATCCACAAATAAAATAGTCCGTCGGCCTGCCATTTTATTGTCACGGGCTTTGTCTATTGCTGCTCGAATATCTTTAATACCAGACGTGACTGCTGACACTCGCTCAACTTCAGCATTGGCATAATGCGCGGCAACTTCGGCTAAGGTCGTTTTACCTGTACCCGGTGGTCCCCACAAAATCATCGAATGTAATTGGCCGGCTTT
Organism: Photobacterium aquimaris; assembly: GCF_002954455.1. GTDB lineage: Bacteria > Pseudomonadota > Gammaproteobacteria > Enterobacterales > Vibrionaceae > Photobacterium > Photobacterium aquimaris. The sequence goes on from NZ_MSCC01000001.1 coordinate 1,798,765, forward strand.
TAAAGCACGACGTAGTGGCTTACCTTCACCAAGAATATGTTGTTGACCTATGTATTCCTCGACGGTACGAGGTCGCATTCTTGCAGCTAAAGGTCTAAAATCCGAGGAAAAATCTAGGCTGAAATTACTCAATATAATGACTCCCCTAAGACAGAAAAAGGTGGCTTATTCGCCACCTTCTCATAATAATTAAATTCAGTAACAATTAGTTACGTTGGTCATCTAGCTCCACACCTTTAGGCGGTGTAAAGGTAAATAAACTCGCCGCAGGCGTAGTACGTTTAAAATCACTTAAGACGTATTTACTACGTTGACCATCTGTTTCAACTACCGAGAAATTACGTACCTGACCGGTATTTGATACTGTGACCACAAACTTATCCATCGATGAGGTTTTATCTTTTGGTGTGAGTGTAAATGTATCGGCTAATTGCGCTACATTATACTTTGACCAATCGCTGGCACTATTACGAGTTAATAAAACAAATGGCGTTTGTTCAGTGGCATCTTTAAGCCACATTGCCGTTACTTGCTCAACAAACGGGCTGTAATACCACACGGTTTTACCATCAGAAACTAATAAGCTTTTATCTGGTGTTTCGGTTGTCCAACGGAATAAATTGGGACGCTTAATCGACAAATCACCAGTACCATTTACTAAAACTTCACCATCAGGACTGGTAACTTTTTGAGTAAAGTTAGCGCTAAATGCATTCACTTTATCGAGACGGCTACTTAACGCTTGTTGCGGTGTTGCAGCCCATGCACTTGACGCAACCAACATTGGTGCAGCAACTAGCATGCTCATTACGAGTTTCTTCATCATATTCGCTAACCTCTTTGGTCTTAAACTGCTGTGATAATCATTATCACAGCAGCTTTGTTTTCACTTTAGTGCTTCATAGCAAGTGAGTCGTTATTTATCGATCATGATTAATCGTGTTGTTGTACTGGTGGCGGCGCTAACACTTCACGGTTAGCGTTATGCCCCGGCGCACTGACAATGCCATGTGCTTGTAATTGATCAACAATACGCGCTGCACGGTTATAACCAATCTTAAATCGACGTTGTACACCTGAAATAGATGCTCGACGCGTTTCTGCAACAAAAGCAGCTACTTCATCAAATAACTGATCTAAATCATCATCACCTGATGGTGCTTCACCCGGAAGCAAGCTATCTGCACCTTGATCTGAATTTAGAATGCTATCGATATATTGTGGTCTGCCACGTGCTTTCCAATCATTAACCACATTATGTACATCATCATCAGATGCAAATGCGCCATGAACACGGATGGTATGACTTTGACCTGACGGTAAGTACAACATATCACCCATACCTAATAACGTTTCTGCACCACCTTGATCCAAGATTGTACGAGAATCGGTTTTGGTTGATACAGTAAATGCCATTCGAGTTGGAATGTTAGCTTTGATCAAACCGGTAATAACATCAACTGATGGACGCTGAGTGGCTAATACTAAGTGAATACCTGCAGCACGGGCTTTTTGAGCCAAGCGTGCAATCAGTTCTTCCACCTTTTTACCCACAACCATCATTAAGTCAGCAAACTCATCGACAATCACCACAATACTTGGCATTTTTTCCAATAATGGTGGGTATTCATCCATGGTATCGCCAGGTTTCCATAATGGATCGTGAATTGGATGTCCCGCCTCTGCCGCTTCTTTCAGTTTAGCGTTATAACCTGCAAGGTTACGTACACCACAAGCAGCTAATACTTTATAACGACGTTCCATTTCACCGACACACCAACGCAGCGCATTACCAGCATCTTTCATGTCAGTAACCACTTCTGTTAATAGATGTGGAATACCTTCATAGATTGATAGCTCCAACATTTTCGGGTCAATCATAATAAAGCGACAATCTTCTGGCTTACATTTGTAAAGTAAGCTCAGGATCATGACGTTTACACCAACTGATTTACCAGAACCTGTGGTACCTGCAACCAATAAGTGTGGCATTTTACTTAAATCGGCCACAACAGCATCGCCCGCAATATCGTTACCTAAAACGATAGGTAATGCACCACCAACATTTTGGAATTGCTCACTGGCAACAACTTCAGACATATAAACCGTTTCACGGCTCTTATTCGGTAGTTCTAAACCAATGTAAGGTTTACCCGGAATCACTTCAACTACACGTACTGATGTGGTTGATAATGCTCGTGCTAAATCTTTTGATAACCCAGAAATACGACTAACTTTTACTCCAGGAGCAAGATCAAGTTCATAACGGGTGATCACCGGACCTGGGTAAATACCTTTAACTTGTACTTTGATTTTATAATCAGCAAGTTTTGACTCAATCAAGGCCGCAGTGGCTTGTAGCTCTTCATCAGACGCCTTTTCAACCGTTTTACGTGCAGGTTGCAGTAAATCTAATGTTGGCATTGGTGATGTTGGTACAGGTAGATCAGGCTCTTTTTGCATTAAAAATGGATTATCTAATCCTGCAAGGTGTGCTTGTTCTTTTTGTTTATCACGAATACGTTTTAGGAAGATTTCTTCATCGGTTAAACCTTCTTCTGAAGTATCAACATTCGCTGTCGGTACAAAAGATTCAGCAACCGGGGCAGTATAAACTTGTGATGCCGCAGGTTGTTCACTAACAACAGCATTAATCACATTTTGTGTTTTCTCATCGACAGCAACAGTAAAGTCTTCATCTTTTTCAAGCTCGCGCTCAAGTGCAGATACAGACAAACCTTGTAGAGGCGCAGCTTGTTCAACTGGCGCAACATATGGCTGCGGTTCAACCTGTGGTGCTACTTGCTCAACTGGCGCAACATACGGCTGCGGTTCAACCTGTGG
>NZ_MSCC01000001.1:1801908-1903540 GCF_002954455.1 Photobacterium aquimaris
GGTGGCGCTGCTTGTTCAACAACAGGCGTCATTAGCGGATCGCTAACCGTTGCAACTGAAGATGAACGAATAATTGGGGTGGCGTTTGATGGCGCATAAACAGGGTCTTTACGCTCAAACGCGTGTCCATGTGCAGATTCAACAGCTGACGAAGTGGTATAAGATGATAATAGTAAATCATCCTGATCGTCGTTGTCGCTATTATTAAAATGCTGAGCATAAGGCATATCGGACTCAGCAGCGATATCAGCCGCAAATGGACGCATGATTTCATGTTTATCTGAACGTACTTTATTTAATATCCAGGTTAAACCTGAGAGTGTCTTTGCACCTAACTGATCGACAATCGTTACCCATGAAACCCCCGTAAATAAGGTAAACCCAATTGCCCATGCAAACATGAGTAGCAAGGTTGCCCCTAATACATTGAGCAGTGGCAACGATATATTGGCAACAACATCACCAATGACACCGCCCGATGAGAAATACCAAATATCATCAAAGTTAAGATCAGCCAATCCACAGCTACTTAGCACTAATAGCATTAATCCTAACCAGCGCGTACCGTAAACCATAAAATCCAGTGACAGTATTTTGCTGCGGTGATGATAAATAAACCAACCGAGTAATACTAAAACAATAGGAATAATGTAGGCCAGAGACCCAAAAATAAAGAACAGAGTATCTGCTACTAATGCACCAAATGAACCGGCTTTATTTTGAACTACACCTTCCCAAGCGGTTTGTGACCAAGAAGGATCGGCAGGATTAAATGTGACTAGCGCAACCATCATATAAATGGCAACTAAAATACTGATGATCAAAAAACCTTCAACAATGCGTTGCCAACCTGATAAACGCATTTTGGGCAGTTTTTTACCTTTAAACTTCCTCAAGAATAACTCCGGTGTTTCTATCAAATTCGAATATTTTACCAAAGTGCTGATATTTTCAGCTACCAATGCTGTATTACGGTTAATAACAATACAGTATTCAATACCGAGCGATACCGTTGGCAAACTCACAAATATAAAGTAAATGTCTTAATGCCATCATTCTATACTAAAAGACCACATTGTCTGTGTTCGTCGCCCTTTAAAATAAAAATTTTTTTAATGGTAAGCAATATCTTCTAAGTAATAAAAGCTAACTATCTCAAACGGCTAGTCCTTACTTATTTTAGACGGTCAGTTCTCAAATAAATTCATCATTATGTCAATTCATGGGTTCATTTGAGTGATTAATCAGCAATTACTATTTTTATTCCGTATAAACAAATACACCCTGAATAACAATGATGTCATTCAGGGTGTATGTGTATATTTACAATCTTACAGCAATTAAAACGCGACGATTTATCGAGTTTTGATAACCAAGTTATTGCTTTGCTTAACTTCTTCCATAACAACATAAGTACGAGTGTCATTAACACCCGGAAGACGTAATAGCGTTTCGCCAAGCAATTTACGGTAAGCTGACATGTCTGATACACGTGTTTTCAACAAGTAGTCAAAATCACCAGATACTAAATGACACTCTTGAATATCTTCTAGCTCTTGTACTGATTTATTAAACTGTTCAAAAACGTCTGGCGCACCACGGTTTAAGGTGATCTCAACAAAAACCAATAATGAGGCATCAAGAAACTGTGGATTTAATAATGCTGTATAACCACTGATATAGCCTTGGCGCTCTAAACGACGTACACGTTCTAGACACGGCGTTGGCGATAGACCAACACGCTTTGAAAGCTCTACGTTTGAAATTCGACCGTCTTTTTGAAGTTCATTCAAAATATTACGGTCGATGCGATCCAATTCCTTGGATGGTTTCTTTTTGGTATCTACCATTTTTTATTCCACCTTCTCACTTCCTTGCAAAAAAATATACTACATCTTATCTATTTTTAGAATCAAATACTCTAATAGTCAAACAATCAGTGATAAAGATCAGACGATCATGCTATTTACTCACAATAATTGTTTAATTGTCTTTCAATTTTGTGATGGCGATTACTCTTCGTCATACGAGGATTATCCTGAAATCAGCCAATCAAAAACAAACATTTAACCATTTGTACCAAAACCAAACAGATTATCAAAGTAAATTATTACATCAACACCAATATATTAACATAACTCAACTTATTGGCATTTTTAATCTGATATCAAATAGTTAAATCCGTTACTATCGCGCTATTATTCGCAAAATTAAAATGTCTTTTATGGGCTATTTTTCTTATGGAAGCTTGTGCTAGATCAAATTATCACGATCTGACTTTTCACTTTTAACACTTCAAAAAAGCCCTTTGCTACGGTATTTTTGTGATCTATATAACATCTCTAATTTAAAGCTATTCAAGCGTAATCAAACTTTTTGGGCTTAGCTTCAATAGTGTTAACAGATTATTGATTGTCTTACATCCTCTTCCTTTACGACTGCAATTTACCTACAATCAGTCTTCCATAATAATAATATTCAGCCTGGAGAAAAAATGAGTAACGTAAAACATTGTGAACTACTCATCCTTGGTTCTGGACCTGCAGGTTACACAGCGGCTGTTTATGCAGCACGTGCAAACCTATCACCAGTCATGATCACTGGTATGCAGCAAGGTGGTCAACTTACCACTACTACAGAAATAGAAAATTGGCCAGGTGACGCAGACGAGCTAACAGGCCCTGCATTAATGGATCGCATGAAAGCACATGCGGAAAAATTTGATACTGAAATCATTACTGATTTTATTAGCGAAACTGATTTTAGCCAACGACCATTCCGCCTCAAAGGTGAAACCGGTGAATACACTTGTGATGCATTAATTATCTCAACTGGCGCATCAGCTAAATACATCGGTCTAGATTCTGAAGAAGCCTTTAAAGGCCGTGGGGTTTCAGCGTGTGCAACCTGTGATGGTTTCTTCTACCGTAACCAAAAAGTTGCCGTTATTGGTGGTGGTAACACTGCCGTTGAAGAAGCATTATATCTGTCAAATATCGCCGCAGAAGTCCACCTTGTTCACCGTCGTGATAGTTTCCGTTCAGAGAAAATTTTAATTAATCGTCTGATGGATAAAGTAGCGAACGGCAATATCATTTTGCACACAGATCGTACCCTTGAAGAAGTGTTAGGTGACGACATGGGTGTAACGGGCTTACGTCTTAAAGATACTCAATCTGAGGCAACTGAAGAGCTTGAAGTAATGGGCGTCTTTATTGCCATTGGCCACCAGCCAAATACAGCCATCTTTGACGGTCAACTTGAGATGGAAAATGGCTATATTAAAGTCCAATCAGGTCTTCACGGCAATGCAACTCAAACCAGTGTTGAGGGTATTTTTGCTGCTGGTGATGTGATGGATCATACCTATCGTCAAGCGATCACTTCTGCCGGTACTGGTTGTATGGCAGCCCTTGATGCAGAACGTTATTTAGATGCGTTAGCTGACCAATAATAAATACCATAAAGCGACTATTTATATAGTGGCTTTTTTTTCCTTACAGCAATATAAATCTCAACCATATTGTTGTAAGAGCGACCCACCATAAATACCGTAATGAAACCTTATTTATATGGATAAACAATTACAACGCGATTTGACCAAATGGTTAAAATCCCAAAGTAAGCTCGCCAAACGCTGGATGATGTTCAGTATTGGATTAGGGTTTACTTCGGGATTATTGCTTATCGGGCAAGCGGCTTTATTAGCCAATATTCTGCATCAATTGATCATCGAGCATACGGATAAGTATCAGCTTGTGAATCAGTTTGTTGGGCTTATTGTTATTATAGGTTTACGCGCATTATGTAGCTGGGGACGAGAAGTTTGTGGCTATCGTTGTGGTGAACAAATTCGACTCCATATTCGCCAATTAATCCTCAACCGCTTACAAAATCTCGGTCCTGCCTATATTAAAGGTAAACCTGCAGGTGTATGGGCAAGTTTAGTGCTTGAACAAGTTGAAGAAATGCAAGATTTCTTCGCGCGCTATCTACCCCAAATGTCACTGGCAGTATTGATTCCTGTGGTTATTTTAGTGGTGGTATTCCCACTTAACTGGGCAGCAGGTTTAATCTTCCTTATTACTGCGCCATTAGTGCCATTTTTTATGGCATTAGTAGGTTTAGGCGCAGCAGATGCTAACCGTCGTAACTTTAAAGCATTACAACGTTTATCTGGTCACTTTTATGATCGTTTACAAGGTTTATCAACCCTACGATTATTCAATCGTGTTGATGCTGAAGCTGAAAATCTTGATGCCGCTTCACACGTATTACGTAAACGCACCATGGAAGTTCTGCGCTTAGCCTTTCTATCATCGGCGGTGTTAGAGTTCTTCTCTGCCATTTCTGTTGCGATTGTTGCAGTCTATTTTGGTTTTGCATTCATTGGCGAGCTCAACTTTGGTAATTACGGTGTACCAGTTTCATTATTTACTGGTTTATTCGTGTTGGTGCTGGCGCCTGAATTTTATCAGCCATTACGTGATCTTGGTACTTTCTACCACGCCAAAGCACAAGCCATTGGTGCGGCAGAGTCCATTGTTGAGTTCTTAAATATTGAAGCTGACGAAATGAGCAATGGTGATACACCGTTACCAACACCTAATGCCATTCATATTAGCGTTACTGATCTCGAAGTGCTTAGCCCCGAAGGGCAAGTATTAGCAGGACCGTTAAGCTTTAGCATTAATACCAATGAACATGTGGCACTCGTAGGCCCAAGTGGCGCGGGTAAAACCAGTTTACTGAATGCCTTGCTCGGCTTTTTACCTTACCGCGGCAGTATTAAAATCAACGATGTTGAACTCAACCAACTTAAACATGATCAATGGCGTCAAGCCATCAGTTGGGTCGGTCAAAACCCGTTATTAGTTCATGGTACGGTACGCGACAACATTACATTAGGTAACCCTAGTGCAAGTGATAACGATGTCGATCAAGTTGCTCGCCAAGCTTATGCCGATGAATTTATTCAGCGTCTTGAAAAAGGCTACGAACATCATGTTGGTGATCGTTCTGGTGGTTTATCTGTTGGTCAGGCACAACGTATTGCTGTTGCGCGTGCGATGTTACAAAACGGCGCTTTTTGGCTGCTCGATGAGCCTACCGCCAGCCTTGATGCTAATAGTGAACGCTTAGTATTAGAAAGTTTAGCGTTAGCTGTTACTAACCGCACGACCTTAATGGTCAGTCACCGCCTTGATCAATTACATGCTATGCAGCGTATTTTGGTGATGGATAACGGTAAATTAGTTCAGAACGGTAGCTTTGAGACCATTAGTCATCAAGGTTTACTCGCTGAAATGCTCACTCATACAGATAAGAGGGATCTCGATGCGTGATTTAATCCCTTACCTTAAACTCTACCGCAAGCACTGGTTCGGTTTAACTTTAGGCATGATTTTAGGTTTATTAACACTATTGTCTGCTATTAGCCTACTGACCTTATCCGGTTGGTTTATTGCAGCTTCTGCGGTAGCGGGTCTCAGTATTATTGGTCGTCAAACCTTTAACTACATGTTACCTGGTGCTGGTGTACGAGGCTTTTCAATGGCACGTACGGCTGGACGCTGGGGTGAGCGTGTAGTTAGCCACAATGCTACCTTTAAGCTATTGGCTGACTTACGGTTATTCTTTTTCCGTAAGCTAACACCGTTAATTCCTGGTCGCCATGCTAATTTACGTGATGCTGATTTACTCAACCGTTTAGTCGCTGATGTTGATGCAATGGATCATGTTTATTTACGCTTAGTCAGCCCACTGGTGATCGGCATATTAGGCATTATCATTGTTACTGGTTTTCTGGCTTGGTTTGATCCCACTATTGGTTTTACTCTTGGTGGTATTTTACTGACGTTAATGATTATTTTACCGATTGTTTTTTACCGTTTAGGTAAGCGCAATGGTGAAACTCTTACTCACGCGAAAGCCAACTACCGTATCACGCTGTTAGACTGGATTCAGGGACACGCTGAATTATTACTGTTTAATGCCGAACAGCGTTACCGTCAACAAGCTGAAGCAGAGCAAGATAAACTGCTTGATGCGCAGAGGAAAATGGCGAGCTTAACCGGTATTGCTAATGGTCTATTAATGGCGGCAACAGGCTGGACATTAGTGCTGATTATGTGGATTGCAGCCAACGGTATTGCCGGTAACGCACCCGATCCTTTCGTGGCGATGGTCGCATTTACCACTATGGCTAGTTTTGAAATGATGATGCCAGTCGCGGGCGCTTTCCAATACTTAGGCCAAACATTATCATCAGCAAAACGTCTTAATGAAATTATTGAAGCTACCCCTGACACAGTATTTGATCCTAACGGTCATACTGCGGTTGTTAACGGTGATATTAGCCTTAATAATATTAGCTACACCTATTATGGCAGTGATCAACCGGTTGTTAAGCACTTATCGCTTGAGATTAAACGCGGTGAAAAGCTGGCGCTACTTGGTCGTACTGGCTGTGGTAAGTCAACGTTATTACAATTATTGACTCGTAGCTGGGATCCTCAACAAGGCCAAATCCTTATTGATGGCGTCGATCTCACTCGTTGGAGCGAGCCTGCATTACGAAATGCGATTACTGTCGTCAGCCAACGAGTTGATGTCTTTAATGGCTCATTACGTGAGAATTTAATCTTAGCAAAACCTGATGCTAGCGATGAACAATTGGTCGCTGCACTGGAAAAAGTTGGTCTTAAGAGCTTACTTGATGATAAAGGCTTAGATACTTGGCTTGGTGATGGTGGCCGTCATATTTCTGGTGGTGAGCGTCGCCGTATTGGTATCGCTCGTGCCCTACTTCATGACGCACCGATTCTATTATTAGATGAACCAACTGAAGGGCTTGATCGTCGTACTGAGCAGCAAATACTGGACTTATTACTAGAGTTTGCCAAACATAAAACGGTGGTATTTATTACTCACCGTCTTGTTGGTCTCGATAGTATGGATCAAATTTGCTTAATGGATGAAGGTGAGATCATTGAACGTGGTCAGCATCAACAATTGCTGGCACAAAATGGTCGATATGCAGAATTATGTCGTCGCATTTAAGCATCAATTAACTCACTAATACGCCATATAGCGCCGATAATCGATTGTGATTATCGGCGTTTTTTTTATCTGTCGTTAAATGTTATATTGATTGCAGTAGTTTTTTGAGACCCATGTAGTTGATAACAAATGACGATTTATATTCCTGAAATTGATCCTGCATCATTACAGTTCCCAGATCCTAATACAGCTCGCACAGAACCAAATGGTTTATTGGCCTTTGGTGGTGATCTTAGCCCTCAACGTCTACGTCAGGCTTATCGACACGGTATTTTTCCATGGTACTCACAAGGTGAACCTATTTTATGGTGGAGCCCCAATCCGCGAGGCATTTTTATTCCACAACAGTTTACGCCAAGTAAAAGTTTGCGTAAATTTATGCGAAAAAACCCTTATCGAATTACACTCAATCATGCATGCCATGCAGTGATCCGCCACTGTGCTGAATCTCGTGGCCCGAATCAGACCTGGATCACTGAAACAATGATTAACGCTTACCAAACATTGCATGATCAAGGCAATTGCCATTCGGTTGAAGTATGGCAAGATCAACAATTAGTCGGTGGTTTTTATGGCATCGCTGTCGGTAGCATTTTTTGTGGTGAATCTATGTTTTCACTCGCAGATAACGCTTCAAAAATTGCGTTATGGTATTTCTGTCATCATTTTAATCTCCATGGCGGCCAGTTAATTGATTGCCAAATGATGAATCCACATCTCGCTTCTTTAGGAGCTAGTGAATTAGATCGACAGCACTTTTTAAGCCTACTGCATCAACAACGCGATATTGCCTTACCCGCAGCCTGTTATCATCCACAAACTTTGGTGTTATAACGAATTAATAATGAAAGAATTATCCTTACAGCTCGGCCTTACACCTGAAAGTGACTGCAATTACTTACCACAGCAACGCGATCAACTTGGCGTGGTAATGGATCAACCTTGGCTCAACCCTAATGGCTATGATCTATTAATTAGTTCAGGCTATCGCCGCAGTGGCAGCATTATCTATAAACCGATGTGCAAAAATTGTAATGCATGTACGCCACTACGGGTTGATTGTACTCATTTCACGCCCTCTAAAAGTCAAAAACGCCAACAAAATCAACTCAAAAAATTACAGTGGCAATTTAAACAACAATTAGACCCTAATTGGTTTGAATTATATGAGCGTTACATTAATGTTCGTCATGCTAGCGGCTCAATGTTTCCAGCCAATAAACAGCAATTTTTTGATTTTATTACTGCGCCGTGGATGAATACTGCATTCTTGCACCTTTATGAAAACAATCAATTAATTGCTATTGCTGTTACCGATGTTTTTACTGACTCACTCAGTGCCGTTTATAGCTTTTTTGAGCCAGAGCATAAACTTTCATTAGGCACATTGTGCGTACTGTTACAAATTGAAGTTTGCCGTCAAACTCAACGTCAGTGGCTTTACCCTGGCTATCAAATAGACCAATGCCGTGAGATGAATTACAAAGTTCGCTTTATCCCTCATCAAAAATTAATTCATGGTGAGTGGATTAGTTAAGTAGTTAAAACACACAAAACGGTTAAATTAGCCGCAAAACAGGAATGGGTTACATCTGCTTTTGTTAATTTACTGAGAAAAAATAGATTAATCGCGAACAATAGCTGACAAAAACAACTGGCAAGGGTAAAATTACGTCCTAAACTTTACACTCAAACAGTTTCAAGGCATTATCCAGCCCGATCAAGATGAATGGCTGGTAGCCTAAGAGGATTCAATGGCAAAAGAAGACGTAATTGAAATGGCTGGTACTGTACTAGATACACTACCAAATACTATGTTCCGTGTTGAGCTGGAAAACGGTCACGTTGTTACTGCTCACATCTCTGGTAAGATGCGTAAAAACTACATCCGTATCCTTACTGGCGACAAAGTAACTGTGGAACTGACTCCTTACGATCTAACTAAAGGTCGCATCGTCTTCCGCGCACGTTAATCTTTCTCTAAAAGATTAGTGCTGCAAATAAAACCCAGCCTTTTGCTGGGTTTTATTTTGACAGGCGATGGTAACAAGTAGTCAAACATAAAAACGCCGCAGATAGTTGTTACTATCTACGGCGTTTTTGTTTATTACTCTTTCGCTAAAGTATTAACTTAATGCGCGGCTTCCATCTCACTGCTGAACTGAAAATCTAATTCGCCATCAATGAAATCAACACGCACCGAACCACCATTCACTAATGAACCAAACAACAATTCATTCGCAAGTGGCTTTTTAAGGTTCTCTTGAATCACACGCGCCATTGGACGAGCACCCATCGCCTTATCATAGCCTTTATCTGACATCCACTCACGTGCACGCTCAGACACTTCCATAGAGACACCACGAGCATCGAGTTGTGCTTGCAGTTCTACGATAAATTTATCAACCACTTGGCCAATAATGTCTTTCTCAAGATGATTAAACCAAATGATATTATCAAGACGGTTACGGAATTCTGGCGTAAAGACCCGTTTAATCTCAGCCATTGCATCATGGCTATGATCTTGTTGAATAAGACCAATTGATTTACGTACCGTTTCCGTTACACCGGCATTGGTTGTCATTACAAAAATAACATTACGGAAATCAGCTTTACGGCCATTGTTATCTGTTAGCGTACCGTTATCCATCACTTGTAATAGCAAATTGAATACATCAGGGTGCGCTTTTTCAATCTCATCTAGTAATACCACTGAATGTGGGTTTTTGATAACAGCGTCAGTTAATAAACCACCTTGATCATAACCAACATAACCAGGAGGCGCACCAATTAAGCGGCTCACTGTATGACGTTCCATGTACTCTGACATATCAAAACGTAACAGCTCAATGCCCATTGTGCGTGCTAACTGTACCGTAACTTCCGTTTTACCCACACCTGTAGGGCCTGCAAATAAGAACGAACCAACTGGTTTGTTATCAGCACTTAATCCTGCACGGCTTAACTTAATAGCTTCTGTTAATACATCAATCGCACTGTCTTGACCAAATACCAACATTTTCAAGCGGCTATCAAGTGTCTGTAAAACATCACGATCACTGCTTGAGATTGATTTCTCTGGAATACGAGCCATCTTAGCAATCATCGCTTCGATATCACCAACGTTAACCGTTTTTTTACGGCGACTCGCAGGAGCTAAACGACAACGTGCGCCCGCTTCATCAATAACGTCAATGGCTTTATCTGGTAGATGACGCTCATTAATGTATTTAGCCGATAACTCAACCGCGGCACGAATTGCTTTATTGGTAAAACGAACTTCGTGGTGAGCTTCATATTTTGATTTTAAGCCCATCAAAATTTTAGTGGTGTCATCTAATGATGGCTCAACCACATCAATTTTTTGGAAACGACGTGACAATGCACGCTCTTTCTCAAAAATGTTGCTGTATTCTTGATAGGTTGTTGAACCCATACAGCGCAACTTACCGCTACTTAATAGTGGTTTGAGTAAGTTAGCCGCATCCACTTGACCACCTGATGCTGCACCTGCACCAATGATGGTATGAATTTCATCAATGAACAAAATCGCATGATCTTCTTTTTCAAGCTGCTTTAAAATACCTTTAAAACGCTTCTCAAAATCACCACGATACTTAGTGCCCGCCAATAGCGAACCAATATCAAGTGAATAAATCACACAGTCTTGAATAATTTCGGGCACTTGGCCTTCAACAATACGCCACGCAAGACCTTCTGCAATAGCTGTTTTACCCACCCCAGCCTCACCCACTAATAATGGGTTGTTTTTACGACGACGACAAAGTACCTGTACTGTTCGCTCAAGCTCTTTATCTCGACCAATCAGCGGATCAATACCGCCTGATTTCGCAAGTAGGTTAAGATTGGTGGCAAAATTCTCAAGTTTATCGTCAGAACTCTGCTCTGCACGTTGTTCTTCCGTATTACCCGTCTCTGATGGATTAATATCATCATTATCGCTGCCTTTAACAGTGCCATGAGAAATAAAATTCACCACATCAAGACGACTAATATCACTTTTCTTAAGTAGATATGCGGCGTGCGACTCTTGCTCGCTAAAAATCGCAACTAATACGTTTGCACCCGTAACTTCACTTCGACCCGATGACTGCACATGAAACACTGCACGCTGTAATACTCGTTGAAAACTCAATGTTGGTTGAGTTTCACGGCTTTCGTCATCCGCTGGAATCAAGGGTGTTGTTTGTTCAATAAAAGAATCTAACTCTTTGCGCAATACGTCAAGATCAGCGCGACATGCTAAGAGTGCTTCTTGTGTGGCTACATTATCTAATAGAGCCATCAGTAAATGTTCTACCGTCATAAACTCATGACGCTTTTCTCTGGCACGGGCAAATGCACCGTTCAGGCTCGCTTCAAGTTCTTTATTTAGCATAAGGCACCTCCCCTAAAAACCACTCAATATGGCGTGCCGGAAAAAGATTATGCTTTTTCCATCGTACATAACAACGGGTGTTCATTTTCCCGTGCGTACATCGTTACTTGCGCAACTTTCGTTTCTGCTACTTCTGCGGTAAAGGTGCCACAAATGGCTTTACCTTCATAATGTACCGCGAGCATTAACTGAGAAGCCTTTTCCAAATCCATGGAAAAAAATGTTTGTAACACATCAATTACAAAATCCATCGGTGTGTAATCATCATTGTTTAAAATTACTTTATACATCGATGGCGGCTTAACTTGGATTTCTTCCTTATCCAGTACATCAGATTCAGGATTCATCCATTCGTATAACTTACTCATAGTTTTATCTTAGTTCATTCATTCGTGAGCTGGCTATAGCCAAGTTAATAAAGATTTTACCAAAATGTTACAAACAATACTTGACTGACTAGTTTATTTTACTACATTGTAAATTGTAGTAGATATAATCTGCATCAAAATCGCATTAGTATGCAATCAGAATTACTGAGTGTTCAACTAATGTCAAATGGAAATTGAATGCAAAAAGGATGTATAGCATGGCAACAGGTACAGTGAAATGGTTCAATAACGCCAAAGGATTTGGCTTCATCTGCCCCGAAGAAGGTGAAGACGATATTTTCGCTCACTATTCAACAATCCAGATGGATGGTTACCGAACACTTAAGGCAGGTCAACAAGTGAACTACGAAGTTCAAACTGGCCCTAAAGGTTACCATGCAAGTGCTATTGTTCCCGCAGAAGGCGACTTAGCCAAATAAGCGATACCAATATTAATTGCACATTAAAAGGTGGGTTATGCCGCCTTTTATTTGTTTATTCGAAATCAAATAACTCAATTTCTTATACAATATACCAATTACTCACCAACTTCGACTCTCATCGAGCGTTATTCACTACTTAGGTCTAATTTCACTCAACCACTTTTCTTACCAACAAAAAAATATTGTCACTCCCCTCGCTAAAAAAATGAATAAAAGCCGCATAAAAAAACCAACGTGTCATTCTTTAAAATGTGGCAAAAAAACAATAATCTTAACAAAAAATAAACATATCGAACATACTTCTATCCTATGCCAATTTTTATTCGTTGCCTATATCAGATAATTATCATGTTGCCTGTTTGAGAGTTAGCGCACGAGAGTATGATAGATTTGATGATTTTACCGACACTTAAGCTCTATACAAAACTTATAAGCTAACAGTTTAATCATTATGCTATAGCGATAAAAAAGGCCCAGCAAATGCTGAGCCTGATATGGTTTCTAAATTGCGCTAACAATTACATTTGTTCAATCATATCATCAGCAAATTCAGAACATTTACGCAGATTAGCGCCGTCCATTAGACGTTCAAAATCATACGTTACCGTCTTATTACTTATTGCCGCTTCCATTGAGCTAATAATCAAGTCAGCCGCTTCTGTCCAACCCATATGACGTAGCATCATTTCAGCAGAAAGAATCAATGAGCCAGGGTTAACTTTATCTTGACCGGCATACTTAGGCGCTGTGCCGTGAGTCGCTTCAAACAATGCCACACCATCACCAATATTGGCACCAGGTGCAATACCAATACCGCCCACTTGAGCTGCTAATGCATCAGAAATGTAATCACCATTAAGGTTCATGGTTGCAATCACATCATACTCTTCAGGACGCAGTAGAATCTGCTGTAGGAAAGCATCTGCAATACAATCTTTAATTACAATCTCTTTGCCTGTGTTTGGATTCTTTAATGTCATCCAAGGCCCACCATCAAGCAATTCAGCACCGAATTCTTGTAACGCAACATCGTAACCCCAATCCTTAAATGCACCTTCAGTGAACTTCATGATGTTACCTTTATGAACTAAAGTTAACGAATCACGATCATTATCAATGGTGTATTGAATAGCGGCACGTACTAGACGTTTAGTTCCGGCTTCCGATACAGGTTTAATACCAATACCACACTGTTGTGGGAAACGAATTTTAGTCGCGCCCATTTCTTGTTGAAGGAACTGAATTACTTTATCAGCTTCTGCAGTGCCCGCTTGGAATTCAACGCCAGCATAAATATCTTCAGAGTTTTCACGGTAAATCACCATGTCAGTTAACTCAGGACGTTTCACTGGGCTTGGTACGCCATCAAAATAACGTACCGGACGTACACAAATATAAAGATCCAGCTCTTGACGTAATGCAACGTTAAGAGAACGAATACCGCCACCAACAGGTGTTGTTAATGGGCCTTTAATTGCAACTTTATATTCGCGAATAAAATCAAGAGTTTCTTGTGGAAGCCATGCGTCATCACCATAAACTTGAGTTGATTTCTCACCGGTGTAGATTTCCATCCACTCAATCTTACGATCACCGGCATACGCTTTCTTAACTGCGGCATCCACAACTTTAATCATTGCTGGACTTACATCAATCCCGATACCGTCACCTTCGATGTACGGAATAATCGGGGTATTAGGAACAATCAATTTACCAGCAGCGTCTACTGTAATTTTCTGACCGGCTGTTGGTACAATTACTTTACTATCCATTTTAAATCTCCTGGCATCCATTTGTTATCATTTTGTAAGAGGCGAGCAAATCATACTTTAAATTTTATCAATACGTCAATTATGTAATTTTTCACGTATAATACCATTGTCTAACTCATCAACTCTTACAACAACGCGTATTTATGAAGCCAAACACCACAAAACGTCAACCTCTTCGTGACAATAATGAGCGAAGAGCGTCAAGAAAAATAAATAAACCAAAGCGTCCTCGCGGACCACAAAAAGTGATTTTATTTAACAAACCTTATAACACTCTGACCCAATTTTCAGGTGAACCGGGCGATAGTACCTTAGCTGATTTTATTCCAGTAAAAGACGTTTATCCTGCTGGACGCTTAGATAAAGACAGTGAAGGCTTATTGGTTTTGACCAATGATGGTATTTTGCAAGCACGCTTAACACAGCCTCAATCAAAACAAGCCAAAGTCTACTGGGTACAGGTTGAAGGTTCGCCAACGGCAGCTGATTTACAGCAATTGCGTGATGGAGTGACATTGAAAGATGGTCCGACATTACCCGCAGGTGTCGACGTGATCGAATCGCCACAAATATGGGATCGAACGCCTCCTATTCGTGAACGTAAAAATATTCCAACCACTTGGCTTGCTATTACGCTACGTGAAGGTCGTAACCGTCAAGTTCGTCGTATGACTGCCCATATTGGTTTTCCAACATTGCGTTTAATTCGTTACCAAATGGCACAATGGACTGTTGCAGATTTAGCGCCTGGCGAGTGGAAAGAAATTACCCTACCCGCGCCAATTCAAGCGTAATTTAGTCGCCATCTTATTTGCGCTCTATGATTTACATCAGGGCGCATTATTCCCTTCAATACTGTAAAACTATTTTCCTCAACAAAAAACTACACTTTTTTACTAAGATCCTCTATGATTACGACAAATAGCAAACGTTTGCTATTTGGTTTTATTGCAGAATTTCTAATAAAAATCTGTTGACGTTTTTTTATAGCATTCAGTTTTTAAATACTTTTTTGGAACATCAATAGGATTATTTTCACTCTCGTTATCATTATCGATTATTTATTAGAGTGTGATTCTGCTCTCGATCTGTTTCAGACGCAGGGTTTCTGTTAGAATTACGCCCTTAACACTAAATTAGCGACAGTAGAGAAATATGTCTGATAACAGCCAAAAGAAAGTCATTGTCGGCATGTCCGGCGGCGTAGATTCATCGGTATCCGCTTACCTGCTCCTTCAACAAGGTTATCAAGTTGAAGGCCTGTTTATGAAAAACTGGGAAGAAGACGATAACGACGAATACTGCTCTGCTGCAGAAGATCTCGCTGATGCACAAGCGGTATGTGACAAACTTGGTATTACACTGCACACCATTAATTTTGCAGCTGAATACTGGGATAACGTGTTTGAGTACTTCCTTGAGGAATACAAAGCAGGTCGCACACCAAACCCTGATATTTTGTGCAACAAAGAAATCAAATTTAAAGCCTTCCTTGAGTTTGCCGATGAAGTGCTTGCAGCCGACTATATTGCAATGGGTCATTATACTCGTCGTAGTTTCCCAACAGCTGAAGGTGAAAAACCTCAAATGCTGCGCGGTGTCGATAATAATAAAGATCAAAGCTATTTCTTGTACACCTTAGGTTACGAGCAAATTGCACGCAGTTTATTCCCTGTAGGTGAACTTGAAAAACCTGAAGTCCGTCGTATTGCTGAAGAGCAAGGTCTAATCACTGCAAAGAAAAAAGATTCAACCGGTATTTGTTTTATTGGTGAACGTAAATTTACTGAGTTTTTAGGTAAATACCTTCCTGCTCAACCGGGTAAAATTGAGGTTGCTGATACCGGTCTCGTTATCGGTGAACACCAAGGCCTGATGTACCACACTCTAGGCCAACGTAAAGGCTTACATATTGGTGGTCAAAAAGGCGGTAATGGTCTTGAAGATGCATGGTATGTAGTTGATAAAGATCTAGAACGTAATGTGCTTATTGTCGGCCAGGGTAAAGATCACCCTCGTTTAAAATCAAATGGTTTGATTGCTTCTCAACTACATTGGGTCGATCGTCAACCAATCCGTGAGACAATGGCATGTACGGTAAAAACACGTTACCGTCAGCAAGATCTTCCTTGTACCATCATTCCGATGGATGACGAAACCATTAAAGTGATTTTTGATGAGCCTCAAATTGCAGTAACACCAGGACAATCTGCCGTATTCTATAACGGTGAAATCTGTCTCGGTGGTGGCATTATTGAAGAGCGAATTTAAAGGAGTTTTTGCGCGTGGCTTACTCTATTTATGATCGAACGATTGCGTTTGCAGGCATGTGCCAAGCAGTCAAATTAGTTCAAGACGTTGCCCGTAATGGCAATTGCGATTCAGCAGCATTAACCACTATGCTCAATAGCATCATGGCAACTGACCCTGCGAATACAGTAGGTGTCTATGGCAGTGAAGCTGATTTACGTATCGGTTTAGAATCGATGGTACGCGACATTGATGGTTCATCATCAGGCAGTGAGATAACACGTTATCTTGTTGGCGTTATGGCACTTGAGCGTAAACTATCAGCTCGCCGTGATAGTATGGCACAGCTGGGTGATCGTGTTAGTACATTGAAGCGTCAAACGGTGCATTTTGAAATACTTGATGAGCAAATGCTGAGTAATATTGCCAGTATTTACTTAGATATCATTAGTCCATTAGGACCACGGATTCAAGTATCAGGTACGCCAGCGCAATTACAACTCCCCCATGTTCAGCATCGAGTACGGGCATTATTACTTGCCGCTGTACGTAGTGCCGTACTGTGGAGTCAAGTTGGCGGTAAACGTCGCCATTTATTATTTGGTCGTAAGCAAATGCTAGAGCAAGCAAAAATCCTGCTCGCACGCAACTAAGTTAACGCATTGCTCACTCCCATTCAGCCTGAAAAAATCAGGCTGAATATCAATTTTGTTTTAACCCTCATAAACCAGGAGAGATCAACATGGAACTGTCAGCACTGACAGCTGTTTCCCCAGTAGATGGCCGTTACGGAAGCAAAACAAGCGTACTACGTAGTATTTTTAGTGAGTTCGGTTTACTAAAATACCGTACTATCGTTGAAATCCGTTGGTTACAAAAATTAGCCGCTACTGATGCTATCGTGGAAGTTCCTGCATTCAGCACAGAAGCGAATGCTTTTCTAGATCGTATTGCTACTGAGTTTAGTGAGCAAGATGCACTTCGTATTAAAACAATCGAACGTACAACTAACCACGATGTAAAGGCAGTTGAATACTTCCTAAAAGAAAAAGTTGCAGAACTTCCTGAATTGCATGCCGTTAATGAATTTATTCACTTTGCATGTACATCAGAGGATATCAACAACCTATCTCATGCACTTATGCTAACAGAAGCGCGTACAAGCGTAATGCTACCTGAAGTGCGTAATGTTATTGATGCGATTAAGGCACTAGCAAACGAATACCGTGATATGCCAATGCTTACTCGTACTCACGGTCAGCCTGCTTCTCCATCAACAATGGGTAAAGAAATGGCTAACGTGGCGTACCGTATGGAACGTCAATATAAGCAAATCGAAAACGTTGAGATTCTTGGTAAGATCAATGGTGCTGTTGGTAACTACAACGCTCATCTATCAGCTTACCCTGATATTGATTGGCACCAATACAGTGAAGAGTTTGTGACTTCATTAGGGATCACATTCAACCCTTACACTACTCAAATTGAACCACATGATTATATTGCAGAATTGTTTGATGGCTTTGCCCGTTTCAACACTATTTTGCTTGATTTTGATCGTGATATTTGGGGTTACATTGCTTTAGGTCACTTTAAGCAAAAAACGATTGCTGGCGAAATTGGCTCTTCAACTATGCCACATAAAGTTAACCCAATCGATTTTGAAAACTCAGAAGGTAACCTTGGCTTAGCGAATGCGATCTTTGGTCACTTAGCGCAGAAACTACCGGTTTCTCGCTGGCAGCGTGATCTAACTGATTCAACAGTATTACGTAACCTAGGTGTTGGTTGTGGTTATGCAATTATTGCTTACACATCAACCCTAAAAGGTATCAGCAAGCTTGAGCTTAACCAAGCAGCACTAGAAGCTGAACTAGATCGCAACTGGGAAGTACTAGCAGAGCCGGTACAAACAGTAATGCGTCGCTACGGAATTGAAAAGCCGTATGAGAAGCTAAAAGAGCTAACGCGTGGTAAGCGTGTTGATGGTGAAGGCATGCGCACATTCATTGATGGTCTAGAATTACCTGAACATGAAAAAGTACGTCTAAAAGAGCTAACACCTGCAAACTACATTGGTGATGCAGTTAAGCTAACTGATCTGCTTTAAATAATTCGCTAAATAAATTGATTCCAAAAGGACGTTATTAATATAGCGTCCTTTTTTATTAACTTAACACTGAAGATCTTTTGACATTATATTGACGAAATAAATAGTACTTACTTCTATACTTTTAATAGTCATATAAGATTAATAATCACAACTTTGTATATTCAACTAGATATTCAAAAAAGATATTTTTCTGAAATATGCATAAAATATAAAAAATAAAAATAACTGCACTGATTTTCGACAATAAGAAACAAACAACACCATTCACAATATAAATATTTAACCGCTAAAATATTCGCAATCTTATAAAACAATGCACTTGACGAATATAAAAAATAATAAATAAGGTCTGATTTAATTTTTTATTTTTTTCATAACTCTTCAGAAGCATCTCGAATTTGTTTTTGCTATCTTAATTGTGACAATTGGCTAACAAAAAAGTAGAGTTCTTTCATCGTGACTATCAGACGTCCCTCAATTTCATTTTATAGCATTGCATTAGTGACTTTACTTATCGCTATCGGTTTAGTGACGTTAGTACTTACTTCACAAACAGTTGGTCGTCAGCTGTTTAAATATAATCTCGAGTCATTTGAACACCAACGCTCTGAAAACTACTTACACAGTATTCAATCAACCTCTATTCTACTTGATAATCTTCAGTACCATCTTTCCTATACCTGCGATAAAGAAGATATTTCAGAACTTGAGCGTGCCAGTTATTATTCATCACATATTCGCAGTATTAGTTTAGAAACCAAGTCAGGAAAAGTTTGTGGCGACCATTCCAACCTTAGCCAACTTTATGGCTCGCCTGCAAAAAAAATCCCTTTAAATCGTGAAGTGGTTGTTATTGCTAATGCTGATAATAACGAGTCCATTGTTCAATACCGTAAGCAAGTTGTTGGCGGTGTTATTACGGTCGATATCGCCCAACAACCAACCAATGCACTACTGTCTAATGCGTGTAATCAATGTTGGTTACAAGTTATCGAAAATGATAGCGTATCGCTGTATACCGGCAATACTCAGAAAACATCTAATTTATCATCAACAATGGTACCCTATAACGATCTCAAGACTATCGTTATGCCTATTTTATCAATGCCACTGCATAATAAAGCATGGATAAAATATTACGTGACCCCAAAAGTCATTGCTGACTACCGCGCTCATATTAAACCGTTTTTATTACTAATTTTAAGCGGACTAATTTTTATTGTCTTAGTCATGCTATATCGTCGTTATCATAGCACCAGTATTATTAAATTCTTGGTACTCAATGCTATAAAGCAAAATCATTTAGTGCCTTATTACCAACCCATTATTGATGCAGAAAAACGCTTAATTTGTGGCTATGAAGTATTAATCCGCTGGGAAACTAAAAAAGGTAAAGTTATTCTGCCAGATGAGTTTATTCCTCAATGTGAAACCAATGGTGTAATTACGCCATTAACATTCCAACTCATTAATACCGTTGCACGTGATATTCGTAAGCTAGAAATGCAAGCCGGTAAAACTCTGCCTTATTATTTCAGTATCAATATCAGTGCAAATGTACTGCAAGATCCTGAACTTATTGATATAACACGTTCAGCATTAGCCCACTACCATATTGCTCCACATAATTTAGCCTTTGAGCTAACAGAACGCGCCCCGATTGATAATATTGAGCAAGCGGAACAAAACTGTATCAAGCTAAATGCCATGGGTATTCAGATTAAGTTAGACGATGTAGGTAACGGCTACTGTGATTTCTTAGCATTACAAAAATTACAGGCAACAACGATAAAAATCGATAAAGTTTTCATTGATGATATTGATTCTTTAGCTGCAAGCTCGATTGTTAAATCATTAGTTGCGTTTGCTGAAAAGGCCGAGGTAGAAGTGATTGCTGAAGGTGTTGAAACAGAACAACAGGCAAAAATATTAACCGAATTAGGCATTCGTTATCATCAAGGCTTTCTATACAGTAAGGCGGTGCCATTTAGTAAATTGGCTAGTGATAAAAACTTTAATGTCTAAAGCTGAACAACACATATTAAAAAATAAAACCTCAAAATGGCATACTGAGCATATCTTATGTGGTAATAATATTATCAGACGCTGTTTAGTTATCTTTTTTAATTTACTGATACTGGTAATCATCGTCGGCTTTAGTTTACGTCAAGAAATAAATGAAACACGTTTATATGTAGAAGCTAACCTTAATCAAATTAAAAAAACAGTAGATTCATTAGCATATCGAAATAAACGTTATGCGAAGACTGCTACAAAATCCATTGCTGATTTTGATAAGAATAATAAACAATTACAAGTGCTTGCGGAAATTCATTATTATCCCAAATTAAAAGAATTTGGCTTTAATCGTGGTATTTATCCTAATAACTTGTTCAACGGTAGTTTAATTGGCCCCGGATTTCCAAATCAATTAATTCAAAAAGATACCTATTTATTTGCCGTATTAGATGAATTATGGGCTGAACAACAAGTCCATCCAATTATGTATAACTACTACTATATATCTCACGCGTTAAAATACTTCTATCTATCATCGAAACTTTCAGTAGATAAGTTTAATACCACTAAGGAATTTTTTTCAACAGATCTTTACCGTTCTCAACGTTCAGAATCTCAACCACTTAATGAATTACAAAAAGGGATGTATTACACTTCCCCCTATTTAGATTTTTTTTCTCAAGAAATGGTCGTTACCATTAAATCTCCTGTTTATAGCAATAATAAAATAGTGGGTGATATTGGTGTTGATATTCCTGTAAAATCACTTATACAATCAATAACATTACCAAAAACGTTAAAGTCTTCACTCAACTTTTATCTGTATGTCATAGACAAAAAACAAAAAATTGAAATTTATAATGGTTATAGCAATAGACTGTTACCTACAATTCCTGTACATACTCATTTAAATAAGAATACATTACTTTTTGCTGATATATCACCATGGTTTTTTGTTAACTTTGCGATAAAAATAACCATATTAGGTTTTTCGCTATTAATTATTCTCAATTATATGAATGCTGTATTAAAGCGACACAAATTTCAAAAACAGCGTTATCAATTAGAAGCGTATACTGATTTACTCACAGGCTTATTTAACCGTAGAGTAATGGATACTATTATTAAAGGTATCGTGACAGAAAATAATAAAAATGGTCAACCTACCGCAGTTATTATATTTGATGCCAATGATTTTAAAATAATAAATGATACCTATGGTCATGATATTGGTGACTTAGCGTTAAAACATATTTCATCGACCATTAATGATATGACACGAGATAGTGATATTTGTATTCGACTCGGTGGTGATGAATTTTGCGTAGTGCTACCTAATGCCGATTTAGAGCAGGCATTGATCATGGCAGATCGATTAGAATTGGCTATTTTTAGTGGCTTCTTTTGTCATTACAATATTAAAATATCAATTTCAACAGGCTGTACTGTTATAGAAAAAAAGAAAGTTTGCATAATGCGTTAGTGCGTGCAGACAAAATATTATATAAAAATAAAAAAAATAAAGATGAAAATAAAAAAGCATTACAACAACAATTAAATAATTATATTGTCAAATCTCCACCAACCTTTCCTAAACAAGAATAACGCCCTGTAATCACAGGACGTTATTCATATATTAATAATTATGCTTGTAAACATGCAACCGCATGTTGGTAAGTCCCTTGCAGTTCTGGCTTTTTCTCAGCACAAATAGCAACAGCTTTTGGACAACGCGTACGAAAAACACACCCAGATGGCGGGTTCATCGGCGACGGTAAGTCGCCTTCTAATAACTCAATATGTTTATTTCGCTCTAACTGTGGATCAGGAATCGGTACCGCCGACATTAAAGCTTTAGTATAAGGATGCTGAGGATTAGCAAACAGGGCTTTACTCTCCCCCATCTCAACCGCATTACCTAGATACATCACCAAAACACGATCAGAAATATGTTTAACCACAGACAAATCATGAGCAATAAAGATTAAACTTAATCCCATTTCTTTTTGAAGTGATTTAAGTAAATTCACCACTTGCGCTTGAATCGATACATCAAGTGCTGATACTGGTTCATCACAAATAATCATTTTAGGCTTTAAAATCAGTGCTCTTGCAATACCTATACGCTGGCATTGACCACCTGAAAACTCATGCGGATAACGGTTAATTACGTTAGGTAACAAGCCAACCTTTGTCATCATAGCTTGAACCTGCTGCTTCACTTCATCATCGCTTAAATGGCTATAAAAAGCTTTTAAAGGCTCTGCAATAATTTCACCAACCGTCATACGCGGGTTTAATGATGCTAATGGATCTTGGAAAATCATTTGAATTTGCTTACGCGTTTCACGTAATGCGCCATGGTTAAGTTTGGTTAGATCTTGCCCTAACCACACCACTTGACCATCGGTCGCTTCCACTAATCCAATAATAGCGCGCGCAAAAGTTGACTTACCACAACCAGACTCACCAACAACACCTAAAGTCTCACCTTCATAGACACAGACATTAACCCCATCAACGGCTTTTAATTTTGAAGGCTGGCTCCAAGGCCATGCTGATTTAGAGGCAATGTTAAAGTGCACCTTGAGATTAGTAATATCCAATAATACTTTCTTTTCTGCTTTCATCACTATGCTCCCATCTCAGCAAAACAAGCACGTAGTCGATCTTGTGCAAATGGCATTAACAGTGGCGATTCTTGTTTGCAACGTGACAGTACGCGATGGCAACGTTCTTGATATGGGCAACCGACAGGCAAGCGTAACAAGTTAGGTGGATTACCCGGAATTGTTGGCAAATCTTCACCTTCAGTATCTAAACGCGGAATCGCACGCAGCAATCCTTCAGTATAAGGATGACTAGGACGATAAAAAATATCGTTAATATCACCGTATTCCATCGTCCGTCCTGCGTACATCACCAGCACTTTGTCACAACTACCAGCCACAACGCCAAGATCGTGAGTGATCATGATGATCGAAGTATTAAAATCAGATTTAAGATCATTGAGTAATTCCATGATCTGCGCTTGCACTGTCACATCAAGTGCTGTTGTAGGTTCATCTGCAATTAATAATTTTGGTCGACATAATAATGCCATTGCAATCATTACACGCTGACGCATACCACCTGAAAATTCGTGGGGATACATCGTTATACGCTGACGCGCTTCGGGTATTTTAACCGCATCCAACATTTTTACTGATTCTTCAAAAGCTTGAGCACGGCTCATCCCTTTATGTAACATCAGCACTTCCATCAATTGTTCGCTGACTTTCATATAAGGATTGAGTGATGTCATTGGATCTTGAAAAATCATCGCAATTTGTTCGGCACGAATACGGTTTAGTTCTTTTTCTGATAGATTTAAAATCTCACGCCCTTCAAATTTGGCGCTACCACTAATAATGCCGTTCTTTGCTAGTAAGCCCATAATAGCGAACACGGTTTGACTCTTTCCTGAGCCAGACTCACCAACAATACCTAAGGTTTGGCCTTGTTCTAACGCAAAATTCAAATCATTAACCGCTGTAACATTGCCATCTGGTGTGGTGAATTCAACCCGTAAGTCTTTAACTTCTAACAAACTCATACTACTTCCTTGTTATCAACGCTAAGCACCGTACATTCGCTTCGGTTATTATTTATTATCAAGTGAATGATATTGGCGATCCCCTTCTATTGTTTTCACTTTAATGAGCAACAGAAGGGTCGCGGCTTATTTCTATCTGTCTTTTGGATCTAGCGCATCACGTAAACCATCGCCGACATAGTTAAAACAAAATAATGTAATCACCATAAAGCCAGCAGGAAACAATAACTGCCAAATAGCCACTTCCATCGTTTGTGAACCTTCATGCAACAATGCTCCCCAACTCGTCATCGGCTCTTGTACACCGAGCCCAAGGAAACTTAAAAACGATTCAGTTAAAATCATTGCAGGCACAAGTAATGTTGAATAGACCGCTACGATACCCAAAACATTCGGTACGATATGGCGAGTAATGATCCGCCAACGGCTAACGCCACACACATGGGCAGCTTCTATAAATTCTTTACCACGTAATGATAAAGTTTGACCACGCACAATTCGCGCCATATCAAGCCAAGAAATCGCCCCGATAGCGATAAAGATCAGCATGATATTACGACCAAAAAAGGTCACTAACACAATCACAAAAAACATAAATGGAATTGAGTATAGAATTTCTAATATACGCATCATTACTCGGTCGGTTTTACCGCCAATAAAGCCCGATGCAGCGCCATAAAGTGTGCCAATAACCACAGCAACTAATGCGCCTAACAGCCCCACCATCAGTGAAATTCGACCACCGATTAAGGTACGCGTATAAAGATCGCGTCCCAGACTATCAGTACCAAAAAAGTGTCCTTCAGCCCCTAATGATGGCGCTGCATGCAACGCATACCAGTCAGTATCATCGAACGCATATTGACTCACCATAGGACCAAAAATGACCGCCAACGAGATCACCCCTAAAATCACTAACGACACCATCGCCGCTTTATTGCGAAAAAAACGTGAGCGCGCATCTTGCCATAAGCTACGGCCTTCTATTTCAAGGCTTGATGAGAATTTCTCTAGCGCTTCAATATTATCTTTTTTAGTTAAAATCATAATTATCAGCCTCTTAATAACGAATTTTAGGATCGATCATTGCTAATACAATATCGACAATGGCATTGAAGATAATGGTTAGCGAACCAATCAAAATCGTAATTCCAAGCACTAGCGAGTAATCACGGTTAAAGGCTGCATTGACAAATAATTTACCGATACCAGGTAAACCAAAGATAGTTTCAATCACAACGGAACCGGTAATAATACCGACAAAAGCTGGCCCCATATATGACACCACTGGTAATAACGCAGGACGTAAAGCGTGCTTTAAAATAATATGGCGGTAACTTAAACCTTTAGCACGAGCGGTACGAATAAAGTTGCTGTTTAAAGTTTCAATCATGCTGCCACGAGTAATACGAGCAAAAGTTGCAACATACAACAAAGCCATACCTAGCATCGGCAAAATAACAAATTTTAGCGATCCGTCTTGCCAACCACCAGCAGGCAGCCATTGCAAATTAATCGCAAAAATATAGATCAATACTGGTGCGAGAATAAAGGATGGCATCACCACCCCCGCCATCGCAGTTGACATGATGGTGTAATCAAGCCAAGTGTTTTGCTTTAACGCCGCTATAGTGCCGACACTCACGCCCATAACTAACGCAAAGATAAACGCAAAAACACCGATTTTAGCGGAAACAGGTAACGCTTTAGATACCAATTCGTTAACCGTAAAATCTTTATACTTAAATGATGGTCCAAAATCCCCTTGCACAATATTGCCTAAATAAGTGGTGTATTGTTCAAACACTGGCTTATCTAAACCATATTTTGCTTCAATATTAGCGAGTACTTCCGGTGGTAAAGGACGATCTGAAGTAAAAGGGTTACCGGGGGCGAAGCGCATTAAAAAAAATGAGATGGTGATCAATACCAAAAGTGTCGGTATCGCTTCAAAAATCCTTTTAGCAATGAATTTAATCATATAAAGCTACCGTATTTGCTGTGCGTGCGAGTGCTGCCTTCATGTTAGAAGGCAGCTAATTATTATGAAAAACGTATTATTTTGCGATGAAGTACATATCTTTTGAGTAGATATTATCTTCAGGGTTTTTCATTGGGTAACCACCAAGTTGGGGGTTAACCAAACGTGCATTAACATAATGGTAGATAGGCATAATCGGCATATCGTTCGCTAAGCTAGCTTCAGCACGTTTATAATCTGCTGCTCGTTCAGCCGCTGTTGGTGCAAGAATTGCGTCATCAATGGCTTTGTCGTAATCAGCACTGGCGTATTTAGGGTAGTTTTGTGAGTGGCCAGTACGCATAATGGCTAGGAAGGTTGACGCTTCATTATAATCGCCACACCAACCAGCACGAGAAACATCAAAGTTACCTTGACGCTTACTGTCTAAATAGCTTTTCCACTCTTGGTTTTCAAGTTGTGCCTCGACCCCTAAACTTTTTTTCCACATTGATGCAATCGCAACTGCAATCTTTTTATGGTTCTCAGAGGTGTTGTATAACACTTTAAATGTCAGTGGATTATCTTTGCTATACCCGGCAGCCGCCAATAATGCTTTGGCTTTTTCTAAACGCTGCTTTTGATTTAATTGCGCGTACTCAGGCATTTCTACTTCAAGCCCGTTAGTTGATAACGGGGTAAAGTTATAAGCAGGGGTTTCACCTTTGCCAACAATGAATTTGGCTAATACATCACGATCAATCGCGTACGATAGCGCTTTACGCACATCACCATTATCAAATGGTTTACGCGCAGTATTAAATTCATAGTAGTAAGAACATAGGTAAGGCGTTACTTTTACATCTTGTGGGTATTCTTTTGTTAGACGTTTAAAGTGCTCATTCGGCATTTCATGCGTCATATCAACTTCACCAGCAAGAAAACGGTTCATTGCTGCAACTTGGTTTTCAATCGGTAAGAATGTCACTTGATTGATAACCGTTTCTTTATTATTCCAGTAATTATTATTACGGGTTAATACAATACGTTCGTTCACAACCCAGTTATCAAGCTGATAGGCACCGTTAGATACGTAGTTGCCCACTTTCGTCCACTGATCACCAAATTTTTCAACTGCGTTTTTATTAACAGGTTTCATTGAGGTGTGCACAAGCATTGATGCAAAATAAGATAATGGCTTATCTAGCGTTACTTTTAAGGTATGAGCATCAACAGCTTCAACACCTAATGTCTCTGGTGATTGTTTGCCAGCAATAATATCAGTGGCGTTGGCCATGGTGGTCATTTCAAGGTATGACGCATAAGGAGACGCTGTTTTTGGATCGGCAAGACGACGCCACGTATAAACAAAGTCATCAGCAGTTACTGGATCGCCATTTGACCACTTAGCATCATCACGTAGATTGAAAATCCAGGTTTTGTTATCTGTCGTTTGCCACGATTTAGCAACACCTGCGACCAAGTTGCCTTCAGCGTCTTGGTTAACTAAGCCTTCAAGTAAATCGCGAATAACATTAGATTCAGGTACACCTGATACCTTTTGTGGATCAAGTGATTCAGGCTCAGTGCCATTAGCACGAACCAATTGTTGTTTATCTGCTAATTTAATATCGGCAGGCACTTGTGCTGCAAAAGTTGAAAAAGAAGGAAGAGCAACAACTAGACCTAAGCCAAGCAACACAGCTTGAGTAATTTTATTCTTATACATGCATTAACTCCAATACATCAATTTATAACATCCATGACATTCTCAGCAGGTCATCTTAACTAATAACAAAATAGTCACTCTCAATCCTAGAGAACAGCCATCAAACCGAAGAATTGTCTAAAACATTAACAGGAGTTATATTAATTTGCCACAAACAGACAAATAAAACACATTTCATACCAAACATTTCCTTAACAACAGATAACATTGACTAGATCAATATCACATTTATAGATTTTTAAACCTATAATTAATAAGGTTAAAGCCGTTAATATTATTTAAAATTGCTTAAAAGTACTTTCCAATGGTTATAATTTGAACTTTAATTTAAAACCAGAATATAAAACTACTAACTCACACCAAAGCAGAACACAAAAACAAACAATATTGTTACATTTTGAACACAAAAAAAGGCACTACCTTAGTAATGCCTTCTTATATAAATTGAGTTAAATTTACTTACTTTCGCTATCTAGCTTAATAAGCTGCTTATCTTCACTTACTGCTTGCTGTTTTTGTTCAAGTAATAGCTGTGCTTCATCATCATGGTTATTATCATTAATGCCAACATCAGCCATCATCTGCTTCACTCTTTTGCAAGATATACGTTTATGCATAATCAACTTCTCCGCTGTTAAATGACGCCAGCAGACCTTCACTACCACTTAACGACTTGGCCTTATACCAGCTCAATACTATCTTAATGCCCTTCACTCTATAAATATGGCACATTACGCTTAATCTCACCGTATTATTGACACTATTTTTGCGTATTAATAACAAAAGGTTCTTAAAATAGTAACAGATAGATTATTTTAGCAAACAACATCATAAGCTGGTAAAGATCCTATAAATAAACCAATAAGCTCGCTATCATTTAGTCATTAAGAAATATATCCCGTACCAAGTTAAATTTCTTAGTAATCCCTCTGTTATTTCATACGGTGAGAATAAGAGTAAATTATGAGACCCACAGGCTGTATTTCACGACCAAGTCCATCCCGTTTTCGCACTAGCTACGTTCCAACTACAGCGGCAAATCGAGATAAGAATAAAAATAAGAAATAGTATTTATCGTTAATGTTTACCTATAAAAAAGGAGCTAAAATCAGCTCCTTTTTTTATAAATCATCGTGTTATTTCGACCAACGGTCTGCTGCAGAATTATCTGTTTCACGTGCATCTACCCACCGGCTTTCCGATGGTGTTTGTTCTTTTTTCCAAAACGGCGCGCGAGTTTTCAAATAATCCATAATGAATTCACAGGCTTCAAATGCAGCACCACGATGCGCACTTGTAACACCAACAAAAACAATTTGATCTCCTAATTCAAGATCACCAACACGATGGATCACTCGTGTTTGTAATAATGGCCATCGGCTACGTGCTTGAACAATAATTTCTTGCAAGGCTTTTTCTGTCATACCCGGATAATGCTCTAACGACAAACCCGTTACTGTATCACCTTGGTTAAAATCACGCACTTTACCAATAAACGTAACCACAGCGCCCGCGTCATTACCTTCAGCAAGCTTGGCATATTCATCTGCAACTGAAAAATCTTCATGTTGGACTGAAATCATATTAACCCCCTGTGACAGGTGGGAAAAAAGCAACTTCATCACCATCTTTAATGGCAGAATCTAATCGACAAATGGTTTGATTAACAGCAACCAATAATTTACCCGACTCTAATGCTAACAGCCACTTATCACCGCGAGATAATAAAGACTGGCGTAAGTCATCTGCTGTTGCAAATTCTGCTGCAACCTCAAGCCCATCAACACCAACTAACTCTTTAATTTGAGCAAAAAATAGTACTTTAATCATGCTTCAACCTTAAAGTGTCCAGATTTACCACCAGTCTTCTCAAGTAATCGTACTTGGCTGATGACCATGTCTTTTTGAACCGCTTTACACATATCGTAGATCGTTAATGCCGCAACAGAAGCTGCTGTTAGTGCTTCCATTTCAACGCCCGTTTTACCGGTTAGCTTACAACAAGATTCGATGCGTACTTTATTTTCAGCAGCAATAGCTTCTAATTGAACTTCAACCTTAGTCAGTAGTAGTGGGTGACATAATGGAATCAGATCCCATGTTTTCTTTGCTGCTTGAATACCTGCAATACGCGCTGTTGCGAAAACATCACCTTTATGATGCTGACCAGAAACAATTAATGCCAATGTTTCAGGCGCCATATGCACAAATGCTTCTGCACGTGCTTCACGTACTGTCTCTACTTTTGCTGATACATCAACCATGTTAGCTTCACCTGAAGCATTAATATGGGTAAACTGATTCATTCTTTATTCCCAATAAAAGCAATAACTTATGCACTACCGATTATGATATATCGATAGCTAATGTATTATTTATCATCATACTTCGTATAACCTAGCCACCAATAGATGCGAGGTTTGGTGTCATGCCCGTTTTACCTTCATCGAGAAAGTGACTGACAGCCTTGGTATTTAAGCTCGCTTGAATACGCTCAATCAGTTGTGGTTGCTGGCTATCGTCAGCTAATAAATCACGTAATTCAACGCCTTCTTCACCAAAGAGGCACAGATGAAGCTTACCTTTTGCCGAGACACGAAGACGATTACAGCTTTCACAAAAATTCTTTTCATATGGCATAATCAACCCAATTTCACCAATATAATCAGGGTGATAAAAAACTTGAGCTGGGCCATCATTATTACTTTTTACTTTTAATAACCAACCGTTAGCAATCAGATGATTACGAATACTGACACCTGATACATGATGTTTGCTAAATAGGCTATCCATTTCACCCGTTTGCATTAACTCAATAAAGCGCAGTTGAATCGGACGGGTTTTAATCCATTCTAAAAACTTAGGTAATTCTTGAGAGTTAAGATCTTTGAGTAAAACAGTGTTGATTTTTACTTGCTCAAAGCCAGCATCAAAAGCAGCATCAATGCCTTCCATAACCTGATGGAACATATTTTCGCCAGTAATTTGGTAAAACATCTTCGGATCTAAGCTATCAACACTGATATTAATATGTGTCAATCCAGCTTGACGCCACTCATGAACATGCTTTGCCATGCGATAACCATTAGTGGTAGTCGCCACTTTTGTAATGCCCGGCTGGCTCGCAACGGTACGAATGATATCAGTAAAATCACGACGTAAACTTGGCTCACCGCCAGTAATACGCACTTTAGTTGTACCACAATCAGCAAAAGCTGCCGTCACACGCTGAATTTCATCCAAGGTTAAAAAAGAGGGTTTCTTTTTTCCTCAGGTTGGTAGCCATCAGGTAGGCAATAAGTACATTTGAAGTTACACACATCGGTAACTGAGAGTCGTAAATAGTAAAACTTACGATGAAAACTATCTTCTAATTGTTTAGCCACGGAACACCTTTCCAAATGCGGGAGGCCGATTCATTTCTAAACCAACCCTGGTGACATTATGTCACTGGCGTTAATCACTTATTGACTATTAGTTATCCCATATTGGAACACTCAAACAGCACGTAGCAACTTAGTGAAAAAAGCTCGGAGTTATGGCAGTTATGCACATCAGTCGTTGATTAACTATTAATGTTACACAACGGCATTTCTTATTTAAAAGTATCAGAGTTTTTCGAAAATTGACAAATAACTGAAAAAAACAGGCTGACATTCTACCTTTCGAGCTGAAACACGACAATACTAGTTAAGTATTTAACCCTAAATTGATGCCACTAATGGAGGATTTATGTCCAATATAATCGAATCTGCAACATTGGATGATATTGCTCTTTATCTGCAACGAGAAGAAAGCCTTGATCGCGACTCTGCACATGCAGCAGCACAACAAGTACTTAATAATTTTATCGAAATGCGCAATAAAGGCTTAGTGAAAGGATGGTATTTTGATGATTTCGGCCACTTAGAATTATTGCCAACCGACAGTGTTCAGGTATGGATTGATCAGACTAAGTAGATCATTAAGCATAATGGTTTTTATTTTACACTCACTATATGCAAGCTAGCTATTATTTGGGGACTATTATTACAAAGCAATGGTTGTTTAATTATTTGCAATCAGGCAGTTGATTACTCAACCACTCTTTTGTATTACTTCGGCATCAGACTTGCTTGCCTATAAAAAAATACACTTCATAAAATAGTGCTGCTATGACTACTTTCAATATGCCTTTGTTATTCCAGAAACGTCATATTCTTCCTACTGGGAGAATGCAACTTTATTTATCAGGAATTACCCACACCACAACACTGAGAGCCCTGCTGTTATCAAAGTCGGGGATTGGTATCTGTATGTTTAGTAATAAATCACCACATAAAAAATTATACCATATAGGTACAAGAGTCACGATTGAGGACTTTAATCATGAACCAAACAATCCGTTAATTAGCTTAAAAATTTATGGCCAAGAGCCCTTTAAAATAGCCACTATTAAACAAGGTAATGATGATATTATATGGGGAAAATGCCAACAATTACCGCGATGGCCTCAACAAGAGATCACCACCGAACAACAATTATTATCTACACGTTTACAAGTAATGTTTAACAAATACCCCGAGTTAGATAAATTACATCACCAACAAGAATTTGATAATTTAAGTTGGTTATGCCAGCGCTGGCTTGAAATATTACCGCTACCAACCCAAGAAAAACAAAACCTACTCAACCACCCTGATTGTCTTCATGCTTGCGATTATCTTATGAGCAAGATTTACACTCAACACTGATTAAACACCACGATTATCTGGTTAATATACAAATGAATATAAACCAATAAATGCATATCCACGTGACATTTGTTAAAATATACCCATAAAATAATAATTAGAACAAATATTATGCCTATAGAGAGTATCGCAAAAACACGTATTGTTGCCATCGGTGGCGGCCATGGGCTAGGTCGAGTTTTATCCTCACTAACCGATTATGGTTCACAAGTAACAGGTGTAGTAACCACAACAGATAACGGTGGTTCTACTGGTCGTATTCGCGCTTGTCAGGGTGGGATTGCTTGGGGAGATATGCGTAATTGTATTAACCAATTAATCACAGAACCATCGATTGGCTCGATGATTTTTGAATACCGTTTTCGTGGTAATGGCGATCTGAATGGTCATAACTTAGGTAATTTAATGTTAACCGCATTAGATAACCTCTGTATTCGCCCATTAGATGCCATTAATCTTATTCGCGATATGCTCCATGTTAAGCCTTATATTATTCCAATGTCTGAACACCCATCTGATTTAGCTGCAATCACCTATGATGGTAAAATAATTAATGGTGAAACCAGTGTCGATGAATTAACAGAAGTACCTAAACGGCTATATTTAGAACCTGCAGTACCTGCAACTAAAGAAGCGGTAAATGCAATTATAGAAGCAGATATTATACTCTTAGGCCCAGGTAGCTTTTTAACCAGCATTATGCCGGTATTACTCTTGCGTGAAATCGAACAAGCGTTAAAAGTCAGCAAAGCAAAAATCGCCTTTATTACTAACTTGGATAAAGAAAAAGGCCCAGCTGGAGAGATGAGCCTTGAAACGATGTTACATTGGTGCGAACGTGCAATGGCAGGCAGAATGATTGATACCATTATTACTGACGTACATCAGCCACAGCTTTCATCTAAGTATCAACAATTGGTACTTGATTTAGCCTCTAATAATCATGAATGGCGGCATGACCGCAACAAACTAAAGCATGCGGTTGATAGACTCATCGCTACCCGCTAGTTGTTTATATTCAACTGCCATTCTTTCGACCATTTGCCTAAATTGAGGTAAATGGTCAATCATCCAGTCACCTTGCCCTTGTCTGACTCGGTATTCACACTCTTGCGCCATCAATGCTAAATCATCAGCACCAAAACTTGCAGCACTACTTTTTATCGCATGACTAATTTCACCAATTTGATTCACTGATGGCTGGCTTGATAGTTTTTGTAAATATTGTTCAAGCTCATCACTAAATACATTCAGTAATATAACGACTGTTTCTGCACCGACTTCATCTGCCAGTCTTTTTAATGTTTCTGCATTTATAGTGGTTGCCATTAATCAATCTCCCGACTACCTGTAGCTTCTTGCCAAGTTTGTAATTTACGATAAATTGTCGATGGGCTGACCTCTAATAATCCAGCTGCTCGCGGTATGTTACCGTCACAAGCATCAATAGCCCATTGAATAGCACGTTTTTCTACTATCCAAAGTGGTTCGATTTTATCTTTATGCACTTCATCAACAAATGACGTATTCACTGCAGACGTTAGCGTATTCAATTGTGGATAGATTGACATTGGTGATGCAATTTCTGCACCAAAAATAGCATTTATCGGTGGCGGGACCATTTCTTTAGTGACTTCTTCGCCAGTATTTAGTACCACAATATTACGAATAATATTTTGCAACTCACGGACATTACCAGGCCAAGAATAAGACTCAATCAGCTGTAACACATCTTTGGAGAAACGACTAAAATCTTTACCTTCTTCTAATGACATTAATCCAAGTAGTGCATGGGCTATTTCTACTATATCGTTACCACGATCACGCAAAGGGGGCAATGTAATTGGAATCACATGCAGACGATAATACAGATCTTCTCGAAAGCGCCCTTCCTGTACTTCTTGCCATGGATTTCTATTGGTTGCACAAACAAAACGTACATCTACTCGCGATGTTTTCGATGATCCAACTTTTTGATAGGTTCCTGTTTGAATAAAACGCAATAACTTACTCTGTAAGTCTAAATCCATCTCACAAAGTTCATCCAACATCAAGGTACCATTATGTGCTATTTCAACCGCACCTTGGCGCTCAGTTGATGCTCCTGTAAATGCTCCTTTTACATGACCAAATAATTCACTTTCAATCAATTCTTTAGGAATAGCTGCACAGTTTAACGCAATAAACGGCTTGTCATGTCTTGGGCTAGCAGCATGAATAGCTTCAGCACACACTTCTTTACCAGTGCCACTTTCACCAGTAATAAATACCGTAGCTTTACTCGATGCAGCTGATTCAATAACACGATATACCGCTTGCATAGGTAAGCTGTTACCAATGAACCCTTGATATTGAGCGCCATCAGATTGTTTAGAAGGAGTGTCAGAGGATTTGGCGTCACCTTTAAATACATTATTTACTGTTATACGTAATCTATCAGCCTCACAAGGCTTAATTAAAAAATCTTGAGCACCTTGTCGAATCGCATCAACAGCAATATCAATAGATCCATGAGCTGTCATGATCACAACCGGAATATTTCCGTGTTGTTGTCGAACTCGTTGTAATACTTCCATGCCAGTCATATCAGGCAAGCGAAGATCTAATAAGATTAGATCGGGAATAATATCTTTAATAAAGCTCAATGCTTCTTTACCTGATCCCACAATACTAACATTAAGTCCGAGGGGATTTAGGTAAGATTTGTATAAGGCAGCTACTGACGCAGTATCTTCGACCATTAATACTTGGTGTTGTCGTGTAATCCTTTCCATAGCTCCTCCAAAAACTAATCCCTTAAACTAATTGTAATCAATACAACAGAAACTGGGTTCCTAATTTGTATTTTTTATATTATGCCAGATCGATTCGCATAATGACTCGCATAATGATTCGCATTTTGCAAAATCATTCTTTTTTTGCACAGTACAAACAACAAATAAAGACAACTAATACCGTGTATATTCACAAAAAAAGCCAAACACATCGCAGAACAAAAGTTGGCACAGTATATGCTTTATAAACACCGACTCTCTATCTTAGGGGTCAACCTAGCCAACTGACGTTGTTTGTGGATTCTTTCACGTAACAATGAAGCCAACCGAAACTCTTTATCGGCTGGCTTTTTTTTACCTCAAGATTAATGCCAAACACATTTTGTTAGCTATTAGCGATAAATTGCTGTCTTAATTGATGAATTTTATCTCGCGTATCAGCGGCTTGTTCAAATTCTAAGTTTTGTGCAAAGTCATACATTTGTTTTTCTAACACTTCTATTTCAAGCTCTATTTGCTGTGGTGTTAATATTGAATAAGTGCCTTTTGATTCTGCAACTTTATGAAGCTCTGCGGCTTTATTACGTAACTTGGTTCGTCCACTTGGGGCACCGAGCTCTAATAAATCGCCAATTTTCTTATTCAATTTTTGTGGTGTAATATTGTTTTCTAAATTGTAAATTATTTGCTTTTCACGTCGGCGTTGAGTTTCATTTATTGCACGCTCCATTGAACCCGTAATACGATCACCATATAAAATCGCTTTACCTTCGACATTTCGTGCCGCACGTCCCATGGTTTGAATCAAGGATCTTTCTGAACGTAAAAAGCCTTCTTTATCTGCATCTAAAATTGCAACCAGAGACACTTCTGGAATATCTAATCCTTCGCGTAATAAGTTAATTCCCACCAATACATCGAACTTGCCTAAACGTAAATCACGAATAATTTCAACCCGTTCTACGGTATCAATATCAGAATGAAGATAACGTACCTTTACGCCATGCTCGGTTAAATATTCAGTAAGATCTTCAGACATACGCTTGGTTAGCGTTGTGACTAATACGCGTTCTTGTTTAGCTGAGCGAATATTAATTTCAGAAAGTAAATCATCAACTTGGGTCGCTACGGGTCTAACTTCTATTTCAGGATCGAGTAATCCTGTCGGACGCACCACTTGCTCTGCAATATCCCCACCCGATTTTTCAATTTCATAATTACCAGGTGTCGCCGACACATAAATAGTTTGTGGTGCTAATGATTCAAATTCCTCAAACTTCATAGGTCGATTATCGAGTGCTGAAGGTAATCGAAATCCATATTCAACCAGATTTTCTTTGCGCGAGCGGTCACCGCGGAACATGGCACCAATTTGAGAAACTGTAACGTGTGACTCATCAATGATTAATAGACCGTCAGCAGGAAGATAATCAAACAATGTTGGTGGTGGCTCACCCTCAGTACGCCCACTGAGATAACGTGAATAGTTTTCAATACCAGAACAAAAACCCAATTCGTTCATCATTTCAATATCAAACTGGGTTCGCTGAGAAATACGCTGCTCTTCAACTAATTTATTATTATCTAGTAATTGTTGCTTACGCTGCGTGAGTTCAAGTTTAATCCCTTCAATCGCTTCTAGAATTTTCTCTCTTGGTGTCACATAGTGAGTTTTAGGGTAAATCGTTGTCCGTGCTAAATCGCGTTGAATGATAGCACCAGTAAGTGGGTCAAACGCTGAAATAACTTCTACTTCATCGTCAAATAATTCAAGTCGAATGGCTTCTTTTTCAGATTCTGCCGGAAAAATATCAATCACTTCGCCACGAACACGAA
Organism: Photobacterium aquimaris; assembly: GCF_002954455.1. GTDB lineage: Bacteria > Pseudomonadota > Gammaproteobacteria > Enterobacterales > Vibrionaceae > Photobacterium > Photobacterium aquimaris. The sequence goes on from NZ_MSCC01000001.1 coordinate 1,838,962, forward strand.
ACGTACCACGTTCAAAAACAGCATCATTACGTTTATATTGCAATTCAGCTAAACGACGCAAAATGTCACGCTGATTAAGTACATCACCTCGGCGAACGTGAAGCATCATTTTCAAATAAGATTCGGGATCACCAAGGCCATAAATAGCAGACACTGAAGCAATGATTATAACATCACGTCGTTCCATTAATGCTTTGGTTGCAGATAATCGCATTTGTTCAATATGGGCGTTTACTGATGCATCTTTTTCAATAAATGTATCAGTGGTGGGTACATAAGCCTCTGGTTGATAATAATCGTAATAGGAAACAAAATATTCAACCGCATTATCAGGAAAGAAATCCCGCATTTCACCATAGAGCTGCGCAGCTAAGGTTTTATTGGGTGCCATGATAAGAGTCGGACGATTGGCTTGAGCAATAACATTAGCAATTGTAAACGTTTTTCCTGATCCCGTTACGCCAAGTAACGTTTGCTGTGCAAGACCAGAATCCAGTCCATCCATTAATTGCTCAATTGCCGTAGGTTGATCGCCCGCTGGAGAATAATCAGAGACAAGATTAAACAGTTTACTCATTACATTTATCCGTAATAACAATACTGTCTATCATTGTGAGCACCCATCCAGCAATGTCAATACTGGTTTGAAGAGTTAGAACGTGTGATATGAGGTAGAGGTAGAGGTAGAGGTAGAGGTAGAGGTAGAGGTAGAGGTAGAGGTAGAGGTAGAGGTAGAATATATAAAAAATAGCTTCAGTAATAAAACACCGAACAAAAATTGAACACCAAAATCAATATTAACAGTAAAAGTCACAATCTAGTATTAACACTAAATCCCCTTTGGACTTTATATTTTTATTACTGAAGCAAAACCAACGAGTGCTGGGTTAAAAATCAAAACAGATATCGATACATATAAAATGTAATCATTTAACATTGTGTATTTCATCGCTTACTGACTAATGTTAGTAAAGATAGAAGGCAATAATGAATACAGAAATACTTAATGCCGTTAAATAATAAGTAAAGGTCTATCAACAATAAATACTTACTAATGAATATATCACTAATAATATATAATCAAGAGTAATGCATCTCGATGTGATTTATTATGTGAACATAGGCATCACATTAACAAATAATAAAATATCTTTTACTTCAAATAGATACCAAATAACAATAACTCTTAATGAGTACGGATAAAATTAAAATTTATAATGTACGATAAAATAATTCATCGTTTTTTATGTCTTTTTACTAAAAAAACACTTTTTAATGAGGCTTAATTATCCATACTTAGCAGATATCATTGATTTTAGAAGACAATATTCAATTATTGAATGCTGTAACGACTAATAAATTAACTATCATCCACAGCTTTTCCAATATTTATAACTTTTAATATCACGCTACATATATTTATAATTACTCATTATTAGTAGCAATGTTGTGTTTATGTTCTTACCAGACGTCTGATTATCATTACGAATAGTGCCTATTTTGCCATTTTGAATTTTATCAACAGCCCTCAATTTAGCGACGATCATCAACATAGTTATCCACAGAAATTGTGGACAACAGCCAAAACACCAGATGATTAGGCACTTCTTAAAAATCAAGCCTTTTTAATGAAAAAAATTAAAAAAGCTAGCCTGATGGCTAGCCTTGTTTATCAGCACAAAATAGTAACAATGCACTCAGTAACTAAGATCCATTAAAAACTGCACATCATCGCCTGGTTGATAATAAACAGGTTCATTACCATAGCTAAAGAATTTTAATGGTTTACCATTCGCTGCATGATAACTAATATTATTATCAGCAATAGCTAACCATGTTCCTTCAGGAATACCAATAACCGGTTCATGCTTATTAATCTCAAGAAACTCTTGAATACGTTCATCACGGGTTTCACCCATATGACCTTCAACTGATGCTTCTAAATAGTGTGGATTAATTTGAAAAGGAACAAAGTTTAATGATGATAAAATAGCACCAGTAACAATTGGCATATCATTAGTCGTACGGATCGTTGGACAACCAATATTGGTCCCTGCACTCCAACCAATATAAGCTTTACCTTGTTTTAATACAGCTTTTCGAATGGGTCCAACAAGACCTAAATCATGCAAGGTTTTATTAAGTACCCATGTATTACCACCACTAACAATAATACCGTCAGCTTGTTCAATGGCTGCTACTGGATCTGGTGCATTGTGCAAACCTGTTGCAATGCAATCCAATCCTAACTTATCAAATGTTGCTTGAACTAATGCCACTCGATCATCGTGGCTTGAACGAATAACTGCGTATGGAATGACTACAAAATGCTTAGCCCCAGTACGTTTAACTTGATCGATAATTGCATCTGCCGCAAATTCCATTACGTGGGTATTTCCTGCAATTTTACCGTTACTGAGTAATAAAATATCCATTGTTCTATCCTATAAGCTATGTTTATTCATCAGGCGTGTTAACACTAACACTATTTATATTTAACTCACTATATCAAACGCAAAATTAGCTATGTTTACAACCGACAAAATCACAATTTAAAAAAACTTCGATGAAAAACAGTCATCCACTCATACCTATTAGCAGCTTGACTACTTAAAAAAAACACACTGCATACCATCACCACTCAAAAAAAACACATTTGATCAACAACTCAATTTTAATAACAACGACAAAATAAGAATTATCGTTAACTAAAAACTTACTTTTCAATCAACTAGCTAAATTTAATACAATTAATAGATAAAACCCTACCCTTGAGGAGTTGTTATAGCGCTCACAAAATCAGATAATGTTAAGATCTCTTGCAATGATAATGAATTTGGTATGACTGAATACCTGTTACTCCTCATCGGGACAGTGTTGGTTAACAACTTTGTACTCGTTAAATTCTTAGGTCTATGCCCTTTTATGGGTGTATCTAAGAAACTAGAAACAGCAATCGGAATGGGCTTAGCAACAACATTTGTGCTAACCCTCGCTTCTGTGTGCGCATATCTCGTTGAAACCTACATTTTGGATCCTCTTGGCATCCAATATCTACGCACACTGAGCTTTATACTTGTGATCGCAGTAGTGGTGCAATTTACTGAAATGGTAGTTCATAAAACTAGCCCAACACTCTATCGTTTGCTGGGTATATTCTTACCATTGATCACGACTAACTGTGCGGTATTGGGTGTGGCTTTATTAAATACCAATGAGCACCATAACTTTATCCAATCTGTCATTTATGGTTTTGGTGCTGCGGTGGGTTTCTCATTGGTATTAGTATTATTTGCTTCCATGCGTGAACGAATTGCAGCCGCTGATGTGCCTGCGCCCTTTAAAGGTGCATCTATTGCGATGATCACTGCAGGTCTTATGTCTCTTGCCTTTATGGGCTTTACTGGATTGGTGAAATTGTAATGAGCGGGATCTTAATTGCTGCCATTGTGCTCGCAGTATTAGCTGCAATATTTGGCATTATTTTAGGTTTTGCTTCAGTACGTTTCAAAGTTGAAGCTGATCCAATTGTTGAGCAAATTGATGCCATTTTACCGCAAACACAATGTGGTCAATGTGGGTTTCCGGGTTGTCGTCCTTATGCTGAAGCTATTGCTAATGGTGAAATCATTAATAAATGCCCACCAGGCGGCCAAGCAACCATTGAGAAACTGGCTGATTTAATGGGTGTTGAAGTGCCTCAAGCTTCTGATAAAGTCACCAACAGCATTAAAAAAGTCGCTTTTATTCATGAAGATATGTGTATTGGTTGCACCAAGTGTATTCAAGCGTGCCCTGTTGATGCCATTGTTGGCGGCACTAAAGCAATCCACACTGTAATAAAAGACGAATGTACAGGCTGCGATCTTTGTGTTTCTCCTTGCCCTACTGACTGTATTGAAATGATCCCTGTTGAAGAAACACCGGATAACTGGAAATGGCAACTCAACCAAATACCCGTGGTTAATATTGCTGCGACAGCGAATGTAGAAAAGGTTAAGCCGTAGTCATGCTCTCAATTATTGAACAAATTAAACAAGGCAAGCTGTGGGATTTCCATGGCGGCATTCATCCTGCTGAAAACAAACTATTGTCAAGTAAGCAACCGATCAAAGCTGCGGGCATTCCAAGTGAATTGGTATTACCGTTAAAACAACATATCGGCTCTCGTGGCGACATTATTGTCAACATCGGCGATCACGTACTAAAAGGCCAACCACTAACGCAAGGTGATATTGCGATGTGTGTGCCTATTCACGCACCGAGCTCTGGCACGATTACTGCGATAGAACAACGTACCACCGCTCACCCTTCAGGCTTAACTGATCTATCTATTGTTATCTCAACCGACCACCAAGATACTTGGTGTCGTGGCACACAATATCCTGATTATCAAGATCGTGATCCTGCTGAACTTATTGAAGCGATTCGACTTGCTGGTATTGCTGGCTTAGGTGGCGCAGGTTTTCCTACTGCACGAAAACTGCAAGGTGGTTTAGGTAACGTTGATATTTTAATTATCAATGCCGCAGAATGTGAACCTTATATCACAGCCGATGACAGACTAATGCAAGACTATGCCGATGAAGTTATTGAAGGCATTCGTATTTTATGTCATATCATCGCGCCTAAATTAACCATCATTGGTATTGAGGATAATAAGCCCGATGCCATTAAAGCATTAGAAGCTTGTGTCAGCGAAGATGATAATATTCTTATTCGCGTGATTCCGACTAAATACCCTTCTGGTAGCTCCAAGCAATTAGTTAAGATCTTAACTGGCCGCGAAGTACCAAGCCAAGCACGTTCAACCTCAATTGGGGTTATTATGCAAAACGTGGGAACGGCATTTGCGATTAAACGTGCGATTGTTGACGGTGAACCATTAATTGAACGCGTAGTAACATTAACCGGTGAAGCCTTTAAAGAACGTGGTAATGTGTTTGCGTTATTAGGAACGCCAATTGCGTACTTGCTTGAGAAATTTGGCTATCAAGCCGATAAAAAATATCCTCGAGTGATTATTGGTGGCTCACTAATGGGCTTTACACTGCCTCATGCAAATGTGCCTATCACCAAAATTACTAACTGTATTTTAACACCTAAGCGTAAAGAATTACCGTTACATACCTATGAAATGGCTTGTATTCGCTGTTCAGCCTGTGCCGATGCTTGTCCATCATCATTGTTACCACAACAATTACAATGGTATGCCAAAGATAAAAACTACGAAAAATGTGAAGAATATAATTTAAGTGACTGTATTGAATGTGGCGCTTGTGCTTATGTTTGTCCGAGTGAAATTCCGTTAGTACAGTATTACCGTCAAGCCAAAGCTGAAATTTGGGAACGTAAACAAGACGAAATGAGTGCTGAACGTGCTCGTCAGCGTTTCGAAGCTAAACAACAGCGTATGGAACGCGATAAAGCTGAACGTGAAAACCGCTTTGCTAAAGCAGCCACCGATCGTCGTCAGCAAATGGCAACAACAGGTGGTGACGATGCCGTTGCAGCCGCTATTGCCCGTGTTAAAGCGAAACAAGCTGCCGCAACCGACACTGCACCAGCAGCGGTTAAACCGGCAGTAGCAGCTGCGATAGCAAAAGCAAAAGCGAGGCAAGCAGCTTCTACATCAGAAGCAAATGCAGTACCAGATAACAGCGAAATGGCAGCACTGCGTAAACAACGAAAACTGCAAGCACGTGAACAAAAAGCAGCGAAACATGCAGAGTTAATGCAGCAACAAACGGATACAGAACAACCTACAGAGCAAGTAACAGATAAAAAAGATGCTGTTGCTGCAGCTGTTGCACGCGCTAAAGCCCGTAAAGCAGCCCAGCAACAACAAGCAACATCTGCTGTTGAGCCTACGACTGAAGTAAACACTGACGTTGCAAGCGATCCTAAAAAAGCCGCTGTCGCCGCAGCTGTTGCACGCGCTAAAGCCCGTAAAGCTGCTCAACAGACACCATCAACCCCTGCCGCAGAAGCTACGGCTGAAGTAAACGCTAACGTTGAAAGCGATCCTAAAAAAGCCGCTGTCGCTGCTGCTGTTGCACGCGCTAAAGCCCGTAAAGCCGCTCAACAAGAGCAAGCAACCGCAGCTTCTGAGCCTACGACTGAAGTGAACACTGACGTTGCAAGCGACCCTAAAAAAGCCGCTGTCGCTGCTGCTGTTGCACGCGCTAAAGCCCGTAAAGCTGCTCAACAGGCACCATCAACCCCTGCCGCAGAAGCTACGGCTGAAGTGAACGCTAACGTTGAAAGCGATCCTAAAAAAGCCGCTGTCGCTGCTGCCGTTGCACGCGCTAAAGCCCGTAAAGCAGCTCAGCAAGTCCATAAAGTACAACCTAACATTGAGGAAGAATAATCGTGGCTTTTAATATTGCCAGCTCACCCCATGCACATAATCGTCGTAGTACGAGTGTCATCATGCGTACGGTTATTTTATGCGCAATGTTTGGCGTTGTTGCTCAATGCTACTTTTTTGGTCTTGGAACCCTGATCCAAATCGTTTTCGCATCTATCTGCGCGATTATATTTGAAGTCATCGTACTAAAATTACGCCAACGTCCATTAGCACCTTATCTGCGTGATAATACTGCACTGTTAACGGGGGTATTGATTGGTATTTCAATTCCACCTTTAGCACCATGGTGGATCACTGTTATCGGGGTATTCTTTGCTATCGTAATCGCAAAGCACCTGTATGGTGGTATGGGACAGAACTTATTTAACCCAGCAATGGTTGCCTATGTTGTATTGTTAATCTCATTCCCAGTTCAGATGACAACCTGGTTACCACCGGTATCATTAAGTGCTAATCCCGTTACCTTTATGGATAGTTTGTCTGCCATTTTCACTGGCTTTACCCCTGATGGCTTTAGTGTTCAACAGCTGAAAATGTCCGTTGATGGTTATACCATGGCGACACCATTAGACACGCTAAAAACCTCATTAAAAACAGGTATGACCGTTGCTGAAGCGATGAAAAAACCAGTGTATGGCACATTGGCCGGCGTTGGTTGGGAGTGGGTTAACATTGGCTTCTTATTAGGCGGTTTATTACTGCTTAAATTACGTGTTATTCAATGGCACATTCCTGTTGCAATGCTGAGTTCATTATTCGTAATTAGCAGCATTATTTATGTCATAGATCCAACCGTTGCCGCGTCACCGCTATTACATATGTTCTCTGGTGCAACAATGTTGGGTGCATTCTTTATAGCAACCGACCCCGTTACCGCATCAACAACAATAAAAGGCCGACTGATCTTTGGTGCTTTTATTGGCGTAATGATCTATTTGATCCGAACTTGGGGTGGCTTTCCTGATGGGGTTGCTTTTGCGGTATTGTTGGGTAATTTATGTGTACCTATCATTGATTACTACACCCGCCCACGCACTTACGGACACTAATAATGAGTATGACCATGTTTAAATCAATGAAAAAAAATGGTTTGATTCTAGCAATTTTTGCTTTGTTATCAACGGCATTAGTTTCTCTTACTCACTATTTCACCGCTGATCGTATTTTTCAGCAACAACAGCAACAGTTATTGAATACCTTAAACCAAGTTATTCCTGTTAGTAGTCACAATAATTTACTTTATAAGCGCTGTACCTTAGTTAAAAACCTGCAATATATCGGTACCAAAACGGCAATGCCGGCTTATATCGCGACCAAAGATGGTAAGCCTACAGGTATTGCTATTGAAGGTATTGCTCCTGATGGTTATAGCGGTGCGATTAAACTGATTGTTGGACTTGATACGAAAGGGGTTATCACTGGTGTACGTATTCTAGAGCAGCATGAAACACCGGGACTTGGTGATAAAATTGAAACCTCTGTCAGTGACTGGATCTATAGTTTTACTGGTAAGCGTGTTAATGGTGCCAACGATCCTAAGTTTCATGTACGTAAAGATGGCGGTGAATTTGACCAATTTACAGGAGCGACGATTACACCGCGTGCTGTGGTAAAAGCCGTCAAAAATATATCGTTGTACTGGCAAAATAATCAGCAGCAAATTCTTAGCCAGCCACTAGACTGTCCGAGTGAATAATTATGACCACATCTTATAAAGAGTTGATGAAAAATGGTTTATGGTATAACAACCCGACAGTAGTACAGCTGTTAGGTCTATGTCCATTACTGGCGGTATCATCAACCGCAACCAACGCATTAGGTTTAGGACTTGCCACTACCATGGTATTGGTGATGTCTAATTTTACCATTTCAGTAATTCGAAAATTAGTGCCGTCAGAAATACGTATTCCAGTATTCGTGATGATCATTGCATCACTGGTAACGTGCGTACAATTATTAATGAATGCCTATGTTTATGGTTTATATAAATCATTAGGTATCTTCATTCCTTTGATCGTAACTAACTGTATTATTATTGGTCGAGCTGAAGCTTTTGCTTCTAAAAACAAACCATTGCCTGCTGTTTTAGACGGTTTATGGATGGGGCTTGGTATGACATCTGCCCTGTTTTTACTGGGTGCGATGCGTGAAATCTTAAGTAAAGGTTCATTGTTTGATGGCGCTAACCGTTTATTAGGCGATTGGGCATCAGTACTGCATATTCAAATATTTCATTTTGATAGCAGTTTTTTACTGGCGATGTTACCACCAGGTGCTTTCCTTGGTGTCGGTTTCATGATTGCAGTGAAAAATGTTATTGATAAATATAAAGCCGATAAGCAATCTGCGTTAGAACAACAACCCAAAGTAGAGCGTGCTCATATTACTGATGTTAAGTAATATTGTTATTGTTATCTACTTATAATAAAACTGGCTTTCGGGCCAGTTTTTACTATTGATATATCTATAATTATAATCACAATTGTAACTATTACCGTTCGGTGCTCACCCTCAACAATAATGGTGATATTTACACTACGTTTGTCAGGAAAGACTATGAATAATCAAAAACGGGTTCAGATATTAGAACGATTACAAGCTGAAAATCCACACCCACAAACTGAACTTCATTGGACAACACCATTTGAGCTATTAATCTCGGTGTTGCTATCAGCCCAAGCGACTGACGTTAGTGTCAACAAAGCCACAGATAAACTTTACCCTATCGCCAATACTCCCCAAGCTATCTTTGATCTTGGTATTGATGGTGTGAAGCAATATATAAAAACCATTGGCTTATTTAATTCTAAAGCTGAAAACGTCATCAAAACATGCCGTATTCTATTAGATAAACACAATGGAAAAATCCCTGAAAATCGCGAAGCATTAGAAGCATTACCTGGTGTCGGTCGAAAAACTGCTAATGTCGTCCTTAACACAGCCTTTGGTTGGCCAACTATTGCAGTTGATACCCATATTTTTCGAGTTTGTAATCGCACGAAATTTGCGATGGGGAAAAATGTTGAGCAAGTGGAAGAAAAATTGCTAAAAGTTGTTCCGGCTGCGTTTAAAGTCGATGTCCACCACTGGCTAATTTTGCATGGTCGCTATACCTGCATCGCACGTAAACCTCGCTGCGGTAGCTGTATTATTGAAGATTTATGCGAGTACAAAGACAAAATAGAAATCTAACATCGCTTTGATATTGGTATATCTATTTCATCCATAATCGTCACCAACAAAAAAGGAGCATTAAAATGCTCCTTTTTGAGGCTAATAATCTAGTTATTACAATGGTGTACAGTCAATATTAAAGCCATTTTGTTTACGTTTAGCGGCAAGCTCTGCAGCCCCTTTACCAAGCGCATTTAATAACTCATCACGTTGTTGAGGTGAGACTTTTTTACCACTAGCATCAAGAGATTGCTGTAATTCTATTGCTGCTTTTTGCTTATCGCCTTGAAGGTAGCTTTCTTGGGCAAGGGCGATATAAGCCATACTTCGTGCTAAAGGCTGACCTTCATGACCTAGCGCCTGTAATTCAGTTGCCGCACCAGGTTTACACAATTGTTGATTTTTTATTGCTTCAGCAACGGGCTTTAAATCTACTTTAACGACTTTGTTGAGCACTTCCTTGGTGGTATCTATTGCCACATTCTCAACCGTGGTAGTGAACATTTTTATACCAGCAATTACTGCGACAATAATTACGATACCGATTAATAGACGCTTATTCATATTTAAATCCTTATTCGCTGATCAACAGCATTATCATAAAGGTGTTATCAATAACCTATGTCAACAGACGATTAACATTGCGCTCATAATGAGTTTAAATTTGACTACGCCCTAATGAAATCACCACTCGACGATTTTGATGTCGACCGACAGGGGTTGAATTATCGGCAATCGGTCGCCGTTTTCCATGTGCTTCAACTTGAATACGATTGTCGGGTAAGCCTAACCCTCTAAAGTAATCTTCAATTTTAGCTGCTCGTTGTTCTGATAACTGTTGTCCTGCCGCGGTTCCTAGTGCTGAATCACTGTATGCAGCAACTAACACTAAATCGATATCATCAGAATAACGCACATAATCAGCAATCTGCGCTAACCGCTGCTGTGACATATTATTCAGCTCATCACTATCATTGTTATAATGCAAAATAGTAAAGGCAATATCGTCAAAACTAAATGGCATCAAGTTATTCAGGCATTGACTAAAAAGTTGATACGATTTATTAAAATTAACCGCAGATAAACCAACTTCTAACTGACGTTGTTGCTGAGTTGGCCAACTTTTATAGCTAAACGTTGGATTACGTCCATCTTCTAACTCCGCCAACATTTGCCAGGCGGTATTACCTTCAATATAGCCATCAAATTGTTTGAAGAATTTTAAATTAACCATCGCATGAGCCGCATCGCCAGGCATCCAACTCGGTGGCATTGAAGTTAACTTAACATTGCGGGTTGCTCCAAGTTGACGCTGCATTTTCAACTCAAAATGCAGGTTCATTTTTTTACTGGAACGTGCTGAAAACTGCGCAGTTCCATAAGCTGGAATGGCGTGTTCTAATCGACACTCTAAAGGCGTATCAACCACAAGTTGCCACTGTGATTGATGTGGCGAGGCAAGATAGTTTTTAGCCTCAGCATTCGATATTGAAATAAATACACTAATAACTAATCCAATTCGTAACCAAGGCATTAATAATTCTATTGAATTCATTTTATAACCAGACTAAGAGAAAATAATACAACGACGATAATAACGTTACACTGCTATATCGGCATTTATGGTATGAGCTTTAGCCTTCTATTACTCAATTGAGTCATCGTTACTTCAAATCGTATTTCTATGATTGAACAGCAATGAAATTAAACGCTTAATCTGCCATACTAGGTGATTCTTTTATTTTGACAGCAGTACTATGAGCCAAGATAACCAATGTAATACCTTAAAAAGTCGCTTTCGCGGCTACTTTCCAGTCGTTATTGACGTTGAAACTGCAGGTTTTAATGCCAAAACAGATGCCTTATTAGAGATTTGTGCTGTCACTTTACAAATGGATGAAGATGGTTGGCTAAAACCTGCAACAACTATTCACTTCCATGTCGCTCCTTTTGAAGGTGCAATCTTGCATAAAGAAGCGTTAGAATTTAACGGCATTCGTGATCCTTTTAGCCCATTACGTGGCGCGGTATCTGAAGAAGTTGCACTCAAAGAAATTTATAAGCAAATCAGAAAAGAACAAAAAAACACTGATTGCACTCGTGCGATTATGGTGGCGCATAATGCGACTTTTGATCATAGCTTTGTGATGGCTGCCTCTGAGCGCGCGAAACTAAAACGTAATCCATTTCATCCATTTGCGACCTTTGATACCGCAGCATTAAGCGGTTTAGCCTTTGGACAAACTGTGTTGGCTAAAGCCTGTCAAACAGCTGAAATTCCATTTGATAATAAAGAAGCGCACTCAGCATTATATGATACTGAACGTACCGCTGAATTATTTTGTAAAATCGTTAATAAATGGAAACAACTAGGTGGCTGGCCATTATTCACGCCACCAACAGACGACACTGGCAACAAATAATCTAAATTGCGCTGAATTTTTTATTAAACCCATCCTGTATGGGTTTTTTATACCTCTCACATCGTCATCAAATAAATAGATGTAAAAATTAACAATTACTTAACATTAATCTTATACTTGGTCTGTAATGCGTTTTGTTTTTCCTCATGGATGAATAAAAAATAACATAACGACAACTGAGAGGCAGAATAATGTCCGTAAATATACGTTATCTTTCCCTTGCGCTTTGTGCAGCGCTGACTAGTACTTCTGCGTTTAGTGCCGGATTTCAAGTCTCAGAACAATCAGCGTCAGGTTTAGGCCGCGCTTTTGCAGGAGAGGCTGCTATCGCTGATAACGCAGCGGTCATCTCTCGCAATCCCGCGGCAATGACAAAATTTAACACCATGACAGTATCAGTTGTCGGCAGTATTGTTATACCTGAGATTGATGTTATCGCCCATGACGCACCTAACGGCATCCAAACTGCCAAAAATGTTGCTCCAACCGCTTTTGTACCTGCTAGTTATTTTATTCAACCGCTTAATGAGCGCCTTTCTTGGGGGCTAGCATTATTTTCAGGCTACGGCGTAACCACCGATTATCCCGCCGATTTTTATGATGGTAGTTCTGCTGGTAAAACCTCACTGGTAGCCATCAATTTAAACCCTAGTATTGCTTACAAAGTTAATAACCAACTAAGCCTTGGGGTTGGTCTCAATGCTGTTTATGCCAAAGCTGAACTCTATCGCCATTATGGACAGAATGCGTTACCGTTCTATCCTACGATTAAACCCAGTGATAAAACCATTAACATGGAAGGTGACACTTGGAGCTGGGGATGGAACATCGGTGCTTTCTATCAATTAAATGATAATAACCGTTTTGGACTCGCTTACCGTTCAAAAGTTAATCTTGATTTTAAAGGCGATTTTACTGATTACTCCGGATTAGTATTAGGCAGTGCCAATCGCGGTCAAACCATTAAAGGAAAACTCCCAGTTATTCTACCCGCCACCGCTGAATTTTCTGGTTTTCATCAGCTTAATCCGAAAATTGCGGTTCATTACAGTCTTTTTTGGACCCAATGGAGTTCATTTAAAGAGTTACGTGCCACCAACGCACAATGTAATTTCAATGGTCAAATGCCAGGGATTTGCTTACTAAAAGATGAAGATTATAGCGATGCATTTCGATGGGCTATTGGCACCACATACACCCTCAACTCTACCATTACCTTACGCGCTGGATTTGCCTTTGATGAACAAGGCGGTAAAGCCACGCTTAGTATTCCAGATACTGACCGCTACTGGTATTCAGCCGGCGTCACTTACCAACATAGTCCTCGCTTAAGTATTGATATTGGCTTGAGTTATATCTATGGCAAAGACAACGACTTTATTGAAACTGACCACCGTTTTACTGCCAGCAGTGTTGCTTATATTGGAGCTGCACAAATTAACTATGCCTTTTAGCCACAATGCATAACAACATTTAAATAAGGAAATATATGAACAAGTATATTTTAACGATACTAACAACAAGTTTGGGGCTAATAGGGTGTGGTGGCGACAGCAAATTAGAAGGGACACCAACACTGGATCCCAATATTACCGATAGCATTAACGCAGCGACTAAAATCAACTTTGATTTAATCACTGATCCACAAAGCCCTACCCTTGTTCAACCCACTTATTTATTAATGGACAGTCGCGACGGCACTTTAAATACCGAAGTTGCAGCTGCTGATGCCAATGATATTAGCGATCCATTAATAACAATGGGACACACCGATGGTTGGAGTACCAGTCAACCATTACAGCTGCAATTTATAGGGCATGATCTTGATAGCACAACGCTAGCTAATGGCTTTTATTTAATTGAGTCTAGCGATCCAACCACCAGTACCAACACCATAGAACCGACTAAACTCACTCAAAATAATGGCGACTTTATATTATCAGCATCAGGTACCACGCTCACTGTAGTGCTGTTAAAACCATTAAAACCCGCTACTAATTATATGTTTGCTATTACAAGCGATCTTAAAGACAGCAATGGTGATAGTGTCGGTATGAGTAATAGCTATGCGGTCTTAAAAGCCAATGCGCCAGCTCCGGTTGCGGCACTGGTTGCAGCCCAAGACATTACTCACGCCACAGAAGCTGAATTTGTAAAGGTAGGGGTTAACCAAGACAGCATTATGTTCTCAAGTTGGTTTACAACCGCTTCTATCGGTGATGCGGTATATGCCGTTAAAGCAGCAACAGCACTGGCATTACAGCAAGGTGCTAATACCATTTGGAAAGGCAGTGCGATTAACGATCAAGTCTCAACCTCAGATTTACGCAACCTATTTAGTTTCTCCAATCTCACCGATACTAAGCAAACCACACCACAAGCAAAAGGGGAAATCTATACTGGCACAATAGCACTGCCCTATTTTTTAGATAATACTGCCGCAGGTTTTGCAACAACGCCTTGGCAAAGTGGTATGCCAAGTTTAGCCATTATCAGCTCAGTATTAACCTCAAGTAGTGACGCTGATAAAGCAGCAATTGTTGCGCAATTAGCTCAACTCAATATTACTCCAGCAGACATTGCAGCAGCGGCTAGTGATGCAGACATACAACGTCGCTTACTGGTGACACTAACAGGCGCAACATTGACATTAGCTGATGGCAACCAGCTTGATCCACAACGATTGATCACCCGCTTTAGTCCATTGCCCAAGCTACAATCAGTACAATATCTTGATTACACCTTGATTCTACCTGTAGACCCGAGTTGTGATCAGGTAGCAAAGAATGCCACCAGTATTTATTTACATGGCATTACTAGCACCAAAGAAACCGTATTAGCTCTAGCAGATAATATTATAAATGAGCAGTGCCAAGCGATTTTTGCCATCGATCATCCATTGCATGGCAGTCGAGCAATTGCAGGGGTTGATGGCAGCGCCAGTGATGGTCACCCTGAGTACTATTTAAATTTATCGGCACTCACTGTTGCCAGAGATAACCTTCGCCAAAGTGCAACAGATATAATTGGATTGCGTGCAGCAATTGGGCAAGTATTTGCGACTATTGCATCAAGTGATGCCGCTGCAATTGGGAGTTTAGGTAATTTAAAAACGCTCGATCCAGCGCAAGGAGTTAACTTTATTGGTCACTCTTTAGGCGCTATCACCGGTGTCAGTGTGGCCAACATTGCAAATCGTCCCGTAGACATACCGCAAACTGATGCACTCTTATTCGACATAAATGCCCTTGCTTTAGCTAACCCTGGCGGTGAAATTCCTTACTTATTACTAAACTCTGGTAGTTTTGGAGATTTTGTTAAAGGCAACTTAATGGCGACAACCAATCCAACCTTTGCCGCTTTTTGCCAGCAACAATCATTGCAACCTGATGTATGCTTTAATGTTTATCAGGCGGATCTAATTGCTAAAGGCGATGCGAGTTCTGTTGCAACCTTAACCGCAATATATGCCACTTTTAATAGCTTTGCGTACGCGGCTCAAACGGTATTAGATACTATCGATCCAACTAACCATGCTCCTCTAGTAAGCCCAAATACAGGCTTATATTTAGCTCAAGTAAAAAATGATGCGACCATTCCTAATATGACCCCATTAGGAGCAACCGTTGACGGTACCACGATTTTACACCCCTACTCTCCGTTTACCGGCACAACCCCGCTAATTAGTGGCTTAGATCTAATGATCACTAACCAAAGCACGACTAACCAATTAGTACACAATGCCATTTTATTTAATCAAGGTGACCATTCATCACTGCTCGATTCAACAATTAGTCCTGCCGTGACCCAAGAAATGCAAACGGAAATAGCGTCATTTATAAACACTAATGGCCTAAACCTCACGATAGAGAATAAAAGCGTAATAACCACAGCCCCTTAAGTTTTTTATCAATAAAATGTTTAATCATAAGAAGCGAGCGTGATGCTCGCTTTTTTTTGGCATATAAAACAAAGTGATAAATACTAAAAAGGCTTATTCTTTATAAACATAATTATGGAATTTTTTTCTCGACAAATGCTGAAAATCAAGCACACTGTGTGATATGGGATCAAAGTCTCATAATTATAATTAAATCGCATCTAGCAGTGTTGAACACTGCCAGACAATCGAACGAAGTAATAATGCAACTAACGGATGGAACTCACGTTTTATGAACCCTGTAATTATCGCCGTATGCATCATGCTGGTACTCGCTTTAATGCGTGTCAATGTCGTGGTTGCTCTTACATTTAGTGCCATTATTGGTGGTCTTATCGGAGGTTTATCGCTCACCGATACGATTTCAGCCTTTGAAGGTGGATTAGGTGGCGGTGCCACAACCGCTCTAAGCTACGCCATGTTAGGTGCGTTTGCCGTCGCGATTTCACGTTCAGGTATTACTGACGTCCTCGCTCAAAAAGTTATTAAGCGCATTAGCGGCCATGAAAATATTGCGGCAGCTACTGGTGTGAAATATAGCGTTCTTATCATTTTAGTATTGCTTGCCATCTCTTCTCAGAACGTTATCCCAGTCCATATCGCCTTTATTCCGATTGTTATTCCACCGCTATTACATGTCTTTGCCAAGCTTAAGCTTGATCGCCGTTTAATTGCCTGTGTATTAACCTTTGGTTTAGTCACCCCTTATATGGTACTTCCTATTGGTTTTGGCGGTATCTTTCTCAACAACATTCTGCTTAAAAATTTACATGATAATGGGTTAGATGTTGCGGCAAGCCAAGTGCCTATCGCAATGATCCTACCTGCATGTGGCATGGTGTTTGGCTTATTAATGGCAACATTTGTCAGCTACCGTAAGCCACGCGAATATTCAGAAGAGAAAATTCTTGCCAGTGAGCCAGAGAAAAAAGTCATCGATATGCGCCATGTGTATGTAGCTGTAGGGGCTATTTTTGCAGCATTAGGTGCACAGCTGTATAGCGGCTCAATGATTGTCGGTGGTTTAGTCGGCTTTATGGTGTTTACCTTTACTGGCGTCATCAAATGGAAAGAAACCCACGATGTGTTCACTAAAGGTGTACATATGATGGCAATGATCGGCTTTATTATGATTGCAGCGGCAGGTTTTGCTGCAGTAATGAAAGCAACAGGTGGCGTTGAAACTTTAGTTAATTCACTTGAAGCGATTATTGGTAACAATAAGCCATTAGCGTCATTATTGATGTTAGTCGTTGGTCTATTAGTAACAATGGGGATTGGTTCATCGTTCTCAACTATCCCTATTCTTGCAACAATTTATGTACCGTTATGTTTATCTTTTGGTTTCTCGCCAATGGCAACAATTGCGATTGTAGGTACCGCTGCAGCACTTGGTGATGCAGGCTCTCCAGCTTCGGATTCAACCTTGGGTCCAACATCAGGTCTTAATGCCGATGGTCAACATGATCATATTTGGGATTCAGTTGTACCGACGTTTATTCACTACAACTTGCCACTGATTGCTTTTGGCTGGATCGCATCAATGATTCTGTAGTCGCAATAGCATCACAATGATGACTGCGATTTAAGCTTGATATAAAAAACCGCCAACGTTTAACGTAGCGGTTTTTTATAAGTACAAAAACACTTAAACAGCAATCTTACTCAGCAGCTTGTGCATCACGGCGAGCAGCAGCTTCTTTAATTAATGTTTGTAATTCACCTTTTTGGAACATTTCCAAAATGATGTCACAACCACCAATAAGTTCACCGTCAATCCATAATTGTGGGAATGTTGGCCACTGTGCATAAACAGGTAGCTCTGCACGAATATCTGGGTTTTGAAGGATATCTACAAACGCAAATTTTTCACCACAGTTCATTAACGCTTGTGATGCTTGTGATGAGAAACCACAGCTTGGCAATTTTGGAGAGCCTTTCATGTACAACAAAATAGCATTATCTGAAATTTGTTGTTTAATTTTATCGATAGTTTCCATCGCTTCCTCGTCCGATTCTAATAATCATTTGTAATAAACCCTACCATTCTACTTGGTTATCGTCACCAATAAAAATACTTTCAAATTATGTTTAGTCTCTCTTTTACATAATAAAGCGTAATCTTAGTTATATTGATATCTATTAAGTGGTTATTGACGTAATCAATAACGCGGTATAGGGTATTTTTTTAAGTTTAATGCTTTTAATAAACTAAAAACTTGCTAAAATAAAACGGTCAGATTCAAATAATAAGTAGGTGCTAACACCTACTAGAAAGTAATGTCGTGGGTATAAGCCCAATAATTAAAATGGAGAATTGAGCAATGGCATTTGAACTACCAGCTCTACCGTACGCAATCAACGCTCTTGAGCCACATATTTCTCAAGAAACGCTAGAATACCACTACGGTAAGCATCACAACACTTACGTTGTTAAGCTAAACGGTCTTGTAGAAGGTACTGACCTTGCTGAAAAATCTCTTGAAGAAATCGTACAGACTTCTACTGGTGGTGTTTTCAACAATGCAGCTCAAGTATGGAACCACACTTTCTACTGGCATTGCCTAAGTCCAAATGGCGGCGGCGAGCCTACTGGTGAATTAGCAGACGCAATTGTTAAAACCTTCGGTTCTTTCGCTGAATTCAAAGCTAAATTCACAGACTCAGCAATCAATAACTTTGGTTCTGGTTGGACATGGCTAGTAAAAACTGAAGATGGCGCATTAGAAATCGTTAACACTTCAAACGCAGGCTGCCCAATTGCTGAAGAAGGTCTGAAAATGACACCTCTTCTAACTGTTGATGTTTGGGAACACGCTTACTACATCGATTACCGCAATGTTCGCCCTGATTACATGGCTGCATTCTGGTCACTTGTTAACTGGGACTTCGCTGCTAAAAATCTAGCTGCGTAATATTCCTGTTTAATAACATCAACCCGTTTCATTATTGAGACGGGTTTTTTTATACCTCGACAATCACGCTCATATTGTTACCTATTTCCTCATCAGCTATTAATCATTGGTTTATATATAACAATTCAATATTTTACTTACACTGCATTTACCCACTAACATCATGAAACATCCAACCCTGTTTTGACATGCTTTTTATTGCTCGATTGTATAATTGTGCATCACTCATCATTCAACCGAGAGTTATTAGCGTATATTACAAAACGTTCTCCATCGCAGCACTTAGCGTCGCTATCTTAACCTCCAGCAGTATTGCTTCTGCTCAAGACGAAGTAAAAAAGCCGCAACCATGTAAAACATAATGCCGAGCTCAATGCCGTAATGGAAGGTAATGATAGCATCGCTGCAAATCTGTCTTATATTGAATCACAGCCGACTAACCATATTTTGTTAAACCGTGGGGAGAGCGCACCAAAACCGCCGCAGAAGTCGTTGCTGAGCTCACTGATAAGGCCTCAAAAACATTATCAGCTTACAGCATGTCATTTATGTAAGTATGAGCAAATTAACAGACAAAGATGTCCTAAACTCGCTACTCTCGGGTCGCGGTTGGCGTAAGAAGAATCATTAATTACAGACAAATAAACCGATAACGCTATCAATAAAAACGCCTGCATACTTTTGACTAGAAAGAGAAAGCCGCAGGCGTTTTTTATATCTTAATCAAGGCTAGATAATAATTAACCTTTTTCAGCCAACAAAATACGTAGAGTACGACGCAATGGTTCTGCAGCGCCCCACAATAACTGATCACCAACCGTAAACGCATTTAGGTACTCATCACCCATAGCAAGTTTACGTAATCGACCCACAGGAACCGATAGTGTACCTGTTACTTTAGCAGGGCTTAATTCTTGCACAGTAATATCACGCTCATTTGGGATCACTTTTACCCAATCATTATGAGACGCAATAATCGCTTCGACTTCATCAAGCGGTACATTTTTCTTGAGCTTCAATGTTAACGCTTGGCTATGGCAACGCATCGCACCGATACGTACACAAGTACCATCAATTGGGATTGGACTATCTTGCAACCCTAAAATTTTGTTGGTTTCAACCGATGCCTTCCACTCTTCTTTACTTTGCCCGTTATCGCGTTTCACATCAATCCAAGGGATCAACGAGCCAGCCAGTGGCGCACCAAATTCTTGAGCAGGAAAATCAACGGCACGTAATGTTCGTGCCACTTTACGATCAATATCTAAAATAGACGTCGCAGGATTGGCTAGCTCACTGGCTACCGAATCATTGATCACGCCCATTTGGCTAATTAACTCGCGCATATTCTTTGCACCTGCGCCAGATGCTGCTTGATAGGTTTGTGATGTCATCCACTCAACCAGTCCCGCTTTATACAAGCCACCAACAGCCATTAGCATCAAACTAACGGTACAATTACCACCAACATAAGTGTTCGTACCGTTATGGATCCCTTGTTGGATCTGATCAAAGTTAACCGGATCAAGGGTAATTATTGAATCAGGCTGCATGCGTAATGTCGATGCTGCATCAATCCAATAACCTTTCCAACCTGCTTGACGCAATGCTGGGTAAACTTTCTCAGTATAACTACCACCTTGGCAGGTGATCACGACATCGAGTCGCTTCAATGCTTCTATATCAAACGCATCTTGTAATACGCCAGCATCTTTACCAAAATTAGGCGCCGCTAAACCGACTTGTGATGTGGTAAAAAATACCGGATTGATAACGGCAAAATCACCTTCCTCAACCATGCGCTGCATTAAGACTGAACCAACCATGCCGCGCCAACCAACTAAACCTACTGTCATCATTTGCAACTACACTCCCTGTGGTATTAAATTTCTTTACCCATCTATAGAGATTTACGCAGCCAAAAACAAGCATAATTTGCAATTATAAGTAAAATATACTGCTGTTTATCACCAACCATATTTTACCGTTTGATTATCATTTGAGTTTCTTATCAGCCATATTAGGTTTTATTATCACTGATTTTAACGCTCCAAAAAGCACAAAAACCAACCAATAAACCACTAAAAACAACACTTAATGGCTATTAAAAGAGCTTATTTATTAAATATGCAATCAAACTAGTAAAAAGTTAACATTGGTATAACTTTGAAAAAAAAGCCTTTCCCTGATAATCTCCCTCACTGTGAATAAGCAGGTAGATAGTTCACCACTATTATAACTAGTAGCTTTTTATACTCTAGATACTACTTTTTATGCGATTTTTATAGACATACTACGACTTTACAAAAAATATAAAACACAACATATGAACCATTAATTAACACCAAAAGAACAAATAAAGTCAGTGTTTTACGAAAGATCCATACCAAAAAGACTTAGATCACAGAAAAAAACATTATTTATCACGATGATAAATCAATTTGCTAAAGTAGCGCCGCTTAAGTCGCTGTCTTTTTCAATCCGATTTACAAACCAATGATAAATAGTATTGATTGGTTGGGTTGGACCCAATTTCAACAAGCTCGATAAAACAAGGTTAGAAGTATGGAAAAACAGACAATAGTGAAACTACCCTCAGTAATGCAAGTCATTATTGCCCTAGGTATTTTCCTTGCCCTTGCATTCTCTTTTACCTCAAAATTGAATTTGCCAATCCAACTGGCGCTGTATATCGGTTGGTTTGTAATTATTGCACTCGGTATCAAACTTGGACACGATTATAAATCGTTAGAAAAAGCAGCCACTAAAGGTATTGCTAATGGTTTAGGCGCTGTACTGATCTTATTAGCCGTTGGTTCTCTCGTCGGTACTTGGATTGCTGGCGGCATTGTTCCAACCATTATCTATTATGGTCTTGAGGCTATCCACCCTTCCATTTTCTTGCTTGCGACAATGATCATCTGTTCATTAACGGCATTAGCAACAGGCACTTCTTGGGGAGCCGCAGGTACCGCTGGTATTGCAATGATGGGTATTGGTCAAGGTCTGGGCATTCCAGCACCAATGACAGCGGGTGCGGTACTTTCTGGCTGTTATTTTGGTGATAAGATGTCACCACTGTCTGATTCAGTGATCCTTGCTTCTTCAATGTCTAACGTTGAAATCATGGAACATATCAAAGGTATGTTACCGATCTCACTGATCAGCTATATTATCACTGCTATTTTATTTACAGCTGTTGGTTTCCACTACGCTGGCAATATTGATATGTCACAAGTCAATTCTGTAATTGCAGCAATGGATAAACAATTTGTTATTTCGCCATTATCGTTTATTCCAGTGGTTGTGGTATTGGTTTTACTGGCGTTCCGTTTACCGTCTTTCCCTGTGATTTCATTTGGCTCACTACTGGGTATTGTATGGGCTATAATGGTTCAAGGTATGGATCCAATCAAAGCTATTAATGCAGCATGGGCACCGTTTTCAATCAGTTCTGGAGTTGAGTTTATTGATGCGATTCTAAATCGTGGTGGTATGTCATCAATGCTGGGCTCTGTAGCGGTGATTATCTTTGGTTTAGGTTTTGGTGGCTTACTTGATAAAGTCGGCGTTCTTCAAACCATCGCACGTTTATTTGAGCGCAAAGTAAACTCAGCAGGCAGTCTTGCAGTATCAACCATTGCAACCGCTTTCCTTGGTAACGTATTTGGTTCAGCGATGTACGTATCGTTAATTCTGACACCTAAGATTTGTGCTAAAAACTATGACCGTTTAGGTTATCAACGCAAAAACCTATCTCGTAATGCCGAGTTCGGTGGCACGCTAACCTCTGGTATGGTGCCTTGGAGTGATAATGGTATCTATATGGCCAGTATTTTAGGTGTTGCTACCTTCTCATACGCACCATTTATGTGGCTAAGTTTTGTTTGTATTATCGTCACGATTGTCAGCTCTTACATGGGCTGGTTTGTCGATCGCTGTCCACCAGCAACAGAGGCACAACTGGCACAAGATGACGAAGATGAGTTAATGACAGTAAAACGTTTAACATCGTAAACTAAATTAAATCATCATAATGACATTAACGCACTTCTAAAGAGGTGCGTTTTTTTTTGCTTTTTTGGCGGTCTTATTTTTAAGTTATCAACCTAAGTAATTGATAGATATAAAAGATTATTTATTTTTATACTCATTATCATTGATTAGACAATTTCCATTTCTGCGTTATTGACTCAAATATCACCATCGATATAGAGCCCGATCACAAATACTACACGCACATTTCATCAAACTTACTTTTCACTCCCACATCTTGACCCCAATCAATATTCCAAATTCATTTTTAATCAAAATACCGCCATTACCGAATTAACCACTAAATACGTTACTTGGTAACGCATCCCAAAAAATAATTATCGGGATTTATTTAGTCAAACAATTTTTTATTTTCCGTTTATAAGGATATATCTATGAGCAATAACCCAATAGAAGGTCGTAAAGTTACCATTGGCAGCTATCTTGCCCTTATTTTTGCCGTAGTGTTCTTCTCAGGCGCACTGCAATCTAATCAATGGTATGGCGTATTTGACTTTACGACCCTAAACGGCTCATTTGGTAGTGTGGTTTATTCGGTTAGCGATACCACCGACGGCGTAGAAGCTGCTTCAACATCATTTCGTGGTAAAGGTGGTAGCGGTGCTCGTGATGGCTTTATTTTTGCGTTAACACTCATTCCAACAGTGATGTTTGCGCTAGGTATGATCAACGTGCTTGAGCATTACGGTGCACTTGATGCCGCACGTAAATTATTAACCCCATTACTGCGTCCACTAATAGGTATTCCGGGTAACTCAGGTTTGGCTTTAATTGCTTCACTACAAAGTGCCGATGCCGGTGCTGCAATGACCCGTCAGTTACAGGATGAAGGCCATTTAACCAAACGAGAAACGGATATTTTCACCATGTTCCAGTTCTCTGCCGGTGCTGCGATTGTTAACTTCTTCTCATCAGGGGCTGTACTATTCACATTAACTACAGCATCAGGTGAACCAGCAGTAACTTCTTCTATCGGTCTTGCAGTTGCGATTATGTTTATCTTCAAATTCGTCGGTGCCAACCTTTTCCGTGTGTACTTAAACATCACTGAAGGTAAAGACAATAAAGACACTAAACCAACAACTGTTGCTCAGGAAAACGCATAATGACTACTACTACAAAAAAACAATGGTTACTGATATTTTTGTTGAAGGCGCTAAAAAAGGCTGGGTAATTGCAACGACTTCAACAGTACCTAACGTATTAATGGCGTTCGTTATCATTAAAGCATTACAAATCACAGGTGCTCTTGAATTAATGGGGACATTATTCTCACCGATTATGGCTATCTTTGGTCTTCCAGGTGAAGCTGCAGCAGTATTAATTGGCGCGTGGATGTCAATGGGTGGTGCTGTTGGTGTGGTTATTACTTTATTTGACCAAGGTATTTTAAATGGTGACCATATTGCGATTCTTGCGCCTGCTATTTATCTAATGGGCTCACAGGTGCAATACATGGGTCGTATTATGGGCCCTATTCGTACTGAAGGCCGTTACATTCCAATCATGATTGCAATTTCAGTATTAAATGCCTTTGCAGCAATGTTTGTAATGAATGTATTAGTGTAATGACTGACCACACTGATACCACCTTAGTGTCAGTGTGTTTCTCTGTTTAGATTTTAGATTATCGATAAGCCATCATGGCTTGGAGCCTTTACTATGTCTTTTTCTCTTAATGATTACCTTGAAGAACTACGCCCTCTTATTAACATTGATTGCGGTACATTAACCGTTGATGGTATCGACGTTGTAGCAACGATCATGGCACAGAAATACCTTGATTTAGGCTGGAATGTTAAGCGCATTGATTGTGGTATTGCAGGCACAGGTTTAGAGGTACGTAATAAGCCCCAAGCTGAACATATTGATGTGATGCTTATTGGTCATATGGATACCGTATTCCCAGTTGGCACAGCCGCCGCTCGCCCAATGACACACGATAGTGAACGTGCTTACGGCCCGGGTGTTTCCGACATGAAATCAGGGCTATTAAGTGTCGTTTATGCATTGCGCGATCTTGATCCTGCAGCATTAGAAACATTATCTATTTGTGTATGTATGAACCCGGATGAAGAAATCGGTTCATTACACTCAGAAGAATGGTTAAAAAGCGTTGCCGTTAACGCTAAACATGTATTAGTTGCAGAAGCTGCACGTGCTGATGGCTCATTAGTTAAAGCGCGTAAAGGTATGGCACGTTACTGTCTAAGCTTTCACGGCAAAGCAGCCCACGCTGGTAATGAACCACAAAATGGTCGTAGCGCAATCACTGAAATGGCACATTGGATTTTAGCGATTAACGCAATGACGGATTTTGAATCAGGTACAACCTTAAATGCCGGTGTGGTAAGTGGTGGTGCTGGCGCAAATATTGTTCCAGATTTTGCTCAAGTAGTGGTGGATGTTCGCTTCTGGGATAACGATGAGTATGCTGCGGTTGATGCTAAAATTCGCGCATTAACCGAAACACCTTTTGTTGATGGTGTGACGATCACCGCTGAGCGCGAAGCTCATAAACCATCAATGGTACCAAGCCCACAAACTGAAGTACTAATGGCTCAAATAGAAGCTGTTGGTCAAGAGTTAGGTATTGATATTACTTGGCAAGCTGTTGGTGGTGGTTCAGATGCGAACCTAACCGCCGTTTTAGGCATTCCAACCTTAGATGGTCTAGGTCCGATTGGAGCAGGTTTCCACAGTGCTGATGAATGGCTAGATTTGGCTTCCATTGAGCCACGTATTCGCTTATTACAACAAGTGCTAGTGAAAATCGCACACCAGTAATTGATAAAAAAGAATTAAAAAAGGCTGCATTTCTGCAGCCTTTTTTCCTTTTAAATAATGTAATGACATTATTTAAAAGGAAGGACAATCGTTTCAGTTGTTAGCTTAAATTAATATCACTTAACTCAGTTAATAGCGATTTAACTGGTTTTTGCGATAATATTTGTTTTCTCGGATGACATTTGGACACTACGTAAATTGTCTAACTTAAATTGTATAGCCCGAAATGGATGGCGCCAAAAATAACGTGGATACGTCCAACGTAAAACATGGATCATCTGAAGACGCTTGGCAGATTGATAGCAATGCCCAATACAATGCATACAACTTGGCTTCTCTTCACCAAGACGACAACCTGTTACTCTCTCTTCAACATACTCGATAAGACTTTCACATTCAGAGCACATTACGGCCCCACGGTGCAACGTTTTACAATATAGGCGAATCATCGCTTTCACTGTATTCAGTTCACGCTGCGAACGAACTGAATGATTGTTAATAACTATCATAGTTGCACCATTATCCATCCCTAGTGCTCAGTGCCAATGATAAAGATCAAATTTACGCAAAAATCAGAACCTAATGAACAAAAATCATAATGATGTTCAGGCGGGTGCTTATTTGTTACACTTTAATACATTGTTCGAATAAATTACGAACAACGTACAAATATAAAAAATGCATAATCCTCGCCGCTATAAAGCTGTAAATAGCAAAAAACCACCTTGAAAATATCACTCAATACTGAGTACATCTTCAAGGTGGCTTTAGTCAATCATTGATCTAGCAGACATACTCACTACGAGTATTAATTATCACTATTTAAACGACGTAATAGCTGATCTTTTAAATTAGGTGGTGTGCCTTTGATCGTCAAAGTATCAGTTTCTGCATCATAAAAGATACGCTCGCCTAATAACATGCTGTCAAAGTTAAGCGTCATACCGCCGCCAGAACCAACAAACTTGGTCAATTTACGCATTGCACTGCGATCGGCAGGGAAGCTTTCTTCTAATTCATAACCTTGTTTAGAGGTGAAATCATAGAAATTAGTGCCATCATCTGCTGCAGGTAATTCACCTGATAATTCTTTGACTGTAACTTCATCACCAGCTTGAAGTTGGCCATTGCAATAATCGTAAACTTGCTTACGGTATTGCTGCTTTTCTTCTTTATCTAAACGCGAATCTGCACAAAAATCTTCTACTGCTTGCATCAATACTTGGTTTTGAACTTTAACGTCTAAACCTACCTCTGCTTGCATAAAATCAAGGAAGAAATCAGCAATCTTACGCCCTACTCGTCCTTTAGCAAAGGTCAAGTAACGGGTAGATTCAGCGTTAGTTTCCCATGATGACAAATCAATTCGCGCAACAATATCCATCTTATTAATATCAAGATAATCGGTCGCACTAATGCCTAACTGATCGGTCACTTTCATGCTGTGGCAAGTGGGTAACATACCAATAAACAAATAATCGGTTGCCAATGACTGGTATTCAGCCATCACCAATGTACCCGCTTCTGCGAACGGATATTTTGCTAATTCTGTCTGTAAACGCTGCACTGATTGATTAGAAAATGTCAGGAAATCTAACTCTCCTTGACGAAATTGTTTTAACCAGTGAGCAAACTCACTATCTGCGGCAAAATGAGCAAAGCCTTTTGTGCCCTTACTGCTATAAATTCGATGCAATTCAGCAACGAGATCCTCTGTCGCAGAATCATTATCAAGAGTTTGATTTCTAAGATGAATTTCTAGCTCATCTTGGTCGTTTTTTACTAATTGGTGTAGAATGACGTTCGAAAGTGTAAGACTCATAATGGAAAAGGTTTTCAGGAAAACTGAACTCTAGGTTATCATAAGTCGTTATCCTAAACATTAAACAAGATTTCTTATGCCAATTACTTCAAAATACAGCACTAAAAAAGTTGAACAAATCATTGATGACGTGTTCGATGTTCTTGACAAACATAATACATCACCAGAGTTAGCCTTAATGGTTGTTGGTGATATTGCTACTAATATTATCAATGCTAATGTACCTGTTGCACAACGTGAAGTTCTTGCACAAAAATTTGCAAAAGCACTACAGGCCTCAATTAAAAAAGATTAAGTTTAGCTCTCAAGGTTAAACATAGCATTGAAGACTGAGAAGAATTGACATTTATGGTCGCCAGCACATACAAAGACAAAGTTTCCCAACTAATTAGTTGGGGACACTGGTTTAGCTTTTTTAATATTATCGCTGCCATGCTACTTGGCACACGTTATATTATCTATTCAGAATGGCCGACAACAACTATCGGACAACTGTATCTAGGATTAAGCTGGATCGGACATTTTGGTTTCCTTGTCTTTGGTATTTATATACTGATCCTCTTTCCTGCAAGTTTTCTTATCCCTTCACAACGCTTGATGCGGGTGTTTGCGGTATTAGTTTCAACTGTAGGACTGACAACGCTACTTCTCGATACTTATGCCTACCAAAGTGTTGACTTACATCTAAGTCCGCTGGTGTGGGATTTGCTGCTGAGTGGCGAAAAAACAGAATTGAATACCCGCTGGCAATATCTATTTATTGTCGTTCCAGTCATATTCCTGATCGAGATGATATTCTCAGAATGGATTTGGCGTAAACTTAGAAAGCTAACCCGTAAAAATGTTGGTGGCCCTATCGCCATTGTGTTTGGCTTATGCTTTCTAAGTAGCCATATTATTTATATCTGGGCGGATGCTAATCTTTATCGCCCAGTGACCATGCAGCGCTCAAACTTTCCATTGTCATACCCAATGACAGCTAAAACCTTTATGGAAAAACATGGTTTATTAGATCGCCAAGAATACGCTAAACGTCAAGCTCAGCAAGGCATCAACAATAGCGAAATGATGCGTTACCCTATTGATAAACTTCACTTTATTGATCAAGGTACCAAGCAAAATCTATTAATTATTATGGTTGATAGTTTACGTAGCGACATGGTTAATAGCGATACCATGCCTAACTTAACCGCTTTTGCTGCTGATAACATAAACTATACCAATAATTACAGTACCAGCAATAATGATAGTGGTGTGTTTGGGCTACTGTATGGCTTGCCTAGCGGGTATGCCAATAGTATTCGCGCTGAAGGTAAATCACCATTATTACTTGATACTCTACAAAGTCGTGGTTATCACTTTGGCTTATTCAGTGGCGAAGGGTTTGAACAGCCTATTTATCGTGATGCGATCTTTTCTAAAACGCAACTCGCAACCATTGATAACCTTGATAATGGTAAACGTACACCAAGTGATCGTTTAGCATTTAATGATTGGCATCGTTGGATTGAAAAACAAAAAGTTGATGAACCATGGTTTAGCTTACTTGAGCTAACATCGGTCAATCAATACGAAGAAAGTAGTGATTATCCAACCAAATTCACACCGTCTTTAGGCAGTAATCTACTCCATGATAATAAAGTAGATTCCAGCATCTTACTCAAAAATAGCTATCGTAATGCGGCTTATCATATTGATGGTATTTTGGCGAAAGTATTCGCCCAATTGAAAGCACAGCACATGATGGATAACACAATTATTATTGTGACATCTAACCATGGCACTGAATTTAATGAGACTGGTAATAATACTTGGGGTTCAGACAGCAACTACAGCCAATACCAGATCAAAGTACCGATGATCATTCATTGGCCGCAGCATGGTGCGCAAGTAGTCACTCGCCCAACCAGTAACCTTGATGTAGTACCAACACTGATGGAGTCGTTATTTAATGTCGCGTCTAACCCATCAAATTATAGCTCCGGTATTAGCTTATTTGATAACGATAATGATCGCCGCTGGATCTTAGCCGGTAATAATAATGATATTGTGGTGATTCAAAAAGGAACGACCACAGTGGTTGATAAATATGGTAACTACCGTGTTTATAATGATCACTATCAATTAATGGCACAAGATAAGCCTAAGTTGTCGACATTAATGCAAGTAATGCACGAACTGAAACGTTTTTATGTACCAAACAGCATTAATGATGAAAATTAAATAATCACCATTCAAAAAGCAGCTTTCGAGCTGCTTTTTGTTTATTTATTCTAAGATCAGTTAAAGATATGTATTACGATCATCGCTATAACAATGATCAAAACCATCTTGCCAACCTCGACGGTATTTAGTCACTACCATTGAACGTTCAGGATCGCGCCGAAAGCCGTTCTGGTGAGTCGTAGCGGCGATAGTTCGACTATAACAACCATCTTGATAACCATCAAGGTAAGCCCGTTCAAAGCCTAATTCCGTTAATTGCTGATGACGACTACTACTACAGCCACTTAATAAACAGAGATAAACAATTGTCACCAAGATTATCGTCTTCATCTTCGTGCCTCCTTTCATAGCACGAATATTATGCTACTCAATTTATATTCAACATAATAAAAATAGATACTTTTTATATAACTGAACTGTAAAATTAATAAGAATAACGACGATAATAAACGTGCAATAGATCACATTTCTTATTGTAAAAAAGAAGATATCACTAACTTGTGGTATATATCCTGCTAATTTATAAGGGAATAGTTGACAATAACCATGTTACTTACTAATTAACTCATGGAATAGAGTATTAATGAACGAACAGGTTGCTGTCTTTTATCAAACCGTTGTTAAGCAATGTAATAATGCACATGGTCTAAGAACTATTTGTGAATTAATCTGCCGCAACCTGATGCAGCATCTTGCCGTTAATCATCTCCAGTTAATTATAAAATATAATGGCGAATGGAAATTATTGTTAGATCTCAACTCACAAGGGATTCAATATCACTTTCCGCCTATCACTCCCCCGACTTCAAGTGAATATTATTATAAAAATATTCATTATTACGCCAATAAAACCACCGCATCAATTGATGTATTACCTAATTATCGCTACATATTAGTGCCACTAAAACATCATTCGGTAATTATTGGCCACCTAACGCTTGCTGTACCATTAGATTCTCAGCTAGCTCCTAAGCATTTTACAATATTAACCACGTTGCTTGCTGCTGAAATCAACAATTACCTAACTAAACAAACAACCAAATCTCACAGTATCAATTGCATTAATGCTGAAAAAGAACTGCTTTCAACTAAGGAACAACAGCAAACATTATTGAATAAACTCCAAAGTATGCATGATATTTCATTTCAGTTATGGCGCTGTAACTCAATGAGAGACATGTTGTTCATTGCTATCGACGAAGCAAAAAAACAATTACAAATAGATCGCATGGCTATTTTCTTATTTGATGAACAAAAAAATATGCATGGAACATTTGGCACTGATCTTCATGGTAATACGGTGGATGAATTTTATTTTTGTTCGCCAATTCCTAATCAATGGTATGCATCTAAGACATTAAAAGATAAAGAATATCTTGCGATTCAAGAAAATACGCCTTTATTTCATGATTTAAAACAAGTTGGCTTTGGTTGGAGTGCCTATATTGCTTTATGGGATGAAGACACACCGATAGGATGGATTGCTTGTGATAATTTAATTACCGGGCAACCACTACGCACTTATCACCATCAATTACTTAAACAATATGGTTTTATTGTGTCACAGCATATTTTACGACTACAAGCCGCTGAGAACTTGATAAAACTCAATCACGATTTAGAGCAGCGCGTACAAAGTCGTACCGAAGCACTAAATAAAGCCAATGAGCAACTGCAAAAATTATCACGGATTGATGCACTCACCAATATTGCTAATCGACGCGTTTTTGATGAGACGGTAATAGCAGAATGGCGTCGAGCTAGTCGACTTGCGCTGCCACTATCGTTACTCATTCTCGATATTGATAACTTTAAAACTTATAACGATAAACTTGGCCATGCTGCTGGCGATCAATGCTTAAAAACGATCGCCACAGCACTCTCTACAGTAGAGCGTCGCGCTGGCACTTTATTTGCCCGCTATGGCGGTGAAGAGTTTGTGCTGTTATTACCAGGTCAAGATCAGCAAGAGGCAATAAATAATGCCCAACGCTTGCTCAATACCATCCACGACATCGCCTTGCCGTTTCCGTGTGACGGATTAAAGAATAATAATCACACCATTGTGACCATTAGCATTGGAATATCTACAATTATTCCTTCACAATCAAAATCTTATGATGATTTTTTCAAACAAGTGGATACTGCACTTTATCAAGCAAAAGCCAAGGGTAAAAACTGCTTTAAAGTACTATCACCGACTTAATTAACTCTTCAAAACAAAAAATAATTATCGAATAACGATAAAAGCTGTTCGGTTTTCGACACTTGATAAACTTTGCGAACAACTTGATTGCCAACCAGCAGATATTCTTTAATTTCAAAAAAACGATGACAATGATTATTTCGTTTATGGCGATAACTATTTTTAAAGATATAAATAACAAAAAAGCAGCATTTTTATGCTGCTTTTTTGTAAGTTATCAATCAGTAATTAAATCATCCACTACGATTTACGCTTTGGTGCAGCCTTAGGTTTGGTCGAGGTCGATTTTTTTGCATAACTGCGTTTTTTAGCACGAGGCTTAAATTCAGGAGAGGTGAGTGAACGCAAACTTGGTGGTACTTCACTGACTTTTACTTGTTCCATTAATGCGGTAACTTGTTGTTCTAACGTGGCCATAAATGGTTGATAGGCAAATTTTTTATCTGCCATATCATGCAATTGATGTTCCCAATGCGCGGTCATATCAGGATAAGTTGAACTATCAGGCAAGGCATAAATTAATCCCTTTCCAGCCTCTGATGCATGAATAGCTTTACCTTGGCGCTGTAATAACTGCCGTTTAAATAACATCTCTAGAATTCCTGCTCGCGTTGCCTCTGTGCCTAAGCCATCAGTATCACGCAGGATTTTCTTTAATGATGCATCCGATACAAATCGAGCAATACCCGTCATCGCTTGTAATAACGTCGCCTCAGTAAACGCTTTTGGTGGCTCAGTCATTTTATCTTTGATCTCGCCATCACGGCACACTAATACAGTACCTTTATCTAACGGTGGTACTTTATCAGCTAAATCACTGTCTTCTTTTTTATCATCGCGCCCCAGTAATGCTCGCCAACCGGGTGACATTAACTGTCGCCCCTTAGCAATAAAGATACCATTCGCGATAGTAAACACTAACTTAGCATCAGCATATTCAGCCGCAGGATAAAACTGCATTAAGTACTGCCGAGCAATTAATTGGTATATTTTAGCCTCATAACCCGTTAACACTGATGATGATTTAGGTGTCGGAATAATCGCATGGTGAGCATCCACTTTTTTATCATTCCATGCTTTTGATTTTAATGCTGTATTTGCATTATCAACCGCGGCAGCTAACTGATTATCTGTAGATGCAATCGCACGACAAACATCATTAGCTTGTTTAAAATGATCTAATGGTAGATGGCGACTGTCTGAGCGAGGGTAAGTGATCACTTTATGTTTTTCATACAATGACTGGCAGGTTGATAAAACATCGGTTGCACTCATACCAAACCGCTTTGCCGCATCAATCTGTAATGCTGATAATGAATATGGCAATGGTGGCGCTTGCTTGGTTTGCTTACGCTCCGATTGGGTGACTTCTGCTGGTTGGCCTTTAATCCGTTCAACCACATTTTCACACAATTTGCGGTTTAGCACTCGCCCTTCTGAATCTTGATGTGGTTCACAGGCTTTACTCGGTTGCCACTTAGCAAAAATTGTTTGTGTACCATAGCTAATTAACGCTAAAACTTCATAAAATGGTTTAGCGACAAAATTAGCAATCTCATCATCACGTCGAACCACCAGTCCTAAAATAGGTGTTTGTACTCGCCCAACAGATAATACTCCGCGGTAACCGCCCTTTTGACCGAGCAATGTGTAAGCACGAGTCATGTTCATGCCATATAACCAATCAGCCCGTGAACGCGCTAATGCCGATACTGATAGCGGAATAAAATCACGGTTACTGCGCATAGTTGCTAAGGCTTTTTTAACCGCAGCGGGGTTTAAATCAGAAATCAATAACCGTTGCGCGGCGGCTTTTTTGGTTTTTGATATTTTGACGTAATCAATCACTTCATCCACCAACAATTGGCCTTCACGATCGGGATCGCCAGCATGTACCACTGATGTAGCCGTTTTAGCCAATTTTTTGATCACCGAAAGTTGTTGCTTAGCCGCTTTACGGGGAATTAATTGCCATTGCTGCGGTACTATCGGTAAATCCTCTAAATGCCATTTTTTATAACGGGCATCATAAGCATCTGGCTCAACTTGCTCTAATAAGTGACCAATACACCACGTGACAATATCGCCATTACCCACTTCAATATAGCCAGTATTATTTTTATGCGGGCGAGGTAATACAGCAGCAATGGCTCGGCCTAGGCTTGGTTTTTCAGCTATATATAAGCAACTCATGGGGATCTTTATCTGCAACAATGAATACCATGACTCTACCGAAAACTGATGCTAACGGCAACATTTCACTGGATATAAAACCAGTACCAATCAAAGCATGATGATCGATCGAAGATGATCCTTGATAATGAATTAAATAATTAAAGATCAGTTGCAGATCAATAAAAAAGCCGATTTAACAGTGGATGTTAAATCGGCTTTTTTATTCGATCAGACGATAATAACGCCTTTCTCTATTTTTATATTAACGACGAGCAGCTAACCACTCTTGTACTTGGTGGTAATCACCTCTAAATACAATACGATCCGCTTTTTTATCTAATTGATAAGTATACATAGGATCATAGTACTGCTCTAATAACGGTGCTAACCAAGCATCATGCTCAACTAATGAACCGCTAGATTGCATCACTTTCACGGCGTGTTGCTGTGCTTTAAGCATCACTTCATAACGTTCAAAACCTAAACGCTTACGAATATTAAACATGCCTTTTTCTAAATACTCAGTAAATAAAATCCAACCTTGTTCCTCACCATAATGAGCCACATAGTCACGTTGCATTTTAATCACATAATCATCCAATAAACGCGCTAAACGCACATCAATAGGATCATCAATCACGGCAATATCAGCATCTTGCATAGCACGATTAATTGAAATCGGTACAGTTGCACAGCCAATATTTTTACCTTCATCTTCAAAGACAAAATGTTCAATGCCATTATCTAACTTCTTGAGCATCTGCACAGCAAGATCATTTTCAAAGGCAATTTGAGTACGCTGACGAGTAACATAGCTACCAAATGATGAACCGCGATGGTGAGCAGCACCTTCAAGATCAATACCGTTAGCCAGTACATTGACCATGATCGTCTTACCACTACCGGTATTACCAGCAACAATTGACATTGGTTTAGTAGCAACGTCATCAATAGTATCAACTAAATAACGGCGTAATGCTTTATAGCCACCAGTAATAAACGGATAGTCAATACCGGCTTCTTTTAGCCACTGTTGAGTAATTTGAGAACGTAAGCCACCACGGAAACAATAAAGGTAACCGTTAGGATTTGCTTCACAAAATGCTTTCCATTGCGCGACACGTTCTGCTTTAACGTCACCATTAACTAGCTTATGACCCAGAGCAATAGCTGCATCTTGGCCGCTGTTTTTATAGCATGTTCCTACAGCAGCACGCTCATCATCAGTCATTAATGGCAAACTGGTTGATGTAGGGAAAGCACCTTGTTGAAATTCAACTGGTGCTCGCATATCCATTAATGGCGTATCATTTACAAACAGATGACGGAAATCTTGGCAATTGGGACGCGACATTAGCAAACCTCAATAAAGGTATCGCCATCCATCGGCACAAGTTCACCAATCGCTTCCAGCAAGATGTTATGTTTTTTCGCAATCGCTTGTACTTCAGCATCGCTACTTGGATCAACGGCTAATAATAAACCGCCAGATGTTTGAGGATCGCACAATAAAGATTTTTGTAGATCGGTCATTTGACCCACTTTATGTCCATAGCTCAAGAAATTACGTTCAGTACCACCAGGAACACAACCTTGAGCGATGTAATCATATACACCTGGTAATGTTGGAATTTTATCAAACCAAATATTAGCTTTAAGGTTACTGCCTTCACAGATCTCAGTTAAGTGACCCATTAAACCAAAGCCTGTGACATCAGTCAGTGCTTTTACGCCATCGACATCAGCAAAGTCAGCACCGGGTTTATTAAGCTTACACATCCAATCACGTGCCAAACCTTTATGCTCATCAGCCAACTTAGATTGTTTTTCAGCCGTGGTTAATACGCCAATACCTAATGGTTTAGTTAGGTATAAATGACAACCTGCTTCTGCACTGTCATTACGTTTAACACGATCAGTACTTACCAATCCTGTTACAGCAAGGCCGAAAATTGGCTCAGGAGCATCGATAGAGTGACCACCAGCAAGAGAAATACCTGCTTCGCGACACACAGAACGACCACCATCAATCACTTTTTGTGCAATTTCAGGTGACAGTAGGTTCACCGGCCAGCCTAAAATAGCAATTGCCATAATAGGTTTTCCGCCCATTGCGTAAATATCACTGATTGCATTTGTCGCTGCAATACGACCAAAATCAAATGGGTCATCAACAATTGGCATAAAGAAGTCAGTGGTACTAATTACAGCTTGACCATTACCGATATCATAAACGGCAGCATCATCTTTACTCTCATTACCAACTAATAAATTAGGATCAGCAAAAGGTGCTAATTGAGTACGAAGAATAGTATCAAGTACTTGGGGAGAAATTTTACAACCACATCCGGCACCGTGGCTGTATTGTGTTAGGCGAACATTTTCCATGACACGCTCCAAAATATAGAAAGAATCAGCGATTCTACTCCTGCCCTCGACAACTGTCATCTTTCCAACTCAAAAGCGGTCATTTTCTGCTAAAACAAACCCACATTGGTGCTAATAGTCATCAATTAGGAATAAAAAAGGTGATGTTATTCACGGTTTAACACCATAAAATAACTATCACCTTCCATTTTTAACTCTAGTTTTACAGCAACGAAGATTTATATACTCGTTAATGTTACATCTATTGTGTATCTGTGATTACAAATACTCAACATATTGAGCCAGATCACGTTCATGGACCTTAGCTTCGCGGCAACCGATCGAACCGAGATATAAAAAGCCTACAATCATGTCTTCGCCGGTAACACCCAATGCTTCACGTACAACTGAGTGATATGCCCAAGAACCTGTACGCCAGAAACCGGAATACCCTTGTGCAACCGCTGCCATTTGCATTGCTTGTGCTGCACAACCAGCAGACAGATGTTGTTCAATAACTGGTACTTTATGATCTGATGTCACTTTACTAACCACAGTGATCACCATCGGGGCACGAAAAGGGGCTTTAGAGGCTTTTTCAATCACAAAATCATCAAGATCATCAGCCTTAGCAGCAGCAACCAAAATATCCGCTAATTTCGTTAACCCTTCACCTTGAGAAACAATAAATCGCCATGGCGTTAAGCCGCCATGATCAGGAGCACGTAATCCAGCACGAAAGATATTCTCAAGAACTTCTCCTGCTGGTGCTGGATCAACTAATTTTGGTAGTGAGCGGCGATTAAGCAGAAGTGATAGCGCGTCCATAACAACCTCAAAATGAAAATAATTATTGTTTACTCTATAATAAGACAGGTAAAGCGTAGAGCACAAGTGATGGCCATTATAACTTTGCCGCCAATTCAACCCCTTGCCGTATTACTCGCTTTGCATCGACTTCTCCAGCTTCCTCTGCACCACCAATAACATGTACTGCAATACCTTGCTCAATTAATAGTGCTGACAAACTATCGACCGAGGTTTGACCGCTGCAAATAACAATATTATCCACTTCTAAAATACGCGCCCGCCCATCGATTATCAGATGTAATCCTTGATCGTCAATAGCGTGATATTCCACTCCGTCCCATAAATGTACGCCGCGCTTTTCTAACGTACGACGATGGATCCAACCGGTTGTGCGTCCGGGTCCTTTACCGACTTTTCCTGATCGTCGTTGCATTAACCACACTTCACGAGGACTAATATAATCTTCGCTCGGCAGCAGGCCGCCACTATAAGTTAGACTTTTATCGATATTCCACTCACGCAGCCAACTATCAAGATCGCTATCAGCAGGCTCTGTCAGCATGGTGGCAACATCGACCCCAATCCCCCCCGCACCTATAATCGCCACTTTTTTTCCAAGTGTCAGTTTGTCTCGAATTAATGTTTGATAATCAATTACTTTTGAGTGTTCAATTCCAGTAATAGGCGGAATACGAGGCTGCACGCCTGTTGCAATAATGACTTCATCATAACTCAATAATTGTTCGGCATTCGCTTCCACACCGAGGTGAACTTTAACCCCTGTTTGCTCTAAACGACGCGTGAAATAACGCACCGTTTGTTTGAATTCTTCTTTACCCGGGATCTGCATTGCCAAATTAAACTGACCGCCAACATGGTAATTTTTTTCAAACAGATCGACTTTAAAACCTCGCTCAGCCGCGGCAACCGCACACGCCATTCCCGCAGGTCCAGCTCCGATCACTGCAACACTTCGATTTGTCGCTACAGGCGTTAATACCAGTTCTGTCTCATAACAGGCTTGAGGATTCACTAAACAACTGGCACGTTTACCAACAAAGACGTGATCCAAGCAAGCCTGATTACAGCCAATGCAAGTATTAATATCATCGGCACGGTTTTGCTGCGCTTTTAATACAAATTCAGGATCAGCTAAAAATGGCCTTGCCATCGACACCATATCTGCTTGCCCTTGTGCCAAAATATCTTCGGCCACTTGCGGCGTATTGATGCGATTGCAGGTCACGATAGGAATCGATACTTGTTGTTTTATTTTTTCAGTAACCCAGGTAAATGCAGCTCGTGGTACTTGAGTCGCAATTGTAGGAATACGTGTTTCATGCCAACCAATACCAGTATTTAAAATAGTGACTCCCGCCGCTTCTAATGCTGTCGCCAACTGCACCACTTCATCATAAGTGCTGCCTTGCTCCACCAAATCCAACATCGACAATCGAAATATAATAATAAAATCAGTACCAACACGCGCTCTCACTGCACGTACTATCTCAAGTGCAAATCGAATCCGATTATCATAACTCCCCCCCCAATCATCGTAACGTTGATTCGAGCGCTGACAAATAAATTGATTAATGAGATAGCCTTCAGAACCCATTAATTCAACACCGTCATAACCCGCTTCTCGAGCAAGCTCTGCACTATTAGCAAAGTCATTAATGGTATTGTTAATTTGCCGATGACTCATTTTAGAGGGGGTAAATTTAGAAATAGGAGAGCGAATAGCAGAGGCACTGACCGCAAACGGAGACATTGCATAACGTCCAGCATGCAATAACTGTAGTGCTATTTTACCACCTTGTTGGTGCACAGCTGTGGTAATAAGACGATGTTTACGCACATGACGACCATTACTAAACTCAGCACTGAAAGGATGTAATCGGCCACGAAAGTTTGGTGAAAAACCGCCAGTAACAATCAGTCCAACCCCCGCCTTTGCTCTAACAGCATAAAACGCAGCCAGTTTATCAAAACCACCGCGTTCATCTTCTAAGCCAGTATGCATTGAGCCCATCAATACACGGTTACGTAATTGAGTAAAACCAAGATCCAGCGGTGCTAATAAAAATGGAAACATAGTATCGTCCATGAGCGGCTCCTAACTGTTATGGTCTGACCAGTATATTTCAGCTTAGTTAATAACACCAACATTGTTAACACAAAGGCAACATTTACATAATGCGACTCAATAATTATAATCGATTGAGTCTATTTATTTTACGAACGCTAACAATTAAGTCGTAAAAAACTGCAATTTAGTAGTGACTACGTTACGATATTGCCATCATCATTATCAGGAATTTTCATGAAAGCCATATTCTCAAGGATTGGAAAATTCTTCCTTGCTATCGGGAAGTTAATTAACTTTACTCGCAAATTTGTCCTTAACATTTTGTTCGTTTTTATTATTGGCGCGATCATTTTTGCATTAACCGATGAAGATAAACCTACCGATACCACACAACCTTCAGCCTTAGTGCTTAACCTGTCTGGTCCGATTGTTGAACAAAAGAATTATGACAATCCATTTAACAGCGTTATGAATGAAGCATTAGGTAAACCTGATGTACAGCAGAATGTATTGTTCGATATTGTCGAAGCAATTCGTGCTGCCGCAACAGATAAAGACATTACCGGACTAGTACTTAACCTGAAAGGCATGTCTGAAACCAGCTTAACCAAAATGCGTTACATCGCTAAAGCAATCGAAGAGTTTAAAGCTTCAGGTAAACCCGTTTATGCCTATGGCGATAATTACAGCCAAAGCCAATATTACTTAGCCAGTTATGCTGATAAAGTGTTTTTGTCCCCTGATGGTGGTGTGATGCTAACGGGCTACGGTACTTACACTCTGTATTATAAGAGTTTGCTGGCTAAGTTAGACGTGACAACCCATGTGTTCCGTGTTGGTACTTATAAGTCGTTTGTTGAACCTTATATTCGTGATGGCATGTCAGCGGCAGCGAAACAAGCTAACACCGTATGGTTAACCCAATTATGGGGTGCATTCAGTAACGATGTTGCTCAAAATCGTAATATTAAACCGCAAACATTAACCCCAAATATTGATGAGTTTGTAACTCAACTAGAAGCTGTTAATGGTGATTTTGCCCAATTAAGTAAAAAATTAGGCTTAGTTGATTCACTGGTTACCCGTGATCAAATGACTCAATTTTTGATCAAAAAATTCGGTGCTAACGACAAACACAGCTTTAAACAAATTAGCTATTACGATTACTTGCCGTTATTAGTGGATAATCAACAACCATCAACCAATAAAGTGGCGGTGGTTATCGTAGACGGTGCGATTGTCGATGGCAAAAGTAGCCAAGGATCAGCGGGTGGCGACACTATTGCTGCACTATTACGTAAAGCACGCTTTGATAAACAAGTGAAATCGGTGATTCTACGGGTTGATAGTCCAGGAGGCAGCGCTTTCGCCTCTGAGATTATTCGTAATGAAGTTGACGCGCTTAAAAAAGCGGGTAAACCGGTGGTGGTTTCAATGTCAAGTGTGGCAGCATCTGGCGGATATTGGATCTCATCTAGCGCTAATGAAATTATAGCCCAGCCAACAACGATCACTGGCTCAATCGGTATTTTTGCGATTTTAACTACCTTTGAAAAAGGCTTAGAAAAACTTGGCGTTTACAGCGACGGTGTTGGCACAACTCCTTTCTCTGGTGTTGGTGTAACCCGTGCATTGCCTGAAGGTGTAGCAAAAGTATTCCAACTTGGAGTGGATAATGGCTATCAACGCTTTATTGGTTTAGTCAGCAAATACCGCCATATGTCATTAGCACAAGCTGATAAAATTGCTCAAGGCCGAGTATGGACGGGTAAAGATGCTCAACAACGTGGCTTAGTTGATGAACTCGGTGATTTTGATACTGCTATTACCGCTGCGGTTGAATTAGCGAAGGTGAAAGATTACCAATTAGTATGGATGCAACAACCACTATCGCCAGTACAGCAATTCTTTAAAGAATTATCAGGCGAAGTAAAAGTCCAACTAATGACAATGGTATTTGGTGATATGCCATCGACCTTAGCGCCTGTTACTAAAGTCGCCAAGGACCTGACCTCATTAACTAATTTTAATGATCCTAATGGCCGTTATGCCTTCTGCTTAAACTGCAGTACGGTTAACTAACTATAACAGCGCCGATAACCCGACCATGTTTTATTGGTCGGGTTATTCGCGAGTTATCATTTCCACTCACACTAAAGGCAGTAATTTACACTGTAACCGATCAATTAATCAGCACAGTTAACTACGATCACATTTTAACTCACACAATTACACTGCAAATCTAACTAACCTCGCATCTTCATATAGTTTGCGTATAATACGCGCACTCATTCGTTCATTCTGAGCTCAAAATGGAAAGAAAACACATTTATATCGCTTATACTGGCGGCACTATTGGTATGCAAAAATCGGATCATGGCTATGTTCCTGTAGCTGGTTTTATGCAGAAACAATTGGCAAGCATGCCAGAATTCCATCGTTCAGAAATGCCAGAATTCACCATCAATGAGTATTCACCACTCATCGACTCATCAGATATGACACCGATGGATTGGCAGCGCATTGCTGATGATATTAAAGCTAACTATGATAAATATGATGGCTTTGTTATTTTGCATGGCACCGATACCATGGCTTACACCGCATCAGCGTTATCATTCATGTTTGAGAATTTAGACAAACCTGTGATTGTAACGGGTTCACAGATTCCATTAGTTGAATTACGCTCTGATGGCCAAAGTAATCTGCTCAATGCACTCCATATTGCTGCTAATTACCCAATTAATGAAGTCACGGTATTTTTCAATAATCAATTAATTCGTGGTAACCGCAGCACCAAAGCACATGCTGATGGTTTTGGTGCGTTTATTTCACCAAACCTACCGCCATTGCTAGAAGCGGGGATCAATATTAGTGTTAATAGCATTGCTCAAATAGATAAAAAACCAGAAGGTACTTTTAAGGTACATACCATCACACCTCAACCGATTGGGGTAATCACTATGTATCCAGGTATTTCTCCTGAGGTGATTCGTAATACTTTACGCCAACCCGTCAATGCGATGATCTTACTGACCTTTGGGGTTGGTAATGCACCACAAAATAAGGAGTTGCTTGAGCAATTAAAAGCAGCGACAGATCGTGGTGTTATAGTGATGAATCTCACTCAATGCCTATCAGGTAAAGTCAATATGGGTGGCTATGCGACAGGCTGTGCCCTCGCTGATGCTGGCGTATTAAGTGGCTATGATATGACACCTGAAGCAGCACTGGCTAAATTGCATTATTTATTAAGCCAAAACCTGAGCACAGAAACTATTCGTAGCATGATGCAACAAGATTTACGTGGTGAATTAACCCACTAAAACAACGCATCATATACTTAGTAATAGCACTAAAAAAAGAGCCATAATGGCTCTTTTTTTACACTAACTTTCTAACACTGATTACAATAAAGCCAACTACACTTATTGCAATACTATCGCTCATTGAGCCAAGCAATAAGTAATGACTATGATTTTACACGGCACATCAATCTCACCTTTTGTACGCAAAATAATGTTAGCGCTCAATTACAAAGGGATTCGTTATGAACTCCAACCGCTAAATCCTTACCTTGAAAAAGAGTTGGCGCACAAACGGCATCCTATGGGGAAAGTCCCTGTACTTGAACATGGCAAATTAACCATTATTGATTCAACGGTTATTGCGCATTATTTAGATGATGTCTATCCGATTCCGCCGCTATATCCAGGCAATGCTCAACAACGCGCTCAAATACGCTGGCTCGAATCTTATGCTGCCACTCGAGTAACTTCGTTAATTGGTGGAGTGTTATTTTACCAAAAAGTCTTACGCCAAAAGATGCAGGGAAAAAGCTGTGATCAAGAAGCCGTTAATCAATGTTTAACTCAC
Source organism: Photobacterium aquimaris (assembly GCF_002954455.1). Classification (GTDB taxonomy): domain Bacteria; phylum Pseudomonadota; class Gammaproteobacteria; order Enterobacterales; family Vibrionaceae; genus Photobacterium; species Photobacterium aquimaris. Next base: position 1,882,198 of record NZ_MSCC01000001.1, read on the forward strand.
CATCTTCCTGATGTGCTGCATTACCTTAATCAACAAATTCCGTCTCAAGGGTATATTAGCGATCATTTCTCAATGGCGGAAATTAGCTTATGGAGTGTATTTCGTAATGGTTGGATGAGTGGGCTTCGTTTACAACCACACTATCCACAGTTACATGCTTATTTACAACGTATCGAACTTGAACCGTGGATTGCTAATCTTATTGCAGAAGAAGATCATCAATTACAAGATTTCTATTGTGAACCAATGATCTTACCGCCCCCATCAACAGCATAATTACAGCTGATCATGATCAAAACGGGCAATATCATTATCAGTAGTATTGTTATCATCGCGGCTAGATAAACTATTATTGGCAAAATCACGTTTAAATTCTGCTTTTGATTTAAATTTTATTTCACCGCCCGCTGCCACTGTCATATGATCAGCATTTATATTATGTCGTGATTGATAGAGCATCACAGCCTGCATTGCACTATCACGCAATTGTGGTGTTAGCACTGAACCATCGAGCCATTTCCCTGTTTCAACGGCGGTTAATATTCGCTGGTAAATCTCTGGTGTCATCACGGCTAGTAACTGACTAATATCCATATTGTTCCCTTATCTCATCATCGTAAAATGACACTCACATCACACTCGTTTAAGTTACAGAAAACAAGTCATTTACAAAAGACAATTTAATGCTAAATTTATGCATCTATCATTTCAAATAAGTGCATATCTTGGCCATCGCCTCTTTACCACAGACCATCACGCCTCGTTATAATATACCCACAATGAAGGCTATTTTATTACTGCCACTATTAGTCAGTGGCTGCTTTGATCGTTACCGTACTACCGATAGCCTATGCAATGATAATCCTCAATTATGCCAACCATTAAATCTTAATGATGGACAATGTCGAATTCAACGTACCAATCTCATTTGGCAACGTTATGACACTCTACAAACCCCAACTGTTCAACACAAATTCAAAGAACTAAAAGCAACCCAAGAATATCAATTCTGCCTAGAATACGCAGCGCGCATCGAACCAACTGAGTTAAAGCAACGTAAAACGAAGCGGATACAAGCATTGCATCATAGCTATGAAGCTATCAATAGACTTACTCAAGAATTGCAGTCCTCACAAGATCCACATATTATTTTATACCGTTGGACGCAAGGAGACCAAAATGCAAAACAGCAATTTCTTGCCCTTGAAGGGAACGCAGAACTTGAGCACCCAGAATTACAATTAGCACTTGCTAGCTATTATATCGACAAAAATAAAACTAAGACGCTCAATATATTGCACCATAGCCTTAGTCTGTATAAGGCTAATGATGATATTAATATCAATATATTACATACACTAGCGACATTATATTTCCAACAAAAAAACACTTCAGCAGCGTATGTATGGACTAAAGTCGCCAATCAATATCACTCAAATACGCAGACCAAAACAGTGACTTCATCGCTTAAAAATCGCTTTAATTTAACCGACAAAGAACAGCAGAAATTGAATACTGCCGTTACTGATATCATTAAAGCATTAAATGATGGTCAATATATTCAGACAACAATCAGCCCACCGAACTAATTATCTGCCGCAAATAGCAGTGAAATTGAGTTAACGCAAAAACGTTCACCTGTTGATGACGGACCATCCTGAAAAATATGCCCAAGGTGGCTATCACATTCCGAGCAGCGGATCTCCGTACGCACCATACCATGACTATTATCATTTAAATAACGAATACATTCTTTAGTTATAGGCGCATCAAAACTTGGCCAGCCACAACCAGAATCATATTTATTGATAGAAGAGAATAAAGATTGACCACAACAGGTACAGGAATAGATCCCTGTCTCACGGTTATGGAGCAATGTACCACTAAAAGGTGCTTCAGTAGCTTGCTCACGACAAACTTGATAAGCCGCTGTAGATAACTTATCTCGCCAATATGCATTATCTTTTTTATTCATTCTGCATTGCCTTTTAAAAAAATTGTAACTAAACCGAATAAATATATTTGCTATTTAGGGCCACTGTACCACATACTTCCTGTGCAAAAAGTCACATAAACCCAAAAAGCATGTTTTGTTTTTGAATATATGATTAAAAGTTAATAATTACTGTGACGGTAATTTAAACAATATTTGTACAAATTACCGTCGTTGTAGTGGAAATGTAAAAAATATCCGAACTTTTTTTTGACCTCAAGCAATTTAAACGATTTTTTTGCTTGCAGGCTTACAAAGGATTCTGTAATTTTACTACCAGTTATATTTCATTAGAAATTAAGTTGTGGAGCAAACTGTAATGACAATCAAAGTAGGTATTAACGGTTTTGGCCGTATCGGTCGTTTTGTTTTCCGTGCATCGCAAGAGCGCACTGACATCGAAGTTGTTGGTATCAACGACCTAATCGACGTTGAATACATGGCATACATGCTTAAGTACGACTCAACTCACGGCCGTTTCAACGGTACTGTTGAAGTTGAAGGCGGTAACCTAATCGTTAACGGTAAAACTGTACGTGTTACAGCTGAGCGTAACCCTGCTGATCTTAAGTGGGATGCAATCAATGTTGACGTTGTAGCTGAAGCAACTGGTCTGTTCCTAACTGACGAGACTGCACGTAAGCACATCGAAGCTGGCGCTAAGAAAGTTGTTCTAACTGGCCCATCTAAAGATGCTACACCTATGTTCGTAATGGGTGTTAACGATGCAACTTACGCTGGTCAAGATATCGTTTCTAACGCTTCTTGTACTACTAACTGTCTAGCACCTATCGCTAAAGTTCTTAACGACAACTTCGGTATCGTTTCTGGTCTTATGACAACTGTACACGCAACTACAGCTACTCAAAAAACTGTAGATGGTCCTTCAGCTAAAGACTGGCGTGGTGGTCGTGGTGCTGCTCAAAACATCATCCCATCATCAACTGGTGCTGCTAAAGCTGTAGGCGTTGTTCTTCCAGAAATCAACGGCAAACTAACTGGTATGGCTTTCCGCGTACCAACTGCTAACGTTTCTGTAGTTGACCTAACAGTTAACCTAGAGAAAGGTGCATCTTACGAAGCTATCTGTGCTGCTATGAAAGCTGCATCAGAAGGCGAACTAAAAGGCATTCTTGGTTACACTGAAGATGCAGTTGTTTCTACTGACTTCAACGGCGACACTCGCACTTCAATCTTTGATGCTGCAGCTGGTATCGCACTTAACGATAACTTCGTTAAAGTTGTATCTTGGTACGACAACGAAATCGGTTACTCAAACAAAGTTCTAGACCTAATCGCTCACATCTCTAAGTAATAATGTAAGCAATTAGCTGACTTTCTTTGAAAGCTGATAGTAAGAGGCGACGCTTAAGAGCGTCGCCTTTTTTATATCTAAAATATAGTCACTCACCAATAATGCGCTATTTTCATGACCAATCATAAATTAGCATGTTATAAAACAAACATCTAAATACACGTTTGCGCCATAAAACATGAAACATACAGATCAAAACTGTAACAAAAATAACAAATAACTTTCTATATTCTTTGATATTTCAAAACGAAAAATAAGTTTCCATTGTTCATGCTTTTGAGTCAAAAATAGACAAAAACATAAACAATAGGCGCTTGTGCCACTCAACATTAAGGAAAAGCAGATGGATTTACGTCAACTTTCGACAATTAATGCATTATCTGATGCTATTACCGTATGTGAATATCAAGGCGTGAAGATTATTCGCATCATTCACCCAATGGTTGAAGCCGGTATTTCTCTCCACGGCGGTCATTTGCTTTGGTTTAAACCTGCGGGTGAAAAAGACCTTATTTGGTTAAGCGAAGAAGCTGAATTTGATATAACAAAAGCAATTCGTGGTGGTATTCCAGTCTGCTGGCCATGGTTTGGCAAAGCTGCTGCACCATCACATGGCTTTGCTCGTACTAGTGAGTGGACATTATCGCAACACCGTGAAAATGATAATGGTGTTATTGTTACTTTAACGCTGGAAGATAATCAAAACACACGTGCAATTTGGCCACATAAGTTCCATAACCAAATGACGTTTGAAATGAGTACTGAGTTAAATGTTAGCCTAACATCAACGAATACAGACACTCAACCTTGGTCATATGGTGGTGCATTACACACTTACTTCAATATCGCCGATATTAATGCTGTTACTATCACTGGCATGGGTGAAGAATACCTCGATAGCACTCAAGCAGGGAAAGTTTGTCAAGGTGGTGATGTGTTAACATTCAATACTGAAACAGATCGTGTTTATACACATCCTCAGGCGACAATTGAAGTTAATGACAAAAACAACCAACGTACTATTTTGGTGACTAATCAAGGCCATAACGCCGCTGTTATTTGGAACCCTTGGCAAGAGCTATCCATCAGTATGGGTGATATGGCCAACAACAGTTTTGAAACAATGGTATGTGTCGAATCAACGATCCATACGCCAACCATTGAATTACAACCTGGACAAACACATACGTTATCAACACGTATTGCAGTTCAGCGCTAAGTTATCATAAATCGCTAGCAAGCAATGTTGTCTTGCTAGCGATTTATGCCAACATCGTTGCTGTTGATTGAATCAGCACCCACCCATTGCCATCAGGATCATTAAACGTCGCAAATCGCCCTTCCATCATTGTAATAATTTCTGACAATGCCACACCTTTACCACTCAGTTCTTGGTAGGTTAACTGAATATCATGCGTTTGAACCACTAACCCTTGTACTCCCCCAGCTTCCATTCCCGCAAATGGTTTTACTAAACTGATCGTCGTTTCTGCGCCTTTAGGCACCAACTGTACCCACCGCGTATGCTGATTATCAGCATGATCTCTTATCAATTCAAAGCCTAATACATCACGGTAAAATTGCAGCGCCTGATTTTGATCAGACACAGGAATCGAAATGGTATCGACACGACAAATAGCCATAGCATCTTGCTCCATATTCAAAAAACAATATCGATCGTTATCTATTGAGATTAAGTCAGCGATGGAAGTTTTGTGAAAAAAATAAGCTTTGTCGCCAAAATTCTTACAATTTTTCATTTACTCTTGATTCTAAGACAGAATAAAAAAACACCCTAATGACAAAAAAACACAATAAAACTATAGCTAACAATAAAACCAAATTATTGATTCAACTTAATCATTCAAAATGGTCATAACAACCAATAAACCCTCAACATTAAGCATTAACACTCTACTAACACAACCATCAATTAAAACAAAATAAACAATCACATATAAGTTGATTTTGCAACAAATAAGCTTGCGAACCCCCTGTAATTAAAGGATAGTGATTGATATTGGTTACTTAACCAGCAGTTTTATTCCATTCCTTATACATTTATTTATTTACCAACCAGTAACTCAGCAATACAAAGTGATAAGTTCAGACTAGGCTTAAATAAGTAACCAATGCAAAAACATCATGTTTTTCACTAGTTACTCTCAAATATAAGAACGATTCAGGGGGCATACTATGAGTATTTTTGACCACTATCGTCAGCGCTATGAAGAAGCTAAGGACGAAGAGCTTTCATTACAACAATTCCTTGATATCTGTAAAGACGATCGAAGTTCTTACGTCAATGCAGCAGAGCGTCTTCTAATGGCCATCGGCGAGCCAGAAATGATTGATACAGCGCAAGATCCACATCTTAGTCGCTTATTTTCAAACCGCGTAATATCACGCTACGACACATTTAAAGACTTCTATGGCATGGAAGAAGCCATTGAACAGATTGTTTCTTATCTTAAGCACGCAGCACAAGGGCTTGAAGAACGAAAACAAATTCTGTACTTATTAGGTCCTGTTGGTGGTGGTAAATCATCACTTGCTGAAAAACTAAAAAGTTTAATGCAAAAAGTGCCTATTTACATTCTGACGGCCAATGGCGAGCGTAGTCCTGTTAACGATCACCCTTTTTGTTTGTTTGATAAACAAGAAGATGGTGGGCTACTAAAAGATGAATACGGTATTCCAGGACGTTATCTAAATACGATTATGTCGCCATGGGCAGCAAAACGACTCCATGAATTTGGTGGTGATATAACGCAATTTAAAGTTATAAAAGTTCGCCCATCAATTCTTGATCAAGTTGGTATTGCAAAAACTGAGCCTGGTGATGAAAACAACCAAGATATCTCATCGTTAGTCGGTAAAGTAGATATTCGTCAGCTTGAGCACTTTTCTCAAGATGATCCCGATGCCTATAGCTATTCTGGTGCGTTATGCAAAGCAAACCAAGGCTTGATGGAGTTTGTCGAGATGTTTAAAGCGCCACTGAAGGTGCTACATCCATTATTAACGGCGACTCAAGAAGGCAACTATAACGGTACTGAAGGACTATCAGCATTGCCTTTTGATGGTATGATTTTAGCGCACTCAAACGAATCAGAGTGGCAAACATTCCGTAATAATAAGACTAACGAGGCCTTCCTCGATCGTGTTTATATCGTGAAAGTACCTTATTGTTTACGAGTTTCTGAAGAAATACGAATTTACGAAAAGCTACTACAAAACAGTGAGTTATCATCCGCACCATGTTCCCCAAGTACCCTTGAAATTCTTGCTCGCTTCACGGTTCTGTCTCGTCTTAAAGAGCCTGAAAATTCGAGTGTTTATTCAAAAATGCGTGTTTATGATGGCGAAACACTCAAAGACACCGATCCAAAAGCAAAATCTTATCAAGAATACCGTGATTACGCCGGTGTCGATGAAGGTATGAATGGTCTTTCAACCCGTTTCGCCTTTAAGATCCTCTCTCGAGTATTTAACTTTGATCATGCCGAAGTTGCGGCTAACCCTGTACATCTATTTTATGTACTTGAGCAACAGATTGAGCGTGAACAATTCCCACAAGATATTGCTGAAAAATACCTTGAACATCTCAAAGGCTTTTTAACACCTAAATATGTTGAGTTTATTGGTAAGGAAATTCAAACGGCATACCTTGAATCTTATTCCGAATATGGCCAGAACATTTTTGACCGTTATGTCAGTTATGCTGACTTCTGGATACAAGATCAAGAATACCGCGATCCTGATACTGGCCAATTATTTGATCGTTCAGCACTCAATAATGAGCTAGAGAAAATAGAGAAACCAGCAGGCATCAGTAATCCAAAAGATTTCCGAAATGAAATCGTTAATTTTGTACTTCGTGCTCGTGCTAATAACGCAGGTAAAAATCCTAACTGGACCAGTTATGAAAAACTGCGCACGGTGATTGAGAAAAAAATGTTCTCAAATACAGAAGAGTTATTACCGGTTATTTCCTTTAACGCTAAAACATCAACCGATGAACAGAAAAAGCATGATGACTTTGTCGCTCGAATGATGGAAAAAGGCTATACCCGTAAGCAAGTACGTTTATTGTCTGAATGGTACTTACGCGTGCGTAAGTCGTCGTAGCCAACTGACAACAAAGGGGGGAACTATGGCACATTTTATTGATCGAAGGCTCAACGGTAAAAATAAGAGCACCGTCAATCGCCAACGTTTTTTACGCCGTCACAAACAGCAAATAAAAGAGTCTATTGCTGATGCGGTAAATAAACGTTCGATTACTGATGTCGATAGTGGTGAGGATATAACCATCCCCTCTCGCGACATTAGTGAACCAATATTTCATCAAGGTAAAGGTGGGCAACGCGAAGTCGTCCACCCTGGTAATGACCAATTTATTGCAGGTGATCGCATTGAACGCCCACAAGGAGGTGGCGGGCAAGGCGGTGCAGGAGAAGGTCAAGCAAGCCCTGATGGTGATGGCCAAGATGATTTTGTTTTTCAAATATCTAAAGATGAATATCTTGATTTATTATTTGAAGACTTAGAACTGCCTAATTTACAGAAAAATGCCATTAATCAGTTAGTCGAATGGAAGACATTCCGCGCAGGTTATAAATCACAAGGTGTGCCATCAAATATTGCGATCGTCAAATCATTGCAAAACTCACTGGCAAGACGAACGGCAATGACGGCGGGTAAACGTCGTAAAATGCGTGAGCTTGAACAAGCGCTTGAGTTACTGTTTACTACCGAACCCGCTCAGCCTTTTGAAGAGGATCGTATCAAGCAGGAAATAACCGCTTTACGAAAAAAAATTAATAGTACACCGTTTATAGATACTTTTGACTTACGTTATAAGAACTATGAACGTCGTCCGCAACCATCAAGCCAAGCGGTGATGTTCTGCTTAATGGATGTCTCTGGCTCGATGGATCAAGCAACAAAAGATATCGCTAAACGGTTTTATATACTGCTGTATTTATTTTTAAACCGTACTTACAAAAATGTTGAAGTGGTGTTTATTCGCCATCACACTCAAGCCAAAGAAGTCGATGAACACGAGTTTTTCTATTCACAAGAAACAGGCGGCACCATTGTTTCAAGTGCATTAAAAATGATGCATGACATTGTTAAACAACGCTATCGTCCTGAAGAATGGAACATCTATGCGGCACAAGCTTCTGATGGCGATAACTGGGCAGATGACTCGCCAGGCTGTCGAGAATTACTTGATAAACACATCCTGCCACTGACACGTTATTACTCATATATTGAGATCACACGTCGAGCACATCAAACCTTATGGCGAGAATATGAAACCTTGCATAGTGGTCACGAAAACTTTGCAATGCAGAATATAAAAACTGTGGATGATATTTTCCCTGTGTTTAGGGAATTATTTAAAAAACAAGTTAGTTAAATTCATACCATTTCATCAAACTGAATATAATCGGCACCACGATAAACTACGTGCCGATTATCACTCTTTATCAGTTAGATAATTGAATAAACATGGGGAGATTGAGTGATGGCAATAACGACAAAAAAAAACCACTCAGTGATGGACCAGATTGGACTTTTGATTTGCTTGACCAATACCACGTTGAAATTAAACGTGTTGCTGCACACTATCGTCTTGATACTTACCCAAATCAAATTGAAGTTATCACTGCCGAACAAATGATGGACGCCTATTCCAGTATTGGAATGCCAATCAATTATCATCACTGGTCATTTGGTAAACGTTTTATTGAAACCGAACGTGGCTATAAACACGGTCAGATGGGATTAGCCTATGAAATAGTGATTAATTCAGACCCTTGTATCTCTTATTTGATGGAGGAAAATACCATTACTATGCAGGCGTTAGTAATGGCACATGCCTGTTATGGACATAATTCTTTCTTCAAAGGCAATTATCTTTTTAAAACTTGGACTGATGCCAGTTCAATCATTGATTACCTGCTTTTTGCTCGTAAATATATTACTGAATGTGAAGAAAAGTATGGTGTAAATGATGTTGAGAAACTCCTCGATTCTTGCCATGCGCTAATGAATTATGGTGTTGATCGCTACAAGCGCCCACAAAAAATATCATTAGTAGAAGAAACCGCTCGCCAAAAAGCGCGAGAAGATTACCTGCAATCACAAGTGAATTCTCTATGGCGAACAATCCCTCAACACCAAGCAAAAGAAACAATTATTGAAGAAGAGCGTTTCCCAGCCGATCCTCAGGAAAATATTCTGTATTTCTTTGAAAAACATGCGCCATTGCTTGAACCTTGGCAGCGAGAATTAGTGCGTATTGTTCGTAAAGTTAGCCAATATTTTTACCCGCAAAAACAAACCCAAGTAATGAACGAAGGGTGGGCTACATTTTGGCATTACACTATTTTAAATCATCTTTATGATGACGGTTTGGTTACTGACCGATTTATTATTGAGTTTTTGCACAGCCATACTAACGTAGTCGCACAACCTGAATATAATAGTCCCTACTACAGTGGCATTAATCCCTATGCGTTAGGTTTTGCAATGTTCCAAGATATACGTCGTATTTGTGAAAACCCAACCGATGAAGATAAATATTGGTTCCCAGATATCGCGGGTTCTGATTGGCTTGAAACATTACATTTTGCGATGGAAAACTTTAAAGACGAAAGTTTTATTAGCCAGTTTTTATCACCCAAATTAATGCGTGATTTTAAACTGTTTGCTGTTAACGATGATGACCGTCATAACTATGTCGAAGTCAGTGCGATACATAATGAGGAAGGCTATCGCATGATTCGTGAAAAATTATCATCACAATATAATCTCAGCAATAATGAGCCTAATTTACAAATTTGGAATGTCGCATTACGCGGTGATCGCTCACTGACATTACGCTATATTCCCCATAACCGTATTCCGCTTGCGGAAAGTCATACTGAAGTAATAAAACATTTACATCGGTTATGGGGCTTTAACGTTACTTTAGAAGAAGAATTACCAGATGGACGTGGAAAAATAATTGCAACCTGCCCTGCCAATACTCAATATAATACCGATATATAATTAATAAAAACCGCCTTGTTTGTTATATCAAGGCGGTTTTATTATTTTATGATAAAGACATCACTCACTCTTGGCATAAAATACTCGGTATAGCCATTTTCATGTGTCAATACTCGCGTTGAACGGTCATAACGGATAGGGCCAATTTGATATATTTTACTGCTGATCATGACAATATTACTTTTAACATCTTTATCCAATAAGATATGACGTTTATAAAAAAGAGAGCTAATAAGCTCTCTTTTTATTGATATCTGCACGATGTATATTTATTGTTCTTCTTCGTATAAATATTTAGAGATTTTAACGCGGTGGGTATACCAAATCGCGCCACTTTCTCGACCATACTTTTTAATACGATCAGCAACTAATTCTGGTTGATGGTTATTACAATAAGCTTGTAAATCACCATAAAAATTCAGAGCTAATTGACAAGCTTCAGGATTCATAAAGTAATAACCGCCAACGCGAGTATAAATTTTACGAAGTCCATTGATTGTTAGCACATAAAGCGTGTTACCTGATTTACCAGCCATACCTTGGAACAAGCGGTAATCATAGTAGTTAAAAGCGCGTGCTCGACAAATTTCCTCACACAATTGAGGGTCATTTTTACCGTATTTATCAACGATTTTTTTTACTTCTTGGAGTAAGTTTACTCGATCGTCACTATTTTCAATAAACTCAGCAAAACTCTCAGCGGCTAATAATCGCTGACATGATTCAATTACATGTTGAATTAATTCGCTAGAGTTTTCAGGATTACCTTTGACAGCATAGCGCATAAAAACACTACTGATATCCGTACGAGCAGCCAATAAATCGGCCAAAACTCGTTGGACATCCTGTCCATCTAATGTGATTAACGTATCGAGAATGCTTAAACCTGAAGTATCCATGTAATTATTTACACGAGTCGGTTTACCATGCTGAATCGTTAGCCAACCATCTCGTGCCAAACGCTGTAATACTTCACGTAATGTTGTGCGAGTTACACCAATCAATTCTGAAAGTTCACGCTCAGCAGGAAGAATCGAGCCCTGAGGAAAGTGATTATTCCAGATACTTTCAATAATGTATTTCTCAGCAAACGTCGCTGGGCTATCAGCCTTAATAACCATCTAAGTTCAATCCAATTCGCTTCTTGCTTATGTTATTTATTAACACTCATCATACCACTAGTTCTTCAATTGCTGAAATCTAGTCTATAACTCTGACACTAAGCAGATAGATATGTACAAAAATAAACCATTTACACCATCAATAGCTCGATTAATGGCACTATTTTATTAGCTTGCAATATTTAGCCTGCAATATTCTGTATATTGTAGCGCTAATGTCTTAGGTATCACCCTCAGTTTGTGATGAAAATGTCATAATAACTTTACATATATGTGTCTTCGGTTGACTAATAGAATTCAGTCGGTAGAGTTATCATTACACACTGGGAGCAAATGGACGCTGCTGCCTGCTTTAAGTTAAATATCATCATTTTATCTATGGTGTTTATCTTAGAGAACTTAATCACTACTGAAAATTTTTAGCATGATGCCATTAATTGTCAGCTGATTAGTGCTAGCAAGCCTTCGTACCATTTATACCTTCAAATTTGCACTAATAAGAGATTTAAACATGGCTATATCGCTAGGGAATGCCTTTATAAAAAACTTTTTAGGTAAGGCACCTGACTGGTACAAGATTGCAATCATTTCTTTTCTTATCATTAACCCATTGGTTTTCTTTCTCGTTGATCCTTTTGTTGCTGGGTGGTTATTGGTAGTAGAGTTTATATTTACTCTCGCAATGGCACTTAAATGTTACCCTCTTCAACCTGGTGGTTTACTTGCTATTGAAGCCGTCGCTATCGGCATGACCAGTGCTGAACAAGTAAAACATGAGCTTGTCGCTAATATCGAAGTATTATTACTGCTGGTATTTATGGTTGCTGGCATCTACTTTATGAAGCAGCTGCTACTGTTTATTTTTACTAAAATACTCATAAGCATTAAGTCAAAGATCCTACTTTCACTGGCTTTTTGTTTCATGGCTGCCTTCCTATCAGCCTTTCTTGATGCACTAACGGTTATTGCTGTAGTCATCAGCGTTACTGTTGGCTTCTATAGCATCTATCACAAAGTCGCTTCAGGACAGGATCCTAATGCTCATCATGATCATACTGATGATGATCATGTTCAAGAACTTAGCCGAAATGATCTGGAAAACTATCGCGCCTTTTTACGTAGTTTATTAATGCACGCTGGTGTAGGTACTGCACTTGGTGGCGTGATGACAATGGTTGGTGAGCCACAAAACTTAATCATTGCCGATCAAGCAGGCTGGCAATTCGGTGAGTTTATTATTCGTATGTCACCTGTCACTATTCCGGTATTCATTTGTGGTCTGTTTACTTGTGTTTTGGTTGAGAAGTTTAAAGTCTGTGGTTATGGTGCAAAATTACCTGAAAATGTGCGTACCATTTTAGTTGATCTTGATAACGAAGAGCGTAAAAACCGTACTAACCTTGATTATGCCAAATTTATCGTCCAAGGCATTATTGCGGTGTGGCTTATTGTAGGTCTGGCGATGCACTTGGCCGCTGTAGGATTAATTGGTCTAACAGTGATTATTTTTGCAACAGCGTTTACGGGCATAACCGAAGAACACGCTTTGGGTAAAGCATTTGAAGAAGCATTACCTTTCACCGCGTTATTAGCGGTCTTCTTCTCAGTAGTTGCCGTGATCATTGATCAACAGCTATTTACGCCAATTATCAGCTGGGTATTAACCCTTGAAGGTAGCGCACAATTAACCATGTTCTATATTGCAAATGGGTTATTATCGATGGTTTCCGATAATGTGTTTGTCGGTACTGTTTATATTAACGAAGTAAAATCAGCATTGGTTAATGGTGTGATCAATCGTAATCAATTTGATATGTTAGCGGTTGCGATTAATACTGGTACTAACTTACCGTCAGTAGCAACCCCTAATGGTCAAGCTGCCTTCTTATTTGTACTCACCTCTGCACTAGCCCCGTTAATCCGTCTGTCTTATGGACGTATGGTTTATATGGCTCTACCTTATACGATTATGCTGACCTTTGTTGGCTTAGCAGGTATTGAATTATTATTGGTTCCAATGACAGATTGGTTCTACAGCATGGGCTGGTTAACACAAACAACAGTCGATGCAGCTGCAGCTATTCCTGTTGTCGGTCATTAAAAAGCGATAACGAGTTAATGCTGATTTACTTATCTTTAGAGCTATGCTTGAATAACACTCAATAACTTTCAAGGCCCTGATATTCAGGGTCTTGTTTTATCCAGTTAGTCATTAGAGTACCGATAATGCAAGTGCTTAATTCTTTTTCAAAAACACGTTTAGCTTGGTTACTACTGCTGTTATCAATTATTTTCTTTGAAAGTTCAGCACTGTTTTTTGAACATGTCATGAACCTTGCACCTTGTGTAATGTGTGTTTATGAACGTGTTGCTATGATGGGGATTGGCATTGCTGCGCTAATCGGTCTGCTTGCACCTCGCAATGGTATATTACGTTGGATTGGTTTAGCGGGTTGGGGCTATGGCGCATTCCGTGGTTTAGAGCTAGCCTATGAACATGTAGGATACCAGTTTAATCCATCACCATTTGCAACCTGTGATTTGTTTGTCCAATTTCCATCATGGGCACCATTAAATCATTGGATTCCGTGGATGTTTGAAGCTTATGGTGATTGCGCCAAGGTAGTTTGGACGTTCCTTGACCTGTCAATGCCACAATGGCTGGTGATTATTTTTGCTGCTAATCTGATTGTATGGGCAGTAATGGTTATTGCACAATTTTTTGGTCACAAACGTTAATCGAACATTCAAATAAATAAAAAAGCGAAGTTAAGGCTTCGCTTTTTTGATCATCTATTGAAGCAACATCAAACACGTTATAATTTAGCGGTATTCACCAATGCAAGATGATCATGTAGAGCAGTGATTATCGGATAATCTGCCGCACAAAAACGGTAATTATCCAATTGTGCTAGTGCAACCCATGCCATTTGTTGATGGCTATTTAATTGAATCTCACCTTGCTGCCACTGGGATAAATAACCTTTCAGTTCAACAACTTTATCACCATAATCACATACGCTATCAGCAAGCCACATACCTGTCTTAGTGACTATCGACAATTCTTCAGATAGTTCTCGCTCAAGTGCTTGCATTGGCGTTTCACCTAACTCAACTTTGCCACCAGGGAACTCCCACAAGCCCCCTTGACTCGCATTTTCTAACCGCTGCGCAATAAAATAACAACCGTCTTTTTCAATGACACCTGCCACGACAACCAAATGCGGTTTATGCTCTGTCATTACAGCGTTTTTCCACAGCATTTTTTAAACTTTTTACCACTTTCACATGGGCATGGATCATTACGTCCAATACCTTTAAACGGATTAATTGCTTGTGCGCTAGCGCCAATCTGTAATTGATCTGCCGCCATCATGACTTCTGTTAGCATTAAAGGTAATTGAGCATACAACTCAGTTGGCACAGGGGCATCCGTTACACCAGCTTGTTCCATTAATGCTAATGTTTCAGTTTCATCCACCAGCAACATTAAAGTGGTTAATAACGCCGATAACATTCGCATGGTGCCATCTGACACTGTTTGCTGTTGCCAATTTGGCTCAATAAATACCCATACAGCTAAGAAGCCTTGAGCAAACTCACGTAATGCAACTTGATTAGCACCGTCTTGTTGCCAAACCAAACTCGCAGGCAATTGATATTCACCCGCTTTAACGAATCGATATTGCATTTCAAATTGATTAAGAATCGCCACTTTATCGGCATCATTAACCATTACCGTTGCAGCATCATCGCCGCCACCGTTGATTAAAGCTGATAGCCATACTTCTGGCTCCATTGGCTTAGGGTTAGCATTTGCGGCAAATAAAGCACCTTCAATAAAAGCTGCCGACATACCTTGCCACTGTGCAGGTAAGGTCATTAATGTATTCATGGGCTGTCCTAGTTAATTCTTTTGATTCATTTTAGGGATATTATACGTCGAATATGTGTGACAACAGCCATTACTGCACCATAAATCGCCTTCAATGATTGAAATTTGATGCACTTAAAAGCAAATTAGATAAAAATACGTTATTTATAGCCTTCGACTTATTATGATGGATACACCTATGTCACCCCATTCACTGAATGCGATTATAGCCGGAGCCAGTGGCTTAGTCGGTACAGAGTTATTACATCAATTACTCGATCACCCTCGTTTTAACCACATTTACGCGTTGACACGTCAGTCACTACCTTTTCATAGTAAGAAATTACATCAAATTATAGACAGTCAATTACGTATTATTGCTTGGGAAGATGATCAACCCGTTCCTGAATATGGTTTTATTTGTTTAGGTACAACTAAAAAAAAGGCCGGTACCAATCAAGCCCTTGAAGCAATAGATGTCGATTTAGTCAAAAGCGTAGCAATTACCATGAAAAATCTTGGGATTAAACACCTCATCATTGTTTCAAGCTTAGGAGCATGTAAACACTCACCATCGCATTATTTACGCTGTAAAGGTAAAATGGAGCAAGCCCTAACAGCACTAGGGTTTGAACATTGTATTTTTGTGCGCCCAGGTCCACTTAAAGGTGAACGCAATACGCCACGTAAAGATGAGATCGCCATTCAACGTATCTTTGAAACCATTCACCCAATAATGGTAGGTCCACTCAAACACTTCACACCAATTCCAGCTGAAAATGTGGCAACTTGCATGGTAAAAATGGCCATCGCTTGTGATAAGCACCACCTTCAACCGACAACGATTATTTCGGGTCATCATTTACGATCAATATAAAAACAAAGATGACAAATTATCTAACTCGCACTAGACTCTTGCCCCTTAGCGTATTTACTGAGTAGAGCCCCCCCCTATGCGAGTTATTTTAGGCCCGATGGAAGGCGTATTAGATCACCTAATGCGCGAGATGCTAACCGAAATTAATGACTATGACCTTTGTGTCACTGAATTTGTACGTATTATTGATAGCCTCTTACCTAATAGTGTTTTCTATCGTTTATGTCCTGAATTACACCAAGGCGGCCAAACACGCTCAGGCACACCAGTGCGAGTGCAATTACTGGGTCAATATCCTCAATGGATGGCAGAAAATGCTCATCGTGCTTGTAATCTTGGTTCAGCAGGTGTCGATATTAACTTTGGTTGTCCAGCTAAAGCGGTCAATAAAAGCCGTGGCGGTGCCGTATTACTTAAAGAGCCCGAGTTAATCTATCAAATCGTTAAAGCCACCCGCGCAGCAGTAAATCCAACCAAACCGGTGACAGCAAAGGTACGCTTAGGTTGGGATGATCCTCAGCAATGTTTTGAGATTGCCGATGCCATTGCCCAAGCTGGCGCTGATGAAATGGTTATCCACGCACGTACCAAAGATGATGGCTATAAAGCAGATACCATCAAATGGGATTATATTCGCCAATTGCGCCAACATGTAAAATTACCCATTATTGCCAATGGTGAAGTATGGAACTATGCCGATGGTCAAGCTTGTTTAGCAGCTACCAATACTGATGCCTTAATGGTTTGTCGTGGCGCATTAAACTTACCTAACTTAGGCAATGTGGTGAAACATAACCAAGCACCAATGACGTGGGAGCAAGTATTAGCCCTGTTATTAACTTATTCTCAATTTGAGATTAAAGGCGATAAAGGCTTATATTATCCTAACCGTGTCAAACAATGGTTCGCCTATCTACGCCATCAGTACCCACAAGCTAAGCTATTATTCACCGATATTCGTTGCCTAAATAAAGCTGCGCCAATTATTGAACGATTACAACAAGCTCAACAGCAGTTGTAATAGTGATTATCTCCTCCTCTTTTACTAACGCATGTATAGAGGAGGAATAAACAAACGCTTCAGTCCCGCACTCAATAACACCTTCCACAATAAAATTATTCCACAGCTGCGAATTTTTGAGCCATTATTTAATCAGCTATCTATAACAATAAAGGATTAATAATGCGTTGGAAGAACTCCCGCCAAAGCTCAAATATTGAAGATCGACGTGGTGACAGCCCGCAGCAAGCCAGTACACCCAGTGCGGGATTATTACGCTTAGTCCCTTTACTCATGCGCAGTAAAGGCGGACGAATTATATTAGTTATTGGCGCTCTATTCTTTGCTTACCAATATTTTACTGGTGGCGGTAACTCTGTTGGTATTCAACAATCACAGTCATCTAAAACAGCACCAATACAGTTAAATGATGAAAATAAACAGTTTGTAGCAGCTATTTTGGGCTCAACTGAGAGTGTTTGGAATAAACAACTGGCAGGTAAATACCAACCACCGACATTGGTGTTATATAACAATATAACCCATACCGGTTGTGGTACCGGCTCTGCACAATCAGGCCCTTTTTATTGCCCTGCGGATCAAAAAATCTATCTTGATCTTGGCTTTATCGATGAATTAAAAAAACTTGGTGCACCTGGCGATTTTGCATTTGCATATGTTATTGCACATGAAGTGGGTCACCATGTTCAAAAACTACTCGGCACCAGCGATAAAGTATCCCAACTGCAGCGGCGTAGTGATAAGCGCACAGCCAATCAGCTCAGTGTAAAATTAGAGCTACAAGCAGATTGCTATGCCGGAGTCTGGGGTTATTACGTTAACCAACAAGGCATGCTCGATGAGGGCGATATTGAAGAAGGCCTCAATGCTGCTAGTGCCGTTGGTGACGATCGTTTACAAAAAATGGCAGGACAAGCGGTACAACCGGATGCCTTTACCCATGGTAGTTCACAACAGCGGATTGCATGGTTCAAAAAAGGATTTAAAAGCGGCGATCCTCGTGCGTGTAACACCTTTACTCAGCCTTAATTCACGCTCAACTGATCACTATTAATAGTGTTTTTATATTCCAAATAGCGGCTCATGTTTTTATTAATGAGCCGTTGTTATTGTAGCGTTTTCTATAATCACATTTATTTACAATTATAGGTTTTCTCTCCACTACTATTCGTATACCGTCATACTCCAAATATAGCGGTGTTTTTCAAGATAGTTACTTATATAAACGAAGTTAGTTTTATTTCTATAGGGAAAATAGAATGTTCAAAAAAAGTTTGTTGGTCTTACTGTGCTCCTTTTCAGCTTATGCACAGGCAGGATTTGAAGTTATCACTTTAGGGAGTAAGGGCGGTATTCAAGATGGTAATTTAACCGCTTTTCTACTCAAAGACAGCCGTGATACTAATTACGTCACCCTTGATGCCGGAACGGTGGTTAATGGCCTCATTGTTGCAGAAGAAAAACAAGCCTTTAAAGATATTGATATTCCAAAAAATTCACCTTATACCAACGTCGGTTATATCCTGCGTGAAAAAATAAAAGGTTATTTAATTAGCCATGCGCATCTTGATCATCTTGCAGGAATGATCATTGCCTCCCCCGATGACAGTCATAAAAATATCTATAGTTTACCGTCAGTAAATGAAACCATCGCTAAAACTTATTTTAATTGGCAGGCATGGCCAAATTTTGGAAATAAAGGCCAAGGTTATCAATTAGGTAAATACCAATACCGTGATTTATCAGCTCAAACATGGTTACCAATTAAAGACACATCTTTGAAGGTGAAAGCCTTACCGTTAAGTCATGCTGGAGTTGAATCATCGGCATTTATTATTAAAAATAACCAACAACAAGTCATGGTCTATCTTGGTGACACCGGGGCTGATAGCGTTGAGCAAAGCGATCACCTCAATAGTTTATGGTCAACGTTAGCGCCTTATATTAAGAATAAACAATTAAAAGGGATCATGATTGAAACCTCTTTCACCAATAAAGTGCCAGAACGTTCTTTATATGGCCATTTAACCCCTAAATTATTATTAGAAGAATTAGCGATACTTGAATATAAGGCTGGCGGTAAAGGCAGTTTAACTGGGCTACCAATTGTGATTACTCATATAAAATACAGCTTACTGAAAGACATAAACCCACAAGCTATCATTAAACAGCAACTTATTGCTGCTAATACTTTTGGAGTCAACTTCCATTTTCCAGCTCAAGGCGAGCGCTTTAGCCTATAACAACGTACGTGTTATAACTTACTCTCTATAAATAAAAACGCCTCGATCACTGTTGTAGTGATGAAGGCGTTTTTTATCTAATCAGCAATGAGTCTTTTATTCACTGATACGGTTGGGATGGTTCAAAATGTGCAATAATTAACTTTAACTTTTATGAATCATGAGAGAAGCCAGTAATCTCAATGGATTCAGAGCTTTCTCAACAAAAAGCCCTTTCTCTAACCAAAACCTGAGAAAATCATCCAAAAATTCTCAACTATCCCATCAACTCGATCAAAGAAAATCACGGCATTTTAATTCTTGTCAGCGCTCTACGATACGAGAAAACACTCAACCTTATAGCTATTCCTTTGAACCATACGACCATAACCTCGCGTAGCAAACTTTTGGACAGAAATGCGTTATACCCCTTAGCCCCGTTACACTTCCAGCGTGAGATCCAGTTGTAGTTACTTATCAATTCAAGACTTGATTGGTGTCACAATTGAATTTTCATCTAATAATTCTTGTTGGAGGTCAAACACCCTGAAGCGGAGCCTAGCATTTTCAGCCTCTAACTGCTTTCGGGCTTCAATTGCATTGTCTCGTTGAATCCTGTACTTATCTTTTAACTCATTGGCTTTTTTTAACTGGAGTTTTAGCCTATCAAACTCAGATAAAGGGACATCTAGTTCAATATCTAACCCTGTTGTCATTGCTTTATCGCGGTTGAGATTGTACTCATCGATAACAGGTTTTGCGTAAGCCACGAACTCTTTGAACTTATGGACATAGCTATTGCCTAGCTGGGCTTCATTGTTGATTCGGTTTAACGTAAGTTTGCCCGTAGCCTTAACATGAAGCGGCTTACCATCCAATAAGCGCTGAAATGCATTGACCAGTAACCCTTCTGCCTTACAGGTTGCTTTATATTCTACATTCATGACCATACTGCCTTAATATCATCATTAAATTCATCAAATGGTATGCTGTGTTTTGCCAGCGTTGGTTCAATAGACAAAATCTTCTTCTTTCTGGCATCCAGAATTAATTCATTGGCATAATCACTCATGTCATTTATAGCTCTGAATGAGGCAATTAGGTTATCCCGCTCTCTTGATAGCCTTTTAGCCGCTTTATCAGTGATTACCTTATGCTCACAGGGGGCTTCAACAATATCCATCAGAGAGCAAAGACGCTCACAATTACGATTGGTGCAATAACCACCAGTAGGAAGTAATACAATGGATTTATCACCAGACCGAACCAAAGCGAGCAACTCACTTCGTGACATAACAATTCCTTCACCCTGTGCTAATCGCTCTGCTTTATTCTTGGCGATGCGTTCGCCCTCTGCGCCGCTTAAGGTGTCGGATACGTTATAAATCTCATCCCATGCATCCACAGCAGACACTTCAATGGCTTCATCAAAATCACGCATTAGCTGCTCATCCATCAACAGTTGGGTGGTACGTGCTAGTTCAGAGTAATTTGCATACCAGTTAGACATGTTTATATTGCGGTGTTTAAGCTGATATTTAACTGTGAGTGCACTGCCCAGTCGGTTTTTCACCATAAAGACAACAAAGCTCCGCCGTAAATCATGTGGGCTAAGCTTTGGTAAACCGCCTCCAACTTTTAAGCTTCCTGCTCGTTCTGGATTTAAAAGGTCAAATTCCTCAACATCTTCTGCGGTCGCAGTGATGTTGAGCTCTTTCATATTAAATGCATCACCACCCCCTTCAATCTTGTATTTTAGCGACGTTTTATTTATTAGATCTTCGCTGTCATAAGGAATATCAGAAGAAATAAATGCACTCTCAAAGTCTTGTTTCTTGGCATTATATTGGTCTTT
>NZ_MSCC01000001.1:1905127-2027331 GCF_002954455.1 Photobacterium aquimaris
CTTTGGTTAACTGCCCATTTTGATAACCATCATCTAATCGTTCTAACGAATATTTTCTCGCGGCTTGCGTGGCATCAAAAGCTAACTCCAGTGCTAATTTTGCGATAGGAGCAGTATTCCACGTTGTATAAATCTTTTCGCCCTTATTACCTTTTGTAGAAAACCCTGAGACCTTGGGCACAGCAGCAAGCGAATCGTCATAGCTACCTTTATTCATGGAGAGCAGTTCTTCCTTTCGGGCAGCGGAGAATAGACCGACACAGATAAAACACATCCTGAGCAATCTGCCTAACCAACTCCCCCTGCGGTGAAATGAGAAATTAGGGATGGTTTTTCGTTCAGGCCATTTGCTTGTTATGCCAGACATCCTTGTGCTGAGTGTACGCATTTGCCTCTCGGTTAGGGCACTCACACGTAATGCTTTAAGTTCGGCATTGAACATTTCATCTTGATAGGTGTATAGCTTTTCCATCGCTGATGAAATCTGATGGCGATATGGGTGATAGGTTTCCACAAACTCAACAACCGTTTTTAAAATACTGACGTGGATAGCTTCAGGAAATGCGATTGCTTGACCGTCACCAGCATCAGGTTGAACCCACTTAATATACTCTCGATTATGTACATAACGCGTTAAAAGGTCAGCCTTATTCATCGAATTAATAGTAGAGGCAAGGTGTCGACACGAAACTTCACTGCCAAACCCGTGTAATGTTTTGGTGCATTTTTTCCATTCTCGTTCGCTCGAAAGTAAGCTAAAATCGCTCCGCCCCCAACGTGTTGCGAGTGTCATTAAGTTGTATCTATATTTAATCAACGAGGCAACAGATGCATGTGAACCATCGCTTGAGTTCTCCTTCTGCCATTGCATCGTCGCATAAAGATAAGATTGAATATCCTGACGGTACTTTTCTTCAATATACTCAAAATGAATTTTTGTTTTTTTCTGGTTTAGGGCATGAAAATCCCATTCTAAATCAAAGACACGTGACTTACCTTTCCCGTCAGAGTCAAACGTCACATAGGGATTTTCAGTAAGTTCTTGGCGAAGCTGTATAAGTACTTCAGACATAATTACCCCTTAAAGAATTGGTTTGCGCTGGCTCGGTCTTGGTATAGTGGGTGGTAATCTCCGTTATCCACTTTTTGCCTTGCTGACGCGTAGTTTTTAGGTGCTTTTTGTTTGAGCCTGACAAGAACTTTTTTTAACATCCCCTCCACCATGAAATACTCATCTTTAGGTGCGGAATTACTAGCCACCATCTCTTTGAGGTCTTCAATTTGTTCTAAAAATGACAGCATCAACCAGATATCATTTTCTGACGCGACCAACTTATGGCTGTCACAATCAAAGCAAGCAAGAAAATCCGTGCAACGACCAGTATCTTTTGAAAAATCAATACCTAACTGCTTCATGCGCCTCGCCTCAGCAACGAGCTTATCTGGTGTTGCCCCAGCGCATTTGATGCCACTGGGTGTTGTCATCAATGGTTGTCCTTTGCTTTCACGGTTACGCAAATTCTTATAATCATAATCTGATAAAATATCGCTGCACATCGCCTTTGCATTCTCGATGGCTTTACCAACCTTCTCGCCCTTGGCAGCAGCACTCAACGCGCTAAATGTGGCATTTAGATTATTATCATGGTCTGCCTGAACGCCGCTAGAGTAGCGTTTGGCGACAACATTCACTGTATTATTCAACCCCTGTGATACAAGGAAGATATCTTCAGTCACTCGCATCAGTACATCGGATTTAGTCGCCCTGAATCGGCTTGTCGTAACCTTTAGCCCTGTTATCTTCTCAAGCTGTGAATTGATGCTGCCAATATGTGTGCCGTGGGTATTGAATGACCAGACCTCACCGCTGGAACTAAAGTAAGGACAAAGCGGCAGCTCATTTGACAACGGAATACCCAGTGATTGGTACATCGTTTTAGAGGTTTTTAGCCATAGGGTAATCAACCCTTTAGTTCGCTGGCTAAAGCCAGTGCTATTATCCAAACTTTTATAGCCAGCCCTAAACTTTTCACCCTCAAAAACAAACCGCCCACTGCCAATACTTTTAAATGAAACGTCCTTGTAGCGCACATTAGCAAGCACCGATGTATTCATGCCTGTCAACATTGAAAATACGAAAAACCAATTGCGTGATGCCTGATTATAGAAAACCTGCCGATGCAGGCGATCAAATGAAAGTAGGCTACTCTTTATTGTCCAAGGTTGAGGTTTCATGCACTTCTTTAAGCCATATTTCTTATGGCCAATTTGACGTGGGGTCCAGCCATGCTGCATTGCTTGTTCATCAAACAGCTCTTCATCAAAGAACGGATGAATATCTAGCAACTTGTTTTTCTCAATCGCCTCCTGAAAGGCCAACGCGCTCTTAACCAATACCTTAGATAATGGCTTTAATTCTGTTTCCACATGAAACGCTTTATTCTTAGCAAGAGGACGCGCAACAACTTCAGGCAGAACCTTAAGGTCAGGCTCCCTGCTCCATTGCCTTAATAAAACAGATAAGGCACCTTTAACCAAGGAAGCTTTCGATACCTGCTCTCCTTTATTGTGCAATTTATTGAAGTGCTTAATGCAATCAATCATGACTGCATTACTGAAAAGGCCACCGTGATAACCAATGCTGTCAATGTATCGGAAATAATCAACAAGCCCAGAAAAATAATTCTGCTTTGAACTGTTTTCAGGTAACTGATTTAGCCTTTGGTGAATGTCCCTAACGATATCATCCCGATTTGCCAACACTTCATTGCCTGATTTTATTTGATTTAGTGTCGGGACATTACGATAACGTAGACGGTGGGTGTAAGATTTATTTCCGTTCCCACTATCTAAAACCATATCTTCGAAACGAAGTGGGATAACAGGTGCACTCGGCTTATTAATCGCAATTTTGGTACGCTTACGTCCTTGAATCATAATGCAGCCTCTAAATCATCAAAAGCACCAATATAATCAAGTACGTCTTCGTAGATTTCATCAGCAGAGGGCAAATCCTGTGCAATTTTCAGGTATTCCATGGTCGTCGTTCGATCTTCATGACCAAGCAACGCAGACACCCTATCTAATGCATCATCAGGTGTGATTGAGGGATTTCCATACTCATCTTTTTTATTTAAAAGATGACGAAATATATTAACGGCAAACGTTGAGCGTAAATTATGTATAGAACCGACAATAGGATGGTCAATACCTTGAGTTAGGTTTGCAGTGTTGCGTATCTCAACCCAACGACCTGTAAAGTCTTGTGGTCGTGTAAACATAGGTTTCCCTGACTGGGTAATAAACAAATACTCCAGTTCAGGGTTAACAGCATCGTCACCCTCAAAGAGATGCGTATTACCTGCCTCAGTCTGCTCTTTGCACCAACTTTTGAATTTCTCAAGGCGCTTTTTATACCTGTCAGACTGTGAGTAATCGTAGAGCATCTTCATTAATGTGGCAGGGATTATGGTAACGCGGCTTTTATTCTTCTCTGCACAGCCCTCGGCAGTCTTAGTTAGTGAATGGTATTTATCACCGACACCCAAATCCATCACGGGCTTTTTAAAAACCTCTTTGCCGCCCTTAATCATTGTTTCTGGATTAACTATTTGACCCAAATGAAGACTAGCGGCTTCCTCTCGCCGCAATCCAGTATTGCGGCAAATCATTGGGTGCAGACAAAACTCAATTGGCAGTGAGTGCAATTTGTTATTGTCACCATGACGAACCACTCTGCGAGACTTCATTAATATATTTTGCAGAATCTCCCATTCATTATTAGTAAACGGTTTTAGGTCACGGCGAAGGTTGCTGAGGCTTGTGCCGCCACTACGAGATGATTTAGAAAACTTGATCCGCATATCCGTCGTATGTACCTGCTTACGTTGGTAAGCTTTCATACTTGATGCAGACGCCGCGAAATGGATGTTAACTGTCTCAAACTGAAAGGGAGGGTTATTAAAGCGGATACCTTGGCGAAGACAGTGTTTATAGAAACCAACGACACTGCTCATATATTGCTTAGCCGTAGATTTAGCCAATACACCCTCAATAGCGAGCTGCTTTATTCCATCCCTATATTGGTAAGTTAACCGCTCCTGCTTATTGCGAGGAAAAGCACTCCATTCTGGACGGGGATCATCATAAAGAGGGTCAAAGTCCTCTTCATCGTATTCAGCATCCCACTCGGCCTGTTTGTCCAATACAAAGCTGAAGTAATGAGCAAGCCCCTGTGCATCTGTTCCAAGCTCAAGCACACCATCATCGATTGCTTTCGACAATAAGAACTCATTGACCATATCTAATGGTTGGTAGCTGATTAGATTGTCTTTGTCGTCATACCCAGCGATATAGAGTAAGGGAAGTTTCTTGATGGGGATCTTATTACCATTGGCACGGTATGTAAGCTGAGGTTCACCATTATCATCAATAAAGACCAATGGTTTTTCGTAAACGAAGTTAGGGACAGTCGAAATTTCTATCTCTGCTCGTATGACCTCTTTCTGATTTTTTTCGCTTTCTGGCATACACACCTCTATATACTGTATATAAAAACAGTATATATCTAGTTTTCAACTTTAAAAGTTATCTGTGTGTGTTTTCGTTGTCGCGATCAAAAAAATGCCGCCACTGTTGCACAATATGGCATTAGTGGCGGCACTCTAGATTTGTTTTGAGCCATCATGAATCAAACGTTATATATAACTCACTAAAAACTATTCTCAACTTTAAAAGTTATTTATCGGTTTTTAGCCCATTCAGGTAAGTTTTGAATGTGGTCCTCCCAATCGATAACATCAATCTCATACACAATTTTATCACGTACAGATTCATCGGCTTTGTGCATCGCTGCTTTAGAACCAGTGATCAAAGGATGCCACTCAGGTAACGGCTTGCCCTCTGCCAGCAAACGATAAGCACAAGTTTCAGGCAACCATACAAACTCGTCAATACGCTCACGTGTTAGCTTAAGGCACTCTTCACCTGACTCAAATCGATTCATATAGTCTTTGCATGAGCATGTTTGGTTATCAAGCAAACTACAAGCGACATTGGTGTAATAGATATCATCGGTATCATCATCAATTAACTTATGCAGACAACATTTACCACAGCCATCACACAGTGATTCCCACTCTTGATCTGTCATTGTCGTTAAGTCTTTCTGTTGCCAAAAATGGGTCATGATACTTACACCAGTATTGTTATTTGTGTCGCTCAATACGCCACAATAATGAATGAGCTTATTAATAAATATAGCAGTCGGTTTTTATAGCGATCTATACGGTAAACTGCAAATTAAAAATACCTATTAATCGTTAATAACGACAATAATAAGAGTTATTATCATTTAAAAGTAAAAATAGCACTATGAGGGGCACATCGTCAGCGCAAACAAAAGCAATAAGTTATTTGGCTTTTAAGAGTAACAATGGTAATTTGCGCAGCCGATTTGCAAAGCAGAAAGAGAAAAATATGATGGAATGTCGTCTAGGGTGTGGCGCGTGTTGTATTGCACCAAGTATATCGTCATCGATTCCAGGTATGCTAAATGGTAAACCCGCGGGTATTCGTTGCATTCAGCTTAATGAAAATAATCTGTGCAAATTATTTGGTAAACCTGAACGTCCTGCGGTATGTCATAATTTTAAAGCTTGCTCTGATATTTGTGGTAATACCAACGAGCAAGCCTTAACAATTATTACTGAACTTGAGCAAATAACATAATCATTATCGCTGTTCATTTATTGATTAGTGGTTCTATTCTTTGGTTACGCCAGTAAGAATACGTAATGCGGTTTTCGCATTTTCAACAACTTGATGGCCAGAATATGTCAGATATCCTCCATCCTCTTCGGTCACTAATCCTTTCGCATACAAACGTTGTGCTGCAGAGATAACAGCAGGACTTGCATCGCTATGAACCTTAATGCCTTCCATATTGCTATGCATAGGGAATTTTACCAGTAGATTCATTTCATCAACGATATCGGGAGTGTACGGCATAGTCACCTCTATATATGGAAAATCCCAGCGGGATAAATAATCTATTATTAATATTAGCGTTTGTTGGTAATAAAACTAGGTGCAGGGATCAATATCTGAAGATTTTTCTCTATCAATATGAGACTTAGGTCAAAAAATCGAATATATACAAGTCACTCAATTTCATAACTGTACAAAAAACAACCTGACACATTGAGGGATATAAAAAAGCCGCTTAGAAAAGAGTTCATATACTATGAAACTTTTGCTATTAGCGGCTTTTTTGACGGCGATTAATCGCTATTATGCTTGAATACCAACAATTAACCATGGCGCATTAGGCTTGCGTAAGTCACGCTCTAAGTGCCATACATCGTTAATATCTTCTTCTACGCCTTCTGCGCTATCTTTATAACGGCCACTAAACTTGATACTTAGTTGCGCCATATTAGCGTCATAATCTGCACGTACAAGTTCAGCATCAACATACATCACTTCTGTATGTTGCTCACCTGACAGTTTTTCACGCTCTGCGGTTAAATCAGCCATGAGTGCTGGCGACACATATTCACGAATTTTTTCTAATTCGTTATGGTTCCACGCACCTTGAATAACACGGTAATGATCACGAGAACCATTTAAAAATGCATTCATATTAAAGTTTGGCGGCAAGTTAAACGGCACTTCACTATCTGTTGATTCAAAACCAGATGATTGCGATTGTTGTGCTGCACCTTGACGAAACTGTTGTTGCTGACGCTGCTGTTGTTGAGACTGACGAGGGGAATTACCTGCATATGACTCACGGTGCCCCATTGGCGTACCTTTATTAGCACGCATTGCTTTAAATAACTTAAACAATACAAAGGCAATGATACCAATGATCAGAATATCCATAAATTGGATACCATCAAATGCACCACCAAAGAAAGCAGCTAACAAGCCACCAGCAAGAAGGCCACCTAACAAACCACCCATTAGGCCTTTTTTCGCTGATGATGCAGCAGTTGGATTTTGTTTACGGATAGTATCAGTCTGTTGTGGTTGCTGCTTACGAACCGGCGCAGTCTTAAAGCTTTTACCAAACGACTTACCACCACCGAATTTTTTTGCTTCTGCATGTGGTGCAGTAAATGACACTGCCACAATAAGAGCAAATACGGTAAAAAAGCGTTTCATGATAATAGATATACCTTTGTCATTAACTCTAAGCATCGTAGCTATTCGCTACAGAATGTCAATTTAATCACCCATCAAAATTGTTACTAACGTTTAACATTATTGCTATTGTCAAATATGTGCCCTTTAAAATCCGAATAATCAGACATCTAATCCTAATAATAAATACATTAACAGTTGTGAACTGCTATATAATTAAACATAAATATATTTAATATGCATACTTATGTGCAATAAATTCAACTAATACAACCTAAAAGGTGAAAATTACAATATCCTTTCATATATTATCCGCAGTAAACGTTTATTATTATATACTGTTTTTTATAACATCAGTGAAAGTGCAAAATATTCGTTAAAAGACCGCGTTTTCTTTGATTATTATTATTTTCTCAATGGAGACATCTATGCAAGACAACAATACACACAGTAAATTTGTGGGTTATCTTTTATGGATTTTTGGTTTTACTGGCGCACACCGCTTTTATTACGGTAAGCCTGTGACCGGTACAATTTGGTTTTTAACATTAGGATTACTGGGTATTGGCTGGTTAATCGACTTATTTTTGATCCCATCAATGAACCGTGAATCAGATTTGCGCTTCGCTAGCGGTGAAATCGATTACAACATTGCATGGCTATTACTAACCTTCCTTGGCGTGTTTGGTGTTCATCGTATGTATATGGGTAAATGGATCTCCGGTATTCTTTACTTATGTACCTTTGGTTTCTTTCTCATCGGTATCCTGATCGACTTCTGGACACTCAATGATCAAGTCTCATTAGAGAACACCAAAAAACGAAATGCATAATATTTAATTGGAATTTATATTGTGGCTGATATCAATGCCACAATATCTTCGTTAATGCCAAACTTACTTATATTCCGCATAACGATTCATGGATGATAATAATTAACAATAATTAAAAAAACCGCTTATCGCTAAGCTAATTATAACAATTGCAAACATATTTAAAGAGTATAATTCCATGGCAAGAAGAAATGACCACACCCGCGAAGAATTGGTAAATATGACCCTTGAGCAAGTGAAAAATTTTCTTGATGAACATCCACATCATGAACTTAGTTTACGTAAAGTCGCGGCGATGATTGGCTATGTACCAAGTACATTGGTCAATGTGTTCGGTAACTATAACTTATTACTCCTTCATGCCGTAGCTCAAACACTTGACGAATTATTCCAACAAGCTGAATTGTGTGTTCGTGATTCAACATCTTCGCAACAAGCCCTACGTAATCTTGCTTTTTGCTACCTTGATTTTGCCACAGCGCATCCTTATCGTTGGCAGTTAATTTTCCAACATACAATGAACGGTGAAGATCTTCCTGAGTGGCAAACTGATCGTATTGATAATATGACAGGCATGCTAGAAGCACTGATCGGCCAAATTAATAGTGACATGAGTGATAAGCAAGTACTTGAAGCCAGCCGTGTTATTTGGGCCGGTGTGCATGGTATTACGCTATTAACTGTTGATGATAAATTGTTCACCTCAAGCCCTGTTGATGGTAAGGCATTGATCAATAATTTATTAGATACTTATTTAAACTCATGGCACAAATAATTTAACGAGAATCATGTAATGTCCCCTAAGCCACAATCAAACCTGCTAACTAAACGCCGGTTTTTACCTTACTTTCTTACTCAGGCCTTAGGGGCATTTAACGACAATGTTTATAAAAATATTCTACTTATTTTCATTGCCTATGCCTCGGCACACACGCTACCACTTAGCGCTGATTTATTGATCAATTTAGCGGCGGGATTATTTATTCTGCCCTTTTTTCTGTTTTCAGCCTCAGCAGGTATTCTTGCTGACATTTATGATAAAGCCAAAATCATGCGCATCGTTAAATTGGCGGAAGTCATTATCATGTGCTGCGCGGCCGTGGCGTTTATTTACCAAAGTTACCTAACTTTACTGTTCTTATTGTTTTTAATGGGAACACAATCGGCTTTCTTTGGCCCTGCAAAATATGCTCTTTTACCACAACACCTCAAAAAAAGTGAGTTAGTGTCAGGTAATGCGCTGGTTGAAACTGGTACATTCCTTGCTATTTTATTAGGTACTATTATCGCAGGCGTTATCGCTAACAGTGACAATGGTCGCTATATTGCCGCAATTAGTGTCATTATTTTTGCTATTTTAGGTTACCTAACCTCACTTGCAATCCCTGCTGCACCACCGAGCCAGCAGCATGTGAAATTTCAATGGCGTCCATGGCAACAAACGCGTCATACCATGAAAATCGCTCAACAAGATAAAATCATTTTCCAATGTATTATTGGCATTAGCTGGTTTTGGTTTTTAGGCGCATGCTACCTGACCCAATTCCCTAACTTTGCACGCACCAATTTAGGTGGCCAAGCATCGTCAGTGTCTTTTTTATTAACCTTGTTTTCGATTGGTATTGCCGTAGGATCAATGTTATGTGATCGCCTTTCACAGCATCGAGTTGACCCGGGGATTGTGCCTATCGGTTGTTTTGGGATCAGTTTCTTTGGGTTTGGCCTATACGCAATGACACCTAGCGTGATCCCTGCCACTGATGGCATTATTGCCTTTATTAGTCAGCCATCATTATGGCCAATTTTTATCTCGTTATTATTACTTGGTGTTGCGGGCGGTATTTTTATTGTGCCGTTATATACTTTAATGCAGCAACGTGCCAAAGAAGATCAGCGCGCTCAAATAATTGCAGCTAATAACATTTGGAATGCGGTGTTTATGGTTATCAGCGCGATAGCTGCGATTGTGTGCTTATCTTTACTACAACTTTCTATTCCACAGTTTTTCTTATTACTGGCAGGGTTAAATAGTCTTGTATTGCTGTATATCTATTTTCAAGCTCCAGATTTTTTCTGGCGTTTTGTAGTGTGGGTTGTTACTCATACCATGTATCGCGTCCGTCACCATAATCTTAATAACCTGCCACAACAAGGTGGCACATTATTAGTCTGTAACCATGTCAGTTATATGGATGCGCTATTATTAGCAGGTGCATGTCCTCGCCCGATTCGTTTTTTAATGGATAAAGACATTTATAACCTGCCTATAGTCAATACTTTCTGTCGTGCCTGCAAAGCTATACCTGTTGATGCCAATGATCGTAAATCAGTACGTACGGCTTTTGCTCAAGTTGCCACCTATTTAGAAAATGGCGATATTGTATGTGTATTCCCCGAAGGTCACTTAACGCAAGATGGTGAAATTGCCCCTTTTATGCGCGGTATTGATTTAATTATTAAACGCTCTACAGTACAAGTGATCCCTGTTGCTTTACAAGGTTTATGGGGCAGCTATTTTAGCCGTGAAGGCGGACGTGCGTTACTTAAATGGCCAAAGCGTTTTTGGTCAAAAGTCACCATCGTTGCTGGCGGGTGTGTACCATCAGCAGCAACTAATAGCCAATTATTACGCCAACAAGTTATCGCGTTGCGTGGTGATAAACGCTAGTGTTTGGTATGTAACTACAATAAAAAAGGCGAAGCTATGATGCTTCGCCTTTAAGTCAACTCTCATGATTACTCTACTCTTGAGTAGCTAACCACTGCGCTAAATCTGCCCGTGAAATTTTTACATTTTGAGTAAACTTTTCAGGCAAGGTTATGTAGCGAATCGGCCGTTTATATGGCGCGACATGTTGTGACATATAGCTCGCTAACTTATCCATCAAATAGTTATCTAATGTCTCAGACGTAGTCAGTATTGCCACTGGTCGTGCACCAAACTCCTGATCGGTCATCG
This sequence comes from Photobacterium aquimaris, assembly GCF_002954455.1. GTDB lineage: Bacteria > Pseudomonadota > Gammaproteobacteria > Enterobacterales > Vibrionaceae > Photobacterium > Photobacterium aquimaris. The sequence goes on from NZ_MSCC01000001.1 coordinate 1,916,066, forward strand.
GTAATACAATCACTTGATTCACCGCAGGATGTTGCAATAAGACCTGTTCAATGTCTTCTGGCTGCACATTCTCGCCACCAGAAATAAACATATTATCAGCTCGCCCACGAATAAATAGCTCGTCATCATGCCACTCACCAAGATCTTTAGTAGCAAACCAATCATCGTCATCATCACAACCTAATAACGAAAAGATGGTTTTATTACGGTAATAACCTAAACATAGCACGTTGCCGCGTACGTAAATTTCACCGTCACGTAAAATCAATTCTCGATGTGGTAACACCGTGCCGACACCTGCACTGCTATTGGCGCGTTTTGCAGTAATGGTAGATGCCATTTCTGTCATCCCATAACCACTCCAACATTCAATGCCCGCTTGCTGGGCCGCTGTGGTTAAACTCACGGGAATGGTAGCACCACCGAGTAGTACTTGTTTTAACTTATGCTGCTGTACATAGTCAGAGTTAAGGAAACGCTGCAATTGTGTCGGCACTAATGACGCATGAGTTACCCATTGTAAGGCTTGCTGTTGTAACTCTGGAGCTACCACAACAATGCTTGCACCACGGTATAACCACCGCCACACAATCGCCAACCCAGAAATATGGAACAAAGGTAATGACAATAACCAACTGTCGTCAGCAGTAAATGTCATTTGCTTTAATAGTCCACGTGCACTTGCTAGGTGTGATTGCGCATTATGCACCACCGCTTTAGGTAAACCTGTAGAGCCAGACGTTAAGGTTAAACTCACTGGACGATGCTCTTGCCACATCACAGGGATCAAACGCTCAGAGGTAACTTCTGGCATTAACGAAAGAGTTTCACCCGCAAGCTCTGCGGCGAGTTCACTATTATCGCACCAAATATAATCATTATTGAGCGCGGTTAACTGTTCGGTTAATGCGTTAAGAGGCAATTTAGGATTAAGCCCTACATACCGTGCTCCAACGCGAATAATGGCTAACAATAGCCATAATACATCAATACTATTAGGTGCAACTACGGCAACCAATTGATCGCGTTTTACCCCCTGAGCAACGAGTCGCTGAGCATATTTTTCAATATTAGCGGTAACTTCAATCCAATTCCACGTCACAGCATCAGCGTTAGCATCACCTAATGCTACCGCAACCTCTGCTGGTCGGTGCTCGGCCCAATATTGCCAAGGCCACATTTGAAATGCTGGTTTTATTTGTGCCATACCATGTCTAATTCAGATAAAGGGATCACCGGTAATTCACAATCAGGCCATGACTGGATTAATTGCACTTGGAATAATTGCATTGTGTCTAACCCTGGGATCACATTCGGGGTTTGCCATTGCGCTAACCGCGCAAGCTGATTTAAACCTAAACTTGATTCAATGCTTGAACTAATTACTGCGGTAAGCCCTGCTGCATGTGCTTGCTCAATCAATGCTATACAACGTGCAAGTGAACCAATTAAGGTTGGCTTAATGATAATCGCGGCAACACCGGGTTCTGCTTTTATTTCAAACCCAGCATCACGTACAGTTTCATCCCAAGCAATATTGATACCAGTTTGTTGTGCAAACGCTAAACTGTCACTGGGTAAACGACAAGGCTCTTCTAAAAAGGCAATACCACTACGATGTTCCGGTTTAACATATTTTGCAAATTGTTGCGCTTTTAGTGGCGTCCATTGGCGATTAGCATCAAGGCGTAATTGCATGTCAGGAATAGCTTCAAGCAACATATTTGCCACAATACCATCGCGTACTGCTTCATACATGCCGACTTTTATCTTCGCCACCTTATCACCCGGCATCTGATTTAAGCGCACCACTAAATCGTCGGGATCGCCAGAGCATAACGGCGCTGCTAAATAATTTCCAGCCTCGGGAAGCTCTGCCGCTAACTCTGCGATTGCACAACTGATACCAAACGCAACCGATGGAAAAACAGCATCAAGATCAAGCGCTTCACCAGCTACCCATTGTGAGAGTATCTGTTGTGCTTGCTCGCCAGCCTCAGTTGCTGTCTCAAGGCTAAATTCAGGTAATGGTGCAATTTCACCATAAGCCAGTTGTTGATCTTGGCATAATTCAATCACCCAACCTTCACGTGTAATCAAACGTTGATCACGTAAGATAACTCCAGAATCCATTGGAAGTTGGTATCGAAATAACTTCGCACTACGCATTGCATTTCCTTTATATAATGCCAGAGACGTATTAACCAAACACTCTAGCCAAAAACAGAGTCGCTATTTGTTACATCACAGTATTATTAATCTATAAAGTTTAATAATGCCGTTGTAAAAGTAGTAGGTTGTTCAATATGAATATTATGACCTGCGTTTTCTATCATCGTGACTTCTAAGCCAGACGTCGACGCTAATTGACAAAACTTATCATCTCGCTCGCCACAAAGATAATGAATAGGAATAGCAAGCTGTTGTAATTGAGCTAATAACTGCGGTTGTTTAGCCAATGAGGTTGCTAACATCATTTGTGCAATACCAGAGCCTAAATTATCACTTCGTTCAACAACCAATGCTTGTCGCTGCTCGACGGTCAGTGAAGCAAAAACAGGTTGTTGATACCAATCGTGCAATACATCAACTAATGGCTGTTGGGCAAATCGTGCCGCCCAACGCTGATCATGTAAGTAACGCGGTTCACGGTCAGCAACCGCCAAACCGAAATGTCCACCTTCAAGTAACACTTTGATTAATCGTGGTGAGTCTGGTGATGATATGGAGTGAGTAGCTAATGCACACGCATGATACATTGCCAATCGAGCGCCCATTGAATAACCAACCAGTACGTAATCTTTAACGCCACGCTGGACCAATGTTGTTGTCAATGCTTGATGAACAGCCTCAAAACCACCATCAATCGCTTCTGTCGTCATATCTGTATTAACAAACGCACTTAGACCATGACCAGGTAAATCAATGGTAATACATTGGTAGGTTGTCGCAAGCTGGCCAATGACATAACGCCAATCACGCCCATTACCTAATAGACCATGCAGAAAAACCAATGTTGGTTGAGAGGCCTGCGTTTTAACGCCAAAGGTTTCAGAATAAAGTAGCATGCTTAACCTCATTAAATAACACCTTCAGCATCTCCCCAGCTTCACCTGCCGGGGTTTTTATTTCAACTAAAGTTGTTCCAACATGCTGCTGTCCTTCTCGAATCACGATTTCAGCCGCCATTAATGACGTCGGTGCACAATAATTTAAACCAAACATCGCTGCTGCATGGCTAAACTCAAACCCATGTGGCATGCGATAAAAATCATCTTTTTGTTGAGCAGGCACTGGCAGCATATCAAAAATACCACCACCATCATTATTGGTCACAATAATAACAATCGGGTATTGCTGTTGCTTTAATAATGCCAATGAATTGAGATCATAGAGTAACGAAGTATCACCAATCAAACACACTAACGGTGCTTTTCGCGCGCGTTGCACCCCCGCAGTAGTGGCAATTAAACCATCAATGCCTGATGCGCCACGGTTGGCAAATGTTGCTGTTAACGGTAATTGAGCGCACATATCTAATAAGCGTACAATCATGCTATTACCTAAAAACAGTTCAGTTTGAGGGCCAATCCATTGCATGACATTAGCGGCTAAACCCAATTCAGAAAACGGCGTACTGTGGGCAGCAACGATATCAAAATAGTGCTCAGACGCTGTCGCTAACGGTAATGCCCATTGTGTATGTGGTGATTCTGTAGTCATATCAATCGCAGCTTGCGCCCAGGCTTCAATATTAGCTTGAATACGTTGACTACGACGGTTATTGGGATCTAATCGACCCGCTAACGGATCAATCAATAAAAAAGATTGCCATGCATGCTGACCAATCAGCTGCAATAAACGTTTTGAAACTAATCGACCGCCAAACTGCAATAACACTTGTGCTTGCTGAAGATGGTCCTGACAAGCTGTATTTTGTAACCAACCATCAAAACCGGCATAGGCACTACTGCCACCCGCTTGAGGATCCACCAGCAATGGCCATCCTAACATTGTGGCTAATTGTCGCACCATATTGAGTTCATTTGCTGCCATTCGACCAGCAACAATCACCCCTTTTTGAGCGCACAATGATTGCCACTGAGAATGATCAATCGTGGCGGTTGTAGAGGCAAGTAACGCTTGGTGATCACAATAAGGACGTTGATCTTGCTGCCACTGTGCAACAGGTTTTAAATACTCACTAAAATCAACATCATCGCCATATAAAGGCTCTGGATAATGACAATTAAAGTGGACTGAACCACCGCGCAGTTGCTGTTGTTGCATCACATCATCAATCGCACACAATAACCAATTGGGTTCAATATCCAAACTTGGGCTTGGAATATCTAAAAAGTGGCTAACATGATTTGAAAAAATGCCATGCTGACGAATCGCTTGGTTGGCACCACATTGGATCAACTCAGCAGGACGATCAGAGGTTAATAACACTAATTTTTCGCCAGTTAAGCCAGTTTCGGCAACAGCAGGTAATAAATTGGCTACCGCTGTACCTGACGTCACAATCACGGCAACCGGAGCTTGCGATGCTTTGGCTAACCCTAACGCTAAAAAGCCTAAACCACGCTCATCAAAATGGGTATGAATTGTTAGTTGAGGTAATTTTGCTGCCGCCAAGGTTAATGGTGTTGAACGGGATCCAGGGGCAATACAAACATCTTGTACACCAAGCCTGACTAACTCTTCCAACATTAAACTTGCCCAGCAACCATTTAATGCCGCACGGTATGGCTGACTTGTTGTTAATGAAGGCTGCATCATGCGCTTTTATATCCCATATTATCCATAATATTATCTTCACCAGAACTTGGCTGTTCAAACAAACTGCATAAAGTTGATGTTTTACGATCAAGCTCTTTCCATTCACTGTCAGCCACAGATCCTGGCACAATGCCAGCACCAGCAAATAAATACAAATCATCACCACTGATCATTGCACTGCGGATCGCAACACAAAATTCACTGTGCTTTTGACCAATATAACCCACAGCACCACTATACCAACCCCGTGCAAACGGTTCGTGTTCAGAGATGAAATTTAAGGCTGCATCGCGAGGTAAACCAGCAATCGCCGCAGTTGGCTGCAAACTATCAAGTAAGTTAGCACTAAACACGGTATCGTTAAGTTGACCATCAATACTACGTTTTAAATGCTGCACTTTACGTAACTGAACCAATTCAGGCACAGGGGCAACATTCATTGATTCACATTGCGGCACTAAGCGTTCAACAATGTCATCTACCACTAAACGGTTTTCATAGCGGTTTTTGGTATCTGCCAATAACCACTGCGCTAATTGTTGATCTTCTTGAGCATCAACGCCACGACCAATCGTACCCGCCAATGCTTCAGTTTGTAGCACTCGATCATGGCGTTGAAATAGCCGTTCCGGTGTTGAACCGATAAAGCAATGCTCAGCATCTAAGGCCATCAAAAAATGAAAGCTGTTACTGTTACTGGCGCGACTTGCTTTTAGCAATTGGGCTGGTAGTACTGGATGATCAAGTTGTAATGTTGTTCGTCGAGCTAATACTACTTTTTCAAATTCATCATTAGCAATGCTCGCTAGCGCTTGATCAATCATGGTTGACCAACCCGCAAAATCTGGACTATAGCTACGACTTAAAATTCGACTGTTAATATCAGCGACCACTTCTGGGTTAGTGGCGATTTTATTCAGCATCGCTAACATGCGTGGCTTATCATCACTCATGTTTGCGGCAAGATGCCATTCACCATCAAAGCGAATGATTTCAAGTAATGGCAAAAAGAAAAAAGATGATAGGCAACGACGATTACGATCAGTATGGCCATCAAAAGAACGTCCACCCCATACGCGTTGATCATTACTAATGACCTTTTCTGCGGTTAATGGATCAGTAAACGTTTTGATCTGCCCTAACGCCACCACTTCTTCACGGCAATCACGAGACTGCCAATAAAATTTAGGAAATAACGGTTGTGCATCCATCCAATCAATTAAATCAGTGTTTGCTGGTAATTCTAGTTTTACTCGTAATCGTTGTGTTGTTATTGATGCTTGCTTAATTTTAGCAACCAATAATTCAACGGCTTGTTGTAACGCAGTCAAGATAACCTCGCTCAGCTAAATATCACCAATACGGCTCATCCCTGGCTGAAAGATAAAATATGCCAATCATGGACATACTCGATTCTTTGCTAAGAATAGTCATTATTTCAACGCTTACCTATTGAGAGGCAAATCATTGATTATCAGCAAAGAAGAATGATAGGTATATTCTACCTCACTCAATAGCATCTGACTAATGAAGTAACATCATTCCTTTTGGCTATATTCCAGCACAAATAGCTGAACCTTAACTGTGATTATAGTTAATACCGCAGTCGCAATGGGTTCGATATAACACAAAAAACTATTTTTCCAAATTTTGTGCTGAAAGGTGTTCCTTTAAACCAGTTTTATAGTGTAATTTGTGGGGATACCAAAAATTATCATCAGGAAAGTATTATATGCAAAATTTCGGGATGTCATCCAAGCTCAATAATGTTTGTTATGACATACGTGGTCCCGTTCTAAAGCATGCCAAGCGCATGGAAGAAGAAGGCCAAAAAATACTTAAACTTAATATTGGCAACCCAGCCCCGTTTGGGTTTGATGCCCCTGATGAAATTCTGGTTGATGTAATTCGTAACTTGCCAACATCGCAAGGTTACTGTGATTCAAAAGGCATTTACTCAGCACGTAAAGCCGTAGTCCAGCATTACCAAAAATGTGGCTTATTGGACATCGATGTTGAAGATGTGTTTATTGGTAATGGCGTGTCTGAGTTAATTGTGATGGCGATGCAAGCATTGCTTAATCATAAAGACGAAATCTTAGTGCCATCACCTGACTATCCATTATGGACTGCAGCGGTATCACTTTCAGGTGGAACTGCGGTGCATTATACCTGTGATGAGCAATCAGATTGGTACCCAGATCTAGACGATATTAAGAAAAAAATTGGGCCGCATACGCGTGGCATCGTACTGATCAACCCTAATAACCCAACGGGTGCAGTTTACAGTCGTGAATTTTTACTTGAAGTCGTTGAAATCGCTCGTCAACATAACTTGATCATTTTTGCCGATGAAATCTACGATAAAATTCTCTATGATGGTGCGAAACACACCTCGATTGCACCGCTAGCGCCAGATGTATTTTGCATTACTTTCAATGGCTTATCAAAATCATACCGCGTGTGTGGTTTCCGTGCTGGTTGGATGGTGTTATCAGGCGCAAAGTATAAAGCCAAAGGCTACATTGAAGGCCTAGAGATGCTATCTTCAATGCGTTTGTGTGCTAACGTGCCAATGCAACATGCTATTCAAACCGCACTCGGTGGTTATCAAAGTATCAATGAGTTAATTTTACCTGGCGGGCGTTTACTAGAACAACGCGATAAAGCCTATGATTTATTGACGCAAATTCCAGGGATTTCATGTGTGAAACCCAAGGGAGCGTTATATTTATTCCCTAAATTAGATCAGAAAAAATTCAATATTGTTGATGATCAGCGTTTTGCAATGGACTTCTTATTACAAGAAAAAGTACTCGTGGTTCATGGAACAGGCTTTAACTGGAAACAACCAGATCACTTCCGTATTGTAACGTTACCGCGTGTTGATGACCTAGAACAAGCAATGACTCGCCTTGAGCGCTTCCTGCATAGCTATCGCCAATAACGACCATTTGCTAACAACATAACATTAGCCTCGAATCTTCGAGGCTTTTATTTATCAGCTGTAATAGAAAACCAAGTAATTGCCCTATCATATCCATACACTTGGTATACTCAACCTATCAGTATTTCGCTATGAGGGAACACTCCCATGGAAAAAAGCCATTTTTTTGCTCACCTAGCACGGATGCGGTTAATTCAGCGTTGGCCATTAATGCGCTGCGTTGAGACAGAAAACATCTCAGAGCACAGCTTGCAAGTTGCGTTTGTTGCCCATGCACTGGCATTAATCAAAAATCGCAAGTTTGACGGTAATGTTAATCCTGAACGGATCGCGTTATTAGGCATGTTTCATGATGTCAGTGAAGTGATCACAGGCGATATGCCAACCCCAATAAAATACTTCAACCCCACCATTGCTGAAGAATATAAAAAGATCGAACTTGCTGCCGAGCAAAAGTTACTGTCGATGCTACCTGAAGAATTTCATGATGATTATGCGCCGCTACTTGATAGCCACAAGCTTGATCCAGAGCATGCAGCGATCGTCAAACAGGCTGATACCTTATGCGCTTATCTAAAATGCCTAGAGGAATTAAGTGCAGGTAATCATGAATTTACTAAAGCCAAAAAACGTCTAGAAGAAACCTTAGCAGCACGTAGAACACCAGAAATGGACTATTTTTTAGTCACTTTTGCTGATAGTTTTAATTTAACGTTAGATGAGATCAGCTAATGACTGCTTTTATTATTGACCCTTGTTGGCAACAGCGGCACAGCGATGAGCAGAAAATGCGCCGCAATGATCACCGTTCAGCTTATCAGCGTGATCGTGCCCGTATTCTACACTCAGCAGCCTTTCGACGCTTACAAGCAAAAACCCAAGTCCATGGCGCTGGTAACCATGATTTTTATCGTACTCGTTTAACTCACTCCCTTGAAGCCTCACAAATAGGCACTGGAATTGTGGCACAATTAAAATTAAAACAGCCTCAATTTCATTCGTTGCTATCCTCAACCAGCTTAATGGAAAGTATCTGCTTAGCGCACGATATTGGTCATCCTCCGTTTGGCCATGGTGGTGAAGTTGCATTAAATTACATGATGCGTAATCACGGTGGTTTTGAGGGTAATGCGCAAACATTCCGTATAGTCACCCTGTTAGAACCTTACACAGAACATTACGGTATGAACCTTTCACGACGTACTTTGTTAGGACTGCTCAAATACCCCGCCTTACTGAGTCAAACGACGGCCTCAGAGCGGCCAGATGACGTGATCAACTTTCGTCATCTAAAAGCCAAGCTGTGGCATCCAGCGAAAGGCATTTACGATGATGACCAAACTGTATTTGATTGGGTATTAGCGCCACTATCACACTATGATCGCCAGTTGTTTCAGCAAATGCGTAGCCATAGCCATCAACCGCAACAGCATCATAAAACCCGGTTTAAATCACTTGATTGTTCAATTATGGAACTGGCTGATGATATTGCTTACGGTGTCCATGATCTAGAAGATGCAATTGTGATGGGGATTGTTAACCGTGAACAATGGCAAGAAGCGGTGGCATCTAAAATCGCTGAGTGTGGTGATCCGTGGTTAGAACAACGTATTGGTGAGATCAGTGACCATATGTTTGCCAGCCATCACCAACGTAAAGATGCTATTGGTGCGCTAGTTAATGCCTTACTGACCTCAATTGAAATTGCACCAACGCTACAAGATGGCATCAACAGTTTTGAAGAGCCACTATTAAAATGGAATGCTTATCTCTCACCAGCGATGGAAAATACCCTTAACATACTCAAACAATTTGTTAGTGATTATGTGGTTAAAAAGCCAGAGTTTCAGTTATTAGAATATAAAGGCCAACAATTAATCATGGAGTTATTTGATGCATTTGCATCGGATCCTGAGCGATTATTACCAGAACCTACGCGTAAACATTGGCAACATGCAGTCGACAAAGGTGACAATGAAATGCGAATCATTGCTGATTATATTTCAAGTATGACCGATGGCTTTTCACAGCGGCTATACAACACCTTATTTCAACCATCGATTACGCTAGAAATAGGTAACGAAGGGCACGGGGTATAGAGGGTCGAGGGTCGAGGGTCGAGGGTCGAGGGTCGAGGGTCGAGGGTCGAGGGTCGAGGGTCGAGGGTCGAGGGTCGAGGGTCGAGGGTCGAGGGTCGGTATTCTCAATACCCTTAACTCATAGTCAAGTACCAAAAAGAGAGTGTGTGTCCAAAATTCTCGTCACTAGCCCCTGCTCTTCCTCGTAACTCGAAACCTCGTCTTTTGTGGATGATGTCGGTGGGGTTTAAAACTTGTCAGTTCAACGCTAGCTCTTATCGGTGCAACCAAATTACAACGGTTATCAGTCTAGATGCCAGCAAAACAAACCCACAATTAATATATCTAAGTAAATAACTGACCAACTGTTTTCATCGGAATGAACATTCTTACACGTCCATTAATTTCACAAAGAACCTCGAACCCATATTTTACGTAGAATGACTCAGCTTGTTCAGTTAAACAATCAACAACTATGGCATAGGCTCTCATGTGAGAGTTAATTTCCCAAAGATATTCAAGAGCTTTGATTAAGCTAACTTTACCTAGCCCACTTCCATGAAATTCTTTATGAACAGCAAGTTGAGCTAAAAGGAAAACAGGAACTGGATAACGCGGTAATTTTTTAGCCATCGCTTGTGGTAACGTATCACGGTTAATTGAACTTGGCGCAATACTATAAAATGAACAAATTGGATATTTTTGATTTGGTAATGGCACTGAAGCAGGCAAAACCATTGTACGGCTAATACCTGCTTGCATATGTTTAGCAGCTTGAGTTTGGATAAAATCATTTAACTCTTTTTCCCCACAGTCAAATGATGTTCTATCGTGCTGTGATTTATCCAATTCTTTGAAAGTTTTGGAATAACTCACTTAAAATCACCACTTTTAGTAAATGCAGCAGCTTCAAGTAATGCTTGATTCGGAGCTTTAGCCTCTTCACAAGCTGCCATGAATTGATCAAATACATTTGCTTCGACAGTAATGCTTTCATGTTTAGAAATTACCTGAGTAGAATCTTCATCCATTAAACGAACAACATATTCAGTCAAGCTTTTTAAACCAAGTAAAGCTGATGCTTTCTCAGCCTTAGCTTTGATTTCTTCATCCAAACGAATATCAAGTCTTGCAGTAGCCATAAAACCTCCAATTGTACGGAGTAATTCCGTAATTAATCTGAGTATAGGATTTAAACAACGAAAATGCAATTTGTACGGAGATAATACGGATTTGATTTTTAACTTTGTGAGTATAACGACTGCCATAAATGGCGAAAAACACGGCCCTGTTTACTAACGATAAAGTTTAATGAAACAGGCTTTTTGAAACACACGAAAACCTAACAGATTTTCACGTTTAACGCTGATTAAGTGCGCAGATCAAAATTTGTGTATATAGAGGCTAAGACAAAACTTAAAAGAGCAGAAATAAGCGGCTCAGTATTTTGCGTTCCCTTTAGAAAAGCCAACTAATTTCAATGTAGACTTATTATTAATAAGTTATCAGAGAAAATTTCCAGTTAACTTTTGCATAAGATTTTGAAATTATAGTCTTATTGTGGTTTTTGATAAGTGATCTTTATCCAGAGAAATAGCTTCTGCTCTTCCTCGCCACTCGAAACCTCGTCCCTGCTCTTGCCTATTTACTCACAAATAATTCTTCTCAAACACCCCTTGCGGCATTTGCTTTATCTGAAAATCTATCATGTGATTAAAGGTAGTTAGCAAAGGCGTAAATTTATCAGTATCAGCTTCAAATGCAGACAAGGCTAAATACCCCGCCTCTACAGTTGATACACCCTGATCTTTAGGCGATTTACGAATGCGATAATTACCATTGTCAGCATTATCTAAATTCACTAACGGTAAATGGTGTAAGTTCGTGGCTAGCTGCCACATTTTATAGGCTTTTTTCCACGTACCATCTAATAAAATAACCGTTTGTATTCGTTGCTTATTTACTGTCGCTGCAACACTGGATATCGGCACAGAACCCTCACCAGGATAGACAACATACACATCTCGTTCAGGCTCTTCGAGTAAGCTGTTAAGCTCATCATGTTCAGAAAAATCTTCTCCCACCCAAAGTCGGCTATTTGGTAGAGAAAGTGATAAGATTCTTGCTGTACCTATTGCACGTTTAATTTCTGATGGATGCTGTAAAATCCAAATTTCTGTTGTTGCTGTGATGTTTTCGATCCAGTGGCAAATACAGGCTTTTTTTGCCTTACCACAGTATTCACAATACCGACTCATTGAGGTTGCCTTGTCTATTCGCAATTACATTATTATCGCATTAATTATAGGAATTATTGCTCAAATCCCACTACTACAACCACTGTTAGTATGGGATCGCCAAGCTATACTTAATGGCGAGATATGGCGGATCCTAACAGGAAATATTACCCATACCAATTGGATTCACCTTGCTATGAATGCAAGTGCATTTGTTATTATTAGCTTTATTTTTCGAGCTCATTTTACAGCTCATCGTTATAATCTATTAATTCTCGCGCTGAGCTCTATTATCGGGCTAGGGCTATTTGCGACTCAGATTAGCTGGTATGCCGGATTTTCAGGTGTATTACACGGATTATTTGCTTGGGGCGCAGTACGAGACATTCAAACCAAAACCAAAGGCGGATGGTTATTACTGCTCGGTTTAATCATAAAAATAACCTCGGAGCAATGCTTTGGTGGCTCTGCCAGTTCAGCAGAATTGATTGGTGTACAAGTAGCAACACAAGCCCACTTAATTGGTGCTATTTCAGGGGTTATTATGGCGTTTTTCATACCGAAAAATAGCCTCATACCGATACAAAAATAATAAAAGTGACGACAGTTTCACATCTGTCGTCATCGTTAACATCGCTTTACTGATAACCTACAACTTAATTCGGTTACGGTTTTTATCAACCGTTGACATACCAATACCCTTCACTTTTGCAAGCTCATCAGCAGCAGCAAATTTTCCATACTTAATACGATATTGAATAATATTTTCGGCTTTATCTGGTCCTATCCCTACCAATAATTTATCAAGCTGTTCTGCATTTGCATCATTAATATTAACAATAATATCCAAGCCTTTATGTTGATCTGGATTAGCATAACTTAACGGTGCTAATACTAATGTGCCAGCAACAACCATAGCTTTAAATAGCTGATATTTTATAGTCATCTTCATTCCTTTGTATGTTGAAAGAGCAGAAATGATATGCAACAAAACACCAACATAGGTAGTGATCAACAAGATTTAAAGGCAAAAAAAAGACGAGCTGCACAGACAGCTCGTCTTTTTACATTACAGTTTCAATTAATCTTTCGATGAGTCTTGCATTGGGTAGCTAATCTTTGCTGAATCACGCAACGTTTTTAATGTTGCAGCAAGATCTTCTTGAGCAAACATCTGCTCAATTTGCTGTTCAAATTGACTATTTACTTTATCACCAGCCAACTTCATATTGACAACTTTATCCAGCGCAATGATTTCAACATTACCGTTGTTATCACGTGCCATACCATAAGTCGCTTTACCAGCGGTTGGTTTAGGTAGACTAAATGCAACATTTGAAATGTTTGCATTTGGACCAGAACGATTAATCGTTTGTTCGCTAGAGAAGCTTAAGCCATCTTTAGCAACGATGTCATTTTTGCCTTTTTGTAAATCAGCAATAATTTCATCTGCTTTAGCTTGTGCTTGTTGCTCACCTTTTTGACTTGCAACCATCGCATTCACTTTTGCTGCAACATCTTTAAATGGCAACACAGCTTGAGCACGAGCATCATCAACACGTACCACAATCACATGCTCAGGACCTAACTCAATTACATCTGAGTTCATACCATCATCATGTACTTCAGGGCTTTGTAGTGTCTCTTGAACTTGTTTATTAGCTAACACACCTTTTTCTGCAGCTGGTGTGATGTAATCTGTGTGAACAATTTTTGCCTTCACAGCTTCAGCAGCGGCATCTAATGAATCAGGTGATTCAAACGCAACTTCTGCAAGTTTACTTTTTAGCTTATAGAACTCGTCAGCTGATTGCTGTTGTTGTAATTCAGCAACAATTTGTGCTTTTACATCAGCAAATGGCTTCACTTTTCCAGGTTTAATACCATCAAGTAAAATAATGTGGTAACCAAATGAAGACTTCACAAGGCCAGACATATCACCCGGTTTAGCAAGAGCAAATGCTTCTTTTTCAAACGCAGGATCCATTGTACCTTTAGTGAACCATTCTAATTTACCGCCATCTTTAGCACTGAATGTATCATCAGATGATTGCTTAGCAACTTCAGCAAAATTAGCACCATTTTGTAGCTTCGAAAGTAACGCTTCTGCTTTGGCTTTTGCTGCAGCTGTATCGCCAGTCACTAAAATATGGCTAACTTCACGCTCTTCTGCAGTACTGAACTTAGTTTGGTTATCTTTGTAGTACGTTTCAGCAGCTTGCTCAGAGATCTTGATATCTTTAGTTAAGCCTTTACCTGATAGTTCAATATAAGATACTTTGATTTGAGCAGGTCGAGTGAACAAGTTCGGATTTTGATCGTAAAAATCTTGCGCTTCTTGCTCTGTCACTTTTACTTTCTTAGTAAAGTCAGCAAGGTTTAGCGTTAATGTACGAACAACACGTTGTTGTGACTCGAGTTTACGCAACTCATCAGCTTCATCACTCAATACAAAATCACTGCCTTGTAATGCTGATAAGAACTGCTGACGTAACATATCTTTACGGATCGTTTCTGCAAATTGATCAGGTGTAAAGCCAGCACGACGTAATGCCATGTTGTATTGCTCGTTATTAAATACGCCATCAACAGCAAACGCAGGCATCGCTAGAATTTCTTGCTTAACTTGTGCATCACTGACACTAAGACCAAGTTTATCTGCACGCTGTTGAATAAGTTCATCATTGACCATACGATCTAATACACTTTGACGGAATTGCTTCACATAAGCAGGATCGCTCATCAAAGTTGAAAAGTAATCGCCCATACGCTGTTGCATACGGTTACGTTCATTTTGGTAAACTTGCTCAAACTGACGTTGGCTAATCTCTTTACCGTTAATCTTTGCTGCAACTTGCTCATTACCACTCGCCAGATAACTGCCGACACCAGCAAATACAAAAGATAAAATAATTAGGCTTAGAATAATCTTAACCCAGATGCTGTTAGCGCCTTCGCGCAATCGCTCCATCATAATCTGCCGTCTCTCCTACTGTTCGATCTGGCTCGGTTTCGAACTACTATCAAATTTATGCACAATGCTAACGGCATCACCATGATGACCGCACCATACTATTTACTACATGTTATATAACAACAACTGAATAGCTACAGCTATATCTAAATAACCTAAATATTCATTAAGCTAGTCTTATAAATATAGATAACCTGTGACTGATAAGCCACACGCAGCACTGATAATTGTTACATAAACGCAATTAAACAACCCCAAATGATTATCTTGCTCTATATGCATCATTAGGGGCTATTGATTAGGCTTTTTATAAGTAAAAAAAGCGCATCAACCGATGCGCCTTTATCGTACCGAATAAGTATACTCTTTCCGGTAGCAATTTTTAAGCCATGAAAACATGACAAAACACGGGCTTTCACCCATTGTTTTTAGTTTACAGAATCTTTAAGCGCTTTACCTGGTTTGAAGCCAGGTACTTTTGCAGCTGCAATTTGAATTTCTGCACCTGTTTGTGGATTACGGCCAGTACGTGCTGCACGCTCACGCACAGAAAAAGTACCAAAACCAACTAATGCAACCGAATCGCCTTGTTTTAGAGTTTCTGTCACTGTTTCAATCAATGCATCAAGAGCACGGCCTGCAGATGCTTTAGAAATATCAGCACTTTCTGCGATTTTATCAACTAGTTGAGTTTTGTTCACAATTAGATCCTCTTAATGAACCTTGATCACTACGCACTGTTTATTAGATAGTCGCGTTATCGTAATCAAATAGAAAAATATTCGTAGTTTGAGAGCCTACTATAAATAGCCATCAAAACTTAAAATTAGTTCGCATAACGCGGATTAGATGTACCTTATAGCCACACAAAAAACGCTGACAAGGTTTTTAACCCTGAAAGCGTTTTTTCTTTAACTAATTTTGCTATAGGTCACTATTTCGTGCATTGACTAACTCAATGCCTGCTGGATTATTCTGCAATGCTATTGTTAGCACTTCATCAATCCAACGTACTGGGCGTACTTCCAAATCAGCAATGACATTTTCTGGAATTTCTTCTAAATCACGTTCATTTTCTTTTGGAATTAACACCGTTTTAATACCACCACGGTGCGCCGCTAATAGTTTCTCTTTTAAACCACCAATCGGTAATACTTCACCACGTAATGTGATTTCACCCGTCATAGCAACATCAGCACGTACTGGGTTACCCGTTAAGCTAGAAACAAGCGCAGTACACATCGCGATACCCGCACTTGGACCATCTTTTGGTGTTGCACCTTCAGGCACGTGAACATGAATATCGCGTTTTTCGTAAAAATCGCTCGCAATACCTAAACGCTCAGCGCGACTACGTACCACTGTCATTGCTGCCTGAATAGATTCTTGCATCACATCGCCCAAAGAGCCAGTGTATGTCAATTTGCCTTTACCCGGCATCGATTCAGTTTCGATAGTTAATAAATCACCACCTACTTCTGTCCATGCAAGGCCTGTTACTTGACCAACACGGTTACTTTCATCAGCTTTACCGTAATCGCAACGCTGCACACCTAAATAATCTTTTAGATTATCTTGGTTAATTGAAACGTGCTTAATGTCTTTGTTCAATAAAATTTCTTTCACTGCTTTACGGCATAGCTTTGAAATTTCACGCTCAAGACTACGTACACCAGCTTCACGAGTGTAGTAACGAATAATGCCAATAAGTGCTGAATCTTCAATAGTCAGCTCACTAGACTTTAATCCATTACGCTGAATTTGCTTCTCAAGTAAGTGATTTTTAGCAATATTCAGTTTTTCATCTTCGGTATAACCAGAAAGACGGATCACTTCCATACGATCAAGCAATGGTCCTGGAATATTCATTGAGTTCGAGGTAGCCACAAACATTACATCAGATAAGTCATAATCAACTTCAAGGTAATGATCGTTAAACGAACTGTTTTGCTCAGGATCTAATACTTCTAGTAATGCTGACGCAGGATCACCGCGCATATCAGAAGACATTTTGTCAATTTCATCTAATAGGAATAGTGGGTTTTTCACTTCCACTTTTGCCATTTTCTGAATTAACTTACCCGGCATAGAACCAATATATGTACGACGGTGACCGCGGATTTCCGCTTCATCACGTACACCACCTAATGCCATGCGCACGTATTTACGTCCGGTTGCAGCAGCAATAGATTGACCTAGCGAAGTTTTACCTACACCAGGAGGACCGACAAGACAAAGGATTGGACCTTTAAGCTTGTTAACGCGGCTTTGTACTGCGAGATATTCAAGAATACGTTCTTTAACACGCTCTAGACCATAGTGATCGGCGTTAAGAATTTCTTCTGCTTTAGCAAGGTTCTTCTTCACTTTAGAACGCTTATGCCAAGGCACGCTTAACATCCAATCGATGTAACCACGTACAACAGTAGCTTCAGCAGACATCGGTGACATCATCTTTAGCTTTTGCAGCTCTTGCTCAGTTTTTTCACGTGCTTCCGCTGGCATCTTTGATGCTTCAATTTTAAGCTTTAACGCTTCAAATTCATCTGGTGCATCGTCAAGCTCACCCAATTCTTTCTGGATAGCTTTCATTTGTTCGTTTAGGTAATACTCGCGCTGAGATTTTTCCATCTGCTTTTTAACGCGTCCACGGATGCGTTTTTCAACTTGCAGCAAATCAATCTCAGACTCCATCATTGCCATCAAGAACTCTAAACGCTCAGTGATATCAACAATTTCAAGTACTTTCTGCTTATCCGCTAATTTCAGAGGCATATGCGCTGCGATAGTATCTGCCAGACGCGCTGCATCATCAATGCCATTAAGGGATGTTAATACTTCAGGTGGAATTTTTTTGTTAAGCTTGATAAAGCCTTCAAACTGACTGATAGCCGTTCGAACTAAAACTTCTTGCTCACGCTCATCCATTGCTGGCGTAACCAAAAATTCAGCATTAGCTGTAAAAAATTCATCGTCAGCAAGATCTTCAACTTTGGCACGTTGCTGGCCTTCAACCAACACTTTTACCGTACCATCAGGTAATTTTAATAGTTGAAGAATAGTGGCAACAGTACCAACATCATAAAGATCAGTGATCGACGGTTCATCTGTGGCTGCTTCTTTTTGAGCAACTAACAGAATCTGTTTATTGTTTTCCATTGCCGACTCAAGGCAACGAATTGATTTTTCCCGGCCCACAAACAATGGAATAACCATATGAGGGTATACCACTACATCTCGTAGAGGTAGAACCGGGATCTCAAGGCGCTCAGAACGCTCCAGGTTCATATTCTTCTCTCTTCCTGTCCATACTAATCGTATTAAATAACCTAACTGGATACAGCTTAGTTACTTAATACGATTAGAGTTAGCTTATATTGAGTATATGGGGGTAAAGCATCAAGTTTCAATGTATGAAATGTCAGAAAATAAAAAAGGAGGCAAAAGCCTCCCTTTTTTAAGCTTTTATGTGCAAATATTAAGCACTTACTCAGCCATTACTCAGCACTTGCTGCTTCTTGTGTTTCTGTATTTTCGAAAATCAGTAATGGTTCTGACTCACCGTTAATTACAGACTCATCAATAACAACTTTACTGATACCTTCTAGAGACGGAAGCTCATACATGGTATCAAGTAACACTGCTTCAACAATAGAACGTAGACCACGAGCACCTGTTTTACGATCCATAGCTTTTTTAGCAATCGCAATCAGTGCATCATCGCGGAATTCAAGTTCAACGTTTTCAAGCGCTAATAATGCGGCATACTGTTTAGTAAGGGCATTCTTAGGCTCACGTAGAATTTGAACTAACGCGTCTTGGTCTAATTCGCCAAGCGTTGCTGTTACAGGTAGACGACCAATGAATTCAGGGATTAAACCGTATTTCACCAAATCTTCTGGTTCAACTTTCTTAAACAAATCACTTAAAGTATCTGTTTGGTCTTTTGAACGTACATCAGCAGCAAAACCGATGCCAGTACCTGTTGCTACACGTTGCTCAACCACTTTATCTAGGCCTGCAAATGCACCACCACAGATAAATAGGATCTTAGAAGTATCAACTTGTAAGAATTCCTGTTGAGGATGCTTACGACCTCCTTGTGGTGGAACAGAAGCAACTGTACCTTCGATTAGCTTCAACAATGCTTGCTGAACGCCTTCACCAGATACATCACGTGTGATTGATGGATTATCTGACTTACGAGAAATCTTATCGATTTCATCGATGTAAACAATGCCACGCTCAGCTTTAGCTACGTCGTAATCACATTTTTGTAGCAGCTTTTGAATGATGTTTTCAACGTCTTCACCAACATAACCTGCTTCAGTTAATGTTGTTGCATCAGCCATTGTAAACGGTACATCAAGCATACGCGCTAATGTCTCAGCCAATAATGTTTTACCACTACCAGTAGGACCAATAAGTAGGATGTTACTCTTACCTAATTCAACGCCATCACTATTCTTGTCGCCATTACGTAGACGCTTATAGTGATTGTATACAGCAACAGCCAACACTTTTTTAGCATGTGATTGGCCGATGACATAATCATCTAAGTTGTTACGAATTTGCTGTGGTGTCGGCAGCTCGTCGCTATCGCTTTTCGTCATCACTTCTTTGATTTCTTCGCGAATAATGTCGTTGCATAAATCAACGCACTCATCACAAATATAAACAGAAGGACCAGCAATTAGCTTGCGAACTTCATGCTGACTTTTTCCACAGAAAGAGCAATAAAGCAGTTTGCTACTACTTCCCTCTTTTCGTTTGTCTGTCATTCGCTAACCTCTTTATTGGGGTATCCCATCATTGTCTTGTCTTGAGTGTATAACAAGTCGACTTATTTTGCTTTACTAAACCCGCATCGCGAATTGCAAAATAAAACTGGCTTAATCACGCTTACTCAATACAGCATCAACAAGGCCGTACTCTACTGCCTGATCTGCAGACATAAAGTTATCACGGTCAGTATCACGCTCAACAATTTCTAATGGTTGACCAGTATGTTCAGCCAATAGTCCATTTAAACGTTGTTTAATCGTTAGGATTTCTTGTGCATGGATTTGAATATCCGATGCTTGTCCTTGGAAACCACCAAGTGGTTGGTGGATCATAACGCGTGAATTAGGTAGACAATAACGTTTACCCTTAGCACCGCCAGCCAATAAGAAAGCACCCATCGAACATGCTTGACCCATACATACTGTACTTACATTTGGTTTAATAAATTGCATAGTGTCATAAATTGACATACCTGCAGTTACTGAACCACCTGGAGAGTTAATGTAAAGGAAGATATCTTTGTCTGGGTTCTCTGACTCCAAAAATAGTAGCTGGGCTACAACTAAGTTAGCCATATGATCTTCAACCTGACCGGTTAAGAAAATCACACGCTCTTTTAGGAGACGGGAATAAATATCGTAAGAACGCTCACCACGAGAAGTCTGCTCGACCACCATAGGTACCAGCGCATCCATAATCGGTGACATGCCGTTTTGTGCTTGGTAGCTCATAATCTTATTTCCCTAAAATAAATGGCCCGAATGAAAGTATTCACACGGACCATTGTTAGCAGAAGACTTGAGACAATGTCAAATCTCTACAGCAATTTCAGTAAATTAAGCAGCAGGATTCATTAGATCGTTGAAGCTAACTTCTTTATCTGAAACCTGAGCTTTAGCTAGAAGTGCATCAATTGCTTGCTCTTCTAGAGCAACGTTGCGCATATTGTTCATTAGCTGCTCGTTGCTTGCGTAGTATTTAACTACTTCTGTTGGATCTTCATATGCAGATGCCATTTCAGCGATGATTGCAGTTACGCGCTCTTCGTCTGCTTTTAGCTCTTCTGCTTTAATTACTTCACCAACTAGTAGGCCAACAACTACACGACGCTTAGCTTGCTCTTCGAACAATTCACGTGGTAGTTCAGGCATGTTCTTAGCATCGCCGCCAAAACGTTGTGCAGCTTGCTTACGTAGTGCTTCGATTTCTTGATCGATAAGCGCTGTAGGTACTGCGATGTCGTTTTGCTCAACAAGACCGTTAAGAACTTGATCTTTAATACGACCTTTAACAGCTTGCTTAAGCTCACGCTCCATGTTCTTACGAACTTCAGTCTTAAGACCTTCAACAGAACCGTCTTCAACACCAAACTTAGAAACGAATTCTTCAGTTAGCTCAGGTAGTTGTTGTGCTTCTACTTTATGAAGAGTAATAGCAAATGCTGCAGACTTACCTTTTAGGTTTTCTGCGTGGTATTCTTCAGGGAAAGTTACTTCAACAGTAAACTCGTCGCCTGCTTTATGACCAACAACACCTTCTTCGAAACCAGGGATCATACGACCTTGGCCCATAGCAAGTGCGAAACCTTCAGCTTTACCGCCGTCGAATTCTTCGCCATCGATAGTACCAACGAAATCGATAGTTACACGGCTATCTGCATCAGCTGCTGCTTCAACTTCAGTCCAAGTAGCTTGTTGCTTACGTAGTGTATCTAGCATGCCGTCAACGTCAGCATCAGTTACAGTTACAACTGGCTTCTCAACAACAACTTTATCTAGACCAGCTAGTTCGATTTCTGGGAAAACTTCAAAAGAAGCTTTAAACACTAAATCTTTACCTTCAGCAATTTCTACTGGAGTGAAAGTTGGTGCGCCAGCTGGGTTGATCTGCTCTTTAACGATAGCTTCGATAAAGTGGCGGTGCATTACTTCACCTAGGATGTCTTGACGTACAGAAGCGCCAAACATTTTAGCAACCATCTTCATTGGTGCTTTACCTGGGCGGAAACCGTCGAAACGACGAGTTTTAGCAATTTTACGTAGTTCAGCAGCAACAGCATCTTCGATGTTTGCAGCAGGAACTGTAATAGTTAGGTGGCGTTCTAGACCTTCAGTGGTTTCAACAGTAACTTGCATTATATTTAACCTCAAAACTTAACTCAGTGTTTCTGAGTGATGTTGCCGAACAGCCATTTACTGACGGTGGCATCCTTTCGTGTTACAGCTCGAAAACCATAACGCCTAAATTCTTTCTTAAAGATTCTGAGAGTAGATAGCCTACTTCTCAGAGCGCGCTATTATAACGACACCTAAGGGTGACGTCGAGGTAGATACCTTACTTAACGCGAACGATCTCTCTGACTGCATTACAAGATAGGGGCTAGAAATATCATTTCAAGGGGAAAAATGAAAAAAATCGCATTTTAACTGGTTTTTGTGGTTCAAATGTTGGAAAAACGAGCTAATTAGACAAATTTTAACAGTAACTAGTGAGAAAATTGGCTTGAAATATTGGAGTGTAGAATTAGAAAAATGATTGAAGATAAAAGGATAACATCAAGAAGGGAAGAGAAGATGGTACGCCCTGCAGGATTCGAACCTGCGACCACATCCTTAGAAGGGACGTGCTCTATCCAGCTGAGCTAAGGGCGCATCATTGTGTAACATGACGTTACGAGGCGAGATTATACGTAGCTATCATATAAGGTCAATCTCTTTACTTCATTTTTCATGCTTAAAACAACTGATTGGTTAAAGATACAACAAAACAAACGTGATTGGGGATATTTTGTGAAGAAACAATAGCTCACAGCAACGAGTTAACTGCATGTTTATCACTCTTTTTCGATGGATGGTCACTGCTTCAACACTTAAATCATAGTGATAGCAAAATATAAAATCAAATAGCAAACGTTTGCCTGATGGCAATTCTATTTATAATCTGCCACAATATTGACGTTGATACGTTCAACCAACACAACAAGGATCACCATGAGCGCTCAAATTATTGATGGGAAAATTATCTCCCAAACTGTACGACAGGAAGTTGCCGCCAGAGTCAAAGCACGCACCGATGCCGGATTACGCGCACCTGGATTAGCTGTTGTTCTCGTAGGTCAGGATCCAGCCTCACAGATCTACGTTGGTAGTAAACGCAAAGCCTGTGAAGAAGTTGGGTTTATTTCAAAATCATTTGATCTACCAACTACAGCAACTGAACAACAATTACTCGATTTAATTGATGAGCTTAATCAAGATCCAACCATGGATGGTATTTTAGTACAATTACCATTACCAGCAGGTATGGACACCACACGTATTCTTGAACGCATCGATCCTGAGAAAGATGTCGATGGTTTTCACCCTTACAATGTCGGTCGCCTTAGTCAACGTATTCCTAAATTACGTTCATGCACGCCAAAAGGCATTATTACACTGCTAGAACGCTACAATATTGAAGTACGCGGAAAACATGCAGTTATTGTTGGTGCATCAAACATTGTTGGACGACCAATGACACTTGAGTTGTTATTAGCAGGTGCTACCACAACGACTTGTCACCGTTTTACACAAGATCTTGAAAGTCATGTACGTCAAGCTGATATTCTCGTTGTCGCCGTTGGTAAACCGAATTTTATTCCTGGAAACTGGATAAAAGAAGACGCAACAGTGATTGATGTCGGTATTAACCGTCTTGAAAATGGTAAGTTGTGCGGGGATGTAGAATTTGATGTTGCTTGTCAGCGTGCCAAACATATCACACCTGTACCTGGTGGTGTAGGACCAATGACGGTAGCAACCTTAATTGAAAATACGTTGCTCGCCTGTGAACAATACCATTCAGCATAAACACATGAGCGAATAACAATAGCGTATGATGGGATATACAAAAGCGAGTAGCAACATACTCGCTTTTTTATTGCTATTATTCTTTGTTTTTCACTAAATCAGTATTCTCTACACTGACTTTTACTTGTTTACCCAGTAAATTAATCAGCATAAATGAGCGTTGCTCACCATCAGGCTCATGATAAATAGCGTCAAGACCTTTAAATTCACCTTGCTCTAAAATTAATTTATCCCCCTGCTGAGGTAATGATTCAAACATATCTTTATATGAATCATTCTCTTCATTAAGCATTAAATTATAGATAAGTTCTTCACTCACTATCTGTGGCATAGCCCCTTGACGAATAAAGTCTGCAACGCCACGTGTTGAACGTACCGTGGTAAAGCTTAATTTTTCAGGATCAAACGTCACAAAAACGTAACTTGGAAATAGTGGCTCATAACATTCACAACGTTTACCGCGCACAATCTTTTCAACAACAACTTGCGGGTAATAACATTCAGCCCCTTGACGATCAAGATTGATCACTGCGCGTTCTTGCTCACTACGCTTACAATAAAGTAGATACCAATCTTTCATCATCAACCTCGATTAAATCTCAACTTTAATCAGTATATACAAATCAATATTGATTTTCATCTTCCAGCACAAAAACCCAGCTTTGATAAGTGTTGGAATTATATTCTATGGTTAGAAGCCTAAGTAATATGATTGACCAATATCCCTGCGCTTAATTTGTAACATATATGAATATTCTCACACAGTGATATAACCACCCAATATAATACGTAAAAACAACACAAAACCCTAAATTTGAACAACAAAATAGTGTAAGATACAGATAATGGTAATGGAATTTGATTTTTCATAATTGATCGATATATATACAATTGCTTATTTATCAGCATGTTATAATGTTTTATCATTGTTTGTTAAATGTAAAAACTTGCAGTCAAATATATTGTGCTTTATAAACCTACATGAATGAGCAAACACACTAATTAAAATAAAATAGAGAATCTTATGAGTCATAATAGTAGTGGTACCCTTCTGGGCCACCCAAAAGGCTTGTTCCTTTTATTTGGAACAGAGCTATGGGAACGCTTTTCTTATTACGCAATGCGCGCCATCTTGGTTTTATATTTAACAGATAAAACCATTAACGGCGGCCTTGGCTGGACCACAGAAGAAGCACTTAACTTATACGGTATCTACACTGGCCTAGTTTATTTTACTCCTCTTATTGGTGGTTGGATTGCCGACAACATTTTAGGTCAACGTCGCTCAATTATTATTGGTGGCGTATTAATGGCCATTGGCCAATTTACACTTGCTTTACCTCATAGTGTGGTTGACCCCCATGCCGTGACTGCTTTCTACATTGGTTTAGCTTTCCTTATTGTTGGTAATGGTTTATTTAAGCCAAACATTTCAACTATGGTTGGTGATTTATACCCTGAAGGTGATAACCGTCGTGATGGCGCATTTACGATTTTCTATATGGGTATTAATATCGGCTCACTACTAGCGGGTGTTATTGCCGGTACAGCATCTGCTGTTTATGGTTGGAAAGCGGGGTTCTTATGTGCTGGTGTTGGCATGTTGATGAGCCTATTAATTCAAATTTTCTTCGCTCAACGTTACTTAGGCGATATCGGTACTGTACCTGCCGCGGTGCGTGATGCTGAAAAAAATGCCAGTGGTAAAAAAGAGCCACTGACTAAAATTGAACGTGATCGCTTAAAAGTAATTTTAGTGATGTGTACGTTTGTGATCGTATTCTGGGCAGGCTTTGAACAAGCTGGCGGCCTTATGAATATTTACTCACAAGAATATACCAACCGTATGATTGGCAATTTTGAAGTACCAGCAGCATGGTTCCAATCATTAAACCCATTCTTTATTATTATCTGCGCACCTATCTTAGCGGCACTTTGGGTTCGTATGGGTAAGAGTGAACCAAACTCACCGGTTAAATTTGCATTAGCTATGTTCTCTCTTGCATTAGGCTTTGCCTGTATGATCGGTGCGGCACTAGAGCAAAACGGTGATGTAACCGTTAAAACATCAATGATGTGGCTGGTTGGTGCATACTTCTTCCATACAATTGGTGAGCTATGTCTATCACCAATTGGTTTATCAATGGTAACCAAATTAGCACCACTACGTTTGGCATCCTTGATGATGGGCGCATGGTTTGGTGCTAATGCGATTGCAAACTACATTGCCGGTGTTGTCGGCGCAAGTATCGGTGAAGCGGGCCCATTAGCTATCTTCTCTGGTATTGCTATTACAGCCGTGATCGCGGGTGTATTATTGCTGTTATTCTCAAACAAACTTATTTCGTGGATGCATGGTGCTGAAGGCGCTGTGGATAACGACGATAATCAACCTAAGCCACAAACTGCAAATGCGTAGTGGTTATAGTGAATAATAGAAAATAAAAAAGGGATGCTACGGCATCCCTTTTTTATTAAAAACAGTACTTAATTTATGTTACCGTTTCAAAGTTAACACTAAAATTTGCATGTTGAATATCGCTAAGTGATAACCGACCACCGTTATCGGACATCGGTAAAATCACCAACGGATTATTACAAGCCTCATTACCCAGCCACTCACCAGCTGCAATCATAGCGCATTGATCTCCCACTTTTAGTTGACCGCCAATACCAGCCGCAACCAAATGAAGTTGCTTCTCAGCGAGATTAAACACCCCAAATAAACCTTTCACAGGTGTGGCATAACCTGAATACTTCAATCCTAATTCTATTTGTGACACTAAATGCTGCACACTGCTTAAATAATTACCTTGGCGACGTAAAAAATCATTAAAACACGCTCTGATTAATAATGCCGTTGCCGTGCTATTTTCACCACCAGAGCTGGTATCAACCATATAAAATGCTAGTTGACCATCAATTAGCCAAATATAATCAAAAATAACCGGTGACATCTCAGTGGATTGCAATGCTCGATAACTGAGTTTCCAACGTCCATAGTGAGACTGAAGATTAGGCATTAACCCGATTAACAGCTCACGAGCAGCTTGAGGATTATTCTTTAACTCTGAAATATGCCACTGTAACTCTTCTTCAACCAATCCAGCATCATCACTATCAACTAACCATCGCTGTGAAAAATCTTGTTGCTGCTGATTAGCACTATCTTGCATTTTAAGTACCGATGCAATGGCTGACTTAAGTGTCATGATGTTATCAATTGGCTTAATAAGAAAATCTTTAACCCCAAGTCGAAGTGCTTGCGCAACATCTGTCATATTGCCAGTACCGGAAATAACAATCACCGGAATCATTGGATACTGCAATGCAACCTCTTCAACAAACTCCATACCTGTCATGACTGGCATCGCCAAATCACACAGCAATAAATCTGGAATATTGTCTTTAAGAGCTTTTAACCCAACTAAGCCATCTTCCGCCTCTCTCACCTGACAACCTTGACTCTTTAAAAAGCCAACAATCATAGTTCGAAACACAGGATCATCTTCTACGATAAGTATAGTTTTCCCTTTTAGCAAAAGTATCTCCTTTCTCATGACTACGTCTATGAGTGTATAAGCTAAAATCAGCAATACCAACTTTGGTCCACTAAAATTTGTGGTGACAACAAAAATCATGTCGGTGATATGACTTAACATAGAGAAATAATGACGCTAAATAACTTTTTTTTAGGCAATATCAAAAAATATGTTCTATAAATATAACGGCTTCTAACTTCACTCCCCCACACCCTGAGCGGCTTTCAATCAATTTGAATAAGGGTTAACATATTTTTATTTAAAATACCCAATAAAAAGAGATAATTGTGACTCAATTTGTTATACAATTACCCATTATCAGTTTTCACAAATGACTTTGATATGAAACTTGACGATCTAAATTTATTCCGCATGGTTGTGGAAAATGGCAGTTATACTGCCGCATCACGAAAAACACAGGTACCCGTTGCGACGCTGACGCGCCGTATTCAAGCTCTTGAAGAAGGCCTTAATATTCGCCTTTTGAATCGTCATGCTCGTAAACTATCACTGACTGAAGCAGGTCAGAAGTTTTACCATGATTGTGCCCCACTACTACAGCAACTCCTTGATACTACAGAGCACATCAGTGAAGAGTGTAAAGGCGCAGCCGGTAAATTGCGTATTGCTGCACCAACGAATATTACTAAGGTAATGTTACAACCGTTGTTAAACGCATTTATGCAAGAACACCCAGCGATTAGCATTCAACTGTACATGAGTAATGAACCAGATCAGCTTGATCCTACTGACTGGGATGTCATGTTCCGTGTCGGTCCTCAACGTGATTCAACGCTTATTGCACGTCGTATTAATGAAGTAAAAGATATTTTGGTCGCAAGCCCTGACTATCTAAAGAAAAACCCAGAACCTAAGCATGCTCAAGATCTTCATGAACATACGCTTTTAAAAGGTAACCCACTTTTACGCTGGCGTTTAACTAACCAGAATGGCGAAACCGTTACTATTAACGAACGCGCACGTTTTGAAGCAAGTGAACTTAATGTTATTCGTAAAGCGTGCAGTGCTGGGCTTGGTATTACATTGATGCCTAACGTAATGTTAGAAAAATACATTGCAGCAGGAGAAGTAGTACAAGTACTTAAAAACTGGTCTGCAAACCCACGTGACGTATATTTAATTTATAACCACCGTGATTACCAACCAGAAAAACTACGTCTATTTATTGATTTTGCAAGTCATTACTTTGATCTTGAAAAACACTAATTAGCACTATTAAAAAAATCAGAGAAAAATGCCGCCAAATTAATTAGGAGCGGCATTTTCATTTAATATCACTACTACTAATCTCACCAACAACATATCTTATCGCAGCAACCTACCTTAAATAACCTCACTTAAAAATACCGATCGCCACCAACAAAAAAGCGACAGGTATAACCCTATCGCTTTAGTCGTTAATGAATCAGTTAAGGTAATTACATGCCTTCGTTATACAACTCAAGGTTAGCTAAATCTTGTTGTAATTCAGCCTGTAATTTTGAATCTTCATTACGTAGTGCGTCAAGATAATCAAGGTATTTTTGATCAACATCACCAGTGACATAACGGCCATTAAACACTGAGGTTTCAAACAATGTAATATCCGGATTACCTTCTGCAACCGCTGCCACTAAATCACTAAGGTCTTGGAAAATAAGACCATCAGCACCAATCAACTTACCAATTTCATCCACTTCACGCCCATGAGCAATTAATTCATTCGCGCTTGGCATATCAATACCATATACATTTGGGAAGCGAATCTCTGGCGCAGCTGAGGCTAAATACACTTTCTTTGCACCAGCATCACGTGCCATTTCAATGATCTGCTCAGAGGTGGTGCCACGAACAATAGAATCATCGACTAACAGTACATTTTTACCTTTAAATTCTGAGCGGATCGCATTGAGTTTACGACGTACAGATTTACGACGCATTTGTTGACCAGGCATGATAAAAGTACGGCCAACATAACGGTTTTTCACAAAACCTTGGCGATATGGCTTATTCAATGTGCGGGCAATTTCAAGCGCACTGTCACATGATGTTTCAGGAATCGGGATCACCACATCAATATCAATGTCAGCCCACTCACGTTTGATCTTTTCACCCAGCTTAGTGCCCATCGCTAAACGTGCACCATACACCGAGACTTTATCAATAAAGGAATCTGGACGAGCAAAATATACAAATTCAAACACACATGGATTTAACTGTGGATTAGATGCGCACTGCTGAGTATAAAGTTCACCCTCAAAGTTAATATATACCGCTTCACCCGGTGATACATCACGCATAAAGTCAAATCCAACTGCATCCAATGCAACCGATTCTGATGCGACCATATATTCAATTTTGCCGTTTTCTTCGCGCTTACCTAAACATAATGGACGAATGCCATTAGGATCACGAAAAGCAATAAGTCCGTGGCCAATCACCAAAGCTACGACTGCATAAGCACCTTTTACAATGTTATGCACTTCACTAACGGCTTTAAAAATATCGTTAGGGCTAATAGGGTAAGTTTGGCTGTGTGCTAATTGATTAGCCAGCACATTGAGTAGAATTTCTGAGTCTGAGGTGGTGTTTACATGACGCTTTGTTTGTTCAAACAAGGTTTCTCGAATATCAGCGGCATTGGTTAAATTACCATTGTGCGCTAAAGAAATACCATAAGGTGAGTTAACATAAAACGGCTGAGCTTCTGAAACACTAGAGCTACCTGCCGTTGGGTAACGAACATGTCCGATACCCACATTACCCTGTAAGCGCTGCATATGTTTAGCTTCAAAGACATCACGCACTAAACCATTCGCTTTACGCAGACGGAAACGATTGCTTTCTAAGGTACAAATACCAGCAGCATCTTGGCCGCGATGCTGTAACACTGTTAGTGCATCATAGATAGACTGGTTTACCGGGGTTGAGCCCACGATTCCAACAATACCACACATTTCCTAAGTCCTCGTCCTGCATAAAAGAACAGTCGCTAACCCTACTATTAAAAATAATAACGTTAGCAACCGCAGTTAATCTTGCACTATTTAATACTATGTAAAAAACTAGAGCTCTCTTTGATGTATTCAAAGAACCATTCTATTACTGTACCAAATTGAGGTATCAATTCAGATTTTTTCCACCACTCTGAACTTGATAAACCCGTAAAGGTATCAATAAAGAACAATACCGCAGCCACAATAAGTACGCCACGAACGGCACCAAAAACAACCCCTAAAACACGATCTGTACCAGACAAACCGGTTTTCTGAACTAATTGACCGATAACGTAGTTTACCACCGCGCCAACAATCAATGTCGCCACGAACAACACTGCAATTGCACTGCCATTTCGCAACATCTTGTCATGGAAGTTGGTAAAATAAACCGCCAACTCCGTATAAAAGTTACTCGCGATAAAAAACGCGGTAAACCAAATCACTAATGACAATGCTTCTTTAACAAAACCACGGACCAAACTCACCATTGAAGAGAAGCCGATCACGCCCAATATTACATAATCAATCCAGATCATTTTTGTTCTTGCTCGTTTTGTTGATGGGTATTCTAACAGAAAAACTGCTAACGCAAACGTTTACCTAGGGATTTATTGCATCAAATCGGTTCAATTTACCGTTTAAGCCAGTAATTTTTTTCAATTCTGCAATTTGCCCCGCAAGCTTCGCTTTTGATACATCAGGGCCGACAACAACCTTAACTAACTGGCCAGGTTTAGCATTTGCTGGAATTAATTGTGCTTGATAACCGTTTAAGCGTAATTTTGCAACCAGTCCATTAGCATTATCCAAATTACCAAAGGTGCCCATTTTAATCACCCATGCTGAACTTGCTACTGCCGTTTTTTTAACAGCGGGCGTTGTTACGCTTGGCTTCACTGTTGGTTTGACTACAACGGGTTTAGCAACAACCGGCTTTGGTTTAGCAGCCGTGTTAGTCGTTGCACTGTGATCATTTTCGATAGTAAACGTTTCATCATTAGTCGATGTTGACGCTTGCTGTGCTGTTGTGGCCGTTACAGGCTCTTTCGGTAACACAACATCAGCATTTTCAGGTTCAGGAATCGTTTTTGCTTCACTCTGCCCCCCCATTTTTGGTTGTAACGGAATACCCGCAAACTCTTCTTTATAATGTTCTTTCTTGCCATCGAAAAAATCCGGTAGAAAAATCACCCCTATCGCGACCAAAATAATGGTTCCAATTAGTCGGTTTTGAAATTGACTTGCCACAATGACTCCTGTTGATATCTAAAACGAAAACACGGCATGCTCAATATGCTTTCTTTACGTTCTACAGTTTTAAATGAGAGGTTATTTGGCCAACAGTGTAAAACGAGCCAAACACGATTACCACATCGTCTGCGTCTGCTTGTGTTAGAGCTTGGTCAAAAGCCAACACTGGGTTATCAAAACCACGGCAACCTGTTGGTAAATGCACCAATATTTCGTCAGCAACGGCAGCACGTGGGCCCTGTAGCGAAGCGGGATACCAATAATCAACGCTATCACGCAGGGTGGCAATCGTTGCAGCAATATCTTTATCATGTAACATCGCTACCACGGCATGGATATTGTTTTTATTTTCTTGGGCTTTGATTTTAGCCAATTGGGCTGCAAAATATTGCGCAGAATGTGGGTTGTGTGCGACATCCATAATAATCAATGGTTGCTCACTTACTCGCTGCATACGTCCTGGTAAATGGGCATTACGCAAACCTTCAACAATATCTTTATCGCTAATATCTAGATCCGTCACTGACAATGCCATTAGCGCCGTCGCAGCATTAGGCAAAGGCAAACTTGGTAATGGCAAATCAGTCAACGAAAATGCCCCTGCTTGCCAATGCCAACAATCCGCTTGTTGCTGGTAATCAAATTGATAGCCAACCTGATACAATTCAGCACCAATATCATCAGCATGTGCAGGTACAGTTGCTGGCGGGTGTGGCTGACCACAAATAGCAGGCTTACCACCACGGAAAATACCCGCCTTCTCATAGCCAATCACTTCGATGTTATCGCCTAACCAATCAACATGATCTATCGCTAGACTGGTGATCACACACACATCATGGTCAACAATATTAGTCGCATCTAAACGGCCACCTAAACCGACTTCTAAAACCACCACATCAACCTGATGCTGTTTAAATAACGTCAGCGCCGCTAGCGTACCAAATTCAAACAAACTTAAGCTGACATCACCACGCGCAGCTTCTACGCTTGCAAATGCTTGACTATGTTCACTATCAGCCAATTCTTGGTTGTTAATCCGCACTCGTTCGTTGTAACGCACTAAGTGAGGTGAACTGTACACGCCAACCTTATAACCTGCCGCCAACAAAATCGCTTCTAGCATGGCACAAGTCGAGCCTTTACCATTGGTTCCAGCAACAGTAATCACACACGGCGCAGGCTTAATTAGATCTGCGTTTTCTGCAACTTTTCGAACCCTATCAAGCCCAAGATCAATAGCACTAGTATGAAGTTGCTCCAGATATTTCAGCCATGTTGAAAGCGCGGCTGTCGCTTGCGGAGAGGTCAATCCTGACATTAAAAATCATTCACTTGTAGTAACGAACTGAATCATTAATTTACCATTGAATGGCTAATAACTTAATCATCGAGCACAATAAATTAGTGATTCGCTCTAGAAAACAAAAATGCCACGCTAATTGAGTTAATTAGTGTGGCATTTATTAACATTAATCGCAGTGGCTACCAAAGGTAACAAGCACTCAATTAAAGACGCTATGATTAATCTTGCTGCTCTGGTGCT
Source organism: Photobacterium aquimaris (assembly GCF_002954455.1). Classification (GTDB taxonomy): domain Bacteria; phylum Pseudomonadota; class Gammaproteobacteria; order Enterobacterales; family Vibrionaceae; genus Photobacterium; species Photobacterium aquimaris. The sequence goes on from NZ_MSCC01000001.1 coordinate 1,949,058, forward strand.
GACTGTGGCGCTACAGGCTTACTATCAACAGAAACAACCAATGGTGATTCTTGATTAGTCATTTTTGCCATGAGACCAGCAATACGCTGACGCATTTCACGGCGGTCAACAATCATGTCAATCGCGCCATGTTCAAGCAAGAACTCACTACGCTGGAAGCCTTCTGGCAGCTTTTCACGTACTGTTTGTTCAATAACACGCTGACCTGCAAAACCAATCAATGCTTTAGGCTCACCAATATTAATATCACCTAACATTGCCAGTGATGCCGATACACCACCCATGGTTGGATCAGTTAATACTGAGAAGAATGGTAAACCTTTAGCAGATAAACGCTCTAAAGCAGCACTGGTTTTCGCCATTTGCATCAGTGACATTAATGCTTCTTGCATACGCGCACCACCACTGGCAGAAAAACATACCAATGGACAATTGTTTTCAATTGCAGAGTCGACGGCACGCACAAACTTAGCACCAACAACTGAACCCATTGAGCCGCCCATAAATGAGAACTCAAAAGCACAGGCAACAACAGGTAGACCTAATAACTCGCCGTTCATCGCAACTAAAGCATCTTTCTCGCCAGTTGCTTTTTGGGCTGCATATAAACGATCTTTGTATTTCTTAGAGTCACGGAATTTAAGCTTATCTTGTGGCTCAAGCTCTGCTGCAATTTCCACTTGCGTATCTGCATCAAGAAATGTTTCAAGACGACGACGCGCTTTCATACGCATGTGGTGGTCACATTTAGGACAAACTTCAAGATTGCGTTCGAGATCTGCGTGATACAAAACCTGATCACAAGACGTACATTTCGTCCAGACACCTTCAGGAATAGATACTTTACGCGAAGATACGATGTTACTTTTAGTTAGAATCTTTTCAAGCCAGCTCATGAATGACCTTTCTTTTTTATTCTTCCGCCATAGACCGAAGAGACAAATTCATTAAATATTATTTAAGATTAAAACATAATCTTATTAATCTGTAGATAAAAAACTGGTATTACCTTTGTAAGTCATCATGATGTTTTTAAGTAAAAACACCACTACACATCAAAAACAGTCAAATCGAGACTAATAAGCTGTCTATGTTTTCACCAGCCGTAAATAAATGACTTATAAAAATATTGGACCAAGCACTGAACGCGGTAAATTGTGCTCAGCAGGATAATCAACATCAACCAAATAAAGACCCGCAGACTTTGCTGTTGGACCTGCAACACGACGATCTTTTTGTTCAAGTACCCATTTGATCCAATCTGGTTGTTTTTCACCTTTACCGACTTTAATCAAGCTACCCGCAATATTACGCACCATATGGTGAACAAAGGCATTAGCTTTAATATCAATCACCACAAAGTCACCTTTGCGCGTCACAGTTAAATGTTCAAGTCGACGCCATGGACTACGTGATTGGCATTGGGTAGCACGAAAAGAAGTGTAATCATGTTCACCGATTAAATGCTGAGCCGCCTCATGCATTTTTTGTTCATCAAGGTGACCATGATAATGGCTAACACCTTGCTGAAAAATAGCCGGACGTACAGCATGATTATAAATCACATAGCGATAACGACGGGCGGTAGCTGAAAAACGCGCATGAAAATCGTCACTGACTTCATGTGCCCAGCGTACAGCAATATCTTTTGGAAGGTAGGCATTAACCCCCATCGTCCATGCTGCCATTTTACGCTCAATATCAACATCGAAGTGTACCACTTGTCCTGTACCATGCACCCCTGTATCAGTACGTCCAGCACAAAAAACAGCAATGGGTTGATTGGCAATATGTGATAGCGCTTTTTCTAAACGTTCTTGCACACTATCTACATCTACTTGACGTTGCCAACCACAATATTTAGCACCATCGTACTCGATACCTAACGCTATTCGCATAATCTCACTTCGACTTAATTTAGCATAAATACACAGGCGATATTGTTTAAGCGCCTGCTCAAAACAGAGAGGGAAGTATAGGGGATGGCGCCACAAAGGGGAAGAGCAGGGATTTCGAGGGGTAAGATAGTTAATGTCGAGGTTTGGCATTCCCTGTAGGGAATGACGGGGATTGGATATAAAAAAGCGACAGGCTCTCGCCTATCGCTAATCTCGAAACTCACAGTCTCGTTACTCGAAACCTCGTCCCTGCTCTTTCCTCGCTCCTCAAAACCTACTTCTTGAGCATAAACTTCTCAAGTAGCGCTTTGGCTTCCGCTTGGACTTCGCCCTCACCTTTTAGCGCTATATCTTGCAACAAATCAATACCACCACTGATATCATTCATTTCAAGATACGCTTTTGCTAAGTCCAACTGGCCAGCATACTCACCAGAACTATCAACATCAAATTGACGAATATTGGCAAACATATCAGGAAACTCAGTCAAACCCACATCAAGGTTTAATGGTTTTTCATCAGGATCTTCTTGCTGATAATTAGGATCATCAGCCAATAAATCATCAATACTAATGTAATTCGACGTTGTTGCCGTTGCCGATTTAACATCCGCTTGAGCAAAAGACGGTTGCTTAGACCAATCTTCACTGACAAGTTCAGGCTCAGCCACAGCACGTTGCCACACCGCGGCTTCATCTTCGGCTAATACATCTTCATTATCAGCAATAGCACTGTCTGGTGTAGAGGCTAATAGCTGCTCACGCTCATCACTATTAACACCAAGCCCACCTTTAGGAGATACTGTTGTTGGCTGCGAGTCATCAAACAGTAACGCATCCATATCTAAGCCTGCAGCATCAACCCGCTCTTGCTCTGCTTCTGGTGAACGATCAACAGTGGTGATACCTGGCGATGATGGTTGCGGTTTAAGGCCTTGCTCAATAGCGTATTGCTCTAATTCATGCTGCTCTTCAAAGGATGCATATAACGCTTCATCTTCATCGAACTCAGGCAAAGCCGTAACATCAATATTCTCAAACGCATATTCCAAATGACGAGCAGTATCAAATGGCGAGTAATCAGGTTCAACGTTAGCGCTAGCATTATCAACAGCAACAGTCTGACGTTGTTCTGCAGCTTGTGCCGCTTGTTGTAATTGACGTGCAACATTATCAATTGCAACTTGCTCATCAATTTCTGAACGATCATCGGTTTGCTCTAATGGCAATGCTTGCGGATCATCAAATGCTGAGTTTTCATCAAACTCAGGTAAATCATCAAGGCTTAATGGCGCATTATGTACCGCATCAGCTGACGGTAAGTCTGACAATTGATCATCATAATCATCAAATGCGGCTTGCTCATCAAACTCAGGCAAATCATCAAGATTAAACGTTGGCGTATCTTTTTCAGCATCGATTAACTCATCTAATAGCGCAGTGCTATTTTCATCGAGTTTAATATCTGACGTTGTCGCTAAGGTATCGCTATCATCTGCAAGTAGTTCATCTAATAACTCAGTGCTACCTTCAGCAACCTCTATATCACTTCCAAAAGATTTATCGTCATCATCAGTAACTAAATCATCCAATAACTCAGTGCTACCTTCAGCAAATAATGATTGCTCATTACTTGCATCTTTATCTGTCGATGGCGTAGTGATATCTGGTAGATCATGATTAAACTGAGAAAACAATGCGTCAAGTTCATCTTGAGAAACGGCTTTAGTACCGACTAATTCCGATTTAGAAACAGCTTCAGACTGCGACTCTTCATTGGTCGATGCTTGTGCTTGTTGCAAGATCTCATCTAATAATGCTTGGTCTGATAATGCTTTTTCGTCATCGTGATCGTGTTCTTCTGTGATAACCGATGTTGTTGTCGCGTCATCATGTTCAGATAAATCAAAATCAGCTTTATCTTCCTCGCTAAGCGATTGCTCCCACAACGCAGCTAATGCTTCATCTGAACTCGGTTCAGACTTAGCATCAAGCTCATCAAGCGCGCGCTCCATGTCTTTCAGACCAATAGCATCATCGTTAGTCACTGAAATAGTGCTAAGGTTAGAATCAAATGCCTGATCATCAAAATCTGCTGCAGCTAACGCCAGCTCCGATGACTGCTCACCCTTCGCTAACGATTGATCCTCTTGTTGTTCTAGTGTTTCAGAATCAAGTTCTTTATCAGAGGCTTTGTTATTGCTGTGCTGTTTAGGTTCAATATCTGCAAACAAATCGTCATCAGCAAATAAGTCATCAAGATCATCATTTTGATCACTATCCACTAAATCAATCGGTGGCACCACCACTGAACTGGTGTCGTTATCGGTTATTGGTGCAGGTAACGATTGTGGTTGAGACTCATTTTTCTTACGGCGGAACAGTAATAATGCGAATAACGCAGCAATTAAGCCGCCTGGTATAATACCCGCAGCAGCAAGTGCCCATGGATTATTAGTTAGACGCTCTAACCATGTTTCAGGAACAGGCTCTGGCGCTTGTTGTACCTGCTTTTGTTGCTCTAAAAACGACACCATTTGTTGACGAATACTGTCACTTTCAGTGACCTGATCTTTCAATGTCGCCATATCTTGTTGCATCGCAGATAACCGCAACCGCAATGCGTGGTTACTTTCAACTAATGCTGCCATTTTCACATGATCAACATTCGCTACTGGTTTGGCTGGAATAATGGTTTGATCATCATTCTTAGGCCCATCAACGACCGCAGGCTGTTCACTTTTGGTCGCCACTGCCGTTGCAGTAACATCTGCCGAGTTGTCAGCATCAGTTTCAGCTTTGATGTCTACAGTTGGCGTGACAGGCGTGACTGACTCCGGCTTTGGTGTCAGTTTTATCACTTTAGGCTTATTAACAACGGAAGGTTGCTGTTCAGCTAAGCGTCTTTTTTCTAACTCAGTTGCGTACGGCGCACGTAATTGGTCTGCCGCTAATTTTCGGCTAACAGTGCTAATACGTTGCTGCTGAATTTGCTCCATTGTTGGCAATTTTAAATAGCTGCCCGGCAACAATGAGTGAATATTATTATTTTCAAAGGCGTCTTGATTAAGATTATAAATGGCACCAATAACTTTAAAGATAGACACATTTTTATTTGGTAAATGACGCGATGCAATGCCCCACAACGTTTCAGTTTCATACGTTGGACCATAGCTACGTGCCATTAATGACGATGTTGAAAATTGTTTAGCAGGTACAGTTAATTCGCTCGTGTCAGAACCTTGATTCATCGTTATATACGAGCTGTCTTCATTCGCTGGGCCTACTATACGTATCGTATTAGCATTCACTACCGGTAAATAGGATGAAATAGTTACAAAGGCTACCGGCAGTACCATACGTTTAAGTATTTTTGGGATGTCAGACACTGTCTACATTCCTCTTTGGCAAAGATAAAGTTGCTCGAACTCGTTGTCATACAACGAATTCGAAATAATAGTTTGTTAATCATAACGACAGCTATGAGCAAAACTTGAATAGCGATATTCAATCACAATGTGGATGACATTATGTCAAGTTATCAGCAAAAGAAAAGTAAGCAACTAACGAAATAAAAAAGCGACCGGCTTTCACCCATCGCTTTGTTATTTTGTTAGCAAGTTCGATCGCACTATTGTGTTAACAAACACTAATAGCGCGATCTAAGCCTTACTTTTAATAAGGTTGATTATAAATATTCAGCAATCAACTTTTCTGCAATCTGAACACTGTTAGTCGCAGCGCCCTTACGAACGTTATCAGCCACAATCCACATGTTTAAACCACATGGGTGACTAATATCTTCACGAATACGACCAACCATCACATGATCTTTACCAACAGCATCCGTTACTTGTGTTGGGTATTCATTACCAGGGAAAACTTCAATACCATCAGTATTTTCAAGTAAGTTAATCGCATCTTCTAATACGATTGGCTGATGGGTTTCAACGTGTACTGCTTCACCATGACCAAAGAATGAAGACACACGCACACAAGTTGGATTCACACGAATACTTGCATCGCCTAAAATCTTCTGTGTTTCCCACACCATTTTCATTTCTTCTTTGGTGTAGCCGTTATCCATAAATTCATCAATATGAGGAATACAGTTGAACGCAATTTGCTTATCGTAGGCTTTGGTTTCAATTGGCAAACCGTTAAGCAACTTCGCAGTTTGTCCTGCTAGTTCATCAATACCTTTACGACCAGAACCTGATACTGACTGGTAAGTCGCCACGTTAATACGATCGATACCATAAGCATCTTGAATCGGCTTTAACGCAACTAACATTTGAATTGTTGAGCAGTTCGGGTTAGCGATAATGTTACGGTTACGGTAATCTGCAATCGCTTCTGGGTTCACTTCTGGAATAACCAACGGTACATCATATTCGTAACGGAATTCAGAGGTGTTATCAATAACCACCACACCTTGCTCAGCGGCAATCGGTGCCCAATGGCGTGATGCTTCAGCACCTGCAGAGAACAAGGCAATTTGCACTTGGCTCCAATCGAAATCTTCTACATTACGAACACGGGTTGATTTACCTTTAAAACGTAACGCTTTACCTGCGCTACGATCACTTGCCAGCAAGTAAAGATTGCGAACAGGAAAATTGCGTGCTTCTAGCACTTCGACCATAGCTTCGCCTACAGCGCCTGTTGCGCCAAGTATTGCGATATCATATTCCTGACTCATTGAGTGACCTCTACTACTGTAAAACCTAATTTAGCCAGCGACTCTACCGCAAACTCGGCCTTCGCCGCTACTGTAATCGCACTATATTCACGTCGATCCCAGTAATTTTTACGCATTAAATCAAAAGCGGTAGCCATTTTGCTGTTATCGTCGCCAGCAGCTAGCATTTCACGACGGAAAATACCGTCATCTTTACGTACATCATAAACTAATTGGATCAAGCTAAATAAGGTTGCTTCATCCCATTTTCGACTTAATTGCACTTGTGGTACAGGTGCAATAGGTAACAAATCACTTGCCTGAGCATGGTGTTCGTTATTTAAAAACTGACAAAAACTGTTAAACACCATGGTGGTGCCACGTGCTTTACCTTCAAGTCCATAACCAGCAACATGCGGTGTCGCAAAGGCTAATAATGGTAACAATTCTAAATCCACCAGCGGTTCTTGTTCAAACACGTCTAACACTGCGGTTAACACTTTACCACTGCCATCAGCTGCTGCTTGTAAGGCTTGTTTTAGCGCTTGATTATCCACTACAGGACCACGAGCTGCATTAATTAAAATCGCATTGGGTTTCATTGCCGCTAAAAATGCTGCATCCACTAAATGATGAGTAGGATGATCACCTGTGCGTGTTATCGGGGTATGGGTGGTGATCACATCACACTCAGCCAATAGCGTTTCAAGCGAGTTGAACTCACGCTCATCGCCCTCAACTTGTTTTAAGGGATCGTTTAATAAATACCGAATACCCAGCGCATCCAAACATTTCGCTAAATAAGTACCAACATTGCCCGCTCCAATAATACCCACGGTGCGATCAAAAATAGAGAAATCCTGCTGTTGGCCAAGCACCATCAAACTACTTAATACATATTCTGCCACACCCACTTTGTTACAACCGGGCGCTGCGGTAAAGGTGATCCCCTTAGCGGCTAATAAATCCTGATCAACATGATCTTGCCCTGCGGTTGCAGTACCAACAAATTTCAGCTTATCGGCTTTCGCTATTAGATCGGCATTCACTTTGGTTACAGAACGGATCATCAAAGCATCAATGCCGACTAAATCATCAGCAGTTAATGTACGTCCTGGTTTGGCAATAACCTCACCTAATTGGCTAAATAATTCCTGAGCATAAGGCATGTTTTCATCGATAAGGATTTTCATATACGTCCTGTAGAGAGAATAAGTAAAGAGAGGCGCGTGCGCTGATTATTATATAGGAGAGAGGGACAAGGGAAAAGCAGGGACGAGGAAAAGCGGTGCGAGTGGCGAGACAGCCCAATATTCGTCATCTCGAAAGGTGAGGCACGAAACTATCCGTGATCTACTTAACGCGTGTTTGAGCTTAAAAGAAACCAGTGGATTCAATGACTCTACGACACGCGGGCAGTAGATTCCCTAACGCCCTCGCAGTCATTCACTGTAGGGAATGACGGGGTTGGGCTTGGCATTCATTTTAGAAAACAACAGGGTTTGGACACAAAAAAAGCGACAGGCTCTCACCTATCGCTTTTTATCATGCTATGAACTCTCAGACACGAAATCTCGCTACTTGAAATCTCGCCGCTGCTGTGTTCCGGCCTTACGCTTCGTATTTCTTAATTACTAGCGTTGCGTTAGTACCACCAAAACCAAAGCTGTTAGACATAACAGTCTTCAATTCAACATCGCGCTTCTCAGTCACGATATCAAGGCCTTTAGCCGCTTCATCCAGGTTGTCGATGTTGATGCTTGGCGCAACAAAACCGTGCTCTAGCATTAGCGTTGAGTAAATTGCTTCGTGAACACCAGCCGCACCTAGAGAGTGACCAGTCATCGCTTTAGTTGCAGAGATTGCTGGGCAGTTTTCACTAAATAGTTCTTGAATAGCACCAAGCTCTTTCACGTCACCTACAGGTGTTGAAGTTCCGTGAGTGTTGATGTAATCAACAGGAGCATCAAGATCTTTCATTGCCATCTTCATACAACGCACAGCGCCTTCACCTGATGGTGCTACCATGTCGTAGCCGTCAGATGTTGCACCATAACCTACGATCTCACCGTAGATTTTTGCGCCACGAGCAAGAGCATGTTCAAGTTCTTCAACCACAACCATGCCGCCGCCACCAGAGATAACGAAACCGTCACGGTCTGCATCGTAAGTACGTGATGCTTTTGATGGATCATCGTTGTACTTAGTCGACAACGCGCCCATAGCATCAAACATCATTGTTAGTGACCAATCAAGCTCTTCACCGCCACCAGCAAAAACAACATCTTGCTTGCCTAGTTGAATCAGTTCAACCGCGTGACCGATACAGTGTGCTGATGTTGCACATGCAGAACTCATGGTGTAGTTAACACCGCGAATTTTAAAAGGTGTTGCCAAACATGCAGAAACAGTTGAAGACATAGTACGTGGAACCATGTAAGGACCAACACGCTTAACGCCTTTCTCACGCAGTGTATCTACTGCATGGTACTGATTGTATGATGATGCGCCGCCTGAACCTGCAACTAAACCTGTACGCTCATTTGATACTTGGTCTTCTGCTAGGCCAGAGTCAGCAACCGCTTGTTCCATTGATAGGTAAGCAAACGCAGCGGCATCACCCATGAAACGCATTTTCTTACGATCAATGTGCTCAGAAGGTGTAATTTTTAGGTCACCCCACACATTTGAACGCAATTTCATTTCTGCAAACTGCTCAGAGTAAGTAATACCTGATTTGCCTGTTTTTAGGGATTCCAGTACTTCAGCAACGTTGTTACCGATACTAGATACAATACCCATGCCTGTAATTACGGCTCGTTTCATGATGAATTCCTACTGATATTAATGGAAATACCTACCCATTTTATAGAACAACCAATGCCCTATTTCAATGACTAGAATACGTCCCAAACGGCTTTAAAATCTGCGCTCACATCCACTCTTCGTTTGCTATAGCGAACGAAAACACGCGATATTAAAGATGTTTGGGCCGAGACAATTCACTAATCTAACTCTTTTATTAAGAAAAAAACAAAAAAGTTAACGATTATTTAGTACGAGAACTATAACGGCTTTGCTCCTGAAAAGTGGTCAGCTTTCCTGTATTTCAGGTACAATCGAGTCAAAATTGCTATTCAATCGCATTTAAAGCCCATAATTGATGCATTTTTATGCATAAAGTGATGCTAAAGTGCTCAGCTGCTAAACAAGAGGTTCATGTTGTCTCGTCCTACTACCACAACGTCTACGCCACGGATAAAAAATGCCGTCCTTGATTGGAACGATAGTGGCTGTTCAATATTTCATCAGTTAGCATCATCAAATAATCATGGACTTGAACAAACACGCGATGCCTTTATCCACCAACATGGTTTACCGCAACGCTGGCAGGATTTTGACCGCCGTCGATTTGTTGTGGCTGAAACCAGTTTTGGCACTGGGGTTAACTTTTTAGCACTATGGCAAGCATTTAACGCTTTTCGTGAACAGCACCCAGAGGCGACAACGCAAGAGCTGCATTATATTAGCTTTGAAAAAACACCGTTGACCAAGCACGATCTAATTAAAGCTCAGCTTATGTGGCCGGAACTGGCACAACTCACTGAACAGCTTCACGCACATTATCCTCCTGCTGTCGCTGATTGTCATCGAATTGTGCTTGAGAATGGCCGTATCACTCTTGATTTATGGTTTGGCGATATTCACCAATCTATGCCTCAACTATGGCTAGGCAATGACGGTCTTATCGACGCATGGCTATTAGACGAGTGCGCACCTCAGCATCAACTCGAGAGCTGGAATCAGCAGCTGTTTAATAACATGGCTAAAATGGCACGTGCTCAATGCAGTGTTAGCGCCGTGACAGCAACAACGACAGACTTAGTACGTACGGGTTTAACTGAGGCTGGTTTTAGTCTCAACAATACATCAACGCTAAACGAACACCATCATATTACTCTAGCGACAATCACTCCTTCGCATTCGCAAGCTAACTTTAAGCCTTGGTTTGCCCGTAGCTCACAACAAACATCACAACCAAGCGATATTGCGATTATCGGTGGTGGTGTTGCATCAGCGACCACCGCATTAGCCTTAATTCGTCGCGGTCAGTCGGTAACCTTATATTGTGCTGATAACGAGTTAGCCCAAGGAGCATCGGGCAATCGCCAAGGTGCCGTCTACCCACTGCTCAATGGTAAGCATGATCCACTATCACGCTTTTTTGCGCCGGGATTTATTTATGCACGTCAGTTTGTTGAACAAGCTGCTCAGCAATGTCAGTTTGATCATGATTGGTGTGGCGTAACCCAATTAGCATGGGATGAAAACGGTAAAAACCTGACTGATGCTGAAAAACAACTCGCGCTTGCAACCCAAGATAAAAAACTCGGTCGTCAAACTAAAAAGCTAGAGTGCATGTTAAGCGGAGGCTTTCCTGAAGAGTTAGTCCGTGAATTAGATATTGAACAAACCCGCACGATCACCGGTGTCGAAACCGATTGTCGTAGTGTTAATTACCCGTTAGGTGGTTGGTTATGCCCACAGCAATTAACCCAAGCATTAATCGAATCAATGCAGCAAACAGGCAAACTAACCTTACATCTTAATTGTGATGTCACTACGCTTGAACAACTTAAAACACCCACTAATGATCCGCGATGGCAATTAACGTTTGCCGATGGCAGCACCACAACTCACACCACAGTTGTGGTTGCCAGTGGTCACCGTTTTAATCAATATCCACAAACAGCCCCGATTCCAACCTCATCAGTACGTGGTCAAGTCAGCCATGTACCAACCAATGAGACCTTGGCGCAACTTAACACGGTATTATGTTATGACGGCTATTTAACGCCAGTAAACACCAACACCAATAGTCATTGTATTGGTGCCAGTTACGCCCGTCGTAGTTGCGATTTAACTTACAGTAACGTCGATCAACAGCAAAACAAGCAACGCTTACTAGACAGTGTTCCTGCAACGGCCTCATGGGTCGATGCCATTCATGTTGACGAGTTTGATCCTCAGCAACGAGCACGTGTTGGAGTCCGTTGTGCTAGCCGTGATCATTTACCGTTTGTGGGTAATGTTTGCCGTTATGATGATTTGATTAAGCAATATCAAGATCTCAAAGATAACCAGCTTTACGCTCAAAATGTGCCGGTATATCAAAACTTATTTACCATTGTTGGCTTAGGCTCACGAGGGTTAAGTTCAGCACCACTATTAGGCGAGTTACTGGCTTCACAGATTTGTGGCGATCCACTTCCCCTACCACACACAGTACTTGATGCCCTTCACCCAGGAAGAATGTGGGTACGAAAATTAGTACGCGGTAAAGAGGTAAAGGCATAAGGTTGCGAGGGTTTTAGAGGCGAGAAAGAGCAGTAGCGAGTGGCGGATTATTAGTGCCGAGACAGCCTAATATCCGTCATCTCGGAAGTTGAGGCACGAAACTATCCGTGATCTACTCAAGACGTGATCGAGCCTTAAAGAAGCCAGTGAATTCAATAACCCTACAACGCGCGGACGGTAGATTCCCTATCTCGTTCGTAACCTCACTGTAGGGAATGACGGAGGTTGGGGCTTGGCACTCACTCTAGACATTACGGAGTGAGGCTTGGCTCTCCCCCTTACTCACTCGCGGCAATAATCACTGTTGCCTCAGGCTTAACCTTTCTCAATTCTACTGCTAATGCGGTTTGCGCTTTAAGATCACCATGCACGACTTTAATTATCTTAGGGCCTTGCTCAATATCAGCCACAAAACTAACCAAATCAGATTGCGCAGCATGGGCGGAATAACCCGATAATTGGTGGATGTGCGCCATAACATCAATCACTTTATCATCAATTTTAATGGCTCTATCGCCATCGACTAAAGCGCGTCCGGTTGTACCTTGCGCTTGATAACCTGCAAAAATTATATCAGTGCGTTTATCGGCTAATAACGCTTTTAAATAATTGACTACTCGGCCACCAGAGCACATGCCGCTGGCGGCAACAATGATTGCAGGTTCACCAGAATGCTGAAGCCGGTTGACTAATTTTATATGATCCGCATGGCTATCAATGGTAATACATTGTTCAAACGCTAACGGATGCCTGCCCATATAACGCCGATGTTTCGCTTCTTTAGCCCATAATTCATGAAAATAGCGGTACTGCTCAGTCACCTTTTGTGCCAGTGGCGAGTCTAAAATTACTGGTAAACTTTTCCACACTCGCTTATTGGTTTCTGTTTCATTAGGATCGATATCAATTTGGGCAATAATATTTTCAAGATCAAACAGTAACTCTTGAGTACGGCCAACACTAAAGGCGGGAATCACAATCGCACCACCATCTTGTAATGAGCGTTCAATAATGCGTTTTAATACTTGCTGGCGATGCTCAAGTTGGTGGTTAGGTTTATCACCATAAGTACTTTCAATTACTAACGTATCAGCGACAGTTGGCGCGATGGGATCGGCTAATAATGGCGTATTTTTCGGTCCAAGATCACCACTAAAAACCACAATCTCATTGGTCGGCAATTTAATTTCAATATAAGCCGATCCCAAAATATGCCCAGCAGGTCGAAAACGGATCTTAACTTGATCTCCAGTTGGTAACACTATTTGCGCCCAACAATCATAAGGCACAGGACGAATGCGCTGATGTATTAATGCTAACGCTTTTTCGCACTGTTTTTTATTGAGCCCTAATTGCAGTTTAAGCCCATCTTCTAGCATTAATGGCACTAAAGCCGCGGTTGCTTCTGTGGCATAAATAGGACCCGTAAAACCTGCGGCAAGCAACCATGGCAAACGACCAATATGATCTATATGACTATGGGTCAGTAATAATGCAGCGATATTGTTAATATCAAATTCAATATCTAACGTCTCACGGGCTTCTATTCCCTGAAATAAACCACAATCTATCAATAAGCTATTATCGCCAATAACAAGCTCATGACATGATCCCGTTACTCCTGTTTTTGCGCCATGATGAACAATATTCACTGCAATCTCCCCGTTGCCAATAACAATAAGCGGCTCATGATGACAGCGCATATCTATTGTTAGAAATGTTATCAGATAGAACTAGGAAGCATTCGCTTTTACCATGTTAACTTAATGTAACAAACGCAGTGTGACTATCATTAGATCACAAAAAACCACCCCAAAGTGTACAATTAAGTGCATATAAAATTAAATGGTCGTTAAACGATAAATCGAGAGAATAATATTTATGTATCCGATCATTATTGCTATTCATGGCAGAGGAAATAAACTCCCCACCACAACGTTAAGTCAGCAGTGGCAACAAGCGCTTAAACATGGCTTACAACGCTACAATCAATCTCAATTACACCCACAAATTGATTTTAAAATGGCCTATTACGCCGATCATTATTATCAACAGCCATTAGTCTTATCTGCTGATCCCATTACTGTAACTCCTCAGATCCATGCCATTAAACATTTATCGGTCAGTAACTCGCCTCATCACAATAATCTGCTAACCACCAGCGCTTCACACTGGACAGCCAACGTCGCTGAATGGATAGAAGATAAGTTAAGTATGTTCTCTTTTATCTCTAAACCATTTTTAAAATCACTACTGCCAGATATCCATCACTATTTTCATGATTCGAGCTACCAAAAGGCAGTCGAGCAACCGCTGATAAAACTGCTCAATCAATATAAACACCGACCGATTATTTTACTCAGTCATTCAATGGGCACCGTGATCGCCTATAACGTCCTCCATCAACTCAGCCGTCAAACAACGCCACCACAAATTTGCACTTGGTTTACCTTTGGCTCGCCGCTTGGACTCACTAGCGTCAAAGGCTTTCTGCCCCAAATCACGCAGCAACCGAGCGTGAAAAAGTTAGCCACACCCGATTGCGTTACCGAGCAATGGATCAATGTCAGTGATAAGCGCGATATCGTGTGTATTGATCATGATTTAAGCGATGATTACCTTGCCAACCGCCATCAAATAAAGCCACAAGATTGCTATATCACCAATGAATATCCCGGCAATGCCCATAAATCTTATGGTTATCTATGGAGCCATGTTATTGCGAAATACGGTACTCCCAAGGTGACCTTATGAAGGCATTAATTTTATTAGATCCCGGCCATGGCGGTATTATTAACAATGTCTATCAAACTGCTGGCAAACGTTCGCCATTATGGTCCAACGGTAAGCAATTATTTGAAGGTGAATTTAATCGTGCTATCGCCAAAGGTATTAGCCAAGCACTAACCTTATATGGCATTGATAATAAAATTATCGTACCTGAATTAGAAGATATCAGCCTGCGCTCACGGGTTGATAGGGCTAATTTTTTAGCCCAGCAATATCCGCATCATCGGTGTTTATTAGTATCAATACATGCCAATGCCGGTGGTGGTAAAGGGGTTGAAATTTTTACCAGCCGCGGCCAAACCGAAAGTGATATTGTCGCCGATCATCTTGCCCATGCTTTCAGCCAAATATTCCCCAATAAACCCCTGCGCAGCGATTACCGTGATGGTGACAGCGATAAAGAACGTGGCTTTTATATGCTAAGAAAAACCACCATGGCTGCGGTGTTAACCGAGAACTTCTTTATGGATAATGAAATCGAATGCTGCTTGATATTGATGACGCCTAAAGGCCGTCAAAAAATTATTGATTATCATGTGCAAGGAATTTTGGCGTGGGTGGAGGGGTAAGAGCAGAAGTTTCGAGTAGCGAGTAGCGAGGAAGAGCAGTATCAAGATAAAAGCATCATCTATTGTGAGGCTTTTTCCTTGATACTTAGGTGGTTCTACTTCACGCTGCTTTTCATATTAATTTTTGTCACACTCTTCCAGCACAGGTTGCCACCACGTGGGATTATTTAAATACCATTCAACGGTTTTACGTAACCCAGACTCAAAGGTCTCGGCTGGGATCCAACCTAATTCACGAGTAATTTTAGAGGCATCGATAGCATAACGAATATCATGCCCTGGCCTATCTGCCACATACGTAATGAGATCACTGTAAGCATCAACAGCTTGAGGTTTACGCGGTGCAAGCTCTTCTAATAACTGACAAATTGTCGTAATAACCTCGATATTGGTTTTTTCATTAGAGCCACCAATATTATAGGTTGCGCCTGCCTGCCCCTGCGTTAATACACAATATAAAGCGCATGCATGATCATCGACAAATAACCAATCACGAACTTGTAAACCATCACCAAAAACAGGCAACGGTTGCCCTGCAAGTGCATTTAAAATTATTCGCGGGATCAGTTTTTCAGGATGATGATAAGACCCGTAATTATTAGAGCAATTGGTTACAATAACGGGTAAACCATAGGTTCGCGACCAAGCTCGCACTAAATGATCACTTGACGCTTTAGAAGCTGAATATGGACTTGAAGGATCATAGGCACTGTTTTCAGTAAACAGTGCCTCACAATGGCCTAAATCACCAAACACTTCATCGGTAGAAATATGATGAAATTTAAATGCGGTTTGGCGAGCAGGCTCTAATGACTGCCAATAACTGCGCGCCGCTTCTAATAAAGTATAAGTACCGATAATATTAGTGGTAATAAAGGCCGCGGGTTCATTAATGGAACGATCAACATGACTTTCCGCTGCTAAGTGCATCACCACATCAGGCTGATAAACGGTGAACAGGCGATCTAACTCATCACGATCACAAATATCCACTTGCTCAAAAATATAACGGCAATGTTGTGCCACTGACGCCAATGTGGATAAGTTACCTGCATAAGTTAATTTATCCACATTAATAACGCTATCTTGAGTATTATTAATAATATATCGAATAACGGCAGAGCCAATAAAACCAGCTCCGCCCGTCACCATTATTTTCACAACATGTATCCTTTGATTACTTTTTTACGCTTCGTGTACGGTATGAATACCAAAAAAGCGCTTAACGACAGCGGTAATACGCCAAATATAATTGATCATCATAAAGTAACCGCCAAACATCGCCAAGAAAGCAATAAACATGGTTGATTCTTTCACACCTGCCATTTCAGACCAAATACCAATCGCAGCACAATTAATCGCTAATAAACAAATTACCACTAATGTCATGCGTGACGACAAACCAATACGCTGACAAATATGGTGCAAATGCTCACGATCGGGCTTAAACGGTGACTGACCTTTGCGAACACGGCGGATCATAATTGTTGCCATATCCATTAATGGGATCGCAATTAACCACAATGCGGTTACCGGTTTAAACGCCACAATATCAGCTTCTTGAGTGCCACGCACCAATAGCCACACCACAGTAAAGCCGATAAACACGCTGCCAGCATCGCCCATAAAGACTTTAAAGCGACGTCCAAAAGGTAAACCTAGGTTAAGCATAATATACGGCAGCATTGCCGCAACTAATAAACCACAAAATAAGGCTAATTCGTGATTACCATTTAAATAAAACACATACCCCATTGCGGTAAATGTCACCGAGGCGAGTCCTCCCAGCAAACCATCAATACCATCAACCATATTAAACGCATTGATAGCACCAATAAACGCCACCACAGTGACGACGCCACCGATAAAAGGTGATAGCTGCAATGTTTCACTGCCCATTAAGTAACCGAGGTTATCTAATGAATGGCCACCAATACTGATGATCGCCAACGCGATCCCTGCTTGGACTACTAAGCGGATCTTAAAACTAATATCGAGATAATCATCAATCACCCCGACAGCTAATAAAATTAAACCACAGCCGAGATAGAGTAAAAGGGTTAAATCAACAGGTAAAAACAATAACGCGGCAATAGCAAAAGCAAAAAAGACCGAGATACCTCCAACTAGTGGTATCACGCCCTGATGGTGTTTTCGAGCATTGGGCTTATCAACCAAACCCACTTTTTTTGCGATGTTGCGCATCATAAATAAGCTTATAAATGACAGCACAAATACAACGATATATGAGTATTCCATAATTAAATATGTACCTGTAATCCAAAAAATAGTTCGTTATCAATTACAACCAGAATATTCATCACAATGATAATCTGATAATTAACCTTCAAACGAAACCTACAGCCACAATATTACAAAGCAATTAATTGCTAAAGGAATAAACACCCAAAACAAAACAAACCAGAATATTTAAGATAAATTAATCATAATAAATAATAAACCCACTCAAAAAAAACCAACAATAATATTAATATCAACCACTTAAAAAAACACAACACAGCAAAAAAACAACAATATATAAAACAGTTAAATAACAGAATATATATTCACAAAACCAATATCATTACTCAAAGATATTTATTCAATAGATCAATAAATTACTTGCATATATTCACCAGCAATAACATCAAATACAGCCATAAAAAAAACAATAAAAAAAGCCACAACCATTCATAAAGAATATTAGTTGTGGCTTAATTATTATATATTTGAGTACAACGCTAATTATTATTTTGCTTTTACAATTGAAAAAATCTAAACATAGCGATTATTTTTTGATTTTTAGAGACTCGGTAGTGTAGTCATATTCACCAAGGCGATCTTCACGACGCATTTGTTTTGCCTGCTTATCGTACTCATCAAGTTTGCTTAACCACGCCTTAAACTTCTTCAATAGTTGCATACTATTTCACTCTTAAATATATAAATATGTTGAACAGTTCCCCCTGTTCTATTTGGTAAGTATATGCAGAGCATTAACTGCAATCCATCAAAAGAATACATTTAGAGTATATTTGTGATAAAAAACATAAAAGCCAAAAATATGACGGTAGTAGCAACCAGATCGTATAAATTACTCTTATATTAAGCGCTTTGATGCTTATGTTATGGGTCAAAAAAGGGACGGAGGGAAGTTCACGAGGACCAAGTTTTTAGGTGCGAGGAAGAGCTAAATCACGAGCCCCCTCCATCATTATATACAGTGAATGCCAAACCCAACCTCAACATTCCCTGCAGTGAGTGTCAAACTCGAACCCACCCCAGCTATATGAAATAAAAGAAAGACCGATATAAATAAAAAAGCACTTAAAGCTTTTGCTTATCCCTTGAAATATCACCTCTAACGCTTACAAGTACTAATATGCAACCAGAACTCATAAAACCGAGATTGTGACGAAAAAATCTTTAATTATTACGTAAGGGAATGATTATTTTGATCAACATCTAAAAACATAATTATTCATATTGACGATTATACCCAGCCAAAATATAAGCTTTCATTATATTAACTAGTTGATGTATTGATACCTTACTCTATTGCTTGATAACAAAAGACAACACTTATGAAATTTATTAAAAATATACTATCAAGGCTAAATAACAAAAAACGCAATGAAGCAACATTTCTTGAGTACTCATGGGATGACGTTCTCAATATGCCACCAGAAACGGTAATTACCGTTAAGTGGAACTCTGAAAGTAGCGACGCAGCGCCTGAATTAAAAACCGCAGGTGAAGTGCAAGCAATGGTAAAAGAATATATTGATAATCAAAAACCTGACTACCGAAGCTTTGCAACCTGCTACCACAAAGATAGTTTTACGCTGCTATCGCTATATCATAAAGACACGAAGTCGCTGTTATCAAAGTAAATAAAAAGACATCAATATGCTAAGTCTATTGTTAATCAGTAGGCTTGATTGATGATTAAACCTAAATATGATTCCGTTACTGATAAATACTTTATTACCATTAAGTAATCACTGACTCACTGTTTTCATTGGAATTCAGGAGAATTGATGACAGATACCCTTTAATTGTAACACTGCCCTAAATGACAATGCGCATAGTTAAGATGACTTTATCCTTTCATTTACAATAGCTTAAGCTATTCCTCCCAATAATCCCCTCGCCTAGATTGCCTTTAAAAACAACCAATAACAACAAAATCAAAACCTTACAGTGACAGTTTTTCTTCAAAAACAAGCAAAATGAGACAATTTGAATGACACAGCTGTGTCTAAAAATGGGCAGTCATACCAATAGAGCAGTCAAAAAGCCTGAGCAAAAAGCATGAATAGATTCACTATTAAGGGTCGACGGTTGCCTCTTTGTATTCCTCACTCTCACTTTCGTCACCTTCACAAAAATACACCTGCTCATTTATTGATCAAATAGCTGTGTTGATATACAGTATTTTTAGTGCGCATAATCTGCACTTTCACGAAGGGGACATCATGAATACCAAGATAGTCATAGCAACAACACTCTTAAGACGTTGGGGAATAGAAGCATCTAAAGTTAAGCAGGTATTAGCTAAGGACGATCACCAACTCGATGAGCGGATCAACATCATCGTAAAGATTCATAAGCTAGTTTACAAAAAACTAGGAAATTCCAAGGCTATTAAGGCGTTTATGGCAGAGCCTAATCACGAAGCAGAGTGGAATGGACGCCAACCGCGATTAATGATTGCATCCGGTAGTATTGATGATTTACGTGATGTCTTGAGTTTCGTTGAACCTAAGTAACTAAAAAAGTTCGTCAGGCTAGCACTCAAGCCAACAATAATATTATCGTTATCCGCAGCCCTGTATTAAAAAGAAAGAAAAAAATAATTAAGCAGGCGAAATTCGCTTCCTTAAATTAAAAACCACCGATATTTTTGCCTCATACTGATGACAACTACTGAATATAGGCAAATATAGTGATGAATAAAGACAAACTTCACCCTGACAATTAAACCCAAATATAGGTAGAAAACGTAACGAACAAAAAATATTTAATTATCCCAATAAGCATGAGGAAAGCCTATATAGAATATATATCTGTTAAATATCACGGTTATTGGGCCTCATTAATTAATAAAGCATTATTTATCTAACCTAAAAAATGACTTTATTTAATTATCATTGTGAGCCAACTCGTAAATTTAAATAATTAGCGGTTTAATCATTAATTAATTTAATTATCATAATAATAAATCCATATGGTACACATAAATGACTGAAGGTGATTAGATGATAAAGCACAAGACTATACCTACATCGCAAGCGCAACTGACACATCACCCTCTCATTCAACGACTCTGTGAAGATGATACTATTGATATGTCTAATAATGATAACTTACTCACACTATCTCAAGAAGATATTCAATATCAATTGAATGCCATGGTATTGCCTGTCATTAAAAATGACACCGTAGAAAATGCCTATTATTTATTATCACCAGCACCGCTTTATTTTATGTTATTAAAAAATAACACTCGGAATAATAACATTAGGCTCGGTATTTATCCTCACGATGAAGCTGAAGCAGTGATCAAAAATCATCTTTTTATTACTCCAACATTACAATACCGCACCTCAAAAAATATTTTAGCTTGTCTTCGTGCTCGTTATAATAATGCAAAAAACACAATTTGATCCTTAACTATAATATCAAATTTCTTGCCCATATTACTAACGTCTGTGTTTCTGCATTTAGATCTAAATGAGGTTAATACTTTGAGTTTTCTATCGGCCATAAAAAAAACAAATCGATATAAAAATTCTGGTGGTGTTTATCCTTCAGCTTTAAATATTACGCATACATTAATCGCTATTATTTTCTCTATTAATAAAAAAGCACCGTCACCTAAAATAGCGAATAAATTAATGTTAATGTTCTTTTATTTATGGTTTACAGATCAATTAAAAAATATTCGTCGTATCAGTGATATTCCCAATGTAATGAAAGTGAGTGGAGCAAAAGCTGCTGCTCCTCATACTTTTCGTATTTCCCGTTCTAGCAGTATGTCTTGGGCAGAATATAGCCTCACTTATCAACATAATAATAAGACTTATTTATGGCAACCTGTCCCCGACTATATCAATCACTTCTTTACGCGACAGCTTCAAGACAAGATGAGTTATGAGACGGCTTTACTCAATAGCAAAGAGAAAGCCTTGTTATTTACAATCTTACAAAAACCATGGCTAGCCCCTGCGCCAATAAAAAAACGAACAAAATCAAGAAAACCACAATTTTATCGCTACTTTTCTGCTTTTATCGCGTTAGATCCTCAAGTGTTTGTCATTGCTAAATATATTTTTATTGGAGAAAGTGCCCTTCATCATAAGAATGCTCACAGGTATCA
The DNA here is from genome assembly GCF_002954455.1 of Photobacterium aquimaris. Classification (GTDB taxonomy): domain Bacteria; phylum Pseudomonadota; class Gammaproteobacteria; order Enterobacterales; family Vibrionaceae; genus Photobacterium; species Photobacterium aquimaris. Next base: position 1,970,735 of record NZ_MSCC01000001.1, read on the forward strand.
AATGGCAAATAGTGATCATATCCGTTACTCAATATTTATGTCTCAAAGTCGAGCTTTAAAACGTCTTTCAAAAATACTCAATGATCAAGCATACATACTTTATTTTGATGTGAGTGGAGAGAAACAACCCTTATTCCAACAACAGGATTTTGGTTTTATTTCAAAAGAAAATCATCAACCTATCATTAAATCATTAATTAAAGAAATGCATGGCAATCGATGGCAACATAAAGAGCTCGCGCCTATTACTATCGGCTCTAAACGTTCACTGCCGATCAATGATATTCGATTATTTTTTAAGTCTATTGGTAGCGATATCGATAATATGGCTCAACAACCTAATATCACGACTAAGCAGTTAAAGGCGCTGTATACACTTTTAACCTATCAAGTCGCGGCTGAGTTTTTGATCTTGACGGGTTGTCGTCCGACCCATTCTATCAGTGTTGAACTCAACCGTTGCTTTAATCTATCGAGTGTATTGATATCAGATAAAGGTAAATTTCGTACTCTCTTCATCTGCGAACATTTAAGAGAGCGGATCACACATTATCAAACTATCCAGCATATATTACTTAATCGATTAGGCATAACAACAACACCGTCTGCGCTATGGTTCATCATTGATGAAAACAATCAAGCAACAGCTCTCAATGCCAAACTCATGAATCAGTTTATTCAACAATACTGGTCGAATAATGCCATCACTCCCAAGAGTGAAATTGTCTCGTATCGCTTTCGCCATACCTTTGCCCAGACAGCACACAACCATCAAGAGCCACAATTGACTTCACAGCAAATTGATAAGCTGATGGGCCATTCAAACCTCGGGGAGCATTACGGTAATGATCAATTATTGCCTGTACATAAACAGACACTATTGCGCTTTCTTCATCAATTACCCGAAATTTTTGGTCTCACTAATTACCGACAAAGCTATTCGTTATTTGAATGCATGCTTAAGGGAGTAAAAACCAATGACACTCTCTAAACGTGAATTCACTCTTTTTTGTGATGAAATGAATTTCAACGCCATCGATAAAAGGCTGATCAATCGATTGTTCACCATTGTTGATCAACAGGCAATCACCGGACGACAATTAACGACAGAAACACTTAAAAATATTAACCGTGACATCAACTCTATTCCGACAGGAGAACAACGATATTTAAGACAACTTTTATCTCAACTGTGTTTATATCTTCAGCAGCGCTGTGATTGGGATATTCCTGAATCACAAGATAAAAAGTGTCTTGATTTAACGCTCGAATGGATGCAACGCATTAATGAACAAGCCTACGATGCCAGTGTGCTCTATAACGATTATCTATCCTATCGTAAACATTTTTTTACTGAGCGCCCAACAATAACACCTGCGCTGATTGCGGTTGCTTTTTCGATTGAAGTAGCCCCACTTGCTCATGTGTATTTATGTCAGATCTTAAATACACCGCCAGTGATTGAATATTTCGATGAACAGCTCACCATTATTCTTTTTCATGACACAGGAAAAAAAACACAGCAGCAAGATAAAACATTTACTCGCTATGCACTTACTCCTTTTGTATACCGTTTATTACAAGATTATCACCGCGTAGATCACAACGATATCAGTCCCAAGCAACTGAATAATCAGCTCAATCATTTTTTGACGAGCGCACCATACTCGTTAACAGAAAAAGCAAAACACAGTTGGCATTATTGCTTTTTAAATATTTGGCACCATCAAAAAGGTTACCCACATGTCCTATTACAAGACATTTCTCAACCGAATCGGCATGTCTCATTTCATTATCCTACGGTGAATAAGCTGCAGGCCCAGCAAGATCTTTCTATTATTTATTACAATAATACGCCATATACACCGACGGTACAGGACAGTCCACCCTCTTTACAAACAGGCTGGTCTCATAAAGATCTACTCAAAGATTTGGACGATATTCCGCCAAGAAAGAGAAAAGATTGGTTACAACAACATCCACCAAAAGTGCCAATGTGGATGACAGACAATGTATTACCCAAGCTGTTTTTTCATTTTACTTACGATTTATTATTTTATGGCGGCGTACAATCAAGCTCTTTAGACATTAAATCTATAAAGAAATATACATCTATTTATCAATCTTTAAGCACAACCACACTCACTTATGATATGGCTTGTGATCCTGATGCGTTAGCACAATGGGCACAAGATCGTTACAACACGACCAATGAAAATGATAAATGGCTGGTTTATAATTTCTTTCGTTATTTATCGTATATCGATATCACTGAGCATTTTGATATTCGGGCTTTTAATCCCCCGACCCAACCGAAAAGTGTGAATGCTTTTCGTATTAATGTCTCTCAATACCAACAGCTATTAGATGCATTATTGACCATGCCTGGAGCAACGCCATTACAGCGCTTATTTTGTATTGGTAGTTTGGTATTAGGGTTTTATGCCGGATTGCGACGAGGGGAAGTGCTACGTTTACGATCCCAAGATATCGTTGCCTCTAAAAACTGTCAGCAAAGCTTTATTGTACATATAACAACAACCAAGGAAGGCCATCCTAAAAATAATAAACATCGACAAATATCGGTTTATTTACCCAAAGCACAAGCCGCATTACTTCACGAGATACTGCTTATTAAATGTAAGGGCGATTTGAGTTCACCTTTCATTGGCTATGAAAATGAAGCGATATCTTCACGTGCACATTATTATTTGCTGCCAATCACGCGAGCTCTCAAAGCTTTGTTCGGCAAAAAAGCCTGTTTCCATCATCTTCGACATAGTGCTGCACATCTGCTGACACAACAGGGCTTATTGCTGGCAACACAAGATCCAACCATACTAAAACAGAGCAATAATCGCTCTGGTGAACATTCAGCTGCCTTTTCTTTATATTCCGATGAACGTGTTCATCAACAATTAGATTATCAATATAGTCGTGATCGGTTTAATTTTTGGCTTGAGGATCGCCCTTTCTCAGCTATCAACGACAGCCTTCTTTTTGATGTTTGTAGCGATCAATGGGGACATTCATCTTATACAACGACAAGAAGAAGTTATCTTCATGGCGTTGAGTGGCTTCCCCGTTTCTTTTGCAGTGTCGTCTGCTATGAATATGATGAGTTATGCTACTTGCTTGCCATTAAACCTTACTCTAACGACATCTTTCGTTTTATTAACACTCTAAAGGCAACGTACTCGACAATGGTGCAATCTCATACTGCTGTCAGCTTGAATGAGCAGGCTCTTATGCAGCTTTTAATTGATAAAAAACCATTTAAACATCTTATCAATGATGCTTGCTCCCCCATGATATTAACGATGACAACAGATATTGAACCGCTTAAACGATGGAAACAGCATTCTTTTGAGACAATTCAATATTGCTACCTTGCTGATAATAAAAAGATGACTAAATGCGTTCTCTTTCATTATCAATCAACGCAACTCTTTGATCTCATCGATGCAGGCACACTGCCTTTTTCAACCATCAGTGCATTTTGGATGATGACAGGAGGACATCAGCCCACTCAACTCTCTAAGTCTCAATTTAAGAGCTTAAAACAACTTGGGCAACTGTCTATTAACTCAGATAACCAATCGCTAGCGCTAACGACTCGTTGCACATTACATAACGCCACCTTATTTACACAGCTTTTCCGTATGCCTTTTTTTGGTTGTTTTACTTTTTCATTTTTGTTGAAACACAACAAGAAGCGCCCTGTTACTAACAATAAGATATTAGTTAACAAGCATTTTTCAAAAAAAGATGAACACACAAAGATCGATATTATTCAGCAAGGAAAAACACAACTCATCATAGATTTACAATTCAACCTAGATTCGCCTTGGTTGCTACAGTCTGTCTTTGAATATTTAAAGCAATAGGTCATTTATATGAAAAACAATACACCTGATAGCATCACCTTAATTGATACTTTTGCTAACAAAATAAATATCACCGATCCTGCACCTTACGTGACCTGCATTGTTTCAAATGAGAACAAGCAGATCTCTATTATAGGAGGATCATCAGATTCATTAAATGTCATTCATATTCCAATAACGGATCATCCACAGCCTCTTAAAGACGGTAAATGGTCAATTAACTCAGATTTTTTTAAAGTATTTGTTAAAAATACACATACCCCAAATACGATCGGCTTTTTATTTGATTATGATGACGATCCTAAATATCCAATGCTTGCAGCAACAAAATTAGCTTATGGAGAACAAGGACGATATTGTCAAAGTGTTGAAGCGTATCAACCACACATCGAGTATTATCTACACTTATCACAAAAGCAATTTTTAGACATTATGCCTCAGCATTGTCACGAAATTATTCACTTGAGATACAAACATAAGTCATTTACAGGGATCTATATCAATAAAGAACAACAGACAATACAGGTAGTAGATGGCGATAATATTATTGACTACAAATATCCTGAAGATTTATTAGATTTTCCTGCCACTGTTTACCTAACCGCTGAGACGGTAAAAACACTCGATAGCATGAATTGTTCATCATTAAATACATTAAGTCTCTGTGTTGAACAAGATCAGGTATTACTTTCTAGTCCTGCTGGACACTTTTCAAGTAGTAATAAGATGCCCGATCAGATCAACGCTAATATCGCAGCAACGCAAGATAATGAAGTCATTTTTATCGCTGAAAACGGTTTTTAATTCACAATGAACTTAAAAACTTAAATAGTAAGCTCAATGAAATTAAAAATACTAATACGGGTTTTTTCTACTTTTTCGATTCTTATCTCTATATTTTAGCCAGAGGAAGTACAATTAAAACAATTGCAAAAATCAAAGCTAAAGCATCTTCTAAATTTAATAGTGATCAACTTTACCGCTTTACATTAACACATTTAAAAGAATTATTTAGCACCTCTTTGAGCAAGACTAATTACAATAAGATTAACAATCCAAAAATAACCATGACTATTTATAAAACGGCCGATAATACAAGAAAATTACACATTAGTGATTCAAGGGTTAAAACAGTAAACACAATACCGATCGAAAAAGATAACATCCCTGAGAGTATTAAAAACGTTAAGAAAACTATTCAATTAGATGAAAAATTTAAAGAGAAAGCAAAATTAGCTAAAAGTACACAACTTGACTTATTCAGTGGTGATGCTTAAAAACATCGATTACACACTGGACAAATAACCAGTACCGTCTACAGTTAGATATGCATAGTAATTCATTACTGTCTCAGATAAGCAGTTGAGACGAAGTGGCGGCAACCACTTCGCCTCGTACCGGCTGCTCCCGACGTTTAAGCAGAGCCCAGCCGATGGCCTTAGTGTATCTAAGTCCATTGGATATGGGTAGATCTATTCAATGGAGACTTGATATGGCTAACATTCGTGTGCGCCCAAATGGGATCATTCAATACGATATTCACGTTTATGGAACAAGATTTCGTGAAACCTCTGGCATGCCCGCTACCCCGAAGAACCTTAAAATTGCCAAAGCAACCGTCAAACAAATCAATGCTGAAATTGCGTTAAAAACTTTTCAGTACCGTGATTACTTTCCTGACAGTAAAAAGGTCGAGCAGTTTGAACGCTTACAGCGAGATAAATACCCCGACCGCTTTTATCCTTACTTTGATGATTTTGCAAAGAAGTGGCTAGCTCAGCAAGCACCTAAATGGAAAAACAGCTACCGTAAAACGGTTGAGCGTAATATTGATAATTATTTAATTCCCTATTTTGGCAATACCTTAATCAATGAGATTTATTTAAGCCAGTTAGATCAATTTCGCCAACAATTGGCTGCGCGAGAAAAAGAAGACGGCAGCCGCATATTATCCAATGCACGCATTAATAATATTTTATGGCCGTTAATTTCGATTATGATAGTCGCAGCAGAGGAATTGAAATTTAATTATCCCTTTTCACGTTACCGCGCATTGCGCGAGCAAAAAGCGGATAGTTCACCGATGACATTAGAGGAAGTGAAACGCTTTTTAGACTACGTCGACCCTACTTGGTACGACTATTTTTTACTGCGTTTTATGACGGGAATGCGAAGTTGTGAAGTGCATGGATTGCAATTAAAGCATATTAATTTTGAGCATCGCTTACTTAATATTCGTCAAAATATGGTTAATGGTGATATCACTGATGTGAAAACCCCAAAATCACGTCGCGACTTACCGATTAACGATCTGTTACTGACTGCGATTAAACGTATTACCGCCCCCCTCACGGATCCTGATGATTTTTTATTTACCGACGATAATGGCTCACCATTAGATACCCGTAAAATTGGTAAAGATATTTGGCATCCGACGCTTAAAAAAGCCAATTTAAAAACACGCCGTCCTTATGAAACTCGTCATACTGCGGCGGTGCTGCATTTAGCTGCCCATGAAAATCCATTGTACGTTTCCCAAATGCTCGGTCACAGTAATACTCGATTATTATTTGATGTATACGCGCCTTATGTGTTTAACGCCACTCGTCATGATGGCAGTGCCTTTTCAGATATGATGGAATCAAATGGCGTATTTGATAGACGTTGATAGTTTTATAAATTTTTAAAACAAAAAAACGCCCGTACTGCAAAGCAATACGGGCGTTAATGTATTTTGAATCTTTTAAAAATTAACTTGCGTCACAACCTATGCACTAATCGGTTGATGCGGTATCACTTCAGCCAATTGTGGACGCGGCTTAATATTCCATACGATGTCACAAATACCATCAGTCGGAACAAAACCTGTTGGCGCTTCAAGTAAAAGACTGCGTACCACTTCATGCTCAAAGTCATGACACGCTGCATCTAAGCGCTGTAATAACGGCTCAAGCTCAGACCACGGCAAGTAAATCTCATCAGCGGTCATAATACGTTCATGGCGAGTTTGACCAACATTATCGCCAATCAATAACTCTTCATACAGCTTCTCACCTGGGCGTAAGCCTGAATATTGAATTTCGATATCGCCGTTAGGGTTTAGCTCATCTTTGACTTCTAAACCAGATAGCTTAATTAACTTCGCCGCTAATTCAGCGATTTTAACAGGCTCGCCCATATCCAATACAAATACATCACCACCTTTACCCATTGCACCCGCTTGGATCACCAACTGCGCCGCTTCTGGAATAGTCATAAAGTAACGAATGATATTTGGATCAGTAACCGTAACCGGGCCACCTTCAGCAATTTGACGCTTAAACAGTGGAATTACCGAACCTGATGAACCAAGAACGTTACCAAAGCGCACCATACAAAAACGGGTTTTGGTTGAGGTTTCTGCTAAGGCTTGCAAAGACAATTCAGCCATACGTTTAGTCGTGCCCATGACATTAGTTGGTCGTACTGCTTTATCTGTTGAGATTAATACAAAGGTTTCAACCCCTGCATTGATTGCAGCTTGCGCGGTATAAAGCGTACCGAAGATGTTATTACGTACCCCTTCGACCACATTAAACTCAACCATCGGCACATGCTTATAAGCCGCAGCATGATATAGCGTTTGAACTTGAAAACCTTCCATTACGGTTTGCAGACGATTTTCACGCTGAACACTACCCAACAATGGATAAATCTCAACCGCTAAACCTTGTTTTTTAACTGTTTCAACTAACTCTTTTTCTATTGCATAAAGGCTATATTCAGATACTTCAAATAATATTAATTTAGCTGGCTTTTGATTTAGTATTTGACGACAAAGCTCAGAACCAATCGAACCGCCCGCGCCTGTTACCATTACCACTTTATTAGTAATGTTTGCGCTAAATAACTCGGCTACAGGCTCTACCGGATCGCGACCTAATAGATCTTCAATCGGCACTTCACGCAATTCATCAATTTTTGATTTACCACTAACAATATCTTCAATATCAGGCACAGTACGTACTTCAATTGATAAATGCTGTAAGTGATTTAAAACAGCTTTACGCTCAGAACGACTGGCATTTGGCAGAGCTAATAACACTTGCTCGGCATGATATTTTTCAAGTACTGCCGCAATTTTATTAGCAGGATAAACGCGCAGCCCCATCATGGTGGTATTACGCAAGCTATCATCGTTATCAACAAACGCTACAGGCTTATAATCATTACTTTGACGCAAGGCTAAACATAACTGACGCCCTGTTGTGCCTGCACCATAAATAACCACTGATTTACGTAGGCTTTTAGGATGATTACGATTAGCAATATAAGTGCGCATAATTAAACGAGCGCCGCCAGCTAATAAGGCTAAGAACGCACCATAGATAATTGGCACAGTGCGTGGAATACCCGCATCTAAATAAAAACCTAATCCTGAAAACGCAATAGTAGAAAATACAGCACCAGCGCTGACAACCACTAAAGCTTGAAAAGTTAGGTAACGTAATATCGCGCGGTATAAGCCTAACTGAACAAAGATAAATAATGTCACGATTGTTAGAATAGCTAAACATTCCCACAATGCAGCATTAAGGAAATAATCATAGTGACCATAACGGACACCAAATGCGCCCCAAAAAGCCACGAAAATAAATAACACATCACAAGCTAAGCTAACAACACGCTTGTTACTGCGAGACAGTGAAAAAATAAACTGTTCCACTTTCATAGAGGAGCCTATAGGTTAAAAAGGTTAACTAAAGAGGTAATAACTAATTTTTGGTATAACGTAGTAAGATATTCAACGACAACATTGCGTTGGCACTAAATTTAAAATAGAGATTTAAATAATAACCTTGAACTTTCTTCGATTAATTACAAAATTATTGTATCTTCATGTAATAAAGCAGTAATACACCAATTGCATATCACTGCACTACAATGAGATATTAATGTGATTATTTGAGAATATACGATAGAAAATGAGCTTAATAGACACAACGACGATCAATTAAGGTTTTACTGCATCACCACTACCACTTCCTGTAGCAGTCATTAATATATATTTAAAATAATCTTTCAACGTTAAGTTATCGATCATTCTCTTATCAGTTTCAGCTAATAATTGTGGTGTCGACATATCAATATTTTGAACCTGAGCTAAACCAGTAACGCCGGGTAAAACATCATAAACACCTAACTTATCGCGCTCAGATATCAACTTTTCTTGATTAAATAAATTAGGACGAGGACCAACTAAACTCATCTCACCTTTTAAAACATTAATTAACTGTGGAAGTTCATCAATTTTTGTTTTACGAAGAAAAGCACCTAGTTTGGTAATTGAGGCATTACTTGCTAAATGGCTAGCAACTGATTTAGTATCAACTGACATGGTACGGAACTTGATTAGTTTAAATGGTTGTTTATTTTTACCTACACGAGTTTGAATAAACACTGGTGAGCCAGTATCAAATAAACCAATAATAACTACAATTAATAATATCGGCCATAAAAATAATAAGCCGAAAAATGCTGCAAGAAAATCAATTAAACGGATCATTTCATTTCCTTTGATAATAAGCTCATGGCTTGTTCCATTGTATAAGGTGGTTTCCATCCCATTACATCAAATGCATTTGATGAATCCACTTCTAAATTATCTAACAGTTGCTCAGCCATCGATTTTTTACCTATCAATTTAGCGCCTAAACGCATGATACTTCTAGGTACTGGTAACTGATAAATTGATTTATTTAATCCTTTAGATATCGCATTAGTAAATTGTTTAGTTGAAATAGATTTACCATCTGACGCTAAAAAAGTATGTCCAGCAGCATCAGGATGTTTAGCACATGTTAATAATAAATCAGTTAGATTTTGAACAGCAATAAAACTACGATTATTATTCACTAACCCAAAAGGTAATAATGGTAATTTAGCCACTAGCTTAGTTAATAAGCCAAAATTACCAGGAGCGTTTGGTCCATAGACTAATGTTGGACGAACAATGACAACTTCTAACCCTGTTTCCTCTGCTATCTTTTTTAAACCAATCTCTGCATCTAATTTAGATTTAGCGTAAACATTATGAGCTTCAACTTCAGAGTTATAACAAAATGGCTTTCCATATTGAGTTGATGAACCATTAACACCTATAGAACTAACAAAAACAAAACGCTTAACACCTGCTTTCGCTGCATCACTAGCTAATTTTAAAGTTCCTTGAGTATTAACTGAATTATAATCACTTTCAGAAAAACTATTAGAATGAGCAAGACCTGCTAGATGAATAATACTATCAATATTATTAAATGCGTTATTCCAACAAGTATTTTCAGTTAAACTATCTATTTCATAATTAGGCTTACAATTATCAATTTCATTTTTTCTGATTACTATAGAAAAAATGTCATCAGATTTTTTCAAGTAAGAACCAATAAACCCAGAAGCACCAGTAAGAAGAATTCTATTTACCATGAATTAGTCGCTTAAAAGCTAAAAGTGAAACCATAATAAAAAAAGCGATTTGCTCAGCCTTTTTTCTTCTACATTGTTTAGCCATCGCTGCAAGTAAAAACAAACTTTTTGCTGAATTATCTTTCAATAATTGGATTGGCTTTGATTCTATTTTAATAAAATCAGATTGAGATAAAACTTTCTTAAATGCATCTTCCGATAATACTACTTTTGCTCTATTAATTATTTTCACTATTCCAGAGTTTGCGCCAACTTCATTATTTTGATGTTGTCGATACATCATTAATGATTCACTATCTATAAACCATTTATACCCATGAAACCTTGCAAATGAATAACAATACCAATCATGTAACCAAATGTTTTTGATATTTTCATTATTATCAAATAAAGATGCCTTAAGTGCTAAAGAAAACTCTTTAGTCATAACAAAAGTACATCCAGGTCCTGCTGATTCAAAAAGATAATCGAATTCAACTTGTGGATCATTTTTAACAACTTCTTTTTTTCGTCCATCTTCCCAAAAAGCAGTCACATTCCCAGAATAACAATCGGCATTATTTTCATTTAGGGCATTGATTCCTTTTATTATTTTATCGTTATCCCATATATCATCTTGGTCAGAAAAAGCCACATAATCATAAGATGAAAAATCAACATCTTTTATTAATCTAAAAAAGTTCTGACCAGCACTCCCATATTTATTACCATATGGCAACAAATATATATTGTTATATTTGATTATATATTCTTGAATTATATCTATTGTTTTATCAGAAGATAGGTCAATACTAATATAAATATCAGCATCTATGTCATCTTGATACAGCAAGGTATCTAATTGCTCACTTAAATACATTTCACCATTATAAGCAGCTAAAAGGATACAAACATTATGCATATTAAGCCTTTAATATATATTTTACTTTTTTAAGAAAATAAATAGACATTAATTAGTTACTATTTAATATTCCTATTTTTATTATTCAAAAAACAGAAACTTCTATTTTATATAGGATAACAATCAGTGTGTTAATAAGTAAATTTAGCATTACCTTACCATTCATGATATAAAAATAATAAGTATAGCTTTTAAATATCTATCAACTCTCAATAATACACTTTAATCCTATCATTGAAGTACCACTACTTATCAAGTGCCATTTTTTTAATTAGTCTAACTAAGTGACTCCACGAATTTATACTCGCATCATTATCATTATAATTAACATTATTAAACACCTTCTCCCCTGCTACAATTTTCGTCATTATATCAGCTAATTTAATATAATCATTTGGTTCAATAAATAAAGCTGATGAATAATTACCAAGAGTTTCATATGCATAAGGAAGATCTACCAAAATTATCGGTTTAGAGAATTCTTTTGCTTCAGAAATTGGTAATCCCCACGTTTCTAATTTTGATGGAAATAGAACAACATCACAAGACTTATACTGTTCAACTACATCTTCATAGCTTATTGGACCAATAAAATTAATATTTTCAATGTTTTTATATTTGTTAATTAATTTCCTTGCGTATATATTGGAATTTTCATTTATAGTCAATATAACTTTAATTTTTTGATATGTACTTCGATCGTGTATTTTTAAATAACTTAGAGCATTTAGTATGATTTCAAAATTTTTAAAAGTTCTGGCTAATGCCGGAAAAAAAAATATCACCGAATCCTGCTCAGGAAATGTATTTTTAATCACATCGTTTTGAGCTAAAGAAGCAACCGGTTTTGAGACAATATAATCTCTTGCACCTAAATCATTAACAAGATATTTACCGATCCATTCTTGTTGAACAATTATAGCTTTGTTCGATTTTATATTTATTTTATAAAGCCATTTATAGAATAAAGAAAAAAACAAAAGCTTTCGTTCATATTTCAATTCTTTTATAGACGCTTTATAAAAAGGAGATGCATTATGACAATAAACTAGCTGTAAAGGCGTATTGACTCTTGGGGACATATCATGCATTGCCAACCAAATATCAGGAGCTAACCTTTTACTTATTTCATTACATGTTTTATATTCAAAAAAAATACGTTTTAACCAACTTGTTTTGACTAACGGATACTCTAAAAATTTAACATTTATTTTTTTACAGTCAGAAAATAACCGTTTATTATTTACCAAACAAATAACTTCAAACTGACTATCATTAGAAAAAGCATTAATTGCTTCTTTAAATATTTTTAAAGGTCCAGCTTCAACTAAATTCACACCAGAAATAACTATCTTCATTTACTTTTTATCCAAATATTATTTTCGATATCAAAATATTTGATAACTTTAGCTGGATTACCTACAGCAACTGAAAAGTCAGGTATATTTTTCGTAACTATACTTCCTGCACCAATAATACAGCCCTCTCCAATTGAAACTCCTGGTAAAATCATGACTGATTCGCCAATCCAACTTTTATTTCCAATTCGAACATTATTAGAAGTAAGTTTACGATCTATTGGAGACAAAAGAAAATCAGAGTGATCCTCTAAATCTCCATGATTATGATCAGTTATAAATACTTTACTCGCAATTAATACATCATCACCAATTTCAATTGATTCAACACAGCCAATATGAACATAATCATTTACTTGACAATTTTCCCCAAAAATCAATTTTGGTTTCTTTTTTCCATATTGTTCAAAAGCATCTAATCGGAGTCCAACACCCGAGGTAAAGCCTTTACCAAAATATACATTATCCCCTCCTCTAATATAGAAAGGGTAACGAATAATTCTAATTTTAGAAAAAAACAACTTAGTTAATAATATATCTCGACATAATCGTAAAAAACCCAAAAAACCGTATATTTTATATGCTTTTTTAAGCATTTATAATCACCCACGTTGCGTTATTATTTATATAGTCTTTTATAAATCAATAAAAAACATAATATGTTAAAAATAATAATTAACACTATTTTTTTTATAAAAATCTATCAAGTAAAATAGTAATAGTCTTTAGTTCCGTTATTGTTTCAGTAACGAAATGATCTCATAATACTAAAGAAAATTTTTATCTCACATCTAGAGATAGAAAATACTATAAGTACATTAATTAATTATAATAGAGAATATCAAACAAACTATATGGTTTTAATTATTCTTATCACTCGACAAGAACAAAATGAAATGAACGCAGAAAAAATAGTCCTATAATCAAGACGATAAATAAACTTAAACAATGTTCCAATGACTTGTTTCAACAAATAAAAATTAAAGTAAGGAATCAAAGAAGCTGAATTAGCTAAAAACACTTCTTTCTCTCTAAAAACATTAGAGCCTGATGTCAAATGGGACAAATCATGTATTAGACTATGAGATGAAATATCATAGTTTATTTTGTTCTTGTTTATTTTATAAAAAAAAAGCAGTATCAATTCCATAAAGGTCAAATCTTTCATCAAACACTTTGCTCTCAAAATTAGTTAATAATGATACTAGTTTAGATGAGATATATAAACCACTTGTAATAGACTGAACACCTTCTTTCGTAAATACAGGATAAACATCCAAATTATTACAAACAACCCTAGGGAGTAATATATCAGAAGAGCAATTTAATACTTCATTAAAATAATCTTTTGAAACTTCCGTATCATCATCTAAGAATACAAAATTATAACCTTTATTCAGTTGAATACATTTATTATATATTTTAGATAGAGACCCATTGATTAAAATTTGAAATATTTCTATATTTTCGTTTATTTCTTTTATTTCTTTTATTTCGTTTACTTCAACAATATCATCTCCATTATTGAAAATAATTATTTTTGAATTGCTACAACTTTCATTCCAATTATTAATGATTGATGTAATACTTTTAGATTCAGAAACTTTTGTATTATATAATATAATACAAAATATAACATTGTTCATATAAATCTTCTTTCTTTTATTGGTAATATATGCTTTTGACGAAATTTAAATGAGCCAAAATCACGGAATAATAGAGAATATATTAAAGGTAAAATATAACCAGTACTGTTAAGTAAATTAGAAAAACTAAGCAACACAGTTATAGATAATAACATTGACAATGAAATTAATGACCTTTTTTTTTCCATTAAAAACATGACGATATACTATAAAAACGAACACTAGATAGTATAGTATAATTAAAAACACCCCAACATTCCCTTTATATAAATAAGGAACGGTAAATAAACCACCAACATTAAACCCTCGAACGGTTTCAAAATTTAATAGTGTTTCCTCCGATGATAAATACTTAGATAAAAAATCAGGTATTATATTATCTACAAAAAAATCATTAATACTTTTATCTTGAATATTTTGATTATTAATATCAAAAATAGATACAGGTGTTGCTATATATAAATAACCAAAGAAAAATGATTCTGGAATTATAGAATCTTTAAATTTATCAGTTGCTTTTCCCACACTTAAAATATAGTCATTATTATCTAAACCAAGTCTCATATTTCCAATATAATTAAATGAAGTAAAAAATATCGAAACGATACATAACATTTTAATAATAAATGAAAACTTTATATTTTTATATCTCACATAAAATAAAAAATAGATAAATGTATAACTAATAAAATGAAAAACAATTATTCCACGTCTTGCTAACAGTATAAATATAATATTAATTATGATTATATATATCACATAACTTTTTTTCTTACCATATAGGAAAATCTGAAAATAAACAATTGAAATATAAGATAAAAAAGCCAAGTACAACCCATGCAATAAAGGAATCCCAAATGAAGCATGTACAGCATCTGCATAGCTTGAGCTAAAAATAGGAATATTCCCAGAATAAATAACCTCAATAATAAAAAAAACAAATAAACAAGAGAAAATATATTTATCCTTGTTACTAGCTCTAAAAGAATTAGAAAGTGTTATTAATTTACTCGAAAAATTTTTTTTTTTATTGGTATTATAAGAATTAAACCTATACAAATAAGAATAATAGACACATATACATATATTCCCACAGTTTTAGAACTAACTTCATTAAAAAGATCGCTCCAACCTAAATAGGTAGAGATAAGTGATAATAAAAATACAACACCTAGGATAAATGGTGCATTAAATAATAAGTATTTCATATTACTTCAATTTTGATGATATATATGAACGAATAGGTTTCAAACTCTGTGATTTAAATGCAAAAGAGACACACAGACAAAAACCCAATTCCCTTCTATTAGCTAAATCAATTGATTTCATTATATAAAGCCATCTAGTCCCAAAAAACAATTTATGTTTATTAATTAATTGAGCATAAGCTAAAGTTTCACCATTAGAAACTCGAGGTCTAGCTAAATTACTATTAACCGCATAATCAAAGCGAGTGATTTTAAAAGCAGGTTTAATTTTTAAAGCGCGAATAATAAAATCCCAATCTTCAAAAGCATAAAAAGAAGGATCAAAACCATTAAGTTTTTGAAACATACTTTTTTCAATTAAAAATCCTATATCTATATCATTTTTAATAGCAATATCATCAACATTTATTTTACCAAACCTCTGGTTCGCCCCTTGAAAGTATGATTCAAAATCATTTAATTCATATAATCGCCCAGAACTAATTAATGAATATTGAGGATTACTTTTTGCTACTTTCAATAAATTACTTAATCGGTCAGGCAGTAGCAGATCATCATCATCAACAAATGTTATATAATATCCGAGAGCCTTTGAAGCGCCTAAATTTCGAGCTCTAGCTGCCGAATGTTCTCCATTATTACGAATAACTTTTTTATATTTAAAAGAATAACTATTTAATAGATGAATAATATTTCCAGTCATATCAACAGGGCTATCATCTACAACTAACACTTCAAATGTATTTTCATCTAAATTTTGAGATAATAAACTTGTTAAAACCCTTCTTAATAAATCTAACCGATTAC
The DNA here is from genome assembly GCF_002954455.1 of Photobacterium aquimaris. Taxonomy (GTDB): domain Bacteria; phylum Pseudomonadota; class Gammaproteobacteria; order Enterobacterales; family Vibrionaceae; genus Photobacterium; species Photobacterium aquimaris. The sequence continues at coordinate 1,987,004 of NZ_MSCC01000001.1, forward strand.
AAGTAGGAATAATAATAGAAATGTCTATCATTTATCTAACGCCTTCATTAGTTCAGCCTCAAGTTCATTAAGGTTATATCGATATTTTTTAACCATTGCACTTTTTAGTATTTTTTCTACATCCATCTTTGTAACGCTAGAACTAATATATATTCCTTCATATTTAGGACTATCCGTTGTCGAATAATAATCTTTAAACTTAAAATCCCCCCCTGTTAATAAATCACCTAAGATAATTCTTTCGTTAGGAATATTATAAGCATCTGATAAAATCAAACCATGCATTGAGGAAGATAAAATAACCTCACATGTATTCAATTCATTCACAAAATCAGTGACATTTTGACTAACACTAATAATTTTCCCACCTAATTCTGTTACAATTTCTTTTATTTTATGATCATCATCTTTATAATGTAAAACCAAACCAAAAGAGCTATTTTTTTGTATATCATTACAGTTAATTACTCTAGGCATTAACAAAGCACAATCACCAAGAGGGACATTCAATTCTACAGCAAACTTTTTTTCTATATGAAATTTTGTTAGCTCTCCCCTAAGAGCCCTAATATCCCCCAATTCATTAATTCCTTTTAAAAAATCCGGATGTATTAAACCACTACCAATAACTATACTTTTTTTATTCATTTCATGAATAACACTTCCAACCATTAATTTATGTTCAAATTTTTTGATTAGAGGAGGACAGATTGGTTTCTTTTTAGAATATGCTTTGATTAAATCTAGATTTAAATCATCGCCTACATTTAACACTTCACTAAAATAATAAATAAACTCTACTTTCCCTGAAAATTTTAAAAAGATACTTTTTATTAAGAATAAAATTTTTTTTATCATTTTTCCACTACCTTTACCTAACTATTCAAATTATTATGCTTTTTCTTTAATAAATTTTATAAATTTATCTCGTTCATTTTTAGTATAAAATACCAAACTAAATAATAATAAAACAATAGCGGATAATAAAACAATTAAAATAAGATCATATAAATCAGTAATAACATATTCATTCTTTATTTGTAATAATATAACTATCGATATAAATGTACATATTAAAGTATTAATATGTACATAAATAAACTGTCGCTTATCAACATTCAGAATATACGATGAATATAATGGAGTGAATATTGCATTTTTTATAGTTAACATTATCACACTAGATATTGCTACTGAATAAAACCCTAAATCTGTTTTTGTTATTAACAAAACAGAACTAACTATTCCAAAAAACCCAAATACAATATTTAAAATAGCAGGGATTTTTATTTTATTCATAGCCACCTGTATAGCAAATAACGGTTGAACCCCTATATTAATTACAAGCGGTAAAGTTAATATCCAAACTAAAGAAGATAAAGATATATAACTACTTCCCATCCAAAAATTAAGAATTTCTTTTGACCATACGCAAATAATCACAATAGGAATTGATATTGACAAACTTAAAAACTTAACAAAACCAGACGTTAATTTTATCATATCATCGATTTTATTTTGACTATACAATATTAAAATAGCAGGTCCAAGTACCCCACTAATAATACTAGCAAATATTCTAAGAACATCATTAAATTGAATAGCTATAGAATATAAGCCTGATTGTTCTGGTCCTAAATATTTGTTAACAATTAAAAGGTCAACTTTCATAAATAAAACGAAACCAAGTTGATTAATTAATAGCCACCCCCCATTTTTAAAATATCTTGAACTTTATCAAGTCTAAAATATCTTATATCAAATTTCATATAAGATATTAATTTTATTTTATAAAAATAAGCAAACAACACAGAACAAAGACTACCAACAAGAGTTGCATAACCAACACTTATTAAACTTATATCATCATAATAAAAAAAACAAAAAATACATATACATCGAACTATATTTCTTAATACATTATTAAACTGCATTAAATCAACTCTATTTTTCGCATACATCGCAACAGAATAAACTGCACCAATTAATGAAAATAAAAAAGAGGTAATTAATAATATAAAAAGGATTTTAACTTCGTAAACCATACTAGAAGGTATTGTTATTATATCTTGAAGATGATTAATTGGATAAATCATAGTCAGTAACAACAAAACAATTACTAAAATAACAGTAATTAATGATGTGTTATATATTTCACTTAATTCATTTCTATTATTACTCTGAAATGCTTTTGTTAAATTTCTATTAATAGAGATCGTTAGTGATTCTGTAATAATTCCGATATAAGATGTAAATATAGCAGCTAATGGAATAAAGCCGTAAGCCATTACACCCAAACAATCAACTAAATATGGTGTTAAAGCCAACATCAATGCCATATTAGTTATAAATGACAATCCATTAGATAATATGTTTTTTAATATTTGTCTATTCATTATAACTTTAAATATTCAATTAAATAACAACTATTCTTATCTTTTTCTGAAAGTAACGGATCATCAACAAACGGCCATTGAATCCCAATTTTAGGATCATTCCATTTTATTGAAATTTCAACCTTCGGATTATAATAATCCGTACATTTATAAACAAATTCGGCCTCGTTACTGGTTACATAAAAACCATGAGCAAAACCTTCAGGTATCCATAATTGACGTTTATTTTCAGCTGAAAGATAAACCCCTACCCATTTACCAAATGTTGGTGATTTTTTTCTAATATCAACTGCAACATCGAATACTTCACCAGAAACTACCCGAACTAATTTACCTTGAGTATTCTCTGTTTGGTAATGTAGCCCACGCAATATACCTTTTTTAGATTTAGAGTGGTTATCTTGCACAAATTGAGTTGGTTTGCCCGTAACTAATTCTTCAAATTTATTTTGATTCCATGTTTCCATAAAGAAACCACGTTCATCACCAAAGACAGCAGGTTCAATAATTTTTACATCAGGAATTTCTGTTTCAATAACTTTCATTGATATTCTCTATCTTATATTTAAGCGTAATCACTCTGATGATTTAATGCTGATTGCCAATCACTTGCTGGAATATTAAATACTGTTGTTATTTTTTGTGTATTCAACTTAGAATTGGCTGGGCGTTTCGCTGGTGTTGGATAATCTTCAGTTTTAATTCCTTTTACATCAGGAGATTTAACTAAAACATTTTGTTCAACTGCTTTATCAAAGATAACTTGAGCGAACTCACACCAACTAACATGTGGCATACCAGAGAAATGATAAATACCATAATTATCACTATTAAATGTATTTTTTGAGCCTGTGATTGACTTAGCTATTTTAATTAGTGCAGCAGCGATATCTCCCGCATAAGTTGGTCCACCGAACTGGTCCGCAACAATACCTAACGAATCTCTTTGCTGTGCCAAACGAAGCATGGTTTTTACAAAGTTATTACCGTCTTCACCAAAGACCCAAGCCGTTCGTAAAATAATATGACGGGAGCAAGCATTAATAACAGCTTCTTCACCCGCTAATTTACTCTCACCATACACGCCTTGTGGGTAAACAGTATCTGATTCGCTGTATAAACCTTCTTTATCACCAGCAAAAACATAATCTGTCGATATATGTAATATTGCAGCGCCTACTCGCTCAGCTGCTTCGGCTAAATATTTAGGGCCATCACAATTTATAGCATAAGACAATTCAACCTCATCTTCTGCTTTATCAACTGCTGTATGAGCTGCTGCGTTAATAATAATAGTTGGCATAAAATCATTGACTGTCTTTATTACCTCTTGCTCAGAGGTAATATCAAGTTGATCTCTGTCAACAGCTAAAAATTCAATCTCAGGGCAAGATCGTAGCTGTTTAACTAAACAGCTACCTACTTGGCCATTGCTACCTGTAATTAATACTTTCACAATGTTTATTCACTTTTTATTTATTTTCAGAAACAATGCGCATCAAATACTGACCGTATTCATTTTTCATCATTGGCTCAGCGAATAGCTGTACTTGTTCTGTCGTTAACCAATCATTACGCCATGAAATTTCTTCTAAGCAGGCAACTTTTAAGCCTTGAATATTTTGTACGGTTTCAACAAATGATGCTGCTTGTTGTAAGCTCTCATGAGTCCCCGTATCAAGCCATGCAAACCCACGACCTAATAGCTCGACATTCAATGAACCATCATTTAAATACATTTCATTTAATGTGGTAATTTCAAGCTCACCACGATGTGACGGTTTAACTTGCTTTGCCATTTCAACAACACGATTATCATAAAAATATAATCCTGTTACTGCATAATTTGACTTAGGTTGTTGCGGTTTTTCTTCAATAGAAATGGCTTTCATATTGTTATCAAATTCAACCACACCGAAACGTTCAGGATCATGTACTTGATAACCAAATACTGTTGCAATCCCTTGTGATGTTAGTTCCTTAGCATGATTTAGCTGTTGTCCAAATGACTGACCATAAAAAATGTTATCGCCAAGCACTAAACACACGCTGTCATTACCAATAAACTCTTCACCAATAATAAAGGCCTGTGCTAAACCATCAGGAGAAGGCTGAATCGCATACTCAAGATTAATACCAAAGTCAGAGCCATTACCTAATAAACGACGGAAGCTTTCATTATCTTCAGGAGTAGTAATGATTAGAATATCTTTAATGCCCGCCAGCATTAATGTTGATAGTGGGTAAAAAATCATTGGCTTGTCGTAAATAGGTAATAACTGCTTAGATACACCGCGCGTAATTGGGTAAAGACGCGTGCCTGAACCGCCTGCTAAAATAATGCCTTTCATAAATAAGAATCCGAAGTTATATGTCTCGGATTGAAAATAGATTCAACCCAAGATAAAAAAAGAAATGGATAAATTAGTTACCTAAACGCTCACGGTTATATGAGCCATCTAATACTCGACTCCACCATTTTTGATTCGCTAAATACCATTCAACGGTTTTACGAATACCTGATTCAAAGGTTTCAGCAGGTTTCCAGCCAAGTTCTCGGGCAATTTTAGAAGCATCAATCGCATAACGAACATCATGCCCTGGGCGGTCTGTTACGTAAGTAATTAAGCTTTGGTATTCCGTTACGCCTTGCGGTTTATTCGGCACTAATTCTTCAAGTAGTGAACAAATTGTTTTTACCACTTCAATATTGGCTTTTTCATTGTGACCACCAATATTATACGTTTCACCTATCTCACCTTTAGTAACAACGGTATAAAGCGCTGATGCATGATCTTCTACATATAGCCAATCACGAATTTGCATCCCATCACCGTAAACAGGTAATGCTTTACCATCTAACGCATTAAGAATAATTAATGGAATTAATTTTTCAGGGAAATGATACGGGCCGTAATTATTTGAGCAGTTAGTTACAATCGTTGGTAAACCATAAGTACGAAGCCATGCACGGACTAAATGATCGCTTGATGCTTTAGATGCTGAATACGGGCTTGATGGCTCATAGGATGTTGTTTCAGTGAACAAGTCATCAGTACCTTCCAAATCACCATACACTTCATCGGTTGAAATATGGTGGAAGCGAAATGCCATTTTACGAGTTTCATCTAGTTGATTCCAGTAAGCACGAGTAGCTTCTAAAAGGGTATAAGTGCCAACGATATTGGTTTCAATAAAAGCCGCAGGACCATCGATTGAACGGTCAACATGGCTTTCAGCGGCCAAGTGCATAACTGCATCGGGTTGATACTCTGCAAAGACGCGATCTAACTCAGCGCGATCACAAATGTCCACTTGCTCAAAAGCATAACGATCATTGTTTTCAACAGTAAGTAATGATTCTAAGTTTCCTGCGTAAGTTAATTTATCTACGTTAACAACACTGTCTTGGGTATTATTAATAATGTGACGAACAACAGCAGAGCCGATAAAACCAGCGCCACCAGTAACTAAAATTTTCACAGAAAACGATCCTTTTTGTTTATAATTACAGCACCAAGATTCAGTATCCATTGGCACTATTGATGTGAATTTCACGACACAAAACTATTCATAAAGTGAATAATTTCATCAGGCCAACTCAGTGTTTTTAAGGGCCTGAGACACAAAACCTGAAATTTGAGCCATAAAAAAGCACTAGCTGTAGCAGCTAATGCTTTGTTATGAAACAAGTTTGTATGTTATTTAGCGGTTGGAGGGAATAGGTCCAACCCCCCCCCCTTTTTTCTCCGCCTCTAGGCAAAAATATTCACTCTACAACACGTTGTGATTAGATTCCCTATCTCGCTCGTTCCTCGCTGTAGGGAATGACGAGGATGACTCGTACATTCCCTATAACAATGAGAAAGGTAGTTAATTACTTATTATCACTCGCGTAACTATAGTTGTAATAACCGTAGTTGCCGCCATAAGTTGAGCTTGCTTTGCGCACCACAGCGTTAAGAATACAACCTTTCACTTCAATACCATTTTGTTCAAAACGGTGTTTAGTGACTTCGATTTCTTTCACTGGGTTTAAGCCAAAACGCGCCACAATCATGGTTGTGCCAGCATGTGCACCAACAATGGCTGGGTCGGTTACTGCCAAAATTGGCGGTGTATCAACTAACACTAAGTCATAGTTTTCAGATGCCCAATCCAACAACGTTTTTAAACGCGGGTGCATTAATAACTCAGATGGGTTAGGTGGTACTGCGCCACGAGCAATAAAATCAAGGTTTTCAACACCGGGTGATTTAATCACTTGCTCTAATGTTTGTTGACCACTTAAGTAATCCGCTAAACCGGGCTTACTATCAACACACATTTGGCGCTCCATACGGCCTTTACGCATATCGGCATCAATCACTAATACGCGTTGACCGCCTTTAGCCATAACAGCAGCCATGTTGGCCGATACAAATGACTTACCGATACCCGGACTTGGGCCTGAAATCATCACGATATTGTTACGCGCTTCCATCATTGCAAAGTGCAAGCTAGTACGTAAGCTGCGCAGTGCTTCAATCGATAAATCAGCTGGATTAGAAACAGCTAACAACGCTTGATTAACATTGAGTTTTTGTTTTGATTTAAATTTCTTTTCTAAATCATTCTGCCAAGTTGATAATGGAATTGAGGCATACACAGGTAAACCTAGTGCTTCAATCTCATCTGGGCTTTCAACACCACGGTGCAATGCCGCACGCAAGAATGCAATCGCCACACTTAACATACCGCCAAGTAAGGTTGCTAATACTACGATCAATGCTTTCTTAGGCTTAACTGCATCAGTGTAAACTTGCGCAGCATCAAGAATACGAACGTTACCCACCGTGCTTGCTTTAACAATATTAAGCTCTTGAACTTTATTTAATAGCTGAACGTAAATCTGTTGATTTACTTCAACATCTCGGGTTAAACGTAAAATCTCACGCTGAGTAGCCGGTAAAGTTTCAATACGCTTATTTAATCGAGTTTGTTCTTTTAATAACGTTTTGCGTTTATCCATTAATGAAATATACGCTGGGTGTTCTTTAGTAAAGCGTTGTGAAATATCAGTTTCTTTAAAGGTTAATTGGTTTAGCTGAGATTCTAAGCCGACCATAGTTTCAAGTGCAGATTTTGCTTCTAGGCTTAAATCTACTGATTCATTCTGTTGACGGTAGCTATTGAGTTTATCTTCTGCTGTCATTAACTGGATTTTAATTTCAGGTAAGTGCTGCTTTAAGAAGGTTAAACTATTTTCAGCTTCGGCTGAGTTACGCTCTACGTTTTGTAAAAAGTAGTTCTTACTGATGTCATCAACAATCGCTTTAATATCAGCGCGGTTCTCACCTGTCATTGATAATTGCAAAATACCGGTTTGTTTACCTTGCTCTGCTACTGATAAATTCTGTTGCAGATTTTGAATTGCATCAATTCGGCTAATTTTTGCTAATGAAAACTCAGCGTCTTTAGTTGCTTGTAAATCGGTAACAAACAGTTGGTAACCATTTGCTTGTGCTAACTCGCCTACTTTACCGGTTAGAACCTTGCGGCCATCGCTATCATTCAGTTGATATTCGCCTTTATCAGCGTTAGTAACCACGATTTGGTAACCGCCAAGCTCGCGACCATCAGCAACTGTAAAACGCGATACATTAATAAAGTGCTGCTCGCCCATTAAACGTGCTAACCCTTTGCCTACCACAGGCAAATATTCAGGGTTAACAACCGTGGTTAGGTTTAACTTATCAACCGTTTCACCTAATACCATTCGTGATTTGATGATTTCAGTTTCAGTAGTAGCACTTGATTCACCGCCACCAAACATTTCGGCCATATCGCCACCAAGTGCTGGCATACCTGAACTTTTGGCTTCAATTTGAATGAGTGCATCAGCTTTATAAATTGGGGTAGCAAGTAAAGCATAACCGATACCAACAACAGCAAAGATAAAGGTGGTGACAATAATCATCCAGCGGTTATCAATTAAAATGCCAAACAGTTTACCGATATCAACTTCATCCGTTCCTGGAGAAGTACTCGGTTGAGGATTTTGGGCAATACTCATTAAGAAAATATTCCGATGTTAAATTTAAGAAGATGAGGAAGAGCCAAAGCATCATCCAAAAGTTAAATATGGTTTACAGCGCGTGGTTAGTAGATTCCCTATCGCCCTCACGGGCATTCACTGTAGGGAATGACAGAGTTAGGGTTAGCATTCACTGTAGAGAATGACGGAGTTAGAAAGTTACAATTTCTTCGCCCACGCTGTTGCAGCTTGATCAATTAAATCATATGCATGATCAAAGGCTTCTTTACTTAGACGGTATGGATCGGGAATATCTTGTTGACCAATCCATTGGCCAAACAGCATTGTTTTTCCGCGTGCTTCTGGAGCTATGCTCGTGACGGCATCGATATGACCTTTTTCCATCACTAAAATCAGATCGTAATCTCGGCATAAATCGCTGGTAACTTGCTGTGCTTGATGGCCTTCAAGAGAATAACCATGAGCAAGTGCTACTTCCGCCGCCATTTTATCGGCCGGCTTGCCTGCTAAACCACTTTTGGCAGTGCCAACACCAGCAGAGGCGATATGTTTATTGGGTAATTTTGCTTGTAGGATTCGTTCGCCAGAGGGTGAACGACAGATATTGCCTACGCAAACAACAAGAATTTTATTGAACATAGAGATAGATTCTAAGGTTAAAGGTTTCGAGGGTATTAAGTTCGCGTCTTAACTCACTACTTTAAATTCATGTAGTAGTTCATACCTTCAGATAGCTGATTAAAGCTGCCAATGGTTGGAACTAACTGTTGAATCACACGGTTCCAACGCGCAATGGGTGCCGCAGTAACATACACTACATCGTAAGGTTGCAATTCAAACTCGGTACCCACCACTAATGCCGTCGCATCTTTAATATTTAACTGATAAATATTTGCCGCTGGCGCATGCGGTGTTTTAGTTAAATCAGCATGGTTAGCACGAATAACAAACACCCCGGTAGCATCGGCTTGTAACTCGTTAATACCACCAACGCCGCTTAATGCTTCGGTTAAGCTCATGCCTGCACGATCAATTTTTAGTAACTTAGGCTCTTTAACTTCACCTAAGACAAACACTTTTTGCGCATCATTACGTGGCACATGAACAATATCGCCATTACGTAATAAACGGTTTTGCTTTAAATCGCCACGTTGCATTAGTGCATATAACGATAAGGTTTGATCTTTGCCGTCACGGGTTAGAGTGACATTACGCCAATCAGCATCAGCGGCTAATCCACCGGATTTATTGATAGCATCCAGCAACGTTAACGGCACATTGGTGATCGGCTGTTGAGCTGGATTTTTCACTTCACCCGTTACGTAAGCTTTTTGAGCACGAAATGCGGCGACGTTAACATCAACTTGTGGTTTTTCAACATACTCTGCTAAGCGCTGGGCGATATCAGCACGCACTTGCGATACGGTTTTACCTGCGACTTGCACTTTACCGATGTAAGGGTAAAAAATGGTGCCATCAGCATGAACCCAGTTACCCGCTTCACTTGCACTACGGTAAGAGCCCGCAGGTATAGTCAGTTCAGGGTGATCCCAAATCGTAATATTAAGAATATCACCAGGGCCAATATGGTATTCATAGCTTGCTAGTTCTTGTTCAAGCTTAGTGTTTACCTGTGCAGCAACTTTAGCCGTTTTAAATTGGCTAACATTGTTAACCGTTAGCGGAAACACATTGACTTGCTGATCAAGCGTTGGTTGTTGCGAGTTAGTCTCAGCAACATGCTTACCATCAAGGCTAAGATGCGATCCAGGCATACTACAGCCAGCTAACATCACAGACGCCACTGCTGTGACAAGCATTTTTTTTGATAATTCCATTTGATTAAGTTCATCTCAGCATTGATGGATGGGATATATTTTCAAATGAGCATGCTACCGCCCGAAGGTTACAGCTCCTCAATTGCTTTAAAAAAGTATCATTTTTTTGTTGACAGATAATCATAAACACCGTGAATATATAGTGGTAATAATCAGCATGTCATTTACATATCTATCTAAAAAGAGCTAAATGATTTTATTTCAATATCATTTAGCTAATTTATGTTGCTGACGGATTCTACTTAATTTCAATATAAAATGAAATATAAAAATTAGTCCATTTATTATCTAGATCACACTAAAAACAACATGTAACTAATTGTAAATAAAGCCATAAACACAAAGCTAATTGCTTTACAACCCATCAGTCACGCCAATCTTACCTATTATTTCATAATGGTGACAAATATCACACTTTATGCACATCACTGTATAGAAAGTAAAAAAATGTCACACCATTCTATGCTGTTATTCAGTATAATTACCCACTCAGTGTTTTTATAAATCACATTATAAAACGTCATTTTATTGACGACCTATATATTATTTTTATCGATAAGGATTTACATCATGAAAAAGAATGCATTAGTTCTTCTAGCAGCTCTAGCTATGTCTTCATCAGCATTTGCTGGCGGTTATGTTGCTGATGACGCAGCACCAGTAGATGCAGGTACTACAGCGGGTACTACAACTGCAGCGGGTACTGCAGCGGGTACTACAACAGCAGTTGTTGTTGGTGCAGCAGCAGCTGTTGCAGCAGTTGCTATTGCAGCAAACGATTCTGGCAACACCAACTCAACAACGACATCTACTTCTACATCTACTTCTGTTAGCGCAGCTAAGTAATTAATGTCGTTTAACCTGATAAAAATTTAGGTTAATAAAAAATAACCGTGCTTGTCACGGTTATTCTGTTTGTAAATAGGGGCGATGATTGCCATCTCTCGCTTTAATATGGCCTATCGGAAGCGCGACCCAATGCTAAAAAAAAACACCTCTGATGTTATTTCAACCTTGGCGGCACTCTTAACTGCCACTTTATTGACGTCTGGCTGTAGCCAAAAAATAGCCAGTGTTAGCGATACGGTTAATATCGCTGTCTACGGTACGGCAGATATTCAAAAATCCGCGCATGAGATTGCGGCATTACCTTATGCCAGCACCTATGTTCGCATTGACGACCAATCACAACTTTTTATGGTATTAGCTCTGGCAGAAACAGCCACGGGCGCAACCATTAATGATGCCAATTCAACGGATACCCCGGCTCAACTTAAATGGCTTGCAAGCGATAACGGCATGTTGATCACTCAAAGTGGTCGCATTATAAAAACCGTCAATCTATCCCAAGGTAATTTATTGAGTACTCACGCAAAAACAGCAGATCCATTGAGCTTAGGGCTACATTTAGCTTCAACGCCAACCACTTGGCAGCGCACAATTGATTGGCAACCGGGTTACCACATTGGTTATCAACTTAATTCTGAGTTTGTTTTTCAGCAACCTGAAGTGTTAACCATTAACGGTAAATCAGTGCCGGTATTGCGTTTTAATGAAAATGTCACCGTCAAGCAGCTTGATCGCCACTACAGTAATACCTTTTGGATTGAGCAACATACGGGAAGAGTGGTAAAGAGCCTGCAATATTTAGCCCCCTCTTTACCAAGTGTTGAAATGACTATTCTTAAACCTTTTGGCTAACGGTAGCATCTTTTATGTCTTGTTCAGTTTTTAATTTATTCTCTCGCCAACGCACCTATGCTGCGATGGCGAGTTTGTGCTTGTTAGTTGCTATGCCTGCCATCGCTCAAAGCACTATTACCTTACATGCTAATGGTCATTCGGCAGCCGCTGTCACTTTGCAGTACGCGGATTCAGTACGCTTAGCACAAGTTGTTAGCGATAGCCTTAAGCAGCGTACAACAGCGACAGCACCTTATTGGCTTGGCAGTAGCTTAACCACCACCACAGTGCCGAGCGCTAAAGCAGCATTAATTAAACAGCTAACCACATTAAGCCAACAGCACAGTGACGATGCAGCACTTAGCCGCAGCTTTGCCAATACTGCGCAATGGTTGCAGCAACAGATTCAAACTCAGCGTCTGCCAGTGGCAATTGATATCGACAAAGTACGCTTAAACAAAGCAGATAACCCATTATTAAACGGTAACTATCAACTTAGTTTGGCTAATCGTCCAACCTCTATCACTGTTATTGGTGCGATTGAAGCCCCACAACAGCTTGATTGGCAACCACGAATGGCTGCCAATGACTATTTAGCCCACGTCACGCCACTTGATATTGCCGCCAATAGCGAAGTCACGGTTATTCAGCCTGATGGTGTGGTTCAGCAACACCCTATTGCCTACTGGAATAACAACCATTTGGATATCGCTCCTGGCGCAATTATTTATGTCGGTTACCAGTCTTTATTTAATGATTATCGTGATTTAAACCATGATATTTCTTCAATGCTAATCAACAGGACGTTGTAATGAACTCTGTCACCTCGGCTGCAACTCGCCGTCACCACTATCAACGTCCGTTATTTGCTCTATCGACATTAGCAATAGCGTTATTACCTTTATGTCAGGCGCAAGCTGATAGCTTTAGCTACCCTGAAATGCGTTATTCCAACACTGATTTCGGCGGTGTTGGTTTAATGCAAATGCCGACAGCACGTATGCATCAAGAAGGTGAATTTACTTTTGGTACTACCATTAGTAGTGATTACCACCATTACTGGGCATCATTACAGCTATTACCATGGCTAGAAACGACTATTCGTTACACTCAAATACCTGACCTCTATTACAGTCATAATCCCGATTTTAGTGGTGAGACTCTAATGACCGATAAAGGTATCGATGCCAAAGTGCGTTTATGGCAAGAATCTTATTGGTTACCTGAAGTCGCTATCGGTATTCGTGATCTCGGTGGTACTGGTTTATTTGATGGCGAATTCATTGCTGCCAATAAACGCGTCGGGCCATTAGATTTCACCCTTGGTTTAGGTTGGGGCTATATCGGCCAACGCGGCAACATCACTAACCCATTTTGTAAAGTCAGTGATACCTTTTGCGATCGTAATAATGGTTTCAAAAATAATGGCGGTAGTTTTGATACTCAACGTTGGTTTAAAGGCAATGCTGCCCTTTTTGGTGGTGTCGAATACCAAACACCATGGCAGCCTTTACAGCTAAAACTTGAATATGACGGCAACGATTATACCGATGATTTTCGTGCTAATCGTGGCCATGATATGACGCCTAAATCACCATTTAATATTGGAGCGGTTTATCAATTAAGTGATTGGGCTACGGCAAATATCAGTTATGAGCGTGGCACTACCGTTAGCTTTGGTTTAAGTGTTAATACTAACTTTAATCAACTTAAAGCCAGTTGGTTAGATGAGCCAATGCCGACGATAGCAACAACGCCGACAACAAATAATTTAACTACCGAGCAATGGCAACAGTTAGCTCAAGATGTTGAAAAGATTGCTGGTTATAAAAATCCAACTATTTACCAACATGGCGACAATAGCATTACTGTGGTTGCCGAGCAGGTTAAATATCGCGATCGTGATCAAGCCCAATTACGCGCTGGGATTTTATTAAATAACCAAGCGCCTGCAGTTGAACAATTCAATATTATTGAAACAGTGGCTAACCAGCCGATCACAGAAACTATTCTCAATCGTCAGCAACTACTGCAAGTCGCTAACAATGATTATATCGGCAGTCATATTGATGACAGTCGTACCACGGTTGCACCGAGTACTATTCAAGGTCAGCAAATGGTTGATCTTAATCAGAACTGGAATGTGGGTGTGGCACCGACTCTGCAGCAATCATTAGGCGGTTCTGAAGGCTTCTACATGTTTAATGTCGGGGTTACAGCCAGTGCTGACTATTGGTTTAATAACCACTTCACCGTTGGTGGCTCGGTGTATTTAAACCTCTACGATACCTACGATAAATTTAAATACGATGTTCCGCCTGATGGTACTCACAATAAACGCGTGCGTACTTTAGTGCGTCAGTACATTACTGATAACACACTGCGTATGAATAACTTACAGCTAACGTGGCTAGATCAACTATCAAGTGATTGGTATGCCCAAACGTATGCGGGTTATTTAGAAGTGATGTTTGGTGGCGTTGGTGGCGAGGTGCTTTACCGCCCTGTTGGTAGTAATTGGGCATTAGGGCTTGATGTCAATTATGTTAAGCAGCGTGATCCGCATTCAGCATTTGGGTTCTTTAAAGATCAAAACCAATACGATGATCATTTAGGCCGTCCATATGAAGTTCAAACTGGTACTACAACCGGTAATTTAACCGCCTATTACCAACCGCAATGGCAATGGTTACCTAATACGCTCTTAAAAGTCAGTGCTGGACGTTATTTAGCCGAAGATACTGGCTTCACTATCGACTTCTCAAAACAATTTGATAGCGGCATCATCGCTGGTGCTTTTATTACTCAAACCAGCATGTCAGCAGAAGAATATGGTGAAGGCAGCTTTAACAAAGGTTTTTATGTCTCAATTCCATTTGACATTCTAACCGTTAAACCAAGCACTAGCCGCGCTCATATCTCATGGTTACCAATGAATCGTGATGGTGGTCAAATGCTAGGCCGTCAGTATCACCTTTATGACTTAACCGATGGACGCCAACCATGGAGCGGACGAAAAGCGTTTAATAATTAAATTGAGTCAATAAATCGATAACTCATTTGTGGGTTATCGATTTTCGTCACTATTCGACTCATTTTTATAAATACGCACTTTTTACGATTGCGTTAATAGCAAATAACACTAACAAAAGAATACCCAAAAGGTATAAATAATTCCATATTAACAGTTTGTTACACTCTAAACACCAAAATAAATGAAACACCGTGTAATTGCTATGTCATTCAAAAAAAATGCATTATTATATATGAAAAATATATCCCAATTACATTTGTTATTGTAGGGTATATACAAGCACTTTCATATAATAGTGCGAAAATTACCGGCTTAAGTCGGATCTATTACAATTAGGAAAATACGGCAAATATTATGAAAAAAACTTTTCTAGTACTACCTCTTGCTCTTCTTGTATCTGGCGCGGTAAATGCTGCAACAGATAACCCGTTTTATGCTGGTGCTCGTTTAGGTAATAGCTTCTACGACATTAAACAAGAAACAAACAAAATTGATGTTGATAACAAAAACCTTTCTGGTGGTGTTTTCGCTGGTTACCAAATCACTCCATGGTTTGCAGCTGAAGTTGGTTACACTAACCTAGGTAGCGCAAGCGTTACTAATGGCCAAGGTAAATTTACTGCTCAAGGTGCTGACCTTGTAGGTAAGTACTCTTACGCTATCAACGATAAAATTGATGTGTTTGGTAAGCTAGGTGCTTTCTACTACGATTGGAACGCTAAAAACGGCGCAACTCACGATGACAACGGTTGGGCTGCAACTGCTGGCGTTGGTGCTGAGTACTACATCAACAACAACGTTTCTACACGTGTTGAGTACCAATACTACAAAGATGTTGGCGGTGCTGACATTCAATTCGCTGGCGTTTCTCTAGCATACCACTGGGGCGCTCCAGCTGCTGTTATTGCTCCAGCAGTTGTTTATGTTGATCAAGTATCTGTAGCTACTATCGAAGAGCTTAAGCTAACTGTACCTTTCGCGTTTGATAGCACTAAAATCACTGCTGGCGATGCTGCACACCTAGTGCCTTTCGAAGAGCGTCTAAACCAATACCCTGAAGCTACAATCACTGTTATTGGTCACACTGACAGCACTGGTCCTGAAGCTTACAACCAAAAACTTTCTCAAGAGCGTGCAGAAGCTGTTGCTAAAGAACTACGTGCACACCTAAATGTTGGTGAAGATCGCGTTCTTAGCGAAGGTCGTGGTGAGCTAGATCCAGTTGCTTCTAACGATACTGCTGAAGGCCGTGCTGAAAACCGTCGTGTTGACATCATCGTTCCTGAGCTAAACATCGAGACAGTTACTAAAGTTGTTGCTCAGTAATTATTACTGATACAGTAGCTTAGTACGGCGTATTTATTAGGTAACTAGTAAGCGCTAATAATCCGCCATAACTTCACGGTTATGGCGGATTTTTTTGTTTAGGGGAGATAAAGAATAAGTGACGATAATTAAAAAGGGGCGAGGAAAAATAACGAGTGGAAAGCAGGAAAAGTAAATCATAATGGCAGGAATAAGGAAAATACAGTGCGGAAAGAGCTAGAATCAAAAGCAAAAAAAAGCCCAACTCATAATATGAATTGGGCTTTTTTATTAACATACTTCAATTATTTAGCACCAAAACCAGTGAGCATAGTGCGGATCGTTTTAAATACGATATTAATATCTAGCCAAAAAGATAGATTCTTAATGTAATATAAATCATGCGCTAACTTCTCTGATGTCGATTCAGTATCATCAGCATAACCTTGAACAACTTGTGCCCAACCAGTAATACCAGGTTTAACCATATGTCGATAGCCATAAAATGGAATCTGTTGTTCAAACTGTTTTACAAAACTATCTTGCTCTGGACGAGGGCCAATTAATGCCATATCGCCTTTTAATACATTAAAGAATTGCGGTAATTCATCAATTCTAAATTTACGAATAAACTTACCCACTTTGGTTACACGTGCTTGCTCTGCCGTGGCAAACTTATCTTCAGCACCTGCTTCTTTGATGGTCATACTACGAAACTTATAAATACGGAATAACTTACCACCTTGCCCTACCCGCTCTTGTATAAACATCGCAGGACCCGGATTTTCAAGTTTAATAAAAATAGCTGTGATCGCCATTATTGGTAATGTAATCAGAAAAGTCGTAATAATAATCAGTGATTCCCAAATACGCTTAAACGTCATATAAAGTGGATTTGGCTGCAAAGAACCAATGGCATTTTCCATTAAGTGCTTAGTTTGTACTTTACCTTCAAGCATCTCACGAATACTTTCAGCATGGAAAACAGCAATATTATTCAAGCTACAATCGGCGATAAACTTTTCAGCTTCTGGCGAAAGGTTACGATGTAAATCAACAACTAAACCACCTTTAATATTTGCAATATCATAAGGTGCTTTTAGCTCAATCACGCGCACTCTGCCCTTTTGATTTAACGAACTAATATCAAAATTAGGAATAGCAAATAAGATTAAACGTTGGCTTTCTTGCCTAAGTAAAGACGTAATATATAACCAAAGAAAACTTAAGACCCAGCCATAGAAAACAATGCTCCGAGAATAATCAATACGAGTCATAAACATAATGGTTATAGCAAAACAATAAACACTAAGTAAAACAGGTAAAATATAATATTTTCGCTCTACTAATAAATAACTAGTAATCCGGGGTAAAATCATTGCACTCGCTAAATAGCAAATCCCCACCATCCACATTGAGTTTGCAACTGTCTCACGCCCATTAATTGGCGTGATAAACAGTTGTAATAATAGTAAAACAAAAATAACTCCTATCGTATGACATAGATAAGAATTTGAGAGCAATTTTTTCATAATTAAATTTTATATCATCCTAAATTGGCGTTAATTACTTACATAACTTATGTTATTTTGACTTTTTAAACCCTAAGTATGTATAACAGCAAAAATAAAAAATGCTTTGTTTGAAAGTTAATTTTTCAACGTCTCTGTATAATCGCCACTGGTATTTAGCTGCACTCTTTTTATTTGATGAAACGCTATTAGGCTGTATAGCTAAATAGTCAGCTAGAACATCATCCAAACCCCAAGCATAATCAACTTTTTTCAAAATTCTAAGCCATAAACCTAAATCCTGCCGCTTTGATATATTAGGCATATATACTTTCCCTATTTTACTCGAATCATATATAGCAGTTAAGCAACCGATACGATTACTTTTCAACATATCACGGTATGATACTTTCAATTTAGGGTGATATTGACCTAACATATTTCCTATTGAATCAATTCTATTATACGAGGTATAAGATAATGCAATGTCTTTTTCTTTCATGAACGATATTTGTTTAATTAGTTTTTCAGAATGCCACTGATCATCACTATCTAAAAAAGCAATATATCGTCCTTGAGAGTTTTCAATCGCGATGTTTCTTACAATCGCTGGACCTGCATTCCATGTTTGCTTAATAAGCTTTATACGAGGCTCTAGATCTATATATGATTCAATAATCTGGCAAGTATTATCTGTTGAGTTATCATCAACAATTATCATCTCCCAATCAGTTAAAGATTGGTTTATTACTGACTGTATCGTTTTTTCAATTGTTAATGATGAATTATATGAAGGTGTAATAACAGAGACTAATGGCTTTGAATGCATTTTAATTCTCGAGTAAAGTTAACAATATTCAATTGGTATAATAAAGAGATTTGATTACGTTTTTCATTGCATTATTTTCACGGATAATTTTTATCTTCTTTATACAAAATATAACATATAATAAATAACCTCTAATAAAACCATTAGCAACTTTAAACATTTCCAACTTTGTTTTTAGCTTGAGTGGCGTTGAATAAAAATCTTTTCCTGATGATATAAGAGGATGATAAGTACACACTTTCCGTGTCTTTATGATTTCTTTTCCCTTACTCAATAAATCACATGCAAAAATATATTCCTCACCAGAAACATATTTAGCACCTAACCCAAAACTTTCATTAAACCTAACACCACTAAGCAGGTCTATTTTAATTATCATATCAATTGAAGAGATAGATGCTGCTGATATTTTATTAATTTTTTGTTCTTTATTCCCTTGAAGATATTCAATTTCTTCATGCGAATGCGAAACAACTAACATCGCTACATTTGAATATTTATTAGTAATATTTTCAATGTAACTAAAAGATGAATCATGAATTTCAACGTCATCATCCATAATCCATAAATATTTGGCTGTTGTATTTTCAATAGCTAAATTTCGGCTTTTTGATAAGCCAATAGTATTTGATTTAATGTAACGAACATTTTTAGGTAATATTTCGATATAATCACTATAATCTATATCGTTTGTAACTTGATGTATAATAAGGTAATTAAAATCATCACGAAACTTAGGATTATAAATGCCATCATTTAACGTCGATATAGCGACTTCAATATTTAGTGTTGAGTCTAACATTATAATGCCTCCCAGCACTTAACATACTTATCTGAAACTTGTTCCCAAGTAAATAATTTATTATCAATGTCTTTTCTTTTACTTGCATTATATTGCAATATAATTGCTTCTTCTAATTCTTTTTTATTATCAACAACTATATAACTATTAGATAATGTGATAAATTCATTAATGCCGACTAGATTAGAGGTAATAACATAACATTGATAATTTATAGCATCTGCAACAGCTAAAGAAAAAGATTCAAATTCACTATATTGAATAAATATTTTTGATTTTGATAATGATTCAAATACTATCTCTTTATCACTAAAACCAAAGTCTTTAATAAAAGAAAAGCTATTTATTTTACTTGAGTCAATTCCATGCTCACCAAAAAGATTAACTTTAATATTTAATTCATGTTTGTCATTTATCTTTTTGATTACTTCACAAACTTCCAAATGTCTTTTTTCTTTACGTCCACCACCTATAAGTGTAATTAAATTTTCTTGTTTTAATATGGATGATTTGGCTATAAAGTTAACACCATTAGGTATTACAATTGCTTTGTTATTTATTTTTGCTTTTTCTGCCAATAAATTTGATACTGGCATAATCTTGTTTGCACATCTCTGTTGTATTAATTCAAAAAATCTTCGATGTGGTGCTATTTTTCTAAATTGTGACTCCATAATAAGACTACCATGCATAGTCATTGATGCTTTTTTTCCACATAATCGTGAAAACAGCATTAGCATCATCCCAAGAAATGATACACCAGAAACATGAACAACATCTATATTATGAATTTTCCTCATAACAGAAAAACTTATTTTTGTCGTTGATTGAAGAAACTCTACTTGATTGCTATGATTTGATTTTTCAATACTATCTCTAACATTAATATCGACAGTACTAGGCCCATTACCTTTAATAAAATCACCGATATAAAGCACTTTCATTAGTTCTTTAGCCTCCGCTTAATTAATACATATGCAGTTGCTAAGATTAGTTTTATTGCTTTATTTAACGGATATTTTTTAAAAACCTTATCTATATTTTTAATGGTGAAAATTGCAGAAAAATGGAAGGCTGTTTGTTTTAAAACATTTAATTTGAAGTTTGATAAATTCAAATTTGTTTTTAATAAACTAAAGACACCTTTAGGATTGTTTTTTAATAAAATTTTATAATTATCAGTCAACCCTCCCTGAACATACTCACCTGTTATGATAGATTTATTAAAACAGTGAATATCATATTCATCAATTACCTTATTCCATACTACAGATTCAGTAACAAATTTTTCATCATTATAAATAGGAAATTTATTTTCCTTAAATATATCTGTTCTTATCACAATCAATCTATCCCCACCAAGTTTGATGAAATCATCTAAAGTATAGAGTTCTTTATCAAAAGGCGGACAAAGACTTTTATTATCAATAAACGCATTTATTTCATAATCACAATCATATAATAAAAATAATGAGTCTAATGCATTCTCAACCAAATGATCATCGCTATCAACAATAGTAATATATTTTCCATTAGAAACATCAATCCCCATATTAACAGCTGTATGCTTACCACCATTTTCTTTTCTAATATATTTAAATTTAAAATTTAACTTAGATTTAATATCTTCTATAACCTCATCTACATTATCTGTAGAACCATCATCAACAATAATCCATTCTATTTTTGATAGCCATTTTATATTTTGACTATTTATTGACTCGGCTAAAACATTTAAATAATGAGCGCGATTATAAAGTGGTGTTATTATTGAAATAAACATTTAATACCTTTTAATTCTTTAACATATTGAATAGGATTAAACATTAAAATATAAGCTTTAGATTGCGTTATAAATAATATCCTAGATTCTTTGAATATAATTAGTGATAAATAATTAGCAATTAAATATGCAATAAATGAAGAACCAACAGCACCGATAATACCAAATGTCGGTATTGTGTATAAATTTAGCCCAATATTAACTATAGCGGCTAAAATAGTTTTTACTATTTCAACCTTATAGAACTCATTTGCATACAGATATCTTGATGTGAAAGCACCAGAAAAAATAAACAATGAGCACCAGATATGAAAAGATAATACTAAGCTAATATTACTATTATCACCATACAACGATGATGTTAAGTATGGTGAAATCAACATTGTAATCAATGATCCAACTATACAAAATAAAGTAACAGTTGTAATTGCGACTTTAATAAATTGAATTTTTTTTTCATTGCTCAGTTTTATAATTTTAGGATAAAATGTATTAGCTAAAATACCTGCTAGAATAAATATAGATGTCGATAATCTTGTCGCAGCAGAAAACTCCCCTGTCGCAGCATTACCGATAAAGTATTTAATCATCAACACATCAGTTTGAGTAAATAACATTACACTTAACGTCGATAAAATTAAGCTTATACCAACTTTTGAGTATTCCTTACATTTATCACTATTAATAGAAAATGTATATGGGGCCTTAAACAAAAATTTATTTACGACCCATGACACTACAAACTGAATAACATAGTATATTGCATAAACAAACAATACATATTCTTTGGTTTTTATAACACTTAAATAAATACTAACAACTGGTATAAAAATCAAGAAACTAATAACTATTGCAATAGTTCTGTACTTTGATTCAACTAATGCTGAATAATTCCAGTAAAAAGACTTAGATAATATGATAAATAAATTAGCAACCAAAATTGATGCCATTGCGACTTTTATTACAAGGTCACTATGATCAAATATAATCAATGTTGTAATCAAAACAAAGATGAAACCTACAAGCTGGATCAGTATTCCAGAGTAAATATACTCACCAGTTTTATTTTTATTATTAACAATATCTTTTATTACAATAACATCAATTCCAAGAATGAATATTGATATAATAATCGTTATCATATTTAATGTATAAGACCATTGACCATAGTTACTAATGCCTAATGTTTGAACATAATATGATGCCATCCATATTTGGAAAACAAGCATGGCCACTCGATCGAAAAGAATAACTCCAATATTTAATAAGTATTTTTTCATTATCTACTTAGTTGCCTTGTGTAAGATATGGTAATTCTTCTGTTATTCTATTTACTATTAATGTTATTAAGTCAAATATATCAGATTGAATTGGTTTAAAACCTAAAAAGTTAAGGTTACTCCCCATTAATGCCACATTATAAAACAAATATAATGCAGGAATTAAATTAATAGATACAATTGATATCAATATCAGATATTTTGATTTGAAATTAATATCCCCACTTAAGAGCGGATATAATAACAACCCAGGGAAAGCACACATAAATAATGCAAATCGATTCGACATCGCGGGTATATTAATAAACCCCCAAAATAAAGCAAAACTAAACAATCCAAAAGTAATTAAAAATATACTATTTGCTTCTTTATTTAATTTATTTCTGTACACATATAACAAATAGAAAATAAAAACGAACTGACTATTATATATAATAATTTGAGAGGTTTTTAACGTTGAAAACTTAATATTTGCACTAATCAACTTACTAAAAATATAATCATAAAAACCAATATGGTACAACAACAATAATCCAACAATCAATGCGGGAATTATCACGTATAATGCTTTTTTGAATTGGTTTATATATTTAATAAACATCAATCCTATAGGCATTATAGCTGACGTATGAGAGATAATACTAAGAAAACCATATACTATACTTTTTTTATTCCATTCAACTATCAACATGAAAACAAATAGCATAGACAATATTTGTCTTATAAAATATGAATTAGCTTGAACAAAACCATAACTAAAAAAAACACTAAAAAACAATAACAAATAAAAATCTTTTGTCATTTTTTTACAGACAAATATTAAAAGTGTAAAAATTAGTGTGTATACCGTAATTAAAAAAGCAAATTGATTATCTTCAGCAAGAAAATATACCACCTTCATTATAACTAAAATAAAAAACTCAATCCCTTTCCCAAATCGAGTGTAATGAAAAATATCTATATTATTAATATTATTATACACATGAAGATATTCAGCCAAATCTCCAAAAGGTTGCAATGTCGCATAAAATAAAATACTAAAAAAAACGACAACTACTGATGCTATATTTCTTTCTAACTGTGATAAAAAAGGGCTAAAAATACATATAGCAGCAACACCCAAAAGCGGACTTAAACAAAATAAAAGCATAAATAATATAAATACATTCATTTTAATAATACTGCTGCTAATGTTCATAATATCACTACTTATTTATTAAATTCACTTCTTACTAATACCAATGAAAAACCAAAAAATAATCCAACAATAGTACTGATGATAATTATTAATATGTCTTTCTTCTGCTTATCTGTACTAACATATGCTTCATGATTTATTGTGTTTTTATAAAAATTCAAACTCTGTGGTACGGTTATCTCTGATAAGATTTTAATATTATCTTTTACAAACGCAATATCAGGTACGATCTGACTTAGATCTGTGGTCTTTTTTAGCTGTACTAATTTTTCAGATAGTATCTTGCTTCCCAAATAAAGATAAGAAAAATTATCGCTAGCGGTTGCCATCGGACTAGTCAGTCCTACTTTATTCGCAATATTTAAACTATTTTGAATCTTTATTTTTTCAAGCATAATTTCTATTTTTGCTTTTTTTTTCTAATCTATTTAACCTTATGTTTTCTCTTATTTTTGCTTGTTCTAGAATATTATTTAAATCAATAACAATATTTTCATTTGCTATATTTTTACTATTCTCAATATATTTATTAAGTAATTCAACAATATCTTTTTTATTTTTACTCTCAATTGTTATTGCATACTTATTATTAGCAACAACAGCTGTCATTATTTTCATTTGCTGATTATTAGAAAACTTAACATCATTCGCCTTAATAAAATCCTTTTGATTTTGAACAGATTCAAGAACATCAATATATTGTTTGGTGAAACTCTCTTTACTAATAATTTTATTTATTTCATTAGTTGTATTTCCATTAATAGCAATGTTATCAACTAATATTTGTGTTTCTTTTGGTAAAAAGTAATCATGATTAACACTGATTTCTACTGTAGCCTTCCATAAAGAAGGACTTCGATGAACGAAAAAAATAGCAAATGCTATAAATACTGATGATATTATAAATATGGTAAATCGCCCTTTCCAAAGGGTACTTATTAAATCGGCACGTCTATTATTTATATCATCGTTTTTATTCATAAAATTTCATTACTCTCTATCATTCAAACACGCTACCGCCCTTGGGATATGCTATACCCACAACGCATTGATTCTAATTTTAAATTTATCCATAACTCCATGCTATAGCATGCAATTACGCCATTAATTTATCACTGTATTGCTGCACTAATTGCCAATCACTTGGACTTAATTCACTTTTTGCATCTAACAGGCTTTGTTTTACTTTTTGCTGCATCTGCGCAATGTCAGTAATGCCTTGTTGCTCACAATCCGCTGCCGCAAGTGAGATATGCCCACGTAAATAGCCACCAGCAAACAGTTCATCATCCGTTGCGCTGTCAATATTGTCGTCAATAAGCTGTAGTAGCTTTTGTTCGTAATCGTGGATCATCTTCTATCCTTGTTTTAAGCGTAATCAGTTAATGGAATCGGCTTTGGAAAATCAGCTTCAGTTAGTGGTTCTATGCCATAAAAATCACGAAAGGCATTCGATAACATTTTGGCACGTTCTGGAATACCATATGTTAAATAGTGGATAACTTGTTCACGTACTTTTAACGTAAAGCCTACCCTATCAGGCTCACAGTTACCGCTCAAATTATCACAGCTTACTTGATACTTAAATCCACAACTTGCTGATAAAATCCACTCTATCGCTTGCGGTTTAACCTCAACCACTTCAAATTCTGCTTGTACTTCAGCGCTACGACCATCAGGTTGATACCAATAACCATAATCTTCTAATAGTCGTCGTGCTTCGCCAGCGATACACCAATGACCTAGTTCATGCATTGCTGAAGCATAATAGCCACGCGCAAATATAATTTGATGATGCGGGCGTTCTTCAGAGGCTGGAAGATAAATAGGCTCATCGCCGCCTAATAATAGTTCTGTATTTAAGCGCTCTAAAAAGACCTTATTAAACAACTGAATAAGATCGTTATAGTCATGTTTCATATGCATTTTCATTTAATATTTATTCGTAGGTCATAGTAATTTAACCCGCGAAGTATATAGGCTTTCTTGCCTTATCGCGAATACTCGTACTTATTTATGCGTTCTAGTCAATATTTATATTGTTACTATTAATTTTATTTTTACATTAGCTCAGTTCATATCAAATTTAATTCTTTTCATTAGAAGTTAAGAATGGTCACTAATACAATACCGTAATTCCAGCAATTCATATTAGGTGTCACATTTATCATGCTGCTTTCAATTTTATACATTATCGGAATTACTGCTGAAGCAATGACTGGCGCCTTAGCCGCAGGTAAACGTCATATGGATTGGTTTGGCGTGATGCTAGTAGCAAGTGCAACTGCCATTGGTGGCGGTACAGTGCGTGATATTTTATTAGGTCACTATCCTCTGGGTTGGGTTGCTCATCCGCAGTATTTAGTGATCACTTGCGTTGCAGGCTTGCTAACAACCGTACTCGGTAAATGGGTAGTACGCTTTCACAAGATTTTTATTATTCTTGATGCCATCGGTTTAATTGTATTTAGTATTATTGGTTGCCAAGTCGCAATTACGATGGGGTTGTCACCAATTATTTGTGTGGTAGCAGCTGTAGTAACGGGGGTCTTTGGTGGCTTGTTGCGCGATATGATCACTCGTCGTAAACCAATGGTTTTACATAAAGAGCTTTATGCTTCAGTATCATTTCTGGCGGGAATTATGTATATCACCATGCTGCATTTTAATGTACCAGCTTATATTACGACTTTAGTCACCTTAGCCGTTGGTTTTAGTCTTCGTATGGCTGCAGTATTCTTCAGTTGGAGCTTGCCTGTATTTAAGTTCGAAGAAGCAAAAGCTTAAAAACAGAGAAACTAGAACGAGGAAAGGCAATGACGAGTGGTGACTTACTAATACACTCGCAATCTCGAAACCTATTTCCTCGTTACTAATACACTTGTAACCTCGCCTCTATATTTTCGGCGTTGTTGTTACTACATCGGCATTTTGACCACGGTGACGTAACAAGTGATCCATGAGAGTGATCGCTAACATCGCTTCAGCAATCGGCACTGCGCGAATACCGACACACGGATCATGACGGCCTTTGGTGATCACTTCTGCTGACTCACCTTGCTGAGTGATTGTTTCGCCAGGAACGCTGATACTTGAGGTCGGTTTTAACGCAATATGGGCAATGATATCTTGTCCTGATGAAATCCCACCAAGAATGCCACCAGCATGGTTAGTTTTAAAACCTTGTAATGTCATTGCATCACGATGTTCACTACCACGTTGCTCAACCACATCAAAACCATCACCAATCTCAACCCCTTTAACCGCATTAATACTCATTAAAGAATGGGCAATGTCAGCATCTAAGCGATCAAATACTGGCTCACCTAAACCGACAGGCACATGACGAGCAACCACGGTAATTTTGGCACCAATCGAATCACCGTCTTTTTTAAGGTTACGGATCAGTTCATCAAAGGCATCGACTTTATCGACATCAGGACAGAAAAAGGCATTTTGTTCGATTTGCTGCCAATCAACCTTATCAATTTTTACTTCGCCCATTTGAGATAAGTAAGCGCATACTTCGATGCCATGCACTTGTTTAAGGTATTTTTTAGCAACCGCACCTGCCGCAACACGCATTGCGGTTTCACGTGCTGATGAACGACCACCGCCACGGTAATCACGTACACCATACTTTTGATGATAAGTGTAATCGGCGTGACCAGGACGGAATAAATTCTGAATGTTAGAGTAATCTTTTGAGCGCTGATCGGTATTTTCAATCAACAATCCAATCGATGTACCTGTTGTTTGGCCTTCAAACACGCCCGATAAAATCTTAACTTCATCGGCTTCACGACGTTGAGTGGTATATTTTGAGGTACCAGGACGACGACGATCGAGATCATGTTGCATGTCGGCTTCTGTAAGTGCTAATCCGGGTGGACAACCGTCAATAATACACCCTAATGCGACTCCATGACTTTCGCCAAAAGTCGTTACACGAAACAATTGTCCTATGGTATTTCCAGCCATGACTTCCCCTGTAATAAATCTATGCTTACATGCATTTTTAATTATGGTAATCAATACATACTGCAAAGATGTGATTTGAAAAGCAAGTAATAAAGTAAGAGCGAGGTTTCGAGCAAGAGCAGTAACGAGTTTCGAGAATGACTTAGCCCATTATTCGTCATCTCGAAAGTTGAGGTACGAAACTATCCGTGATCTACTCCATGCGCGCTTGAGCCTTAAAGAAGCCAGTCAAATTCTATAATACAACCGCTATGACGCTACAACGCGCGGATAGTAGATTCCCTATCTCGTTCGTAACCTCACTGTAGGGAATGACGGAGTGGGTATAAAAAAAAGCGACAGGCTTGCACCTATCGCTTTTTATTTCTGATGAATCTCGGCACTCGAAATCTAGTCCCCTACGCTACCGCTAATACTTTATCCGCTTTTGCTTTACGGAATTTCTTTAGTGATACTGCAACTAATGCTGTTACCACCATACCGGTTGCCATACATAGCAGAGCAAGTAGTGGTTTATTCATTGCACCCAGTAATGCAACCACTGGACCACCGTGAGCAACGCTGTTGGTGATACCAAATGAGAACGCCATTACTGCTGCAACCATGCTACCTAATACGTTTGCTGGAATTACCGAGATTGGGTCTTGCGCAGCAAAAGGAATCGCACCTTCAGAGATACCGACTAAGCCCATTGCACCTGCAGCTTTACCTGCTTCAATTTCTGATTGCTCAAAGATATTAAGTTTACGGCCAATCACTGTCGCTAAACCCATACCTAATGGCGCTACAGGGATCGCACATGCCATTGCACCCATAAACTGTGTTTGACCATTAGCAATCATGCCGACAGAGAACAAGAACGCAACTTTATTAAATGGACCGCCCATATCAAAGCCAGCCATACCACCCAGTACAATACCAAGTAGAATAACGTTACCAGTACTCATTTCAGTTAGTACGGTGTTCATGGTATGCATCAGGCCTGCAATCGGCGCACCAATGATAAAGATGAACGCACCAGCAATAAATAATGTACCTGTGATAGGCGCAATAAGAATCGGCACTAATGGTTGTAATAACTTGTGGTAATTACGCGTTGCTACCCAACGTACAAAGTAACCGACTAATAGACCAGCGATGATGGCACCGATAAAACCTGTACCTGCATCTGCACCATAAAATGAACCGTTATTTGCAATCCAGCCACCAATGAAACCCGGTGCTAATGCAGGACGATCACCAATTGCATACGCTATGTAACCTGCAAGTACAGGGATCATTAACGTAAAGGCAACGACACCAACATCAAGCACTTTTTGCCACATGCTACCTGGTGGTATTTGCATTCCGGCATCTGTTGGCTGTCCACCAATCGCTAATGCCAGTGCAATTAACAAACCACCTGTTACTACAAACGGGATCATGTGTGATACGCCGTTCATCAAGAAACGGTACAGATCTGAACGTGCTTTAGAGACTTTACTTTCACCGTCTTCTAAACCATCGCCATTAGCATCAAACGGTTTAGCGACTAACGCTTGTTGAATAACGCCCTTGCCGTCTTTTATCGGTGCTTTAACGCCAGTTTTAATTAATTTTTTACCGGCAAAACGTGCCATGTCTACTTGCTTATCACAACTAACCACAATGGCTTCAGCACGCGCGATTTCTTCTGCGGTTGGAGAATTTTTAACGCCGATAGAGCCGTTAGTTTCAACTTTAATTTCATAGCCTAATTCAGCAGCGGCTTTTTCTAATGCTTCTGCGGCTAGGTAAGTATGGGCAACACCAGCAGGACAACCAGTAACGCCAATTAATAAGCCTTTATCTTGAGGTAATGTTGCCACCGTTTGTTTTTCAGCGAGCAATAATGCTAATGCGTCAGCAGGTGTTTTCGCTGCTAAAAATGCATCGATAAAACCATCTTCAATCAGCTTTGATGACAACTCTGCTAATACTTCAATATGGTGATTATCGCCACCATCAGGAGAAGCAATCATAAAAAATAGTTTTGATGGTAAGCCATCTTCTGCGCCGTATTCAATTCCGCTACGGCTAACACCAATTGCTACTGCTGGCTTAATAACCGCGCCACTCTTAGCATGGGGTAATGCCACTCCATCTTCAAAACCGGTATTTCCTAGCTCTTCACGGGCTTGAATATCTGCTAAAAATTGTGTTTTGTCCGCAACGCGACCTTGTTGAACTAAAATATCTGCCATTTCAGCAAACACTTCATCTTTGGTGGTTGCTTTGAGGTTGAGGTTAATCAACTGCTCATTGATGAGAGTGGTAATCATGTTTTATCCCCGATGATTTATTTATGGATCCGATGACATTGCATCGGCCATCAGCATGGGAGTATTGTCGAATGTTTACGGTCGATAAAGTAGAGTACAAAACAGGCTTTAACTGGAAATTTGTAACATTGAATCATCAGTGTGAGCTATAACTCATATTTTTCATTGTATATAAAACAAGTTGAATTGATGTTTTTAACCATATAGTACAAACACTTAAATTAAAATAATTATTCTTAAATATATAAAAACCATCATGAAATAATTTTTACAACTATCTAAATAAGGCTTTTACTTAGCTGATGTTGCGAATTTTTAGTGCGGAAGATCACAGAAAGAGCGAGATCATTAGTGACGAGAATGACTTAGCCCAATTTCCGTCATCTCAGAAGTTGAGGCACGAAGCTATCCGTGATCTACTCAACAGGTGATCGAGCCTTAAAGAAGCCAGTGAATCAGTGAATTCAATAACTCTACAACGCGCGGTTAGTAGATTCCCTATCTCGTTCGTAACCTCACTGTAGGGAATGACGGGGGTTGGTTTGGCATTCACTGTAGGGAATAACGGGGGGGGTATGGCATTCATTATAAGGAATGACGGAATAGGGACAAAAAAAGCGACAGGCTTGCACCCATCGCTTAATCTCGCAAGCTCTAAAACTAGCTACTAATTATACTCGTGACTTAATTATACGCTCGCGCAAACATACCATCACAATCAGCTGAATATGACTTCGCATAAGCTGGAATAAACACTGACTGACCTTTTTCAATGGTCAATGTTTCGCCATTGTGGTGCGTCACAGTCAATGGCGCATCAATGGCAAACAAGATTTCAGCACTGGTATTTTGTAGCGCAAGATCATCAACTTGCTTATACACGCTGAATTTAAAATCAGGCACTGGCACAATATAATCTAAACCACCACCAGCAACTGTTGGTGCTAACAGTAACTTATCAACAGCCATGCTAGTAAACTCAGTATTTGCCACCAACTCTGGCACATCCATAAATTTAGGCGTCAAACCTGCGCGCAGCACGTTATCTGAGTTAGCCATGATTTCTAAGCCTGTACCTTTAATGTAAGCATGTGGCGTACACGCACTAAGGAACATTGCTTCACCCGCTTGCAACGTTAATACATTTAGCATTAAAGGCGCAAATAAGCCGATATCACCTGGGTATTGAGTCGCTAATTCTAATAGTAAACTACACAATGGCTGGTCTTGATTCGCATCACAGTAAGCAAGTAATCCCTGCACTGCTACGTCTTTGTTCTCACCTTCAAGTGATAACATTGCAGCAAAGAAATCGCCTAAACCGGCTTCAGTTTGATTAGCTGCTAATGTTGCAACCAGATCGTTAATCACTTCAAGATTTAGCGCTTCGAATAAAGCTACGATCTCAGAAATTTGACGGAAACCATTCATTGCTTGGTAAGGCGTTAATGCAAATACTAACTCAGGTTTGTGGTTAGGATCTTTATAGTTACGGTTAGCCGCGTTACGGGCAATACCGATCTTTTCTTCTTTTGCGTAACCAATTTCAGCTTGATGCTTACTTGGGTGTACTTGCACTGATAACGCATTTTCTGCCGCTAACACTTTAAACAAGTATGGCAATTCAGCAAATTTAGCCTGAGTTTCAGCACCAATAATGGCATCGGGATCTGTCGCAATAAAATCAGCTAAGCGTACCGTTTCACCATTAACCGTGATCACCGAACAACCATTCGCATGCGCGCCCATCCACATTTCAGCTTGTGGTTTTTGGTCTGGATTTGGAATAGCAAACAGTTGCTCAATTGATGTTACACTGCCCCAAGCATAATCTTGGATCACGTTATCCATCTTGAAAAAGACAGTGCGGGTAGAGTCGGTCATTGTCAGGTCCTATTGTTATTATTGCTCACGATATTGATGGTATGGTATCAACCACATTATTATTGATGTCATACCTTAATTGACAGCACTATAACAAAACTTAAATGGTTTATTCAGCACAAACTAATAATCTTGTTACCATCACCCCAAATATAAAGTGAATACTATGGACAATGTTTTCTTTAATTTAATTGACTCAGTATTAACTGAACGGGAAAGCTTTAATCGAATTTGGTTCGCAGGCGGAAAAACTCAACCGCCTCAGTTTAGCTATCAAGTTAATTTTCCACGCTTAGAGTTAGTACTTAAAGGGGAATATGTTAACCAACTTGATGATGGTGATAATGGTATTTGCCAAATTAGTTTAATGGGCGGTGACGCAATTTATATTCCACCGAATAGCTGGAACCAACCGAGCTGGAATACCGAATGCTCAGTATTGAGTTTATTGTTTGGTAAGCGTCAATTGGGCTTTAGTTTGGTCAGTAAAACCAAAGATAGCCCTAAGTTTTATGATGTTCAAAAACATTCGATTCAGGCATGGACAGGTCATGCAATCGATCCGATTTTAACTGCGCTGAATATGCTTGCCAGCGAGCCGCAACAGCAGCCAATGGATGAACATTTACTGCAAGCGTTACTGAGCTACACTCAAAACATGCTTCATGTGCCGTTGCATCAATCAAAAAATCGTACTGAAGATCTCTATCAAGGGATTTGTATTTATATTCAGGAAAATTTTCATCGTGCCATTAGCCGCGATACTATTGCCAATCGGTTTAATATTACCCCTAACCACCTATCGCGTTTATTTCGTCAACAAGGACACATGCGCTTAGCTGACTATATTTGTTGGGTGCGGATTGAACGCGCTAAATTTATGCTGCGCCAATACCCATTTCGACTAACCGAAGTAGCAACTCGATGTGGGTTTGTGGATGTGAATTATTTTTGTCGCGTGTTTAAAAATAAAACCGGTCGTACACCGTCTGAATACCGCATTGTCGCCTAACGATTACCTTAATGCTTCAATCACTAATGCTTTTAGCTCTTGCGGCAGCTGGGCTAAAGTTAATGCCCTACAATAATCATCATTCAATAAACACTTTGAGAACTGTGCAAAAGCCATGATCACCGCTTTTGGTGGTGGCTTTGGCAGTATCATCGCAATTGCACGGCTGATATTTCCGCGTGATGATCCCCAATCGATGGGCTGTTGATGGCACACTATCGCCATCGCAGGCTGTTTGATGCTCTCGTGCATCACATGCGGCAATGCTATTTGAGACCCCATAACGGTGGCTGAAACGGTTTCTCGATCTAATAATGCTTGTTGTAACGCCGGCTGTTGTTCAGAGTTGATAGCTTGCTGTGCCACCAGCATTTGACTTAACTGCGCAATGGTATCGGCTTTATCACCGTTACCACATTCAATACTGGTGACAGGAAAATTAAGCTTAAACGGCTCTGGTGGTGAGAATTGTGACAATGATAGTGCGTATTGAGCAATAAAATCAGTCAGCACCAGGTTTGCTAATTCCGCATCATGTCCTTTGATGATCAATTGGCATAACGCATGCGGTTTATTTGCCAACGCTAGCATTTTCAGGGGCTGGGATACCGGCGCACGGGTTAGTTGACGCACATTGAATAGCTCAACTTGTGCTTGAAAATACGAGGTCAATTTCTTGAGTTGATTAAGTTGGTAAGAAGGCAATCCTGCTTCACCACAATAGAATGTGATCCGTCTTTCTAACATCATAATTCCTTTAGAACTGTGGCTTAGCCCAACACGTTTATTCTGCGATTATTGGCACAATTGCTGACAACGCTCAATCACTGCGGTTGCATCGACCAATACTTCTTCTATCGTCACACAATGAATGCGACTACCAGTAAAACGAGTCCGTTGTTCGACTTCAATATCAGAAGCAATTAATACTATATCAGCGTGGGCAATATCTTTGGCGGTTAAAAAGTTTTCAATCCCCATTGCACCTTGGGTTTCGACTTGGATCTTAATCCCCATTTGATGTGCGGTTTTATTAAGGACATCCGCTGCCATATAGGTGTGTGCGATACCCGTTGGGCAGGCTGTTACCGCGACAATTTTCATTTTAAATCCCTGAATATTGTTAAATATAGTGTTACCCAAGTGAGGTAACTAACGGTGCAGAATAGCATAAGAGATAAGATATGAGCGAGGGAAAGAAAGGCGAGGAAAAGCTGTGGCGAGTAACGAGATTGTTAGTATCGAGACTCAGCCCATTATTCGTCATCTCGAAAGTTAAAGAAACCAGTGAATTCAATGACTCTACGACGCGTGGATAGTAGATTCCCTATCTCGTTCGTAACCTCACTGTAGGGAATGACGGGGAGTTTGGTTTGGCATTCACTGTAGGGAATGACGGAGGGTGGGCTAACAAAAAAGCGATAGACTCTTGCCTATCGCTTTTCATTTATTCTCGAAACTCACTATCTCGTTTCTAACAACGCGCTGTTACTCTTCGCGCTTTGATTTCCACTTCTTAATACCGTTGCTCTTACCACCAAAGCTTGGCTTGTTGGTATCACGGCTTGGCGCAGAAGTACGCGCAGGACGGTCATCATTATTACGACGCGGTGCATCTGTGCGAGCGCCACGGCTGGCATTGCGGCTATGACGATCTTCGTTGTTACGGCTGCTGCGGTTAGCACCATCGGGACGACGATTAAACTCACCTGTACCACGGTAAGTTTTAAACTGCTTTTCAGCGGCATGTTTTTCATTGCGTGCTTCTTGAGCACGGTGATCATACAACTTAGCATCAGTCGCTTTGGCAATCGTACGGCCTTCAGCATCAGTTTTTGATGCTTCTTCAGTACCGCTTGATTGTGAAATTAATTGCTGAATTTCAGCAATTTCAGCATCAGTTAAATAACGCCATTTACCGTTTGGTAAGCCATCAATAGTAATGTTCATGATACGTACGCGACGAAGTTTATATACTTCATAGCCTAACGCTTCACACATACGACGAATTTGACGGTTTAAGCCTTGAGTCAACACGATACGGAATGAAAAATTCGTTTCTTTAGTCACTTTACATGGCAAAGTAACCGTATCTAGAATCTCAACCCCTGATGACATTTTTTCAATAAACTCAGGCGTGATCGGCTGGTCAACACGAACAACGTATTCTTTCTCATGCGAGTTACCTGCACGCAGAATTTTATTAACGATATCACCGTCATTGGTTAAGAAAATAAGGCCATCAGACGGCTTATCTAAACGACCAATCGGGAAAATACGCTTACGGTGACCAATAAAGTCAATCACGTTACCTTCAATATGACGCTCAGTAGTACAAGTAATACCGGTTGGCTTATTTAGTGCAATGTAAATTGGACGCTCTTTACTGCGTAGTGGTTTATCATCAACCAATACTTCGTCGTTATCCATTACGCGCATGCCCATTTCAGGCACGGTGCCATTAATGGTTACACGTCCCTGATCAATCAGCTTGTCCGCCTCACGGCGTGAGCAATAGCCTGTATCACTGATAAATTTATTAAGTCGAACCCCTTTTGGGCTCTGCTGGTCAGTAGAATTTTGTGACATGGTTTTCTTCTATAAAGGGCTTTAGGTCGATCAGGGTAATAAACCACTCAATTGTAGTTTACTTACTCGATAGTTGTTATGAGAGGAGTTTAACTGATTGTGAGGCGAGTAGCGAGTAGCGCGTTTTTAAGCTCGCGCAAACTCACTACTCGTTACTGATATTATTTACTTTGGTAAATCACCGTGACTAATACGGCCAACATAATCACGCTGCAGTTCTTTTTCTAGCTGCGCTTCAATGTAGCCTGGTGATTTCGTCTTCGCTGATAACAAGCGGTACATCGCCGGGATCACCAATAGCGTTACTAAAGTGGCAAATGCCATGCCAAAGAACACGACGGTACCGACTGAAATACGACTTTCTGCACCAGCACCTGTTGATAAAATTAAAGGTAATGAACCAAATAATGTCGTGAAAGCTGTCATCAAAATCGGACGTAAACGACGCACCGAGGCATCAACAATCGCTTGTTCAAACTCAATCCCTTTATCACGCAGTTGGTTAGCAAATTCAACGATCAAAATGCCGTTCTTGGTTACCATACCGATCAACATGATCATCCCGATTTGACTATAAATATTGAGCCCTTGGCCCATAATCCAAAGTCCAGCTAAGCCACCAAAGATCCCCATCGGCACCGTTAGCATTACCACCAGCGGGTTAATAAAGCTTTCAAACTGCGCTGCTAGCACTAAATAAGCCACCAATAACGCTAACCCAAACACTACTAATATGCTGCTTTGGTTATCACGAAAATCTTGTGATTCGCCAGCATAATTAACCGTAATATCTGATGGCAGCGTATCAATCGCTTGCTGATCAAGAAAATCAAGTGCATCGCCTAAGGTGTAACCCTCAGAAAGACTTGCTTTTAACGTGATCGATTTCTGCTTTTGGTTATGGCTTAACTTTTGCGCTGATGCCACTTCATCAATTGACGCAACAGTATCAAGCGTCACTAGTTTGCCATTTTTCGCCCGTAAATAAATCTGACTTAAATCGGTTGAGCTGTTAAAACTATTTTCATCACCACGCAGATAAACATCATATTCTTCACCGCGATCAACAAAGGTTGTTTCACTGCGTCCACCTAACATTACTTCTAATGTTTCAGCAATTTCAGTGACTGGAATGCCTAACTCAGCCGCGCGCTCACGGTTAACATTAACCAATAACTCAGGCGTGGTTTCAGCATAATCTAAATCAGCACCTTCCATTAACGGGCTATCTTCAGCAATATGTTTAAGCTTAGTCGCCCATTTAAACAGTTCTTGATAATCAGCGCCGCCCAATACAAATTGCACCGGCTCTGAAGATCCACCACGGAAACCTGGCATCATCGGCATTACCCGTACATCAGGAATACCTGCCAATGTTTTGCTGATCAGACCCAAGGCTTGTTGCGCACTCACGGTACGATCATTCCAATCTTCTAATTGCATGATCACAAAGCCGGTTTGATCCCCAGCTCGCCCACCAAAGGCTGGAGACTGAATGCTAACTGATTTCAATACTCCTTTGCCTAATAACGGTAATAAGCGTGCTTCAACTTGATCCATGTTACCGATCATACGGTTATAACTGGTGCCTTCTGCCCCTTTTACAAATGCAAATAATACTCCGCGATCTTCTTGGGGCGCGAGTTGGGCAGGGATCACTTTCATTAATCCAGCACTAGCAGCAATACAGCCTAATACCACTAATGGAGCGACAAAACGTTTTTTGACTGCCACTGTCACAATGCGACGGTAACCATTTTCTAATTGTTCAAACTGACGGTTTACCCACAGATTAAACCTATTTGGCTTCACATTCGCTTTGAGCAATTTGCTACACATCACCGGCGTTAGGGTTAATGCGATAAGAGATGAGAAAATAACTGCCATTGCCAGTAACACTGAGAACTCAGTAAATAATCGCCCGACCATGCCTTCCATAAACGAGATCGGTAAAAACACCATCACCAATACCGCAGTGGTCGCAATAACTGCAAATCCCACTTCACGGGTACCTTTATAGGCCGCAAGTAATGGTGATTCTCCTCGTTGTAAATGGTGAAAAACGTTTTCAACCACCACAATCGCATCATCGACCACCAATCCAATTGCTAGAATTAACGCCATCAGAGTCAGCAAGTTGATTGAAAAGCCAAAGAAATATGCAGTAATAAACGCCGAAATTAATGAAACTGGCACAGTTACAGCAGGAATTAAGGTTGCCCGTACTTGACCAATAAAGATATACAGCACCAAAATAACCAGCGCGCCCGTAACTAGCAGAGTGCTATAGACTTCATTAATTGAGCGTTCGATAAACACCGTTGCATCATAATCAATGGTTAGCGATGCGCCTTGCGGTAAAAACTTTTGCATCTTTGCCACTTCAGCGCGCACTTCTTTAGCGACATCAAGCGGATTAGCATCTGACATCGTCACAATGCCTAAACTTAAATTAACCACGCCGTTACTTTTAAAGGTCGAATTTTCGTTTTCAGCACCAATGCTGACATCTGCAACATCTTTAAGATAAATCGGTGTACCCGCTGCTGTTTTACGGATCACTAAATACTTAAAATCATTAACGGTTTTATATAAACGTGCGGTACGTACCGACATCACCGTTTGATCATTACGTACTTCACCACCGGGTAATTCAACGTTTTCATCTTTTAGTGCATTAACAATATCTTTAGTGGTAATACCACGCCCTGCCATTAATACTGGTTGCAGCTTGATATACATGACTTTGTATAAAGCACCACTTAAACTGACTGAGCTGACACCGTCTAATAGGCTAAACCGATCTTCTAATACTCGCTGGGCATAATCTGTTAGCTGAGTACGATCCATTTCTGATGACGATAGATTAATGTAGATTGCAGGCTCACCCGAGCCGTTATCTTTTGAGACGATAGGATCGTTAGCATCATCCGGTAGACGACGCTGGGCACGAGCAACAGCATCACGAATATCACTTACTCCCTCGGTCAGATCCCAGTCCATATTGAATTCAACTGTGATCCGCGACATACCATTACGGGTAATTGAGGTAATATTTTCGATACCACTAATACCAGATAACTCATCTTCAATCGGCGTGGTAACTTGGCTTTCCATCACCGATGCAGATGTGCCTTCATAAGTGGTCATTACAGTGACAACAGGGCTTTCAACGTCTGGCATTTCACGTACAGCCAGTTTAGAGAAAGACACAATACCAAATACACACAACAACAAACTTAATACGATCGCAACCACAGGTCGCTTGACTGAAATATCAGATAACCACATTAGCTTGCTACTCCAACCGCTGGAGTGATGTCTTTGATGGTGATGCCGTCACGCATATTGACTAACCCTTGCACCACTATTCGCTCGCCGATGTTAAGGCCTTTTTTGATCACTACGTTATTATCAATACGCTCGCCAAGCTCCACCAAGGTGCGATGAACTTGATGTTGACCATCAACAATGTAGACGTAACGTTTAG
Source organism: Photobacterium aquimaris (assembly GCF_002954455.1). Classification (GTDB taxonomy): domain Bacteria; phylum Pseudomonadota; class Gammaproteobacteria; order Enterobacterales; family Vibrionaceae; genus Photobacterium; species Photobacterium aquimaris. The sequence goes on from NZ_MSCC01000001.1 coordinate 2,025,956, forward strand.
TACCTGAATACTCTAACGCTTGCACAGGAATAATCGCCTGTTGCTGCGGAATAAAATCAATATCGGTCGCAAGTAGCATTCCTGGCTTTAAGGCATGATCTTTATTTTCAAATACCACGCGAACTTTTATATTGAGTGAATCGGGCTGAACACGTGAATCAATCGCTTGAATTTTGCCAACAAACGCTCGTTCGCCCCATGCTTGGCTTTGAGCTGTGACGTTAATGCCAACCTTTAAAAAGGAGATATATTGTTCTGGAACTTCAATATCCAGACGCATAGAAGAAAGGTCATCAAAATTAAACAGCTCACTACCTGCCGCTGTCATGTGTCCCGGACTAAAATCATACAATCCGATAGTGCCATCAAATGGAGCACGAATCGCATGATCGTTAAGATTAGCAAGCGCCGCTTTTAAACGCGCATTAGCAATACTAACGCTGGCTGCTTGAGCATCAATCTCAGTTTTGGTAATTGCACCACGACTTAGCAAACGTTCAAATTGTGCTAATTTACGTTGCTCATCATTGCGATATGCCAATGCTTCATCGTAAGCCGCGACCGCTTTATCATCATCAAGTTGGATCAGTAATTGACCCTTGGTCACTGTCGTATTAACAGGTACAGCAATAGTTTTGATTTTAGCAGAGACTTCTGCTGCAACATTCACCGCTTGTTGAGCGTGCAATTTACCCACTAAAGATAACGATTGAGCGACGGCAACTGACGTTACTTCACCTGTTATGACAGAGACAATACGTTGTGAACGCTGTGGCTGTGATTTATTTTGCGCAGCGTGTGACGTTCCTTGAAAGTAAAAGTAACTGCCTGATAATACTGCGGTGACTAATACTGCTACGGCCATTTTTTTCATTTGCTAAAACCATCATAAAAATCCTAGCCGAATAATATCTGAACTCAAGCTTGAATAACGTCAAGAAATGTAAAGTTAAGCAAAATTTAGCTTACTGATGAAAAATCCAGCAAGCATTCGATAATTATAATAAAAAAGGTTTACAGCGCTGAAATGTTTGTTATTATCCGCCCCGCACTTGTGGTGGGGTTCCCGAGTGGCCAAAGGGAGCAGATTGTAAATCTGCCGGCACTGCCTTCGAAGGTTCGAATCCTTCCCCCACCACCATTAATTTTGAAAAGTTGTTTTATAACGACTTTTCGATGGTTAAAGTGGCCTTTAATCATCATAGCTTCAACTAATTTATAGCAACATCCCGTGGTGGGATTCCCGAGTGGCCAAAGGGAGCAGATTGTAAATCTGCCGGCACTGCCTTCGAAGGTTCGAATCCTTCTCCCACCACCATCATTTTGAAGAGTTGTTTATAACGACTTTTCGGTTATTGAAGTGGTCTTTAATAACC
>NZ_MSCC01000001.1:2028071-2074173 GCF_002954455.1 Photobacterium aquimaris
ATTATTTAGCCAGTTGCTTTGCAGCTGGCTTTTTCATATCTACAATAAACTGCTGTTAAACGATCAACAAATCAAACCAAACTGTAACATATGTGTAATAATGCATACTATTGCTGATATTGTTTATGGATCGTTATGACACAAGCATCACTTCACACCCACATCGATTGGCAACATGTAAAGGTACTGATTATTGACGATCAGTTATCTTCTGCATTACTGATCCAAAATATTTTACACAGCATTAAGCTGACGACTGTTGATATCGCCACCAGCAGCAATACAGCCCTTCAATGCTGTCGTACCACCAACTACGATTTAATTCTAATCGACTTTCATCTTGAAGCGGATGTTAATGGCAGCGATCTTCTTGTCGCAATGAGAAAAAGTAATTGTATTAGTGCACATTGTGGGGTGGTGTTTATCTCTGGCGATCGTACCCCGGAAGTTATTGTGACCTCAATGACAATGGATGCCGATAGCTTTCTGAGTAAACCGTTAAATATCGGCATGCTGAAACAGCGCGTAGTGGCGGTTTATCAAGCCTGTTTACTGCGTCGACCTATTTATACTGCCATAGAAAATAATCATATTCCGACTGCTATTACATTATGTCGACAGTTACTACGACAACAAGGCCATAATCTAGAGATTGAGATTTTATTAATTGATTTATTAATCAAGCAACAACAGTGGTCACAAGCACAGCAATTATTAACCTTATTTAGTCAACACAGCCAAAACCATAAACTGATATTACGCCAAGCACAGTTAACTCATCACCAGGGTGATACTCCTGCCGCTATTTGTATATTACAAACGCTAATTAAGCAGGTGCCGTTATTTGTTGAAGCCTATGATGAATTGGCAATCTTGTTACAACAACAGCAACAAAATGATAATGCCAAAGTGATTGCTTATAAGGCGTTATTATTAACTCCAACTATTAGCCACCGTTCATTATTGGTTGCCCAACTGGCAGTAAATACCAACGATCAATCCTTATTTATCAAGGTCGGTAAAACGTTGGCCAATCATTTACCGATTATTGATGATGATTGGATCGTATATCTGGCTCAATACACGGCACACTTTGAACAGCTCCATAGCCAACAATTATCGCCACAGCGGCAACGGAAATTAATCAAACAACTTAAAAAGTTATTTCAACAAGCAAATCGACGCTTTACTCCCAACCAAAAGAAATGTCTTACAGCATTTCGGCATATTACCTTGGCAAGGTTTACTGCCACACTGCAACCATTAACAACCAAGCGGCGATTGTTACATGGCTTGAAAAGGTATTTTGGACAGATGTCGCAAGCCCCTTCCGTAATAATGGTTGATGCACTACCGTTATTAATTCACTTTGGGGAAACACGTCTAATTGGCGAGATATATCAGATATTAATGACGCGAACAGTATTAGATCCGCACAGTCATTATCGTATAGCACAATTACAGCAAAATAAATTTCTGGTTGAAAATGTACGTTTGTTAGTTGATCAACTCGCCACAGCAAAAGCCACAATAACGCTCGATCCACAACGAGCTTACTGTATATATCAAACCATTTTACGTGATTATCTTTATAATACAGAAGCTCATTTAGGCCGTATTGCTAGCTTACTTGCACAGCAACAGGTTAACCATTTGCAGATAACAAGTAGCCTACACCAAATGAAAAAGATGCCATTACCATCGCCATTATTGGAATGGTTTCAGCAGCTTCAACATCAATATAACGATCAGAACATCATCCGTTACGATCAATTATCACCGTCATCATTATCATCAGCTGGCTTATCTGATGCACCCTGAGCATATTTCTCATTTCGATGTTGCTGAGCTTGTTCTTTTCTGAGTCGAGTTGCTCGCTCTTGTTCCGACTCAGAGCCAAACAAACGCTTCATAAAATCAAACATGATGATGTCCTATAGCTATCTTGGTGTAATACGGTTATTAGCGAATAAAACGATTATAGATAAACAGTAATATCAACGCGCCAACAGTGGCTATAATGATACTGCCAATATTAATCCCACCTGCTGAACCTAGCCCGATCAAAGAGCCAATCCAACCTCCGGCTAAAGATCCAGCAATACCTAAGCCACACGTTGCTATCCAACCACCACCATCATTACCAGGCATTAACCATTTTGCTAATGCACCAGCAATAAGACCTAAAATAATCCAAGAAATGATCCCCATATTACTGCTTCCTTCTAATAATAAATTCAATATATATGCCCGCTCATGAACGGAGATATGTGCGCTGTCTATTTAAAAACAATAACTTGTCATAAACGACATCGGCACATTTATCATAGACCTGCAATAATCATCATGCCCAAATAAAGCGATTATTTAGTTAACGTGATCGTTAATTGTTATGATCATATATTGAAGTGATAGTCGATGTGCTAGTATCTGTAGCCAATAATTATTCACCGTTATGGACACTAAATATGAAAGTTATTTCTTTTAACATCAATGGGCTACGTGCTCGCTTACATCAACTTCAAGCTATTATCGATAAGCACCAACCTGATGTTATCGGTTTACAAGAAATTAAAGTTCATGACGAAGCCTTTCCACTCGCCGATGTAGAAGCAATGGGATACAAAGTGTATTTTCATGGTCAAAAAGCGCATTACGGCGTAGCTATGCTTTGTAAGCAAGAGCCAATCAGTGTACAGAAAGGCTTTCCTACTGATGATGAAGACGCGCAACGCCGTATGATCATGGCGACTTTTGCTCAGCCCAATGGCACTAATATTACGGTAATGAACGGTTACTTTCCGCAAGGCGATAACGTTAGCCATGAAACCAAGTTTCCAGCCAAAGAAAAATTCTATGCTGATCTAATGCACTACCTTAATAATAGCCATCAGGTTGAAGATGAACTAATTATCATGGGTGATATCAATATTAGCCCGACTGATTTAGACATTGGTATTGGCCCAGTTAACGCTAAGCGATGGCTCAAAACAGGCAAGTGTTCGTTCCAGCCGATTGAACGCCAGTGGTTAAAAACATTACTTGATTGGGGCTTTATCGATACATTCCGTCAATTACATCCAACAGTCGATGATCAATTCTCATGGTTTGATTATCGCTCTAAAGGTTTTGTGGATAATCGAGGGCTACGGATTGACGTGATTCTAGCCACACCAACATTAGCTCAGCGTTGTATTGAGTCTGGCATTGATTACCCATTACGTGGCATTGAAAAGCCGTCAGATCATGCGCCAATTTGGTCTACTTTTAGCAACTAATAGTACTATTAGCCGACAATAGTTATTATTTACATCGATATTGATATCGAAACCATATTAAATATATTTCTCCCTAAAGCCGACTATTATCTATAGCGGCTTTTATTGAATTTACATATATATTCACCATTATTCGCCAATGATACTTACATAGCATGGAAATAAAGAATATAAAATCAGATAAAACATTCACCAAAAAAATATAAAAAAAGTTGAATCAATCTTCTTTTGGTCGCATAAAAATATTAAAAAAGATCACAGCGAAAGATAACCCATTGATTTCGAATGAAGCTTAATTTTGTAATTAACATCAATATATTATGAAATAAAATTACATTAAAATTTTTTTTTAGTTTTATCAAAAAAATTATACCTTTAAAATTCAAAAGATTACATTATTTTGCAATGTCATAATATGTCTAATCTTGTTATAAATTTTCACCGCAATGATCCAGATCAAGTTTATGATTCACGACCTTTGCTATTATTCTCACAGCCAAACTTAAACCATAAAGAGCACCCCTGTGAAAATGGAAACTAATCCTTTTGACTCGCTGATGCCACCAGCTATGGCACATAAGGCCGAAGAAGTCGGCGTTTATAAAGCTACAAAACACCCACTACAGTCATTCTTTCTAGCGATAACTGCAGGTGTGTTTATTTCAATTGCTTTTGTGTTTTACACAACAGTAACTACTGGCGCTGGTGATATGCCTTGGGGAATGTCTAAGTTTGTTGGTGGTCTTGCATTTAGTTTAGGTTTAATCCTCGTCGTAATCTGTGGTGGTGAGCTTTTTACCTCTTCAGTTTTAACTACAGTTGCCCGCGCAAGCGGCCGCATTACGACAGGCCAGTTAATGAAAAACTGGGGCATTGTTTACTTCGGTAACTTTGTCGGCGCAATATTCTTTGTTGTGTGTATTTGGTTTGCAAAACAACACCTTGGCGCTAATGGCCAATGGGGTATTAATGCAATGAAAATCGCTCAACATAAGCTTCATCATAGTTTTGGACAAGCTGTTGTTTTAGGTATTCTTTGTAACCTAATGGTTTGTCTTGCCACGTGGATGACTTTTTCATGCCGTAGCGCCACTGATAAAGTAATGGTTATGTTGTTACCTGTTGCGATGTTTGTTGCCAGTGGCTTTGAGCACTGTATTGCAAATATGTTTATGATTCCAATGGGTATCGTGATCCACGCTTTTGCAAGTCCAGAATTTTGGACTATGACTGGCGTTAATCCCGCTCAGTTTGCAGATTTAACCGTACATAATTTTGTTGTAAACAACTTAATCCCCGTTACTATTGGTAATACCATAGGTGGTGGTGTGTTGGTTGGTATGACATATTGGGTTATTCATCGTCGTCCAGAACTTAAAGGCAATAGCCACCACTAAGTTCGACACGATAACACTTATTTTTTTCTACTGAATAGTATAGGTAGGTATACAATGGCAGAGCAATTTGCTGCATGGGAAGGCTTCACAGCTGGTGATTGGCAGAACGAAGTAAACGTTCGTGACTTTATCCAAAAGAACTACACTCCTTACGAGGGTGACGGCTCTTTCCTTGAAACAGAAGCAACTCCAGCTACAGCTAAACTTTGGGAAGCTGTAATGGTAGGCATCAAACAGGAAAACGCGACTCACGCACCTGTTGATTTTGATACTGACGTTGTTTCTACTATCACTGCACACGACGCTGGTTACATCAACCAAGAGCTTGAAACTATCGTAGGTCTTCAAACTGACGCGCCTCTTAAGCGTGGTTTGATCCCTAACGGTGGTATCCGCATGATCGAAAACTCATGCAAAGTATACGGTCGTGAACTAGATCCTACTATCAAGAAGGTTTACTCAGAGCTTCGTAAAACACACAACCAAGGTGTTTTCGATATCTACACTCCTTCTATCATCAAATGTCGTAAGTCTGGTGTTCTAACTGGTCTTCCAGATGCATACGGCCGTGGTCGTATCATTGGTGACTACCGTCGTATCGCTCTTTACGGTATCGACAAGCTAATGGCTGACAAGCTAGCTCAATTCAAATCTCTAGAAGAAATGTTTGAGAACGGCGAAGATCTTCAAATGACTATGCAACGTCGTGAAGAGATCTGTGAGCAACACCGTGCACTTGGTCAAATTAAGACTATGGCTGCTAAGTACGGTTGTGATATTTCACTACCTGCTGCAACTGCACAAGAAGCTGTACAGTGGACTTACTTCGGCTACCTAGCTGCTGTTAAATCACAAAACGGTGCTGCAATGTCTCTAGGTCGTACTTCGACTTTCCTAGACATCTTCATCGAGCGTGATATCGCCGCTGGTAAGATCACTGAAGCACAAGCTCAAGAAATGATCGACCACTTCGTAATGAAGCTACGTATGGTTCGTTTCCTACGTACTCCTGAATACGATGAGTTGTTCTCTGGTGACCCAATCTGGGCAACAGAATCAATGGGTGGTATGGGTCTTGACGGTCGTACACTAGTTACTCGTTCAAACTTCCGTTTCCTAAACAGCCTATACACAATGGGTCCTTCTCCAGAGCCAAACATCACTGTTCTTTGGTCTGAGAAACTACCTGTAGGCTTCAAGAAGTTCTGTGCGAAGGTATCTATCGATACTTCTTCTATCCAGTACGAAAACGATGACCTAATGCGTCCAGACATGAACTCTGACGATTACGCTATCGCTTGTTGTGTATCTCCAATGGTTGTTGGTAAGCAAATGCAGTTCTTCGGTGCTCGTGCTAACCTTGCTAAGACTATGCTTTACGCAATCAACGGCGGTGTAGATGAGAAGCTTAAGATCCAAGTAGGTCCTAAGACTGACAAAGTAACTGCTGAAGTTCTTGACTACACAGATACAATGGATCGTCTAGATCACTTCATGGATTGGTTAGCAACGACTTACGTTTCTGCGCTAAACGCTATTCACTGGAGCCACGACAAGTACAGCTACGAAGCATCGCTAATGGCTCTACACGATCGTGACATCAAGCGTACAATGGCTTGTGGTATCGCTGGTCTTTCTGTTGCTGCTGACTCACTATCAGCTATCAAATACGCAACTGTTAAGCCTATCCGTGACGAAGATGGCATCGCTATCGATTTCGAAATCGAAGGTGACTATCCTAAGTTCGGTAACAATGACGCACGCGTTGATGACATCGCATGTGACCTTGTTGAGCGCTTCATGAACAAGATCCGTACTCACAAGATGTACCGTGATGCGATCCCTACTCAGTCTATCCTAACTATCACATCTAACGTTGTGTACGGTAAGAAGACTGGTAACACGCCAGACGGTCGTCGTGCAGGTGCTCCTTTCGCACCAGGTGCTAACCCAATGCACGGTCGTGACGAAAAAGGCGCTGTAGCTTCACTTACTTCTGTAGGTAAACTACCGTTTGCACACGCTAAAGATGGTATTTCATACACATTCTCTATCGTTCCAAACGCACTAGGTAAAGATCTTGATACTCAAGAAACTAACCTAGCTGGCCTAATGGATGGTTACTTCCACCATGAGTCAGGCATCGAAGGTGGTCAACACCTAAACGTTAACGTTCTTAACCGCGAAACTCTAGAAGACGCAGTTAAGCACCCAGAGAACTACCCACAGCTAACTATCCGTGTATCGGGTTATGCTGTGCGTTTTAACTCTCTAACTGCTGAACAGCAGGCTGACGTTATCGCTCGTACATTCACAGCTTCTCTATAATATAGAGTCTTCTGTGTAGGAAGTTTACTTCCTAATAAAAAACCGGCTTATTATAGCCGGTTTTTTTATGCCTCAATTTTATGCCCAATGACATAGCCTGTTACATATTTTATGTTGTTCATATCATTCTTTATCGTTAATCTGCGCAAAAAACACCCATCAATTGCAATTATTTGCACCCACATTGCCAGGATACGACTTTCTAATGCGAAGAACTCAATCGGTATTGATTGTCGACGATAGTAGTATCATCCAACAAACAACCAAGCTTATTTTAGTCAATGGTCAATTTCAAAGTGCCAATATTTTTTGTGCATCTAATGCCGCTGAAGCGATCAAATATTGTCAGCAGCAATGCTTTGATATTTTATTTCTTGATTTCAATCTTGGTTTTGGTAGTACTGGATTACAACTGCTTGAACGCCTCCATCACCATGAGTTATTAAATCATTCTCCGCTCATTTTTATCCTTACAGCTGATGACTCTCCAGCGGTATTAATGGGGTTTTCTGAATACCAACCAGATGATTATTTGGTTAAACCACTACGTTTAAGTAGCTTACAGCAACGTTTAGAATACAGTTTTGAACTACGTGCAATAAACAATCGAGCTTTTGCTCATTATCAACAGGTTGGCATAAGTGGTATTGAATCAATGTGTAGCCAACACACACCGCCGCTTGAAATTCACTGCACTACGATGACGGCAATTGCTAAACGGTTACTTAATCAAAAGCAACCGCATTTACACGCTGATATTTTAGCTTTATTGACATTAATTCAACGGCTATATCAAAGCTTGCCAGCACAACTGTTATTAATCCAGTTATGGATACAGCAACAAAATTTTAAGGCGCTTAATCCATTATTAACCCAATTACACCACGCATACCCAAACCATTTAATGCTGCTTGAATACAGTGCCAGTGCTGCATTATTACAAAATAAAATCACTCAGGGTTATGATTTTTGGTTACAAGCGCATAATGTTAGCAAAAATAATCTACAACGCCTGTTTGGTTTGTTATGGATAGAATCTCATTTTCAAAACCACAGTGCGATGCAGCAACATTTGCGTGAAGCAATTTCTTATCTTCGCTATTCGGTGTGGGATAAACCGTGTTATCACGCGTTTATTATCTGGTTGCAATTGCAGCATAGTGATAAAAAAAGCTTACCTATTGAACGCTTGTGGCGCACAATCAGCCAACAGAAGACCATCACTAAACATGAACGGCCTTTTATTTACTTGCTGCAAGCATGGCAGTATTTAGATAACGATAATAATCTTGGAGCCTATAAAAGTTATAGCGCAGCAATGGATGCTATTCACCATATAGACCCAGAAAACCACAGTTTTGAATTTGATGCGATTGCACTTTGTATTAGCAAACGCTTAGCCATGACACGTCATCAAACTGACTGTTATCAGCGTTTACAGCGCAATCTGCTACAACGTCAAAATGAACCACATTCAATCATAAAAAATATGTGGTTAGAAACAATGCAACCGACATCAGATCATCGAACAGATGAGCAATATCGCCACGCACTGAGGCTAGTCAAACAAAAATATTATGTTGAAGCGGGACAAGCGATATTACAACTCTGGCCTTATTATCGTTTTGATGAAGTATTAGCACGCTGCTTAGTTGAATTGTCATCCCGTGGGTATGTAGACAATGAACCACAGCATCAGCAATGGATTAAAGAAGCCAGATGGACTTTTGAATCGCAGGACTTTAAACCTGAATGGTATTTAAAATTAAAAGCCCAATACCGCAGTCTACAACGGCCATTATATTGATTTGTTATTTCAGGTATTTATCGATGCGAACTTTCACACTATTGCTAACGTTAATATTGAGTTTTAGCCTTTATGCCGCGCCCGCTCATGACATCGTAGCAAAGCCAGTTATCACAGTTGGCTATACCTCATTTAACTGGGCACCGTTAGCTTTTAAAAAAAATAACAAGATTATTGGCTTACTACCGTCGTTAATGGATGCAATAGCAGCTAAAGCTGGCTATCAAGTTCGAAGTATTTGCTACCCAAGCTTTAATGAGATGGTGTCGGCTTTTAAGCGCAAGGAAATTGACTTACTGATTGGTGTCGCAGCAACCTTTGAGAGCCAAAAATACATGCTTTTTAGTACTCCTATTTTAAGTGCCTCTTATGCCATGCTCAGTCGTTCTCCCCTGCATACAAGCCTCACAGACCTTAACGAGATTATTGTTAGTCTTGAAGAGGGCTTTGCTATCGAACAAAAAATAGTTGATATGCAATTAGCGAAACAAATTCTTTCTATGCCATCAAATAAAGTGGCACTGAACGCTGTCGAAAAAGGCTTAGCTGATGTCTATATTGGTAATGGTCTTATGTTACAAAACTTATACACTTATGGCGATTTACAGCATTCGCTATATTTCTCACCTTTAACAACACTGCCTTTTGAGCGGTTATATATCACAGCAACTAAAAATAATCGTTCGCTTATCAACAAGATAAACCAAGCTTATTCTCAATTGTCAGAATCAGAACTTACTGAAATTTATGATAATTGGCTGACAAACAAACAACAACAAATGTTGGGAGATCCCCATGAGTTGCATTTAACCGCTGCTGAAACCAATTACTTACAACACCATAAAAATATTCGTATTGGTTACCAATTTCCAAAGTCAGAGATACTGAATAATAACGATATTACCTTTAATCAAGTTAACGACATTCTCAAACACATCAACAATAAACTTCATTTTTCGACAACGATTATACCAATAATCGATTATCAAGACGGTAAGCAAAAACTAGAAAGCAACGATATTGATATCATCGCAGCGGTAGCTGTTACTAATAAACGTCAACAAGAAGTTACATTTACCACCCCTTATGGTAATGATAAGTGGGTCATCATTGATCGCATTAACCATACAAAATTAGCGGGTATTGGCAAGGATGATGTTATCGGCGTACTTGCCTCTGATTTTGGCTCACAACTGGTTCAAGAACACTATCCTACCACCCAAATCCATAATTTTAATACCAAGAATGATATTCTTCAGGCGCTTGCTGACGGTAAAATTAACTATGCTGCTTTACCTCTTTCGACAACACAGGTGTTATTACAAAAAAACTTTTTAGGCCAATTTAAAATTGTCTCTAGCCACCTTGATGACCACCATCGAAAGATCTCATTTGCCCTTAGCAAAAACAATTATTTGTTACGTGATATTTTTAATAAAGCGCTAGATTCTTTACCGCCTGACACCTTAAATGACATTCAAAAAAAATGGCATACAGTGACGCTTAAAGCTGACGGGGACTATCACAAACTATTGATTATAATTATTATTTTTGGACTAGTGATCTGCTGTATTATTGGTGCAGTTACGATTTGGAATCGTCGTTTAACCAATGAAATAAAACACCGTAAAGCGGTTGAAGATAAATTAACTTACTTAACCAATAATTTTGATGGCGTATTAATCCAGCATCACCAAAAAAGTGATGATCCTATGGATATTGAAATTCTGTTTATGAGTAAAAAAATTATTGATTTTACCGGCACCTCAGCAAGTAAGTTTTATTTTTTCCCCCAATTGCTGCAACAGCGAATGGCTTTACGCGATGATTATCAATGCTTACTTACTGCGATGCGCAATGCGGTCAAGAAAGGTTATTGGCGTACAGAACTTCAGCTTAATACTCAAGAAGGTAATAACTCATGTTGGATTGAACTGCGTTGTCAAATAACGCCTGCAACAACAGGTTGGCAATGGAACAGTATTTTGATTGATATCACGCAATTAAAACACCAACAACTGGCATTAACCGCAGCTCAACAAAAATCACAAGCAGCAACCACCGCTAAATCACGTTTTTTAGCGATGATGAGTCACGAGATTCGCACCCCGATCAGCGGCATTATTTGTTTATTGGATTTAATGAAGCCTTATGCACAGCAACCTGAATTACAACAAATTCACCAAAACCTCACCCTCTCAAGTGAAAATTTATTAAATATCGTCAATGATGTTTTAGATTTTTCAAAACTTGAATCCAAAAAACTCAAGCTCGATCTGCGTGAAAAACAACTCATTAAAGTTGCTACAGTTTTAGTGCAGCCCCATGCCATTCATGCAGCACAAAAAGGGCTAGACTTTAAATTATGGATTGATCCTAATATCGCCCAAAGTTTATGCTTTGATAGTATGCGCTTAAAACAAGTACTTAATAACTTACTCAATAATGCGATTAAGTTTACTTCTAACGGCTCGATTAGACTTGAGATAAATCTATTATCTCAACAGGATAACCAACAGATCATTAGTTTTAAAGTTACCGACACTGGCATTGGTATTTCTGCGCAAGATATCAATAAATTATTTCAGCCTTTTGAGCAACTAGACCAAGACAGTGCTCGCCGTTATGGCGGAACAGGATTAGGGCTTTCAATCTGTCACCAATTGATCCAACTTATGAATGGCACTATCACGGTAGCAAGTCAGCCAGATCAAGGCACAAGCTTTACGATTACACTTGGGTTTGATGTTTGTCAGCCAACTGAAACTAAATCACTACACAAACATTGTGGGCTATTAGCCATGGTAAATGATTCGATTTTGATCAATTACCTGACGGCTTGGCAATGTCCAATTACGGTATTAACCGCGACCACTAAAGAACAACTGGCAGCCGCAGTATCAATACAATGCATTGATACACTATTTGTTCCTCAATCTTGGGTCATTGAGCATAATATTAATTTAAATTGGATTGCGATTAACTTGCCATCGGTAAATTGGATCACCATTACTTCAGCAGATGTAATGCTCACTTCAAATATCAATGCACGTAATATTTCGTTGAGTCCATTACTGCCTAACCAGCTGTACCGAGCATTAACTCAACCTTTTCAACCTTACAATAACGATAGTCAATTTGCATATACTGTCCAAGCTCCTCTTACTCGTGAGCAAGCTATCGCTGAAAATCGTTATGTGTTGGTGGCAGAAGATCATCCAATAAACCAACAAATACTCAAACAGCAATTAGAGCAGCTCAATTATGCCGTTGATATTGTTGATAATGGTAAACAAGCGTTAGTCGCCTTAGCCAACAATAATTACAGTCTTTTATTAACCGACTGCCATATGCCAGAAATGGATGGCTATGAGCTAACCAAAATAATTCGCGAACAAGAGCAACATACAGCAAGCTCTCCATTACCTATTATTGCTGTTACAGCTAATGCTCTAACAAATACCGACCGTTTTAGAGCAATGGGATTTAACGACTATTTAATAAAACCATTAATACAACAGCAGCTAAAAACAGTGTTGGATCGATGGCTACAACCATCTGCAACAATAGATAAGGCTCAAGTGTTACCACAATTACCTCAGACAAATATTGAGTCGCCACCAGCGATGATAATTGATATTAATGAACTACAGCTGATTTTTGGGGACAAAGAGGTGTGTCAGACATTGCTCCAACAATATTTGACAGCTTGTATTGATGATTTAGAGCAACTAAATACCGCTATCACACAACAAAATAATGATAATATATTTATGATCAGCCATCGCATCAAAGGGGCTGCACGAATGATGGCTTTTCATCAATTAGCACAGGTTGCTGATAAGCTTGAGTCTTGCTCTCAAAAGATTCAAATAAATAAGCCTGACTTACACTTATATTACGCTGATATTGAACAATTAATTAAACAATTATCCCTACAAATTCATAGCAATTAGGATCGAAATATGAACATATTATTGATTGAAGATCATGACTTTCAACGTCAAGTTCTTGCAACCCAATTAGCTCATCTGATCGATCCTAATTACGACCAAATACATTGTGCAGCGAATGGCATCGATGCCTTAGCAATAATGCAAAATTATCAGCCACAATTATTGTTGTGCGATCTCAATATGCCACAAATGGATGGCATCAGTTTTCTTGGCCACCTCGCAGAGCAGCAATTTAACGGTAAGATTATTATCACCAGTGCATTAGATGCAGAAGTGCTCGATAGCGTAAATAAAATGTGTAAAAACTACGGCCTCAATCTATTAGGGACATTAGTTAAACCGACCCTTCTTGATCAACTAAAGCAATTGCTGACGCTGGCTAAAATTGATTTACAACCAACTATCCCACCACTTCCACTACAGCAAGAGATTAAAGAACAAGACATTCTTGATGCTTTACATGCCGGCTACCTAAGTCCTTATTACCAACCGATTGTCAATATGAAAACTGGAGAATGGATAGCGAGTGAGGCCTTAATCCGTTTTATTCATCCAGATCATGGCATTGTACCTGCTATAAAATTTATTAAACTTTTAGCCAATCTAGGCAAAGACACTCAACTAGCATTACTGATTATTAATCATATTATTAGTCATCAAGCCATTTTGAGTGCCCGCAAAGTTGCCGTTAATATATCTGCCAATACATTAGTTGAACGCAGTTTTATTAATACGGTATTAACCCTCCATCACCAGCATCCACAACTGCATCATTGGCTGTATTTTGAGCTAACAGAATCCGATATTTTTGAATCCGCAGGACAAGCACTAGAAGCTGCTGCACGACTCGGTATGCATGGTTTTAATCTTTCCATTGATGATTTTGGTACTGGCTATTCATCACTTAAACAACTTGATATTTTGCCGTTTAAGTCATTAAAATTAGATATCAGTTTCGTCCAAGCAATGCCCACTAACTACACTGCAAAAGTGATTATTGAGACCTGTCTCGTATTAGCGCAACGTCTTAACTTAATCACTATCGCAGAAGGCGTAGAAGATATTACCTTGTGGCTAAAATTACAAAATATGGGCTGTGAATTAGCGCAAGGGTACTTTATTTCTCCGCCATTGCCTGTTAGTCTAATTCCAATTTGGTATACACAGTGGCAGCAACGAAGCCAACAACTGGTCAATGATTCACTTTCTAAAGAGATAACATAGCAAATAAAACGACTATCAATGTTAATCATAACAACGCGGTCTAGTTAATTAACAACCCAGAGTTTTCGCTATATTCAGACATCGTTTTGTAATAAAATAACACATAAATAAAACGCAGTATGCGGAGAAATAAAACAATGTCAGTAACAGGTCGTATTCACTCTTTCGAATCTTGCGGAACCGTCGATGGGCCAGGAATTCGGTTTATTGTATTCCTGCAAGGTTGCTTAATGCGCTGCAAATACTGTCACAACCGTGATACTTGGGATACTCATGACGGTCGTGAAGCTGCCGTCGAAGAATTAATGCATGAGGCGCGTTCTTACCGTCACTTTATGAACGCTTCTGGTGGTGGTGTTACCGCCTCTGGTGGTGAAGCTATGCTACAACCAGAATTTGTCCGTGATTTTTTCCGTGCTGCGCAAGCTGATGGTATTCATACTTGTCTTGATACCAATGGTTATATTCGTAAACATACTGATGTTGTTGATGAAGTGCTAGATGCCACTGACTTGGTTATGCTTGATCTTAAACAAATGGATGACACTATTCACCAAGATCTGGTTGGCGTAGCCAATAAACGTGTACTTGATTTTGCACGTTACCTACATCAACGCGGTCAAAAAACATGGATCCGCTACGTTGTTGTTCCTGGTTATACCGATGATGAACGCTCAGCACATTTGCTTGGCGAATTTATTAAAGATATGGACAATATCGAGAAGATTGAGCTGCTGCCCTACCATCAGCTTGGCGAGCACAAATGGGAAGCACTTGGCTATGAATACCCACTAAAAGGGGTTCAGCCACCGAAAAAAGAAACCATGGAAACGATCAAGAATATTCTTGCTAGCTATGGAAAAAAAGTAATGTACTAATTTTATGCCGTGATTCCATCACGTGACATACAAAAAGAGCGGCTTATCTTTACCTCTACAGGTGCTAGATAAGTCGCTCTTTTCTATTTAATACTTAAAAAACGTTTATTTATCGGGACATCGGTAAAATAACAACAAGAAAAGAAATTAGCGCCACCATAATAAATAATGAAATAGGTAAGGTGTATTGCCACTTCGTTACAGGTTCTTGTTCTTGTTCTTGCATAATAACTTCCTTTACTAAATTTACACCCTAATTGATCAGGGTCATTTTTTATATTGGCTCTACTGTAAAGGCGGAGCAAAAAACAACCAATAACTAATAATGGAATAATACATTCCATTATCACAACAAAATAAAAACATTCACTGCTTATTCATTACTAATTAGCAATAGCATCTATCAAAAAACCATAAAATGATATTTATCCATGATAAAATTATGGTATAAACCAAAAGCAAACGTTTGCTTTAATGAAAAGTAGCCATCTGCAATTACAATAGCACCCAATAATAACAATCTTCGTACTACTATCTCTGCCTATGAGGAAATAAGCTCTCATGAAAAGCGACATCGAAATTTGCCGTGCAACGTTACTTACCCCTATTGATCGTATCGCCTTAAATGCCGGCATTGAAGCACAAGATCTTACGCCTCAAGGCAGTTTAAAAGCTAAAGTTAAACCAGCGATATTAAAACGCTTAGTGCATAAACCTGAAGGTAAACTGGTACTCGTAACTGCGATTACACCAACCCCATTAGGTGAAGGTAAAACGGTCACAACCATTGGCTTAGCACAAGGGTTAGCTAAAATTAACCACTCTGTTTTTGCTTGTATTCGCCAACCTTCAATGGGGCCGGTTTTTGGGGTTAAAGGAGGTGCTGCCGGTGGTGGTTATAGCCAAGTTGCACCAATGGAAAAACTCAACTTACACCTAACCGGTGATATTCATGCTGTTACTGCTGCCCATAACCTTGCTGCAGCCGCATTAGATGCTCGCCTCTACCATGAAGACCGCTTAGGTTATGAGACTTTTGCTGCTCATACTGGCTTGCCTGCACTTCGAATTGATATTAATAATATTACTTGGAAACGAGTTATGGACCACAATGATCGCGCGTTGCGAATGATCACTATTGGTCAAAATGAACCGGGTAAAACCATTAACGGCCTTGAGCGTCAAGATGGGTTTGATATTTCAGCTGCTTCTGAATTAATGGCTATTTTAGCGCTCGCGACAGATTTAGCCGACATGCGCCAACGGATAGGTAAAATTGTCGTTGCTTATAATCTCGATGGAGAGCCTGTTACCACTGAAGATCTTCAGGTTGCGGGTGCGATGGCCGTCACTATGTGTGAGGCTATTGAACCAACCTTAATGCAAACCTTAGAAGGCATACCCACCCTTATTCATTCAGGACCATTTGCTAATATAGCGCATGGTAACTCTTCGATCATTGCCGATAAAATCGCGCTTAAATTAAGTGAATTTACCGTAACCGAAGGCGGTTTTGGTTCCGATATGGGGTTTGAGAAAGCCTGCAATATCAAAGCCCAACAAGCACAAAGAGGGCCTGACTGTGCCGTTGTTGTGGCAACGTTACGTGGCCTTAAAGCAAATTCAGGGTTGTATGACTTACGTCCAGGGCAACCTTTACCTGACAGCATTTTTGAACCCGATGCTAAAGCACTGCTAGCTGGGTTTGAAAACTTACGTTGGCATATCAATAATGCAGCCAAATATGGCGTACCGGTGGTAGTTGCAATTAACCGTTTTCCACAAGATACCGATCAAGAACTTGGGCAATTAAAACAGTTAATTTTAAACTCAACCTTCAATGTTCATGTCGATGTTGCCTTAAGTGAAGCATTTACAAAAGGCGGTGATGGTGCAATTGAACTTGCTCATGCGGTTGTTAATGCCTGTAAAACCCCGGCTAATTTCAAACCTCTTTATACGTTAGATCAAACGATTGAAGAGAAATTAATGGCAGTGGCGGAAGTTGGCTACGGTGCTAAAAACATTGAGCTATCTCCTTTAGCAACCCAACAATTAGCCCAATTAAAGGCACAAGGTTTTAATGATCTCGCGGTTTGTATGGCAAAAACACCACTATCTATTACTACAGAGCCGCATATCAAGGGCGCGCCTACAGATTTCACTGTTCCTGTTAGAGAGCTAAAATTGTGTGCAGGTGCCGGTTTTATCTATGCCTTGTGCGGTAATGTTATGACCATGCCTGGTTTACCTGAAAAACCAGCATTCATGAGCCTTGATCTCGATGCTGATGGCAATATCATTGGCCTAAGTTAATTATCCCCATTAACCACTCCAGTATTGGTAGGTTATATGTACTGCCAATACTGTTTTAGTATCATTCATCATAACAAATAAACCCACAAAAAAAGGGGTTTTCAATAAAAATCAAATAGATAAAAAATTTACTTTTATATCAAATGAATAACATTCACTAACAAAAAAAAAGCCTATTCGTGGTGTCAGATCATTTTATTTTACACTCAACCTGCTAATCTCACGCTCATAATAAATATTTCTTGCTCTCACCACAGTAACTAATAAAAACTGAGTGAGTGTAGTAATCTATAAAAAATTTGAGGCTTACTGCAATGGATATGACTAACGCTCAACGTCTAATTCTATCAAACCAATACTACATCATGGCAAAACTGACGCCAGAAAATGCCGATAAATACCGTCGCCTGCAAATGATTGTTGAACGTGGTTATTGCTTACAAATGCGCGAACTTGATAAAGATTTTGGCGAAGTGTCAGAAGACGAATGTAAACACGTTCTTGAAATCATGGAGATGTATCATGCGCTGCAAGAATCATTCAATTTAGAAGATTGCCGTTGTGATGGTGCAAAAGACATTGATCAACGTCGACTACAATTCTTGGGTTTTGATATCATTACTGAAGCTAAATTAGTCAACTACGTTCGCTTCTTAACTAATGATGAAGGCTTATACCCACAGTTCCCTAAAAATGAGCACCAATTTAATAGCCACGTACCGATGCTTGAAAAATATCTACGTATGCTAAAAATTTGGCGTGCATGTCCTCGTCATTACCATTTATCATGCAGCGAAATCCAACAGATAATTACTGCCTAAATTAATTATTCGCACAATAAAACCGAGTCAAGATACTCGGTTTTATTGATTGAAATATATTCTCACCCTATAAAAACAAAAAACCACTTTGTAACCCTTACATTGCCTAAGAATAACAACCCATCCTCATGTTAATAACAGTATCGCCTTTGTTATAAAAACAGTTAGTGATCGTTGCAATCACTACGTATAATCATTTTATTTCTTTGCTGCTAATTGTTGTTCAATAAGATCCATTTTATTAGCAAGATGCCATTATCAATGGAATATAAAATAACCATGATTCGTTGCGTAAAAAATAATACTATCGGTAGTCGTCTAACCTTAGCTATTATATTAATGGCGTTTTTAACCATCAGCGTCAGTGTTATTGCTGCTCTAACATGGCAAAAGCTTAGCCAACAAATAGAGACAATTGCTAATGAAAATATGCCAACCCTTCGCGCAAGTTATCGTTTAGAGCGCAGCACTGCTGAATTACAAGCTGCACTAGTCGCATTAGATATAAATACCAATCCACTCAAGCACAAAACTATCAAGAAAAATATCGCTTCTGTTTTGAAAGATATTCATCAATCAATAGACAACATATCCAGTTTATATTACTACCCAAAAATAAAATCAGGTCAGCAGCAATTAGTTGCTAATATTGATAGTTATATTGCCTTATTGCAGCAAAGAAATACTCAGCAATTTGCGCTTAAACAAACCGAAAATACCATTAAGAGGCTACATCAAGACCTCATTGATGAATTACAACCGTTGCGGCTAGAAATTGAATGGCAAATGATGCGGCTGTTAAATAACCCTCAACAATCGCCACTTATTCATGATAATAATATTAAAAATGTTATGACTGAATTTTCGGTTATTCAAGCAATAACTGTTAATGAAAATGAATTACATCAACTTATTGAAGATATTATTCTACATCGTCAACATAACGACATTAATGCAGCATTTGCTGCTATAGGTCAAAAAATCGTAACACTCAATAAAATCAGTAAGCAATTAAATAATTATCCATCAACAATTGCGTACCGACAATTACAACAAGAGTTTACTCAATTAGTTATACCTAATGGTAATCTGCAAAAATTATTAACCCAAGATAATATAAACAATATAAAAATTATTCAGGCGCAACGTAATATTAAAAGTAAACTAACCCAACAAGAAAATATTATACTAACCTTAGTTAATCATGCTGATAATGCACTATCAAAACTCAATGGTGAAACACGCCATTCTATTTGGATCAGTAATTTAGTTCTCTTTGGAGTGGTATTTATTACTATTATCCTCAGTATTATTTTATCGATTTATTTGGTTGGCCGTGGTGTGGTTAAACGCTTAAACTTACTTGGTCAAGATTTACAAGCCATTGCCAGTGGTGATCTTAATGCGCATATACAAACAACTGGTGTGGATGAGATTGGTATTTTAGGTGATAATTTGCGCTACTTTTGCCAACAAATGCAAGAAATTCAAAATTCTAATGCACTTAATCTGATCAATAATACTCAAGCCAGTATTATTACTTGCGATCTTAGCGGAATAGTCGAATCTGTTAATCCACAGGCGTTAAAACAATTAAATTTTTGTAATTTGACTAAAAAACATCAAGTCTGGGATTTATTTAACCACTCAGTCACAACAGCATTACAGCACTTATTCACGCCTAATGGCCCATTAATGAGTAATGGTGCCTATAACATGACAGTTAAATTAGTCACTAAACATCATCATAGTTTATATTTACGTTTAGATTTTCGTATTTTTACTCAAGGTAATGACGACAAAGTTATTATGACGATGACGGATATTACTGAACAAGAGACAACTGCCCGCTGGTTAGAAAATACTGTTGCTGAAAAAACGCAATCACTGACCATCACCAACCAGCAGCTACGAGATGAAATAGAAGATCGTAAACGGATTGAAGGCGATTTACTCGAAACCCAAGATGAATTAATTCAAGCCGCTAAAATGGCCGTCGTTGGTCAAACAATGACATCGCTTGCGCATGAACTTAATCAACCTTTATCAGCGATTTCGACGCGAATCTTCAGTGCCAAACTTGCACTTGATCACAAAAAATACGAAAATCTACCCCAAAATCTGACAAAAATAGACGATCTAGTTACTCGAATGAGTAAACTAATCATTAATTTTAGAAATTTTGCTAAAAAACAATCAGCTACCAAGCCATTGAGTGACGTTGACGTTCAAGATTCAATCAAACAAGCATTAACATTGGTTGAAAGTCGCGCCAAACTACAACAAACAACAATGGTAAATACGATTGAACAGCCGCTGTTTGCACTTGCCGATCAGGTTCAATTAGAACAAGTATTGGTTAATTTATTAGTCAATAGCTGCGATGCAGTGGCGCATTGTGAACAACGCGAGATAAAAATTACTCAACTAGATAGCCCTGCGAATAAAATTCGATTGGCCGTCTATGACAGTGGTGATGGTTTTGATGCCGCTATCATTAAAAAATTATTCATTCCCTTTACCACCACTAAGGATGTTGGGTTAGGCCTTGGGTTAAGTATTTGTGGTTCAATTATGACGCGACTAAAGGGTGAAATCTTCCTTGCCTCTAGCTTATCAGGTGGAGCAATGGTCGTACTGGAGTTAAATAAATATGATAAGTGATGATATTGAAGTACTGATTGTTGATGACGATCATGATGTTGTCGAGGCCTATCAAGAACTACTTGAAATAGCTGGATTTAAAGCACAAAGCGTAACTGATCCAACGCTAGTATTGGGAATGCTAAAGCGTAATTGGTCAGGTGTTATTGTGTCTGATATGTACATGCCCGGTTTAGATGGTATGGAATTGTTAGCTCAAATTCAGCAATTTGATCATGAGTTACCTGTCATTATTATTACTGGACATGGTGATATTCCAATGGCTGTTGGCGCACTTAAAAAAGGCGCTGTCGACTTTTTGCAAAAACCTTTGCAGCCAAAAGAGTTGATTACACTGCTTGAGAAATATTTACCTCAGCGTCGCCAAATTATAGAGCAGCGAAACACCTTACATACCACCACTGCCGAAGTATTATTGGGAGAAAGCCCATTAATCATTAAAATTCGCGAGCAATTAAAAACTATCGCCTTAACAACCAAAGATGTGTTGATTGAAGGTGAAAGTGGTACAGGCCGTCATACTGTTGCAAAATTACTTCACCAAAATAGCCAATTAAGTAATGGGCCTTTTGTTGAGGTAAATGCGGCTAACATTACGCGCACACCTGATTTACAGCGTAGTATGATTTCTGCGCGTAGTGGTTGTTTATGCTTGTGTAATCCTCACCATATGCCGATTGAAACTCAGCAATGGTTGTGCCGTTTTTTACTTGAACAAGAACGCCAAGGTAAAAAAGAAGTTCGTGTGATTGCGCTATTTGATGGCGATCCAACCGAGTCGGTTGAAACTGAGCAATTTTTACCAGAATTGTTCTACTTTTTAAGCCAAGTACGATTTAACTTACCGACATTACGTCAACGTAGTAGTGATATCACTTTGATATTTAAACACTATATTAAGCAAAGTTGTAAGAAACTCAATAAAACAATTCCTGCAATTGATAAAGCTTATTTAGCTATTCTAAATCGCTATGAGTGGCCAGGAAACGTCTTAGAGCTTAAAAATGTCGCTGAGTTATATGCCATTGGTATCGTTAAACTCGCAGGGCAAGAGCGTTCTAAACCGTTAGATCAAATGAGTAGTCCGTTGGATGATTTAGTTGATGGCTATGAAAAGCAAGTTATTGAGGATGCGTTATACCTGTTTTCAGGGCGTATTAATGAAGTGTCATCATACTTACAAATACCACGTAAGAAGTTGTATTTAAGAATGAAAAAACACGGACTCGATAAAGCGGAATATAAAGTACGCACCACGAGTTAATCATGTATGACATAACAAGCCTTCAGTGATGAGGGCTTGTTTTTTTATACTCAAAATCTGTTAGCGGCAATCGCTAATAACCATTACACTCTACGGCTGTTTTTCAGCTTTGGTCTATTACATGTCTTATCAATGCCCTTTATGTCACCTGCCACTTACTATGGATGCTCACAGCACATCATCAACATCATACCGCTGTAGTAATAATCATCAGTTTGATCAGGCCAAAGAAGGCTATGTAAACCTGATGCCTGTACATCATAAAAGTTCGAAAAATCCTGGTGATAATAAAGAAATGATGCAAGCACGACGCTTATTTCTTAATACTGATCATTATCAACCATTGCGTGATGCTGTTATGGCGCAATTACGTCAACAGCTACCACCTACAGCCACAGAATTGCTTGATATTGGTTGTGGTGAAGGTTATTACACCTCTGAATTTGTACAACTGCGCCAACAATTTCCAGATATCAGTATTCATGGGCTAGATATTTCCAAAGTTGCGGTTAAATATGCCGCTAAGCGCTACCATGATTGTGATTTCTGTGTCGCATCGAGTCACCGCTTACCTTTTGCCGACCACTTTTTTGATGGTGTGGTACGTATTTATGCGCCATGTAAAGGTGAAGAACTAAACCGAGCGATAAAACCAGGCGGAATTTTGGTTGCAGTAACACCGGCACCACGTCATTTATACCAACTTAAAGAGTTGATTTATAACGGTGTAAATTTACATGATGTGCCTGTAGAAAATATTGAAGGCTTTGAATTAGTCGCAGATCAGCAACTTCACTATGACATGACTTTAAGTGGTGAAGAAGCGACAGCATTAATGCAAATGACCCCATTTGCATGGAAAACCTCTGATCAGGTATGGCAACAACTCGCACAAGCGCAAAATTTTAGTTGCGAAGCTGATTTTGCAATTCGTGTTTATCGCCGTCGTTAAGTTATTTAACCGCCTTTGAATAGACAAACGAGATTGATTATCAGTTATTATTGATAATCAATCTCATTACATTTATTATTTATCGTTTTCTCGTCGGTATAATAATAATGAAATCATTGATGTATCTCGGTGTTGCAAGCTTACTGGTTGGCTGTGCATCTTCACCACCAGCAACCTTGTATGATTACACCATCGCTAGCCCTCAAGGCGAACCTCTCTCTATAACTCAATTAGCGCAAGCATTATCAACCGCTGACATTATTTTAGTCGGTGAATGGCATAGCCACCCTGCAGCCCACCTTTTGCAAGCTCAATTAATGGCGGCGCTTTATCAGCAAAATCCACATTTAACCTTATCTATGGAACAATTTACGCGCGATAAACAAGCAGTCGTTAATGACTATTTAGCGGGAAATATTGGTGAAAAAACCTTGATAAAAGAAGCCAATGCATGGCCAAATTATGACAGTGATTATCGACCATTAGTCGAATTTGCAAAGCAGAATAAATTAAATGTGATTGCAGCAAATGCACCAAAATCAATTGTGCGTTGTGTTGGACGTCAAGGAGCTGAATACCTTAATAAGCTCCCTCCTAATGAACGATTATGGGCTGCGCGTTCATTAACGTTAGCCATGGACGCTTATCAACAAACTTTTATAGCCTCAATGCACCATGGCGATGAAGCCCAAACGAAGCGTCAATTTGCAGCCCAAACAACATGGGATGACACCATGGCAGAAAGCATGGTTGATTATTTAAGCCACCATCCTCACCAACAAATTATTCATGTTGCTGGTCGATTTCATACTATGGAAGGCTTAGGCACCGCATCACGCATTAAAGCGCGTAATCCGACCCTAAAAGTAATGATGGTCACCCCGGTGTCAGATCAAGTATCGCTAGATGCTGATGCACAAGATTTCACAGTAAAGATGCAACCATTGCCACAACGGTATGTACAAAAAGATAAAATGATGGCGGCTATGAAAGCCATAGGACAGAGAAATAGTGATTTAAAATGTTACAAATAACATCAAAATAATTAAATCACTAACGCCAGAAAGAGAAGAACCCCATCGGCGGCCAAGCAGTTGGGGTTCTAAGAGAGATAACAGCTATATCTCTGAGTTACTCAGTAATTATACCTTAACAACCTGTTTATCGCCTGAATAGTCATCAACTAATAGTGCACAATGGGTACTATAATACGGTTATAGCATGTCATTATTATTACGTTTTCAAACAATTTTATTATCCAGTTATAGATAAGACCGCCATCATTAAAATTAGTTGCAAAAAAGTTCTCAGTTGATGAATTTTTTTTTATCGCACGAATTTCAGCCTTACCCCATCGCTACCCACGACAATTTACAGTAAAATAAAGCCAGAGCTCTTTTCTTTGAGCCAAATTAATTAGGAAAACAATGAAAAAAACATTTGCTTTAACTCATCCCAAAAAAGCACCTGCTCGTGTTGTAGAATCAGTTAAACACGATGTGAAGAAATACATTCGCCGTGAGCGTAACAAAACATTACCTGCTGGTACTGATTTTTGGGATTTTGATTGCAAGTTTGGTCATACCGAGCAAGAAGCAAAAGTTATTCACGTAAAAGAAATCAACAAGTACATTGATGAAGCTGAAAAGCTAGAATTACCATCTTTATACTTAGAAATTCTGGCAAAGCCTGCAACACGTGCACAGCGTCCAGATTTTGATTTCGACGAAGAATAATCGCTCTTAGCCATTATGTAATGCGCGATAAGAACCAAACAAAAAAGAGTCGTATTAACGACTCTTTTTTATTACATCAAATATCGTTGTAAAACATCATTAAAGTCGATTAAAACCAACGATCTAATGCATGCCTATCCAATTGCTTAAATGCTCGATTTAATACATCTGCTAATTCTTGATAGCACGGCTGAGACTTTTTCGGCTGCATCGCGTGGCCTTCGCTGACAATCTTTTGATAAATTTCGCTATACCACTTTGCTAACGATGGTGGCAATGTCGTTTGACTGCGCTTACCTAACCACCATAACCCTTGTAATGGCATTGATATCGCTAATAACGCAATCGCAATCGCTTGTGGCATCGCATCATAATTATGAAATACCATTTGAGTCAAAATGCTGATAGCGGCAACTGCCGGCATCACTTTGGTTGCAAATTGGGTGGCCTTAATATACCGATGCTCAGGGAAAACAGCCGCTAACTCTTTGCGCATTGGCCATGTTGTCATGTAATGCTGACCATTCTGAAAGTGTTTCCACATTGTATGTTGAGCCATAATGCACCACTCATCAAAAAAAATTATAACATTTAAAAAAAACACACAACAAACTTGATTCAAATTAAAAATTTCTAAAAATCTTTTTGTTATATTGCGTAACAATCGGTTATTCTAGGCGAGCCTAGATGTAATTGTTGCCGTTAATGACCTTAACTGCAAGCTAGGCTCTGTCAAGGATGACCCAGAATTAGAGGTAACTCAATTCTATTTCTCAGGAAAGAGCGTGATTTTCTCCTCTAGGAGGACGATGAATTATAATTCGTCTATTCTAGGGGTACTTTTTTATTCAAACATGAATATCAACTTTCAGACAGATTATAGGTAGTCACTCTCATGTCTAAGCTGGTTTTAGTTCTAAACTGCGGTAGTTCATCTCTTAAGTTCGCCATCATTGATCCAGTATCTGGTGAAGAACATCTTTCAGGTCTAGCAGAATGTCTAGGTCTTCCTGAAGCTCGTATCAAGTGGAAACTTGATGGCAAGCACGAAGCTCAACTAGGTGACGGCGCTGCTCACGAAGAAGCTCTAGCATTCATGGTTGATACTATTCTTGCTTCTAAGCCAGAACTAAAAGAGAACCTAGGCGCTATCGGTCACCGTATCGTACACGGTGGCGAGCAGTTCTCTGCTTCAGCTCTAATCGACGATGTTGTTCTTCAAGGTATCGTAGATGCGTCTGATTTCGCACCACTACACAACCCTGCACACGTTATCGGTATCGAAGCTGCTAAGCACAACTTTGCTGGCCTAAAGAACGTTGCGGTATTTGATACAGCGTTCCACCAGACTATGCCTGAAGAAGCTTTCTTATACGCAATTCCTTACCGTCTATACAAAGAAAACGGTATCCGTCGTTACGGCGCACACGGTACATCTCACCGTTTCATCGCTCGTGAAACAGCGCTACTACTAGACAAGCCTCTTGATGAACTAAACATCATCAACTGTCACCTAGGTAACGGCGCATCTGTATGTGCAATCAAAGGCGGTAAATCTGTAGATATCTCTATGGGTCTTACTCCTCTTGAAGGTCTAGTGATGGGTACTCGTTGTGGTGACCTTGACCCAGCTGTTATGTTCCACCTACACGACCGTCTAGGTATGAGCGTTGCTGAAATCAACACTATGTTCACTAAAGAGTCTGGCCTACTAGGTCTTACTGGCGTGACTTCTGATTGTCGTTTCGTTGAAGAAAACTACGGCGCTAAAGAAGAAGCTACACGTGCAATGGACGTATTCTGTCACCGTCTAGCTAAGTATGTTGCAAGCTACACTGCAGCAATGGAAGGCCGTCTTGATGCGATCGTATTCACTGGTGGTATCGGTGAAAACTCTGCACCAATCCGTGAGATGGTTCTTAACCGTTTAGCTATCTTCGGTATCGAAGTAGATAACGAAGCAAACCTTAAAGCACGTTTCGGCGGCGAAGGTGTTATCACTACTGCAAACAGCCGCGTTCCTGCAATGGTTGTTTCAACTAACGAAGAATTAGTAATCGCAGAAGATACAGCACTTCTAGCTGAGATCTAATCTTACGATTATTGAAACGGCTGACCTTTTAGTCAGCCGTTTTTTTTAATACCATCTTTTACTGTGGTGCTGCTCTATGATTATTCTGCTTTAGTCACTAAAGTCGAATTGTTATTGAACAGTGCTGTATCGATTCAATAGTCAAAGGAATCTATAGTGTCTCGTACTATTATGCTTATCCCAGTTGGCGCTGGTGTTGGTCTAACAAGCGTTAGCCTTGGTGTACTTCGTGCAATGGAGCGCAAAGGCGTTCGCGTTTCTTTCTTCAAGCCTATCGCTCAACCACGTCACGGTGGCGATCAGCCAGATCTAACAACGACTATCATTCGTGCAAATAGCACAATGGAGTTGGCTGACCCATTCTCAATGGCAAGCGCAGAAGAACTGATCCGTAACGACAAAACTGACGTTCTACTTGAAGATATCGTTGCACGCTTTAAAGCAGCAACAGCAAATGCTGAAGTGGCACTTATTGAAGGTCTTGTACCAACACGTAAGCACCCATTTGCTAACCAAATCAACTACGAAATTGCAAAAACATTAGATGCAGAAATCGTATTTGTTGTATCTCCTGGTACTGATAACCCAGCGCAACTTAAAGAGCGTATCGAAGTAGCATGTTCTAACTTCGGCGGTATTAAGAACAAGCAAATCTCTGGTGTTATTGTTAACAAACTTAACGCACCTGTTGATGCTGAAGGCCGTACTCGTCCAGATCTTTCTGAGATCTTTGATGACGTTGAAGGTACTGTGCCTTCAAATGTTGAAATCATGCAAGTGTTCAACTCTAGCCCTATCCGTGTACTTGGTTGTGCACCTTGGAGCGCAGAGCTAATCGCTACTCGTGCAACAGATATTGCTCAGCACCTAAACGCTGAAATTATCAATACTGGTGATCTAGAAACTCGTCGTATTAAGAGCATCACTTTCTGTGCACGCTCTATTCCAAATATGGTTGAGCACTTCCGTCCAGGTTCACTACTAGTAACATCAGCTGACCGTCCAGACGTTATCGTTGCTGCATGTCTTGCTGCAATGAACGGTGTTGAGCTAGGCGCTCTTCTACTAACTGGTGGTTACGACCTACCTAAACCTGTTATGGATCTATGTGAGCGTGCATTCGCTACTGGTCTTCCTGTAATGACAGCTCAAGGTAACACTTGGCAGACATCGCTAAATCTACAGAGCTTCACTTTAGAAGTTCCTGCAGACGATAAAGAGCGTGTAGAGCTAGTTAACGAATACATGGCAAGCCACATCGATGGTAACTGGATTGAGTCTCTATCTGAAGGTTCAACTCGTGAGCGTCGTCTAAGCCCACCAGCATTCCGTTACCAGTTAACTGAACTTGCTCGTAAAGCAGCTAAGCGTATCGTTCTTCCTGAAGGTGATGAGCCACGTACAGTTAAAGCTGCGGCTATCTGTGCTGAGCGCGGTATCGCGGAATGTGTGCTTCTAGGTAACCCAGAAGAAATTCGCCGCGTTGCTGAGCAACAAGGTGTAGTTCTAGGTGCTGGCGTAACTATCATCAACTCTGATGAAGTACGTGAAAACTACGTTGCTCGTCTAGTTGAGCTACGTGGCGCGAAAGGCATGACTGATGTTGTGGCGCGTGAGAAACTACAAGATTCTGTATTCCTAGGCACAATGATGCTTGAGAACGACGAAGTTGACGGTCTAGTATCTGGTGCAGTTCACACTACAGCAAACACTATCGTTCCTCCGTTCCAAATCATCAAGACAGCACCAGATGCATCTATTGTATCTTCTGTATTCTTCATGCTACTACCTGACCAAGTATTGGTTTACGGTGACTGTGCGATCAATCCAGATCCAACAGCAGAGCAACTTGCAGAAATCGCTATCCAATCTGCAGATTCTGCAAAAGCATTTGGTATTGAACCTCGCGTTGCTATGATCTCTTACTCTACTGGTACTTCTGGTAAAGGCGCAGACGTAGATAAAGTACGTGAAGCAACTAAACTTGCTCAAGAGAAGCGTCCTGATCTTATCATTGACGGTCCTCTACAGTACGATGCTGCAATCATGGAAAACGTAGCTGCTTCTAAAGCACCTAACTCTCCAGTAGCAGGTAAAGCAACTGTATTTGTATTCCCAGATCTAAACACTGGTAACACAACATACAAAGCAGTACAACGTTCTGCAGATCTAGTATCTATCGGTCCAATGCTTCAGGGCATGCGTAAGCCAGTTAACGACCTTTCTCGTGGCGCACTAGTAGACGATATCGTTTACACAGTTGCACTAACTGCGATTCAGGCTGAACAAGCTAACGCTAAGTAATTTATTACTTTAAAAACTGTTCTAACGCCCCAGCACGAAAATTTTGTGCTGGGGCGTTTTTTATTGCTGGCAACAGCTGATTTAAGCCTTTATGCTAAAAGCCTACTTATGGTTAAGGATAACCACATAGCATGGATGCGCTCAATACATTAGGGCTTTTTATTGGCTCGCTAATTTCAAACACACTGGCCTCACTTTCAGGTGGTGGCGCAGGACTGATCCAATTTCCACTGCTTATCTTTCTCGGCCTTCCCTTTAGTATTGCCCTAGCAACCCATAAAATAGCCAGCGTCGCTTTAGGCATAGGTGCGACAATAAAACATATTCGTAATGGCACTTTGGCATGGAAACTGACGCTGTATGTGATCATCGTCGGCACTGTTGGTGTCATCCTTGGTGCTAACCTAATTTTATTAATTCCGGTTAAATTTGCCGAAGCTGCATTAGGCGCATTAATTATTAGTCTTGGTATTTATTCCGTCACTACCAAAGAGCTCGGACAAATTTCAGCCCCACAGCACCGTAATGCGCTTGGCTTTATCGTTGGTGCAGTAAGTTTATTTATTATCGGTATTATCAACGGCTCCCTCACTGCTGGCAGCGGTTTATTTGTAACTTTATTTCTAGTGCGTTGGTTTGGTTGCGATTACAAACAAGCGGTTGCAATCACTCTCGTCAGTGTTGGTTTATGCTGGAATACAATTGGTGCTGTTGCTATTTATCAGGCAGGTGCGACCATTTATTGGCCATGGCTGCCAGTATTATTGATCGGATCATTATTGGGTGGCTACCTTGGTGCTCACCTTGCCCATCAACGCAGTAATCAATTAATTAAACGTTGCTTTGAAACCTTAACCTTTGTGATTGGCTTTAAACTCTTACTCAATCTTTAATCTTCAGCAGGAATACGCATGAACACAGCTACTATTGATATCTATTATTGTCGTCAGTGTAATTGGATGCTGCGAGCAACATGGATGACTCAAGAGCTCTTACATAGTTTCAGTGAAGAAATTAAAACTATCAGTCTTCACCCAGACACTGGCGGACGGTTTGAAATCCATTGCAATAACCGCTTAATTTGGGAACGTAAACAGGATGACGGGTTTCCTGATGCTAAACAGCTTAAACAACGCATTCGTGATGTAATTGATCCTGAGCGAGACTTGGGCCATATCGATAGATAACCCTTCCATCAACAAAAAAGCGCATGCTTGATAACTCAAACATGCGCTTTTTTATTAATGGTTAACATGTTAATTAAGCACTGTTTGCGCCAACACTTCACCCTCAAAACTAATCACAGATAGCTGGTTAGCGTCTAATAAACCGTAACTTGCTGGTAAACCATTACGAGGAATAGCCACTGAGCCTGGATTAAACACATAATAATCCCCTTTTAACTCAGCAACCGGAATATGGGTATGTCCCGCTACAATCACATCACCCGCCATTAATTGAGGGTGTCTATCAGCATTATAAATATGACCGTGAGTTAAAAATAATCGTCGACCATCGGCTAACATCACTAAGTTATAATCTGCCATCATTGGAAAACTTAACAACATCTGATCGACTTCGCTGTCGCAATTACCTCGCACCGCGGTGATACGATCAGCATACTGATTTAATAATTCAGCAACTTTAATTGGATCATATACTTCAGGTAACGCATTGCGTGGACCATGATTAAGAATATCGCCAAGTAAAATAAGATACTTAGCGCCACTTTGTTCAAAGGCTGCAATTGCTTTTTGAGCACTTGCTAAACTACCGTGAATATCAGATGCAAAAAATAATTTCATTACTAAACTCAGCTACAACATCAAAAATATATCACTTTAGTCTACGTGAGCGACAATAAAAATACTATTGTTGTAACGTCATCGAAATCAAGCACCATAGAGAGACAACGACTATCATTGGCATCACTTATACTGTGAGATAACAATAATTGCTGATATTTATCTCACCACTAACTTGCTAACAACATCAGTTGATTTAAGATAGTAAAATCGAACACTGCGAGGGAGTAACCACATGAAGATCTTAGTAACAGGCGCAACGGGGCTGATAGGAAAAGCATTACTCCCTCATTTAAACCATGATGACATTACTATTATTAGCCGTGATCCTACTCGCGCTTATCAATTATTAGGTCATCATATTAATGCACTTGATTCATTACAATCGCTGCCTAATCTAAATCAATTTGATGTGGTTATTAATCTTGCTGGCGAACCGATTATGGATAAACGCTGGAGCGAACAACAAAAGCGAGTAATTGAACACAGCCGCTGGAACATCACCCAACAATTAGTCGATAAAATTCAAGCCAGTGATAATCCACCACATACCTTTATCAGTGGCTCAGCCGTGGGAATTTATGGCGATCAACACGATCATACGATTGATGAAACGTTTATTATTGAACCCAATAACACTGATTTCTCCCAACAGGTCTGTTACCGCTGGGAGCAAATCGCTCTTGAAGCACAATCAGATCAAACCCGTGTTTGTCTATTAAGAACTGGGATCGTGCTTGCTAAACAAGGCGGCGCGCTGGCAAAAATGTTACTGCCTTACCAATTCGGTTTAGGGGGGCCTATTGGTGATGGTCAACAATATTTTCCGTGGATCCAACTGCAAGACATGGTGCGAGGAATTTTATTTTTAATCAATCACAATGAGACTCAAGGCCCGTATAATTTCACCGCTCCTAACCCTGTTACCAATTGTGTTTTCAGTGCCACTCTCGCCGCCACTTTACATCGTCCACACCTGTTATTTACCCCTGCTTGGGTATTAAAATTCGCCCTTGGAGAGTCATCACAGCTATTGCTAGATGGTCAGCGCGCATTGCCAAATAAGCTACAAGCAGCAGGGTTTAACTTTAGCTTCCCTTGTATTGAGCAAGCGTTAAAGCAGACGTTGGGGGATTGAGTTTTACTTTATCACCGCAACGGCAACAACAACTTCTTGATCTGCGACCGTGACACTAAATACACCAACGCAATAGCCAGCACAGGTAAGCCTAACCACATTAATGGGTGTATCGTAAACGGCAGTTCAAAGCCTTTCACCACCAGCAGACCGACAACAAATTCAGCGCCAACAGCTGCAATAATACCTGCCAATAGCGCAATAATGCCGTATTCAAACCACAGAGTGGCAGCAATGCGTTTACGGCTTGCACCTAAAGTACGGTATAACTGAATTTCAGTTTGGCGCTCTGAAATACTCAAGCGTAATAAGGTCATGATCAGCAATAAGCCACTGACCACACCCAACCCTGCCAATACCGTTAACGACCAACTGACTTGTGCCAACAGACCTTGAATACGGGTCGCCATCATGCGTAGATCAAGCACAGTCACGGTTGGATATTGGCTGGCTAAGGTATTGAGTAATGCATTTTGCTGCTCGCCAACTCGAAAACTGACAAGTCCTGTTGCGGGGAATGATTGCAACACATCTGGTGTGAAAATAAAGTAAAAATTCGGCTTCATATTACGCCATTCAACATCGCGAATACTGTTCACGGTAGCGTTAAATTCTCGTCCACCCACAGTAAATGCTAACTTGTCACCGAGATTAATATTCAACCGTTTGGCAATGCCAGATTCAACCGAGACACCTTCAGCTTTACCCCATTGCCCTTTAGTCACTACATTATGAGTTGGCAGTGTTGTTGCCCACGTAAAGTTAAGCTCACGTTTTAAGGCAGGATCGACACTGTCATCATCCGCGTTTTGATTTAGCTCGTTACTTATCTCTGTATTATCGGCGCTTTGATCAATTGCGGCTGAATTTGATGACGTATAAAAGCGTTGATCATTAATTGCCACTAACCGCCCCCGGGTTACTGGATAACCTTGCGAGCGGGTTAACTGTGCTTTATCTAGATCAGCTAAATAGCGTTGTTGTTGCTCAGGGGTAATATTGAGTGCAAACACATTGGGAGCATCAGCAGGGAGCGTATGTTGCCAATCAGCCAGTAACTCATTGCGTAATAAGCCAATCACTGCCAATAACATTAATGAGCAGGTTAATGCCGCCAGCTGCGTCGCAGTTTTGGTTTTACTGCGATTAACTCGGCTTAGTGCCAAACGATAAGCAGCACCGAGTTGTATTTTTTGTAATAAAGCAATCGCTGCCACACCAACTAACGCTAATACGATCAACAGTACAGCCATACCTAGCAAGGTTAGCCATACAAATAGATTACTGCCAATCCATACTATGGCTGCTAACAACGGCAAGGAAAGTAACAGCCAAGATAAACGGTTCGGTATCGAGGCTGGTGTTAAAGCTTGGACTGAATTAATAGACGCAGTTTGCACCAAACGTGATAACGGTATCCCCAGTGCAGGCAATGCAATTAATAATGCCAGTAATAAGCTGATCACCATCGGGGCTAATCCCATTGGCGGTAAATCATTTGGCAATAGATTTTGCAGTGGGTAACGCAGTAACCATTCAAGCCCAAATCCAAGTGTTAAACCAATAATAATCGCGACCACAAACACTAAACTAATTTGGGTTAATAACCAGCGCCATATAAAAGACCTTGAAGCGCCGAGGCTTTTCATCATCGCCACCGCCGTTTTACGGGTAACGGCATAGTGTTGACAAGTAAGCACTAACGTCGCAGCAGCCATTAATACCACCAGCACTAACGTCAATGATAAATACTGCCGTGCCCGCTCAATAAAATCGCCGCTACGACTAGCATCATTTTCCGTTAACCAGCGTTGACTTGGGGTTAATCTTAACTGCTGACGAATATTATCTAAGGCTGTATTTGAACCTGAAAAATAATAACGATAACTGATTCTACTGCCTGGTTGTACACCTCCAACCGCCTCAATATCTTGTTGATGAATAAACACAGTCGGCATTTGGCTAAAAGGATTAAACGATAATTCAGGATCTTGAGTAATACGGCCGCTAATTTTTAGTTCAGTATCGCCAACCATTAACATATCGCCAATATTGACGTTCAACAGTGAAAATAACCGTTCAGCAAGCCATAGTTGCTGTGGATGTACATGCTGCTCTAATACGGTTGTATTAGCGCTCTGTAAACCTAATTCACCACGCAATGGAAAAAGAGCATCGACCGCTTTAACACTTACCAACTGCATGCCGTTATCACTAAATACCATAGTGCCAAAACGGGTTTGCTGTGACATTTTCACAGGATCCGTTGCTGAGATCTTAAGCTGCGACAGATCAACCGGCTGTGAAGAAACCAAGACTCTATCTGCGGCAAGTGCGGATCGGCCCTGATCGACAATGATCGCCTCAACACGACTCACTAATGCCGATAATGCAAACACACAGCCAATAATTAAGCTCAACGCAAGAGTAACCAACCATAATTGCCCTTGTCGAATCTCACGCCATGCCCAACGTAGCATAAAAATGGTTTTATGACTGATAACAACAATATTAGCCATGGCGTTCTTCCTTGGTTGGTTGGCGATGGCTTTCTGTCTTTAACACGCCATTATCTAATCGCATTACGCGATCACAACGAGCCGCTAAGGCATCATCATGAGTGACTAATACTAACGTAGTGCCACTATTTCGATTAAGCTCAAACAGTAACTCAATGATCATCGTCGCTGTTTGCTGATCTAAATTACCCGTCGGCTCATCTGCAAACAGAATTTTAGGTTTGATCATAAACGCCCGTGCTAATGCGACTCGCTGCTGCTCACCACCGGATAATTGATTCGGTAAATGGGTTTCACGTCCTTGTAATCCCACCACGCTAAGTAAATGCTTACCGCGCTCAATATCAATATTATTGTTCTGAATTAAGCATGGCAAGGTGACGTTTTCTAACGCGGTTAAGGTAGGTAACAATAAGAAGTTTTGAAATACAAATCCGATTGATTCACTGCGTAATTGTGCCCGTTGTTCATCGTTTAGATTTGTCAGGTTATGGCCTAATAATTCAATCTCACCGCTTGTTGGCACATCTAATCCAGCCAATAAGGTCATTAAGGTCGATTTTCCTGCGCCTGATACTCCCACTAATGCAATTGACTCGCCTTGCTCGACCTCAAGCGAAACATCCTGCAATATAGTCATAGGCGACAAGGCTGTCGTAACCTGTTTGAAAACAGAGTGAGCTTTTATTACGGAGACTGACATGATACGAATCCTTTCATTAATAATGCTGTTATTTACATCAACAGCATCGAGTCAAACGCTATTAGTACTGGGCGATAGTTTAAGTGCGGGTTATCAAATGCCTGCCAATAAAAGTTGGCCCAGTCTTCTTCCTAAAATATTAGCCCAACAATCTCAACCAACAACGGTTATCAATGCCAGCATTTCAGGTGACACCAGCGGTAATGGTTTAGCACGCCTTCCCCAGCTACTGGCGCAACATCAACCCGACATTGTCTTAATCGAGTTAGGTGCCAATGATGGTTTACGTGGATTTCATCCTAAAATACTACGCAATAATTTAACCCAGATGATCACTTTAATTAAAGAAATGGGATCACAGCCATTATTAATGCAAATAGAAATTCCACCGAACTATGGCAAACGCTATAACGAACTATTTCGTAATACCTACCCTACATTGAGTCAATCATTGAATGTGCCGCTATTGCCTTTTTTCCTTATTGAGATCATTGTTCAGCCTCAATTGATGATGAAAGATGGACTCCACCCAACAGCACAAGCACAACCGTTGATCGCGCAATTTATGGCTCAGCAACTTAGTCCTTATCTCAACAAGGAAACCATCCAGTGACACAATCTATTTTAATTACCGGCTGTAGTTCTGGTATAGGTTATTACTGTGCAGCAGAACTCAATAAGCTCGGTTATAACGTCATCGCCAGTTGTCGCCATTTACGTGATGTAGAACGGTTAAATAACCAAGGTATTAAGTGTATTCAACTTGATCTTAGTTGTTCTGAATCTATTGATCGCGGCTTAAAACAAGCGTTAGTCTTCGCTGATGGTCATTTAGATATGCTGTTTAACAATGCCGCTTACGGCCAACCAGGCGCATTAGAAGATTTACCCACCGAGGCATTACGCGCGCAATTTGAAACCAACTTTTTTGGCTGGCATCAACTTACTCGCACCGTGATTCCATTAATGTTGCAACAAGGTCACGGTAAAATTATTCAAAACAGTTCAGTTTTAGGGTTGGTAGCAATGAAGTATCGTGGCGCGTATAACGCCAGTAAATTTGCTCTTGAGGGGTATACTGATACGTTACGATTAGAGTTAGCAAATACGCCAATAAAAGTTGCATTAATAGAACCAGGTCCGATTGAAAGCAATTTTCGACATAATGCTAAGCAGAAATTTGAACAATATATTGATATCAATCATTCTCGCCATCAACAGCCTTATCAACAAACATTGAATAGATTAGGGGCGGCTAATCCCAATAACAAGTTTACTTTAGGCCCTGAGGCAGTATTTAAGCAGCTGTTATCTATAATTCACAGTAAGCAGCCAAAAGCACGTTATTACGTAACCCAGCCTACACATATCTTTGGTTTTCTACGTCGCATATTGCCAACAAAATGGTTAGATAAACTACTAATAAAGAGTAATTAGTTAAATATAGACCATAATAACAGCATTTATTATGGTCATATTAATCACCTTTACATCTTTAAAATGGTGATAAAAACAACAACTAAAAAATAAATATCGTCATATCATCCTGATAACAATGCTTAAAGTTAAACAAATAGCCTTTAAATCTAAATAACCCCCTCTCCTGTATAAAAACTATAATAACGTCACATTAGTGTCACAATAAAACGCTACAGTAGTATTAAGTCAAAAGACTCATATCATCATAAATTTTCTTATCTGAGGTGTAGTATGTCGTTGCGCCAAATTAATATTATCTGTGTCTGTATCACACTCGCTATTATGCTGACTTTTAATAATTAGTGTCATTTAGTGCTGTTTTCTTGATTCGTCTCGATTCATCCCCATATATTTGTTATAGCCTTTCAAATAGCCAACGGATATCAGCACATGTATCAAAATGTCGCGCTTGAATTAAACGAACAAAATCTTCAGCAGATCATCGATCAATCGATGCAGACACCAGTGGCAATCAGTTTCTGGGCTCCTTCAATGCCAGAAACGCTTGAAGTAAATGCAACCCTTGAAAAAATTGCCCGTGAATATCAAGGCCAATTTACGCTTGCGACAGTCAACTGTGAAACTCAACAAATGGTTGCCTCTCAGTTTGGCGTTCGTGGTTTACCCACCGTCGCTTTATTTAAAGGTGGTCAACCTGTTGATGGTTCTGCCGGCCCGCAAACTGAACAAAGTTTACGTGAGATGCTAAATCGCCACTTGCCATCACCTGAAGAACTTCAGCTACAACACGCATTAGCATTAGTCGCAAGTGAAGATTACAATCAAGCACTTGCACTACTTCGTCAACTGGCACAAAAATTCCCTAAAAATAGCACCATTGAGCTAGCTATTGCTGAATGTTTAATTGCAGCTGGATTATTTGATGAAGCGGAATTAATTCTCGATACCATTCCAATGCAAGATCAAGATGCTCAATATAAAGGACTGGTTGCTAAACTGGAATTACATAAACAAGCAGGTAATTCACCAGAAATCCAACAGCTAGAGCAAAAATTTGCGGTCAACCCTAGCGATGCCAATATTGCTTTTGAACTTGCAGTTCAATACAGTCAAGTCAATCGTAATGAAGAAGCATTAGCACTATTACTTGAGGTGCTTCGTCGTGATCTTAATTTTGCTGACGGCAGTGCTAAAAAAACTATGATGGATATTTTAGCTGCATTAGGCCAAGGTAATCCAATTGCTGCTAATTACCGTCGTCAGCTATATTCATTGTTATATTGATTTAATCCAATAAAAAAGGCCCGTCAGCATCATGCTTACGGGCCTTTTTTCATTTATCTAATCTTAAAATTAACTGGCATTAGTTTTTTCAAAAACTAAAAATTTATTACCGGAATCAACCACTAAAGTATTATTAATCACTTCAATGCTGGTTGCGCTGCGCAGTACGTTCAGCATGTTTTCTTCTTGAGTAACAAGCTCTGGCAAACAAATTCTTCGAGTAACACTTGGTAAAGTAAAACTGCCGTCAGCAGCAATTAAACGTCCTTTAAATTGATTACAGCCAGTAAATCCAGAAACTTTCATATCAGCATTAATGATTAATTTAGGCTTATGCTTAGTCACACCTGGAATACAGACACCTCCCTTGAGGGTCCAATCACCAACCAATTGAGTTGACTTCTTTAATTGCTGATTAGAAAAACAACCCGTTAATGAAATTGCTAATAATATTAATAAACAAAACTTACTTTTTTTCATCATTGCTCTATAACTCAATCTTAATCTCAATAGTTTGCTTTCGTCAGATCTAAACAGGCTATTGAGATAACAATCGAATAAAATAATGCCGATGATCTCTCATCGGCATTAATATTAAAACTAGTTAAAAACTAGACGGTTTGTACAATCGCCTTAATTACTTAAGGATGATTTGTACTGAACGCTGCACGTAGTTAGTGCTGTCTGCTTTATCAGTTTTGATTGGGTTAGTGTTAGCAACATGAGAAACAGTTAAGCGAGTTGCGCTAATACCGTTTGCTTCTAGGAAGCTAGCAACGTTTGCTGCACGCTCAGCAGAAACTTTATCGTTGATTGCTTGGCCACCAACATTATCGGTACGACCGATGATTTGAGCGTTAACTTCTGGGTTAGCTTGCATAGTTGCAGCAATCTCACCTAGGTTGTAACGACCGTAAGCGTTTAGCTTAGTTTCACCATTTTGGTATGGAAGAACGTAAGAAGAACGTGTTGGTACTTGTGCTTCTACAGCAACTTCTTTAACTACTTCAACGTTGTTAGTAACAACTACTGGTGTAGCTGGTTGACCAAACTTGTATGTCATACCCCAGTACGCTTGAGTTAGATCAGCGTGACCGTGTGAAGTACGTAGGTTTTGGTAGTAATCAGCACCAATTTGAGTAGATAGTGCGTTAGTGATTTGGTAAGAAAGACCTAGACCACCAGTTGCAGAGAAGCTATCAGACTTCATGTGGAATGCATTGTCAGCGAAGTTCTTATCATCTGCGTAGATGTAAGTTGCACCAACTTTAGCAAATGCAGATAACTTTTGTGTAAGAGGTAGGTTACCTTTAATACCAACAGTTGCTAGGTTTAGGTTTGAATTACCTAGGTTGTACATGAAGTCGTAGCTACCGTACACACCAACGTATTGGTTGAAGTCGTAACCAGCGTCTAGCTTAGCGCTAGGAGCATTAGTTTGACCACCAAACATTTGAGAGTCTGCGCTACCAACATAGCCCATACCTAGTGCACCACCAACCCAGAAGCCGTGGCCTTGACCAGCGTACCAGTGACCAGTTGCTGCTGATTGAGTTAGTGCAGTGTTATTTGTAGCCGTTGCAGGTGCATCAGCAGCCATTGCAGATGTAGCAACGCCTAGAGATAAAGCTGCTACTACAGCTAGAGATAGAGATTTCAATTTCATGTTTAACTCCATTGGTTAAATACTTTAAAACTTTTCTAATTGTCTGCCCGTATAAGTGCGTACTATCTATTTTTCTAAGTGTGTATCGCAGGACAGTCTTTTGTCAGGAACCCAGTCATTTTGTGACTGTGTTAGCATTAAGGCAAATAATAAAAAATGATGTTCACAATTAATTGGCGTTTTTTCACACGCGTCAAAAAAATGGCTTCTGAAAAATAAATCTTTCAGAAAAAATTTAGATAAATAAAAAAACAGTTTTTTAACGATTGGATTCATATAAAAAAACATAAAATCATCGTGCGGATTTGTTTTTTTAAAACAAAAACATATAAATACCAACTAACACCTTTACCAGTAACGCGTAAAAAAAAAATGTGAAAAACATACTTTTTTATACTACACATAATGTGATAAATAATCATATCTAGCCTTTAGAGCTGGTAATTATCCTTTATCATCTCTTCCATAAATATTTTTTTTTGTTAGCATTTGCTTTAAAAATAAAGAATCGAGATTGATAATGAACTTTTTTAGAGTAGCAATAACTGAGTGACTCCCTTGTTACCCTTTTTATCTCTACTAAAGAAACGCGTCTTTTATATTGCTATAAACACCCGAATGCTTCGATACCGAAAGCAATAACAATAAAAAAAGCAGTCGTCATATAAGAGTGTGCTGCGTAAAACAGATACTAAGATAGGTAGTTAACGTCATGATCATATATAAATACGGTAAGGATGTTTTTGAGCCGCAAAAGAGTGCTTACACTAATCAGGAAGCAACCACAAAACTCAGTGCTAGCGAAACAAAAATCCTCCAATTTTTAATCGATAACAGTGGCGAAATTATTAGTCGAGAAAAACTACTTGAAATTGGCTGGCCAGATAAAGTGGTGGTTCCTAACTCATTAAATGTTGCTATTGCCAATTTACGCAAGGCATTTAAAAGCAAGAATGAAATTATCATCACAATTAAAGGGGCAGGATTTACGATTGCCAATAACACCTTTATCCAACAACAATTTCAACCCGAAGTTGTGGTCGATAATGAACAGCATAATCAAGAACAATTACAGTCAACCGATCATAATGGCGATAACAATACCGTTGGTAGTGATGCGAATAATACTAAACAGACATCAACAGCACATTCACTCCCAACTATGGCAAAAATTGGCTACGGCATTTGCTTAACAGCGATGTTTGCTTGGGTGATGCTATGGGCTAGCAGCTGGCAGTCTCCACCTTGTGTTACCGTTAATACTCAAAAAATTTGTGGTAACATTGAGTTGCTCAACTTACAAAAACTACCACAAGACTTGAACGGCAAAAGCACGGTTTACATTGATACCAATGGAAAAATGTATGAAAAAATTTAAATACGTCGTCATAGCATTATTAGTTTTAATGCTATACCCCGTTATTAATGGTATGGGGTGTGATTTTAACTATAAATACGTAACGCCTAACCACGAACAATTTGGTAGTTGCAAGTTTGGCCAATACACACTCATTGATTACCCAAACCCTAAAAAAGACAATGGCTATACTGTCTTAAAGGGACTGTATTTTTACGCCTTTGGTAATGCTGCCGTATTGGTAGTAGATACTGAAGATCACACTAAAAAAATCACAGATGCTGCAATTGAAAGCCTTAATTGGACCCATGAGAGTTTTTGGCATCAATTTAATCTCAAGCGATTAGATAAAAATAGCATGGTTAGCTATAGCTCATCACCAACAAAGCAATTACGTGTTATTCCTTATGATGGCACCTTGTCTATGACAGATAGTGGTCACTAACTAACATATGGCTAAATGATCTACTTAAATGGTTATTTAGCCTTTTTTAGTTAAGCTATCAATAATTGGACATGCTGAATTTTTATCGCCAGGACATTGCTCGGTCAACGCAGCTAAGGTTAATTTAATTTGTTTTAGCTCTTCTATTTTATGATCTATCTCTACTAATTTTTGTAATGCTTTTTGTTTAACATCACGACTTTGACGATCTGGATTGGTTGATAATGCCAGTAACTGCTGACACTCATCTAAAGAAAATCCAATCATTCGAGAACGCTTTATAAGTAATAACTCCGCAATATGCTCCGTATTGTAATAGCGATAACCATTCACACCTCGCGGCGCAGCACTTATCACCCCTTTGCTTTCATAAAAACGGATCGTTTTGGCCGTTAATCCGGTTTGTTTTGCGACATCGCTGATACTCATCATCACCTGTTTACTCTACCGTATTAAAAATAGCCTTGACATTATAGTTACTGGAAGGATTATGCTAGGACTATTATTTCATTTAAGCATTAAAGGCGAGCACATGAATACTGTTATCCTTCCTCTTGCCAATGTACGCTGTATGCGTTGCGTTAATAAAATTCGTGATGCCATAAGCCTACTTCCTCAAACCAAAATTATTGATATCAATACTAAGCAGTTAACCGTAACCAATGATACCCCTTTAAGCCCACTATTTGATGCTGTCACAGCATTAGGCTACCAAGTTGGCTATCATTACCAACTACCACTGGGTGGCTTATCCTGTGGTCACTGTATTGCTAAAATTGAACAAGCACTAACTGAACGTCATGATATTGCACATTTTAATATTAGCAAACAGCTTGCGGATGTATCGGGCTCAATAAGTGAGCAAGCACTAACCGATCTCATTGTTGAACTTGGCTATCAGGTTATCGCTCCCCCACAACAACACAGCTATGAATTCAATTTAACCGGCTTATCATGCGGAAAATGTGTCGCTAAATTAACCGCCGTATTAACTCAAGACAATATTGAGATTATTACTATTGATAAAAATAACCTCAGTGTTAAGACATCATTAACGGCTAACGAGATTATCGCACTAGTAACCAGCGCAGGTTATCAAGCGATAGCGATAACACAACCTCAGTCAGCAACGTTAA
This sequence comes from Photobacterium aquimaris, assembly GCF_002954455.1. Lineage (GTDB taxonomy): Bacteria > Pseudomonadota > Gammaproteobacteria > Enterobacterales > Vibrionaceae > Photobacterium > Photobacterium aquimaris. Next base: position 2,070,582 of record NZ_MSCC01000001.1, read on the forward strand.
TTGATCAACCTCTAACACCAGAGCCAGAGCCAGAGCCAGAGCCAGAGCCAGAAATTACAGCTCCACCTCAAGGTCAAGCAACCCAATTATTATTATCAGGGCTAACGTGTGCGAGTTGCGTAGCATCAGTAGAGAAAGCAATAAAAGCCGTAGATGGCGTTGACAGTGTCAATGTTAACCTTGCTGAGCGTACTGCCTTAATTTATGGACAAGCATCACCACAGGCGGTTATTACGGCAATAGAACAAGCGGGTTATGGTGCAGAACAAAGTGAAGATGATCAAAACCGCCGTCTTCGTCAACAGCAACAAAACCAGCAAACTGTAAAAACTCATATGCGTAATGCCATGATTGCACTCGGCTTAGGGGTTCCAATGATGGCTTGGGGGATCTTTGGCGGTAGTATGATCATTGATTCCACAGCCAGTCAAATAAGCTGGGGAATTGTTGGTTTAATTACCTTGGCGTTATTGGTAACTGCTGGTAAAGATTTTTATATCAATAGTTGGAAGGCTTTCCGTCATCATCGTGCCACCATGGATACACTGGTATCTTTAGGTACTGGTGCGGCATGGCTATTTTCAATGGCTGTGGTTATTGCACCAACGATGTTTCCAATTGCTGCTCGCCACGTGTACTTTGAAGCTTCTGCAATGATTATTGGTTTAATTACTCTTGGTCATGCACTAGAAGCACGCGCACGTAGCCGAACCTCAAAAGCCTTAGAGCGTTTGATCGATCTTCAACCTCAAACTGCGATTGTGGTTGAAAATGGACAAGACATTGAGCGCCCATTGAGCGAAGTTATTGCTGGCATGACGTTACGTTTAAAGCCAGGAGCTAAAGTGGCTGTTGATGGTTATGTTATTGATGGTAATAGCTATATTGATGAATCAATGCTTACAGGTGAACCTTTGGCTGTGCATAAAAAAACAGGTGATCATGTTCGTGCAGGCACCATTAACCAGCAAGGCAGCCTATTATTTAAAGCAGAGCATATTGGCAGTGACACTATGCTTGCACGTATTATTCAATTGGTACGCCAAGCACAAAGTAGTAAGCCAGCACTAGCACGCTTAGCGGATACCATCTCAAGTATTTTCGTACCCAGTGTGATGATCATTGCCATATTGACGGCCATGGCTTGGTATTATTTTGGTCCACAACCAGCATCGGTGTATATGCTTGTTGCAGCGACCACGGTACTGATCATTGCTTGTCCATGTGCATTAGGCCTAGCAACACCAATGTCCGTAACCGTTGGCGTTGGACGTGCAGCAGAGTTAGGCATTTTAATTAAAGATGCTGAAGCAATGCAACAAGCAGCTAGCATTGATACTGTGGTATTAGATAAAACGGGTACCTTAACTGAAGGCAAACCACAAGTTGTTGATTATAAGATTTATAATGCATTAACTCGTGAACAATTGATTCAATTAGCAGCCAGCTTAGAACAAGGGTCAGAGCATCCATTAGCGAATGCCATTGTTGAATCAGCACACCAACAACAACTCGCGCTTTATCCGCACAATAACTTTAATGCATATGCTGGATTAGGTGTTTCTGGCACCATAGAACAGCAGCAATTGTTACTCGGTAATACTAAATTCATGCTTCAAAATGAAATTAATATTTCTCACGCTGAAGCTGACTTTGACTTCATTGCCAGCCAAGGCGCAACACCGGTTTACCTAGCTCAAAATGGTATTTTAGCAGGGATCATAGGTATCAGTGATCCACTCCGTGATGATTCATTGTCTGCTGTTAAGCGTATGCAAAATATGGGGCTTAATGTGGTAATGCTCACCGGTGACAGCGTCAAAACTGCCCACGTTATTGCTGCTAAACTCGGTATTTCAGATGTAGTTGCCGATGTATTACCTGATGGCAAAGCCGCTCAAATTACCTTATTACAACAACAAGGTAAGCGAGTAGCGATGGTCGGTGATGGTATCAATGATGCACCAGCCCTTGCACTGGCTGAAGTTGGGATCGCGATGGGTAGTGGTACTGATGTTGCCATTGAAAGTGCTCAATTTACTCTAATGCGTCACTCACTACACGGTGTGGCAGATGCATTAGAATTATCAAAAGCAACATTACGAAATATCAAAGAAAACTTATTTGGTGCCTTTATTTACAACACATTAGGTATTCCAATTGCGGCTGGCGTGTTATTCCCGCTCACAGGAACACTGCTAAGCCCTGTGATTGCTGGTGCGGCGATGGCGTTATCATCAATCACTGTAGTTAGTAACGCTAACCGATTACGTTTATTCAAGCCAAACCAACAACATCAGGAGAAATAATATGTGTTTTTTATTAGGTGCTGCTGCAATTGGATTTATTGTATGGTGGTTCTGGCTTCATCCAAGTATTCGTAACCCCAAATAATCGTCTTTCAGCAATCAACACAATCATATTAAGGCTACTTCGGTAGCCTTTTTTGATCTCACTTAGCTCAAATATTTGTTATAACTTAACTATCTTACTTAATCAGCGGTAACTTATGTTCAAATCTCTTTTGTCAAAAGCATTATTACTCCTGCCTTTTATTTCCCAATCGGCACTTGCAACACCGATTGTATGGAAAATTTATGATCAACAACGTGAGTTTTATATTTTAGGTTCGATTCATGCTGGAAAAGAAACCATGTTTCCGTTGCCTGCTATTTTTCTTGAGCAATGGCAACACGCTGACGCATTGGTTGTTGAAGCCAATATTTTACAACAATCACATGTAACCCCGACCATTAAGCCACCTTTTACTCATCAAGCACTCTCTGCAACGGCACTCAAACAACTACAAAAGATCACTAAAACACTCAACATTTCATTTGAGCAGTTACTTCAACAACCACCTTGGTTAACCGCTGTCACTCTTCAGCTCGCCCTTGCTGAGAAACTCGAGCTAAAATCAGATTATGGTATCGACTATGTATTGTTGCAACGAGCTCAACAACAGCAGCTACCAATCCTGGAGTTGGAAAGTGTTAGCCAACAATTCAATATGCTTGAAACGCTACCGGAAAATGGCACTCCAATGTTGCTTGAAACCATCAATGAATGGAATAAAACCCAATCATCATTACGTTGCTTAGTGAAAGTTTGGCAACACGGAGATGGTAATAAACTTGAACAACTGTTCCAAGAAAGCCAATTTGATCCCACCACTGATGATGCCTTAATTTTTAACCGCAATCAGCGCTGGGCAGAAACCTTAGTCAAAGATCCTGCTTATCAATCAGGCAAGTTTATGGTGGTAGTCGGCGCATTTCATTTAATTGGTGAACAAGGATTGCCGAACTTAATGAAACAACAGGGCTTTGCCGTTGAGAAGATCACCTTCGGCACAACCGCTGATTGTGATTAAGATGAAGAGCTAGGTTCTAATAGCGGTGAACCCCCGACCCTCTGATCCACTCTTTTCTCAAAAACCAGAGATACGCTACCAAACTGCACTATTCACTATTACTACCACTAACTACAGACGAAAAAAACCGTATCTTTCGATACGGTTTTCTTAATGGTGGTCGGTGAAGAGGGATTCGAACCCCCGACCCTCTGGTCCCAAACCAGATGCGCTACCAAA
>NZ_MSCC01000001.1:2074908-2096567 GCF_002954455.1 Photobacterium aquimaris
CTGCGCTATTCACCGATGTTGTTTAGGCTTACAAGGCCAAGGTCTCTAAAAAAGATAACCTGAATAATGGGGTGGCTAACGAGGCTTGAACTCGCGACAACCGGAATCACAATCCGGGACTCTACCAACTGAGCTATAGCCACCATTGTAAGTGGTCGGTGAAGAGGGATTCGAACCCCCGACCCTCTGGTCCCAAACCAGATGCGCTACCAAACTGCGCTATTCACCGACTAAATTCTTTTCGAGAAATGTTATCAATTAACATTTTCTCTGATAATAACGGTTTAATAAACCACTATTATTTAAATAGTGGTCGGTGAAGAGGGATTCGAACCCCCGACCCTCTGGTCCCAAACCAGATGCGCTACCAAACTGCGCTATTCACCGACATTTCAACGCGCTATGCGTTGTTGAGGTCGCTATAATACTCGCCATTTTTATTTTAGCAACCCCTATACGGTATTTTTTTTGTAACTAAAATATCTGTTGATTAAACAGCCTTTTTTATAGGTTACCAGTAGCGCATGTCGATTAAAATACCACCAGCCATTAACTTCCTATAACAATCATAGAATCTTAATCACATACAACACCACAATGTATTAACAACATTCAATAATTGGCCAAACTTAAATGTCTATGACTCTGTATATGTTTCCTATTTATTGGCTTTTGTTTCTATTGCGCATAGGTATACTGAAATTATTGGTTAATTATAGTGAGTATTTTATGTCTAATGATGAATTGGATCTCTTTAAAGAGATGATGGCTGATATTGCGCCAATAAAACAAGATACCGTTTTAATTCAACAAAAACACCAAGTCTCAGAAGCACAACTTGCTCGACGATTGGCAGCACAAACACTAGCTAATAGTAATATCGACTATTTATCTCTTGATCACGCCAAGATGGTCAAACCCGATGACATGATTGAGTTTAAGCGTGATGGAGTGCAATTAGCCGTATTTAAAAAAATGCGCCAAGGTAAATATGATATTCATGCGCGGTTAGATTTACATAAAAAAACATTATCTCAAGCACGGGATGAACTATTAACTTTTTTAAAGCAAGCCCAACGGCTAGATATTCGTACAGTCATGATTATTCATGGCAAAGGAGAACGCACTAACCCACCAGCATTAATGAAAAGTTATATCACTACCTGGCTTGAGCAGATTTCAGATGTACTATGTTTCCATTCCGCTCAGCGCCAACACGGTGGCACAGGTGCTCTTTACGTTATGATCAAAAAGAGTGCCGAAAAAAAGCAGCAGACACGTGATCGGCATTTAAATCACCGTGAATCCTAAATTCATAAACCCCACAAATACACATCAACCCATTGATTGACAAGGCAAATGATATTATCCCCCCCTAAATAGACACCATCATCAAAATGGTAAAATAAATATATCCTAGGGTTAAGATATTTTGAATTTATTAATCATACAATTCACGTAAAGTCGCCGCCCGAGGAGATTACTAATGAATTCAGAAATACGTCCAATGCTGCTAATGCTAGTATCTACATTTAGCTTATCAGTAACAGGATTAGTAGCCAAATGGCTAACCCACAGTTTTGACCCAGCATGGCTATGCTTTTTCCGATTGCTATTCCCCGCAATTCTTGCATTCTGGTTAATGATGATCACTAAGTGGTCACAACCCAATAAACAAGCGTGGAGCGGTTTAATTGTTCGCGGTATTTGTATTACTGGTAGCCAACTGTGTTTTCTTGCGTCAATTAAATACCTTAGTCTTGTTGAAGCGGTTGTTTTATTTGGTACCAGTCCTTTATTTGTTCCAATTCTAGAACGTATCTTTTTTAAAACACCGATCAAACGCCTTATTATTATTAATTTAGGCATTACCTTTACAGGATTACTGTTCATTGCTGGTAATCTGGAGCAAATGAAGTTTGGCGGCAGTTTATTGTTAGGCTTAGCCGGTGGTATTTTTAATGCTGGCTCACAAGTAGCAATGTACCGTTCCAGTAAAAGTAACCTGACGCCTGTCGGTGTGAGTGCGTGGAGCTTTATTGTTGCTTCTGTATTTTTAATACCTTTTTTAATGTTCTCACCAATTACTACAGCAGTTGAGTGGCATACATTAACAGGTTGGCAGCATCCGTTATTATTGCTATTGATCTTCATGGCGGTATGTACGGTTAATACTCAAGTTTTCCGTGCTAAAGCTTATCAATTAGCAGAGTCTGGCTCACAATTAGCGCCAATTATTTTCACTAATTTAATTTTCTCGGCTATTTGGCAATTTATGTTTTTTAACCACCCAATGCCATGGAATAAAATGGTCGGTATTGGATTGATTATATTAGCAACGCTCCTTAATACCTTTGTCCCTATTTGGTTACGGAAAAAAAGACGCCAACCCAATGAATAAAAAATAGCCGAACATTGTTCGGCTATTTTTTATGCCTTTTTTATCACTAAGCTAACCACACCACTCGACACGCTAATCCAAGTAACACAACGCCAGATAAACGATCGATCAATTGCGCTTTGGTTCTCAATGCTGCTAACACTTTTGGATAAGATAAAATAGATGCAATTAATGTATACCATAATCCATCCACCAGCAGTGGTGTTGCAATAATGATCGCCTTTGACGATGCTTCATTACCAACAGCAACAAATTGGCTAAATAATGCTAAGAAAAATAATGCTAACTTAGGATTAAATAAGGAAATCATCAACCCATCACGTCCAGCTCCAAATAATGTGCTGGTTTGTCCTTGTGCTAATTTTGCAGCCACACCACCTTTAGAGCGCAAAGCATTAAACCCTAGATATGCTAAATACCCTGCGCCCACATAACTTACACCGCTAAATAATACTGGTGATTGATGCAATACTGCGGCTAAACCAAGTAACGTTAATAAGGCATAGAACCCAACCCCACAAGCATGTGCCCACGCGGTTACAATCCCATGCCAACGTCCTCCCGATAAACTGTGTTTAGCAACGACGGCTAAACTAGGTCCTGGTGACATCGCCCCTAGCAAACAAATCGCTAATAAAGACAACCAAAGGCTAAGTGTCATCGTTAACTCCTTTTATCAATGACAATATAAAAATCTTTGTTGTGGTTTTGCCGTAATAATATTTTATGGGTTAATCGTGTTTAGCAATCGTTGCAAACTTAGCGCTAGTGAGTGTCGCTAAATCTTTCGCTGCAAGCTCTATTTCTAAACCTCGGCGTCCAGCACTTACGCAAATTGTCTCAAATTGCTCTGCACTACTATCAATAAAAGTTGGTAAGCGTTTTTTTTGCCCAAGAGGACTGATCCCTCCCACAATATAACCCGTCACTTTTTCTGCCAATTTTGGATCAGCCATCTCCGCTTTTTTTCCAGCAGCCGCTTTTGCTGCAGCCTTTAGATCGAGCATGCCCGCAACAGGCACAACGGCAACGGCTAAATTTTTAGGATCACCATTTAGAGCAAATAATAATGTTTTAAACACACGATGAGGATCTAAGCCTAAAATTTCAGCAGCTTCATGACCAAAGTTGCTATTGGCTGGATCATGTTCATATTGGTGAACTTGAAATTCAATCTTATTTTTTTTTGCTAATTTAATTGCTGGTGTCATTACATTTATCTCTACAACATAGCGTTAATCAAACAGCTGTAATTAGCTCCCCCTTTATATCCACCATAGACAAAGAAGCTAACCACATCTGTTTACCAAAGCAGAACTATATACCGAGATATATTTTTTAAAAAGAATAAAAAAAGCGGCGCTGAAAATTCAGCGCCGCAAATACAATAGACCTGTCGCAAGACTGGTTATTTATAGGTGATTTCACTTTTGGGAGCAAAGCGATTTACATCAATTGGACTATTGGTTTGCAAATACTCTTTTAGTACTTCAGCATCAACAAAGCCTGTATTTACATAGCCAGGATGGTTGTTTACTTTTGGATAACCATCACCACCAGCCGCATTAAAACTCGGCACCGTAAAGCGGTAGGTTTTATTCATCATTAATGGCTTGCCAGCAATTTTTACATTAGTCACTTTGCCATGAGTAACAGTCATTGCGATACCATAAAACTGCGCATAAGCACCTGAATCAATTGGTTTGGTTGCAACCACATTCAGATAATCAAGGATCTCTTTACCTGACATATCAATATAGGTCACGATGTTGCCAAATGGCTGCACAATGAGCACATCTTTATAAGTAATATCACCACCATTAATCGAATCACGTACACCGCCAGAGTTCATCACAGCAAAATCAGCTTTAGCGCGTTCCATATGTGAAGCCGCAATTAAACGACCTAAGTTAGTTTGCTGAAAACGCACCACATTACGATCACCTTCTAACTTACCGTTAGACTCTGCAATTTTAATCGTTAATTGCTCTTGGCCTTTTTCTTGATAAGGCGTTAAAAACGACAACACTTCTGGATTTTGTTGAATCTCATTCTGAATAAAGACTCGCTGTTGGCTGCCATCAGCTAATTTAATTTTCTGCTTTAGGTTTACTGGAATCAGATCATAGCTAACCAGATTTAACTCACCATTTTGGAATTCAAAATCAGCACGGCCAACATATTTACCCCATTCATGGGCTTGTACTATCCAAGTTCCATTTTGTTGATCTGGCGTACACTTATCACCAGGTTTAAAATCACTATTATTCTTATTTGGTCCTTCCATACACACGGGTTCTTGCGAGTGTCCACCTACTATCATATCAAGATCGCCAGCTTGCATGTAACGCGCTAATGCCACATCACCAGGCGCATTAATGCCGCGCTGACCATCTTCATAGTGACCCATATGGGTTGCTGCAATAATCACATCTGGGTTCTCATTGGCTTCAAGTTCAGCAATTACTTGTTTTGCTTCTGCTTTAGGATCACGGAACTCAATTTCACCAATATATTCAGGATTACCTATTTTTGCGGTATCTTCAGTGGTTAAGCCGATAACCGCAATTTTAATCCCTTGCTGCTCAAAAATTTGGTATGGCTGAAATAAACGTTTACCGGTATTTTTATCGTAAATATTGGCAGATAACATTGGAAACTTAGCCCATTGTTGCTGCTTACGTAATACCTCAAGTGGATTATCAAATTCATGGTTACCTAATGCCATTGCATCGTAACCTAGCATATTCATGCCTTTAAAATCAGGTTCGGCATCTTGTAAATCAGACTCAGGCACACCGGTATTAATATCACCACCAGAAAGCAATAATGTTGTGCCCCCCTCAGCTTTTACTTCCGCACGAATGCTATCTAATAATGTTTTTCGCGCAGCCATACCGTACTCACCATTTTGGTTTTGCCAAAAACGGCCATGGTTATCATTGGTATGTAAAATAGTAATACGATAAATTTTATCAGCATTCCATTTCGGTAAGGTATCATCTGTCGGTGTCGCACAACCAGAAAGTACAGCTAGAAGAGCAGCGGTTAATGCTGTCTTAGCTAATAAATGTTGCTTCATGTTATCCACCTTAATGATTTTAATCGACGATACCGACCATGTTTTAATATTTATATGGCTGAATCAATTCATATTTATGCGCAAAATAGTGTTATTTAATGAAATAATCTTAATAAATAACCGTTTCAAAATAATCGCGCTCAGTGTAGGTGAATCAAAAGCCGGCACTTATTTAACGTCACAATTTTGCAATCAAGATCACCGCTACAACATTAAAAACAAACCGCTGATCACAAACCATAAAAAAGCTCGACCATAGTCGAGCTTTTTGAACAAATATTTTAAGTATTCAACAACCAAAAATAATCATTTATTGATTAAAAGACTTTCTCAAATTTAGGGGTTGAACGGCGAATAAAAATCGCTATTAAAGCCGAAATGGCTAAAAAGAAACAATAATAAGAATGAGAAACTATTTCTAGTGGTGAAAGTTTAAATACTGACCCCAATAATAATGCTTGAGCGCCGTAAGGTAATACACCTTGCACCACACAAGAGAAAATATCCAATAAACTTGCGGAGCGACGAGCGGTAACATTATTCTCTTGTGCTAACTCACGCGCCACGCCACCAGATACAATAATTGCGACAGTGTTATTGGCAGTACAACAGTTAGTTAAACTCACTAACGACGCAATACCTATCTCACTAGCACGAGAATTTTCTGAAGCATTATGTTTTGAGCTAAATTTACCAATCACACGGCTAATAAATTGGGTTAAAAATGCTAAGCCACCCTGTTGACGCATTAACTCACTCACACCACCAATCAACATTGAAAGTAAGAAGATTTCTTGCATATTGCCAAAGCCGCTGTAAATATCTTTGCCAAATGTAGTTAAACTGTAGCTATCAATTGAAAATAAACCCACACCACCCGCAAGAACGATACCTAAGCTCAACACTACAAAAACATTCACTCCAGACACAGCAAGAATAAGGATCGTGATATAAGGTAATACTTTTAACCATTCAATTGGATTTGCGGCAGGTAAGGTTGTTACTGAACTACTAAAAGCAAACAACAGCATAGTAACAATGGCAGCCGGTAAAGCAATTTTAATATTCTCGCGAAATTTATCTTTCATCTGACAACCTTGAGAGCGGGTTGCAGCAATCGTTGTATCAGAAATAATCGATAAATTATCACCAAACATCGCACCACTTAAAACCACACCAGCGGTTAACGCAACATCCATTCCTGCAGCTTGAGCAATACCTAATGCAACTGGCGCAACCGCAGCAATCGTACCCATAGAGGTGCCCATTGACGTCGCAATAAAGGCAGAAATCATAAAAATACCCGGTAAGATCATGCTTGCAGGCAATATAGCCATACCAAGGTTTACTGTTGCATCAACTCCACCCGACGCTTTCGCAACCGCAGCAAATGCACCTGCAAGTAAATAGATCATACACATCGCAATAATGTCGCTATGACCAACACCACGAATAAATTGCTCTATGGCTTTATTTAATTTTTCTTTGCTTAGAATAATTGCCAAAATTACAGCAGGTAATGCTGCAACAGGTGACGGTAATTGATAAAAAGCGAAATCTACCCCTTGGTAAGTCAGGTAACTACCGACACCAATAAATAAGGCAAGAAATACCCCCAGTGGCAGCAATGCCAATGCTGAAGGTGTAATTGATGATGTGTTGGTTGAGTTTGACATGCTGATAAGGAATATCTATTTTAGAATTTCCCTTAGGTTAATGGGATGTGTCACCAGTGTCAACATCTAGACGTCTAAACATCCATATGTTTATTGCTTAGTCACTCTTTATACAATCCCTAAAACAACCATCCTCTGTCAATTTAACGACACTAAACACTATCGTAACCGTCAATAAAAAGTCACTACATATCAATATGTTAACCTTTTAAAAATAAAGTATTCAATCATTAATGAATCAATTGTAATGCAAGTCATAATTTGCTCTCATAGGATATATTTTGACTCCTGAGATGGACCTATGCAGCTTTCCCTCAAACAAAAATTGATCATGGCTAGCGTATCGGCAGTCGTCGTCATGGCAACAGCATTAACATGGCTAGCCGCCAAGCAACTTGATAACGAAACCCACGCCAATACTGATCAACGAGCACGCAGTATTACCTCAACTGCTACTATCGGCATTGCTGATTGGATGGATATTCGCCGTGCGATTACTCAATCTTTTAGTAGTTATTATGACCAACCCAATAATGTGATGTTTTTAGAACAAGCACGTAAAAGCGGTGGCTTTGATGATATTTATTTCGGCAGTGCTGCAGGTAGCACCACGAGTTCTAATGCTACTCGTAATTTATCTCAAATAGATCCACGTACACGTCCTTGGTATCGTGATGCTCAAACAGCAGGCAAACAAATTATTACCCCTGCTTATCAAGATGCTATCACTAACGCACTATTAATCACGATTGCACAGCCACTAACCAATAACGGTCAACAGGTTGGTGTGGTTGGCGCGGATGTATTGATCGACCAACTTATTAATGATGTTATCAGCCTCAATGTCGGTCAAAATGCGGTTGCGATGCTGATTAATAAACAAGATAACCGTTTTCTTGCTCACCCAAATAAACAATTATTACTCAAGCCATTAGCGCAATACAACAATCAGCTCACCATGGGTAATATTGAGCAGCAAATAGCGACCAATAAAGCACTTCATCTAACCATTAATGGTCAACAAAAAGTGCTTTATTTTGAGAATATTCCAAATACAGAATGGGTATTAGCGCTAGAAATGGATCTAGCGACAGAAGAAGCCAGCTATTATACCGCGCTTAAACAATTGATCATCACAGCTTTCATCATAACGCTATGCGTTATTATTGCCCTAACACTGTTAGTTAATCTCTTATTCCGCGATCTTAACCGTGTTTCTGCCGCATTAGCTGAAATTGCTAACGGTGAAGGTGATTTAACTCGTCGCCTTGAGCCTCATAGTAATGATGAAGTGGGTCAACTAGCCCACAACTTCAACGCATTTGTGAGTAACTTACATAGCATGCTGACCCGTTTAAGCCATGTTTCTAGTACACTCAGTCAGCAATCTCACATCACTGCCTCTCAAGCAGAAGAACGTAGTACTCGTATTCAATTTCAACAAGATGAAATTAATATGGTCGCAACAGCTATTAATGAAATGGCCGCCGCAACCCATGAGATAGCATCAAACGCTGAAAACACTGCACGTACCTCAGAAGAGACTGTCATCGCGTCTGGTCATGGCACCACTCAAGTGAATCAAAGCCAGCAATCAATTGCGAGTCTTGCTCAAGAAGTTGAAACTGCCACTGGAGTGATAAGTGCATTAAACAGTCATGCACAGAGCATTAATACTATTCTTTCAACCATTCAAGGTATTGCTGAACAAACCAATTTGCTTGCTCTTAATGCTGCTATTGAAGCCGCGCGCGCGGGTGAACAAGGCCGAGGATTTGCAGTGGTTGCTGATGAAGTGCGAGTATTAAGTCAACGCACTCACGCATCAACCCAAGAAATTCAACAAATGATTGAGACCTTACAACAAACAACAGGTCAAGCCGTCGGCATAATGGAAGATAGCCGCCACTTAGCTGAAACCAGTGTTGATGATGCCAACTCAGCCTCAGCGAGCTTGTCTCAAATCACCACCGCGGTGAATAACATCAGTGATATGGCAACCCAAATAGCGTCTGCCGCAGAAGAGCAATCATCAGTAACATCAGAAATTACTCGCAACACCGAGGGGATTCGTGATGTTTCAAATGAATTAGCTGTTGAGGCCAGCGAAGCTGCAAAACAAGCGGCGGAGTTATCGACTTTATCGTATGAATTACAACAAGAGATCAACCGCTTTAAACTGTGATAATAATGCGATAATCACCTTCTAAAAATAAGGCTTGCATCTCTATTGTCTATATAAGTAGACATCAACAGGAGCAAGCCTTTATTTATCTGCAGTACTATTTAACCATGTTAAACACAATCGCACCGACCGCTAAACACCCCATCACTAAGATGAAATATGTGCTTAGTTTACCACGGTAGATTTTCAGACTTTCAATGTGATACACCGCCAGCATTGGCATCAAAAATAAAATCATCGCAATCACAGGCCCAGAAAAAGCCTCCATCATGCCTAAAATACTTGGGTTCATTACCGAAGCAAACCAAATACTAATAAACATCAGTACCACACCGATCTTATCGATGGTTTTAATTGGTAATGAGGTTTGTTTAGCCACTAGACCATTAAAGCTTTCACGTGCCCCCATAAAATGACCTAAAAACGATGATGTAATCGCAATAAAAGCAATTAAAGGCCCCAGAATCATAATAAAGTGACTATCTTCGACATTGGCTAAATACGATAACACTGACACATTATCGACTTTTGCTTGTTGCAACTGTGCTGGCGTTAGGCTCAAGACACATGAAAAAACAAAAAATAATACGAATGCAATTAGCATCACAGAAGTACGTTTTAAAATAGTCTCTGATTTAGTATGGGCGTGATGACCGTATTGACGACGTTGCGCATTAACAAACCCAGACACGACAGGTGTATAACTAAATGCAAACACCACCACTGGAATAGCTAACCATAGCGAGGCACTTAAATCACCAACACTTTGATTAAGACTAAAATTAGGCATGTGCCAGCTTGGAATCAAATAAATTGAAATACCAGCCAAAATAAACGTTAGTGGATACACGATCATGCCAAATACGCGTAGCATGGTTTTTTCACCTGCCAGCATGATCGCTATCATACCAAACACTAAACAACCTGAAAGTATCACTCGAGACGGCGCAGCCATACCGAGTTGATGCACCATAAAACTATCAACGGTATTGGTTAAACCAACACCATAAATCAACAAAATGGGAAAGATAGATAAGAAGTATAATAAAGAGATTAAACGCCCATAACGCTGACCAAAGTGCTCTTCAACCACATCAGTAAAATCAGCATTAGGCTGTTTAGAAGATAAAACAAATCGAGCCAGTCCACGGTGAGCCCAAAATGTCATCGGTCCGGCAAGCAGCGCCATAATAACTAATGACCAAAAACCACCAGAACCAATATTAATCGGTAAAAATAAAATACCGGCACCAACAGATGTACCAAAGAGGCTCAACATCCAACTGGTATCATGTTTGGTCCAACTTGAGGAGACGGTTTTTGCTTCGAGAGCGGAAAGATCTTGTGACATTGACACGGTAACTCACTACGACTAATAAAACTTAGCAGTAGTATGAAACGACCAGAGCCAAGACTCAAAAAAAAAGTGACACAGATCACCCTGACATTTATAATTCCAATAAAGCATAACAGCTAAAATAAGGATAATTTACAGAATATTAATTCAAATTTAAGCACTTTAATCAGAATAAAAAACCAAATTTTATAATTAAACAATTTTTCCTATTTCGTATGCTTTTTACACAAAAAAGCCCTATAAATAGAATTTATAGGGCTCAATGTATCTCAACAACATTAATTAGTTGATTTCAATCGGAGCAAAACTCTTAATTAAGTCATCAAGTTGCTTAATCTGTGCAAGGAATGGTTCTAGCTTATCTAATGGGAAAGCAGATGGGCCATCACAACGTGCTAAATCTGGCGTTGGGTGCGCTTCCATAAATAAACCAGCAATACCCGTTGCAATGCCAGAGCGTGCAAGATCAATAGTTTGCTCACGGCGACCGCCTGATGCTGCACCAAGTGGATCACGGCATTGAAGTGCATGGGTTACATCAAAAATGATTGGGCTACCGTTTGACGCTTTCTTCATTACGTCAAAACCAAGCATATCAACCACAAGATTATCATAACCGTGTAATACACCACGCTCACATAGAATCACATTGTGGTTATCACACTCAGCAAACTTCTCAATAATGTTACCCACTTGGCCAGGGCTCATAAACTGTGGTTTTTTGACATTAATCACAGCGCCAGTTTTAGCCATCGCTTCAACAAGATCAGTTTGGCGAGCGAGAAAAGCCGGTAATTGAATCACATCAACTACATCAGCAACAACCTGAGCTTGTTCTTTTTCATGAATATCAGTAATGATTTTCACACCAAAGGTGTCTTTTAATTCTTGGAAGATTTTTAAGCCTTCTTCTAAACCAGGACCACGGTACGAACGTACAGATGAACGGTTTGCTTTATCAAAAGACGCTTTAAATACGAAAGGAATACCCAATTTATTGGTTACTTCTACGTAGTGCTCACAGATTTCCATTGCTAAGTCGCGCGACTCTAGCACATTCATGCCACCGAAAAGTACAAATGGCTTATCGTTAGCAACATCAATATCACCAACACGAACAATTTTTTGTTGCATCATATTTATCTTCTCATCTAGTGCAAGGTAAGAGGCTCTTCAGACAGAGCATCTACTTGAAGTTTAAGTAAATCTGCAGCAGGATCTTCAGGGCATTGTTCTATAAAATAAGAGTAATCAACCGCTGCAGCATGAAGGCAATCAAGTTGCTGGTAAATATAACCGCGATCACGGATCTCATGCGGATCACCAGGGTTTAATGCTAAGGCTAAATCACTACAACGCAATGCATCTGTAAATTGTTCTTCACGCAATAACGCACTTTTCATCACCGTTAACCAGCGCGATAAAATGACATTATTTTGCTGCGCATCAAGAAATTCAGGCTTAAATTCAGCAAATGGACCACGATGGCCGATCAACCAACTTCGCAGAATATGGACGCTCACAAATTCACCATCAAAAGGATTAATGTATTGAATTTCATCGTGTGACCATATAACTTTCAGTAAAAACTGAGTAGGAAAACCTACATTTTCAACAGGTAATTCAAGGTGCTTAGCTAAGTAAAGGAAGATAGCACCTAAGCTAACTGGAATCCCTTTACGACGCTCTAAGACTTTATCTAGAAAAGCATTATCTGATGAAAAATATTGCTGTTGATCACCTTGAAAGCCCCACTCATGATAAAAAAGTCGTAACAAACCTTCGAGGCGCAGACGAGGGTTAAGCTCGTGCATCAGTGTTTGTTCCGCTTCTTGTACCAATTGAGTCAAACGTAATTGTACCCATGTCGCAGGAAAATCAATATCGACCTCAGCCATGAAAGCAATCGCTCCATCAACCAACGGCATCTGATTAAGATCTTGTTCATTAAATGGCATCATGATATTACTCACACTAACCCAAGATAGGCGTTTTAGTGATAGCTAATTGTGCAGCCAATACTAACCACCCAATTGCTCCTAAGAAGGCAAACGTCTTAAATACTTTGTTTTTTCCATGATGAAGGGTGAAATAACCTAATGCAATATAGGCAAGCACACAGGTTAATTTTTCAGTTAACCAGCCATTACCCGCAGTAAACGGTATAAATCCAGTAATAAAAATTAATGCCACACCAGAAGCAAGCATGATCGTATCAATGACATGGGGGGTTATTTTAAAGAATTTTTTATTAATCATTGCTGAGTTTGTCATCACCATTATATAGCGAGTAACAAACAGTAATACGCTTAACGCAATTGCGGTAAGATGAAGATGTTTCATTGCCATGTACATCATTACGAATGATCTCCTAGCCAGCACCCCATCGTTACGCGATCGAGCCCAGCATAATCTTGACTTGTAGATACCTGTACATAACCTAATTGCTCAAGAATAGTTCGAACGGCAACACCTTGTTCAAAACCATGCTCCATGAGTAACCAGCCACCAGGCAATAAATATTGACGTCCATCTTGACTAATAATACGAATATCAGCGAGTCCATTATCACTCGCAACTAACGCACTTTTAGGTTCAAAGCGAACATCACCTTCAATAAGGTGCGGATCAGCTTCATCTATATAAGGCGGATTACTTACAATGACGGAAAATTGAGGTTGTTGCTCAAGAGGACTATACCAACTACCGGCTAAAAAGCGGCTATTCGTTATATTGAGTCGCTGGCTATTTTCAGTCGCTAATGCCACCGCTTCTGGACGTAAGTCGATTCCCGTAACAGCAATATCATTACGTTCAGATGCTACCGCCAATGCAATTGCACCCGTGCCTGTACCTAAATCAAGTACCTGACATGTTGTTGCTGGTATTTTTTCAAGTGCTAATTCAACCAGCCTTTCTGTATCAGGACGGGGAATTAATGTCGACGGTGACACTTTTAACGGCAGTGACCAAAACTCACGCTCACCGACGATATAAGCAATCGGCTCACCTGCAATTCGACGAGCTAACAATGCTGAAAAAGTCGCAAATTGCGCCTCATCAAGTTGCTTTTCAGGCCAAGTTAACAAGTAACTACGTGGCTTATCTAATACATGACATAACAATACAACACTGTCTAACTGCGGACTATTAGAGCCCGCAGTCGCAAGTTGTGCATTGGTTTGTTGTAATAAACATTCAATGCTACGTGGCATTAGTTTTGCTCAGCCATCGCTGCAAGTTGATCCGCTTGATATTCAGTAAATACCGGTTGAATCAATGCATCTAAATCACCTTCCATCACTTCATTTAGACGGTAAAGTGTTAGCGTAATACGGTGGTCTGATACACGACCTTGTGGGTAGTTGTAAGTACGAATACGGTCAGAACGATCACCTGAACCTAACAAGTTACGACGAGTACTTGCTTCTGCTTCATGACGACGCTCTTCTTCTGCCTTGATGATACGCGCAGCTAGCACTGACATCGCTTTCGCTTTGTTTTTATGCTGCGAACGTTCATCTTGACACTCAACCACAATACCCGTTGGTAAGTGAGTAATACGAATAGCTGAGTCGGTGGTGTTAACGTGCTGACCACCCGCGCCTGATGAACGGAAGGTATCAATACGTAAATCACCCGCATTAATTTCTGGAATTTCAGCTTCTGGAATTTCAGGTAAAATCGCGATTGTACAAGCAGATGTATGAACACGGCCTTGAGATTCAGTCGCAGGGACACGCTGTACACGGTGACCGCCTGATTCAAACTTTAGAACGCCATAAGCACCATCGCCATTAACTTTAGCGATCATCTCTTTATAACCGCCTTGCTCGGAACGGTTTTCACTGATGATCTCCATACGCCAACCGCGACGCTCAGCGTATTTGCTGTACATACGGAACAGATCACCTGCAAAAATACCCGCTTCATCACCGCCAGCACCAGCACGGATTTCAACAAAACAGTTACGATCATCATTAGGATCTTTTGGAATCAATAATAGTTGTAACTCATCGGCTAAACGTTCAATTTCAGCCTTAGCATCTTTGATTTCTTCTTGCGCCATTTCGCGCATTTCAGCGTCATCTTCTTGTGCCATTTCTTCTGCAGCTTCAAGGTTTTCTTGCGCTTGTTGGTACGCTTGGAAACTCTTGGTCACTTCTTCAAGCTGAGAGTATTCTTTTGATAGTGCACGAAATCGGTTTTGATCACTAAGGACACTGGGATCACCCAGTAGGTGTTGAACTTCTTCGTAACGTTCAACCAGCGTTTCTAATTTAACTAAAATTGATTGCTTCATAATCTTCTAATTAAGTGCGGAGTAACGGCCAAAGCCATCAACTGCTAATCGTTATAGGAATCCAGCCCGAGTGCTTCACGGATCACAACCAATTTGTCAGATTCACCATCTTTGGCAACCTGCTGCATGGCTTTTGTCGGAGCATGGATAAGCTTATTGGTTAGTTTATTACTCAATTCTACCAAGGCTCGTTCAGGATCGGTACCATTGGCGATTGCTTGTAAGCTGCGTTGTAACAGCTCATTTTTTATTGCTTCGGCATATTGACGATAGTCACGGATACTATCGACCGCTTCCAGTGAGCGTAGCCATTGCATAAAAGTAATACTTTCTTCAGCGATGATCGCTTCAGCTTGAATCGCAGCTACTTTACGTTGCTCACGATTTTTCTCGACAATCGAATACAGATCATCGACAGAATATAAATACACATCATTAAGATCGCCAACCTGTGATTCAATATCACGCGGTACAGCAATATCAACAAATAACATCGGCTGATTACGACGACGTTTTAAGGCCACTTCAACCATGCCTTTACCCACAATAGGTAATGGGCTAGCTGTTGAGCTAATGACGATATCGGCACAATGAAGATAGTCAGGAATATCTTCTAAACCTATCACTTCAGCACCAAACTCTCGTGCAAGATTAAGTGCACGTTCACGGGTTCTGTTGGCAACAATTAAACGGTTACATCCTTGCTCAACAGCATGACGAGCCACCAATTCAATGGTTTCCCCTGCTCCTATGAGCAACATTGTCACACCCGATAAAGCTTCAAAAATTTGTCTTGCCAACGAACATGCTGCATACGCAATAGAAACTGCATTACCACCAATATCGGTTTCAGTACGAACCCGTTTGGCAACGGTAAATGTTTTTTGAAACAATTTTTCTAAGGTACCAACTACAGTTCCATTGTCTTTTGATTCCGAATAAGATTGCTTCACCTGTCCTAGAATTTGCGGCTCACCTAATACTAACGAATCTAGCCCACATGCAACACGCATTAAATGGCGCGCCGCGGCTTGTTGTTCATGAAAGTACAGGCTTGGCATCAATTCTTCGGCTGTGATCTGATGAAATTTGGTCAACCAGTCAATAATCACACCCGGTCCTGACTGCAATAACTCACAGTAAACTTCGGTTCGGTTACATGTAGATACAATCACCGCACTCGAGACTTCAGGATGGTTTTTAAGCTCCTGCAGTGCCAAAGACAGTTTTTCAGGAGAAAAAGCTACCTTCTCACGCAAATCAACAGAAGCTGTTTTGTGGTTGATTCCTAATGCAAGCAAGGTCATGGAAACAGTATACCCACTTCGGCAATGAAAAAATCTAAGGTGAAGATTTTACTTGATGCCATGTCGTAATAAAA
Source organism: Photobacterium aquimaris (assembly GCF_002954455.1). Classification (GTDB taxonomy): domain Bacteria; phylum Pseudomonadota; class Gammaproteobacteria; order Enterobacterales; family Vibrionaceae; genus Photobacterium; species Photobacterium aquimaris. The sequence continues at coordinate 2,091,294 of NZ_MSCC01000001.1, forward strand.
GGCAACAGAGGTAATCAATCAGTAATGACACCATTTTTATCGTTTTTTAGCCACCTTATTCGTATCATTAATGGTTATAATTTGGCTTTCGATTAAATTATCGCTATTGTTTTGGCTCATTCTGATAGAGACTTCCTACGATGATATTGCGCACTCTTGCTACAAATCTCCTTTCAGCCACTGTGACATCGGTTCAAAAAAAAGCCGTGACAAACCACAGAAAAAAATGGCTACTTTCTATTTTCGCCTTATCATTATCACTTCTTTCAGGCTGTGCACAGCAACCAACAATCACCCATAAAGCTGATTGGTCACTTCATCAAGCTCAACTGCAACAACTCACCCGGTATCATGCTCAAGGCGTATTTGGCTACATCAGTCCTCAGCAACGGGTATCCTTAGCCTTTAATTGGCAAAATAAGGCCGATGATTATCAACTCATTTTAACAAAAATGTATAAAACCATTCTAAAATTGGATGCGACTCCTGATACGGTCACACTTACCGATCCTGATGGTCACACTTATCATGGCACTGATGCCGCACAATTAGTGCAACAACTGACGGGTATTAGTTTACCACTTCAACAAATGCGTGATTGGTTAATCGGTCTTCCGACCGGTGCTGATCATTATCAACTCAATAAGAATGACCAAGTTGCCATGCTAACCAAAAAAATTGATGGCCGCACTTGGGAGATGTATTACAGTAGTTACGATAATACTAAAGTACCATCGCTACCAATATTGATGACCTTAAAACAAGGCCAATTAACCATCAAAATAAAAGTCTCCACTTGGAAGATTTAAAAAATAAGCCTTTGTTTTTTAATGCTTAAAATTCACGTAACTAATGAGTCTCTTTCATGAACCACAACGCTAAATTTGATATTGCTACGCAGTGGCCTGCACCTGCCAAGCTTAACCTTTTTCTCTACATCACAGGTCAACGAGACAATGGTTATCACGACTTACAAACCTTATTTCAATTTGTCGATTATGGTGACACATTAACCATTACTGCTCGTCAAGATAATAACATCACCCTCACACCAGCAATAGCAGGCGTTGCTACAGAAGATAACTTAATCTACCGTGCCGCTGTTGCGTTGCGTCAAGCGGCACAAGTCGATTTCGGGGCTGAGATCCATATTGATAAAATTTTACCTATGGGCGGAGGCTTAGGAGGAGGATCGTCTAATGCTGCAACAACATTAGTGGCATTGAATTTTCTATGGCAAACCAATTTATCCGTCGATGAACTTGCCACTATCGGCTTAAAACTTGGGGCTGATGTGCCTGTTTTTGTTCGTGGTCACAGTGCATTCGCAGAAGGTATTGGTGAAAAATTACAGCCAGCAGCACCACAAGAAAAGTGGTATTTAGTCGCAAAACCCGATATTAGCATCGCAACTGCTGAAATTTTCAACCATCCGCAATTACCTCGAAACACCAAAAAACGTAGCTTAGATGCCCTGTTACGTGATGTTTACGAAAACGATTGCGAGAAAATTGTAAGAAGTCTTAATCCTGAGGTTGATCAGGCGCTTTCATGGCTGTTAGAATATGCGCCGTCAAGATTAACTGGCACTGGTGCTTGCGTGTTTGCAGAATGTGACACCGAGCAAAATGCTAATGATATTTTGAATAATTTACCTGACTGGCTCCAGGGATTTGTCGCAAAAGGTGTTAACGTATCTCCTTTGATGACAACGCTAGCCACATATTCTATGGATTGTCAGTAATTACAACTTGGACGCAACCTGAGGTTTACACCGTGCCTGATATGAAGCTGTTTGCTGGTAACGCTACACCAGAACTAGCCCAACGCATCGCTGATCGTCTTTATATTTCATTAGGAGACGCAACGGTTGACCGTTTCTCCGATGGTGAAGTATGTGTGCAAATTAATGAAAACGTTCGTGGTAGCGACGTATTTATTATTCAATCAACTTGTGCACCAACTAACGACAACCTAATGGAACTGGTTGTTATGATCGATGCATTACGTCGTGCTTCTGCAGGTCGTATTACTGCTGTAATTCCATACTTCGGTTATGCACGCCAAGATCGTCGTGTACGCTCTGCTCGTGTGCCAATCACTGCTAAAGTTGTTGCTGACTTCCTATCTAATGTAGGCGTTGATCGCGTATTAACGGTTGATCTACATGCTGAACAAATCCAAGGTTTCTTCGATGTTCCTGTCGATAACGTATTTGGTAGCCCAGTTCTACTTGAAGATATGTTAGCGAAAGATCTCCAAGATCCAGTGGTTGTTTCTCCTGATATCGGCGGTGTAGTACGTGCGCGTGCTATTGCTAAGCTATTAGATGATACGGATATTGCGATTATCGATAAACGCCGCCCACGTGCTAACGTTTCTCAAGTTATGCATCTAATCGGTGATGTTGAAGGCCGCGATTGTATTATCGTTGATGACATGATCGATACTGGTGGCACACTATGTAAAGCTGCTGAAGCACTAAAAGAACGCGGTGCCAAGCGTGTATTTGCTTATGCTACTCACCCAGTATTCTCTGGTAGTGCACTACAAAACATCACTGAATCTGTGATTGATGAAATCATTGTTACTGACTCAATCCCACTAACAAAAGAAATTGCAGCAACAGGTAAAGTATCAGTACTAACCTTGTCTGGCATGCTAGCTGAGGCGATCCGTCGCATCAGTAACGAAGAATCAATTTCAGCTATGTTTGAACACTAATCACGTGTGATTAGGATGAGATTTTTCTCAATAAAATTCTCAGCTAAATAAAAACCAACGCCTCGCTTTTGCGGGGCGTTTTATTTTTTGCGCACTACGTCATTAGCAGATCACTGTAGAACCATATCAATTTAGCTTCGTTTGGTATAATATAGCGCGCGTTTTGAACCCGCTGATTATGCGGTTTAGCCATCATAATGGTCATCACAAAACGCTATCACTACGGCTGTATGACAAGAGAGACAAGCGTGAGTAATAATATTCGGTTACTTGTCGGCCTGGCAAACCCTGGCCAAGAGTATGCAAAAACCCGTCATAATGCTGGTGCATGGGTCGTTGAAGAACTAGCTCGAGTCCATAATGTTACCCTGCGCCCAGATCCCAAATATTTTGGTCTCACAGGCAGGATCACAACTAATGGTCAAGATCTTCGCTTGTTGATCCCAACAACATTCATGAATTTATCAGGTAAGTCTGTATCTGCATTGGCTAATTTTTTCCAAATAAAACCGGAAGAAATTTTAGTTGCCCATGACGAACTTGACTTATCTCCTGGTGTTGCCAAGTTCAAAAAAGGCGGTGGTCACGGCGGTCATAATGGCTTGCGTGATATCATTAGCAAAATGGGCAACAACAAAGATTTCTATCGCTTAAGGATTGCTATTGGCCACCCTGGTGATAAAAATAAAGTCGCTGGTTACGTGCTAGGAAAAGCACCGACCAAAGAACAAGAACTTATCGATGCAGCGGTTGATGAATCAGTTCGTTGTATTGATGTGCTTCTAAAAGACGGCCTAAGTAAGGCACAAAATCGTCTTCATTCATTCAAGGCAGAGTAGCGCACTGGCAACAGAACTACTTCGTCGTTATAGGCTCGTGTGAGTACTATAATTGAGTTGTTACAGAATAATCACCAAAAGGGTTACAAACCATGGGTTTTAAATGCGGTATCGTAGGTCTACCAAACGTTGGTAAGTCAACACTGTTCAATGCCTTAACAAAAGCAGGTATCGAAGCAGCTAACTTCCCATTCTGTACTATCGAGCCAAATACAGGTGTGGTACCTGTACCAGATCCACGTATGGATGCATTAGCAGTATTCGTTAAACCAGAGCGTATTCTGCCAACCACAATGGAATTTGTAGATATCGCAGGCCTTGTTGCTGGCGCATCTAAAGGTGAAGGTCTTGGTAACAAGTTCCTAGCTAACATTCGTGAGACTGATGCGATTGGTCACGTTGTTCGTTGTTTTGAAAATGACAACATCGTTCACGTTGCTGGCCGTATTGACCCTCTTGAAGATATCGACATCATCAATCTTGAATTAGCAATGGCTGACCTTGATACTTGTGAGCGTGCTATTTTCCGTTTAGCAAAGCGTGCAAAAGGTGGCGATAACGATGCTAAATTCGAGATCAAAGTATTAGAAAAAATGCTGCCACTATTAACTGATGGCGGCATGCTACGTTCAATGGAACTAAGCAAAGAAGAAAAAGCAGCGATTGATTACCTGCACTTCCTAACCCTAAAGCCAACCATGTACATTGCTAACGTTAACGATGATGGTTTTGAAAATAACCCATTCCTTGACAAAGTTGTTGAGCGTGCAGCAACAGAAAACGCGATTGTTGTGCCAATTTGTGCAGCAATGGAATCTGAAATCGCTGAGCTTGATGATGAAGATCGTGAAGAGTTCCTAGCTGATATGGGTATCGAAGAGCCGGGTCTTAACCGTGTAATTCGTTCTGGCTATGAATTACTGTCATTACAAACTTACTTCACTGCTGGTGTGAAAGAAGTACGTGCATGGACTATCCCTGTTGGCGCAACAGCACCAAAAGCAGCGGGTGTTATTCACACTGACTTTGAAAAAGGCTTTATTCGCGCTGAAGTTATCGGTTACAACGATTACATCGAGTTTGGTGGCGAATCAGGTGCTAAAGAAGCTGGTAAGTGGCGTCTAGAAGGTAAAGATTACATTGTTAAAGATGGCGATGTTGTCCACTTCCGTTTTAACGTATAATTTATTATTCAGTTATCATTGAGATAACGACGAATAAATCAATAAGCCAGCCTCGTGCTGGCTTATTTTTTATTATTTGGTAGATAAAAATAAAATTGAGTTACATCACAATTTTAACCATTAATAGCTGACAGATCAGATATCAGTTTGTGATTCGCCCAGTTCGCCCAAATAACCGCCGAACAAACGTATTTTCGCCATTTATCAAAAAAAACTATTGACGGTTTTGGCTGGTATGAGCATAATGCGCCCCGTTCCCAACGAAGCGGCTCACTAAGAGCAGTGGCTGTTGGCTACAAATTGGCTACGTAGCTCAGTTGGTTAGAGCACATCACTCATAATGATGGGGTCACAGGTTCGAATCCCGTCGTAGCCACCATTTCAATTTTATTATAAGATTGAAAATCAATACTCGATATTGATAAAATGCGGAAGTGGCGGAATTGGTAGACGCACTAGATTTAGGTTCTAGCGCCGTAAGGTGTGAGAGTTCAAGTCTCTCCTTCCGCACCATTCTTTCAATAGAG
>NZ_MSCC01000001.1:2097225-2098012 GCF_002954455.1 Photobacterium aquimaris
ATAGGTCTATCGCCAAGCGGTAAGGCAACGGCTTTTGATGCCGTCATTCCCTGGTTCGAATCCAGGTAGACCTGCCATTATTTAAAGATATTGATTAATTACCGCTTTATAGAGGTTAATTATTCGATATTTTAAAATTGGCTACGTAGCTCAGTTGGTTAGAGCACATCACTCATAATGATGGGGTCACAGGTTCGAATCCCGTCGTAGCCACCATTTCAATTTTATTATAAGATTGAAAATCAATACTCGATATTGATAAAATGCGGAAGTGGCGGAATTGGTAGACGCACTAGATTTAGGTTCTAGCGCCGTAAGGTGTGAGAGTTCAAGTCTCTCCTTCCGCACCATTCTTTCAATAGAGTTGAAAGAAGCTTGAAAAAGCACATTGTAGGTCTATCGCCAAGCGGTAAGGCAACGGCTTTTGATGCCGTCATTCCCTGGTTCGAATCCAGGTAGACCTGCCACAATTTAAGATGACGATTAATTATTTTATTCTTCGGTGTCTATTGGCTACGTAGCTCAGTTGGTTAGAGCACATCACTCATAATGATGGGGTCACAGGTTCGAATCCCGTCGTAGCCACCATTTATTCTTCGATTAAGTATTTACCTATACTTTAATTGAAAAATACGATCAGAGAACAACAGTTATTTATAACTGACAATATGCGGAAGTGGCGGAATTGGTAGACGCACCAGATTTAGGTTCTGGCGCCGCAAGGTGTGAGAGTTCAAGTCTCTCCTTCCGCACCATTCTCTCTGATTTTAAAGTCTTGTTACTACCC
>NZ_MSCC01000001.1:2100185-2149548 GCF_002954455.1 Photobacterium aquimaris
ACTCTTTAAGAGTATTGATTAACTTCAGTATTCTATGTTGGCTACGTAGCTCAGTTGGTTAGAGCACATCACTCATAATGATGGGGTCACAGGTTCGAATCCCGTCGTAGCCACCATTTCTTTTCTGATTACAGTTAAGAATAAAAATTTGCGGAAGTGGCGGAATTGGTAGACGCACTAGATTTAGGTTCTAGCGCCGCAAGGTGTGAGAGTTCAAGTCTCTCCTTCCGCACCATATTAGAAACCTACTCTTTGAGTAGGTTTTCTTTTATCTGCTAAACAGTAATTACCATTTAGCAGACATAAAAAAGCCGCACACAATATTAATTTGTTTGCGGCTTTTTTATTATCTTCACTATCTGGATAACAGATTAAATCAGTTCACAGCAACCAGCTCTATCCAATAAACTTCTATTAAAAAAGAAATGTACCCTGTGCTTAAATACCCATCGCGTATTTAAGTACCTGTTTTTTAATACCACCAGTATGATCTGCAATCCGTAAACTGACATTACGTAATAACTTTAATGGTCCAATATCATTGCTAAAAGTACTGTAGAAAAAATCCATACCTGTTTGCATCAGCAAATTATCTGGTCGACGACAACGCTCATACTTTGCCAGAACTTGCGGTTGTTGCCAGTCTTTACCAGCCTGACTGATTTTTTCTAATAAACAACCAACATCTTTAAAACCTAAATTCACCCCTTGGCCGGCTAATGGATTGATAGTGTGGGCAGCATCACCAAGTAGCACTACATTCGGTTTATAATACGTTTGTGCATGGCGACGGGTTAATGGAAAACTGCCATGGTTAAGTACCGTAAAATCACCTAATTCTGACGGAAAAGCAGCAGTTATCTCGGCCTGTAATTGCAGTGACGGCATGGCTGACAATTGTCGAATACGCGCTGGGCTGTCATACCAAACTAACGATCCTTGATGACCAGATAACGGCAAAAATGAACGTGGACCCGCAGGGGTAAACTGCTGCCAAGTAATGTCTTGTTGTGGTAACGCCGTTGCAATGTTAATTAACATACAATGGTGACGATAATCCCATGCAGTAATACCAATACTCGCTTGCTGGCGTACTTGCGAGTTTGCGCCATCTGCACCAATCAATAAACTACATTTAATCAATGCACCATCATTTAATTCAACCTGATAACCATCATCAATTGCTGTCGCAGCGGCCATGGTTGCAGGGCACAATAAACGAATATTGTCGTATTGTTCAAATTGCTGCCATAGTGCTAATTGGATCACGCGATTTTCAACAATATAACCCAATTGTTGCAGTTGCATTTCATCAGCATTAAAGCGAGTTCGACATTCTGGGTGTTCCCATGTCTCAAGCCGTTTAAAAGGACATAAACGCATCGCTAACACCGCTTGCCATGCGCCTAATTGTTCTAATAGTGCCACTGAATATGGCGAAATCGCAGATACTCGTAAATCCATCACTTGTTCAGCAACAAAAGGTGCAGGTGCGTAACCTTCGATAACTGCAACTTCAAATCCTTGCTGAGCTAAACCGATTGCAGCTGCCGCGCCAACCATACCGCCACCAGCAACAATAACATCATATTGTTCCATATTTTCATCTGCCTATTATGTCTTGGCTTGTTATTTAGTTATAATCTTGCAAACCATTATGCTGAATAATTGTGTAAGAAAATACGCTTAACAGCTCACTACAGTAATGTATTTGCCGTTAACCACCCACTCAGGCCATGATCTCTTACTGCTGAAAGGAATCAAATCACTATGCTGGCAGGCTTTAAACGCTTTATTGTTAAACTTATTTTATGTGCTCTTATTATACCTATTATATTAATTGTTATTTTAAAATTTATTAATCCGCCATTTTGGGGCTGGGAAATAAACCGTACTCTCTTTCCACCTCAAGGTTATCCAGCCCAAACTCAGCATCAATGGGTAAATTTGAATCAGATTTCAAAAAATATGCAGTTGGCCGTTATTGCATCGGAAGATCAAACTTTTCCTGAGCATCATGGTATCAATATCAACGCTACCTTATCAGTACTAGAGCACAGTGGTAAAAATGGTCCTAGCCGCGGCGCAAGTACTATTACTCAACAAACAGCTAAGAATGTATTTTTATTTCCCTGGCATTCTTATATTCGTAAAGGCATCGAACTATATTTTGCATTATGGATGGAGGTCATTTGGGGCAAAGATCGTATTTTAGAAATGTATTTAAACGTGATTGAATTTGGACCAGGGATCTATGGTATTGAAGCGGCAAGTGAACATTTTTTCCATATTCCAGCCAGACGTCTTAGCGTTCAACAAGCGGCGCAGCTAGCAGCAGTATTACCGGATCCGTATAAAATAAAAGCTAGCCCAATGAGCAATTATGTTTATCAACGTACATTATGGATCCGTAAACAAATGCGTCAATTAGGTATGGGAACGCTTGATAAAGTCTATGATGAACAATCACTTTTTAAATCGTTCCATCTTTATCGTTAGCTGCTATCAAAAGACCACAAATTTTTCAGGGTGGTGATGATCTAGTCAGACCGAGTTTAAAGCAGTACAATACGCGGCTTGCTACAGGGCGTTACTTAAAAAAGTAATGTAACCCTGTCAGCCCGTAATCTGAATGTAATGAATCAACACTACGAGCGAAGAGAGATGGCGAAGAAACTGCTGATTAAAACCTGGGGCTGCCAGATGAACGAATACGATTCATCAAAAATGGCCGATCTTCTTAATGCTGCTAATGGCTTCGAGTTAACAGAAATCCCAGAAGAAGCAGATGTTCTGCTACTTAACACCTGTTCGATCCGTGAAAAAGCACAAGAGAAAGTTTTCCATCAGCTAGGCCGCTGGAAAAAACTAAAAGATAAAAAGCCCGATCTAGTGATTGGCGTTGGTGGCTGCGTGGCGACCCAAGAAGGTGATTCAATTCGCAAACGTGCACCTTACGTTGATGTGATCTTTGGCCCACAAACCCTACACCGTTTGCCTGAGATGATTAAACGCTCTCAATCAAATGAAAAAACCGTGATGGATATTTCATTCCCAGAGATTGAAAAATTCGATAGCTTGCCAGAGCCTCGTGCTGATGGCGCAACAGCGTTTGTTTCTATCATGGAAGGTTGTTCTAAGTACTGTACTTACTGTGTTGTACCTTACACCCGTGGTGAAGAAGTTAGCCGCCCTATTGATGACGTATTATTTGAGATCGCTCAACTGGCAGATCAAGGCGTACGTGAAGTTAACCTACTTGGTCAAAATGTTAACGCATTCCGTGGCCCTACTCATGATGGTGAACTTGCTAGCTTTGCAGAACTACTACGTTTAGTGGCAGCGATAGACGGTATTGACCGCGTACGTTACACAACCAGTCATCCGATTGAATTTACTGATGACATTATTGATGTTTACCGAGATACCCCTGAACTGGTTAATTACTTACACCTACCAGTACAAAGTGGTTCAGATCGTATTCTTACAATGATGAAGCGCCCTCATACAGTGCTTGAATATAAGTCAAAAATCCGTAAATTACGTAAAGTACGTCCAGATATCACCATGAGTTCAGACTTTATTGTCGCGTTCCCTGGCGAATCTGATCAAGATTTCGAAGATACCATGAAGCTTATTCGTGATATCGACTTTGATATTAGTTATAGCTTTATCTTCTCACCTCGTCCAGGTACGCCTGCCGCAGATTACCCTTGTGATCTGACAGAGGAAGTAAAGAAAGAGCGTCTTTACGCCCTACAACAACAACTAAATAGTCAAGCGATGCGCCATGCACGTCAAATGTTAGGCACAGAGCAACGTATTTTAGTTGAAGGTCCATCGCGTAAAAATGTGATGGAATTACGTGGTCGTACAGAAAATAACCGAATTGTGAACTTTGAAGGTTCTGCTGAATTGATTGGTCAATTTGTTGATGTCAAAATCATTGATGTATTTACTAACTCATTGCGTGGCGAACTTGTTCGCACAGAAGCAGAAATGGATCTTCGCGTAGCAATGTCACCAGCAGCAATGATGGCAAAAACGCGCCGTGAAGATGACTTAGGTGTAGGCGTATATACTCCAGAATAATGCGTAATAATGGCCGTCTCATCGAGACTGTTATATGCGTTATTTAAAGTAACCCGCATGCCCTGAAAACATGGTCGCCTGCTAATAGGCGACCTCAATGAGAGGCAAACCTTGAGCAAAATAATTACTGTAGAATTTGATTTAGAGCCTGCGAATAATCAGCGTCTATCTAGTCTTTGTGGTCCATTTGACGACAACATCAAACAGTTAGAACGTCGTTTAGGGGTTGAAATCAATCACCGCAGCAACCACTTTAGTGTTGTTGGTCAACCGCACACCACCGAAGCTGTCACCAATATCATTAAAGATCTCTATGTTGATACGGCTCCCGTACATAACAACATTCCTGATATTGAACCTGATCATATTCATCTTGCGATTAAAGCTTCAGGCGTACTAGAGCAAACGGTAGAAACCACCATTCCTTTTGGTAAAGAAGTTCATATCAAAACCAAAAAAGGGATCATTAAGCCACGTACACCCAATCAAGCCCAATACATTGCCAATATTGTCGGACACGATATTACTTTCGGTGTAGGACCTGCAGGTACAGGTAAAACTTATCTTGCTGTTGCTGCGGCCGTTGATGCCCTTGAGCGCCAAGAAGTTCGCCGTATTCTACTAACCCGTCCTGCGGTTGAAGCAGGTGAAAAGTTAGGTTTCTTACCCGGTGATTTAAGCCAGAAAGTCGATCCATATCTGCGCCCGCTTTATGATGCACTATTTGAAATGCTGGGTTTTGAACGTGTCGAAAAGCTGATTGAACGTAATGTAATTGAAGTCGCACCGTTGGCTTATATGCGCGGCCGCACCCTCAATGACGCGTTTATTATCTTAGATGAGAGCCAAAATACCACCGTTGAACAAATGAAAATGTTCCTAACCCGTATTGGCTTTAATTCACGTGCCGTGATCACTGGCGATGTGACTCAAATCGATTTACCGCGTGGCGCACGTTCAGGCCTGCGTCATGCAATTGAAGTATTATCTAATGTTGAGGATATTAGCTTTAACTTCTTCTTAGCTAATGATGTTGTGCGCCACCCTGTGGTTGCTCGTATCGTGCAAGCTTATGAAGTGTGGGAAAGTGAAGACCAAAAGCAACGTAAACAAGCAGAACAACGTCGTCGCACAGAGCAAGAAGCCAAAGAAGCCGCCTTATTCGCTGTGGCAACCGCTGCTAAAATTGAATCACAAAAAGAGTAACTAATGGCGATTTACCTTGATCTACAACTTGCAACAGCTGACGAAGCGGGATTACCAACGGAAGCTCAATTCCAACAATGGCTAAATGCGGCTGTAACGCCATTTCAAGCCGACGCAGAAGTGACAATTCGTCTGGTTGATGAACAAGAAAGCCATGCACTAAACCTTGAATACCGTGGTAAAGATCGCCCAACCAATGTGCTGTCGTTTCCTTTTGAAGCACCACCAGCCGTTGAAATTGACTTACTGGGTGATTTAATTATTTGTCGTCAAGTGGTCGAAGCTGAAGCGGCTCAACAGCAAAAGCCACTGCATGCGCATTGGGCACATATGGTTGTACACGGCAGTCTGCATCTGCTAGGTTATGATCATATTAAGGATGACGAAGCAGAAGAAATGGAAGCATTAGAGACAGAAATCATGCAAAACATGGGCTTTGTCGATCCTTATATTTCTGAAAAGTAGTAATATACCGACATATATTCCGCGGTTTACTAAGCTAAGCCGCATTTCCGTGGCTATGTCCACTTAATTGATAAAGTAAATAATGAACGAAGATAATTCTCCAACAACTGAAGGTCCGAGTAGAAAGTCCTTCTTTGAACGTATTGGCCAACTTTTTCAAGGTGAACCACAAAACCGTGAAGAATTAGTTGAAGTATTCCGTGACTCGGAAGAAAACGATTTGATAGATCATGACACTCGCGACATGCTCGAAGGTGTGATGGAAATAGCCGAAATGCGAGTGCGGGACATTATGATTCCACGCTCACAAATGACGACTGTCGAGCGTTCTCAGAAGTTAGAAGATCTAATTGATTTAATTGTTGAAGCCCAACACTCTCGCTACCCTGTTATTAGTGATGATAAAGACCATGTCGAAGGCATTTTATTAGCCAAAGACTTACTGCGTTATTTATTACCTGACAGTGAGCCTTTTGATATCGATAAAGTATTACGTCCCGCTGTTGTTGTGCCGGAAAGTAAGCGTGTCGATCGATTATTAAAAGAGTTCCGCGAAGAACGCTACCATATGGCAATTGTGGTTGATGAGTTTGGTGGGGTATCTGGTGTTATTACGATTGAAGATATTCTTGAGCAAATTGTTGGCGAAATCGAAGACGAATTTGATGACGAAGAAGAGCAAGATGTTCGCCAATTAAGTAAACATACCTATGCAGTAAAAGCATTAACAACCATTGAAGATTTCAATGAACTGTTCCAAACCTCATTCTGTGATGAAGAAGTCGATACTGTCGGTGGACTTGTAATGATGAGTTTTGGTCACTTGCCATCGCGCGGTGAAGTCGTTGAAGTTAATGGTTATTCCTTTAAAGTGACCTCGTCTGATAACCGCCGCATTATCCAGTTACAAGTAACGGTACCTGACGAAGCATTTCAACCTACCATTACTCCGTAAATGATGACAAAAAAACACTCATCTTGTTGGGACAGTTGCTTGCAGCTGTCCCTGCGGGCGCAATTGCGACCTTGTCTTTTGCCCCTTATGACTACGCATTTATTGCCCCATTAACTTTGATTCTGTTTTTATTTTTATTACAGAAACAATCCCCTAAACGTTCAGCACTAATTGGATTTTTTTATGGCTTAGGCATGTTTGGTACTGGTATCAGCTGGGTACATGTCAGCATTGATACCTTTGGCGGTATGCCTAAAATTGCCAGTATGTTCTTAATGGTGTTACTGATTAGCTACCTCGCGCTTTATCCGGCGCTATTTGGCTATTTATTTAATCGTTTTAACCGCCAACGTCCTTTCCATCAATTATTACTATCCGGTCCTGTTATTTGGCTGCTGCTTGATTGGATTCGAGGTTGGTTGTTTACTGGTTTCCCGTGGTTGTGGATGGGCTATAGCCAGCTCAATACACCATTGGCACACTTTGCACCGATCTTAGGTGTCGAAGGCATTACCCTTGCGTTGATGCTTATCTCGGGCTCAATTGTTGCGACCATTTATTACCGTAACTGGCGTCCATTATTGGTTGCTATTTTAGTGGCAATCTTAGCTATATTAGCTGGTATTCCGCAGTGGGTAAAACCCGATCCTAAACACAGTGTTACTGTGGCTCTGATCCAAGGTAATATTTCTCAAGAAGAAAAATGGCTGCCAAGTCATCGTTGGCCAACTTTGATGAAATATATGGATCTGACTCGCGACAATTGGGGTTCTGATCTTATTATTTGGCCTGAGGCTGCCATTCCTGCACTTGAAGAAGATATTCCAACCTTCTTGCAAAATCTCGATGCTGCCGCACGCGCTAATAACAGCACTGTGATCACCGGTATTTTAGATCAAAAAGCTGATGGCGAATTTTTCAATAATATTTTAACTCTAGGTGTCGATGCCGACGGCCCGTATAACTACAACACCGCAACCCGTTACACCAAACATCACCTATTACCTTTTGGTGAGTTTGTGCCGTTTGCGAGTATTCTACGTCCGTTAGCGCCATTCTTTAACCTACCGATGTCGTCATTTAGTCGTGGTGCTTATATTCAACCGAATATTCAAGCTCATGGTTATTCTATTGCGCCTGCACTGTGTTACGAAATTGCTTTTGGTGAGCAAATTCGCGAGAACATCACCAAAGAAACAGAGTTACTACTAACCCTGTCTAATGATGCTTGGTTTGGGCGCTCAATCGGACCGTTCCAACACATGCAAATTGCCCAAATGCGAGCGCTTGAGTTTGGTAAGCCATTGTTACGTGGAACAAATACAGGGATTACTGCCGTGGTTGACCATAATGGCCATATCACCAAAGAATTACCACAATTTGTCACTGGCGTATTAAAAGATAAAGTGATTCCAACCATAGGAATGACACCTTATACCACCTTAGGCAGCTGGCCATTATACGGTTACTGTTTATGGGCATTAGCGTTATCTTGGCTACTCATTCGGCGTAAACGCGGACATTTCCGTGACTTACGCCCAACAGAAAAAGAATAAACTCTAAGGTGAAGTTAATAACTTCACCTTTTTTTTACAGCAAATTTGTTAAATTATTATAATAAATAACTGCTGCGACTCCGCAGGTCTTAACCACCTATGGCGACGATAAGGAACAACAGATGAAAGTACCATACAAATTATTTATTAGCGTATGTTCATTATTGATGCTGATGCTATCAACCCAAGCACTTGCTCAAGAACAACAAAATGACACTAAAGATGCATTAGCACATTTTTACAGATCTCCACAAACACAACCTTTTTTCCATTCTGCTTATGGGTATGCTGTGTTTCCATCAGTGGGCAAAGGTGGCTTTTGGGTTGGTGGTGCTTATGGCTCAGGCGTGGTGTTTAAAGCTAATAAAGCAATGGGATTTGCTAAGTTATACCAATTATCGATTGGGTTACAATTTGGTGGCCAAGCCTTTAGCGAAATTCTATTCTTTCAAGATAAACGTGCTTATGATCGCTTTATTGATGGCGGTTTAGAACTTGATGCTCAAGCATCAGCAGTAGCCTTAGATGAAGGTGCATCAGCAAAAGTCGGTACCGCAGGCGCTGGTATGCATGCTGGCAGTGATTACATGACTAAAAGCTACATCAATGGTGTTGCTATCTTTACCCGCACCAAAGGTGGCGCAATGATTGAAGCATCGTTAGCGGGTCAAAAATTCACTTATGATCCAATGACAGCTGCGACCCGTGAAATCAAAGGCTATGACCAAGTATTGCCTCAATTTAATCAAGACTACCAGCCAACTCAAGCGGCACCTCAGCAACAACAGCAGCTACAAAAACCGGCTAATACTATTAAGCCCGCAGATTCAGCCGTAGTGGTAGATACCATTGAGCAACCAGATTATTAAATATCAATACATAAAAAACGCAGCGTTTATGGCGCTGCGTTTTTAATTGCGATAAATCACAGTACCCATTATGGGTTTAATGGTAAACGTGAAAATTGCTTACAACCACATTTTACGCATGGTTCAATACGTGTCACATGCGTGATCATCTGAGTATGACCACATTGCTCACAGACTAAATTACCCAATCCAACCAATTCACCCGCTTGGTAAACACCTTTATGTTGAATATCTTCCATTACTTCAATCCACTCTAGTTGGGTCTTATCGGTAATTTCTGCTAAATTTTTCCAAATACTTTCGCTAACTAACTTATAAAATGGACTTTCACTGAATGGCTGTGAACTATTTTTCACTTCTTCAGTAAACGTTTTTAGATCGCTTTTGACATAAGCTTCCACTAATGACAGCTCATCTTTGGTCATATCACTGGCCGCTTTACCATAAAGCTCGGTCGTTTTAAGGTCATTTTTGATATACGCTTCAATCAACGCCAGTTCATCTTTCGTCATATCACTGGCCGCTTTACCATAAAGCTCAGTCATTCTAAAAAACTTCTTTAGCTCTTCTGGACTATGCTTAAGCGCTTCAGTTACTTTTTCTAATACTGCTTCATACTGCTTTTGTTGCTTAGTCATGGGATTAATCCTCAGCCAATGTGCGAAATAATTACGTAATTACGTCCAAATACAAGATTAAGGTCGCCGAATCGCTATCAGCTATTGTTGACACCTTTACCTTTGGTTATCCTATGTCGATTACAATGAATGTGTTTGTATTAAACTCACAAAATTCTGGATGTCATCGATGCAAGAACAATATCGTCCACAGGACATTGAACAAAAAGTTCAAGAACATTGGGATAACAATAAGACCTTTGTTGTTAGTGAAGATCCTAATAAAGAAAAATTCTACTGTCTCTCTATGTTCCCGTACCCAAGTGGTCGCTTGCACATGGGTCACGTGCGTAACTACACTATCGGTGATGTTATCTCTCGCTACCAACGCTTACAAGGCAAAAATGTCATGCAGCCAATTGGTTGGGATGCATTTGGTCTTCCAGCAGAGAACGCAGCAGTAAAAAATAACACCGCACCTGCGCCGTGGACCTACGAAAACATCGAATACATGAAGAACCAACTTAAACTATTAGGTTTTGGTTACGATTGGAGCCGTGAATTCGCAACCTGTACTCCTGAGTACTACCGTTGGGAACAAGAGTTTTTCACTAAACTGTATAACAAAGGCTTGGTATACAAGAAGACTTCTTCTGTAAACTGGTGTCCTAATGACCAAACAGTACTGGCTAACGAGCAAGTAGAAGACGGCTGTTGCTGGCGTTGTGATACCCCTGTTGAACAAAAAGAGATTCCACAGTGGTTCATTAAAATTACTGAGTATGCCCAAGAACTGCTTGACGATCTTGATACCCTTGATGGCTGGCCTGAGATGGTTAAGACCATGCAGCGCAACTGGATCGGTCGTTCTGAAGGTGTTGAGCTAACGTTTAACGTTAAAGGTCAAGACGATCTAGAAGTTTACACGACTCGTCCTGATACTCTAATGGGTGTTACTTTTGTTAGTATTGCAGCAGGTCACCCACTGGCTGCAAAAGCGGCTGAAAATAACCCAGCCCTAGCAACCTTTATCGATGAGTGCCGTAACACCAAAGTTGCAGAAGCTGAGCTTGCAACCATGGAAAAGAAAGGTATGGACACTGGCTTAATCGCTATCCATCCTCTTGATGGCCGTGAAGTACCCGTATACGTAGCTAACTTCGTATTAATGGATTACGGCACAGGTGCGGTAATGGCAGTTCCTGCGCACGATCAACGTGACTTTGAATTTGCAACTAAATACAACATCGACATCATGGCGGTTATTAAGCCAGAAGACGGTAGTGAGTGTGATATCTCTGAAGCGGCATACACTGAAAAAGGTGTTCTGTTCAATTCAGGTGAATTTGACGGCCTAAACTTCCAACAAGCATTTGATGCGATTGCAACTAAGCTTGAAGCACAAGGCAAAGGCAAGAAAACTGTTAACTTCCGTCTACGTGATTGGGGCGTTTCTCGTCAACGTTACTGGGGTGCACCAATCCCAATGGTAACCACTGAAGACGGTCAAGTTCATCCAGTACCTGCAGATCAACTACCCGTTATTCTTCCAGAAGACGTGGTAATGGATGGCGTAACCAGCCCAATTAAAGCTGATAAAGAGTGGGCAAAAACCACCTTTAATGGCGAGCCTGCATTACGTGAAACAGATACCTTTGATACTTTCATGGAGTCATCTTGGTACTACGCACGTTACTGTTCACCACAAGCAGATGATATTCTTGATCCTGCTAAAGCGAACTACTGGCTACCTGTTGATCAATATGTTGGTGGTATTGAGCACGCGTGTATGCACCTATTGTACTCACGTTTCTTCCACAAACTACTTCGTGATGCAGGTTACGTAACCTCTGACGAACCATTTAAGCAACTACTGTGTCAAGGCATGGTATTGGCTGATGCGTTCTTCTACACCACAGAAAAAGGTGGTAAAGAGTGGGTTGCACCAACAGATGTAACTGTTGAGCGTGATGGCAAAGGTCGTATTACTGCTGCTGTTGATTCTCAAGGTCACAACGTTGAGCACTCAGGCATGATCAAAATGTCTAAGTCTAAAAACAACGGTATCGACCCACAAGAGATGGTCGACAAATACGGTGCAGATACTGTACGTCTATTCATGATGTTTGCATCACCTGCTGACATGACACTTGAATGGCAAGAATCTGGCGTTGAAGGTGCTAACCGCTTCCTTAAACGTGTTTGGAAACTGGTACGTGAACATGCAGAAAAAGGTCAAGCGACTACCGTTGATACCGCAGCATTAAGCAGCGATCAAAAAGCACTGCGTCGTGATATCCATAAAACAATTGCTAAAGTAAGCGATGATATTGGTCGTCGTCAGACATTCAATACCGCGATTGCTGCAATCATGGAATTAATGAACAAGCTTGCTAAAGCGCCACAAGAATCAGCACAAGATCGTGCTATTCTTGATGAAGCACTAAAAGCGATTGTAACGATGCTTTACCCAATGACACCGCATATCTGTTTTGAAATGTGGCAAGCACTAGGTCAAACAGACATTGACCATGCAGCATGGCCACAAGCTGATGCCGCGGCATTGGTTGAAGATGAAAAACTGATTATTGTGCAAGTTAACGGTAAACTACGTGCTAAATTAACCGTAGCGGCAGATGCAACCAAAGAGCAAGTAGAAGCACTTGCTATGGCTGAAGAAGGCGTAACACGCTTTACTGATGGCAATACCGTGCGTAAAGTTATTTATGTACCAGGTAAACTGCTGAACATCGTAGCAAACTAATCAAGGTTACTATGTTAGCTCGACTAACATGACAATAACCTCAAGATCCCCGCTTTTGCGGGGATCTTTATAATTACAGTCATCTTTAATTTTGCGCCTAGCGCACCTTCTTTTATTTCAAGGAGCTGACTTTCGTGAAAAGTTTTTTCTCGGCCAACAGCCTAACTCGACTACTTATCATTACTCTTCTCGCGCTTACAACAGCTTCTTGTGGTTTTCACCTTCGTGGTAACTACATGCTACCAGAGGGAATTGCTAAATTATCATTAACCAGTTTTGACCCCTACGGTAAATTAACTCGTATGGTGAAGTACCAATTTAAACTGCATGGTATTGAAGAAGTAAAACCAGCAGCAACAGTGCCAAACCTTAATATCACCAGTGAATCAACTGGCGATAGTACGTTATCGTTGTACCAAAATAACGGTAAAGCAGAATATGATTTAACCTTAACCGTTAACTATACTGTCACTATTCCAAATCAAGGTATTGAGCAATTTAGCACTAAAGTTACGCGTACTTTCTTAGATAACCCACTTTCAGCATTAGCAAAATCTGTAGAGCGTGATGAGTTAATTGATGTGATGCGTGAACAAGCAGCGCAACAAATCATGCGTAAACTCGCACGTCTAACCACTGTCTTTAATAAGATGGAAGAAGATAAATTAAATGCGGAATTAAACCAAATCTTGCAGAAGCAAAAAGTTTCAATTAAAGATGGTAGCACTACCACAATTACCACCACACCTGCGGTTATACATAAAAAACAAGATCACAACGCGCAATGAGAGTCTACCCAGAACAACTGACGCAGCAGCTAACAAAAGGCCTGCGTCAGGCTTATTTACTGTTTGGTAATGAGCTGTTATTAAAACAAGAAGCGGGCGATAGTATTAAGCTTATCGCCCAGCAACAAGGCTTTCTCGAACGCCATGCCTTTACTATCGATAATAGTATCGATTGGAATGCCGTGTTAGATTGCTGCCATGCGATGAGCTTATTTTCAGCACAACAAATTATCGAACTTGAAATTGCCGAAACAGGCTTAAATGCCAATCAAGCTAAAGCATTAATTGAGGTTATTAACGCCCTTCATCCTGATATTTTATTAATACTTACCGGACCAAGAATTAATAAAAAGCAAGAAATGACCAAATGGTTTAAAGCACTTGATAATATTGGTTTGTATGTACCGTGCAATACGCCTGATCCACGCCAAATGCCGCGCTTTATTCAAGGCCGCTGTCAGCAGTTAGGCTTAAAGCCCGATCATGAATCGGTACAAATGTTAGCCCAATGGCATGAAGGTAATTTACTGGCATTATCGCAAAGCTTACATAAATTAGTGCTGCTTTACCCTGATGGCATGCTAACAATAGTACGCTTGCAAGAAGCATTAAGTCGCCATAATCACTACACCCCGTTTCAATTGATTGACGCGCTATTAGCCGGACAAGCAAAACGTAGCCAGCGCATATTACGTCAATTGCAAGCTGAAGGAGTTGAAGCAACGATTTTATTGCGTACTTTGCAACGAGAACTAACCCAACTGTATAAAATGCAAGAAATGGGCAAAAAAGGCACACCTTTAAACCTCATTTTTGAGCAATTTAGAGTGTGGCAAAATCGTCGTGAAATGTATATTGGCGCATTACATCGTCTACCGCTGTCGACCTTAGTTACTATTATTCGCCAGCTGACGCTATTAGAAATTCAAGTCAAAACTGACTACGACACTCAGCCATGGTCAGCCTTGAGTTGCTTATGTGCAGAAATGTGTGGTGTTCCAACCCATTTACAACCGATGAAGTAGTCTCAATACAGGTCAAAATCGCGACTTTTTACTTATTTGAACTAAATCGTCCAACAAACATGTGAAAAAATACCGTCTGAACCTTGTCCTCTTATCGCGGTCTGATAAGAGCATGGTATACTGCGGCACAATTCATGGTCAGTATGTCTATTTGACATTACCGATGCTAATTATAGCGTCATTCGGCCACTACTATACTAACACTCAAGTGAGGGAATCCCTTTGCAGGTACAAGAACTACACGATTTCATTGTTGATAAAATTGACGACATTAAAGCACAAGATATCGTAACTATTGATGTTCGCGGTAAATCAAGCATCACCGATTTTATGGTTATCTGTACAGGTACATCTAACCGTCACGTGGCATCTATCGCTGATCACGTAAACAAAGAATCTAAATTAGTTGATTTTCCTCCATTCGGCATCAGTGGCGAAAAAGAAGGTCAATGGGTTATCGTTGATATGGGCAATGTTATGCTGCATATCATGCAAGAAGATGCTCGTGAACTATACCAACTGGAGAAGCTTTGGAGCTAATTGATCATGAAGCTTCAACTGATTGCTGTTGGTACTAAAATGCCAAAGTGGGTTGAGGAAGGCTATAAAGAATATAGCCGCCGCTTCCCTAAAGATATGCCACTGGAATTAATTGAAATTTCAGCAGGAAAGCGTGGCAAAAACGCTGATATTCCTCGCATTTTGCAAAAAGAAGGCGAGGCAATGTTAGCTGCAGTTGCGAAAGGCAACCGTATTGTCACACTCGATATTCCCGGTAAACGCTGGGATACTGGACAACTGGCACAACAATTGGATGCATGGAAACTAGATGGACGCGATGTATCAATTTTGATCGGCGGACCAGAAGGACTTTCTCCTGCATGTAAAGCAGCGGCAGAACAAAGCTGGTCATTATCACCACTTACGCTACCACACCCATTAGTGCGTGTGGTAATGGCAGAAAGCTTATACCGTGCATGGAGTGTCACGGCTAACCATCCGTACCACAGGGAATAATCATCAATGAGACAAAAGCGAACCCAGATCCGCGATCATCGCGCTGAGTCGGCACTGTTTTTTCGTCGAGCTCTTGTCTCATTTATTGGTATAGCCATACTTGTAGGCCTGCTGCTATTCAATCTATTCCACATTCAGGTTGAGCAGCATCAGGACTATCAAACCCGCTCCAATGATAACCGCATTAAAATTGTCCCAGTATCCCCTAATCGCGGCTTAATTTACGACCGTAATGGGGTTATATTAGCTGAAAATAGACCTATCTATAGTCTTGAAATCACGCTTGAAAAAGTCTCTGAACTTGATCAAACCTTTGCCGATCTAAAACAGATCATGGGTATTACTGATGAAGACATTGCTAATTTCCAAAAAGAACGTCGCCGTACCCGTCGCTTTAAATCAGTGCCCATTCTTGATCATCTCAATGAAAAGCAAGTAGCACTATTTTCTGTTAATCAACATCGTCTTCCTGGTGTTGAAGTTAAAGCGCACTTAAAACGTTATTACCCTTATGGTGATGCCTTAACGCATGTTCTAGGTTATGTCGCTAAAATTAACGATCGTGACCTTAAAAAACTGGATAAAGCTGGACAACTCAGTAATTACAAAGCCACTCGTGATATGGGTAAGCTCGGTCTTGAGCGTTATTACGAAAAACTATTACACGGTACATCTGGCTATCAAGAAGTTGAAGTAAATAGCCGTGGACGTGTTATTCGCACATTAAAATATATTCCGCCAATTCCAGGTAAAGATATCAAGATCAATATTGATATTAAACTTCAGCAATATGTTCAAAGCTTATTAACTGAACGTAAAATTGATCCTGAAACCGGAAAAGAAATCATTAAGCACAAACGCGGCTCAATTGTGGTGTTAGATCCTAAAGATGATGCGATTTTAGCCATGGTCTCAAGCCCTAGTTATGATCCCAATTTATTTGTGCGCGGTATCTCAAGTAAAAAATACAATGCCTTATTAAATAACCCCGATCGACCATTGGTTAACCGCGTCACGCTTGGCATTTATCCGCCAGCATCAACGGTTAAACCATTAATTGCCGTGGCTGCATTAACCGAAGGGGTTATTACTCCCAACACCACGCGTAATGATCCAGGTTGGTGGCAAATTCCTAACTCAACCAGTCGTAAATTCCGTGACTGGCTACGTTGGGGCCACGGCCGAGTCAATATTTATAAAGCGATTGAAGAGTCTGTCGATACTTACTTCTATCAGGTTGCCTATGATATGGGTATTGATCGTCTATCAACGTGGATGAACAAGTTTGGTTATGGTGAATATACTGGTATTGATATTCACGAAGAAAGTAAAGCCAATATGCCAACCCGAGAGTGGAAACAAACACGCCATAAACGCCCTTGGTATCAAGGCGATACTATTCCTGTTGGTATTGGACAAGGGTATTGGACTGCGACACCCTTACAAATAGCCAAAGCAACCTCAGTATTAGTTAACAGTGGTGTTGTTCATCGCCCGCATCTACTTAAAAATATCATTGATAACAAAGTAGAAGCACCGGCTGAATTTGAAAATTTTCCGCCCATTACTGGTGTGACCCCTCAAACATGGGAAATCGCACGTGAAGGAATGCACCGAGTATTATATGGAAATCGTGGTACTGCGCGTAAAGCATTTTACGATACCCCTTATCAAGCAGGTGGTAAATCTGGCTCTGCCCAAGTATTTGGTTTAGCTGAAAACCAAAAATACGATGCCGATGAGCTCGAAGAACATTTACGTGACCATGCACTCTTTACTGCTTTTGCACCATTTGAAAAACCTCAAGTTGTGGTGGCTATGGTATTGGAAAATGCCGGTGGTGGTTCAAGTAATGGCGGACCAATTGCACGCAAAATATTTGATCACATGCTGATAGAATCCCCTGCCGACATACCGTCACCAGTAATTCCACTAATCAAAGCAACCGCAGAGGTACGTTAATGAGCATCATGGCAACAACGGGTCAAAAGCCAACAATAAGTGATCGCTTACATATCGATATTCCATTGTTATTAGGCTTACTCGCGATCATGAGCTTCTCATTAGTGATCATGTACAGTGCCAGTGGCCAAAGTATGCCGATGATGGAACGTCAAGCGATAAGAATGGGATTATCGCTTGGGGTAATGTTGTTATTAGCTCAAATCGCACCGCGTCACTATGAGGCATGGGCACCATATTTATTTGGTATCGGCTTGGTAATGCTAATGAGCGTGCTTTCATTTGGAGAGGTATCTAAAGGTGCACAACGGTGGCTTAATTTAGGGTTTATTCGTTTTCAACCATCAGAACTGATAAAACTGGCGGTGCCATTAATGGTGGCACGTTTTATTGGTAATCGTCCATTGCCCCCGGCTTTTCGACATATCTTTATTGCGTTAGTGATGATTTTCACTCCTACCATCTTAATTGCTAAGCAACCTGACCTCGGTACATCAATTTTGATCGCCGCATCGGGGATATTTGTTCTGTTTCTGTCAGGAATTAGCTGGCGAGTGATAATTGGCGCATTGGTATTACTCGGTGCCTTTATTCCTGTGTTATGGTTCTTTCTGATGCATGACTATCAACGCACAAGAGTAATGACCTTATTTAATCCTGAGTCAGACCCTCTCGGTGCCGGATATCACATTATTCAATCAAAGATAGCCATTGGTTCAGGAGGAATCACTGGTAAAGGTTGGCTCCATGGTACGCAATCACAATTAGAATTTGTTCCTGAACGTAATACTGACTTTATTTTCGCGGTCATCGCCGAAGAATGGGGATTAACTGGTGTTATCGGTTTATTAGCAATGTATTTGTTTGTGCTTGGACGTGGATTGTTACTGGCAAGCCGTGCTCAAACTGCATTTGGGCGGATGATGGCTGGTAGTATCGTACTCAGCTTCTTTGTTTATATTTTTGTTAATATTGGAATGGTAAGTGGATTATTGCCTGTTGTGGGTGTTCCACTTCCCTTAGTCAGTTATGGCGGAACCTCAATGGTTACTCTTATGGCTGGTTTTGGTATTCTGATGTCTATTCACACTCATAGAAAAATGTTGTCTAAGGCGACCTAATAAATGCGTTCACTATTTGTAATTTTTTTCCTGATCCTTGCTGGGTGTAGTTCTTCGCCTGAACAAACTCAACAGCCACAAACTAAGCCGGATACAAACACTAAAGTCGCTAAACCTAATACCGATGACCCTAATGCTGGGCGTTATTCTCTTAAAGATGATCGCGCACCTAAGGTTGTTCCTGATTTTTCCAAAGTAAAATTAATTACTCCTCATTACGAACCTTATAGCCGCGGTGGTAATAAAGACTATACTCTACGCGGTAAGCGCTACCATATTATAAAAAACCCTAAGGGGTACACTGAAACAGGATTTGCTTCATGGTATGGTGAAAAATTTCATGGCCATAAAACCGCTAACGGTGAAGTGTATAATATGTTCGCGATGACTGCGGCACATAAAACCTTACCGCTACCAAGTTTCGTACGTGTAACCAATACCCTTAATCATAAATCAGTGATTGTACGAGTTAATGATCGTGGTCCATTCCATGATGGTCGAATTATTGATTTAAGTATGGCCGCAGCGTCTAAATTAGGGGTGATCAGCTATGGTACTGCGCCAGTAAAAATTGAAGTAATAACGGTGCCAAAACCATCAACTAAAGCTGAAATAAAAAAAGCACCAATTCCAATTCAGTATTTTATTCAGTTAGCTGCGGTTAATAACCAACAAAAAGCAGATCAAATGCAGCGTGAAGTAAAACAACATTACAGCACCAGTGTTGATATTGAAAAAATTACTGATCGAGCTATTTTCCGCGTTCGCTTAGGACCATTTTTAGATCATAAAGATGCTGAATTATTGCTCAAGCAAGTAAAAAATAAGCATTATCCGCAAGCATTTATGATCACGGAAAAACGATAATTTAACCTTATTATTATTATTCTGTAATCATACCAATAGCCTATAGTTTGTTATTTAAATCATATAACTATAGGCTTTTTATTACTCTTAGCCATAACAATCCCATCAATGCTAATCTTCATTTCCCTATGTCAGAACTGTGGAAACTTCCGTTCAGGCACTGATTGCCTATGTGTTATCTGTTATAGTGAGCCCACTTTTTAGCCACAGATTAATTAAAGTTAGATATATCATGAAAAAAACCGCTGTGCTTTTCCGTTCTGTAGCCATCTCTGCCACTCTGTTGGCTTCAGCTACTGTTGCTGCATCTCCAGCAGTAGTACCTGAAGCTCCACAAATTGCGGCCAAAGGTTATATTCTTGTTGACTACAACTCAGGCAAAATCATTGCTGGTCATAACCAAAATGAAAAATTAGCGCCTGCCAGTCTAACTAAAATAATGACTAGCTATGTTATCGGTCAAGAAATCAAAAATGGCAATATTTCTCCCGATGATAATGTCGTTATCAGTAAAAATGCATGGGCTAAAAATTTCCCAGGTTCATCAAAGATGTTCCTAGAAGTGGGTAAAACCGTTAAAGTCTCTGATTTAAATCGCGGTATTATTATTGACTCAGGTAATGATGCTTGTGTTGCAATGGCCGAGCATATTGCAGGCTCACAACAATCTTTTGTTGAGCTAATGAATGGCTGGGCAAAAAATCTAGGCATGAAATCAACCCACTTTACTAATGTGCACGGCCTCGATAACCCAAATTTATACACGACACCTTACGATCTTTCTGTTCTTGCACGTGCATTAATTCATGATCTACCAAATGAATTTAAGATCTATGATGAAAAATCATTCACCTATAACGGCATTACCCAATATAACCGTAACGGTTTATTATGGGATCAAAGCATGCATGTTGATGGCTTAAAAACAGGCCATACAGACAATGCTGGTTACAGCTTGGTGAGCACTGCAACTGAAGGCAACATGCGCCTTATTTCCGTAGTGATGGGCACTGCAAGTAAACATGCTCGCCTTGCTGAAAGTAAAAAGTTATTAACCTATGGCTTTCGCTTCTTCACCACGCTAACGCCGTATAAAAAAGATCAAACATTTGTGACTGAAAAAGTCTGGATGGGTAACACCGATAAAGTTGATCTAGGTGTTAATGAAAATACTTATGTGACCATTCCTCGTAGCCAAGCGAAAGACTTAAAAGCAAGCTTCGTATTAACGAAAGAGCTTAAAGCACCGATTAAAAAAGGTGAGGTGATGGGAACACTATATTACCGCTTAGGTGATACTGATATCGCGCAATACCCATTAGTTGCATTGACAGAAGTAAAGCAAGGTAGTTTCTTTAGCCGCTTGGTTGACTATGTTGAAATGCTTATCCAAAGCTGGTTTTAAGTTGTTGTAATAGCACCCACCAGCCAAAATAAAGAAGCTGCCAACGGGCGGCTTCTTTAAGTTTACAAGCCTGCATACACATTTTCTAATAACCAAGATAATCACAACCTTGTTTTCCAGCTACTGACGCATTAAGATGCCAGCATATTACCGTGATTTGTGATCTATACCACGGTGTAAAACCAGAAAAACCTGAACCTTGGAGTTCTATTATGCAAGATTTAAATAAAGAGCAACCAAAACTTAAAGATTTACTTGAATTCCCTTGTAGCTTTGCCTTTAAAGTTATGGGTGAGAATAAACCAGAATTGGCTGATCGTGTTGTTGAAGTTATTCAAAAAACAATCCCTGGTGATTACGTTCCAACGACAAAGCCAAGCAGTAAAGGGACTTATACAGCAGTCTCTGTGACTGTTAACGCAACTAATATTGAACAAATTGAAACGCTATACAAAGAACTTGGCGCTATCGATATTGTGCGTGTTGTACTATAACAATCTAATACTACAACCAATGGCGACTATCTCTTAGTCGCCATTTTTTATGCCTCATTACCTTCCTCGCAGCTTTTCCCCTCTTTAATAGACTCACAATGTAATTGTCAAATATATTAATAATAAGTGAATAACTGGTTAATCATGCATATTTAAATAGTTTAGGTATAATAACTCCGTTCACAGCCATTCAATGGCGCTTTGCGTTATATCAATAAATAGGCACAAATTTGCAAACATCTCTTATTATTAGAAATCTGGGCCGTTGTGATTATCAAGCCACTTTTGATGCTATGCATCAGTTCACTAACGACCGCACCGACATGTCTGCCGATGAAGTATGGCTGGTTGAGCATCACCCAGTTTTTACTCAAGGCCAAGCTGGAAAACTAGAACACCTACTCAATACAGGTGATATTCCAGTGGTACAGAGTGATCGTGGTGGTCAAGTGACCTATCATGGCCCGGGTCAGCAAGTCGCTTATATATTGATTAATTTACGCAGAAAAAAACTCAGTGTTCGTGACTTAGTCAGCCACATCGAAAACACAGTTATTAATACCTTATCTCAATTTGGGATTACATCTAATGCTCGCCCTGATGCCCCCGGTGTGTATGTCGACAATCGCAAGATATGCTCATTAGGATTACGGATCAGGCGCGGCTGCTCTTTTCATGGTCTGGCACTTAATATAAATATGGATTTGGCCCCCTTTCAACGAATTAACCCTTGTGGTTATTCTGGAATGGAAATGACGCAAACTGCGTTATTAAATGGTCCCAATGAATTGATGGAAGTTCAGCCGGTACTCATTGAAGAATTAACAAAATTACTCGACTACTCACACGTCGAGTGGATGACGGAAAGCAATCAACTATGAGCAAACCAATTAAAATTGAACAAGGCGTTAAATACCGCGATGCTGATAAAATGGCATTGATTCCGGTGCGTAATGTTGCCCAAGAAGAAGCACCCAAAGAGGTGTTACGTAAACCTTCATGGATGAAAATAAAACTGCCATCTGACAGTAAGCGCATTCAAGAAATCAAATCAGCGCTACGAAAAAACAATCTTCACTCTGTATGTGAAGAAGCATCTTGTCCAAACTTAGCTGAATGTTTTAATCATGGCACAGCTACTTTTATGATTTTAGGTGCTATTTGTACTCGCCGCTGTCCATTTTGCGATGTTGCCCATGGTCGTCCGTTACCACCCAACGCAGAAGAACCAAGTCATTTAGCGCAAACAATTGCCGACATGAAGCTACGCTATGTAGTTGTCACTTCTGTCGATCGTGATGACTTACGTGATGGTGGTGCTCAGCATTTTGTCGATTGTATTAATGATATTCGAGCAAAAAGTCCCCAAATCCACATTGAAACCTTAGTGCCTGATTTCCGTGGTCGTATGGATCGAGCATTGGATATCTTCCGTGATACAGCCCCAGATGTATTTAACCATAACCTTGAAACAGCTCCACGTTTATACCGTAAAGCTCGCCCTGGTGCTAATTACCAATGGTCGTTAGATCTGTTAAAGAAATTTAAAGAAATCCACCCAACAGTACCGACCAAATCAGGCGTAATGATGGGGCTAGGTGAAACAAAAGAAGAGATCATTCAAGTATTAAAAGACCTTCGTGCACATGGCGTCACCATGCTAACCCTCGGTCAATACTTAGCACCAAGTCGCCACCATTTACCGGTTGAACGCTACGTAGCACCAGAAGAGTTCGACGAATTAAAACAAATCGCGCTTGATCTTGGCTTTACACATGCTGCTTGTGGTCCGTTTGTACGTTCTTCTTACCATGCAGATCTACAAGCTCAAGGCGTTGAAATTAAATAATTGGTTAGTTATTAATTTCCATAAAAAACCGCTTTAGTCATTCACTAAAGCGGTTTTTTAATAACCAAGATAACAAATTAGTTATTTAGCAAAAGCAGCACCAAATACGGGAGCAATTGAGTTTAATACTGACTCTGTTACTGGCTTACCATCATTATCCGTAATATTTAATGACGTTCGGTTACCGAGATCACCCACCAAAATACGATACTTATCATTGGTTAAGTTCATAGGCTTTGTACCAAGCTTAGTCCAAAATGCATCATCTGGTTGACGGTATTTAACATCAATCAAACCTTGTGAGCGATTACGATCTTCAACCGTAAAGCCAAGTTTTTGAAGCATTACCGGTAAACGTTCCCACATATCATCATAAGAAGCGCGGGCAATAATAATAGGTAAGCCGCTACGATCAGTACCCATCATGATAGGCACGTTTTTCAACTGCTCAGCCGCTGCAATACGCGCTTGTTCACGAGACATATTGTCGTATTTCGCCATCACTAAATTGGTCATTAAAATGCTATAGCGACGCTTATTATCTGCGCTAACAGGCTTAACCTTACCATCTTCGCGCCAATCGGTTAACGTAATACGGTAACTGTTGATATTCGGTGATTTTTCAATCGTATAACGGCTACTGATCTTGGTATCTTCATCTTCATTGGTCCAAGAAACCCAATCAGTATCAATACGATCAGCACTTTGTTTTACAATACCGACTTTATTATCAGCAATCAGCTGCTGAGTCACACGCCAGATCTTCATTAACTCATTTGATGACGGCATAAACAAGGTTACGCCTTGACCATCAATTGCTGAAGTGACACCAGGGATCAACTCTAGCACCTGCAACGGTGGACGAATATCAACCTTAGTACCGACTTCTCCCTTATAAACACGTTGTGGGATAGTGTAGTTAGTATTACTAAAAGGTTGAGCACCTGCTGGCAACGTCCAACTTTCAAGTGCTGGCGTATCAAGATAATTAAAATCTTGCGCTGCCTGACGGCGACTATCTGCACCACTAGAACATGCTGTAATGCTTGTCACTACGACAGCGGCTAATGCTAGCCGGTATTTATAATTCATTTATGCTCCTGCGCTCCTTGATTGTTACAATCACTCAATTAATAACGATGTATTACAATACGTTAGCGTCAATAAGTGCTTGTTTAACAATAGGCTGCTGTGATTCGCTTAAAACAGTAAGCGGAAGTCGTAAGTTATCGTGTTCAATTAATCCCATCTGGTGAGCTGCCCATTTCACAGGAATTGGATTCGCTTCAACAAACAGTTTGGTATGTAATGGCATCAAGCGTTGGTTTATTTCTTGAGCTGCTTCAATATTGTCATCTAAGGCTAAATCAAACATTGTAGCCATCTCTGCCGCGGCAATATTTGCGGTAACAGAAATAACCCCATGACCGCCTTCTGCAACAAAATCAACAGCTGTCGCATCATCACCACTTAATTGGATAAAATCTGCGCCACAAAGTTCCCGTGTTTTTTTAACGCGAGTAATATCACCGGTTGCATCTTTAATACCAATAATATTGTCAAGTTTTGCTAGTCGCGCTACTGTTTCAGGCAGTAAATCAACCGCAGTACGACCCGGCACATTGTATAAGATTTGTGGAATATCTGTCGCCGCTGCAATCGCTTTATAATGCTGATATAAACCTTCTTGTGTCGGCTTATTATAGTACGGTGTCACACTTAGGCAGGCCGCAATTCCAGTACCAGAGAACAGTTTAGTGATCGTTACAGCTTCATGAGTTGCATTAGCACCAGTGCCAGCAATAACAGGCACACGTCCACCAACATACTCTAGCGTTTTTAAAACAACTTTGACTTGCTCATCAACCGTTAGTGTCGTCGACTCTCCCGTTGTTCCAACCGAAATGATCGCCTTGGTACCCGCGTCAATATGGTAATCAACTAGCTTTTGTAGGCCGATGTAATCAACTTCACCTGATGAATCAAATGGTGTCAATAATGCAACCATGCTTCCTGAAAACATATTCGTCTCCCTTTGTTATATAGCGTAACGATTCAAAGCTAACAACATTAACAACCAATCAATAGGAATGGTTACGGTATATAGCTAGTTATAAGTCATGGTACTTTTGCATGACTATAAACTCAAGCAAAGGGTGACTGAAAACCCTTAACTGGCACGCTTTATCGTATTCATTTTTAAGTTGTCGTTAATGTTTAACGTTTCTAACACCAAATACAAATCTTTTTCAGCGATTATTATTGTTAACCATACAATTATAATAAAAAACTTTGTGATTATTGACCCTAATTTGCGCTCTTTTGAATAATCACTCTGTGCTAACATGCTAATAATGATCACGAAAAATGGCGCTAAATATGGAAAATTATCTCGTAATAACAGCAGTAGGTACTGATCGCCCTGGTATCACCGATGAGATCACCCATCTTGTCGCGCACAGTGGCTGTAATATCATTGATAGTCGAATTGCACTTTTTGGCTCTGAATTTACCTTGATTATGCTGCTCTCTGGGAATAGCAATGCCATCTCCAGAATTGAATCAACATTGCCTCTTAAAGGTCAAGAGCATGATTTAATCACGGTGATGAAACGTACCAATAAACACATTGCCCGTTTCTTTCCATATACGGCAGATTTTCATATTGAAGCCAAAGATAGCCCAGGGCTGATTAAACATTTCACCCATTTTATGGCCAGTCGAAAAATTGATATATCAACCTTAAGTGCCAATACCATTGAAAGTGGCCATGCTAATATTGATAATCAATTGGTGCTGCAAATTAGTACCAATTTACCTGAAGATTGTAATTTAGTGAGCTTACAAGAAGAGTACGAAGCATTGTGTAAGCAACTAAATGCTAATGGTACAGTTAATTTTATTGGCCACCATTAATAACTCATTCCACGAAATACGGCATAACAGCACATGTTATTACCTTAAACTTATTAAAAGGACAGCTGCATGAATACCCTAACAGCAGGAATGCTCGCCCCAACTTTTACTTTGCTTAATCAAGATGGTCAACCCGTTAGTTTAACTGACTTCAAAGGCAAAAAAGTACTGGCTTATTTCTACCCTAAAGCAATGACACCCGGTTGTACGGTACAAGCTTGTGGTTTACGCGATAGTAAAGCTGAACTGGATACACATAATGTGGTTGTATTAGGTATTAGTATAGATCCTGTTAAGCGCCTGCCTAAATTTATTGAGCGCGATAACCTTAACTTCACATTATTATCGGATGAAGATCATGCCGTTGCCGATCAATTTGGTGTCTGGGGCGAGAAAAAGTTCATGGGTAAAGTGTACGATGGTCTACATCGCATCAGCTTCTTAATTGATGAGAATGGCAACATTGATCATGTGTTTAATAAATTTAAAACGAAAGATCACCACCAAGTGGTATTGGATTATCTAAACCAATAATCATTTTCAAACAGCAACAGCGAAAAAAGGCCATTATCGGCCTTTTTGTTTAGCTCGTATTCTATGGTAAAAATCAGTAATTCACTGGCGGCACAGTATCTTTCATCAATAATGCTCCCCATACGGCCTTGACTAAGGTTGCTAATGGAATCGCGAAAAATACCCCCCAGAATCCCCATAGTCCACCGAAAACTAATACTGCAACAATAATTGCTACTGGGTGTAAGTTAACCGCTTCAGAAAACAGTACCGGAACTAATACATTGCCATCTAAAATTTGCACAATACCGTAAACGACTAATAACCACCAGAAATCAGGTGTCCAGCCCCATTGAAATAAAGCGACCATTGCAACAGGCACAGTTACTGCAGCGGCACCAATATAAGGTATCAATACCGATAAACCAACCAACACCCCCAATAGTACCGCATATTGAAGCCCCATAACCGCAAATACGATATAGCTCGCGATACCAACAATAAATATTTCAATCACTTTACCGCGAATATAATTAGATATTTGCTGGTTCATTTCGGCACTAACCTTACTGGCTAAACGTCGATTTTTAGGTAATACCCCAATAAATGACCGCAAAATAATATCTTTATCTTTAAGTAAAAAGAAGATCAATAACGGCACTAGGATTAAATACACTCCCAATGTCGCCAAACTGACTAATGATGATAATGAACCTTTAACAACACTGCCACCAAGTGCTAATACTTTCTCGCGTAAAGTATCTGTAAATACAGTAACTTGATGAGCTTGAACAAAATCAGGATAACGTTCAGGTAAGCTGGAAACGTATAGCTGCAAATCATTAAACATTTTCGGCACGTCAGCACTTAAATTAGAAATTTGATGCCAAATCGTCGGTACTAAACCTAATAATGCCAGGATCATTAATCCTGCAAAAACAATTAATACAATCGCAACAGCAAATGTTCGCGGCAGCCCCAACTGAGCCAAACGTGCCACTGGCGATTCAAGTAAATAAGCCAAAACGATTGCCACTAATAGCGGTGTAATTAACCCTCCAAAGAAATATAAGGTTAAAAACGCCCCAGCTAAAATGATCATTAAACTCACAGCATGAGGATCAGAGAATCGGCGTTGATACCAACTTTTTAACATATCCAACATGCGTTACTGTCCTTTTTTCACAATAATTACCAACTGATCAATCGCTTCAGCCTGTATATCAATAGTAAATCCATTATTTTGTAAATAACGAAAAATATCCGTTTTTGTACTGGATTGTAGAACTCTAATCACCAGTTTTTGAGTTAGCGATAAGTCTCTGCAGCTTCGCTTCACCATCAATAATGCTAACGGGCAACGGTAGGCCATAAGATCAAGCGTGAGGATTTCCATTCCAATAAAGTGACAGTGATTATCCATTGTCGTATTGTACCCTTAACCGCAAGGAATAAGCGAGATAACCACAAACGAATATCACGATAGCGAACCTAAGTTAAAATTTGCTGTCATAACAACGCGACAGGTTATCGATAATTATCCGTTATCCTATATTAATCGACATGGTGGTTGTATTATTAATATGTTCCAATTAGCTAAAGCGCCAAGGTCAATTTTACTGGCAGCCTTGCTCACTACAAGTTTATCAGCCGTTGCTAGTAATACCATATTACTGCCTGATATCGGTACCACTGCGGCATCGACACTAACGATTGATAAAGAAATCCAATACGGCGATATGTACATGCGCATGATGCGTGCCAGTCGTCCTATCATTAACGATCCCGTTTTATCTGAATATATTCAAGATCTCGGTCATAAATTAGTAGCTAATGCTGATGGTGTTAAAACGCCGTTTAACTTTTTCTTGATCCAAAATTATGACATTAATGCCTTTGCCTTATTTGGCGGTAATATTGGCGCCCATTCAGGGCTATTTTTACATGCTAAAACAGAAAGTGAATTAGCATCTGTTCTTGCCCATGAAATTGCCCACGTCACTCAACGACACCTTGCGCGAACTTTAGAAGATCAAGCTAAAAAAAATCCTGCCACGATGGCAGCCTTGATTGGTTCACTATTATTAGTCGTTGCAGCACCAGAAGCCGGTATGGCAGCCTTACACACCACCACCGCAGTATCAATGCAAGGAATGCTCAATCACACGCGTAGTAATGAAAAAGAAGCCGATCGGATTGGTATAGACACCCTTGCTAAAGCAGGATTTAATCCTCAAGCAATGCCCCATTTTTTTGGCCGTTTAGCTGAAAAATATCGCTATACCACTACCCTGCCACCAATGCTACTTAGCCATCCACTGCCTGAATCGCGTATCACCGACAGTCGTATGCGAGCTGATAATTATTCAACAGTAAGATTGCCACCGTCAGAGCGTTACTTATTAGCAAAATCACGGATCGTGGCACGTAACTTGGGTTTTAGTCAAACATCTGCGCTTAACTGGTTTAACACCGAGCTCAAAAAAGCACCTGCAAACCAACGCAAAGAGCTCAATTATGGTAAGGGATTGGTGTACCTTGATAACGGTCAATATACCAAAGCTCAACAATTACTGATGCCATTACTCACAGCAGAGCCCAATAATTTATTTTATATTGATGCCATGACTGATATAGATTTATATCAAAAGCATTATGATAAAGCGATTACACGTTTAGAAAAAGCATTGCAATATCAACCAGAAAATACTGTATTACAACTTAACTTAGCTAATGTCTTATTAGACGCTAAACGCTATAAACATAGTCTCAATATACTCACTCGCTACACCTATCAGCATTCAAATGATACCAATGGTTGGGCGTTATTGGCGCAAAATTATGCCAAACAAAACCAACGTGCTGGTGAGCTTGCTGCTATGGGGGAATTGGCAGCATTACGTGCTCAATGGAAACTTGCAATTAGTAACTATACGCAAGCGGCTCAACAAGCACCATTAGGTTCGCTCGATCAAGCTCGGTATGACGCACGGTTAGATCAATTGCGTATTCAACAAGCGCAATTTGAAGCCTTACGTTCTTCTTTTTAATTTTAACAAATTCAACAAGGACTCATGATGACAGTTGCTATTTACCATAATCCACGGTGTTCAAAAAGTCGTGAAACATTAACATTACTCACTGAGCGCGGTATTAAACCAACTATAATTAAATACTTAGAGACACCACCAACCGTTGAACAGTTACAACAACTGTACCGTCAATTAGGCTATAACACGGTACGAGAAATGATGCGTACTAAGGAACAACAATACCAAGAGTTGCAACTGAGCGATCCAAGCTTAACTGATATGGCATTATTTGAAGCAATGGTATCGCATCCTAAATTACTTGAACGTCCCATTGTGGTTAATAATGATAAAGCGGCAATAGGTCGTCCACCTGAGAATGTGTTGGATATTTTATAATGATTAAAATCTTAGTACTTTATTACAGCCAACACGGTAATACTCGTCAATTAGCCCGCCATATAGGCCGTGGTATTGAACAAATCGATAGCTGTGAAGCGGTACTAAGAACCGTTGCCGAGATAACAACAGCGGCAGCAATAACCCCAAATGCCCCGACAAACCAAACAATCGATCCCATTGTTAGTCATCACGATCTTAGCCAATGTGCTGCCATAGCAATGGGAAGCCCTGTTCGGTTTGGTAATATGGCAGCGCCACTAAAACATTTTTTAGATACGACCAGCAGTGAATGGTTATCGGGAACCTTGATAGGAAAGCCAGCTTGCGTATTTACATCATCGTCATCACTGCACGGCGGTCAAGAAACTACTCTACAATCAATGATGTTACCTCTGTTGCATCATGGCATGTTATTGGTAGGGATCCCCTATTCTGAACCCTTATTACATACCACCAGCCACGGTGGAACACCTTATGGTGCATCACACGTTAATCATGGCATTAATAAGCAGCTTCACCCAGATGAAATAGCACTTGCTCAAGCTATCGGCCGACGTTTAGCAACGATTGCAGGTAAACTCAATGGCTAAAAAAGGATCATTTCATGCCCCAAATGCGACCTTTAACCTATTTTGCACGCCAATCTGCACTATTGTGTCATTGTGGTTTAATTATTTTTATTGGCATATGGCAACTATTGCTGTCTCCCCACTTACACTTATCTGCTACTGTTATTGCTCTGGTATGGATAGCTCCACTATTATTGCCTCTTGTCGGAATGATCACCGCCAAACCTTATACCCATGCATGGGCAAATTTTATTTTAATGTTTTATTTTATCCATGCCACAACCCTTATAACGATAAACGAGGGTGAACGCAGCCTCGCAGCAATCGAGCTTATACTGGTAACATTATGCTTTATCAGTAATATCCTTTTTTCCCGTTTAAGAGCCAAAGAATTAGGGATTAAATTAAAACGCTTATCACAGGTTGAACGTGAAGAGCGAGTCCGTTATAACGGCTAATCTTTCCTCATTTAAACAGCAATAAAAAAGCCTGAGTACATAAAATACTCAGGCTTTTTTGCACTTATCAGCACTATCTATTCAGTTTAGAATGAAATTAGCTATTCCAATCATAAATATTTTGTGGTGATACCGTTAGTGGTGTCACAGATGACGGTGTTGTTGCAGTAACAGCCGATGCTGTCGTGGTAGCACTTGCAGGTGCAACAGCTGGCGTTGGTACCGGATCTGCAGCAAAAGCTACCGCTGATTGAGCCTGACTTACTTGATTGTCATGGCTGATCTCTTGACGGAATGCTTGCTCTGAACCTTGAAGATTCAATTGGAAAATAACACTGTTACCTTTAATCCGCATCGCATTAGCGCTACCCACGGTAGTTAAATTATTCAGCATTTTCTCTAGGGCAAAAAAATCTTCTGTCGACTGAATATTATCAACCTCAATATTAACCTTACCACCAGCAACACCGCCTAATGCTACCGCATATTTATTGGCTAAATAATCAGTCACTTTATTGATCATCTGCGTCGATGTTTGTGCCAATGTACCAGATGCGGTGCCCGTTATAGGTTGTGTTTC
Source organism: Photobacterium aquimaris (assembly GCF_002954455.1). GTDB lineage: Bacteria > Pseudomonadota > Gammaproteobacteria > Enterobacterales > Vibrionaceae > Photobacterium > Photobacterium aquimaris. The sequence continues at coordinate 2,131,705 of NZ_MSCC01000001.1, forward strand.
TGCTGTTGCAATTTTACTTGGTTGTTGGGGGTAAAATTGCCAATTCAAGCTTACAGTACCATCGGGTTGTTGCTGTGCTTTAACCAGTAACAAGCCATTAGCATGATAACGATGACTTGCCGCAGCTATCGGATCAATAAAATTACCCCAAAGATCTGACACATTAACTGCTGTTGCATCTGTTATATCACCGACTGGAAATGTTAATGGTAATCCACGGCTATCTGCTGCTTGTTTAGTATCATTAACCAACGCGTTGGTTGATTGATCCCACAAAATATTACGTTGCTGGCCATCACTATCAACCATCCATACTAAAATATTAGGACGTTGATCTTTCCAAATACTGGCTTTTGACTGTATCAATAACTGCTTGATCTGATTTTTATCAAAGCTTAGATCAAGCGCACGTTGGCCATCAACTTGGCTGTAACCAAATTGGCTTATATAACGACCACTGTTAGTAATTGCCGCTTTAATTGCCGAGTTATTAAGAATATCAGTATTGCCTGATATTTTGACCAACACATTTGCCAGTCCTTGCTCGCGCGCAGCTTGATCAGCTTGCTGATCACTTCCAATCAAAGCGACCTGGGTTTGATAAAGATCATTTACCGTCGCAGCACGTACTGGCAATGCCAATACTGCTAAAAATAATAATGCAAATCGCAACATAGTAAGACTCATGGTTAATTCAAAAAATAGACCTAGTAAGGCAGACAACAGGTTTTATCATTGGTGCAGTATCATAGCGCACAGTTTGTAAATTTCATTCGACAATTTCGACAATATAATTTTATAACTCACATTTTTGACTGCGAGATGGCTATTGTCATGCAAATAAAGCGCCAATCGTTCTAAATCTGAACAATTATGAGTATATTTTAACTTTTATGCATATAGGTTATCGTTTGCTTCCATGCTAGGATTGCGCGATTTTTTTTACTTATGGATAAATACCATGATGCAGGTTCTTCAAGGTGCGCAAATGCTATTTGTAGCATTTGGTGCTTTAGTTCTGGTGCCGTTACTTACCGGCTTAGATCCTAATGTTGCTTTATTTGGTGCTGGTGCTGGCACACTGTTATTTCAAGTCGTGACTAAACGCTCTGTCCCTATTTTTCTCGCCTCATCTTTCGCTTTTATTGCTCCAATGATGTATGGCATTCAAACATGGGGAGTTGCTAGTACCATGGGGGGCCTAATGATGGCGGGTGTAGTCTATGTGATCATGGGTGGCATTATTAAAGTTCGTGGCGTTGGTTTTATTCATCGTCTACTACCTCCGGTTGTCGTTGGCCCTGTGATTATGGTTATCGGTTTAGGACTAGCGCCTGCCGCAGTTAATATGGCGGTTGGTAAAACTGGTGGTGGCGATGTTCAATTGATTGCTCACGATACCGCATTATGGATCTCTGCGGTTTCTCTTACCGTAACCATTATTTTAAGTGTGTCCGCTAAAGGTATTTTGAAATTAATCCCAATCGTCGGTGGCATTAGTGCAGGCTACATTACTAGCCTTGGTTTTGGAGTTATTGATTTTACACCTGTCATCCAAGCAAGCTGGCTGGCAGTACCAAACTTTACTCTACCCGAGTTCAATATCAATGCGGTGTTATTTATGATCCCGGTGGCGATTGCGCCGGCGGTCGAACATGTTGGCGATATTTTAGCGATTTCAAATGTTACTGGTAAAGATTACCTTAAAAAGCCAGGACTACACCGTACTATGGCTGGCGATGGTATTGCCACCATGGCTGCATCACTTATTGGTGCACCGCCTAATACGACTTACTCAGAAGTAACCGGGGCGGTAATGCTCACTAAAGCGTTTAATCCAGCGATCATGACTTGGGCTGCTGTTACCGCTATCGTATTGGCTTTTGTGGGTAAACTTGGTGCGGTATTACAAACCATTCCCGTTCCTGTGATGGGCGGCATTATGATTTTATTATTTGGGTCGATTGCTACCGTTGGCTTAAATACACTAATCAAAAATCAAATTGATTTACATAAAGCCCGCAATCTAGTGATCGTTGCAGTAACCTTGGTATTTGGCATTGGTGGTATGGCATTTGGTATTGGTGAGTTTAGCTTACAAGGTATTAGTTTATGTGGCATTGTTGCGATCTTACTAAATCTTATTCTGCCGCAAGATTTAGGTGAAAACAATGTGGTTGATAATGCTCAAATTGAAGATACTGAACATTTGTAATTGTCACGATAATTTATTGCCAATCACAACCAATAGTTAAAAAAACCGGACTCACTTAGTCCGGTTTTTATATCAGTTATAAACAATAAAATTATTATTTAGTACCGAAAATCTTATCGCCCGCATCACCAAGACCAGGAACAATATAGCCCTTGTCGTTTAGCTTCTCATCAATAGCTGCTGTGTATAGTTCTACATCTGGGTGGGCTTTTTCTAGTGCTGCAATACCTTCAGGAGCAGCAACAAGTACCAACACTTTAAATTGTGTACAACCATGCTCTTTTAATAAATCAAGCGTTGCGATCATTGAACCGCCAGTTGCTAACATTGGATCAACAACCAATGCAATACGCTCATCGATATTTGAAGCTAATTTATTAAAGTATGGTACAGGCTCTAACGTTTCTTCATCACGGTAGATACCAACAACACTAATGCGTGCACTTGGCATGTGTTCTAATACACCATCCATCATGCCTAAACCAGCACGAAGAATAGGTACTACCGTCACTTTTTTACCCTTTAGCTGATCAATCTCAACTGGACCGTTCCAGCCTTCGATCATCACTTTTTCTGTTTCGAAGTCTGAAGTCGCTTCATACGTTAATAGGCTACCAACTTCGGTTGCCAGTTCACGAAAACGCTTAGTGCTGATATCACCTTCACGCATAAGACCGATCTTATGTTTAACCAGTGGGTGTTTCACCTCAACGACTTTCATCTTGACTCCTGGGTACTAAATTATAAAAAATAAAAAATCGCATTATTATATACCATGCCAATCGATTGCCGATAGTATCAAATGTTTAATTGACTAAAATTTAATCACACAACAAATTAACGCAAACGTTTGCCCTGACATAATGACTGCTGTTATCATACGATGGTTTTTTACTTTAATACGTTTGAGGGATCATCTGTGAGCAACAAAAACTCTTCTCTTAGTTACAAAGATGCTGGTGTTGATATTGATGCTGGTAATGCATTAGTTGACCGTATTAAAGGCGTGGTTAAGCGCACTCACCGCCCTGAAGTTATGGGTGGCATTGGTGGCTTTGGTGCCTTATGCGCACTTCCTACCAAATACAAAGAGCCGGTTTTAGTCTCTGGTACTGATGGTGTAGGCACCAAACTTCGCCTAGCTATGGATCTGAAACAACACGATACTATTGGTATTGATTTGGTTGCAATGTGTGTTAACGATCTGATTGTACAAGGTGCTGAACCTTTATTTTTCCTAGATTATTACGCAACAGGTAAACTTGATATTGATACAGCAGCAAGTGTTGTTGCTGGTATTGGTGAAGGGTGTATTCAATCTGGCTGTGCATTAATTGGTGGTGAAACTGCTGAAATGCCAGGTATGTATCATGGCGAAGATTACGATGTTGCCGGTTTCTGTGTTGGTGTCGTTGAAAAAGCTGACATCATTGATGGCTCAAAAGTAACTGCTGGCGATGCACTTATCGCTGTAGGTTCAAGTGGCCCACACTCAAACGGTTACTCATTAGTACGTAAGATTCTAGAGGTTTCTCAAGCCGATCTTAATCAAGATATTGATGGTAAAAAACTGTCTGAGCACTTATTAACCCCAACTAAAATTTATGTAAAATCAGCCCTTAAAATGATTGAAAGCTGTGATGTTCACGCAATTTCTCATATTACTGGTGGTGGTTTCTGGGAGAACATCCCACGCGTATTACCTCAAGGGACAAAAGCGGTTGTTGATGGTAACAGCTGGCAATGGCCGACAATTTTTAACTGGCTACAACAAGCAGGTAATGTCGATACTTACGAAATGTACCGTACATTCAACTGTGGTGTAGGGTTAGTGATTGCACTCCCACAAGCTCAAGCGGCACTTGCGATTGAAATTTTACAAGCAGAGGGCGAAAACGCATGGTTGCTCGGTGAAATTGCAACAGCAGCAGCAGGCGAAGAGCAAGTAGAGATTAATTAAGTTTATGCATAATATCGTTGTCTTAATCTCAGGAAATGGCAGTAACTTACAAGCAATTATTGATGGCTGTAGTAATGGCATTATCAACAATAGCCAGGTTGCTGCTGTGATCTCAAATAAAGCCGATGCTTATGGTCTTAAACGCGCTCAACGTGCCAATATAGATAATCTTTGTGTGATAGCGACAGATTACGATAATCGTCAAGATTACGATCAAGCACTGATGGAAAAAATAGATGCTTATCAGCCTGATGTGATTATCCTTGCCGGTTTTATGCGGATCTTATCGGCGAATTTTGTCCATCATTATCAAGGAAGAATGCTTAATATCCATCCTTCTTTACTGCCTAAGTATTCGGGATTAAATACTCACCAACGTGCCATAGATGCGGGTGATAAAGAACATGGCACCAGTGTCCATTTCGTTACCGAGCAACTTGATGGTGGGCCGGTTATTTTGCAAGCGAAAGTTCCCATTTTTGCAGAAGATAATGTTGATGACGTAATAGAACGTGTTCAACAACAAGAACATAATATCTATCCATTAGTCACACAGTGGCTATTGAGTCAGCGGCTATCAATGCAAAATGGTTATGCCGTACTCGATGGCAACAAGCTGCCACCACAAGGCTATGCTGCACAATAAACACTTAATCTAATGATATAAAAAAGGCGATCTCATTGAGATCGCCTTTTTATTATCTACTATGAATATTGCCGTTTGTCGTTAGCTAGTACTAACATCAGCGGAGATAGCATCATAAATTGTCTCACCGAAATGGAATACGCGAAACTCACCTGTTGCCATCTTCTGCCAATTTTCATCATTCGTTAACGGCTGAGTCGCAATCACAGTGACGATATCATTAGCCGTTGTTTCACGTTGAAAATCAATAGTGACATCTTCATCAATTAATGATGCCTTACCAAACGGCGCGCGACGAGTGATCCAATGCAAGTTATTAGTACAATAAGTTAGCACATACTCACCATTGCTCAGTAGCATGTTATACACACCTAATTGACGCAATGTATTACAACACTCGGCAAAGTAGTCAAACACAGGCGTCATATCAGCCGGCAATACCGGAAAACGGATTTCTAATTGATTCATTAACCAACAAAATGCCGTCTCACTGTCAGTATCACCAACAGCTTGATTACGCCCCGTTGCTAATTGCTCATAGCCTGTCAATTGGCCATTATGCGCAAACGTCCAATAATTACCCCATAGCTCACGTGTAAAAGGATGGGTATTTTCTAAACTCACCCCACCACGATTAGCCTGACGAATATGACTCACAACAGCACGACTTTTAATTGGATATTGTTGCACTAACTCAGCAATACGTGATTGGCAACTCGGGTTAGGATCTTTAAAGGTTCTAAATCCTTTACCTTCATAAAAAGTAATTCCCCAGCCATCACGGTGAGGGCCTGTATTCCCACCACGTTGCATTAAGCCAGTAAAGCTAAAACAAATATCTGTTGGCACATTGGCACTCATGCCTAATAATTCACACATTTTTATTTCTGCTCTTTACGCTGAGTCATGCTCATTTAAATATTAACAATCATGATTATTACTTATTAAGTAGCAATATATACGATTATTTTTCCATTTCTTTTTCAACTAACATAATTAAAATATGAATGATTTTAATATGTATTTCCTGAATGCGATCAGCATAACCAAAATGGGGGACTCGAATTTCTACATCGGCTAATCCTGCCATTTTGCCGCCATCTTTACCGGTTAAGGCAATAGTTTTCATTCCTTTAGCTTGCGCAGCTTCAATAGCTTTAAGAATATTCGCCGAATTGCCAGAGGTGGAAAGCCCAAACAACACATCACCTTTAGCGCCCACAGCTTCTAAATAACGTGAAAATACGTATTCATAACCAAAATCATTACTGACACAAGATAAGTGACTTGGATCTGAAATGGCAATTCCTGGGTAACCAGGGCGATCATCACGATAACGGCCAGTCAGTTCTTCGGCAAAATGCATAGCATCACAATGAGAACCACCATTACCACACGATAATACTTTCCCACCTTGTTTAAATGAATCAGCTAATAATTTAGCTGCAGCTTCAATATCTGCCAAGTTTTTATCATCATTTAAAAAACGATTAAGGACGTCAGCGGCATCAGTTAATTCGCTACGGATCAGATCTTTATACATAAGCTGCTCTCTCAATGTTCACCATTAAATACAAATCAAGTGAACAAGCTGTTCACTGGATACTGCAATACATCATTAATCGCAGTTTACAGACAAATAACTTCCAGTGTCGACTATTGATGTGATGCTATGTCGGAATTAACCACTAAAATTTACTCTAATGCCAAAATTGGAGCCGTAATGTAAATATTCCACTCAAACATTGTCAGAAAAATCTATCAACCATACCGGATAACACATCAACGACACTCCATTGTTAGCTAAAAAGTTCGCAACCATTAAACCCAATCACTGTAAAAATATCGCCTTAATATTGTCATCACTATCTTTACCACACATTCAATAATAAATATTTTACATTAATTTAATATTTAACTTACACTAAATAAAACAGTGGTTAGACCTCTTACCTTGTTATCGAGCATGATCTACACAACCGTAGCACAATGTTGTCTCTTAAAATTTCAATCGATGCTGAAATGAAATTTTACTGCTGTTTACAATGCTGCTATATGATTACGGAGAATCGCTATGCCTACATTTATATACTTAATCAGCTTTATTAGTGTGGTTGCCATCCTCGCTTATCACCGTGTATCGCGTCCTATTTTTACAACGACGATTGCAGCACTATTGGTCTTAGGTACTCTGTTAGACAGTATCGGAATAGTGGGCTGGTTCATTTTTACTATCATTGCATTAGTAATAAATATTGCCCCCTTACGTAAAAAATTACTCACAGGCCATGCGCTCAATAGTTTCAAAAAAGTCATGCCAAAAATGTCTCAAACAGAACAAGAAGCCATTGACGCTGGTACGGTATGGTGGGAGGCAGATCTTTTTAGTGGTAAGCCTGATTGGAACAAATTACATGCTATTGAGCCACCAACACTCACCGATGCCGAGCAAGCTTTTTTAGACGGCCCCGTCAATGATGTTTGCCGTATGGTAAATGACTTTCATGTCACACACGATCTTGCAGATTTACCACCTGAAGTGTGGCAGTACCTCAAGCAGCATAAGTTTTTTGCGATGATCATAAAAAAACAATATGGCGGCTTAGAGTTTTCAGCTTATGCACAATCATTAGTGCTTCAAAAATTAACGGGGGTCTCTAGCGTATTATCAACTACAGTGAGTGTGCCTAATTCACTTGGTCCAGGAGAACTACTGCAACATTACGGTACTGAACAACAAAAAAATTATTACTTACCTCGTCTAGCTACAGGCACTGAGATCCCTTGTTTTGCGCTTACTAGCCCAGAAGCGGGATCTGATGCTGGATCGATTCCCGATTTTGGTATTGTTAAAAAAGGCTTATGGAAAGACAAAGAAGTACTTGGGATGGAGCTAACATGGAATAAACGCTACATCACCTTAGCCCCTGTAGCGACAGTATTAGGGCTCGCATTTAAATTATTCGACCCAGACCACTTACTCGGTAAACAGCCTGACTTAGGCATTACTTGCGCTTTAATTCCAACCGATATTGATGAGATTGATATTGGTCGTCGCCACTTTCCACTCAACATTCCATTTCAGAATGGTCCCACCCGTGGTGATAAAATATTTGTTCCTATTGATTTTATCATTGGTGGTCAAGCAATGGCTGGCCAAGGCTGGCGAATGCTAGTTGAGTGCCTCTCTGTTGGGCGTGGAATTACCCTGCCCTCAAACGCTACTGGGGGTTTGAAAACGGCAGCGATGGCAACAGGTGCTTATGCACGTATTCGTCGTCAATTTAAATTACCCATAGGTAAAATGGAAGGGATTGAAGAGCCTCTTGCTCGTATTGTGGGTAATGCTTATGTACTTGACGCAGCAACAACATTTACAGTTACTGGTATCGATTTAGGCCAAAAACCAGCGGTTATCTCAGCCATTATAAAATACCACAGCACCCATCGCAGCCAACGCAGCATCATTGATGCAATGGATATCGCTGGCGGTAAAGGAATTTGTATGGGACCACGTAATTTTCTTGCTCGAGGCTATCAAGGTGCACCTATCGCTGTCACTGTTGAAGGTGCAAATATTCTCACACGTTCAATGATTATCTTTGGGCAAGGGGCTATTCGTTGTCATCCTTATGTCCTTGAGGAAATCAATGCAGCTTATAGCGATGATCCCCACCACGCTGTCGAACAATTTGATCGTGCATTGTTTAGTCATATCGGCTTTGTAATCAGTAATATGAGCCGTAGTTTATGGCTAGGACTCACTGATGGACGTGGTTCATCAGCACCATATAAAGATGAGACTCAACGCTACTATCAACAAATGAACCGCTACAGTGCTAACCTCGCTCTATTAGCTGATATTTCAATGGCTACTCTTGGCGGCTCACTTAAACGAAAAGAACGCTTATCTGCGCGACTCGGTGATGTACTCAGTCAATTATATTTAGCCTCAGCAACCTTAAAACGTTATATCGATGACGGCCAGCCATCGCAAGATATCGCCCTCATTCATTGGGGACTACAAGATGCCCTTTATCAAACTGAAGTCGCCATTGATGATTTTTTAGCGAACTTTCCCAATAAAACCATTGCTTACGGATTACGGTTACTGATCTTGCCAACAGGATTACGTCGTCGAAAACCCATCGATGAGCTTGATCACCAACTTGCAGGTTTAATTCAGACTCCATCGGCAACACGAGATCGCATTGGTCGTGGTTTATTTTTAGAAGCTACAGCGAATAATACTGTCGGCATGATGGAAGTTGCGCTACGTGATATTCTCATTGCCGAGCCAATTTATGATCGTGTCTGTCAAGCAGCGAATACACCGTTACCCTTCATGCAATTAGGTAAAGTTGCGGCAGTAGGATTAGAGCTGGGGGTTATTACCGCCGAAGAAGCTGAGTTACTCCATCGAGCAGAGGCTGGACGGCTATACACTATTAATGTTGATGACTTTGCCCCACAACAATTAGCGGCTAATCCACGCCAAGCAACATCACAAATAAATAGCGCAGCTTAATACGTCCAACATTCTAATAACCAACAGGGAAGCATGATGCTTCCCTGTTTTATAACGCTTATTTAGGAATAACTAAATCCGATTTGGGCACACGTTTACGTCGCCATAGCAGCAACCATCCCATGACACTAATCATGACGATAAGATTAGCCCCCCCTAACCATAATAACCGTTGTTGAAGCTGCTCAGTCTTTTCTGCGGCTAACTGCTGTTCACGCTGTCGTTTAGCCAATACTGACGAAGTATCCACGGTAACAGGCGCAATGTAAGTATAATGTTGTTTGGCTAATCGAAACACCAATTCACGTTGAGTCAGCGTATCGGTAACATAAGCCCAACCACGCCACCACGCCTTACCAACCTGACTATTATTAGACCATTTTAGGGTTAATTGTGATTGTTGCGGTTGAGCACTGGTTTGAATAATTTGCGGTTGACGGTGAGGTTGTTTAACCCTTAGATAAGCCGCTAATGAACCAACGACAGCTTGGTCATCGTTAGTTGCAATCTTAACGACATGAGAGACTAACGGCTGATGACTTTGAATAAACGTGGTTGTTATTAGACTAGGATAAACTAATACTGTTTGTTCTACTGCTCGCTCAAAAACACCATTTGTTGATGCTATTTTGACACGATATTTTCCAGGTACAACATCTACATCAAGCGCAACAGTAAAGACGCCATCGCCACCAATCTCATCATATCCTTGACCATTATCAGCAAATGTTCCAACTACTATCGGAGCTGGATCTTTCGCGCTAACATCACCTACATCAACATTAATCGGATAAAAGATAACTTCCAGCTGCACCCGTTCTAAAAAATCACGTAACAATAATGGCTGTTTATTTTGGGTTAAGCGGGCTCTAAACTTCAACACTTCGGTTTGATATAATTGTGTTGGCAGCTGATCAACATCGAGCTCAATATTAGACACTATTTTAATGCCATTATTGGACGATACTTTCCCCAAAGCTTGCCAAGGCCCAGCCATTGGGTAATCAATAGAAATAATATCCATCCCCTTATCGCTGTACCATGACATCGTTTTAGCATGACGATCGGCATAATATTTACGCCCATTTGGTGCGACTAATACCACAGACTGACTTGGCTGTTCTCGCGCCACAATAAATGTAATTTGTTCGATCTCAGGATCAACGCGAAAACGATTATCAAGCCAAGTTAATCTGGTCTCTGTTTGTGCCCAAGCACAGAGCGGTACATAAAAAATAAGTACCCATAATCGCCGCAACATACTCCCCCTAAAGACGCCAAATAACGTCAGTCTTTTTACCAATCAGATCAAGCCTATCTTGATGTGCTGTTAGTTCATCGGCAGTAGCATTGATAACCTTTAATACTTTTCGATCAGTGGCTAAACGACGAATACTGGTTGCTGTTGTCGAATCATCATTACCGCTACTTAAACGTAATGATGTTTGACCACCCGTCATCATCAAATAAACGTCAGCTAGAATCTCAGCATCGAGTAATGCGCCGTGTAGGGTACGATGAGAGTTATCAATGCCATAACGTGAACATAAAATATCAAGGTTATTACGTTTACCTGGAAATAGCCTTTTCGCCATTTCTAGGGTATCGGTTACTTGACAGATATCCTCAATTTTCGCAATTGATGCGCCCATTTTATGAAATTCATAATCCATAAAACCGGTATCAAACGATGCGTTATGAGCAACAAGTTCAGCACCATCAATAAAATCAATAAATTCTTGGTGAATATCAGCATACGCAGGCTTATCACGTAAAAATTCATCGGTTATACCGTGGACAGCAATCGCTTCAGGATCAATCGTGCGATCAGGTTTGATATAAACATGGAACGTATTACCGGTTAACTTACGATTGATGATCTCAACCGCACCAATTTCGACAATACCATGACCTTCATAATGAGGGCCGGTCATGTTCATACCTGTTGTTTCTGTATCAAATACAATAATACGTTGATTCGTGTTAGTGGCTTTCATAGTAGTTAATGTGTCAGACTTAAGTTTTTATCTAAGGCAAAACTCCCCACAATGATAAAGCAGGTAGAGATTTTCACCGATGGATCGTGTTTAGGTAATCCCGGTCCCGGCGGCTATGGCACCGTACTAAGATACAAACAACACGAAAAAGAACTTAGTGGTGGCTATTTTATGACCACCAATAATCGCATGGAACTGCTAGCCGCCATTATGGGACTCGCGAGTTTAAAACAACCATGTCACGTCGATCTTACCACCGACAGCCAATATGTGCGTCAAGGAATTACGCAGTGGATTCATAATTGGAAAAAAAGAGGTTGGCAAACAGCAGATAAAAAACCGGTCAAAAATGCCGATTTATGGCAGCAACTGGATCAAGAAACACAACGTCATCAAGTCCAATGGCATTGGGTTAAAGGTCACGCTGGTCATCCAGAAAATGAACGCTGTGATGTTTTAGCGCGTACTGCAGCTGAAAATCCTACTCAACCAGATACTGGTTATCAGCCAAACTGAATCTAGGATTACGACTGCGGTGGAATTTTAGGTACTGTTTTTTCAGCTTGAGTACAGCAGTTAATTCGCACAGGAGCTAATTGACGACGTAATTTCCAAGTAGGTTTAATCAGTTTTAATGGACAGGTACGTTTACGTGCAACAATAAAATATAAACTACCCACCGCAGATAATGGCTCTGAGAGAACATGCTCAAGCCATGCTGCGCAAGCAAGGTGACGCGTCGCAGGCACTATTGCAAACATTTCTTGGTACACCACTTCATAATTAAGTAATCGTAGCCAATCATTAATTCTAAATGGCAGGTACATCCTTCCTGTCCATGGTGCTTGACGACGATTCCACGGTAATAAGCCTCGTAAGCCTAATAGGCTTAACGGATTATTACCACTTAACACTAAATAACCATCATCAACCATCACTCTATCGATTTCTCGTAATAAACGGTGAGGATCAGTTGCATAGTCTAATTGATGCATTAACAAACACGCATCAAAAGATTTTTCAATAAAAGGTAACGCCATCGCATCAGCAACGACACTGCGTTTAGAGCTAAACTTATCGACATTAATTTGATGCTGAATATTACAATGGCTACTGGTCAGCTCTGCACTTAAGCCACCAAGCTTTAACATATGATAGCCAAACAATTTCGGACACCACTCATCAAGGCGTGCTTGTAATAATTCTGCTACCCATTCACCATTGATCACATTCGACCATGTATAAGGGACTTCAATATGTGTTACTGTACGCGCTGGCTTCATAAGATACTGCTCAACACCTGATAAGGCTGGAGACAAAATTCATGTTAACTGTTAAAAGCATACCCGCATTTAAGGACAATTACATCTGGCTAATTCAAAACCCAGACAATCATTGTGTCGTTGTTGATCCAGGGGATGCCACGCCGGTTCTTGAGGCAATAGAAAAAGACAATTTAATTCTAGATGCGATCTTGATCACTCACCATCATCATGACCATGTCGGTGGCATCAGTGAGTTAAAACGTCGTTTCCCTGCAACCAAAGTTGTTGGACCTAATGATGAACCTATTCCTGGCATCACACGTCCGATAGAAGATGGCGATCAAGTCGATATCTTTGGTGAACGTTTTATGGTGCTTAGTGTACCAGGACACACACTCGGTCATGTCGCTTATGTTGGCGACGAAAAACTTTTTTGTGGTGACACATTATTCTCTGCAGGTTGTGGTCGTATATTTGAAGGCACACCAGCACAAATGTTTAATTCTTTACAAAAACTTGCTTCACTGCCTGACGAAACTAAAGTTTACTGTGCTCACGAATACACTGCGAGTAACCTTGCTTTCGCATTAGTCGCTGAACAAGATAATGCCCATTTGCAACGTTATCGCGATCAAGTCAACCGACTGCGTGCTAACGGCCAAAGTACCCTACCGACAACTCTCAGTAACGAGAAACTTATTAATCCTTTTTTACGTTGTGATCAGCCAAGTATTAAACGCTCAGTTGCTGATAAAGCGTACGATAATTCAGATATTGAGACATTTGCAGCACTTCGACGTTGGAAAGACGAATTTTAACGTTTCTCCTCTTGTAACCAAGGTGGTTGGGCAAGTATCATCACCAACCATTTTGGCTACAAACGACTGTCATGAAATTCAAAATTCTTTTAGCAAGTGTGCTTGTTATCGCAGGTTGTCAAACGACAAAAGAGACAGCACAGGTCGATACTAATTCAAAAAACACTGTCGTTGAGCAACCAACTAATACGCCTGTTGTGCCTGTAGCATCGGTTATTAAACCGCCTCAAGCAGAAGTTGTAAAACTGACTCCGCAACAGCAGCAGGACGTATGGGATCGCATCGCAATGCAGATCACCACCAAAATTCCAAATAATAAGCGCGTCCAGTACTACCGTAACTGGTATCTAAAAAACCCGCGTAATCTTGAAATTATTGCTCAACGCGCACAGCCTTTTTTATATTACATCACAGAACAAGTCGAAAAGCGTGGCATGCCGCTAGAGCTGGCATTATTACCGATCGTTGAAAGCTCATTTGACCCTCATGCTTATTCAAGTATGGCTGCTGCTGGTTTATGGCAAATTATTCCCGACACTGGCCGCCGTTTTGGCTTAAAACAAAATAGCTGGTATGACGGTCGTCGCGATGTAGTTAAATCCACTACCGCGGCACTTAATTTACTTGAGTATTTAAATAAGAAATTTGATGGTAACTGGCAACAAGCATTAGCAGCTTATAATACTGGCGAAGGCCGTGTGTTTAGTGCTATCCGTAAAAACAAAGCCGCAGGTAAGCCTACTGATTATTGGGCACTTGATTTACCCAACGAAACCAGTAGCTATGTTCCTAAGCTTTACGCCGTTGCTGATATCATCATGCACCCTAAAAAGTATGGTTTTCATATTCCACCGATTAGCAATAAACCCGTTGTAGCTATCGTGAAACCTGGTGTGCAAATGGATCTGACTATTGCAGCCAAATTTGCAGGCATTAGCTTAACTGAACTCAAAGATCTAAACCCGGCTTACCGTCGTGGTGTAACTGCACCCAATGGACTTAACCAGTTATTACTACCCATCAATACCGTTAAGCGTTTTAAGCGTGAATTAGCACAGAACCGCAATGCAAGCATCGTAACTCATCATCACCGTGTAAAAGCAGGTGAAAGCTTAGGGTTAATTGCTAAGCGTTATCATAGCAGCGTTAAAACGATTCAAAGGGTCAATAAGCTTAAAACAACCAATATTCGTATTGGACAATTACTGACCATTCCAACATCACCTATTTCGTTGGTTAACCGTCAGCATCGTGCCGCTTTAAATATCGAAGCACAACATTATGTAGTGCAGTCTGGCGATAGTTTATGGAGCATTGCTCGCAAACATAAAACCAGTATTACTAAACTGAAACAACTTAACCGTCTTAGCAAAAGTATAGTGCTGAAAAAAGGGCAACGGTTAAAAGTATCAGCAAGCGTTAAAAAAACCACAGCGAGCCGTAAAACGATCAGTTACAAAGTTCGTCGCGGTGATAGCTTAAGCGTTATCGCACAGCGTTACGATGTATCGATTGCTGAGATTAAAAAATGGAATAATCTGGGTAATAGTCAGTATATTAAGCAAGGCCAACAGCTAAAATTAATTATAAGTCGTAAGGTTAAAGCATGACGCCATCAAAAAACCCAGTCATCGCCATAATTGACTTGTTTCGCTCACCAATAGAATGCTTTGCTGCAATTTATGAGCGTCCCAAGTGGGCAATTTTACCGTATTTAATGACTATTTTGGGTTCATTTATTTTATGGGGGAGCTACTTTAATCATGTCGATATGCCATGGTTGCAACAAGCAATTCAAGCTCAACTTGGTAATATTGGTGAAAATGTACAACAATCATGGCTAACACGAGAAGTGCTACTTGCTGGTGAGGTCTTTAGCGATATAACTGGCCGCACAGTGGTAATTTTTGTATTAGCTTTATGGTTAAAGTTAGCCACGAAAAGCAGCCAGCATCAACACAGCTATGGTAAATGGCTTGCTGCGACTTGCTTTATTATGCTGCCATCTTTTATTGGTGACATTGCGAGTTACATTAATATTGTTTTTAACCACAACAATATTCTGCCTAATGCGGCCGATTTAAACAGTTTTAATGGCTTATTAAAATTACCGATGAATAACCGTTGGGCAGCAATTGCGACCACAATGCCACTATTAGCACCATGGTACATCGCTCTAACCTATGCAGCAGTGAGTGCATGGACAGATCTCGATCGTGCTAGAGCTATCATTGTCGCCATACTACCGTGGGTCTTAACCATAATTGTATGGCCACTATTGATTATTTCAGCCTAATGTACAGTCGGCGATATTAACTTAAACGTTGCTAATAATGGATTATGATCAGAAGCATCTGTCTTAGGTGCTTCTGCCATTACTAAACGTAAATCACGATAATAAAGATGATCTAGCGGCTTACCAAGCACTCGCACTCGCTGATCATTATGATAGTGCACTTCTTTTAAACCTAACGAATGGGCAAAAGCTCGCACCACTTTAATACGAGCTTTACGCCATGTATTAAAGTCACCCGCTAATATAATCGGCCCCTGATGCTGCTCTAACACTGCTTTTAAACTATCTAATTGTTGTTTATATTCGTTTAAACCAATTGCAAAATTGACACCATGCAAATTAACCACTGCGAGAGTTTGTCCATTTGATAATGCAAATTGTGATAATAAAGCTGATTTAGGTAGCCTTAACCATGGCTCCATCGCAAGATAAGCGCACGTCTGACGTGACGATACTCGCGATAGATTCATAACCCCTGCGGGCGTATCAAGAAATCGAAATGCATTCGCCATTCTTACTTGCCATTGGCTATCATTCAAATAGGTTTGTAATTCAGTATTTAAACTCGCTTCTTGTAATAATACTAAATCACTTTTTTGAGTAAATGATGCTAACGCTGAACGCCAATTAGGTCGTTGCTGCTTATAAATATTCCATACCGCGACAGTTAATTGGCCATGATTATCAAGCGGTGGTGCAATTTCACTTTCAATACAGTGATAACTAAAATGAGGAGCAAATACCTCATTAGTAATTTCAGGCTGCACTGAGACATCAAATGAAGAATTAAATGCTCCTAGCCCCAAGGCACCAGCGACAACACCTAAGCCAGCAACCACCTTTGTTTTTGTTCTACGCGCCATAATACAAGCCTGCATCGACAATTCAGCCCATCATAGTAATGGGCTGATATCATCGTAAAATTAGAAATAACAACATCAATGTAAGCATAAAAGAGAATTTAGTAGTGGTTACCATTATCATAATAAGCTAACGGTTTCAGCGCAGTAAAAATAACAGCGACATCTTGCTGTGGATCATCAACAGCCTCTCTGATGATATTAGTA
The DNA here is from genome assembly GCF_002954455.1 of Photobacterium aquimaris. GTDB lineage: Bacteria > Pseudomonadota > Gammaproteobacteria > Enterobacterales > Vibrionaceae > Photobacterium > Photobacterium aquimaris. The sequence goes on from NZ_MSCC01000001.1 coordinate 2,148,497, forward strand.
ATCGCTTTAGCAACAAGATCCTGAGTGTTCTGACCCCGATCAAACCAAAATACCTCAACAAAAGGATAAGCATCAGAGACTTCGCCATCAAAAATAAATGATGCTGGAATATGCTCAATAGTAAAATCCTCACGAGGACAATCCATCAATGGTTGTAAATCATCAACCAACTTAGTTGATAGCTGTTTTACTGTATCAAAGGCAACAGCACGAAAGCGAAGATGTGGCATAAAAACTCCAAGAAATTGACTATTTACCCCACTACATTACCACCTTCGCTCTCCATTCAAGAGCTTTTTATTGCAAATAAAGTGTCAACACTGCGGTTAATTTCAAATACATCAAACTAACTTTTATTGCTTTGTCATTGTTTATTCTATTTTTTAACACTTAATAGCATTATAAAATATTTATAGGCTAACAAGCTTAGTATGCATGAATGCAGCGATAGAAATTAAGGCATTTTACCTCTAACGACATCGACCTAATGGCGTTGAAATAACCACTATCAATATTACGGTATGCTTTTCAACACGCGTTGATTTTCGGTAAGGCGAATCCGCCGCTCTGCCAGTTAACGCTACACTCAATCATTCATAAGAATACAGACGTAAAAAAGCCTCACATTGCTATCGAGACTTTCTTGAAGATGGCTGGAGTTACGATATTTGAACGTCACAACACGCGCTGATTTTTAGTATGGTGAATCCGCTGCTTTGACAGTTAACGCTACAAACATAAATTACAGATAGCAAAAAGGCTCATATCTTTCGATATGAGCCTTCTTTAATATGGCAGGGGTTGCGATATTCAAACTTCACAACACGCGCTGATTTTCAGTAAGGCGAATCCGCTACTCTGCCAATTGGAGCTACACCCAATATCCATAAGAATACAGACGTAAAAAAGCCCCGACATTACTGTCGAGGCTTTCTTGAAGATGGCAGGGGTGGAGAGATTCGAACTCCCAACACGCGGATTTGGAATCCGCTGCTCTGCCAGTTGGAGCTACACCCCTGTAGTTATTTTAAAGACTTAACTATGTCTTAAAT
>NZ_MSCC01000001.1:2154971-2238414 GCF_002954455.1 Photobacterium aquimaris
TAGTTTTTTTACCATCAAATAATCAACCGCTTTTTTTTAATCTATTGCCCATTTTTCATCTATTTTTTAAGCATGACAAGGCTATCACCAAATGGGTTCTTTTCAATTATTGCCATTATTAGGTGTTACACCATTTAAAATCTGTTTCTTTAGACATTAATAAAGGTATAGAAGGTATAGAAGGTATAGAAGGTATAGAAGGTATAGAAGGTATAGAAGGTATAGAAGGTATAGAAGGTATAGAAGGTATTATGCGATCACAAATAAAACTATCACAATAAATCAATACTCAGAAAGAGCAGTCGCGGAACGATTGCTCTTTCTGATAATGATTATGCGTTTTCAGCTAACCATGCAGGTACATTTTTAACGCTGTCTAAAACAACATCAGCTAAAGCTTCACCTTCTTCAGTAATAGCTTTACCTGTACGTACTAATACTTTGAAAGCAACATCAGCCGCGATTGCCGCTTTCATGTCGTCCGCTTTATCACCAATCATCACTGATTTTGACATATCAATATCTAAATAGCTTTGCGCTGATATCAGCATTCCTGGATTTGGTTTACGACAATCACAATCTTGTAGATATTCACCCTTACCCTCCGTTGCATGGTGTGGGCAATAGTAAATACCATCCAATTCAACACCTTGATCTTCGAAGTTCCAATCCATCCACTCAGTCAGGCTAATAAACTCATCTTCGGTGAACATGCCACGAGCAATACCTGATTGATTGGTAACTAAAACAAGTAAGTAACCCATTTCTTTGAATTTTTTACATGCACCAAAAACACCATCAATGTATTCAAAATCATCAACAGTATGTACATAGCCATGATCGACATTTATTACGCCATCACGATCAATAAAGACAGCAGGTTTGGCCACAAGAAAGCCCTCAACAAGTAGATATTGTGGTGATTATGTCACGAGTTGGCAGCGAAAAGTATTAGTTATCACATTCACAGAGATGATCACGATATTACCAATACTATTCTAAATGCCAATAACCATTTGGACGTCTAGACGTAAAAATAGCTATTGACTTAAAAAGCGATTCACCATAGCATCAGATTAACAGCAATTAAGATGATTTAACTATAATAACCAATAATTAACAACTAATGCAATATAGCATCACTGTCATATAATCATTTCATCTAAGAATCAGGAAGTTCAATGATAGAAATAAAACAAGTAAATAAGGTGTTCTATCAAGGTGAGAAAGCGATTAATGCGCTAAAAGATATTAACCTTACGATTGAACAAGGAACGATTTTCGGGGTGATTGGTTCATCTGGCGCAGGAAAAAGTACCCTGATCCGCTGTGTGAATTTATTAGAAAAACCTACCTCAGGTAATGTCGTTGTCGATGGTATTGACTTAACACAGCTATCATCAAATGAATTGACTTTGGCTCGCCGAAAAATTGGCATGATTTTCCAGCATTTTAATTTACTGTCATCACGGACTGTATTTGCCAATATTGCTTTGCCGTTAGAACTTGCGGGTATATCAGCTCACGACATTAATATCAAAGTAACAGAATTACTATCGCTAGTAGGTTTAGAAGATAAACGTAATAGTTACCCTTCAAATTTAAGTGGTGGTCAAAAGCAGCGAGTAGCCATTGCTCGTGCTTTAGCCTCTGATCCTAAGGTTTTATTGTGTGATGAAGCCACCAGCGCGCTTGATCCAGCAACAACCCAATCAATATTAGCTTTGTTACGTAAAATTAATCAGCAACTTAATCTAACCATTTTATTGATCACCCATGAAATGGATGTCGTTAAAGGTATTTGTCATCAAGTTGCGATCATCGGTGATGGCGAGTTAGTTGAACAAGGTTTAGTGGGTGATATTTTTGCTCATCCAAAAACCGCACTAGCAAAAGCCTTTATTCGCTCAACCTTAGATTTGTCGATCCCTGAAGATTACCAATCACGCTTGACTTCAACCCCAGTAAAAGGCAGTTATCCTTTAATTCGACTGGAATTTACCGGAGACTCTGTTGACGCACCTTTAATTAGTCAAGTAGCACGTGAGTTTAATCTCGACATCAGCATTCTCAGTTCAAATATGGATTATGCAGGTGGAGTCAAATTTGGTTTGATGCTAGCAGAATTCTTTGGTACTCAAACTGCTATTGATGATGCTATTTCTTTTTTACGTGATCATAAATTACAGGTTGAGGTGCTCGGTTATGTCGCTTGATTCAATAACAACATGGTGGCAGAGCAATCAGCGCCTGACTGAATTACTTATCGATGCGCTAGGACAAACATTAACCATGGTGTTTGTGGCGGGTCTGATTGGTTTCATTATTGGAATTCCACTCGGTGTTGCTCTTCACCTCACTAAGAAAAACGGTTTATGGCAAAATCCAGTCTTAAATAAAATACTTGGCATTGTGGTTAATATCGGCCGTTCAATCCCTTTTATTATTTTATTAGTTGCGATTATTCCTTTTACTCGGTTTGTGGTTGGCAGTTCAATTGGTACTGCTGCGGCGATTGTGCCACTTACTGTCGGCGCAATTCCTTTTATTGCTCGTTTAGTGGAAGGCGCATTACTGGAAATTCCAGCTGGACTCATTGAGGCCGCACAGGCAATGGGGGCAACCCCAATCCAAATCATAACCAAAGTGCTATTACCTGAAGCACTACCAGGCATTATTAATGCTGTCACTATTACCTTAGTTACTTTAATTAGTTATTCGGCAATGGCGGGGACTGTTGGCGGTGGCGGTTTAGGCGATGTCGGTATTCGTTATGGCTACCAACGTTTTGACGGCACGGTTATGGCCATCACCGTTATTATGTTAGTTATTTTAGTACAACTTATTCAATCTATTGGAGATCACTTAGTAAAACGTGTTGATCACCGCTAACAACTCAAGCTGTTATTTATTATTTACATAATTAGGGAAAGCCCATTTAAGGAGAAATACTATGGCGTTTAATCTTAAACATCTTTTTGCCATTGCTGGCGTTGCTGCTGCAGTCACACTCGCAGGTTGTAGTGACCAAGAAACAGCTGTTGTTGATAACAATAAAGTAAAAATTGGCGTAATGGCTGGCGCAGAAGAGCAAGTTGCAGAAGTTGCAGCAAAACAAGCGAAAGATAAATATGGACTTGATGTTGAATTAGTCACCTTTACTGATTACGTATCACCCAATGCAGCCTTAGCTGAAGGTTCAATTGATGCTAACGCCTTTCAACACAAACCTTATCTAGAGCAGCAAATTAAAGATCGTGGTTATAAATTTGCGATCGCGGGTAATACCTTCGTTTACCCTATTGCTGGCTATTCAAATAAGATTAAATCGGTTGATGAATTAAAAGATGGCGATCAGATTTCGGTTCCTAATGATCCGACAAACCTTGGCCGTTCATTATTGTTATTACAACAACAAGGTTTAATTACTCTTAAACCTGATGCGGGTTTGACGGCAACGGTATTAGATATTGTTAATAATCCTAAAAATCTTAAAATCGTTGAATTAGAAGCAGCGCAATTACCGCGTTCATTAGATGATGTTGCTTTAGCAATCATCAATACTACTTATGCGAGTAGTCTTAACCTTACTCCAGAAAAAGATGGAGTGTTTGTTGAAGATAAGCAATCACCTTATGTCAATATCATTGTAGCGCGTCAAGATAACGTCAAAGCTGAAAATGTTCAAAAGTTCATTCAAGCTTACCAATCAGACGATGTCTATAATTCAGCCCAAACCATCTTCAATGGCGGTGCTGTTAAAGGCTGGTAATCTCGCCAATTGATACAATCTCCATCAAGAGCAGGCTTCATCGCCTGCTCTTTTTTTATGTTATATTATCAAATTACTTTCAGCTTATAATTGGCTTAATTTGATGGCTTATAGCATTGAACCTATCGGTATTGTCCACTCTCCTTATAAAGAAAAATTCGCCGTTCCTCGCCAGCCAGGATTAGTACCTAGTGCTCGCTGTGAAGTGATTTTACACGATCAGGCTAACTCATTAGATGCAGTACGCGGTATCGAACAATTCAGTCATGTGTGGCTATTATTTTTGTTTGACCAAAACTTAGAAGCTGGTTGGCGACCGACAGTACGTCCACCTCGGCTTGGGGGCAATGAGCGGATTGGTGTTTTTGCCAGTCGTGCGACGTTTCGTCCTAATGGCATCGGCATGTCAGCGGTAAAATTACAAGGCGTTCGTCATTGCAATGGCCAAGTCATTATTGATATTGCCGGTGCCGATTTGGTTGATGGCACGCCAATTATTGATATTAAACCTTATATTCCCTATTCCGACAGTTTACCTGAAGCATTAGGTGGCTTTGCGACCAGCCAACCGGCGACACTTGAAGTGCAATTCGCACCACCTGCATTGCAACAGTTAGCTGGCAAACACGCCGACTATCATCAAGCAGTTATTACTGAAGTACTCGCGCAAGATCCACGCCCTGCGTATAAAAAAGGCAAACCAGACACCAAGCTCTATGCGGTAAACTTATTTGATTTTAATGTTCAGTTTACAGTTGCAGAACCGATCATTACTGTCGTAAGTATCGATACCGTTGTTCAATAACTATTCCAATACAGTTATCTTTGGCGAATAGCGTCGAGACTGGTAATATAGCAGGCTATCGTCATCAAACTGACGGGTGGAACATCAGTTCCTTCTCTTTCCTTTTATCAATAACGGATACCATCAATGCGTACCAGTAAATATCTTCTTTCTACCCTGAAGGAGACGCCAAACGACGCAGAAGTCATTAGTCATCAACTAATGCTACGTGCAGGTATGATCCGTAAGTTGGCTTCAGGTTTATACACCTGGCTACCTACCGGTCTACGTGTGCTGCGTAAAGTCGAAAACATCGTTCGCCAAGAAATCGATAATGCGGGCGCAATCGAAACTTTGATGCCCGTTGTTCAGCCGTTTGAACTATGGGAAGAGACAGGCCGCTCTGAAAAAATGGGCCCTGAACTACTTCGCTTTACTGACCGTCATTTCCGTCCGTTTGTACTAAGTCCAACAGCAGAAGAAGTGATCACTAGTCTTGTACGTAACGAAGTAAGCTCTTACAAGCAACTGCCGCTGAACCTTTACCAAATTCAAACTAAATTCCGTGATGAGCGTCGCCCTCGCTTTGGCGTAATGCGTGCACGTGAATTCTGCATGATGGATGCTTACAGCTTTGATATCGATAAAGACGGTTTACAAAAGTCTTTCGATACAATGCATGCAGCTTACTGTAAAGCCTTTGACCGTATGGGTCTTGAGTACCGCCCAGTATTGGCTGACTCAGGCGCAATCGGTGGTAATGGCTCACAAGAGTTCCACGTACTTGCAGAAAGTGGCGAAGATTTAATCGCATTCTCTACTGAATCTGATTACGCTGCGAACATCGAAAAAGCAGAAGCTATCGCACCTGCTGTTGAGCGTGCACAGCCAACACAAGCAATGACAACCATTGATACACCAACTGCGAAAACTATCGCAGAATTGGTAGAACAACATGGCATTGCTATCGAAAAGACAGTGAAAACATTATTCGTTAAAGCGTCTGATGAAATCGATGCGCCTATCGTGGCATTGATCATTCGTGGTGATCACGAGCTTAACGAAATCAAAGCAGAAAACCTTGTAGAAGTTGCATCTCCATTAGAGATGGCAACTGAAGAACAAATGCGTGAGCTTGTTGGTGCAGGAGCGGGTTCTCTAGGTCCTGTTGGCCTTGAATTACCATTTATCGTTGACCACAGTGTTGCGGTAATGAGTGACTTTGCTGCGGGCGCTAACATCGATGGCAAACACAACATAGGTATCAACTGGGGTCGTGACGTTGAACTTGGCCGTGTTGATGATCTACGTAACGTAGTTGAAGGTGATCCAAGCCCATGTGGTCAAGGCACCTTAATGCTAAAACGTGGTATCGAAGTCGGTCACATCTTCCAGTTAGGCACCACTTACTCTGATAAGATGAACTGTAGCGTTCTTGATTCAAACGGCAAAAATTCTATTCTAGAGATGGGTTGTTACGGTATCGGTGTATCACGTGTTGTGGCATCAGCTATCGAGCAAAACAACGATAAGTACGGCATCATCTGGCCTGACGCACTAGCGCCTTTCCAAGTGGCAATCGTACCGATGAACATGCACAAATCAGAGCGCGTTCAAGAAGCAGCTGAGAAGCTATACGCTGATCTTACTGCAATGGGCGTTGAAGTCTTATTTGATGATCGTAAAGAGCGTCCAGGCGTAATGTTCTCTGATATGGAACTGATCGGTATTCCACATACTATCGTGATTGGTGATCGTAGCCTTGAAAACGGTGAGATGGAATATAAGAACCGTCGTACTGGCACTAAAGAAGCAGTTATGGCTGCTGATGTTATGGACTTTCTTAAGCAAAAAATAGCTTAATTAACAACCATATGATTTTAAAAAGCTGCCAATTTTAGGCAGCTTTTTTTATAGCTAAATTATCACAAACATTTTTTATCTGTTGTGCTGCTATGATAATATTCAACTTAGTAACAACGTAAATATCTTCACCTAAGATCATTTTATTGTGATGTTAGGTGAATATTTTTAGCAAAGGAAAGACTATGCAAGTTTATCAATGTTGCGAGTTAATTCGCGTTACTTACTCTCAAATTGGCAGTGGTGATCAAGGCTATATTCCAACCGCTATCAAGTGCGCAATTAAAACCTTGGATGATATTGCCGCTAATACTGAGTTACCACTCACAGTACGAGAGCAAGCAGCTTTTGCGGCAGCCAACTTACTGATCAGTGATCACGAGGATTAATCGATGAATTTATCAAAATTTGAAACCATGGACACTGTAATGTTGATGAGTATTGTCAATATGAAGATTCGAGATGAATTTAATAACCTTGATAATCTGGTGAAATTTTTTGATATCGACCGTGAGCAACTTATTGCAAAATTAGCCACAGGCGGATTTGATTTCTTACCAGAAGTGCAGCAATTTCGTTAAAGCTGACTTACAAACATCAAATAAAAAACGGCACTTATCAGTGCCGTTTTTTTATACTTGTTAAATAACATCTAGTTGGTGTAATGCCTCAATTAGCCTTTGAATATAGGCAGAACATCAGCCATCGCTAATAAATGAAAACACGCAGTTAAGACTCCAAATATTATTACCGCATACACAGTAACATTGCCACCAGGCACGACAAAACCTTGTATTTCAGGTTGACGTTGGCGTAATTTTTTAGCCAATAATGCGGGAATAATACAAGTCCAGATGGTTGCCGCAGCCCCAGCTAAGCCAATTGCTGCCACAAAACCAAATGGTGCAAATAGTGAAAACACTAATGGTGGAATAAAAGTTACTGCCCATGTTTTAAAACGGCCTTGGTTGGTATCTTCAAAGCCAAATAAATCAGCTAAGTAATCAAATACACCGAGCCCGACCCCGATAAACGATGACACTACCGCCGCAATTGAGAAAATATTAAGTGCTTGTTTAACACTGTTAGAGTTCACCACTCCACCAAGTGCAGTCATTAACGCATCGACACTACCACCAGCAGCAACAATCGGTCCAAATTGTGTGCGGGGTAAGTTACCAAAAATGCACACCACCCAAATCACATAAAATGTTAAGGCAATAAGTGTTCCACCTAAAATGGCATTTTTAGCGCGGTTTTCATCGCGATAATAATCACGCATGGTACTTACTGAGTGATGATAACCAAAAGAGGTTAATGCAACAGGCAAGATCGCAAGTGCATAAGGAGAAAGATCTGCTTGAGAATCAATACTATCAAGTAAAGTCGGCAATTGGATATTAGTCGCAAGCCCTGAAATACCAATCACAAAACTGATAACCATAAATAGAATCAGTAAAATCGAGATACGATCAACAGCTCGGGTTGAGTGAAGCACAAACACAGAAGAAGCGATGACAAATAATACCGAAGCGAGCTTGGGATTAATATTAAGTAAACCACCAAAGATCATACCTGATGAAGAAATATAGGCATAAAGTAAAATGCCACCGACAAAATATAATGATAGGTTATTGATCGCATTGACTTTACCTTTAAGCACATCTTTAGTGATGGTGTTAAACGATACCTTAAAATCATAATGCTTTAATGCTTCAAGTAATAACCATCCAGATAATGTCATCATTACCATCGTTACTGAGATCGCAAGTACCGTCCATAATGTCCATGCGCCAGCACCTGCACTTGGTAACCCCAGCATGCCTGCACCTACACACACACTAGCAATAATGCATGCACCTCCAAGTGTCGATGGTTTACTCATAATCTATCCTTTCTCGCCATTACATTGTATCAGTGAACTAGTACGATAATATTCATCAACCGTTTTAGCAACAAAAGAATAGATATCTGAATAAATATTTATTAAACAACTGCACATGTTAAAAAAATTAACATATACAGATTAATAACTGTTATTAAAACCAACAACTCAACATTTTATGCCCGTAACCATTCAAACTCGACTGCTGTGGTTGTTGTCGAGGACGTGGCAACAAACTCTGCAACCACAAACACCCCAGCTACTGCAACTAATTGCTCACCATAAAATAGCATCGGCGTACGTCGACGTAACCAACTCGGCAGCTGGTATTCTTGCAGCAATTTTTTAAACTTACGCTTACCACTACGTCCTTGAGGCTTTATCTCTGGCCCTAAGTAATCAAATCTTACTGATACTGTTTCATTAGCGTAAGGAGGCCTTAAGGTTGCAGACGCTGTCGGTTTTAGCGCTACCACGCCAAGATCTTGGGGTAGTTGACAGTATTGATTAAGGCGCAATGGTTGCTGCCAATCGCTTATATCAGGCCATTGCTGTAATAAATACAACTGCTGTTGATAGCGACGTACTTGATATTGCTGCCAACACACCTGTGGATTAGCATCCACCTTTGCCAGCACAAGGTTAAACCAAATTTGTTCAAGCTGGGCCAATGAAGGCATGATCACAGCTTGCTGCTTTAACCACTGTCGAATCAATGCCATCCCCAAACGAGCACTGATATTTGCTGCAATACGTAAACTACCATCAGCTTGTCGTGCTTGTTGTAACTGAAAGCTTAACAACTCTTCTAATAAGCCCTCTTGCTCACCACATAAATGCGCACTGCGAGTAACGGCTTTACGTATACCTGGCCAGCGTTCGTTGAGCAACGGAGTTATTTGATGGCGAATAAAATTGCGGTCGTAACGCTGGTCTTGATTACTTTCATCTTCAACCCACTGTAACTGGTGTTGAGCGCCATAAGCTTCAATGTCGGCACGACTAATAGAGAGTAATGGCCGTAAATGCTGCCCGCAAGCAAAGGTTGTTAACACCGGCATTGCAGCTAATCCCGCTGGGCCACTACCGCGTTTTAAGGCTAATAATACCGTTTCAATTTGATCATCGGCATGTTGCGCAGTCAGTAATGTATCACCACATTGAATATGCTGTGATAACGCATAATAACGGGCATCACGCGCGGCTTGTTCGACACTCGCTCCACCGCCTAACTCACACTGTACTCGCTCAATGTCACAACTAATACCACTTGCCATTGCCCAAGTAACGCATTGCTGCGCCCACGTATCTGCATTGGTACTCAATCCATGATGGACATACACTGCATGAGCACGATAATCACGATGTTGTTCAATAAAACGCGCCAATAAATCCAGCATGACCCGTGAATCTAACCCGCCACTTAATGCCAACACTAATCGTTTAGTTGTTGGTGGATTGACAAGTATTTGATGACAAAAATGAGAATACAACATTGGCTTACATCTTTAACAAACAGACTGTCTAGTCTATACCAGAGTCGAATTAACCAATACCAACAAACGGCATTGACTAACATAAACATATAAAAAAAGGCCAGCACTTATGCTGACCTTTTTTAGACGAAGAATAAATAGCGATTAACAGTAACCGTAACTCATTAAACGTTGGTAACGACGCTCAAGTAATTCTTCAGTATCAAGCTGATCTAATTCTTCTAGGGTCGCTTTAATTTGTGCTTTTAACGTATTAGCCATTAATGGCACATTACGGTGTGCACCACCCAATGGTTCTTCGATAATATTATCGATTAGTTCAAGCTCTTTTAAACGAGGAGCCGTTAGTCCCATCGCTTCAGCAGCTTGTGGCGCTTTATCAGCGTCACGCCATAAAATAGATGCACAACCTTCAGGTGAAATCACTGAATAGGTTGAGTATTGCAACATATTAACGCAATCACCGACACCAATCGCTAATGCACCACCAGAACCACCTTCACCAACCACATTACAAATAACGGGTACTGTAAGACCTGCCATTGTTTTTAAGTTAGCTGCAATCGCTTCTGATTGACCACGTTCTTCTGCACCAACACCTGGGTATGCACCCGCAGTATCGATGAAAGTGACAATCGGCATTTTAAAACGCTCTGCCATTTTCATTAGACGCAGCGCTTTACGATAACCTTCAGGTTTTGGCATACCGAAGTTACGTTTCACTTTTTCAGTGGTACCACGACCTTTTTGATGACCAATAACCATAATTGGACGACCATCAATACGTGCAATACCACCAACTAACGCTTTATCATCAGCAAAAGCACGATCACCGGCTAATTCGTCAAACTCTTCAAACATGTGCTCGACATAATCAAAAGTATATGGGCGCTGAGGATGGCGTGCGAGTTGCGCAACCTGCCAGGCACCAAGATCACCAAAGATTTTCTTAGTTAATTCGAGGCTTTTCTTTTCTAGTTGCTCAATTTCTTTTTCAAGATCAACCGAGTTAGATTCGTCACGGCGTGATACATCACGTAATGCTTCAATCTTTGCTTCTAATTCTGCAATCGGTTGTTCAAACTCGAGGAAGTTCAGGCTCATACCACTTAAAATCCTTTTGCTTATTTTAATGATAGGGTTTGGTTATACCCTACCACAAATAACAAGCTAACTTAATTAAACTCAAGCTCGACCTGTTTATCACCTAAGAGCATTTTCAAGTCCGACAATAATTTATCGGCAGGCGTTACGCGCCACTCTGTTCCTAGGGTAAACTTGGCCCGAGCATTCGAGCGCTGATAATACATATGAACAGGAACAGTGCCTGCTCTATGCGGTTCCAACACTTGGCTGAAACGGGAAAAAAATTGTTCGTCGATTTGCTCTTCGGTTACCGAAATAGCGACACCACGAAGATGTTTTTCTCGTGCTTCTGAAATATCGAGCACTTCACGTGCTGACATTCTAAGGCCACCATTGAAATCATCAAAGCTGACCTGTCCAGATACGACCACTATTTTGTCTTTTTCAAGCAAATCGATATAACGATCGAGTGCATCGGTGAATAACATCACTTCCATACGACCCGAACGATCATCTAGCGTCATTAAACCAATGCGGCTACCACGCTTGGTGGTCATCACGCGAGCAGCAATCACAAGCCCAGCCACAGAGGCAACTTTATCACGCCCAGTTTGCTGCGCATCTTTTAATCGCCAAGTAGTGTAATGCTTTAATTCGGAAATATAAGCATTAATCGGATGACCGGTTAAATATAATCCTAATGTTTCACGTTCACCTTCAAGCCAAACACTTTCAGGTGATTCAGGAATATTAGCATAAGCATGCTCAACTTCTTCAGGAGCCGCGGTTAACACCCCAAACATATCAGCTTGACCAAATGCTTCAGCTTGATGATATTGACTGGCCGCTTTGATCGCATCATCCAATGTCGCTAACATTGCTGCGCGATTAGGACCTAAACGATCTAATGCACCTGATTTAATTAATTTTTCAAGCACACGCTTATTGACTTTTTTAGTATCAATTCGAGCACAGAAATCAAATAAATCTTTAAAATGACCGTTTTTTTCACGGGCACTAATGATATTTTCAATCGGCCCTTCACCGACACCTTTAACCGCACCAATACCATAAACGACTGCACCTTCATCATCAACATTGAAGCGGTACAGACCTTTATTCACATCTGGTGGCAATAATTTAAGATTCATACGGTGACATTCATCAACCAAGCTAATGATCTTATCAGTATTGTCCATATCAGCTGTCATTACCGCCGCCATAAACTCAGCCGGATAATGGGCTTTTAACCACAATGTTTGGTACGATACTAACGCATAAGCAGCCGAGTGCGATTTGTTAAAACCATAACCGGCAAATTTCTCTACCAAGTCAAAGATCTTCATCGACAACTCACCATCGACGCCGTTATCGATAGCACCTTGCTCAAATACGGCGCGCTGTTTCGCCATTTCTGAAGGTTTTTTCTTACCCATCGCACGGCGTAACATGTCGGCACCACCAAGGGTGTAGCCCGCCAGTACCTGTGCGATCTGCATTACCTGTTCTTGATACAGAATAATACCGTAAGTGGGATCAAGAATTTCTTTTAATGATTCATGTTGCCATTTTTCATCGGGGTAAGATACTGCTTCTCGGCCATGTTTACGGTCAATAAAGTTATCTACCATGCCTGATTGCAATGGACCAGGGCGGAACAATGCCACCAACGCGATCATATCTTCAAAGCAATCGGGTTGTAGGCGTTTGATCAAATCCTTCATACCACGGGATTCAAGCTGGAATACAGCTGTTGACTCTGAGCGTTGCAACATATCAAATGACTTTTTATCCGCCATTGGAATTGCTGCAATATTGACAGGCTCTAACCCTTGCGCTTCAAGACGTGGGTTAATCATCCCTAACGCCCAATCAATAATGGTTAATGTTCGTAGACCCAAGAAGTCAAATTTCACCAGTCCTGCAGTTTCAACATCATTTTTATCAAATTGAGTAACAGGGTTATTTCCTTCCGCATCACAATACAGTGGCGCGAAATCGGTAATTGTGGTTGGTGAAATTACCACACCACCGGCGTGTTTACCTGCGTTACGCGTCACCCCTTCAAGAATGCGACACATATCAATCAGATCACGAATTTCCTCGTCAGCTTCATAAGCTTGGCCGAGTTGCGGCTCTGCTTCAAACGCTTTTTCAAGCGTCATTCCAGGTTCTGCTGGAATTAATTTAGAAATACGATCAACAAAACCATACGGATGTCCCAGAACACGACCAACATCACGAATAACCGCTTTAGCTGCCATAGTACCAAAGGTTATGATCTGTGATACCGCATCACGACCATACATTTCAGCCACATGATCGATCACTAAGTCACGCTTATCCATACAAAAGTCGATATCAAAATCGGGCATCGATACACGTTCAGGGTTCAAGAATCGTTCAAAAAGCAAGTCAAATTCTAGCGGATCAAGATCGGTAATTTTAAGCGCATAGGCCACTAATGAACCAGCACCAGACCCTCGACCAGGACCAACAGGCACGTCGTTATCTTTTGACCACTGAATAAACTCCATAACGATCAAGAAATAACCAGGGAAACCCATTTGGTTAACCACTTTTAATTCGATATCGAGACGTTCATCATATTCAGGGCGACGCTGAGCACGCACATCTGGATCTGGGAATAAAAATGCTAAACGCTCTTCAAGTCCCTGTTTAGATTTAACAATCAAAAAGTCTTCAATGCTCATGTCACCGGTCGGGAAATTCGGCAGGAAATATTCCCCTAAACGCACAGTAACATTACATCGTTTGGCAATTTCTACCGAGTTTTGCAGAGCTTCAGGAATATCAGCAAACAACTCACACATTTCATCTTCACTGCGCAAGTACTGCTGTTCACTATAAAGCTTAGGTCGATTAGGATCGACCATAGTATAACCATCATGGATTGCGACTCGAATCTCATGGGCATCAAATTGGTCGGCACGAAGCAAGCGCACATCATTGGTGGCAACCACGGGCAAATCATATTTTTCGGCAAGTTCAATCGCAAAATGAAGGTAAGCATCTTCATCAGCACGGCCAGTACGCACCAACTCTAAATAATAACTGTCTGGGAAATAGGTTTGATAAAAAGCAACACAAGTATCTGTTAGCTGTTGATTACCTTTGAGTAATGCACGACCAACATCGCCTGTTCTACCACCGGATAAAACAATTAACCCTTCACGATGTTTAATCAGCCACTCTTTATCTATCACGGGTTGATGCTGAACATGACCACGCTGATACGCTTCTGAAATTAATAATGTTAGGTTTTTATAGCCTTCATTATTGGCAGCAAGAATGGTGAGTTCAAATAATTCATCGCCCATGTCTTGGCTTTGTACTTTAAAATCAGCACCAATAATCGGCTTGATGCCCTCATCGTGGGCAGCGAAGTAAAATTTCACTAAACCACATAGGTTAGTAAAATCGGTGAGAGCCAATGCTGGCATGCCAAGTTCAGCAGCGCGCTTAACGATAGGTTTCACTTTCGCCAAGCCATCGATCATTGAATAATCACTATGAACTCGAAGGTGGATAAAACGTGGTTCTGCCATGACAACCTAATTCATTACATTACTTAATTAACAAAAATTATACCCGATCGGGACGTAATTCGTCGTATAAAAAAAGGCGATACCAAATGGTTCGCCTTTTTATCACCCAATCATCGAGGCTTAATCAAGACCCAATACGCGTTTAACAGGTTTAAAACTTTTTCGATGCTGTTCAATCGCACCGTATTGTTCTAAAGCAGCAAAATGGGCTTTGGTTGGGTAGCCTTTATGCTTTGCAAAACCATACTGCGGAAATTCAGCATCAAGAACTTCCATCTCACGATCGCGAGTCACTTTAGCAATAATGGATGCCGCACTGATTTCAGCCACTCGTAAATCGCCTTTTACCACAGCTTGTGCAGCCATAGGTAATACTGGGGTTTTATTGCCATCAATCAATACAAAATCAGGTTGGATATGAAGTCCAGCGACTGCACGCTGCATGGCGACCATCGTCGCTTGTAAAATATTTAGCTGATCAATTTCATCTGCTTCACAACGACCAAGAGACCACGAAAGTGCTTTTTGTTTAATTTCATCAAACAGCAGGTTACGTTTTTTCTCACTGAGTTTTTTAGAATCAGTTAACCCTTCTATCGGGTTATTTGGATCTAAAATTACCGCAGCTGTCACCACCGCCCCCACTAATGGACCACGCCCGACTTCATCAACACCCGCAATACACTCGGCTTGCGGATAGACAAAAGGAGGAAACTCTTGCTTTTCAGCCATAATAACTATGCCTTATTGATTAATGCTAATACCGCTTGTGCCGCTTGTTCGTCTGCATTACAACGAATAGTTTTATGCATTTGTTCAAACTGAGCCATCAATGCTGTGGTGTCACCATAAAGAATTTTATCTACTTCATCGAACAACTTCTCAGGGATACAATCTTCCTGCAGCAACTCAGTGACTAATTCACGATCAGCCATAATATTAGGCAATGATACATATTTAGTCTTTAGCATTCGCTTAGCAATCCAAGCTGTTAGTGGTTTTACTTTATAGCCAACGACCATTGGACGCTTCACTAGCATGCACTCTAATGCCACCGTACCTGAAGCTAATAACACCGCATCAGCAGCAATCATCACATTCCGGGCAGTGTCATCGACCAACACAAAATCTAATTCAGGGGCTGTTTGTTGCCATGCTTGTTCAAATTGAGCACGACGTTTTTCATTCACCAACGCCACCACAAAACCTAATTCAGGATGTTTTGCTTTAAGTTGCTGACAGGTTTGAATAAACGGCTCAGCAAGCATTGCCATTTCACTACCACGGCTACCAGGCAGTACCGCCAACCAGCGCTTAGTGGGATCTAAACCAAGTAACTCACGTGCCGCAACTTGATCGGTTTGAAGTGGAATAGCATCAGCCATGGTATGGCCGACAAACTGACAAGGCACATTAAACTTATCGTAAAATGCTTTTTCAAATGGCAGAAAAGCCAGTACTAAGTTAGTTGCCGCTTCAATTTTAAAGATCCGCTTTTGACGCCATGCCCATACTGACGGACTGACATAATGCACGGTTTTAATACCACGATCTTTTAAATCTTTTTCTAAGCGTAAGTTAAAATCAGGTGCATCGATACCAACAAACACGTCCGGCGGGTTATCGCTAAAATGCTGTACCAATTCGGCTTTAACTTTAAATAATCGCGGCAAACGACCAAGAACCTCAACAATCCCCATCACCGCAAGCTCTTCCATATCAAACAGAGCTTCACAGCCTTGTGCTTGCATACGAGGTCCTGCAACACCGACAAATTCAGCATCAGGATAGCGCACTTT
Organism: Photobacterium aquimaris; assembly: GCF_002954455.1. Classification (GTDB taxonomy): domain Bacteria; phylum Pseudomonadota; class Gammaproteobacteria; order Enterobacterales; family Vibrionaceae; genus Photobacterium; species Photobacterium aquimaris. Next base: position 2,171,226 of record NZ_MSCC01000001.1, read on the forward strand.
TACCGCTTGAATAAAACCGGCACCTAAAATATCGCCGGAGATTTCTCCGGCGACAATTGCTATTCGAAGAGGCTTCGTCATTAGCGAATAATACCGCGTTCTGAATTATCAAGCACCTCAGAGAAACGTGCCACTGATGGCCACTCTTGCGCCATTTCAGCAAGCACAGGCTTCACTTCAGCCAATGTTTTCCCTGAGCGATAAATCTCTTTATAGGCACGACGAATAGCATGTAATTCTGGCTTTTCAAAACCATTTCGTTGCAGGCCAACGATATTAAGTCCAAACGGTTTAGCATGATTACCTTGCGCCAACACATAAGGTGGCACATCTTGTACGACCGCGGAACAACCACCGATATAACTGTAAGCACCGACAGTACAAAATGGGTGAATCGCTGATAATGCCATCACGCCAGCGTAATCACCAACAGTAACATGGCCACCTAAAATAGAGTTATTACCAATATGAGTGTGATTACCAACAACAACATCATGCGCAATGTGAGCATTAACACACAATAGATTGTCATTACCCACAACCGTCACACCTTTATCTTGAGTGGTGCCTCGGTGGATCTGCACGCTTTCGCGAATCACGTTGCGATCGCCGATTTCTAAGCGGGTCGCTTCGCCACTAAACTTCTTGTCTTGACACTCTTCACCAACAATTGCAAATGGGAATATACGGTTATCTTTACCGATAACAGTTGGTCCTTTGATGACAACATGAGACATCACCTCAGTGCCTTCACCAATTTCAACCCCTGTTGCAATATAAGTAAATGGGCCAACAGTGACGTTAGCGCCAATGATTACCCCATCTTCAATCACTGCAGATGGATGAATTTTTGCACTTTCATGAATCATGAGAATACTCGTCTTGCACACTTAAGTTCTGCTGAACATACAGTCTCGCCATCAACTTTAGCGATACCATTAAATAGCGCAATACCACGACGCTCTTTAATAAATTCAACTTCTAGAATCATTTGGTCACCAGGTACTACTGGCTTACGAAACTTTGCTTTATCAATACTTGCAAAGTAGTACAGTTCATTTTCAGCAGGAGCACCAAAGGTTTTAAAGGCTAATAAACCAGTCGCTTGTGCCATCGCTTCTAAAATTAATACACCAGGAAATACCGGCATTTTAGGGAAATGACCCGTAAACTGTGGTTCGTTAACTGAAACATTTTTAATCGCAGTTAGAGTTTTACCTTCATCATAATTGGTAACACGATCAATCATAAGAAATGGGTAACGATGAGGAAGAAGTTCCTGAATTTCGGTGATGTTTAACGTCTTATTTTCGGTCGTCAAAACTAAATTCCTGTTCTAAAAACATGTAAAAAAATATGCTATGAAAATGCAAAATGGCCTACACAAAGGCAGGCCAATCAATATTGATGAAAATTATTCGCCTTTTGCTGCTAGTTGTTTTTCAACTGCTTTTAGGCGTTTATTCATTTCATCAATTCGATGAACCCGAGTCGCTGTTCGACGCCATTCTCTGTTGGGCTGTAGTGGAATACCTGAAGAATACATACCTTTATCTTCAATACTACGCATCACCATTCCCATACCGGTAATTGTTACGCCATCAGCAATCTTAATGTGACCATTAAGCACAGAAGCGCCGCCAATAATACAATATTTACCAATTGTAGTACTACCAGCAACAATAGTACCACCAGCCATGGCAGTACCATATCCGATCTGCACGTTATGCGCGATTTGCATCTGATTATCAATAATAACGTTATCAGCAATAATGGTATCTTCTAGCGCACCACGGTCAATGGTTGTACACGCACCAATTTCTACTCGATCACCAATGCATACTGAACCAAGTTGCGGGATCTTAACCCACTCGCCTTTATCATTGGCATAGCCAAAACCATCAGCACCAATAACGGTACTTGATTGTACTAAACACTGTGAACCTAATACCACATCATGGTAAATCGTAACATTCGCCCACAGCTTGGTGTTGTCACCAATAATCGCATTCTTACCAATAAAACAGCCAGCACCAATCTGAACGTTATCACCTAATTGTACGCCAGCTTCAATCACTGCATTGTGACCAATAGCAACATTACAACCTAAGGTCGCCGTTGAATCAACATACGCTGATGGTGCAATATCCGTTGCAGCAACAGGTGTTGTATCAAGAAGTTGAGCCACTAATGCATAACAAAGGTAAGGATCTTTTACGACTAACATGTTGCCTTGGAAAAACTCGACATCCGCTTCTCGTAGCATTACTGCATCCGCTTGACACTCAATAAGCTGTTGACGGTACTTGCTATCAGAAAGGAACGTTATTTGCCCGCTAACAGCTTTGCCCATCGATGCAATCGAGTGAATTTCAACAGTACCATCACCACGTAGCTCAGCACCTAATTTATTTGCTAATTCAGCAAGCGTTATTGCAGCCATATTATTTTATCTCTCTTGTAACAACAGCCACATAAGGTGGCTGTTAGATCAAAAGTTGTAGCTGATCTTGCCAGCTACAACGTTTACCACAGGGCGACTGTTTTATTTAACAGCTGCAATAACTTTAGATGATAAGTCATCGCTCTTGCTTGCAAACAATACCGCTTGTGCGTCTAGTACAACATTGTAGCCATTTTTCTTCGCTACAGTGTCGATAGCTGTACGGATCTTCTTAACTAACTTTTGCTCTTCTTCCATACCACGACGACGTTGATCTTCAGCTAGTGCTTTTGCTTTTAGCTTGTAATCAGAATCAAGTGCTGCAAGTTCACGTTGAATATCAGTACGCTGCTTAGGTGTCATTAATTCACCGTCACGCTTCATCTTGTCGATTTTGGTTTTCATTTTACCTTCAATCGCACGTAATGCTGCCACGCGACCACTGAATTCTTTTTGCAATTTTTCCTGCACGTTATAACGCGCCGCTAACTCAGACATCGCCTGACCTGTCGACACATAACCAATTTTTTGTGCGGCTTCTGCTGCATTTGCATACATAGATGAAGATAAAATTACTAAACCTAAACTTGCTGCTTTAATCCACTGTTTCAAAAGACTCTCCTTAAAAATTAGAATGACTGGCCAATGGTGAATGTGAAGAACTCTTCATCATCCCCTTCATATTTCTTAATTGGTTTAGCAACCGAGAATACAAGTGGACCCATTGGAGACATCCACTGTAATGCAGCACCGTAAGACGCTCTAATCATACCTGGATCTGAATAATCAGGTAATGAACTTTCGTTTGTATAATTAGGATGGAATTCAGTATCCCATACTGAACCTGCATCAACAAAGAAACTAGTACGTACTTGATTTTTAATTTCTTGTGAAACAAACGGGGTTGGAACAATTAGTTCCATACTTGCGAGTGCAATTGCATTACCACCAGTAGATTCGTCGCTCACCACACCTTTTTGGTTATTGCCTTGGCCTTCGCCATAAACAGCTTTTGGACCAACAGTGTTAGAGCGGAAACCACGAATAGTGGTAAAACCACCTGCATAGTAGTTCTCATAGAATGGCATCAATTGATCGCTGCCATTATCCGTTTTACCGTAACCGTTACCGTAACCTAACTTACCACGTAGCAATAAGGTGTAGTCTTGTTTTTCCGTTAATGGAATATATTGACGCACATCATATTGAGTTTTGAAGTACTGAGAATCAGAACCTGGAATGGTCATCTTAAATGAAGCACTCTGGTAATTACCTGACGTTGGGAAATAACCGCGGTTTAAGTGATTACGCGTCCATGACACAGTCCAGCTGTAATCGTCAAGTGAAATCGCGTTATCACTATCTTGATCAAAACCATGAATCTTTTTGAACTGCTGGATCTGATAGTAATCTTGAATATTAGAGATCTTATTGTGATCATAACCAAGACTAAAATCGAAGTAGTTCAATTCATTATATGGGAAGCCCCACGTTAAACTTGCACCGTAACTTTGGTTGGTATAATCCGAGATGTTAGCATCAGATGCTTCAAACTCGTTGTAGTAAATTTTACCACCAAGACTAACGTTATTGATCGTAAAGTACGGATCTTTGTATTCAAGGCTAATGTTTTTAGAGTAATCATTGGTCATGGCATTAATGCCAAACAAATTACCGGTACCCAAGAAGTTTTGTTGGGTTAAACCCGCCTGAAAACTAATACCAGATTCAGTACCGTAACCGACACCAAAGTTAACACTGCCCGAGTTAGCTTCTTTAACCTTGTACTTCACATCTACTTGATCGTCAGAACCAGGTACACGTACAGTTTGTACATCAACATTTTCAAAGAAACCGGTGCGGTTTAAACGTTCTTTGCCCGTTTCAATCGCCTTGCCGTTTAACCAAGAGCCTTCCATTTGACGCATTTCACGACGTAATACTTCATCTTTAGTGGTGTTATTACCACTAAATTCAATATTGCGTACATACACACGCTTACCTTGTTCAACATTAACGATCAAAGTCACTTGATGCGCTGCATCGTCAAATTCTGGCATGATGGTAACTTTTGGATAAGCATAACCAGCTTTACCCAATTCACGTTTAACCGCTTCTTCTAATGCAGTAACTTCTGCACCGTTGTAAACAGTGTCAGGTTTAAAAGTCACCAGTTTATCAAATGCGGCAACACGACCAGCAACGTCACCTTGGAACTTAACGTTTTTAACCTTGTATTGCTCACCTTCATGAACTTTTAGAGTAATGTACACGCCTTTTTTATCAGGAGAAATAGCAACATGCGTTGATTCTAGACGGTACTTTAAATAACCATTATTCAAATATTGCGAGCGTAATGTTTCTAAATCGCCTTGCAATACTTGTTTTTGATACTTTTCATTGGCCATAAAGTCCCACCAAGGCACGCTGTCCTTAAGTTTGAACTTACTGATCAAATCAGCATCACTGAAGACATGATTACCAAGGATGTTGATCTGCTTAATTTTAGCAGATACACCTTCAGTAAAGACAAATTTCACATCAACACGGTTACGAGGTAAAGGCGTTACAACAGCTTCCACAGTGGCATTATATTTACCGACACTATAGTAGAAATCTTCTAGACCTTTATCGATCTTAGATAAGGTTGTTCTATCTAACGCTTCACCAACACGCAGACCTGATGCATCAAGGTTTTCTTTTAGCTGCTCATCTTTGATGGCTTTATTACCTGCAAAGGTAATAGCTGCAATAGTTGGACGCTCTTTTACATCGACCAATAACGTATTACCGTCTCGATATACCTTAATATCTTCAAAATTGCCGGAAGAATAAAGAGATTTGATCAGTGCTGAAATATCCTGTGGATCAACAGTATCACCAACGCGAACTGGCATTTTTAACAATGCAGCTCCCATCGTAACTCGCTGAAGACCTTCAAAACGAATGTTATCAACTACAAATTTATTTTCCGCGCTATGCGCAACGCTACTTGTCAAAAGAAGCGATGCGACTAACAGTTTTTTAATCGCCATTACTGTACTGATTATTCCTTGCTAAATACGCATTTATTAAAGTCGGGTAAAATCATTGAATAGCGCAACCGCCATTAACGCAACCAAGATGGCTGATCCCACTCTATAGCCAATATCCTGAATTCGTTCAGATACAGGACGACGAGTTACCGCCTCAACAGCAAAGAACATTAAATGTCCGCCATCAAGTACAGGTAAAGGTAATAAGTTTACAATGCCTAAGTTAACACTGATCAACGCCAAGAAACCAAGGAAATAGACTAAGCCAAACTCGGCAGTCATTCCAGCCCCTTTGGCGATAGATATCGGCCCACTGAGGTTTTTCATTGCAACATCACCAGTAACAAGCTTAGTGACCATATCAAACGTCAAAGACACTAATTGACCGGTTTTTTCAGTCGCTTTTATCGCCGCATCAATCGGACCAAACTGCAAATTAACTTTGTACGATGCTGGCCAAGGTTCAATACTTGGTGCCAATCCTACATAGCCAACTTCTTTACCATCAGCTTCTACTTTTACACGAGGAGTTAATGATAGCATCATCGGTTCTTCATCACGTAAAACTTCAACTTGTAGCGTTGTTCCTGGATGTGTACGAACAGCATCAACAAATTGCTGCCACTGCGTTACTGATTTATTATCTACTGCGACAATCTTATCATTTAATTTAAATCCTGCATCAATTGCTGCACTATTATCAACAAGTTGTGAAACAGTTAGCGTAATTGGCGGTGTAAATGGGGTGATACCCAATGTCGTCAATACTCGCTGTGATTCAGGATCAAATGACCAATGAGTTAAATCAAGTGTACGTGAAACAACAATCGAACTATCAGGTTCTTGTGCTGTTATGACCACTTGTTTATCACCGATTTGGGAAATTAATGCCATATTGGCAGATTCCCAATCAGATGTTTCGAGTCCAGAAACTGATTTTAGTTCCATTCCGGGAATAATTCCCGCTTTTGCCGCGATTGATTGAGGTGCAACTTCACCAATTACAGGCTTTAATGCTGGCACCCCAATAAGATAAACCACCCAATAAGCAAAGATAGCAAACACAAAATTTGCCATAGGTCCTGCAGCAACAATAGCACTTCGTTGCCAAATTTTCTTATTATTAAACGCCATATGACGCTTCTCAGGCGGTACTTCAGCTACCCGCTCATCAAGCATTTTGACATAACCACCAAGTGGTATCATGGCTAATGTGTATTCTGTGCCATCTTTGCCTATACGTTTAAACAAGGCTTTACCAAAACCAATAGAAAAACGTTCAACATAGACACCACAGCGACGAGCAACCCAAAAATGGCCAAACTCATGCACTGCGATAAGAATACCAAGAGCAACTAAAAAAGCGCTTAAATTACGGATAAATTCAATCATGCAAATTCCTTCGCAATAATGTCTAACGCAAGCTCACGTGCTTGTTTATCTAGCATCATTACGGCATCAATATCATTAGGTTCAGTTAATACTGCTCTTTCTAACACCAGCTGATTCACTTTAGCTATATCAGTGAAGCGAATCTCGTTCGTTAAAAATGCAGCAACAGCTATTTCATTAGCAGCGTTTAAGGTTGTAGTCGCTGCTTGTCCTTGATAACAAGCGTCAATAGCTAATTTTAAGCATGGGTAACGCTCAAAATCAGGCTCCATAAAGGTAAACTCGCCGATCTTACTAAAATCAAGTGGTGCCACACCTGCATCAACACGTTCAGGATAAGCCATAGCACACGCAATCGGGGTACACATATCTGGCAACCCCATTTGTGCGATGACCGAGCCATCTTTATATTGAACCATTGAATGAATCACTGACTGTGGATGAATAATCACTTCCATCTGCTCACGGCTAGCATTAAATAGCCATCGTGCTTCAATGTATTCCAAACCTTTATTCATCATGGTTGCTGAATCAACCGAGATTTTAGGCCCCATCGACCAATTAGGGTGTGCAATCGCCATCTCTGGGGTCACTGCATCTAATGCACTGATATCAGTATAGCGGAATGGGCCACCAGAACCGGTTAATAATACTTTACTCACACCAGATGCCGCTAAATCACAACGCCCCATACGGCGCTGAATATCAGCCGGTAACGCCTGAAAAATAGCGTTATGTTCACTATCAACAGGTAATAATTCCGCACCATATTGTTCACATGCATCAATGAACATTTGACCGGTCATTACCAGCGCTTCCTTATTGGCTAATAAGATTCGCTTACCTTTTTTAACCGCTGCCATAGTGGGTAATAAACCCGCCGCACCAACAATTGCCGCCATCACAGTATCAACATCATCTAATGCGGCAACCTGACAAATACCTTCGTCACCACTTAATACTGTGATATTCAAACTTGCTTGCTCAATCAATGTATTAAGTTGAACCGCCGCGGCTGTAGATGCCATTGCAGCATATTTCGGTTGCCATTGCTGACATAATGCAAACATCTTCTCAACATTAGAACCCGCGGCTAAAGCGGTGACTTCAAATGAATCAGGGTTTTGAGCAATTACCGCTAACGTACTACTACCAATTGAGCCCGTCGCACCAAGAATCGTTAACTTACGCATAAAATCACTTACAGTTACAAAAAAGGCAGCGAAATAGCTGCCTTTAGAAGAGATGGCTATTATTAATTATATTAGCCACAGATAGAGCAACGCAAATACAGGGATCGCTGCAGTTAAACTATCAATTCGATCTAGAATACCACCATGTCCAGGTAATATATTACCGCTATCTTTAATGCCAGAAACACGTTTAAACATACTTTCAACTAAGTCGCCTAAAACGGAAATAATCACGGTGACAATAGCAATAAAGAATAATTGACCTAATGATGAAAACTCAATCGATAATAAGTGTGAACCTAACCAAGTCACTAAAATAGCAAGACAGGCTCCACCAATAAGTCCTTCAATAGTTTTATTTGGACTCACCGCAGGCGCCATCTTATGCTTACCAAAACGCTTGCCAGAGAAATAAGCACCAGTATCGGCAGCCCACACTAATAAGCACACTAGTAAAACTAAGCAAGCACCATGATACGGATTATTGTCATAATTCACGGCACGGAGCATTAAAATACTCCAAAAAAAAGGCAATAATGTGAGCAAGCCAAAAATTTGTTTTAAAAACGGTTTCTTTGACCAAAAATCAGCACTTTTAGGATAACTAATCGCTAATGCAGATGCGACCAACCACCATAAACCACCAATAAGTAATATCGCGCGATAGATGTCACCGGGATGAGAAAGAGAAGCAGGATCGGTAGGTAACAGCGCGATGCTTGCTCCCAGCATGATCGTCGGTAAAATCATCGCATTAATACGTGATGATGCGTTAACAAACTGCGTCCACTCCCAGAAGCCAACTAAGGTTATTGCAGCCATCGCAATAATAAAAGCAGGCAACGGCAGAAAAAATATTCCTGCAATGACGAGTGGCGCGAGGATTAGCGCGGTAATAATTCGTTGCTTGAGCAAACTGCGTCCTCTTTTATATAGGAGATATAATATTTAGTATCGGAAAAAACCGTTACTTAAACAATAACGCCAACACACAACCCTGCGCATTGGCGAAAATAATGACTTTTATTTTAACAAAGCTTGTATCTGCTCGCCAGTACAACCAAAACGACGTTCACGATTAACAAACCATGCCACAGCATTAACTAAACTTTGCTCATCAAAGTCAGGCCAATGTTGCTCAGTGAAATATAATTCAGCATAGGCGGTTTGCCACAGCATAAAGTTACTAATGCGACATTCACCACTGGTACGAATTAACAGATCAACATTTGGTAAGCCTTGAGTCACTAACCCTTGCTCTAAATCTTTTTCAGTCAGAGATTCAATATCAAGTTGTTGTTCAATAACACGTTGCATCATTTGCTTCGTGGCTTGAAGAATATCCCATTGACCGCCATAGTTAGCAGCCACATTTAACACTAGCCCAGTATTACCTTCAGTTAGTAACTCTGCTGCTGCAATTTTTTTCTGCAACCGAGCACTGAAGCGACTTTTGTCTCCGATAATACATAATCGAATATTATTTTTATGTAGTCTTTTAACTTCACGACCTAAAACAGTCATGAATAATTCCATTAGTAATGAGACCTCATCCTCTGGACGACGCCAATTTTCACTACTGAAAGCAAACAGTGTAACAACTTTAATACCAAGTCGATTTGCAGTAGAAACGGTCTTACGTACTGCTTCTACACCTGCTTTATGGCCAAATACTCGCGCTTTACCTTTGGCTTTAGCCCAACGGCCATTACCATCCATAATCACTGCGATGTGTTGTGGAAGATAGTCGGCTGAAGGAACAGCGTCTATTGAAGGTTGTGCCATATTTATCCCTCAAAAAAAAAGCGCTGTGCTGCCGCACAGCGCCTTAACTTTGTCAGCTAAATTAAGACAATAATGTCTTAAACTTCCATCAGCTCTTTTTCTTTTACTTCAAGAACAGCTTCAATATTCTTGATAGCTTCATCTGTTAGTTTCTGAACTTCATCTTGTGCGCGGCGATCATCATCTTCAGAAATATCTTTATCTTTTAGTAAAGATTTAACTGTTGCGTTAGCATCACGACGAATATTACGTACCGCTACACGGCTTTGCTCAGCTTCAGCACGTACAATCTTAACCAGATCACGACGACGCTCTTCTGTTAGCGGTGGCAATGGTACACGAATTACCGTACCCGCAGACATTGGGTTCAGACCCAAATCAGACATCATAATCGCTTTTTCAACTTTAGGCGCAAGCTCACGGTCAAAAACAGTAATCGCTAATGTACGAGAGTCTTCTGCAACTACGTTAGCAACTTGGTTTAGCGGGGTATTTGCACCGTAGTACTCAACATGAATCGTATCAAGTAGGCTTGGATGTGCACGACCTGTACGGATCTTTACTAGTTGGTTACGAAGCGCTTCTACGCTTTTTTCCATGCGCGTTTGCGCATCTTGTTTAATTTCGTTAATCACGATAAATACCTTAAATTATGCTGTCATCATAGTGCTGATTTTCAACACTACATTAAATTCACAAGGCTTAAGCGTTAGTGATCAGCGTACCTTCTTGCTCACCCATCACAACACGGCGCAATGCACCTGGCTTATTCATGTTAAATACACGAATTGGCATGTTGTGATCACGAGCAAGAGTAAATGCAGCCAAATCCATTACCTTAAGTTCTTTTTCAAGTACATCTTGGTAGCTCAGCTTTTCACAAAGCGTAGCATCTGGATTTTTAACTGGATCATCCGTGAACACGCCTTCAACTTTTGTTGCTTTTAATACTACATCAGCTTCGATTTCGATACCACGAAGACATGCAGCAGAATCTGTTGTGAAGAACGGATTGCCTGTACCGGCAGAGAAAATAACAACACGGCCTTGGCGTAACTGACTGATCGCATCAGCCCAGTTATAGTTATCACATACGCCATTTAAAGGAATAGCAGACATTACACGCGCGTTCACATAGGCACGGTGCAGCGCATCACGCATTGCTAAGCCGTTCATTACCGTTGCTAGCATACCCATGTGGTCGCCCACAACTCGGTTCATACCCGCTTCAGCCAGACCAGCACCACGGAATAGGTTACCACCACCGATAACAAGGCCGACTTGAACACCTAATTCAACGAGTTCTTTTACTTCTTGTGCCATACGGTCAAGAACTTGAGCGTCAATACCAAATCCTTCTTTACCCTGTAGTGCTTCACCACTTAGTTTTAGAAGAATGCGTTGATAAGTTGGTTTAGGGTTTGTGGTCATGTTTTTTTACCTTCCAAGCTGATTTTGAGATATGGAGTTGTAAAAAGACCGCAACGTCGGTTGCGGTCTTTGGTATTCTGATTAAAAAGGATTAACCTTTTTGAACAGCTGCTACTTCTTCAGCAAAGCTCATTTCTTGAGCTTTCTCGATACCTTCGCCAACTTCTAGACGTACGAAGTTAGTTACTGTAGCGCCTGTTTCTTTCAAGATATCGCCAACAGTTTTCTTTGGTTCCATGATGAAAGCTTGACCAGTTAGAGAAACTTCGCCAGTGAACTTCTTCATGCGACCTTCAACCATCTTCTCAGCGATAGCTTGTGGCTTGCCTTCGTTCATAGCGATTTCAACTTGAACTTCACGCTCTTTAGCAACAACGTCAGCAGGTACGTCTGATGGGTTAACGTACTCAGGCTTAGATGCAGCAACGTGCATTGCGATGTGCTTAAGTGTTTCTTCGTCGCCGTTACCAGCAACAACTACTGCGATGCGAGCACCGTGAGTGTAAGCAGAAACTTTTTCACCAGCAATGTAAGCTACGCGACGGATAGAGATGTTCTCACCGATCTTAGCTACTAGCTCGATACGTGCTTCTTCAAATTGTGCTTGAAGCTCTTCAACTGTAGCGTGGCTAGCAAGTGCAGCATCAGCTACAGCGTTAGCGAATGCTAGGAAGCTACCGTCTTTAGCAACGAAGTCAGTCTGGCAGTTTACTTCAACAAGAGCTGCTTTACCGTCAGCATCTTTGATGATGATAGTACCTTCAGCTGCTACGTTACCTGCTTTTTTAGCAGCCTTAGCAGCACCGCTCTTACGCATGTTTTCGATTGCTAGCTCGATATCAGCGTTAGCTTCTACTAGTGCTTTCTTACAATCCATCATACCTGCGCCAGTACGTTCACGCAGTTCTTTAACTAGGGCAGCTGTAACTGTTGCCATGTGATAATCCTCAGATTTGAATTCGTTGAGTAAAAATCAGGGGCCATTATCGGCCCCTGGTAACCATTCTTAGTTTACGCAAGGTAACTTAAGATGCTTATGTAAGCAGCAGGCTATTAAGCTTCAGCTACGAAACCGTCTTCTTCTGCTTGAACAGCGATATCTTGGTTACGAGCTTCTTTAACAGTTTGAGCTACAGAACCAGTGTAAAGCTGAATCGCGCGGATTGCGTCATCGTTACCTGGGATAACGAAATCAACGCCGTCTGGATCAGAGTTAGTATCAACAACAGCAAATACTGGGATACCTAGGTTGTTAGCTTCTTTGATTGCGATGTGCTCACAGTCAGCGCCGATTACGAACATTGCGTCTGGTAGGCCGCCCATGTTCTTAATACCACCTAGTGATTTCTCAAGCTTTTCCATTTCACGAGTACGCATAAGCGCTTCTTTCTTGGTTAGCTTTTCGAAAGTACCATCAATAGATTGAGCTTCAAGTTCTTTAAGACGCTTGATTGATTGACGAACAGTTTTCCAGTTAGTCAACATACCACCCAACCAACGGTTGTTTACGTAGTACTGGTCACAGCTGATTGCTGCTTCTTTGATTGATTCGCTAGCTGCGCGCTTAGTACCAACGAAAAGAACTTTACCTTTACGTGCAGCAATTTTTTCAATTTCAGCTAGTGCTGCATTGAACATTGGTACAGTTTTTTCTAGGTTGATGATGTGTACACGGTTACGAGCGCCGAAAATGAATGGCTTCATTTTTGGGTTCCAGTAACGAGTTTGGTGACCAAAGTGTACACCAGCCTGAAGCATGTCGCGCATTGATACAGTTGCCATTGAATAATCCTCTATGGGGTTAGGCGTCCACATATCCCATCTTAAAACCGACCCGATAACAGCGTAATCGCCATTGTTACTTACAATAAGTAACTGAGCACCCCGGCAGATGTGTCGATATGTGTGAATAATAAATAATAGTATGTGTAATCCAATCAAGTTGTACCATTAATACACGTCAACTTAACCAGCGAAGGGTCAAATTTTCACTTATAACAGAAACAAAATCACTGTTTACGGCGCGCTTTATACCATAGAACGGCCAATAAAATCCAGTCAAAATTGGATATGAGAACTAATCTTATCTTCCCTTTAACCCCTTGCGGCTGGTAATATAACAACCATACAGAAACATACAGATTGAGACGATTTTATGAGCATTAAGATCAAAACGGCTGAAGAAATTGAAAAAATGCGTGTTGCTGGCCGTTTGGCAGCAGACGTATTAGAAATGATCGAACCGCATGTAAAGGCAGGTGTGACCACAGAAGAGTTAGACAAAATTTGTCATGACTACATCACACAAGTTCAACAAGCAATTCCAGCGCCGTTGAACTACCACGGCTTTCCTAAATCTGTGTGTACCTCAATTAACCACGTTGTTTGCCACGGCATTCCTGCATCTAAAGATGAAATTGTTGTAGAAGCAGGTGGTAAGTATAACAAGCCAGCAGTATTAAAAGATGGCGACATCATTAATATTGACGTGACAGTGATTAAAGACGGTTACCATGGTGATACTTCAAAGATGTTTGAAGTAGGTGAAGTATCTCTTGAAGACAAACGCCTTTGCCGCGTTGCTCAAGAAAGCCTTTATCTGGCAATCAAAAAAGTAAAACCGGGCGCAAAAATTGGCGATCTTGGTACCGCTATTCAAAAATTCATTAAAGCAGGCAGCAGCCGTTTTTCTATCGTGAAAGATTACTGTGGTCATGGTATTGGTAATGAATTCCATGAAGAACCACAAGTTGTTCACTATAAAAATAGCGATCGCACTGTCATGAAAGAAGGCATGTGCTTTACTATTGAGCCAATGATTAATGCTGGTAAATTCAGCTGTGAATCAGATGAGCAAGATGGCTGGACAGTATACACTGTTGATGGTAAAAAATCAGCACAGTGGGAACACACTTTACTAGTAACCAAAGATGGCTGTGAAATCTTAACGTTACGTAAAGAAGAAACATTGCCACGCCTAATGCATAACGCATAATTCGGCATCTGCAATTACAGTACATCCTGAAATCCAAGAAACCGACCTCCTGTGTCGGTTTTTTTATATCTAGCGATACAGTTCAGCGCTCGAAATGGTTATAGTGATCTTAAGATACCTTTACCGCACGGATAGCAATGACTGACATTTCAGCGACGCAACTTTCTGATTACCTCGATGATGCCATTACGCTCGACAGCCTACGCAGTGCCCTTAATCATTTTTCTGAAGAGCAAAAGCATCAATTTAAACAACAAAAATCGATTATTGATTTGGTCACAGAGCGCAGCCAATTTATCGATCAGCTTTTGATTCGACTATGGCGTTTTTATGGCTTTGAACAACAACCAGATCTGGCATTAATTGCCGTTGGGGGCTATGGCCGTGGAGAATTACACCCATTATCAGATGTCGATTTATTAATATTAAGCCAGCATCCATTAGAAGAAGACGTCGCTAATAATGTTAGTGCGCTTATCACGCTATTATGGGATTTACGGTTAGAGGTCGGCCAAAGTGTACGTACTGTCGATGAATGTATTGCGGTTGGCAAAGATGATCTAACTGTTGCGACCAATTTAACTGAGTCACGCTTCTTATGCGGTAATCAGCAAACTTTTCATCAATTAACTGTCGCTATTAATTCGCCACAATTTTGGCCAAGTGAAACATTCTTTCAAGCTAAACTTGAAGAGCAACGAGTGCGTCATGCTCGCTACCACGATACCACCTATAATCTTGAGCCAGATATTAAATCTAGTCCTGGTGGTTTACGTGATATTCACACTCTTAGCTGGGTTGCACGGCGTCATTTTGGTGCCACCAGCTTATTAGAAATGAGTCATCATGGCTTTTTAACTGATGCTGAATACCGTGAATTGGTTGAATGTCAAAATGCCTTGTGGCGAATTCGATTTGCGCTCCACATTGAGCTACGTCGTTATGACAATCGCCTCACCTTTGATCATCAACCCTCAGTCGCAGCACACCTCGATTACCATGGTGAAGGAAACCAAGCTGTTGAAATGATGATGAAGGCTTTTTATCGAATTCTGCGCCGTGTTGCTGAGCTCAATAAGATGCTACTACAACTGTTTGATGAAGCGATCATTAAGCCTGATGCACGTTTAGCTCCCATTATATTGAATGATGATTTTCAATTACGTGGCAATTTGATTGAAGCAACTAAACCTGCGTTATTTCAAGCGCGACCTGAAACCATCCTCGATATGTTTCTTCATATTGCTCAAAACTCTGATATCGAAGGCATTGCAGCGCCCACTCTGCGCCAATTACGCACCGCTCGTCGACGCTTAAATCGTTTTTTGATTGAAATTCCAGCCGCTCGTGAAAAATTCATGGAATTAGTACGCCAACCCAATGCACTTCAAAAAGCATTTCGATTAATGCATCGTCATGGCGTTATTGCAGCATACCTGCCACAGTGGAGTCATATTGTTGGTCAAATGCAATTTGATTTATTTCATGTTTATACCGTCGATGAACATAGTATTCGTGTGATTAAAAATCTGCATAAGTTCAACGATCCTGAACATCACTCACAGCACCCTATTTGTTGTGAGGTTTACCCACGTTTAATCAAAAAAGAGATCTTGATTTTAGCGGCGATATTTCATGATATCGCTAAAGGGCGCGGTGGTGATCACTCCGAGTTAGGTGCGGTAGATGCTTATGATTTTTGTATCGAACACGGACTGTCCCACCCTGATGCAGAAACAGTCGCATGGTTAGTGCAAAAACATTTATTAATGTCGGTTACTGCACAGCGACGTGATATTTACGATCCTGAAGTGGTGGCTGAATTTGCCAAACAAGTAGGCGATGAAGAACATTTAGATTATTTAGTCTGTTTAACCGTTGCCGATATTTGTGCTACTAACCAAGACTTATGGAATAGCTGGAAGCGTACATTACTGGCTGAGCTTTACTACTCAACCCAAAAGACGTTACGCCGCGGACTGGAAAAAACGCCAGATATGCGTGGTCGTATTCGTCATAACCAACAGCTAGCATCAGCAATCTTGCGCAGTAAAGGCTTTATACCTCGTGATATTGAAGTCCTGTGGCGTCGTTTTAAAGCCGATTATTTCCTGCGTCACACCCATAAACAATTAGCATGGCATGCACAGGCACTATTAAAACATAGTGGCGATAAACCGATTATCTTAATGAGTAAGAAAGCGACCCGTGGCGGCACAGAAGTATTTATTTACAGTAAAGATAAAGCCAAACTGTTTGCGATTGTGGTCTCAGAGCTAGATAAGAAAAACCTCAGTATTCATGATGCGCAGATCATGAACAGTAAAGATGGCTACACTCTTGATACGTTTATGGTACTGGATCCCAATGGTAAAGCGATCAATGAAAATCGCCATGTCGGTATTATAAGAAATCTCACGAAAGCGCTAACGGTAATGAAATCTGAACGTAAGATTCGCCGTGCACCGCGCAAGCTACTTCATTTTAATGTAGCGACCAAAGTGGAGTTTTTAGCGACCAAAACTGGCCGTAAAACGATGATGGAATTAGTTGCGCTGGATATGCCAGGTTTATTGGCAAAGATAGGTGCGGTATTTGCGGAACTAAATATTAGTTTACAAGCAGCAAAGATCACCACAATTGGTGAGCGTGCAGAAGACTTTTTTATTATTGTCAATGAAACTGGTGGTCGTTTAACCACCGAGCAGCAACAATTATTACGCCAAACACTGATCTTAACGATTAACAAACATGCTTAAATAACAACCATAACAACACCGTATTTAACGACGGTGTTGTTATTTATCTAGAGATGACAATGTACGCCATACTCCGTTAATTGCGACGGGGTAACCATTAATTTAATCGCGCGACAGTTATCTCAACAATTTAATTATGCTGCCGCTTGCTCAGCCGTTGTTACAAATTGAGAAAACCATCCCTCAGCAACCTCTAACGGTTCAAAATGAACGCCAGCGTCAATATCTAATCGTGGTTGGACTGACTGTGAATTAAGCTCACTTAATAACGCATCAAATTGACGCCCAGCTCCACAAAAACGATCTTCACCATAGCTAGAATCACCTAAGGCAATCACACCATAACGTTGCTTGGGCAATAGTGGAAATTGATCCTTTAAAGCAACATATAGCGGTAAAAGGTTTTCTGGAATCTCACCTTGACCTGTGGTCGACGTTATCACTAACACGGTGTCAGCATCATAGGCCATAAAGTCATCTAAGGTTGAATCAAAGAAAATCTCAACCGGTACTGATGTTAATTTGGCAGCTAATGTTTCAGCTAACTCTTCTGCTCCACCATATACAGAGCCTACAAATATGCCTAACTTATTCATTCGCTCTCCTTTGCTGTAAGATGTCCTCAATAAGGGACTCCTACCAATCTGGCTATTACACCAAAGAAAAGCAAGTATTTAACCTAAGAAGTTTGCACTACAACGCATTCATTATTGTTACTGTGATTGTATCGGGAGTATTTAACAACAATGTTGGCGACCAGCTAAATGTTGTCATTACCTGTTGCCAGACCTCATCAACATTAGCTCGAATATCCACCGCAGCCCCAGTTAATGGATGCGTAAACTGTAATCGTGACGCATGTAACATCAATCGATGACAATCAAGATGTTCGCGGAACATACGATTATGCTTACCGTCTCCATAATTAACATCACCAATCATATGATGATTTAAATGATGCATATGACGGCGCAGTTGATGTTTACGACCGGTTTCAGGCTTCATCTCAACTAAACTATAACGACTAGTCGCATAAGGGCCTACTGCAATATTTGTTTCAACAGTTGCTAATGGTGCATAAGCAGTAATTGCCTCTTGCGGTTCTTTGTCTTCAGAGGCTTTTTTATCGGCAATTTTATCTAGCATCACTTTCAATGGATAATCTAGCACCGCAGCTTCTTTGACCCAGCCTCTGACAATGGCATGGTAAGTTTTATGTATATCTCGACCCGCAAATAACGGCATCATCATGGCTGCAATTTCACTTGAAAGTGCAAATAGCAGTACTCCAGATGTCGGTCTATCTAAACGGTGCAATGGAAACACATGCTGACCAATTTGATCGCGTAAAGTTTGCATCACAAATACCGTTTCATGGCTATCTAGCCAAGAACGATGTACTAACATACCTGCAGGTTTATTGACGGCAATTAACGCATCATCGCGGTATAAAATTTCCAGTTCCATTATGCTCACTTAATCTTTAAACAATTGATCAATTTCACGTACAGTCACCACAATATCAGCCATTCCAGGTTGATTTTTCATCGCCTCTTCAACATAAGGAGTAATCGCAAACTGAGTCGGTAACGGTAAATTATGCGTAATTAAATAACGTAGTTTAGGAATAAAAATCCATTGCAACCATTGATGACAAGCCAAAGTATCAATCGCAAATGGCTCAATACTCGCCAAAGATTGAGGTTCAGGGGCGATCGTTTCCCAGTACTGATGGTGCTGTAATCTATTTTCTAACTGAGCGAGTAATTGCTGACTTTGATGATATTTATCCACCTCAGCCCCTCTTGGTTGATAATAAAAACGGCGCAGGATAGCATTTCAGCAGTCATGCCCCAACTATATTATGGTGATTAGCAGTCTATTCACAGGTATGCTGAGTCAACGCTAGTAATTATACTGACAAGCTGATTAAAGGAGCTTTATTTATCATGTCCATGGAAACGTTTCATACTTTAACTCAACTACTTGATAACGCGGGTTGTCGTTATAATATTTTCGATTTAGGTCGTCGCGTTAACGAAATTGAAATCAGCCAATTTAAAGCGGTTGAAGAAAATCGCCAGCCCTATCCATGGCCACTACAACAACATGCGCACATCGCAATTTCATTTTGGCAACACCAGCAACCACCTTGGGTATGGTTTTTACGCTTACCACTTGATGAGCGCGGACTCTTAAAACAAGCCGCTGTTGGTGACTTTATTAAGTATGTGATTGAAGCGATGGGAGCGAGTCTCAATAGTACGCCAACAGAAGATGAGCAACAAAAACTGGCTAACAATCCTTACACGTTTAAACCTAATGACGACAAGATGGCAATTTTTAATGCGCAACTACGAGTATTACTGTCGTTACCACCTAGTCAATATTATGCTGATGCACAAGCATATTTATCTGGTCAACAAGATTGGCAGCAATGGCAACATATCGGACTACAAGGATTAGCTGATATCAGTGCCCGCATTTCACAACACAATAATGCGACATTATTACGTAAGGCTCTCAATCATCTGCCAATGACACCACTGTATGCATTATTAGGTTGTCTTGAGCATTGCACGATACCAGATCCTCTCACGCAACGTATCAGCGAACGTTTAGCCCTTGAGTGCCAGCAATCTCAACCCGACTTATTTTTAATTGCTGCATTAGTACGTGCGCTAGCTGGTAGTGCCCCACAACAATTACAACAAACATTATTCACAATATTAAATCAGCCAGCACTATGTCATCGCGAAGTATTAATTGCGATTGCGGGTCGTTGTTGGAGTGGCTTTAGCGATACCAATATTGCTTCATTGTTTTTATTACGTTTAGCTGAAACCCAAGATCAAACATTGTTTAACCAATTATTTACAGATCTCGTAATGCAGCCATTATTACGTGGAATCATGCTACAAATATTGCATGGACAAGCAGATCCAGCCCTGGTTACTGCAATTCAAAAACTACAGCAACATACTAAAAATCACTGATTGCATTTATAGTCTATAAGGGCTTTTTTATATGGGTAATCTGTTCGGCATTTTAATTATTGCGACTATTGGCTTTTTATTTTGGCAGCAACGACGTCAAACCGAACTAGCACAGTATTATATTGAACAACGCTGTAAAAATATGGGCCTGCAAATGATCAGCTTTGCTCGCGGAGAGCAAAAACTTAAAGATCATCATGGCGAATGGGGCTGGCGAACGGTATTCGTATTTGAATTTTCGGCTGATGGTGTCGATGTGTATCAAGGCTATCTTGAAATGAAGCGTCTTCGAGCAAGCTATTTTTATTTGCCGCCACATCGTATTCCAGAAAGCAGTGATTACTGATTGGTCACTCCTTTAAAAAGAATGGGCGTGACAATAATAATTGCCACGCCCTTAGATATTACTTGCAGCTATCCCGCTACTATTGTGCTCCTTGCCATCAATCCTTGATATGCGTAAATCCCCTGGTAAATCTTAACTTCATCCTAGAAGTCATTCTTCGGTAATCCCTGACCCATCAGCATATCCAACACTGACTCTCTCTCCGCTAAGGAGGTGTCCTTTACTTCATTAGAAGTTGTTCCTGACTTCGTTTTGAAGTATTGCTATTCCATCCTAGAATATAGTCATCCTGACTAATAGATATCCCATCTATGGTCTTCTATCCCAGAAGATCCTCGCATCCTGCTAGATGATCATCCTCATCACCTATGTGCTCTTCCTAAGCAGCCAATTCCATGGCTATTCCTTAATCCTTGTCAGCTCCAGCTGATAGCAACATATTACCCCACGGCAAAAATGACGCAATATGAAATATTCCATTAAATAATCTTAACACTTATTAATATTGATGAATTAAAACTCAAGTCATTGATAAGTAATCAAATAAATATTTATCCCCCACTTTAATAGTAACTAATAACGAAATAATCCCACAGCTTTGTGAGAGATCTCTTACAGGAACAGTAGAATAACGCCATTGGTTGTAACAATATTAAAAAGTCGAGGTGTGAGGTGTGAGGTGTGAGGTGTGAGGTGTGAGGTGTGAATAAAAACAAGTCGACTATCAAAGAGTCAAAACAAATCTATTACGACAACTGATTAGATTATTTTTTCTTCTACCCACAAAAAAGAGCGGGCGCGACTTTCGTCGCGCCCTGAGGTCTTACTTGCAGCTATCCCGCTACTATGTTGCTCCCTGCATCCATCCTTTGACTGCTGTGTTCCGTCAGCATTGTCCTTTGTACTTCATCCTGAAGTTGTTCCTATGGCTATCCTAACCCGTCATCGCATCCTGCTCTGACTCTCATCTCCTTCCTGGAGGTGTCCTTTACTTCATCCTGAAGTGATCCTTTATGCCTCAATCCTAGAGGTGTTCCTTACTTCATCCTGAAGTTTGTCCTAATGTCTTCCTGACCAGTAAACATCCTGTTTACTTATTATCGCATCCTGCGATATTCCCTTCACATTCCCTATCCGATAAACCATCCTAGTTTACCAGTATCTCATCCTGAGACTGCCTGTATCCGTGGCACTTTCCTGTTCCGGTATGTCGTATCCTTTCGACACCACTAATATTATGCGACTTATCGCCTAAATCCTATATCTTGCAAAATGTGTTTTTTTATTTTTATGAATATTTATTACCATATATAACTAAAACATTATTAAACATATAGTTACGCAAAAAGCATAGATATATAGTCACAATTGTAATGCTTATCTCCCACAGATTTGTAAGAGATCTCGCACACAGCAAGTAGTCAAAAGCTATTCACGAGTTATCACACTTATTCACATAAAGAAAAATATCTTTATTAGTCAGTTAGATATGAAGTGCGAGGTGCGAGGTGCGAGGTGCGAGGTGCGAATAAAAACAAGTCGACTATCAAAGAGTCAAACAAATCTATCACGACAACTGATTAGATTATTTTTTCTTCTACCCACAAAAAAGAGCGGGCGCGACTTTCGTCGCGCCCTGAGGTCTTACTTGCAGCTATCCCGCTACTATGTTGCTCCCTGCATCCATCCTTTGACTGCTGTGTTCCGTCAGCATTATCCTTTGTACTTCATCCTGAAGTTGTTCCTATGGCTATCCTAACCCGTCATCGCATCCTGCTCTGACTCTCATCTCCTTCCTGGAGGTGTCCTTTACTTCATCCTGAAGTGATCCTTTATGCCTCAATCCTAGAGGTGTTCCTTACTTCATCCTGAAGTTTGTCCTAGTGTCTTCCTGACCAGTAAACATCCTGTTTACTTGTTATCGCGTCCTACGATATTCCCTTCACATTCCATATCCGATAAACCATCCTAGTTTACCAGTATCTCATCCTGAGACTGCCTGTATCCGTGGCATTTTCCTGTTCCGTTATGTCGTATCCTTTCGACACCATTAAGATTACGCTTTTGATTATTATCCACAATATAGATTTAAACACTTTCTGACATTTTTTTCATCCCACAGCCACAAAAAAAACAAAAAATTACTTTAATCAATGATTTACAGTAAAATAAAACGTCATATTCACTAATAAATAGCTTAATATCTTACACTCTTGTAAGAGATCTCTTACAAAGGGATTAGCGATTTGGCTCAAATAACCCTTTTAATCGATATCCACTATACTCAGTCAAAGAAAAATAGTGCAAAGTAAGGGGCTAACATGGAAGCTTTCAATCACAACTTAGCTAATTTATTCAGTCAATTAGGATTAGATAACTCAGCAGAATCTATTGAGCATTTTTTACAAACTCATCAACTAGAGCAACAACAAAAATTATCAGATGCACCTTTTTTAATTCCAGCTCAACAACAATTTATTATTGAATCACAACAGCAAGACGCGGATTGGTGTGAGGTCATCGATCAATTAGATGCCTTACTTAGAAAATAGTGACTACGTCTAGATTAGGAATAACAATGTCAATCATCACCAAAGAAATAGAACAGGCTATTAAACAGTTAGTTATCGAGAACAAACAACCATCAGTAGCATTAATTAAAGCTCGTTTAACAACATCACTGCCTATTCCGGTGATCATTAAAGCTCTACAAGCATGGCAAAAAAATGCCAAGGTACCACATATAGAAAAACAACAACGCGTATTGACCGCCGAGCAACGTATAGAGCAGCTAGAGCAACAGGTGCTAGCGCTATCAACACGTTTGGCGCGCTTAGAAGCTGAACGCTAGTGATAAAAAAAGCACCTGTTTTATAGGTGCTTTTTTATGTTTACTGAAAATTCCACGACATATTTGATACAATACGGCAACGATCGCACTTAAAGTGGAACAAACCATGTATTGCTTCCGGTTGATGCCATTCACCACCACAACTTGGGCACTTTCGCGCTAACTCTGTTGCTTCATTTTCACCACCAACACGGTACTGATAGTAATAAGTCGGGACTTCGGTAGTGGTCTCAATATGACGACATAAATTACGTCCTCGCACAAACAGTTCACTATCTACATCACCAATTTCAGTCAGTGCCATGCTCACCGCGGCTGGGCTTTTAATTGCCATTTGAATTTCATCAAAGGCTTGCCATTCAGTCTGCCATTTAATGATCGATTTATAATCACCGTCAGTGACTGCCCCAGTTTGATACAATGGGATCGGCAGTAACGTATCACCACTGCGCAATGGTGAACAACTATGAACATAGGTGGTATAAAGCACTTGCCATGATGGAGAGAAACTTTCAGCAACAGAATCGGAGTTAAGATCAACCCCTAATAGTTTTATTTTGGGGGTTAACAAGCACGATAGTGTTAATTGCTCATAACACAAGTTCACTTGAGGACTATTATAACGCGGATGAAGGCTCTCTTTCTCTGGACATACAACTCGAACTCGAAATAGCCCCTCGTCAATCACCACCGGAAACTCTCGTCCCAGAACTTGGCCGTTATAACGCAATGCATCCATTAAGCCATTTATCGCACTATCAACTTGCGACAAGGTAGTATTATCAAAACATTCAAATTGTAGCTCAACAACAAACACGACTTAGCCCTCTACCACTACTGGTTGTAATTGCGCTAAGAAGGCCACAATATCATTAGCTAATACTTGGCGAGTGCCTTTACCTAAGGTTTCTAACACCACTTGGCCGGTTAAATTACAAATAGAAATAACTTGTGATTCATCATCCACTACTGCGATGAATACGGTAGGTTTCAACTTCATGCGACGTTGCGTCACTAGGTGACCTAAAATATTTTGTTGTAAACGTTCAATATCATCATCATTAAAAGCTTGCAATAAATCGAGTGATAACTCACCAAACATAGCACTCATATCGCCGCTAAATTGAGAGCCATAAAAAGCATTAATATCACTATGGAGGGCTAAATCCATCCCTTTCTCGACCCCATCTAGAGCAATCATTGGCTGACGCTCAATCGGTTTCCAAGTTACATTTTTACCATTATCATTGACCACACACGGTGAAATAAGCCCAACTAAATGCTCACTTGCAGGAAAACCGCGATCTGCATCACACCATGCTTGTAAATAACGAGCAGAAAAATCAGATAAAGCGCAGGTAACAGGATGATTCATTCGCAACCTCATAAAAGATTCAGTAAACTTTAGGTTTAAACCGTTTCGACGGACATTTATTCTAATCCAAGAGTGTCATAGACAGTATGAGTAAATATAAAGACGCTAAAGAATTAGCCGGTTTAACCCTTGGCCAAAAGACAGAGTATAAAGATCAGTACGATCCATCGCTACTGCAACCTGTACCAAGAAGCTTAAACCGTACAGATATTAATATCAGCGATGATGCACTGCCATTCACTGGCTATGATATTTGGACATTATACGAATTATCTTGGCTCAATAAAAAAGGCCTACCTCAAGTAGCTATTGGTGAAGTGCGCTTACCAGCATCAAGCCCTAATCTTATTGAGTCAAAATCTTTTAAATTGTACCTAAACAGTTTCAATCAAACCCGTTTTGATGGCTGGCAAGCGATTGCTGATACTTTACAAATTGATTTGTCACGTTGTGCTGGTGAAGATGTTGACGTTACCATTCAGCCACTGACTGATTTTAATGATCAACCAATCGTTAATTTCTTTGGCGAATGTATTGATGATCAAGATATTGAAATTAATGATTACACTTTCAAGCCTGAATACCTTGAAGGCGCTGCAGATAATAACGATATCGTTGAAGAAATTGTTCATAGCCACCTATTAAAATCAAATTGCTTAATTACCAACCAGCCTGATTGGGGTAGCGTACGTATTGCTTATAAAGGTAATCGTATCGACCGTGAACAATTACTGCGTTATATCGTGTCATTCCGTAATCACAATGAATTCCACGAACAATGTGTTGAGCGTATATTTAATGATATTATGCGTTTTTGTCAGCCAGAATTACTGACTGTTTATGCACGTTATACTCGTCGTGGTGGTTTAGATATCAATCCATATCGTACCAACATGGGTAAAACACCAAGTGATAACTTCCGTCTTGCGCGTCAGTAAGTAGATCCTAACGACGAATTCAACATTAAGTCCGGTAAAAATCTTTACTTTGCTGGACTTGATGCATTAACCCCGTAAAATCAACACCATCTTGTGTGTTATTGTGCTGTTTTGAGACTATATGATTTTTCGTGGCCTATTAATTTCTGGGTTAGTATTACTAACAACCTCATTTGATCTTCAAGCAAAAATTTATAGCTCGCCGATCCTCACCGAAGCACAGAGTTTGCTGGTTAATCAACCAGAAAGAACACTCACAATCACTAACAGTTACCTCGAACAACGTCGTCTAAGCCAGCCACAAGACCCATCACGAGTGCATCTTAATGGTGAAGCGGATCATTCAACCCGTACGCCACTCAACACTGTCAATGCGCTGCAAATTCAAGCCCAAGCTTTATCACTATTACAACGGCCCGAGAAAGCCATTACCGTAATCAAAAAAGCGGAAAAAACGGCATTTGACAATAATTTAATGTTCAGTGTCTTTGAAAGTCGTATTTTATTGGCTCAATTTTACTGGGTTAATTTAAGTAATAGTGCAACTGCGCTAAAAATGCTCAACACCCTCAGTATTGAAATGAAGCAGACGCAGCCAATAAATTTAAGTCGTCAGTTGCAAGAGTTAAAATATAAATCAATGATGCTACGCGCGCTGATTGAATCAAGTATTGGTAAAGATTCAGCAGCCGAAAAGTTGTTTATCAAAGCTAAAGGTTATTTAGTCACATTTGACGATAAAGACGAAACTATTAATTATCAACTCACACTCGGCCAACATTATTTACGTCATGACCATTATGATATGGCACTTGATCGCTTATTGAGCGGTTATTGGCTTGCAGTTGAAAATGATGACCAACCACAAATTGCGCGCGCTAACTATGAATTAGCACAGTTATTTGAAGAGCGACATGTACTTGATAAAGCGCTTGAGCATGCCACGCAAGCTGGTGAATTTTTTGAGCGTTATAAACGTACCCAAGAATTAGCCAAAACCTTGGCTCTTATTGCTTCTATTTATGAGCAGCAAGGGCGATATAACCTTGCACTGGTGCATTATTTTAATGCGCTTGATCAAGAGAACCAGCTCAAATATGATCTTCGTTCTGCAAGTTTACGCCTTAATATTGCGCGGATTTATTTGCACCTTTGTAATTACTCTAAAACAGAACAATACATTGTTCAGGCACGTAACCTTGCACTTCAAAGTGGTAATGAAAAAATTGTTGCTGAAAGCCAAATTCTACAAGGGCAATTAGAGCTCGAAAAAAGTGAATTGGATGATGCGATAACTTCGTTGCAAGCAGGTTTAATTTCAGCAAGTCGTATTGGCGCAACGAATTTACAATTAATGGGCGAATCGATTTTATCTGAAGCATTTGAAAAACAAAATGACTATTACAATGCGTTACTGAGTCAACGTCGCTATGAGCAACTGTATGCTTCTAAACAAAAAAATGCGACCAGAAGTAACACAGAAGTATTTAAACAGCAGCAAAAAATGATGGAACGTTCACTGAAACTTGAAGATATGGAACGTGAGCAATTCATCAATAAAAATGCATTGTATAAACAACAACAAATTTCTTTAACCCTCATTGGAGTGTTAGTGATTTTATTATTATTATTATGGCGCCGACAACATATTAATAAACAATTAAAACAACAACTCACAAAACTCACCACCGATTACTATACTCACCCTCGTAGTGGATTACGTAACCTAAGGATGCTAAATGCACGTCTAGCAAACTCTCTGCAACAGAGCAGTGCTAACTTTGAGCAATGGCATCTTGGTGAAATAATAAATGAACCTTTAAGCGATAGATTACGATTTGCGTTATTTGAAGTGTCATTCTTAAAACGGATTTATCTTGAAAAAGGCTACCAACAGGGCCTCGCCGCCGAAAAAGAGTTTGGTAATTATTTACAGCAACAAGTATTAGAACCGGCGCGTATTTATCACTTTTCTGATGCGATGTTCTTGTATATTGAGCCTAATGCACGTTTAAGCTGTGATCCAAAGCAGTTAGCAGAATCAATGCAGCTATTAATTGATAACTATACTTTGCCACTCAATATCAATAATTCATTACAAATAGGTATGGCAGAGTACCCTTTTTTACCTCGTGCCTATACTGCGATTAATGATCAAGAGTTAATCGATATATTGTTGATGGCTGTCGATGCCGGTATTAGCCTCAACGATAAGCAACCTGGAAGTCATT
Organism: Photobacterium aquimaris; assembly: GCF_002954455.1. GTDB lineage: Bacteria > Pseudomonadota > Gammaproteobacteria > Enterobacterales > Vibrionaceae > Photobacterium > Photobacterium aquimaris. The sequence goes on from NZ_MSCC01000001.1 coordinate 2,198,996, forward strand.
GGGTTCACATTTGTGCTATCGATGCTGCACCAGCCGCGAGTTTTGTCGGCGATAATATTCGTCGTTCTTGTATTGAAGGCATTGATAAAGGATTAGTAAAAGTGCGTAGTTCAACTAATAATGAAATAATCTGGAACTACGATCACAATATTAACAACGATATCAACTAAATATACAACGAGCACAAAACTCTGATAAATAGCACTAACTATCCGGTTTTATTTTTGGTAGCATGTCCAAAAATATCAGTAACATTATGAATTAAATGGATTTTAACTGTATAAATGCAGATGCATAACCAATGACAGATATTAGTGCCATTGTTAACGAAGTCGGCGTTCTAAAACAACGATTAGACCTTGCTCAACTTTCTTATCGTGATTCCAATCTGAAATCGCGACGTGAAATTGTAATCTTAAAACGGCTGATCACTCGGTTAGCCGTTGCTTGTCGAGGGATTGATAATGAACTCGATGCAAGCTTACAAGCCATCAGTCTCGATCTTGAACAACCACTAGAGATCAGCCGACTTATTCCGCGATTATCGATAGTTGAACGCCTAGTCATTCAACAAGCCGATGTAATTCAACGCCAAAATAAACGTTTACAACATCATATTGGTCTACGCGGCCGTACCCTTTCGCATTATCAAGGTTTACCACAATCGCTGCAGCGTGATCTTCGCGGTATTTTCAATCAACCATCGGCAACATTGTTGGACAATCATCAACGCATATTACGCCTACTTGAACTGTATGAGCGCAGTATCAAATTAATTGCAGCCAACAATAACGGTAACACCTTATCACCTGACCAGCAGCCAAGCTTTGAGGTTGAATTGGCAGCGGAATTGTTACTTGTCATCTCCGAGATAGACTTCACCAATGAACAAGGTGAACAACTGTTTGTAATTCGAGAGCAATTAACCCAAGGGGTAAATCAAACAAGGTTGCAAACATTATTATTAGAAGTGTTACGCCTTATTGTTGCTGGCACTCAAGCTGAGCGTCATGCCTCACAACAGTTTTTAAATACCCTCAATAGTGATTTAGCCTCATTGCAAAAAAATACCGCTAAAGCAGCGAGCTCTTTTGCTGTTTTGCACCAGCATCGCTGTGACTTCAATGCTAGTATTGCAACGATAGCAACCACGATTAATCAACAACTGAGTCTTAAAAAAACACCAACAGCAACGCCTTTATTAGTCAATCTTGCCAATGAACTACAACAACTAGCCCAACGTAATAATCAGCTAGAGCTGCGGGAACAAGCACTCATAGAACAATTAAATCACAATGATAATAAAGTCCATCAGGTACAACAACAAACCCACAGTTATCATCAACGTTTAAGCCAACAAGAACAAAATATCTTTAGAGATAAATTAACTTTAACCTATAACCGTAGTGCGTTTGATGATCGGCTTAAACACGAATATCAACGCTGGTTACGTTACCAAACCCCATTGCTGTTAATGCTGATTGATATCGATGATCTTAGTCAGCTTAATCAAGATTATGGTCATAATGCGGGTGATAAGGCACTTAAAATTATTGCCAAAACGATTAGCCAACAACTAAATCCTACTGATTTTATTGCTCGATTTAGTGATGATGCCTTTATGCTAATAATCACCGATTGTAATGACCAACAACGTCATCAAACGATAAAAAATATTCGCGCGGCAGTGAGTCAGTTACCGCTTCACTTCAAAGGTCAAAGTGTGGCAATGTCGGTCTCTATCAGCAGCAGTTTTTTTGCCAGCAATGACACCCCGAAACAAGTTATCGAACGAACTGAAACAGCATTACTTCACGCTCAACATCCTCGTTGCAATATTGTTATTGACCAAATTTAAGCGTCAACAACAACCACACATCCCTTTATCGACTACGTTATATTATTATTATCATTTACTGGTCAAAAATATAATCCCTGTGTATGGTAACTACAGAGAAACAAATTATCTTACCGTCAACTTGTTGTTCTTTATTTGATTTTAACACCAGTCCGTTGGTGGTTACGCCTTGCGCCTCTGCCTATAATCAATAAATGAACATGCTGTTTCATCATTACCAGGGAGGTTATTATGATAACGCATATCAGCCCTATCGGCGCTATGAACCTATTATCACAAATAGAAGCCGACAGCTTAAAAGCAACCGCATCCAGTGATTTATATCGCCTTTATCGCAACTGCTCTCTCGCGGTTTTAAATTCAGGTAGCCACACCGATAATTCCAAAGAATTACTTGAAAAACATCTCGATTTTGCAATTAACTTATTACGTCGTGAGCGTGGAATTAAAATCGAACTGGTGAACCCACCTGAGCATGCGTTCGTTGATGGGCGTATTATTCGTGGTATTCAAGAACACATGTTTTCCGTATTACGCGACATTATTTATGTTGATATGCATATTGCCCGTCGTAACGATATCGATCTTGCCAGTGCGCCCCATATTACTGACTTTGTGTTTAGCCTATTACGTAATGCCCGCACGCTACATGCAGGCGAAGATCCTAATATTATTGTGTGTTGGGGCGGCCACTCCATTAATCCGATTGAGTATCAATATACTCGAGAAGTCGGTAATGAATTAGGTTTACGTGAACTTAATATTTGTACAGGCTGCGGCCCAGGCGCAATGGAAGGCCCAATGAAGGGAGCTGCGATTGGTCATGCCAAACAACGTTATTCTGGCAGCCGCTTTATTGGTTTAACTGAGCCGTCTATTATTGCCGCTGAGCCACCTAATCCTATCGTCAATGAATTAGTTATTTTACCTGATATCGAGAAACGCCTAGAAGCTTTTGTTCGAGTTGGCCATGGGATCATTATTTTCCCAGGTGGTGCAGGTACAGCGGAAGAGCTACTGTATATTTTAGGGATCTTAATGCATCCTGATAACGCTGAACAACCGCTGCCATTAATCCTCACCGGCCCTAAAGAAAGTGAAGCTTACTTTCGCACTTTAGATGATTTTATTCGTGATACTTTAGGTGAAGCGGCAACTCAGCATTATCAAATTATTATCGGCGATCCTGCCGAAGTTGCCCAAGTGATGAAAGCATCGATGGCACGCGTGAAAGAACACCGTTTAGCAACGGGTGATGCTTATTGCTTTAACTGGTCACTGACGATCCCAGAAGATTTTCAAATGCCCTTCTCACCTACCCATAAAGCAATGGCGAGCTTAGATTTACACATGGATCAGCCGAAAGAAAAACTGGCAGCTAATCTACGCCGTGCGTTTTCAGGTATTGTCGCAGGTAATGTCAAAGAAGAAGGTATTCATGAAATTGAGCAATATGGTCGCTTTAAAATCGATGGTGATAAAGTACTGATGCAGCGTATGGATAAACTATTGAAGAACTTTGTCGACCAACAACGAATGAAATTACCTGGTAGTAAATACGAGCCTTGTTATGAAATCGTCAACTCGCACCAGCAACCGAAATAAGTTCGTTATTTGGTAACAGTTTTGCGTACAATAAGGAGCCTAAGCGCTCCTTTTATTCATCTAAACAGAATTTATTTATGGCTATTCACCTCGTTGTTATTGATGCATTAAATCTTATTCGTCGCGTGCATGCGGCGCAACCGGGGCAACCCGATGTCGACAACACTGCCAGAGTATGTTGTCAGGCATTACAGAAAATCATTAGTAGCACCCAGCCCAGCCATATTGTGGCAGTGTTTGATCATAATAGTGATGATCGTGGCTGGCGAGCAGAGTTACTGCCGCTCTATAAAGAAGGTCGTAAACCAATGCCGCCAGAGTTATTAGCAGGCATGGACACGATTCAAGATGCATTTATGGCGATCGGCATTGATTCACTATTATCTGATGGTGATGAAGCCGATGATCTAGTCGCAACCTTGGCCTTAAAAGTCGCCTCGCGTAATGAGCAAGTGACTATCGTTTCGACCGATAAAGGCTATTGCCAGTTGTTGCAACCCACCTTACGTATTCGGGATTACTTTCAACAACGCTGGCTTGATAGCCCGTTTATTGAAAAAGAATATGGTGTTAAGCCGCAATTATTAACTGACTATTGGGGATTAGCAGGGATCAGCTCCAGCAAAATCCCCGGTATTGCAGGTATAGGTCCCAAAGCTGCGGTTGAGTTATTAAATCTCTACCCTAACCTTGAAGCGATTCTTACAGCCACCGATCTTGCGCCTAAATGGCAAAAGAAAATCACTGGCAATGAAGAGACAGCTCGCGCATCCAAAGCTGTCGCAAGTTTAAAAACTGATTTAACGTTGGGCTTTAATTTGCAAGATATTCGTTACCATGAGTCACATCAGGATTGATCTAGACTCAATTTACACCAAAAAAACGCCCCCCTCAAAGGGTGGCGTTAAGAAATCCACTAAACGGCCAGCGAATTAATACGCTGAACGATTATCCAAACGTTGAATATGCACCGTAATTTCTTCACGGTCATGGTACAAATGTTTTGCTTGCAGCTTAAACTTGACGCCATTTTTAATTAGCAATACTTTTAGATTTTCAATATCTTGCAGTACTTCATCATAACGACCTTTCATTGGCAATTTAAGGTTAAAAATAGCCTCTTTAGCCCATGCTTTAATCAGCCACTCACCCATTAGGTGCGCTACACGGGCTGGTTTTTCAATCATGTCACATACGATCCAAGTAATATTTTTACGTGCTGGTTCATATTTAAAACCATCAACGGCATGATATTTAACTTGGCCGGTATCCATTAAGCTTTGTGCCATAGTGCCATTATCAATCGCGTGAACAAACATCGAACGCTTCACCAGTTGATATGTCCAGCCACCAGGACACGCACCTAAATCAACACTCCACATACCAGGAGCTAAACGCTCATCCCACTCTTCACGAGGAATAAATACGTGAAATGCTTCTTCTAATTTCAGCGTTGAACGGCTTGGCGCATCTGCTGGGAATTTAAGACGTGGAATACCCATAAAGAACTGTGAGTTATTTTGCGGGTAAGAATAACCAACAAAACAACAACCAGGAGCAATAAAGCACACGTGTAATACCGGTTTTTTATGGTTATCTTTAACGTATAAAATATTACGCTTACGCATTGCTAGACGTAGTGGCACCGTAAATTTACGGCAGAACTTCAACAGCTCTTTCGCTTCATTGGTATCTGGTGTTTCAATGCGTAAATCACCACAAATAGGAAAGTTTTCACCGATGGTTTCTAAAATAGGTGAAATACGATCTTCTGCAGGTAAACCGCTCAACATTGCTGATGTAGCAAACATTTGGCGTGCAAAAATTAACTGTGAAAATGGCTGTAATTTAATGAATTTATCAGCATCACCTGCTTGATAGAACTCAAATAACACATAGCCTGAATTGTTTTTCACCCGAGGGAAACCAAACAATTCCAGCGTATTTGCTTTGTCTTGAACCTCTCCGGCACATTCTTTTTCAAAGCCAGGACGACAGTACAATAAAACTTGATTCACGTTGGAACCCTCAAGCTGAACGCCAGGTGGCTATTGCAAGCATCACCCAGCCAATAATAAAACATATTCCGCCCATCGGAGTGATAGGACCAAACCATTTAATGCCGGTTAAAGCCAATGCATATAAACTGCCACTAAAACAGATTATACCAAGGCCAAAAAACAGCGCCGCGTATGATAACGCTTTTGATGGCAAAAAGCGTGACAATATTCCACAAGCTAATAATGCTAATGTATGCCATGCCTGATATTGAACCCCGACTTTAAACACATCGAGTAAATAAGGAGCTAATGTATGGCTTAAACCATGTGCCGCAAATGCCCCTAACGCTACCATCACCACGCCACTGCATGCGGCAAACATCAGCATCAATCGTGATTGTTGACGTTGTTTAGCGGTTAATTCAACCATTATGACTACACCTCTATGCTACTTCACTAGCAACACACTTTTTAATAAAGGCCGCTAATGACTCAATAGCGATAGTGATATTTTCAGCTTCAGTATGCCCTGATGCTTTACGTGGTTTAAAACCGTGATCACCATCGGCTAAAAACTGATAACTCACCTGAGCTGAAAATGGCCATTGTTCAACTTCACTACGCACGCCAAAGGTATCGCGTTCACCTTGCAAAATAAGCGTTGGCACGCTGATAGTTGCTAGATGATCGCCACGATAATTTTCAGGCTTTGCTGGCGGATGAAAAGGAAAACCAAGGCAAGCAACACCACGAACTTTTGCTGCACAGTTATTAACTAGCGCTGTTTGGGCAGCAATATCGGTCACCATTAAACTCGCCATTCGACCACCCATTGATTTACCACCAATGACTAATCTGCCATTATCAAACTGTTCGATATGGGTTTGAAAATCGAGTAATAATTTAGGTTGGCGATCTGGCGGACGTTTTTTACCATCTTCGGCACGTTTGATCATATACGGGAAATTAAACCGTACCACCTGAATATTATGTGCAGCTAAACCACAAGCAACCGTGGTCATAAATGCATGATCCATTCCAGCGCCAGCGCCATGAGCAAATAAAAACGTCGCTATCGCATCTTTAGCATCAGGGCCATCAATCAAATACTCACACTTCTTCAATGACATCAGGCATATCCTCTTGCTCTTTACGGGCTTTATTTAAAATCCAATCACGGAAAATTTGAATACGTCCGGTATCCGCTTGTTTTTCCTGACATACAAAATAAAACGCATTTTTACTTACCAGAATTTCATCAAACGGACACACCAATCTTCCAGCCTCTAATTCAGGCTGAGCAAGAACATTATTACCTAATGCAATCCCTTGGCCGTGAGCGGCGGCTTGTAACACCATCGTTGAATGACTAAAGATCGGCCCTTGATTAACATTGACGTCCTTTACATCATAATGGCGAACATAGTTCTTCCACTCTTTACGTGAAGTATCATGCAATAGAGTATGTAATTTTAAATCTTCGATAGTACGTAATGGTTTAGTGCCAACTAATAACATTGGTGAACACACTGGCATCATAAATTCTTGATATAGCTTATCAGCACGTAAACCAGACCAATTACCACGACCATAATAAATCGCAACATCAACATCATCCGTCAGTGATCCCTCATCAAGATCAACCGCTTTAATACGCACGTCTATTTCAGGGTGTTGCTCATTAAAATCAGTCAATCTTGGCACTAACCACTGAATCGCAAAACTAGGAGGTAAACTAATGGTTAATGCACCTTTTGAGCCCCTTTCTAGTACCTTATCTGTCGCATCTGAAATCGATGAAAAGATATCTTTAATATCAAGAAAGTAGCTTTGCCCTTCCTCTGTTAATAGTAACGAACGATTGCGGCGACGGAATAATTTTAACCCCAAAAATTCCTCTAAGGCTTTAATTTGATGGCTAACTGCAGCTTGAGTAACAAACAATTCTTCAGCTGCTCGAGTAAAACTTAAATGCCTTGCAGCAGCTTCAAACACCTTCAATGAGTTAAGCGGAGGTAAACGTCTAGACATACTTTTCGATGCTCTCTAATGCATTAGTTTTTTTCATCTCAAACATTATAAATTGTCCATTGTTTAAGTGCTATATAAACCCTATTATTCGTTCCGCAATGTTGATTAACATTTTGTGTTTTGCCCTCTGGCTAACCGCTCAATCAGCATTGCGATGTTGTGTTTGCATATTGTCCGGATCCTGCCGGATAGGTAGTTATCTACCTCTTTACTTCCTGTATTTTGACTTATATGTCAAAGTAATTGTTAGCACTGCGCCCCAACGCAGTGCTATTTTTTTATTGCTCAAAAATCATCGCAACACTTGCTCTTCCTGGCATTTATTAGCATCATCGATAATTCAAATTTATGTAATGTGACCCGCTATGACCATACCATTCGATATCAAGCAAATTCAAACCCAGTTTCCTGCACTGCAACATTCAGATGATGCACCACGGGCGGTTTATTTAGATAGCGCAGCAACAGCTCAAAAGCCTGCGATTGTTATCGATACTCTACGTCACTATTACAGCGGCTATAATGCCAATGTACATCGAGGTAGTCATAGTTTAACGACTAACGCGACCTTTGCTTTTGAACAAGCTCGAACAACGATCCAAAAATTCATTGGTGCAGCTAGCCCCAAAGAAATCATTTGGACTCGTGGTGCTACTGAAGCATTAAACCTGATCGCACAAACTTATGCTCGTAACCACTTACAAGCAGGTGATGAAATTTTAGTCAGTGAAATGGAACACCATGCCAATATTGTGCCTTGGCAGATGGTCGCTGAACAAACAGGTGCTAAAGTCGTTAAAATTCCAATGCATCAAAATTGCACCTTAGATATCGATGCTTATCAGCGTTTATTATCAAATAAAACCAAAATAGTGGCTGTTGCTCATATCACCAATGTCACAGGCACTCGTAATCCAATTGAATCAATGATAGCTGCTGCTCACCACTATGGCGCGGTTGTCGTGGTTGATGGCGCTCAAGGCATTGCCCACGAACAGGTAGATGTGCACGCGCTTGATGCCGATTTTTATGTCTTTTCAGGCCATAAAATTTATGCGCCCGCAGGTATTGGTGTTCTTTATGGCAAACAAGCACTGCTTGAAGCAATGCCGCCATGGCACGGCGGCGGCAAGATGGTCGAAAAAGTCTCTTTTTCAGGTACAGATTATACTGGCTTACCAAGTAAATTTGAGGCTGGAACACCGAATGTAGCAGGCAGTTTAGCCCTTGCTGCAGCGATTGAATGGTTACAGAATATCGACCGTCAAGGCGCAGAACAACATATTGCCGAGTTACGTCAACAAGCCTTAGATGGCATTAAAGATATTGATGGATTGCGTATTATTGGTTTGCAGGCGCATGCGAGCCTATTTTCTTTTGTGGTTGATGGTGTTCATCATCAAGACATTGCGACCTTGCTTGATCAACAGCATATCGCATTACGAGCAGGACACCATTGCGCCCATCCGATGCTGGATGCACTAGGATTAACAGGAACATTACGGGTATCATTAGCACTTTATAATGATCAACAAGATGTCGCGCGTTTTATTACAGCGCTACATAAAGCCTGCGATTTATTGTAATAGCAGCCAAGGAAAAAAGATGACCACCACTATAACGCTACCTCTGCACCCTTTTGGGACTGAGATCACCACCGCCGATATCATCACCCAAATGCAAGCAACAACAGGATGGGAAGATCGCTATCGCAACGTGATTCAGTTAGGTAAAAAGCTGCCACAGCTAGATGACAGTTATAAACAAGATCAACTTAAAATTAGTGGCTGTGAATCGCAAGTTTGGCTACATCATCAAACAATTGATGGCCGTTATTACTTTATTGCCGATTCAGATGCACGTATTGTACGCGGCTTAATCACCCTCGTGCTTACGGCTTATCATGGCAAAACGGCAGCTGAAATTAACCATTTTGATATCGATGCTTATTTTGACAGCTTAGGGCTGATGGCACATTTAAGCCCTTCTCGTGGTAATGGCTTAAAAGCGATTGTTGAGCAAATAAAGCAACTTGCGGCCTAAAATAGCCACAGACTACTTCCCCCCTCGACTAAACAAGCACAAAAAAGCGGATGCTAAATCATCCGCTTTTTGCTATTGCTTATCGTACAATGCGATTAATTTATTGATGATACTTTTCAATCAATTTTTTAATCACGTGAGCGACAGCCACAAAACCAAAGCTTGCAGTTACAACTGTTGCTGCGCCAAAACCACTCGCACAATCCATTCGTTTAGGCCCTTCCGCTGTAGCTTTTATCGCACATGCTGAACCATCGGCTTGCGGGTATTTCAAATGTTCCGTGGAATAAACGCAATCAATGCCAAATTTACGCTTTGGATTTTTAGTGAAATTATGCTGGCGACGTAAGGTTTCACGTAATTTTCTCGCCAATGGATCTTGAATCGTTTTTGTTAAATCAGCAACTTGAATCTGAGTTGGATCCGTTTGTCCACCAGCGCCGCCAATTGTGATCACTTTGATTTTATTACTTTTACAAAATGCAAGTAATGAGGCTTTTGCTTTAAGGCTATCAATCGCATCAATCACATAATCACACTGAGTCGATAAATACTGCGCTTGATTATCAGGGCCAATAAAATCATCAACTAAATTAACTTTGCACTCAGGGTTAATTAATTGAATACGTGCTGCCATCACTTCAATTTTACTTTGACCGATAGTGCCTGTCATTGCATGAATTTGACGATTAATATTGGTTACACAGACATCATCCATGTCGATCAACGTCAATTCACCCACGCCTGAACGGGCTAATGCTTCTGCTGCCCATGAGCCTACGCCGCCAATACCAATCACACACACGTGCGCAGCGCGGAGAATTTCAACTTCACTATTGCCATATAAACGACGAGTGCCGCCAAAACGCTGGTTATAACTATCGGATGCTGGGGTATCTAATTCACGCATACTGGGTTCTACACTGCTTGAGGTGGATAAACAAAGAGTGCGTTTTTATACGCACTCTAATAGCAATTGTCTAGTCGCTGCCACAATAACCATGGCAGCAATAGCTGAGTTAATACGCTTATTTTGGCATCAACCACGGGTCTTGAGTAGCCGAGCCTTTAAGACCTAAACGCCATACTCGCCCAAAATGTTTGTAGTGACCTGCATCAGTACCCGCTTGTTTACCCATACCGTGATACAAATCTAGGTGATTACCTTTCACTGCACCGCCAGTATCTAAGGCTAACAATAAACGTAATACATGCTTACCGGTCCAGTTACCTTTAGCGTCAAGTTGTGGCACTTCTGCTAATAGTACCGAGCCCATTGGAATGTATTTACGATCTGCAGCTACAGCGGCATTTGCCAATAATGGAATACCTGCGCTACCTTTCACATCTAATGTTTTACGAGGTGAGAAAAATACAAATGAAGGATTCTGCTCTAATAACTCACGTACTTCAGCTTCACTGTGATGAGCAACCCAGTTTTGAATGGCTTGCAGTGACATCTTCGCCTTAGGCACTTCACCACGATCAATCAATACTCGGCCAATGCTGACATAACGATGGCCATTTTTACCCGCATAACCAAAATATTGAAGCTGGTTATTATCTTCAAAATGAACAAAGCCACTACCTTGAACTTCCATCATAAACACATCAAGCATTGATTTACTGTAACCCAACACCAAACCTTGACCAGCTAACGCACCATCATAAATTTGTTCACGCGAAGGACAACGACCTTTACAGGTTGGCATCGCATAGATAGGGTAACGGAACACATTGGTTGGTTTATGACGTAACTCGATCACTGGTGAATAATAGCCAGTAAACATCACATTGCCTTCACCATTGGCACCGCCCATTTGTGCCGCTTGAATACCATATTTTGCTAATGTGCTTGGATCACCACTGTGATTAGCCCAATTTTCAACTTGGTTATATAGCGGTTCAAATTTACGCGCCATTGATGGTGAACGTGAAGTAACCATTTTAGCCTGTGGTGCAAAAGTGCTGTAATCATGTGATTTATTTGATTCAACCTGCGCCACTTTATTTAAAACATGCTTAAAATCTCGGCCTAGATATTGGTGTGCTAATGGATTACCAACTGCAGCTAAACTTGGTTTTTCTGTTGTCGTACCTTCAGGTGATGAACATCCCACCAAGCTGAAAAGAATAATTGCAACGGTTGCTTTACGTAACACGATAGATAAGCCTATAAAAGTTTTACAAAAATATGGAAATTACAGCTCGTTTACTTATGCCAAAGTAGTAAACCGATGACAATATTAACAAACACTATCTAAAAAGAAGTAACTATTTCAAACAATCAACAGATAACTGACATAACACACACCATCAAAATATTTAAGACTAATCTGCAGCCAGTAAAGTTCAATCACAACATCAAATAGATTATTGGCGCTCAAATACCGCATTATAATGTGTCGATTGATACCGAATAAGCGCATTATCTTGATAACGATAACTATAAATCTGATCGCCAAATTGGTAACGTAATTGGGTACCATTCCAAGAATAATTTGAGGTTAATAATCGTCCTTGCCGATAAATACCCTGTTGACGAACCTCAAACGTTTCGACCTTATCTGGAGCAACGCCTTGCTCTTGCCACTCACCAATCACTTGTTGCATTCGTTGTTGATGCTGATCGATAGTCGTTTGCAATTGCAGCGATCCGATACCAAAAACAATCACCGTTATAACAACGATAATTATCCAACGTCCATATTGACACTGTTCAACCCAAAAACGCTGCAGTTTCATTTGCTGGTTCATCCCATCAATACATGGCTATATTTATAACTATATAGCGGCTTTGATATTCAATACTTAATTAATCACAGTGATAATTAACGATTTAGCCTTAATGATCATTTAAATGCTGCACAAAACAAACAATTGCTTTAATTTATTGGCTATAAATTACACATAAATACAGATATGGATATCGCTTGTGAATACACGTAAGACCCCGTTGGTAAAAGGATTTCGTCAGTCAGCCCCTTATTTAAATGCCCATGTTGGTAAAACCATGGTGATCATGGTCGGTGGTGAAGCCATTGCAGATCCCAATTTTGCCAACATTGTCAGCGATATTGCTTTGCTACACAGCTTAGGTATTCATATTGTGATGGTGTATGGCGCTCGCCCACAAATAAGCGCTTTATTACAACAGCAGCACTATACCAGCCCTTACCATAAGGGAATAAGAATCACCGATGAGCATAGTTTAGAAATAGCCAAACAAGCCGCAGGACAACTACAACTTGATATTACAGCTCGCTTTTCAATGGGGCTTAATAATACTCCAATGGCAGGTTCACAAATTAATGTCATTAGCGGTAACTTTATTATTGCTCAACCGCTAGGCATTGATGAGGGTGTCGATTTTTGTCACAGCGGAAAAATTCGGCGTATCAATAGTACGGCGATAACCAGCCAGCTAGAACAAGGTTCGATTGTATTACTCGGCCCTATTGCCAGTTCAGTGACTGGTGAATGTTTTAATCTCACTTCTGAAGAAATCGCCACTCAAGTCGCCATACGATTAGGCGCAGATAAACTGATTGGATTTTGTTCTGAACAAGGAGTCATTGACAACAATAACGATATTATCTCTGAATTATTACCTCATGAAGCAGAACTGACATTGCAACAACTTATCGATAACGATGAGCAACAAAGCGGTACTGGGCGTTTTCTACGTGGCGCTATTGCTGCTTGTCGCGCTGGTGTACCTCGTAGTCACTTACTGAGCTATAAACAAGATGGTGCATTGATTCAAGAACTGTTTTCATTAGACGGTATCGGAACTCAAATTGTTATGTCGAGCGCCGAAAAGATCCGTCGCGCAGATATTAATGATATTGGAGGTATTCTCGACCTGATTCAGCCTTTGGAAACCGAAGGGATTTTAGTGCGCCGTTCTCGTGAACAACTGGAACGAGAGATCACTCTCTTTACCGTGATTGAACTTGATAGTCTTATTATTGGCTGTGCTGCGCTTTACCCTTATCCGGAAGAGAAAATGGCGGAGATGGCTTGTGTGGCTATTCATCCTGATTTTAGAGACGGAGATCGCGGCGTGTTATTACTTAATAAGTTATGTCAGCAAGCACGAGAGTCAGACCTTGATAACATTTTTGTTCTCACCACCCGCAGCCTGCATTGGTTCCGTGAACAAGGGTTCTATGAATGTGATATCGAACAATTACCCTTAGTAAAAAAAGACCTCTATAACTACCAGCGTCGATCTAAAATACTTATAACGCCAACCAATTAAGATCAAAATAATAATTACAAAATGAACCGTTTTGGCAATTTTACGGTAGCGGTGAACGTAATAACCGCATCACAATAACGCCAGTATCATTACTGGCGTTTTTATACCAAAACATCAACATTCTCAGATAAAGCATTAACAACAGATTCTTTTAAGGTATACTGTGCGGATTGTACCGTTATTAAAAAAGGTTTATTGCTACCTATGCTGTGTATTTTTGTTTTTTGTCTCATGCTTATCACGATGTTAACAGCGCTTAACGGTAAAAAAAATCTTAGTTATGCCATGTTTGCTTTAACCTTCATTGCCGGATCAATTTTGCTCAAACACCACATTGTCTATACCCTGCCAATCTCAATTTAAGTACGCTATGAATAATCAACTTATTAATCGACTCAATATCTTAGGCTTACTTGGCATCACAACCATATTGGCAACCGGATCTATCATTCAATTGGTATTTAAAGAATTACCTTGCCCGTTATGCTTATTACAACGGGTAGGATTTATGATGGTAATGTTTGGCTTTATGCTCAATGTCCGCTATGGCCCACAACAACCTCATTACGGGATTATTTTATTTGGCGCTTTATTTGGTGCAACAGCAGCATTACGTCAAGTATCACTTCACTTATTACCCGGTGATCCCGGTTATGGTAGCCCCTTACTTGGTATGCATTATTACACTTGGGCTTTTGTTATTTTTGTAATGACCATCATTGGCGTTGCAGTATTACTGAGCTTATGGCATCAACCCAAAAAAACCACCAGCAATTACCATATGAAAAGCATAGGTAACATCGTTTGCAAGCTTGCTGTCGCGGTAGTGATCATTAATATTGTCTCAACATTTATTATGACTGGGCCACATGTAACCCCCGCAGATCCTCATAGCTATTGGTTATTTGATCAATTTAAAAAATAATCCTTAAATAGCACAATGCCAGCACTAATGCTGGCATTGAAGTTACTATTACTTACAATACAATCACACCAACAGCTGGGCTAAGCCACTCGCTCGCTCTGTACGCACTTGCACACTCTTACTGATAATATCCAGTGGCGCATACAAATACAGCCGAGATTTCGCACGGGTAATACCAGTATAAATTAATTCACGGGTTAAAATCGGCGTATAGTCAGCGGGTAACACCATCACCGTATCTGTAAATTCCGATCCTTGAGATTTATGAATCGTCATTGCATATACCACTTCATGCTCGGGAATACGGCTCGGTAAAATACCGCGAATAGTGCCATCTGGCATTTCAAAATACACTCGCAACCGTCGCCGTCCACTATCAGCATCAATTTCTGGCTCTAACATTGTCATACCAATATCACCATTAAATAATCCCAGCGCATGATCGTTACGAGTGATCATTATTGGGCGGCCGACATACCATGTCTCATCATTAGGTGAAATTCGCCCACGGTGAGTCAGTTCTTTTTCGATACGTTGATTTAAGCCGACAACGCCAAAATCCCCCTCACGTAATGCACATAACAACCGCACATTCGCAAATGCCCTGAGTACTTCCGCCGGTGTTTTATCCGCCTTTATTGCATCGAGATAATCAAGATAAAACGTCACCACTTGATTGATCATCGACGCATAGCTTTCAGTGCTTAGCGGATAATGGTGAATATCCTTAAAGCCTTGTTGCCATACTTTATTCACCAGGGCTGGTTTACCTTGGTTAATCGCTTTGGCTAACTGACCAATACCTGATAAGGCGTGAAAACGGTAGCTCTTTTGCAGCATGCATAAACAGTCTGTCACGACACTTAAACCAATATTATTTGAGTG
Source organism: Photobacterium aquimaris (assembly GCF_002954455.1). Taxonomy (GTDB): domain Bacteria; phylum Pseudomonadota; class Gammaproteobacteria; order Enterobacterales; family Vibrionaceae; genus Photobacterium; species Photobacterium aquimaris. The sequence goes on from NZ_MSCC01000001.1 coordinate 2,214,607, forward strand.
CAAATCAAACCCGGTTAACTGACTTAACAGTTGCCCTTGCGCGGCACTATAACCTTGGCTTGCAAAAGAACAAATATCGCCCAGTACTGCTCCCGCCTCAACTGAAGCTAATTGATCTCTATCACCCAACAGAATTAATTTAGCCCCTTGCGGCATCGCATCTAATAACCGTGCCATCATCGGTAAATCGACCATTGACGCTTCATCAACAACCAACACATCAAGGTGAAGTGGATTATCTTTATGATGGCGGAACTCGACTCGATTCGGTATAGAACCCAGTAGACGATGCAATGTGCTTGATTGAGTAGGAATTAAATCTTTAATTTGTTGCGGTACAGCTAATGATTTAATCGCAGAACCTATTGATTCTGTTAAACGTGCCGCCGCCTTACCGGTTGGCGCCACCAGCATAATATTAGGCTGATGCTCGCCATTCGCTTGCATCACTAACGCTGCCAACAATTTAGCCACCGTGGTAGTTTTACCTGTACCTGGGCCACCCGAGATCACAGCAAACTGACGTGTTAACGCCATTGCCGCTGCTACTTTTTGCCAATTTAAACACGTACTCACAGGCACCAAAGCGTCTAATGGCTGTAAATCGGTAATTTGAGTTGCTTGTTGTAATAATTTATCAATCGCAGTCCAATCAAGTTGCTGTGGCTTTACAATATCCAAAAAATCACACGTTATTTGTTGGCGTTGTTGCCTATCAGTAACACCTTGCAAGGCATGATATAAATGACCATAACTTGGCTGAAATAAGTCATTTAATGCTTGATGCATCAAGGTTAATTGCTGACCTTGCCACTGGCTATCAATGTCAACTTGGCCTTGATTGGTCGCCATATCAATAATTCGTGTCGCAACTGTTTGTTCAAACTGCCAATAGCGATTGAGATACAACCGTCCATGATCAAACACTAATGGGCATGCTTGCATACCGCTAGCTTGAACATTAGCTACCACATCATATTGATTTAATAACCGAGACCATTGACTTGGATCGGGTAAGCCGTCAATTAATGCCACCGATAATCGACTTGATAAGCCAAATAAATGCTGAGTCTGTAGTTGATCAAAGCGCACACATACATGGCCTTTACCCAACTCATAACTCACCAATGCTGCCATTAATGCCGCTAAATCCTGCTGAGGTTGTGGACTATGCAACGCCACAAATTTAGCAAACTGATAATCCAGCTGACGTAATCCACCTTGTTGGGTGAGCTTTTGTAACCGCTTAAGCATGTGGTAGCACTCCATTCATCACTAAATCCAATTCATCGAGTAATAATTCACTTGGGCGCGCATAAAAAATACCACTATCACTTCCCGCCTGAATACCACGTAAAAATAGGTAATACACACCACCAAAATGGGTTTCATAATCGTAATTTGGAATACGACTGCGTAGAAAACGCTGCAATGCCAACGCATAAATTTGGTACTGCAAATCATAACGGTGTTCACGCATCGCCGTTTTCAATTGTTCACCACGGTACACTTGCGGATCATCACCGAGATAATTCGATTTCCAGTCTAAAACGTAATACTTACCTTGATGCTCAAACACTAAATCAATAAAACCTTTTAGCATGCCGCTGACAGTTGCAAAGCCTAATTCCCCCGCTTTGGCTGACAACGGATCATGTTTGGCAATCACTTTGTTTAATGCTACCGCTTGTAAAATCTCAATCGGTAATAAAAATTCCATTTCCGTTAATCGTTGCGAGGCGCTCTTATCGGCTAACCGCAGTGCATCACCATCAAGCGCACACGTTAATACATCTCGAATTAATTGCTGTAATACCGGCAACCACGCTAATTCATAATTTTCTAATTGCAGTAGCTCAGTTAATTTGGCTACGGTTTCAGAGCTATCAACCGCGGCAGTAAAATCAATTTCTTCAAATACAGTATGCAAAAATGTTCCCGGACGTGCGCCACGAGGAAACGTATAAATAGAATATTGTGGTTCTAATTCCAACTCTCCATCGTCTGTCTCTGACGTGGCATTTTGTACCGAATCAATATCAAATCCGGCTAAATCTAAGCTACTGTCATGAGCTGTTTGATGACCTTGTTTGACCAAGTTAGAATAGCTGGTCATCCACCAATTACGCTCTAATGACGTCGAGAAAGAGCGCTTAACTAATGCGTCACTGACTTCATCTTGTGGTTGCCATTGGCTATCAATAAGTTGGGGAGGTTCAGCCACCGTGATCGCAATTTGGGCTTCACTCAGTTTAGCTAAGGCTAATTCAAGCGCAGCCACACCACTCGCCTCACCATTTTGTACTAAATGCCCCATTGCAGAGCGATGTAACCCCGTCGGCTCTTTGGTGCTACGGCCATTACGAATCGGTGCCATACCAACATAACAACCATAAACTGCGCGGGTTAATGCCACATACATCAAGCGTAAATCTTCCGCTAATCGTTCTTGATCGGCTTTTTCAATTGCAGAGGCTTGTTTAGCAATATCCAGCACCGTAATGTTATCGACGTCATCGTGATATTTAACTTCACCTTTGCTATCAACTTCACGGTAACTGCACACAAACGGCATAAATACTAAATCATATTCCAAGCCTTTTGATTTATGAATAGTGACAATCTGCACCAGATTACGCTCTGACTCGAGCCGCATCACTTGATCATCAGCATTACCATTTGGCTCAGCAACATGCTCAGCTAACCAGCGTAATAACGCATAATCGCTGTCTAGCGTTTGACTAGCTTGTTGCAGCAGCTCACCAATATGCAATAAATCCGTGAGTTTACGCTCACCACCATCTTCGGCTAATAACCGCTCTGCAATTTTATTTTTCGCCATCACACTGCGTAACATTGGCATCACACCACGTTTTAGCCATTGCTGGCGGTATTGCTTAAAGCTATTAACCGCAATTTCCCATTCATTCTCGTCATTATTGAGCTGATCGAGTTCAATTGCAGAACGAGCAAATAACCCTGACGCTAATGCTGCACGTAATACACGATCATCTTCCGGGGTTAATACCGCTTGCAATAACCGCTGAATATCTGCCGCTTCTGCGGTTGAAAACACACTATCACGGTTAGACAAATAGACACTGGCAATACCTTGTTTTGATAGTGCTTCACGCACTAATCGTCCTTCAGTTCCGGTACGAACCAATACAGCAATATCCCCAGCAGCGATCGCATGTCGCTGTTCACCATCTAAAAAATAGGCTTGGCCTTGCTGTGATTGCGTCAAAATATGTTGAATCTGTGCCGCGGTTGCCGCTGCCATTGCTGCTTGGTAACTACCTTTGGTTATTGGCTTACCATCAGGGCTGTCTTGTAACCAAAACGTCAAGGCATGTTGAGCTTCACCCTCTAACCACCAGCTGCGTTGAGTCGCTTTAGGGCTATGATCAACCGCTAAAAATTCGATATCTTGATCGTAAATAAATGGACTATCTGGCTGCTGAAACACACTATTAACCGCCGCAATCATAGTAGCCGTCGAGCGCCAGTTGGTGGCTAATGTATAGTGATCGGTAACTTGGCGACGCGCTTGAATATAAGTAAAAATATCAGCACCACGAAAAGCATAAATTGCCTGTTTAGGATCACCGATCATAAACAAACCACATTCAGGATGATGGCGATAAACATCACTAAAAATACCGTATTGAAGTGGATCGGTATCTTGGAATTCATCAATCATCGCAACTGGATATTGTGCGCGAATTTTACTCGCGAGCAGTTCATCAACATCATTATCAATCGCTGCCCCTAGTTGCGTCAGCAAGTCATCAAATGATAGCCATCCCTTACGCGCTTTAGCGTCTGCCAATAATTGACGACAATGCTCTATCGCATGAGCTAATAATGGTTCTCGTAAATTAGCCGGATTATCGATTAATTCAGCAATCGCATTAAATACCGCATGCTCAGGCACATCACCTTTGGCTGTTTTTTCAATTAAGGTCTGCTGATGAAAACGAATTAAATTATCCGGTAACTCATAGCCGACGGTCGCTTGAGCTGCCCATGCACTAACTTGTTCAATCCAATTAGGTAAACTTTTTTTAGTGTAACTACGTTTATTAATCCCAGAGTTTGCAATTACGGCTTCGAGATCATGTTGATGCTCACGCCACAACGCTTTGACTTCATCAATTCGAACAATATTTTGTTGATGTAATTGTTCTAACGACTCAGTCATTGCAGCCACCGATAACCGTACTGGCGCGCCAGTTAAACTATTACCAATTTCTTTTAATAATTTTATTGGGGATGACCAAATTTCACGAACTTCATGAGCAAGCGCCGGCGATAAACGATAAAAATTACTGCGCCAATAATCTGCAACCACCAGCTTTTTTAATTGGCTTTCATCAGTCACAAATTCATTATTAAATCGGCTTCCTGACTCAAACGCATTTTGCGTCAGCATTCGCTGACAGAAACCATGAATAGTATAAATAGCCGCCTCATCCATTTGGCGTTCGGCTTGCAATAAAATTGTCGCGGCTAATTTATGATCTTGATGTTCATTTAACAGCGGTTTGATCACCGGATCGTGACTAATACCACGACTAAACGCTAATCGTGCATCATGAATACGGGCACGAATACGATCACGCAATTCTGCCGTCGCCGCTTCGGTAAAGGTTACAACCAAAATTTGGTCAACGGTTAACTGTTGTTGATGGCGACTACTCGCATCACCATGGCCTAACAATAATCGTAAATACAAACTCGCGATGGTAAAAGTTTTACCTGTACCTGCAGATGCTTCGATCAAACGTGTACCGTGCAATGGAAACGTCATTGGTTGCAGAATATTTGTTAGTACTTCAGTCGCCATTATGTCACTCATCCCATGGTTGCTCTATGTACAACAGTACTTGTCTGACCGATATCAATATTCAGCGTCAGGCTCGTTATTATGTGACCCAACACTTATAAGTAAATATTGGCACTCAAAATTCTGTTGGATTCCTATAATGTGAGAACTTACTCACGGTTTGTACTACGGTGGTTAGTTAGTATCAGCGCCAGAAACTTGGTCACCTCTGGACCTGTGGCCGTATAGCGAACACCCTACAACTAACAATGATTTGCTGACGGCCACACTACTTCATTTCTGCTTTAAGCTGTTATTCCGGCTTAATTTCTTTAGCGTTTACCACCACCGCTTGCAGCACCAACGCTGTTAATTGATTAGCCTCTTGTGCCAAATCATCATTCCATTTAGGCCATACACGATTGATATATTCATCACTGCCTTCACCGCTAAATAAGTAGCCATCATTAAAACATTCCGCCATCTTCATCAGTGCTTTTTGCTCAGTGTCAGCATCATCTTTCCAACTGCCATCACGACCTATATGCGCCTGTATTGCTGCCATCGCTGTTTTAGGGAAATACGCTAATGGTTGGTTTAATCCTTGGTAATACAGTTCAATCAATTGCTGTAAATACGCCAGTGCTTGCTGTGGCTCTATAGGCTGTAATTGAAAATACTTATCAGTGCCGATAACGTGAGTAACTTGTGCCTTTTCTGATGCTGATACCGCTAAACAAAGATGATCAAACCACGCCGTTAACAAATCTTGTGGACGAATTTTACCGGTTCGGTAGCGTAATAACCCCGATTGATAACGTTTCTTGAGCCAACCTTGTAATAGCACTTTATGCCCAGCAACCATAACAGTAATTGCCACTTCTTGATCGGCTAAAGGGGCATGAATTAACGGTTCAAGCACATCAGTTAAATTTGCCACCGCTTGTCGACTCGCTGCTAAATCAAGATCGCCAAATGCGGCAACGGGTAAAGTACCAGCCGCACGTTTTTCAGCCTCAAACTGACGATAAATCACATCAGGATCCGCATTTTTGAGCTTGGCATCTAACAATAATTCCAGTAATTGATCACGAATTAGGTAGCTTTCAAGACCATTAAGCACAAACGGCTCATCATCTTCTAATAACCCCAACGGCGGCTCAAAATAGACTTTTAAACGACGATTAAAAAAGTATTTTACCGGTAAGCGCCAAAAACGTTGTAATTCGGCTAATTCTAAAATTAACGCTTGTTCGTCAGCCATTGGCTCTGCCGCTAATGCATCAAGCTGAAACGGTGCACTTGCCTGCCCTTCACGATTAGCCGCGGGTAACCACTCAATCGCAAAACTTGGATCGTCACCAACAAATGCACTAGGACTAAACGGTACCAGTGAGTGGTGCTGAACTAACTGATGTTTGATATTGTCAGCTGAAACATCGACCGCTAATGATTGATCACCGTCGCAGCAATAACCTTGCTGACAGTATTCAATCAATTCACTGACGAGTACTGATGGCACTTTAGAAGCATTATCTTGAATAGATCGACCGACATAACTGATATACAAACTTTGCTGCGCAGATAACAAGGCTTCAAGAAATAAGTAACGGTCATCATCACGACGCGAACGATCGCCCGCCTTGGTGCGACCATTCATTAAATCAAACCCTTCTGGCGCAATATTGCGCGGATAAGCACCATCATTCATTCCCAGTAAACACACCACATTAAACGGAATCGAACGCATGGGCATTAAAGTACAAAAATTCACTTGTCCGGCTAAAAATCGCTGGCTCACGCGCTCACCAGAGAGTTTATCTTGTAGATATTGGGTTAATACCGCAGGAGTGATCTGAGCTTGATAACCCGCATCTTGTAACTGCTGATGTAAACGTTGCAGGTTATCGCGAATTGATTTTAAAATCAGCTCGCCTTCTAATTCAACTGCAAAGAAATCATCCAATAATTGATGTAATAATTCGGCCCATTGATTGACCGTTTGTGGTTGTGCTAATGCACGGCGGTATTCAATCAAACTATCAATAAACCCAGCTAATTGACCAGCTAATTCAGCATCTAAGCCTTGAACTTGCTCATAAGCTGAAATTCCAGCAAATAAACCAGTATCATGTGGCATCGCATAACCCAGTAACATGCGTTGAATACCAAATAACCACGTATTTTGCAGTTGCTCAGGCAAATCAAACTGACTTGAGGTGTGTTGATCAAGCCCCCACCGAATACCAACTTCTTCAATCCATTTTTTAATTTTTTCAAAGCTAGCACTATCAAAACCAAACTTTTCCATCACCGCTGGCACTTCTAATAATTCTAATAGTTCAGAAGCATGACAACGGCTTTCAGGTAAAGTCAGTAACCGTAAAAACGCCAACAGAATCGGGTTTTCTTGCTCAGCAGTACGATCGGAAATAGAAAATGGAATATAACGATTACCGGGCGCATTACCAAACACCGCTTGAATGGCTGGGCTATAGGCATTGATGTCAGCCACCATCACAATGATATCGCGCGGTTTGAGGTTCGAATTAGTTGCAAACATTGCCAATAATTTATCATGCAACACTTCTACTTCACGCATCGGGCTATGACAGGCATGAATGGTGATCGAATGATCATCGGCATCTATAGGGAATTTATGTAGGCTTGAATCGAGTTGAGTGTCATCTTGGCGATCTTGCAAGTTTAAAATATCAGCTTGAATAGCATGCAATAAAGTATCAGGTTCAATATCAACAAAACCTGCATCGACTTCATTGACTTCCATCGCCGATAACAAATACATATTATCCCGACCAAGTTTACCCATTGATGCTAATAAACTATTGCCAACCACATCATTGTGCATGTCATCGTCATAGTTAGTTTGATCGGTATCTTTAAGTACTGACAGTAACTCATTTAGCTCATCATCAGTGGTGATATGTTGTAATTGCACCCGCTGACGAGCCGCTAACCGTGCTAAATGTTTACGATCACGAATATCACCCCAATAATATTTACACGGGTTAGTAAACATTAAATGGACATCAATGTGTTCACCAATTGCCGCGAGTGCATCTAAATAACGTGGTGGTAATGAAGAAATACCAAACACAAACAATCGTTGTGGCAACCCCGCAGCTAACAAAGCCGCTTTGCCTTCACTACCAGAATAATTATTAAGGGTTTCAATAAAGTGATCATACAAATTAGCACGATGATATGGTGATTGTTCTAATGCTAATGTTTGATCATAAAGGGCTTGCCATAAGATAGGTTGCCATGGATGCTCATCATTCAATTCAGCAACAGTTTCACCCGCTTCCCACTGTTGGATCCACTCTGGGCGATACACTAAATATTGGTCAAATATATCGGCAATTTTTTCGGAAAGTTGATAACACTTAAGCGAGTCATTGTCGCTGTCTAAATAGCGTTTGAGCGGCTCAAACTCTGGTTGATCAAATTGCTGTGGCAACACTTGCATTAATTTCCACGTCATCGCTTCTTTATTAAATGCACTCCGCTCCGGCACATCAGCCAAAACTTGAGTAAACATTTTCCAAATAAAGGTCGCAGGTAATGGAAAATCAATATTTGCAGCCACACCAAACGAGGTCGCTAATTCCATTTTTAGCCATTGCGACATACCAGGGCTTTGTACCAGAATTTGTTCTTTTTCAAATGGATTTGCTAATGGCTGTAAGCGGATCAACTCCACGAGTAACGATTTCAGCAGATCAAGTTGATTTGAATGATAGACAGTGAACACGCAGATATTCCACAGCAAAAGATAGATGATTAAATTGTCTACCATCACTGAGATACTGTAAATAAATACAGCCTAAAAATATCAATTAAACGTCGCAATATATAGACAGACACAAAAAAGCCCAACCAAATTGGCTGGGCAACACACGGAACATTTATTAGTGCCACAATCCACTCGTAAATTATGTCACCATCGCTATCAAATGTTTTGTGGGCAGACTTCACTGCGTTGAAATAATCGACTCACAGGACGATAAAAAGCTAAATATCGAATCGCTACATAACCAATAATGATCGTTGCAACATATAATTCAATCGTAGCTAAACCATGAACTTGAGCAACATAATGGCTATCAAAACCATAACTTTTCATCCACGCTGCAGTTTTAAATAGTGCCGTTGCACCAATTGCCATCGGGAAAGTAAATGCCGCATAACCTGGACTAAAATCTAGACGTAATAAACGGAAAAATGCTAAATAAATAATCGCCGTCATTAATACTGCGATACCACCTAAAATAGCCACAATCACCGGTGATGGGGTTGCTGTAACCGTTAAATAACCAGCTAATGATAAACTTGCTGGAGCTGCCATGATCGCTATAGTTGGTTTAGCTGCATCAGGCACTTCATCACGGAACATAAACCGATAAATCATCATCGGTAACATTACTGCATAAGCAAGCATACCGAACATCAACAATACAGAAGCCAGCGGATGTAATGCAGCAACACCTGGAAATGAAACATCAGCCACAATGATACCAATTGGCGGGACAAACCAACTTGGAACCATATGATGCAAATGAAAATCGCGCGCGCGGTGGAATAAAAATAAACTTAAGAAAATAACATGTAATCCAACCGCAAATAGCCAGATATATACGCCAAAAGTAATAGAGGCATAAACACTAACCGCTTTTGAAACCACCATGAGTGCCATCGCAAATGTGGGTACCACACTGCCGACTACGTGATGTGATAAATCATTCCATAACAATTTTGGATGCACTAAAAATTTAGCAATTAAAATGAATAGCATCAATGCAGCGATAACTGCGCCTGTTATTTGCCCATAACCATGAAGTTGGGCACCATTCTCCCAGCACCATAAAATACTACCAATACCTAATGCTAAACCAGCCATTGGTGTGGGTGCGCCTGCAAGTTTTCTTTTGGTTGTTGCAATCATATTTCTCTCTCCGCATTAGATAGCAATAGCGAATTATTCTTATTGGTTGCAGTATACCGCTTAGTTGTTATTTATAATAATTGAATATATTTAAATGGATGTTAATATTATCTTAACCATACGGTGAGTAATGACTCACCATGCGCTATTAATGAGGTGATAATGAATATCGCACTAAAACAGCTTAAAGTTTTTGTTACAGTGGCACAGGAAAAAACAATCACTGCCGCCGCCGAAAAATTATTTCTCTCAAAACCAGCTGTCAGCATGGCGTTATCAGAATTAGAAAAGCAACTTGATCATAAATTGTTTGATCGCAACAACAATCGTTTAATTATTAATGAACAAGGTAAACGATTACTGCCTTTAGCCGATGAGCTTTTAGCCCGCTCTAATGCAATTGAAAATTTATTTGATCAAGCAGGCCCCCTAACAGGAAAATTAAAAGTTGGCTCAAGTGATACTGTCGGAAATCAAGTTACTCCTTTCTTATTACGTGATTTTCGACTTGAATCCCTGCATCGAAACCAAACATTATTTATCTCAAATACGGCTCAAATCTGCCATAAATTAATGGAGTTTGAATTAGATATAGGTTTAGTTGAAGGCAAAGTGCAGCACTCAGATTTGGTTGTCCAACCATGGTTATGCGATCAAATGGTGATCGCTTGTCATCCGCAGCACCCGTTAACCAAAATTAAAAATTTACAGCTATCGGATCTCGAAAATTCAGAATGGGTATTAAGAGAAATTGGATCAGGAACGCGTGAGTTTTTTCTTAATCGAATCTCACCACGATTAGATAAATGGACCACCTCATTTGAATTAAATACCACTGAGGCGATCATTAATTGCGTTAGTGCTGACTTAGGCATCACTTGCATATCTCAACGAGCAATCACCCATGCTGTTGAAGAGCAACGAGTCGCAATACTAACATTACCACTTGATATGAATCGCCAGTATTGGTTGTTGTATCACCAAGAAAAATATCAAAGTCCATTACTAAAATTATTCTTGGAATTTTGCCAACAATGGCAATTTGATTAAACGCGGTTATCTCCAACACTGAATGCAATAATTTGGCTGATCTGGGTTAACGCTCGGCCAGATTGTTGCTGCCAATCATTAAATGCATTTTGTGCTGCTCGCAATGATTTTAACGTATCACGGCCGCCATCAATAACATCGGTATGACGCAAATACGCTTCAACATCATGTGTAAACAAAAAGGTATCTTTACCTAACCCACGTAAACTATAAGCACCCGTTTTGCCACCTAAACGGCAACCATGCTTTTTAAGATATAACCACAACCCTACAATATCTTGTTCAGGCCAATCTGCAACCATTGCTGCAAATGAACCGTATTCCAATGCCGCACGATGGATCATATTGGCATTCTCAGGGATCGTCATCACCTTTTTCAAGTCACGAATAATGGTTGCATCTTGCGCTTTTCGTTCCCACATTTCAGTTGGCATCAAGCCCATTTTTTCAATATCGAACTCAAAAAATGCAGTTTCAAATGCCGGCCATTTATTACGCACAACTTGCCATCGAATACCACATTGAAACACTTTTTGAGTAAATTCAGCTAACCACCGATGATCTGCAATTAACCGCAATTGCTCTTTATTCAGTGGGGTTGTGAGTAATTTTTCTAAATTTGATTCACCGCCCTTTCTTTCAACAGCACGATGATAGATCTGGTTAAATTTTTCTCGAGTCATCACATTCACACGCTTAGCACTAGACTCACTCACCATACTACTGTATAAGCGACCAGTAAATAAATTTTAGGAGAGGATGACTATGGCTGTTATCGTCAAATATGTAGTAGAGCGCAACGGGGAAGAAAAGATGACTTTTACCTCTAAATCCGAAGCCGATGCATATGACAAAATGCTTGATATGGCAGATGAGATGTTTGCTTTATTAAGTGAAAGTGATTTATTCGAAGACGAAGCGAAGCAAGAAGAGCTATCAATGTTCTTGGCGCAAAAGCGTGAACAAGTCTTAGTTGCTCTTGGCGCTAAAAAAGCCAAGCCTGCACCAAAAGCAAAAGCTGTAAAGCCTGAAGTTGTTGCCGATGAGCAGCAGCAAGACGCTGCATAATTTTAATATTATTGAGTTTGTCGTCGAAAGCCTCCTAATGGAGGTTTTTTTTATTTTATTTTCTATAACACCATCATATAACAATCCTTCCTTATCTATTATCAATAAATAAAGCCGCTTCACATCGTTTATAATCGCCATTTTTAGTTAATAAACCATCATTTTGTGCTGATTATTGGTTCAGCTCTTCTATATTTTTATAACTGTCTTTATGATGGTTTTAATTGGCGGTAAATCACCTGTTAGCTCAAGACGTAATACTCGTCTGATGTTATTGGTAAGGTCATTATTTTAATTATCGCATCATATTTATTTGAATGGAGAACAGGTAATCATGTCTAGCTTTGCACTTGCCCTAGGTACTGCGACTAAAAATCGTGATGGAAAAATTATTGAAGCGTTTTTTCCAACCCCAACGCTACATCCATCAGAACAACTTGTAAAAGACATCGCCACTATTGTTGATTACCGTGGTGGTAACCAAGCTATTGAGGTAACACCTGAACAGTGTGCGGCTATTGCATCAGCATTTGAAGATGCCAACGATGAAACAAGTGCACAATTTGCAGCCAAAGCGACATTGTCTTCACAGCCGCTGGTTATGGTTATGCTAAAAACTGACATCTCACCAGTATCTGTTGCTGAAGGCTTCTTAAAGCTACAACTTATTTCACACCGTTTAGTTAAACCTCACGGATTAGTACTTGACGGTATTTTTGGTCTATTGCACAACATTGCATGGACTAATCAAGGTCCTATCGATTTACCAGAACTTGCTGAGCGTCAAATGGATGCGCGTCTTAATGGCGAAACCATCACCGTTGATTGCGTTGATAAGTTCCCTAAAATGGTAGATTACGTTGTACCAACTGGGGTGCGTATTGCTGACACCTCACGTGTTCGTCTAGGTGCGCATGTTGGTGAAGGCACCACGGTTATGCATGAAGGTTTCATTAACTTTAATGCTGGCACAACAGGCGTAAGCATGGTTGAAGGTCGTATTTCAGCGGGTGTTGTTGTTGGCAATGGTTCTGATATTGGCGGTGGTGCTTCTATCATGGGTACATTATCTGGTGGCGGTAAAGTGGTGGTATCAATCGGCGAAAACAGCCTCTTAGGCGCAAATGCTGGTTTAGGGTTCCCATTAGGTGATCGTTGTACTATCGAATCCGGTTTATATGTAACTGCTGGTTCTAAAGTACAAATGCTAGATGCGGATGGTAAAGCCGTTGAGACAGCAAAAGCACGCGATCTTGCTGGTAAAGCTGATTTATTGTTCCGTCGTAATTCAATGACTGGACAAATTGAGTGTTTAACCAATAAAACCGCAATTGAGCTAAACAGCGAACTACACAGCAATAACTAATATTGTCGCTACTCAATAACCACAATCGGCCGTGATGGTGCTATTTAGCAACTAACATCACGGCCGTTTTTAATTATGCATCCGTTTCCGGTTGGGCTTTTTTCTTAATAATATAAATAAAGGGATTATTAAATGAGAATTTACTACCCTGAGTGGTTAAACGCTTATCTCGCATAGCCACTAATACTTCTTTTTGCACCTTCACTAAAGCAAAAAACGTAACATCATAAAGCCAATCAATATTGGTAAAAATACTGAGCCTGCTTCATTTGATTGCAAAATAAAACTGATTGCCATCCAACCAACAATCATCGCCACTAACAAATAAAACGATGCGGTTTTTAATTCAATTCTTATCTCTGAATCCGTTTCATTACGCTGGAAAAAAAATTTCACTGGTTGTTCCCTAAAAATCAATCTGTTGAATTTCATTTTTACATAATTTTCAACGTAATAATATTCTCAATCTCCGATCTCGCTATCTCTTGATGATACTCATGAAAAATACTTATCAAAACGATTAAACATTCAAATTAAAAGCATAAAAAAACACCCACCACAACTAGCATAAATGCAACTTAAGCAATGTTTTTTATGAATATAATAACCAACCTCTTGGTGCTATTTTTATATAACTTAGTTACTAAAACAGTACAAATTGTTCTGTTATTCAACCACCAATATAAAAGCAATAATTTTAAACCTATTTCATGATTAAGTTGGTTAACGATGAATAGTACAAATAACACTCAAGCGAAAAAAAAAGGAATTAGCATTTTCGCGCTCGCAATGTTAAATATTGTTGCGGTCGTGAGTTTGCGGGGACTTCCAGCAGAAGCAGAATACGGATTGAGCTCCATTTTTTATTATATTTTTGCCGCTATCGTATTTCTAGTTCCAGTATCACTGGTAGCCGCTGAACTTGCTACAGGTTGGTCTGAAAAAGGTGGGGTCTTCCGCTGGGTCGGCGAAGCTTTTGGCCCTCGTTTAGCATTAGTTGCTATTTTCATGTTATGGATTGAAGTGACGGTTTGGTTTCCAACAGCACTGACTTTTGGCTCGGTTTCACTTGCATTTATGGGCCCCCATCAATCATGGGACCAAGCATTATCCCAAAATAAATTCTTCGTACTGGGAATTGTATTAGCCATTTATTGGTTAGCAACTTTCATCGCTTTACGTGGTACCGCAGCCTTTTCTAAAGTGGCTAAATGGGGCGGCTTAATTGGTACCGTTATTCCAGGTATCGTGTTAATCGTTTTAGGTTTCTCTTACCTATTCTTCTCTGGCCGTCCACCACAAGTGCAACTATCTTGGCACGATGTGATCCCTGACTTTTCTAACTTTAATAACGTTGTTTTAGCCGCAAGTATCTTCTTGTTCTATGCCGGTATGGAAATGAACGCTATTCACGTTAAAGAAGTTGATGATGCGCCACGTAACTACCCGATTGCTATTGCTATTGCTGCTATTGGTACAGTGTGTGTATTTGTACTTGGTACATTGGCTATCGCTTTTGTTATTCCTCAAAAAGATATCAACTTAACTCAAAGTTTATTAGTTGCTTATGATGATATGTTTGCTTGGGCTGGCATCAGTTGGGCTGCACCAATTATGGCTGCATGTTTAGCTCTTGGTGTACTTGCTGGGGTTGTTGGTTGGGTTGCTGGTCCTTCATCTGCATTGCTTGTTGTCGCTAAAGGCGGTTATTTACCTCGCTTTTTTCAATATACCAATAAACACGGTATGGCAACGCATATCATGATGGTACAAGCTTTCTTAGTGACCATTATTTCCGTTGTATTTGTGGTATTACCATCAGTTCAAGCGGCTTATCAAATTCTAAGCCAATTAACGGTTGTACTTTACCTAATCATGTACTTATTAATGTTTGCTGCAGCGATTCACTTACGTTACAGCCAACCTAATCGTCCTCGTCCATATAAAATCCCTGGCGGTGATATGGGCATGTGGATCATTGCTGGTGTCGGTTTCTCTGGCTCACTATTAGCGTTCGTCTTCTCTTTTATTCCACCAAGCCAAATTGCCGTGGGTAGCCCTGAAGAATACGTTGGCTTCTTAGTCGTATTAACAGTGATTTTCGTATCAGTACCGCTATTTATTTACAAAGCCCGTCAACCTCACTGGAAAGATCCAGCAGTCACTGACTTTGCACCTTTTACTTGGGAAATCGAAAACGTTCACCCAGGTGTAATCAACCCATCAGACAAAGTAACTCATACGTTAAATCAATAAGAGTTAAGGATGCGTTAATGTCACAATTAAATGAAAAGCTTGCTGTTGTTATGCAGCAAGCGCTGGATGAAGCAAAAACCAATATGGGCGGTGAAAATGCCTCATATATTCCGTTTCTTGCTTCTGTACCATCAGAACTGACTGGTCTAGCCTTTGTTTCTGTTACTGGTGAAATTATCCAATTACAAGATGCTGATTATAAATTTGCCATTGAATCAATTTCAAAAATCATGACGCTTGGATTAGTGCTTGAGCAGTCAGGCGCTGATGCGCTACACAGTAAAGTTGGTGCAGAACCTACAGGAATGCCATTTAACTCAGTACTTGCTATTGAGCTTCATCAAGGTAAACCATTAACACCCCTCGTCAATGCGGGTGCAATGGCAACAGTGAGTTTAGTTAAAGCGACAGATAAAGAACAACGCTGGCAGCAGATTTTGAACTTCCAATCCCTGCTAGCAAACAGTGCGATTGCGCTCTCTGATGAAGTTAATCAGTCTGAGCAAACCACCAATACCCATAACCGTGCTATCGCCTTACTATTAGAGTCATCGGGTCGTATGTACTCAGAGCCCCTTGAAGCTTGTGATGTTTATACTCGCCAATGTTCGACCCTCTTTAATGCAGTAGAACTGGCGACTGTAGGCGCAACTCTTGCCAATGGCGGTAAAAATCCATGCTCAGGCAAGCAAGTGATTCAAGCCGAAAACATTCCCCATATTCTTGCAGAGATGGCAATGGAAGGGCTTTACGACACCTCTGGTGACTGGGCTTATGATGTTGGTCTACCGGGTAAAAGTGGTGTTGGCGGTGGTTTATTAACGGTTATTCCAAACATTGGCGCACTGGCTGCATTTTCACCACGACTAGACCCATTTGGCAACAGTGTTCGTGGTCAACAAATGATTAAACATGTTACTCAAGCAATGGCTTGGAACTTATTTAGCAGTAAACAACATTAAGGTAGGGAGAAACTTATGGCTCTTCATGAAGTAAACCGTCAATCTGAAAATGATCCAATCTTTGGTTCAGAAGCGATTAATAACGTTGCGGCAACTACCAAGCTACCACAGCAAGAACAAGCACCAAATGTGATCTATCAAATGATCCGTGATGAACTTTACCTTGATGGTAATGCTCGTCAAAACTTAGCAACATTTTGCCAAACATGGGAAGAAGATGAAGTTCATAAATTAATGGATCTTTCCATTGATAAGAACATGATCGATAAAGATGAATACCCTCAGTCCGCTGAAATTGAAGGCCGTTGTGTCCATATGTTAGCGGATTTATGGAATTCACCTGACTCAGTCACTACTGTCGGTACTTCAACCACCGGTTCAAGTGAAGCCTGTATGTTAGGTGGTTTGGCTGCATTATGGCGCTGGCGTGAAAAGCGTCGTGCTCTCGGTCAACCAACAGATAAACCAAACATGGTCTGTGGTCCAGTTCAAGTATGTTGGGAAAAATTTGCCCGCTACTGGGACGTTGAAATGCGTGAAACTAAAATGAACGACGGTCATTACTTCATGACCCCTGAAGACATGTTAGAGCTTGTTGACGCAAATACCATTATGGTTGTGCCTACTTTCGGCCAAACTTTTACCGGTTTATACGAAACAGTTAAACCATTATCTGATGCATTAGATACCTACGAACATGATACTGGTAACTCGATTGATATTCACGTTGATGGTGCAAGTGGTGCGATGCTAGCGCCGTTCTGTGCGCCTGATATTGAGCTTTGGGACTTCCGCCTAGAACGGGTTAAATCAATCAGTACTTCTGGCCACAAATTTGGCTTAGCACCATTAGGCTGTGGCTGGGTAGTATGGCGTAGCAAAGAAGATCTACCTGAAGGGTTAGTATTCCACGTTAACTACTTAGGTGGCGATATGCCAACTTTCGCGTTGAACTTCTCTCGTCCTGCGGGTCAAATCATCGCGCAATACTACAACTTCCTACGTTTAGGTTTTGAAGGTTATCAACGTATTCATAATGCAAGTTACGATGTATGTGAATATTTAGTCAAACAACTTAATAAATTTAATCTATTTGAATTTATCTTTGATGGTAACCGTGAAAAAGGGATCCCTGCAATTTCATGGCGTTTAAAAGCCGATGCTAATGTACCTTTCTCACTCTACGATCTTGCTGATCGTTTACGTACCCGTGGGTGGTTAGTGCCCGCATATACATTGCCAGCAAACGCTCAACAAATTATCGTTCAACGTATTTTAGTTAAACAAGGTCTAACTATTGATCTTGCTAATCTATTAATTGCTGACTTTACACGCTCTATTGAATTTCTTACTTCACATGCAGCCTCTCAATGTACTGCTAAAGACGTAAAAACATTTGATCATAGTGGTCGCTAATTAGCTTCACATCTATTTAAAATAAAAGGTTGGTTTTTCCAGCCTTTTATTTGACTAAAAATAATAAATAAAAGAATCGTCTTTCACTATCAATTTATAAATCAAATTTAACAATTATAAATTAACCATTCAATAAAACCTTCCGTTTATCTGCAACAAAACAACACATAGCCCCCCACAAACGGTCTAAAAAAACACAAACCATAGGTTTATCGTTCAATACTAGACCACAAAAAAATATTACTAAACGTATTATCAATAACAGTTATCAATCATCAAGATTACTTTAATTATTGATAAATATTCCACAAATATAAATATCAATGATTATATCTCTTAATTTACAGACTACTCTTTTGATGATTTTTCAAACATGTAATTTCAATATGAAATATTTAACTCATATTGAAAACCTAATTAAATGCATTAGATGCGCTAAATATAAGGTGGTTAACAATGACTTCTTCAATTAAAACGAAAAAAGGAGGGATCAGCATTTTCGCTCTCGCAATGTTAAACATTGTAGCAGTAGTGAGTTTGCGTGGTCTTCCAGCAGAAGCAGAATACGGATTGAGCTCCATTTTTTATTATATTTTTGCCGCCGTGGTGTTTCTGGTTCCTGTATCATTAGTCGCCGCTGAGCTTGCGACTGGTTGGTCTGAAAAAGGCGGTGTCTTCCGCTGGGTAGGTGAAGCCTTTGGTGCTCGAGTAGCATTAGTTGCCATTTTTATGCTATGGATTGAAGTGACGGTTTGGTTTCCGACTGCATTGACTTTTGGCTCTGTGTCTCTTGCATTTATGGGTCCCCATCAATCGTGGGACCAAGCATTATCCCAAAATAAATTCTTCGTACTGGGAATAGTATTAGCCATTTATTGGCTTGCAACTTTCATCGCTTTACGCGGTACCGCAGCCTTTTCTAAAGTGGCTAAATGGGGCGGCTTAATTGGTACTGTTATTCCTGGTATCGTATTAATCGTTTTAGGTTTCTCTTATCTGTTCTTCTCTGGCCGTCCACCGCAAGTGCAACTATCTTGGGATAATATTATTCCTGATTTTTCTAACTTTAATAACGTTGTTTTAGCGGCAAGTATCTTCTTGTTTTATGCCGGTATGGAAATGAACGCTATTCACGTTAAAGAAGTTGATGACGCGCCGCGAAACTACCCGATTGCAATTGCGATTGCAGCTATTGGTACAGTATGTGTATTCGTACTTGGTACACTAGCTATTGCTTTTGTTATTCCTCAACAAGACATCAGCTTAACTCAAAGTTTATTAGTGGCTTACAATGATATGTTTGCTTGGGCAGGTATTAGTTGGGCTGCACCAATTATGGCAGCATGTCTAGCATTAGGTGTACTTGCTGGGGTTGTTGGTTGGGTTGCAGGTCCTTCATCAGCATTACTTGTTGTAGCTAAAGGGGGTTATTTACCGCGCTTTTGGCAGTACACCAACAAAAATGGTATGGCAACCCATATCATGATGGCACAAGCATTCTTAGTAACCATTATTTCCGTTGTATTTGTAGTATTACCTTCGGTTCAAGCTGCTTATCAAATTCTAAGTCAGTTAACAGTCGTACTTTATCTGATTATGTACTTATTGATGTTTGCTGCAGCAATTCATTTACGTTACAGCCAACCTAACCGTCCTCGTCCATACAAAATCCCTGGTGGTGATATGGGCATGTGGATCATCGCAGGTGTTGGTTTTTCTGGCTCATTATTAGCATTCATCTTCTCTTTCATTCCACCAAGTCAAATTTCAGTGGGTAGCCCTGAAGAGTATATTGGCTTTTTAGTGGTGCTAACGGTGATATTTGTAGCTGTTCCATTATTTATTTACAAAGCCCGTCAACCGCACTGGAAAGATCCAACAGTCACTGACTTTGCGCCCTTTACTTGGGAAATTGAAGACACTCATCCAGGTATTATCAATCCATCAGACAAAGTAACTCATACATTAAATCAATAAGAGTTAAGGATGCGCCAAATGTCACCACTTAATGAAAAGCTTGCTGTCATTATGCAACAAGCACTGAATGAAGCAAAAACCAATAGCGACGGCGAAAACGCCTCCTATATTCCTTTTTTAGCTTCCGTACCGTCAGAATTAACAGGCTTAGCCTTTGTATCTGTGACAGGTGAGATAATTCAATTACAAGATGCCGATTATAAATTTGCCATTGAATCAATTTCAAAAATTATGACGCTTGGACTAGTGCTTGAACAATCAGGCGCCGATGCCCTGCACAGTAAAGTCGGTGCCGAGCCAACAGGAATGCCATTTAATTCTGTTTTGGCACTTGAATTACACCAAGGTAAACCCCTTACACCACTCGTCAATGCCGGTGCAATGGCAACAGTGAGTTTAGTTAAAGCGGCTGATAAAGAGCAACGCTGGCAGCAGATTTTGAACTTTCAATCTTTGCTAGCAAACAGCGAAATTTCGCTCTCTAACGAAGTCAATCAGTCTGAACAATCCACCAATACTCATAATCGTGCGATTGCATTGTTATTAGAATCATCGGGTCGTATGTACTCAGAGCCCCTTGAAGCTTGTGATGTTTATACTCGCCAATGTTCGACCCTCTTTAATGCAGTAGAACTGGCGACTGTAGGCGCAACTCTTGCCAATGGCGGTAAAAATCCATGCTCAGGCAAGCAAGTGATTCAAGCCGAAAACATTCCCCATATTCTTGCAGAGATGGCAATGGAAGGGCTTTACGACACCTCTGGTGACTGGGCTTATGATGTTGGTCTACCGGGTAAAAGCGGTGTTGGCGGTGGTTTATTAACGGTTATTCCAAACATTGGCGCACTGGCTGCATTTTCACCACGACTAGACCCATTTGGCAACAGTGTTCGTAGTCAACAAATGATTAAACATGTTACTCAAGCAATGGCTTGGAACTTATTTAGCAGTAAGCAACATTAAGGCAGGGAAAATTATGGCTCTTCATGAAGTAAACCGTCAATCTCAAAATGATCCAATCTTTGGTTCAAAAGCAACCCGTAACGTTGCAGCAACGACTAAACTACCACAGCAAGAACAAGCACCTAATGCTATTTATCAAATGATCCGTGACGAACTTTACCTTGATGGTAACGCCCGCCAAAACCTTGCTACTTTTTGTCAAACATGGGAAGAAGATGAAGTTCATAAATTAATGGATCTTTCCATTGATAAGAACATGATCGATAAAGATGAATACCCTCAATCTGCTGAAATAGAAGGCCGTTGTGTCCATATGTTAGCGGATTTATGGAATGCACCTGATTCAGTCACTACCGTTGGTACCTCAACCACAGGTTCAAGTGAAGCCTGTATGCTGGGTGGTTTGGCTGCATTGTGGCGCTGGCGTGAAAAGCGTCGTGCACTCGGTCAACCAACAGATAAACCCAATATGGTCTGCGGTCCGGTTCAAGTATGTTGGGAAAAATTTGCCCGCTACTGGGACGTTGAAATGCGCGAAACTAAAATGGATAACGGTCATTACTTTATGACCCCAGAAGACATGTTAGAACTGGTTGATGATAACACTATTATGGTTGTGCCTACTTTCGGCCAAACCTTTACTGGTTTATACGAAACAGTTAAACCATTATCTGATGCATTAGATACTTATGAACATGACACTGGTAACTCGATTGATATTCACGTTGATGGTGCAAGTGGTGCGATGCTAGCGCCGTTCTGTGCCCCTGATATTGAGCTTTGGGACTTCCGCCTAGAACGGGTTAAATCAATCAGTACTTCTGGCCACAAATTTGGTTTATCGCCATTAGGTGTTGGCTGGGTGGTATGGCGTAGTAAAGAAGATCTACCTGAAGGGTTAGTATTTCACGTTAACTACTTAGGTGGCGATATGCCAACTTTCGCGTTGAACTTCTCTCGTCCTGCGGGTCAAATTATATCTCAATACTATAATTTCCTACGTTTAGGTTTTGAAGGTTATCAACGTATTCACAGTGCTTGTTATGATGTCTGTGAAGACTTAGTTAAGGCATTGAATAAGTTTGAGCTATTTGAATTTATCTTTGATGGTAATCGTGAAACAGGGATCCCTGCAATTTCATGGCGTATTAAGCCTGAAGTTGAGTTACCGTTCTCACTCTATGATTTAGCCGATCGTCTACGAACTCGAGGCTGGTTAGTACCCGCATATTCACTACCCACCACGGGTAATGAAATCGTGATTCAGCGGATCTTAGTTAAACAAGGTTTTACAGCAGATCTTGCTAACTTATTAATTGCTGATTTCAAACGCTCGCTTGATTTTTTAAACTCTCATCCAACAGCACAGTGCACAGCTGATGATGCACAAAGCTTTGATCATAGCGGTCGCTAATATCAATAAAAGCAAAGGTTAGTTTAATACTGACCTTTGCTATTTTTGAAAACACTAACTTCACTATTTACTCTCCCATTTAATATCTAACATGCTAATATTTATAATTATAATAGAAACAATCACCACACTATAGGCGCATTAGATGTTTGTTCACACGATTGAAATCATCTGTATTATTGCCTTTGCTCTCAGCGCTGTTATTAGCGAAACCAATCGAGGCAAAGATATTGTTAGTGTCTTAGTCTTAGGCTGGGTAACGGCACTTGGTGGTGGTACTGTTCGTGATGTTATTTTATCAACCAATCAAGTTTTTTGGATCAAAGATCCATCTTACTTTTGGACGGCATTATTCGCGTCTATCTTTGGCTTTTTCTTCGCGCCTTACTTACGTAAAATTCGCGCGGAACGTTTAATTGTCATTCTTGATGCTATTGGTATCTCAATGTTCTCAGTATTAGTCACCAAAAACATGATTACTCAAGACTATGCCGCTTATGTTGCCATAACAATGGGAATGATCACCGCTATTTTTGGTGGTGTTGTGCGCGATATTATCGCCAGCCGTCCAACAATGTTCAATAATACTGAATTTTATGCAACTCCAGTAATTATTGGCTGTTCACTATATGTAATAATGGCACGCTGTGATATTAATACAGAAATTGCTGCATTAGTAAGCATTGCTTTTATCTTTGTTCTGCGCATGTATATTGTTATCAAGAAAAAAACCTTTCCTCATTATCTGATATTAAAATAATTCCATACATCGCAATTAGCAGTTACATCGTTGACATAACTTTTACAATAAACTCACCTTTTACTGTCATTTTTTTACTCCCAAAAGACCATACTGAACGATGTATTATTAGGAGTATCCAATGAATAAATGTCTCATCATTAGTCTTAGCACCATTATTGCCTTATCAAGCACCCTTACAGGTTGTAATGACAATGGTAAAAGCAATCCCAATCAAGCTAATATTCTCTCTGTCAAAGCTGTCACTAAAACGGTATCGATCCCGCATAAAGTTTGCGAGCAAGTGGCAGTTACTCATCACGCAGCAGTAAAAGACGAAAATAAATTAGTGGGTACTGGGTTAGGTGGTGCTATTGGTGGCGTATTGGGACATCAAATTGGTGGTGGTAAAGGTAAAACACTTGCTACAGTAGCAGGAGCCGTTGCTGGTCGTGCCGTTCAGGATAAATACCAAGCTGAAAATACCACGACCTCAATGGAGCAACGTTGCCATAATGAATACACTAAGAGCGATAAGATCGTTGGTTATGATGTGACGTATAGAATTGGTGATAAGCAGAATACTATTCGTATGGAAAAAGAGCCTACAAGTGATACTTTACCGGTCAAAAATGGTCACCTTGCTATTTAAACATCAGCGCGACCCCCAGCGTGTCAGGCCGCTAAGCTTACCAATAAAAAGTTAACCAACTGAACTACTACTCCACTGTCTCTATTCTGCATCATTTACGTTTATACAAACGTAAAAAAGCCCTAATCTTTCGATTAGGGCTTTTCTGTAT
>NZ_MSCC01000001.1:2244016-2268642 GCF_002954455.1 Photobacterium aquimaris
CCTTATTTTTACCATTTTTTTCCGTTCGCTCAATCATTAACCCATAACTTCATTTTGTGACAAATAAAACAGCTTTCAATATTAATAGTGATGAGTTAAGCCGAATTTAACCCATAAAAAAACGCCTTAGCTCATTACAGCTAAGGCGTTTATTTAACGATGACAGGTTATTTTCAAATGCTACATATGATTAATCTTGCTTGGTAACAATCTTATCGTCAACGACTGACAATACGATTGGTTTACCAGGCATAAATTTACCGGATAACAAATCTTGTGCTAACGGATTCTCAATGTACTGCTGAATTGCACGTTTTAATGGACGCGCACCAAACACAGGATCGAAACCAGCATCTGAAATTAATTCTAACGCGCTCTCTTGTACATCGAGCTGGAAATCTTTTTCCGCTAAACGTTTTTCCAAGCGTGCGATCTGAATAGAAGCAATATGCTTAATGTTCTCTTTACCCAATGGGTGGAACACAACAGTTTCATCAACGCGGTTAATAAACTCAGGACGGAAATGTTGACCCACAACTTCCATCACTAACGCTTTAATGCCTTCGTAATCTAAACTACCGAAGTGTTCCTGAATACGATCTGAACCTAAATTCGAGGTCATGATGATCACGGTATTACGAAAATCAACCGTACGACCTTGACCATCAGTTAAACGTCCATCATCTAATACCTGTAATAGGATATTAAATACATCAGGATGCGCTTTTTCTACTTCATCAAGTAAAATAACTGAATATGGACGACGACGAACCGCTTCAGTTAAGTAGCCACCTTCTTCATAACCGACATAACCAGGAGGCGCACCCACTAAACGTGCCACTGAGTGTTTTTCCATAAACTCAGACATGTCGATACGTACCATCGCATCTTCACTATCAAACATAAAATTCGCTAGTGACTTACATAATTCTGTTTTACCTACACCAGTTGGACCTAAAAATAGGAACGAACCAATTGGACGTTGTGGATCAGATAAACCAGCACGACTACGACGAATCGCATTGGCTACCGCTTCAACGGCTTCTTCTTGACCAATAACACGGTTATGTAACTCGTCTTCCATGCGCAATAATTTATCACGCTCACCCTCAAGCATTTTCGCAACCGGAATACCTGTCGCTTTAGAAAGCACATCCGCGATTTCGACATCGGTTACTTTATTTTTAAGCAACGTCATATCTTGCATTTCAGCTTGAGCTGCTAAATCAAGTTGCTTTTCAAGTTCAGGAATACGACCATACTGTAATTCTGACATGCGATTTAAATCACCCGCACGACGCGCGATTTCAACATCTGTACGCGCTTGCTCAAGCTCGGCTTTAATATGCTGCGTACCTGACAATGACGCTTTTTCTGCATTCCAAACCTCTTCAAGTTCAGAATACTCACGCTCTTTAATATCTAACTCTTCAAGTAAGTTACTTAAGCGTTTTTGACTAGCATCATCACTTTCTTTTTCTAATGCTTGCTGTTCAATCTTTAATTGAATGATGCGACGCTCTAAGCGATCCATTGACTCTGGTTTAGAGTCAATCTGCATACGAATACTTGAAGCGGCTTCATCGATCAAATCAATCGCTTTATCGGGCAGTTGGCGATCTGAAATATAGCGATGGGATAATGTCGCTGCAGCTACAATCGCAGGATCGGTAATCTCTACATGGTGATGAAGTTCATAGCGCTCTTTTAGACCACGTAAAATAGCAATGGTATCTTCAACACTTGGTTCATCCACCAGCACTTTTTGGAAACGACGTTCTAATGCCGCATCTTTTTCTAAATACTGACGGTATTCATTTAAGGTTGTCGCACCAACGCAATGCAGTTCGCCACGAGCAAGTGCAGGTTTTAGCATGTTACCGGCATCCATAGAGCCTTCGCCTTTACCTGCGCCGACCATGGTATGGATTTCATCAATAAACAGAATCACGCGACCATCTTCTTGAGATAATTCGTTTAATACTGCTTTTAAACGTTCTTCAAATTCACCGCGGAATTTAGCACCGGCGATCAATGATCCCATATCTAATGAAAGTACGCGTTTATCACGTAAACCTTCTGGCACTTCACCATTAACAATACGTTGTGCTAAACCTTCAACAATCGCCGTTTTACCGACACCAGGTTCACCAATGATCACTGGGTTGTTTTTAGTACGACGCTGCAATACTTGAATGGTACGGCGAATTTCATCATCACGACCAATCACAGGATCTAATCGACCTTGTTCTGCACGCTCAGTTAAATCGACAGTGTACTTACTTAATGCCTGACGGTTCTCTTCCGCGTTTTGATCATCAACTTTCTGACCACCGCGAATTTGATCTATCGCTTTACCGATCTGATCGGCTTTTAAACCAAGTTCACGTAACAAGTCACCTAACGGACCTTTATCGTTATCAACGGCCGCGAGAATAAATAATTCAGAGGATATAAATTTGTCGTTACGCTTTTGTGCCAACTTATCGCACATATTCAGTAACGAGCCCATGCTATTTGATAGCTGAACCTCACCACCAATACCGGTCACTTTTGGAATACGCTCTAATATCTCACCCAAGCGTGAACGCAACTGAGTAGAATCTACATTCAAAAGGGTTAGTAAAGGACGTACTGTACTGCCTTCTTGGTTTAATAACGCCACCATTAGATGAGCAGGTTCAATATATTGATGATCTCGTCCTAGTGCTAATGACTGTGCATCAGAAATAGCGGCTTGGAACTTACTGGTAAATCGGTCAAGACGCATAGGTCCCCCAATAATAAATTTAATAACCTGTTACTAGTTATATGGTAGTTCGTGGGCGTTTTTCAAGGCTCTTAAATCGCAAAATAATGCTGCAAAAAAAGCGGATATATTGTTAACCAATATACCCGCTCATTATTTATCGTATTTCGTATTAATTAACGCAACCAAATCAATGAAGCTTGGCGTCCAGTGACGGCTTGACGACGATAAGAATAAAATAATTCATTATTATTAAAAGTGCAGTATTCGCCACCATAAATTGCGTCGATACCATACTGTTGTAATCGCTGCCGTGCTAATAGGTATAGATTAGCTAACCACTTATCACCATGAGCTACAAATGCATCCGCAGCTTTAGCATTAACATCAATAAACTGCTCACACACTTCAGTGCCAACTTCAAATGCGGTTGGACCAATTGCCGGCCCCATCCACGCCATAATATCTGCGGCTGGACAGGAAAACTTAGCAATCGCGTTATCAATGACTCCTGCAGCAAGTCCCCGCCACCCAGCATGAACAGCAGCCACTTCAGTACCTTGCTTATTACACAAGAGAACCGGCAAACAGTCAGCCGTCATGATGGCACAGGCTAAGCCAGGCACACGGGTAAAGCTGCCATCAGCATCAACAACCTCAGTTAACGGCGCCGTTAAATCAATCACAACTGGACTGTGAATTTGATTTAACCATGCTGGCTCTGTCGTTAACCAACAGTGGTGTTTCAACAACTGGCGATTTGTCAGCACGGAACTGACATCATCCCCAACGTGCAACCCCAAATTAAGTGCATCATAGGGCGCTGAACTGACACCGCCAAAGCGCGTCGTACTGACCGTTAATACATTGTCTGGAGCTGGCCAGTTAGGAATAATGGTCTGCATTAATACATATCTTCGTTATTTTCAACGTTGTCTTTACGTAGAATATCAATCATCGCTATCATATCGTTAGGTAACGGCGCATGCCATTCCATTAACTCACCGGTAATTGGGTGTGATAGACGTAACATACGTGCGTGTAATGCTTGACGATCAAATGAACGTAATGCGTGAATAAACTCAGGAGATGCATTACGTGGTGGACGAGGACGACCACCGTAAATCACATCACCAATCAACGGATGGCTCATGTAAGACATATGCACACGGATTTGGTGAGTACGACCAGTTTCTAGGCGCAATACAATTCGTGTATGTTCACGGAAACGTTCTGCGACACGGTAATGGGTGATCGCATCTTTACCTAATTCATGCACAGCCATACAAATACGCTTGGTTGCATGGCGACCAATAGGTTTTTCAATCGTACCGCCACCTGTCATTTGACCGATTGCAAGCGCTTCATATTCACGCGTGATTTTACGTTTTTGTAGTGCACGCACTAAACGTGTTTGTGCTTGAATAGTTTTAGCGACTACCATTAAGCCAGTCGTATCTTTATCTAGACGGTGCACAATACCTGCACGTGGCACTTCTGCCAATGCTGGATAATGATGCAATAGTGCATTTAGCACAGTACCATCTGGCGTACCCGCACCTGGGTGAACAACAAAATCACGTGGCTTGTTTATGACTAAAATATCATCATCTTCATAAACGATATCAAGTGGCAGATCTTGTGCAATCCAGCGAACTTCATCTTCAATTTCAGCTTGAATGAAAAGTTCTTCGCCACCCATCATTTTTGAACGAGGTTTATTGTCAATTTTACCATTAACTGAAACCATGTCTTTAAGGATCCACTCTTTGATACGAGAGCGGGAGTAATCGGGATATAATTCAGCAATAACCTGATCAAGGCGCTTGCCTAGTTGGCTTTCGCTAACTGTATTTGTTAATTCTATTTGCTGTGCCATAACGAACTTTTTTAAAAAGCGTGAGACTAATTGCCATACGCTGCGTAAAATGTACCAAGCTTAATAAAACGATGCTTGATGTAAACTAATATAATGTCATTGTATCTGTTAACGGCTCAGTCCGTAATGGATCGAGCAAAATAAAATTTTTATCAAGGAAACTGACGCCGTAATGAAACGCCTGACAATACCGACTTTACTTGCTGTAGCCTTGCTTTCAGGCTGTTCCAGTACTGAGAAAGTCATTCCTGATGTTCCACCATCAGACTTATATTCTACTGCCCAGCAAGCATTGCAGAGCGGTAATTGGAATAATGCCATCGAGCGCTTAGAAGCAATGGACTCTCGTTATCCATTTGGCGCTTACTCAGATCAAGTACAACTCGATTTGATCTATGCCTACTACAAAAATGATGATTTAGCGTTAGCACAAGCAACGATTGCACGCTTTTTACGCTTAAATCCAACTAATCCACAAGCGGATTGGGTTATCTATATGCGTGGCTTAACACATATGGCCCAAGATCGTAGCTTTATGCATGACATGTTCAATGTTGATCGTTTTGATCGTGATCCTACCTCTTCACGCCAAGCATTTAGCGATTTTAAATACTTACTGGAACGCTTCCCTAATAGTCAGTATGACGCAGATGCAAAAGCACGTATGGTATTTTTGAAAAATCAATTAGCTGAATATGATCTTGCTGTTGCTGATTTTTACATTCGCCGTGAAGCATGGATTGCAGCTATCAATCGTTGCCAACAAGTACAACGCCTATACCCAGACACCAGTGCTGCGCGTAAATCGTTACTACTTGAGAAAACGGCTTATCAAAAATTGAAATTGGATAAAGAAATTTCACGTACTGAAGCCATGATTAAGCTTAATCCAGTAAAATAACCCCCTAAAAAACAGTAATAAAAAATGGCAGCTCAATGAGCTGCCATTTTTTAAATTCTGTTAACAATCAGCGTTAATTTTAGCGAATAATTGCTTAATGACAAAAAAAACACGTGAGCAAAAAACACTCAACAATTTGAAATGAAACGAATTAATTCCCTAGTTAGCACTAGCCACCAGCAATCAATATCATCCATACTGCCCTAACTTATCAGTAAACCTCAAGCATTTTTTAGAAACTTTTTTGCAACAAACCCACTTCGATCACATTTTTTTTGCTCAAAAATTACTAACGATAATTGTGTGATCTGCATCACATTATAAGTTGGTGTTTTTAGTAATCTGAACTTAACCCAACGAAGGGTAGCAAACGAGGAAGATAAATATGACATTAGAAATCACTGGTAAGAACATCGATATCACCCCGGCTATCCGTGAGCGTTTTGAATTTAAATTCAATAAGTTAGAAAAACTTCAAGTACCACTAATCAAAAAACATATTATGATTAGTAAAGAACCAAGCAAGCTATTTAAAATCGAAGCTTCTGTTAGCATTGCCGGCGGTCAACTTGTCGCCTCAGCAGAACATGAAGACTTGTTTGGTGCGATCACTGAACTTTACCAAAAACTTGATCGCCAACTGAAGAAACAAGCTCACAAACCAAATTCACGCCGTGCTAGTCATAGTGAGAAACCAGTACAAGCTGAAGATACCACTGAATATGATGATGAAGTAGAGTTTGATGAAGCATAATCGTTAACGATTAAGAGGATTTAGAACAGCCCTGCTAAATGCAGGGCTGTTTGCTTTGTACTTGACAATAAAACCTCCCCTGCCTAATGTGGATTGCAATGCCAACACAATAATATGCCGCTTTCATGCTCAAGAGAGCCGATCATAATAGGGATCGCTATGACCGTTAACACACATGATTCATTGGATGATATTCGCCGCAATGTCACTCGTATTGACAATACACTCCTGGCTCTTTTAGCTGAACGTCGCACATTAAGCCTTGAGGTTGCTAAAAGTAAAATAAGTACCGCTAAACCAGTGCGCGATCAGGTCCGTGAACAAGCATTATTATTACGCCTTATTGATACAGGTAAAGAGCATCAACTCGATCCGCAATACGTTACTCAACTTTTTCATACCATCATTGAAGACTCGGTTTTATATCAACAAGCCTATTTGCAACGCTTGGTAAATCCCGAAAATGCCTTGCCCACCGCACGAGTATCATTTCTTGGTGCTAAGGGATCATACTCTCACCTTGCTAGTCGTAATTATTTCAGTCGTAAGCAAACTCAGTTAGTTGAAATAAGTTGTAGCTCTTTTCGAGATATTATCAATGAAGTCGAGACTGGCCATGCTGATTACGGTGTATTACCGATAGAAAACACTAGCTCTGGCTCTATCAATGAAGTCTATGACTTGCTGCAACACACCAGTTTATCGATTGTAGGTGAGATTACTCAACCGATAGAGCACTGCTTATTAACTGCGGTTGATACCCAACTCAAACAAATTGATACTCTTTACTCCCATCCACAACCTCACCAGCAATGCAGTGAGTTCTTACACGGCATGGGAAAAATTAATCAACAATATTGTTCAAGTACAGCAGATGCAATGCTCACCGTCGCAGAGCTTAAACAACCCAATATCGCCGCCATTGGTAATGCATCAAGTGGCGAGATCTATGGCTTAACTCCGATAAAAACCAATATCGCCAATCAACAACAAAATTTTACCCGTTTTATAGTGGTTGCTCGTAAACCCGTAACTGTGACTTCACTTATTCCAGCTAAAACGACCCTGATTATGTCAACCGCACAAGCTGCTGGTTCATTAGTTGAATGTTTACTGGTACTACGCAATGCTAAAATTAACATGACCAAACTTGAATCTCGTCCAGTAATCGGTAACCCATGGGAAGAGATGTTTTATGTTGATGTTGAAATTAATTTAAAAGATCCACTGATGCAGCAAGTGTTAGATGATCTCACGCGTTTAACCCGCTTTATTAAAGTCTTAGGCTGTTATCCAAGTGAAAATGTCACCCCTACTGAGGTTGATTTCAACGACTAAGACCAATTCAACATCGTTTTACTGGATAAAAAAAGCCCGCGAACATTGCCAGTTCGCGGGCTTATTAATTTCTATCGTACTAAACAGTACTATCTTTATTTACGTCGAGTCGAATCGTTCGCCTGTCTAAGTAGTCCCTGGCTCTCGACTAAAAAATGTTGAGCATAATCACCAAACCAATGTTCAACCTGACTAAATGCCTGTTTAAACGTTGCTTTATCTTGATGTTCTAACATTTCAATTGCCTCCCCAAAACGTTGATGAAAACGTTTAATCATTGCTAAGTTTTGAGGTGCCGACATAATAATATCTGCATATAACTGCGCGTCTTGAGCAAACAAGCGTCCGACCATCGCTAATTCTAATCGGTAAATAGGCGAGCTGAGCGACATCAGTTGGTCTATTTTAGGATCTTCTTCTGCCAGATGAACCCCATAAACAAATGACGTAAAATGGCGCAATGCTTGAATTAATGTCATTCCCTGGTCATGTTCAATCGCACTAATACGATTTAATGATGCGCCCCAAATCTGAAACTGCTCCAATAACCATTGATAGCTTTCAGGATTACGGCCATCGCAGTAAACAACCACTTGCTTGGCTAAACTTGGAATATCAGGACCAAACATTGGATGTAAACCAACAACAGGCCCAGAGTGCACTTCTAGCATTGCTTGTAAGGGGCCACTTTTCACTGAAGTTAGATCGGTAAGGATACAATCCTCAGGTAGTTGACCTAACTTAGCAATAATGGCTTCCGTCATATGAATTGGGACAGAAACAACCACCATTCCAGCATCATGTAAGATTTCATCAGCACGATGCCAATCATCACGACCTAAAATACGCACCTGATAACCAGATAACTCAAACATCCGTTGAAATAATTGCCCTAATTGACCATGGCCACCAACAATCACAATCGGACGCAATTGCGGATTAAGACATTTAAAGCCTGAATCATTCTCACTTGAATATGACTCACGCATGGTTCGCCGCAACACATCCTCAATAAGATCAGCTGGAACCCCTTTTGATTCCGCTTCTTGACGACGAGATGCTAACATTGCCGCTTCACGATCAGGAGCATAAATAGGTAATCCATGCTGGCTTTTAACCACCCCAACTTGTTCAACTAATGCTAAACGGCGAGCTAATAACTCCACCATTTGACGATCAACCTCGTCTATTTGATCTCTTAATTGACTTAACTCAGCAACCATGACTTTTGACATCCGTATTTATCCCGTTGCAACTATAGTGCAAAGAGTTATTTAATTCTATTTTGTAAAAAAGGCACTAACTCTTGATGTGCTTTGCGTAATAGCTGTTCTGTAGTATCCCAGCTAATACATGCATCAGTAATCGACACCCCATAAGCCATATCTTTTAACGGCAAATCGGCACTTTGATTACCTTCATTAAGGTGGCTTTCAATCATTAAACCAATAATTGAGCGATTACCTTCACGAATTTGATGAATAGCATCGGTTGCCACTAATGGCTGACGACGATAATCTTTTAAAGAGTTAGCATGACTGCAGTCTATCATTAACGAAGGCATAAGACCTGCTGCTGTCATTTCGTTTTCACACTCAGCCACAGAGACAGAATCATAATTAGTCTGTTTACCACCACGTAAAATAACATGTCCATCTGGATTACCTTGAGTTGCTAACAAGGCTACTTGACCATCAGGGTTAATACCCATGAATTTATGCCCAGAAGCTGCCGCTTGCATCGCATTAATCGCGGTCGCTAAACTACCATCAGTACCATTTTTAAAGCCGACAGGAACCGATAAGCCACTTGCCATTTCACGGTGCGTTTGTGATTCAGTAGTACGTGCCCCAATGGCAGCCCAACTGAATAAGTCACCTAAATATTGAGGGCTAATCGGATCAAGCGCTTCAGTTGCAACCGGGATCCCCGCTTCAACTAAGTCAATCAATAGCTGACGTCCAATATGTAAGCCTTCTTCAACTTCAAACGAACCATCAAGATAAGGATCATTGATTAATCCTTTCCAACCCACTGTAGTACGTGGCTTTTCAAAATAAACCCGCATCACAATATAAAGTTGATCATCTAGTTCTGCTGCAAGTTGCTTTAATTTTTCGGCATAGACTTTTGCTTGTTCAACATCATGAATTGAGCACGGTCCACACACAACTAATAAGCGATGATCACGTTGATGAATAATATTGGCAATGGTTTGACGAGATTGTTCAATAAAGGCCAGTGCTTCGTTAGAGACTGCCATCTTGTTTTTCAATTGAGCCGGGGTAATAAGTACTGATTCTTCCGCAATATGAATATTATTTAAGCCATCTTTTTCCATAAGTCATCCCTGCAAGTAATAGATATTCTTCCACCAACATAACAATTGCAGCACTATCATTGCAATAACTTGTAAACATAAAATTCCATTTGTAAACATTTATTTACAATTTATGCTGTTACAATACTAAAGCTGATCATGACTGACTTATCACTCCCATTAGAAATGAGTAAAACACCTCAACAGCTATACCACATAAAAAATGTGACTATGTTAACAAATCTCGTTGATCGTCTTTAATGAATATTAATGCATATCACATTCATAACATTATCTTAAGAAGCAAAAAAAATGAAACTATTACACTAATCGCCAACTGCAATTATGTAATTTTTATTAAGTAACCACTTAAGATAGCGAGAATATATATGGCATGGTTTTTACTTTGTGTAGCAGCCTTAATTGGCGGTTATTTTATTTATGGTAGCTTTATTGAAAAGGTATTTGGTGTCAATACCAACCGCCAAACCCCTGCTTATACCAAACAAGATGGTATTGATTATGTACCAATGTCCAACAGCAAAGTCTACTTAGTACAATTATTAAATATTGCTGGCGTTGGACCGATCTTTGGTCCAATTATGGGCGCACTATACGGCCCAGCTGCGATGTTATGGATTGTATTGGGCTGTATTTTTGCAGGCGCAGTCCATGATTACTTCTCAGGCATGCTCTCTGTTCGTAATGGTGGTGCTTCAGTACCGACACTTACTGGACGCTACTTGGGTAACGGTGCAAAACATTTTATGAATATCTTTGCTATCGTACTGTTACTGCTTGTTGGAGTGGTATTCGTATCAGCACCAGCAGGAATGATCACTAATCTGATTAATGATCAGACCAGCCTCAATGTCTCAATGACGACCATGGTAGTAATTATTTTTGCTTACTATATTTTAGCGACGATCGTGCCTGTAGATAAAATTATTGGGCGTTTTTATCCTTTCTTTGGCGCGCTACTGATTTTTATGTCTGTCGGCCTTATTACCGCGATTGGTATTTCAGATGAACACCAATTATTAGACGGTTTTGAAATCAGTCACATGTTCACTAACATGAATCCTAATGACTTACCGTTATGGCCTGCACTGTTTATTACTATTGCTTGTGGCGCGATTTCAGGCTTTCACGCCACTCAATCACCGTTAATGGCACGTTGTATTGAAAATGAGAAAAATGGCCGCTTTATCTTTTATGGTGCAATGATTGGTGAAGGTATCATCGCCCTTATCTGGTGTGCGCTAGCATTATCATTCTTTGGCTCTATTGAAGCTTTATCTGAAGCGGTAGCCAATGGTGGCCCAGGTAATGTGGTTTATAGTTCGTCATTTGGACTATTAGGCGTCTTTGGTGGCATTATTGCGTTTCTTGGGGTAGTCATTCTACCGATTACTTCAGGCGACACTGCTTTCCGTTCAAGCCGGTTAATTTTGGCTGAATATTTCAATATGGATCAAAAGCCATTACGTAATCGCTTATTAATGGCTATGCCACTGTTTGTGTTAGGCGCAATTTTAACTCAAGTCGATTTTGCCATTATTTGGCGTTATTTTGGCTTTGCTAACCAAACCACTGCCGTAATGATGTTATGGACAGCATCAGCTTATCTACTCCGTCTTGATAAATTACATTGGGTAGCCACTATTCCGGCTATGTTTATGACCACAGTTTGTATTTGTTTTATTCTTAACAATGATCAATTGGGCTTTGGCTTACCAATGACGGTTTCAACAGTTATCGCCATGATTGCAACCAGCGTTATCACGGTGATGATCATCAAAAAATCACAAGGTAAAGGCGTGATTGATATTGATACTGATGAAATTGAGCCAACCAGCACACCAATATCATCAAAAAGCTGATATTCAGAGCTAATATACAGAATAAGCACATCAACAAAACCAGTGTTCATCACTGGTTTTTATTAGCTTAATTTATTACCAACCCCTGATTTACAGCCAAAAAAAGCCCACCATGAAGGTGGGCTTTTCGATAAACGTCAGACGCTTATTATTTCTTAGTAAGCTTCTCGCGGATACGTGCTGATTTACCAGAACGCTCACGTAGGTAGTACAACTTGGCACGACGTACTGCACCACGACGTTTAACAGTAATGCTATCAACTACTGGAGAGTGAGTTTGGAACGCACGCTCAACGCCTTCACCGTTCGAGATTTTACGAACAGTAAATGCTGAATGTAGACCACGGTTACGGATTGCGATTACAACGCCTTCAAAAGCCTGTAGACGCTCACGGTCACCTTCTTTTACCTTAACTTGAACAACAACAGTGTCACCTGGTGCGAAAGTTGGTAGGTCTGTTTTTAGTTGCTCTTGCTCAAGAGCTTTAATGATGTTACTCATTTGGTATATACCCTAGAATAAACTGATACTAATTTAATTAAATGCTTGCTTTATATTCGCGAATAAATTCCGCGAGCAAGAATTCCTGATCGTCAGTCAGAGCTAGGTTTTCCAGGAGCTCTGGTCTTCTCAGCCATGTACGGCCTAACGATTGCTTTAATCGCCAGCGACTAATCTCTTTATGATTGCCAGACATTAATACCGCAGGTACTTCTTGTCCGTCCAACAATTCAGGTCTGGTGTAATGAGGACAATCTAACCAACCATTTGCAAAAGAATCTTCTTCTGCTGACGCAAAATCACCCAGTACGCCCGGAACAAACCGAACCACTGCATCAATTAGCGTCATGGCGGGTAATTCGCCACCCGTTAACACAAAATCACCGATAGACCATTCTTCGTCTACCTCTTGTTGAATAATGCGCTCATCAACCCCTTCATAGCGACCACAAATAAGAATCAGATTCTCATTTTGAGCCAACTCCTCAACACCAGCTTGATCCAGCTTACGGCCTTGAGGTGAAAGGTAGATTACTTTAGCCGAACCTTTTGCAGACTTTTTAGCAGTATGAATGGCATCGCGCAAAGGCTGCACCATCATTAACATGCCCGGTCCACCACCGTACGGTCGATCATCCACCGTCCGATGTTTGTCATGCGTAAAATCACGAGGATTCCACGTATCAACAGTCAAAAGGCCTTTTTTTACCGCCTGGCCTGTTACCCCAAAATTGGTAATGGAAGAGAACATGTCAGGAAAAAGACTGATTACTCCAACCCACATATGTTCACTCGCTTAATTTACCTAGAGGTTAAAAGTCAGGATCCCAGTCAACTTCGATCCGCTGAGCAGTGCGATCAATCAACTTGATGACCTGCTCATCGAGGAACGGGATTAAACGTTCCTTCTGTCCGAAAGCATCTTTTAGATTAGCCTTCACAACTAACACATCGTTTGAACCTGTTTCCAGGATATCAGTGACTTTACCTAGGTCGTAACCTTCGGTGGTGACAACTGACATACCAAACAATTCACGCCAGTAAAATTCTTCATCTGACAGTGCGGGTAGTTGATCAGCCAAAACTGCTACTTCTGCATTAGTGAAAACTTGAGCATCCTCGCGGATATCCATGCCTTCTAGCTTAGCAACAAGACCTTGGCCGTGGCGTTTCCATGATTCAACATGGATTTCTTTCCACTCACCTTTGATTTTAATCATCCAAGGAGTGTAGGAAAAGATACTTTCAGATTGTTCGGTGTAGGAAAAAACTTTGAGCCAACCCTTGATACCGTAGGTGGCACCCAGTTTACCGACAATAATGTGGTCTTGGTCTTTTATACTCATCGTTTTTCTCTGTACCTAATTAGCACTAATTAAGCTGCAGTTTTAGCTGCGTCTTTGATTAGTTTAGCTACACGGTCAGTCGTAGATGCGCCTTGACCTAACCAGTGGTTTACGCGATCTAGATCTAAACGTAAACGCTCTTCTTGACCCTTAGCTAGTGGGTTGAAGAAACCGATTTGCTCGATGTTTGCGCCGTCACGTGGAGCACGTGAGTCAGCAACAACGATTTGATAGAATGGACGCTTCTTAGCGCCGTGACGTGCCAAACGAATGGTTACCATATCGTCCTCTTTGCATTACTGTAAAATAAATGACCCCGCTATAATAACGAGGTCCGTGCCAAAATAAAGCCTCGGAATTTTACCCTTTGGAGCGGCGAATGCAACTGCTTTAGTTACTTTTTCACCGTTTAAGTAGAATAAAAGCTTTAAAACCATTAAAAATCAGACTATTAGCGTCCTGGGAACATACCACCACCAGGCATCATGCCTTTCATTTGACGCATCATATTCTTCATTCCGCCCTTTTGCATCTTTTTCATCATCTTTTGCATCTGGGTAAATTGCTTCAATAGACGGTTTACATCTTGTACTTGAGTACCAGAACCGGCAGCAATACGCTTCTTTCGTGAGCCCTTTATAAGCTCAGGTCGAGCACGTTCACCCTTGGTCATTGAGTTAATGATAGCTTCCATTTGGACGAAGATTTTATCATCAACTTTATCTTTCATATCACCTGGTAATTGCGACATCCCTGGCAGCTTATCAAGCATGCCCATCATGCCACCCATGTTTTTCATTTGTTGAAGCTGACTACGGAAATCTTCAAGATCAAAGCCTTTTTTATCTTTAAATTTCTTGGCTAATTTCTCTGCTTCTTTTTTATCAACGTTACGTTCTAGATCTTCGATCAACGATAAAACATCGCCCATACCTAAAATACGCGAAGCAACACGATCTGGATGGAACGGTTCTAGAGCATCAGTTTTTTCACCAATACCTAAAAATTTAATCGGCTTACCAGTAATGTGGCGTACAGATAACGCTGCACCACCACGCGCATCACCATCAACCTTGGTTAAAATAACACCGGTTAATGGTAAGGCATCATTAAATGCTTTGGCTGTATTCGCCGCATCTTGACCTGTCATGGCGTCAACCACAAACAGCGTTTCGACTGGATTTAATGCTTTATGGACATCTTTAATTTCATCCATCATTTCTTCATCGACATGCAAACGGCCTGCAGTATCGACAATCACTACATCATAGAACTTGGTTTTACCGTGCTCTAATGCAGCTTTTACAATTGTTAGTGGTTTTTGCTCAACCGTTGATGGAAAGAAATCTACACCCACATCAGCAGCTAGCGTTTCTAACTGCTTGATTGCCGCAGGACGGTAAACGTCGGCTGAAACAACCAAGACTTTCTTTTTATCACGCTCTTTTAATAGCTTACCTAGTTTACCAACACTGGTGGTTTTACCCGCACCTTGAAGGCCGGCCATTAAGATCACTGCCGGTGGTTGGCAACTTAAATCAAGCGCTTCATTACCTTCACCCATAACCGCTTCAAGCTCAGCTTGAACGATTTTAATAAACTCTTGGCCAGGGGTAAGGCTTTTTGATACTTCAGTACCAACAGCTCGCTCTTTGACGCGCTTAACAAATTCACGAACTACAGGTAACGCAACGTCGGCTTCGAGTAATGCCATCCGAACTTCACGCAAAGTATCCTTTATATTGTCATCCGTAAGACGACCACGGCCGCTGACATTTTTTAGCGTTCGCGATAAACGCTCGGTTAAATTTTCGAACATGTGGTGCTACTCGCTCGTTACGCAACTCAATCAAAAATTGCAAAATTATTAAAATTGCTACAAGTATACCGCAAAAAAGCTTGGTCTTTCATGTAAACCCACAGCTCTTTTTGGGATTACATTGGCGACGAAGGTTTGAGCAGGGTATAATTGTTGCTTCTAAATATTAAAAATAGCTATTCGTTACTAAAGGAGCTATCTGGTTGACTATGGACATGCTAATTGCCATCCCTGCAGTATGCTTTTATATCATTGCATTACTGCTTGTTGTCCCAGGGCTTACCAGTAATAACGGCATTAAAACCCAACCGGTGTTTGTTACTGCCATTATTGCTATTGCCTTACACTTGCTATTACTTAAGGATCTTATCCTTGGAGCATCAGGCCAAAACCTTAGCATCCTTAACGTTGCATCACTGATTAGCGTTATTGTTGCCAGTTTAACCACGTTTGCAATATTAAAAATGCGGATTTGGTTTTTATTACCGATTGTTTATAGTTTCGCAGCAATTAACTTATTTGCTGCCACTATGTTACCTGGTGCTTTTATTACCCATTTAGAGTCACAACCGCAAGCGTTAATACATATTTCTCTGGCATTGTTCTCATATTCAACTCTAATGATAGCAACCCTGTACGCGCTACAACTAGCCTGGCTTGATCATAAGTTAAAGCGCAAAAAAAGCTTACAGATTAATCCTAACATTCCACCATTAATGATGGTAGAGCGCCAACTTTTCAAGATCATTATTGTTGGTTATGGTTTATTAACTATCACTTTAATCAGCGGCTACTTTTTTATTGGCGACATTATTGCCCAAGGCAAAACCCATAAAGCGGTCTTATCCTTGCTTGCTTGGATTATTTACAGCGTATTGTTATGGGGTCATTACCGTCAAGGATGGCGTGGACGAAAAGTAGTTTGGTTTAGCTTAGCCGGTGCATTTTTACTGACATTAGCCTATTTCGGTAGTCGTTTTGTCAAAGAAATTATCATTGGTAGCTAGTTAAGCTGCAACGCCGAATTTTATTGCTACACTTGTTTTATAATTACTACTATTTCATACATTATTGTTCATTTATTCAATAACTAACAATACTTGGTTAATCTGTTAAGGACTCCCCCTTTGGACCAAATTTCCACAGGCTTATTATTTGCTTTACTCGCTCTTATGATCATCATTTCAGCTTACTTTTCAAGCTCTGAAACCGGAATGATGACCCTCAATCGCTATAAGTTGCGCCACCTTGCCAGTCAAGGCCATAAAGGGGCTCAACGTGTTGAGAAACTTCTTTCACGTACCGATCGTTTATTAGGTTTAATTCTGATCGGTAATAACTTAGTTAACATTATTGCATCGGCAATTGCGACGATTATTGGTATGCGTCTCTATGGTGATGCAGGCGTAGCTATTGCAACTGCCGTTTTAACCATTGTTATTTTGGTGTTTGCGGAAGTGACACCGAAAACAGTTGCCGCTCTACACCCAGAAAAAATATCTTACGCTAGTAGCATCTTACTGAATATTTTAATGAAGTTACTCTATCCATTAGTGTGGTTTGTTAATGGCATAACTAATGGCTTCTTGTTTATTCTTGGTGTCAAAAAAAATAACGATAGTACTTCAAATATTAACTCAGAAGAATTACGTACTATTGTTAACGAAGCAGGATCTCTAATTCCTCGTCGTCACCAAGATATGCTGCTCTCAATACTTGATTTAGAAAATGTCACCGTTGAAGATCTCATGATTCCGCGTAATGAAATTGCAGCTATCAATGTCAATGACGATTGGAAGTCGATTGTGCGTCAGTTAAGCCACTCTGCACATGGACGAATTGTGTTATATCGCGACAACATTGATGAAGTGGTTGGTATGCTGCGTGTACGTGAAGCTTACCGTTTAATGATGGATAAAAATGATTTCAGTAAAGAAAATTTACTTCGTGCTGCTGATGAAGTGTATTTCATTCCAGAAGGCACACCGCTCAACATTCAATTACTAAAATTCCAACGCAATAAAGAGCGCATTGGTCTAATTGTGGATGAGTACGGCGATATTCAAGGTTTAATCACCGTTGAAGATATTTTAGAAGAGATCGTAGGTGAATTTACTACTTCAATTGCACCAACACTGGCAGAAGAAATTACCCAACAAAAAGATGGTAGTTTATTAATTGAAGGTAGTGCCAATATTCGTGATTTAAATAAGAGCTTAAATTGGCAACTTCCCACCGATGGTCCACGGACACTAAACGGCTTTATTCTTGAACATTTAGAATATATTCCAGATGAAAAAGTTAAAGTAAATATTAATGGTCACAAAATGGAAATCATTGATGTTTCAGGCAATATGATTAAGTTAGTTAAAGTATTACCTACACACAGCAGCACTGAGATTGATACTGAAACTGACACGAAACAAGAGATTCAATCGCCAAGCACCAATAATTAACCGCTGATCTGTATCAATAAAAAAGCCACCCAATGATTTTTACACTGGGTGGCTTTTTTTAATCTTAAAACAACGACTTATTTAACCTGTAATTGCTGTAATATCGTATCTGGCAGCGCCAGAGCATCGTTTTTATTAACCTCGATACCTGCATCAATAATCGCTGTTGCAATCGCTTTTGCTTCATCAAGTGAATGCATATTATAAGTGCCACATTGATACTCATTGAGCTCAGGGATCTGCGCCTGAGTTTCAACCGCCACGACATCTGTCATTGCCGCTAACCATGCGCTGGCAACCTGTTGTTCTGTCGGTGAACCAATTAAACTCATGTAGAAACCAGTACGGCAGCCCATCGGTGAAATATCAATAATTTCGACCGTGTTAGAGTTTAAATGCTGGCGCATAAATCCAGCATACAAATGTTCTAAAGTATGAATACCACGCTCACTGAGAATATCAGCATTGGGGCGACAAAAACGCAAATCAAACACGGTAATAGTGTCACCGCTAGGGGTTTGCATGGTCTTTGCGATCCTGACTGCAGGTGCATGCATTTTGGTGTGATCGACAGTAAAGCTATCAAGTAATGGCATTGCTTACTTCTCCTTGTCTAAATAAAATAACGCCTAGCACTTCCGTTCTATAGTGCTACTTACAACTAACCTACCACCAACTTTTATTGGCATCGAGCTCTTTTCGGCATTGCTTTAACTGCCAGCCGTAATTTTTCGATTGCTGTTCAACCTTACGTGCTACTTTCATTAGCCACGGTTTACGGTGATAGGTGCCACGCTTATAACCACCACGTCCATCGTGATAGGCTAGATACTGAGCATAGGCATTCCATTTAGAAATACCTAATTGACGCTGGGTTTCATGGGTATACCAGCCAATAAATTGCATCGCATCACCAAAGTCACTGCGTGAGCCACCATGCCCAGTATGCTTTTGAAAGTCAGACCAGGCTGGATCTTGCGCCTGGGCATAACCATAAGCACTACTTACTCGCCCCCATGGAATAAAGCCCAACATATAATCTTTTGGTGGTAACGCATCGTGACGATAACTACTTTCTTGTTTCATAATCGCCATCGCAACATTTATCGGTGTGCCCCACTTTTGCTGCATATCAACAGCATCTTCATACCAATCTGGATATTGTCTAAATATACTGCATAAATTTGATTGATTGCTTGGTGGCGGTGTTGCACAACCACTGACAATCACAGTTACAACAGTCAGCATCAACAACCGTACACGTAATCGCATTATTGTTCCTATCTTGTTAACAATGAATATAGATCAAAAAAAAGCTGACACTTAAAAGTGTCAGCTTCATACCATGAATTATTAGCCAAGAGTTGGAATTTCCACATCAACATCAGCAAAATAGTCAGCTAAGAAATCATCAAATGACAATGTATCGCTTTGTTCTATTTGACGTTGCTTTATCACCGATGCCGCTGCTTCTTGCTCAAACGTTGCTTGATCATAAAAACGAAAATCTTTCTGAGCCAATAACTTAGCATGCGCGGTCGCATAATGATCACCAACAGCAGTAATCCCTTGGTAAGCTTTAATTTGTTCAAGCAATTTAGCAGAAAACGTTAACTGTGGATCGTTGATCCAGCTTAATAAACGCTGACACGTTTGCTGATATTTGCTATCGCCATGAAGCTTATCCATCGTAATTGCAACCTGTTCTAGCTCTGCAAACACACGTTGACCCCATGTTTTTAGCAGTAACTCTTCACCATCGCAGCCAATTTTCAGCTCTAATTGTGGGTTACGACCATCAACAACCACTTTATTCCAATTATCACGCCAGCAAGCTAATTCACAATCGGTCATCTCAGGTGACGGGGTTAATACTGCCCAAGTTAAGAACAAATCAAGAAAACGCACTTGGTCTTCATCAATACCAGTCGGGCTAAATGGGTTAACGTCTAATGATCGAACCTCAATATATTCCACTC
Organism: Photobacterium aquimaris; assembly: GCF_002954455.1. Classification (GTDB taxonomy): domain Bacteria; phylum Pseudomonadota; class Gammaproteobacteria; order Enterobacterales; family Vibrionaceae; genus Photobacterium; species Photobacterium aquimaris. The sequence continues at coordinate 2,263,943 of NZ_MSCC01000001.1, forward strand.
CAGCACGTTTTAATGCCTCAGATGGTTTTTCACCACTTTTAGCGACACGCTTAGGCCTAATTGGTGCATACAATTCATTTTCGATCTGTAACACATTACTATTAAGCTGTTGACGCTTGCCATCAACAACCACACCTAATTTAGAAAATTCTGCTGACGGAGTATGAATCGCACTATTTAACCCAGTGAGATATTGTTCAATACTATTGAACCCAATTTTTAGCGAGCTTTGCGCATTATTGGTATAACCTAAATCACTCAATCGCAGCGCTGTTGCATTCTCTAAAAAGTAAGTTCCTTTACCTACTTTTTCAAAAGAGGCTTTCAAAGCTTCGTTTTGAATAAATGACCCACATAATGCTGGAGATGAACCAAACAAATATGGAATTAGCCATCCGAAACGGTAATAGTTTCGAATTAATCCAAAATAGGCGTCAGATACTGAATCTTGGCGCTGTAACTCCGTTTGCTCACCAAACAAGCCATTCCAAAATGCATCTGGAAATGAAAAGTTAAAGTGTACGCCAGAAATAATCTGCATCACGCTACCGTAACGACGCTTTAGTCCTTCACGATACAAGGTTTTCATACGACCAGTATTAGAGCTACCATATTGCGCTAATTCAATCTCATCCTGATCACCAACAAAGCACGGCATAGACATCGGCCATAAGCGCTCGCCAGCCATATGGCTTAATGAAAACTTATGAATATCGTCTAATTGTGCAAGTAAATCATCAACATCACGCGAAACCGGTGTGATAAATTCTAGTAATGATTCAGCGAAGTCGGTGGTGATCCATTTATTGGTTAGTGCTGAACCTAAAGCATTTGGATGCGGCAATGAAGATACTTTTAAATCTTCTGTTATACGTAAAGACTCACGCTCAAGACCACGCCCTAACTGTGTTAAGGCTTCTGGGTTATTAGCAACCTGTTGCAACCTTTCGGAAAAAGTCATGAAGGCCATACTCATTTTTATCCAATTGAAGAAAACAGGGTAATCATTATTAACTACGATTACCATGCTTTATAGTATTAATAATTGTGAAACATAGTTACTACATAGTAAAAGCTATTACTTAATAAAAGCTGTTACTGTGGTGCGTATTTACTGATTCAGTACCAATTGATGAATAGGTAAACCCAAGGTCTTTAATTGTGGCAGTAATGTCTTTGCATCGCCCACAATAATGATTTGATAATCTTTAGGGTTAAACCATTTATGCGCTAAATTATCCATTTCAGCTTTGGTTATTGTTGCGACAATATGATTGCGTTGAGCCACAAAATTTGGCGCTAAGTTATAGCTTAAAATAGTACCGAGTAACGCCGCTTTTTTAGATGGGGTTTCATAGCTTAACGCATCTTGTTGACCAACCGCTAACCGCATAAATTTCACTTCTTTAGCAGTTAACCCGCTCTTACTGATACGCTTTAATTCAGCCATGAATTCTTTTATCGCAGCTAAAGTAGCATTAGCTCGCACCTGTGCATAGAAACTGGCAATGCCAATTTCACGCCCTCCAGTTAAATAACCGCCAGCACCATAGGTATAGCCTTTATCTTCACGTAAGTTTAAATTTAAACGACTATTAAAATTACCCGCTAAATTAAAGTTCGCCAGTTGAGTTTTAAATAATTCTCCCGTTGCGTCATATGCCATACCTTGACGTACTAAGCGTACTACTGTTTGCGGTGCATGGGGCTTATTGACTAACCAAATTGCTTGTTGTGATAACGTCGGCAGTGTCGGTGTGATAAAGGTTGGTTTAGGCGCACCTTGCCAAGCTGCTACTGGCGCGAGATCAGTGTTTAAATTAGCTTGTTTAATATCACCAACCACTACAATATCAGCGCCATTTGGGGTGTAATAACGCTGATAGAAATTCTTAACATCTTGCAAGGTAATAGCTTTAATTGATGCTTGAGTACCATCTGCTGGGCGGCTAAATACGGTGTCTTTAAACAATACATCACGGGTGGCTTGATTCGCTAACCATTCTGCACTTTGATGCTCATAGACAATGCCTTCTAACATTTGTTTTTTCAAACGCTTAAAATCAGACTCTGTGAATTTAGGCTGTAATAATCGCTGCTCAAATAAGGCTAATGTTTGAGGTAAATTCTTGGTCAGCGTCGTTAATGAGATGGTCGAATTATACAATCCGGCATTAACGGTAATACCACTGCCTAAAGTATCTAACTTAGATGCCATCTGCTCTGCGGTTAATTTAGCAGTACCTTCATTCATCATTGCAGCAGTAAGTTGTGCTAATCCAGCTTTACCTTCTGGCTCAACTCGACGTCCTGCTGGTACACTTAACTGCAAAGTAATGGTTGGCGTTTCTTTATATTCAGTACCAATAACTTTAATACCATTGGCTAACGTAAACTCATATAAGCTTGGCATTAGCGCTTTTACTGGCGTTGATGCTTGTGGCATTACACTGCGATCAAAATTATCAGTGACACTACGATAAGCTAAATCGTTTTCAGCAATTTTATGATGAGCGGGTAAGTGGCGTGGCGCGGGCGTAAAGTTTGGCTGTGCAGCCTCTAACTGTAGCTCTCCTTTAGGTACCACACTTAAGCTCACACTTGGCTGTTGATATAAATATTTATTGTAAGCGGCCATCACGCTATTGGTCGTGACGCGATTAACATTAGCTAGCTCAGTGGGTAAATAATTAGGATCACCAAAAAATGTTTGATAAGCCGCCAGCTGTGAAACTTTACCCGCTACGCTTTGCAAGCCATAAATCGCACTTGCTGCAGCAGAGCCTTTGATCTCATCTAATTGCTGCTGATTAATGCCTTGGGTTTTAATGCCATTAACCACCGCCATCACTTTAGTACGTAGCTGTTTTAAATTACCCTGATTACCACTGGGTGCCATTGCATAGACATACATAGTACAGGCTAATTCAGCACAATCTTGAAAAGCGCCAGCATCGACAGCAGCGCCAGTTTTGACTAGCTTTTGATACAATAAACTATTAGTACCGCTGCCAAGAATTTGTCCAAGCATATCTAATGATGATTGATCTTTCGCACCAAGATAAGCCGTTGGCCACCCCATCATTAGCATTGGCTGCTGAATATTATCTTGCAGAGTAATAAAGCGATTATGGGCGATTTTAGCTGGCTGCTTAGGGGCATTTTTCACTTCAGGGCCACGTGGAATCGATCCAAAGTATTTATTGATCCATGCCAGTGTCTCAGCTTTATTGATATCACCGCCAATGGTTAACGTCGCATTATTAGGCCCATACCAACGTAGGAAAAAGGCTTTAAGATCATTCACATCAACGCGATCAAGATCTTCAACATAGCCAATGGTTTGCCATGAGTATGGGTGACTACGTGGGTACAGCGCTTCAGCCATTTTTTCATAAATCATTCCATACGGGCGATTTTCGAAATTTTGCGCGCGCTCATTTTTAACCGTTGAACGCTGAATTTCAAATTTACGCTGTGACACAGCATCCAATAAAAAACCCATCCGATCAGCTTCTAACCACAATACTTTTTGGAGTTGATTGGCTGGAACCGTTTCATAATAATTGGTGCGATCGCGGTTAGTACTGCCATTTAAATTACCGCCTGCTTCTGTGATCAATTTGAAATGCTGCTGATCACCAACATGCTTTGAGCCTTGAAACATCATATGTTCAAAGAAATGGGCAAAACCAGATTTTCCCTGCTGCTCGCGTGCCGAACCAACATGATAAGTGACATCAACATTCACTAACGGATCAGAATCATCAGGTGACAAAATAACCGTTAACCCATTAGCTAATTGATATTTGCTGTAAGGTATTACCGCCTTACCAGGCACCGCTTTCACCTGTTCGATAAACTTAATCCCTTGCGGTAAGCTATCATTTACAGAGCTATGTTCACTCCATTGACTACAACCCGCTAATGATAGCAATGCAGCACTTAATACCCACTTTTGCACGTTAATACATTCCTTACACTGATAATCCGGGAAATAGCCCTAACACAATCACCGCTAGAGCAATATAGCGTATCATTTTCCCAATAAAAATAGCGACAGCACACCACCAAAAACGCATGCGCAACCACCCAGCCGCTAAACATAATGGATCACCAACAATTGGCATCCAGCTTAATAATAAGCTCCAGTAACCATATTTCTTTAGCCATAATAATGCTTTATTGCTGTGTTTATTATCTGCCGTTTTATCTGGCAGTAATAAACCTAACCAATAATTAGTCAGTCCGCCAAGGGTATTACCAATTGTCACTACCGCAACAATTTGCCAAACCGGATTATCCCCCATTTTTAAAGCGGCAATTAAATTAGCTTCTGAACCACCTGGTAATAACGTCGCGCTTAAAAAACCGGTCGCAAACAGTACCCATAATCCAAGATCACCATTGATTAATTCTGTCATCGAGCTGTTATCTCATAAGTTAGTGCTTTAAAGACGTAATGCAGCGCGAAACCCTAGCTACAATAGTACAAATTATTTGATTGTGATAATAATACTAAGCCTATTAATAGTCTGTTATTTAATCTTTATTTAATACTGACAATAGTGGCACCAAGGCGGTTAACTGCAACATAGAGATGCGATAAAAAAGAAGATTATGATAAATAACGTAGAAATGGTTTCGAGACTAAAATGAGGGTATAAAAAAAGCCCAGCCTAAGCTGAGCTTTTAAATGA